>OZ250186.1:0-2216668 GCA_965238275.1 Candidatus Nitrosopumilus sp.
GATTTCGGTGATCGGATCACTAGAATTTACCAGAGCCCTCAAGTCGGCTCTGTTCAAATATGGTAATCTGATGGATTTACTGTTCAAAAGTGAGATTTGCGGATCTTCTCCAGAATCTTGCAAAATTAACTGTTCTAAGGCGAGCTCACCATATTTGAGCAGAGTCGAGAAAACTTTGATGTTAATCACACGTCTTGATCCCGTACTTGTACTCGAACAAGTACAGGCCGTAGTCCACGCACTCCATGGAGAGTGCGATGTCTCTCAAGAGATTGGCCGACTTTAGCCTGCCCGCCCTTTCGTCCTCGTCTGCGACCTGACGAAAACGTGCTATCACGCACAGACCTTCCTCGCAGTCCTTCATGGCATAATGACGGCGTGGTGGGATAAATTGATTCTGTGAGGATTACCTTTTATGTTTACCAGATTACTGCAATCATAATGAATGGTGCAAGCATTCAACGGGAGGCCGCGTAATGCCGCGTAGAGGCAAAATGATCATAATTATCGCCGCAGTCCTAGTCGCCGCGTGGTTCGTGGCCATGCAATATGACGTAAGTGACGACGCGGTTGAGCATGATGAGACAATCCAAAATGAGATGATACCCGTGCATGTGGACATATGGCCTGCGGGCGTGCACCCAAACGCGGTGTGAGGCAAAATAACCCGCATAGTCGACGGCGACACCCTGCATTTCGACGCCATCGCGTACAGGCTCAGCCTGATTGACACGCCCGAACGCGGGGAAGACGGTGCCTTGGAAGCTACGAAGGCATTGAAGGCGCTTTGCCCCAAGGCAGCACCGCGTATATGGACGAAGACTCCATACAAGCATTCGACAAGTATGGTCGCCACTTGGGGACGGTGTGGTGCGAGGGCAACGGTTATGCCGCGACAGCAGGCGCGTGGCTGCACGAAAACGGCTACCTGGAGAAGTTTTACACCGACTTTTGCGACACTGCCTAGGCCGCAACGCCGGAATGGGCCGAAGTCACTGGGATGTGGACGTATTATGACGCGTGCAACTGACTGGGATGAGGTTTGGCATCCTGATGACATGCTTATGTGGTGGAGGCTTGATATGCATCCGTAGATCTGGAAGTACCCGCCTGCATCTAAACAGTTGCTTCTGCGTTCGTATGTGGCAGAAAGGGCCGCCGGTTTTGTGGGCGGCCTGAATGGGCAACAGGAATCAGCAACCCCAGATAAGATACATACGCAGCCGAATTGCCATCCGGCTGGTGGTCGTACGGACGCAAAGAGGCCAGCATTTGCATAGTAGTCCGGATTGAATCACATCTGGATAAATAAAAAATAAAAAATAAAAAAATTATTTGGCCTTTGAGAATCTGCTTTCCACTTCGTCCCAGTTTACGACGTTCCACCAGGCTGCAATATAGACTGGTCTCTTGTTCTGGTAGTTGAGATAGTATGCATGTTCCCAGACATCACATCCCAATAACGGCACCAATCCCTCGGTTCTTGGACTGGTCTGGTTTGGCATTGACTTGTACTCCACCTTTCCGGATGAAGGATTGTATACCAACCATCCCCAGCCACTTCCCTGGATTACTGCCGTAGTGGATGAGAACTTCTCCTTGAAGTCAGAAAAGCTTCCAAAGGAATCGTTGATTGCATCTGCAATTGATCCTCCTGGCTCCCCGCCTCCGTTTGGCTTCATGTTGTTCCAAAACAACCTATGGTTGTCGTAGCCACCGCCGTTGAAGTTGATTGCACCCCTCTTGTCTTGCGGAACTGAGTTGATATCAGAAAGAATCTCAAGGATGTCCTTCTCTTGAATCTCAGCAGGGCATGTATCAAGGGCCGCATTTAGTTTGTCAGTGTATGTCTGATGATGCTTTGTATGGTGAATCTCCATGGTTCGTGCATCAATGTGTGGCTCTAGCGCGTCGTATGCATAGGGCATTTCAGGAAGCGTGTATTTTCCCATGAGAGTTTTGAAAGCCTATTCCATTTATTGGTTTATGTAAAGGATTGCCGGGCACGCCACAGTGCCGTTGGGGGGCGTGCCGGTAAAACCGGGCGCGCCGGATACGGGCATTATACGTTTTTACCAGCAGATGCATCAGGGTGCATATGAGAATCCTGTTCCTCGTTTTGATCCTCGTGTTCCCGGCAGGCATCATGCTTTTTGAATTGACCCCAGACGGCGGGGACCAGGGCAGAACATATCTGGAGAACAGCGCCCCGTACATAGGAACAGACGTTCCAAGGGAGGATGGAATTGATGGTACCGGAATCACGGTGGCAGTGATTGACACGGGAGTCGACTTTAATCACCCAGATCTGGCAGGCTGGGGCAAGGACGGAAAGGTGGTTGGGGGACACAACTTTATTCAGGGAGACATGCCTCCGTTGGATACCAGCGGCCATGGGACCCAGGTTGCCGGAATAATTGCAGCAGACGGGGAGCTGGTCGGAATCGCTCCCAAGGCGCGAATCCTTGCCTACAAGGTATCAGAGGACGGAGAGGGCGTCTCATCGGATCTTATTGTCAGGGCCATAGGCATGGCAGTCGAAGACGGGGCTGACATAATAAACATCAGCTTGGGGGTGAACAGCACAAATACAAAGATTGACCGCGCAGTGAACCAGGCAGTTGAAAACGGCGTCCTTGTGGTGGTGGCAGCAGGAAACGACGGGCCGGAGCCCGAAACCATCGGAAGTCCCGGAGGGAGCATCAATGCGCTGACTGTCGGGGCCACATACAACAACATCACGACAAGTCTTGTCGCGACACTGGAGATAGGCGAGGAACAGTATACCGTGGTTCCGATGGCTGGCTCTCCCACTCTTGACGAGCCGATCACCGGAGAGATAGTCTTTGGCGGGTATGGGAAAAGCACGGATCTGAAGGAGGGGGAGGCAGAGGATGCCATAGTGCTAGTGGAGAGGGGGAGCGACGTGGAAGGCCAGATGCTGTACTTTTCGATAAAGGAGAAGAATGCCGCCGATGCGGGGGCAAAGGCCCTGATTGTGTACAACAACGAGTCGGGGCTATTCCTGGGGGAGCTGATTCACGAGTTTATCGAACCTGGGTACGAGCCAAGGATTCCGGTGGTATCAATAGACAGGGAGGAGGGACTTGAGATCAGGGAGAGGGCAGGCAGTAATGGAGTGATGCACCTTTTTTATAATCCGGACTTTGTAGTGCATTTTAGTTCCAGGGGGCCGGTATCGCCGTTCTACGCAAAGCCGGACATCATGGCTCCGGGGGCATACATCAACACCACGCAGAACGGCTCAATGTACAACATTACCAGCGGAACAAGCTATGCGGCACCGCACGTGGCCGGGGCAGCAGCGCTACTCCTTCAAAAGAATCCCGAACTGGACAACGGCCAGATACGGTCGCTTCTCATGACTACGGTCAAGCCGGTCTCAAACGCCTACGGGGCGGAGTTTCCCATACAGGATGCAGGCAATGGCAGGCTGAACCTGGCAGGCGCCTACGAGGCAGGCCTCATCATTACGCCACCAAACATCGTGACAAGCATGTCGCCATACAGGATGACATCAGAGCACCGGATTGAGATGGTGCCAATCGGCAGCATGCCAGATGACGTCAGCGTAGAATTCGAGGGATCAGAGTCCATAGAATTTGACCATTCCAGGGACGGGAATGCGCTGCATGTCAAAATGAGCATGGCAGGAGGGGATTTTGGCGATCACGAGGGAAGGGTGGTTCTCAGCCACGGCCAGACCAGATACAGCGTTCCGGTCCTGATACACTACACCCCAGGCTCGATATCGACAAGCCAGGAGAATCAGAGGCTTCTCTTTGAGGTTCAGCACCAGGATCAGTGGGACTTTGCAAAGATTTCAGTCATTAACAGCATGGACGGGAGGGTACGCACCGCAACTGCCACGCCGGACAGGGATGCATCAATTGAGATTTACAGAAACGCAGTATACTGGATAGATGCCAGAATCGTCTCAAACGAGAACGCCTCAGAGGCATACAGCACGGTGACAGTTGACTGGCTTGCAGAGGATCGTGACGGCCCAGAGCCCATCGACATATCTGCAAGGCACGTCGGGATAATCGTAGTGATCACGGCGGCGGTAGGAATGGCAGGGGTGGTCAGAAGAAGAACCACTACTATTACGATGATGAAAGGTTAGGACCTGCATTTGCAATCTTTGGTGAGGCATCCTTGAACTGTTTAAAGTTTGTAACAAACATCTCTGCAAGCCGCTTGGCCGAGGCCAGGTACATCTCCTTGTCATCCCAGGTGTTCATGGGGTTTAGAATCTCGGGCGGAACGCCGTCGACGTGCACGGGAATGTCCAGGTTGAACAGTTCATCGTGCCTGTACTCCACGTTGTCAAGTGCCCCAGACAGCGCAGCAGTAACCATTGCGCGGCTGTACTTGATCGAGATTCTTTTGCCAGTCCCGTACGGCCCGCCCGACCAGCCGGTGTTTACAAGATAGACGACTGCGTTATGCTCGTTGATCTTTTTTCCCAGCAGCCTTGCGTATACGGATGCTGGCCTGGGCATGAACGGGGCCCCAAAGCATTCCGAGAATACGAATTTGGGCTCCTTGATGCCCCTCTCGGTTCCGGCAAGCTTGCTGGTATACCCGGACATAAAGTGGTACATGGCCCCCTCCCGGGTCAGTTTGGATACCGGAGGCAGTACCCCCAGGGCATCGGCAGTCAGAAATACTATAACCTTCGGGTTTCCCGCCACGCTTGGAGTTACCGCGCCCGGGATGTAGTGGAGCGGGTATGCAACCCGGGTATTTTCGGTAAGGCTGTCATCATCATAGTCTGACACGCCGTTATTCAACACAACATTTTCAAGGACCGAGCCGTCCCGGATGGCATTCCATATCTCAGGCTCTGCCTCCTGGCTCAGGCGGATGCATTTTGCATAGCATCCCCCCTCAAAGTTGAATGTGCCGTTATCGGACCAGCCGTGCTCGTCATCGCCCACAAGCCTCCTGTTGGGATCAGTGGACAGCGTGGTCTTGCCGGTGCCTGACAGCCCGAAGAACAGCACGGTGCCCCCGTCCTCCCCTATGTTTGCAGAGCAGTGCATCGGAAAGACGCCGCGCTCAGGCAGGAGAAAGTTCATCACGGTAAACATGGATTTTTTTATCTCCCCGGCATACGCTGTGCCGCCGATGAGAACAATCTTCCTGGTCAGATCAACCAGTATGAAGACGTCAGTCTTGGTTCCGTCAACCTCCGGGACGGCCTTGAAGTCGTTGATGCACATGACGGTAAATTCGGGCTCGTGCCGCTCCAGTTCCTCGTCTGTCGGCCTGATGAACAGGTTTCTGGAGAAGAGGCTCTGCCAGACATGGTCATTGATGACACGGATCGGCAGGCGGTTTTTTGGATCCGCGCCCACAAAGCCGTCAAAGACAAAGAGCTCCCTGCCGTCTACAAATTTTTTCATCTTTTCAAGAATCATCCCGAACCTGTCGCTTGGAAACTGATGGTTGATCTTTCCCCAGTCAACTGTATTGCGGGTCACATCATCAAACACGATAAAGCGGTCGTCAGGCGATCGCCCTGTGTACTTGCCGGTGTTTACGGAAATGGCGCCTGCCGTGCTTGTCACGGCCTCTCCCCTCTCAGTTGCAATATTCACCATGTCCTCCACGGCCAGATTGCGGTGAACCTTGAAGGGGCTGATTCCAAATTCTGCCAATTGGGATGAGAACCTGTCAGTAATCATGGTACCCTGTATATGGGTCAGGGGATTACGCCCCCATGGATGATCATTTCAGGCTCGAGTCTGATCATAAGATATTTCGATTCGAATCAAGTTTCCTTATTATCTCTTACGGGAATTGGCAGTGATGGAGAGAATGCGCGTTCTCATACATTCCCATTTTTCTGTCGCGCCATGCCAACCCCAATTCCAAACAATCCCTTTTACGTGCAGGCCTGCTCCCTCTGCAATCAGCGCGGCCTCCAATTCTTTCACCCTGGTTCTGGGCCTTTCATCCTCTGCGGCCAGTATTCTGAACTCCCCGCGCAGGGGCGGATTTACGCATGTGGCAGTTTTCAGACACCACGATCTAAACGGAGGCATGCTCCGGTCAATTTTTTTTTTTCAGGCACGGATCTGGGCGCGTACAAAGAAATCTCCATAGTTTTATATTATGTCTGTCGGGCCTTGATTTCATGGAATACGTTTACGCAGCTTTGCTTCTTCACAAGCTGAACAAGGATGTCAACGAAGAAAACATCAGTTCGGTAGTAAGGGCATCAGGTGCAGAGGTCAATGAGACTCAAGTCAAGGCACTTGTTGCAGCATTGGCCGATGTAAACATTGACGAGGCAGTAAAGGCCACACCTGTCGCAGTTGCAGCAACAGCAGCGGCACCAGCTGCAGCAGAGACTGAAGCTAAGAAGGAAGAGGAGCCCAAGGATACTGGCAAGACCGAGGAAGCAGCCATGGAAGGATTGTCTTCCCTGTTTGGTTAGACCAGCCTTCAACTTGAATATTGTTTTATCTTGTAATTGTTATGGGCGTATAGCCAACCGGCCATAATCATTTCCCAGCAATAGGCACAGGATCCCGCCTGATGGCATGTGTGGATCCCGGCATGAAAAAGTCGCGAGGGCGCACTCGTCCCATCATGACAAATCCAAAACCGGCAGGCTGCATAATTTTTTAGAAAAACCAATCCGGATTGACATGATCCGCCGCCGTGGCGGCAGTTGTCACGGATATGCCAAGAGTCGTTTATACTGAACCCCATGCCGGGCTTGGCTGCTCCCGGAGATGAATCCGGTCATGATGGTGCTATCCCGGGGTATAGTTGTCGGCCTGGTCTGCCAGAGATCTTGCCTTGGAATGTGCCCTTTGAAGGATCTCCTGTTTTGTCTGATCTGTCATAAAGCCGGACTCGACAGACAGCGAGCGTGCATGCTGTGCGGCGCGTCCGAGTATCTGAGAGACGTTTTCGGGAGTAACGTATGATGCCTCGACCGAAAGCGAGGCTGCCTCATGGTATGCCCGTACCAGTTCGTCTTGCACCTTCTCAACATCCACGACAAGATCGTCTTTTGAATACTTGGAGCCATCCTCGAGTGCAGCATAAAGTGATATTCCGGCCTCAATGGGCTTGATGTCCAGCTTGCCCAGAATCGAGGCCAGTTTCTCGCCGATTACCTCACCCTTGAGAACAGGCGTGCTGTCCTTTGCAATCCAGATGGTCCCCTGATCAATCTTGGTTGGGATTCCTGCACCCTTGAACTCTGTCAGCATCGGACCGGGGGCAATTCCGGTATTCTTTGCAGGCACAACCACGTCGATGCTAGCAACATCGCCTCCCCTTGCTGCCATCATTATTCTGTTCTTGGCCAGCAGTATGTTGAGCTTGAATGGAGACATGTTGGTAAGGAGGAACATGCACTGCTCCGTAAGCTCGTCGGCCATGCCGGCAATTCCAGGAACATCAAGCGCCCTGAGCGCCTTTTGTGCGATCTTGTCCTTGACGCTTACAAACTCGACATCATCCTTGAGAGTCTTTCGCAGCGGCAGGATCTGTGTGGAGCGTACCTTCTCCATCCTGACAAGGGCCATAACCCGGTATCTGCCGGGAAGGCTCTGCATCTGCTGATACATCCGGGTCTTTTTTGCCGGATAAGTCGTCCTGTTCTCATGCATGTCTCTTCTTGATCTCCTGTGCCTGTTTTACTGGACTGCCCATGGTGGTCTTTACTATAACCCTCTTGATGTTCCTCTCGCCGTTTGGCAGCTTCTTTTCTATTGCGCCAAGAATTGCGTGTGCGTTGACTGCCAGATCCGCATCATCCATGGTCTCGTCGCCAATCTTGCACGATAGCGACAGTGACGCCCGCGCCCTTATCTTAATTGACGTGCGGAACCTCTGGAGGAATGCCTCGATCGGGGCATTGAACGGAACAGGCGTCGGCATCTTTCCCCTGGGCCCTAGCAGCTGACCAAGGGTCTTTCCCACAGTCGGCATGACCTTGGTGTCTGCCAGAAAAAAGTCGTACTTGTTGATGAACTTTCTTGACTCCCTCTTGTTTATGGCAAACCGGTCCAGATCCTCGGTCCCCACAACCGCGTCTGCGTTGGCCTGCCTTGCCTTCTGGCCCATGTCTCCTGTGGCCATGACGCATACAGTCGACGGGGAGATGTTTTTTGGAAGCTGCACCACCTCGTTTATGGCAAATCCCTTCTTTACGTCAATATCCTTAAAGTTTACAATCAGCTCCACGGACTGCTTGAATCCTCTTGGCTTGCCTGCACTCTTGGCCTCCTTTATAATTTCTGTAAGCTGGGACTCTGTAATCATTACGGTGTGCTTTCTAGGTAGCCTACTTAAAATCGTTAAGATTGTGATTTTTTAAAGTGACGCAGGCCACATGCGACAACGCTGTCGGCCACATGGTGCCATACACGGGCATCGCGGTGCCTGGGCATCGCGGTGCCTGGGCATCGGATTTTTTCTGTATGCCGTTTTGAAAAATTACATCTTTTAGGAAGAATACCTATAATTCCTGTCCGATACATCCCAAAACTTACACATATTAAGTCTCCCGGAGAATTTTCAGACAGCATGCCCAAATTCGACGAACTGGACATAACACTGCTTTACGAGCTGATGCAGGACGGCTCCGTCTCAATTCCAGTCCTGTCCAGAAAGATGGGGATCAACGCATCGGTCCTGTACAGCCGGATCAAGAGGATGACCAAGAACGGACTGATCAAAAAGTTTACCATCGAGATAGACGATGCCCTCCTTGGAATAAGCGTCAAGGCCTCGGTTGGAATCAACCGCGATCCCAAGCTCAAGAATACAATACATGACAGCCTCATGGATGCCGACGAGGTGGTAGCGATATCAGAGGTCACGGGAAGGTTTGACATGATAATTCAGGTTTATGCAAAGGATCTGAGCACCCTGCACACCATAGTCATTGAAAAGATTGGAAGGATTCCTGGCATCTACAACACCGAGACGTTTGTAGAGCTGCAAAAGACTGACAAGGATCCGCTTTACCTGATTCGGTAGCTATTGGAACTTTGCGTCCCACTTGCCTGCGTTGATCTCGGCAGTGATCTCTTTTGGAGTCATTCCCTCCACCTTTATCCCCAGGCTGAGGCACGTACCGATGACTGTCTTTGCAACGGACTTTAGCGACGAGGCATATGACTTTTCAAGTTTTGTGTTTGCCACCTTGATAATGGAGTCCATGGTGACGTCCCCTACCCACTCTGTGCCTGATGTTCCGGAGCCCTTTTGAATTCCTGCATCCTTCATGATGAGGGCTGCAGCCGAGGGAATCCCTATCTCGATCCTGTACTCCTTGGTGTCGCCGTCCACGATCACAGCGACTGGAACCTTCATTCCCTCAAAGTCCTTGGTCTTGTCGTTGATTGCCTTGATGACCTGCATGATGTTGACTCCCAACGGACCCAGCGCCGGGCCCAGGGGCGGGCCCGCAGATGCTGCTCCGCCTGTTACCAATGATTCTATTTTTTGTTCTCCCATGTCAGTTCATCCCAGTATGAAAAATTTAATCCTTGCTAAGCCTCACTTGAAAGTTTCAGATAGTTTGCATCCACGGTAACAGGCAGCTGGTACGAGGCATCCAGCAACACCACGGTGGCCTCCTCCTTTTCCACATCTATCCTGGTAATGGTGGCCTTCATTCCCTTGAACGGCCCTCCGGTAATCTCCACAATGTTGTCTATGGCCAGCTGGGATACAGTTGATCTCTTTATCAGGTATCCTTCAATGTCCTTGAATTCCAGTTCGCCCCTCAGCTGGCCCCGGATATGCCTGACTCCCTCTACTGCCATGTATGCATCGCTTGGATTGACTGCCTCAATAACCACATACCCCTTTAGGTTGTCAACTAGCAGTACGGACTGGATGTTTATCTTGTTTGACTTGGCCTTTGCCTCCAGCAGCCTCATCACCACCTTCTCCTGCCCCCCGGTGGTCCGTATTGCAAACAGATGTGATCTTATCTCTTCGGACAACTCTACCTACCAAATGTAATCACGGAAAAGACGAACTGTATGATAAATCCGATGGTCCCGACGCCTGCTATTCCCAGCAGGACCAGTCTGAGATGCTGTTGGTACTCATCCTTGTCAGGCTTCTTGGCCATCTTCATGGTGTTGAGCATGTTCTTCAAAGTATACCTAGGGTTCATTGGTGGAAATTAATAGGGTTGCCTTATATCTCTTAGCTAATGGAGTTGCTGGTAGCATACAAGGACGATCCCGCAGGCCACAACATGGCAAGGTTTCTTGCAGGCAACATGACAAAGAAGAAGGAGGGGGATGTGTTCTGCGGAAGATACTACGACCTGCTGGTAATTCCAACGCCTGCCATATCTGCAGACTGGCTGGAGGAGAGATACGGCTATGACGGGTTTGTGTTCCTCTCAAAGCACGCCTCGGAGGCAGGAGTACCTGCACTTACATGCCACAGTACGGGAAACTTTGCACAGGCACTGTACGGGGGACGGCAGGGAGAGGTTGCAATCCCGCACCCGCATCTTCAAAAGACGTATCTTCAGACCCTGCAGCAGAACAGGGCCAGGTTTCCCGGCTTTGAGATCACCATAGAGGCGACGCACCACGGGCCCACCGCGCTGAACAAACCGGCCATATTCATCGAGGTGGGGACCACGGAACTCCAGTGGAATGACGTCTCGCTGTGCAATTCTGTTGCCGCACTGGTCCACCAGGTAATGTCGCATCCTATCCCGCAATACCCCGTGGCAGTATGTTTTGGCGGAACGCACTATTCTGTAAAATTTACAGAAGAGATTCTTGAGGGAAGGCACGCGCTTGGAACCGTGGTTCCAAAGCATGCCCTGGAGCATCTTGACGAGAATCTCCTATCACACATTCTTGCGCGAAACAGCATGGCGGAGGCTGCCCTGCTGGACTGGAAGGGGCTTGGCGGATACAGGCAAAAGGTTTTTGAGATGCTCAGACACACCGGACTTGAGGTAACAAGGGTATGAGTCTTGAAGAACTTGTCTACAAAAGGCTGATGGAGGTTCCCGAGGGCAGGATTACCACATATGGCGAGCTGGCACGGGCAGTCGGACTAAAGAACGGACAGAGGCAGATAGGGAGAATAATGAGCAGAAATCCGTACCCGGGGATAGTCCCATGCCACAGGGTGGTAAGGTCTACCGGAGAGGTCGGCGGATACCTCTACGGCACGGAGATCAAGACTAAGATGCTAAGCCGGGAAGGGGTTGACATTCAGGACGGAAGAATCACGGACATGAAGAACAGCTTCCACAGGTTCTAATCGGTTCGTTTCTCTGTAATCTCTTGCATCAGCGTTCTCAGGTGTGCCTTGTTTCGGACAGTGTTCCCGCCCACCCTCTTGTATAATGTCCAAAACTCCGGATTGGTGATATCCTTTCGGTCCTTGGCAATCTTGAGCAGGCGCCTGAGCGAGCGAACCTTGGCAACGTATACCTCCTTTTTGCCCACACGGGCTCCCTTGGTGCCCCGCTTTGAGCCCTGGGTGGTCCCTCTCTTGTTTCTCTGCGCCTTCTTGGTATGCGCCCTGCCCCTGGACGTGCCGGTAAACGACTTTATGGTAATTGTGTTTGCAGTAATCAGGCTCCGGATGTCGCTTCGCGTGATCGCGTCTGCAATGTCACTCAGGTGATCAGAATCAAACCGGATTCTGTGAACGCCAACCCCGGTGACCCGTGCTGCCAGCCTCTTCTTGCTGTTAAGATTGATTACCAATTGCACTCACTCTTGCGTTAAAAATTTTGAACTTTTTCTCCACTGCACTAACGACAACCTCCCTTCGCTTTCGGGTTCCAACGCCGTGCCCTATTCGGATTCCGTCCTTCTTTGGGTTCAGTCCCTCCAAGTCATTAACATTGTAAACCAGATTGTCCGTAAATCCCGACGGATGCAGCCCCTTGGACTCCTTGGGACCGCCATACCCGATCTTTACAAGTCCGGGACGGCCCCTGCTCTTTTGCTTTCTCTGGTGATGATCGATGCCCTTTGGCTTTCTCCAGCCGGTGGCAAGTCTGACATACCGCCAGCTCTCCGGCCTGACAAACTCGGGGTTGTGCTCCTTGACCTCCTGTCTCTTTGCAATCTTCTCCTTGTTGATGGGCATCAGAGTTGTTCTTGAATTTTGAAATAAATACGTATTGAATATGCTACGTACTTGGCATTCCAAAACCAGGCAGATCCTGAACGAGTGCCACGATACGTCCCGAACAGCAGGCAAACCGTCTGCAGGCTGCACAGACAGGCTGCGCGCGGCTAGTACAGAATCTTGAGGCTTCGGCACACCGAATAGAGCGTCCGCCTTAGATTCTTGTCAGTGAGGGTCTCCATCCGGTGCCTTAGGACCCTCTTTGCATCGTCCCTTTCAGTGCCAGGCGGCAGCGAGAGGACCTTGTTCAGGTGTTCAGGCAGCGACTCCCGGATCCAGCTGTCTATCATCTCGTATATCTTGGGGGAGATTAAGTCACACTTGTCAGTGTCAAGATCAAGCACTCCGGCAAAATTTTCATGCTCTACCCTGTAAACCAATGCCAGAACCACGTTGTCAGGTGTCGGATTTTCAAGGATCTCCCTTGATCGTTCCCCGGTCTTGCCCTGTATCAGCTTGTTTTTGAGGCCCACGGGATTGACAATGACGCCATTGATGCCCACCTTCCTTTCCCGAACCTGCGTGACTACTGCAAAGATAAAGTCGTTAAAATCCCCGTTCTTCTTTACGGAAAAGACATGAACGCCTTCCTCCAGCGGGGGTTTCTTACCAAACATGGATAGGGTTGATTGCGCATTCTATTTAATCTGTTATTCTGTGAAACGGCTTTGTCTTGCTGACGTGCACCGTACCGGTATGGCTTGATGATCCTCATGCCGCCCATGTTCTGATTTGATGCAAGGCTCAGAACACCATGCCGCTCTCTTCGTGTGGCATGAGCATGGATTCATTGCCCATTGATAAAATATCTATACGCCAAACAAATCCAATGCGTATGAATCTATGTGTTAGATCCGCCGTCAAGGTAGCAGGACCGGGCATACTGTTTGCAAGTACCGCGATCGGCGTGTCGCACCTAATCCAGTCTACCCGGGCAGGAGCCGAGTTTGGCCCAATGATCATGATATTTGTGGTTCTGTCGTGCCTCTTGAAGTATCCTGCGTTTGAATACGGGCTGCGTTATGCAAACGCGACAGGAACCAGCATCATAGACGGGTATCTTAGCCTAGGCAAGACGAAACTCTGGATATTCTTTGGAGCCACCCTGACAACGATGTTCTTTGTCACCGGCGCCGTGATGTTTGTAACGGCGGGGTTCTTTGCACATCTCTTCTCGATTGGATCCTCGCAGGAGTGGATTACCATAATTCTGTTTGTCGTATGCGTGTCGATTCTGGCCATAGGGAGGTATGGCGCACTGGACGGCATCATCAAGATCATAGCCATCGTGATGATGGTCTCGACTGTGGCGGCATTTGCAATTTCCCTGTGGAACGGATCCACGGGGATGGTGGATGGATTTGTGCCTGAAAGCCTGTGGACCGATGCAGGGCTGTTCTTTCTTCTGGCCCTGATGGGGTTTATGCCTGCCCCGATCGAGGTTTCGGCCTGGACGAGTCTGTGGGCGCTTGCAAGGGCAAAACAAACCGGGTACCGGCCAAGGCTTCAGGAGGCTCTCTCCGAGTTCAGGGTTTCGTATGCGATCACTGCCGTGCTTGCAGTGATGTTTGTGGTTCTGGGCTCGTACCTCTTTTTTGGATCAGGCGAGGAGCTGTCCAGCAGTAGCGCTGACTTTGCGCATCAGGTAGTCACGCTGTATACCGAGACGATCGGGCCGTGGAGCAGTCTTGTAATCTCTGCTTCCGCATTTGCCGTCATGTTTGGCACGATTCTTGCCATCTTGGACGGATACACAAGATCCGTCAAAAAGGTGATAAGCCTGATGGTGCCCGGTATGGAACAGACGCGTCTCACGGGCAACTTTATGAACATCACTCTTCTGGTGCTTCTGTCTGCAGGCTCGTCTGTTGTGATATTCGGGTTTGGCAACAACCTTCTGGAACTGGTGGATTTTGCCACGGTGCTTAGCTTTATCGTGTTTCCGATAATCGCATTCTTTCACATTAGGCTGGTGGGAGGCAGGCATCTTGACAAGGCAGCCCGGCCACACGCGGGCATCCGGATTCTCAGCTATGTCGGGGTGGCATTCATGGGCGTCCTTGCTGCAGTATTTCTTTTTGTCCGGTTCCTCTAGGGCGTGTCTAATGAGTCTCCGAATTCTGCATGCGTCCTCCTTCCAGGCCCGTATTCATTACAAGCCCAGACGACTCTTGCACAGCGTTAGTTCTTAATATTGGAATAAAACAGTCCCACATAGTTGGATAAAAGAGAGGTCCTCAGGGAATTTTCATCAGACTCGGACAGGTACTACAAGGTCAAACTCTTTGAGGAACAGGGCTTTGCACGAAGATCCTGCGCAAGGTGCGGCAGGTTCTTCTGGACCCTGGATGCAGAAAGGGTCCTGTGCCCGGATGACGCAGAGGATACGTACTCGTTTATCGGGGATCCGCCCACCTCCAAAAGATTTGACTACACGCAGGCATGGAGGCAGGTGGAGGAATTCTTTGTAGAAAACGGACACACGTCAATCAGCAGGTATCCGGTGGTCTGCAGATGGCGCGACGACCTGTACTTTACCATTGCGTCGGTTGTAGACTTTCAGAGGGTTATGGGCTCAAAGGTCGTGTTTGAGTTTCCGGCAAATCCCTTGGTGGTTCCCCAGACGTGCCTGCGTTTCAAGGATCTCGAAAATGTCGGGGTTACCGGAAGGCATTTTTCAAGCTTTTGCATGATCGGGCAGCACAGCATTCCCAGCCTCGGGGGATACTGGAAGGACGAATGCATCGACCTTGACTTCAGGCTGCTTACAGACAGGTTCGGCATAAAAAGAGAGGAGGTAGTCTTTGTAGAGGACGTGTGGGTCGGGGGCGGTTCCTTTGGTCCGTCACTGGAGTACTTTGTCCGTGGGCTGGAGCTGGGAAACGCCGTCTTTACGGAGTTTCAGGGGGAGCTTGGAAGGCACACGGTACTTGACCAGAGGATCATAGACATGGGGGCCGGTCTTGAGAGGCTGGCATGGATAACCACAGGAACGCCGACTGCATACGACTGCTGTTTTGGTCCGATCAACCAGAGGCTCTCAGAGATGATTGGGATTGATCCAGACTCGGAGGTACTGCGGGCATACTTTACAGAGGTTGCAAAGTCGCTGGAGAAGTTTGATCTGAATGATGCCAGGGCCCGCGCAGTGAGGGCTGCAGGACTCACAGGCGACATGGCAGACAGGGTGATCGCCCCCATCGAGGGCATGTATCTGGTTGCGGACCATCTCAGGACGCTGGTCTTTGCAGTGGCAGACGGGGCCCTCCCAAGCAATGTCGGAGGGGGGTACAACCTGAGAATGATGCTGCGCAGGATCAGGGCCGCCGTCGACAGGCTCAATTTCAGACTGGACATAGACGAACTGATTGACCTTCATGTGGACTATCTCATGGATACCTACGGCGAGCTTGACTCGAAACGGGACGACATCAAGAAGATTCTGGGGATAGAGTCAGAGAGGTATGACGGATCCAAGGCCAGCATGAAGAAGAAGGCAGGCAAGGTGCTCAAAAAGGGCACGCCCACCGTGGATGAGCTTGTCAGGCTGTACGAGTCAGACGGAATAACGCCAGAGTATCTCATGGAGATGGGCGTGATTGACACGGTTCCGTCTGCATTATACGCCAAGATCTCCGATCTGCACCAGTCAGCCAAAAGGGACAAGGCAGAGAGCCTTCCACTGGACGGGCTGCCCGAGACGGAGACGCTCTTTTACGGAGACGATCCTGCAGAGTTTGACGCAACGGTACTCAAGGCCTGGGATGACTGTGTGGTACTTGACAGGACATCGTTTTATGCAAGGGGCGGAGGCCAGGAGCCTGACCATGGAACGGTGGCAGGATTCAGGGTGACTGACGTGAGCAGGCACGGGAGCATCATCGTACACAGGCTGGAAGGGGGAATTCCCGGGAAAGGCCAGACTGTCAGGTGTGCGGTGGACTCTGCAAGAAGGGGAGCCATAACTAAAAACCACACCAGCACGCACATACTCAACGCATCATCAAGGGGAATCCTGGGTTCGTGGGTGTGGCAGCACTCGGCATTCAAGGACAGCGATCACGCAAGGCTCGACATCACGCACCATTCGTCTCTTACCCCCGCGCAGGTACGGCAGATAGAGGACGAGGCCAACGGCATGGTGGTACAGAATCTTCCCGTATCAATAGAGTGGCACGACAGGGGGACAGCCGAGCAGAGGTACGGATTCAGCATATACCAGGGCGGGGTGGTTCCGGTAAAGGCAGTCAGGATCGTATCGATCGGCGACAGGGACGTGGAGGCGTGCGGAGGAACCCATGTCAGAAGTACTGGGGAGATAGGCCTCATCAAGATCACAAAAACCAAGAGGATTCAGGACGGGGTGGTAAGGATTGAGTTTGTGTCCGGGGATGCGGCTGCAGAGTATGCAAGGGAGCAGGAGTCAAGGAGACGCGCCAAGCAGCAGGAGGATGCCCAAAGGAGGCAGCAGGAGCTGCAAAGGGAGCAGGACAGGAGGAGTTCAAGGGAGATGATTCCGGAGCTGCTAAGGCAGATATCGGAGTGCCGGCCCGATACGGCCATAAACGGAATATTCGTGATGGGCCAGTCAAGGGTGTGCATGACATGGCACGAACAGTATGACGAGTACTTTCACATGAACTTTGGCAAGAGGCTGACAAAGAGTCTTCCAGACTCGGCATATGTGGGAATATTCGAGTCCGGGCCCACCATCAGGGTAATGGTGCACTCCGGGGAGAGGGCCGCAGGAACAATAAACGCAGGCGCCATAGCAGATGCAGTGGCCAGGATTCTGGGGGGCGCAGGCGGAGGGGACGCGGCATTTGCCCAGGGAGGCGGAAAGGACACATCTAAAAAAGACGCGGCAATAGACATGGCAAGATCAATGATTCAGGGAAAGGCAGCAGCATGGGCAAGATGACGGGCAGGGACGACACAGGGGACAAAAAAAGGATATCAAGGGAGGCCAGATCACAGTATTCCACAAGGAGGATAGACTGGCCGGCCATCGAGGCCAAATGGAGGAACGAGTGGGACCAGTCCAGACAGTTTGAGGCCGACCCGGACCAAAGGCCAAAAAAGTTCATCACGGTGGCATATCCGTACCCGAACTCCCCGCAGCACGTGGGGCACGGCAGGACATACACGCTTGCAGACATCCATGCAAGGTTCTACAGGATGAAGGGATACAACGTGCTGTTTCCAATGGCGTTTCACTATACCGGAACCCCGATACTGGGCATGGCAAGAAGGGTCGAGGAGGGCGATGCGGATCTTATAGACAACCTGAAGAACCTGTACGGCGTCCCCGAGGATGCAATCAGCGGATTTGCAGAGCCGGTAAGGATTGCAGACTACTTTCACGAGGAGATCAGAACCGGAATGATAGAGATGGGATACTCTATCGACTGGAGGCGGGAGTTTACCACCATCGATCCCGTGTATAGCAGGTTCATCCAGTGGCAGATCAGCACGCTAAGGGACAAGAACCTGGTCATCCAGGGATCCCATCCGGTCGGCTGGTGCCCGAGGGATCAGAACCCGGTATCGCAGCACGACACGCTTGGAGACGTGGAGCCGGACTTTACAGAGTATGCCCTGATCAAGTTCAGGCTTGGAGAGTACGTCATACCTACTGCAACGCTGAGGCCCGAGACCATATTCGGGGCGGTAAACCTGTGGGTCAACCCGGGCATAACATACAAGAAGATCACCGTAGACGGTGAAAAATGGATTGTAAGCCAAGAGTGTGCATACAAGCTGGAGTTTCAGGACAAGACAGTCTCATACGACGGGGAGATCAGCGGCTCGGAGCTTGCAGGCAGGTCAGCAAGCATGCCTCACAGGGACGAGTCGGTAGTGATGCTTCCTGCGGGGTTTGTCCAGAGCGGGACAGGCACAGGCATGGTCATGTCGGTTCCTGCGCATGCGCCGATTGACTACCAAGCACTTGAGGATCTCAAGGAGTCAGAGGAATGGGGGGCTGCAGCATCCGGAATCACCCCCAAGTCCATCATAGAGGTTGACGGGTACGGGGAGATGCCCGGCGTCGAGGTAACTCGGAGGATGGGCATTACAGACCAGAACGATCCAAGGATCGAGGAGGCCACAAAGGAGGTCTATGCCGCAGAGTTTTACGGCGGGAGGCTGAGGCAGAACGCCGGTGAGTTTTCAGGGCTTCCAGTAGAGCATGCAAAGGATCCCGTAAGGGACTGGCTCAGGGAGAAGGGATATGCAGACATGATGCTGGAGCTGACAAACACGCCGGTAAGATGCAGGTGCGGGGCAGAATGCGTAGTCAAGGTTCTCAACAACCAGTGGTTTCTAAACTATGCAGACGCGCAGTGGAAGGAGTCGACTACAAGGTGCTTTGAGTCCATGAGCATACTTCCCCAGGAGATAAGGCCCGAGTTCAACTATGTCATAGGGTGGCTTCGCGAGAGGGCCTGCGCAAGACAGCACGGCATGGGAACAAAGCTGCCGTGGGACAAGGACTGGATCGTCGAGAGCCTCTCGGATTCTGTGATATACATGGCATACTACGTCATAGCCAAGTTTGTAAACGACGGGGCCGTATCCGCCGAAGCCCTGACAGGGGGGGAGTTCTTTGACTACATATTTCTGGGCAGGGGCCAAGCAGATGCAGTCTCGGAGGCCACGGGAATTCCGGAGGATACCGTCAGGAAGATCAGGGACGAGTTCATGTACTTTTATCCGGTCGACTCCAGGCACTCGGGCCGCGACCTGGTTCCAAACCACCTGACCTTCTTTGTCATGAACCACATAGCAATATTTCCAGAGAAGCACTGGCCGCGCCAGATCGTAGTTAATGGCTCGGTCCTGATGAACGGCTCCAAGATGTCAAAGAGCATGGGGAATATCATTCCGCTGCGCAAGGCGATCCAGGAGTATGGTGCAGACCCCATCAGGCTGGCAATAGTCATATCAGCAGAGCTTCTCCAGGATGCGGACTTTAACATGGAGGCAGTATCCGGGATACAGGGCAGGCTGGAGGCATTCCATCACGAGTGCGCCGTGCTCAAGGCAGTAGAGATTGGAGGCACGGAGGCAGAGGACAGGTGGATACTGTCCAGGCTGCAGAGCATGATTAATCATGCGACCGAATCAATAGAGAAGATGAGGGTGAGGGAGGCCCTGCACGGCGTCCTGTTTGGGTTCGAGTCCGAGATGGGATGGTATGCAAGGAGGACTGCGGCAAAGAACAGAAGGAACGAGGGGGTGCTTTACAGGATACACTCCGTGCGCGTTGCGATGCTCTCGCCGTTTGCCCCGCACGTTGCAGAAGAGATGTGGGGGATGCTTGGCCATGCCGGTCTTGCCTCGAGATCCCGGTGGCCCGAATTCATGCCAGGGGAGGTGGATCCTGTAGCGGTCCAGTCAGAGGATCTGCTCCGGTCCACAATGGAGGACATTGCAAAGATTCTCAAGGTGACCAAGATTACGCCCAAAAGGGTGACAGTGTACACTGCAGGCCCCCTCAAATCCAGGGCGTACCGTGCCGTCCTGGGCATGATTCTTGGCGGGCAGACCGGCATGGGCCCAATCATGAAGAGCCTTGTTGCAGATTCTGAGACATCAGGGATAAAGAGGAATCCCGACTTTGTGCAAAAGGCGATCAAGGACATACTCTCAGATCCTGTCCAGATAAGGAATGCCAGGATGGAGTCGGGGGAGTTTGATGAGAAGGCATTCCTCTCAGAAGAGCTTGCAGGGCTTGCAGGGTTGGAGCTTGGCACCAAGATCAGGGTGTTTTGTGAGACGGATGCAGGCATTGATGACGCCAAGGGAAAGGCAAGGCACTCAAGACCGTTCAAGCCGGCAATCCTCATCGAGTAGGGGCCGCCGCCGCCGCCGCCTGCTGCTGCTGCTGCCGCCGCCGCCGCCGCCGCTGTTGCCGCCAAAACACACCACCGGCCGTAAAACAGGCCAATGCCGGAGGCCATGCACGGTTTCCCCGGATTGCCGATTTTGTGCAGAACGGTTTGGAGGTGGGGCGTGCACGCAGCTGAATTCCAGAATGAGGCAATGCGGGGGATGCGGCACGGGAACAAAAACCGAGGGGATCGCCTGGAAGGAGGCCCGGCAGGGCCAAGGCACAAGGGGACAGGCGGTCTGCAGACACGGGGACAGGTTACATGACAGGCCATGGAACAGCTGCAGGTCTTGCCACATCATGCAGGAAAAGAGTCCTCGAGTACGACCTCAGAGAGCGGGAGTTGCCCGCCCCGGGGCGACGGCTCCATCCGTTTCTTTCCAACCACCACCATCATGGCAATTGCGTGATCGTCGGGAAGATTGATCAGGTTTCCTACGGCGTCGTAGTCGAATCCCTCCATCGGGCACGTATCATACCCCATGGATCGTGCGGCAAGCATGATCGTCTGGGAGGCGATTCCGCAGGAACGCATTGCCTTGTCCCGCTGCAGTCCGGGCTTTCCGGAATAGGATCTTCTGATGGATGCCACCTTTGCGTCGCGCTGTTCTGGAGGGATGCTCATCCAGTATCTCTCAGGATTCCTGTCCCAGGCATTCAGGTCGGCACAAACGATGATGACCAGTGATGCCTCAGAGACCTGCGGCTGGTTGTATGCCATCCGGCAAAGTTCGTCCTTGAGCGGCTGCCCGGTCACCGTCACAAACCTCCAGTGCTGTATATTGTACGACGTGGGGGAGAGCAGCGCCAGCCCCAAAAGGCAGCCTATCTCGTCCTGCGTCATCTTGTGGTTCCTGTCAAACCTTTTGACGGCACGCCTCGTTCTGATGGCCTCAAATGTATCCACATCGTATGGCAGTGAGACGCTAAATTTAATTTTATTACCTGCAGGATCAGCCAGGCTGCGTACTTCGTACCTGTCATGGGTCACCCGCACGCAGAATACCTGCCAAGACCCAACATCTGTCTCATGCAGCACATATCCCCGACAGAATGCATGCAGCCATCCGTTGGAAAATGAAAATCCGGGCAGAGACGACATGCCGGACACAAATAATTTAAAATAATTATTCCTGAAAATAAAATCCAAGGAAACTATGTTTTTTGTATAATAACATGGTGGTGGCTGCCGTCCTGTGAAATGTCATATACAGACACCAAATCATCCTCAAAGTCATACCGGACCATGGAGATGGGACGGCAGGCAAGTTTTACGCGGTGCCATACGATTTACAGAACATTATTAGACAGGATTGAACCACAGGGTATCGTGAAGATAGCGGTAATGGGAATGGGAGTGGCAGGATCCTATCTCATGGCCAGGCTCAAAGACTCCGAACACGAGATTGTAGGGTACGAGAGGATGCCAGAGGAGAGGCACGACTCAATATGCGCCTGGGGAACCATCAAGCCGGTGCTTTCAGAATTCTGCAGCAAGGTCGGCAGGGACTTTGAGGATTTTATGATTCACGATGGAAAAAGCATGCACGTCAAGAT
Organism: Candidatus Nitrosopumilus sp.; assembly: GCA_965238275.1. Classification (GTDB taxonomy): domain Archaea; phylum Thermoproteota; class Nitrososphaeria; order Nitrososphaerales; family Nitrosopumilaceae; genus Nitrosopumilus. The sequence continues at coordinate 21,635 of OZ250186.1, forward strand.
GAACAGCAGCGTAAAGTTTGACATAGGGCTGCACGGACTTTGCACGTATGACAAGCTTGGGCTGATCAAGGACTTTATCAAGGATTCCAAGGTGATTTATGGCGTATCCCCCAAGCTGAAGGAGCTTGATGCAGAGTACGACATGATAGTGGACTGTACAGGATTTCACAGGGTTTATCTGCCAAGACTCAAGGAGGACTTTTTTTTGCCGACCTACGAGTACAAGGTAGAGTACGAAGATGGCGTCCCGTATGACGACTTTTACATTGAGCCGTTCCCAGGAATGTCCGGATACTTTTGGTACTTTCCGCTGGGAGAAAAATGGGCGCACATTGGCGCCGGTGACTATAGAAAGAACCACGTCAAGGCAACAGACGAATTTCTAAAGAAACACGGGGGCAAGGTGATCAAGACAAAGGGCCGTCCAATCAGGCTGGCCACCCCGAACAGGTGCAAGCCGTTTTACAACGGCAAGGTGGTAGGGGTTGGCGAGTCGATTGGGACGGTGTACGCACTGCTCGGCGAGGGAATAATCCCGTCAATGCAGTGCGTTGAGATCTTTTTGAAGAACATGCACGACTTTGCCGCATACGAGAGGGCAGTCGACGAGCACTACAAGGTGTATGGAAAGGTCTTCAACTTTGTAAGGGCAAAGATACACAAGGAGTTCAGCTTTATAAGATCACTGCCGGACTTTTTGGCAATATTCAGATACATGAAAAAGCACGAGGACAGGTTTGGAATGGACATCAAGATAGCGGACCTAGTCAAGGTCGCCAAGGCCTAACCAAGGCCTAACCAAGGCCTAGCCAAGGGCAATTGAGCCAAACCCTTCCCTGCCGGTACGGACAGAGGCCATGTTGTAGTCGTAAATTATCCCAGAGTATTCCTTGAACTCGCCATTCATGGGTTCCAGGGAGTCTGCAAGATAGAATCCCGGGCAGTCTCCGGTAAACTGGTATGTGGCATGTACTCGCGCCATCCCCTTCTCGTTTTCCAGCCAAGTTGAGAACGGATACAGGTAGCACACGCCCGGCCTGTCCGGATGCATGCTGCACCCGCCCTTCTCGTCAAGGAACCTGCACGGGATGTGCGTTCCGTCATCCTCGGCAGTCTCGTCTGTCTTTCTCTTCAGGTTGATTGTAGTCATGACAGTTGCCTGCCCCGAGGGGCCATGCTCCTGATATGTTGTCGTGACGGTCTCGTTTCGTATAAAGTCCGACGTCCTTTGGTACTTTAATCCCCTGCCAATCGTAATGAGATCATCGGAGGTCAGCGGAAGCCTGCCCTGCCGGTTGCAGCAGTTGTGGCAGTCAGGCCAGAAACACTTCCACAGGACGTACCTTTTCTCAGAGTTCAGGTATGGTACGTGAAAGACGACCCTGCCTGCCCGAACCGGCCGGTCAGACACGTCAGTGATCTTGCCCAGTACGAAATTCCGCAGGATTGGGTCCACGTCCCAGTCCTTTTCCAACAGATCAAGTGATTTTTGGATCTCGCTTTGAGACAACAAAAAGCATTGCACGCAGATGTTATTAACGTTGATGAACAAAACATAAAATTGCATGTATCCGGAGGAAACCAATACTTCCGGACGCGATATTCATCACTTGCCTGTTTGTCAACGGCATTTTCCCTTTTTGGTGGGCATTTTGGGCACGAATATCTGCAAGGGCGTCAGAAAAAAACCACAAAAGCTGCTGCTGCCGCCGCCTCAAACAGCAGGCGTGATGTATTTGTGCATGCAGTTCCCCGGAATCATCACAAATACGGACGGTAAACAAATAGCGATGCCAAAAATCAGAATATATCCATTATCCGACAGTTCCCAGATAGTATAAAATAAGTAGGAGTAAATTACGCATAAATGCAATGGTAGACGAGATCCCGACGTAAATAATGAGACAGCAACAGGGGCAAGCCTGTCATGCTTAGACTGAGAAACAAAAAGACCATACGGGGCATCCTGAAGGAATTTGACATCCACATGAATATGACGCTGGATGATACCGAGGACATCTCAGATGAAAAATCCATACTTATCGGAAATGTTCTGTTGCGCGGCGACAACATCATGGCAATATCATTCCCAGAGTAGGCACCGCCGGAAAGGCAGCAGTCGTTGAACAAATCATTTTGGCATGACGCGTGTTGCAGTACAGATGCGGTTAATTCATCAATATTGATACCTGGTGACAGATGATCCTCAGCAGCAGGCTCCGCGCAAAACATGCAGGCGGGATTTTGCAGTCATGCAGGCCAGCGGATTGGTTCGTCGTCTGGCTGGAATGCGTATTTTCATGCCATGGCCCCATCGTTTCACGAGGCTGGGATGCAATCTTCCCCGGATCCGTCCGGCCTTTGCTTTTCCAAGGATCCCATTCCATGACCCTGTCAGTACACGAATCAGGCATAAACCACACAAATAGAACAAAAACCTATAAAGACCCATCAAGACGGTTCACATTAGGAATGAGTAGGATTCTGGAAAAATCATTAAAGGATGCCCGCAAGGAAGACCGGCTTACCATGGGCTCCAGACAGGTCCTAAACTCCGTAAAAGACTCCAAACTGATCATACTGTCCCGGTCTGTGGACGGCAAAACATCCGACAAGATCAGATCAGATGCAAAGGGACAAGAGATACCACTGGTGGACTTTCAGGGAACGTCAGTCGCACTAGGGAAGCTGTGCGGCCTGCAATTTAGGATATCAACAATATCATTCACATCCATAACCAATGACAGCATCAAGGCAATCCTTAATGAGTCACAGGCAGGAGCCTGAGATGACTGGCGCACCACCCAACAAAAGCCCAAATGAGACGGTTGTTTTCGGAGTAAAAAAGGAATTCCCATGACACAGGCAATCAAGCTTACCACCGATCAGATGCGCATGATGTCCCTGTTCCAGAACGTCACGGGCGCGACTGCACGCGACTGTGTCGATGACGAGAAACAGAACAGGGTAATCTTTGTAGTCAACACGGGCAAGATGGGCCTTGCGATAGGCAAGGGGGGCACCCACATAAAATCACTCCAGAACATAATCAAGAGGAACATAGAGCTAGTCGAGTTCGAAGAGGATCCTGCAAAGTTTCTTGCAAGCCTTCTCAACTCCAAACTTGTCTCAGAGGTAAGGATAAGCACGCGGCTTGACGGAACAAAGCAGGCAGTGGTCATAGTGGATCCAAGAAAGAAGGGAATCGTGGTAGGAAGGGACGGAAGGAACGCCGAAAAGGCAAGGCTCCTTGCAAAGCGATATTTTGATATAACCAGCGTATTAATCAACAGTCCTGAAAAAGCGACAATGGAGTTGTAGTGTATGAGGAAATCACCCCTAGGATTATTCGCAGGCAGAGTTTTGACTACCAAGAAGAAGAAGCAGCGGTGGGCGATATCGACCTACAAGAGGAGGGAGCTTGGAATTGACAAAAAGGCGGATCCGCTTGGCGGCTCCCCGCAGGCCAAGGGCATCGTACTGGAGAAGGTCGGAATTGCCGCAAAGCAGCCCAACTCGGCCGTACGAAAATGCGTCCGCGTCCAGCTGATCAAAAACGGCAAGACTGTTACTGCCTTTCTGCCGCGCGACGGCGCAATGAACTTTATTGACGAGCACGACGAGGTCCACATACACGGAATGGGCGCAACGCAGGGAGGCGCAATGGGAGACATTCCGGGAGTCAGATTCAAGGTATTCAAGGTAAACGGGACGTCGCTTCACGAGCTGGTCATCGGCAAGAAGGAGAAACCGAGGAGATAGGCAACCATGGCAGAGACAAAGAACATGCTGCTGTTTAGAAAATGGGACATGACAGACATCGAGGTAAAGGATCCCGGACTAAAGACTGCAATCTCGCTTCGAAAACAGATCCTGCCGTACACGTACGGCCGCTCTGCCCTCAAGAGGTTCAACAAGGCCGACGTCAACATTGTCGAGAGGCTTATCAACAAGACGATGCACTTTGGCAAGAGGTATGCCAAGAACACAGGCAGGATGACTGGCAAAAAGGCAAACGTCATGAACACCGTAAAGACTGCATTTGACATCATAGCCCTGAAGACAGGAAAGAATCCAGTCGAGGTTCTGGTGCGGGCAGTGGAGCATTCTGCGCCCAACGAGGACACCACCAGGATAGTCTACGGAGGCACGGTATACCATGTGTCAGTCGATGTCGCCCCAATCCGAAGGGTCGACCTGGCCTTGAAGTTCATATCAGATGCAATAAAGGAGAGCACGTTCTCCAACCCGAAGCCCATCGAGGAGCACATGGCAGAGCAGCTGATCATGGCATCACAGAATGATCCTTCCGCCCACTCCGTAAAGAAGAAGAACGAAGTGGAACGCATAGCACAGGCCTCAAGATAGGACACCCCCACACATCTCAATATAAAACACCAGTAGCCCGAGGCAGATTCGAACTGCCGTCTCTGCCTATCCACTCATGAGATCCAGAGGGCAGAATCCTTGATCTAAAATTATTTGACCGCTAGACTATCGGGCTACCAAGATGTTGTCCCATTCATTGGAATATAATTATTTGCAGTTTTCCCGGAGGCGGGGGGGGGGGCTCGAGCAGACGGATCAGCAGAGGCGCGCCCCGTACGCCGCCATGCAGGGCCGGCAGAAAAAAAACTGTCCGGAGCCGGCGGCATGGCCTCAAAAGGCAGATTTCACAGAGGACACACATCCTGGGCATCGGTGCAGCATGAATATCATTTCTGCAGAATGTGATGCCAGGTTGCAGGGCATTATTATGGCAGTTTGCACTTTTCCCCTCAGGGGTATTATTTCTTTGAGACCTTCATGTACAAGTCGACTGTCCCGCTTCCTATCGGAATGTTGCTGCCCACGATCACGTTCTCGGTGATTCCCTTGAGCTGCTCGACTTCCCCCCCGAGGGCCGCATGCGCTATGGTGGGGACGGTAATCTCAAAGGCGGCCCTTGCAAGGACGCTGTCCTTTGTTCCTGCTATTCCGTGCCTTCCTATCTGCTGCATGTATCCGCGGGAGCACATCAGGTCAGAGACCAGCATGATGTACCTGTTGTCAACCTCAAGTCCCTGATCCTCAAGGGTGTTGTTAAGCTCGTTGATCAGCGCGTTTCGGGCGGCCTCTATTCCCAGGGTGCCTGCAATTTCAAAGACGTTGTTGGTTCGGATGTTTTTCTTGTCAATCCCGGACACTGCAAGAAGTTTTGCCATGTTTGAGCCGGTAGTCTGTATGACCCACTCGTCGCCCTTTTGTACCAGGGTGACGCGCTCAATGTCCGGAACCCCCTTGACGGTGGTATTGAGTATCTTGTTTCTTATTGCGATCACAGTTGCAGTGTCAGATTCCTCCACCAGCTTCAGCGCCAGCATCTCCCCGGTAACTGTCATCTTGAACTTCTTGTTGGATGCCAGGGATGCCTCGACGCCCTCTACGGTGCAGCCCCGATCCCTGAGCCTCTTTGCGTCCAGAACCAGCTTGATCTCCGTGGAATAGTCGGTGTCGTGGTAGGCAATCAGGGAGCTTATCTTGGTCTGCAGGACGTTCTTTGCAATCTCGATTGCCTTTTCCCTTGAGTTTTTGGATTCCTCGTCAAGGTAGATGTCCATCGTGGGGGTGACCGGCTTTTTTCTTGCGTCGACTAGTTCGATGAGCCTTGGAAGGCCGAGTGTGACGTTTCTCTCCTTGATTCCTGCAAAGTGGAACGTTCTGAGCGTCATCTGCGTGCCGGGCTCGCCGATTGACTGGGCAGTGATTATTCCGACTGCCTGTCCGGGCTCCACCTGCGCCTTGTTGTACAGCGAGAGTCCCTTCTTGCACACGGCCTCGGCGCCTTCCCTGCTCAGTTCTGACTTGTGCAGTGCCTCAGTTACAAGCGTGGTGAGTCGCGGATTAAATGTCGAGGTGTACTTTTCTACAAGGCCGTCAATCTCGTCCTTTGTGGCGCCGTCTCCGGTATTCACTATGGTCTGGGACTCGATGAGCCTGTTGATGTTGAACGCCTCGCCGTGATCGCTTTTGGCCACGTCGATTCCGTCCTCCCCGTAGAGGAACTGGACTATGTGGCCGTGCGGATCCCTTACGGTCCCGTCATATTCAAGCCGGATGTGCTCCAGGGCGTTGATCAGCCTGCGCTGCATGTAGCCGCTCTGCTGGGTTCGGACCGCAGTGTCCACCAGCCCCTCGCGTCCTCCCATGGCATGAAAGAAGAACTCCAGCGCCGAGAGCCCCTCCCGGTAGTTGGACTTTACAAACCCATGGGCGTCGGGATTCTTGTCGTGCTCCCGGTAGTGGGGGAGTGCGCGGTTGTCATACCCGTCGTGCAGCCTGTTTCCCCTTCTTGACTGTTGGCCGAGTGCGCCTGCCATCTGGCCCACGTTGAGCGAGGAACCCCTTGCGCCGGTGGTGGCCATGATCTTTCCGGCGTTGCTCACATCAAGCGAGTCGTTTGCAGTGGAGCCGGCCTTGTCCCTTGCCTTGCCCAGTTCGTTTACAATGTATGCCTCGAGGGCTTCTTCGGGTCTCATTCCCCTTGTAAGCTTGAGTGTTCCGTTCTCGTACTGTTCAGTCAGATCCGCCACAACGTTATAGGTTCCCTGGATGTCGTCAAGTATCTGCTGCCTGTCCTTTTCAGGCACCTCCAAGTCGCCAAAGCCGTAGCTGAATCCGTAGTGGGTGATGAACTGCTTTACCATGATCAGAATCGAGTTGAGGAACTTTTTGCCCACGTCGTTGCCATAGTCCTTTGCTATCCTGTGCAGCACGCTTTCAGGCTCTTCTGCGCCGATTGACGTCTTGTCGATTACGCCGCTGATCAGCTGCCCGTTCTTGATTACGACGTCGTTTTTGGGACCCTTGATTCCCTTGGACCACTTTGATGTAATGACATAGTTGAAGTCCTTGGGGAGGAACAGCGAGAAGAGCTGCTTGCCGGTGTATGCGGGGCCGTCTGGTGTTGTCGCGCCGGGTTCGGGAAGCCTGCCGGGATAGCCTCCAAGCATTGCAAGGTTTGTAAACTCCTGGGGGGTGAGCGTCGTGCCGTCCTTGGTCAGAAGATATGCGCCTGTAACAAAGTCCCTGAGTGCTCCGATTATGGGGCCGCCGTACCGGGGCGAGATCAGTTGATCCTGCACCCTCATCAGCAGGATGGCCTCCGCCCTTGCCTCCTCGCTTTGTGGAACGTGAAGGTTCATCTCGTCGCCGTCAAAGTCTGCATTGTATGGCGGGCATACTGACGGGTGCAGCCTGAATGTCTTTCCAGGAAGCACCTTGACATAGTGTGCCATGATGGACATCTGGTGGAGCGAGGGCTGCCGGTTGAACATTACGATGTCGCCGTCTGCAAGGTGTCTTTCTACAAGGTATCCCATCTCGAGGGTCTCGGCGATTATCGAGCGGTCCTCTACAAAGTCCAGGCGTATCTTTACGCCGTCTGGCCTGACGATATAGTTGACGCCGGGAAACGTGTCAGGCCCGTTAGTCACAAGATCCTTCATCCTCTCGATGTTCCACGATGTCACAATCTCAGGGATGGTAAGCTTCATGGCCACGGTCCTTGGAACCCCGACCTCGGATAGATCCAAGTTGGGATCAGGGGAGATGACGGTTCTGCTTGAAAAGTCCACCCTCTTTCCCGACAGGGATCCTCTGAACCTTCCCTCCTTCCCCTTGAGCCTCTGGGTAAGGGTCTTGAGGGGACGGCCGGAGCGGTGGTGTGCCTGCGGGATTCCGGATACCTCGTTGTCAAAGTATGTGGTGGTGTGGTATTGGAGCAGGTCCACCAAGTCCTGAACTATCAGCGGCGGCGTTCCTGCCTCCTTGCTCTCCTTGAGTCTCTGGTTGACCCTGATGATGTCGACCATCTTGTGGGTCAGATCGTCCTCGGAGCGTATTCCAGTCTCCAGTATTATTGACGGCCTTACCGTGACAGGAGGCACAGGCAGTGCCTGAAGCACAAACCATTCTGGCCTGGCAGTGGCAGGGTCATACGACATCAGATCCAGATCATTATCAAGAATCTGCGAGAACCTCTCACGGATCGTGATTGGGAGCAGTCTGTGCTCGCCGATGTCTGCCTTTTCCACGAATATGGTGGGCTTTGTAAAGATCAGCTCGTACTGCGTCTTGCCACAGTGCGGGCACTCCTTGGCCTTCTTTGCCTTTTCTATTATCATCTCAGGAATGCGTTTTTGCGATATTACGGCATATCCTGCACGCTTGTCCTTGATTCGCCTGAACTCGTCTAGAACATCTTGGGGAACCTTGAGCCTGGCGCATGAGCGGCATGTGGACTGCAGCAGCTTGTAGATGTTGTCGATGAATGCAATGTGCAGTACCGGCTCTGCGAACTCTATGTGCCCAAAGTGTCCAGGACACCGCGCAGCAGTATTCCCGCATGTGAGGCACTTTTGGCCCGGCTCCAGTGTTCCAAGCCTGCCGTCCATGAGCCCCCCCTGAACAGGCATCCCGTCCTCGTCATACGTCTCGGGGGCGGTAATCTCGGCAACAGAATACTTTCTAATCTCGGTAGGAGACCAGACAGAGAACCTGATTCCGTTGATTGATTTTATAGCTTGAATCGACATATCAGACCTTCTCCTTTATCAGCAGCCGTGGGGCTATGTTGAGACTCTGCATCTCCTGCAGTAGCAGTTTGAAGGCGTATGCAACAGACACCGACGAGACCTTGGCCTTGTCGCCGCAGACCCTGCAGACATACTTGCGCTGCTTGACATCATGGTATGAGACCAGCCCGCACCTCTCGCAGATGAACACGTCTGACTTGTCAGACTCGTCTAGCAGCCTGTCCTTGAGGATCATCGAGGCGCCGTATGCGATAAGGCAGTCACGCTCCATCTCACCGAACCTCAGACCGCCGCCCCTGGCCCTGCCCTCGGTGGGCTGCTTGGTCAGCATCTGAACCTGGCCCCTGGCCCTTGCATGGATCTTGTCGGCCACCATGTGGTGGAGCTTTTGATAGTATACCACGCCAATAAAGACCTCTACGGGGAACGCCTTTCCGGTTCTTCCGTCATACATTATCTCCTTGCCCGAATACTGGAAGCCGTGCGCATCCATGACCTCCTTGACCTCGCTCATCTTCTCGCCTACAAAGGCAGAACCGTCAAACCTGCTTCCGCGCAGGGCAGCTGACTTGCCGCAGATTGACTCCATCATCATCCCCACAGTCATTCTTGACGGGAACGCATGCGGATTGATAAGCACGTCAGGCGATATTCCGTCTGCAGTATACGGCAGATCCTCTGCCTCTGCCAGTATTCCAAGCACGCCCTTCTGCCCGTGTCGGGATGCAAACTTGTCGCCAATCTCAGGAACCCTCATGTCCCTGGCCCGGATCTTGTACATCTTTCCCCCCTCGTTCGACTGGGTCATGACAACAGTATCGACCACTCCGGTCTCAGACGGCCTGACCCCGATGGATGTGTCCCTCCGGTATGGGCCGGCCGACTCGAACTCGCGGTACTCCTCCATGAACCTTGGAGGGCTGGTCTTGCCAATCAGAATGTCGCCGCCCTTGACTATGGATTCGGATGCGACTACGCCGTCCTCCTCGAGCAGCTTGTATGCGCGCTCGCCCTTGTACCCGCGTATGTTATCCTCGGCGTTGGGTATCTCAAAACTGTCGCGCATTCCGCCGGGGTACTGCTTTGCCTCGGCATCATAGATTCTGTAAAAGAACGTCCTTCCCAGGCCCCTGTTCACAGATGCCTTGCTGAGTACGATTGCATCCTCGATGTTGTAACCGTCAAACGGAAGCACCGCGACGACGCAGTTCTGGCCTGCGGGCCGCTCCTCAAGGCCCAGAAGCTTCATGGCCTTTGTGTTGACTATGGGGGTCTGCGGGTACAGCATAAAGTGCTGCCTGACATACGTGCTGGTGTTCATCATGGGTGTGGAGAATCCAAGGCTCTGTTTTGCCATTGCAGACTCGTACGTGTTTCTTGGAGACTGGTTGTGTTCCGGATATGGGATGATGGATGCCCCTGCGCCCAGTATGGCAGACGGGAACACCTCCAGGTGCGTGTGGCCTGCCAGATCATCCTCGCTCAGGGCAACGTAGCAGTTCTCCTCCTCGTTTGCGTCGATCATCTCAAGTACGCCCATCCTCAGCAGATCAGCCCACGAGAGCAGTTTTTTTGATATCTTGTCAAGCAGGTTCTCCGTGAGCAGCGGCACATCGTCCTTTACTATTATCAGGGGCCGCAGTACGCGTCCTGCGTTGCAGTTGATGTAGATTCTCGTGGTGGATCCTGCAATCTCGGACTTGTGGAAGGACACCCCCACATGAGGATGAATCTTGGAGTCCCTCCTGAGATCCCGAAGGGATGCGGCCAGATGGTTGCCGTCCCTGTAATACCCGATAAGCCGTCCGTCGACAAACACGCGGGTTCCGTCCTTCTTAAGGTCGTCTTGTGCCTCAAAGAAGTGGACAGTGCCCAGATCGTACAGCTTTTCGATTATCTCCTCAGACGGAATGTTTACAGATATGATTCCAGACAGTGCCAGGTTCTTTACAAGTCCGCAGTTGGAGCCCTCTGGCGTCTCGCTGGGACAGATCCTTCCAAAGTGGGTGGCATGCAGATCCCTGGCCTCAAAGTTTGGCTGCGTCCTGCTGAGTGGCGACTGGATTCTTCTAAGATGGCTTATGGTGGATAGATAATTGGTTCTGTCAAGCAGCTGGGTCACGCCGACGCGGCCCCTGCCCCAGTTTCCAGTTGCAATGGCGTTGTTGAGCTTGTCTGTGATTATTCCAGGGCGTATTGCAGCTGCGACTGCGTTGATTCCGCGCTTCTGTCCGGACCGCTCCAGCTGGTACTTCATGTCCCGGATAAGATTCCTAAAGGCGGTTCTGAACAGGTCTGCCAGCATCTGGCCTGCAAACTTGATTATCTTGTTACCGTAGTGATCCTTGTCGTCAGGGGAGATCCAGCCAAGCCTCAGCTCAAGCAGCTTGCATGCCGCCTCGCCTAGAAACTGTGCCTTCTCCTTCCTGTTCTCAGGATGCTTGCCCAGATGCGGCAACAGCCCCCAGTCAAGCAGGGTCTCTGTACGTTTTATCTGAAACTCTTCAAGCATCCCCGGCGCAATCCTCTTGCTGATGTAGACTATTGCATCCTTGGATGTCAGGACATCGTTTGCCTTCTCAAAGGAGCCCTCCAGCTGATCCTGAAGCTCGTCTACCAATGAGACCACTCCTGCAATCTCCTTGTCAGATTCCAGCCCGAGCGCCCGCATCAGGGTGATTACGGGTATGTCGACGGGGGATCCTGGAATTCTGGCCACGAGCAGTCCGTCATTCTTCATGACAAGTTCCAGCTTTGCCCTGTATCCTATTATTGAAGAGTATACCTTGGCCTTGAAGACCGTGTTTCCGCCTACAGTCTCCCTGTCCACGATTATCTTGTTGTATGAGAGATCCTCAAGCCCGACTATCACCCGCTCAGAGCCGTTGATGATAAAGTAGCCGCCGGGATCGTTTGGATCCTCGCCGTGTTCTACCAGCTTCTGGGTGGAGAAGTTGTGCAGGATGCAGGCATGTGACTTTGCCATGACTGGAACATCGCCAATATGGACAAACTTTGATTCCAGTACCTTTCCGTCCTCAACGACGCTGGCCTCCATCATTACCGGTGCAGCGTACGAGACGTTTCTCAGTCTTGCCTCGGCAGGGGTGATGTGCGTGATGGAGCCGTCAAGCTCCATCATTCTTGGCTTTTGAAGCCTTACCTTCTCCAGTTGAATCTTGTACGGATACTCGGCATTCTCTATGTCTATCTGGGATACCTCGTCGATTATACTCTGAAGGCCCCGCTCCAGAAACTCGTCAAACGAGTTGAGGTGCTGTCTGGCGATACCCTCCCGCTTCAGGATGTCCTGGATTATCGGCCAGCGCTTGGTTGACGGGTCCACCATTATGGCTCCACCACGTATCTGTAATAGAAACTTTGACCGGCAGTGTGACTCTTTCTGGTGATCTTTATCACGTCGCCTGGCTTTACGCCCAATCCCAGGATTGCAGGATCGTTGACTAAGATTAGCGGCAGTTCTGTGGGCTTGCAGTTGTACTTTCTTAGAATCTCCTCGGCCTCCTGCTTTGAGATGATCTCATGCTTTGGGACATAGATGTGATCGGGAACCAGGATCGGATTCTTCTTAGACACCAACTGTAAAATCCCCCATACGTAACACTAAAGATGGCAACAATACACACAAACTGTCAGCTTTCGGTTTTCTGATCAATATATATCTAATCTGAGGTGCAGACGCAAGCGGCTAGGTTTACGTCTAATTCCAATGTTGCAGACATCGAACTGAGACAGTTGCGTGGCAGATTGTGAGATACATATGAAAATCCTGCTCAGAAGGCATGCCAGGTCGCACGGCAGGGCATGTGGCCACCATGTGCAGGTATGGATTGACGATCCCGTCTCCATTCCCCCAGATGGGGTCAGGCGGGCTGATGCCAAGACAGAGCATGCCAGACACAACAGGAGACACGGCAACTCGTAACGGCCACAAGCAGATTGCAGTTGTCGTATGGAGCCGGAGGGTGTGGTTTGTATGAAAAAAATTTTTACCTTTTGTCAATAATATTTTTTGTAACTTTAAATAGTGTGAATTTACGCCTTAAATTGATGAAAACTCATCTATCGGTGTTTGCCTTATCTGCAATTTTAGTTGTGAGTATTGGTATGGCACCAGCATTTGGACAAGTTCAGAGTGCAATTGTGGTTGCCACAGACAAGGAAGCCTATATGGGCGGCGAGGTAATCATGATATCAGGCACGGTCAGGGATCAGTTTCCAACAGACGTATCTGTAACAGTGAAGGCACCCAACGGAAACGTTGTGTATGTTGACCAGGTACCTGTAGGTTTAGACAGAACTTTCAGCGCCGAGTTTACTGCAAGCGGACTGACTAATAGCAATGGCACATACACAATAACTGTCCAGTACACAGACGTTCACTCAGCATCAGCATCATTCGAGTTGACCGATGTCATGGTTGAGGTCGAAGGCGTAACAGTTGGGCCCAGCGAAGGAACGGTTCCGGTCACAGGCAATGAAGAGCTTTTGGTCGGATACGAGCTTAGCACAGGCGACATACTAAGCATCACGCCCAACCCGGAAGACAGTGCACTGGAAATAGCCATTGATACAATAGAGGACGGTACGCTGACAATCACCATACCCAGAACGGTGGCAGATGCCAAGAACGCTGACGACACAGACGCCCAATACTTCGTCCTAATTGACGGATCCGAGGTGGACGAATTTGAGGAGACAGTAACGGACGAGTCAAGGACGCTTACTATCGAGTTCTATGCAGGAGCCGAGTTGATTGGGATATACGGCACCTTCGTAATTCCGGAGTTCGGTACGATTGCAGCCATGATTCTGGCAGTTGCAGTAGTGGCCATCATTGCAGTATCTGCAAGGTCAAGACTCAGCATCATTCCAAGATACTAGATTTTATCTTCTTCTTTTTATTTATAGCAGCGAGCGAAAGTTCGTGCAAACAGATCTCTCTGTAGCATGTCCTGATGCTCTTTCCGGCGCTCTGTCAGACCTTCCAATATTGTAGTCGTTGCCGGGTCCAAGCCGACCTGTCGAATTGTTCATTCCAGAACCATCCGATCCGTGATCCTCGCGCCTTGTGACGACCTTGACACCCGCAATGGTGCCTCCACAATTCCCGTGGGCTTGGCCGCCAGTCTCCTCCGTATGGAGACAGTCATTATCCAAAATGTTTTTTGCCGCGTTCTTGTCGGCATGGTGGCACCATCCGCATGAGATGCAGACCAATGATTCGCCGTTCCTGGACTTCTTGTCCACTACCCCAGCACAGTAGGTGCAGGGACGCCCACTTCCGCATTGGTAATGCAGTGCCCCAAAAGCCGGTTTGAGCGTCATTACGCGCCGGACCGTCATCACGTGATGGCTGTACTAGGAAGCATGCCTGGCTGCAAGCCGGTTTTGCAGGATCGGGGAGTGTGATACATAAATACCAATACAGAAATATAAAATCAAGATGAATTTCAGACCCTCAACAAGATCGGCTGCAGTAGTCATACTGACGCTGTCGCTGATTTCGATGACCTTGGTTCAGCAGAATGCATTTGCCCAAAACGACGGAATGTCCATTTCTGTAATGGCAGACAACGGAGCAGAATCGTTTACAGTCAATGGCATGACGACTTTAGACACCACGGATGTGACCATCAAGGTAACATCACCAAACCGCAATTTGGTTGGCGCCGCACAGATTACGCCAGATTCTAATGGAGAGTTTGCAGAAGAATTCAGAATCGGTCCTTCATGGAATGAGGACGGATTCTATAAGATTCTCGTCACGCAAAAATCCCCGACGTACGAACTGGACACAGTCATCGAGATAAGAGACGGAGTGGCGCTGAAGACGCTGGAAAACGAGTCCAACATAGTACCCCTGTTTGAACCAGGCATGATCGATACAATGCCGGCCGGGATAACACTCAGCGCAGAGGCAGATGTCGGATCCACTGAGATCGTGATTACGGGAACAACTGACAGGCTAAGTCAGGACGTTTCCCTGACAGTCACTGCGCCAAACGGAAACGTGGTTACAGCTGATCAGGCATCGCCCACACTGGACGGAAAGTTCAGTGCGATGCTGATTACCGGCGGACCGTTATGGACACAGGATGGCATGTACACAGTAACAGCACAACAGTTCAATGACGAAGCATACACTGACACAGTCATGGTGGATATCCTAGACGGAGTCATAGTGCCTGAGTTTGGTACCATTGCAGCCATGATCCTGGCAGTCTCGATAGTGGCCATCATTGCAGTATCTGCAAGGTCAAGACTCAGCATCATTTCAAGATACTGATTCATATTTTTTTATTATTTTTTTAGTATTGGCCAGCTGGATGCTGCCACACCGCAGGGCATACTACGGGTTGATGGATCCGCCTTCGGCCCATCAGGCGTAAGCAGAGACCACAAGTAACGCTCTTGCTGGCACAATGCCACTTCAAGCAACATGATGCCATCAAGAGACGCGGTGAGCCGACAGAGATTCCATCATGCCTCAAAAGGAATGGGATAAAGGCCAACCCCGGAGGGAACCGCAGCTGCATCAGAAAGGACAATGGAGTACAGTCCATTCTGGCGGCGTACTCGACACATGGCGTCTGTAAGTTCGATGTCTGCAGCATTGTGGAATTAGACGTGAGCCTAACCGCCTGCCATAATTTCCCTTTAAATACATAAATAGGGATAACAGTATCGCAAAATAAGATGAACAGCCGCACACCATTTATGCTATTAGCGATTTTAGCTGTAGTTGGTACCTTAACCATATCATCGGCATATGCCCAAGAAGGCTCACAGGCATGTGTAGATTGTGAAGAGGATCTAAACGAGGCCATACTGATAGTCAACACGGCAGTATCAATCCATACAGACAAGACAGAGTACGACACAGGTGACATTATACAGGTATATGGCGGGGTAGCAAACATATCTCCGGATTTCGAGATCACGGTCCAAGTCAAAAACCCGCTCAATTCCGTAGTCGGTGTTGCACAGCTTAAGGTGGCAGAGGATGCTACATATGAGACATCATTCAACACAGCAGGCAGTATATGGCAGTATGAAGGGACATACACCATCGACGTATACTACGGAAGCGAGGTAAAGAACAACAGTGTACGGATTGAACTGGGAGGAGACAGTATGATGATGGAAGTAGAGGACTGTTCTGCTGAAGAGGTGATGATTGTCGGGTATTGTATGACAGGCAGCATCTCCGGCGGAGCCATAACAGACTCTTCTATCAATCAGGAGGACAATTCCATCATAATCAACATCGATGCAGAAGAAGACGGAACACTGATGCTAGTCATCCCAAATGAAGTTCAGGAAGGCATATTCCTGATATCTGTTGATGGAGAAGAGTGGGATGATGTCAGCATAGACGACGGCAGCATAACAGTCGAGTTCTTGGCAGGCGCAGAGATGATTGAGATATTTGGATCCCACGTAATTCCAGAGTTTGGTACGATTGCAGGCATGGTTCTAGCAGTGGCAGTAGTTGCCATAATTGCAGTATCTGCAAGGTCAAAACTCAGTATCATGCCAAAATACTAACTCTTTATTTTTTCATTTTTACATTCCCCGATACGAGATGTTGTATCGTCATGCCATAGGCTGATATGCATCATCACCCAGGATAGCCGCCCCAAATACAGGTCTGTTCAGTCGGGATTCAGCAAATCGCAGCAGCAGCAGCAGCTGCTGCTTGACAGTAAAAGAGATATACAAACATGCCCTGTAAACCATGTGAAAAGTAACGTGTTTTATGTCGTAGCAATACTGCTGCTTGCAGTATCAGTAGTACTGCTTACAGCCTCAGCAGGCAGTGCCGAGGCACAAGAGCGACAAGTTACAGTAAAGACAGATACCGGCCACTACGACGAGGGCGATACCATAGTAATCTCCGGAAGTGTCGGAACCGTCATACCAGACACGCCTGTCATATTACAGATATTCGCAAGGGGCAACGTCCTGATAGACGTTGCACAGGTTCTGGTGGCACAGGAGGACAAGAGCTACTCGCACATCATCATCGCAGAAGGCGACAAGTGGAACAGGGGAGGAGATTATACAATCAGGGCCTCATACGGAAAGGAAGGAATTGCAGAGACCACGTTTAGGTACTCCCCGGAATCAATACCAGAGTCTACTACGGGTATCTTTGAAGTAGATGCCGGAAGCTACGGAACCTTTGATGTAGAGTATACCATCAGGGGCGGCACGCTCAGCGACATAACTGTGGATTCGCAAAATCTTGGCATAGTGATACGGATAGAGACGATTGACGAGGGCTCCATCACCATGAATCTGCCAAGGGAGTTCATAGGGGCTGAAAAGCAGAGCGGGAGGGACGAGGCGTTTATCGTCCTAGTCGATGAAGTGGACACCAAGCCTGATGAAACCATAGTGGAGGAGGATTCAAGGACGATAACAGTCGACTTTGTGCAGGGCAATTCAAGGATTGACGTGATCGGAACATACGTGGTTCCGGAGTTCGGGGCCGCAGTCATGATGATGATGATTGCCTTGGGCGCAGGCATGGCAGTTACAGTCCTGGCCGTAAGGGGCAGGACGGCACTACTGCAGTTTAGCCGGTAAAGGAGTATTTTTCCTTGAACGGTGAGACTGCACGCAGCTCCCTGACGACTCTTTTGAGAATCTCTATTGCCTGCGCCATCTCGTCCATGGTGTTAAAGATCCCCACAGTCAGCCGCAGGGAACCGGCGATCTGCTCGCGGGAGAATCCCATCGCCTGCAACACGTGCGAGGCCTTTTGGACGTTGACAGAGCAGGCAGAACCAGTCGATGCTGCAACCCCGTACTCGTCAAGCTTGATTATCATGTCCTCCCCGTTTACGCCAAGAAACGTAAAATGGGCATTGCTTGCCAGTCTTGACGCGGGATCCCCGTTCAAGGTGACGGCAGGAATTTCATCCAGAACCCCCCCGACCAGGGCGTCCCGGAGTCCCTTCAGATATGCGATGTTGTCATGCAGGTTCTCCCGGGCAATCTCGCACGCCCTGCCAAACCCCGCGATTCCTGCCACATTCTCGGTGCCGGAACGGAGTCCGTGTTCCTGTCCCCCTCCCAGAAGCAGAGGATCGATCCGGATGCCGTCCCTTATGAACAGCGCACCGACCCCCTTGGGGCCGTGGATCTTGTGAGAGGAGATTGACATCAGATCAACGCCAAGCGCCCGGACGTCTATCGGGGTCTTGCCGACTGCCTGGACGGCATCGGTGTGGAACAGAATTCCGCAGTCGTGGCAAATCCGGACAAGTTCGGATATTGGCTGAATGGTTCCGACCTCGTTGTTTCCAAACATGACAGAGACCAGGCGCGTCCTGTCAGTTATCCGATCCCGGAGATCAGACGGGCTGATCACGCCGAACCTGTCCACCGGAAGGTATTCCACATCAAAGCCCTCATTCAGGAGCATTCTGCACGGCTCCAGAACAGCGTCATGTTCGACTGAGGATGTTATGATGTGGCAGGAGGGTTCCCGTGCGGCCACGCCCCTTATGGCAGTATTGTTTGATTCGGTACCGCCAGACGTGATTAGGATCTCGGATGGCTTGGCGTTAATCAGCGCTGCAATCTGTCCCTTTGCCTTTCTGACTGCCCTGCGGGCAGTCCTTCCGTGCCGGTGTATCGATGACGGGTTGCCGTACTGTTCTGCCAGGTACGGCATCATCGAGTCCAGTACGTCCCGGTGGACCATGGTCGATGCTGCGTTATCCAGATAGATCAATCCGCAATCACGTTGATCTTCCCAGGCGCGTACCCATCCGGATCAACTGCGACCCGTGTAAATCCAATCATCATCAGTCTTTTGGTGATCTGCCTCAGGACTTCCCCCTGAAATACAGGCACCATGGTCTTGTCCACCTCGATCATTGCAGAGCCGCCAAGATCGCGAACCCTGACCTGTCTTGCCACCGTCATCTGCCGGATGATAGTCTCAGCAAACTCAATCCGGGTCAGCCTCTCGGCAGTCACCCTCTGACCCCAGGGTATGCGTGAGGCAAGGCACGAGTTTGAAGGTTTGTCGTGTATGGACAGCCCTACAGACGCTGCCGCCTTGCGTATCTGCAGCTTGGAGATGCCAAGATCCGCAAGCGGGCTCAATATGCCGTTCTGCCTCAGTGCCTTGATTCCGGGTCGGTATTCCCCCATGTCGCCTGCATGGGTCCCGTCAACGATGGTCGTGATATGGTGCTGCCTGGCCAGTGCGCCCAGACGCGTCCCCAGATCCATCCTGCAGTGAAAGCATCGGGAGGAGTCGTTCCGGACAAAGTCCTCGTTTTCAAGCTCGTCATACTCCAAAATAACATGCCGAATTCCAATCTCAGAACAGACCCGCCTGGCATCTTCCAGCTCGTCCCTTGGGAGTGTCTTGTAGTCGGCAGTCACGGCAAGCGCCATGCTGCCAAGCCGTTGGTGTGCAGCATACGCAACAAGGGCGCTGTCAACTCCTCCGGACAGCGCAACCATTGTCCCGGACCTGCCCCCAAACCACCCAACAAGATCATCAAGATGTGTCATGCCCCGGCTCCCTCAATCTCCCTTCGTACTAACGACTCGGTCTCTTTAATTGGTTTGCCGACTGCCTCAGATATCCGCTTCAGATCATCAAACTCTATCTTAAAGTCGGTTCTTCCCTTGAACGTGGATCTTTTGAAGACTACCTGGAATGAGCGTCCCTCCACGGATACGTGTGTGTTGTGGATCGTGCGGGAAACTACAAACCGGGCGGATTCAGAGATCCGCACTCCCAGGGTGCCAGTCTCCAGCACCATTGTATCGACAATCCGCTCAACGTCCTCATCCCTGCATATGACAGATATCAGGTTTGTTGGCCGGCCCTTCTTGGTTGTTCCAGGGCAGATGGATGCATCCAGCGCCCCGTCCTTCATGACCCTTTCAATCATGTTTCCCAGAACCTCTCCGGAGACATCATCTACGTTTGTCTCAAGAATCTTTACAGTGTCCATGCCAAGGCTGCCTGTCGTGCCCCTGACAACCTTCAGGACGTTTGCAAATCCTGCAAAGTCCTTCTGGCCTGCACCATAACCTACGGATGCAACCTTCATCGGGGGGTAAAACTCTGCGGATCTGTCTGCCAGGCTTGCCAGTATGCAAGCACCTGTGGGAGTGGTGGTTTCGCCACCGGCAGTATTTCCCATGATTGTAAGATCCGAGCCCCTGAAAATCTCAAGTATGGCACCTGCCGGATTGGACGTGGTTCCGTGCGAAAACGTCACAGAGCCTCCACCTACTGCTATCGGAAGGCATACAATCTCCTCATCGAACATGCCCAGGCTCTCCAAGGCTACTGCCACCCCCACTATGTCAGCCACGGTGTCAAAGCTGGATGCCTCGTGAAGATGGACAGAGTCCCCCCCGGTCCCGTGTATGCCGGATTCTGCCCGTATCAGGGCGTCTATGCAGGATACTGCAAATGACTGCGCATCACTGGAGATTTCCAGTGTGTCGACTGAATTGGCCACGGCCGTCCTCATGTCAGCGCCGGTTCTCTCCTGCACATTCTCGTCCACATCCAGAACAAGGCCCACTGCCTGAATCCCGTTCTTTTTAATGCGACGGAACCGAATCTCCCGAATCGACGAGCCGGGCAGAAACCCCTCGGATCTTCTTATCGCGTCAATTATGCGATCCTCGTCTGCCCCAAGATCCACCAGGGAACAGAGCATCATGTCGCCGGATACGCCGGCAATCTGGGGATCAATTACGACTACCATAGTAGAGACCGCCAAAAATGATTATTAAACCCGTCTGATACAGGACCGCTCCCACCACAGGCATGCGGCATCAGACAGCCACCATTGGTCTGAATCCTGCATGGGGGAATCGTGCAGGGACACGGATCGTGCTGCCTGAACGGGGCTGCAAGGAATGCTGCTGATGCTGATGGATGTCATTAGGTTTAATTACGCATGCCTGAATGACAATTCCATGATTACCATTATTGGCTCCGGAAAGGTTGGCGGAGACGCGGCAATGTTTTCTGCATTGAAGCGTCTGGATGATCAAATCCTGCTGCTGGATCTAGTCAAGGGGCTTCCGCAGGGGGAGGCCATGGACATAAACCATATGCTCTCAGAGCAGGGAATCGACGTGGAGGTAAAAGGCTCCAACGACTTTGCAGACATGAAGGGCTCAGACATTGTAGTCGTGGTTGCAGGCTCTGGAAGAAAACCCGGAATGACAAGAATGGATCTGCTAAAGATTAACGCATCGGTGGTAAGGAGCGTGGTAGGCGAGATCAAAAGGCATGCACAGGACGCCATGATAATCCCGGTGACCAACCCCTTGGACCCAATGGCATACATTGCATACAAGAATTCCGGACTCGACAGGAGCAGGGTGATTGGAATGGGCGGAATGCTTGACCTGTCCAGATTCAAGCAGTTCATACACGAGGCCACAGGATACTCCCGCGACTCCATAAGGGCGCTGGTAATAGGGGAACACGGCGAGAACATGCTTCCCCTGCCAAGGTTCTCATCAGTGTCAGGAATTCCGCTCTCAGACATACTCTCAAAAGAGGAGATGGACGGCCTGGTCCTCGATACAAGGCAGGTTGCAGCAGAGGTCATATCACTCAAGGGCGCCACGGTGCACGCTCCGGGAAACGCCATATCCACCATAATCGAGTCAGTCAAAAATGACGCAAGGCGGGTAATTCCGGTTGCAGCATACCTTGACGGAGAGTACGGCCACTCGGATGTCACAATCGGGGTGCCGGCAGTAATAGGAAGGGACGGCATCAACAAGATTATCGAGCTTGACCTGAATGACGAGGAGAGGCGGGTCTTTGATAACGGGGTCGGGAGCGTCAAGGACGCCATCCAGGCAGTAGTAGGAGACTAAGCCTTTTTTTACCAATACAGGACAAGACCAACGTTGGATCTGTACGAGATTCTTGAATCACTCAAGGCGGGAAACATGTCAGTGGACGAGGCAGTCAGGATGATCTCGCTGCACTCCATAGAAGAGATCGAGGGGTTTGCAAAGATCGACATAGGCAGACAGGCCAGGAGAGGCGTCCCGGAGGTGATCCTTGCAGAGACAAAGGAGCCGGACCAGACAGAGGAGATCATCAGGAGGACCCTGGAAAAGACCGACTCGGTACTGGTATCAAGGATTAGGAAGGAGGATCGCCCAAGGATCATCGCGCTGGCAGAGGAGCTCAAGGTCATGACAAACATCGGAAGAAGCTCGTCTGCCATACTGCTATTCAAGAGGCCCATAATGCCCGGCAACGGAAAGGTCGGAATAATCACTGCAGGTACTTCTGACATCGGGGTTGCAGAGGAGTCCAGGCTCATGTGCGAGGCAATGGGGTGCAGGTACATTACAAGCTATGACGTGGGGGTTGCAGGAATCCAGAGGATCTTTCCGGTCCTCAAAGAGATGGTCAGGGAGGACGTGGACTGCATCATAGTGGCTGCAGGAATGGAAGGCGCGCTGGCCACGCTTGTCTCGTCCATGGTGGACATACCTGTTATCGGGGTTCCGACCTCCGTGGGATACGGATACGGCCAGAAGGGGATGGCTGCCCTGGCCTCGATGCTTCAAAGCTGCTCATCAGGGCTGTCCGTGGTAAACATAGACAACGGAATTGCAGCAGGCGGAATAGCTGCAAACATTGCAAACAGGGCCGCAAGAAGAGGCACAAGACAAGAAGAGGGGGACGGGACCGATGCACCGTAGTAACAGGCATGGGGGCATTCTGCACTGCACGCACATTGTCTGACCGGACTGCCTCAAGGACGTCCGTACATCATTTGCATCCCGTCCCGTTCCACGCAACAGTGTGTTTTTGAGCGGATTGGCATCCGGATTCACAGGCGTGGAGGAACCGCCGGGATTCCGGCATCCTCGTAAATGATATATATCATCTTCAACGAATTGTGATAGTTGTCTGGAAAACGCATCGTTCTTACTGCTGATCGTAGTCTCATGACAAACTACCGCGGAAACTTTCTGTACGGATTTATCGCATGCGGCCCATACGAGGTTCTCCCGGAATGGGTCTTTGACAAGGTCTTCTGCCCATCAGTCGAGACAGACAAGGTCACCGGCCAGGTCAAGGTCGCCCAGGTGGGACTGAGAAGGGTGGAGAGCTCGCTGATTCAGGGAGGATACAAGAGGGAGGACGTCTTTATGGCACACCCCGAGATGCTGCACAAGTCAGTGGGGCCAGACACCAAGGTTCTTGGAATCAACGTCATGGATCCGCTTGGAATGGCTCCGGTTACCACCACGATGTCCCCGGAGAAGCTCTCCTATGTCGCAATGAAGTTCAAGAAGATGTGTGCCGAGATCATCCAGCTGAAGAAAAAGTACGACTTCAAGGTGGTGGTAGGAGGGAACGGCGCATGGGAGCTTGCAAAGTCAGACAGGATGAAGATTCACGGGATTGACACGGTAGTCGTAGGGGAGGCCGACGAGCTTGCAGTGGATCTGTTTCAGGATCTGGAAAAAGACGATGCCCCCGAGCTCATGCACTGCTTTGTAAGAAATCTTGAAAACATACCCACAATCGAGGGCCCCACAATCAATTCGCTTATCGAGGCGATGAGGGGCTGCGGGAGGGGATGCGACTTTTGTGATGTAAACAAGAGATCAAAGAAGGATCTCCCGCTGGACAGGCTGCAGCACGAGGCCAAGATCAACCTTGATTACGGATTTGACTCAATCTGGCTGCACTCAGACGAGATGCTGCTTTATGGATGCGACAACAGGGACTTTATTCCAAACCGGGACGCAATAACTGACCTGTGGAAGGGACTCAAGTCGCTCGGGGCAAACTTTATCGGAACCACCCACATGACGTTTTCGGCAGTTGCAGCAGACCCCACCCTGATGCACGATATCGCACACATCAACAAACAGCACGAGACGGGAAGATGGCTTGCAACCAACCTCGGAATAGAGACAGTCTCCCCTGCAATGGTAAAGAAGCATCTTGGAGTCAAGACAAGGCCGTTTTCTCCAGACGAATGGGGGAGCGTTGTAAGGGAGGGGGCAAACATTCTCAACAAAAACCACTGGTTTCCGGCAGCCACCATAATCATAGGCTGGCCTGACGAGACTCCAGACGACATCCAGTACACCATAGACATGATGAGAGACTTTAGGGAGATGGACTTTAGGGGGCTTGTCGCTCCGCTGCTCTATCAGGACTTTAGCGAGAAGAATTCGATGCACTTTGGAAACCTCAACGGGGCACAGTTTACGCTGTTTTGGAAGTGCTGGGAGAACAACCTGAGGGTAATCAACGACATCATTCCAATCATCCTCAGAAACAAGACGTACGGGCCCCCAATGAAGGTATTCATGTATGGGATCCTCAAGGCAGGCACATGGGCGATAATGAGATACCTCAGGGGCCTGTGCAAGGATCTCTTCAACGGCAGAACCCCTGATGAGATTGTCAACAAGTACGCAAGGAGCCTCTCCGTATCTGCGCCCAAAATCCAGACAAAGAAATTATAGGCTGGCCAGTGCCGCGTCTGCTATCGTGTTTCGTTTCGGAGTCAGGCACACAAAATAGATCTTGTCTGCACGCTCGATTGAGGTGACCTTCTTGTAGGATTTTGTGGATACGGAAAACTCGTATATTCCGGGCTCAAGGGAGCCGCTTGCATATATCATCAGATAGGTATCCACGGTGGAAGAGCTGATCGGGATAAACGACATGACGTATCCCTTGTATGAGTTGATTGGCATCGTATTCTTCATTGGCGGTGCGGCCGAGGCCATGTACATAAAGATGTCCTCAAGTGTTTCAAATTCCTCGTATTCAATATGCATGGTATGCGATAAGCGGTCTGAATATAATAACCTAGGTAACAGTTTCGCTTTTTGAAGTGGCCTGCCTAACAGTGGAGCGGGTGCAGCCTTTCCCTTACCGTGAAATCTTTTTTCCCGTGATGCACCGCGCGTGTCGTAAGACGATGCCTCAACTGTCTCCAGAGGACGAGTGGACCAAGTGATTAAAGAAGCTGTTTCCGCTGATCCTGTCAGTTGCCAGCAGCGTGAACAGGATCGAGTTGGCATCCATGCCCTTCTGGGAGCGGTTTCCGCCCCCGTCGCTCCTTATGGCCACGAACCTCCGGTTGACCCTCTCCACTGCGTTGTTGTCAGGCTCGATGCCGTCCACGTGCAGGCAGGTGGTCATAAAGTATCCCTCCCGGGGGTTCCTCTTCTTGTGTCTGGCGATGGTGCCGTGCCCATCGTCTGCAAACGGTTCGTTCATCAGCCCGCGCAGCTCCGCGTCTATGCAGTGGGCCGCGACGATCCTCGTGTGCCCGTCTTTGATCCTGGATGCGCGATAAATCTTATCGTGGATTGCCGACAGCCTGTCCAGAAACTTTGGAACGTCACCTTTGGGGTTGGTCAGGACGTCCTTTTGCACCAGGCGTTCCTGATGCCACACGCACATCTGGCGGCACGATCCCACGTGGAGCCATCCTGCATACGAGTCCTGCGTTATGGTTCCGCCGTAGTCCGGGAGTGTGTGGCAAAGCGTCTTGATGTCCCGAGAGCCGGTCACCTCCACGAGGCAGGCGTCTTTTGCCAGGGCCACTATCCCGTAGCCGCGTTTGCCGCCCAACGGCCAGTGGAATTCGTCTGCGTTCAGGTGTGGCGCCTCTAACACGCGCTTTCTTACAGAATCACGCTCCGGTGCCATGCGCTCTGCCTGCCTGATCTTGCCGCGGTATGCAGACGGGCGCGAGATTTTGTGCCCCCACGCGTCACTGCCAAATTCTGCGGCCCTGGCATGCGACAAACCGTTCATGTTCAGGGACGTCATGGCCGCATCAAAGTTTGATGAACGGCGCGCGTGTTTTGCCACGCCGGGAACCCTTCCAGAGACCTGTTTTTTGCACCCGCGGCACCAGCGCCGCTTGATGACGTACCTGACGTTTTCCAGTATGACGCGCATGACAGTCACGATGCGATCGTACCTGTCAGTCACGTCCGAAAGATTGTCGTTGCCACAGTCGGGACATTCCTTGCAGTCGATCTCCTCGACGCGGTCGACGCGTTTTGGCCTGCAGTTGATGGTGGGTTTTTGCCCCTTGGGCCTGCCGGCCTTCCTTGGGCCTGCCTTTTTCTTGGCCACGGTGGGGATGTTGATCCTGTTGGCCTTGGCGTTAAGCTCCCTGTTGGCCTTGGCGTACCTCTTGTTGTCCTCTGTGAGGGATGAGACGAGTGCCTGCAGTCCCTCGATCTCCTTGCAGCCGGTACATGGTCTGCCTGCAACTTCGGCAGCAGCAGCAGCAGCAGCCTTCGGGATCTTGCCTGCCAAACCGATCGTATCGCCAAGCACCCTTGCCCAGAACCGGCAGCACCTGCATCCTGATTTCATGCACGCCCCTGCATCCGGTGGGATTTGTGGTAAGGGCAAGGAGGGCTCGTGCGTTGCCTTAAATTCTTCCACCTCCAAGCATGTCTGGCGTGCCGATTCCTTCATTTGCAATTCTCGAAGGGATTGGCACCCACTCATATTTGGATCGCGACGGCCTAACTTTGTCGTCCCGAGCACGAAATCATTAGATTCATTCCCGGCACCATGGATGTCCGCTAGGCCATCGGGGGCACTTCAAAAAGCGAAACAATTACTAACCTAGGGCGTATTTGCCCGCCGGCATGTCCTGAGTCCCACCCCATGAATCTACATGCGGCGCAGGCATCATTCCTCCCGACAGACCCAGTGCAGTCTCTTCCCCCCCCCCGTGTCTGCTCCCCTTCGGTCATGGGTGTGGGACACGGCATGTCTAGAAACGGTGCAAGGGCCAGGCAGGCGTCATGCAGAATAATCGTTCACGCGCAGAAGGCTGCCTGATTTACAGCCTAGATCTTACCTTCTTGTGAATAGTAAATCCCACCATCGCAGGTGCTGCAACATACATGGCCAGATTCAGCGCAATCACAGATATGCCCAGTCCCAGCACTTGGGCCTCAGAGCCGCCGTCGGCAAGAGTCATGATTGACAGCGTGGAGACCATCGGAGTGATAAACGCCCGAACCGCATCCCGGAAGAGCGGGTTCTCTCTTTCCAAGTCAGCTATGGTTGGCGAGAAGGAATAGTACAACTGGTTGAAACCCGCCATGAATGATGCGCCAGAGGCAGTACCCATCACGGTGTTATCCCTTATCTCCCTCAGGATCTGAACCTGTGGTGCAAGTTCGGTGCCGTACGCTGCAGTCGCAATCAGGCATCCGCCGGGAGGATCATCATCTGGAATTTTTTCACAGACTCCATCTACAAGTTGAGTGCCGGTTCCGCATATGTTCTCTGGTGGTGGTGGGGGTGGTGGGGGAGGTGGAGGTGGGGGAGGTGGCGGAGTTGGTTCTGGGTCTGGGTCAGTCACAGGCGGGGGTGCAACCACTGGTGGCTCTGGCGGGGGTGCAACCACTGGTGGCTCTGGCGGGGGTGCAACCTTTGTTGGGGGAGGTGGCTGGTCGGATGCAGAGTATGCAATTGTCGCCTCACCGGCAGCTGCGCGGCCAAATGTTACCAAAATTTGATAATCGCCACTCTTCCATTTGTCGCCTTGTGCGACAAGGCGGTCTGTAAAGGTGCCGTCAGATTCCAGCTCGGTCTGCGCAATATGTACAAGATTATTGGTGTCGACGTTCCTTATCTGAATGGTAATAGCATCGCCTCTATCATTGTCACTATCTTTAATGGAACCGCTAATTACAATCGTATCACCTGTACCGTACCCAGACGAGTCGGTGGTGACTGTCAGAGGCGGGATGTCGTGTTCGTCAGCAAGCACTCCCACGGGGATACCGTATGAAAGTATCGACACGGCCAACAATACAACGAAAAACATGCCGGACTTCATCTTGGAATTACTGACGCTACGAGGTTATTTATGTATTTAATGGGTCGGTTCACGCTGTATTGTAACGAAATTATGTCCGCCCCCCTTTGGTGGCTGTTTATCCATGGACATCCGCCTCCATCCAGTTTGGGTTGGTAGCTCTTGTGGATTCGTCTGCTGCCTTGTCATGGAACGCCTTGAGAGGCGTCTGGCAATTATCTATGTCAAGTGACCAGTGCAATCGTCTCTCGTTGTAGAATGTGATGAAATCTTCCAAGCTGTCGTGCCGTCCTACCTCGTCCTCAATGGTTCGGTGGAACCGCTCTAGCTTGCCGTTGGTCTGGGGGTGGTATGGCCTGGAGTTGATTAGGTGTATGTCAAGATCCAACAGCTCGTTTTCAAAGATGGTGGGTCTCCAGGATCCCTTTGGCGTGCCCCTTCGAACTCCCACAAAACACGAACCGTTATCGGACAGGATGGATGACGGGACGCCAAATGCTTGGACGGCCTGCCTGAGCACCTGCACGGCGTTCTGGCCGGTAGCCTCATCAAACAGGCCAAACCCTGTCACGCATCTTGAGGCGTCGTCCAAGTACGTGATCAGGTTCAGATCCTTCATGCGGTAGTCTTTCATCACGTGCCAGTCCGTGTGCCACATGGAGTTTGAGTGAAGGCGTTCGTACCTTACCCACTTGCGTTTCTTTGATTTGGTGGGGCACGGTTCCACCAACCCGTGTTCCTTCATCACCTTGTATACGGTCCGCCCGCTTATGTTTTGATGCCTCAGTGCCTTGGCAACACGTCCCACACCAGCACCCTCGTTCCCATACGCATCCAGCACCCGCCTGACATCCTCATCGGATATCTTGGCAGCTGGTCTGCCTGCGCTCTTGATGACAGGTAATGATCCTGTCGCCTCGTACAGGGACCAGAGGCGGCGCACATGACGGGTGCTTATCCCCACACCGTCTGCTATCTTTGTGTTGGATGTCCCTTTCTTCTTCTCGCGGATGACGTACTTGATTTTGGCATCATCAAGTTTGGTCGGCATTGGTCGTCCTGATCGGTGCAGCCTAATGAAGTCATGCAGGGTGCGTCGAAGAATAGGTGGACATAATTTCGTTACAATACATGGGTCGGTTCACGCCCTCTATTGTACCGAAATTAGGTCGTCCTAATTTTAGACGTACTGCAAAGGAATACTTTGTCCTTTATCGGTCAAGAAAACCGTTGATAAAACGCCTGACTGCAAAGACAATCAGATACGCAGTCACACAGTGCAGGAAAGGCCAAAAGACGTCCCAGATTGCCAAAGAGATAGGAGTCTCACAAAGGCACGTTCAGCGACTGTACGCCCGGTTCTGCAGGACAGAATCCCACCACGTTCCAATGCCAGCGGGAAGAAAGCCCATACGGGCCACCGAAGACGAGATACGGCGGGTTCTGGACATGCACGCACGGGAACCGGTAGGCGTGCTGCGCACGGTAGGAAATCTCAAAACAGACTGCGATATAAGCTACAGACGGGCATACAGGATCATGAAAGAGCATGGTTTGGTAACGCCCTCGGCTGCAAAGTCAAAGAAGAGAAAGTGGGTCCGTTTTGAGAGGAAATACTCGAACGCAATGTGGCATGTGGACTGGCACGTCATGAAGGATCCGCGCTTCAGGGGCCTCAACCTGATAACGTACCTGGATGACTCATCCAGATGCATAGCAGCAGCACAGATGTTCACCGAGGCCACCTCTGAGAACGCGGTGGCCGTGCTGCGAAAGGCGATCGAGACGTTTGGAACACCTGCCACCATACTGTCTGACAACGGCTCATGCTTTGTAGGCGCGGCAGGCAGGCACAAGAAAGGAAAAGATGGCCGGAGAAGGAAGGCAGCTGCAGGATCATGGCAGCCCACCGCCTTTGAGGCCGAGCTGCTGGACCGCGGAATTGAACTGATAAACACCCGGCCGTACCATCCACAGACCAACGGAAAGCTGGAGCGGTTCCACCGCAGCATAGAGGAAGAGATTTACCATTACGAGTCGCTGTCCGACTATGTCCAATACTATAATGAGCGAAGGCTGCACTTTTCACTTGACATGGCAAACCGTGAGACACCGCTCAGAGCGTTTTCCGCAAGAAAGGCCACAGATGAGATCAGAAAAGACAACCCCCAATGGATGGAGGTAGACACTGATGAGTAGGCGACATTATTTCGGTATACTACAGGTCGGTTCACGCCCGGATCCGTGCCTGAAAATTGACCAGAACACGTATCTGTTCATACCGTTACAAGCTGAATCGTAGTGCTCTAAAACCACCCCATTGAAGAATCCTAGCACGTGCGAGAAGACCAGAAAGACATGGGTTGGGCGTGTTCAAATTGGGACGAGCCCACATTGGCCGTAGTCATGTGGGATTACCGGTTTTGAAGGATGCGGGCCGGTCCTGCCGGCTGCATCAGGCAGGAGATGCCGGCTGCATGAGGGACAGATCATATCCGGATTATGCCGTTTCTAATCATATACTGGACTGACTGCACAAACTCCTCGTCAGATATCTGGCCGCCTGCCCACAGCCCGGCAGTGTGTCTGACCCAGTCAGGAACAACAGTCTCTGATGCTCCGGTGCCAGGTTCGTCAATAATTCCCATGGCAATCATGTGTCGTACCCCGTCAACAAACCCGTCGTGGGATGAGGCCCCCGATGACCAGCCTAAGACGCCGTCTCGTACCCAGTCCGGAATCACGTCAGATATTACGGAAAGCAGCAGGGTTCCAACATCATCGCCCCCATACGAGAGGCTGATGGTGTACTGTCCTGACAGTGAATTTGTAGTCACGGTGATGACTGAGCGGTAGTTTCCGTTCTCGGTCGTGGGTATTCTAAAGGTATCAACTGTCTTGTCAGGATTTGTGACCGTTATGGACAGGGGTGCGCCGCCATTGCTGCCTCCGACGCTTCCGGACATGACCACCTTGTAGACTGAATTTCCATCCTGCAGCGATACGCGGTCATGGCTCAGCATCGGAGGAACCGGAATAGAGTCCGGACGTGCGGCGGCGGGAGGAACCGGAGTGGCGGATGCCGGCGGCCGATCCAGACTAAAGATGTTTTGGTTTCCAGAGGCGTCCTGTGAGTCGTGGTATATGAGGTCAATGCTGCCTCCGCCAGGAGATATCAGTTTTGAACCGGTCTTGTCGCATATCCAAGAGGGCATCGCAAAGGAGCCCTCAAAGACTCCCGTGCTGGGGCCTGTCTCGGACAGGACAAATCCGGTGGATGCCAGTCCTCCATGCTCCACACCATCCACCATGCAACGCTGGTAGCGGACGTTCTTGATCTTGACTTCCAACAGGGTGTGACCGTTTAGCCCGACCGTATCCACGCCGGGCGAGGCAGGATCATCAATGACACGGTATGCATCCCTTCGGTCACTGGATGTGTTCAGATCAGGATCCACCAGCCTGACTGTAACAGGGTGGCCAAACCTCAAGGATTGTGGCGAATAGGAGACTTCTCCGTTGTGCGTCTGTATGCCAACCTCCGAGGACAGTATCGTTATCTCCACCAGGGCCAGATCAGAGTAGTTGATGACAATCCTGTCATTTCCGGATACGGCAAGCACCACGTCGCTGCCGGTCGGAACTATCCTGTCTGCGATTTTGGCACCCAGTCCGGCAGGATCTGCAATCACGTATTCAAGGGAACCGCCAAAGCTGCCGGGATTATTCCGGTCCTCTTCCAGCTCCATCCTATACACGGCATTGCCGATTACATCGTTCCTGACAACTCCAAATGAAAAAAAGTCCAGAACTATAGGTTGGCTGGAGGACGCAGGGGTAATCCTGCCGCCGGCAGACGGACCAAGATCAATTACGGCAAAGACGGCATCACCACCACCACTCCTTGAGGAGATCTGCTGTATCACAGAAGGGTCGATCAGGAGAAGCTGCTGCGGTGATGACATGTCCCCCGGACTTACCACGGGTATGGGGCTTGTATCCGAAAGGCTTCCGAAGGACAGACTGATGCCGGTGTTTGAAAAGTCACCAACGCCCAGTTCTTCAAGCGATCTCAGGTCAAGGTTTATCCAGCTGGAGCCGTCCTCGGATACGGCCAGCAGGCTGTTTAGCGAATCAGCAGAGAATCCAAGATTTACAGATATCTTTTCAAACTCACGTATTGCATTTGGGGCATCCAGGTAAAGCCGGGCAGAGAACGGATCAGGGACAGATGATGGAACCGCGTCTCCCCCGACAACGGGGGCGCTGCTGGATTCATACAGTCTGAGATTGCCGGCATTCTCAAGGGTCAGCGGCGAGCCAGTCTTTATGGTGGGAATGGCGGCAGATGCCCGGGATACCAGAAGATCGTCGCTGGCAGCGGTACTGAGATTCTGGTCAGAGTCGATCAAAAGTACTGGTATCTTGGTTCCAGGCCTTGACTCCCCGACCTCTATGGTAATAGGAGGCTTGGTGGAAAGCAAGGCAGTGGATGAGCCGGTCAGCACAGAGATGGTATCGTCATTGTATTGGATGTATCCTGGATGGCCTCTGGGCGCAGTATCGGACACGCCCAGGTTTGAGATCTTGTCCCGGTCATAGTTGACAAACATGCCGGAGTTGGGCTTGTCTTCTACAAGCGTAATGATATCAGGGGATGCAAAGACTGATGGCTGAATCCCATTGGGTTTGAACTCCAGTATCCTTCCGGGATCAATCTCCATGAATCCATTGTCCTCAAATCCCAGCCTTTTCAGGGAAGGATAGAGATCTTTCGGGTCGTCGGCAGCGCTGCCGCCCCTCCGGTCAAAGGCATGATAGAATACCATTGGGGACGAGTCGACCTGGAAGGTCCACGAGTCCCAGTCGGTAGGATCCTGGTTCAGCTGGATGTCAGAGACGAATACAAACACCTCGGAGCCTGCCGGATGCAGCTCCCTGTCAACCTCAGCTGTGATGCCGGGAATCTCGTCGTACCGCAGGGTCACCTGCTGCTGGCTGCCTGCCGGCTCGTACCGTATGGTTACATCTTTTGAAAATGAGAACAGCTGTATGACCGGCCATGCATCAGGGTCTAGGCCGGTCTGGCCGGTAGGAACATTATCATTCTGGTTTATTGCAGGAGGCCTGCGCACCACGTTAATATCGTTTGAGCCGGTAGGAGGCCCGGTGCACTTGGAGGTAATGGAGCCGGTTGTAGAGCCAAGCCCGCCTGAACTGGGCACAAAGAATCCTTCAGAGTCAGAAAAGGATACCCCAAACACGTCACTGTCAGTGGAACTGCTACAGAGCACCCCGAAATCCAGGCCTGTCCCTGCACTCTCAATAGGCACAGTCCGGTCTGCTGCCATCGCGCCTTGTGTGTTTGCAAAATACGCATGCCAGGCCCCGTTGGATGCCTGCGTCATCTGCAGCCTGTCGCCGTTGACAGTCACGTTGGGCACCACTTCAGGCTCACTGGTCCCATGCAGGTTTGGGTCAGACACAACCACCTCGACTACCATGGATCCGGCAAAATGATTATCAAATGCAGGATTCTCAGCAGAGACTGACAGGTATGGATTCGAGTCCGCATACGCGTCTGCAACAAACGGCACAAGCAACAGAACCGCAAGGTACGCCCACATGGGTGCAATTTACATCACGCCACAAATAACGGTATCGTGAATTCAGGGCACGCGGATATGGCCCGCACGTGAGACAGTAACCATACATGTGCAGGGCGTATGTCAGGGCCTCAAAAATCAGAGTCAGGCAGCACGAATCTTGGAATTCTCAAATATGTCTTATGACCTTGAAACACAGATGTCTGTCAAAAGGATCAGGGTTCTGCAAATCTCGTTTCTGGCCATATTCTCGGCGTTCCTGGTGGAACTGGTCCTTGGCCTGATATCCAACAGCCTGGCATTCATAACAGACAGCATCCACGCGCTGCTTGACGCCGTGGTCACGGTAATACTGCTTCTTGCCGCAAGAATGGCGCTCAGGCCTCCTGATGCCGAACACACCTACGGACACGGAAAGATAGAGTCTCTCGGGGGGCTGTTTGGCGGAATAGCCATACTCCTGATAGCCTGCTTCTTCATATACGAGTCACTCAACCGCCTGCAGCGTCCCCCTCCGGAGATCCTGCCGGGCATCCTTGCAATAGCTGCCGGGGTCTACACGGTTGGAATCGACCTG
Source organism: Candidatus Nitrosopumilus sp. (assembly GCA_965238275.1). Taxonomy (GTDB): domain Archaea; phylum Thermoproteota; class Nitrososphaeria; order Nitrososphaerales; family Nitrosopumilaceae; genus Nitrosopumilus. The sequence goes on from OZ250186.1 coordinate 55,281, forward strand.
TTTCGAATATTCCTGCTCAGAAGATCCATCAGGGAGACTGGGGGCTCGACTGTCAAGGCAGACTACTACCACGCAGTCATGGATCTCGGCTCCACTACAGTCGCAATAATCGGAATAGTCCTGGTGTCATACGGACTGTACCAGGGAGACTTTGTGGCAGCACTCATCCTGGGCTGCCTGCTGGCAGCACTGAGCATAAAGCTGATCCACAAAACCGCAATGGAGCTGACAGATGCAATCTCGCCTGAGATGGTAGGGGATGCCAGGAGAATCGCCTCAGGGACAGACGGGGTAGTCAGCGTGGGCCAGGTGCTCATGAGAAGATCCGGGGATGTGATATTTGCCGACATAACCGTATCGCTGAGGGGCGATACAAGCTTTGAGAAGGCCCACGAGATAAGCAGCAACGTGGAGAGAAACGTAAAGGAGAGGATACCGACTGCCTCCACAACGGTCCACTTTGAGCCAAACTGGAGCGGGGTGCCCATGAACGCAAAAATTCTTGATGTTGCAGGCAACGCGAACGGGGTAATGGGGGTGCACAACATCAGCACATACAAGACAGGCCAGGGAATATTCTCCGACCTGCACGTAATGGTGGACAGCAAGATCAGCCTCTCAGAGGCGCACAGGATATCGGAGATTGTTGAGGAGGACATCTGCCGGGCCGTCCCGGGGATCAGGCACGCGACCATCCATCTTGAACCGTTTGTGAAGGTACCCGAGGACTTCAACTTGGAGGACACAGGAACTGCAGAGCAGATCAGGGGCATTCTGGAAGGATACCCCCAGGTAACGGGAATAGGCAGGATTGTATCGCTCAAGTTCGGGGGAACCCTCAGGATAGACATAGACTGCTCCTTTGACGGGGGGCTGTCAATTGAGAGCGTGCACGACGTCACAACGGAGATTGAGCACAGGATAAGGACGGGGATCAAAAACTCCGTAATAACCATCCACCCGGAACCGGGTTAGCAGATAACCCAACATCATCTCGTACCCTTGCCTGCCCAAACCCCGGATGACATCTGTCGGATTTGAATTCCTATGAATCGTTTGTCAGCAGGCGGACATTCTGCACCACTTGGGAGTATGTGGACCGAACATCCTCCTCGTCCTTTGCGCCCACAATTATTGCGGATCCTCCTTCCATGATCTGTATTGTGACTGAGTTTAACAGTATGGTGGCTCCCATCTCGCTTTGGGATTGTATCGTGGCAGGCTGCTCCAGGCCGGCAAGTACGTCACTCAGCTGGATGGCATGGGGCGGCGCCACTGCATACGTTCGCTTGCCCATATCACGGCCGCACAGCTCCTCGACTGAGATCTCTTTGATGGCATCTGCTGCCCTGTGTCTCTTGTCCCCGCATACGCCGCATTCCTGCACACGCTCCACATTGGTGTGGGTAAATGCCATCGATGACATATCCACATGCAGTATTCTGTTGCTCAACGCAGGGGAATTCCCAGTCATTACCGATATTGCCTCTGCCACCTCAATGCTGCTTATCATGCCCAGTATCGCCGGATGCACCCCCTCAATACCACACGAGGGCACCATCTCGTCTGAGAGCCCTGGAAACACGCAGTTGTAGCACGCAGAGTCAGGCATCACGCTGAATACCTGTCCGGAAACCCCGACGGCACCACCCGTGACAAACGGAATGGACTGATCCACACATGCCACGTTCAGTGCGTAACGTGCGGATACGGAATCAAGTGCGTCTATAACCACATCGGACCCCTTTACTATGCTAGGCGCCGAGGCATGGTTCACGGATGCCGGTATGGCCTGAACCTTGCAGGAGGCATTCATCTCGCGCAGCCGCTTGGCGGCCACTTCGACTTTTGGCTCCCCCACATCCTCATCCCGATACAATACCTGCCTGTGCAGGTTTGTCAGGTCTATCGTGTCCCTGTCCACCACACGGATATTCCCCACGCCCATGGAGACCAGTCTCTGCAGTATTGGGGTGCCAAGGCCGCCTGCGCCCACGACTGTCGCCGTGGAATGCTTTAGCTTGATCTGCCCCTCATATCCTATCTCGTCTAGCATGATCTGGCGGGAATACCTCTGGGTGTCGGTCTGGTTTAACATCAGTGATTCATGGCACGATAGTTATTATAAATATAATGCCCACGCCGAAAACAGACAATTCTGCAGAGGGTTCGGATGGCAGTAGGCCTCTTAGCCATGCGATGGCAAACCGTCCCGACTGCCAGCGCAATCCCGAACCAGAATATACGATGTTTGGCTTTTGGGTCAGATGATCAGACCAGTATGCTTGTGAGGTACATCACCAGCATCCCCACTGCAACGCCGGAGACCACGGGGGCACTTGAGAGCCTGCTGCTGCCGCTGCTGCTACTGCTGCCGCCGTCGTCGTCGTCGTCGTCGTCGTCGTCGCGGCCAATCCATCTCATCAGGACCACGATCACCTGCAATATTGCGCCTGCCCCTACTGCAAGAAATATCACCGAGGCAAACGGGGAATAAGCAAAGCCTCCGGTCCATGCGCCTAGGATTGCAGGGGAACCGGCAATCATTCCCAGCGCGGCCAGCCTCAGGATGGTCGGCCTTCCCCGCGCAAGCGGGGCGGCAATCGCAATCCCCTCTGTGGTATTGTGCAGCGCAAACCCCACAACCAGAAACGCGCCAAACGCCACAGAGCCGAGTCCCACGGCAGCGCCGATTGCAAGCCCCTCCCCAAAGTTGTGCAGGCCGATTCCAATTGATATCATCAGCGCCACTGCGGCAGGCTTTGCAAGCCCCGAAGGGTCTGCTGCCCTCCGGGCAAGGCGCTCCCCGGTGTAGTACAGCCCCAGAAATGACAGGGCCACGACGGTGGCCACAAGCATCGTTCCGTTGAATGCCCCTGCCAGACTGCCGGCTGAGACGTCAAGGGCCTCCTCCACGGAGTCAAGTGCCAGAAACAGCAAGAGTCCCACCGTGAGTGCCAGAAAGAAGAGGTACTTTTCCTTTGAGATCCGCCGTATGAACGGAAGCCACATTAGCCCTATCATCACAGGTATTATTCCGACAAAGGTTCCAATCACGCCGAAAAGCACCACAAGATCCGCAGTGGGCTCCAGCGCAGGAGCCGCCGCCTCTACCTCCTTTTGGAACCTGGTGCCGTCGCTTGTGGTGATTCCTATCACGTACGGTTCTGCTTCATTCCACACAAACGGAATCCGGACCAGCGCAGTCTCGTACCGCTCCAGGAAACCGTCAGGCTCCACGGCGGCAGGATGGATTCGATCGTTTACGTCGGCCATCACAACCTGTACCGGCATCGGCCCCGTGTTCCTGATGGTCGCCTGTATCTCATAGTCGACAAAGTCGACCTTCTCAATTGTCACCTCCGGAAGGGACACGCCCAGTTCCAGCAGATCCTGTCCGGAGCCTGCCACGTATGCCACCAGCAGGACGACCAACCCGAACGGAATCACGCCGCTTGCAACCAGCCGCGTCCGGGAGCTGCTAGGTTTCATAGGTCTTCTCCTGGGAGTCGGGAGGAACATCTTCCTCCTCCTCTGGGACGTCCCTTACAAGAAAGAGCCCCACCCAGCCCTTCTCGGAGAACTCTACCTTGTGTGCGTGAAACAGGTACGGCCCCGGATAGTCGTACTCGAACTCCATTATCCCCCGCTCAGTCTGCGACAGCGTTATCATGTCAGTGTAAAACGACGGGACGGTATCGGTTCCGGTGGGGTAGTAGTGGTACAGGTTTCCGTGCAGGTGGAAGTTGTTTATCGGATCAAACTCCACCATATTAACCACATACACCCGGATCAGCTGGCCTGCATCAATCTGGATTGGGTGGTGCTGGTAGTAGAACGGGATGGTGTTTGCAGCATAAAAGTTGTTCTCGCCGTCAAAGTCGGTGTCCATGCCGTTTAGCACCATCACCATCTCGTCTGCAGGCTCCCTTGCCTCCTTGGGATCCACTATGAACACGCCGTACAGGCCGTGTATGATGTGCTCCTCTAGCGGCATCACGTGACAGTGGTACGGATGGACCCCGACTGGGCCTGCCTCAAACTCGTAGGTGAACTGTCCCCCGCCCCGTCCCACGATCTCAAAGACGCCGTCCATCACACTTGGATGGATTCCGTGGAAGTGTATGGTGTGCTCCCGGGAACCGTTGTTGATAAAGTGGATCCGCACCAGATCGCCCTCGGTGGCCCTTATCGTCGGGCCCGGCACGGTTCCGTTAAACGTCCACACGTTATAGAATACGCCCGGCGAGATCTCCTGGATTTGATCGTCGCGGGCTACTATGGTGTACTCCCTGACTGTCTGCCCGTCTGCAGACACGGAGACATCCCCGTACTCAAAGTTGCGCAGGAACTCGTCCGGGTCAAACTCCACGGTGGAGACAGTGTAGACCGGATCCAGCACCTCCCCGGTAGTCTTGATTACCGCGCCCTGGTGTGTCACAAACGTCTTTTGCGGCGTACTTGCCTCGCCGATCATCGGGAGCAGTGTCGCTGCGGCAACTCCTGCAATCACAACCAGTGACAGCATCATGGCAGTGGAGCGGCGCATCACGGTATGGAGGACAAATTCTTTATTTAAATTTAACACAAGCTAATTTTTTTAGACTGGGCTAACTTTTTGCAAAACTACGTTTACCTCGGGATTTTCATGGGGGTTTTTAAGGAAAGTGTGCTTGCAGGACGATGACCTCGCGCAAAAAACCCAAAAAAACGGACTACATGCTCAAGTTTGCCACCGTGGTGTACTGGCTGGGGCAGCTCAACGAGAGCGGCTTCAGGAACCACGCCGACGCGCGCTCTAGTACCAAAAGCGTGTACCTGTCGTACCTGACGCAGTTCGACGGATGGGTGGCAGGACGCGTGTTCGACGTGCGCGCCCAGACCGTCGCGGGCGGCAGCATAATCCACGAGACCGTCCAAAAGTCATTCGCCGACGTGGAGAAACTGTTGCGCTTCGGGGAGGAAGGCAACGAGAAGGAGGTAAGGAAGATCATCAGCCAGTACCTGGCAGAATTGCGGCGCACGAACCTGGCACGTTCCACCATATCCGGCAAGTGCGCGGCGATAAAGTCGTACTTTGACGTGCACGACGTGATTACCAACGTCAGGCTCAACGGGCGCAAGAACAAGAAATACGAAGTCACGCGGGGGCCGGAGCTGGAGCTGGTCGAGTTCTACAAGATAATGACTGTCGCCAAGATGAATCCCATGATGCGCGCCATGCTGCTGGTAAAGTTCCAGGCGGGGCTGGACTCGTCGACCCTTGCAGACAGGTTCAACTTTTACGCGTACAAGCAGATAGCCGGGTGGTGCGGAACCGCGGACCACAAAAAGTGGGATCTTGGCAAGTGCCCGATCCCGATAGAACTGGTGCGCGTGAAGACGGGCATCGAGTTCACCACATTCATAGACCGGGACGCGCTGGCGGCGCTCAAGTATTACCTGGCATGGAGGGAAGAGCGCCACGGTCCGCACGATCCCAAGGAACCGATATTCGTCACCACCAAAAACAGGCCGATACACCCGGAAGGGGTTTCGGACGCGTTTGGGAGGATGGCCGCCTCTTCCGGAACGCAGAAGCGGCTGGCGCGCGGAATACTCAAGCTAAAGTCGCACGGGGTTCGCCGCCTGCTCAAGAGCCTGCTCATGGCATGCGGGTGCGCCGCGTGGGCGGCCGACCACGTCATTGGACACGCGCCCAAGGACGCGTATGAAGGTCCGGCGGACCTGTTCCCGAAGGACCTGAGGAGGGAATACGCCAAGGCGTCGCACAGGATCAACGTGCTCTCCAAGGCCGCCTCGAACATAGACGATCCCGAACCGGCAGACGCCGCGGAGAAGGCGCTGAAGGCAAGCGAGGCCAGGGTGGAGGAATTGGAAAAGAGGGTCAACGAACTGACGGAGGCAAACGCCAAAAAGGACGCCAGAAGCGCCGATGCCGAGTCCAAGCTCGACATGGTGGTAAGGGCGATAATCGACGCGTCAAGCGAGCACGACGGAGACTTCCGCCAGAACCTCAAGGACAGGCTCGGCGGGCTGCCTTAGCGTGCCTCGACTCCAACGCGGCTCTCAATCTGCAAGAGACGTGATAATTGCGGGTTATTCTGCGCGAACGCGATGCTTGCCCGATGTCGCCGGACACGCGCAGGAAGTCCCGCATGGAATGCCGAAACAAATACCTGAAGATCTATTTCACGGATCTATATTTAGCCCACTCGTATCATTCTGTCACAATTGTAACAACGATATCTTGGCGGTACGTTTGCAAACATCTGGTACGTGTCGCAATCACTACAGTATAGTCGAATCATGTAGTATTATGCATGTATGGAGTTAATAATGATTTAGGGCATTTTAACAAAATTGATCCGGATGTATTTGTTCAACCAAAGCATCCCCTCAAAATTTGGCTACGTCCCCACAAATCAACAGAACCCGCATCTTGGATCTAGAATATTACACAGGACCAAATTCCAGGTTCTGTTAACTTGTCGGCACTTGGGCAGCGGATGTTAACCGTTGGCACCTGAACGCAGACTGTTAACCGTTGGCACCTGCTCAGGCACGCCGTACGTTGGTTGGGTGATGCCAGAATATGGGTGTTAACCGTCGGTACCTGTCGGCATGATGGCGGCGCAGGCGCGGAGCATGGCCGGAAAGTGGCACTCTTGTGAGGTCTTGATCTGCAAGCCTGTCCAGACTTGGCATGACAGCAGAGCATACCTGGAAAATGGCAATCCGCTAGCAAACAGATGCTGGGCGTGCATGGGGTACTCAAAGCGCGATGTCAGGCCATGTGTCGCACGCAGACATGCGTGGACATCACCAGAATGATTCCGTCCCCTGTCTGGATGCACTTGTCTTACCGGTGTCGATTCAGAGACGCTGCATCTGGATCAGATTCAACACGCTGCTAAAAATTGTAAAACGATTTTACCGAATCAACCATGGTGTCAAAACTAAAGTCACCCCCAAACGCGGTCTCTTCCAAACTTGTCCTCTTTCCTGTGTTCTTGAGCATTGCGTCGAGCTGACTTATGCATTCGGCAGCATGGGATCGCGGATTTGAGTTGGGTTTTGTGCATTGTTTCTTAAACAATCCACGCACCTTTTTCATGTCCGGGTCGTTGTTCTTGAGCATCCTGAACGCGTCATACGCGTCAAAGTGGTTTCTCTGCCTCCCGCTTGAACCTATGATGAATAATTTCGTGGCAAGTTGTTCCTCCAAGGAGAGGTGTGTTACTTTGGGCTGCTCAAGCCCCAGCAACTCCAGATCGACGATCGTGTCTATCGGACCATATACCGGCTCATCAAAGACGCGGCATGTCTTGCACACTTCGATCTTTGGGATTTCTTTTATCTTGTACCGGCCCAGCGACTCTCGGTATCCCATTTTGATAAAACGCCACCTCTGGCTGTCCTGGGTGATTTTGATCGGCGTCGTGCATCCCCTCGACAACCCATACTGTATAATGTCGTCCTTCAGGCCACGCACGTGTCTAAAGGTGAACCCACCACGGCTATTGGGATCAAAATCCGCGTCAAACGAGAACCTGTGATCTGCCAGCGGCACGGCGCTCCTGACAGACAGCCCGCCCTTCAAGCTGAGTCTTTCTTTGTAATATCCGTCTTTCATGGCAGTGATCATGTACAGCATATCCAGCACGCACACTTCGGACAGGATGAATGGCGCGAATTCTTGCCTTGCAAACCGCTCATGGTACTCGTCTTTGACAATAGACAACGGATCGTCCAAGTTGATCAGTCTGTCATCAATAAAGAAAAAAATTCCCAACTCTCAATTGCCGACAGCGCGGACCTCCTGTCTGTATGGCACTCCGTCCACCCACCGTGCCCGACAATCGTCTGCTTGCATGACAGACACGCGTCCAGGGCGCCTTTCAAAATACTTGCTCTTTTGCACGATGGCACCCATCAGGCCCACCAGCGGCGCGTGCGTGAATATGTGCATCTCTGCAGGACCCACCGGCGACCCGGACTCGTAGTGCTGTAGCCGACGAGCGTGCGGGCCACCCACGTACGAGGGTATCATTCTGAACAGGGCAGCGACGTCTCCGCTGGCGTCGATCCATGCCTTGACGGACTCCATGTATTCTTCAAGCCACGCGCGCGCCGATCCATCTTCTGCCGTTGCCGTAAAGTCTGTGACATTCACGAGACCAACATGCTCCATCCTCTTCAGTGCCAAGTATACCGCCTTCCTGCTAAAGTGCATGTCCTTTGCCAAATCTGCGGCCCTTCTGGGCGGACCGGTGGCAAGCACCAAGAAGAGGGCGTATGGGATTCTGTTTCCAAGTACCTTAATCTGCGTACGGTTCACGCGCAACGGCATCGTTGACACGTGCAGGTTCGGGGGGCTCTCCACAAACGTACCGCGACTGCCTATGGTGCCTTCGTCTCTGAGCTTTGATTTAATTTGGTAGAAATACTTGCTGTATTTGGCATACCCCATCTTCGTGCCCATTTCTGGCGGCTTCTTCTGGGTCAGCAGGTGCCTCATCTTGTAGATTCTTCGGATGGTATCGGCGTGCCGTATCTGTTCGTATAACATATGTGTAATAAGTAGACCGAACTAATATAAAGATTCGGTACAGAAAAGAAACATACGTGATCCTGAAAGTAGCATGCACTTTCTTGGCCCCCGAATGAGTGGCGTAGAATCGCGATACGCGATCAGTCAGCACTGACGTTAGATATGTTCAAACATGACGAACAGCATGCACAATTCGGACGGATTTTGGCAAATCTCATAGTTTTGAACAGAGTCGCCAAACATGTCCGGACACTGGCAGTTTCAAGACATTTGTAGGCGTTTCCGATACCTTGGACGCTCAATCTCAGGTGCCGACGGTTAACACGCACACTCCGACATCAATCAATCAATGAATATCCCTCCAAGCATAGCGATGTCTCCGCTATTCCGATGACCAGCCTAAATATACCAAGCATGCCGTTTGGTTCCCTGCCTGTCCGGCCTATGCCCCAAGGGGAGATTCTGAGGATCATCGCCTGTCTAGGGTAGAAATGCGTAAACTGAAAAACGACCAAGTCTTGAACTCGGGTAGTCCGATGTCCGAAGAGGTTGCAGGGATGCTCAGTGTCAGTCTTGCAGGTTCTCCATTCCACGACTATTTTCACAAAGACGTAACCTTGGTTCCCATACCAGGCAGCTCACGACTGAAGAAGGACACTCTCTGGGTACCAGAGCGCATAACCTCGGCGTTGGAAAAGCATGATCTGGGGACAAGCATCCAGATTCTTTATCGGGATGTGCCACTGCGACGTTCGTCTACCAGCTTGGCTAAAGACAGACCCAAGGCACATCAGCATTACGGCTCCATGGCAATACAGAAACCGCTACATGACCCCAAAGAGATTGTTCTTGTGGACGATGTGGTAACGCGGGGCGCCACGTTGTTGGGAGCGGCAAACAAACTTGCCGATGCCTTTCCCGGTGTACGCATACGCGCGTTTGCAGTAATGAGGACAATCAGCAATCCTGATTGTTTTGAGGGGATCTGCAACCCTTGTACGGGGAACATATCATTACGGGGCAAAGATACGTTTAGATCTCCCTGAGCCTATGCGCAGTCGCGCATAGTCTATTATATCATCGCGCCTAAAACGTCATGTGTGACAGCTTTGTCTGCATCGTCAACATTCTGCACGTCCTGATGCCCCTCTACCCATCGGCCTTGCCCAACGCGTGAGTCGTAATTCAGGTCTGCATAGAGGGTATGCCCAAGGAACACAGCCAAACTGGTCTGTGCGAGGCTGCCATCATATCCATGATGGTAAAGTCTGGGCTGAGACTTGGGATGATGGGCAACCACAACGGGACCGATGGGCTTCGGATGCACGATTTGTTTGCGGGATTTCGCAAGGATCTCAAGGACAGGTTCAGTGGGCTCGTTTAGGGCTTTTATACTAACTTGCCATCGGTTGCATGCAAGACCTAGAACATGCGATGGAGATCAGGGACATTCTTGACAGGATCAAGACGATACGATCGTGTGAGCACGAGCCTGAGGTCGAGGCAAGATACGGGGATCACGAGGGTTTCAGGTTCCAGATGTGCAGGGAGTGCTGGAACCGCGAGACGCTCCACAGGATAAGCGAGGACTACGTGCAGGTCGTCAGGCCCAACCAGTTGGACGCGGTGTCGGCAAAGTGCCTCAAGTGCGGTTCCGGCATGGATTCGTGCGGGTGCGGGACATGATACTTTTCCCTCGTCGCCCGACTACGGAATGGTTAAGGGTTTTGAAGGCGTGATTGTGGCAGACGGTTGCCGCATGGTGAACATGCTGCCATTTCCGAAAAAATTTATCTAAAAATGGAATGGATGAAGACAGTCATAGGAGAACTTACGAGTCCATCATTTCGTTTATTTTTCTAAAAATTGTTTCAAAGTTTTTGACTAATTCGTTTGGAAGTGATCCAATATCTGCTCTGCCCAGTTCGTCTAAAATTGCACGATCTGGTCTATTCTTGTGAAAATCGCCCAAATCGTTTTCTTTGAAAAAGTCTTCAATTTGCTTTACAATCATAGGTTCGTGAGAATCAAGAGTTATGTCTGTTATTTTTTTTGACTCTAACTCTTCTTGATAAGTAGATTTAACGAACTTTAGATAATAATCTGGTGGAAATATGTCTTCAATAGACATATTTTTTGTTTTATCAAAAATCTCATTTATCATACAAACTTTTTTATCTCTTAAAATTTTATTCTTCACTATCGATTTGTATGCATGTTTGCCGTCATTATCTGCATCTAGAAGCACCGCAACGTCTAGTTTTTGTGAGTTATACGTGCTTGCAAAAAGAATAGATCTTGTTGCACCTCCTGCCGGAACAAACACAAAGTCGTTTTTTAGATGGGTCTTTCCAGCTGACTCCAACAAACTCGAAGCACCATCCAGGAGCCAAAAATCGGTCATTCCCTCTACTATCAGGTTTTTCTTTCCTACAAACATGGATTGCGCCATAGTGTAATGAAGCGCAGATTGCAATGGAAATAAAGCATCACGATCACTGTCCCAAACTTCGTCTGATATGTGAGATATTTTTTGAGTTGTTTCTCCTTCTAATTTTGTTTCTTTTAGGGTAACTGTATGAATAGAGTCGGGTTTTGTTAGGTCTACCATGAATGGAGAATGCGTTGAATACAGAATCTGGTTTTTCTTTGCAAGTATGGGCAGTACATTTTTGAGAAAATCTTTTTGTCCGATAGCATGTAAAAATAATGCAGGTTCGTCAAGTAAAATTATTGTGTCTTTGTGTCTTCCCTCAGACTCTACGCTAAATACAGTATAAAAAGAGAAATACCATTGATACCCCCTGCTTCTTTCTTCAAGCTGTAGTTTTATCCTATCTTTTTTATTAATCACCCAGACTCTAAGATCAGCCCCATTTACAGAAAATTCTATATCGTGATCATTTTGTGTCCATATGCTATCAATTTGTTCCGAAACCTTCTTTGATGCAAGACTCAAAATTCTATCTAGTCTATCCTTGTTTTTTCGTACCCGCTCACGATTTTTTCCTTCTTGACCTAGTTTTAACAATTCATGTGCATCCAAACCTCCAAGATCTAGCAAAGCTTTTGCAGTTTTTTCATCATCATCCAAATTGTTTTCGTCAAGTTTTGTCACAAAAGTTGGCAAATGAATTCTGCTATCAATGATTCCAATATTTTCAAAGTAAATGAATCTTGGTAGATTGTTTATGAGATAATTCTTAACATTTTCAGTTGAATCCTCTGTTATTTCAGAATTAACTTTATCAAGAATAGAATAAATTTTGCTTTTTTCAGATAATACATCATCAGGAATTGAAGTTAAAATTGCTTTGAAATTTTCTATGTTTAGCTTAATTTGATTAAGAATATCATGCTGCCTAATATTTAATTCATCTTTATTCCCAGTTCCAATTATATTTAACATAGTTATCGCATCATTCCTATATGTTTGTCCGTTTTCATGCAATGCTGGGTCGATAGAATCAAGAATTTCAAGTATTGGTTGCAGGTAGTTTTTATGAAATACAGCAAAATGAATTGCCTCTTGGCCGGCGTCAAGATGGCAGATTAGCTTCATGTTTTTCTTTTTACTGAATTTGATTTCATTTATTGCCATTTGTCCGTTACTAATTTCTTTTATTTGCCGCCTTTCTTCATTGGTAAGTTTGAAAGTAGCAGTAACAAAAATATCTTCAGGATCATAATCATCATAGTACCATGCCGGATTTTCTGTTAAATCATCAAAATCTGTATCTTTAACATGATTGATTTTTTTTAAAGCACGCATCAGATTTGTCTTTCCACTTTCGTTAATCCCTACAAAAGTTGTAATGTTTTCGTCTACTTTGATCTCTTTAGAGTCTTCTATAGAGCGATATTTTTTAATGTGAAAACTAGTAAGGCGCACAGGCTCTGACTGAGTCCGATCTTTATAAATTTCTCTATGATGTTGGATGTGTTGTAGTAATAAGAAACACCCTCACGCATACCTATATCGACGCGCAAAAGTCCGTGTGCGAGTAATCGAAGAGTTTGTAGATCAGATCTCATTCCAGCAATACATGGATGACACCAAACTGGAGGAACTCGAAAAGGCATACAAAAAGGAAAAGGACCACAATGTCTAGGTCAGGATGGTCGCGGTACACATGGTGCGCGTGCGCAACATGCCTGTGGAATAGGCTGCTGACATCTTGGACGGTGCCCCACTTGTCCACAATCGGCTGCGCCGCTACGACGGAGGAGACCTCATGCTGTATAGTGAAAGATGCAATGTATGATCTTTTTGGACCGTCGAACCGCCTCAAGATGTTAATTACGAATCAAGTTTCCATATTCGTAGTTTAGATTATTTATGCGGCCTGCTTGATCAAGCGTACGATATGGACAGCAACTGGGATTGCGTTATTGAACGGATCAGAAGCATGGACAAAATTAGCGAGAACCGCAGAAAGCGACTTGTCAGTTCTGTTACGGTGTTAAGGGACAATCTGGGAAAGGACTGGTGGCCGGATGCCGGCCATCCGCTATTGTTTGGCATCCAAAACACCCTCAATACTTATGCAGACTGGCTTGTTTCTAGACTGGCAAATGACATTATCAGCATGAAGAGCGCAGGGATTGGGGACATCGTGAAGAGAATCCGTAATTCCACAGAATATTTCGGTGTCGCCGCGGAGCTTGAGGTGGGCGGCGTGTTGGCCAGAAATGGTTACGGATTGGCAATCGGACCCAAGGCGGGAAAGAAGCAACCGGATTTTCTCTGTAAAAAGAACGGTGATGAGTTTCTTGCAGAGGTAAAGATGCTAGAGACAAGCGAAAAGGCCAGGGAGGCTACCCGAACCAGCGAACAGATAATGGCAACATGCCGTCCGATTTTTCCCGTAGGGACCATCACCAGATCGTTGCCATCCCATGAACTTGAGGATGTCACATGCAGATTGAAGGATGTGGTCAATCGTGTCAGTGTTGGCTCTCCACGGGAGGCTGATATCCCTGGCACTCTGAAGCTATACCTGGTGCATCCTGATGATCCTGACAAAGTCCGCATGTATGACAAGTGGTGCCGAGCACCGGAAAATTCTGGCATTCCAGGCGGTCACGGCCTGTCATGCCCGCCTGTAGACAGGACGGATCTTGATCGCATAATATCCAAAATCAATCGATTTTCGGCAAAACAACAGATTCCAAAAGAGAGAATGGGCATTCTGTTCATGACCGGCTGCTTCACGATTATGGATGGGGATGTAGAGGCAATGGTTGCCAGTCTTCTCCCGCACGTAAAGAAACTGCCCCATGTTCCTGCTGTGGTGCTGGTCGCCATCAGAACATTCACGCTTTCGCCTAATAGAAGATATGCGTAATCCGGAACTTTTTCAAACTCCGCGCTGACATGTTAGCCCTGCTGTCAAAAATTTATGATCCATCCAATTAAAACCAGAATATGCCGGTTCATACTGTTGTCGAATCAGGAAACAAGTGACCTGCAAAAAGAGAACAAGGCTCTCAGAGACATGATCAAGCGCCAGGACGCTGACATCAAGCGCTTGGAGGCAGCCGCCAAGCACGAGCAAAGCCTGTGGGGTACGCGAGACGGCTCCGAGTCTGGAGCCGCAGGAGAGCCCGCCCTGCTGCATCGCGTGGAGGTCTTTGATGAGATCATCAGAGTCGAGAAAAATCTTCATGACGCGACGCTGAAGTGCAGGGAACAGTTCCAATACATGCTTGACAGGGTCGAGGCATGGATAAGGCAAAGCGGCAAATCCCCGCTCTTCAGGAACGACGAGACGAGGGCGTCGGATCCCGGGAACCGCTGCAAGCTGTACCCCAGGCACGCGCTGCTCATGGCGCTGATGTACAAAAAGGGCAACCCCACGCAGGGCGCACTTGCGGCATTCTTTGGAATAGACCAGGCAACCGTGTCCCGGTATATCGATGTACTAGACGGGGTGCTTGAGGCGGTGCTGCCCACCGCTGCCAACATCTCAAAGGAGATAGCAGGCACGGAGACAAAAGAGGATCTCAAAAAAATAATTTCCGGGCCGGACGGGGGCATCATGATGATCGACGGCACGCACTGCCCCATAAGAAAATATGCGTAATCCCCCTGTTCACATCGATAAATTTAGATCAGGCACGATCGCGTCTCACATCAAATGCCAGACTCGCCTGATCAGATCATGCACAGATTGGAACAGGAAAACAGAAGCCTAAAAAATATTCTAAAGCAGAAAGACAAAAAGCTGGAACAGAAAGACAAAAAGCTGGAACAGAAAGACAAAAAGCTGGAACAGAAAGACAAAACCCTAAAAAATATTCTAAAGCAGAAAGACAAAAAGCTGGAACAGAAAGACAGAAGCCTAAAAAATATTCTAAAGCAGAAAGACAAAAAGCTGGAACAGAAAGACAGGGAGTTGGGCCTTGAACGCGGCCTGTGGAAGAGCAGGAACGATGGCTGGAACCCCGGCAAGGGGCCCGCGTTGCACCTGCTAGAGGTGCTAGACGGCATAATACGCGACGGGGACAAGCTCCGCCATGTCACGCTGGCAGACGGGGAACAGTTCCGGTACATGCTGGAGCGGGCCAAGGTGTTTCTGACGCATTCGGGCCAGATGCCGCTGTTCCGCGATAACGCATCCCGGGTCTCCGATCCCGGAAACCGGTGCAAACTGTACCTGAGACACGCACTGCTCCTAGCACTTATCCGCAAAAAGGACAACCCCGCCCAAGGCGTGCTTGCCGCATTCTTCGGGATAGACCAGACCACCGTGTCCCGGTACATTCCGGTGATGGATGCGATGCTGACAGGAATACTTCCGACGGCAGACAACATATCCGAGGAGGTAGCTGCTGCCCCGACCAAGGAGGATTTCAAGAAGATCGTGCCCGGGTCCGACGGGGGCGAGATATTCATAGACGGCACGCACTGCCCCGTGCAGCGCCCGTCTGTAAAGTCAGTCCGGCGCATGGGATACTCCGGCAAGAAGAAAAAGTTCACCAACAATACCAACGTGTACACCAACCGGGACGGGGTGGTGATCGGCATATCAAAAAGCACCGTCGGGTCAGTCGGCGACATCACGTTGCTCAAGGAACGCCCCATGCCGTTTGGAAAGTGGGAGGAGGCGATGCACGATCCGGACCTGCCAGAATCAGACAGGTGCCACCCCTTCGTCGACCGCGGCTACCAGGGAATCGCAGATCACCTGCCCGGCACCACGCCGGAGATCCCGTACAAGAAGACCAGGGACACGCCGCTGACGCCGGAGCAAAAAAAGCACAACCACAGGATCAACTCCACCAGGGTGTTGGTGGAGCACACGATAGGCAGGCTCAAGCGCTACGCGCGTCTTGCCGACCCGTACGACGGCAACGCGGCCCCAGTTCAACAGGGAGTTCAACGTGATCACCGGGCTGGTAAACCTGAACCTTTTGTGGGACTGCATGGAAAAGGGTCCGCCACCACCGGGGCAGTGGAAGACGTCAGTAGACTGGGACAGGGCCTGCTCCGAAGCTCCGGTCAAGTAGAATTCAGGGCACGATGAAGTGCTGCAAGGCTGCGCACGTCATTTTGGATTTTGGGGTGAACAGACTTGCCACATACACGACACGAGCAGTTTTAGGCCGTATTTTTCCGGTTTTTTATGGCCGGGTTGGCAAAATGGGTGGATTACGCATATCTTCTAATCGACGCCGAGTCAAGGACGAGGACGATTATATTGATGTTGATTACCGCCTTGCTCCATACATTATGGAAAGAGTGCTGATCATAAAGAACAGATCATGTCAGTTTTCCTTTGATTGCGGCGTGCTGGCAGACATGTATGCTGAGCGGAACAAGTTCGCATACAGATAGGACAAACTGCAAGATCAATAAATGGGGAAAACATTTTGGACAGATACCATTTATGAGCAGACTACACAAAAAAGACAAGGGCACCACAACTTGGACAAGATAGTGCTGAGCATGTTCATTATTTGGAATAGAATGCCCATGGCAGGAGTAGCGTGTAGACTGGGAATAGCCTGTCATGACGGACTTCGAGACAACGGGACTCTTGTGACCAGAATGGTAAACTTGTCGTTCCAGCCGCCGTTGCCGCCGCTGCTGTCGTAGCGGGTGCGCGCCAGCGCCTCGTGTCTCCCCCCGCCGGGTCCAATCTCGATGCAGTCTTGCCAAGTCCGTTTGACTCGCACGTGGCTGAACCGGGATCCAAGAACCTGAAAAAACCCCTTTTAAGCCACGCTCGCTCCGTCTGCATGGAATCCACATGTCCCATTTGCGGGCAAGAACTCGAGGTCCACGTCGACCCGCAGATGGCAGAATGCGGTCTCGCCCTGATGCAGAGGGACTACGGCCACAATTACACCGAGGATTTCACGTGGATGTGCCCGGGGTGCGACGGTAAGATGGACGACCACGACGACGCGATGCTGGCACAATGCTCCCGGCTGCTGGTGTTGGGAGACTATGTCAATGGAGTCTATGCTGGATGAGAGGCTGGAGCGTCGCAGGCACGGAACTCGATAAAATTATTTTGTCTTGATATACATGATAATAATCTACTAGTATCATGGATAATGTTATAAATCCATTTGACGACATACTATTCCATGAGACTGAACCCCGATGACATTGACATGCCAGACGACAAGAAGCCGTTGAACCTGTTCACGCAGTCAACAAAGTCGGAACGGACGCGTTACGTGTACGCGTGCAAGCTGCGCCAGATACTCTGCGAGTACATGGCAGGGGTACTGTCCGGGACGTTTGAAGAGAGGGCCTCCGAACTGCTGGACAGGGGCCGAAAGAATCCCAAATGGACGTGCGGCCTGATGCTGAACCTGGCCCACAGACTGCGCGAGAGGACCGCGCTCGAGAAAGATGATCCGGAATACCTGAGCCCGACGTCAGTCAACGCCAATTTCGCCCCGCTCCAGAAGTTGTTCGAGACCAACGACGTGGCGCTGCCTTGGAAACGCGTCCGTTCCACGCTTCCGGAGGTGGAGACGTACGAGACGCGCGGCTGGACGCGCGACGAGATACGCAGGATGCTCAGGCACGCGCGCGGGACGATGGACCGCGCCATCATACTCATCATGGCAAGTTCGGGCGTGCGGATCGGCGGGATGGAGTTGAAGTGGGGCCACATCGTTCCGTTTTACGGCGACGGCGGGGATCTCCGCGAAGGCAAGGGTATTCTAGAAGGAGAAGACGCTTCCAGGCCCGTCGCGTGCGCCATGCTGCGCGTGTACGGCAACACTTCTGCCGAGTATGCCGCGTTCATCACGCCGGAGGCGTACGAGGCGGTGCAAGACTACCGGGCAGTCTGGGCGCGGGAGGCCGGGCGCGAGCCGGAACCTGGAGATCCGTTCCTCAAGAGGGCGGGGCCGTCAGTCGCGGGCCTTACAAGCAACGGCATCAAGCAGCGCGCGTACAAGGCAATATGGAGCGCCGGGCTGCGCGGAAGCCAGACGAAGGAGGGGAGGCGGTACAACGTCCCGGGGATGAACGGCTTTCGGCGTTTTTGCAACAAGGCCATGAAAGACGCGACTTCTGCCGACTCGCCCATATCGTCGCTGATCAAAAAAGAACGCATGCTGGGGCACTCCGGGCTCGTCAGGCTGGACAAGAACTACTTCAAGACCACCCCGTCGGAACTTGCAAAGGAGTACCTGGACGCGGTGCCGGGCCTCACCATCCACGAGACCGGGATCCGGAGGCCCGCCGCTGGCGGCAGCAGCAGCAGCAGCAGCGGCGGCGGCGGCGGCGGCACAAAAGACGCCAATGTCGGCGAAACCTACACGAAGCCGGACCCGGTGCCGGATCCCGGCATGGCCGCATCTGATGCCGGCGTCGCTCCCGTGACAGACGACGCGGTATGCCCGGCATGCGGCCGCGTGAACCGCGCGCACAGCGGCGAAGAGTACGCCGAATGCATCGCCAGGGTCGCAAAAAAAGCCCTGCCCAGCCAACAGCCAGATTCGGGCGCGTGAATGCCTGCCTGCCTTCCCGCGCAAGGCGCGCGTCGTCACGAACGAAGATCCTGTCACCGCTTCAGGCGGAATTGGCCGATCCCGCGAACTTTTTGTTGCGGCCGTAGGCCAGCATCCCTTCCAGCAGTCCAAGGCATTCGGTCCGATCCATTTCGTCCAGCAGTCGGATCCTGTCGTCCGGCCTGCCCAGTTCGGGCATTGCCGCCTCGTCGCGCCTGTCGGCCTGCTCGGGGCGTTCCGGCTCGTTTATGGTCAGGTTTGGGATGGCGTTCACGTACAGGCTTGCCAATTCCTGCGGGTTGGTCTTGTAGTAGTTGGGGTCGAGTTGCAGGAAGCCCTTGTGCCCCATCATGAACTCTATCTTCGTTAATACCGCCACCGGTGACTCGCGCGACACGGTGTCCTTTAGCGTCTTGTTAAAGAACCGCCTGAACCCGTTTGATGCGGGAGTCTTCCCCAGGCGGGGGTTGTCCGGATGCCGCACCCATACCCCGGCAGACAAGGCCGCCTTTCGTATGACGGTGCTGATGCTTTCCTTGCTCAGCCCGCCCGGTAATTTTCCCTTCTTCTTGAAGATGGGATCGCCGCCTGTCGGCTTCCTTCCGACTTCTGCCTCCCATTGCACCGCGTAGTCCATGACGGCCCGGTACGTTTCCGGCGTGATGAACGTGACGTACGCGTAGACCGACCTCCGGTACACGGCCACGGCCACGCATGCCGGCTCTCCGGGCACGCGTCCTTCCAGGTCTTCCTCTTTTACCATCCTGCCGCCCACGTCGTATATCCGCGTCAGGTCGCCCCACCGCAACAGCAAGCCGGCGCGACGCATGCCGGAGCTTGCTATGGTCAGTATGATCGCCTTGTCCCTCGGGTTGGTTGCATGCTCCGCCATGAGGCGTATCTCACCGCGCGTCCAACCTTGCGTTTCGTTCACGTTGTCAAGTTCCGGAAAACTGCCGTCCACGCGCGCCCAGTTCACCGGGACGTCGTTGGCATTTAGCAACCCCTTGAGGGAGCTAAAGTAGTTTGGAATGGCAGACGGGTTCAGGTAGTCTGAGTCTTTCTTGTCCTTCTTGGTCCTCTCGCGCATGATCCTGGACAATCCCAACAAGATGCCCATCATCCTCTCCGGCTTGTTCCTGCCAATTTCCACGAATTCCCTGGCGCGTTCCTCGAAGGTGCCGTGCAGCACCTCATTCATTACCTTGCCCAGAAACATGCGCAGCTTCTGCGTGTATTCCTTGTCAGTTTCAGGGGACTTGTTGGATGCATGGAACAGCGCCAACGGATCTTCCTCGGATATTGGACGCACGTCTGCAAGCTTTAACTCCATGAAACCCACGCGCGTCCTTTTGTTAAAAAACCTCCCCCGTGAAGACGTCGGCGGCAAAACGATCCGCCGGATGCCACGCGCGCAAGGCCGCCACCCTTGGAAGTTTAATAAATCAAGTGAGCACATGCGTCGGTAGGATGACGATTGCAGGAAACCGAATCACGCCAAGGCCAGTCCCGGCCTCGCGCGTTTGGGGGGCCTCTACATGAACCGGCACGAGCCCCGGCCAGACGAGTCGGCGCACGCCAAGGCCGTCGCGTTAGTGGATCGGGGGCTGGCACTGCACAGACTCAAAAAGCACGCCGATTCGTTGGAGTGCTTTGACGCGGCGATCGACGCGGAACCTGACCTTGCCGACGCGCACTACGGGAAGGGCTTCGAGCTGTCAGTTTTGGAACGGCACGATGAGGCGATCCCGTGCTTCGAGGACGCCTTGGGAATAAACCCCGACCTTGCCGCGGCGCACTACGAGAAGGGGTGCTCGCTGTCCAGACTGAGAAAATACGACGCGGCCGCAGAGTGCCTCAGCGAGGCGATACGGCTGGATCCAGATCACGCCATGGCGCACTACGAGAAGGGCTTCGCGCTGGCCAGGCTCAAGAGACACGACGAGGCCGCGTGGTGCTTTGACGGCGCCATATCCCTGAAGCCCGACGACGCCGCCTCGCGCATAGGCAAGGGAATCGCACTTAGATCCTTAAAAAAACATGACGAGGCGATACGATGCCTTGACGTGGCGATAAGCCTGAAGCCGGACGTAGCCGCCACGCACCGGGAGAAGGGAATCACGCTTGCCCAGATTGGAAGGTACGGTGAGGCGGCAGAATGCCTTGAAAAGGCCGTGTCCCTGAAGCCCGACGACGTCGGCATGCGCATAGGCAAGGGCATAATGCTGATCAACTTGGGGGAATGCGGAGAGGCGGTAAAATGCCTCGACGAGGTCATAGCAATGAAACCGCACGACCCCGACGC
Organism: Candidatus Nitrosopumilus sp.; assembly: GCA_965238275.1. Classification (GTDB taxonomy): domain Archaea; phylum Thermoproteota; class Nitrososphaeria; order Nitrososphaerales; family Nitrosopumilaceae; genus Nitrosopumilus. The sequence continues at coordinate 76,121 of OZ250186.1, forward strand.
GCACGTCCAGAAGGCACGCGCGCTGGAACAAATGGGGAACCGCGCGGAAGCCGTCGAGTGCTGCAAAAAAATGCTGGGTTGGAAAAAATTGGGTAACTACCACGCGAGACGGGTCAGGGCCACAATCGACCGCCTGTCTGCCAGATAACGCGGCACGCGACGAAGAAACGCGGGTACGGATGACGATAACCCTGCCTCACGGCCTGATCACGTACTCCAGCATGGCGACCATCAGGGACCGCAGTTCCTGCCGGTCAGGATGGCGCAGCATCGCCGACTTGCAGATATCCAGCGCCTTCTTCCTGTCGCCTTCTTGGAGCGTCACGTACGCCATATAGCAGCACGTCATCGGGCTGGTGGCGTCTTTCTCGTATGCCGAACGTACCATCTCGTCGCCCTCGTCAAGACGGCCTTCCTTGTACAGGCAGAACCCGTTGAGCGCCCGCGCCTCCTGGTCGTCGGGATCCAGCGACAGCGACTCTTCTACCTCCTTGCGGCATTCCGACGCCCTGCCGAGCATGCGCAGCACGTCGGCCTTGATGTAATGGTATCTGGCGTTGAGCGGGTTGAGGCTTAGGGCCTCGGTTATGGCTTCCAACGCGTCCCGGTATTTTTCCATGTCAAACAGAATCTCCGCCCGCGCGGCGTGGTTGCCGGCCTCGTCGCCGTGGATGCCGACGGCCCAGTCCGCCGCCCTGAGCATTTCTCTGAGCATTTCCCCGTATACCTCGTGGTATCTCCAAATGTCTTGGAACATCGCGCCGTGCATGTGCACTGTTGACGTTCCGCCTTTCGATCCCGCATCTTCCACGTGGCACATCTCGCCCAGGATCATCATCAGGACATGGTGCTTGTCCGGATCGTCCGGATCCAGTTGCATCTCGAAGTTGATCTCGTGAATCGCATCGTCCAGCATCCCCACCCGAAACAGCGCCTTTGCCCTCACGTATGCTGCCTTCAGGATGATCTCGTCCATTAAGGCCGCCAAGAGTCGGTATTCTAATGCCTCGTCGTGCATTTTCGCTTCTTCATACAAGTGCCACAGCTCTTCGTATTTCTCTGAAAGATCGCCGCCATAATTCATTGCCACGCGGCAGGCCTCCAGTGCCTCCGGATATCGGCCCAGAGCGTACAGTGCCAGCCCTTTCAAGATGTTTGCCTCAGGATCGTTTGTCTTGCTCGTCGCGATCCTTGAGAGGTGCAGGACCGCCTTCTCGTATTCGCCCCGCCGGATCATGTCGGCGCACTCGTCGATTTCAACCACGGGTGCCGACCCCGTTACAGTGCTCCGCCCTGGTGTACCGGGCCACGTGCCGGTACACGTGCATGGTATCGTTCTCCAGCAGGATCATGTATCCGGTGCAGCGCCTGCCAGCCACGACGCGGGCCCGCATGGTACCGGGATATGGAACGCCAACCAGGTAGTCCATAACGACTCCGGCCAGCATGTCCGGCACCTCTGCTAGCTTGCATGTGATATGTACGCGATGGATCGGATCCGGCTGGCCGGCGGCGAAGAGCCGGACTGCGTATCTGGGCATTACTCTCCGCCCTCCCGGCACCGGCACGCTCCTAACGCCGTTCTACCATGCATGACGTGGCCGAATGCGGCCTTTAGCGTGGTGTACGTGCCCATGCCATCATCGGCACCGGCTTGGGCACGACCCAAGATGACGGACTGTATGATCCCGTCGTTGGATACCACCTGCGCCTGTCGGCCGTCAAGACTGGCAGGGCCTAGCGCCCCCCAGAAACAGGGCGACATCTTGATCCATGAGGAAGGTGGCAAGGATGTCAGGTGTCTGCTCTCGTTGCGGATAGCCTCGCTGCCATCCCGGCCGACGCATTCACCGGCTTGAATTTGAGCGTCCAGTCCACCGATTCCCAGATGGGAAATCCTCTCGGTGGAGGTTTGGACACTTTTGTTTTGTGTTTGCATGCATATATCTTCCGTATGGATTATATTAATATTATCCCTTTGGAATAGTATAATCCGAACATTCTGACGGTCCAAGCACGACAAAGCACGATTGCCTACAGAATCGGATCCGGGAAAGGCCAGACGGTTGCATGGTATACATATATGGATACAGGCCAACGTACACCGTGAAAGAGTACGTGGTGACCAGGATGCTCCGGTGTACGTGCGAACGATGCGGCTACACTTGGATGTGCAAGGACGAATCGGAGGCTCCCATCCAGTGCAGGAACCGCAGATGCCGCTCCCCGTACTGGGACAAGCCAGTATCCAGGGAACATGTCAGCGATGTGGCCAAGGCTGTGAGGGCAGGAACGTACATAAAGGAAAACACATGAGCCTGCACGTGGCGGGATCGTCGATCCGGGCTACCCTGAAGTGGCTTGTTTGATCATCTCTCCCTGCTAGTCTTGGCAACAGTGATTTTGATGGCATTATGGTCTCGTGGCAGTGGGTTGGCCGCGTGGCGGTGGCTCATTTACTTGATGAATGCAGCTCGACATGACCAAATGGTACTATCTCCGCGGCGAGTTTGAGGTGCTTGCATATTCTCCTTGATCGCAATGGCGCCCATTCCCACGTCATGGATAGCTGTCTCAGGTTCAGCGGCTATTTTCATGACCACAAAGGCAGCCTTTTGTTTGTAGGTGGGTAAACGTCTCCCCTTTCCAGATCCTGCCGATCTCCCCCCCTGTTGGACAGGCCCATAACCCGGCAGCGGACCAGCGATTCTGCCAAGGCTGCACGGCCGAGGGATTGGGAGGCCCGGCGGGCACGCGGCTGGAAGCATCCGTCCGCAAAATCTTAACGACCTAGATATTGGCGCAGGCAACGGGCCCGATGCGCGTGGCGACCGTCTGGATCCGCGGTGATATTGGTCGGTCATCTGATCTTGATGCCCGAGTCGTGAAGCAACACGATGTATGCCCGCACCTTGTTCCCGCATATCAGTCTGCGAAGGCCTTTTACCGTTTCCGTGCAGCCACGCGCGTTGCACCTTTCGGCCATCCGGTCCAGCCTTTCGACTGCCTTGAGCAACTCGCTACTCCACATCAGGGTGTGGCGAACGGCGCGGCTTTTATCCATTGTGCGGTCTGAACGCAAAAACGATGATTAGCCATAATCTAACAACGTGTTGGTGGGGGTGATCCTGATAATTTTGACATCCACCAAACATGCCTGTCAAACCTTTTATTCAATTTCCCTTATTTCATGTCTGATGAATGATGGCTTCGAACGCTACGAGCGCGAATACCTGAAAAGTGTCGCCAAGGAAGACGGGTCCGCGTCCGGGGAATCACTCAAGCAACTGAAGGCAAGGCGGCGCATGGAACTCTTGGACGGCGCGAAAAAGGCAGGAACCAAATCCGAGCTTGACTCGTGGGACTACGCCGTCTTGGACACGATCCGGCGCGGGGATCTGCACGGCCAGATGAAGTTCGGAACGCTGAGGACATGCGAATCGCTGTTGAAACTGCACTACCACGACCTCATGCGCAAGTCAGACCGCGAGCCCACGTTCGACGAGACGGAGCGGATCCAAGCGTTTCTTGATTCTGCCGCGTACAAACAGTACGAAAGCAGGCTGAAAAAAATAATGACGAAAAAAGTGGCCGAACGGCTTGGGTTGGTATCAGAGATACTTGGAACGAAGAAGGCGACTGATTTGCTGGATCTTACAGACAAGGGCAGGGACGCGCTCAAGGCAAAGCGCGTCGAGATTGCCGCGCGATATGAGCAAATGAACCGGCTGTACTCCGCGAACAGGACTGGTTTTTACGAGGAAGCACCGTCGTTTGAATGGGCGTTGCCTATGCTGGTGGTCATGGGTTTTTCAGGACCAATGATGGGGTACATGCTGGCGTCGTCTGACGCGCAATACGGCAGCCTTGCTCACAACCATGGATCGGGCTTTGGTACGGATTTTGATGCCGATTTTGGCGCAGACGGATTCGATTTTGGAACGGGGTCATGATGATAGACGGGGTGAATCCACAACCAGTTTGAGTGCGCCCGCCGGCTGAACATATCAATATCGTCCTACGGTGGCCCAGCTTGCACGTAGTGCGTCTGATGATCCGACTCGTTTGTATCTGACCCACCCATGAGAATGTGGCGGAAAATATTCAGATTGGGACATATCAGAATTATGCACAACCCCTCTGAAAGTAAAACACTTACAAATTTGGCGATACCGATCTGGCATCGTTGCTGTATGTGGATGGGAACAGCCTAGATTGTCCCTGCACGACGTACCCTTGGGTTTTGCCAAACCGTGTCAGAGAAGGTTGCGCACAGAGCACCGATCTGCTCTAGCGCGTGCCGCCGTGCCGCCAATCTTGAGTAGCGTGCGTGTTGTCCGCGCTCCTGATTCCTCCGGTATTAATGAGGCCTGACTGGTTGCCATCAAAACCAGCAACAGCAAATTCATAAATAGATAATACGAACACTAAAAGATCATAATGGTTGAGAACATAGTATCGAGAGAAAAGAAAATTCAGATATCCCCCAAAAAGGATTATCTCGTACCCACAGATAGTGAAAAGGGATTTCCATTACTGCGCATAAGTGATCATTATTTTAGCTTTAACGACCTGATAATAGACTATGAAACTAGAGAAAGATTGGAGTATGTCATTTCGGAAAACCAGAACCTTAAGAAACTGAGAGCATATGGACTTAAACCCAAGCAAAGGATCCTGTTTTGTGGTCCTCCTGGAACCGGCAAAACTCTGACTGCCAAAATAATGAGCAGTGTCATAGGATACCCGTTTGTGTATGTCTTGTTTGATTCCATTATTTCGTCATTCCTAGGACAGACGGCTACGAATCTTAGAAAAATCTTTGATTTTATCGAGCAGGACAACTTTGTGGTTCTTTTTGACGAGTTTGACATCATAGGAAAGAAGCGGGATGACCCCCAAGAACATGGGGAGGTGAAAAGAGTCGTGAACAACTTCATGCAGATGATGGACAGCTATGACGGTAGCAGTGTCCTGATTGCGGCTACAAACCACCCCCAGCTGTTGGACACTGCCGTATGGAGGCGTTTTGACGAAATGATTGGGTTTGGACTTCCAAACAAGCAACAAAGAAAGAAACTATTCTCAAAATACCTTGGGGTTTTAAAGAAGAGTGTAGATGTGGACTTGGAGGATCTTGCAGGCAAGACCTCAAAATATTCTGCAGCAGACATATCTACTATCTGCGAGGACGCATTAAGAAGAAATGTCATTTACGGCAAATCTGAAATAAAAAACGAGGATGTCATCTGGGCCATAAGAGAACAAACACGTAGAAAAGGTGTTATGCTAAAAAAACTATGATTGACTTTAGTCTGTTGAACACATGATCACATGGAAATCTCTAAAGCCCACAGTACTGCCGGCTTACCCCTAGGTTAGTATGTGTTCACATCTGACAGAAAATAACCCTCCGAAATCAAAACGCCTCAACCAATCGCGAACCCATCTGGAAGATCGCATGAGATTCTTGGCGGTTTCGTCTATGCCTTTTTTGCGAACATAGACCATGTAGGCGACAAGCATTCTTGCGACTACCCTGTATTCTTTTTCATTTTTGCATGCATTCTCAAATTCTTCTCATTTGGTTTTTTCCATGAGTAGCATGAGGCGTCAAGATCTGCATGCCTACCGTTGACACTGTCGTTGGAACGAACCTTTGATCGTCAGTATAGATCATGAGAATCAAGACATCTGATTGAATACAGACAACGAGAAATACATCAGACGCGGTCAGGTGTTAATCATCCACAACGACCCGCCACCACGCGCGTATATTCCTTGACTGAGGAACCAGAGATTCTGGCCCAGACGTTTGTCAGAAGGCGCTCCCCAAAGATCAAATCGTGATGGACGAGTAGGCCGACGAAGAGGACAACATTGAGTAGACTCTGGTCACTAGTCTTCCGTCAAGTGCAGACTTGTCTAAGGACTCTGGTGCATGCGCCCAGATGCGCAAAAACAATCTTCATAACACGCACAAGACAAAGAAATTGTATAGTTCATATATACACAAACAACTTTCAAGATCACACAATGACTGACAGCCACAAACATCTGGATCTTCCCACCACAAATGAAAAAGTCCAAAGAAAAATGTACGGAGGTGGCATGTATGATAAAAATAAAAACATCAAAAAGTTTGAAGAAGGTCAGATCAAGCGGCTGACTGCAATCAGCAAGGAGTTTGAGGGGACAGAACAAGAATTTCCAAGCTATGATCAGGAACTGGTATTCAAGGTAAAGACATCTCAAAGAGTAAGTGACAAAGAGTTTAGACAAAGGTTGAAGGGAGTCGATTGTGAAACTATTGCTTCCGCTTTGGGTAAAAATGCAGAATGGGTCGTTTCCGCGATAGATCCAAGTTTTAAAAAACTGAAGGAAAGGATCTCTACAAGGGCGACAAAAGATAAAGCAAACTTTATTGACGGGATTTTAGAATTTTTGAGAATTCGATTTGAAGACAAGCTTGGGGAGAGTCTTAAAAACAATCCTCTTGGCCTAGATGAAAAGACACGGCTTGTGGTGAGTCTGACCAAAAAAGAATCAGATTCAAATAATGAGAAGCTAAACTCCGCATTGGATTTGATAAGAAATTTGTCCAAGGAAAATGGCCTTGAAATACATGATAGTCTGGTCACGGAAAATGTTTGCCTGTTATTGCTTGATGGGACTCTTGATTTTGCAAAACAAATTTCAGGCATAGACATCGTTGAGAGCATTGATAGGCCCCCAAGATTCGCACTGGAAAAAATCGTTGACAGTACAATTCTCGACGTGGGCAAAAACATACCTCCAAATGAAAAAGATCATGGGATACTGGTCATGGATTCAGGTATAATTTTACATCCACTGCTGGAAGATGCTGTGGATGAAGATGAGGGTATCGTGGGGCTACCAGACATAAACGAACACGATGATCGCCGTCACGGAACGATGGTCAGCGGTATAGCGTTGCACGGGGACATCGAGGACAGCATTACAAACAAAAAATTTAAATCCAACATGTGGATCTATTCTGCCAAAATTTTTTACGAAGATAACGGCGCAATTAAAATTCCGAATGAAACACTCATTGAAAGTGAAATTAAAAATAATTTTGAAAAGATAAAACAAAAATTTCCTAGATGCAGAGTAGTTAACTTATCGTTTGGCAATCCGGAAAAAATAATGTCAGATGGACAAAGACAGTTTGATCTGGCTGTGTTGATTGATGACTTAGCAAACCAGTACAGAGACACAGTCTTTGTCATCTCTGTAGGCAATGTAAAAAAAATTTATTATGATGATCACCATTATCCAGACTATCTCTTATCATCGGATCTCGACGTAAAGATCATGGATCCAGCAGCATCCATTCACGCATTATCCGTTGGTGCCGTCCAAAAATTTGGCCACCTGATAGATCAGCCCTCGAACATAACCAGAGTTGGTCCGGGGCTAAACGGAATGATAAAACCTGATCTGGTTGAAAACGGAGGCGGATTTGACAGCGAAATAGTTGTTCTAAATTCAGACTACAGAGACAGATTGTTTACACTCACTATGGGAACAAGCTTTAGCTCACCAAAAATTGCAAACTTTGTAGCTAGGCTCTTCAACCGTTTTCCCAATGCGAGCAGAAATCTGGTCATGGCATTGTTACTATCCTCGGCAAATCTTCCACAGGTCATTCCGGACGGTTTCCCTAAAAGAAACTCAAAGACAAAAAATGAGAACTGGTTAAAACTGATGAGTATCTATGGGTTCGGAAGGCCCGTCCTGAACAACGCGTTATCTTCTGATGATGACAGGGTTGTCTTTAAGCACGAGGGCAAAATTGGCATGAATCAAGTACAGTATTTTACAATAAATTTGCCGGATGAATTTGTCAGCATAAAAGGCAAAAGACATATCTCGGTTTCACTAGTCTATGATCCCCCTATCAGAAAAACTAGGGCCGATTATTTTGGAGTAAGAATGGAATTTCATTTGTTTAGAAACAAGTCATTGGACGAGATTAGGGAAAAATACGATTTGATTAATTTGACGGAATCAGAAGATAGAGAAAACAACGTGCCTGAAAAGTTATCAAAATTTGAAATTGTTCTACATCCTAAACCCTCTCTTAGGAAAAGAAGCAACCATCAGAAAGGCGTTAGAACCTTGACAACAAGGACTAGATTAAACAGTAAGCAGCCTCTTGTATTGGCCATATTATCGCAAAAAATATGGGATCTTGATGACAATTTCAAGCAGGATTTTGCAGTTGTCATGACCATAAAACATGAGCAGTCCATTGATTTGTATAACAAGATAAAAATAGCCAACCAGATTCAAACACGTGTACAAGTTTAGGATAAAAATTGTTTGAACTTCCAGTGTTTACAATTCTGTATTCATTCTGGTTCGACGGCAGCACACCAAATTTGGTCCGGTCCCCGCTAGAATAGGAACGATCAGCATTGCACACTTTTTAGATGTACCAAGGGAGGAACCACATGGCTGACAAAAAACCAGGTGGAGCACGAACGAGAAGATCCGCATCGTGCTGCAGACATTCAACCCGGAGACCAAGGTTACAGAACTGTGCCGCGAGCACAACCTGTCCCCAAGAACCGTGTATACGTAGAAGGAAAAGTTCCTAGAGGGCGGCAAGGATGCGGTGGCAAGATCCGGCACAACCCGGGCCACCAAAAAGCACGTCCGGGAAGTGGAGACCCTCAAGAGGATCATCGGAGAGTACACCGTGGGCAACGAGGCTTTAAAAAACACTGGAGGGAGGCAGAGGATGACGGCTGCAAGGGAGACATGCAAGAGCATAGTATGGGCCAGAACAATCCGCTCACCTTTGGCTAAATTATTCATACAATCCTGCATCTCGTCAAACCTGGCGTGGTTGAAACCACGGCTTGCACAGAAATCAGGCGACAGGCAAACAAAGATTCGTATTATTCCACACGCCAGAATAAATTTTCACAATAATGTGGCTAATTTACCAGATAACCCACAAGTCGGTTGCCCATCTCTTTTTCAAGGATTATCGCTATTGCCGCCTTTAGCTCCTCCGGTGACTCAAAGTACCGGCCTGCCAGCCGTCTCTTGAGATCCCTCCAGACGTTTTCGATCTGGTTCAGCTGCGGCGTGCGGGGCGGGAGAAATTCCAGCTCGACGTCACCGCCCGTGCCGGCCACGTATTCTCTGACCTTGTGCGACTTGTGGTACGACGCGTTGTCCAGGACCATGTAGAATTTTGGGTGGCTCTTGCGGACATCCTCGAGGAATTCCTTGAACGTCTCCGAGTTTGCAGAATCCGCCATGCGGACGTAGAGGGTGTCTGTGCCCATGATGCCAAGCAGGCTGACGGCCTTTTTCGAGAACCCGGTCTGGATCTCGTCGCGTCCTCCCGTGGGCCTCCACCCGTAGCCCGGTTCCTGTGACATGCCGACTGCAGCCTCGTCTTCGACGAACACGGCATACCCTTCATTGGCCAGATCCCCCGCCTTCCTGCCGGCCCTTGCCTTGAACTCTTCTTGCTCGCTTTTGGAGGCGGATTTGGGCGGAACGGGCCGGGTTTTTCTGTAAGAGAACCCGATCTTTTTGAGCATCCTTCGCAACGTGCGCGCCTTGCAGCAATCCAGTCCAAACGTCCGCCGGATCATCTCCAGTATCAAGTTGAGCTGCCAGGAGCCTGACTCGAATCCGTACTTTTTCGGCTTGTTGCCAAGCCACGCCCTGACCGTCCTGGAAAATGATTTGGGCATCTTGCTTTTCCTGCCCCCGCGCGTTCGGTTGAACCGGGCTTTCAACCCCCGTCCCTGCATCCGCACCAGCCAGTCGCGCACTGTGGAATACGGCATGACCAGTTCCTTGCATATATTCCGGATGCTGCGTCCCTGCTTTCTCAGGATGCACGCAAGCAGCCTGATCTTGGCCAGCTTGTTCTTCTCTTTTGCGCACGCCCGCACCAGCTTCTTTTTGCTCACGTTCGGCATGAACCGGGATCCAACCTCGAGCTTCTTTTGCCTGGAATCCGGTACTGAACTTGCCTTTGCGTGATGGACTGATTCGGCAACGCCTTGCTTTCCGTCGGCTGCAATCATCATAAGCACGTGGGCGTGTGCCTGTGATCTGAATGTATCTCGGCGGCAATCTGACTGTAGTAATGACGGGTAGATTATCCCATGAGACATGGTAATTTGTGGAATTAATGACCCACGGTGATCGGATTGCTCTGGCCCCTACTAAGCACATCAAAAACGCCATCAAGCCTTAACTTGGCAGGAGTGGCACAACTCTATGGCACCGACGGGTTCTCCAACCCCAACAACAATGTCTCGTACAGAGACAGGGTTTACCCCGATGGTTCCAATCCATCGCCGGAACCGAGCACGGTGCCGCCCCCGGCACAGAGCAGCCCGGCATGTGAGCGCACCGATTTCACGTACGACTGGACCATAAACGAGTTCGAGTTGGAATCCGGGTGGTACCAATGGTACACCATATGTGGCAGCCCGATATCCTACTCCTTTTCAACCAGTAGCAGTTACGACGGGTTCAACATTTACGTGCTTCCGCCGGAGACTGACGTTGAGGATTTCGTAAACAATGGCGGAGCATATTACACATGTGAGGATCCTGATGAGCAATGGCACAGAAAATCAAACACGTGCAACATCGAACCTGGCTCCAACATAGTCCTAGACAACACGATGGACAACTCGATATACATAAGCGGATGGATCAGGACGCCAACGTAGTTTGACGCAACGCAACGGGTGGATCGAGTTTATCAGATTTATGCTACGGCAAGCAACACCGCATCCTAAATTCGGGGCATATTAGATCTCATGCAGAATGTGCCTGATTTAAAAAACTGAATTAAATTGGGTTATTCCCACGTGCGGCACCACATGCGGCCGAATATCCACAGAATCGTAAAGCATGCCAATCCAAGAAGGATAACCGAAACGTTAAGATCGGTGATTTTTACGCCACACCGTGATGGCAATGCTAGTCGATCCAACGGTGCAGAGATTACGGCAGGAAAACGAGGCGCTCAGGGAGTCGGATGAATCCTGCCGGCAGAGGATCAGGGCCCTCAGGGAAGCACGCAGGACAGACCGACAGAAGTGCGAGGCGCTCAAGGAACGCCTGACTGATCACTGGACCGTCACGTCGAGGGTTCTCGACGACATCATAAAATATCCGGAATTACTGCACGCCATGACGCTGCGCACCCCGGAAAAGTTTGGCCACACGCTGAACCGCCTCGAGGAGCTTTTGGAGCGGAACGGGGAGACTGCGCTCTTCCGGGAAATCGAGAACAGATCGAAAAACTCCGGGAGCAGGCGCATCCTGCCCCTGAGGCACGCGTACCTGCTGTGGCTGTTTCGGACAAGGCTGAGCATACCGCAGGAAGCCCTTGCCGCGATGTTTGGCGTCGACCAGGCCACCGTCTCCAGGTATCTCCCGTTGATGACCAGGCTGCTCGGCGAGACAGGCACGGCGCCGCACAAAATCAGTGAGGCTGTACAAAAGACCAAGACACTCGAGGAGAGCAAGAAGATAATACCCGGCAGGAGGGGAGGAGAACTGATGGTGGACGGCACGCACAACCGGGTCAGAAGGTCCGCGGACAAGGAGAGACGCAAAAAGACGTACTCTGGCAAGAAGAAGGCGCACACGTACAATACCAACATCGTGATCAACAAGCGCCGCGTGATAGTGGCGATAAGCAAGACCGTTCCGGGCAGCGTCCACGACAAGACCCTGCTCAACGAGGATCCGCCAAACCTTGGAATCATTACGGCAAGGATGGGCCAGAAGGACGTGCCCGAAAAAGAAAAGCCTGACGTCCTGATGGACAAGGGCTACCAAGGGACAAGAGAGGAATATCCCGGATGGCACATCAGGCACCCGCACAAGAAAAAGCGTGGAGCCGACAAAAAGACCGGCGGCCTGACAAAGAAGCAGCGCGCCTACAACAAGAGGGTAAACAGCTCCCGTGTGGCCATAGAGCACGTCATCGGAAGCCTGAAACAGTACAAGAGGCTGACTGACCCGTACGACGGCACCGAGGAGGAGTACAACGACGAGCTCAACGCGATTGCGGGAATGGTAAACCAGGATCTGATGTGGGACGAAATAAAACTCAGGGACGCGGACCTTCTCAAAAGGCTGGCCGAAAAAAGGGCGCGCCTCTGAGACAGGGCGGCACGAGCCGCCTGACGGAGTGAAAGGCAGGTGGCATCAGGCAGTGCAGGAATGTCGCGCACGGCATCCAATATTTGTGCAAATTCCCCCACCATTCCCCATGAAACAACCTGCCGCCCCGGGGACGGATGCCGCACATCCACAGGACGTGCCTTATTTTCCAATACTGGAAACTGGATTTTTCACATGGACGTGCAAGACAAATTTGTAAAATATACGGCAGACGAGATTTTCAAATATGGCCACGGCTAGCGCAGTTCTGACATGATTTTATGATTTGCCACGTCAGGCACATTCTGCATAGGATCTATTAGTGTTCATTAGTGACTTTGTTAAGTTATCGGCACTTGGCCAATATTGTTAACTCTCGACATCTGATGGGTGTTAACTTACGGCATCTAATATGCATGGATCTAAGCTGCCTGTAACTGGATGCAACCTTATGGGTCAAAGTCGTCAATATGCTTCTGTGCCCGTCCGTTTTTGGGTTTGCCGTTTTTTACCATGTCTGCCAGCTCCTTTTTGTACGATTCACGCGCAGGAAGGGTGCCAGATTCTCCCATAGCATTGAGCCGTTGTTTTTCCTTCTGGAACAGTCCGATTCGCTCCAGCGGTCTCTGTTTTCTCTTCAGCATGCGGTAATGCGTGAACGGCACCGAGTCCTCTATTTCCTCGGCATCAAACGACTTTGCTATCGCGAGCAGATCCGTTATGTAGCCTTGGCTAAGACCAAAGTCCTTGGACAGCGCTGCGGTGTAGTTTGTTACCTCAAATCTGTCTTGGACGGATACGGCAAAGTCCAAGAACAGCTTGCCTGCCCCGAAATACGCGGAGCTTGGTACCGTTTTCTTGGGATTGCCGAGTTCGTCACGGAACCGGCTTTTTGCGGATTCCACCATGTAGGAATACTGTGCGTTCAATTCGGCTACCTTCTTGGCTGCATCCTGGCCAAGATCCGCGTAGTACGCCATGTCGATCATGGCACTTGTCTTGTGCCCTCCGGCAACGGATACCCGTACCATACGCACCGGGATGGCGTTCAAAGCCACACCTTGTGCAGTATATCCTCAAAATGTGCGAACGTGGTGACTGCATCCATCTCAATTTCGTCGTTTTTGGCCTTGATGAGCGACGAAATGACCACGCGGGTGAGGTTGTAATCGTGCAGCGTGCGGTTGTTTTCGACGCGCTTGTGGAATGGGTGTCCTACGTTGTACACCACGGCTCCGCTGGACGGATCCAGCCACCCCTCGCGCCCGTCTTGCGGAGCGTCAAGCGGTATGATGCATATGCCCCGGCTTTTGCGGGGTTTGGCTTTTCCCGATTGTTCGGACTTCTCGTCTTCGAAGTGACTGGTTCCGTTCTGGTTGTCGCCGGGGGCATCCTCATGGTGGCCGGACGCCCCGTTTTCCGAATGCATTGAAGTCTGGGAGCCTTGCATTTCGCCTATTTTGATGTCGCCGTCATCGGATCGGACCAGCAGGTCTTGCTTGACTATCTTGGCAAACGGGTTGAATTGCTTCAATTCCGGCATGCGCAACGCCTTGTTGAGGCGTTCCGTGAGCTCGTTCACCACCACCTGCGTGTCGTTTATCTCCTTTGACACGTCGCGCAGGTAGCCGTTGGATTTGAGAATTTCATAAAAGTTATTCTTGACGCTGGCGAGTATCTTGTTGGTATGAAAGTTCCGTTCAAAGTTTTCCTTGTTGGTCGTGAGATGATCCGCCAAGACCGTCACGTCGGCCATGCAGAATATGCGCTTTTCATGCTGTGGCCTTACTTGCGCGATCCAATCGACCTGTTCGTTCTTTATCCTCTTACCGTGGACGTAATACGTTACGTGTCGCAGGTCGGCAGATATCTCGTCGTCTGCCACCCAAACGCGACACGGCATGTGGTAGCGTTTGTGTTTTGACGTTTTTTGGAACGACTTGCCTTTCGGCTTCCATGGCAGCACCGGTATGTCCCCTATTATCAGCGAAAGCCGCTTCGAGATGAGCGCCGCGTTGAACCAGAACCGCAGGCTTCCTTCCATGTTCTTTATCAGCCACGCGTATCCGGTTTCCGGCACCCTTACAGTATATGTGGTGCCGGATGCGTGGTCGGAAACGGCATGCCCTGTTATGGTCTCCATGCTCACCCCGTTGCCGTTAGTTTCCCACACGATCTTGTCCGCCCCATCTCTTGATCTTTCCCGCCACATCCTTGAGGCGAGCACGTCGCTACCTTTTCCGGTAACGGTTGTGATTTCGGCGTCTGGCCATGCAGCCATGAATATCTTTGCGCCGACGCCTGCAAACCCTATACCTTTCCCCTTCTCTTTTGTGGACACCGCCACCGTATGATAGTTCACGAAATCAACCTCGTTCATCGGAACGCCGTTGTTATGGAACGTTACGTGACAGCCGCTTGGGTAGCGTTTAAGGTCGATGTTGATCGTGTCAGCCCCGGCGTCCATGCCGTTGGCTACCGCTTCGAGCACGAGCACTTCTATGTCCTCGTATTCGTACATACCAAGCAGGTTTTGTAGCATGTTGAGCAAGTTGACGGTCATCGGTTGCTTCATGTTTCATTGAATTGTTGTGACCTTGTTAAAAAGTTAAGTTACTCTGGATTCTGCTACGTTATCGTCACCTGAGCGCGACTGTTAACCATCGTCATCCAATAAACAAATGTACTGTCCCCTGACGGATGCGATACATGAGACCACATTGACAGCAAACCTCGTAGTATGCAAGATTCGGGATTTCGATGGTTGACTACAGTTACTCGTCAAAACTGACGGAAAACTTGGATGAATCAAACCCAAGCGTGTCCAACAGTTTGATTGTGTATTGCTTGACTCCGGTTTGGCTTAGGTTGCTATTGATATACAGTGTATGCACAAGCTTGCTACTCTTAAACGGAATACCGGTTCTGTGTTCACCTCTGGAATTGATAATGGTACTCTTTGGGGTGTACTGAATGGGGCAGTTCATTATATTCAGATGTCTGTTATCCATCAGCCACTTTACCGTGCTGGCAAGTATGTCAATCCATTTATTGAGTTTGGCAGATGAGGCATCTGGGAAGTAAAGCCTTGTAGGAGGATGCTTCAATGGATTGGGTATCTCGGAAATTGGTATCTTTCCATGTAGATCACTTTCCTGAATGAGTTCAGGTTCTTTGGTTGATTTGACTTCCTCAGTTTCCTCTACACCTTCGCTCGCAATTATCTGGTGCAGATTTATCGCGTTGGATATGAAGCTTTTCGGATCGTCGTTCAGGTTGAATGCGTACTCTGGGGTTATCTTTGACCTGACGTAGACGTTCCATTGTATGCCGTCGGTGACAACGCCGTACTGTACATCTGAATCATCCAGATACTTCTCCACCATGCTTCTTTTTGGCGTCTTGCCTACACGCTTTGCTTCGATAATCATCGTCTTCCCCATCCTGTAGTCTACCCTGTTTTTGCTGGCCAAGGATTCCTCCATTACAACGGCATCCGGATTGGTCAGATCCCAGCCGAGCTCCACTAACAATGGATCAATCAACACGTACCGGGTCATGGTCTCGTTGTTGGCAAGCACTGCATTGTGGTCCTTGGCTTTCATTCTCAATGTCTTTACCAATTCATTTAGTTGTTTCAACAAAAATACACAGTAAATACACACATACTTACATTATTAAGCCTGTCTATGTTCACTTGTCGTGTGGTTTCCACAAATCGAGATAGTTCTGATAGATTTTGGTGATCAAACCACTAAAATTTACCAGAGCCAGTCCAGCTGCACGCCAATGGAAATGATCCAACCGACCGAGGCATATTTCCTGAGATGCAAAAGCGCGCTTGGGCGGGTTCATCCCGTCAATCACGGCAGGCGTCAGGTCCCGTCATCGGGCACGTAGATGCGCTCGAAGAAGGCCCGTCTGATGACCACGGTCATGCCGCCACAGACGGCCAGGTAGTCGCCCCTGCGGGCCTTGACCGGGCCGTTGTCCGTGTCTACCGTGGAGGCCTCGCCTATCCTGCGCGCCAGGATTGTCACGCCGGTATTGGTGTTGCGGTACATCCTCATGGAGTGCCCACCCCTACATGGAATTTGCAGCGGATTTGCTCCAACAGTATTGGTCTCACGTGACCAATTCCAACGCATGCGTGCATGCCAACCATGCCCGGCAGATGCAAATATACAGTTCCCCGCATGCGCAACCTGTCAGGGGAGGTTTCGGTTCAGACGCTTGGGATATGCCACAAGTGCGGCTTGGTTGCCCTGACACCACAGGAGGTGGAGACGATGATAGGATACAGGCGTGCAAACGGGAAGTGGATAACCCTGCCCAACTGCCACAAATGCAGGACAAGGCTGTCCAAAAGCCCCAAAAAATGCACGGGGCAAACCGCAAGAAGATGACAAAGAAATCGATTCTCATGGGCACGATCCAGAAAAGAAGACTGAGATCACCAAAATTTACCACCAAGGTACAGGCATGGCTTAACTCACTTTTGAACAGCCTTGCAGAGTGCACCATACTTTTGAACACCGTGTTGAACTGCGGCGGAATCGAATCTGGAGAAGATCCAAAAACACACTTTTGAACAGGGAACGTTAGAGATCACCAAAATTTACCAGAGCCTGACAACCGGCCCTTTCGGCAGATCATCAGCATCCGTGACGGTATCGGCGCGAAGCGTAACCCAAAAATCCGCGGTGGGCAAGTCCCACATTCGCGGTGATGGCGTGGATACAACCAGAGGATTCTTGGGAGATTCCGGGTTGACGCCCCCAACCGACGCCGCGCGGGGATCATTGGTTCACACGTTTTATAATCAATCCAAGCGAACCAGAAACCGATGGGCGCGCCGAAAGCCAACGTGTTTGACTACTTTGGTTCCAGTTTGGAGGAAACGTTCATGATCGGCCAGAAAGGCGCCGAAGCGCTGGCCGACGCGTACAACGAGTCCGGTTGCTGCACGTCGATCAAGCAATTCATCAAAGTCACCAAACGCCACGTCGATCCCGACTTGGCAGAACTGCACAGGTTTCCATTGGAGGCAGTGGCAATCGAATGCCGCCTGGACTGGGAAGAGACGCGACGCGGGTTGAAAGACTCAAGCCTCAAACCCGAAACCAAAAAGGCAATACATGCCTTTTTCTCAAGGCTCGACGGGCGCGGACTGCGCGGGCTGCAAATCCAATACCACATTACAGACAAACTATCCGAACTGCCCGCCCTAGACGACGTCACAGACAGCGGGGAACTCATAGAGGTCGGCGGCTGCGGGGGCGAACCCGCGTGTTACCTGCCCGCGACCAGAATCAGTTTTGCCTTCAGCGGCAGGCAAAAAATGTCCGCCGTCTTCTCCCAAGACGGCCTGTCACGACTCATTTCCAGGTTACAGGGAATTTACGACGAAAGATCCAAGTCAGCCGCGAGGCATGGTGGGATAATAAGCAACCTGCCGGTTATCTGGTGAGGATTCTGCCTGAAAATTAGGAATCCCATTTACCATGAAATAACCTGCCACCCCTGACAAATGCCGCACATCCACCGAATGCGTCTTATTTTCCGGTCCCATGGCAAGGATCATAAGTCCGTGTGGATCAGCACAGTTTTTTTTTTGTTCACATAATTGATCAATTCCAGGCGGAACCGTGCCGTTCGATAATAGGTAGAGACGGCCCGGCACATGTCAGAAAATGTCCTACAATATTTGGAAACCAGCAGCCGGCGCTTTCCCTGACGCCAGCACTCTTCCATGGTGTTCAGGTATGGCAAACTCTTGAAGAAATGCATGATCTTCCATCGTCGTAACGGCATAGCCGGTCACGAACCCAGTTCGGACTACGTCCTTGGATGTCGGCAGCCTCTCCCACGGGCATGTCGAGCACGCGCACCATGCGTACCGCGATCATCCTGGTTTGGATCTTGTGGCTCTTTTCTTTTTTGCACACTTTTTTGAATTCTTCCCGTTTAGTGTTGTCCATGCATCGCTGGAATGAGTTCTGATCTACAAACTTTTCGATTATTCGCACACGAACTTTGGCGCGTTAGTATAGGATTAACAGAGACAGAAAACGAAACTATTACTAACCACCCATGCTAGTTTATAAACAGAATATGAAATCATCAAAGTTTATCATAGTCAACATCACTTGGAATCGTGATAAGTGGCGTAGTTCCGCTTACATCAATCCGAAAGCTGGTCACAGATATGTTCGAGAATCTCCTGGCCACGAATCATTAAACTTTGACTTTAACAAAAAAGGATTGAATGATGAAAAACATGTGTTTGGTTATGCACAATTGAGGGGATACCCACGACGATTCGAAGAGCCGGGAGTGATTTTCTTTTTTACCAAAAATCTTGATAAAAATCAAAATGAGATAGTTGGTGTTTATGGCAACGCCGAAATGGTAAAGTCAGAGAGATTGATAAAACGGAAAGAATCTGGAAATGGCAGTCTGTCCGCATTAATAAAAGCTGAAAAGGA
The DNA here is from genome assembly GCA_965238275.1 of Candidatus Nitrosopumilus sp. GTDB lineage: Archaea > Thermoproteota > Nitrososphaeria > Nitrososphaerales > Nitrosopumilaceae > Nitrosopumilus. The sequence goes on from OZ250186.1 coordinate 94,795, forward strand.
GAAATCAATTTTATTTCCAATTTATTTGGATGCAGACATGTATTCAGAAGGGAAAAGACTGGTACCTCAATCTGGTTTAGTGTACATATCGCAGGAATTAGCTACCAAAATGATAACTGACGAAATTGAGATTCTTAAAAAAACTGGCAAAATGACGAAAGAGGAAGATAAATTGTATTTAATTTTTGAATTAATAACTGGAAACAACCATGTCGATTATGACAATAGGTATTCAAGAGAGCACAGTGCCGGTTTAGAAAATGATGAATAGAAAATATGCGTAATCCCCCTGTTCACATCGATAAATTTAGATCAGGCACGATCGCGTCTCACATCAAATGCCAGACTCGCCTGATCAGATCATGCACAGATTGGAACAGGAAAACAGAAGCCTAAAAAATATTCTAAAGCAGAAAGACAAAAAGCTGGAACAGAAAGACAAAAAGCTGGAACAGAAAGACAAAAAGCTGGAACAGAAAGACAAAACCCTAAAAAATATTCTAAAGCAGAAAGACAAAAAGCTGGAACAGAAAGACAGGGAGTTGGGCCTTGAACGCGGCCTGTGGAAGAGCAGGAACGATGGCTGGAACCCCGGCAAGGGGCCAGCGTTGCACCTGCTAGAGGTGCTAGACGGCATAATACGCGACGGGGACAAGCTCCGCCATGTCACGCTGGCAGACGGGGAACAGTTCCGGTACATGCTGGAGCGGGCCAAGGTGTTTCTGACGCATTCGGGCCAGATGCCGCTGTTCCGCGATAACGCATCCCGGGTCTCCGATCCCGGAAACCGGTGCAAACTGTACCTGAGACACGCACTGCTCCTAGCACTTATCCGCAAAAAGGACAACCCCGCCCAAGGCGTGCTTGCCGCATTCTTCGGGATAGACCAGACCACCGTGTCCCGGTACATTCCGGTGATGGATGCGATGCTGGCAGGAATACTTCCGACGGCAGACAACATATCCGAGGAGGTAGCTGCTGCCCCGACCAAGGAGGATTTCAAGAAGATCGTGCCCGGGTCCGACGGGGGCGAGATATTCATAGACGGCACGCACTGCCCCGTGCAGCGCCCGTCCGTAAAGTCAGTCCGGCGCATGAAATACTCCGGCAAGAAGAAAAAGTTCACCAACAATACCAACGTGTACGCCAACCGGGACGGGGTGGTGATCGGCATATCAAAAAGCACCGTCGGGTCAGTCGGCGACATCACGCTGCTCAAGGAACGCCCCATGCCGTTTGGAAAGTGGGAGGAGGCGATGCACGATCCGGATCTGCCAGAATCAGACAGGTGCCACCCCTTCGTCGACCGCGGCTACCAGGGAATCGCAGACCACCTGCCCGGCACCACGCCGGAGATCCCGCACAAGAAGACCAGGGACACGCCGCTGACGCCGGAGCAAAAAAAGCACAACCACAGGATCAACTCCACCCGGGTGTTGGTGGAGCACGCCATAGGCAGGCTCAAGCGCTACGCGCGTCTTGCCGACCCGTACGACGGCAACGCGGCGCAGTTCAACCGGGAGTTCAACGTGATCACCGGGCTGGTAAACCTGAACCTTTTGTGGGACTGCATGGAAAAGGGCCCGCCACCACCGGGGCAGTGGAAGACGTCAGTAGACTGGGACAGGGCCTGCTCCCAAGCTCCGGTCAAGTAGAATTCAGGGCACGATGAAGTGCTGCAAGGCTGCGCACGTCATTTTGGATTTTGGGGTGAACGGACTTGCCACATACCAGACACGACTAGTTTTAGGCCGTATTTTTCCGGTTTTTTATGGCCGGGTTGGCAAAATGGGTGGATTACGCATATCTTCTAATGGGAACAATCAAAAATTGAAGAATCCGAAAAAGAAAAATCAAAAGATCAAATAATAACAGAATTAGAAAATGCTTCATCAAAAGACCCGGAATTAACTAAAGTTAATGGAATAACCTACAAGCGATATAATAAAACTACGGTGCTACTAAAACTACTTCACAACTTTAAATGTCAAATTTGTGGAATTACGATTCAGAAGAAGAATGGTGGTTTTTACATAGAATCTGCACACATTAAGGAGAAAAGCAAGGCAGGGCCAGAGACTCCTGATAACATTTTGATCCTATGCCCAAATCACCACAAAGAATTTGATTATGGTGATCGCAATATTGTGAAACATTCAGAAAAAGAGATAATTGTTAAGATGAATGGAGAACAGTATACAATTAATCTTGAACCAAAAAACAGGCACCGTTAGATTAGACTTATAGTGATAATTACGTATAACTCGCTCGTTGAACAGTGGTGTACACGGTATCATTCCACACCATCTTGTGGACGCACTTGATTGTATAGCTGTCTTCCGCGAGTCCAGCGTACCGCTCGACGAACCCGTCCATGCCACCCAAAAGCATCATGGCTAGTTTGATGTCATCCGGGCCCCGTTGCTGGATGACGCCACCGTTTCCACCATTTCCCTGGCCAGCTTGTGCGGCGTGTGTCCGTCGTCGAAGGTCGCCATATCCAGGCATTCTTGGAGGGTAGGACACTAGTCCATCATTTTTGCGGGGAAGAATTGGTATATAAGCGCCAAGAATCGGGAATGGTAAGGAAGGTTGCCATGATGGGTTCCCCCACACCAAATTGTTTCTCGCCTTATGACATCTTGGAAGATTTTATTATATACTACAACGAGAGGCAACTGCACTGGTTGCTTGACATGGATAATCGTCAGACTTCTCTCAAGGTGTTCCATGACAAGGCAGCAGACGAATCCATAAAAATTCCAATCCGAACTGGATGGGGGTAGATATCCATGGATAAGCAGCAAACAAAAGGGGGTGGGCATGATTCTGTTATAATATACCAAGAATTAAAAATTCATATCAAAATTGCCCATAAATGACTGATGCGACAACCGTCTCCCAAAATTATGGCGTATGCCGAATACTCAAATTGCAGAAAATGGCATTCCAAACATCCGAGATCGTGGAGATTTGGAGTGCCGTGCATGGCACACGCTAGATGTGTATCCCATGACTTGATGTTGTCTCAGATGGCCCTGTACAGAAAGTTTTCAACGACGAGGTTTGGTTTTTTGTACCTCGTGTATCGGGTAATCGCCTCTCGAAGCTTGCTCAGGTTGGTATACGGCACGTCGAGGACGGTCCTCTTGAGATCCCTCCAGTACGTCTCTATGGCGCTCAGGTCCGGGGTCGCAGTCGGCAGGAAGACTATCTCCAGACCGTCGGTGTCCCCTACGAGTTTGCGTATGTTTTTTGCCCTGTGCTGGGAGGCCTTGTCCATGATGAGGCAGATCTTCTTGAACCTGTATGCTGCCTGTTTTAGAAAGTCTTCAAACGTGTCCTTGGTAAACGCGTCGTACTGCCGGAACATGCCCCTGCCGTCCGTGGTGATCAGTCCGTGGATTATCGTCTTGGAGTGTGAGCCGGTGTACGTGAAAAACGCCCGTATTCCCTTCCTGGTGTAGCCACGCCTCCGCGGCCGCGCATCGGAGATTACTATGGACTCGTCTTGTATGGCTACGACTGCTCCTTCGTCGTTCTTTTTTTTATGAGATCCTGTATTTCTTTCTGGAATTCCCTGATCTCCTCGTCGGATGCCCTGCGCGCGTGCCTTCCCACGGGAACCTTCTGGGAATAGCCCCAGCTCCGTAGCAGGTAGCGTACGTGCATGATGTTGTACTTTATTCCGGTCTTTTGTTGGATGTATTCTTGCATCTCCCTGCCGGTCCACACCGTCTTCCCGCGTGCATTCTTTCTGATCTTTTTCATGTCTGCCCTTTCTACCAATGGCGGCCGGCCAGAACGAGGAAGGTCGCCCAATCGGTCAAAGCCGACCTGCCGATAGCGCTCAAACCACTTGTAGCCCCACCTGGCGCTCTTTCCAAGGGATTTGGCAGCATCGCCCATGGTCGCTCCTTCATGTACAACTTTTATGACCAGCATCATGCGATCCTTGGTCTTGCAGTCTGTCTCAGCAGCATATCTTTTCAACATCGTCTTGTGTTTCATTGACTATTCTATTTGAGGCAGGTATAACCTTGGATGCGTTAAAATTTTTTCATAATTGCATGAATTTTTCCTTCTTGGTATACATGTTGAAAGACAGAGTTCAACACTTTTATCCAGCGACTTTCTAAAGCACTATTGTGTCTTTTGATGAACTCATAAAGATCACATATGATGATAGTGAGGTCAAAGTGTTTCACAAGCACATAGAAGCATTGTTAATCGATTATTTACGGGAAAACACATTAGAGTCGCGCTATGAGGTGCTACACCACCCTAGTGACGTGGTGGGAACAATTCCAGATTTTGTCATTGTAGACAAGCTCAGTAAAAAATGGGTGTATGTGATCGAGATCAAAAGAACACCTGGCAGCGTACGTTCGATTCGTTCATGGAATCAAGCCAGAGATTATGTGCGTAACAACTATGATGTGCATTGGCTGTCCACATCAAAACCATATTTTTTATTGAGCAACATCGAAAAAAATCTTTTTTTCTGCAATCACCCTACTGAATCCACACAATTTTGTTTGTTACAGAATGGCGAAGAATCCTGTTCCAAATTTGGCGATGATGCGACAAAAACATTAACAGAATTTAAAACAAAAGTACTACCAAAAATATTTAAACAATTAGAAACGCAAGACGTAGCATATGCTAACAACTTATTGGTCATACTAAACTCATTAGTTGGTTTTCAATTCGAATTGACATCGCATATACTGAACAATATGCTAAGTCAAGTTGAACACAACCCACAGATCTTTGGATTTTCGGATGTGGAGGGGTACACTAATAGACGTAAGCAGTGGTTTATGCTAAACGAGCCTAGATCAAAAAATACCCCTATTGAGAAATTTGCAAGAGCCATAGCTAGAGATTGCCTTTTAAGAGTTTTTATATATGAATACAATCGGGAATTTTTTCAGATCATCGGCACTCACACGCTTCTTAGACCTATAAATTTCGCCCACAATAAACTAAAAAACAGTATGCATTTGTCGCTGGAAGATTTGGAAAAAATTGATTTTATACAAATAATTCGAACTCGGTTAATTGATTTTGTTCCAGAAAATATGGATGAAAAAACACTGCTGATTTTTTCAAGGTTCTTGCAAAAAGTTCAATCCAGAATTTCTGAAGCAATAAAAGAATCGGGTTCTGTGATCCAACTCATGAATTCAATCATGGAAAACGAAGATCTGTATCCACGAGATGAAATCCACACAAATGGCAAAATTATGACGGATCCGGAATTGGCAGACTTAGCCACATTCCTGTGTTTTAGCGTAGCAGGAGAACATCATCCACCTCAGTCCATATTTGATCCCTGCATGGGAACAGGCAATTTATTAAATAGCTGCTATGATAGGATTAAATCAAAGTTTCCCTACTCCCACAACGAGATACTCTCTCATCTTCACGGTAGCGAATCTGATGAATTTCTTGGAAAATTGGGCATATTTGGACTCATAATGCGCTCCCCAAAAGAAATTACCACCAAAACTAGCATTGACATACAACTGCACGATTTTTTCGAAATTGCTAGTAGGCATATCAAGAAACACGACATGGTGATCATGAATCCTCCGTTTCTGCGGAATGATAGTAAAGTGGCGCCGTTGGAGCGGCATATAATCGAAGAGAAAATAAAAAAATCTTTTGGGATGGAATCATTCATGAAAACCGTGAGTCAGCCCAATTTGTTTTTTTACTTTGTTGAGTCAGCTACGCAAACAATAAAAGAAAATGGAGTTTGCGGATATTTCGTCATGCAGTCTGTACTAAATACAGAAAATGGTGCTTTCTTTAAAAAATTTCTTCTTGAAAATTTTGAGATAAAATATATTGTAATGTGTCCACAGATATTCTTTGAAGAGCATCAAGTTTCGCCCTGCATCATTGTGGGAAAACGTACAAATCAACCTGACTTAAAAAATCAGATCAAGTTTGTACAAATTTCTTCGCAAAGTTTCTCTACTCTGGATTATGATATACTTATAGAAGAACAAAATGTACAATATGGCGGCCTTACAATCAATTTGGTGCATCAGAAGCTTATGAAACCGAATGATGATTGGAAAGAAATTCTTCTAGACAAGGCAGACCATTACTCCATATTTCAGACATCGGACAAATTTGCACCCATAGGCGATGTGTTCACGACAGGAAAAAGAGGGGAATTAGGAAACGAAGGTAATGGTAGTATATTCTTTTTTCCATGGTCCAAAAACTCTACCAACAGGACAATCAAAGTTGCCAGAGATAGTATTGAGCCACAATTCAAAAAAATGGGTTTGGAACATTCTGATGTACAAAATAATTACGTCCTTACTACGGAAGATCTTACGAAAGAACCCTGTTTGTCGATTCCCAAATCTACGAAAGTTAGCGATTACAGCGGCTTAACTAATTTTATCAATGAATTCAACTTAATATACAAACGGCCTCGAAAATGGCATACTGATGGGATGATAAATAACGCGCAAATTATCATCCCCAGATCATCGAGAAAAGTGTATTCAATTTTATTAAATCCGTATTGGGATGAATTAGATGTATATTTTTCTACTAATTTTGTGTGTTTCAACGATTGCCAAATATCTATTGATGGTGTCACTCCTGATGAAATGATATATTTTATAGCCGGATACCTTAACTCCTCATTTGGTCAAATGTTCTTTGAAGTGAACGGTCAGAATCGAGAAGGAATGCGAAAAATAGAAACCAAGCAGATAAAGAAAATGGTTCGCGTTCCAATCACAGGTCTTGAAGTATGTGTTGAAGAACTTAAAGATGTAATGGTCAAATTTTGCCGATTAGACTATGGTATAACTGGATTGATGAATAACGAATCGAGGCATAATCTTGATCTAGCTGTGGCCAAAATTCTTTGGATCATAGAACCCCGTTTCCATACGGTTGCATCTTCTCCAGAAGATCTTGCCAATAAATCACGTTGTTTACTTCAGCGATTACTTCGAACCAGGTTTGATGAGTAGGAAACATTAGCCATCTTTCTAAATCCCAAACCATCTTCATTTTTAATCGTAGTATTCTATGCTGTCTATGGGCTGGCCATAACTGATCATATTCATGCATAAGCATCGAGTTCTATAGACTATGGAGATAATTTTTTAGGATTAGTGTCGTATGCACTCAGATTCCTTATAAACACAGGTATAATTCATTGCAAATTCATGCCTAGAATCGTATTGGCGAGTACATACTTTGTCGCGTATAATTTTAATATGGGTATTAATGTTAATCAATACCCAAGCTAGCTCAGCCTGGTAGAGCTCCCGGCTGTAGATGTCGGCTTGAGGCTGACAATAACAGCATATCAGGCATACAGAAACCGGGTTGTCGAAGGTTCAATTCCTTCGCTTGGGACCATTCTTTTATCCATGAAATGGAAGTTTTGTTCTTGCTATTTTTCTACGATGGGGCCTGAGTTCTGGGATCTCTTTCCTAAGTGTTTCAGCCAACAAAAATCCAATCAGTGGCGGAACAGCATTTCCCACTACATTATACTGTGCTGTCTTTGACAACCCGTCGGGTAGAACAAAATCATCCCTGAATGATTGAAGTCTCATTCCTTCACGTATCGTAATCAGTCGATCTTCGGAAAAGTGTATGTTGCATCCAACGTTTGGTCTGGAAAAATATGTGTTGATGGTATATGCGGGCATCTCCCTGTGAAGCCGCCCATATGTGGTCGTTCGCCCACCGGTTTTCTTATAATTACGTATTCTACGGGATGGTATGGATTCTGGAACGTCTCTGTAGTTTCCTCCTTCCGTGATGTACATAATTATCTGACGATCTAGTTCGCTCATGGTTGGTATTGCATGGTTATAAACGCCATCCGAACTCCCTCTTACCCATTGTGAATAGATCGAAGTGTTGTTTTTTGTGTACGCTAGCATCCGATCGTCTTTTTGAGGATTTGGCAAATCTCCTATGGCATCATTTGATGATACCCATTGCAATAGATTATCGCGCCTGATCTCATCCTTGTTTCCAGTGTGTGTTCTTGGTAAAGGTGTAATCATAGACTTATTGCGGGTTCCAAACAAAAACAGTCTTTTTCTTCTTTGCGGAACCCCATAGTCTGCCGCGTTCAGTAGTAGAGGTGTTACTGTATATCCTAGATCTTCAAACCTCTTTATGAGCAATTGCAGAACGTTTCTTCCATTCATGTCCTTTGCCGATCGTAACCCCGGAACGTTTTCCATTACAAACGCGTGCGGAACTTTGGCTTTTATGGCTCGTAAAAATTCCCATATCATTACAAAATTCTCATCTGTTGGATCACGCTTTCCTACAAGTGAGAATGCTTGGCATGGTGGCCCTCCTATCACTACATCACAATCCGGCACGCTGTCAAAGTTGATAGCACGAATGTCTTCACAGACAATTTCATTTCCCACGTTCTTCTTGTACGTACTATACGCCTCCTTGTATCGATCTACTGCCCATTTTATGTCAAATCCAGACCACTTGAATCCAATATCCATTCCTCCACAACCTGAGAACAGACTAATCACGCTAGTCATTTCCCATCTCCTTGGAGGTCTTGTCGGGATCTTTGTAGTCTGTTCTCCGCTAGCATTTTTTCCATCAGCATCACGTCGCTACAATGTAGCCCAATATTTAAAAACTGATGAACACATTTATCTATTTCGGCAATGATTTCTTTGACAACGGAGTCATCAAATGAACAGTGTGAAAGCTTCTCCGCTGCATGTTTAATCTCGTCTCTGACAGCACAATCCATTAATTTGGGATCGGGTATGCCCATGTTTTTTAGTTCATATGCCTGAATCTTAAGAACACCGTTGCCATACCTTCTTCCTGTTGTCTCCAAACTCAGTTTGGTTAGAGATGAATTTAGAATTCCAAACAGTAGCATTTTATCAATTTCTGATTTTGGGGTGATAATATAAAAATTATCTCTCACGTTATATCTTTTTTCATTCAAAATAAAGTTTTTTGCTTTACGTATGACGTAATTGAAAATTATCGGACCAGATTTTTCCTTTATTGCCGTGTACCACAAATCGGGGTTTTCTTTTCTCAGTTTTTCTATTGCAAGCGGTAGTTTATGATTCTTAGAAACAAGATGGATGTGCCGCTTGACGCTTTCAACAGAATCTGTATCTTTTACGGCCTCATTGAGAAGTAACATGTGTGAAATATTGGGTTCGATGGAGGTATTAAATCCCCTTAGATCTTTCGGCGAATTGATAATTGGAACATAAAATCTACTGTTTATACTCAGGCGACTTGAATTCAGATCTGATGTTACAAAGAACTTGTTCCAAAGAGTAGTGGTTCCCCGGACAACATCGGCGATTTGTGATAATGGAACCATCTTCTTACATGCCAGTGCAGAAATGATCTTGGGTGGAATATGTAAAAATTTACCCCATTTTGCATCACGCAGCAAGGTTGTACGATCGACAGGCACTATTTTGACCACGTCATCCTCAAAACCATTTAGATTGTTAAGTTTTTTTACGATCGTTACAACATCCGTTTTTTTCTTTATGTGAGCAAATAGCGTGGTTAGTTTTTTTTTATTGGTATTATTTTTTTTGACGATTAGTATACAATCTTCAACCATTGCGGAAGAAAATGTATCATCACCAAAATCCAATATATATTGTATGTCGTAATTATCCAGTAGAAATTTTTGAAGAGAACACCCATATTCGGAATCTAGCCAAACTTTTGGTATTATTGCGGACATTATTCCCGAATGGTTCAGAAATTGGGTTAAATACACTATAAAGTATGAGTACAGATTAGATCTGGAAGAAACTGGAACCTTTCCTATCGATTCAGATATTTTTGATATGATTGTTTTTTTATCAATACCACTACCGAATAATTCTTCTTGTCTTATATATGGCGGATTCATTATGACAACGTCAAATTTTTTAGGTTTTAAATCAAAGATACTTCCGTTGTATAGATTGGTTTTTATAATATTCTTACTTGTTTTTATACAGTTTACTGCACCTCTTGCAAACAACACGGGATCAAGTTCTATGCCTGTTATTTTTGTATTTTTTTTTGAATTCGCTGTCTTGATTTTTTTATGAACTGAGGTCAAAAAAGCCCCATCACCGAAGCATGGATCAAGGATGGACCTGCCTGGAACAATATTTGACATCTCTGTCATAAGATCTGCCGTCCATTCTGGGGTTGTTATCTGTCCCAATTTTTTCTTTATTGATGTGTCATCCATTGTAAATAGTTCCAAGTTGGTCTCGCCCACCTGGTAATCATAGCCAAGAAAAATTTTCAGTTCAGATTGTATGCTCTTGATCATCCCAGCACTTCTCGGCATTCTGGCAAGATCTTCGATCCTATTTCCAAGACATGCTTTCTCTAAATCTGCATCTGTTTTTACGAGCATCTAGCTAGACAACCCCTCTAACGTTAATATTCTGTTCGCACATTACTCTAACCCTCCACTGATTTAGTTTTTTGTGAACATTAGTGTTGTACATCTCCACTAAAAGGGCATGCTTTTGAGAAGACACTATGTGTTGCCGTTATAGCGACTACTGCGGTATTCCCTATGTTGGATCCGAGAGTTGAGAGAGCACTGCCAAGGACGCTGGCCGAAAACGCCGACATCCACTCTGAAATGCGCGTCGAAGAGATGTACGTAGCGATGGCGGTGGACTCGCCCTTGCTGCCCGATCCTCGGAAGGATGTACGCCTTCCACCAGATGCTCACAAACCCGGATGAGGACGAACAGCTGCTGGACGATCCAAAATTTTTGCGGTACGTCTGGGAGCAGGAACGCGCGCGCCTCAAGCCGGTCTTTGACAACATGCGCAAGACCGACACATGATTCGTTGCACGCTCGGCCATCGGACCATGCCTTCGGCCCCGCATGTGTCATTTTCAGGACATGTGATACAACAGAATGTCGTCTCTTGTGTGATTGGAGACCTCCCCATGCACCCTGCACCATCTCCGAGTTCTGACGCCTGCGTGCACGCCTCGTTCCGGCCACGTAACCACGCAGACGCACTCCTAAATACCCAGCATGCAAAAGGCCATTGCATGAAATCGTACGGAAAAGTGGACGCATCTTGGGATGACGCAAGGTTCCAAACCTTGATAGAAGACGCGTTCCAGATGGCCAAGAAGCACGAAAAGACGTTTGTAGTAGTCCAAGACGTGGACGGCAATGCCCTAGTGGGTGAATACGAACATGAACATCCCTACGTGTGCGCATGCTGGGCAAGTGCGCACAAGGACAAGGAGTCTTCGGAATGCGAGATAGAATTGGTGGACAACGTAGAATGGCACCGGTATACAGTGGATAAGATGGTTCCGAGGGTGCGTGGTGTTCTGACGAAAGGAATCGTAGAGTACGGTGACTTGGGGTTCCTGTCAGAAGGGCGATTGCAGCTAAGCGTGGCCATCAGATGCGCGCAGAGATTGAGCAACATTCATCACAAACCGTTCATCGTGGGTATGGCCGAGCGCGAGATAACGGTGGCGCCGGTGTCCGCAAGGCAATCTCCAGCAGTCGGTGACGCCACGCTTGTTAATCCAAGTGAGATAACGGTGGCGCCGGTGTCCGCAAGGGAATGCTTTGTAGAACAGGCAGCATGTGTGGTGACCAGACACGAATGCTGGAGCCTGCCGGACAATCTTCCGGACACAAAGATATACCGCTATTGGGGGCTAGACGTGCCGGCCAACCTGAAAGACACGATCGTGTCAGACCTGCGCTCAATAAGACTGTCAGATCCGGTAGGACTCATTTACGAATCCATATTGGAGCACTGGAAGCAGAAGCGCCAGAATGCATGAGCGCCGATTTGTATACGTCAGTTTAACAACAGTATCTCAAACACGATGCACACCATCTGGATTCATAGCCTGTTTTGAGGCGTGCCGCGCGCAACACCTCATACAGATTAGATCTCATGCAGAATGTGCCTGATTTAAAAAACTGAATTAAATTGGGTTATTCCCACGTGCGGCACCACATGCGGCCGAATATCCACAGAATCGTAAAGCATGCCAATCCAAGAAGGATAACCGAAACGTTAAGATCGGTGATTTTTACGCCACACCGTGATGGCAATGCTAGTCGATCCAACGGTGCAGAGATTACGGCAGGAAAACGAGGCGCTCAGGGAGTCGGATGAATCCTGCCGGCAGAGGATCAGGGCCCTCAGGGAAGCACGCAGGACAGACCGACAGAAGTGCGAGGCGCTCAAGGAACGCCTGACTGATCACTGGACCGTCACGTCGAGGGTTCTCGACGACATCATAAAATATCCGGAATTACTGCACGCCATGACGCTGCGCACCCCGGAAAAGTTTGGCCACACGCTGAACCGCCTCGAGGAGCTTTTGGAGCGGAACGGGGAGACTGCGCTCTTCCGGGAAATCGAGAACAGATCGAAAAACTCCGGGAGCAGGCGCATCCTGCCCCTGAGGCACGCGTACCTGCTGTGGCTGTTTCGGACAAGGCTGAGCATACCGCAGGAAGCCCTTGCCGCGATGTTTGGCGTCGACCAGGCCACCGTCTCCAGGTATCTCCCGTTGATGACCAGGCTGCTAGGCGAGACAGGCACGGCGCCGCGCAAAATCAGCGAGGCTGTACAAAAGGCCAAGACACTCGAGGAGAGCAAGAAGATAATACCCGGCAGGAGGGGAGGAGAACTGATGGTGGACGGCACGCACAACCGGGTCAGAAGGTCCGCGGACAAGGAGAGACGCAAAAAGACGTACTCTGGCAAGAAGAAGGCGCACACGTACAATACCAACATCGTGATCAACAAGCGCCGCGTGATAGTGGCGATAAGCAAGACCGTTCCGGGCAGCGTCCACGACAAGACCCTGCTCAACGAGGATCCGCCAAACCTTGGAATCATTACGGCAAGGATGGGCCAGAAGGACGTGCCCGAAAAAGAAAAGCCTGACGTCCTGATGGACAAGGGCTACCAAGGGACAAGAGAGGAATATCCCGGATGGCACATCAGGCACCCGCACAAGAAAAAGCGTGGAGCCGACAAAAAGACCGGCGGCCTGACAAAGAAGCAGCGCGCCTACAACAAGAGGGTAAACAGCTCCCGTGTGGCCATAGAGCACGTTATCGGAAGCCTGAAACAGTACAAGAGGCTGACTGACCCGTACGACGGCACCGAGGAGGAGTACAACGACGAGCTCAACGCGATTGCGGGAATGGTAAACCAGGATCTGATGTGGGACGAAATAAAACTCAGGGACGCGGACCTTCTCAAAAGGCTGGCCGAAAAAAGGGCGCGCCTCTGAGACAGGGCGGCACGAGCCGCCTGACGGAGTGAAAGACAGGTGGCATCAGGCAGTGCAGGAATGTCGCGCACGGCATCCAATATTTGTGCAAATTCCCCCACCATTCCCCATGAAACAACCTGCCGCCCCGGGGACGGATGCCGCACATCCACAGAACGTGCCTTATTTTCCAATACTGGAAACTGGATTTTTCACATGGACGTGCAAGACAAATTTGTAAAATATACGGCAGACGAGATTTTCAAATATGGCCACGGCTAGCGCAGTTCTGATATGATTTTATGATTTGCCACGTCAGGCACATTCTGCATAGGATCTATTATATACCGCGTGCGAGATTTTTTTCCGTGACACCGCAACTTTTCCCGATGACTCCGGCCAGGATCCGCTTGCAGAACCGCTGGTTCGAAGAGTCGAAGACGGCCAGTGCCCAAGACCAAGAGCAAGAAATAACCGAGCACGGCATGGTATACTTCAAGCAGGACGGTGAAATACAGGTAAAAGAAGAGCCAGTCGATTTTCTCAAGGCAAAATCAGAGATCGAGTCTCTGGGTCACGGGGAATACAACCACTATATCGGATTCATAAACCAAAAAACCCGCGAGTTGCTCCAGTTTGCAAGATATGATGCAGACGGTTGGTACGCTGAAGTGCCGGTTCCGTATGGCAAATCTTGGAACGGCTACGTCTGGGGGTGCAGGACAAACACCGAGTCGGTCATCTCCATATCCAAACTGTTCATCGAAGAGTTGTCCTGGTTCGACACGCTCCCATTCACCATGCGGCGGTACGACAATAATTCGTGACGTGACGCATGGATTTGGAGCACCCAGATGTTATACACATCAGACCACCGTGCTATTGGGGGTTCTGAACTATTACAAGCACAAGCAAACCGGCGTCTGGCAAGGTACAAATACGTAGCCTGTCGGCAAAGAGGGAGTTAAAATGGCTTTGGACGAAGATCTGCCCGCACCCATACGGGATATCGCAGCAACCGACGCGAGGAGATTGCGCGTCATGGCCGGTCCCGGCACGGGCAAGTCATGGGCGCTCAAGGAACGCGTGAAGCGGCTGGTAGGGGAAGGACAGGATCCGTCTCGCATCTGGGCCGTCACGTTCACCCGCAACGCCGCCAAGGAGCTTGCCGACGATCTTGCCGACCCGGGAATCGTAGGTGGCAATCTCATACGGGTCAGCACGCTCCACTCATACTGCTTTGGCCTTTTGAGAGATCATGCGGCCCGTACCGGCCGCATCCCCCGCATAGTCATGAGGGTTTCATCGTTCAATCCCTTGGGGTTTGAGAGCGGCATGCTGGTAAGTGATCTGATCAACGAGAATCCGGAGTTTGGTGATGAAAAGAGATGCTCTGAACGCATAAAGAAGTTTGAGGCGGGCTGGGCGGAGATGGAATCAGACATGCTTGACGACCCGGTCAACCAGTCGCTTGAAAAGCGCCTGGGCGCATGGCTTGGTTTCCACAGGGCGATGCTCATGAATGAGCTCGTGCCGGAATCTTTGCGTTTTCTTCGCAACGGCAAGGCATCCGGCGCGCTTGCCGATTTTGATCACGTGATAGTAGATGAGTACCAAGATTTGAACAAGGCAGATCAGGAGATTATCAATCTCGTATCAGGGAATGGATCCTTGACAATAGTGGGCGATGGCAACCAGTCAATCTATGGCTTCCGTCACGCGCATCCAAAAGGAATAGAAGATTTTCAAAACAGGTATCATGACGCGTGCAACGTGTCGCTTGCGGAATGTCAAAGGAGTCCGGTCCGGGTCGTGGAGATGGCCAACAACCTGATTGCCCTCAATCACCCGTCCGGCACGCCGCCCGGCTTGCGGCCCAAGCCTGGCAATCCTGATGGAGAAGTGCACACAGTCCGTTGGAACACAAGGGATGAAGAGGCAGAGGGCATAGCCAAATACGTAAGGCACCTGACAGACAGCCGCGCTTGCAGGCCAGAAGACATACTGATCATGGCCCCGTGGAAAAAGCTGGGCCGCAAGATACATGACGCGGTAAGTGACCAAGGCGTCTCCGTGCACAACTTTGATCAGGACGTGCTGGCAAAAGACGCGGCACAGCGTGCATTCGCGCTGCTCACATTATTGGGCAACGGCGAAGACAGGGTGATGCTCAGGTGGTGGCTGGGGCATGATGATTCAGGACGACTCAACGGTCCATACCGAAAGCTTCGCGAGCATTGCGAAGCCAACGGCAAGTCGCCACGATCCGTTCTTGAGGACATGATGCATGGCAGAACGGTTTTGCCCGACGCGTCGCCCCTGCTGGCGCCGTTTGGGAATCTGGTTGGGGAGACTGACCGTCTGTCCAAACTGGGCCTGCGTGACTTGGTCGACGACCTGTTGCCAGAAGACAATGAAGACTGTGCGGTTTTGAGGAAGATTGCAGAACGCGCGCTTACAAACAGCGAAAGCGTCCAACAAATGTACGAGCGCGTATTGGAAGACGTCATCCAGCCCGAAGATCCAAGCGGCAATTCCGTGCACGTAATGACCATGCACAAAACCAAGGGCCTGTCCAGCAAGGTCGTAATTGTGGCCGGCTGTTGTGACGGACTGGTTCCTTACAGAAACAGCAGGCTTGCTGACGATGAACGCAGTGCCGCAATGCGCGAATCCCGCAGGCTGTTCTATGTTGCAATCACTAGATGCAAGAAGATTCTTGTGCTTTCTTACTTTGCCGCCCTCAGCCCATCCGAATACTCCAATATGCGCATTCCGCTCAGAGGACAGGATCAAAGCAAACAACGATACTATACCCTGCCAAGCCCGTTCATAGGCGAACTGGGTCCGGACACTCCTTCTGCAATGGAGGGGAAGGCGTGGCAGGCTGCCAAGTATGCTGAACAGCCTTGATGTCCTAATCAGAACCCATATGCCCAATCCACCCATTTTACCGGCTTTCATAAAAAACTGGGAAAATGTGGTTTAAAACTCACCATGTCGAACATGCGGTAAACCTGTTTACCCCAAATCCAGAATAATATGCGCGGTCTTACAGCACTTTATCGTACCCTGAAAATCCTACTTGACCGGAGCTTGGGAGCAGGCCCTGTTCCAGTCGGCTGACGCCTTCCATTGTCCCGGCGGCGGACCCTTTTGCACGCGATCCCACAAAAGGTTCAGGTTCACCAGCCAAGTAACCACTTTGAACTCCCTGTTGAACTGCGCCGCGTTGCCGTCGTACGGGTCAGTAAGACGCGCGTAGCGCTTGAGCCTGCACATGGCGTGTTCTGCTAGCACCCTGGCGGAGTTGATCCTTCCGTTGTGCCCAAGTCAGATTCCTCTGAGACTGACATGACAAAATCAGTGCTTGCGTATCACAAGTCTGAACGGATTTCAATCCAAAGATTATATGTGGTTTTTACAAGTTGGTAAGGCGGCTAGCCTAAATTGAGAATCAAGACTATTAGAAACATTTCTGATGACTGTCAGATTTCGTTATCCACAGATCGTACAAAGAACATTAATTTCATAGTGGGTGAAAATACAGCTGGCAAAACCACCTTGTTTAATAAAATCCGGTCATGTCTTTCAAACTCGGAAAAAAACAGCGGCATTGAGTTAGAATTAACTGAAAAAGGAGATTACGAGACCGATTATATTTTTGTAGATAGTTATGCACGTATTGACGAACTTTTAAAACATTTGAATGAGTTGGGGCTTGCAGACGATATTTTGGTAGATGTCATTAAACGAACCGAACGGATGCTGCAGAAAATTCACGGCGTGTTTGACGATAAAAAATGTTTGTTAAAACTGGAAAAAGGTAAAGTCATCATGCCAACTTCCCTCGCGCATGCCCCAAATCGTATTCTCTATTTTGCGGTGCTTATTGCACTCAGGGAACAGAGGGGAGTTGAACTGCCGTTGATAGCTGATTGTCCTCTTCTCAGCCAATACCTTATGTTTAGCAAGCGTCTTGTTCAAATGATTGCAGATAATACTGCCCAGGCCTTGTTTTTTGAATTGCCTTTTAGTGTTACTGGCACTGCCCAGGACAATTGGTGGGATGACGATGCCCCAGATGTTTCATTATATGACGATATGAAAAATAACGGTACGCTAGGTTCATTATATGTATTGAACAGGGATAGAAGTAAGGGGTCACGGTCACGCTTGAATCAGTTTTCTGCAACCGGAATGATCTAAATCGCAAGCGGTCCAACGATTCCCATTGTCAAACCCGGAAACCAAGATACTGCGCGACGAGCTGGCCAGAATCATTGCCAAGGTCAAGGCGAGGGATTCTGTCACAGACGAATTAATACGCACGCAGGATGAAATGCGCCGGACCGTCATGGAGAAAGACATGTAGATTGACTCCCTCCTGAGACTCCTGAAAATCTACGAGAACGCACATGCCCCTCCATCTCACGGCAGCGTGTCTGCACAGCAGGAGAAAGCACGCGTTTCGGGCAGAACCAAACGTGACGATTCGTCAAAAAATCGGAAGTCGGGGCGCAGGCACACGGCCACGCCGGCGTGCCACATCCCAGGAGATCCAGCACGACCGTGTGTCACGTGTCCGACAGGTGCGGCTGCTGCGACGGGTTGGTTCTTTTCAGGAACAACGGATGTGCCCGTGACAAGAACTATGCCAAAATGCGCGAATCTCGCAGGCGGTTCTATGTCGCAGTTACCAGCTGCAAGGAGGTTCTCGTGATCTTCTACTTTGGCACCCTCGGACAATCCGGACTCTGTCATGCGCATCCCATGCAGGCGAGACGAAATCAGTCAGAGGCACCATATGGTATGGACTCAGGTCCGTGCCTAGATTTTAATCGCTTGTGCATCAAATTAGACCATGCCGATTTATTGATCTCGGAATCCGCGAACCCACGTGAGCAAATCAGAGATATCGCTCCTACGCAGGGAGCTGGCAAGGGTAGTGACGGAGTTCGAGAAGTTTAAGAAAACGATGTACAAGACAAATGCCGAACTCACCAAGAAGGTGACGCTGCTCGAGATTGAAAACGACCGCCTGACCCTGGAAAACGCGGGGTACCGCAGGAGGCTCCGCAAGTACGAGAACCCCAACATGTCCTCGTCCACATATTCGTTGTACAACTCGGACCGCACGGCATTCAGGAAGCGGATGGACATGGAGGCCAAGATGGAGTCCGATGGCAGCGGGCCCAAGGAAGGAGAAAAGTCCGAATCGGAAGGCGGACCTGAATCAGAAGGCGAAGGCGCCGGAGACAAGACCCGCAAGGGACCGCCGGCAGGACACGCCGGCGCCTCGCACAAGAACAAGGCCGAGAGGACCGAGAGTCTGCCAGTGTGCAGGTGCGAAAAGTGCGGACGCGGACACCTGGTCCGGATGCCGTCCATTGTCAAGATGGTGTATGATTTTCCCGACGACGGCGCCATGAGGATCGAGCGCGTCGCGTACCTGGTGGGACAGGGGTTGTGCAAGAGGTGCAATCACGTCAGCTCTGCCGTGCCTCCCACGATCCCCGGCACGTCGCTTGGCCCCAAGGCCCTGGGGTTTGTGGAGGAGTACTACGACAAGAGGAGCACGGACTACACCGTATCATACTATTTCAAGGCGCTGTACGGGTTTGGCATATCGCCAAACGCCATATGGAACGCGCGCAAGGCCCTCAAAAAGATCCTCAAGGGCGCGTACGAGGGCATACTGGCCCACATCGCCGAGGCCGCGTTCGTGCAGTTTGACGAGTCCCACATGAAGATGAACGGGAAGAAGGGGTACGTGTGGCTGGTCACCGCCGGGGACGCCACGTATCTGGTGGCCGCCCCGAGCAGGGCGGCCCTCGTGATAAACGCGCATTTTGCCCGGCTGCTTGGCAAGCCGGTGGTGGTGGATGGGTACACCGTCTACAACATGTTCCCAGTCAAGCAGAGGTGCTGGGTGCACCTGCTGCGCGCCGCAGAAGAGTACGCCATCAAGAACGGCGGCAACGATCTTGCCTGCTACCGCAGGCTGCTTGCCCTGTACCGGTCAGTCAAGGACAGGGAATCTGCCGGATCCGGCGAGTGCCTGGACCTGGAAAGGACGGTGCTCCAAATCGCCTCGGACTACGGGGAGTCCCACGACTTCCGCACGACGCTTGAGAACGCGGCCCCGTGCATGTTCACGTTCCTCAGGCATCCGGGCATGCCGCCGCATAACAACGCAGCAGAGTTGGAGATACGCGACACTGCGGTGCTGCACAGGAACGTGCGGCACCAGCTGTCCGAACCCGAGGGGCGGGAGGTCTTCTCGGTGCTGATATCAGTGGCGCGCACCTGCCACAAGCAGGGCATCTTCCCGCGCCAAGCAGTCGAGAACATCATCATGGATCCTGGCTGGAGCATATTCAAGCCACCCGAACAATATCAGAAGGTTTCTGTACCCGCAGTGGCAGCGTAGCGCAGTTTGGCGACCTGAGTCCATACACCATATGTTGCCAAACCTATTCATTGGCGAACCGGGCCAGCCGCTCCTGCAACGGACGGGACGACATGGCAGGCTGCCCAATATGCTGAACAGCATTGATGGTCTAATTTGGCCAACCCGCCAAAAACTCCCCAGACTGAACGCGTCTTGGTGGTTTTACAGGCTATGGTAAATTTTGGTAATCAGATTACCATGATTGGACAGACCATCTCACTAGAATTTACCGGAGCCCAAGTTCAAACTTGCTATATTTTGATTTTATGATTTGTTTTGTCAGATTTTATACTTTAAGCCCTAATTGATATTTGGTGGACTTTGATTCTATGATTTGTTTGTCTTGGAGCAGTTTGGACTTTATTTTGTCGGCTATGTCTTGTAGGTTGCATTCGTCTATGTCACCCCTCCATTTGAGGACGTGTTGGACTGTAACATCGATATCGGCAGTCGTGCGCGGCCCGTATTTATCCAAATGGCGTTGAAAAAATTTTTCCAATTGCTCTAAGGTGTATGGCATGATGCACAATATGCGGTTCTGGTAATAATCCTTGGGTTCTGTCGGTGGGAGGCAGACCCGGGTAAATTTTGGCAATCAGATCATGTGGTCGCCATGATTGAACGGAGCCGTTTTGTGGTGCGGTGGGGAACGGTTCCGTTGTTAATAACGGTAAAAAACGGTTAGTAACGGTTAGTAACTGTTAACAACAGGTTAAGCGCACGCCAGCACCTACAAATTTTTCTGACACGCGTCATTCCCAATGTCTTTCAGGCAAAGACTTGACGCCAAGATCCTCCAAACGGGGTTAGGATTTGGAGTCCTCGGGCGTTTTCCTGCGCGGAAATTCCTCACATCATCGAACAGAATAAGTTCTCCCGCAGTGTTCAGCCCTTGTCCGATTCTTGGACTCTTGCCTTGATCTCGTCATGGATGAAAATCACATGATCTGCCAATTCGATCCCGTCAAAGACATGCCGAATCCATGCGCCCACTTCTTTGCAGTCTGCGCATGCTAATGGTTACCACCCAAGGAGGTTGTCAAACGTGTCTGTTTTGTGTGACAGCATAGCGTTTTAACCCACCGCAGGCAAAACGCTGTGGCATGAAGTCGTACGGAAAACCTGACGCGTCCTGGAACGACACAAAGTTCCGAGGCATAATAGAGGACGCGCTCGGGATGGCCAAGGAAAACAAGAAGGATATTGCGGTGGGCCAGGACGCACACGGCAACGTCGTGGTCGTCGAGGCCAAGCGGGATCATCCCCACATATGCGTGTGCTGGGTATACATGTACAAGAACAAAAAATTGCAAGACGAACCGGAACTGGGGGATCATGTGGGATATGCCACCTATTCGGTCGAACAGATGGTTCCAAGGGTGCGCAACGCCCTGACTAGGGGGATAATGGATTTTGGCGGCCTGAGATTCCTCTCGGAAGGCAGGGTACATCTGGGGTTTGTCTTCGGATACGCTGGAAAGTTGATCAAGCTGCACGGCGGACCGTTCATCGTGGGCTGGACGGACAAGGAGGTTGTGAAACAGTCGGGAAAAGACGGCCTTGTCGGCTTGAAGACGCATGCTTCCATTGTAGTGGCACCCGTATCGGAAAGAGACTACTTTGTGGAACACGCGTCGTGTGTGACGGCTAGGCGCGGGGCGTGGAGCCTGCCGGACAGGCTTTCGGATACACGCGCATACCAGTACGAGACGCAGAGGGATCTGGAGGCCACGATCGTTTCAGACAGGCGCTCAATAAGGCTGGCAAGTCCAGTGGACTTGATCTATATGGCCATACTTGAAACCAACAACCCGAAACACTGGGAATAGTTTGTGTCGGACCAGCGTACCGTGAACTGGACTAGGTGTCGCATTCGGCCTCACATGAGGCCACTGGGATGAAGAATTCCATGAATGCAGAGATGGATGAAAGACTCTGGTATGTTTGCGTGTTCTGATCCCCGAGGCGGACCAGAACCCAAGTGCCACAACCACCCGTCTAGATCTTTTGCCTTCCCCATTCGTGGTCGCAGGAATTGCATTCCCAACGACGCGGGTCGGGGGGAATACAGCACCCGCCCAAGACCACCTTGCCCGAATCCACGTCCTTCTCCCAATCCCAACTGGGATATCCATAGACTATCTTCGCTACCTTGGCGCTTCCGCACTCTGGACATTTCCTGGTCAACCATGTCTGTCCTGCGTGCTTGGCAATAAGTTATCCTGATTGGTCAAATTCACAACCGCGAACCCCATGCAGAATCCATTTATCCCGCGGCGCCGTCACTATTCCATCATGGACTGTGAAGAAGGCCTGCGCACGGTGGCGTATCTGCGCCGATCCGCCGACGAGGACGAAAAGAACGGCAGGCCAAGGTCGGCCAAGACCTTGAGGGACGTGGCGCTCGCCATGGAGTGCGTGGACTACGGCGTCTACTTGTTCGAATACAAGTACGGGATCAAATTGTGTAATGACTAGCGGTCGGCCCTTTCGGCAGATCGGCATCCGCATGGCCGACTTTGAGGTGACGGGGCGCTCGATAGCGCGCGCGATGGGGCACGACGGGGAATCCGTGGGGAGGTACCGCGAGACCATGTCAGGATCTCCCCGCTGAATTTGTGTCTGCGAGGCCGTGATAGACGATGTACTTCCAGAATATGGGCGGATCATGTATTGACAGCCACAACAGTGTGTCATCTGGTAAGAGGTCGCCTTTGCGAAGCGATTCCGTGCCTGATCTGTTCCGATTAATTACCAACTGAGCTACGTTTTTGACCATAAATACCAGATTAATTGCACGTTATCAACACGGTCCTCAGGCAGGGCGGTTTTCGGATCAAGGCTCTTCCGGTTGGATCTTTTGCGCCGCATTTTCCGGCAGGCGCTGCGTGCCCAAAAGCTTTATGGATCATGCCTTCCCGTGTTATGGCGTGGCGCCTGTAATCGACCTGGAAAAGATTGACTGGAACTCCGTAACCGACACCAAGTCCCTCTTCGAATCCGTCTTGGACATGCTCAAATCCAAGGACGAGGAGAGCATGGCACTGAGAAAAGACATCGAGCAGCTGAAGGAGGAGGCAGAGGCCTTCTCAGGGGAACATGCGATGCTGACGGAGATGGATGCCAGGATCAAACTGCTGGAAGAAGAGAATGTGCAAAAGGACTCCGAGATAGAGAAGCTGAGGGCAGAAAACGCCGCCCTCCTGCAGGGATGCGACGTCTCGCAGGCAGTCATGGACAGGATAGCCCGCCTGGAACGGCAGGCATCAGAGCATGCCTCTCAGTTAAGGGAGGCGCGCGCGGCCAACTCGGCGCTGGCAGCCGAGAATCTGGGCATCAAAAGCCGCCGCTCCCAGAAGCGGCTCCGGGAATCACCCGGGCCTGCACCAGACCCGTTCAGGAAGGTCGTCTGCCTGCGCACCGGCCGTGATCCTCCCCCGATATCCGAAAAAAAGCTAGTCGACATGCCCGCCTGCCCGCACGGCCATGCCCTCTCGAAGGAGCCCACCGAGGTGACCATCCGGGTAGTCGAGGAGATTATCGACGGGAAGCTGACCGGCATCCAGTATACCGTCGTCCGCAGGTACTGCAGGGAATGCGGCAGGCAGTTTGCCCCCGAGATCCCAGGGGTCGTCCCCGGTGGACGGTTCGGCGCCAGCCTGACATGCCTTGAGACGACGATGAGGATGTACAACATTCCCTACGAACCCATCCGCAAGCTGATCAACATAATCTACCACACGGACCTTGCAAAGTCGACTGTCATCGGCCACGTGGATGCCGTGACAGGATCCCTCCACCCGCTCTACGAGGAGATGCTCGAGGAGATATTCTTCTCAGAGCATGTCTTCGGGGACGAGACCAGCTGGAGGGTAGCCGGTGTGCTGTACTGGCTGTGGATACTAGTCGGTGACAACTCGACTGTCTTTTACGTGGACAAGCGCCGGGGAGGAGACGTGCTGGAGACCCTGCTTGGAGGGTACGCAGGCCACGTCACCTCTGATTCACACTCCGCGTGGAACCGCATCGGCAGGACCCACCAAAAGTGCCACTACCACTACCTCCGCGAGATCATCCGCACCCTGACCATGAAAAACCCGGGGCCAGAATTCAAAAAGTTTGCCAAGGCCCTAAAGGGGATAATCATCGATTCCTGGCACGCAGAGAAGGGACTCAACCCGAACGACGATGCGGCCGCGCGAAACCTCAAGGTGCGCAACCTCCTGGCCCGGGTGAGGCGCCTGATGTCTGGCAGCTACACCGAACCCCACTGCAAGCGGTTTGTCAAGCGGCTGCGGCGCGAGATCACCCACCTGTTCCCATTCATCCGCCTCAACACAAAGTGCCATAACAACGATGCCGAGCGCCCCCTGCGGCCCAGCGTCGCATCCCGGAAGGTCTCAGGCGGCAGCAAGAGCCTTGCCGGCGCATACAACCACGCCGTCCTGGCCAGCATCCGCGAGACGTGCAGGATGCGCGGCGTCAACCCGCACGACTTTTTGGTCGACTACATGCGAGGCATGGTCGAAAAAATACCGGCAGCAGCAGCAGCGGCAGCAACGGTATAAATCCTGCAAAATCCATCCATGGCTGCCCTGCATGTCCTGCGCGACCCCCACAGCACCGGTTGCCTGACACATGTCAGGCCGCCGTGCCGGCCCGCCACCCGATTCGGGCACAACGCACCACGCCCGACAGCACCAAAAAAGGCCCACTTCGCAAGTCCGATCACCGGATCGGCCAAAATGCAGCTCAGCCGAGCCTCATCCCCGCCCGGAAAAAACCCTGAATAATGCCAATTAAATGGGCATTTATGGCCGAAAACGTAGCTCAGTTGGTAATTAATCGGGGCAGATCAGGCACGAAATCGCTTCGCAAAGGCGACCTCTTACGTCATCTGGCATTTCGTGGCATGATGGGTATTTTACGCCATGCGCGGATCAAAATTGCACACGAGGCTTGAAGGTTGTTTTGGCTGATTTCTGAATTTTCAACTAATTGTAAAGGTAAGCGGAAGCAAAGTTTGAATATGACCATTTTGTAACAAAATCATGAATTTTCAAGAATTTTGGGAAAAATTACACCAGAAACTAAAACGCAAGAAAGAACACAGGACGTTAAAACGTTTAAAATTATTTGAAGCCGTTGTTATAGACTCCAAAACCATAATCGTAAAACCTGATTCAAAAAAAATTAGACCAATTACAATCGATGAATTTCAAGGCATGTGGGACATTATGAAAAACGACGTTAGAAATGAAAGATACGTCAATACTAAAAAACGATACTACTCCTATTGGAGCTCATCATACATCTGTGCATTGATTGACTGTGTTGTATCTGATCAAAATATGGAATAACCCCCCCCCCCCCGAAATTATTTAGAGTTAGCAGTCATTCTCACACCGGAACCGTCCATCTCTGTACATCGCCTCTGCTTGTCCAGTTTTGCGTCGCGCAGTATGGCGGTACTCTCCACAATGTCGATCATTATAGTATTGTCTGCGGCGTTGTAGCCGCCTCCACGGTTCAGAGGAGATCATACACTATCATTTCCCACTTCACATCATGTTGACACCTAAAAGACGGACAAGGAATATCAGAATGTTCAATGCGTGTACAGAGATGCCCCTTCAACAGTCTGGATATTTTGCTCACAAACGCAGGGAAGGCATACCCTGACGAGGTGATGAAAAGGCTCTCCAAAGAATCCCGGAAACGCGGGGCTGAAGCCAAACGCAGTCACTCAAATTCACTGCTGCATTAGGGTTGATTCTGGGCAGACTTGTTCAACAAGCTACACGTAACTGAGAGTTTAACTGCCGAATGACTTGGTAAGTGCCCATAGCCGGTTGCACCTGTTCTTCGGTAGCGAGCCGAGGAACTTCCACGCTTCGTCTTTTTCCAGTCCTCCGTCAAGTTCGTCGTCGTAGCAGTTGCCAATGCACGTGCATGAGAACGAGCTGCCGTCGTTGGAGCCGCATTGGCAGTAGCAGTCCAGTATTGCTGCCCAGAAGAACGCCTTTATCGCGGTGCCCGCGTTTGGCATGCCGTTCACGGCACACTCACGCACGGTCCCCGCCAGATCGCCGGCGTCCTCCAGCACGGCGATGCACGATCCCCCGGCAAGGTATTCCAGCGCACCACCTTTTTTTTGCCATCCCACGTTAACGCCACCGAGTAATCTGCCGACGAACTTAGCCGTAAGGTTGCGCCGTTCGTAGTATTGCTTGCGCGCCGAGCACGCTCTGCCGGCGCCACATTCGGCATTCGTGGCGGTGCGCAGCATAGTGTCTTCTGTCATGAGGTCGACGTTGGCGGTGTTGGATACAGCGTAGAGCAGGTAGCAGTCTTCAAATGACAGCGGGACGCCGTCACTGTTGACGTATTCTTTTTTGGCGTACATGGCATCCACTACTGGCAGTATGCCTTCTGGCAAATGCGCCCACTCCACCGGCACGCCGATGGCCTCGATGCTCGTGATGAAGTCGTCTAAGATGCCTTCCTGCTTGTCCCACAACTTGTCGCTCAATTCCTTGTATTTGCCGACAGATTCCCAGATCACGTCGGAAACCACCACCAGCGTCCTTCCGTCAAGCGCGGCGCGCACGTCGTCTATGATGTCTGGTACGCCGCGGTGTATGTCAACCACATCCATGGTGTCAATGAGGCAGTACCGCTTGCTGGCGTCAAGCGTCGTTCACGACGCGTAGATGTCTGACATGTACGTGGGTTGTTGGCACGTGGTTATATCATGTCTCCTACAGCATTCAGGCAACCGCATCAAAGCAGCTACCGTTTTCATGGTAGTCGTCACACGGTAGCCACCACGCGCATGAAGATCCTACCCGTCTTCGCCAACCCTCCGTCTCTACATTGCTCTCATTCGGGGGACTCGTTACTAATTTTGCATGCATGGCTTGCGCGGATTGTCGGTCATCAATTACCATGACCCGACCTACGCGTTTTCCAGCACGTAAACCAGCGCCGCGACAAACTCATCCAGCATGACCTCTCCCTTGGCCGCCGGCGGCTCCGGACGCCTCGTCGCCAGACATGGGATGCACGGATGACGCCAGTCAGGCGCCCCTTGCCAGCAGGTCGTTGACGGCAGCAGAGTAGCTGTACGCCTTGTTGCCCTCCAGCATCTTCTTGGACTGGTATACCAAAGATGAAAAATTGATGTGATTGTAAAATATTTTAACTCCATGTGAAATTATGCTTATTTCACGTAGCATAGTCAATGAAGATCAAGACGATGTTGAAAAGATACGCCGCTGAGACAGACTGCGATACCAAGGACCGCATGATGCTGATCATCAGAGTCAAACGTGACGGGATAACCATGAGGGATTCTGCAAAATCCCTGGGAAAGTCAGCCTCGTGGGGCTACAAGTGGCACGAGCGCTACCTGGAAGTCGGATTTGACAGGCTGGGAAACATGCCGCGTTCCGGCAGGCCGACCAAGGCGAGCAAGGCAGACATGAAGAAGATCAGAAAGGCCGCATGCAGGAAACCTGTCTGGACGGGCATGGAGATGCAGCAATACATCCAACAGAAGACCGGAGTAAGGTACGAACTCGGATATGTGCGCCAGATACTGCGCGGGTGGGGCTATTCCCAGAAGGTTCCCGTAGGAAAACATGCAAGAAGGGCGCCTGACGAGGAGATCAGGAAATTCCAAAAAGAGATGCCAGAGCTTATAAAAAAAAGAACAGCGAAGGAACAGTCGTAGCGATACAGGACGAGTCCATAGTAATCTCCGATGCGCGGCCGCGAAGACGCGGCTACACCAGGAAGGGAATACGGGCGTTTTTCACGTACACCGGCTCACACTCCAAGACGATAATCCATGGACTGATCACCACGGACGGCAGGGGCATGTTCCGGCAGTACGATGCGTTTACCAAGGACACCTTTGAGGACTTTCTAAGGCAGGCGATGTACAGGTTCAAGAAGATCTGCCTGATCATGGACAAGGCCTCCCAGCACAGGGCATCAAACATACGCAAACTGCTTGATGGCACAGACGGCCTGGAGATAGTCTTCCTGCCAACTGCGACCCCGGACCTGAGCGCCATAGAGACGTACTGGAGGGATCTCAAGCGGGCAGTGCTTGACGTGCCGTACACCAGCCTGAGCATGCTCCGCGAGGCGATCACCAGGTACACGAGGTACAAAAAACCGAATCTGGTCGTTGAAAACTTTCTGTACAGGGCCATCTAGAACGACATCAAACCGCACCGGATCCACGCCGCCTAGCGTGTGCCATGCACGGCGCACCAGAGCATGCAATGTCTAATGTTCGGGGCGTCTTTTCTCGTCATTTGGGAATTCAACGCACCTCGTAATTTCCAGAGACGGCTGTTGCATCAAAAATTTATGAGCGATTTTGATATGAATTTTTCATTGCTGGTATACCTCACAAAGAAGTCCTTCCCGTCAGAGGTGATCAGCCCGAACACGACGGCCCTGGAGTGCGTCCCGGTGTACGTGTATACTGACGATCAAAAGTCCTTGCACAGCATCTCATATTTTCGGCTGGTAAATTTGAGAAGATCAAGCTTGAATCTGACGGTTCGATAATACAGCGAAACTGCCCGGTGCATGTCTCGGAATGTCTTGTAATATTCTGAGACTAGCAGGACGCGCTTTCCCTGGTGCCAGCACTCTTCCATCGCGTTGAGGTACGGCGAGCCCTTGGGGAGAATACGTGATTCCCCTTCGTCATCACGGCCCAGCCTGTTGCAGACTCAGTTTGGGTTACGTCCTTGGATGTCGACAGTATCCTCCATGGACATGTTGCGCACGCGCACCATGCGTACCGCGACCATTCTAGCCCGAACCTTGTGATCCTTTTTCTTTTTGCACGCCTTTTCGAGCTCTTCCCGTTTGGTGTCGTCCATGTCTTACTGAAAGAAGATCTGATCTACAAACTTTTCGATTATCTGTATTATCTGCTCACGAACTTCGGCGTGTCGCTATGTATTTTACAAGGTGAGATATTTTAGGAATTTTTAGTTTATCGCTGAAAAACAAAATTTCTTCTCCTTGGTGCACATTATAAGCAGTATGAATTAGCAAGTATTCTTTTCTGTTGCAGTCCCAATACAGTTTCTTTATCTCGGAAACATTGTCATATGAAACAATCCATCTTGATTTTTTGATTTTTTTAATCTGGGATGCCACCTTTCTGTGATCATCGGATTCGTAATGATTCATGTATAGTGATGGTCCTTTCTGATAGTAAGGAGGATCAAAATAAAAGACGGTGTTTTCATTTTCTGACCTTCGCTGAATTTTTTCAATTAGAGACAGGGCATCAAGATTGTGCACATGAATTTGTTTCTTATATCTGCCAATCTGTTTAATCCTTCTGATTAGTTCTTCCTTGTTAAAACGGCAACCAATTGTATATTTTCCATTCTGTCTCACTCCCCCGATCATCCCTGCATCCAAAATTCCAGAGTGGTTGGTCCTGTTCATGAAGAACGTCGCAAACCCCAGCTCGAATAACGATGCCTGTTTTTTACGTTGATGAATTTTTCTGAATTTATACCAGTTTTTGGGCGACACCTCCACATCATCAACATAGTCGCAAAACTTGTGATTGTAATTCAGCACCGAATGCCAGAAAGCATAAACCGACCGGTCAAGATCATTTATTGTGATTTCTTTTACATATCCATTCAATAATAAGTATAATGCAACCGCTGCTCCCCCTGCATAAGGTTCAACATAATGTCCAGTTATATTATTTTTTTCACAGATTAAGGCGATAAGCCTTGCTAGCCTGTTTTTTCCTCCAGGATACCGCAGCGGTGAATTAAAATCCATTTCAATATGTTAGATAAACTGTTCTATACGTTTTTCCATAAGATTTCAAAAAACTCCTGCAGATTGTCCCATTTTGCCTTCAGATCTTCCGGCTCCGGTCTAATGTTCTCACTGTGGACAAAATTATGGAAATGTTCTATGCTGAGAATGCTCGAATCTCCACTACCAGCAGTTTTTCGAACCGATGCTAATTGATTTCTACTGGCAATGCGGTTCTCTGACATGTGGTTTGCGGTTTTATTGATCTTGTCTTTTATTTTTGGATTTTCAGCAAGGAAAGTGATTTTTTTTACTTTGATGTAGTAATCAATACTTGTTTCAAAAAATACTCTAAACAAAACACCGATTGCGTTGGGGGTTCCGCGTTTACCCTCCAAAACCAAATCAGTTTTTAATTCTAAGAAAATATTGTTTATTTTTGATGGTGCTATTGCTAAATCACATTCTTTCGGTATGAGTTTCTTTCTGTCTGTAGATTTTTTGGTTTTGTTAGTCTTGGATGTAGTTGTATTTGTTTGTGTTGCATTCTCAGATTGATCTTTTGTAGATGTTGCAGTTCCAATTAAGTCATCAATCCATACCTCCCTTTGTTTTTTAGTGTAAATGTCTCCGACTTTAAACTCATTTTCGGACATTTTTGCGAAAAATTTTTTGAGATTTTTTGTAAGAGGTCGCCTTTGCGAAGCGATTCCGTGCCTGATCTGCCCCGATTAATTACCAACTGAGCTACGTTTTCGGCTGTAAATGCCCATTTAATTGGCATTATTCTGGGTTTTTTCCGGGCGGGGAGGAGGGTCCGGCCGAGCTATGTTTTGGCCGATCCGGTGATCGGGTTTGCGAAGTGGCCTTTTTTGGCGCGGCCGGGGCGCTGAGTTGTGCCGGGATCGGGTGACAGCCGGTACGGCAGCCTGACATGCGCCAGACTGCCGGCGCGACGGGTCTGCGTGGGGCAGTCAGGATGGCGGGTTTTGCAGGATTTATGCGACTGTTGCTGCTGCTGCCGGAATTTTTTCGACGAGGCCGTGCATATAGTCGACCAAAAAGTCGTGCGGGTTGACTCCGCGCCTCCTGCACGTCTCGCGGACGGTGGCCAGGACGGCGTGGTTGTATGCGCCGGCAAGGCTCTTGCTGCCGCCTGAGACCTTCCGGGATGCGACGCTGGGCCGCAGGGGACGCTCGGCATCGTTGTTATGGCACTTTGTGTTGAGGCGGATGAATGGGAACAGGTGGGTGATCTCGCGCCGCAGCCGCTTGACAAACCTCTTGCAGTGGGCGTCTGTGTAGCTGCCCGAGATCAGGCGCCTCACCCGGGCCTGGAGGTTGCGCACCTTGAGGTTTCGCGCGGCCTTGTCGTCGTCCGGGTCAAGCCCCTTGTCCGGGTACCATGAATCGATGATTATCCCCTTCAGGGCCTTGGCAAACTTTTTGAATTCGGGTCCGGGGGATTTCATGGTCAGGGTGCGGAGGATCTCGCGGAGGTAGTGGTAGTGGCACTTTTGGTGGGTCTTGCCGATGCGGTTCCACGGGGCGTGGGAGTCGGAGGTGACGTGGCCGCCGTACCCTCCAAGCAGCGACACCAGGACGTCGCCTCCCCGGCTCTTGTCCACGTGAAAGACAGTCGAGTCGTCACCTACCAGCACCCACAGCCAGTACAGTATCCCGGCTATCTTCCAGCTCGTCTCGTCGCCAAAGACATGCTCTGAGAAGAATATCTCCCCGAGCATCTCCTCGTAGAGGGGGTGGAGGGATCCCGTAACGGCGTCCACGTGGCTGATGACTGTCGACTTGGCAAGGCCTGCGTGGTGGATTATGTTGATCAGACTGCAGATGATGCCGTAGGGGATGCCGTGCATCCTCATGGTAGTCTCCAGGCACGTCAGGCTGGCACCGAACCGCCCCCCTGGGACGACCCCGGGGATCTCGGGGGCAAACTGCCTGCCGCATTCCCTGCAGTACCTGCGGACGACTGTATATTGGATGGCAGTCAGTTTCCCGTCGATGATCTCCTCGACTACCCGGAAGGTCACCTCGGTGGGCCCCGTCGAGAGGGCGTGGCCGTGCGGGCAGGAGTGCAGGTCGACTAACCTCTTTTCAGATATCGGGGGAGGGTTCCGGCCGGTGCGCAGGCAGACGACCTTCCTGAACGGGTCCGGCGCAGGCCCGGGCGACTCCCGGAGCCGCCTCTTGGAGCGGCGGCTTTTGATGTCCAGGTTCTCTGCTGCCAGCGCCGAGTTGGCCGCGCGCGCCTCCCTTAGCTGCGAGGCATGCTCGGCTGCCTGCCGTTCCAGGCGGGCTATCCTGTCCATGACTGCCTGCGAGACGTCGCATCCCTGCAGGAGGGCGGCGTTTTCTGCCCTCAGCTTCTCTACCTCTGCACTCAAATTCTCCACATCTGTTCCCAGATTCTCTATCTCGGAGTCCTTTTGTTCTATCTCGGAGTCCTTTTGTTCTATCTCGGAGTCCTTTTGTTCTATCTCGGAGTCCTTTTGTTCTATCTCGGAGTCCTTTTGCACGTTCTCTTCTTCCAACAGTTTGATCCTGGTATCCATCTCCGTCAGCATCGCGCGTTCCCCTGAGAAGGCCTCTGCCTCCTCCCTCAACTGCTCGATGTTTTTCCTCAGCGCCACGCTCTCCTCGTCCCGGGATTTGAGCATGGCAAGGACGGATTCGAAGATGGACTTTGTGTCGGTTACGGAGTTCCAGTCAATCTTTTCCAAGTCGATTACAGGCACCATGCCACAACACTGGAAGGCATGATCCATAAAGCTTTTGGACACGCAGCGTCTGCCGGGAAATGCGGCGCAAAAGATCCGGCAGGTGAGCCTTGATTTGAAAACTGTCCTGCCTGCGGACCGTACTGATAACGTGCAATTAAATCGGGTATTTATGGTCGAAAACGTAGCTCAGTTGGTAATTAATCGGGGCAAATCAGGCACGGAATCGCTTCGCAAAGGCGACCTCTTACGATTTTTTACAATTTCCGTTTTTCGTTTAATTATGTCAATCTGACTGTTTGAAAATGAGATACCTATGACATCACAAACATGGGGCGTTGAAATTAAACGTTCAACGCTAGTTGAATCCACATTCTTCCTATCAATATTATTTTCGTCTGCAAAGTCATAAAGTGAAAGTAATTTTGTGCCAGTTTGACGAAATCGGGCTTGTTGCTCCGTATTCCATCTAACTACTCCCCTGCCCTCGTTTTCACCTGAGTGTTCCAACGATATCCAATGACGTGCATCATCTTTATTTGCAAATACAACACAATCAACAGAATCAGGAATGTCGTTAGAACGGTTGCCAGACATTTTGTTAAAAAATTCACGAAATCCAAGATTTTCTGTTTTTGTAGGATCGTTTAATAACTTTATAACGATAGTTCTTCTGTTTCCTTCCAATACTAGAAATTTATCTTTCTGAGACTCGGTCACTATCAAATTTTTGGATGGATTCACACCGTTCATCATAATATCTTCTGTCAATTTCTTGATTTTGTCCCCCTGCTCACCAAGCATTAATTCTATTGCCTTTTTTTGATTCCTTACGGGTTCAAAACGCGGATTTTTTGAATTAATTAAGAGTTGAGAAATGTTTATTGTTTTTAATACAGGTTTTTCCATATTTTGAGGCCAATTATCATATTTAAATAGTTTTGTTTTTAAGGATCTGGTAAATTTTGATGATCTCTACTGTTTGTCGTTTAAAAGTGTGTTTTAGGATTTTCTCCAGATTCAATCCCACCGCACTTCATTACGGTGTTCAAAAGTGTGGTGCCTTCCACCACAAGTTCTGTTGAATTATAGCTGTTTGCGTCCCATAGTTAGCATGATTTCCACAAAATCCCCTAAAATAAAAAACAGTGGGCAACCACTCTTCCTGTTTTAATGGGCATGGAAATTCAAAATTATGGTGGTTTCAAACCACAGTACTTCTCTCTGTAGTCCTCGTACGGTATAATACTAAAGTTAGGCTTATCTTTGGGAGGCGTGCTCATTTTGTATATGTGCTGACATCTCTCATCTTCACTGTCAAATGTTATTCCCGTACATCGTTCATTGTCGGCGATGGCTTCCTTTAGTCCGTCTGATGCTCCCGGTCGCCGCATCATCAGCCATCCACGTTGAGGATGACTGCTGGTCTTATCTGCATAATTGCCGAGTTGTCCGCGAGCATCCCCCGCGCTTCGGACGCAGACATGCACGCAGGCGTGCCGTCGGGCACAATTACCAAATGCAGCATGTCCTCGCACAGTACCTCAAAGGGCAGCGTCCCCCATCATGTTGATCGTGTCCATGCCCCTGACGTTGTGCCTCCTGGCGAATTCATCGATATAGCGAGATCTTGGCAATGCCAAAACGCCGCCGGCCAACGCACGTGCCACGACCAACCCCCGTGCAGAATCCATTCGTTCCACGGCGCCGTTACCATTCCATCATGGACTGTGAAGAGGGCCTGCGCGTCATAGCATATTTTCGCCGGATCGCCGACGAGGACGAAAGGAACGGCAGGCCAAAGTCTGCCAAGGCCTTGAGGAACGTCGCGCTAGCCATGGAGTGCGTGGACTACGGCCTGTACCAGTAATCCCAGATGTGCCATCTAGCACCTGATGCAAACAGATCAATGGGGGCACGCCCAGACGATCCTTATGTACCACCAAAAAGATCGCCTGAGACGCGATATGATGAACAATGGCAAAATATATGAATCTGTTGAGAAGGTGCTGAGAGTGTAGTATACCGAAATAATGTCGCCTACTCATCAGTGTCTACCTCCATCCATTGGGGGTTGTCTTTTCTGATCTCATCTGTGGCCTTTCTTGCGGAAAACGCTCTGAGCGGTGTCTCACGGTTTGCCATGTCAAGTGAAAAGTGCAGCCTTCGCTCATTATAGTATTGGACATAGTCGGACAGCGACTCGTAATGGTAAATCTCTTCCTCTATGCTGCGGTGGAACCGCTCCAGCTTTCCGTTGGTCTGTGGATGGTACGGCCGGGTGTTTATCAGTTCAATTCCGCGGTCCAGCAGCTCGGCCTCAAAGGCGGTGGGCTGCCATGATCCTGCAGCTGCCTTCC
Source organism: Candidatus Nitrosopumilus sp. (assembly GCA_965238275.1). Taxonomy (GTDB): domain Archaea; phylum Thermoproteota; class Nitrososphaeria; order Nitrososphaerales; family Nitrosopumilaceae; genus Nitrosopumilus. The sequence goes on from OZ250186.1 coordinate 129,466, forward strand.
TTCTCCGGCCATCTTTTCCTTTCTTGTGCCTGCCTGCCGCGCCTACAAAGCATGAGCCGTTGTCAGACAGTATGGTGGCAGGTGTTCCAAACGTCTCGATCGCCTTTCGCAGCACGGCCACCGCGTTCTCAGAGGTGGCCTCGGTGAACATCTGTGCTGCTGCTATGCATCTGGATGAGTCATCCAGGTACGTTATCAGGTTGAGGCCCCTGAAGCGCGGATCCTTCATGACGTGCCAGTCCACATGCCACATTGCGTTCGAGTATTTCCTCTCAAAACGGACCCACTTTCTCTTCTTTGACTTTGCAGCCGAGGGCGTTACCAAACCATGCTCTTTCATGATCCTGTATGCCCGTCTGTAGCTTATATCGCAGTCTGTTTTGAGATTTCCTACCGTGCGCAGCACGCCTACCGGTTCCCGTGCGTGCATGTCCAGAACCCGCCGTATCTCGTCTTCGGTGGCCCGTATGGGCTTTCTTCCCGCTGGCATTGGAACGTGGTGGGATTCTGTCCTGCAGAACCGGGCGTACAGTCGCTGAACGTGCCTTTGTGAGACTCCTATCTCTTTGGCAATCTGGGACGTCTTTTGGCCTTTCCTGCACTGTGTGACTGCGTATCTGATTGTCTTTGCAGTCAGGCGTTTTATCAACGGTTTTCTTGACCGATAAAGGACAAAGTATTCCTTTGCAGTACGTCTAAAATTAGGACGACCTAATTTCGGTACAATAGAAGAAGGTGCTGAGAGAAAGCATCGTGCCGTCCGCCGAGGTCTCCAAAAGGTACAACGCGACATATGGCGCAAGCGACTTTAACGTCGGCATGCTGCATGCCGCGATGCTTGACACTTCGGTCGGCGGATGCAGCTTCGCCATGAGAGAAATCACGGCGCAGTCCATCGAGAATCCAAGATATTCACGTCATTCTCCAAGCGACGAGTGGTTTCGCGATATCCTGTCCAAGACGGACGAGGGTAAGGCGCTTGAGACTTTTAACCAGGCGGTAAGGGCACAGCTGGATGAGCTTTACCTGTTTGGCAGGCTGCCTGATGTGCTTGATGTGGCCATCGACATGCACCTGATACCGTGCCACAGCAAGAAACTTGGCTCTGACCTGAGAGGCGGAGAGCGCAAGAGCGGCACCAACAGATTCGAGGCGTACATCACGGCGCAGTGCGTCAACTCCAAATCGCGGCTTATCCTTGCGGCCCTATACGTGGACAAGTCCTCATCCGTGCACGAATCCCTGCGTGAAATCCTCAATTCGTGCCTAGAAAACGTCTCCGCCGTCGGATCCAGGCTGGGACTGATCCTGGTTGACAGGGGCTTCTTTTCAGTGAACTCAATATCCGAGATTGAGCGTCTTAGCCTTGAGTACCTGATGCCGTGCACCAGAACCAGTAGGGTGAAAGACTCGCTGCGCAAGTTCGTGGCCAAAACGCTCGGCCCCATCTCAAAATCCGACATGACGAATTCTGACAAGGCAACGGTTCAGTACCACATGATCATAGCAGAGAAGAAGAGAGTAAGGAAGGAAAGTGAGGGGGCGAAGAACGGGGACAAGAAGGCAGGTGCGCCGGAAGATCGATACATTGCGTTTGCCACCAATGCCCCGTGGATGGATGTAGAGGAATATTCCAAAAGGTGGACCATCGAGACATGCTACAGACTGGTAGAGAATGCCAGGGCGAAATCGTTCGGCAGCAGTAGGCCTGCCCGGCTTTTCTGCTTTCTGTACTCGCTGATGCTATTCAATGCGTGGGTGCTGGTAAACGCGCAGCTGGCCAGCTTTCTGAAGCTGCGTGACGGAGTCCTTCCGGTGACGCAGCTGTATATGAAAATTGTCACGCTAATAGCAATCTATCGGAATATTACGATTCAGCCCGAGCCACCGCCAGATCCCGTGGCTCCGTGAGCACATCTGGGATTACTGTGTACCTGTTCGAGTACAAGTACGGGATCAAGACGCGTAATGATTAGTAACCGAGAATTTTTGGTTATCTCAAACCACAAGCAACCGAGGCCGCCAGACTGGGATGAAGATCCCGTGCTGTGTCCCCGCAGCTAAGTGCTAGAAGGCTTGCACCATTTACAGTCTCTGTAATTCATACGGTATTCTCTAGCTAGTCTTTGAGCTGTACTTGTAGCCGCTTGCAGGTTTGGTGCGGTATGCCAATCAGAATTTTCAGCTAAAGGATCCCTGCCCGCATATGCAGTACAATCAATATGGTGAATCTTAATGTCTGATGCTTTTGGAATGTTGTGATAAATTGCAAATCTATCTGGCATGAAATATGAACACCAAACTTGTTAAAAAATTAAACTATTCAATGATATGAACACGTTGGTGGTTAACCCGGTTCGTATCCATGCAAGTTTAACTGATTTATGGGCGTGCCGGACGGCCCAGCAAATATCCTATCATTGCATCGCCGTTTTTGCCGTTTTCTGACTTGGATGCCAATACTTGCATCTGCCATCATTACGGAAACGGCAGAATTCAAAGTATAAAAACCACCTTTGCCGTTTGTATTTCATGTTTGTTGGCACCGCATGGAACAACGGTTCTCCAAGAATGAGTGGCGTAGGTTATGGGATCAAACTGAAGCCAGAAGATCGTGACAGATATTTTGACAGAAGGTTGAGATGTGTGGCTTTGAGGCTTGAAGGTCAGACAAGGGATATACTTGTCAATACGGACAAGCCGTCCTTTTGGAACGGTACGTGCAGGGAACTGATCAGCAAGGAGATAGGACTTTGGTTCATAAGTAACTACTTGGCCTCGTGGGTAAAGGGCCACCCACCGAAACTACAGTTAGAACCGGCAGGCGATCAGAGATTCAACGTTACCATCTTGCCAGAACCAGTGTCATGACAAAGATCCTGTTGGATGTCATGTACGAGGACTTGGAGGCATTGTTGGGAGACTTGGGACGGAACGTGGAAACCGTGACAAAGCATCTGGGTGTTACACAGCAGGACAGGGATGACGGAGCGATATTGCGGTATGCAAGGGAGAATGGCATGGTTGTCGTCACGGCAGATAAAAAATTCATAGAGCGTCTCAAGGTCAGCGGAGTCAGCGTGGTCACAGTAGATGCCGGGGATAAAGCAAGAATTGTCCATGAAAAAATAGGTAATGGTTCTACCTGAGTATGAAGCTTGTCTGATTACACGAAAGACTGATGTGTCCTGTTACAGATATGTTAATTTCGTCTTCCCGCTTTGTGCGACGGTTCTAATTCCTCGCGCATGGACGGCCAGGGAACTTGGCGCCGTTGAGGGGCCAGCATGGCTTACCAGAGTTACCGCCTCTTGGATGCGTGTCAATCAATACGTCTGAATTCCCGTAACAACTTGGAAAGACAGGCATGCAGACCGACCAGTCACTGATTCTCCAGCACGCACACCAGCGCCACGGCAAATTCGTCCATCGTGACCTCTCCCTTGGCCGCCGGCGCATCCGGACGCGTCACCGCCAGACATGGGATGCACGGATAACATCCGTCAGACTCCTTGCCAGCAGGTCGTTTACGGCATCAGAGAAGCTGTACGCCTTGTTGCCCTCCAGTATCTTCCTGGCCTGGTATTCCCTTATCCTGCGGTCCAGCCCGTCATCAACCAGGATTGTGGCACGTTTGGCCAATTCCTAGGCGCCCCCCGGCAGCACGTATTCCAGCATCGCGATAAACTTGTCCATGGTGACCTCTCCCTTGGCCGCCAGCGGCCCCAGCTCCGTCATCATCCAGCCCGGCATGTCGGCTCCGACGGGTTCAGTTTCCGCCAATCTAGATGACGGCCTCGAAGGCATCCAATACCTGCATGGTCAGTATCGACCGGTTGGCATCCGACGTCCGGGCCACGATGTGGGTCAGATCCATGGCATCTGCAAACGTGATCCCAAACGTGATCACCTGCACGTTCCCGTCGGCGTCGATCGTGACTGCGGAGGATTCGACAAGATCGTGCGGATCGGTCACCGTGACGCTGCCCCGGTCGTACCTGACGTACGTGTCGCTGTCATAATATTGGTCGTCTGCACCGTGCAGGTTCAGGTACATAGTAAAGACTTCTATCGGCATGTCGCCATACACAGCAAAGCTGATGCTAGTCTCGTCCCCGACGCGCACTGTCTGCGGCTCGAGCGTGTTTCCGGTGCCAGTCAGCAGGTACCCGTAACCGTTTATCGATATGGGAAAGTCAAGCGCGCCGTCCATGATTATCGACGGGATGGGGGCGTTCGGGTCGTCAGCATAGTCGACGGGCTCGGGCGGGTGGATGCCCCACGCCCGCAGTATCCGGAGTTCGGACTCGTCAAAGTCGTCGGGATCCTGAAGTGTCATCTCGTCGGCCGGCGCGTCTAAAACGGCGGTCGCGGTGGTGGCAGATCCGGGATCCTCCAGGGATTCAGGCGCAGCGTGTCCGGGATACTCCCATGACTCGATCGCCACAAAGTATTCCAAGGCGTTGACGAGCGTCTGCCTGTCCAGCGTGCCGTCTATGAACCACTTTGCGATATTCCTGAAGTAGTCGGGTACCGTCGTCCCCTGGAATCCGAACGCGCCCAGAAATTCCGCGTCATCGGCATATTCGGGGGAATAGCCGCCCCATGCCTTGAGTGTCTGGATTTCGGATGCGCCAAAGCCTCCCGCGGCGGGCTTCGGATCCGCCGTGATTTCTGCCGGTTCCGGTTCGGCGTCCGGTTCCGGCTCGACTGCCGGTTCTGTCAACGCCGTCGCCTCTGCCGGCATCGGCTCCGGCTCGACTGCCGCCTCCACCACCTCAAAGGCGTCGAGGACCTGCACCGTCAACAATGACAGGTCGGCGTTCCACAGCCGGGCCACCATGTTGGTCAGATCCATCTCGCCTGCAAACGTGATCTCAAACGTGATTACCTGCTTGTCCCCTCCGTCGGCCCGGATCGTGACTGTGGCAGACTCGATGAGACCGTGCGGGTCGACTATTTGGATGGTGCCGGCATCGTACCTGACGTAGGTGTCGCTGTCAGAATATTGGTCGTTTTCGCCGTGCAGGTTCATGTACAGCGTAAAGTGCACTATCTGGACGCGGTCGTACACGGTAAATGAGATGGTGACGTTGTGTCCCGGGTGGATCGTCTGCGGCTCGAGCGTGTTCTTAATGCCGCCAAGCAGGTACCCGTAGCCGTTTATCTCCAGGGGAAAGTCAAGGGAATCGTCTGCGGGCATGGGCGGGATGGGGGCGTCGGGATCGTGCGAAGTGGCGGTGTCTCGTATCTCCTGGGGGATCGACTGGAGGTACGATGCTATCGCGGAGTGGATGTCCAGTACCGGGACCGACGATTGCCGGGACTTGCTGGATGAGGGATGGCTGACGGTTATGTTGTCGACTGTCCCAAGGGAATTGCCCGCAAGGTCCCGTATTCCAGAACCGGTGTATTCCAGGGTGAGCGCGGGCTTGCCGTCCGGGATGTCGCCGGAGAGGCCGAGCGTTATGGAGCTGCTGCCGGAGGGATCGGGGGCGTCGTCTACCGTTATGCTGTTGCCGCCATCGCCATCGCCGACGATGGATACTGACCAGTCAGCAGCGCCGGTGCTGCCGGTGACCCTCTCGGAGAACGACACCACGATTCCATCATTCCCGGACACCCGGGCAGACGACACCGCCGGGTCAGTCAGGTCGACAGTCACGCTCGCGCTTGCGGCCCTAAACGTGTCGCCTTCCAGGGTGGTGACCGTGCGGGTCGGGATTGACACGGTCTGCCTGCCTTCTGAAAGGTTGTTCACGGTAACATCATACGAGGCAGCATTAGAGGACGGGGTTATGGCACCCACCGTTCCGCTGGTGGCGGTTACGGCAGAGACGAGCGTGCCGCGGTCAATGTCCCTGCCAAAGGAAAAGCCAAAGGATACAGTCTGGGAGTTTGTGACGGGAACGTCTGCGGTGATGTTGGCCGTAAGCGTTTGCGTGGGTATGCGGACCGTCACGGAGTCGGTGCCGGTGTTTTCCTCAGCACTGTTGTCAGTTACCGTGAGCCGGAAGGTCAGCGGGGTGGCAGACGCCATTTCTGGCGTGAAGGTCGCGACTGCGCTGTTGACGTTGCTCAGGAATACCGTGCCTCCGCGGATCTGCTCCCACAAGTATGTCAGGGTGTCGCCGGGGTTTGGATCAAAGGAGGCAGAGCCGTCAAGGGTAACCGTTACGTCGGAGAGCGGGCGGTCCCTGACTGTCTGGTCGGGTCCGGCGCGCGCGACGGGACTGTTCCCGGTGGGCGGGGGAACGTCGTCTACCGTGATCGTGACGGTATCCGTGTCGGTGCCGCCGTTGCTGTCGTCTACGGTGAGGGTGAGCGTCACAGAGCCGCCTGACGTTTCCACGTCGGGTGCGGTAAACGTCGGGGACGCGGTGTTGGCGTTGTTCAGCGTAACTGACAGGCCGCCGGTTCGCGCCCACGAGTATGACAGGGTGTCGCCGTCCGGATCAGAGGAGTCGGTGCCGTCAAGGGTGACCTGTTCCCCCTCGTTCACGGCCTGGTCGGGCCCGGCGTCCGCATTGGGGGCCTGGTTGGCGACCACGTTGTTTACCGTGATCGTGACGGTATCCGTGTCGGTGCCGCCGTTGCTGTCGTCTACGGTGAGGGTGAGCGTCACAGAGCCGCCTGACGTTTCCACGTCGGGTGCGGTAAACGTCGGGGACGCGGTGGTCGGACCGTTCAGGATGACTGGCAGGCCGCCGGTTCGCGCCCACGAGTATGACAGGGTGTCGTTGTCCGGATCAGAGGAACCGGTGCCGTCAAGGGTGACCTGTTCCCCCTCGCTCACGACCTGGTCGGGCCCGGCGTCGGCGTCGGGGGCCTGGTTGGCCTGGCCCGTCACGGTAATATCAAAGGCGGAGCTCAGCGCGTACTCGTTGACGTCGTTCCCGTCGGTTCCCGCCACGAACATCTTGTCGCCGTCAGAAGAAAACGCGAGGCCGACGGGGGAGGTATCCTGGTCACTGACTGAAAACGAGTCCGTAAAGTTGGCAGTGGTGATGCTAAAGGGAGTAGACAGCGCGTACTCGTTGACGTCGCTCCCGGTGGCTCCCACCACGAACATCTTGTCGCCGTCAGAAGAAAACGCGAGGCCGACGGGGGAGGTATCCTGGTCACTGACTGAAAACGAGTCCGTAAAGTTGGCAGTGGTGATGCTAAAGGGAGTAGACAGCGCGTACTCGTTGACGTCGCTCCCGGTGGCTCCCACCACGAACATCTTGTCGCCGTCAGAAGAAAACGCGAGGCCGACGGGGGAGGTATCCTGGTCACTGACTGAAAACGAGTCCGTAAAGTTGGCAGTGGTGATGCTAAAGGGAGTAGACAGCGCGTACTCGTTGACGTCGCGCCCGAAGAGTCCCGCCACGAGCATCTTGTCGCCGTCAGAAGAAAACGCGAGGCCGGCGGGGAAGGTATCCTGGCCACTGACTGAAAACGAGTCCGTAAAGTTGGCAGTGGTGATGCTAAAGGGAGTAGACAGCGCGTACTCGTTGACGTCGCTCCCGGTGGCTCCCACCACGAACATCTTGTCGCCGTCAGAAGAAAACGCGAGGCCTCGGGGGAGGTCATCTTGGGCACTGACTGAAAACGAGTCCGTGAATACTGCCGTAGAGACGTCAAAGGTGGCCGCAAACGCGGTGCCGGACGTGTCCTGGACTGCACCCGGATCGATCGTGAGTTCGGGAGTGGTCAGCGCGTTCACGGCGGCGAGTTTGGCAGTAGTCAGCGTAAAGGAAACGGTGGCCGAGCCCGAAGTGGTGCCAAGCTCCGCTGCAGACAGCGTGACGCCGCCGGTGGACGTGTTTTTCTCCCTTATGTGGAACTTTGTCGGGTCTATGTCCGTAGACGGCGTGGCGTCTATGATTTCGCTGAACGTTACCGCCAGCACGCCGGTGCCGCGGTCAAGCGTGGCAGAGACAAACGTGGGCGGCTGGTTGGCCTGGCCCGTCACGGTAATATCAAAGGCGGAGCTCAGCGCGTACTCGTTGACGTCGCGCCCGGTGGCTCCCACCACGAACATCTTGTCGCCGTCAGAAGAAAACGCGAGGCCGACGGGGGAGGTATCCTGGTCACTGACTGAAAACGAGTCCGTAAAGTTGGCAGTGGTGATGCTAAAGGGAGTAGACAGCGCGTACTCGTTGACGTCGCGCCCGGTGGCTCCCACCACGAACATCTTGTCGCCGTCAGAAGAAAACGCGAGGCCGACGGGGGAGGTATCCTGGTCACTGACTGAAAACGAGTCCGTAAAGTTGGCAGTGGTGATGCTAAAGGGAGTAGACAGCGCGTACTCGTTGACGTCGCTCCCGGTGGCTCCCACCACGAACATCTTGTCGCCGTCAGAAGAAAACGCGAGGCCGACGGGGGAGGTATCCTGGTCACTGACTGAAAACGAGTCCGTAAAGTTGGCAGTGGTGATGCTAAAGGGAGTAGACAGCGCGTACTCGTTGACGTCGCGCCCGAAGAGTCCCGCCACGAGCATCTTGTCGCCGTCAGAAGAAAACGCGAGGCCGGCGGGGAAGGTATCCTGGCCACTGACTGAAAACGAGTCCGTAAAGTTGGCAGTGGTGATGCTAAAGGGAGTAGACAGCGCGTACTCGTTGACGTCGCTCCCGGTGGCTCCCACCACGAACATCTTGTCGCCGTCAGAAGAAAACGCGAGGCCTCGGGGGAGGTCATCTTGGGCACTGACTGAAAACGAGTCCGTGAATACTGCCGTAGAGACGTCAAAGGTGGCCGCAAACGCGGTGCCGGACGTGTCCTGGACTGCACCCGGATCGATCGTGAGTTCGGGAGTGGTCAGCGCGTTCACGGCGGCGAGTTTGGCAGTAGTCAGCGTAAAGGAAACGGTGGCCGAGCCCGAAGTGGTGCCAAGCTCCGCTGCAGACAGCGTGACGCCGCCGGTGGACGTGTTTTTCTCCCTTATGTGGAACTTTGTCGGGTCTATGTCCGTAGACGGCGTGGCGTCTATGATTTCGCTGAACGTTACCGCCAGCACGCCGGTGCCGCGGTCAAGCGTAGCAGAGGAGAACGTGGGCGGCGTCTGGGCGTGCGCTTCCATTGGGTAGTCGATGAAGATTATGTCGGCTGCGAGGAATGCCACGGCCACGCATGCCAACGCGACATGCAGCCAAGCCCTGCGCCTGGTAGAAGATCCTCGTTCCGGATGGGTTGCTGCATAATTTTTATGCCGAAAACTGATATCATAATGGCTATTATGCACCGTAGTTTCGACGTTATAATGAATCCGGGCGCCCAAAATGCCAAAGAACCGGTCATTTTTGCCATATTTGGGGCCTCAAGGCACCATTTTAGGATGTTTTTTATCACATTATTAATATATATGAGTAACATTAAATGAAATCACGTTGCGTAATAGCCATTATGCAGTCACATTTCGTGATATTGTTACAAACATGGCGCGTTTGGGGGCAGGCAGGCACCTTGCAGGGCAGGTTTGGGGCAGGTTTGGGGCAGGTTTGGGGCAGGTTTGGGGCAGGTTTGGGGCAGGTTTGGGGCAGGTTTGGGGCAGTTTCGGGCCCGGCACCCGGCGCGCCGGGGCACCGGTTTTGATGCGGATTAAATATCTAAAGCAGGTTATGGATAGTGATGGGCAGCTGCTATAAGATGCTGCGCCCCGTGAATGATGACGATTTGGACAAGGCGGATCCAGACGTCGCCACGATCCTGAAGAAACTGCCGCCCGAGGGCCACCTGGACGCGAGCCGGATGGAACCACGCGGCCGCGACGCGCTTGCGTGGGCGTGTTCCCGCGGCATAATGCGCAGGACAGACTCCGGGGACTGCATGATGAGATTCGAGAGCGTGAAATTCTGGATCGCGCAGCTCAACTCGCCGGGCGCCAAGAACATCCGCATCCGCAGGGGCACCAGGCAGTCATACGCGGCCGCGCTCGGGACCTTTGACGAGTGGTTGCGGGGCCGGAAATTCCCGGTAACGCGGGACGGTGCCGGAGGAGGAGGAGATGGAAAGGCAGGGAATGCGGAGGCGTCATTTTCTGACGTGGGGGAGATGCTGCGCTTCTGCCAGAATTCCATCCACGGCGCCCGCGCCGCAAAGCGCGTCGTGCGGGAGTACCTTGCCCACCTTGCGTCTGCCGGATATTCCAAGTCCACCGCGACGGTGCGCTGCTCTGCGATAAAGTCGTACTTTGCGGTGCACGACGTGCCAGTCGACGTGAAGGTGGGCAAATTCAGGTACGCCCAGGACAACGGGAACCCCGAGCTGAGCCTGTCGGACTTTTACAAGATGGTGTATTCGGGAAGCATGGGCCCCATGATGAGGGCCATAACGCTGGTAAAGTTCCAGGCCGGGCTGGATTCCTCGACGCTTGCCGACCGCTTCAACTTCGAGGCGTACCCCCAGATAGTGAGGCACTTTGGCGTGGAGGACTATGACTCCTGGGACCTGGACAAGTGCCCGGTCCCGATAAAACTGACAAGGCTGAAGACCGGCATGCCGTACACCACCTTCATAGACCGCGATGCCGTGTCGCAGCTGCGGGACTACCTGAGGTGGAAGGAGTCCAGGCACGGCAAGCACGACGGGACGGGGCCGCTGTTCGTGACGCGGCGCGGCACGCCGGTCAGCCCGATCTGGATATCGGTCCGCTTCTCCAAGGCCGCATCAGACGCGGGCGTGCAAAAAAAGTTCTCGCGCGGCTACTACAGGGTGCGCGCCCACGAGGTGCGCGACCTGTTAAAGTCGACGCTGGTGGCCGCCGGGTGCGCGCAGTACGCCGCAGACCACGTGCTCGGGCACGCCCCCAAGGACTCCTACGAGAAGCAGGCCACGCTGTACCCCGAGGCGCTCAGGCGGGAATACTCCAAGGCGTCGGGGTACCTCAACGTGTTTACCAGTTTTGAGAGGTACCTGGAGATGGTGTCGGGCCCGCCGCGGGAAGGTGCTGGCGGCGGCGGCGGCGGCGGCGGCGGCCAGCCTGCCACAATGCAGCAGCAGCAGCAGCAGCAGCAGCCGCAGGACGCGCAGGCCGCATTCCAGGGGATGGCCTCTGCCATGTCAGGCATGGCCAGGATAATGCTGCAAAGTCCGGACGTGCCAGACGATCTTGCGCGCGTGCTCAGGGACCTGGAAGGCATCGGGGGACGGGACGGCAAACAAGGATGAGGCAGTTGTTGATATCGCCGGGCCGAATGACACGGGGGGGTTTGAAGCAGTAGCGGCAACGGCGGCGCCTTCAGGCTCCGGCGTCGTGTCAGCGGAGGGGCTGTTTCGCGCAGTCCCGGCGGCCAAACAAAGCGCCGATCCCCGGATCTTGCAGTTTTGCCGGAACCGGGCCGCCGGGCGCTAGGCTGTTGCCTTTCAGGCGCACGGATTCGCGCATCAGCCAGGTCATGATCGCCGCAGACTGGAGCGTGTCCATTTCTTCTGCGTCAAGGGAGTCCTGCTCCAGCGCGTCGGCTGCAAGCTGGAATGACTTTCTCATGACCAGGTCGTACTCGCGCCTTCCCATGTCCTTGCCCCTGCAGAACGAGTCGGCGTCGTCCTCGTACCCGGGATCGTCGGCGTCGGCGTGCCGCATGATCATGGCCACGTACCGCATCGTCATGCCGTAATTCCAGATTTCATGTCCCACACATTTTACGAAATTTTGGCAGATTTAAACATGACACGTCACCGCGGCGGCATGGTGCTGTGGCAGGCCTAGTAAATCGACAGTGCCGGAGAGTTTCGCGTCCGGCTCCAAATTCCGCCTATCTCCGGACGTCATGGGGCAGGCGCACGGGCGTTGCGCGCCGCTTGTCGTCATGGCACCGGCCGCGTGCAGGCATTTCTCTGCGGGTTCAAGGGGCTGTCCGTGACGGGACGTCCGGCAGACGATATGAGACCGCCCCTTCAGGCGCGACGTGGGCACGCATGTACATGGGGCGCAAGCTGTAAAATTTCCAAAACGACTAACGTCATGCTGGCTTGACCCGCATGTAACGACGACCTGGCCATAATTGTTTAAAAACTGCAAGCCCGTGTGGTACGCAATGACCGCAACCTTGCCGGATCCGGCTGCCAAAATTATAAAAAACTCCGTGAAAAAACAGTGGAAAAACTACGTTTAAACCAAAGGAATGCCAGGAATGATCGTGCACAAATCCGGCATCGTACTAGTGGGCTCCGGAATGGCAATCATAGCAGGACTGGTTCTCATAACTGTGGGAAACCAGATAGTGTTGGACGGGGTCATTCAGGGCGAGGCAGACGTCAGTATCGGGGAGCCCCTGATCGTGCAGGGCGGGTTTGACCCGGAGGACGGGCAGAAGGGAATCTTTGCACTGCAGATAATGGAGTTTCAGGACGGCGTGTTTCACGCAAGGGTGATTGACCCGCACGGCACCGAGATTGTATCAGAGGAGATCGGCGGCGAGTCCCTCGAGATGGAGTTTGACGTGACAGGTGACGGGGAGTACAGGCTGGTCGTGGAGGGGACCAACAGCGTACAGACGCACGTGTTTGGCGCCATAGGACCGCTTCCGGATGCAGGCAAGAAGGCACTCGGGTTCGTGTCAGTGTACGTGCTGCTTGCAGGCATGGCGGGGCTTGTCGGGGGAGGAGCATACACCCTTTGGAAGAGAAGATCAGTTTAGGTAGCTGTCCATCTTTTCAAGGCCGCTTACGGCCCCATCAAAGTTGTCGCCGTCCTCTATTATGCCGGTGAGTTTTTCGGTGTCTGCAGAGAGGAGATGACTGCCGTCGCCGTCTGATGATTCCTCGTTTATGAACCCGTGGGCAATCAGGTATGAGAGTCTGTCAAGTACCTCGGACTCGGGGACAGATGCGTGCTCTGCCAGAACGCTGCACTCCTTTGCCCCGTCCTCAAGCTCTGCAAGAATTGAGGATGTCACAGGATCAAACATGCAGTTGACCACCTTTTCCCTATCAAAGGACTCGTCCATTCCAAAGCGGGCTTTTGTGAAATGTATATTTCTTTTCGTTTTTTTCCGGATTTTTTCTAAAATCGGCAGCCGGATCCGGCACGGTTGCAGTCATCGTATCACAGTTGCTCCGAGGATCTAAAACGTTGGGCGATTGAACCGCGGCAACCTGTCCGATCTTTCCAGCGGTAATTCGCTGCTGGAATCCAGACGCCTTTATGAATGCAAATTTGGAAGGCATTGGCTCTGGCATGCCATGCAAGCCACCTCCGCAGCGGTACCAAGTTCGTGCCGTTTCAGGCCATGGCAAGCCACATTCCAAGACAATATCCCTGCGACAAATTTTATCGTAAAAACCCTTCAGCGACTTGATGACGTACAGGGATTACAACGCCACGACTCCCGCGGATCCACGTGCTGGAATACATGGTGCGGCTCTTTTTTTTTTCAAAAAACTTTGGCAATCCCTCAGGCACGCACCTGATCTTTTTGTACGCCTATGAGTTCCTCCCGTTTTGTTTGATCCATGTCGCATCAAAAAACCTACATGGCTTGGTTTGGCCGGTTCAATTTGAAGGAATTTTTTCGTGCCGCTATAGGTTAAGCACGAACTCAGAGATGACTGCCGTAACGAAACCGTGAAACATATTCCCCGCATACATGATCAGTATCGCCAGCACCAAGACCACTGCGGATCTGGCGTACCCGAATCCGTTCAGTATCCGGATCGCTTTTGCCTGTAGCAGGAGCGTCCACCCGATAAAGAGGAACCCGATGGCAAACTGGAACAAGGAGAAAGGTATACCGTCTCCAGACGTCAGGATCAGCCCATCAGAAAGGACAATATCTGGAACTGCGAGGCTGTATAGGCTTTCTGCTGCTGTGACCGCCAGAACCCCCAGTATGCTAGGAACCAAACAGTACACCAATGCCGGAAACGCCCTTCGAAAACTGCGGTTCCCTCCCCACCTTCTTCCAACCCAAAAGATTCCCATAATGGGCAGCATGCCTAGAACGAACCTGATAATCAAGCTGTATAGAGTGTCATCCCATGTGATGTCGTTCATCTGATATCCGACGTAGCCCCATGGGAGCAGCACCCCCAGGACAACTGTGGTTGCAAATACCGCCACAGACGGCACAAGGTACATGCCAGGATTATCGGATATGCGGCAAAGCGTTGTTCCGGGCCGCGCTATCATGCCGTAAAGTGCCAAGACTGCGTTTTGCATGCCCCGCCCATTCATGCCAACTGTCATCCACACATCACAGCCATCACCGCTTCCCCATGCGCCATGACCGTATAAAGAGTGCCTGTTCCCAAAAGCGTAACTTCTGGGAATAATGGAACACCAAACAGAAGGGTGGTGTCATATCCGTAATCCATAGATATGATGCTGAAATCACGAAGTCGACTATCTTGAGACTACGATCTTGACTAACGGTTCTAAATTTAGCGTGTAACCAACATGACTGCGACTAATTTGTTTTTTATTTGAATCGTATTTTTCATCTGCACAAACTTTTGCTTTTAGCCATATGCTTGTTTTATGCACACAAACCATGTGTACTGCAAGCATTCTTGCACGCACCCGGCAGTCCTTTTCCTTTTTGCACGTCTTTTCAAGTTCTTCCCGTTTTGTTTGGTCCATGTCGCATCAAAAAATCCACATAGCTTGGTTTGGCCGGTTCAATTTGAAGGAATTTTTTCGTGCCGCTATAGGTTCAAAGCACGAATTCCAGTATGGCTACCGTAACGGTGCCGTGAAACATATTCCCCGCATACATGATCAGTATCGCCAGCACCAGGACTACTGCGGATCTGGCGTATCCGAATCCGTTCAGTATCCGGATCGCTTTCGCTTGTAGCAGGAGCGTCCACCCGATAAAGAATAACCTGATGAGAAGCTGGATCGCGGGGAAAAATATACCGTCTCCAAGCGTCAGGCCCGGTCCATCAGAAAGGACGATCTCTGGAACTGTGAGATGGTATATGCTTCCTGCTGCAGTGGCTGCCAGAACCCCCAGCATGCTAGGAACCAAGCAGTACGCCAATACCGGAAACGCCCTCCGAAAACTACGGTTTCCGCCCCACCTTCTTCCAACCCAAAAGATTCCCATAATGGGCAGCATGCCCAGTACGGAGTTGATAATCAAGGCGTATATCGTGCCATCCCATGTGATGTCGTTCATCGGATATCCAGCGTAGTCAGAGGGGAACAGCACGGCCAGGGCAACTGTGGTTGTTGCAAATACCACCACAGACGGCACAAGGTACATGCCAGGATTATCGGATATGCGGCAAAGCGTTGTCCCGGGCCGCACTATTATGCCGTAAAGTGCCAAGACTGCGTTTTGCATGCCCCGTCCATCCATACCGACTGTCATCCACGTATCACAACCATTACCGCTTCCCCATGCGCCATAACTGTATAAAGAGTACCTGCTCCCAAAAGCGTAATTTCCGGGAATAATAAAACTCCAAACAGAAGGCCGGTGTCATATCCGTAACCTGTAGTGAATTATACGAAAATTAGGTGGAAGTACCTGCTCCCAAAAGCGTAATTTCCGGGAATAATAAAACTCCAAACAGAAGGCCGGTGTCATATCCGTAACCTGTAGTGAATTATACGAAAATTAGGTGGAAGAAAACAAAAATAACCTAAAACTATTCAAATTGTATGATTCTTTTGTATTTCCGGTGCTGAGATTGCCCAAGGACAATTCTGCCTGAGAAATTCAAGAGGCACATTCAGAGTGGCAAATACACCAGCATTTGGAGAAAAACTGCCCGGATATCACAGTTATAAGCGACATCACGACATACGCTTCGTATTGAAGTACCTGGTTCTGTTTTTGATCATAGCCGCATCCCTTGCAGTATCGCAGTCATACGCTGCATTCGAGTCCCCCCTAAAACAGACGCAGGCAGGTGTTCCATCAGACGAGATACGATGCAATGACGACCGGGTTCTGGTAATCTTCCAAAGCGGCCGCCCTGCGTGCATATTTGAGACCACTGCACAAAGACTTGGATTGGACCCCATAGAACCCAGTACCAATAGTCTCCTTGCCAATGCCACGGTCATACACGCAGCTGATGCAGACCCGGTAACCCCGCCTGAAATTGCGACTGCAAACAACAATTTTGCAGTGGATTTTTACAGTCAGATCTCAGACGGGGATGACAACATGTTCTTTTCACCCATCAGCATGTATACTGCATTTTCAATGCTGTATGAGGGCGCCCAAAACAACACCGCAGAGGAGATGCAACAGACATTTGCCTTTGAGCCTGATCAAATCCCACGTCACAACTCCACTGCCCACCTCATATCATCCATAAACCGCGACGATCCGGATGCCACACTCGATATGGCAAACTCGCTGTGGCTTGCCGACTGGTTTGTTCCCTACGAGTCGTACACGGACGTGGTACGCAGTACGTATCTTGCAGAAATAGAGAGTGTTGACTTTTTAGATGCCAGTGATGCGGGCGGGGTACCGCGAATAAACGCATGGGCCAATGAAAAGACACACGGCAAGATACCGAAGGTTCTGAAGGCTGATGATGTGAAGGAATCCACCGCAGCCGTGCTTCTAAACGCCATATACTTCAAGGGTACCTGGAAGACGCAATTCTTCGAGGAGAGCACGCTGGAATCCGACTTTTGGACAAGCCCTGCGCAGAGCGTCAGGACAGATTTCATGAACATGAAAGGATTTTTTGACATGGCGCAATTGGACAATCTTCAAGTCCTGAAACTCCCATACAAAGGAGACAGACTGTCCATGCTGATAATACTGCCATCGGACAGGGACGGCATACAAAAGATAGAAGAGACGCTCGCATCAGAGCAGATAGGGCAATGGAGACAGAGTATGCAGAATACCGAAGTCGAGATAAAAATGCCAAAATTTGAGATGAAAACACATTATGACCTCATACCTCATCTTAAGAATCTCGGGATGGCAGATGCCTTTGATATGTTTGATGCGGATTTCTCAGGGATACAGGATGTCTCATCTGGGAATCTGTTCGTGTCAAAGGCAATCCAGGATGCATATGTAAAGGTAAACGAGGAAGGAACAGAGGCAGCTGCCGTAACTACCATTGTGCAGGACCAAATGATGTTGCCAGAAGTTGCATCATTTGTTGCAGATCACCCATTCCTGTTTGTAATACAGGACGATGAGAGCGGGATGGTTCTATTCATGGGAAGGGTCTCTGATCCGTCATAAGAATCCGTGTGTAATGGATCAAATTAAAAAAATTATGTCATTTCAAATAAATTCGTGGCAGATCAGAATTATAAAATGAATTTTAAAATTCGGTTCAAAGACAGTTTTATCCATACTGCATTAAATGTGCCAACGATGAAAAATTCCTATTGAAATTTCCCATGGCTTTCTTATCTGGTAGCTGCCTCCAGAAATTATGGTGCATGTCTGCCCAATGTACAGGCCGAGAATTTCTTGATACATGATAGCAGGGACATTTTGACCATTAATTGATTTTGCAGAATGATTGGCAATGCCCAAATGGATAATAGCTGGAGGGCACAATAGAGAATATGCGTAATCCCCCTGTCCACATCGATAAATTTAGATCAGGCACGATCGTGTCTCACATCAAATGCCAGACTCGCCTGATCAGATCATATACAAGTTGCAGCAGGAAAACAAAAGACTAAAAAATATTCTAAAGCAGAAAGACAAAAAGCTGGAGCAGAAAGACAAAAAGCTGGAGCAGGAAAACAAAAGCCTAAAAAATATTCTAAAGCAGAAAGACAAAAAGCTGGAGCAGAAAGACAAAAAGCTGGAGCAGGAAAACAAAAGCCTAAAAAATATTCTAAAGCAGAAAGACAAAAAGCTGGAGCAGAAAGACAGGGAGCTGGGCCTTGAGCGCGGCCTGTGGAAGAGCAGGGACGATGGCTGGAACCCCGGCAAGGGGCCCGCGCTGCATCTGCTAGAGGTGCTAGACGACATAATACGCGACGGGGACAAGCTCCGCCATGCCACGCTGGCAGACGGGGAACAGTTCCGGTACATGCTGGAGCGGGCCAAGGTGTTTCTGACGCATTCGGGCCAGATGCCGCTGTTCTGCGATAACGCATCCCGGGCCTCCGATCCCGGAAACCGGTGCAAGCTGCACCTGAGGCACGCGCTGCTCATGGCGCTGATGCACAAAAAGGAAAACATCACGCAGGGAACGCTTGCCGCGTTCTTCGGGATAGACCAGTCCACCGTGTCCCGGTACTTTCCTGTGATGGACGCGATGCTGGCAGGAATACTTCCGACGGCAGACAACATATCCGAGGAGGTAGCTGCTGCCCCGACCAGGGAAGATTTCAAGAAGATCGTGCCCGGATCGGATGGGGGCGAGATCTTCATAGACGGCACGCACTGCCCCATACAGCGCCCGTCCGTAAAGTCAGTCCGGCGCATGAAATACTCCGGCAAGAAGAAAAAGTTTACCAACAATACCAACGTGTACACCAACCGGAACGGGGTGGTGATCGGCATATCAAAAAGCACCGTCGGGTCAGTCGGCGACATCACGCTGCTCAAGGAACGCCCCATGCCGTTTGGAAAGTGGGAGAAGGCGATGCACGATCCGGACCTGCCAGAATCAGACAGGTGCCACCCATTCGTCGACCGCGGCTACCAGGGAATCGCAGACCACCTGCCCGGCACCACGCCGGAGATCCCGCACAAGAAGACCAGGGACACGCCGCTGACGCCGGAGCAAAAAAAGCACAACCACAGGATCAACTCCACCCGGGTGTTGGTGGAGCACACGATAGGCAGGCTCAAGCGCTACGCGCGCCTCACCGACCCGTACGACGGCAACGCAGCCGGGTTCAACAGGGAGTTCAACGTGATCACAGGGCTGGTAAACCTGAATCTTTTGTGGGACTGCATGGAAAAGGGCCCGCCACCACCGGGGCAGTGGAAGACGTCAGTAGACTGGGACAGGGCCTGCTCCCAAGCTCCGGTCAAGTAGAATTCAGGGCACGATGAAGTGCTGCAAGGCTGCGCACGTCATTTTGGATTTTGGGGTGAACGGACTTGCCACATGCCAGACACGAGTAGTTTTAGGCCGTATTTTTCCGGTTTTTTATGACCGAGTTGGCGAAATGGGCGGATTACGCATATCTTCTAATTGGACACCGTGTACGAAGAAAAAACCAGAAGTAATAGGTATTTTTTACTGCCAATATTTATCGGAATATTTGGAGGGATTGTTGCATATTTTGTACTGAGGCATGATGATCCAGAAAAGGCAAGGAACTGCCTGTATCTGGGTGCCATCCTTACCGGAACGAATCTGGCATTCAGCACGGTGTTTGGGATGGGCGTGATTGACATTTCAGGGTCCTTTCCTGACTTGGCTTCTTTGTCCAGACTCAACATACTACTCTGGCTGGCCGTGATTGACACCATCGTTGACGGATTTCGTGCCATGCTTGGCCTTTAGGGTCAACATGGTTTGGGCCTGGGCGTGATGGACATGGTGTCAGCATGCCCCCTGAATTCCGGGCGGGCACACGATGCGAAAATTATGACAGCCAACATCAAGCACGGCGTAAAGGAACGCTTGGGGGCGTTGCCTGTGGCAGGCAGCAGCAGCATCAGGCGCACCGCTCCCCGACAGGCTAGGAGTATCCTTCAGGTACCGGAATTTCATGGAAGACAGAGTGCGATGCGATCTCTATGGATTTTCCCTCGACCACACCATACACGGCTACAGTATACACTCCCGAACCGTGCTGCTTCAGCTGGTTAATGATGTTGGCCTTGATCTCAAAGTGATCCCCTAGGACGGTCCAGTGGTTTGTGGTGGTTGCTGGCACGCTGAATGTGACTGGGATCTTGGTTTTTTTCGCCTCCTCCCAATTCCTGGTGGCTTCTTCAGGTGAGGACGGCGCTGGCAGCGACTCGGAGAGATCGTAAGGGTCGGGACATTTTTGGGTGTTCCAAGTCCAGACATTATCTGCATACTTCCACCCACTTTGCAGTATGGGCCGGACATAGACGACAGGTTCGCCGTAGTTGTAGCAGTACGTGCGAGATGTCTGACCCGCCGTGAGGCTGTGCGGTGGCGGATCGTAATAAAGAATGACTGAATATTCGTCAAATTCCCAAGGATGTTTTATCGTGGCAGAAAAAGAGGCTATCCCTTTGCTTATCTCCGGAAGGGTTTCAAACTGCACAATGTCATACTCGAAATGCTGGACGACCATCGTGTTGTACCCGTCATTGGCTATGCCGATGTTTATCAGGGCGTGGTTGGGATCGAGTACGTTGTCCCTGTGACCCGGGCTTGCCATAAACCCCCACATTGCTTGTCGGACGCCCTCGTTGGGAGTTTCGGGAGAGAGACCGGTGCCTGCGCAGTATCTCGCCCCATGGACATTCTCAGCGTTGGATTGGTATCCGCCATCCAGCGTGTACCGCATGTACGGCTTTAGGCCGTCCGGTCCCCAGTGGCCGGCAGAGCACTCTTCCAGTATGTTGTCTGCATGGATTTGGGCGGCGCTGTTATTGCCCATGGCCACCAGGCCCAATCCGGCCCGGGCACGCTCCCCGTTTATCAGTTCCAGCATGAGCAACCTGCTCTCTTCCATGGCAGACTGCGGCTCGTCTCCGGCAGAGACATCATCCGAGTCAGGCGATGCATCTAGATCTGCATCAGGCAGAATCAATTCTTCATCATCGGCCGGATCTGGATTGTCCGCCAGTAGTTCGTTGTATAACTCTACCAGCATGTCGTATTCTTGGTGTAACTGCTCGTAGTTCTTGTTCGTCTCAATGGAATGATTCCGCAGATCCACGCTTAACTGATGTAGTCTTGCGATCTCCTCCAGGTCGGCAGCAGAGTGGACAGATATCACGCCCGCGTTTGCAAGGTACGCGACGGCCTCGATCAGTTCGTCGTCTGTTATACTGCCTTCTGCCCAATACCCAAACACGGTCCTTACCCATGGGGGTATCGATTCGCTCTGCGAATACGCATAATCTATACCGGAGAACGCTATGATCAATCCGAGTGCCATACAGCAAAGTCCTCTACAATTCACACGTATGGAGAACCACGCCATCTTTATCAATATTCATGCCAAACATATTCCAATATCCTAGGATCGGGCGTCGGTAAGGCTGCCGGAATCGAATCGCCTGCATGCATCACCAGTACATGTCACCGACACACGCAGTACATTACACGTGAGATTGTGACACATTGGCAAGACCAGACATGTCTGTTCTGCCAGACGGCATTCCGGTATACGCCCAACAAGCTAATTAGGATACGGGCGCACATGATACCATGCAGGGACTGTGCATGAAGGATCCGTCAGGCAAGGGCGAGCACTGCTTCTGCACAGGGATAGATCCACAGCGGGGAATCAAAAGGTGCTGCAGATGCGGCCAGTGGAATGTGCAGGGGAAGAACTGGACAAGCAACGAGGACTTTAGGTAAGGCTGTCCATGGAGACAGGCAGCATCTGCCTCACCTGCCAGGACATTGTTGCACCTGGCACCTAGCATGGTTTTTATCGGGGTTTCTTCGAATCTTGGAGTACTTGAGCAGCCAGGAATACAGACACATCGTAAGGATAGTCGGCAACGACATTCCCGGAGAGAAGAAGACGCTTGTGGGACTGACCCAGGTAAAGGGAATAGGCCAGAGTTTTGCAACCGCAGTCATCGACACTCTGGGAATCAACCCGAACTCGAACATCGGGGATCTCACCGACAGCCAAGTGGAGTCGATTGAGAGGGTGATTACGGATCCCATCGCTGCAAACTTTCCAATATGGTTCTTCAACAGGCGCAAGGACATAGAGACAGGAAAGGACATGCACCTGCTCACATCAGACATTCCGTTTACGCTTAGAAATGACATTGAAAGGGAGCGAATCATCGCAAGCTGGAGGGCTTACCGCCATCTCAGCGGCCTGAAGGTAAGGGGACAGAGGACCAGGACCTCAAGCAGAAGGGGCGGCGCAGTCGGCGTTGCAAAGGGCGGCCTGACATCCACTGCAAAGAAGGGTTCCGGGAGTTAACAGGTGAGGCACGATGGGAGATCCAAAATATCCACGAAGGGCATGGAGGAAGCCAAAGAGGCCCCTCAACTACGACCTGAAGATGAGCGAACTTGAGACGCTGGGCACGTTTGGGCTCAGGACCAAGAGGGAGCTGTGGAAGGCCCATACCGAGCTGTCCCGGGTAAGGCACCAGGCAAGGTCGCTGCTTGCACTCAGGCAGGAGGTCAGGATTGAAAAGGAACCAATCCTGATGAGATCGCTTGCAAAGATAGGGCTGGTCAGCCAGGATGCGACGCTTGATGACGTCCTTAACCTAAATGTCAAGGATCTGCTTGCGCGAAGACTGCAGACGATCGTCACAAAGAAGCTCGGGTTCAAGACCCCGTACCAGGCAAGGCAGGCAGTGGTGCACGGCCACATCATGGTAGGGGAGAGAAGGGTCGACATTCCATCATATACAGTCACCATATCAGAGGAGGACAGCGTAAGGTTTGCACCAGAGTCAAAGATCTCAGAGATGTTCAAAAAGGTAGAACCTGATGGTGATGGTGATGCCCCGGCGACCGTACCAGATGAATCCAAAGAGTCATAGGCACAAGCCGGCCAAGGGACTGTCCGCGGGAGAATTTTCATGTGTTCCATCATAGGGTACAGCGGGGACGGTGCGGCCGCGCCAATCATGGTAAAGGGATTGGAGAGGATGGAGTACCGCGGGTATGACAGCGTCGGACTGGCAACCGGGTTCGGGGGAAAGATCGAGACAAGAAAGGGCGTCGGAAGGGTCGGCCAGGTCAACGCAAAGGTCAGGCTGGATGTCATGCCCGGAAGGACAGGCATAGGCCACACCAGGTGGGCCACCCACGGCATGGTTACAGACATCAACGCCCATCCGCACCCGAGCAACTCCGGAGAGATCGCCATAGTCCACAACGGGGTGGTGGAGAATTTTGAGGACCTCAAGGAGATGCTCAAGGGCGAGGGATACGTCTTCAAAAGCGAGACTGACAGCGAGGTGATTGCAAACCTGCTCCAGAGGAGCTACGAGTCGACAAGAGACATCGTAAAGGCAGTCGCAATGACTGTCCGGGAGCTCAAAGGGCATTACGCGTTTGTGGCCATGTTTGCCGACGGCACCCTGGCGGCTGCAAAGTTTCACGAGCCCCTGATAATAGGGATCGGCTCAGGCGGGCTGTTCCTCTCAAGCGACGTCCTTGGATTCATAGAGTACGCAGACGATGCCATATACATGGAAAACGGCAGTTTCGCAATAGTCAGCGACGGGGTGCCTGCAATCTTTGGGTTTGACCAGAGCCCCATAAAACATGCCATCACCAAGGTCTCAAGGGAGTTCGGGGATGTCTACAAGGGGGACTATGCGCACTTTACCCTCAAGGAGATATGCGAGCAGGACAGGACCATACCAGAATCCGGCATGACTGCCCCAGAAGAGATTGCAGAGGCAGCAAAATGCATCAGGGATGCCAAAGAGGTCTACATTACCGGAAGCGGCACCAGCTATAATGCGGCGCTGGTTGCAAGGCAGATCCTCTCAAGGCACGCCAAAATCAAGACAGAGCCCATAGTGTCAAGCGAGTTTGGGTTTGTGGCAGACGGCATCGGGAAGGATCCGGTCCTGATCGCCATATCGCAAAGCGGCGAGAGCGCAGACGTGCTTGAGGCAGTGGGCATCGCAAAAAGGGCAGGCTGCCGCATAGTATCCATCGTCAACCTGCCAATGTCATCCCTGGCGCGCGAGTCTGACGTGGTAATCGGGATGAACTGCGGGCCGGAGATAGGGGTGGCTGCGACAAAGAGCTTTACATCGCAGCTTGCCATACTGTACAGGATAGTCCAGGAGATAACGGGCACGGGGATCGACTTTGCAGAGATCTCCCGGGCGGCAGCAGAGGTGCTCAGGGATCATGCAGGGATCCAAAGGATTGCAGAGGAGATGAGGGATGTCGCAGACATCTACATACTTGGAAGGGGGATTCATTATCCGATTGCCAAGGAGGCGGCACTGAAGCTAAAGGAGCTGACGTACATTCACGCAGAGGGGGTCCCGGGAGGCGAGATGAAGCACGGGACGCTGGCCATGATGGATTCGGACATACTGGTTATAGTGATCAATCCGGACGACTCGACGCATGCAGACACCCTGATCGGGGCAAGGGAGATCAAGGCCAGGGGCGCAAGGATAATCGGGATATCCGATCTCAAAAGCGACGTGTACGACTACTGGATTGAGGTTCCCAGGGCAGGCAGGGCCGCATACCCCATGGCAGAGATAATTCCAATCCAGCTGCTGGCATACTATGCTGCGCTTGGGAGGAACGCAGACCCCGACCACCCCAGGAACCTTGCAAAGTCAGTCACAGTCAAGTAGAGAGCCGCTCGTACTCGGATTCTGCCAGTGCCAGAAACCTTGACGAATCGATGCCGGACTTTATCATCGAGGATATGACAGCGCCGCCTGCGCCTGCCCCCTCCTTTGCAAATCCCTGCGAGAATGCCTTCAGGCCCGGATACGCGGATCTCTCCAGGTGCATGTCGACTGAGATGGCAGGAACGTCCCCCACCGACTTTACCAGGCCTGCAAAGTTGGCGCTTGGATCGTCTGCCACATACGACGTGGTTCCGATGACGGTGTTTTCCACGTTAAAGCCGACTTCGGATGCAAATGCAAGCACGGCAGCCATCTGGGTTCCGCCTGCCAGCATGACCCGGGATACCTCGGAGGCGGAGCTGAGCATTCCGGCCACAAACGGAATCATCGGATCCCCGGCCTGGGCCACTATCCGGTAGGGAAGATCCGAGTCTATTCGTGCAATCGCGGCTGCCACTACCTGGTCCTTGAGCTGGACGGGATTTGTGGGGATGCTGGAGCTGGTCTGGGCATCAAACCCCATGGCGCGCAGTACGGCAAGCGCAGTGGTGGTTCCGCCCGGAATGCTCTCGCCCACGACCAGGCAGTCAGTCAGGGATGCCAGGCTTCTGCCTACAATCCGGCCATAGTCCACGGCACTGGATACTGTCGCGTCAGTCATTGCGTTTTGGACTGATATGTCCATTCCAAACGGAAGGCCCGTATTGATGAATGGCAGCATCGGGGGGATCTTGGAGCCGGCATTGATGGTAAGGTGCGGGATGCTTGAGGACTCCAGCGCAGTCTTGGTCAGCAGCGCCGGCGTCGGCATGCCGTCAGGGGTCATTGGAATCGCATCCATGCTTTTGCAGTAGCCGTAGTGGAGGTATTCGGCATCTGCAGGCGGGGTAAACTGCATCAGATCCCTGTTGGCGCCGGCAATGGTAATTCCGGGAATCCTGCATGTCTCAGTGTAGGAGAGGGCAAGGGAGAAGAGGAACCTGCCGGACTTTAGGGAGTCCATGAATTCCCGGGCCCTGCCGGCGTTTCCAATAATGGTAAGATCATCCAAGGGTGTCACTGGCCGCCCATCATCCTGACAAACTGAAGCTCGGTCCGCATCTGCATTACCGGATTGGTTGCCTTCTCGTGTCCGATGGTGGATGTCTTTGAGGAGCCGTAGTTGTGCCCGGGGTAGACAACCAGGCTGTCATCCATGACGTACAGGGTCTCAAAGAGCGCATGGTACAGATCCCGGGCACTGCCTCCGGGAAGATCCACGCGGCCGCAATTGCCTACAAACAGGGTATCGCCTGAGAAGATCTTACCGTCCCCGACCAGGCATATGCTGTCCTTGGAGTGGCCCGGGGTGTGTACCACCCTGAGCCGGGAGTTGCCAAACTCGATATGATCACCGTCATTCACGGAGATGTCGTGGTCCAGCCCGGAGGCCTCGTGCTGTACAATCCTGGCCAGAGTTGACTCTGCCATTGCCCTGTTTCCCAGGGTATGATCAAAATGGTGGTGCGTATTTACAATGTACTGCACGGCAAGATCGTTGCGCTTTATGATGAGATCCAGCTCTGCCAGATCCCATGACGGATCAATGACTACTGCCTTGCCGGTCTCCTCGTCCTCGACGACATAGGTAAAGTTCTGCATGCTGCCGACCGGAACCTGATGGACCTTCACAGGATGTCCTCCTCGGCCTCGGGCGGAATTCCAATCTTCTCGACGTGTACGGGGCCGGTCAGATCCCTCCTTTTTGGAATTCCCTGCTTCATCTTGTGAAAGGTCACTGTCATGTCGCATTTGACAGAGATGTTTGCGGTGCTGCCCGTCTGAGGATCCAATCCCGAGGGCACATCCACTGCAACCTTGTAGCATGTGGTCTGGTTGATGTGGTTTATTGCAGAGGAGTATGGTTCGCGAATCTCCCCGGATATTCCGGTGCCAAGAATTCCGTCAATCATGATATCCGGGGAGCGGGCGTAATCAGCCAGGTCTTGGAGCAGTTCCACAGACGGCATCTTTTCCAGGATGGACCAGTTCCACCGGCTCTCATCAGTCTTGATATCCTGCGGATCCCCCAAAAGCACCACGGATACCTTGGCCCCGCGGCCTGCAAGGTGCCTTGCCATGACCATGCCGTCTCCGCCGTTGTTTCCCAGTCCGGCAAGAACCAGCACGTTCTTGGACTCTACCGTACCAAACTGTTCCACCAGCCTTCGGACGGCAGCCGCGCCGGCGTTTTCCATCATGAATTTTTTCAGGAATCCCATGGCATGGCCCTTGTTTTCAATGGCATACATCTGGCTTACGGTAATCTCCATGATCTACTGGAACATTGGAACCAAAATAAGAGTTATGTGCATGAAATCCGGGTATGGACTCAGGTCGCCAAACTGCGCTACGCTGCCACTGCGGGTACAGAAACCTTCTGATATTGTTCGGGTGGCTTGAATATGCTCCAGCCAGGATCCATGATGATGTTCTCGACTGCTTGGCGCGGGAAGATGCCCTGCTTGTGGCAGGTGCGCGCCACTGATATCAGCACCGAGAAGACCTCCCGCCCCTCGGGTTCGGACAGCTGGTGCCGCACGTTCCTGTGCAGCACCGCAGTGTCGCGTATCTCCAACTCTGCTGCGTTGTTATGCGGCGGCATGCCCGGATGCCTGAGGAACGTGAACATGCACGGGGCCGCGTTCTCAAGCGTCGTGCGGAAGTCGTGGGACTCCCCGTAGTCCGAGGCGATTTGGAGCACCGTCCTTTCCAGGTCCAGGCACTCGCCGGATCCGGCAGATTCTTTGTCCTTGACTGACCGGTACAGGGCAAGCAGCCTGCGGTAGCAGGCAAGATCGTTGCCGCCGTTCCTGATGGCGTACTCTTCTGCGGCGCGCAGCAGGTGCACCCAGCACCTCTGCTTGACTGGGAACATGTTGTAGACGGTGTACCCATCCACCACCACCGGCTTGCCAAGCAGCCGGGCAAAATGCGCGTTTATCACGAGGGCCGCCCTGCTCGGGGCGGCCACCAGGTACGTGGCGTCCCCGGTGGTGACCAGCCACACGTACCCCTTCTTCCCGTTCCATCTTCATGTGGGACTCGTCAAACTGCACGAACGCGGCCTCGGCGATGTGGGCCAGTATGCCCTCGTACGCGCCCTTGAGGATCTTTTTGAGGGCCTTGCGTGCGTTCCATATGGCGTTTGGCGATATGCCAAACCCGTACAGCGCCTTGAAATAGTATGATACGGTGTAGTCCGTGCTCCTCTTGTCGTAGTACTCCTCCACAAACCCCAGGGCCTTGGGGCCAAGCGACATGCCGGGGATCGTGGGAGGCACGGCAGAGCTGACGTGATTGCACCTCTTGCACAACCCCTGTCCCACCAGGTACGCGACGCGCTCGATCCTCATGGCGCCGTCGTCGGGAAAATCATACACCATCTTGACAATGGACGGCATCCGGACCAGGTGTCCGCGTCCGCACTTTTCGCACCTGCACACTGGCAGACTCTCGGTCCTCTCGGCCTTGTTCTTGTGCGAGGCGCCGGCGTGTCCTGCCGGCGGTCCCTTGCGGGTCTTGTCTCCGGCGCCTTCGCCTTCTGATTCAGGTCCGCCTTCCGATTCGGACTTTTCTCCTTCCTTGGGCCCGCTGCCATCGGACTCCATCTTGGCCTCCATGTCCATCCGCTTCCTGAATGCCGTGCGGTCCGAGTTGTACAACGAATATGTGGACGAGGACATGTTGGGGTTTTCGTACTTGCGGAGCCTCCTGCGGTATCCTGCATTCTCCAGGGTCAGGCGGTCGTTTTCAATCTCGAACAGCGTCACCTTCTTGGTGAGTTCGGCATTTGTCTTGTACATCGTTTTCTTAAACTTCTCGAACTCCGTCACTACCCTTGCCAGCTCCCTGCGTAGGAGCGATATCTCTGATTTGCTCACGTGGGTTCGCGGATTCCGAGATCAATAAATCGGCATGGTCTAATTTGATGCACAAGCGATTAAAATCTAGGCACGGACCTGAGTCCATACAAATCCGGCATATGGCGACTGCAGATCAATTAATTATGATAGTTATTTTATGCAATACCCATTCAAGATGATGCCCGCTGGGAGGGCCGCTTTACCTCAACTGTTCCTTGTGGGGGGTGCCGTCGCGATTCATGAAGATGATGTGCACGGCCAGATCAGGCATCAGCCTGCATCATCACCACCAGCAGCAGCGCCGGCTTCAAGATAGTTTATGCCGTCATTGCTCAAGTCGTCGATGTTTGCAACAGAGAAGCCGAACCGGCCTTCGCCGGCCAGATCAGACAAGCCGGTGGCGGTGGTGGGAGGAGAACCATCCATTGCGGTGACGGGTGTAAAATATTGATCATGGCCTGCCGCCTGAACAGTCACCCCATAGGCGTTATTGTCATGCCCACTTATGATCTGGGATGCCAATGGTTCGTAGACGCCGGGTTCAGCATCATGCCCAACGGAGTCAATGTAGATGCCGACAGAACAGATTGCAAGTAGGGATAGGTGGACTGCAGATATGCGCATATAGGTAACAGTGGACGGTTTGCAATTATCGATCATGTTATTGGGTGCTACATATAATTATATAGCAATTGATAACGACTTGCGGTATGCCTTTGAATGACACATCTGTGTATTGTAACTTGATGCAGTACAGGTTCTGCGTCAGGCCGGAAGCACGCAGGCTGCACGGTAACACCAGATGACGAGGCGCAAAGAATGCAACAGGCGTCATAATTGCAACAAGCCGTCAAAAAATAAACCATAATTTATTGTTGCTTTTTGCAGATGAATATTATTTTAGCGATAATTTTTTTTTTTTGGACATGTCAGGAATGTAAAAGTCAGGATGACAAAAACATTCCGAAAAAAAGGGGCCGGCGTAAAAAATACAGCATTTGCCGAGGGCTAAAAGGTAGGCATAAATACGAACAGGAAAAAAACAGGTCTGGCCGATGTTCCTTGACAACGACAGACTCGTGGAGTTTCTTGAGCACATAGACGGCGAGCTCCGGTGCGGGGTTGTGCTTGCTGCAGTTGACGACACGGCAATGGTCCTTACAGGAATAAGGGCATTCACCAAGAGCGTATGGTTTACCCTGCCAAGCAGGCACTATAGTGAATTCGTACGGGCAAAAAAGATCGTCAATCCAAGATTTTCCGTGGACGTTTTTCAGGACGGGGCCGTATCCATAAACATCCTGCCTGCAGACTATCTGAGCCGCAGCAAAATTGTCAAGACGGATTTTAAAAATATTGAGCTGAGGGTGCTGCATCCGGTCGACCTGGTCATTACAAAAATTAGCAGGCGGGACTACGACGGACAGGACATACGGTCATGCATCAGGGCACATTCCATTGCGGCACAGGAGATTGAGGATCGCGCAAAAGATGTAAATTATTTTGGCAGCGATGCGGTATTTACAAATAATTTAAGAGTGCTGCTGGCCGAATTTGGCAAATAGTATGGCAGAATTGGCACCGTCTGCAGTTTCCCCGTACAATCAGGGGATCACGGCAGGGAGCCATTAATCACGGAACCCAGGCGCACCGGCACCCGGGGCATACAAAGCATGGCGATGGGGCCATGCCGGCAGGAGCTGTAAAATGCGTAATTTTGCAGACACGGCGCAAGCAATTTAACAAGGATTACAGCACAGCACACCGTTGTACAGACCCAAGTCATATCCGAAACAGCATATTCATCAAGGTGACCGAATCTACATTAGTGCAGAATCATGCAGGATGCCTGTTGCACAATGACGACGCTGCAAAATGCCATACCCGCACTTGGCAGGATTGAAAAACATCTGGAGAAGGTTCAGGACGCAAGGGAGTTTCTTTTGGGGAACACCAGGGGGGTGATCTCCCTGTGCAGCAAGGCGATAATTGCCATCCACAAGGGCGACTTTCAGGAGGGGCAGGAGGGTCTGAAGAAGGCAGATGCGCTGTTAGCCGAGTACAGAAAAAGGGCGACAGGGGAGCTCAGGAGGTACCTTATCACCCCCGAGCAGGAGCTTGTAGAGGCATCATGCCTTCTGGCCATAGCCCGGGGAAAAAAAATCCCCACGGACAAGAGCCTCAAGGTAATGCCAGAGTCATACGTGCTGGGCCTGCTGGACTGCGTCGGGGAGCTCAAGAGGATGATCCTGGACAGCATTCGGACCGGCAAGGTGGATGAGGCGGCCAGAATCTTTGTGATAATGGAGGAGATGTATCTTCACCTCTACACGTTTTCAATGTACGACAAGGTCCTCAGGGAGTCTCGAAGGAAGATAGACGTCAACAGAATCCTAGTCGAGGATGTAAGGTCTGCCATAACAGAGGAGACCAGGCGTGCAGAACTAATCCGCGCCCTGCAGGAATCAGGTTAATAGGGGTTATGCGGGCGATGGGATTTGAACCCATGAACTCCTGAGAGACTAGCCCCTCAAGCTAGCGCCTTTGGCCAGGCTGGGCAACGCCCGCAAGAGACGATCCTTGCATGGTTTTTATAATCCTTGGTTAATTCTCATGCGTATGCTAGTTCCTGTCAGGTGTTTTACATGTGGAATGCTGATTGCTGACAAGTACGAGGATTATCAGGACAGGGTAGGCAAGAGAGAGGATCCTGAGATAGTGCTTGACAGTCTGGGTATTGAGAGATACTGTTGCAGGAGGATGTTTCTGACTACTGTCGAGACCATTCGACAGGTGATTCCGTTTTACGAGGCAATTCAGAGAAGAAAACAGGAAGTCCAAGCAGAGCTAGAATAACTTGGCCTGCATCACATCCGTGAAGGGACGTGTCCTGTACAACAGCAGGGGCAGCAAGACGGTAGAAGTTGATGTAGAATCAGACGGTAAGTTTCTGGGACGCGTATGCGCCCCGTCCGGCGCAAGCGTGGGAATACACGAGGCAGTCAGTTTTCCCAAGGGAGGCCCCGAGGAGGGCATCAGGATACTACACCACAACTCTGGGAGGTTTCTGGGACTGGATCCGTCAGACCCAAAGGCAGTCCATGATGCCCTCAAAGGCGTTGATGGCTCCAAGGATTACTCGGGTGTCGGCGGGGCGCTTGCGTTTGCCCTCACCATCGCATCAGCAGAGTCTGCATCCCGGGCCGCAGGAGAGCCGCTGTTCAAGACCATATCCCCAGAATCATCATTCAGGCTTCCGTTCCCGCTTGGAAACATACTTGGCGGCGGGGCACATGCAGGGCCGGGCACGCCTGACATACAGGAGATCCTCGTATGTGCGACAGGCTCAAGGGACATACAAGGCGCCATAGAGACCAACCTGGCAGTCCACAGGGAGCTGCGCAACATTCTGGAGAAGAGGGATCCCGGCTTTACAAACGGAAGGGGCGATGAGGGAGGATGGGCCCCAAGAATGAACAACGAGGAGGCGCTGGAATCTGCAGCAAAGGCGTGCGAGAACCTGGGATTCACCCTAGGAAGAGAGGTCTCGCTGGGCGTGGACTTTGCATCATCAACCCAGTGGAATCAGGACAGGGGGATGTACGTCTATGACAGGGCGGGCTTTGAGAATACCCCCGGAGAGCAGATAGACTTTGCATCAGACATCATAAGAAGGTACAAGCTTGTCTATGCAGAGGATGCAGTGCACGAGGAGGCCTTTGACGGCATGGCAGAGATCACCTCAAGATTTCCAGACGTCATGGTTACAGGCGATGACCTGACTGTGACCAACAGGGACATGGTCAAAAGGGCAGCAGAGATGGGAGCATGCAATGCTGCAATCCTGAAGGTAAACCAGGCAGGCACCCTGTATGACGCCCTGGAATTTGCAGACATGGCAGACAGGAACGGCATCAAACTGATCACCTCACACAGATCCGGAGAGTCGACTGACTGGCACATATCCCATATCGGCATAGCGACGGGTTCAAAGATGCTCAAGGTCGGGATAGTCGGCGGAGAGAGGGTCGCAAAGCTCAACGAGCTGCTGCGCCTCTCAGAGCATGATTTAATACAAGGCATGACAGAGATTTAAAATCGTCATGAGCCAGCAAGCAGAAGAAGTCACCGACATAAATATGAAGATCCGTAATACTGGCATAAGGGTCGGAACGCAGGTCAAGACAAAGTTCATGAGATCATTCATCACAAAGGCAAACCCGGAGGGGCTGTACATACTGGACATGGACATTACCATAAAGAAGATCAAGACTGCTGCCAAGTTTATCAACAGGCTGGGAACCGACAACTTGATCGTCTGTTCAGGCAGGCAGTACGCAGAGACGCCGGTGGAGAAGTTTTGCGAGGTTCACGGATCCAAAAAGATTCTTGGAAGATTCATGCCAGGAACGCTGACAAACCCGTCACTCCCATATTACATAGAGCCGAAGCTGGTCCTGATATCGGATCCGCAAGTTGACGGGCAGGCAATCACAGAGGCTACAAACGCGGGAATTCCAGTTATCGGAGTTGCCAATACGGACAACATCACCTCAAACCTAGACGTGATAATACCTGCAAACAACAGGGGAAGAAAGGCGCTTGCCGCAGTCTACTGGATGCTGATGCGCCAGATTCTCATCGAGAGGGGCGAGCTTGGAGAGGACGATTCGACAGAGTACGAGATTGACGACTTTGAGACCAAGATCATCGAAGGCGACAGCGAGTAACATCCATGCAAAGTCCAGGGCGTCTGCCCCGGGAAAGATAATCCTGTTTGGAGAACATTTTGTGGTGTATGGGGTAGAAGCCATCCTGTGTGCCATAGACAGGAGGGCCACAGTTACAGCAGAGCAGACAGACGATAACATGATATCCATAGAATCAGACATTGGCAGGATGTCATCCGAGCCGGGCAGGCATATCTCGGATGTCACCCCCGAGCTTCGGCCATTCTACCACATGGCAGACGTGAGGGGCGGCGGTGGCGGTGGCGGGATGCGCATCACGATAGAGTCGGAGATTCCGGTGGGGGTCGGGCTGGGCTCCTCGTCGGCATGCTGCGTGGCAGGGGCAGCTGCTGTCCTCGGACTCTCAGGCAGTGCCGGCAGGGAAGATATCCTGAGGCTTGCAGTGGAGGCAGAAAGGACCATCTTTGAGAACACGTCCGGGGCCGACTGCGCAGTCTGCACGTACGGGGGGATTGGCAGGTACGACAAGACCAGCGGCTTGGCCAGGCTGGATTCGGATACCGGCATCGACTTGGTAATTGCCGACTCGCAGACGATGCACTCGACTGATGCCGTGGTGGAGAGGGTGCGGGGATTCAGGGAGAACAACATGGGAGACTTTGCCAGAATGTGCGGCGAGGAGTCAGGAATCATAGATGCAGTGCTTGGGATGCTCAAGGTAGGGGATGCCTGCGGGCTTGGCAAAATGGCAGCCAGAAACCAGAAACTGCTCCAGAGGATAGGCGTCTCAAATGATACGCTTGATAAGATGGTCCGCATAGGACAGGATTCCTCGTTTGGGGCAAAGATAACCGGCGCCGGGGACGGCGGGTGCGTCATCGCAATAACTGACGAGCAGGGCAGGGAGGAAGTCATGGAACGGTTCAGAAGGGACGGATACGAGTGCTTTGCTGCCAGAATCGACTGCACGGGACTGTCATACGGCGGCTAGGTACGCAGCGCCATTCATGACGAGGCCGGACGGGACCGCCCAAGAACCGAAACTGTATACTTTTTAATTGACCAGAAAGTTTGGAACGGTATGATTCTGATAAAGCTTGGCGGCTCTGTAATTACCAACAAGTCAAGGCCGCTGTCTGCCAGAAGAAAGGCCATAGACAACATTGCAGCTGACGGCCTTGCAGGGATTGACGAGCCAATCACAGTGGTGCACGGCGGCGGCTCCTACGGGCACTACTGGTCTGTAAAATACGACATGCACACCAAGGAGAAGAGGTATGACGCCCACGGCGTCTCGGCTGTAAAGAACTCAATGATTCACCTGAACAGCATAATCGTGGACTCTATGCTAAAGAGCGGGTTGAACCCGTACAGCCTGCCGCCTACCGACTTTATGGCAGGCGGCGCACCGGTCCCCGAAAAGATACTCGAGATTAAAAGGATTGCAGGGGCAGGATTCGCTCCGGTTACATACGGGGATGCCCTGTGGTGGGGCAAAAAGAAGACATACATCCTGTCAGGGGACAGAATAATGACACACCTGGCCCAGGCCCTCAGGCCCAGGCTCTGCATCTTTGCACTTGACGAGGACGGCCTGTACACGGATCTCAAGTCAAAGCGCCTGATTCGCCAGATAGGCGATGCAGATGCCACGTTTGCGCCAAGCGGCGGCATGGACGTCACCGGCGGCATGTCAAGAAAGGTGCAGGAGGCCACCAGGATTGCGCAGGGCGGAACCGCCGTATTCCTGGTCAACGGGAACAAGCCAGAGAGGATCAAAGAAGCTGTTAAAAACAAGAAGTTTGAAGGGACATTGTTCAGAGGCAAGAGGAATGTCTGAAGAGTTTGTAATTTTAGTGGATAAAGACGACAATCCCATAGGCACGGCAGAGAAGGTCAGGTGCCACATGCCAGACGGGTTGCTGCACCGGGCATTTACGGCGCTGCTGTTTGATGGGAGCGGCAGGCTGGTTCTGGGAAGGCGGGCAGACACCAAGATGCTGTGGCCAGGCTACTGGGACGGAACCTTTGCAAGCCACCCGAGAGAGTCTGAGACGTACGTCCTGTCAGGCCAGAGGAGGATGCCTGAGGAGCTGGGGGCGGGTACGACGCTGGAGTACCTGCACAAATTCGAGTACCACGTGCCGTACCTGGATGTGGGCTCTGAAAACGAGATATGCGCCACCCTGATCGGGGTAATTGACGATATAGACGGGCTTGCAGGGGCCAAGGACGAGATAGACCAGATAAGGGCAGTCTCCGCAGAGGCGCTGCTCTCGGAGATCGAGTCGGATCCGGGCACGTACTGCCCGTGGATGCTGATTGCACTTGACCTGCTTGACAGGTCAGACGGCGCAGCACTGGAAAGGCACGCAGGTATCCTGTCAGGATGGACGGGTGATGAGACGCACGGTATACTGCGCAGGGCAATCAACACGCACCTGCCAGATGACAGATGGAGGCTTGTACATGAGGAGGCCTAGTAACCCCATCGAGTCCAACGCAAAAAAGGTCAACAGGTACCTGGGGGCCAAGATAGGCGGAAGGCCGGAGAGGCTATACGAGGCTGCAGCGCACCTGATTGTTCACGGCGGAAAGAGGCTCAGGCCGTACATGGTAGTCCGGAGCTGCCAGCTGCTGGGCGGAACGGCAACAGAGGCCATGCCGGCAGCAGGCGCAGTGGAGATGATCCACAACTTTACGCTGGTACACGATGACATAATGGACAACGACGACATGAGGCACGGCGTGCAGACGGTCCACAAGATGTTCGGGACGCCGGTTGCGATACTTGCAGGAGACGTGCTGTACTCAAAGGCATACCAGACCATTGCAGACTCGGGGATGCAGCCGCAGAGAGCTGCCATCCTGGTATCAAGGCTTGCAAAGGCATGCGTGGACGTGTGCGAGGGCCAGTTCCTGGACATGAAGATGTCCGAGGAGGAGAGGATTCCAACGCAGGCAGAGTACATTACGATGATTCGCAAAAAGACTGCGGCCCTCTTTGATGTCTCCTGCACCATGGGGGCAGTCTGTGCCGGGGGAAGTGATAAAGACATTGCAAACCTCTCCTCGTTTGGCAGAAACCTGGGAATCGCGTTCCAGATAACAGACGACCTGATAGGGGTGATGGGGGATCCGGACATTACAAAAAAGCCTGTCGGAAACGACCTGAGGGAGGGCAAGAAGTCGCTTCCAATCCTGATGGCAATAAATGCAGCAGCAGAGGGTAGTGCCGACAGGGACACAATTACAGGCGCCTTTGGAAACCCAAAGGTAACGCCTGACGAGCTGGCTGCTGCAGCACAGGCAATCCGTTCCCTGGGAATAGAGGAGAGCGTCAGGGGGATGGCCACAAAGTATGCCAGGAAGGCAAGGACATCGCTTGCAGGATACTCGGGACCCGTACAGGAGGAGCTTGCCGCACTTTTGGATTTTGTAGTCAAGAGAAGATCGTAGAATGGATCTGGACAGGGAGATAAGAAGGGCCGCCCTTCAGAACGCATCCGAGCACGGGGGACAGACGCGAAGTGGGGCAGTGATGGGGAGGGTTCTGGGGGCAAGGCCTGACCTGCGCGGCAGGGTGCCGGAGATCTCAGCCATGATAGAGGGGATCGTCTCCCAGGTCAACTCCATGAGCCCCCAGGAGCAGAACGACGAGATTGCAGAGAGTTTCCCGGAGATTCTCGCGCCAAAACACAGGGAGGAGAGGGAGGGCCTTCCGGAGCTGCAGGGCGCAGTGCACGGCCAGGTCGTCACAAGGTTCCCCCCCGAGCCCAACGGATACCCCCACATAGGCCACGCAAAGGCTGCAATCATCAACTCAGAGTATGCAAGGATGTACGGGGGGAAGTTCATTTTGCGAATGGACGACACAAACCCGGAGGCAGAGAGGATGGAGTACCATGCGGCAATCAAGGTGGGTCTGGAGTGGCTTGGCATCACGCCGGATGTCATAAAGAGCACCTCAGACGACATGGATGTCTTTTATGAAAAGGGCGGGAAACTGATCGATGCGGACCTGGCGTACGTCTGCACCTGCAAGAGGGACGACATAACCAAGAACAGGAGGCAGAGGGTCGCCTGCAAGTGCAGCAGCACGAGAAAGCCAGAAAAGAACGCAGAGAACTGGGAGAAGATGCACGGCAGGTTCAGGCCCGGGGAGGCCGTGGTGAGGTTCCGTGGCGACATGAAGGCAGACAATGCAGTGATGAGGGATCCCGTGCTGTTCAGGGTCATACACGCAAAGCACTACACCCTCGGCAACAGGTATGCAGTGTGGCCAAGCTACGACTTTGCAGTAGCCATAGAGGACAGCATAGACGGGGTGACCCACGCGTTTCGCTCCAAGGAGTTTGAACTGAGGGCGGAGCTGAACCGCAGCATTCTCGAATCCCTGAACATGCGGGTTCCGTACCAGGGATTCTTCTCCAGGCTGGAGTTTGAGGGGATGCCCACATCCAAGAGAATCATAAGGCCGTTAATCGAGGAGGGCAAAGTCTCGTGGTATGACGACCCGAGGCTCCCCACGCTTGAGGGCCTGAAGGGCAGGGGGATCAGGCCCGAGGCAGTCAGGAAATTTGTCATGTCGCTTGGCCTGACAAAGTCCAACACGCATGCGCCGTTTGACGCGCTTGAGGCGTTCAACAGAAAGGTGGTGGACCCGCAGAGCATCAGGCTGTTCATGGCGGGAAGGCCCAGGGCGCTTTCGGTAAGGGGGGTTGGGACCGACTCGGTCGAGATGCCAAACCATCCGACAGTAACAGACATGGGGAGCAGGAGCATACCAGTTGACGGGAACTTTTACATACCAGGGGATGATGCAGCATCCCTTGTCCCCGGCGCGACAGTCAGGCTCATCGGGCTTGGAAACGTCCTGATCACAGAGGGCGGCGGCGGCGGCGGTAGCCACTCCCTTGCAGGGGATCTTGTGGAGGAGGGTGGAGGCACGGATGTTCCAAAGATACAGTGGGTTCCGCAAAAGGATGCGCACATGCTGAAGATAATCATTCCGGGACTGCTATTCGACGGGGACGAGTTTAACAGTGACAGCCTTGAGGAGATGGACGCGTGCGTGGAGCCGCACTATCTGAAGATAAAAGACGGCAGCGAGATCCAGTTTGTCAGGTTTGGATACTGCCAGAAAAACTCACAAAAGCAGGCAGTGTTTACCCACAAGTGATGAGCCATGAAGATAGCAAGACTCTCAAATGACGACGGCCCGACGTACGGGATTGTCAGGGACGGAAAAGTCTCCACAAGGGACGAGATGACCTACCTTACCGGGATACCCGTCCCGCACAGCACAAAGGACTTTCTGTTTGACGGGTGGTACGAGGAGATCAGGGGAATGGCCGGCAGCCTGCCGTACGGCCAGGACCTGTCAGGGTACAGCCTGCTGCCGCCCATATCAAGCCCCAACAAGATAATCTGTTTGGCCTTCAACTATATCGATCATGCAAAAGAGCAGGGACTGGAGGCGCCAAGCGAACCTGCGCTCGTAATGAAGCCAAGAACCGCCCTGAACGGCACGAACTCAGACATCGTATGCCCGGACTTTGTCAAGCAGCTGGACTACGAGGTAGAGCTTGCAGTGATAGTCAAAAAGAGGTGCAAAAACGTTGCAGTCTCTGATGCCATGGACATGATATTCGGGTACATGGTATTCAACGACGTCTCGGCGCGCGACATCCAGTTTATGGACAAGCAGTTTACCAGGGGGAAGGGCTTTGACACGTTTGCGCCGTGCGGGCCGTGGATAACTACTGCCGACGAGGTCAAAGACGTGCACAACCTGAAGATGACGACCAGGGTCAACGGGGAGACCAGGCAGGACTCGAACACCTCCAACATGGCAATAAGGATCCCCGAGATCATCTCAAAGATATCCAGGGTCATGACGCTGGAGGCAGGTGACATCATATCGACTGGAACGCCTGCAGGGGCAATGCTGGGAAAACCAGGCGGGGTGTTCCTGAGGGACGGCGACGTGGTGGAGGCGGAGATAGAGTCGCTCGGAGTCCTCAGAAACACCATAAGGTTTGTAAAGTCAGATTCGGTGGCGTGATGCGGCAGTGCCAGGCAGCTGCCCGGAGTTGCCGGT
The DNA here is from genome assembly GCA_965238275.1 of Candidatus Nitrosopumilus sp. Lineage (GTDB taxonomy): Archaea > Thermoproteota > Nitrososphaeria > Nitrososphaerales > Nitrosopumilaceae > Nitrosopumilus. The sequence continues at coordinate 168,515 of OZ250186.1, forward strand.
GTTGCCCACCACGGAGCGTCTAGATTCACATGTCTGCCGGTCAGACATTGCCGCCGGAACGGGTTTTTGGTCGTCGGCATAGTGGTTCACTTCAATCAATTTAGGATGCCTAGAATTTCTTTGGGTTTTGCCACAAATTTCAGTCGTCTCCATTCATCATCACAAATCCTTGTGAAAGTTTAATGTCCTTGTCTGTAATGGCAATTTTTCCTTCCATGTCCATACTGTTCAATGCAATTTTTTCAAGTGAACTACCAACGACTAAAGCCGTTGGCTTCCTCGTTCAACGAGTCTGCTTGACCATGACCATTTGCCATGATTAGAGGCAGTCTCTCCGGAGGCGTAACTTCCCTATGTACCATAGGTATACCAACAACGAAAAATTCATGCTAAAACTCCCCCAATACCCTGAACCAATAACTCCGTCTGGAAATTAAAACGTCCGTGTGCATGTCCTGGAACCAGACATGGATCTTGGGGTCTGTGGATTTGGGGTATCGTGCATGGCACACGCTGTCTGCGTGTGTGTTCATCGTGGTTTGATGCCGTCTTAGATAACCCGGTACAGGAAATTTTCAACAACCAGGTTCGGTTTTTTGTACCTCGTGTATCTGGTGATCGCCTTGCGAAGCATGCTCAGGTTGGTGTATGACACGTCAAGGACTGCCCGCTTGAGATCCCGCCAGTACGTCTCTATGGCGCTCAGATCCGGGGTTGCAGTCGGCAAGAAGATTATCTCCAGGCCGTCTGTTTTCTCAACCAGTTTGCGTATGTTTGATGCCCTGTGCTGGGAGGCCCTGTCCATGATCAGGCAGATCTTCCTGAACTTGTATAATGCCTGTTTTAGAAAGTCTTCAAACGTGTCCTTGGTAAACGCGTCGTACTGTCTGAACATCCTCCTGCCGTCCGTGGTAAGCAGGCCGTGGAGTATCGTCTTGGAGTGTGAGCCGGTGTACGTGAAAAACGCCCGTATTCCCTTCCTGGTGTAGCCGCGTTTTCGTGGTCTGGCATCGGAGATTACTATGGACTCGTCCTGTATCGCTACGACTGTTCCCTCGTCGTTCTTTTTTTTATAAGATCCGGCATCGTCTTTTGGAATTCCCTGATCTCGTCGTCAGGGGCCCTGCGCGCGTGCTTTCCTACAGGAACCTTCTGGGAATAGCCCCAGCTCCGCAGTATGTAGCGTACGTGCATGATGTTGTATTTTATTCCGGTCTTCTGTTGGATGTATTCCTGCATCTCCCTGCCCGTCCATACCGTCTTCCTGCATGCGTTCTTCCTGATCCTCTTCAAGTCTGCCTTGCTCACTGTAGTGGGCCTGCCGGAGCGTGGCATGTCAGCCAGCCTGTCAAATCCAACTTCCAGGTAGCGCTCGTGCCACTTGTAGCCCCACGAGGCCGACTTTCCCAGGGATTTTGCAGAGTCCCTTATGGTTATTCCGTCACGTTTGATCCTGATGATGAGCATCATGCGGTCCTTGACGTTGCAGTCATTCTCAGCGGCGTATCTTTTCAGCATCGTCTTGATCTTCATTGACTATACAATTTGGGATGAGTATAACTCCGCACGTGGGAAAAATATTTTACAATCACATGAAATTCTATTTGCCGGTATAGTAGCAGTGTTGCAATCCCTTTCTGCCTGATAGATCCTATGCAGAATGCGCCTGACGCGGCAAACCATAAAATCACGTCCGAACTGCGCTGGGCATGGCCGTATCTGAAAATCCCACCTGCCACATATTTTACAAATTCGTCTTGTTCGTCCATGTGAAAAATCTAGTTTCCAAGAATGAAAAGCAAGACATGTCCGGCGGATGTGCGGCATCTGTCCACCAGAGCGGCAGATTGTTTCATGGTGAATTGGAGGGGGAGATTCATGCGAATCCGAATGCTATGCGCGGCATTTTTGCACTGCTGCATCTTTTACTCCGTCCAGGCGACTCGTGCCGCCCTGCCTCAGAGGCGCGCCCTTTCTTCTGCCAGCCTCTTGAGAAGGTCCGCGTCCCTGAGTTTTATTTCGTCCCACATCAGATCCTGGTTTACCATTCCTGCAATCGCGTTGAGCTCGTCGTTGTACTCCTCTTCGGTGCCGTCGTACGGGTCAGTCAGCCTCTTGTACTGCTTCAGGTTCCCTATGACGTGCTCTATGGCCACCCGGGAGCTGTTTACCCTCTGGTTGTAGGCGCGCTGCTTCTTTGTCAGGCCACCTGTCTTTTTGTCGGCACCAGGCTTTTTCTTGTACGGGTGCCTGATGTGCCATTCTGGATATTCCTCCCTTGTCCCCTGGTAGCCCTTGTCGGTCAGGACGTCTGGCTTTTCCTTTTCGGGCACGTCCTTCTGGCCCATCCTTGCAGTGATGATTCCAAGGTTTGGCGGATCCTCGTTGAGCAGGGTCTTGTCGTGGACGCTGCCCGGAACTGTCTTGCTTATCGCAACTATCACGCGGCGCTTGTTGATCACGATGTTGGTGTTGTACGTGTGTGCCTTCTTCTTGCCAGAGTACGTCTTTTTGCGCCTCTCCTTGTCCGCGGATCTTCTGACCCGGTTGTGCGTGCCGTCCACCATCAGTTCTCCTCCCCTCCTGCCCGGTATTATCTTCTTGCTCTCCTCAAGCGTCCTGGCCTTTTGTGCAGCCTCGCTGATTTTGCGCGGCGCCGTGTCTATCTCGCCGAGCAGCCTGGTCATCAACGGGAGATACCTGGAGACGGTGGCCTGGTCAACGCCAAGCATCGTGGCCAGGGCTTCCTGCGGTATGCTCAGCCTTGACCGAAACAGCCACAGCAGGTACGCGTGCCTCAGGGGCAGGATGCGCCTGCTTCCGGAGTTTTTTGATCTGCTCCCAACTTCCCAAAAGAGCGCAGTCTCCCCGTTCCGCTCCAAAAGCTCCTTGAGGCGGTTCAGCGTGTGGTCAAACCTTTCCGGGGTGCGCAGCGTCATGGCGTGCAGGAATTCAGGATATTTTATGATGTCGTCAAGAAACCTAGACGTGATGGTCCAGTGGTCAGTCAGGCGTTCCTTGAGGGCCTCGCCCTTCTGCCGGTCTGTCCTGCGTGCCTCCCTGAGGGCCCTGATCCTCTGCCTGTGGAGTTCTCCTGATTCCCTGAGCGACTCGTTTTCCTGCCGTATTCTCTGCACGATCGGTTCTGCCAGCATTGCCATCACGGTGTGGCGTAAAGACCACCGATCTTAATGTTTCGGTTGCCGTTCCTGGATTTCCATGTTTTACGGTTCTGTGAATATTCGACTGCATGTGGTGCTGCATGTAGGAATAACCCAGTTTAATTCAGTTTTTTAGGTCAGGCACATTCTGCATGAGATCTGATGTTTATGGCAGCATTGTGGTCCCTGCCCAAGACTAGACCGCAGGAATCGCAAACGTGCGTTCTTTGTGTCAGGGTTTTTTTGATTATCTTGCCGCAGCCTGAACATCCCTGGCTTGTCTGGTGCGGTGGTACCTTGCGAAACAGAATACCAGCGTTTGCAGCTTTGTATTCCAGTTTTTGAAAAAACGAGTACCATGATGCGTTTGAGATTGATTTTGCAAGTTTGTGGTTTTTCAGCATGTTTTGTATGCTGAGATCCTCGACGAATATGGTGTCGTATTTGTCAACGTACGCCCTTGATGCCTTGTGCTCAAGGTCACGCCGCTGGTTTGCTATCTTCTTGTGGATGGCAGCAAGCCTGTTTTTCTGCTTGTGCCTGTTGGAAGAGCCTTTGGTCTTTCCTGACAGGCGTCGTTGCGCCCTTTTGAGTTTCTTTTCTGACTTTTTCAGGAACTGTGGATTGTCAATCTTGTGGCCGTCAGAATCACATGCAAAGTTGGTCAGGCCAACGTCAATGCCGACTATTTTCTTTCTTTCCAGTGAGCACCTGTCAGTCAGCAGCACGTCCTCACAGACTGCAGTCGCAGACCATTTGCCTGTAAGATCCTTTTTCACTACGACACCCTTTGTCTTTCCGGCTGTTTTGCGGTGGATCACGCACTTGATCTTGCCGATTTTTGAGAGTTTCAGGGTGTCGTCTGGCAGAAAACAGAACCCGGACTGGTTGTAGTTTATGCTCCTGTGCCTTGATCCTGGCTTGAATCGTAACCTGCCAATTTTTTTGCCCTTCTTTGATGCCGAAGACAGGACCTTGATGTTGTTATAGAACTGCCACAGAACCATCTGAGCCGCCTTGCTGTACAATGGCGTATTTTTAGGAACCATGGCAGGAATCATCCTTTGCATCTCGTCAAATTTCATCTTGTGCCCTTCCTTGTATGCCAAACGTGATTCGTATACAAAGTCATTGTACAGCCTGCGGCACGCCTCCAAGGACTCGTCCATACGTGCCTGTTGTGTTTTTGTCGGATACGGGCGAAACTTGAAACTCTTCATTTCTGCCCCTCCACGTTGTTATTGGTGGCATGGTTGTGAGTCGAGACAAAACCACACATGTTTGTTATACGTGTGCGTTGAATATAACCCGCATGGCAGTTGCATTGTTCGCTTTCATCCAACCCATGAATGGTGTGGGATTTCCCGCTCATGTGTTAAATTATTTCATAACAGATTTTCTAAACTCATCCGGATCTGCCGGTGTATTTCAAGGCGTCGTGTTTGTTCATCATTTTCGCCTCCGCTCGATGCATATTCCAACCCCAAATGATGGCGGTTATCTGCCCAAGCAATATTCGGTTTATATATCATAAGGCGTAAGTTATTTTATGGATTTGGTTGGAATGTACATGTTAAACACTCCAGAATACAGTGAAGAAAAAATTGAGGAGGCGCTTGAGATGCTATTCGGTTTATACGCGGATACAGCTGTACGCGGATAGAAAAAACGAGTTCCGTGAGCTGTCCGAGGCACTCTTGGAGGAAAAGAAACTAAGTAAAATGTCAAACTGGAGGCAATTTGTTTTGAATTTTTGTTTGGACGTGAGTGATGCTTTTAAGACATGGACCAGCCAAAGGTCACCGTCTCCAGCATCCCCGCAAAAGGCTCTGACTATTTTAAGACAAATTGGGAATGATTTGATATCGATGAATCAGCTTACCAAAATACTAAACACCGCATATGATATCTCCGAAGAGTTCAAGGCGATCTACAATCGTATAAAATAATTTTTAAGGCAGACATCGGGGCCTGGTTTCCAAATTAGTCCATTTGTGCCATACCTTTACTCAAAACGCCCATTTCCTGTAACGTAGTGATTATTAGCTGATAGGAAATAGTATTTTTGGGTATTTAGGATGTGGGCAAAAATTAGTCAGAAATTGGGATTATGTCTCATTTTTTGTTACTGCGTCATCGTCATCATTTTGCATTTTGTCTGTGCCAATGCTGCCAAGATTTGGGTTGAGAACAGGATTCAATCTAAGTGGCTTGGACGCTTGAAATGTCCACAGGAATGCCAGGCAATGATAGAATCCATACGCGGCAGCAGACAGTGTCTTGCCAGTTTTTCCGTCCGGGTTCATAGCTACAAAAAAATACGGGGAGTCTGCAGAAGCCATAATGGACAGAATCAAAGTTGGAAAGGCATCAGACATTCCTCCGGGAAGCATGGTAAAGGCATCAGTTAACGGCCTGGACATCATGATTGCAAACATCGACGGGGAGTACTGCGCCGTAGACGATACGTGCACGCATGCAGGGGCAAGCCTCTCAGAGGGCGCGCTGGACGGATGTACCGTTACATGCGGCTGGCACGGGGCCCAGTTTGAGTGCAAGACGGGGAAGATGAGCAAGTTTCCAGTCAAGATAAGGGATCTTACGTCATATGCAGTCAAGGTGGAGTCAGGTGACGTATTTGTGGAGATGTAACTATATACTCAGGGACATCAGGATAGTTGGTAGCAATGGCAAGCAGTGAACATAACAAGGAGTCAATGAGGGACGCAATCGAGACGCTAAACCAGATCGCCTCAAACAACTCCACTCCAAAGACGATAAAAAAGTCAGTCGCAGACCTGGTCACGGAGCTAAAGAGCGACGAGTACTCGCTGTCTGTAAGGGCCGCAAACACCATAAGCCTGCTGGACGATGTCACGCAGGATCCCAACATGCCATCATACGTCAGGACACAGCTGTGGCAGGCAGTATCAAAGCTCGAAAGCATCAGGGAATAGAACCTCATACCCAGAATTTCGTTTTGGCACCACACATGAGACAGGACGTCCTTGCACGCCGCACCCCATGGAATCCTAGGCAGAACCTCACAAGGGAATAAATTTCAGGATGCAACAACACCACCACCGTTGAAAATAGAAGAGTACCTCCAGACGCTGCCAGAGAACCTGCTTAGCGGGGAGGACATACGGGTGTCAGACAGGATGCTAAGGGAGATCTTTCGGTTTGTGGATCTGGGTCCAGGCGACGTCTTTTATCATCTGGGGTGCGGGGATGCAAGGAGTGCGTGCATTGCGACAGACGAGTTCCAGGCGGCAAGGGCCGTTGGAGTAGACAGCAGTGCAGAGAAGATACGCCTTGCACAGGCCAATCTTGGGGACAGGGTACAGATGGTGTGCAGTGATGTCAGGGAGGCAGACATCTCAGATGCCACGGTGGTGCTTTTCTGGTTTGCAGACGAGGATGTCACAGATGCCATGATGGAAAGATTTGAGACGCTGAGTCCCGGAACCAGGGTGGTAACCGTGTGGGGCCCGCTGCCTGGATGCCTTCCGGACGGCGTGAGATTTCCGTACATCATCAACAGGGCGCCGTTCAGGAAGGCTGCAAGCGTCCAGGAGCAGGTGCTTGCAGTGTTTGGGGTAAAGTGTGTGGATTTTGTCACGGCCTGGGAGTTTGCCGAGAGGTACACAAAGGCCACAGGCTCGCCTGATGTAAAGAATGACAGGTTTCTGACCATCATACAGACGCTGGTGATATGGACTAATGCAAAAAGGCTCGGCGTTGCATGCGGGGACGAGGTGCCAGAACCCATCAGGACGTACGTCAAGCTCATGAAGATGAACTTTGACATAGACTTTGAGCACCTGTTGGAGTGATTCTGGGAATCGCCGGCATTCGGATCCTGTGACAGTCCTGCCAGATATTCATCCCAGATGCAAAAACCAGGTACGGTATGTTCTAGGATTTTCCGTCTCGTATCCTCGCCTCGGCATTATCGGTGTGTATCGGTATCGGTACTGACTTGAGCCCCGTGGCATCATGGCTGACAACCAGCCAGTCACCCTTTTGGAACTTGAAGGTCTCCTGCAGGATGTCCGGGGTTGTGCCAAATGCGTCTATCACCCTCTGCCGGTCCGATATCCTTGGCAGCTTGCTGATAAAGTAGGTATGCGGCTGCGCCATTATGCTGGTATTCAGGTAGGTGACCCTCTGCGTTGCAATCAGCACACCCAGGCCAAACTTCCTGCCCCTTCTTGCCAGGGTCTCGACTGCTGCAGTGGATGTTTCGTATGTGCCGGTGGCGTTCTGCGGAATAAACTCGTCTGCCTCGTCAAACACAAACAAGGTAAGCGGCAGGTGCAGTCCGCTCTTTCGCCTCTCAGAGTATACGCTGTGCCTGGAGTCGGCAGCAATGTCGTAGGCAAACCGGCGTATCTCGTCTTCGTTCTCCCCCTGGATTATGTAAAGGGACGCACCCTTTCCTCCGCTGACAAGGGGATCCACCAGATCCTTGTTCCTGTCCACCTTGAACTCCTCTAGTGGTTCAAAAAAGTCAGCAGAGTTTGCGGCTGCTGCAATCCACGCCTCCAGCAGTGTCTGGGAGCCTGATTTTTGCGCAAGGCGGGATTTGTTTTTGAGATGGTCTGTCAGGGCGTTCAGATTGTCCCGGGTAAACGGCATGGCTCCGAATATCTGATAGATCTCCTTTGTGATCCTCTTGGATTCCATGGAGACGTAATGTTCCGGGGTATGCTCGTCCAGAAACTGGCCTATCGTTGAATGCTTCTGCACATGCAGCCGTATCTTTCCTGCAGAGAACAGTCTTGAAAAGATCTCTTTGTACCTCTGCTTCATGGCGGGGTTTCGCAGCGGGGCAGGCATGTGCATGCTGCCGATAAACGCATCCCGGGCGCCTGCCAGATCCTTCCTGTCAGTAAGATACTGCCTGACCTGCATGGGGAGCGAGTCCCTCCCAAGAAAGCACATGTAACCATTCACCCTGTCCAGCACGTCTGCAAGCAGCGCGGTGTACTCTCCCATCAGATCAAATATGACCACGTTTACCGGTATGGGGTTCTTCTCCAGAAGCTTGTGCACCAGCGTGCTGACAAGGTTTGACTTCCCGGTGCCGGTGTACCCGAACACCCCGATGTGCGTCCGGACCATGTCCTCGACTTGCAGGTCTATATCCACGCCACCCTTTTGGATGTGCCCGACAGTCATGGTCTTGTCATCCAGGCCGCTGTTGAAGATCATTCCCACGAGATCGGCACCCAGAATTCTGGCAGGTCCGCCAAACATGGGCATCTGCGACTCCTCCCGGATGCGCAGGTCAGGATCCTCTACAAGTTCTTGTCCCGTATGGGTGGCACTCACCTTGATCTTTGTGGTCTCCTCAGAAGAGACGTCGTCTTGGCTCAGAAAATCCTTGTACACCTCGTCCCGGGTCTTTTCAAGAAACACGGGGTATCCTGACATCTGGTCCCCCGCCGTGGCATAGTGAAAGGGCATAACCGAGGTGATGCTCAGGATGCTGTAGTGTTTGTCCCCGTGCGAGTATGAAAAGCTGGGCACGGATATGAGATCCCCTGCCTTCAGCTCGTTCATCAGCTTTCTGGTATAGTCAAACCATACCGTGTACACGTATCCGTGGTTCTCGTCAAATCCGACATCCATCAGCCTGCCGGTCTCTTCGCGGAACGTCACTTGAACCTCCTCTTTGCCCGAACAGACGTAGACCACGGCTTCATGTAGTGGCTGTCCATCATGGTGCTGCTCTGGATCATCGGTTGCACCATCCTGGCAAATGTCTTGGCTCCAAGGTCTGCCTTGTGCAGCGGTTCTGGATACCCCATGACATCAGGGAACCTGTTGGAGGCAGTACTGTAAAGGAACAGCGTCACAAAATCCAGAACGGGATTGGCCACGGTGTTGTCAACATCTACAAACGGGCGGACATCTAGGGTCGCCTCGGCTGCCTGGGCGCAAATCGGATGTTTGCCGGTCTTCTCCGAGTCAAACTCGGGCAAAAGCACTCTGTCTACGAACAGTCCGTGGTTGAATATTGTCTTTCCCTTCTGCCTGACAAGGTACAGCATGGTCAGGTGCCTTGCAAACATTCTCTCGGTGGTTGGTATGGTCCTGATGGCGATTCTCTGGGGGTCGGTTCTGGAGGTCAGGTAGAGTGTCTGGAAGACCGAATCATACTCTATGGTGGTCCACGGCGCATCAAGACTGGCATCTGCAATCTGCAGGCGCTCCATTGCCAGCCGGTCCGACCACAGCAGGCCGCGCAGATCAGATATTTCATAGTCTGAATAGTGTCCCTCCTTTCTCATCACCCCAAGATAGTTTCTGGTAAAGTACTTTGATGCCGAGTCCTTTACGACGCCGACTGCCAGGATGTGCTTTTCCCAGCACACCTCAATCATTCTCCGAAGCAGGGTCGATATCATAAAGCCGATGTCTGCAGCAGTGATCCATCTTCCCGAGTATGTCATGGCTGCAACATCCCTGTCCCGGAACAGCCGGGTGCACAGGTTTACGACCAGCCCCACCACAAACCCCCAGGAATCCTCATGCCTCGGGTTGAGGCTTACGACATCCGTTGACGGGTCGTGGTACAGGCAGCCGGGATGTGTTGTGCCATCAGGAGTCTCAGTCTCCCCCATGAACTGCTCAAGCACGCGCCTTACCTGGGATTCTGGCTGGCCAAGCAGCGTGGCAATGCCGGACACCCTGGCCTCCCGGTCAGGGGAGGAGAATACCTCATAGAGCATGCGGCTTGGTATGTTGAAGAATCCCCCCGACTTTGAGGGAATCTCAAGCATGGAATTGTACGGGTGGGATCGGCAGATGATGGCGTCTGCCATTGTCAGCTGCCGGCCATCATACTCGTAGGAGTGGTTTACCATCGGAATTTCGTTGATTGGAGGGGTGTGCCAGTGCAGCGCACCGCTGAGAGTCTGATCCCAGAGCAGTATGTTCGGGGGTCTGTCAGATGTAACCTCGCTGTACAAAAGGTAGACTTCTGCCAGTATCATCAGCCTGTTGTGTATGTCGGTCATTGAAAACTGGCTCTGGTCGTCAAGGGTTATGCCAGATATCCCGTCGAGTTCTGCAAACGGAACCGGAACATATGCAACCATGCTCAGCTCGTCATTGAGGTTGCGCTTTTCATACATGACAGAGTCGGTGCCGTCAAGCAGGAACGTGCCCCTGACCCCGTACGAGGCTGCAAAGAACACGGCGTACTCTTCAAGCTGAATCTTCTCAGATGTCCCGTCCACTGCCACAAACGCAGGACTGTCTGTTCCAAAAAAGTCCCGGAACCTCTCCAGCAGGTTTCCCTTCCATTCCCGGTCTGCCATCTGGTCCTTGTACCTTCTGACCAGCCGGTTCAGGAATGTGTCGTAAAACTCATCAGTCCTGCCGCTGCAGGAGTCGTATATTCCGCGCTGCCTGTCCTGTGAGGCTGCAAGCGCCTGGCTATATTTGGCAAACGTCTCAGACAGGCTCACAGCATATCTCCTGATGCATCATAATTCATGGATATTATGTTGTGAGTTTTATTTAAGAAGGATCGCGGTTTTGCAGTTTTCAATCCGGGTTACGCCAGTCACTTTTTCGGGCGACATTACGCAGTCACCGTCATCCCGGATCAAATCCCAAGTCATGTAAGACCGCTCCGTGTCTGCACGCTAAGATGGGGGTGAACAATTTTGGAGACATGCAATGAAATACAACATATGTAATCCTTTTATTTTGTACAGCAGAATACAGTGTATGGAAGGCAGGCTCAACATCAACGTATCAGCAGTGGACTACGATAAGACTAGCAAGGCACTCATTCACCAGTTGGCCCTGCTAGAGGAGATGGTTCACGCAGAAGACGAGTTTGCCATGACTGACTCGGAGTTTGCATTCGGATGGCACTTTTTTGTCCTGAGTATCAACAGATCACTCATTCAAAAGCTGGCAGAGACGATGGGGCCAGACTATAACACCCTGAAGGGAAAGAACATCGAGAAGAAGTTTCTGACATGGCTGACAAGGAACGTGGAGTCAAAATCTCCCAGGTTCAAGCTTGCCATCAAGGAAGAGATGGAGTCAAGCAAGTTCGGCATATTCTAGTACCGGCTACTGCACCATCACCCTGGATTTGTGCACGTGTGGGTTCTGTTGCATCCTTTTGCAGCAACGCCACTTTATGAATCACTAATGAGGCAGTGGCAAACAGGACAATGTCGAATTTCCCATCAGGTCAGGTGACTGCCCATGTCTTGCCGGAATGAATAACCATTCAGGACTGCATCCCTCGGGCCTTGCTGCATGATGACATAATACCGCCTGCGATTCTGCGTTCTGAAATAGAAATTCTGCGTATACGGAGCAGGCGCCTAGATTTCAGGTCCATGCCTAAAAATTGACCGGGACATGTGCCTGTGCAGACAGTTACCAATCTACATAGATTATTATAGTAAGACACATACAGTCAAACAGTGAGATTAATAGCAAAGGTTGGCATCATCATAGGAATCATCATCGCAGTAATAGTAGTAGCCGGCGCGGCACTGTTCTACACAACAATAAGCATGATAGAAGAGCAGATGGGAATCGTTTTACCTGACTATTTTGAACAGATGGTTCTGGATGTGGATCACGCAGACCTGGTCAGGAACAACTCGGAATACGTCGGCGAGGTGATAAAGGGAACGGGGCAGATAATCAACATCGAGGAACGATCCAGTGAAGGACAGGCCTATTTGATAGACGCAGGAGATGGGCAATACTATCTGATGTACAGTCCCCGGATCAGTGATGCTAAGATGCAGTGTGCGCTGTTCTATGGGACGGTAACAGGGCTTCAAAAGATGGGTCTGGTATCGGGCGACACGGTGTCAGCAGTGGTGCTCAATCAGAAATACATCGCATTCTCTCCTGCTCCAGATTCATTCAACTAGCCTGCAACCCCCAGAAACCATCATGCACGCATGCCAAACGTATCCTGCCGATGCAGAATAATGTGTGTAGGCCCTCGAGGGGAATCGAACCCCTGTCCGGGGATCCACAATCCCCTATACTCACCACTGTACTACGAGGGCCACCAGAATAGGGCAGCACCCCTCCCGTAATAATCTTTGAGTCCGAGGCATCCAGACCCTGGACATGACTGCCGGTTCTGCACAGTCATGGACGGTTTCTGAGGCCAGGTTGTGCCGTACCCGGCCATCAGAACCGCTCCGGAACGCCCGGACTTTAGATTTATTATTAGCTAGGTTTTGATTTTAGGTATGCGGTTATGGTGGATTGGAATGGGCGTAGCCCTTGTCATCGTATGGATCGGAATGAACGAGCTGCTTCCGTTCAAGTAGTAGGCCGGTTGCGCGTGCCTGCGCGGCATGAACGATCGCTTTAAATTTGTTGCAACAGGGTATTCTTCGACTTGAGGAAGGGATTCATATCAAACAAGTTGCGACCCAACAAGAAGCCGCTGGACGATGCCAAGAGCATCCAAAAGAACGAGAGGATAAAGGGTGCGCGGTTCACATGGCTGAACCTTCAAAACCCCGACAGGCAGTACATGGAAAAGGTGGCAGAGGAGTACCGCCTGAACATGCTCAACGTGGAGGACTGCCTTACAAGGTTTGAGCTTCCAAAGCTTGACAGCTATGATGATCACTTCTTTGTAATCCTGCACTTTCCGCCCCTGGCACAAAAGACCGGAGTGTCAAGGAACAGCCAGCTGTCAGTCTTTGCCGGAAAGAACTTTCTGATAACTGTACACCAGGGGGACCTGGGCCCGCTAGTCGAGCTTGCAAAGTCCTACAGGAACTCTGAGAAAGAGCAGGCATCCATGTCTCCTGGAACAATGCTGCACAAGATTATAGACGTCCTGGTGGATGATCTCCTGCACACGTCGCGAAAGATAATAGCAAACCTGGACGAGATGGAGGACGGCGTATTTGACGAGACAAAGTCGGTGGCAAGGAGCATCGCGCTGCTCAGGAGGGAGATCAACAGGCTGAGGAGGATGGCAAACCCGCTCAAAAAATTCGTACAAGAGATTGCAAGGGGGGTCGAGAGGCTCTCGGAGGGAGGCGACAAGGAACTCGGCCTGTACTTTGACGACGTGATAGACCACATAGACAAGGTGATTGAGACGCTGGAGGAGTCAAGGGAGACCATGGAGATCTACAAGGATACGGACTTTGTGCTGAGCACGGAAAAGACAAACAAGGTACTTGGAATGCTGACCATCATATTCACCCTGGCAATACCTGCAACCGTAATCGGGACATTCTATGGAATGAACGTCAGCCTGCCGGGCGCAGATGCCATGCTGTTCGGGCCGCTCACCGCGTTTACAATCATCATCGTGGCCTCGATAATCCCCGCGGCCCTGATGGTCATCTACTTTAGGAAGCTGGGCTGGATAAGCAGATAGGCATCAGCCAAGCACGGGATGGCCCCGGAGCGGTCCGCCGCGTTTTCGATGGTCCCGGCATACGTTCCGCAGGAGGGGCTGTCGCAGGACATGAGGATCCAGACTGGGCTTCTGCCCGGCATTCTGGCTGTATCAGAGGGGGGGGACGGAACCCGGTCAGGGAACAACAGGGTGCTGCACATCGGCATTCCCAAACCTCCGGTTCTGTGGATCCTCGTATGCAATTTCCAAGACGACAAGTAGATAAATACAAGAGGTTTTAATCTAGAACATGGGAAAAATCAAAATACGCACCGGCAGAGGCACTGGAACAATCGAAGTTGACGACGATCCAAAGAAGTGGTCTGGAGACGAGTTTAAAAAGATTCAGGCGTTAAGAAAGAAAGAGGCTGCAAACAGAACTGTCCATACCGGCAGGGGCACCGGCACAACAAAGCTCGGAGACATACCGGATCCAAAGGCGGCGCCGTCCACGGAAGGAATGACGCGTGTTACAGGAAGAGGCACCGGTTCAAGAAAGAGCAAGGGTACCAAGTAGAAATTTTTTTTAGAATTTTTTCATTCAGATCCTGACTTCAGGATCGCCCTTTCGAATCTTCTCCCAGTCTGCAAGAAAGCTCTCCAGTCCGAGCTTGGTCAGGGGATGCTTCATCATCTTGTCCAGTACCGCAGGGGGCAGCGTCACCACGTCTGCGCCCACCCGGGCTGCCTGGATCACGTGCAGGGGATGGCGCACGCTGGCCACAAGGATCTGCGTTTTAAACGAATAGTTTGCAAATATCTCCCTGATCTCCCTTATCAGCTGCATGCCGTCCTGGCCCACGTCGTCAAGCCTGCCAATGAACGGACTCACGTATGTGGCCCCCGCCTTTGCCGCAAGCAGCGCCTGGTTGGCAGAAAATATCAGGGTTACATTCACGGGGACGCCGTCTGCAGACATGGTCCTGCACGCCTTCAGGCCGTCAGGAGTCATCGGGACCTTGACTACCACCCCCTTGCCGTATTCGTAGAGTCTCCTGCCCTCTGCAAGCATCCCGTCGTAGTCGGTGCTGATCACCTCCAGGCTTACAGGGCCGCTGACAATCTGGGCAATCTGGGCCATCACCTCTGTTGGGTTGCCGCCCTCCCTTGAGAGCAGCGATGGGTTCGTGGTGATGCCGTCCAGCAGCCCCATGTCGTTGAACCTCCTGATGGATTCCAGGTTGGCAGTATCAAGAAATATCTTCATAGCTTTTCCCTCAGAAGGGTAGCCTGCCTTGCCATATTAAACGGTGTGATTCCGTGCTTTTCAAGCAGGAGCGGGACCTCCACGTCGTGCGCAGACTCGCCAAACATGTCCATCACCCCCACCCTCTTGACTGGCACGGGGTGCGACTCTGACACCGACTCTGCAACTGCAGAGCCCATGCCCCCAAGGATGTTGTGCTCCTCGGCAGTTACGATGCACCCGGTCTGGCGCGCGGCCTTTTCCAGCAGCGCAGAGTCTATGGGTTTTACGCAGAACATGTCAAGGACGCGGCAGGATATCCCGTCGCGCTTCTGCAGGATGTCGGCTGCCTCAAGGGCCATGTGTACGGTTATTCCGCATGATACGATGGTGCAGTCAGAGCCGTCCCGGACCGTTATGCCCCTGCCTGTCTGGAACTCCTGGGATTCGGGGTGTACCAGCGGGGTCTTTGATCTTGACATCCTCATGTAGAACGGCCCATAACTTGATGCCATCAAGTCGATCAGCGCAGAGACTGCAACGGTGTCTGCCGGAATGAACACAGAAAAGTTGGGAATCGCCCTCATGATGGCAATATCCTCTATCTGCTGGTGCGATCCCCCGTCGGGCCCGACTGAGAGGCCTCCGTGGGACACCACCAGCTTTACGTTGAGTCCACTTTTTCCGGGCGGGGACGGATATGCTATGTTGTTTCGTATCTGGTCTACTGCCCTGCCCGGAAGGAATATGGCGTACGTGCTTGCAAACGGGATCTTGCCGGATGCTGCAAGCCCCGCAGACACCGTAACCAAGTTTGCCTCGGCAATTCCCACGTTGAAGAACCTGTCGGGAAACTCCCTGCCAAACCCGGCAGTCTTTAGCGAGTCAGTCGTGTCAGCGCCGAGCACCACTATCCGGTTATTTGTCCTCCCCATCCTGATGAGTGCCCGGGAGTACTCTGAGCGCATGTCAGTCATGACAGGCTTGCTCAAAGGTATCGTGCCTCCCGTGCCAGTGCCTCTATCTGCTCTTTTTTTGCGCCCACCATGTGCAGGTCTATCCATTTGCGGACAAGGTCTGTGCCCCCGAGGGAGTGGGCCCTTGCAAGAAGGAGCCGCCTTCTGGACTCGACGGCCCCGTCCCGGAACTCCCGGATTGCCTCCGGCACGTCGGATCTACCTATGATGGCCCCGCCCCCGACAAAGGCGCGGGCGCCGTCGGCAAACGCGGAGCCTATGTTGTCCTGGTTGATGCCGCCGTCGGCCTCAACGTATCCTGCAAAGCCGTTACTTTGCAGGAGGGGCATCAGGCGGGCCATCTTGTCATGCGTCTCCTCAATGTACTTCTGGCCTGACCTTCCGGGAACCACAGACATCACTATGAGCTGGTCGATTATCGGCAGGAACGAGTAGGACCACTCCGGAAGCTCCGTGTCGGGGTTGATTGCAAGGCCCACGCCAACCATGCTCTGCCTGAGGGTGTCGCATATTCTGCCAAAGGAGTCCCTGTCAGTCACCTCGGCATGGACCGTGATGATGTCGCTGCCTGCACGGATGTAGTCAGGCACGTGCCGTTCCGGGTCGTCTATCATAAGGTGGGTGTCAAAGGGGATAACCGTAAGGGGCCTGAGGTCTTGTATGGCGGTGTGATCAAAGGTGCAGTTGGGGACAAACTTCCCGTCCATGACGTCAAGGTGGATATAGTCGGCCCTTCCCGAGACGCACCGTCCCACCTCGCCGGGCAGGTCGTTCATGTCCCCTGCAATTATGGAGGGGGCAATCATGAACTGCGAGTCCAGCTCCTGGTTGATTATCGGGATGGTGTCAGGCGCAGGGGCCTTGCCGTGCCACTGAGGATTGTCCTCCATGTGCTCGACTGACTTGCCCTTTATGGTGCGGGATATTATTATTGTCGGGACGTTTTTGGTTGCGCATGCCTGCGTGATGGCCGCATCAATCTGCTCTATCCTGTGTCCGTCTATCTCGATTACGTTCCACCCGAAGGAGCGCCACTTGTCGCCGGTCCTCCAACGGGAGGCGTCATTCCACATCTCGGAGAGGTCATCGCCTGCAAGGTGCCTGTCAAGCGGCATCACCTTTTCGGTGTAGGAGTCCTGCTGGATAAAGTTCCTGTCAAGGAATACCGTGAGGTTGTCAGTCTTGTACTTTGCAGCAGTCATTGCAGCCTCCCATATCTGGCCCTCGTCAGACTCCCCGTCACCGATTACGGTGTAGACGTGATGCCCCTTGGAGTCTATCTTGGCTGCAAGTGCCACGCCGACAGAGTAGGAGAGTCCCGTTCCAAGGGAGCCTCCGCAGAACTCCACCCCTGGGCATTTGAGGTCAGGATGCCCCTGGAGCCTGCTGCCAAGCTTTCTCAGCGTGTCAAGCTCCGACTCTGGGATGTATCCTGCAACTGCCATGTTTGCAAAGAGCCCGGGGGCCGCATGCCCCTTGGAGAGTACTAGCCTGTCCCGGTCCTCCCATTCCGGATTGCTTGGATCAAACCTCAGGTGCTTGTAGAACAGGCAGCCGAGGATCTCTGCCATGGAAAACGAGCCCCCCGGATGCCCGGAGCCTGCAATGCCCGTTGCCCGTATCACCAGCCTGCGGGCCCGAAGCACTTTTCTCTTTATCTGGTAATAGTTGAGCCCCATCGTATCGTATCTTGACAAATTGAATAAAAATCTACTTCTGTGGAATGGGGGATGCGGTGTAGGATGGGAGAGATATCCATGTCAGTAAGCTGTGCGGGACAATGATTTAAAGCGTACCGGATGGAAGATAGAGCCATGGGGAATGACAAGTGCGACTTTTGCAGGGGGACAGGCAGGAGTACATCCGGCATGTGCGTGTACTGTAACGGTACCGGCGAGTGGAACCAGGCCGCACAGGCATACGTCAAGAACCACATATGCCAGTGCATCACCCTGGACAGAAAGTTCTGTCCCGTGTGCAACAAGGCGTGCCACCACGACACCACGCTGAGTCCAAGGCAGAAGATCGATCCCGGATACGGGGGAATGGCAACGCCAGGAATGAGATCCTAGGGACAATACAGGGTTTGCAGATCATGGCATGCTCTAAATAGCGCATTTGGCGCATGGTGTCTTGATGAGAATTGCAGAATCCGTAGAAAAGACAGAGATGCTGTGCGGGTTTGTGCACGAGGGAAGAGACGAGATACTGGGATTTGACAGAATCAAGGTGTCGCAGGAAGTAAGACAGGCGCTTGCAGACATGAAGGGGAAGATGGGGGCGACATGCGTGGTTTATTCCCCGAATGCCAAACACCAGAGGATACTGCTTGCAGGGCTTGGCAGGGAGACAACAGAGGATACGGTCAGGTTTGTCTCAGGCAGGATTGCGCAAAAGGCAGCAGGTCTTGGGGTAAAAGAGTTTTCAATAGTTTCACCGGATGGGGATGCGTCACCGTCCCGCATCATCGAGGGGGTCGTGATGTCGCTGTACAGGTTTGACAGGTTCAAGTCCGAAAAGGGCGATGCGCTGCCTGATTTTACAGTGGTGGCGCCAAGCGGGGCAGGGCCTGCGGCCAGGACAGCCGGTATCGTTTCAGACGGGGTTGTATTTACAAGGAATGTTGCCAACATGCCTCCAAACGAGTGCACCCCTGCAGTGCTGGCCGGCCTGGCAAAAAAGATCTCAAGGAAGAACAAGATTAAGTGCAGGGTGGTTGCAGAAGCCGAACTGAAGAGGAGGGGGTTTGGCGGAATTACGGCAGTGGGGCAGGGGAGCAGCAACGGCCCCAGGCTTATAATTATGGAGTATGGCGGAGGCGCAAAGGGGGCAAAGCCGACGGTGCTGGTAGGAAAGGCTGTGACCTTTGATACCGGCGGGATCTCCATCAAGCCAGGCGAGAAGATGGACGAGATGAAGTTTGACAAGTGCGGGGGGTGCACCGTCCTGGGAATTCTCAAGGCCGCATCAGAGATGGGGCTAGGGGTGAACCTGATCGGGATAGTGCCGGCCGTAGAAAACATGCCCGGGGGAGACTCGTACAGGCCCGGGGACATAATCAGACTGTACAGCAAAAAGACAGCAGAAATCATGAATACGGACGCAGAAGGAAGGCTGATTCTTGCAGACGCGCTCTCCTACGGGGAGAAGCATTATCGCCCCAGGGCGATAATTGACTTTGCCACGCTGACAGGCGCGTGCATTGTTGCGCTGGGAAACAACGTCGCAGGAATGGTCTCAAATGACAGAGATGAGGCTGCAAGGATAATGGATGCCTCCAGGAGGACATCCGAGGAGGTCTGGGAGCTGCCGCTGAACCAGGACTACATGGACATGATAAAGTCCGATGTGGCTGACATGAAGAACATCGGGATCGGAAGGGCCGCAGGCACCATTACGGCCGCAGCATTCCTGAAAAACGCCATAAATGACACGCCGTGGGTCCACATTGATATTGCAGGGGTAGCATGGAAACAGGCAGGCACCAAGGAGAAGCCGTACAATCCAAAGGGCGCGACCGGCTTTGGCGTAAGGCTGGTTCTTGACTATCTGCAGAACCTCTAGTAGCCCCGGCTGTTCCGGTCAGGCTTTCCGACGTTTGGGTTGCGCCAGCTGTGCTTTTCCATCATGTGATTGAGGAATCGGATGTCGTTTTCACACGACTCCCCACATACTGCACATACAGGCATGACTGGTGTGCGGGTGCGGAGGAATATTAAGATTGCAGCGGCATGGCAATGTCGTGGATTCGATAAACAAAAGGATACGTAACTGTGTAGTTTTTTGATCAAACGTTGAATTCCATGCCTACAAACGTCTGTGTAGTTTTTTTTGAAACTATTTTTAATCACTTGATCGAGTTTTTCTCTCCATTCCAATTTTTAGATCATCAGTTCCCACGGTTTGCATTATGCCTGATGATAATTCCGAGTCAAGGATTGCAGAACTGGAGGAAAAAGTGGAGATGATGGCAGGGCAGCTGGCCAAAAAAGACCGTCAGCTGGCCAATCTCGCTGATCTTTACGCTGCCGCCCTCCGACAGATCCGGGACCTCACGGCAGAGTTGCAGGAAGCAAAGGGCGTCATATCGGCTGCCGTTGCAAGGAGCATCGGCGCAAAACCTGACAAAAAGACCGGCGGTGCCAGACGCCGCACAAAGGCCAAGGGCAGGCCAAGCGTCCACAGACGTACCGGCCTCAGGCGTCCTGAAAGAATAGACGCGGAGGAGACGGCAGATCCCCACACGTGCGACAACTGCGGCAGCTCCGACCTCTCCGAGTGCGTATCCACGTACACAAAGGTCGTAAGGGAGGCTGCCAGGGTGGAACTAGAGCACATCAAGGTGACAGTAAAGAGAAGGCGCTGCAGGAACTGCAAGAAGACCGTGTCCGGCAGGACCCCGCTGGCACTGCCAAACTCCAGGTACGGGATCAACTTTATGATAATGATGGTCATCCTCAGGCTGCACGGCATGTCAGACCTCAGGATATGCCAGATTGTCCTGCTAACGTACTCTGCAAGGATCACCGAATCTGCCATAAACCGCATGGTGTGCAGGATGGCACGGGAGCTTGGGCCGCTGTACGAGAAGATCAAGGAGGAGGTGAGGCGCTCGCCTGCGATAAATGGGGACGAGTCTGTCTGGCGCGTCAACGGCACCAACTATTGGCTGTGGGCGGTGGTAACAAAGTACGCCGTAATCTACGAGGTACACCGCCGCAGGAACTCGAAGGTTCCAAAAAAGATGCTTGGCAAGGACTATTCGGGATGCGTGACGTCTGACTCGTGGGGAGCGTGGAACGTCATAGGAACCATGCACCAAAAGTGCCACCTGCATTACGCCCGGGACATCAAGGACACCCTGAGATACAAAAATCCCGGCCAGGACTACCGGCGGCACGCAAGGACGCTGCGCAGCATACTGTGGGACTCGCACGTCGACGGTGCCATTCCGGGAGGAGCAGACGCGCTTGCCACAAAGAAGAGGCTGGACCGTCGCATCGCGTCCCTGATAGGCAGGCTCGAGAAGGACCGCGACTGCAAGCACTGCAACAGGATGCGCAAGAGGCTGGTGCGGGAAAGGGATCACCTGTTTGCGTTTCTGGAGACAGACGATGTCGAATACCACAACAACCGGGCAGAGCGGGCCATCAGGCCGTACGTCATTCTTCGCAAGAACAGCAACGGGAGCAGGTCAAAGAAGGGCGCAGACGCGATTGCCGTGCTGATGAGCATCAAGCAGACATGCAAGGCAAGGGGAGATGATTTTTGCACGGTCCTGCGCGAGAATCTGGTTCCATGTTAAAAAAAATACATAGTTTTTTGTAGGCATGGAATTCACCATTTGATCAAAAAACTACACAGTTACAAGGATACAAGAACTTGCAAAAGAGTATCTTGTGGAATGGCAAGTGGTGGGAGATTATTTGCGAAAAATAAATAAAAATGAGAAAAAATTAATAAAATACGCAGACGAGGCACGGCTGCGCCTGGGTTCGGATGATTACGAGGACGGACAAAAAATGGTTTCAGACATATTGAAACATATTGAAAAATTAAAAATCAAATTTTACATACACCGGAAAGAATCTGAACAAATTAGAATTAATATTGTTAAATTAAATCCCTACAAAAAGATGCGACCATGTCGTACACATTCCAGCTCAGCGTAAAGATCTATTGAATGGGATCGGTAAATCCTGCCGTTGGAGCGAACTTTTGGTCGTCAGTATAGGTCACTCATTTAACGCCCCATGACCGGCACCCGGTAATGTGGCAGAGCCTTGACGCGGGTTCTGTGTGATCTTAGAAGGTTACAAAAATCGTCCATATCCAACTATACCAAAGATGAAAAATTGATGTGATTGTAAAATATTTTAACTCCATGTGAAATTATGCTTATTTCACGTAGCATAGTCAATGAAGATCAAGACGATGTTGAAAAGATACGCCGCTGAGACAGACTGCGATACCAAGGACCGCATGATGCTGATCATCAGAGTCAAACGTGACGGGATAACCATGAGGGATTCTGCAAAATCCCTGGGAAAGTCAGCCTCGTGGGGCTACAAGTGGCACGAGCGCTACCTGGAAGTCGGATTTGACAGGCTGGGAAACATGCCGCGTTCCGGCAGGCCGACCAAGGCGAGCAAGGCAGACATGAAGAAGATCAGAAAGGCCGCATGCAGGAAACCTGTCTGGACGGGCATGGAGATGCAGCAATACATCCAACAGAAGACCGGAGTAAGGTACGAACTCGGATATGTGCGCCAGATACTGCGCGGGTGGGGCTATTCCCAGAAGGTTCCCGTAGGAAAACATGCAAGAAGGGCACCTGACGAGGAGATCAGGAAATTCCAAAAAGAGATGCCAGAGCTTATAAAAAAAAGAACAGTGAAGGAACAGTCGTAGCGATACAGGACGAGTCCATAGTAATCTCCGATGCGCGGCCGCGAAGACGCGGCTACACCAGGAAGGGAATACGGGCGTTTTTCACGTACACCGGCTCACACTCCAAGACGATAATCCATGGACTGATCACCACGGACGGCAGGGGCATGTTCCGGCAGTACGACGCGTTTACCAAGGACACCTTTGAGGACTTTCTAAGGCAGGCGATGTACAGGTTCAAGAAGATCTGCCTGATCATGGACAAGGCCTCCCAGCACAGGGCATCAAACATACGCAAACTGCTTGATGGCACAGACGGCCTGGAGATAGTCTTCCTGCCAACTGCAACCCCGGACCTGAGCGCCATAGAGACGTACTGGAGGGATCTCAAACGGGCAGTGCTTGACGTGCCGTACACCAGCCTGAGCATGCTCCGCGAGGCGATCACCAGGTACACGAGGTACAAAAAACCGAATCTGGTCGTTGAAAACTTTCTGTACAGGGCCATCTAGAACGACATCAAACCGCACCGGACCCACGCCGCCTAGCGTGTGCCATGCACGGCGCACCAGAGCATGCAATGTCTAATGTTCGGGGCGTCTTTTCTCGTCATTTGGGAATTCAACGCACCTCGTAATTTCCAGAGACGGCTGTTGCATCAAAAATTTATGAGCGATTTTGATATGAATTTTTCATTGCTGGTATATGCCATTACTATCTGCGTTAAAGGTCGGTGGTAAAATGTAAGAGGTCGCCTTTACGAAGCGATTCCGTGCCTGATTTGCCCCGATTAATTACCAACTGAGCTACGTTTTCGACCATAAATACCCGATTAATTACACGTTATCAGCGTGGTCCGCAGGCAGGACAGTTTTCAAATCAAGGCTCACCTGCCGGATCTTTTGTGCCGCATTTCTCGGCAGACGCTACGTGTCCAAAAGCTTTATGGATCATGCCTTCCAGTGTTGTGGCATGGTGCCTGTAATCGACTTGGAAAAGATTGACTGGAACTCCGTAACCGACACAAAGTCCATCTTCGAATCAGTCCTTGCCATGCTCAAATCCCGGGACGAGGAGAGCGTGGCGTTGAGGAAAAACATCGAGCAGTTGAAGGAGGAGGCAGAGGCCTTCTCAGGGGAGCGCGCGATGCTGACGGAGATGGGCACCAGAATCGAACAGCTGGAGGAGGAGAACGCGCAAAAGGACTCCGAGATAGAGAATCTGGGAACAGATGTGGAGAATTTGAGTGCAGAAGTAGAGAAGCTGAGGGCAGAAAACGCCGCCCTCCTGCAGGGATGCGACGTCTCGCAGGCAGTCATGGACAGGATAGCCCGCCTGGAACGGCAGGCAGCCGAGCATGCCTCGCAGCTAAGGGAGGCGCGCGCGGCCAACTCGGCGCTGGCAGCCGAGAACCTGGGCATCAAAAGCCGCCGCTCCAAGAGGCGGCTCCGGGAGTCGCCCGGGCCTGCGCCGGACCCGTTCAGGAAGGTCGTCTGCCTGCGCACCGGCCGGAACCCTCCCCCGATATCTGAAAAGAGGCTGGTCGACCTGCACTCCTGCCCGCACGGCCACGCCCTCTCGACGGGGCCCACCGAGGTGACCTTCCGGGTAGTCGAGGAGATCATCGACGGGAAACTGACTGCCATCCAATATACAGTCGTCCGCAGGTACTGCAGGGAATGCGGCAGGCAGTTTGCCCCCGAGATCCCCGGGGTCGTCCCAGGGGGGCGGTTCGGTGCCAGCCTGACGTGCCTGGAGACTACCATGAGGATGCACGGCATCCCCTACGGCATCATCTGCAGTCTGATCAACATAATCCACCACGCAGGCCTTGCCAAGTCGACAGTCATCAGCCACGTGGACGCCGTTACGGGATCCCTCCACCCCCTCTACGAGGAGATGCTCGGGGAGATATTCTTCTCAGAGCATGTCTTTGGCGACGAGACGAGCTGGAAGATAGCCGGGATACTGTACTGGCTGTGGGTGCTGGTAGGTGACGACTCGACTGTCTTTCACGTGGACAAGAGCCGGGGAGGCGACGTCCTGGTGTCGCTGCTTGGAGGGTACGGCGGCCACGTCACCTCCGACTCCCACGCCCCGTGGAACCGCATCGGCAAGACCCACCAAAAGTGCCACTACCACTACCTCCGCGAGATCCTCCGCACCCTGACCATGAAATCCCCCGGACCCGAATTCAAAAAGTTTGCCAAGGCCCTGAAGGGGATAATCATCGATTCATGGTACCCGGACAAGGGGCTTGACCCGGACGACGACGGGGCCGCGCGAAACCTCAAGGTGCGCAACCTCCAGGCCCGGGTGAGGCGCCTGATCTCTGGCAGCTACACAGACGCCCACTGCAAGAGGTTTGTCAAGCGGCTGCGGCGCGAGATCACCCACCTGTTCCCATTCATCCGCCTCAACACAAAGTGCCATAACAACGATGCCGAGCGTCCCCTGCGGCCCAGCGTCGCATCCCGGAAGGTCTCAGGCGGCAGCAAGAGCCTTGCCGGCGCATACAACCACGCCGTCCTGGCCACCGTCCGCGAGACGTGCAGGAGGCGCGGAGTCAACCCGCACGACTTTTTGGTCGACTACATGCACGGCCTCGTCGAAAAAATTCCGGCAGCAGCAGCAACAGTCGCATAAATCCTGCAAAATCCACTCCCTGACTGCCCCACGCAGACCCGTCGCGCCGGCAGTCTGGCGCATGTCAGGCTGCCGTACCGGCTGTCACCCGATCCCGGCACAACTCAGCGCCCCGGCCGCGCCAAAAAAGGCCACTTCGCAAACCCGATCACCGGATCGGCCAAAACATAACTCGGCCGGACCCTCCTCCCCGCCCGGAAAAAACCCAGAATAATGCCAATTAAATGGGCATTTACAGCCGAAAACGTAGCTCGGTTGGTAATTAATCGGGGCAAATCAGGCATGGAATCGCTTCGCAAAGGCGACCTCTTACAAAGAAAGGCGGAATTTCAAGACGCGTGGAACACGCACATACAAGCCAGAGATGCGCTGCCTGCGGGGTAGTGGACAAGAAATCCAGGAACGGCGAATCATTTGTCTGCGTCTCATGCGGATGGTGCCACCATGCCGACAAGAACGCGGCAAAAAACATTTTGGATAATGACTGTCTCCATACGGAGGAGACTGGCGGCCAAGCCCACGGGAATCGTGGAGGCACCATTGCAGGTGTCGAGGTCGTCACAAGGCGCGAGGATCACGGATCGGATGGTTCTGGAATGAACAATTCGACAGGTCGGCTTGGATCCGACAACGACGACAATATTGGAAGGTCTGACAGAGCGCCGGAAAGAGCATCAGGACATGCTACAGAGAGATCTGTTTGCACGAATTTTCGCTCGCCGCTATAGCAGGAATTTCATGTGACGTATGATGATTGCAGGTTGGTGTGCAGGAAAACAGGACATGCAAGAACATTTGCCAAGAGGTTTGTGGTATAAAAAAAACGGGCACATGGTGGAAGGCACAGCTCAGATCAGGCAAGATCCAAGGCATGCGGAATCTGGACAGATCATCCCGGGGCACAAAATACGGTGCGGCTGTAACAGAGAATTTGGCAGGATGGCTCTGTAACTGCTGCAGCACATGGTCATGCAGAATCCACGCGACAAGGAACACAGGAAAAGTTCAGAGGGATAAAATGATGATGACGGTGCAGAAAAATCCAAAACCCATGTTTTTCGGAACGTGGTATTTTCCCATTCTGCAGTATTTGGGAAGACAAAACATGCACATTCCATTTTGAGCGGTTCCATGGAATGCGCGTTAAAAGGCATGCCCAGAGATGCAGCGGGAGGCACCTAGGGATCCAGAGGGCAGGATGGGTTACAGTATATGGCATTTTCCTGCAGGCATACCATCACGCACAGAACCCAGATTATAATGAAATGCCAGCACTGTTGCTTCCCAAGGGCTCTCGCATCTTAGTAGCACAACAGCGACATCAGGTTTGACTTCCAAGTTCGGAATGGGATTGGGTCGCACCCTGACGCTATGGCCGGCTTGACTATCAACGCCAAACCCTCATCTATTAACGTAACGCCTGACCACGTGCAGGGAACAGTCGTCTCAAAGTAGGTATAAACAAAGGTGCCATCAATACCACACCATGACCCACCGCGTTGCAGTGCTTGACAAGGAGCTGTGCATGCCAAGAAAGTGCGGCCTGGAGTGCATAAAGTACTGCCCGGTCAACAAGTCAGGCGCAGACTGCATAGCACTTGACGAGGAGACAAAGAAGGCCAGAATAGACGAGGACATCTGCAACGGCTGTGGCATATGCGTCAAGGTCTGCCCGTTTGATGCAATCACCATAGTAAACCTGGCAACAGAGCTTGCAACAGACAAGATCCACCAGTACGGCCCCAACTCGTTCAGGCTTTACAGGCTTCCTGCACCAAAGAAGGGCCAGGTCGTCGGACTCTTGGGAAGAAACGGGATGGGAAAGAGCACAGTCATCAACATACTCTCCGGCAGCATAAAGCCGAACCTTGGAAGGTACGAGGATCCCCCGGAATGGGACGAGATTCTGAAATATTACAGCGGAACCGAATTAAAACACCACTTTGAGATGATCATGCAAAAGCAGATCCGCGCCTCAATGAAGCCCCAGCAGGTACACAGCATAGCGCAGGCCTTTGGCGGGACCGGAAGGGAGCTGCTGGACAGGTACGACCAGAGGGGCGTGTCGCGTGAGATGGTAAGGGAGCTGGGCCTGCAAAACTCCATGGAGCAGCCGTTGGCTGAGCTCAGTGGGGGGGAGCTTCAGAGGCTGGCAGTGGCAGCAGCAGCCTCCCGGGATGCCGAGTTTTACTTTTTTGACGAGCCGTCCTCGTACAACGACGTATTCCAGAGGACGTCGGTGGCCCGCGTGATACAGGGGCTGGCAGACATTGGAAGGAGCGTGATGGTAGTCGAGCACGACCTTACCCTGCTTGATTTCCTGAGCGACCAGATAGAGGTGCTGTACGGGGAGCCTGCAGCATACGGGATAGTCTCAAGCGTTCTTTCAACCAAGGTCGGAATCAACGTGTTCCTTGACGGGTACCTGCCGGGAGAAAACGTCAGGTTCAGGGACAAAAAGTTCTCCTTTGATGCATCTTCCTCATCGACTGACATATTCCAGGAGGGAAGCGACACAGTCTCGTACCCCGGCATCACCAAGAGTTATCCCTCGTTTTCAGTGGCAGTAGAGCCGGGACGGGTGCGAAAGGGCGAGGTCCTAGGGATAATGGGCGCAAACGCCCTTGGCAAGACGACCATGATGAAGATGATTGCAGGTAATGTGGAGCCGGATACTGGCAGCATCAAACAGAACGTAAAGATAGCATACAAGCCGCAGTACCTGCAGGGCGACATTCCAGCAGAGGTGGTTACCGTGCTTGAGAGGGCAAACGGCGCCTCCATAGAGGGTAGTGCCGAAGAGGAGCAGATTCTGGAACCGCTAAAGATCAAAAAACTCTACAACAAGCAGGTAAGATCCCTGTCCGGAGGAGAGCTGCAAAAGGTTGCAGTGGCATCGTGCCTGTTGCAGAAGGTGGACCTGTATGCGCTTGATGAGCCGTCTGCATTCCTGGACGTGGAGGACAGGATCGCAGTGGCAAAGTTCCTGCAAAAGTTCGTCCGCTCGTTTGGCAAGTCGGCAATAGTGATAGACCATGACCTGCAGCTGATGGACCTAATCTCGGACAGCATGGTGATATTTGAGGGGGAGTCTGGTGTGGCAGGCCATGCCACCTCCCCCATGCCAAAGGCTGCGGCCATGAACAGGTTTCTCAAATCCCTGGAGATCTCCTTTAGAAGGGACGAGAGAAGCCTCAGGCCCCGCGTAAACAAGGCTGGAAGCAGGCTGGACAAGAGCCAAAAGTCATCAGGCGACTTTTACTATAGTGAAAAGCGAAAGTCCGTGCAATTTTGAGATCCTTTTTAAGAAAATAAATCCCAACTACAGGTATGATTGTCAGCAAAATCATCAAGATAACACAATCTCGGGAACTATCACGCAAGATCGTGAAGTGTTCCCGGGAAACTGACATCGTTTACGACATGACAATCATGATGAAACTTGCACATCCCAGAATCACGCAGTTTGACATCAACAACCTGATAACGAGATGGCGCAGGGAATTCAGCCTGACCAGCAGCGTCTGCATGCATGAGGCCGCCTCAAAACATGCTTTCCAGGCGGCAGTCAAATTCGGCAAGGCAAACCGGCTCAAGCACAACAAGCGCATCTGGCGCAAGAAACAGATCAAGATGGGGAAAAAGAAAACGTACAGGCACAATCGGTGGACCGAGCCGTCCGGCCTGATGAGGCGCGGCAGGAAAACAACCAGGCTGCGCTCGCTGAATTCACGCGGAAAGCCAAAACTGCGAGACAGCGGAGCCGTATTTCTGCCCGGACTCGGGGAAGTAAGGCCGCGCACGAGGGTTCCAGAAGGTAGACTGGTGTCATTCCAGATGGTTGATATCACAGGCAAAATCACGCGCAAGACCAAGGATGGTGATCGCGAATTCAAACTGCATTTGCAGACAGAAGTCCCAGATACCGAACCCGCTACAGGCGGATGCAAGGCGGGGCTGGATCTTGGAGTCAGGCACCTTGCGGCAGTCGCAGACGAGGACGGGAACGAAAAACTGTACAATG
This sequence comes from Candidatus Nitrosopumilus sp., assembly GCA_965238275.1. Taxonomy (GTDB): domain Archaea; phylum Thermoproteota; class Nitrososphaeria; order Nitrososphaerales; family Nitrosopumilaceae; genus Nitrosopumilus. The sequence goes on from OZ250186.1 coordinate 197,328, forward strand.
TCCCGGGAGGCTGCAAGAGGCATGACGGCGACAGGATTGATCATCTGAAATCGCTCAGATCAAGATGCCAGACAGGCTCCAGAAGATGGAAAGAGATCGGACGCAAGATAGCGCATGAATTGAAAAAGACATCAAACAGGCAAAAACACAACGAGATAGGCATTGCCCGTCGGATAACAAAAGGACTGTCCGTATTGTTCTTGGAAGACCTGGATTTGACCAAGATGAGGAGATCCAACGGAGCAGCCTCAAAGACTGGGCTGAACCGCGAGATGGCCTATTCCAGAATGGGCGAGTTCAGGATCCAGTTTGAATGGCAGATGAAAAAGAAAGGTGGAATTACAAAACGCGTGGAATCCGCACATACAAGCCAGAGATGCGCTGCCTGCCAAATAGTGGATAAAAAGTCCAGAAACGGCGAATCATTTGTCTGCACCTCATGCGGATGGTGCCACCATGCCGACAAGAACGCGGCAAAAAATATTTTTGATAGTGACTGTCTCCATACGGAGGAGACTGGCGGTCAAGCCCACGTGAATCGTGGAGGCACCATACGAGAAGATCAGGGAGGAGGTAAGAAAATCGTGGAGGCACCATTGCAGGTGTCGAGGTCGTCACAAGGCGCGAGGATCACGGATCGGGTAGTTCTGGAATGGACGACTCGATAGGTCGGCTTGGACCCGACAGCGACGACAATATTGGAAGGTCTGACAGAGCGCCGGAAAGAGCACCAGGACATGCTACAGAGAAATCTGTTTGTACGAACTTTTGCTCGCCGCTATACAAGTGATTTACGGTGCCTCTTGTGCGGAACGGAAATCAGGACGCAATTGATCATGACCATGCCCGGAACAGGCCGCATCAGGGCAATAGCAATACCTGTTGAAGCATTCGGCCACAAGAGGCTCATGCGATGAACATCAAGAGGGTCATTTTTGGCCGTTATGCAATTCTGCAAATGGGTCTACTGGCAGCATCACAGATATAGAACATGCACGCAAGTGTGAGAAATTGGGAAACAACGAGTATACGCCTGACGTAAAAAAGGGCATGGAGCTGGCCGAAAGGTGGGAATATCGCAAGGCGGCCAGGTGTTTTGAGAGGGAGATAAGGCGTAATCCTGAAAATTATACTGCGTATATAAACGGCGTTCTGATATTGTTTCGGAGTGGGCAGTACAACAAGGCACTCAGATATGCCAACAGGTCAATAGAGATAGCCCCGGCCGAATCCATGGCACATCTCAACAAGGGAGCGCTGCTCAGCGAGGTTGATGACCATGATGGCGCAATCAGGTGTTTTGACGAGGCAATAAGACTGGATACATACGGATGGGCCGGGTATTTTAACAGGGGCATGTCGCTGATGGAACTGGGAAGGGATAAAGAGGCAGTAGAGTGTTTCGATAAGGTTCTAGAGTTGGATCCTGGCAATGAAATTGCATTCGCCAGCAGGGCAGAGCTATTGGAGAAAAATGGATAGCGTGGCAAGGCGACCAAATCCTTGGACAAGGTGAACAATTTAGAACCGGATGACTATGCTGCGTAGTGCCGGACATGTTGTTTCGCTCATTTTTTCATTTGGGTTGCATACAGGTACCAGTTGTTCATCTTGAAGCCACGCCGGAAAGGATAGTAAGGGTGCCTTGTTGCAAAAATTCCCGGCATCAAATGAGTGAAACATTGTGTCTGGCACTGCATGCAGTATTACGTATCAACGCTGTCCGGGTCAATCTGCAGTGACGCATCAAGGCACCTTACTGCCTCCAGATACATTTCAAGGGAGCAGATGCAGTAGCCTGTGTTGTGGTATGCATGCGTGTGTGTAACTGATCGGGATTTTGAAGTTAAATTTAGCCAATTGGTACATTGCCGGAAAAACCGTGTCGTTGTGCCTGACAGGCTGCTGCTGCAGCAGCAGCAGCACATGACGGCACGACATGGTTTGTCAGGCACCGGCCCTGCAGGTAGGCATTACCTGCCGGAATGATCATGGTGGCATGAAGCATGCCCATAGCTTGGATCCAATTCCAATGCAGCATCAAAGCACTCCTGTGCCTGCCGACGCCTCCCAAGGGATTCGAGGGTATGGCCCCTGCTGTGGTGTATGTCGGCATTATTCGGATCCAGTTTCAGTGCAGCATCAAAACATTCCAGTGCCTCCTGATGCCTTCCGAGCAGTTCAAGCGTGATGCCCCGGATATTGTGTACACTGAGAAGAACCGGATCCAGTTTCAGCGCAGCGTCAAAACACTCCAGTGCACTCAAGGGCATCTTAGTTTCCAAAAGACACATTCCCTTGTGGTAGTGCATGTGGGGATCATTAGGATCTAGGTCTATTGCAAGGTCATAGGATGCCGCGGCCGCTTCATAATTGGAGAACATTTTGAGGTAGGATCCCTTGGTAATATGCAGCTGGGCATCTTCAGGATCCACGTCAAGTGCTGTGTCGATGCACGCAATTGTCTGCCCTATGTTACCAAGCCTTGCAAGAAATTCGGCCTTTTTGACATACATCTCAGAAAAGACAGGATTCATCGCTATTGCCTTGTTGCACAACTCTACTCCCTGCGGATACCTGCCAAGTTCCCAAAGAACGTCTGCCTTTTCAGAGTATGCATCAGAAAGGTCAGGATTCAGATCTATTGCCCGGTCATATGAGGCAATTGCCTGCTCGTGATCTCCAAGTTTCCAGTGGGCATATGCCTTCTCGTAATGCGCCATAGTGGCATCAGGATCCAGATCTATTGCCCGGTCACATGAGACGATTGCCTCTTCAAAGGCGTCAACCAATACTAGGGATCTTCCCCGGAAGTAGTGTGCGTCAATGTGATCGGGGTTCTTGCTTATTGCCTCATCAAAGCATCGTATGGCCTTTTTGTGGCTGTCAGTATCTGCAAGGGAGCGCCCTTTCATAAAATACAGGTTAGGAATGTCAAGACCCAGCCTTTGTGCCTTGTTGAAGCATCGCATGGCATCCTTATTGGAGTCCAGTTCTGCAAGGGAACATCCCTTGTAATAGTACAGTATGGGAAGATCAGGGTAGAGCCTTATTGCCTCATCAAAGCACGGTATTGCCTTCCTGTGCATTCCAAGGAATGCAAGGGATCGTCCCTTTTGCTGGTGAGGCGCAGAATAGCCCGGCTCCAGCATTATTGCAGCGTCATAGCACCGGACTGCCTGTTTGTGATCTTCAGAGTCTGCAAGGACGTTTCCCTTTTCATAGTACGGCCAGCTAGTACCAGGGTAAAGAAGGATGGCAGTATCATAACACCGGAGCGCATCCTTGTTCTCGCCAAGAAACGCATGGGAGAGTCCCTTTTCACGGTATACAGGTTCCGGAACCTGTCCAATCTGAATCGCCTTGTCAAAGCATGGAATTGCCTGCCGGTAATCATAAAGCCTGAAAAATGCGTGTCCTTTGGAATAGTGTGCCCAGATGTCCTTTGGATCCAGGCGGATTGCCTCGTCAAAGCATTCCATTGCCTGCCGGTATTCCTTGAGTGATAAAAGGGCGCCTCCTTTGAGGTTGTGGTGTTCAGAATTTTCAGGATCCAGACGTATCATCTCGTCGTAGCAGGATGCCGCCTCTTTGAATCCTTTAAGGTATTCAAAGCAGCCTCCCTTTCTCAGGTGAGCATCAAGACGGCCAGGATCCAGGCGGATCGCCTCATCAAAGGACTCTATTGCCTGTCCGTAATACTTGAACATCTCTAGTGTGCGTCCCTTGTAATAGTGCGCATCTGCGCGACAGTCCAGATCCAGGCGAATCGCCTCATCAAAGCACGATATTGTCTGCCTGTACTTTTCAGTGGACATGAGGGACAGTCCCTTGAAATATGCGACGCGGCCGTCCTCTGGATTGATCCTCGCTGCTGCATCATAGCACCGCATGGCCTCCTTGTGCATGTCAAGTGATGCAAAGTGCTTTCCTCTTTGCAGGAATTGTTCTATATCACGCTCAGGTAGTATTTCGCCGGCGGTGCCTGCGTTCAGGTAGGGCACAGAGGAGGAGGATTCATGTCTGCCATCTGCAGAACTGTCTTGTTCCAACCTCTCAAGGAACAGTGTGCACTTTTTCCTGAACTTGGCAGCCTTTTCATCGTTGGGATCTATCTGCAGTGCCGCATCAAAGCACTTTGCGGCCTCGCGGTATCTTTCAATAGACGCAAGGGCATAGCCCTTGTTGCAGTGAGAATCAATAATGTCAGGGTCTATCCTTATCGCAGCATCAAAGCATTTGATTGCCTCCTCATATCTTTGAAGCAGCGCAAGGCATGTGCCCTTGTTGTTGCATGAGGCATAATCGGATGGATTTGCCTTGATTGCCCGGGTGTAGTATTTTATTGCCTGGGGGTAGGCACGGAGATCCGCAAGGGCATCGCCCTTTTTGCGATGGGAGCTGTCATCATTGGAGATCATCCGTTCCATAATGGACAGAACATTGAAAACCGCATATATATATTCAAAATGGCGCTGGTTACTTTGCCGCCATAGTCCATCACGAATTGTAACAGAATCCGGCACCATCAAATTCGGATACAGCCAAAATAAAAGAGATGTGGTAGGGAGCCTGCCCCTGTCAATCCAGTATGGATCGTAGCATCCAGGCAGTCTTTTCATGCTTTTCCATGAGGCCTATAAGAAAGTCCTCTGTCCCGGCATCAGCGTATGTGCCGCCGGCCTCAGGAATCTTCCTCCTCAGAACCCTGATGACTGTCTCGTGATCCTCCAAAAGGTTTGAGACCATGGCTGCAGCCTCAGGATACTTCCCGGGGTGCTCCCCTATCTGGGAGTTTTTCTGAAATTCGGCCAGGGTGGACAACGTCTTGAATCCCAAAGACCTGATTCTTTCGGCAATCTCGTCAATGTCATCGGACAGCTCGCTGTACTGTTCCTCAAAGACCTTGTGGTACTCTGCAAAATGCGGGCCCGTAACGTTCCAATGGTAGTTTCGGGTCTTGGTGTACAGGACGTACTCGTCACAAAGAACCGATTCAAGGATGCCTGCAACGCCCTTGCGGTTCTGCTCGGATATGCCAATGTCTGTATGTTTCATACAGTTATTAGGAATTATTCATATTTAATTGTTATTCCTAAATCAGAATTATTATCAATAAAGAATCATACCTATTAAGAACAAGCGTTATATATCACAAGCAGTCACGTATATCATGCAGAGGCCAGAGGATGTCGTGAAGCTGCTAAGGGAGGACGGGTTCAGGATAACTCCTCAGAGGGTTGCAATAGTGGAGCACATTCTCAAGACAGACAAGCATCCCAGCGCAGACTCTATCCACAGGGCAGTCAAAAGAAGGTATCCGATGATCGGCCTCTCGACAGTCTACAAGACACTGGAGATGCTAAAGGGGAAGAGTCTGGTAAGCGAGATTGGCGTGGACGGACAGGCCAGGTTTGATGCGCATACAGAGGATCACGTCAACCTAGTATGCATGAGGTGCGGCAGGATTGACGATATCGACGAAAAGTCAATCAAAAGGATGCAGGCAAGGGTTGCACAAAAGTCTGGATACAGGATTGTGAGGGGCAGCTTTGAGATGACCGGGTATTGTGCTGGCTGCAGGTCCGATTAGGGTTAACACGATTCCAGGCAGATGCCACGTGCCGGTCTGAAAGGTTTTGGGGGATGCTGCCTGAGCCTGCAGGGCCAAGGCGGCAAATTGCGAAAGGCAGAAACCGGCAGGATTGTTGATTTATTTAATCGGATTCGGGTACCGGATGCGATGTCAGACGGCGGGCAAAAGTGGACTGTAGGGAACGGACGCTCAGAGGAGGTCAGGGGCATGATCAGGTCGTATGGGGGAGTCGAGGACGAGGCCATCAAGTCAGATGCAGAGGCGTGGCGCATGCGGATTGGCAAGGCGGTGTTTACCATGTACAGAACCGGAACCCTGTATAACAACATGGCAGGCAGCAGGGAGATTCTGGAACTCAGAGATGAGATTGGCAGGTGCTGCAAGTCCAAGTTTGAGAGTACGGGCAGGGACATCCTCATAGGCGTGGACGAGACCGGAAAGGGGGAGGTTGCCGGAGACGAGGTGCTGTGCGGCGTACGTTTTCTGTCAGGCATGTACGGGGAGGTTGACAGCATGGCCGGAATGGCGGACACAAAATCCCGCAGGACGTACGGGTACTGGGACGGAATATTTTCCAAGGCAGGCAGTCTGGATGGCAGGGGGCTGCGCTCTGACATCGAAAGGATTCATCCAGAGAAGATTGACAAATACAACATAAACAGGCTCATGGATGCCGCATACAAGAGGATCATTACACGCCTGATGCAGGGAATGACACCGGACAGGGCAAGCATAGTCGTTGACGACTACCAGATAGGACGCGAACTCAAAGGGTATCTTGACAGCCTGCAAAGGAGCGGGGCAAAGATAATAGTCACACACAAGGCAGACGAGAGGTTTCTTGAGGCCAGGCTGGCATCGGCACTGGCAAAGAGGGAAAGGGAGAGGATAATGGCAGGGATTAATGACGGGTTTGTCATTGACGGCATCTCCATAGGATCCGGCGCGCCATCAGACGAGAGGACAAAAAGATGGCTTGCCGCATGGAAAAAGTCGGGACGGGAATGGCCGTGGTTCATTAAAAGATCCTACTCCAACATAAGAGAACTTGACGGCCTGTCAGGGAATGTAAAAAAGTCAGGCGATCCCCATAGTGGGTCGCTCAGCCAGTGGATGGATGGAGATGATGGTTCTGCCTGAGAATAAATCATTAAACACAAGTTCGTAATGTCAGGCCGCACCACCAATAAAATATGGCGTGCATGAAAGGTTACAGGAATTGACCCGCATGCTAAAAAAGGCGCTGGAAGGCGTGCTCACACCTGCAGAGAGCAACGAGTTCGTCTCGGCCTTTGACCAGATAGGGGAGATAATAGTGGTAAGAATCCCGGGCTCCCTCCTTCCAAAGAAGAAGATCATAGGGGAGGCCCTGCTAAGCCAGGTAAAGATAGCAAGAAGCGTCTTTCACCAGTCATCGGCAGTGGATGGCGACTTTCGCACAAGGAAACTGGAGATTCTTGCGGGGGCAGACAGCACCGAGACTGAATACAGGGAGTTTGGCTGCAGGTTTGCAGTGGACGTGGAAAATGCGTTTTTTTCTCCCAGGCTGTCCACGGAGAGGGAGAGGATAGCCGGGCTGGCATGCGACGGGGAGGTCATAGTCAACATGTTCGGGGGCGTCGGGATGTTTTCCATAATGGCTGCAAAGAGGAAAAAATGCACGGTATACAACCTGGACATCAACCCTGTCGCCTCAGAACTGTGCAGGAGAAACATCGAATTAAACAGGCTTGCAGGAGACGTGGTATCAATCAACGGGGACGCCTCGGAGATCATAAGGGACCGGCTTCAGGGGGTGTCGGACAGAACCCTGATGCTGCTTCCGGAGAGGTCTGATGAGTTTCTAGGGTCTGCCGTCACTGCCACCAAGAGCGGGGGCACCATCCACTACTATTCCCACATACACGCAGACAGAAAATCAGACGCGGGGTCACTTTCTGAGGAGCACTACTCCGGCGTGGCACCTGTCAGAACCAGCATACACAACTCCAAGATTGTAAGGGCCGTGGGTCCAAGATACTACCAGACAGTCGTGGATGCGCAGATATTCAAGGACTAGCCATCAGAGGTGATGGATGCCGGCGACGGCTTGGTTGTTGCCATGACGTATCCAATCCAGGCCACCACTCCGAGTATCCCCCCTGCAATCATCAGTACCGACAGCTGAAGCACGATGGGGCTCCACTCAGAGAGCATCAGCAGATAGGCATACAGAAAGAATCCCCCTATGCACAGGACAAATATGACAACACCCATCGCCTTGCGCCTGTCCATGGAAAAAGACTTTCAGTCTAGTTATTTATTGGTTTGAGGACTATGACCCAGACGCGTAACATTTCCGGGTACCGCACGCTAGCGGAGCTCGATGGACATGAGGTATCCGTCCTCGCCGTCCCTATAGTATGTGTTCAAGCGCTGCCGTATTATAAAGCCCAGTTCCTCATAGAGCCGAATGGCATCGGTGTTGCTGCACCGAACCTCCAGGTAGAACTCGTCGCATCCCTTGGACCTTACGCCATTGATTGACTCCTCCACCAAGACCTTGCCTATCCCCTGTCTCCTGTACCTGTCCTCCACGGCAACAGAGACCATGTGTCCCTTCTTGACAAAGCCCAGCTTCTTAAAGTTTGAAAACCCGTGCTCCACCTTGCACATGATATATCCCACCCTCTTGTCTGCAATCTCGGCCACTATGAACGCCTCGGGAATCTCGGCAAGAAGGCTCTCGTAAAAGTAGTCAGAGTAGTGCTCTGGGAGCGTCTTGAGGTTGATCTCCATTACGGAGATGAGATCACTTGCCTCGGCCCGCCTGATGCTGTACTGGCCAACCTGCCTGAGAATCATCTGCATGGTGTTAGATGGTACAGAATGGGTATTTAATTTTAAACCAAAAGACCATTTAATGGAAAGGACGGCAGTCATGGTATGGATGATCCGTCACAGGAGAAGATCACATCGATAGTCCGTCATGTGTTTGATGTCAGCGAGTTCACAAAGACGGAGTTTGCGCTGGAGTTTAGGATAGCGGACTGGGATTTTAAGTCAAAGTTTGAGGATCTGGCAAGAAGGCTTGAGGGCATGAGTTACGTGTGCAGGCTTGAGAGGGTGGACGGGGGCATCTACGTCATAGTCCAAAAGTTCACACGTGGAAAGCAGGGATGGCTGTTCAGGTCATCGTGGGTTCCCAGGATTCTGTTTGCAGTAGTGGTTACCTTTGTGATGGTGGACGGATACTTTAGGACGGTCTTGGCAAATTCCATAATAAACATAGGGGACCCGCTCGAGATGGCAGTGGTGTACACCCTGTCGCTTCTTGGCATCCTGGGGGTTCACGAGATGGGCCACATCGTGGCTGCAAGGGTGCACAGGCTTGGCACCACCTGGCCCTACTTCATCCCGGGACTTCCGGTGGTGGGAATCCCCACGTTTGGCGCATTCATCAAGTCAAAGGGTCTTACCATCAACAGGGAGATCCTCTTTGACGTGGCCATTGCAGGCCCTGTTGCAGGCCTTGTCATTGCAGTGATCGTCTCCATGTATGGCGCGTATACCGCGCCGATCCTAGACCCGGCAACAGCAACGATGCTGTTTGCAGACGACAGGCTGTCGGAGTGGAGCATGGGGGAGCCGCTCCTGATGACTGCCAGCCTGGCGCTGTTTGGCAAGGGGGTTGACAACGAGGTCATAATGACGCCGGTGCTGTTTGCAGCATGGATAGGGCTGTTAATCACGTTTCTGAACCTGCTTCCCGCATGGCAGCTTGACGGCGGCCACATGGCAAGGACGCTGCTTGCCCCCAACCTGCACAGGTATGCCACGTACGGAAGCATCGCGGTGCTGACGCTTTTGGGATACTGGATAATGGCGCTGCTCATCCTGTTTATGAGCATGAGGGCGCCGAGTGCCACCCCCCTGGACAACGTCACGCCGCTCCCAAGGAACAGAAAGATGGCATATGTCGGAATCATAGTGCTTGCAGTCCTGTGCGCCCCGCTGCCGGCAGAGCTTGGCCTGCTACTTTAGCAGCAGCCGGGCACCGTCCTTAACCACGGGTATCTTCTGCCGCGCGCCGTGTGTCTGCAGGAGGTAGTCAAGGGAGTGCTTTATGCCCGGGAGCGGGATCATGCCAAGTTTTTTGGTGTAAAACTCGGGCAGTACCGATACCAGCGCAGTCTGGAACTTTTCTTGGGTCTTGAGCAGAAACAGCAGGTTCTCCATCCGGTCCAGATACTTTCTGGGATTGCGTATCTGCTTCTCGTCCAGCCTGCCCTCGACGTACTGCCCAAACGCATCAGAGCCCAGCCCCGCGCTGCACTCTGCCACCAGCACTGCAAGGCCGCCTGACTTTACTGCCTGCATGCAGTTCCAGAGTGGGGAGAGGGACTGGCCAAGGGTGTATCGCCCTGCGTCCCTGCCGGTGCTGACTATCATGGAGCGGTGCCTGCCGGCTTCCCTGATGCCCGGCTTGAGTGACTCTGTCACGGCAGCCGACTTGGACGGGTGCCCTATGGAGATGTCAACTATCCCCTCGGAGCTTGCAGCTATCTCAATTCCCTGAATCTCAAAGCCGTCGGCAAACTTTTTGGCCTCTGCCATGCATGCAGTCTTCTCCCCCGGGGAGGGCAGGTCGCTGCCCCTCTTGGAGTATGCAGCAAGCATGGACTCTGCGCCGAACCTTCTGAGCAGGCGTGTCGCGACAGTCTCATACCCGAACAGCCCGTCAAACTCGGCTTCGCCTACAAACACAAGATCCGGGTTGATTCCTTCATGCCCGAACTCGTCTACTGTGCTTCCCTCAGGCAGGCCCGCCCTGACTGCATTTAGTATTTCCCTGTCTGCCAGGATGCGGGGGAACGGCTTTGACTGTTTCTCGCACAGCATGAGGAGGGACGCGATAACCTTCTGTACGGATCGGGAGTTGTGCAGGGCTACAAGATCCATGGGCCGTGAAAGGTCAAGGGTCTCCAGCATCCCGTGAATCACGGGATCCTCAAGGCCGCCGGCAGAGTCAAGCGTCCTGTCCAGGTTCTCGGCACGTATGTCCAGTACGACATCGCCCATGCCGTAGTTCAGCCAGATCTCAGGCATACACTGGTATGTGGTATCAGCTAAAATAAATCCAGTGCGGCTGTGCCGGATTATGCCAGGGGATCCTCATCATGCCCGGGCCGCACCTGCACGGTACGCTGGAATGACAGTAATCATGGGCTCGTCTGATGCATGGCCTATCTTAGGGATTGGTTGGGAATCGGCCCCGACTTGCCCAGTATCAGGTTGCGCACCTTGACCATCTTGCGTGCCAGTATGAATCCTCCGCCTGACATGCAGCTTCCTATTATTACGTGCAGCAGGCTGGAGTCTTGCTGAGGGGCAACCAGCAGGACATAGACAAATCCGGCGATCATCAGCAAGACCCCAAATGCCGCAAAGATTGCCATCATCATGGGAATTCTAGGGGGGATGGGAGGCAGTCCGTCTGGAGGACGATCGATGAATCGCGCGTCCTTGCAGACATTGCAGCAGCGTCTCTGCTTTTTTTCATGCCATACGGACTCTAGGAAATAAAATTCTTGATGACATGAGCTGCACGCGGTTTTTGGCATGGTTACCCTTCCATGGTCGTCAAAGTCCTGGCCTATCCTCTTCATGCACTCCTTGCAAAAGTACCCGCGGACGCGCCACTGCTTTTGAAAGTTGTACTTTTTCCAACCCAGCGGAACGTTGCAGCCTGAACAGGAAGTCATTTCCCGCCCGAAGATGATTCAGGAGTGGCCTTCTTTCCAAGCACCTTGGCGATTCCGTGCCTTGCCTCTATGATTGGCAGGCAGATTATGAAGAATGCAGCCGTGCTTACCCACACCACCGATATTCCGACCCAGACGCTGTACGCAAAGACGTCAAAGACCATCCCGGATGCTATGAGGGGCATGGGCCATCCAATTATCAGGATAAGCGTCATGAGACCGCCGCCCTTGAGGCTGAACTTGAATGCCCTTTGCAGGGTCGCCTCGTCTTCGGCTACCCTGGCAGACTGGGTCGCGGAGAGCTCCACGAGGGTGATCTTCTCCTTGAGGTCTTTCCAGTCGAATTTGGTCTTTGTTGCAAGGCTTCCAAAGAGGGCTATGGCGCCGCCGGTCAGGATTCCTGCGATGTTTCCAAACAGCATGGAGTTGTTGTGGCCGAGGGTCGCAAGGCTGATCTCGCCGTTGGCCCCTGGCAGGGAGCCTGCAACGCTGACCCATGTTATCAGGGCCACCACGAGTCCGATGATTGCGCCGGCGGTGGCTGCAACCTTGTTGGTCCTCTTCCAGAGTATTGTGAGCGCGATTGGAATCACGGCAGAGCCGATCAGTATGCCCATTGCCAGATAGACGAATCCCAGGCTCAGTCCCATGGCCAGTAGCATTACGGCCAGTCCGCCCATGCCTAACCCGAAGGCGACGATGGTGGCACGCGAGACCTTCACCAGCTGCTTGCCTGTGGCGCCGGGGTTCTTGTAGGTCCGGTAGATATCATATGTGATTAGCGACGATACTGCAATCAGTTCTGCAGAGCCTGCAGACGTGACTGCCATGAACAGCATTGTAAGTACCATGATGGCACCCACCTCGCCCATCAGGGCCGTGGCAGCTGCCGGAACCACTAATCCGAGCTGCACCTGCTCTGGAGTAAGATCCACATCAAGCGCGACTGCAGTGAGTCCCATGGTGGTGGCAAGCGTGAATGGAATTGCAAACCAGCATGCGCCCCCAAGGAGGAATCCCCTGACGGTGGAGGACGGCTGGGCGGCAATTGCCCTCTGCCAGTACGCCTGGTCTACAAATACGGTTCCAAAGTTTCCGACGATATTGATGATACCAAACATCAGCCCTCCGAGGGATGCCATGGTCAGGAACGCGCCTCCGGCATTGCCTTCAATCGGCCTGAGATCTGCTGCGGCGACGAGCTTTTCATACATGCCCTCAACGCCGCCGGTGATGTCGCTGTTGATGTACACGGCCGCCACGAAGGACAGGATTACAACGAATATGATAATGGTGTGCATATAGTCTGCAACGAACGTGGCCTTTAGTCCTCCGACCAGCGTGTATATCATGACCCCGATGGGTATGAGGAACGCTGCAAGCGATATGTCCATGCCGGTAAGGCCGTTGACCACTGCGGAGCCTCCAAGGAGAAGCATTGCAGTGACTATCATGTTGGTGGTAAGTGCAAAAACCAAAAAGACCTTGTGCGAGCCGTTTCCATACCTTGCACGAATGATCTCCAGGAACGTGTGTGCGTTTGGCGCCTTGCGCTTGAGTTCAATTGCCAGGATTCCAAACAGAAGAACCTGGATTGACGCGCCTGCGGCATACCAGAAGGGACCGCTGATCCCGTATTGGTATGCTACTGTGGATGACTGCAGAAGTGTTGCAGCCCATGTCCATGCAGAAACTATGGCTGCTGCTGTAAGGCCGGTCTTGATTGTCCTGCCGGCAGTGTTGAACATCTCGGATGTCTGGTTGACTCCCAGATACTTTTCCTCGATCTTTACCTCCGCAGATATGATGACGGCAAATACGGCACCGAGTCCCACCACTATTGCCCAGCCAATCCATTCGGGCAGGGCCTCGCCAATGGCAAAACCTTCTGAGATCTCGCCTGCCGCAAAGACAGTCTGGGGTGCAATGGCAAAGACGGCGCCCAGAACGAAAAGCGGCAAAAATCTCTTAATCGTTCCAGCCATCATCAACTTGGATTAACGCCTCGGATTTACTTAGGAATTCAGAGACTTAGTCTCTTTAAATAGCTGGAATTGTCGCCGTCCCAAAAATTCATCAGATGGCGCCATTTCAGTCTGGATGTCTTCCCGGTTGGTTCATTCCAGTAGATGTCGACTGAGTCATTCCAGTAGATGTCGGCTGGGTATCGTTCCGGCACCGATGTCATTCCAGTAGATGTCGACTGGAACACATTCTGGTCAGACATATTCCAGTTCGGACATCATTCGGGTCTGGTTTCATTCGAGTCTGGCTTCATTCCAGCAGATGTCGACTATACAGGAACCATGCCCAGACAGCAGTCATTCTCCCTGAGATGCCCGGTTGCGGGAAGCCGTACAGGGGAGGTATGAGGGTTTGGCAGCTCAGACAAATGCCTTTTCGTCATCATTCAGACATAACTCTGATTCTTCATTGCAGCCAGCATAACCAAGGACGCGCCCGCTTTAAAATCAATGGCACGCCTTCTGTACATATCAGGATCACCCACAGGACCAGGCAGGGTTATTTGTAGAATCGATCAGACAAATTGCGAGCAGGAGTGCATGAGGCTGGTTCCTCCAGGGAATGTCATCGGCCACTCCATTTCATGTGTGGAATTGGCTGTCGGTTACCCGTTGGAGTATCATGGCACGCCATGGTGTGAGTTTTATCTGAACCGTCCGTGTGAAGGCAAAATCATAGGAGGTCAGCCCAGGATTGGATACGCCTCATTGGGTTTGATGAGTGTGATTCTGTCAGTAACCTTGAGGTACTCCTCGGGGTGTTCGGTATGGACCGGAAAGAGCATTCCTGCACCAATATCATCTACCATCTTCAGCATGTCCTGGCCCCTGGCGTGTCCTGAGCAGTGAATGTGGTGGTGGCGCATCTGAAACCTTTCAATCCAGTTGTCCAGTCTCTGTGTATTGAGGTTCTGCTCCTCGGTGTACGGCTCGCTTGCAGAATGGATGTAGACTACGCCCGGGCTAGGCTTCATGTCAATCAAGGCGTTAAAGCTGAAGAATCCTATTGCACACAGATAGCGGTCAGGATGGGAGGCAATCTGGGCTGCAGTCAGTGCGTTGGGAGAGGTGGCAAACATGCGATCACTTCCGTAATAGTCCAGATCAGAGTACGTCCCGGATCCCTGCTTGCCCTTGTAGACTGCTATGTGCTCGTCGTTCCAGTTAGGCAGGTTCAGGACAGGATCAGCAGAGAGGTTCCTCAAAAGATAGCAGTCCTTGATCTTTATTACCAGTTTTCTTCCGTTTGCCCGGGCTACATTGTAAAATGTCCTGACGCGATCCACGTCCTTGAAGTTAAAGTCTGCAAGGATCAGGTTGCCGGTACCGGCAGCCAGGCTGTTTGATCGGTCATATACGATCTGCTCACTCTCGTCTGAGGATGCCTCGCCTAGCCGGGTTCCCTCTGCAATAAGGGCCACCGGTCTTGCCTCCCTGGCCTTTTCAACAAACTCCGCAGTCATCTGCGGTTTTGTGCCATGACTCCTCAGATCGCCGGTGTACACGACGGGCCCCTCCGAGGTGTATATGATGAACCCGTATGCGCCGGGAACGGAATGATCCACATGGATCGGCTCGATCTCCAGCGAGCCTATTTTGAATTTGTCCCCCGTCCGGAACGTGTTGACGGTTCTCTGAATCTTTTGGTTGCTCTTATGCGCACCCACCAGATGGTACTCCAGAATCTCCTCGTCTATGGCATTGCGGGAGCGCTCCTGCATGGCCTGGATCATGTTTTTGGTGACCTCCCCCATGTACAGCGGTATGTCGCGGTGCAGAAACGACGCATAGTTGATGTGATCTGCGTGAGCATGTGAGAACAGTACTGCGTCAACCTCGGGGGATTTTATCTCCCTGCCTGCCCGGAACATCAGGTCGTCCCGGTATATTCCCGGTATGTCAGGAACCAGCCCCATGGTGATAAAGTCCAGGATTCCGTTTGACCAGCGCGGTGCAAGGTATCCTCCAAAATATCTCTCCATGGAGGAGAAGCTCTTTCCAAAATCCAGGAATATTCGGGTGTCCCCGTCCTCAAGAAGTATCTTGTTGCCCCCTATCTCGTTTACCCCGCCGTAAAATGTCAAAGAGACCATGTCATACCCATAGGCGCTGCATCAAGTTAAAATGATTGTGATGGCTCGACAGGGAACCGTTTCAGGGTCAGACTGCGGCACATTTCAGACTGCAACATACCAGGATGTGGGGGAGTCATATGCAAAAGTGTGCATTGCAGGTGCGGTGTCTTTTGCGGCATCGTGGACTTTTCTGAACACCCCGACAGGCCTGAACCGGGCTTTCATCCAATTCCTTCCGGAATGGCCGGAGTACTTGCTGTGACCCCTGCCGGATCCTTGGCATCAGATGATGCCTTTACCTGAGGCCGGCGTCGGGCATAAATACCAAAAAAACAAGGCAATATCATGGATAAACAGATGGTAATAATCGGGGCCATAACAGTCGCCATCGGCCTTACATTCCTTGGATACAACTTTCTGGATCCCACAACCGAGCAGTTCCTGATAGGCACTGCCATCTGGGCGGTAGGTCAGGTTGCATTGATTCTAGGTCTGACAGTATTCAGAAGGGAAGAAGGACTGAATATGCACTAGCAAGCTGCTGCTGCTGCTGCCTTGACAGAACCCACCTTGGACAGCCATCTGAACTGGTTTTGGATCAGATGATGCCTTGTGGTCAAGCTACATGTTTACCAGCAGTATTATTGCAGCACAGACTCCCATCAACGCCAGCATGTACTTGCGGTATTTGGGATTGCTTGTTCTCATCATATCTACGTGCAGCATGGAGTCTTGCTCAGTCCATCTCCATGATATTTCAGGACCGAAGTTTTCGCACTAGGAGGGATGGGAGGCATGGTGACAGACAGCGCGGTGGCAGACATAAACGGGTTGTATGTGATGCTCTGGTTGGCGAATCGGCCCGTCGACTTGCCCAGTATCAGGTTGCGCACCTTGACCATCTTGCGTGCCAGTATGAATCCTCCGCCTGACATGCAGCTTCCTATTATTACGTGCAGCAGGCTGGAGTCTTGCTGAGGGGCAACCAGCAGGACATAGACAAATCCGGCGATCATCAGCAAGACCCCAAATGCCGCAAAGATTGCCATCATCATGGGAATTCTAGGGGGGATGGGAGGCAGTCCGTCTGGAGGACGATCGATGAATCGCGCGTCCTTGCAGACATTGCAGCAGCGTCTCTGCTTTTTTTCATGCCATACGGACTCTAGGAAATAAAATTCTTGATGACATGAGCTGCACGCGGTTTTTGGCATGGTTACCCTTCCATGGTCGTCAAAGTCCTGGCCTATCCTCTTCATGCACTCCTTGCAAAAGTACCCGCGGACGCGCCACTGCTTTTGAAAGTTGTACTTTTTCCAACCCAGCGGAACGTTGCAGCCTGAACAGGAAGTCATTTCCCGCCCGAAGATGATTCAGGAGTGGCCTTCTTTCCAAGCACCTTGGCGATTCCGTGCCTTGCCTCTATGATTGGCAGGCAGATTATGAAGAATGCAGCCGTGCTTACCCACACCACCGATATTCCGACCCAGACGCTGTACGCAAAGACGTCAAAGACCATCCCGGATGCTATGAGGGGCATGGGCCATCCAATTATCAGGATAAGCGTCATGAGACCGCCGCCCTTGAGGCTGAACTTGAATGCCCTTTGCAGGGTCGCCTCGTCTTCGGCTACCCTGGCAGACTGGGTCGCGGAGAGCTCCACGAGGGTGATCTTCTCCTTGAGGTCTTTCCAGTCGAATTTGGTCTTTGTTGCAAGGCTTCCAAAGAGGGCTATGGCGCCGCCGGTCAGGATTCCTGCGATGTTTCCAAACAGCATGGAGTTGTTGTGGCCGAGGGTCGCAAGGCTGATCTCGCCGTTGGCCCCTGGCAGGGAGCCTGCAACGCTGACCCATGTTATCAGGGCCACCACGAGTCCGATGATTGCGCCGGCGGTGGCTGCAACCTTGTTGGTCCTCTTCCAGAGTATTGTGAGCGCGATTGGAATCACGGCAGAGCCGATCAGTATGCCCATTGCCAGATAGACGAATCCCAGGCTCAGTCCCATGGCCAGTAGCATTACGGCCAGTCCGCCCATGCCTAACCCGAAGGCGACGATGGTGGCACGCGAGACCTTCACCAGCTGCTTGCCTGTGGCGCCGGGGTTCTTGTAGGTCCGGTAGATATCATATGTGATTAGCGACGATACTGCAATCAGTTCTGCAGAGCCTGCAGACGTGACTGCCATGAACAGCATTGTAAGTACCATGATGGCACCCACCTCGCCCATCAGGGCCGTGGCAGCTGCCGGAACCACTAATCCGAGCTGCACCTGCTCTGGAGTAAGATCCACATCAAGCGCGACTGCAGTGAGTCCCATGGTGGTGGCAAGCGTGAATGGAATTGCAAACCAGCATGCGCCCCCAAGGAGGAATCCCCTGACGGTGGAGGACGGCTGGGCGGCAATTGCCCTCTGCCAGTACGCCTGGTCTACAAATACGGTTCCAAAGTTTCCGACGATATTGATGATACCAAACATCAGCCCTCCGAGGGATGCCATGGTCAGGAACGCGCCTCCGGCATTGCCTTCAATCGGCCTGAGATCTGCTGCGGCGACGAGCTTTTCATACATGCCCTCAACGCCGCCGGTGATGTCGCTGTTGATGTACACGGCCGCCACGAAGGACAGGATTACAACGAATATGATAATGGTGTGCATATAGTCTGCAACGAACGTGGCCTTTAGTCCTCCGACCAGCGTGTATATCATGACCCCGATGGGTATGAGGAACGCTGCAAGCGATATGTCCATGCCGGTAAGGCCGTTGACCACTGCGGAGCCTCCAAGGAGAAGCATTGCAGTGACTATCATGTTGGTGGTAAGTGCAAAAACCAAAAAGACCTTGTGCGAGCCGTTTCCATACCTTGCACGAATGATCTCCAGGAACGTGTGTGCGTTTGGCGCCTTGCGCTTGAGTTCAATTGCCAGGATTCCAAACAGAAGAACCTGGATTGACGCGCCTGCGGCATACCAGAAGGGACCGCTGATCCCGTATTGGTATGCTACTGTGGATGACTGCAGAAGTGTTGCAGCCCATGTCCATGCAGAAACTATGGCTGCTGCTGTAAGGCCGGTCTTGATTGTCCTGCCGGCAGTGTTGAACATCTCGGATGTCTGGTTGACTCCCAGATACTTTTCCTCGATCTTTACCTCCGCAGATATGATGACGGCAAATACGGCACCGAGTCCCACCACTATTGCCCAGCCAATCCATTCGGGCAGGGCCTCGCCAATGGCAAAACCTTCTGAGATCTCGCCTGCCGCAAAGACAGTCTGGGGTGCAATGGCAAAGACGGCGCCCAGAACGAAAAGCGGCAAAAATCTCTTAATCGTTCCAGCCATCATCAACTTGGATTAACGCCTCGGATTTACTTAGGAATTCAGAGACTTAGTCTCTTTAAATAGCTGGAATTGTCGCCGTCCCAAAAATTCATCAGATGGCGCCATTTCAGTCCGGATGTCTTCCCGGTTGGTTCATTCCAGTAGATGTCGACTGAGTCATTCCAGTAGATGTCGGCTGGAACGCATTCTGATCCGGCATATTCCAGTTCGGACATCATTCGAGTCTGGCTTCATTCGAGTCTGGCTTCATTCCAGTAGATGTCGACTGTACAGGCATGAAGGGAATCATGGACGCCCCACAGTGTAGAGAACCATCATCCAATCAAGGATGCCTGAAGGGCCTTCCCAACATGACACACAGCAGTCTCAGTAGAGGTTGTACAGCCGGGACAGGGACAGTTTCTCAGACGGGTTGACTGTTGCAATCTTTCCATCCACCTTGACTTCGTATGTCTCGGGGTTGATCTCAATGTCCGGAGTCAGGTCGTTGTGGACCATGTCCTTCTTTCCTATGGTACGGCAGTTCCGTACCGGAACGAGTCTCTTTTTGATGTTTATCTTGGATTCAAGTCCCTTCTCAAGCGCAAGGCCGGATGTAAACGTCACGGATGTGGAGTGTTTTGCGCTGCCAAGCGCGCCAAACATTGGCCGGTAGTAGACAGGCTCCGTGGTGGGTATGGACGCGTTTGGATCGCCCATCAGCGAGTACGCTATGAATCCGCCCTTGATTATCATCTTGGGCTTTATTCCAAAGAACTGCGGGGTCCACACCACGATGTCTGCCAGTCGTCCAGGCTGCAGGGATCCCACATGCCCGGATATCCCGTGTGTGATGGCAGGGTTTATCGTGATCTTGGCCAGGTACCGTTTGACGCGCAGGTTGTCGTTGTCGCCTGTCTCCCCGGGAAGGCGCCCGGTCATCTTCTTCATCTTGTCGGCAGTCTGCCAGTTCCGTGTAGTGACCTCGCCTACGCGTCCCATCGCCTGGCTGTCAGAGGACATCATGCTTAGGGCGCCTATGTCGTGCAGGATGTCTTCTGCGGCGATGGTCTCCCCCCGGATTCTTGACTCTGCAAAGGAGACATCCTCGGGAACCGACGAGTTGAGGTGGTGACACACCATCATCATGTCCAGATGTTCTGCAAGCGTGTTGACTGTAAACGGCCTTGTGGGGTTGGTTGACGACGGAAGGACGTTTGCCTCGCCTGCAATCCTCATGATGTCAGGCGCATGCCCTCCCCCCGCGCCTTCGGTATGATACGTGTGGATGGTCCTGCCTGCTATTGCCTCTATGGTATCGTCTACAAAGCCGCACTCGTTGAGCGTGTCAGTGTGAATTGCAACCTGGGTGTCAGTCTTGTCTGCCACCCTCAGCGCAGAATCAATCGTGGCAGGAGTCGTTCCCCAGTCCTCGTGAAGCTTCAGGCCGCACGCGCCTGCCTCGACCTGTTCAATCAGGGCAGCCTCCTGGGAGTCGTTGCCCTTGCACAGGAACCCAAAGTTCAGCGGAAACTCCTCGACTGCCTCCATCATCCGGTGAATGTTCCATGCCCCCGGAGTGCACGTGGTGGCGTTGGTCCCGTCTGCAGGCCCCGTGCCGCCGCCGATCATGGTGGTCGTGCCGTTGCATATGGCATCGATTGCCTGCTGGGGGGAGATGAAGTGGATGTGCGAGTCTATTGTTCCCGGCGTGCAGATCGTGTGCTCCCCTGCAATAACTTCGGTGTTTGAGGATATTATCATGTCCACCCCGTCCATTACGTTGGGGTTTCCGGCGTTTCCTATTCCTACAATCACGCCGTCCTTTATCCCGATATCGCCCTTGATTATGCCCAGGATGGGATCCATAATCATCGCGTTGGTAATTACAAGATCAAGGGAGTTGTCCCGTGTGACGCCGCTTGCCTGCGCGAGTCCGTCCCTGGCACTCTTTCCGCCCCCAAAGACTGTCTCATCACCATACCGGATAAGATCCCGTTCAATCTCTATGATAAGATCGGTGTCTGCAAGGCGGATCCTGTCTCCGGTGGTCGGACCGAAGAGCTCTGCGTACCTGTTTCTTGGAATGATCAGCGTCACGCATCTGCCCCCTTGAATCCCTTCTTGCGGGCCCTGGCCATTGCCTCATCCCTCATGACATCCAGAGGACCGTTGACAAGTCCGCTGAACCCAAAGACTATCCGGGTCCCGCCATACTCGGTAAGCTCCACGTCACGCGAGTCGCCGGGCTCAAACCTTATCGAGGTTCCGGCAGGAATGTTGAGGTGGAATCCGTAGGCTGCGCTGCGCTGAAACGACAGCGCCTTGTTGACCTCAAAAAAGTGCGTATGCGAGCCCACCTGGACTGGCCTGTCTCCGGTATTGGTCACGCGGACTGACACGGTGGCCTTTCCGTCGTTTGCGCAGATGTCCCCGTCAGATATTATGTATTGGCCAGGCTTCATGGACACCATCACACTATCGGATCGTGCACCGTTACCAGTTTCGTCCCGTCCTCAAATGTAGCCTCCACCTGTATGGAGTGGATAAGATCAGTAACCCCGGGCAGCACGTCGTCTTTTGACAGGACGCCCCTTCCGGAGCTCATCAGCTCGGGTACCGACCTGCCGTCGCGCGCGCCCTCTAGGATATAATCAGTGATTAGTGCAACTGCCTCCGGATGGTTTAGCTTGAGCCCCCTGTCCTTTCTCCTCTGCGCAAGCTGTGCGGCCAGAAAGATGTACAGCTTGTCCATCTCTCTGGGGGTAAGCATCATTGAACCAGCTATCAACCGAACGTATTTAATAATTAAGGCAGCAGCCCACAATGGAATATAACCCGGGCATGTGCCATACCGTTACGGTGCAAGTCGTCACATCCATACTAGGAAACATACTTGAAGACGAATCGTACAGGTCAGTTGATACCGAAGGGTTTGAGCGCCTCATGGTCTCAAGGCACGAGATGGGAAGGGGCAGGCTCCGAAGGAACACTGACAGGGGAACCGACGTGGGGCTCTCCCTTGAGGCCGGCCGTTCCCTGCACCACGGGGACATCCTTGAGGCCGGCGGCAAATCCATATTGATCCAGCAGATGCCCGAGAAGGTAATCTCCATAACTGCCAGAAACGTGCAGGCAGGTACCGCCGTGCTCATAGGACACAGGATAGGAAACATGCACAGGCCGGTGGCCGTATCAGGGGACACGATATCGTTTCCCATCCAGGCAGATTCCGAACTCGAGACCTTTCAGAGAATCTTTGCAGACATGGCAGACCACATCACAATGTCGCAGGAGGAGGTTGTGTTTATCCCGCATGCAGGAGCCGACGTCCATGGACACGAATAGCCACGCAGCAGAGCTGGACATGATGCAGATCACAGACTCCATGTTCCCGACTGGCCTCTTTGCAGCCTCAAACGGGCTGGAGAGCCTGTTTCTGGACGGGACAGTGACCACCGCAGAAGAGCTTGCAGAGTTCAACAGGACATGCATAAGGCAGCAGGTGGGCCCGTGCGAGTGCGTAATACTTGCAAACGCGTGCGAGGCTGCCGGGGCGTCTGACCGGAACAGGATAAGGGAGCTGGATGAGATATCCGGGTCTGTCAGGATGATAAGGGAGACCAGGGAGGCCTCTGCCAGGTCCGGCAACCAGCTTGCAAGGTGCGTCGGCGGTTTTGCAGACGGGGAGGTCCTGGCCTGGTGGAACGCGGAGATCAAGGAAGGAAGGATTGCCGGGACGTATCCGGTCTCCTTCGGGGTGTGCTGTGATGCCCTGGGAATCGGAGGGGAGAGGGCAGTACTTATGCTGCTGTACGGCTTTGTGGCAGGAAATGTAGGCGCCTCGCTGCGCCTGGGAATGATCCAGCATCTCGAGGGTCAGGAGGTCATCCACTCCCTCAAGCCGCTAATCACAGAGACTGCAAGAAGATATGCAGGTGCGCCGGTCTCAGAGGTGTGGCAGTTTGCGCCACAAACTGAGATCAACCAGATGCGGCACGAGAAGACAGACGCTAAAATGTTTATTACATAATGTCTGGATCTACTTGAATGGGTAGGGTTCCCCGAATTGGAATAGGCGGTCCGGTAGGATCAGGCAAGAGCATGTTAATAGAGATGGTTGTGCCGGTGCTTGCACGGCACGGATACAGGGTAGGCATAATCTCCAATGATGTCATATCCAAGGAGGATGCAGACAGGATCAGGGCAAACCTGGCAACAAGACAGGAGCTGCTGCCAGAGGAGCTTGTCATAGGACTTGCCACGGGAGGCTGCCCACACACCGCCATAAGGGAGGATCCCTCGATGAACATCTCGGTGATAGAGGAGATGGAGGAGAGTCACCCCGAGCTTGACATTATCATTATAGAGAGCGGGGGGGACAACATAACGACCACGTTCAGTCCCATCCTTGCAGACTATTTCATGTACATCATAGATGTTGCAGGCGGCGACAAGTATCCAAGAAAGGGCGGCCTTGGCATCACCAGCTGCGATCTTTTGGTAATCAACAAGACGGATCTGGCCGGCATGGTAGGCGCCAGCCTGGATGTCATGATGGAGGATGCCAGGCGCATCAGGGGGGAGAAGCCGTCCCTGCTTGTCAACTGCAAGACCGGCGACGGAATCGGCAGCGTGGCCGGGCACATCATACACGACGTGCTCTTTGATGCAGGACCAAGGATTCCATCATGAGGGGGCAGGACTTTTACACGCCACTGGTACTTCCGGCCAGCATCAGGCAGTTTGACTCGGAGGCAGGGCATCTCGGGACGGGAGGCCCCGGAAGGAACGGATACCTCAGGGTGATACTCGAAGACGACACAGGGGGCAGGACCGTCATCAGGGAACAGTTCTCAGAGGCCCCCATGTACCTGCAGAGGGCGCTGTACCACGACCTGCACTGTCCCGGCATGGCATACCTGTACGTCATGTCCACGTCAGGCGGCATCCTGCAGGGGGACAGGCACAGGATGGACATCACGCTGAGGAAAGATGCCATGGCGCACATCACAACGCAGGGGGCCACCAGAATATACGGAATGAATGCCAACTGGGCAGCACAGACGATCAACGTGAGGCTGGAGAGCGGTGCCTATCTGGAGTTTGTCCCGGATCAGATAATCCCGTACAGGAACTCCAGGTTCCACCAGGGGGTGGACCTGAACGTGCACGACTCTGCGGTACTGGTCTGCTCAGAGATGCTTGCCCCAGGCAGGGTCGCGATGGGGGAGTCTTTCGGGTATGACGTGTGCCATCTAAGGACTGCTGCACAGAACCAGTCGGGGATCCGGAGGTTTCTGGATGTCTCAAACATTGAGCCGGCAGTGCAGGGACTGGAATCATCCGGGGTGATGGGGAAATATGACATGGTCGGCTCAGTCTACATACTGGCCCCAGGACGTGACGTGAAGGAGCTGGAGGGCATCATTCATTCCAGGATATCGCAGGATGCAGAAAATGAAGGCGGGGTCAGCAGGATGAGGGACGATGCAGGGCTGCTGGTCAGGATACTTGGGAGTAGGGCATCAGGGGTAAGAGATCTGGTTCTGGGGATTACAGCAGACGTCAGAAGGACGTGCAGGGGAGCCCCGTTTCCGGATCTGAGAAAGAACTGAGCCACGCTGCTGCTGCTGCTGCGGCCAGGACGCCTGCATGCTGGTTCTAGTTGAGCAGCATGACCGGTTTTGAGGTGAGCTTGAGGACCTTTGTCGTGACATGGCCGTAGTCTTTGCCCGTGTTTCCCAGCCCCTTTCTTCCCATGGCAATCAGGTCCACCCCGAGCTTGTCGGCAAGCTCGACAATCCTTGTGGGGGGATCACCAAGCTTGACCATCCGGGAATAGTCGTTGATCTGTTTGGGCACCACGATGCTCCTGAGTACCACGCGGCCCTCGTCCTGCATCTGCGTGCTGAGATCATCGTCGATGCTTCCGCCATCGTCGGACCACTCTATGACGTGAAGCAGGTATATCTTGACGGAGGCGGCACCCCGGAACAGGTAGTTTGCGTTGTTCAGTGCGTTGAGGGATCTTGAGGAGCCGTCGACGGGCACCAGGATCTTCATCACCGGTTCCGTGTTAGGCGAATCCTGCTCCGGCTCCCGGTGTATGTCAGAGTCGGCAGCCTTTGTGATGATTATCCTGATGCTCTGCCTGGCCTCGACAAACGGCAGTATCACGACTGCAGCTGCTGCTGCAAACGCCCAAACCACCACAAGTACTATCCATCCGGTAAACGACTCGACGGTAAAGACGTACTCGGTAAGATAAAACGACATCGGCCACACTATCACAAGGAATATCGTCACTCCAAAGCCGACCCGCTTGCAGAACTTGGATGCCCTTGCCAGCATCTGCTCGTCTGTGTCGTACTTTAGCATCGAGCGCACCTTGTCATCAACGAGCAGGATCTTCTGTTTGAGGATGCGAAAGTCAAACGACTCCGGAATGGCCAGACTGCCGATGACGGTAATTGCAAGGCTGGTGACTATGGCAGTTATGTTTCCTACAAGCAGCGGAGTCAGGCTCCCGGTAGAGGCAATTGTAATCTCGCCGGAGGCAAGGCTTGCAGACGTAATCCATGCCACAACCCCGCAGACCAGGCCCACTACTGCTGCCGATGTTGCAGCATACCTGTTTGTCTTGTGCCACAGGATGGAAAACGAGATTGGTGCCACGGCAGAGCCGATCAGAATACCCATCAGCAGGTAGACGTACTGCAGGCTGACCCCGAACTGGAAGAGCGTGGATGCCAGTATTCCCATGCCTATCCCAAACACCAGTATCGTGAGCCTGGAGACCCGGATAAGCTGCCGGCCGGTGGCAGACGGGCTCAGGTACGTCCTGAAGACATCGTAGGTTATCAGCGACGAGACGCTGACCAGCTGGGAGGAGCCTGCTGCCGTGACTGCCGTGAATACTATGGTAAGGATAAGGATCGCCCCCATGTCGCCCATCAGTTCTGATGCTGCAGTGGGCGCGACCAGCCCCAGCCCTATCTGATCCTGGGTCAGGGTTACGTCCGTCGCGATTGCGGCAAGCCCGAGGGTGGTGGCCAGGGTAAAGGGTATTGCAAACCACGCAAGGCCGCCGATTATGAATCCCCCCGTGGCAGCCTTTGGCCTTGCCGCAATGGCCCTCTGCCAGTAGGACTGGTCTACAAAGACGGTTCCAAAGTTTCCCACTATGTTGATTACGCCAAATATCAGCGCCCCGATCGAGGCCATGGTAAGAAAGCTTCCCATGGCGTTGCCCTCCACCGGCCTGAGTGCGGAGGCCTCAGTCAGCTTGTCGTACATTCCGGAGATGCCTCCAATCTCCGGGCTGACAAAGTAGATTACAGTTACAAAGATCAGCACCACCACGAAGATCAGCGTCACGTTGATGTATTCGGCAAAGAACGTCGCCTTGAGGCCGCCAAATATGGTATAGAATATGATGCCTAGCGGCAGCAGGAATGCAGCCAGCGTAATGTCCACGCCCGTAAGCGAGTTGACCACTGCGGCGCCTCCAAGAACCAGCATTGCAGTGACTATGGTGTTTGTCATCAGTCCGAAGAACAGAAACACCTTGTGGGAGTGCCTTCCATACCGTACGTAAAGCATCTCAGGGAAGGTATGCGTCATGGGCGCCTTGCGCTTGAGCTCTATTGCAAGGATTGAGAACAATATCACCTGGATCGAGGCGCCTGCAGCATACCAGAACGAGCCGGCCATGCCAAACTCATAGGTTACAGTGGAGGACTGGAGCAGGGTTGCAGCCCATGTCCATGCAGACACTATCGAGGAGGCGATAAGCCCGGTCTTTATGGTTCTGCCTGCAGTGTAGAACCACTCGGAGGTCTTTCTGGTTCCGAGCCACTTGGTCTCGGCCTTTACCATCAGGGCCACGGCCATGGCCATAATCAGTCCGACCCCAATCAGTACAAGATACCCGATATTCTCAGACAGAATTGCTGCCATTGTACAGGATCAAAACCCACCAGCTATTAAAACGAATAATTCCAGGACGGCGCCTGCCAGCGCAGGACATGTCATGCGGGCCTGTTTCCTGAAGGCGGTGTGGTATGGACGCACCGGAGAGTTTTGCGTATCATCAATACATGCAGGACCGCATCTGCAGGACCGCATCTGCAGGACCGCATCTGCGGGCCTTTGCATCAGACAGGCTCCGGACGCGGTATTTGCATACAATAACAACATAATTAAATAAATTAAATTATATTAAATACCAGTATGGTGATATAATACGGATGGTAGACAGGATCGATGAGCTAATCATATCTGCACTCAGTCAGGACTCAAGGCAGAGCACCTTTGACCTGTGGGACTTTCTCAAGGGGTTTGGCTACAACATCTCAGAGGAAGAGATCGAGTCGCGCAGGAAGATTCTTGAAGAGGAGATCATCAAAAATTATACCATCTCAGTAGACTCCAAGAAGCTCCCGGGCAGGGTAATCCGCGTAGACCTGGTCACATTCAGGACCTCACAGGCGCTTCCAAGCAGGCTTGAGGGACTAAAGAGGTATCTCAAGGACGCGCCGTTTGTGATCTTTTCAGGCAAGACGCGCGGCGGATACGACTGGATTACGATAAAGTCGTTTCTGTCATCGGAGATGGGAGACGAGGAGAACGACATATACAGGAACCTGTTTGGCGATATCATCCAGACTTATGAGGTGTATGACTTTGTTCCGCAGACAGTCGCCTCGCTTTACGCCCTGTCCTATACGGAGGCCGAATACAAAAAGTTCCTCAAGGAGTGGGCCCCTCCGTTCATCGGGAACTAGTGCAGGCCAAGCAGGAAGAGTATACGTCTGGAAAATTAGAATATCTAGCGTTTTAATTCCTTTTTGTACTTTATGGCCTCGTCGATCATGGAGTGCGTCCTTCTTCGGATGGTCATCAGGAACTGGACCAGTTCTGCGCGCTCCTTGGGGCCTGCCTTGTGGGCATCATCTATCATGTCATCGAGTCTCGACAGGGTAATCTTGAGGGCAAGCATCGTCTTTCGAATAATCTGATCCTCCTTTGATCTTGGCTCGGCGCGGTACTCGTAGTCCTCGGTCTGGGAGACAAGCTGGCTCTTCATCTTTCTAATCTGCCGGACAGTCATCTTGTTGTCGACTATGTCATCTGCCATGCTGCCGACTGTCGGGCTTGCAAGATGCGAGCCGACCGTGGTAAGCTCCAGTGCCTGGCTGATGCTCAGGCTGTTTCCGGTAATCTTCTCCCTGACATCGCTGGGCAGCTTCAGGAGCTGCATCCTGTGCGAGACGTACTCTTCGCTCTTGCCTATCTTCCTTCCAAGATCGCTTACCCCTCCCCATCCAAAGTCCACCACATACTTTTGGTAGGCCTCTGCCTCCTCGATTGGGTCCATCGACTTTCTCTGCAGGTTTTCAGTCAGCTGGATCTCAAATGCCTGCTTGTCAGAAAACTCGCGGATCTTGCAGGGCATGAACCTCCATCGGAGTGACTTGCACGCAGCGTGCCTTCTGTGTCCTGCAACAACCTCAAAGCCGTGCTCCAGCGGACGGATTACTATGGGCTGTAAAAGTCCGTGGGTCCTTATGCTCTCCTTCAGATTGGCAAGCTCGGGGGAGTTTTTTGGATCGGCGTACCGGACAGGAAACTTTGAGGGCCTGATCATCCGCAGTTCTATTGGCTCGACCAGCGAATTGTCAAAACTCTCCATGCCCGTCATGCCACATACGATGGGGTTAAATAGTATTTATGATTTTTAGAATGACGGCTATTCCCCAGATGCGGGTGGTGCGTGCGTGCGTGCGTGCGTGCTGTCATTTCCATTCAGGTGCAGAATATGTCTGAGACGGGGTTACAGGTGAACCGTCCGGCTCGCCTGCACTTGCATGAGACCCCAAGGAACCTGCAAACCGAAGATTTTTTTATTGGCGCGCCCAAAGTCCAGACATGTCTTTTATTCAGAGAATCGACGAGATGATCGAGGACTACCTTCCCGCAGTTTAGCATCCATTCTACGAGATGTGGTCTGCAGGAGAACTGACGCAGGACTCCCTTGCAGGATACTCCAAGGAGTACTTTCAGTTGGTCAAGGCCGTTCCTTCATTCATGACGCCGATAATCGAGCGAGGAGAGAAGCCTGCTAAAGCATCCATTCTACGAGATGTGGTCTGCAGGAGAACTGACGCAGGACTCCCTTGCAGGATACTCCAAGGAGTACTTTCAGTTGGTCAAGGCCGTTCCTTCATTCATGACGCCGATAATCGAGCAGGCACCAGACGGCATCGTAGCAGAACTAGTCGAGAACAGGCAGGAGGAGTCTGATCACATAGGATCGTGGATCACCTTTGCAGGCCAGCTTGGCATACCAGAAGACCAGCTCACATCCTATGACGGGCTGCCAAAGACCCGCAGGGCAGTCTCTGATCTGAACGGGCTGATGGACACGTTCGAGGGCGGCGCATGCGCAATGTACGCCTTTGAAAAAGAGATTCCAAGGATCAGCCAGACAAAGCTTGACGGCCTGGCCAAGTTCTATGGAATTACCAGTGACGCTGCAACAAAATACTTTAGGCTCCATACAGAGGCTGACATCAGGCATGCTGCATCGTGGCGTGGAATCCTTGAGGAGTCCTCGTCGAACCAGGACGACGACATGATTGCAATTGCAGACAAGTCAATCTCGGCACAGAACATGCTGCTTGATGCATGTTACGAGGAATACTGCCGGCAGGCCGCCTGATCTTTAAAACCCCAACATTTTATACCCAAGAAAAAATTCATCTGCATGGGGCCCGTAACTCAGCTTGGTAGAGTAACCGGCTCATAACCGGTGAGCCAAGGGATCGAAGCCCTTCGGGCCCATCAACCCCACCACCCAAAGATTATCATGCGCAGTTTTGAAATTTACCACTCTTTTATGGAGTGGTGGAAAAGCAGGTGGTGCCATGCATGCCCGGGAATCATCCTACGTCCCCGAATCATCCAGTACCACGTATCCCCCTGACTGCGTGTACTGCCCGCTCAGACGCCACTGGCCCTCAGATATGCTCCATACCTCATAGTCGGCATCTGCCAGATCCCCTGCGTCATCGAACCTTATCTCGCCAATCACCCCCTGGTACTCCTCGACCACGTCTTCAATGCTTGCCTTCATGTCATTGGCGTCTGTGCTCTGGGCATCAAGCATTGTAAGGGCCACTATCCACACCACATCATATGCTGCATACAAAAACGACTCCGGCGGATACCCCAGCCTCTCAGTCATGGCCGCCTCTACCTGCCTGTACTTAGGGCTGTCCGGTACGGACAGTGCAATCGAGTACAATCCTACAGAATCTGCAAACGGCCCGGCAACCGGATCGTCTGTAATCCTATCATCCCCGATGACAGTCGTTGTGCCAAACCATGTCACATCATCAAGTGTCTCGTATGACGCTGCTGCCCGTATGATCTCTATGTTCTCGCCGTAGCCGGAAAGCACCACTCCGACCCTGTCTCGCTCATTTGTCTTTACTGCCTCCTGCACCATTCCATTCAGGTGACGGGCCACCTCTGTAAAGTTGGCAGTGTCAGGGTTGTACCTTATCCAGTTGCTTACTGTGCCGCCTCGTTCTGAAAAACCGTCCTGCAGCGCAGCTGTAATGCCGTCTCCCCAGACATCTCCGCGATAGACGTGAATCAGGGTATCCATTCCGTGGCCCCTTGCAGCCTCTGCCTGTATCCCTATGTAGTGGGTGTCTACTGCTGCCAAGCGGTAGACGTTGTCGTCTGGTACTGCAACTGCCGAGGCAGACGAGCAGCACGACACAACCAACATGCCGTTTGCGTCTGCATAGTTTTTGATGGCATTAACGTTGGCGCTTGCCACAGGCCCCACAATGACTCGCGTTCCCCGTTCATAAAGATCCATGGTCCTTTCAAGCGTAATGTCCGGCTGGGATTTGGTATCCTCTATTATCAGGTTTATGGCCCACGGATGGCCCTGCGTCTGAAGATACTCGTTGACGTCTGCCTCTGCAAGTTTTGTGATTGCAAGGTACCCTTCTCCAATGTCTGAGAGAGTGCCGGTGATTGGCGCAAGAAGGCCTACTGGAATCTGGCCTGACAGTTCCCGAATCTCCGGTGCAGAGCCTTCGTCAGCCGGCACGCTACTGCCGATGCCAAGCGCAAAATATGCCACAATTACCACGCTGATTGCAGCTGCTGCTATTATCCCAATCTGCAGAATCCTGCCCTCCATACCACACCTCCGAAATGATGGTTAATATTTCTTGTAGGGTACGAGAGGCGGTAGCGCTGCATGATGAATTTGCAGCATCCGCACGGTACCGGCCGCGCATCCGATCCTTTTGGATTCCCATGCAGAATACGGCCCGCCTAGGACTGACTAAACTGCCCTTGGGCCATACGAACAGATGCCATTTACAAAAGATTTTATGGTTAACAGGTGGTCATACTCTTGGGTTCCAGTGGTGTAGACCGGTCAAGCATACTGCCCTTTCAAGGCAGTGATCCCGGGTTCAAAATCATTCGATGAAAGTCCCGGCTGGAGCACCAAGATTTAATTACCAATAGCGGAGCTTTTTGAATAGTGCTGTCTTGAACAGAAAAAATATCGAGGTTAATCCGCTGCGTGAAACCCACGGAGAATACATCAACAGAATAAACAGGGCATTGGAAGACGAGCTTGCCACATATTCTGAATCCGAGTTTATAGAGCCGTTAAGGTACTCCCTTGACGGCGGCAAGAGGATAAGGCCCGTCATACTGCTTCTGGCAGCAGAGTGCGTAGGCAGGACAGATGACAATACGCTTGCAGCAGCATGTGCAGTGGAGTTTCTGCACATGGAGTCCATCATACACGATGACATAATCGACAACGAGACCATGAGAAGGCAGAAGGATCCGTTCCACATCAAATACGGGTACAACACCAGCGTCCTGACAGGGGACTTTGTCCTGGGACTGATCCTGGCAATATCGTCCAGGCTGGACAATCCCAGAATCACAAAGGATCTGGCGACCACTGCCATGCTGATGAGCGAAGGCGAGATGATCGAAAGCAGGCTGGAGACCAGCGAGGATGTCACCTTTGATGACTATCTGAAGGTAATCGAGTACAAGACGGCGACTGCCTTTGAGGTTGCAGCAAGGACCGGCTCGATAATTGCAGGAGGGGGCGCAAGGCAGGTAGAGTCGCTGACAGAGTACGGAAAGAACATAGGCATCGCATACCAGATAAGGGACGACCTGCTGGACTGGAAGAACGAGGACAAGTTATTCAACCTGCTAATCAAGAGAAGCTCGGATCCCAGGGACGTCTTTGACAAGATGGAGGAGATGCTGAAAAAGTACTCCGACAAGGCAAGGGCCGCCCTGAGAACGATACCTGACTGCGACGCCAAGGCAAACCTGGACAACCTCATAAAGTTCACATCATACAAGATGTGAGGCGGCGCGCCCAAACCCCGCGACGGGGATTAATGGGGTCTGCTGGCGCATGCGATCATATTCCGGAATCATTCTGCCACATGCCGGCAGGCCGCCCCGGATAACCCGTCAGGGCATTACGTTGAGCCCAATCACCGGGGATGCAAGCTCGACGAACTGGATAAGCGGTTCCGGATACACGCCGAATCCCACCAGGAATATGGTCGAGAATATCATGACTGCCATGATTGAGCGCGGCTCTGCGACCCTCTTTTCCTGCTCGCCTTCAAAGTACATCTTTCTTGTAAGCCAGCCATAGTATGCAAGGGAGAGTGCGCTGTTGAGCACGCCTGCAATCGCAAGCCACGGCGCCCACCAGATTGCAGATCCTGCATCCAGCGCGCTGCCAAACAGCATCAGCTTGCTCCAGAATCCGGACAGCGGCGGGATTCCTGCCAGTGCGAACAGGGCAATCACCAAACCCAGCGCGGTCACAGGCATTCTCCGTCCAAGGCCCTTGAGCTTGTCGATGTGCGTCACTGCAAGGGTTGTGACTATGCCTGCTATCGCAATGAACGCTGCGCCCTTCATCACTGCATGGTTGAATATATGGTAGAGGGATCCCTGCAGCCCCAGGGAGCTGTGCGGTGCCACGGCCAGGCCTATCAGGATGTATCCGGCGTGTGCTATGCTGGAGTAGGCAAGCATTCTTGAGATGTTCTTTTGCATGATCGCAGCAACGTTGCCAACAGTCATGGTCATTATCGCAAGAATTCCCAGGGCAAGCGTCCAGTCCAGGTTGAGCACGACCATTCCAAGGACCACCACCCGGATTGTTGCAGCAAAGCCTGCCTTCTTGGTGGCTGCTGCAAGAAGCGCAGCAATCGGGGATGGCGCCCCCTCGTAGGTGTCAGGAAGCCACTGGTGGAACGGTACCAGTCCCATCTTGAACCCAAACCCTGCAATGAACAGGCCCACCGAGAGCAGCGCAAGCGGAAGCAGCGACGGATCCAGCACCGAGTAGCCGGCAATGACCTGGCCTATGTTGGTGGTGCCAGTCAGCCCGTACGCTATTGAGATTCCGTATATGATGATTGCAGAGGAGAATGCGCCAAACAGGAAGTACTTGAGGGCCGCCTCGTTTGAGCTCGGGTTCTTCTTCATAAAGCCCACCAGGACGTACGTGGGGATGCTCATCAGCTCCCAAGCGACAAACAGCATCACAAGATCAGTCGAGTACGCCACCAGCACCATGCCGATTGTGGCAAGCAGTATCAGGGAGTAGTAGACTGCATGCGCGTTGTGCTTTCTCATGTAGTTGAACGAGCCCACGGTGGTGAACAGTGCCACTATCAGCATGGCTATTGCGAAGAATCCTCCAAACGCGTCATCGACTAGCACGTCATCAGAGAAGAGTGCAGACGGAGATATCTCGTCGTTGACAAACTGGTATCCGACGTAGGCCAGCGATACTATGAGGGCTGCAAAGGCGATTGCAGCATAGAACGTGTTGGAGCCTTGCTCCCTTCGTGCAATGCTGATGATCGGAAGGAGCACGCCCACGGTTCCCAGAATGGCAATCAGTACCAGCGGTGTTGAAGTAGTCTCTAGCATTCCATCTCCCACCTACACCAGCAACATCAGGACCACAAAGAGCAGTCCCGCCCCAAATACGAATAGATACGACTGTGATATTCCCGTCTGGCTTCCCTGTACGACCCTGGCACTCCATCCGACTGCCTTTTGTAATCCATCATTCATACCGTAGTCGATGACCGTCTTTTCAAAGTATCTGAACACGCCCCTTGCCAGCCACAGTGGTGCTGCCACAAAGCACCAGTATATGATGGAGTTGAGGTACCACCTGTTCAGGAGGAACTTGTGGATTGCATAGAAGAAGATGTTGGAGTTTACAAACCTGACAGGATCAACCCACCTGCCTATGTAGAATATGTATCCCAGCCCGATTCCGATTGCAAACGCGGCAAGCGAGGATCCCAAGGCCACGGGGTTGAGTCCCTGCAGGAACTCTGGGAGGAAGGATGATGCATCAGCGGCCACGTGCTCGGTATGGATTCCAAAGTAGTTCTCCAGGTATTCGGTGAATACGTGGTGGAGTCCCTCCTCTGCAGACAGGCCGATGATTCCTATTCCGATGGTAAGCACGGCAAGGATTCCGTATGGAACCCACATGGACATGGATGCCTCGTGTATGTGGTGGCCGTCTGCCTCCATCTTCTGGATGTGGCTGCTCTTCTTTCCAAAGAATACCATTCCCATCATTCGCGTGGTGTAGAATGCCGTGATTACTGCCGTAACGACTGCTATGGTAAACAGCGGAAGGGCCCACTCTGCTCCGGACTCGTACACTGCTGCAAATACTGCATCCTTGCTCCAGAATCCGGTGGTGATAAACGGCGCCCCCATGAGCCCCAGGCCTGCTGCCCACATGAAGGCGTATGTCTTCTTCATGTGTTTGCGCAGCCCGCCCATATCAGTCATGAACCGGGAGCCGACCACGTGCAGCAGGGAGCCGGCTGCCATGAACAGCGAGGCCTTGAACATTGCATGCGATATGAGATGGAAGAATCCGGCGGTGTATCCGTCGACGTACTGGTGTGAGAGGCCTGCAACGCCGAGTGCAAGCATCATGTAGCCTATCTGGGAGCCGGTAGAGTATGCAAGGACCTTTTTGATCTCCGGGTTGACCATTCCCTGCGTTGCCAGCAGCAGCGCAGTGATTGCGCCCACCCAGGCCACAATCTCAAAGAACTGGTCTGCCAGTATTCCTGCAGCGCCTAGCGCAAAGACGATCGGCCCGATCCTGGCAACCAGAAAGACGCCTGCCTTTACCATGGTTGCTGCGTGAATCAGCGCAGAGACTGCAGTCGGGCCGGTCATGGCCTCAAGCAGCCACTCGTTTAGCGGGAACTGCGCGGACTTGCCGATGGCACCTCCAAAGATAAGCACGAAGGCAGGAACCAGCAGGCCCTGCGCGGACATGGTAGTGGCCCAGGCAGTATCTGCCACCAGTTCCCGGAATCCAAAGGTTCCCGCAAAGAGGAATATCAAAAGCATGCCTGCAATCATCATGACGTCGCCGACCTTGGTCATGATGAAGGCCTTCATGCCTGCGTGTGTGGGGGAGTAGTAATCCAGCATGCCAAGGACCGTGCGGCCCTCCTGTCCCACGTGGTCCTTCTTCTTGTCGCGGTACCAGAAGCTGACAAGGGCGTACGAGGCAAGCCCCACGCCCTCCCATCCGAAGAAGACCTGCAGGAGGTTGTCGGAGAGAACTATGAGCTGCATGGAGCCTATAAAGAACATCATCCAGAACCAGAACCTTACGATGTCCCGGTCGCCCTTCATGTATCCGGTGCTGTATACCATTATGAGGAAGGATATCCACCCCACCACGTTTGCCATGATTATGGAAAGCGGGTCTGCAAGCACGCCTCCATTGATGCCGATTGTCTCGATCCACATTATCTGATCGTGTACCTCGTGGCCCTCCAGTGCCATCGGGAGAAGCGAGGCTGCAGACAGGGCACTCATAAGGGCAAATCCAACTGCCACGTATCCTGTCGCGTGCTTGGAGAATTTGCCTACGCCGGGTATGATGAGGGCTGCTGCAAACGGCAGAATCCAGACAAGCCACGCGCTGAGGGCTCCTGCCTCGAATGGTAGACCGAGCGATTCAGTTGCCATACCCTAGACCCCCAGCACCCCGTTCATGTACGGAATGATTGATTGGTAAAAGATGTCAGGGTAGATCCCCACCACCATTGTAAATCCTGCAAGCACCATCATGGGCGCAGTCATGTACCAGCTTCCCTCCTTGACGTTCTCAAGGTGCTCGGGAGTCTTTCCAAAGAAGACGCGCTTGAGCATCCACAGCATGTACGACATCGTAAGAACCGTGGCCACCAGCCCCAGGCCAAATGTTACTGCCCGTATGGTGGAGCCGTCGTTTATGGCAGTCTCAAGGGCGCCATAAAACAGCACCCACTCCCCCATGAAGCCGCTGGTGGGCGGCACGCCCATTATCGTCATTGCCCCGATGACTGCGCAGACTGCAGTGATTGGCATCTTTCCGGCAAGGCCGCCAAGCTTGGATATGCTGCGGGTTCCGACCCGGACTATTATTATTCCGGCCATCATGAAGAGGATGCCCTTTCCTATTCCGTGGGTGACATACATCATCTCGGCGCCTGCAAGCCCGAGGGCAGACAGGGAACCGATTCCAAACAGCAGGTATCCCATCTGGCTGATACTGGAATATGCAAGGAGCCGCTTGAGGTCGTCTTGCATCAGGGCCATGGCACCGCCGTATATCATGGTGACAAGACCCCATATGTGGAACCATATGGAGAGCTCGGCAAACGTGGCGGGCAGAAACTCTACAATAAGCCGAAAGATTCCGTAGGCGCCGATTCCGATCATGGCAGGCGAAAGCAGTGCGCTGATCGGCGTGGGCGCAGAGCCGTGGACGTACGGCAGCCATATGTGGAACATGAACACGGCAAGCTTGACTCCCAGCCCGATCATTATCGCCACGGCAGATATCAGAACAATGTCTGGCGGGATCTCCGACTCCTGGATGTCTGCAAAGTCAAAGCTGCCGATTGTAAGGCCGATCATCAGAAAGCCCAAAAGCAGCACGACGGCGCCTGCATGCGTCCAGAACAGGAACATGAGGCCGATCTTCCGCCTCGGGCCGTCACCCCACAGCGCCACCAGGAAGAAACCCGGAATCAGCATCACCTCAAAGAAGATGTAAAACTCGATGAGGTTTGTAGAAAGGACCGTCCCGAGCATCCCCATGGCAAACACCAGATACAGGGCAAAGTAGAGCCCGGACTTGGCGTTGACGTATTCTGAGAGGGAGGGGGAGTCCACAAGGGCGGTCTGCGTTCCACCCGATACGCTGATCTGCTCCTCCTCGTACTGCGCGTGGAACTTGTGAATCATGTAGGGCTTGGAGTACAGCACCAGTATCGTGGAGAGCACGTATATGATTATTGCAAAGGGCGATGCCAGGCCGTCAAGCAGGAATCCAAACTCGCCAAACTGTCCGGTCCACGGATAGTGCTCCTCGACTGTTCCTGAGAGGGCGGCATTAACCACGAGGATCGTGGCGTACAGCAGGATTGCAAAGGTGAACCACATGGCAGGGGACGGGCCCGCCTTTTTTCCTATGACGTATGCCACCGGGGATAGCAGTAGCGGCAGGAAGACTGCCTGTAGTAATGCATACTCCATTATCCCTTTAGGCTCCTAAAGTCTGCAATGTCTATGTTGTGGTACATGCGGTACGCCACAATTATCAGCGAGAGGCCCACTGCAACCTCTGCGGCTGCAATGGCAATAGAGAACAGCGCCAGCGTCTGTCCGCCGCTGTCAGGGATGAACCTTGCAAAGGCCACAAGATTGAGGTTGGCAGAATTGATGATGATCTCGATTGCAAAGAGCATCCTGATGAAGTTGCGCTTTACGGCAAGGCCGTATATCCCGATGCCCAGGAGGGCCACAGATACCAGCGTAAAGTCAACTAGCTCGCTGGCCATTCTCCACATCCTCCCGCTTGGCAAGAACCAGTGCACCCGTGACAGATCCTGTCAGAATCAGGGCCATCACTATCAGGGCAGGCCAGTAGTAGGTTACAAAGTCAGCGCCGATGTCCCTAAAGTCCACCGGATCCTCATCGGTGGTTATTGACTTGATTCCGGAATCCAGAAATACTGCGCCCAGTGCCACCATCACCACCAGCATCAGAGCGATTCCGGCAAACTTTCTCCGGCTGTCCTCTATCTTTTTGAATATGAGCTCCCTCTTGACGAGCATGACGGTAAAGAGGATCAGCACTGCGATGGATCCCACGTATACGGCAATCTGGAACAGGGCCACAAACGGCGAGTCCAGAAGGAGGAAGAACCCGGCTATGCCGCCAAGCGTGCCCATCAGGGCAATGGAGCCGTATATCAGGGATCGCAGTTCAAGGGCGGCAATTGCGGATCCTATCGTGATTACGGCCAGGGCCAGAAATACGGCATCAGCCATGCGTGGCGCCCCTGTCGGTAATCTTGATCTCGCTGTCCTGGGCTACGTACGGTTTTACTGCAAGCTGGGCAGGGGTGTATATCAGGCCCTCCTTTGAGAACGAGGACAGTTCGTAGTCGTTTGTCATGTATAGTGCGTAAAACGGGCATGCGTCAACACACAGGCCGCAGAAGACGCACTTGCCGTAGTCTATCTGGGGCATGATGGACTTTTTGTTCTGCTTTTGCTCCTCGGGCACCTTTACCATCGCTATTGCCTCTGCAACCCCCTCGCATGCAATGGAGCACAGCTGGCAGCCGGTGCAGTGGTCGTGAAACAGCATGTGGCGCCCCTTGAGCCCTGCGATTCCCACGCCGGTGGCCGGATCATACTGGTACCCGTCGCCCACAAACTTTAGCTTCTCCTCCGGGTATCTGAGCGTGAACCGCTTTACTGCAAGATGCTTGATTCCAGAGTTGAGCGCTTTGATAATTCCTGTTGCAGTGTTCATTGTAACCCTCCCGGTCCTAGGACTCCAGCGTAAAGCAGTCCCAGTGCAATAAAGATGTTGACAAACGCAAGGCCGATGAGCTTGGTCCACCCCAGGTTCAGCAGCATGTCTATCCTGATCCTCGGGAACACCCCCCTTGGCAGGAGTATGAAGAATATGAGGGCTACGGTCTTGAGGACAAACCAGAATGCCCCGTTAAGCATGTCCTGTGTGAAGAGCGGCAGTCCGGGAATCTGGGCAGATACCGGTCCGAGTTCTATCCCTTCGGTGATTATCTCTGCGGGGAACGGGGGCACCACCATGGGCCCGTTCCAGCCTCCCAGGAACAGCACCACAAACAGTCCTGCAAACGCGTACAGTTTGAGGTACGTTCCAAGCTGCACCAGCCCGTACATCATTCCGGAGAACTCTGTGAGCCACCCGGCTACAATCTCGCTTTCTGCCTCGGGAAGATCAAAGGGGATCCTCTCCAGCTCTGCAAGCATCGTGATAAAGAACACGATCGCCCCTATCGGCAGGAACACTATCCACGGCACGATTGACTGGCTTGCCGCAATCTCCGAGAGGTTGAGGGTTCCAGTGATTATCACCACGCCCAAAAGCGAGAGGATCAGCGGAATCTCAAAGGACACCATCTGGAAGAGTGCCCGTATGCCTCCGATGAACGGGAACTTGCTGTTTGCCGACCAGGCAGACAGGACCGTGATTATGGGGAAGAATCCGATTACCGCAAAGACTGCAATCAGCCCCAGGTCCACGTCTGCCACCACCCAGCCGGGTGCGACAGGAATCAGTGCGACAAACGCAGCCGCCGTGGCTACGAAGATTACCGGGGCGGCCCAGAATATCGGCTTGTCGGCCTTGGCAGGTATTATGATCTCCTTGGATATCAGCTTCAGCCCGTCGCCCATCAGCTGCAGTATTCCCTCAAACTTCCCACAGTAAAACGGCCCCACGCGGAGCTGCATTTTTGCAAGCATCTTGCGTTCGACAAATATGGTTCCTGCGGCAATCAGTGCGGCAAACCCAAACCCCGGAAATGCTATCACCCGGAATATGTCAGTGGACATGAATGCGTGTACCAGGGGGAGCGTTCGCGTGGGATCTATTATCCATGTGAATGCAAGGAACGGCGTGAGCAGTTCTCCGTTGATTACCGGCAGCTCGATGTAGAAGAGCACCATCATTACTGCGGGAACGCCCACCAGCACCATCAGGAAGAGCGTCCAGAACGCGTCGTTGATTATCGACTTTATGAACTCGCTGAGTTTGAATTTGGGTGCTATTACTGACATTATCGATCCGCCTCCACGGGCCAGTAGTTGAGACTCCAGTAGACAGCAGGCATGTTGCCAAGCTTTTCCCCCTTGAGAAGGTACGGCAGCGCTATAAGGTTCCTAAACGAGCCGACGCTCATCTTGACCCGGTACGGCTCTGGCTTTCCGTCAGAGACTATGTAGCATCCCAGGGAGCCCCTGCCTGACTCCACGCGCTTGTACACAGAGCCTATCACGCCCTTGGGGTTTGGCTTGAGCTTGACGCGGACGGAGCCTGACTTGGGTATCTTTTGCAGCGCCTGACGGATTATCTGGCAGCTCTCCAGCATGTCAAGCCACGGAACCTTGGAACGGGCATACGAGTCGCCCTCCTTCATCACGTTGGTCTGAAAGTCCAGCTCGTCATAAACGTCATACGGCTCCTTCTTTCTCAGGTCGTAGTCGACGCCGCTGGCACGGAGCACGGAGCCCGTGGTTCCAAGCCGGATTGCATCCTGCCGCGACAGCACGCCGGTATCCCTGGTTCTAGATATCAGGATCGGGTTGTCATAGAATATTGCAGAGTACTCCCGGATGCGTTTTTCAAAGTAGTTGACCTGACGCAGGCAGACATCCTCAAAGTTTGGGGGCAGGTCGTTTCGCACGCCTCCGGGAACAAAGTGTGCGTGGGTTACCCTTGCACCTGTCATCTTCTCCATGAGATCTATCAGGAATTCGCGATCCCCGGCAGGCCACATGAACATGGTGGAGTGCCCAAGGAAGATTCCGTATATTGCAAGCCAGTACATGGTGTAGATGCACCTGTTCAGTTCGGACGATATCACCCGGACGTATTTTGCGCGCTCCGGAACCTCGATTCCCAAAAGCTCCTCTGCACCCAGAACATATGGGTACAGGACGTTGCACGAGTCGTGAATAACGGGCCTCTCCAGATGCGGAATGTTTGTGATGTAGTTGCGGTATTCTGCCATCTTCTCCTCCCCGCGGTGCACGTAGCCTGGATCAGGGTCGCATGCGACTATGTAGTCGCCGTCTATCTGCACCACTAGCCTCATGTGGCCCGAGCCCGGGTGCTGAGGCCCGACGTTGAGGGTCATTATCCTCTCGTCGACTTTTTGGAGTGCTAGCCCAGGTGGAAGTTCTACGCTCATACCACTATCTCCCCTTTATTGCAAAGTCCTTTCGGAGCGGAGGCAGGTCCGCCCAGTCCTCAGGCAGCAGCAATCTTCTGTTATCAGGATGACCCTCAAAATAGACGCCAAACATCTCAAATACCTCCCTTTCATGAAACTCTACGCTGTAAAATACATCCCTGAGGCTTGGAAGCCTCGTGGCATCATTGCCAGGTATGGGATCCTCCTCCCTCTGCGCCCTGGTGGACAGCACAAGAATCTGCCTTTCCAGTTCGGGGTCAGTGTAAGATCCTATATGATAAACAACCTCAATCTCTTTGTCCTGGGGATAGTCCACTCCCGAGACTGACTCGACATGATCGTAGTTTAGTTCGTCACGAATATACTCGGCAACCTGATGAACGTCGTCCCTGCCGGCACGTATTCCGACCCGATCCTTGCTTACAAATGTGACACTGACCTTCTCCCCGAACTTTTCTACCAGTTTGGCAGATATGCCGGTTTCAAATACCGGAGGCGGGGCAGCCTTGGGTGCGGGTTTTCTTGCCATGGGTCTTCTTGCCATGGGTTTTCTTGCCACGGGTCTGGCAGGCGGTGTGGGTCTGGCTGCAGCGGGTCTGGCAGGCGGTGTGGGTCTGGCTGCAGCGGGTCTGGCAGGCGGTGTGGGTCTGGCTGCAGCGGGTCTGGCTGCAGCGGGTCTGGCTGCAGCGGGTCTGGCTGCAGCGGGTCTGGCTGCAGCGGGTCTGGCAGGCGGTGTGGGTCTGGCTGCAGCGGGTCTGGGTGCGGGCTTTGCAGTACCTGCTTTTGGAGCGGGTTTGGTTGGTGCGGGTTCTGGTTTAGTTTCTGTCTTTTCAGCGCCGGCTTTTGGAGCGGGTTTAGGTTTGGTTGGTGCGGGTTCTGGTTTAGTTTCTGTCTTTTCAGCGCCGGCTTTTGGAGCGGGCTTGGGTGCGGGTTTGGTTGGTGCATCCATGAGAGCATCTTCAGTCTTTGTCTCTACGGATCGTTCAAAATCAGAACCCATTACACAAATCTCCTAGCCTCCATACATTTTAGCCTTTATCTTGGATGTTGTTATATGGATGCAGATTATGTTACACAGGACAGAAAGTATCCATCGTGGGATGCCAGGCAAATTCTGAATCCATGATTTGTCTCAATCCGACTGGAACACGGAAGGTACCGGCAGACTTGCATGATGCCCGAATATGTTATGGGGTGAAGCAGACGGTCTGAAAATTATACAATCTTTCTGGCCTTCATCCTCTTGATCTTCTCCTGCAACAGGATGCATCCCTGTATGAGGGTCTCGGGTCTTGGAGGACAACCAGGAACATAGACGTCTACTGGAATCACGCCGTCGATTCCCGGCAGGACGTTATACGAGTCAAAGTACAGTCCGCCAGTAATTGCGCAGGCCCCCATGGCAATGACATATTTTGGCTCAGGCATCTGGTCATATACCAGTCTCAGACGGGGTGCCATCTTTCTTGTGATGGTTCCCTGTACTACTACCAGATCGCACTGTCTGAGTGAGCCAAACGCTTCAATGATTCCAAACCGCTCCACATCATACCTTGGACTTGATGCTGCGCCAAACTCCACGCTGCAACAGGCAGTCTCGATGTGTACTGGCCAGAGTGACCAGATACGGCCCCAGTTGATGGCATAGCCCAATGGCTTGTCTATGGCCTTTTCCAGAATGTCTCCCAGCTTGCCAAGAAAGACGTTTGCGTTCTCCGGGGTTATTAGATCCTTGAGCAATCTTACCTCACAGTCCCATAGCCGTGTTCAATATAAAAAACTACCATATCCTTCTCCTTCCGGACTGGTACAGGGCAAAGGCCATGGCTCCAAACATTATTCCAAGGAAACCGATCATCGGCAGGGTTGCGCTCTTTGGGAGTTCCAAGAGTGCACTGCCCCACGCATACAGGAATATTGCCATGACATCAAAGACTACAAACATGAGGATGTAGGGATAATACTGCATCATAAAATGGGTTCGTCCTGCACCGGACGGGACCTGGCCGCACTCCATGGGCAGAAACTTTACAGGGTTGCTGCGTTTTCTGGGGGAGAGCATCCTGGACACTAGCAGTGCAGGTGCCATTGCCACTACGGCAAATCCAAACATCAATACCACCGTACTGTAGTTTTCGGCCAGTTCTCCAACCAATTTAGCTTCTGACCCTGATTTTTGTATAAAAAGGTATGGTACAGATTTGCGTATGCCAGATACTCAGATCCGCCGCCGCCGCCGCCCCAGAGCGGTGGGATGCATGCAGTTCCGCGGATGCAAGCCGATTTTGGAGTTGTGCCAGATGTCAGGGTCACGGCGTGTCACTCAGGGGCATGCCGCAAGATGTCATCAATTGCTATATAATTACAGGCCATATCCACGATGATGGCATTAAAAACGCCAACCTGGCCTTTCATTTGATTCTCAAATCCGGCCGCACATGAAAATATGCGCCTGCTGCAAAGGAGAACACCAGAACGACATTCTGAGGATATGTGATGACTGCCGCAAAGCCAAGTGGTGCGCAGATTGCGGCCAGAACAAGGCCGATCCGATGGGCATTTTTTGTACTACATGCGTGCCGTAGCTATTTGGTTTCGGTTCGATGCCATCCAGACACTTCTTGATCCATGGCATGAGTCAATGCCGAAACAGGTACACACGCCGTGCGTCATGACATGGGCCCTGAGAAGAAAAACAAGTGATGCTGACCCTGAACATGCCTGAAAATTCATCTGTTCTGGACCTGGCTGTTGATTGTGAATCAGGAACGCCATCTCCCGGAGTACGCAGAGATCGGAATCAGGACTACATATGTAATGAAATTTTACCATATGGAAACTATTAATACCATATGGAAACAATATTAACCATACTATGAAACAGCATGACTACACAGAGCAGTTATTTGGCAACAAGGCATCAATCAGAATTCTTCGTGCCATGATACGGCACAAAGGCAAGATCTTTACCGTTAGGGGACTGGCCCGGGATGCCGGCATCTCGCATCCCACGGCGTCACAGACAGCTGCCAGCCTAGAAAAATTTGGTGTTGTGCACATTCAACCGGTGGGGCGGTCACACCAAATAGTGCTAAACGAAAAGAGCTATGTCCTAAAAAAAATCATAGAACCGATGTTCATGAATGAGGCTAAGACATTTGAACAGGTAGTTTCAGATCTCAAAGAACACCTCAGTACAAAAAAAATTATCTCGGCGGTAGTTTTTGGAAGTGCATCGAGAGGACAGGAAAAGGAAGGCAGTGATATTGATGTTTTTATCGTATCAAACGACTTTGATGATGCGATCGCGAGCGTATCAAACGCAAGCCAAGAGATATTTGTAAAATTTCACAGCAAGGTTTCGCCATTGATATTCTCGGAGGCCAAGCTTAAGTCAAAAAGAAAAAGCGAGCTCGTGCATTCAATTTTAGACAGCCACACAGCAATATGCGGAAAGAGTTTGGAGTCTATTTTAAAATGACAAGAAATGTGGATCCCAAAAAAGCGTCCAGATACAT
Source organism: Candidatus Nitrosopumilus sp. (assembly GCA_965238275.1). GTDB lineage: Archaea > Thermoproteota > Nitrososphaeria > Nitrososphaerales > Nitrosopumilaceae > Nitrosopumilus. The sequence continues at coordinate 242,001 of OZ250186.1, forward strand.
CATAAAATCTGAGGAGTTTTTGGGAACGCCCAATATTGCGTTGCAGAGCGCCAAGTATAACAGTGCAGTAACAAACGCCATACACAGCGCAATTAGTGCACTAGATGCATTAACAACAGCATACAAAGGAAAACGCGCATCCGATGATCATGCGGAGGTGTTATCACTTGTTCAAGGAATATTTACCCCGCAAGAATATCAGGAGATAAAAAAACAGTTCACCTCATTAATAGCCAAAAAGAATGCATCTGAATATCAGCCAGACCTGATGGATTCCAAAGATGCACATGACTCTGTAAAGTGGGCAGAAAGAATATTCAGCAGGATCAAAACAAGATTGAAAGGTTAGGGCATACTGTATGCCATGACGCGGACGGATTTGATTGCAATATTCGGCATGACGCAGGATGGATTGGACATACTGGGATGGTCTCCAGAATGGCACTGTCATGCTGTCTGCAATCATGCCGGTTCAGGGAATAAAAGAGCCGCAGATGTGGCCATCCCACACGCCAGCCCAATGCCATGACATCCGAGGAATGAATCCGTGCCCGGCACAGCAGTCCGGCCTGGAAGGAGCACCCGCACCTGCCGGCGGCGGCGGCAGCAGCAGCACCAGCACCAGACAGCACGGCAAGCCCGGCTTTTCTAAACTGCTTTATATCCCATTCATAATGGAGTGATCATGCCAGATATAGGAGATACGGCCCCGGACTTTGAGATTCCAGACACCGAATTGAAGATGCGGACACTAGGCGAATTCAAGGGAAAGAAGACGGTCCTGTCATTTATTGTGGCGGCAAGCTCCCCGGTATGCCAGGCTGAGCTCTGTACTTTCAGGGACTCTTGGCAGGAGATTGCCGACCTTGGTGCGCAGGTGGTCGCAATCAGCAACGACGGCCCGTTTGCAAACAAGGCGTTTGCAGAAAAGAACGGCTTCAACTTTCCGCTGCTAGGCGACTACACCAGCAAGACAATCAAAGAGTATGGCATCCTGATGAAGGACCTGCTCCACATCAAGGACTACAACGCTGCAAAGCGCTCCGTGTTTATCGTCATGGAGGACGGGAAGATAGGGTACAAGTGGGTCTCAGAGAACCCCCTGAAGGAGCCCGACTACGGGGAGATCAAGGACTTTCTAAGAAAGTAACCCCTGCTCCAACACATGTTTTCATTTCAAATACATGCCGGATCAGGCGCGGCCTGGCATAGCCGCATGTGTCATAATTTGGCCTGAACCGTGCAGGAATCATTCGATGTCTGCAATGACGTCGCCCTTGGCAACAGTCGCAGTGTCCTTGATCTTCAGGGATCTTATCACGCCTGACTTGTGCGCCTTGATTGCAACCTGCATCTTCATGGACTCCAAGGTGCAGACAGTGTCTCCTGTCTGGACCGTGTCCCCCTCGGCCACCGCAATCGAGACGACCTTGCCTGGAATCTGGCTTTTGAGCCCGGTCTGCGCGTTGGCAGTGCTTGCCCCTCCGGAGTTCTTGTAGACTATGTCGTCAAAGTCAACGTGCATGTTGACTGTAATGGGCGTGTTGTCCACCACCAGACTCATCTCGCTGGTGGAGTTTCCCAGGTACTTTGCCTTGTGGTATTTTTGATCCAGAATGAACTCGATTCCCTTAGAGTCCATCGCCAGTATCTTCAGCCGGTGCTCCGTGTCGTCTATTTTTATGGCATAGTCTCCCCCTCCGAGGTTTTCAGTTATTCTGCCGTCAAATGCTCTCTTGGTGTCTTGTATTCTGTACTTCATTGTTCCATCAGTCCAGCCTGTTTCTCCAGCTTGATCTTGTGTCCGAATCCTGTCGCACCCGGCTCTTAAAGTATTCGGAATGAATTATCGCAGCTGCAAGGGCCGCCTGGCTCTTTGCATCCTGTTCCCTTTTGATGTCCTTAGAGAGCCTGTCTATCATGCCGTGCCTCTGGAGAAAGTCGGTAGTGAGATTGCCGTTTTTGTACTCTTCAGATTCCATGATGGTCTTGTAGAGTGGAATCGAGGTCTCCACGCCCTGGACGTAAAAGTCGTTGAGGGCCACAAGCATCCGGGATCTTGACTCCTCAAATGTCTGCCCCCACGTGACAAGCTTGGCCATCAGGGAGTCATAAAACGGCGATACCGTGCATCCGGGATAGAGGTAGGTGTCGCACCTTACCCCCGGCCCTGCAGGGATGGTCACGTCTGGCACCGGCCCGGTTGAGGGGGCAAACTCAAGGAACGTGTCCTCTGCGTTGATTCTGCACTCTATGGCATAGCCGTTCATCTTGAGATCGCTTTGCTTGAAGGGTATGGGCTCCCCGTTTGCAATGTCCAGCTGCAGCTTGACCAAATCAAGCCCGGAGACAAACTCGGTGATCGGGTGCTCCACTTGCAGCCTGGCATTAATCTCGATAAAGTAAAACTCTCCGTTGTCTGCCCGCAGGAACTCGGCGGTGCCCAGATTGGTATAGTCTACAGCATCGGCTGCATTGCACACTATCTGGCCTATGCGCTCCCTTGTCTCCTCGTCTACGATAGGCGAGGGCGTCTGCTCGATCAGCTTCTGGTTTCTCCTCTGGATGGAGCACTCCCGCTCGAAGATGTGGACGGTGTTCCCGTGGGTGTCCCTTGCCATCTGGTACTCTATGTGCCTGGTCTTTTCAAGGAATTTTTCTACAAGGATTGCCGACTTGCCCACGGCCGCGATGGACTCGCCTGTGACAGAATCGTATCCCTGGCGCAGCTCCTCGTCGTTGTGTGCAAGTCTGATTCCGCGTCCCCCTCCGCCGTACACGGACTTTAGAAGGACAGGGTATCCTATCTTGTTTGCAACGTCTGCTGCCTCGTCTGCGTCATTCACCAGGTCCGGGCTTCCCGGGACTGTCGGCACGCCTGCCTTGAGCATGGCCGCCTTGCACCGCATCTTGTCGCCGCACAGATTCATGGAATCAGCAGACGGGCCGATAAAGTTGACGTGGCTCCCCTCGCACAGCCTTGCAAAGTCGTCATTCTCGGACAGAAAGCCGTATCCCGGATGGATCGCATCGGCCCCGGACGAGAGAATCACCTCGAGGATCTTCTGCTGGTTCAGGTAGGACTTTGCAGGTGCCGCGGGCCCTATGTGGTATGCCTCGCTTGCCTGCTTTACGTGAAGCGAGTTGCGATCCTCGTCAGAGTATACTGCCACGGTCTTGATGCCAAGGGCCTTGCACGTCCTGATGACGCGCAGCGCAATCTCCCCCCTGTTTGCGATAAGTACCTTCTCAATCATGACTCATCACAGGTTTATGTTCCCGTGCTTTCGCGGAAGCTGTTTTTCGCGCTTGTTTGCAAGCATTCTGAGGGCCTTGATGAGCATCGGTCTGGTCTCGGCAGGATCAATTACGTTGTCCACGGTTCCATGCGATGCTGCAACGTAGGGGTTTTCGAACTTTTCTGCAAACTCGTCAATCAGACTCCCCTTGAGGGACTCGGGATTCTTCGCGGCGTTTAACTCTTTTCTGTACATTATCTTGACTGCAGCCTCCCCCCCCAGGACGGCGCACCTTGCAGTGGGCCAGGCATAGTTTATGTCGGTTCTGAGGTTCTTGCTGCCCATGGCGATGTACGCACCGCCGTAGGCCTTTCCGATGACCAGCGTGATGCGGGGAACGGTGGCCTCGCAGTACGCATACAGCAGCTTGCTGCCGTGCCGGATGATCCCGTTGTGCTCCTGGTTGGAGCCGGGCATGTATCCGGGGGTGTCGACTAGCGTGATTATCGGTATGTTGAAGGCATCGCAGAACCTGATGAACCGAGATGCCTTGCTTGAGGAGTCTATGTCAAGGGAGCCTGCAAGATGCATCGGCTGGTTTGCAATTATTCCGACCACCCTTCCGCCAAGCCTGCCATACCCCACTATGATGTTTGGTGCAAACAGCTCGTGCACCTCGAAAAAGTCGTGGTCGTCTACTATCGAGTTGATGATCTCCTTCATGTCATACGGCTGCAGCGGGTTTTCAGGGATTATGTTGACAAGATTGTGGTCCAGCCTGTTGGGATCATCGTCTGTGCCTGTCCGGGGCGGCGCCTCGGTGTTGTTTTGCGGGAGAAACGAGACGAGTTTCTTGATGTAGTCCATGCACTCGTACTCGTTTTCTGCAACAAAGTGCGCAACGCCGCTCTTTGAGCCGTGCGTCATGGCCCCGCCAAGGTCGTCAAAGGAGATCTCCTCGCCAAGCACCGTCTTGACCACATCAGGTCCGGTGACAAACATCGTTCCTGCCTTTTGCACCATCACCACAAAGTCAGTCATGGCAGGTGAGTATACGGCGCCTCCGGCGGAGGGCCCAATGCTTGCAGTAATCTGGGGAACCACCCCGGAGGCAAGCTGGTTGTGATAGAATATGTCTGCAAACCCGTCAAGGCTCATGATGCCTTCCTGGATTCGTGCGCCGCCGGAATCCATTATGCCGATTATCGGGCATCCTGTCCTGAGCGCATGATCCATGAGTTTGGTGATCTTTTTGGCCCCCATCTGGCTAAGCGTTCCGCCAAGAACCGTAAAGTCATATGCAAATACAAACACCTGCCTTCCGCTGATGTCTCCGTACCCGCCCACAACGCCGTCGGTGAAGAACTTTTTCTTCTGCATGTCATACTCGTGGTAGTGGTGGGTGGTCATCGGGTCGACTTCGGTAAACGTACCCTCGTCAAGCAGCAGATCGATTCTTTCGCGGGCAGTCAGCTTGCCCTTTTCGTGCTGGGTCCTTATCCTGTCCTGGCCGCCGCCCTGGAGCGCAGTATTCTTGTGTCGGAGATACTCGTCAATCTTTTCTGAGTGCATGACTGTGATACAGGGATCAGGTGTTATATTAATTTAATTTACTGGAATCGCCAGATCGCCCAAAATCAAAACACCGCATCAGGGTTTGGGGTTCCATTGGTAACCATCGGGATGGTCCGCCATCGTATACCCAGAATGGCCTGGCATCCAAGGATTGCACCTGCAATGCCAGACACTGCAGAATCATCTATTTCTGGGATAGTCGATCGCATGTCAATTGGAGGACGGCGCATTCTCGGATCCAAGAATCCGGAACTTTTTGTTCGAGGCGCTCCGGTATGAGGCCAGCGGGCTGCTGCCCTGCTGCCGGCTGCACCTGTCGCAGATGCAAAACGGGGATACGTTCTGTATGTCGCACTCGTCTGCAAACTCGCACTCCGGACACCCTGCAGGGCCGCCGCATATGATGCAGTCCAGCCCGGCAGTCTCGGCGCATTTTTCGTGCTTGACTCCCAGCCCCCTTGCCCACAGTCCCATCTCGTTTACCTGGATCTTCTCCTTGCAGACTATGCAGGTGCCGGGATACTTCATGGGCATCTTCCTCCAGCTCATCGTGCCTTTCCTGCCTCCTCCTCCTTTTTGATTATCTCTCCAAACTTCTCCAGTTCGGGGCCAGTCTCCAGGGATCCGTTCTTCAGGCAGTGCAGCATGTACGGCATGGATATTGTGACAAACGCGCTGGCAGACATGTGCAGGCTTTTTGCCATCAGCAGCGAAAGCGATCTTATCTTGGCACCGTCCCACCGGATCCTGTTGAGCAGTGGCCACGAGATGTTGTACTGCGAGTACCTGATTCTGGGATCATTGACGTACAGCCTTATCAGTATGCCGTTGAGGTACCGGAGAAGCCTCCAGTTCTGGGTGCGAAGAATCCGCCCGTACAGCATGTCTGCCTGCGATATCACGTCCAGATGGCGCGCAAGGGCCGGGCCGTCAAGCTTGCTTGATATTATGCTGGAGTAGAATGCGCCGATCTTTGTTCTGGGGTCGCCGTCCATCATGTACAGGATGCCTTCTGCCTCCCTTGCAGTCTCGGCCTTGAAGAACGCGTTGATGGCAGCCTCGGGGGATATGCCGCCTGTGGGTGATTCGACAGGCGGGCTGAATCCGGTCGCCATGGATTGTGCAAGGTTGATCATGGAGCGTATGTCCCCGCCGGACCTGTTGATTGTCTTTATCAGGGAGCCGGGACTCAGCACCGCATTCTCCCTCTTCAGTATGTCCTCAAGGTACATCCGGAGGAGACGCGGCGGGATCTTTTTGAACTGTACTATTACAGAGGCCTTGCAGATCCCCTTCATCTTGTCTGAGGTTATGTCGTTTGCTGCAAGCACTATCGGAACAGTCGGCACCTTGAGTATCGCTGTAAGGGCTGCGGCCCCCCCGTAGTCTCCCCGCCCGTGTATCCCGTCTACCTCGTCGATGAAGATCATCGGGGAACCCATGACGCTTGCGTTTCCCAGCGCAGGGCCCAGAATCTCGTTGATCTTGGACTTGCTCCTAGTATCGCTTGCGTTGAGGCCCAGCATGTCATACCCGAACTGTCCTGCCGTAATGTATGCCAGGGTTGTCTTGCCCACACCGGGCGGACCTGTCAGAAGGAGCGGTTTTGTGCCCTTTCTCCATTTGGCAAACCACTCCATGACTGCCGCCCGCGGCTCCTCGTTTCCCACCATGTCGCAGACGGCCGAAGGCCGGTACTTCTCAGACCACATCAACTGCACATCACCCCGGAAGCGAGGACTCGAACGCAGACCAGCTGTCTGACTTTTTCAGCCGGTCGTGCCAGTAGTGGCTGTAGTGCTCGACTGTCAGGAACAGAAACTCCAGAAACTCGCGGTGTGTAAAGTCATCCGGCAGCAGGCCGGTTGCAAGCCTTGCATCCTGCAGGTACAGGTTGCTCTTCTCCAGGGTCAGATCAAAGCCCTTTCGGACATCGCCTGCAAGCAGGGAATAGTATAACGGCCATGACGGAATCTTTACAAAGCCGTTCTTCATCGAGTCCTCCATCTCGTTGCCGCACCCGACGCCCTCTGCTGCCCTTGCCATTCCCATATAGAATATCTCCCCCAGTGGCCTCTGCGCCAGTGCCATGTTCCTGCCGGCGGTGCCCATGACGGCCCGGTACTTTTTGTAGGATAGCGTCATCTCCTCTTCGGTAATCTCAGTTGGCTTTGACTTGAGCCGCTCATCAAGGTCCTGCCCTATCCGGGCATCCCGGAACCCCCGCTCAAACTCCTCAAGAACTTTGCTGCCGCCCCTGGATATCTTGTCGCGGGCAAGCCTCAGGATGTACGGGTTCATCAGCTTGTAGTCGTCAAGAAACTCCAGATCCTCGTCCTTGTCGACTATCCTGTCCATGGGCTCGCTGAGATCGATTGCCAGTATGTGCCCCTCCACGATGTCGCGCCTCAGGCCGGGGTCGTCCTTTTGTGTATACTCTGATGCTGCATCAAAGAGCGCGTTGAATACGGGAAAGGTCATCTTGACAAAATTCGAGTTCAGTATGCGGAGGACCCTGTCCATGAGCACCTCTGGTTTTTCCAGGTTGGATCGTACCTGGCCGATCTTGGATGTCTCGAGTATCATCTCGGAGGACTCGACCTCGTCTCCAAAGGCCTGCTGGGTTCCGGCCGGATCCCCATCGGAGATTATCAGGCCGTGAAGATCCCGTGCAAACCTTTGTGCAAAATCCGGAAACCCGGCTTCTGTCTCCTCCTTGTACTGTTTGAACATCTTGAACCCCTTGGACTTGAACAGTCCCTGTTTGAGGATCTGCTTGCCAGGCCTGGTGCTCAGCAGCGCATCCTTGCCCACCACTGACTGATCCTTGCCACTCACAAATTATGGCCTGTTTTTTGGTATTTATGCCTTCAATGTGCGCAGCATGTCCCGGGCCAATCCTTCACTTAAATTACGAACGTCCAGATCGTCCCCCATGGATGCAGCAGGTGTCCTCATGGAGGCCTCCAGGAGAATCTTTGAGAGCGTGGAGGGGATGGCAGGCACCGGCAGGGCCGCAGGGGACTTTGGGATAGGCGCAGGAGGGGACGTATCTCGAAACATAGACATCGTAGCAGAGAAGGCAGTGCTGGACTACCTCAGGGAGGTCGACTTTGAGTGTGTCGTCTTGGGCGAGGAGTGCGGAAGGGTAGAGCTCTCCGAGAACCCCAAAGGATACGTCATCATGGATGCGATAGACGGCTCTGCCAACGCAGTGCACGGCGTCCCGTTCTTTTGCAGCTCCTTGGCGTTTGCCACGCAGTACAGCCTCAGCTCGGTTACCGAGGGGGTGGTTACGAATCTGACTGACGGACAGGCGTACAGCGCCTCAAGGGGAAAGGGCGCATTCATGGACGGTAGGCGCATAAGCGTCAGCGGCCAGAACCCCATCTACAGGATAATAGGGGTCAACACGTCAGGCGCCACTACAGACCTGATGAGAAGGATGCAGCCGGTATTTGAGAACAACCACACGAGGCACTTTGGTGCAAACGCCCTTGAGATGGCGCTTATTGCGCGGGGCTGCATGGACATGCTAATCGATCTGAGGGCAAAGATCAGAATCCAGGACATTGCCGCAGGATACCTGCTGGTAAAGGAGGCAGGCGGCCTCATGCTGGACGGGAACCTGAATCCGCTGGATGCGGATCTGGACTATGGCACAAGAATCTCATTCATTGCCGCTGCCAACAACGGCATTCTCGGCGAGATAATGTCGCAGATCAACGGTACCGCGCCGGGGGACGGCGGTCAGTCCGGTGCCGGATGATACACTGGACATTCTATAAAAGAAATACATTTAACCAAAGTTAGGAACTACCGTTTGTATGGTAAAGGAGACAAAGGCCAGGATTACCTACGTAGAGCTGCTAAAGGAGGATTTGGTCATCATACGGCTGACTCCGGAGACGGGGATGCCACGGTACAGGACTGGCCAGTTTCTGACAATCGGCGTTCCGATACCCGCAGAAAAGAAGATCGTCAGAAGGGCATACTCCATCGCATCGCACCCGGAGAACAGAGACTACTATGAATTTGTAATAAGGTGGGTAAGAAAGCCGCTCCCGGGCCGCGTCACCACGGAGCTGTTCTATGCAAGCGTGGGTGATGTGGTGCACCTTGGGGATCCGACCGGCGCTGCGCTGCAGATAAGCCAGATACTGCCAGACGGCTCAGAGGACACCAGAAGGATAATCTGTGTTGGCGGAGGGACCGGACTGGCGCCGTTTATCGCCTTTGCAAAGCACCTGCACGACATCGGCGACAAAAGGGAGCTCATCGTGCTGCACGGCGCAAGCTATGTAGATGAGCTGAGCTACAAGCGCTTCCTGACTGACCTGGAGATAGAAAGCGAGGCCAGGGGAAGGGACCAGTGGGACTTTAAGTACCGGGCTGCAATCAGCAGGCCAAAGGAGTTCTTCAACAGGTCATGGAACGGCCACGTGGGCAGGGTGGAGTCATTCTTCAAGCCAAACAAAAGGACTGGAATGTCACCAATCGAGGAGATGGTAGGCGAAGAGATCACTCCACAGAATACGATGATCTACATCTGCGGGTACCAGGGAACCATTGACGGGGTCATGGAGTCAATCGGCTCAAAAGGGTTCATCACAGAACACGAAAAGGACGCAGATGGAAACTATTCAATAAAGTACGAGTCCTATGGATAGACGGACTCGTAGATGATGATGATGATGATGCCATATTCATGATGCAGCCACCAAGTGTCGAATCGACGTGTGGCCTGGCCGTCCGCATCAGACATAACGCAAACAGACATGCAGCGACTGCGCCAGCATCAAATGGGGTGTAATATATGATAATTATTTCGCCTAGTCATCGGTGTCCACCTCCATCCATTTTGGGTTGTCATTCCTGATCGCTTCAGTGGCCTTTCTGTTGCGAAACGCAAGCAATGGGGTCTCGTAGTTGTCAATGTCCAAGGACCAGTGAAGCCTGCGTTCGTTGTAGTATTCAATGTATTTTGACAATGACTCGTAGTGGTAAATCTCTTCTTCTATGCTGCGGTGGAACCGCTCCAGCTTGCCGTTGGTCTGGGGGTGGTACGGCCTGGTGTTTATCAGCTCGATTCCGCGGTCCAGCAACTCGGCCTCAAAGGCGGTAGGCTGCCATGATCCGGCAGGTGCCTTCCTTCTCCTGCCGTCTTCCCCTTTCTTGTGCCTGCCTGCCGCGCCTACAAAGCACGAACCGTTGTCAGATAGTATGGTGGCAGGCGTTCCAAACGTCTCGATTGCCTTTTGCAGCACGGCCACCGCGTTCTCTGAGGTGGCCTCGGTGAACAGCTGCGCTGCCGCCACGCACCGGGAGGAGTCATCCAGATACGTGACTAGGTTGAGTCCCCTGAAGCGCGGATCCTTCATGACGTGCCAGTCAACATGCCACATCGCGTTTGAGTATCTTCTCTCAAAGCGGACCCACTTTCTCTTCTTGGACTTTGCAGGAGACGCAGTCACCAGACCGTTGTCCTTCATGATCCGATATGTCAGGGCGTAGCTAATATCATGATTCCTTCTCAGTTTTTTGGCCGTCTGCAGAACGCCTACGGGTTCACGCCCGTGCTCCTCTAGCACCATGCTCACATCCGCGTCTGTCGCGTGCACTGGTCTTCTTCCCGGTCTCTGCAGCGCATGCACGGTACCCGTACGCCGAAACTCTGCATACAGTTGCTGGATGCGCCTCTGGGACACACCCACTTGTTTTGCCACTGTGGATGTCTTCTGTCCCTTTTGACACTGTGTAATTGCATACCGTACTGCCTTTTGTGTAAGCCTCGCTACCATGGATTTTCTTGATCGGTACAGCACAAAATACTCCTTGATAGTTCTCCTAAAATTAGGACGAACTAATTCTCGTACAATAGACCAGCATCAAATGGGGGTATGAATTTTTATATTCAGGGTCATCTTCACAAAATCATGACAGCACTTGCGTGCATTGACTACGGTTTCGAATGCGACTTTGTGACACAGGGGGACGTAGAGAAGATAGTGGAGGAGTTTAGGGTGCACATGGAAGAGGAGCACGGAATAGAATACTCTGCAGAGGCAATCATGCAGTTTGTCATGAGAAAGCAGGGCAGCTAGGCACCAGGCATCTTCATTCTAGCAGACAGTATCGGCAGTTCCTTGTCTATGATCTTCTCGACTGCAGGAACCAGCACCTTCTGGACTCTGGCACTCTCCTCGTAGATCTCAAATATCTGATCCCGGAAGAGCAGCTTGAGTCCGGGAAATGCCGTAATCCCCTCGTCGACTGTCCTTGGGTCAGACAGGTCCAGTATCAGGGTGCCCTTCTTCTTCTCCTCGAGTGCCAGATGGACGGTATCAGGGGTAATCAAAAAGTAGTCGGCAGTCGTGGCGACAAACACTATGTCGTATTTTTCAAAGTCGGCCATAACATCTGCAAAGTCGACTGGCTCTCCGCCAACCATGCTGCTGAATCCGGTTGCCCGTTCGATGGTTCTGCTTGTCACGGCAAACGAGATTCCCCTCTTGTTGAGGGTCTTTGCGACCATGGCAGCAGGTTCCCCGGTGCCTATCAGCAACACCTTCTTCTTTGAGTCCAGGCCTGCCTTCTCATCGACTAACCGGATTGCAACATCGCCAAGCGACATCACGTCCTTGCCGATTTTGGTGGTCTCCCGGATGCTGGTTGCCAGCCGGATCACATCCCCAAACAGCTTGTTGATTATTCTCCCAGAGACGCCTGTAGCCTTTGCCTTGACCATGGACTCGATAATCTCCGCGTATACCTCCATCTTTCCGATAACGACAGAGTCCAGACCTGTTGCAAGACGGAGCAGGTGCAGGTATACGTCATCGCCCTTGTACACCTCAAGGGTCTGATCAAAGTGATCGATATCAATCTGCTCCAGCGTGGACAGGGAGACCCAGGTATCCTTGATCCTGTTCAGCGTCAAGCCCTTTCCCTCCTTGCGTCTTGCGTCAGGGGAGTCTTCAGTCACGACGTTGCTGACTGTAAATATCTCAACCCTGCTTGCAGTCTGAAGGATTATGCATTCGTCCACCCCCGAAATCTTCCTGAACTCCTGGTACGCCACATCAATGTCCTTGAATGTAAACTTTGAGAGCGTGTGCAGGGGAACGTTCTTGAAGGTAACCCGGGCATTCATTACATCAAAACTGATCTGGCTCAAACCATCACCTACTACTGGATCCTGTCCCGTCCGCCCTTTGCGGTTCGAAAGACGTTCATGCCTATGAAATAATTCTCATGCAGGGACCGCAGATAGATTATCTTGTCCTTTACGTCCCGGATCTGTTTTGGGGTCGCATCCGGATCATTCTTCAGTATTTGAAGATCCTTCTTTGCCTCGTTCAGGAAAGAGTCCACTCCACGCTCATAGTTTGAAAGGCCGCCAAACTCCGGGCTCAGGACATGCTGGGGGACATACCTGGGGGTGTTGTCTATGGGGATCTCTGCCTTTCTCGTAAGCGACTCCTGCTGCTCTGCAGTGAGGATCGGTCTTGGGAACCTGTCCTTCTTGTGCAGGAAGAACTCAGGCTCGCCCATGTCGCGTCTGAATATCTCCTCGCCCTGCCTCTTAAAGGTATGAGTGGCCTTCTTTGCAGCGCTTGTCTTGACTGCAACTGCAATTGCCTTGTATTCGGCCTCGGCAGCAGCCTTGGCCTTGGCCTTGGCCTCCTCCACTTTTGCCATTGCCGCCTTTAGCGCGGCCTCTGCATCCTCGAGGATCTTTGCCGGGCTCTCTGCGGCAACGGGCGCATCGGCTACAACGTCTTCTGCCGGTACAGCCTCTGCTTTTTCGGACATCAAAGGTAGCTTGAATACCCTGAATTTTAATATTCTTCTATGTGCATTCCTGACAGACCGGCATCGACCAATGCATGCAGGAGTCGTGGTTCGGCAGCCACATTGCGCATGAAATAGGATTAATGGCGCCCTCGGCGGGATTTGAACACGCGTCTCAGCCGTGACAGGGCCGAATTCTAGACCGGGCTATACTACAAGGGCACAAATAATCTGGGCCATATCACCTGATTAAAAGTTTCTGTCACGACTAGTTAGTTTCACAACTATGCCTTACCGTCATCCAAATTTCAACGACGCCAAAACATGGCCGTTTTGTTCACGCCATCGCTATCGCCTCACGTGCCACTGCCAGCAGCATGTTGTATGTCCGGATCCTTATTGCAATCTCTTGTACTATGTTTTCCATCTTTACCGCGTTGACCGAGCAGCCAAATATCCTTTTGAGTGACGAGAATACGATCTCTACCAGCCATCGCCGCCCGTACCCCACGCGCTCCTTCCATTCCTTTTGGTTGGAGACGCGTTCGTCCACGTCTAGCGAGGCCAGCTTCTTCGGACTGGGGTTGCTGCCACACATCTGATCCTGCGCGGCAAGCCCGCGCGTCCTGCCCACTCCATTGGCCCGGCCGTTGGCGTTTTTCTTTATCCTGATGAGCGGCACGATGCCTAATCTGTGACAGTATTCGAATATCGCCCTCGTGTCGTATCCTGCATCTCCACGCAGTTCTATTACGATCTGCCCTCCCCCTGCGTGCATGACCGGGCAGAAAGGCACACGGCCGTACGGCCCGGTCGCGTTCTCGACGCCGGCCGCACAGGATCCGTCCGGGACATCCCCGGCATCGGGATGATCCTTGCTTTGGGATTTTTTGGAACCTGCTGCACGCCGTGCTTCCCTTACCTTCGCCTTGCCGACGCCGTCCCTGAGTCCTGCCGCATCCAGGCCGAGAATCTTCAGCGAGTCGTCTACGAGATCATTGAACTGGGACGAGTCGCCTTTCCTCTCGTCAGTCACCCTGAAGGCCAGTATTTCCCTCGTCTCCTGGTTTATCATGACGCTCAGCTTGATGAATCCGCGCACCTTTCTGTGCTTGTGGTGTATCCAGTCGCTGCGCGTGGAGGGTGCGAGTCCGGTGGCGTCAGGCACCAGGCACAAGACGTCGCTGCCGTTTTGGATTGCAGTCACGCCACCCTCCTGCCGCACTTTCATGCCGCGTATCCTTCTCCACAGTGTGACGTGGTCTGGGGCGTCCTCTTGGCCAAGTGCCGACATGGCCATCCCCTGACACATTCGGTACGACAGGGTGCCGTAGATTGAGCGTATTCCTGCAATTGCCATCACGGCCACGTCCGGGTACTGGTATGGGCGCCCGTTCTTGTTTGCGTTCATGCGATCCAGTTCTCCGTCAGAGCCGGGATCCTTTTGCAGGTGGAGCAGCTTGCCCATCTCCACGTACCTGGCATCGTTTTGGGCGTGCGTTATCTTTAGCCGCGATTTCTGCTTGGCCGGTTTTTCTTCATTCCTGTCCATGATTGCACACAGTTGATCTGATCCTTGTGCTTTTCTGCCTAAGATGGTTGATCATCGTATTGATTTTTGTTGGCTTGTGTCGTCTTGACGGCGGCATGGGCAGACGGCGATGCCATTCTGGAATGACTGGCATGGATGCTGGGCAGGGTTGTGAAACAAACTAGTCACGACTGCTGTTGCTGCTGCTGCTGCCTTGCAGTCGACTCATGACATGCAGCACGTTTGTGCGAACCAGCCAAAAAACTACATGTTACAGCGATAACATTCAGAGCCCGAGATCCTTCTTCATCTCTAGGAACTCTTCCCGGGTTATCTCCCCGTTGGCGTATCTCCTTTTTAACACGGTCAGCGGATCATCTTGCTGCTGTTCTTGGGATGGCATGTTGCCTGCAATATTCTTGGACACCTTACTCGTCGCCTTGTTCACGCCGTCGGTAACCGGCCCGTCAATCAGGTTGTCTGTAGCCTTGACCCCTTTGTCCAATGCCTTGCCGGCTCCCTTTATGGCCTTGCTCAAATACCCGCCCATGCTACAGGTAGCACATTATTGGATTTATGTGTATTTCTGGCGCTAGTTAGTTTCACAACTATGCCTTACCGTCATCCAAATTTCAACGACGCCAAAACATGGCCGTTTTGTTCACGCCATCGCTATCGCCTCACGTGCCACTGCCAGCAGCATGTTGTATGTCCGGATCCTTATTGCAATCTCTTGTACTATGTTTTCCATCTTTACCGCGTTGACCGAGCAGCCAAATATCCTTTTGAGTGACGAGAATACGATCTCTACCAGCCATCGCCGCCCGTACCCCACGCGCTCCTTCCATTCCTTTTGGTTGGAGACGCGTTCGTCCACGTCTAGCGAGGCCAGCTTCTTCGGACTGGGGTTGCTGCCACACATCTGATCCTGCGCGGCAAGCCCGCGCGTCCTGCCCACTCCATTGGCCCGGCCGTTGGCGTTTTTCTTTATCCTGATGAGCGGCACGATGCCTAATCTGTGACAGTATTCGAATATCGCCCTCGTGTCGTATCCTGCATCTCCACGCAGTTCTATTACGATCTGCCCTCCCCCTGCGTGCATGACCGGGCAGAAAGGCACACGGCCGTACGGCCCGGTCGCGTTCTCGACGCCGGCCGCACAGGATCCGTCCGGGACATCCCCGGCATCGGGATGATCCTTGCTTTGGGATTTTTTGGAACCTGCTGCACGCCGTGCTTCCCTTACCTTCGCCTTGCCGACGCCGTCCCTGAGTCCTGCCGCATCCAGGCCGAGAATCTTCAGCGAGTCGTCTACGAGATCATTGAACTGGGACGAGTCGCCTTTCCTCTCGTCAGTCACCCTGAAGGCCAGTATTTCCCTCGTCTCCTGGTTTATCATGACGCTCAGCTTGATGAATCCGCGCACCTTTCTGTGCTTGTGGTGTATCCAGTCGCTGCGCGTGGAGGGTGCGAGTCCGGTGGCGTCAGGCACCAGGCACAAGACGTCGCTGCCGTTTTGGATTGCAGTCACGCCACCCTCCTGCCGCACTTTCATGCCGCGTATCCTTCTCCACAGTGTGACGTGGTCTGGGGCGTCCTCTTGGCCAAGTGCCGACATGGCCATCCCCTGACACATTCGGTACGACAGGGTGCCGTAGATTGAGCGTATTCCTGCAATTGCCATCACGGCCACGTCCGGGTACTGGTATGGGCGCCCGTTCTTGTTTGCGTTCATGCGATCCAGTTCTCCGTCAGAGCCGGGATCCTTTTGCAGGTGGAGCAGCTTGCCCATCTCCACGTACCTGGCATCGTTTTGGGCGTGCGTTATCTTTAGCCGCGATTTCTGCTTGGCCGGTTTTTCTTCATTCCTGTCCATGATTGCACACAGTTGATCTGATCCTTGTGCTTTTCTGCCTAAGATGGTTGATCATCGTATTGATTTTTGTTGGCTTGTGTCGTCTTGACGGCGGCATGGGCAGACGGCGATGCCATTCTGGAATGACTGGCATGGATGCTGGGCAGGGTTGTGAAACAAACTATCTGGCGCGTTCTGGTTATACCGTGCGTACACATTTGCATATGGCGTTGTCCGCATTCGGGTCGAGATGCGCCAAGGTCTGGTAAAGGACTAAATTATACGCGCCAGACATGAGGCTGGGGTCTATGGCGCAGCCAGGTAGCGCACCGGACTTTTAATCCGGCTGTCAAGGGTTCGAATCCCTTTAGACCCGCGTTATTAACGATGCTTTTATAGGTTCCACACGCATATGAATACATGAAGTTGGCAAAAGACGAGATCGTCAGGACGGGGGACGCGAATCCGCTGGACCTGTTCACGCAGGGCATAAGGACCGAGGCAACGCGGGAAAAGTATACCAGAGACATAATCCGTAATTAGAAATTGTGCATATTTTCCTATATTGTGTAGGTTTTTGACTCCTACCCGATTGCTTCCCGGACTAGGAGAACCCTGAGGTTGGCAAATCCGCAAACGATGTCATTGATGGTGTCATATTTTTTCAGGCGGTTTCGGTAGACACCGCCCATTATGCGAAACCGTTTGACCCTGCGGATGGCGTGCTCCACATACACCCGTACCTTTGAGTGTTTTTTGTTGAATTCCTTCTGCTCGGGGGACAATTCTGCACCTTTTTGCTTCTTGTACGGCACTACGGCATCCCGGTCAGGAAACTCCTTGTTGATCCCCTGGTATCCGCCATCCAGGATCTCTCTGACCTTGATCCTTTTCTTGTCCTTGCTCCCGTCCTTGCGTGGAAGGTTGTCAGGGAATGTCGGGTGTTTCTTTTTGAATACTGCAAAGTCGTGGATCCTGCCCGGGGAATGCCGGGTCTTGTGAAGGATGAGGCCGTCCGTGGCCGATGTGTACTGGACCTTGGACGTGTGCCTGTGTGCCTTGCCCGAGTAGTGGGACCGTTCCATGTCCTTGCGCCCGGGACGTTGTATCTGCTGCTCGGAGGCATCAATCAGGGCAGTCAGGCCCGGAATGATCTCCTCAAGATCGTCAAGCGTCTTGGTGGCCTTGATGCTGGCGTAGATCTTTGACGGAAGCGGAACGCACTGCCGGATCGACGGCTCCAGTGCCCCCATGCTGCGGGACACGCTAGCCTGGCCCACCTGAAACACCATGGCAAGAAGATCCTGTGTGGCGTATGTCCTGTAATAAAACAGGACCAGAAGAAACCTGTTTTTCAGATCCAGTTTCCACCTGCGTCCGGCACCAATGCCGCGCACCCTGCTTCTTTTGGAGAGTCGCTTTTGCTCTGCCCTGGGGTATTTTTTTGCCAGCCGCCCTGCCACCAAATTAAATTCGGAGACTGTCAGTCCAGTGCACCGGATGAACAGTTTGGGCTTTTTTGCTAATTTGTCGTATAATGACATGCTTTGACATGGGCAATCAGAATAAAACACGGCTGACGTATAGTTTTGATCATCGGGTAAGTTCGAATTGACATGCAATTCCGTGCAATCAACCGGATTTGTCCTGCAATGCGTCCAATCGTGTGGTTATACCCAATTACGGATTATGTCTCAGGACGCTACGCAAGATAGTGTGCGAGTTCCTCGAGGAGATACTCGAGGGAACCTTTGAGGAACGCGTGGCACAGCTGGTCCGGCACGGCAGGGAGGAGCCGGAGTGGACGCGCGACCTGCTGCTGAACCTGTCCAGAAAGATCCGGGAGAGGACAGTCCTACCGCACGACGACCCGAACTACCTCAACCCGGCATCATTTGCCAACTATTTCAAGCCAATCAAGAAGCTCTTCGACATGACAGACGTGGCGATCCCGTGGAAGAGGATCTACGCCACGTACCCCGAGCTTGACAACGTGGCCGCATCGCGCGGATGGACCAGGGAGGAGATCGGCGCGATGGTCACGCACTCGCGCGACAGCATGGAGCGGGCCGTGGTGCTGGTGCTGGCAAGCTCCGGCATGCGGGCAGGGGGGCTGGACATGGAGTGGCGCGACATTACTCCCGTGTACCGCGCAGGCGACAGGCTCCTGCTGGATCCGGGGGCAGAAGGCCACGATATCGCGTGCGCCATGCTGGAGGTGTACCGGGGGTCGACCGAGAGTTACGTCACGTTCATAACGCCGGAGGCGTACGACGCCCTGCGGGAGTACGGCCGCGCGTGGGCCGAGAGGATGGGGCGCATGCCGGACCCGAAGGATCCGGTGTTTCTGATCAAGAAGGGTCCGCCCAAAAGGGCGTCATACAAGGTCCTCGGGCAGCTGCTCGACAAGACGGCGGCGCGCGCCGGGCTGCGCGGAGGCAGGGCAAAGCAGGCAAGGAGATTCGACGTCCCGCTCATGAACGGGTTCCGCCGGTTCTGGAACAAGACGTGCAAGGAGGCACTGTCCCAGGACTCGCCGCTGGCCTCGCTGATAAAAAAGGAGTTCATGATGGGCCACAGGGGACTGGTGCCGCTTGACAAAAACTACTTCAAGACAACCGCGCTGGAGCTTGCGCGCGAGTACGTGGCAATCGTGCCCGACTTGACGATAAGCGACGTACCCAGACTCAAGCAGTCCACCAAGCGCATGTCCGAGAACATCCAAAAGCTCGAGTCTGACAAGGACGCCCGCATAAGGCAGCTCGAAGAAAAGGTAGTCGGGATGGAAAAATCCGGGCACAGGGACGGGAAGGACGACGAGATAACGTTGCTGGAAGCCAAGGTGGCCCAGATGGAAAAGTCCGCAAGTAAGGCAGGCAAAAAAGATGACAGGGTACGGCTGCTCGAGGAAAAGGTAGCCCGAATGGAAAAACTGACCGCGTCTGCACTTGACATGGAAAGCCGCATCAGGGACTCCGAGAGGGACGTGAAACAGGCCGTCAAGGAGGACATCGGCAAACTGGCGGCACTGCTGGAAAGCCTGAAGGAACACTACGAGACGAACATGGAAGAGGTCAGGGCCTCAAAGAACAGACAGATAAACGACCTCAAAAAGACGATAGAACGCCTGAAAAGCGGCGCAAAGTCAGACGCGCCGTCCGAGTACGAGATCAGGACCGCGCTGGACGAGACAGAAGACGACTGGTCAGATGGCCACGACCTGCCGTCCAGATCAGACTGAGCACGCCTTGTTGAAAACGTAACCTGAATTCCCATGTTATCGCTACACATTCCTGTGGATGACAACCGGACCGGAACAGGTTTCGTGCAGATCCTGTCGCCGCGACATATTGGCAAAAAAATGGAATTCAGAGGAACCCTCTTCTAGCCTTTTCTTTTCTGTCCTCTATATCCAGTTGTTCCTGCAACCACGCATGTCTTTTTTTCTCATATTCCGTTATCGGGGTCGTCCTGCCAATCGTGTACATTTTGTCTGACAATCCACACGACTCGTCCAGTATCGCGTCCAGCCGCGTCTGGTTCCCCTTGATCTTGACCGGCCGCTGCCACGCGGGGCCGTCTTTCATTTCTGGCATTATGGTGCCCGCAGGCATTGTCTGTAGCTTCGGCTTGATCGTCTCTTGCATTGCCTGCGGTTTCGGCGTAATCGTCTCTTGTGCCTTTCCCGTCCGCCGCCTAGCTTCTGCCAGCACCAAGTTGTGCTTGGTCATCATCTCTCCCAAATCTTCCACCCTTTCCATGTCCTTGGTTAGCTCGTCGTTAAGGTCTTTGAGCCTTTCGTCTTCCTGTTTTGTCCTGTTCTTCTTCTCCATCAGCACCGCCGCCTCTGCCAGCATGTCGTTCCACCACCGCTTCTCGTCCCTGTTTCTCATGTAGCCTATCTTTTCCAGATCCCGTATCCTTTCGTCCTTTTCCATCTCCTTTTTCAACTGCTCCCGGATTCTTGCCTTGATCGTTTCCATATTTTCCTGCTTGTCCATGTACAACCCGTCTTCATCCATCCTCACGTGCACCTTTGATCCCTTTTCAATACCCATCTGCTTTGCAGCCTTCTTCGGTATGCCAACGTATATGGTCGATTTGACCTGCAATGCTGTCATTATCCACGTTGTCTCTTCCATGCCGCGTGTTCCTGTTCAGAGTTTAAGAACATTGTGCGTCTTCCTATGCTACCGATGCTATCTATGTCACAAATACCCGATTTGCAATATACTATTTTACCCATTTCCCCCAGTTTCTCAGCTTTTGGCAGTCAGATTTCCCAGTCCTCCGTTATTTTGTCATGGCAAAAGCGTCCATCATTTCCAGCATTACCAGCACATCTGGTTCCGGCCAATACTCGAACCCCTCGGCATCTGACCAATACACAGTCCAGAAGTCTGTTCCGTTTACCCAGTACCGACAGTCAATTCTTCCAGCCCATCCGGAATGACGTCCCCGGTTTTGTCCGCCATTGGTTGTCATGTGATCGCCGTACCGACATAATCATTCACGTTGTCCCAAGATGAACCGGATACCTTCTGGTCCCCTCTCGCCCGCTCATACGTCTACAGGGAGACCAGTCTTCAGTCAGTGGTGATTACTCGGCTTTTGGCCCACGGTAGAATCCCCGACTCACACGGTTCGGGTTTGGCCTCTTGGTGGCTTTACCATACGCGGCTGATACCCCACACGGAAAGTCTGGCCTCTGGTTCATTCTCTGTAGATCACGTTGTCTCAGACATGTTTTGGCAACGTTTTGGCATCTTTGGACTTGGTCTAAGGGGTTTTCCCACATGGCCTAGCTTGACCCTCCCTTTGGCTTCATCCACTGTCATAACCGACTTCCAACTGGCTTGACGAGTCTTGAACTTGGCATGTATTCACAAGGGGGACTCGTTCATGTCTTGGAATGTAGGGGGACTCGTTCATGTCTTGGAATGTAGGGGGACTCGTTCATGTCTTGGAATGTAGGGGGACTCGTTCATGTCTTGGAATGTAGGGGGACTTGACGTGTTTACGACTTTACATTATTGAAGACATCAATTAGACCAATTCCCAAAGTCTGAAGCCCCGAAGGATCAACCAAGCTAGATCCCTCGGACAGCCGGTCTTTGAAAGTCCAGATGGATAAGACCTGGTGACAGCCTAACAAGCGGGCGGGGGTATGTAGTAGTATCATGATCGACTCTGTTGGAGTTGTATCCTGACGTTGTGCCCTGTTTGTATGGTGGATTGGTTCTATGGTGGAACGGCTTCCGAATTCTACGATGGTACGGTTGATTGGTTCATGGTGGAGCAGTATAGGTCTGGCCCTATTGGCTCTGAAGGGATGAATTGGTCAGAACAAACCGGAACTGTGGGGCAGTGGAGGGATGGAAGGTAGGGAACAGCCTCTTCACAACTGAGGACCCCCAGTGAGGCTCCCAAACGTCCCATTTCCAGAATCCCATTCAGGGAATACCCACCCACCACCCGAGTTTTAATTGGCAGACGCCGGCAACGTAAGGCCGCCTCCGCCCTTAGGCTCCGGCGGTTAACGATGATACCATCAGCAGTATCAACACTGGACGATATCACGACGACATGACATGACATGGACAAGAGAAAGGGGGCTAATCATGTTCACAAGAACCCCGTAACGGGGTTCTATCCATGTCGAATCCATTGGATTCGACGATACAAGAATTCCGTAACGGAATTCTATACACGAACCGCCATCGGCGGTTCTATATCAATTCGGCTTCGCCGATATTACTTCATGTCTTGAGTGGGCAATGATTTAAGGGGAAACAATCTATGGTGACGAATAGTACTCGGACGCCGCCACAAGACGCACGGATACGCCAAAAAATCGTCAACAACAACTTGACCGACTACACCACTTGACTGATTATCGCCGGAGCGAGTAGAGGCGACCCAACTAGGACAATCATCAACATAACCATGAATCATGAGGCGGGCATACAAATGAAGCACCCTACAGAATCAGTAGATCAAGCCGCATGACACCGCTGATATCTTCAAGCATACTGCAATAGCGGGTTTAGGTTTGTTTTGGAACAAGCATGCCCAACGACAAAAACATGTCCGACCTTGGTTTCAGCATCGCCCATTCATGAAACGTGTTCCTGTGTCCATGGATTACAGACATCGTACGCATCTTCCAAGAATCTTTCCTTAGGAAGCCATCCGGATTCCTCTGGAGTTGGTACATCATGACATGCAGTACATACAAACCTGCCAATGCAAGGTAGGCATTCCCCACACTGCCTGATACGTATCCATCCGGCAAGCGATGTTTTGAATCATTGTATGCCGTCCACCATTTCGGCATTTTTCCACAACGGGGATTCATGTGAGGATCGTCATGCTCGTAGTGGTGAATGCATGCAAAGTCGCACGAAAATGGCTTTATCGCATTCCATTCCGTACGCGTCCTAAAGGCCACTTTCTGGTTACTCAGCACACCTTCATGATCCAGATCGGCATACAGAGCAGCGGCGACCTTGTCGCTTTTAGAAAAGCACGCCTCATGCATGATTCTCGCGATTCCCTCAATCTGACTGCATGTACTTTGCAGGATTTCATACAGACGAGGCGAGAACGTGTCTGGGTGGTTTTCCAGGGGGATTATTCTAGTGATCTCGTTGAATGACCATTCCAAATACCTGTAGTATTCTTCAAATCTGAGCATCCTGTTATCCGGATCATCCATGCCCGGCCTAGAATTTCGTAAAATAAGACTGTTGGTCTGTAGGCAACGTCAGTCTCGGGTATCTTTTGGTGTGTATTGTCATGCAGGTATTGACTGCCCATAAAAATTCCAAATCAGAACTGTTCCAGATCTGTTCGCGTCTCGTCGGATGCCGTGACAAAGAGCGCGCCGACCAGAATCAGTCTGCCGGGATCCGTCGTCGCACGCGCATCTTCCTTGTCCCTTGCCGCCATCTCCTTGCCGATCTTCTTCAACTCGTTTATGGCTCTCCGCACATCCGATCCTGTATCGCACTCGTCAAGCAGCCTCTCGATGTAGTCACCCCATTGCCGCAGGTCCGCAGAATCCAATATGGAATCGGCCTCTTCTGCATCATGCTCCGTAAGGTTTCCGTCGTCGATCGCCCCATCCATCACCTCGCGGAAATGCTCTATCGTCCTCTCGCTCTTCTTGGGCTTTGAGCGGAGCTTGGCGGCCATCTTTTCGTCCTCGCTGTTGCGCCTGCCGATAGCCTCGCGCGCGATCCCGTCTATCTCCAGCAGTCTCCTGAAAGACTCTCCCCCGTTGACGGAGTCCATGGGAAGGTACGGTTCTTCGTCTTCCCCGCACCTTACAATCTTGATTGCCTCCATGTCGTCTGCCACCTCGGCCGTTTTTGTAGAATAGTCGAATATGACGGCGTAAAACGCCCGTCGCGGCCCTTCCCGCACGTATGCCAAGACAATTTTCCTCCCCTCACCCACCTTTCCGGCCCTCCTGCCCATGGGAAACTCTTCCATCCTCATAATCCCGGTCTTCCTGATGTGGCGGCTGATTTCGTTGAACGGGGAGGCTGTGGGCATCAGATCGGATTCGTGCTCAAGTGCGTTTGTCACCTTGCTAGAGTCGCCGTCACCTGCCAATACCCGCAGGCGTTCTGCGGTGGTTGCCTGGAAGTTTTTTGGTGATGCTTCCTGCCCCAGAAGATCCGCATCAAGGCCTACAGTGCCCTGTATGTCATCGATCTTCCCCATCAGCTTGCCTACCAATACGAGTAGCTCGTCAAGCTCCCTGTCCGGAAAGCACTCCCTAGAGTGCACCGTATCGTGTACGCTAGTAAGCCTATCCACCCTGCCGATCCTCTGCACCAACCTCATGGGGTTCCACGGCAGGTCGTAATTTACCACATAGTTGCAGTCCTGCAGGTTCTGCCCCTCCGATATCACCTCTGTCGAGACCAGTATGTCGATCTCTTCGTCCGGTCTTTCTTCCTCTTCGGACAAGTTAGCGGTAGGCGAAAACGCCCTTATGATCTTGGGACGGTCAGATTTCCTTACGCTGCCCGTGATCAGGCCGACCCTACTCCCCTCGAACTTGCCCTGCAGGTATTTTTGCACGTACTTGGCGGTGGCCGTATACTCCGTGAACACTAACACCTTCCTGCTGCCTGACTCTAGAGCCCCGTCCTCCCGGATCGTCTCGGCCACGACTGCTGCCTTCTTGTCGTCTCCTCGTATGGCATTCAGGGCATCCAGATATTTTTTCAGATGAACAAGGTCGGACTTTATGTCTTCCCTCATGCGTCCCACGTCGTACTTGCTTGCGTCTTGCTGGGGCAGTCGCATTATCTCGTCCATGAACTCCTCATCTCTTGGCTCACCCTCATCACCATCGCCTTCCATGTCCTTGGCGTTCCACCTTAGCATGATGCGGTTCAGCTCTTTTGGCGCCACGATGCGGTTCTCATCCAAGAGTCTGCCAAAATACTTGAACAACCTGATCTTGTTTTCTAGGCTGGCCGTTATGGCACCAATGCTGCTCTCGAACCTCTTTAGGAGCAGTATGGTCTGGAGGTGTGCCAGCACCTTGTACCTTTGCTTCTCCTCGTCGGTGAGGGTGGTGTTGTACATCTCCACCCCGTATGGTGTCATGTGGAGGGAGTTTATCGTATCAAGCAGGTCTTGGTATATGTTGCCGAAGCGTTCTGTCATGCTGTACCGGATCGGCCTGTAGTTCCTTTCAGGAAACGTGATGGGTTTTCCACCAAGTGCCACATCCGGGTACACTTCCCTGATGAACGTCCTTGTCCGCCTCACCATAATGGCCTCGAGAAGCAGTTGGACTTTCTCCAGTCCCTCGTCGATCTTGTGGTTTGTCGCCCGTCTCATGTAATCGTACAGGTCTGGTATCCCAATGTCGGCAAAATGATCGTCCTTCTCGCCGGTGATTATGGATACCTGATAGTAGAGGTCCATGAGGGAGTTGTTGATCGGCGTGGCCGTCATCAACAGAACCTGTTTCCTAGGCCCCAGACTGAGCAATTTCATCAGGTTATGCCGCCTGCCGGTGATGCGTGAGCGGAAGTTCTGGCTTTCGTCTATCACTACAAAGTCGTACTTTTTGTACTTGAATACGTCAAAGTCTCTCCTGCCGAGCTCCTCAACGCCTATGGTTTTTGCCCTGATCTGTGCCTCGTCGAGCTTGTCCTCCCAGACCGTGTCCCTTACCTGTGCCGGGGCTATCAGAAGTATCTTCCTGTTCTCTACCATCTTTTTGCGCATCACCTCCAGGCCTATGTGCGTCTTGCCCAATCCGGTAGAGTCGGCAAGCATCGCCCCGCCGTGCTCGTCCATGGTCTGGAGCAGCACGGATACGGCGTCCTGCTGGAACTTGGGCAGATTAACAGATATGGGGCCTTCCTTCTCGCCCATCGCCGTCAGCGCCCTCCTGTACTTTTCAAAGAGCATCTTCAGGTACACCTCGTGCGGCGATGCGGGCATGCCGAACTTTGACTGCTCCAGCACCTGAAGCATCTCCTCCTTGGCGTCCCTTGCACCATCCCACATCCTCTCGTACCAGTCGCGTATCTTCTTCCAAGTTGATGTAACAAAGATGCCAGCGTTCAGCTCGTCGTTCCTAGATAGGCCCGCCTCCGTAAAGTTGCTGGAGCCTATGATGGCACCCTCTTGGCCCAGTATGTAACACTTTGCGTGGTTGAACCTGGATCTTCCCAAGCGCACCTGCACGTTGTCGCGCCTCAGCAGCTTGATCAGCCCCGTGACGCTGTCCATACGATCCGTGTCAAGTTCCTCCCCACCTAAGCCCGATTCCAAGGTCTCAGGAAGCGTGTTGGCGTACTTGGTATACTCTTCAAACGTGTCAAAGGACGGGGGCCTCAGGGCGTCCTTGCCAACTAGCAACCTGAACCTGAACGAATCATTTGATGCTGCCCTCTCAAGTGCCTCGCGCACGGCCCCGTATCCGTTGACCTCAAAGTACCCGGTGGAGACGTCAAGGAAGTTTATCCTGCCCAGATTCATGTTGATGACGCTTGCCATGTCATGTTTCCTGTTGTCGATGATGTCCGGCTCGGCCTTTTCCTTGTCAAAATTAGGCATAGTCATGGCGATCCTCCAGCTATCTCGTCATAGTATGTGGGGGCCAGTTTGCGAACCTCGCCGTAGAACTGTCGCAGGACCTTGTTGTCATTAAAGTCGGCCGACTGGGCCGTTAGAAGGTCGGAATTTTCAAGGAATTTGAAGGACTTTAGGATTGTTTCGTATTCTTTTTTTGTCAGTCCGTACGCGTGGGCGACCAGCGCGTCCAGTTTGGCAGTTGTACGGATACGTTCAGAGGGAGCCAGGAAGACATTCTCCATTCTCAGAGACTCGGCAAACCCCTCGAATTCATCAGGACCCAAGACAAGTTTGGCAGACAGTTCCACCACATCATCGTAATGCTGCCTGTTTGGAATTGAGATTGTCTTGATGACCGTCGACACATGCATCTGAACCTTCGAACGGGATACAAAATCAAACGGCATGGAGTTGAGGATGCCGCACAGGTACGCTATCTGCTTGTTGTAGTCATCGCTGGTCTCAAGGCGTCCGTTACGGGTCAGCACGACGGAGCGCATTGAATATGTATGAAATCTTTGCGGCGGGATTATTGCGGCTATCGTTGTTCGCATGTTGGTTGAACTAGATATGTCACGAAATACCAGTCTGAATGAATGGTAGAATTTTCTAGAGTCATTCTTGTATGCACGCTTGTGCTCTTCCCTTTGCAGGCCTGCCGACATGGGAGTGGTAAATATGGGCCTTGCAAAGGCATGATTAAACTGGTGGATATTGTTTCCCTCAAGCACCGGCCAGCCCTTCCCGCCGTCAGCCAGGAGGCCAGCATCGTTTGTCTTATCAAAACCCCTTGAGAGCGCCACGCTCCAGTCGTCCCCCAACCCCATCTCCAACGTACCACATGCAGACATCCTGGCCAGCACGGCAAGAATCTTCCCGTCAACCTCGGGGATGTGGAGATCGTCAGGAGACAGGTCGCGGATCATTCTCTTGGAGATCGTATGGAATTTTTCTTTCTCTGCGTCCTTGGTTTCAAGCGATGACAGGTTGTGCAGGTAGAATCCGGAAGGAATATCATCCCCTCCAGGCAGGTTTCTGATTGTCAGGAGCACGAACCGATACCTGCTGTCTATGGGAAATATCTTTTTGCGGTTCTCAAAAACGTACATCTGCCGCACGTCTGAATCCAGAATCTGTTCCCGCATTCCTGCCGAGCCCGTGTTTGAGAGTACCTGGGAGGGAATGAGTACGGATATGATGCCTCCCTCCGACACCAATGCCAGCATGCGCTCCATCATTATCTGCCACATGTCCCTGTCTCCCACGCCTTGCAGGGCATACGTTTTGTAGAATTCCGACTTTTCACGAAACGACTGGCGAAAATCGTCGTACTCTTTCCGGATGGCGGTATCTTTTAGGATCTCATCTTGTTTGGTTATTTTTTTCGGTTTGGTGTCGATGGCGCGAAATGCCGGGTAGTGCCTGGTAAAGAATTCGTCATCGGATGGTTTTACCTTGTCCCACGGCGGGTTTCCCACGATCAGGTCAAAGCCGTGCCGGGCATCCACAAACGCGTCCATCATCTCAAGCTCCCAGTGGAAGAACCCATACTTGCTTTTCAGTCGTCGTGCAGTCGCAAACGTATTTTGCATGTCTGCATCTTCTGCTATCCGGCCAGAGAACCGGCGTATGTAGCCTGCCGCGTTCTTGCGCGCCGTTTTAGGTATCGCATTCTTGTCGATCTGTGCAGTGCAGTACACGTCCAGCATCTCCTTGTGGGGGGACATCACTCGTTCATACTCGTCGTGCGCGTCCTTACTCCGGTGGACCTGCTTTATAGTGACGTCTGCACTCTTGCTGACGCGATCGATTATGACTCCTATGTTGTCCGTTTTCTCCATCCAATCATCCAGCGATGCGCCTTTTGGATCCCCTATGTCGCTGCGCCACGCTCCCATGGTAGAGTCGCCTGCCTTGATGTGATGATTCAGGTATGTCAAAGGAACGCCAATGGCAAAAGAGTCAAGCCACAGTGAGACGCGAGCAAGCTCGACTGCAAGCGGGTTGACGTCAACTCCAAATATGCACCGCTTCATTACGCGGCGCTTGAGCAGAACGTCATAAGTCAACAATCCCTCGTTTATGGTTATGCCGTGCTTCTTCTGTTCTGATATTACTGCCTGCCTGTCTTTTTCTATATCGGCAAGCAACGGGTGTTGTGGGTATTTCCTGAGCATGCCAGTGACCCATTTCGTAATCTGGTTCAACGCCTCAACCAGAAAGTGGCCGCTGCCCATGGAAGGATCCAATACCTGTATGTCAAGCAGCCTGTCCGTGCATGCGCGGATGTTTTTCTCATTTGGCAGGTCTCCGTACCTGCCTAGGTCAGACGGCAGTAATTTTTCGCGTTCGTCAAATATCGGCTCAAGTCCGCGCTTGACCAAAAACGATACCATCTCCTGCGGAGTGTAGTAGCTTCCAGATGATTTTCTCGAGAGCGAACCTGTCCTTGACACTATGTAGAGGTCATTTTTCTTGTACGAGTACGTGGACTCGGCACGGGATGCAACCTCACGCACAGCCTTGCCGTCTTCCACCAGCATGATGTCCCGATCTGCCTGGCGTACCTCGAATTCCATCAGAGTCTCGTAGATGTTTCCCAAATGCCGTACGCCCAAACTGGCATAGTCTACAGGTTCCCCGTCCTTCTCCATGAACCCCCTCAGCGTCCGGACCGCGTGGAAATTCCTGATGTTGATGCCGTCAATCTGCGGAGCGCTCCTGAAGAGGTCGCCGTTGTATTGCGGCAGGTTATGCTCCGGACTCCCATTCCTGACCCCACGGAACAGACTCAGGACATGCTTCCAGCAACCGTACGAGTCAGGATCCGACTCCATGTCGTCAAGAGAATAGCGTAACGCCAACAGGGACAACGGAGCGTATTTTTTGTCCCTGACAGGTAGCAAGTCACGCGATTCTGCATACAACAGGAACCATATGCGGTACATGATCTTTAGCGCAACCTCCTTGGCAGAGGCCAGATCGCCTGACTCGTACCTCCGAGTACCGTCATACCCCAGCACGCCTTTTACCAAGTCCACAAAGATGCCATCCGGCCTCAAAATCCGCTCAGCCAAGTTCGCCTCGAGATCTTGTACGTAGTCCCTGCCGTCGTCGAATACCACGTCTATTTTGGCCTTGCCGTTTATCTTCACGTACGACGCGGCGCCGAATACGGCCGCCAAGTACCGCAGGACTGACTTTTTTCTAGATTGCAGGTTTATCTCAAAGTAGTTGGTGGTGGATGCAGATACCCTCGACGTGTAAAGCCTCCACGTGATCCCGTCCGTGAGGATGACCCACGGTGTCACGGCAAGTTCTGCCACCGCCCTGTAGCTTGGTGCCACCTCGGCCCGGTTCCTCTGGATTCCAAAGTCCGTCCCCTTCCCAACCACCACTATCGATGCTTCTGGAAAGGAATGAGAACGGTAAACGCCATCATTGTGATATTCAAGATCCGACCAGCCAAGCAATTCAAGTGACTTTGCAGAATCTCCATTCCATGCCTCCTCCAAGCCATCCAGTTTTGTCGCACCGCCTTCAAGCAGTCTGGTCTTTAGGTAGTGTGTAGAGAAGACGCCCTTGTTGATGAAATCTACGGCAGTGGTGGGTATGTTCTGTATAGTATTCTTGATGGCCGCCGCATCTTCAGGCTGGTGCCGGCAGACGCAAAACCGGCAGAAGAAAGCGCCGTGACCGCCTGTTCGCAGGCGTCAGTGCCGTCTAATGCAAAGACCAAGCTGCTTGATGCAGACTTGAAGTAGAGGCTGTAGTTTGATTTCAGACAGAGCAATACAATACAGTGAAAGATGCCGGAGACCTGTCGTTTTGCGTCCGGGATAGCCTTGGCCTTGTGCTCAAATAGCAATACCGGGATTGGAGTGTCGTTACCGTCAGCCCGCGTGAACCTGTACCGTCCCCATCCGGCGGAGTTGTTGTCGGGGAGGGGCCTGCATTCTTCCGACAGACCCATGGAATCCAAGACTCCTTTGATCCTGTTTGGAAATTGAGGGGTTTTTTCAGAATCTTTTATCATCACGCTACCGCCATTGTTTATTGGATTGGCACAGGTTCAGTGATAAACGTATTGACATTAACAGTAGATGGAAATGTGTTTTTTTAGGATCACCTAATCTTGCCGCGTTCCTTATGATCACTAGGCGTTCGCCATTATTAGACTCTGGGTGTTAAAAATGGAGCGCGCGAGTCTTACACGTTCAAATGAAAAACAAGCAATCACTCCAAATACAGTCCGCCGAATCTGCATATAAGATCATCGGTCCCGTACTGTTTTCCCTGTTGCAGATCAAGTTCTCAGACAGGTACAACGCCCTGTACGGACCGGTCCACTTTTTTGAACGCTTGTTTGGCATGTGCAGGCACACCGAATACGCAGAGACTGCATGGTCCAGCGACCCGGACGGCGGGACGGGCATTCCCACGGGCAGGTGGCTGCTTGACAGGATACGCCATATCCGGTACGACTACATGTTAAAGCGGTGCCAGGCGGTGACAGACCGCACCGTGCGCAGGATGAGGCGGCACGGCATGTTCAGGGAGCCGGTGGACATTGCAATCGACAAACACCTGGTCTGCAGGTACGACAGGTTCCGGAGGATCGTCAACACCATAAAGTCAAAACCAAAAAAGGGAACGTACAACTTTAACTGCCTGGCGACTGCAAACTGCATCGTGGCAGACTCCAGGGCGTTTCTGGCAGCCCGGCTGGTCAGAAGGGGAGATACAGACCTCGAGGTGGTCTCAGGACTGATAGCAGACTGCAGAAGGCGGGGTAATTGTTTCGCTTTTTGAAGTACCCCGGATGGCCTAGCGGGCATCCATGGCGCCGGGAATAAATCTAATGATTTCGTGCTCGGGACGACAAAGCTAGACTGTCGTGATCTAAATGTGAGTGGGTGCTAGTTCCTTCGAGATAGCAAATGAAGAAACCAGCACACCAGACATGCTTGGAGGTGGAGGAATTTAAGGCAATACACGAGCCCTCCTTACACTTACCACAAATCCTTCCTGATGCCGGGGCGTGCATGAAATCCGGATGCAGGTGCTGTCGGTTCTGGACAAGGGCACTTGGTGATACGATCGGCTTGACAGGCAAGATCTTGGAGGCTGCTGCCGCCGAAGTTGCAGGCAGGTCAGGCGCCAACTGCAAGGAGATCGAGGGACTGCAGGCACTCGTCTCATCCCTCACCGAGGACAACAAGAGGTACGCCAAGGCCAACAGGGAGCTTAACGCCAAGGCCAACAGGATCAACATCCCCACCGTGACCAAGAAAAAGGCAGGCCCAAGGAAGGCCGGCAGGCCCAAGGGGCAAAAACCCACCATCAACTGCAGGCCAAAACGCGTCGACCGCGTCGAGGAGATCGACTGCAAGGAATGTCCCGACTGTGGCAACGACAATCTTTCGGACGTGACTGACAGGTACGATCGCATCGTGACTGTCATGCGCGTCATACTGGAAAACGTCAGGTACGTCATCAAGCGGCGCTGGTGCCGCGGGTGCAAAAAACAGGTCTCTGGAAGGGTTCCCGGCGCGGCAAAACACGCGCGCCGTTCATCAAACTTTGATGCGGCCATGACGTCCCTGAACATGAACGGTTTGTCGCATGCCAGGGCCGCAGAATTTGGCAGTGACGCGTGGGGGCACAAAATCTCGCGCCCGTCTGCATACCGCGGCAAGATCAGGCAGGCAGAGCGCATGGCACCGGAGCGTGATTCTGTAAGAAAGCGCGTGTTAGAGGCGCCACACCTGAACGCAGACGAATTCCACTGGCCGTTGGGCGGCAAACGCGGCTACGGGATAGTGGCCCTGGCAAAAGACGCCTGCCTCGTGGAGGTGACCGGCTCGCGGGGCATCAAGACGCTTTGCCACACACTCCCGGACTACAAGGGAACCATAACGCAGGACTCGTATGCAGGATGGCTCCACGTGGGATCGTGCCGCCAGATGTGCGTGTGGCACCAGGAACGCCTGGTGCAAAAGGACGTCCTGACCAACCCCAAAGGTGACGTTCCAAAGTTTCTGGACAGGCTGTCGGCAATCCACGATAAGATTTATCGCGCATCCAGAATCGAGGACGGGCACACGAGGATCGTCGCGGCCCACTGCATAGACGCGGAGCTGCGCGGGCTGATGAACGAACCGTTTGCAGACGATGGGCACGGCACCATCGCCAGACACAAGAAGAGGAACCCCCGGGAGGGATACTTTATGACCACCTGCCTGCACGTGGACGGCATCGAGCCGGACAACAACGCAGTGGAGAGGGTCAACCGGAGGTTCGTGGCCATAAGGAGCGACGGGGGCGGAAACCGCTCCCAGAAGGGCATGGATGCCAACTCGATCCTGTTCACGCTGCTGGCAACTGACAGGATCAGCGGAAACAGCTTCTTTAATCACTTGGTCCACTCGTCCTCTGGAGACAGTTGAGGCATCGTCTTACGGCACGCGCGGTGCATCACGGGAAAAAAGATTCCACGGCAAGGGAAAGGCTGCACCTGCTCCACTGTTAGGCAGGCCACTTCAAAAAGCGAAACTGTTACAAGGCGGGGGATAATGATCAAGTCACTAAAGATAGACCGGGAGTTCTTTTCTGTGGACATCATTAACATGCTGGAGCGTGAAGGGATCCCGTTCATGGTGCCTGCAATCAAGACCAAGGGCGTCAAAAAAGCCGTAGAGGAGTTCAAAGACGGCAGGAGGAAGGCGGTGTCGCGGCATTCCATAGATTCGGGACGCGATACTGCCGAGTTTACACTGATAATCCAAAAGAGGAAGAACGGCCACTTTACGCTTGCCACCAACGCCACGGTGCCGCAGGTGCTGGGGTTCGAGTCTGGCGGCGGCCTGACAGGCGCACACGGATTCGCAGAACAGTACCGCCTCCGCTGGGGAGTGGAGACTGCGTACAGCAACTACGAGTCCCTCAGGCCCCGCACCACGAGCAGGAACGAGTCGGTGCGCATGCTGCTGCTGTTCTTCCCGATATTCATTTACAACGCCTGGGCGCTGGTCCGCCACCTGCTCCGGATCTCATTCCACGGCAGGCACATGACGCTCATAAAGATGCTCAGGCTGTTTCTCAGGTTCATGAAAGAGTTGGGCCTGGCCGAACCACCCACGTGAATTGTGTTTCTTGACGCATTGACACGCAAGTGCCGGCCGCAAGGCTGCGCGGACATGCAGCAACCGGTGCCGGGGTGCCAACGGAATGTGCGCAGGACAGTCAATTGTGATGATCTTCGGGATTTGTGGACAGTTAGTTGCTAATCATGGGTTTGGTAAAGACTGTTGGGCATGTGCAATTAGACACATTTCCAACTACTGATTAAGATTAGGGGGGGTTATCTTACGTGTAGCCTGCTGCGTAATTTCCTCCGTTCAGACTGAGCGTGCACAGGCACCGTATGTATAATCCTGCACCACCTGCGCTCTCATTATCAACCTGTTGTACGTGGGCAACAAAACACGGTGCTGCATGCAATTCGTTGATCGACATATTGCCCGTCTGGCACGCTCATCAATCATCCATCTCGCGGTCCGCTACGGGTGCCGAATGCCCTTTGAACCATAGAAATAGGTACGCTTATAGATCCCATTTTGGGAATGTGCCTAATGTTGAAAACCAAGTCCATATATGCGCCGTCGGATCCTAACGACGGGGAGCGCGTTCTGGTCACTAGGTTCTATCCGCGCGGCGTAAAACGGGAGCGCTTCCACGAATGGCGGCGCGAGTTGGCGCCTAGCGTCAAGCTGCTCAAACAATACAAAGAGATGGAAATATCCGAAGATGAGTTTGAGCGATGCTTCAAGATTGAAATGAACGCCGTTGCAAGCAGACAGGCCATCAAAGACTTGAGAACACGCGCAATGGTATCCAACGTGACGCTCCTGTGCTACGAACCGGAAGGAGAGATGTGCCACCGCAACATCTTGCAGGAGATCATACGCAACATGTTACACGCTTCGCTTAAATCTAAATACGCTGATTACCATGAATGAATTTCTGTGTTGAGCCGCGTTACCCACCAAGAAATATTTGTCAAAATTCGGATCGGTGATGCCCAGGTTTGTCAGTCCCTGTTCCATGTTAGCAGGGTTCTTTCTCATCCATTCATAGATGCCCCATTCTAGAATCTGCTGATCGTGAGGTTTTGCTGACCGGCAGCCCGAACAGTGATACTGTACGCGAGGCTGTTTCTGGTAGTTGTGTATCGTGAGGAACAGCACGTCAGAATCCAGCGTAGATTGCACGGACGGGCTGTAGTTTTTTCTATCTGCCATCCAGCTCTTGATTATCTTCGGTTTGATTATGCCCAAACTGCGTTTGGCGTCGTTGAGGTCTTGTACACAGTTAACACCGAATTCATCGTACAGTTTTTTTAGCAAATCAATCTGTTTTGGACGTGTCAGTTTGTCAACTACTTGGATCTTCTCTCTTAGTCTAGACCATTCGTCTTTCGATCCCTGAACTTTCCAGCTTTCGGTTCTGGTGTCTTGCGGGTTTTTTTCTAAAGGCATGCTTACGACATTCCATCGAGGCATCTTAGCCTCGGGCGGCACGGGGTATATCCTAACAAGTCCGTGTTTGGGAGAGTAACACGCTGTACATACGGTTCTTCGGTTGTCGCTTATCTCATCAGGAACTGCGTTTCCCAACATAATAAGATCGTCCATTACAACTCTGTCTGGGTCCACATTACCAAGTATGGTCAGTATCATAAATCATTATCTATAGCTAAGATCAAAAATTTGTGTGGATTAATTCAGTTTTTTTGTTTACATGTATGATCAATTCCAGATTGAATCATGTCGTTCGGTAATACGTAGAGACGGCCTGGCACATGTCCGAAAATGTCCGATAATATTCAGAAACAAACAGTCTGCGCTTTCCTTGAAGTCAGCATTCTTCCACGGCGTTCAGGTACGGTGAGTCCTTGAGGAAATACATGATCTTGATGTTTTTGGTCGTGCAAAGGAATTCTTTTACTCATTTTGAGTGGTGCTGCGGGGCCCGGTCTACCGTCACCGCTACCTTGCCAAAGTGCCCGTGCATATTCTTGAGGTATCTGACAAACGTGAACCCGTCAAATTTCTCATGCGTCCGGAAGAACTGCCTGCCGTCCTGAGAAATCGAGCCGTACACTGTGATCCTCTTGTGGCTACCGGTGTACGGTACGCTTATGGAATGACCCACCCGGGACCAGTACTTGCGGCCGACTATCACGTCGTGTATGAAAATTGCCTCGTCCTTCATTAATACGGTGAAACCATCCTTTTCTAGGCGTGAAACGTGCTTGTTGAAGCAATATTTCCAGTTCCGCACCACCCTCTTGTTGGCCCTGTTGATGTGGACCTTGCGCGGTACCTTTGGAGACAGGCCGTGCTGGCGCATGATTTTTCGGACGTACGTGATGTGAAGTTTTACGCCAGTGTCCTTGCGTATGCTCTGCTGCAGTTCCGAGGGTGTAATTCCAAGGCAGGGTACCCTTGCAATTATTCCATCAATGACATCTCGCGGAATTCTTCTGGGTCGTCCTCATCGGGGAAGATCACGGAGGCCTTGCAGGCCCCCGTCGTCGAAGCGGCGCAACCAGTTACAGACCCAGCTTGGGCTACGTCTCTGGATGTCGGTAACCTAGTCCACGGTCATGTTGCGCACGCGAACCATGCGTACGTGACCATCCGGATTCTGACCCTGTAATCTTTTTCTTTTCTGTACGCCTTTTCGAGTTATTCCAGTTTGGCGTCGTCCATATCTCACTGAAGGGAGCCTGATCTAGAAACTTTGCGGTTGGCTAGGGTATTTGCTCAAAAACTTTTGCGCGTCAGTATACACTCTCGGAATACAGAGTGGTATCTAAAAATAGAATGGTTCATCCATCTTGATGTGTGCTCAGTGTTGATTATTCCGGCACGTATCCTATCTTGGATTTGATCCAGTTTTCGCTTACCTTTCCTTCCTTATAGGCACGTATGCAGCCTGTTTTCGTTATTCCGTTTTTTTCAGCTTCCTCACATCCCTTGGCCCATTAGAAAATATGCGTAATCCCCCTGTTCACATCGATAAATTTAGATCAGGCACGATCGCGTCTCACATCAAATGCCAGACTCGCCTGATCAGATCATGCACAGATTGGAACAGGAAAACAGAAGCCTAAAAAATATTCTAAAGCAGAAAGACAAAAAGCTGGAACAGAAAGACAAAAAGCTGGAACAGAAAGACAAAAAGCTGGAACAGAAAGACAAAAAGCTGGAACAGAAAGACAAAAAGCTGGAACAGAAAGACAAAACCCTAAAAAATATTCTAAAGCAGAAAGACAAAAAGCTGGAACAGAAAGACAGGGAGTTGGGCCTTGAACGCGGCCTGTGGAAGAGCAGGAACGATGGCTGGAACCCCGGCAAGGGGCCAGCGTTGCACCTGCTAGAGGTGCTAGACGGCATAATACGCGACGGGGACAAGCTCCGCCATGTCACGCTGGCAGACGGGGAACAGTTCCGGTACATGCTGGAGCGGGCCAAGGTGTTTCTGACGCATTCGGGCCAGATGCCGCTGTTCCGCGATAACGCATCCCGGGTCTCCGATCCCGGAAACCGGTGCAAACTGTACCTGAGACACGCACTGCTCCTAGCACTTATCCGCAAAAAGGACAACCCCGCCCAAGGCGTGCTTGCCGCATTCTTCGGGATAGACCAGACCACCGTGTCCCGGTACATTCCGGTGATGGATGCGATGCTGGCAGGAATACTTCCGACGGCAGACAACATATCCGAGGAGGTAGCTGCTGCCCCGACCAAGGAGGATTTCAAGAAGATCGTGCCCGGGTCCGACGGGGGCGAGATATTCATAGACGGCACGCACTGCCCCGTGCAGCGCCCGTCTGTAAAGTCAGTCCGGCGCATGAAATACTCCGGCAAGAAGAAAAAGTTCACCAACAATACCAACGTGTACGCCAACCGGGACGGGGTGGTGATCGGCATATCAAAAAGCACCGTCGGGTCAGTCGGCGACATCACGCTGCTCAAGGAACGCCCCATGCCGTTTGGAAAGTGGGAGGAGGCGATGCACGATCCGGATCTGCCAGAATCAGACAGGTGCCACCCCTTCGTCGACCGCGGCTACCAGGGAATCGCAGACCACCTGCCCGGCACCACGCCGGAGATCCCGTACAAGAAGACCAGGGACACGCCGCTGACGCCGGAGCAAAAAAAGCACAACCACAGGATCAACTCCACCCGGGTGTTGGTGGAGCACGCCATAGGCAGGCTCAAGCGCTACGCGCGTCTTGCCGACCCGTACGACGGCAACGCGGCGCAGTTCAACCGGGAGTTCAACGTGATCACCGGGCTGGTAAACCTGAACCTTTTGTGGGACTGCATGGAAAAGGGCCCGCCACCACCGGGGCAGTGGAAGACGTCAGTAGACTGGGACAGGGCCTGCTCCCAAGCTCCGGTCAAGTAGAATTCAGGGCACGATGAAGTGCTGCAAGGCTGCGCACGTCATTTTGGATTTTGGGGTGAACGGACTTGCCACATACCAGACACGACTAGTTTTAGGCCGTATTTTTCCGGTTTTTTATGGCCGGGTTGGCAAAATGGGTGGATTACGCATATCTTCTATTAGAGAATATGCGTAATCCCCCTGTCCACATCGATAAATTTAGATCAGGCACGATCGTGTCTCACATCAAATGCCAGACTCGCCTGATCAGATCATATACAAGTTGCAGCAGGAAAACAAAAGACTAAAAAATATTCTAAAGCAGAAAGACAAAAAGCTGGAGCAGAAAGACAAAAAGCTGGAGCAGGAAAACAAAAGCCTAAAAAATATTCTAAAGCAGAAAGACAAAAAGCTGGAGCAGAAAGACAAAAAGCTGGAGCAGGAAAACAAAAGCCTAAAAAATATTCTAAAGCAGAAAGACAAAAAGCTGGAGCAGAAAGACAGGGATCTGGGCCTTGAGCGCGGCCTGTGGAAGAGCAGGGACGATGGCTGGAACCCCGGCAAGGGGCCCGCGCTGCATCTGCTAGAGGTGCTAGACGACATAATACGCGACGGGGACAAGCTCCGCCATGCCACGCTGGCAGACGGGGAACAGTTCCGGTACATGCTGGAGCGGGCCAAGGTGTTTCTGACGCATTCGGGCCAGATGCCGCTGTTCTGCGATAACGCATCCCGGGCCTCCGATCCCGGAAACCGGTGCAAGCTGCACCTGAGGCACGCGCTGCTCATGGCGCTGATGCACAAAAAGGAAAACATCACGCAGGGAACGCTTGCCGCGTTCTTCGGGATAGACCAGTCCACCGTGTCCCGGTACTTTCCTGTGATGGACGCGATGCTGGCAGGAATACTTCCGACGGCAGACAACATATCCGAGGAGGTAGCTGCTGCCCCGACCAGGGAAGATTTCAAGAAGATCGTGCCAGGATCGGATGGGGGCGAGATCTTCATAGACGGCACGCACTGCCCCATACAGCGCCCGTCCGTAAAGTCAGTCCGGCGCATGAAATACTCCGGCAAGAAGAAAAAGTTTACCAACAATACCAACGTGTACACCAACCGGAACGGGGTGGTGATCGGCATATCAAAAAGCACCGTCGGGTCAGTCGGCGACATCACGCTGCTCAAGGAACGCCCCATGCCGTTTGGAAAGTGGGAGAAGGCGATGCACGATCCGGACCTGCCAGAATCAGACAGGTGCCACCCATTCGTCGACCGCGGCTACCAGGGAATCGCAGACCACCTGCCCGGCACCACGCCGGAGATCCCGCACAAGAAGACCAGGGACACGCCGCTGACGCCGGAGCAAAAAAAGCACAACCACAGGATCAACTCCACCCGGGTGTTGGTGGAGCACACGATAGGCAGGCTCAAGCGCTACGCGCGCCTCACCGACCCGTACGACGGCAACGCAGCCGGGTTCAACAGGGAGTTCAACGTGATCACAGGGCTGGTAAACCTGAATCTTTTGTGGGACTGCATGGAAAAGGGCCCGCCGCCACCGGGGCAGTGGAAGACGTCAGTAGACTGGGACAGGGCCTGCTCCCAAGCTCCGGTCAAGTAGAATTCAGGGCACGATGAAGTGCTGCAAGGCTGCGCACGTCATTTTGGATTTTGGGGTGAACGGACTTGCCACATGCCAGACACGAGTAGTTTTAGGCCGTATTTTTCCGGTTTTTTATGACCGAGTTGGCGAAATGGGCGGATTACGCATATCTTCTAATGCCATGAGTGGGGTCTCGCGGTTGGCAATGTCCAGCGAAAAGTGCAGGCGTCTCTCGTTATAGTATTCGACGTACTCTGCCAGGCTCCTGCGGTGACATATTTCATCTTCAAGCGTCCTGTGAAACCGCTCAAGCTTGCCGTTGGTCTGGGGGTGGTACGGCCTGGAGTTTATCAGCCCTATGCTCAGGTCCAGCAGCTCTGCCTCAAAGGTGGTGGGCTGCCATGATCCGGAAGGCGCCTTCATTCTCTTGCCGTCCTTCCCCTTCACGTACCTGCCTGTAGCGCCCACAAAGCATGAGCCGTTGTCTGACAGGATGGTGGCAGGAACGCCGAACTGCCTGACTGCATCCCGGAGAACCTTCACAACGTTCTCGGACGTGGCCTCAGTAAACAGACCCACCCCGGTCACGCATCTTGACGCGTCGTCCAGAAAGGTCACCAGATTGAGCCCTTTCATGCGCGGATCCTTCATGACATGCCAGTCTGTGTGCCACATGGAGTTGGAATGCCTTCGTTCGTAGCGAACCCACTTTCGTTTTTTGGACTTTGCCGCAGACGAAACCACCAGGCCGTTCTCCTTCATTATCCGGTATACCCTCTGGTAACCTATATCATGATTTACCTGCAGGTTCATGGCAGTGCGCAGCACGCCTTGCGGTTCCCGTCTGCATTCATCCAGCACAAGTCGTACTTCCTCTGGGGATGGTGGCCGTGCAGGTCGGCCGGGACGCTGCGGAGTGTCGGCAGTACGGAACACGGCCCGCAGCCTGCGGACATGTCTTGGCGTCACGCCGATCTCTGCTGCCACTTCCGTCGTGCCCCTGCCCTTGCCGAGCTGTGCCATCGCGTATCTGATGGACTTTGCCGTCAGTCGTTTTGCCATCGTTTTTCTTGATCGGTAAAGGACAAGGTAATCCTTTACGTAACGCTTGATCTTAGGCGGACCTAATTTTCGTACAACAGAGCTCCCAGCACAGGGCAACAAAGATACGCGAACTGGTTGAGAGAACAGACGGCCTGGAGATAGTCTTTCTGCCGACTGCAACCCCTGACCTGAGCGCCATAGAGACGTACTGGAGGGATCTCAAACGGGCAGTGCTTGACGTGCCGTACACCAGCCTGCGGATGCTTCGCGAGGCGATCACCAGGTACACGAGGTACAAAAAATCGAATCTGGTAGTCGAGAATTTCCTGTACAGGGCCATCTAGAACAACATCAAACCGCACCGGATCCATGCAGCCCAGCGTGTGCCATGCACGGCGCATCAGAGCATGCAATGTCTAATGTTTGGGATGTCTTTTCTCGTCATTTGGGAATTCAATGCACCTCGTAATTTCCAGAGATGGCTGTCGCATCAAAAATTTATGAGCGATTTTGACATGAATTTTTCATTGCTGGTATGCTCTATAACCTATCCTCCTTTTGGGGGTGTGTCCTAGAGACATATACCCACGGATGACAAAAGATATGGATCGGCAGATCACGGCATCGCCTAATGACTACAAAGAAACGCGATCAACGACAGTACGATTTGGTTCAGCAGTACCTGCCGGGCCTCATATTGAATACCGTGCTGGGAATAATCAAAGAGCTTGGGGATCCGTACGCCGTCAGGCCCGGCCTAGGCGGCATGACGGCATATCCGCCTGGTGCCATGGCATCTGTCTGCATCATGCTTGAGGCACAACGCACGACCTATCGCAAAATGGTCGGCATTCTCAGAAGCAACAGTGCCATGGCATCCAAGATAGGCCTGGACAGAATTCCCTCCAAGAGCACGATAGCACGCGCCTACGGACTGATTCCGGAATGGTATCTGGCAGAGGCACACCGGGTCGTCATCTGGGAGGTGAATGCAGGCTCCCTGGCAGCAGACAGTACCGGGTACTCGTACCTGCGGTTTGTCAGGTGGTTTAACGTCAGGACAGACAGTTTTCGTACCAGAAAGGGATGGGTCAAGCTGCACGCAATCGTGGACATACGCACCAAGGTGATAATCGACTGCATGGTGACTGACAGTGTGACGGCAGACATAAACGGGCTGTACGCGATGCTCGGCAGGCTCGGTCGGGGCACCGGCGACTTTTGTCTGGATTCTGCATACCTGGCAAGGCTAATGTGCAACGTGATATCTGCGATGGGAATGGTGCCCCGCATCAAGCCAAAATCCAACACCGTGTGCAATGCCAAGGGAAGCCAGTCGTGGCGCGAGATGGTAAGCCTGTACATGGATGACAGGGACAGGTTTGATACGGAATACCACCAGCGCAGCATCATCGAGGCAGTCTTTGCCGCCCTCAAGAAGATGTATGGGGACTGCACCCGGTGCCGAAGACATGAGAACCGGGCAAAGGAGATTGTGATCCGTACCATGTGCTACAACATCGAGCTCGTGGCCAGATTGCAGGCAAAAGACGGCAGGCTCACACAGGACCAAATCGCAACACTTGCAGCGTAACTGACGCGTCTGAACACGCGCCTCCTAGCGGAGCCTCCGCACAGTGCCTTGTATTTGGGGGATTTTATGGATTGTGGATGATCTATGGCGTGGCACGGTTGGTGCAGACAGGTTCTGGCATCCGTTATGCCTTTGTCATACTGGCACGCGGGATTGGTGTTTTTTATTACTAGGACACACCCTCCTTTTGGAGCCTTACATCTCTATGCACGTCATCGATTCCATTCTTCATATGGGACTTCGAAGTTAGTTGCCGTAAATCCTGACGACGTCACCTTGAAGTTTGGAGAGCAGTTGTGGATCGAGCTGCCAAGGGTGCTCGTGAGAATGACAGTAGAAATTTCTGTTTCAAGCGTGCCAACACCTTCAATAATATCTACGTTATAACTACGGCTGTCCCCACACCAGCCAGCGTGCCCAGACGGGGAGAATATTCTAAGGTCATTATAGGTTAATGGCGGGTCAGTCGTAAATGTGAGTACAATTGCATCATCATTATTTTTATACAAAGGTCTATCAGAAGAGATTGCCACATCTACCAATGTACGTTGTATGACACTGGTAGCAGACATCTCAACCATGTCCGGATCATCCACAAAGGACGCCTGTATGCTTATCATTTCATCCTCTAGATAGTATTTTGGAACCGTATACTCAATGCTTGCAGTGCCAAAATCGTTGGCCGTTACTGTTTCATCATGCAAGAGTTCTAAATTAGAATCAAATATACGCACCCTTACGTCCTCTGAGACTGCACTTGACAGTTTGATGATTGCTGTATGGGGGGTGTCTGGGAGCGTGGTTTTTTCAACTTCAAGACTTGTTTTCAGTCCAGCCATCGTTGTTGTGGAAGTGAGTTTTCTATCCCGGTCTCCCTGTAGGAACGCAATCATTTCTAGATTCTCATCAATGTTGTAATACTTTGGAAGATAGAAGGTGGATCTTGCAATCCCAAAGTCATCTGCCGTGATGACATCATCATATATCAGATCGCCGATTGGATTAAAGACCCCAATCTTAATACCTACATCCTGTGACGCGTTGGTCTCAAAGGATATACGTATAGGATCACAGGAATTATAGCTTGATTCGTCAAATCCTCCGGTTAGGGTATGCTCCTCAGTCGCATCCACAGTCGTTATCTTGGCCGATGCCGGTTCCTGTGCTTCATCACACTCATTTTGCCCATTATCAACACTGCTAGAGACCGTGACAGAACTGTCCTCACCAACATCATCATCAGGAACCGTGACAATCCCCTCGTTTATTAGAAACTGAAGAACGGCCACAAAGTCCTGATCACTTATGTCTCCCTGGGCCCAGAGGAGGGCGGTGTTCTTGACCCAGGTAGGTATGTCAAATGACTGGGCGTAAATTGAACCTGTGCCCAACACCACCAACACGCCCACTACCAAAAGAGACAACATGCGGATCCGGGAATACATTGCTTTTGAATTTGGCATGCGGGAAAGAGTCTTGAAAAACATAATTCTGCCTATTGTATGCATATATATGTAGTTATCATACAGATATTTAACCGTGCCGTTGAACAGGGTAACTATGTGGCACGCAAGCGAATTACAGTCAGTATCGATGCCAAGGTCTTGGACTGGATTGACTCCAAGGTAGAGGAGGGATTATTTTTTAACAGATCGCATGGCTTTGAGCATACAATCAAGAAGCGTATGCAAGAAGAGCCGTAGGCCCATCACATGAATTACATGAAGGTGTCGGAGATCTTCACGTTCATTTGTCACGTGTAGACCATGCGAACAACAAGCACCCCTGCGTGCACCCTGTGATCTTTTTCTTTCCGATACGTCCTTTTCAGATCTTCCCGTCTTGTAGCGTCCATGGCGGCTCTGTTCAAAATTGAATACATGATAACCCTGGGCCAGCATAAAAAATGACACCATAGATGTAGTTTGTTTCACAACCCTGCCCAGCATCCATGCCAGTCATTCCAGAATGGCATCGCCGTCTGCCCATGCCGCCGTCAAGACGACACAAGCCAACAAAAATCAATACGATGATCAACCATCTTAGGCAGAAAAGCACAAGGATCAGATCAACTGTGTGCAATCATGGACAGGAATGAAGAAAAACCGGCCAAGCAGAAATCGCGGCTAAAGATAACGCACGCCCAAAACGATGCCAGGTACGTGGAGATGGGCAAGCTGCTCCACCTGCAAAAGGATCCCGGCTCTGACGGAGAACTGGATCGCATGAACGCAAACAAGAACGGGCGCCCATACCAGTACCCGGACGTGGCCGTGATGGCAATTGCAGGAATACGCTCAATCTACGGCACCCTGTCGTACCGAATGTGTCAGGGGATGGCCATGTCGGCACTTGGCCAAGAGGACGCCCCAGACCACGTCACACTGTGGAGAAGGATACGCGGCATGAAAGTGCGGCAGGAGGGTGGCGTGACTGCAATCCAAAACGGCAGCGACGTCTTGTGCCTGGTGCCTGACGCCACCGGACTCGCACCCTCCACGCGCAGCGACTGGATACACCACAAGCACAGAAAGGTGCGCGGATTCATCAAGCTGAGCGTCATGATAAACCAGGAGACGAGGGAAATACTGGCCTTCAGGGTGACTGACGAGAGGAAAGGCGACTCGTCCCAGTTCAATGATCTCGTAGACGACTCGCTGAAGATTCTCGGCCTGGATGCGGCAGGACTCAGGGACGGCGTCGGCAAGGCGAAGGTAAGGGAAGCACGGCGTGCAGCAGGTTCC
Organism: Candidatus Nitrosopumilus sp.; assembly: GCA_965238275.1. Lineage (GTDB taxonomy): Archaea > Thermoproteota > Nitrososphaeria > Nitrososphaerales > Nitrosopumilaceae > Nitrosopumilus. Next base: position 286,553 of record OZ250186.1, read on the forward strand.
AAAAAATCCCAAAGCAAGGATCATCCCGATGCCGGGGATGTCCCGGACGGATCCTGTGCGGCCGGCGTCGAGAACGCGACCGGGCCGTACGGCCGTGTGCCTTTCTGCCCGGTCATGCACGCAGGGGGAGGGCAGATCGTAATAGAACTGCGTGGAGATGCAGGATACGACACGAGGGCGATATTCGAATACTGTCACAGATTAGGCATCGTGCCGCTCATCAGGATAAAGAAAAACGCCAACGGCCGGGCCAATGGAGTGGGCAGGACGCGCGGGCTTGCCGCGCAGGATCAGATGTGTGGCAGCAACCCCAGTCCGAAGAAGCTGGCCTCGCTAGACGTGGACGAACGCGTCTCCAACCAAAAGGAATGGAAGGAGCGCGTGGGGTACGGGCGGCGATGGCTGGTAGAGATCGTATTCTCGTCACTCAAAAGGATATTTGGCTGCTCGGTCAACGCGGTAAAGATGGAAAACATAGTACAAGAGATTGCAATAAGGATCCGGACATACAACATGCTGCTGGCAGTGGCACGTGAGGCGATAGCGATGGCGTGAACAAAACGGCCATGTTTTGGCGTCGTTGAAATTTGGATGACGGTAAGGCATAGTTGTGAAACTAACTACCATAGATGCAAGGACCCTTGCCCACCTGCTGAGGTCCAACCTGGTCGCAGCCTGCCACATAGGCTCGGCCGAATCCAGGGGGATCAAGCAGGTCCTCAGATACCAGATGACCCTGGTGCGGGACCGCACTAAAGTGATCAACTCCGTGCACGCGCTGACAGACAAGTACGACATAAATCCAAAAGATGGCGGTGCCCACGTCTGGAACGGAAAGGCCCTGAGGTACCTTGAAGAGGCAGACATGAGGAACCTGCAGGACAGGTTCGTGCTAGACGGCTACATATCGCAGATACGCCACTACAACGACGGGATCAAAAGAACCGAATGCGAGATCAAGGGATACGTCCGGGACTCCCACGCTCCAAAGATACTGCTGAGCATGACGGGAATGAACGTGTTTTCTGCGGCGCTGCTGGCAGCGGAGATCGACACCATCGCAAGGTTTGGGAGTCCAAAAAAGCTGGTATCTTGGGCCGGCATGTGCCCGACGCTTCACCAGTCAGGCGACACGTCATACCACGGCAGGATGAAAAAGGATTCGAACCGGAAGGTCAACTGGATCATGATCCAGTGCGCGCTTACGGCAGTGCGCCATGACAAGAGGATGAAGGAATACTACACGCGTCTCATGAAGAGACACAGGCACAACATCGCCATGACGCATGTGGCAAACAAGATGCTGACGATCATCTGGCACATGCTGACAGAAGGCAACCTGTACGAGGATAGAAACGAGAAACTGTACCGCGCCAAGATCAAAGAGGTCATGAGGGCGTAGACGCGGAACCGGCGGTGTCAGTAGACGATGATGATGCCGGATCTAGCGGATGCTGTATACAAATTATGGGAATGACGGGTGTTTTTACATGAATGCTGGGGGGCCAGCCCCCCAGACCCCCCGAAGGAGGATTATGCACGTCACCCCGCGGGGCAAAAAGCCATTTTTCTGCTGATCCGGCAGGATTCTACTCGCAGGTAATGCTTAAGAAGACAAAAAACATACCCAAAGTGACAAGTTGGACGCAAAACCTGGATAAGTCCGGGGATGGGTTAACATAGATGTGGATCCCAACCAACATCCATCCAACCAATACGTGTCAGATCACCCGATTTGAACAGAGTCTCCATGGCCAACACAAGATCATCAGATCCACATGCCTTTCGTTTTATTTGGAACGAATTTTGGCGTGTCGCTATACATCAGGTCCTATGTCAACGAGCATTCGAAGTCACTTCACAGGTAGCCGATAGACCAGCGATGGGTCAAGCAGCAGAGTCCGGATGTTTCGTTCATGATACCCGGTGTTTCCGCTAACATCAGGCAAAATTTTGCCTAAAGTTACACCGTTCCAGATATAACTCGGCAAAAAGACCACACGTAATCTCGGTTAGTCCATTTTTGCTGATTCCTTTTTTATGAGATCTGCCAGATTCTTATAATCCTCCCTTTCCTTGTCCGTTGCATGTTCCTTGCCCGGCATTTCCCACATCAGCCACGTCAATACTACGCTTTCATGTTCCAATGCTTCCAGTCGTTCCTTGTTGTATTTTGAATCACTTTCCACAGCAGCGTGCCTTGCCGCGACCTTCGGATCCGGTTCTATCCGCAGCCTCTCGGTGTCTGCTGCCATCATATTGTCATAACATTTCAGCAGATCGTCTTCTGCCTTGGCCTTATCCCTCTTTGCTCCCAGTTCATCACGCACCTTTCTAAATGCGTTATAGTTGGCTCTTTCCTCATCTGTTCGTCTCCGAAATTCCGGTTTGGGTTTCCATGCCGGCTTGGATATGGTTTTGATGTTACTGGCTTTATCCGTGGTCTTTCTTTGTGGTTCGGATTCTTCCGATTTCATCTTCTTCAGTGCTTCCTCTACGGTTTCCTGTTTCCCGACAATGAATCCATCCGTGCGTTCAAATATTCGGAGTTGCATGCCCTTCTCGATTTCCAGTCTTCCTGCAAGTTGTTTTGGTATTGTGAGTACCAAGCTGGTGTTGTTTGTCGTTACGGTGCGTATCCAGTCTCTTGCGATCTTCTTTTTTGCCATACGCACGTCTTGTTTTTGACCAATTATAAGGATTTCTCAATTACATGTGTTTTACATGTAAAAAATAAGATTTGCAATATACTATTTTTCTTATTCCCCCAATATTCTGTCAAAAACAGGTGTTAAATTCTGTCAAAATAAGACCAGTGATTCAACACCGTCTCTTAAACTGAACCAGACTGAGTAGATCCAGTCAACCATTTGCCCCCTTCGGTGGTTTGTCCGGAAGCAACACGACGTATTACATTTGTAATACGGTGTTACATTCAAGAACTGACTGCCTGGATTTCAAGATTGTGATCCGATAATCCCCAACTTAGCCATACATCTTGTTCTTTCCCTGTCACGTCATTGAGATCCATACGGTGTCACTTCTTCGTAAGCAATTTTGGCACGTCGTTTTCCTGTTCCATCCCTCTGGTCCTTTCAGCCTGTCTCTGGTAGACCGGGTACACGCCTGGTAGCTGTCAACATGGCAGCCCGGGTACAGTCATACTTCTTGACTATGTCCTGAAACCCTGTCATTGTCTCTAGCCCGGTTTGTATTGAGAACTCTGTCCTCATGTCCTGTCCCCTGTTCCGGCCTTATCGACATAGACGTGGTTGGCGGCCTGGTAGATGTGATCAGATTCATACCAGACAGGGTACCAGAGGACAAAAACACCCTAGAGAACTTTGTACATTTCAGATCTGTTCAACACCAGATTCGAGTAATATTCCGCCTCGGCTGTAGTCTCGGATTTCGCTTCGCGTTGGAGGTCGGCCTCCGGCTCCGCCTCCGGCCTCTCCCGGAACCGTCACCAGTAACCACCCCCACGAACGCCGCTAGGTCCCACACACAGCTCCCAGACACCGTTGCCCCATACGAGTCCCACACACGAGTATGGAGCCATCCCCATGATGTATCATTCGCTCCTACGGAATATCATGGAATCATTCCACTATGGAGTAATATCAGGCTCCGTTTGACTAGTGTCTGACTACGTCAGACTATGTGTCGGGCTCCGCCCGACTAAGGTCCAACAAGGTTGGACTATAGACGGCCTACGGCCGTCTGAGAGCACGCCCCCCCTTGTTCTAGTGTCCGGCAAAGCCGGACTATGGTACGGCCATAAGGCCGTACATGTACATGAGATTCTCTTAGAGAATCTCTGGGCTCGGCCCTTGGGGGCCGTAGAACCGGCCTTGTGGCCGGATGGTATAGAATCCCATCACGGGATTCACGGTACAGTCAAGCCTTATGGCTTGACATGGATCCATTGGCAGTTCACGGTTGAGATATGCTCTTTGTGTGCGCAGACAACCGACGCCGAAGCCGGAAGAGGCATCGCAGCCATAAGAGATGCCGTCAGTAAGAGCCAAAAACCCAAAAAACGAATAAAGATTCCGGCAAAGACAGTTACGCTCCTAACTTTTCAAATCTCGGCGTACGGGATTGATTGTAATCCGGCAATGATTTTCGTGTTCCCCCGCATCCATGACAGTACTCACATACAATTAGAATGTGCGGTAATCCAATATGGATTTGCCTGACTGTGCGTCGTCAGGCGGCACCGTGCCCGGCGGGACGTCATTTGATGATGAGTCGTGCGGTGGCGGATCACCGTCTACCGGCGTATCATCTGATGGTTCATCATCAGGCCGTATGTCAGAATCATCACTTGACGGCGGATCGTCATTTGGTGGCGGATCGCCAGTGTCGAATTCATCCGCGTCGGAATCCTCGGGTTCCGTATCCTCAGGCTTGGCAGACGTAATGATTCGCGTCTCACCGCCCTCATGATCCATTATGAACGCCGTGACTTTTTCCTTTATCGGACCTTCCCCTATCCTGTCGTATTCATCTTCAAGTTCCTTGTTGAACGACCACGCGTGGTATTCACTGAATCCGGATTCGACCCATTTTTGCATGTTCTGCCCTGCGAGCTCGGGGTGGGAATCAACTTTTCCCTCTGGCTCTATCCTCACGGATATCGGGCTGTCGGTGTTGTAGTCGTACGCGACCATGTCTATGTGGTGCCAGTCGTTTCGTCCAAGCTGAACCGCCATCTCCAGAAAAAACCCTTTCCCTAAATAATATTCGGAGACTATGGGGATTGCCTCCTTTATGTCCAGCGTCTTGCCCACCTCGTTGGAGCCGAAGGACAACTTGCCCATTGCAAAATCCGTGAGGCTGTATTTGCCCTTGCGTCCCTCATCTTGGGTTACAAGTTTGGCACCTATCATCTCCTTCAATATGTCAGCTATCTCGTCCCGTGCGCGCGTGCCAGAGATAGGCTTGTTCTGCGGGTTGTACAGCTCTGTTATGGCTGTCAAGCTGAACTGCCTGTGTTGCAGTATCCTCATGATGTGCCAGTGGTCGTGCGACGGGATCCGTTTGTCTGCCACGCTCATCTTCCAGCGATTCTTTTCCATTTTCTTGGCATCGAGCATCGATATTTCCGGTTCCCGGTTCATGTAGAGTTTCTTTTGAGACTGTATGAATTCTTTCCATTCCTCGTCGGATATGTTGGAACGGCAGACCTCGTCTGCGACCGGGTCAAAGTGCGTCCAGAACTGCACCGGCAGCGGCATCTCTTGCCCGGCTTCCGGCGCTATCCTGGCAATCCAGTGGTGTTTTGGCTGCGTCGCTATCTTTTCCTTGATCTCGTTGGCGTATTTTGGATCCCACGCCGACGCCAGCCTCTGGGCGTCGTTACCCTCGAGATGCCCCGCCATCTGCAGCCCGAAGTTCGTGGTTATGCTGCTGAGTTTGTTGTCATCCAATTGTTTGAGGTTTTGGTGCGCGAGTATCAGCCCGAGGCCCTTTGATCTTGCCTGCGATATCATCGTCTCCAGCACCCCTATGCTCTTTATCTTTTGGAACTCGTCGAGCGCGAGCACTACCTGCGTCCTGTCCTTTATTGATACCGTGGACGAACGGAACGAGACCTCGAACCACAGTTTCATGACGAAAGCCTGCATTGCAATGCCTATCTTGTCAAGCCCGATATCTGACTCGCTGAACCTTACCACGGTGTAGTGCCCAGGCCTGATCAAATCGCGGAAATTTATCGTCGACTTGCGCCTGCAGAACATCTGCCTCATCGTGTTGCTCACGACGAATTTCTCCAGTCTGTTCAGTACGGGCTCGAACGACTTTGCGTCCATGTCTGCAATCGACTGGAGCGCCATGTCCAGATCTCCGCTTGGCTCTCCTAGCGCGTCGTACATCACGCGCAGATAGTTCTTATCTGTCTGGATGTTCTGGATCATCTCGTACATGTCCTTGAAAGTCGGCTTGTCTTCCCCGACGTACAGGAAGAGCAGCAGGCTGTGCAGGATGCGGTTCATCCGGACGAACGCGTCCGAGTTGCCGTACCAGCCCTTGATCATGTCGAAAAAGTACCCCACGTACAGGTCCACGATTGCGTCCCTGTCCTCCTTATCGTACGGCGGCAACTCCAGCGGGTTGAGCGTAAAGTAGGTCTTTGACGGATCCAGGTAATGTATCTTGTCGCCGTATATGGTGGAGCGTTCACACTGCCGGAGCAAGAACTCGGTGTCGTCGCCCTTTGGGTCGAAATAAATACAGGCGTTGGACCAGCCTATGCCGAGCTCCCTGAGGGTCTTGTTCTGGTCGAGATCGGCCAGGAGTTTCTTTGTTTCCATGTCGCACGGGATCATCCTCACAGGCACGTCCTGCCGAAGAGAAGCGTACAGGTTTGCCATCTCCAGATGTTTAAACATCACCTTGATTATGGAACTCTTGCCGCTGCCTGTTCCGCCTGACACGTATACGTGGCATGCAAAATCATCTGGGGACATGGTGACTGCATCGATGGCGCTGGGGGCGTATTCTCGTCCAAACTGCCTGTAATATTCTTCCTGGTTGAAGGTGTTCTGTGGTTCAAATCTTCCTATGTTGAACCCCGGTTTGTTTATCTGCTGCGACGGCAGGACGGCGCCCCGCGTGGTGCTGATGTTGGGGGTGGACGGCTTCGGCAGGTGTATGTATGTCGGCATCTCGTTTGGAAGCGCTATTATGAACGGCGGCGAGCGGCGCGGCTTGTAAGAGCCCATCATTCCCTTGCGCATGTAATTGTCAAATATCTCGTAGCCGAACTTTCGCACGTCTGGGAGCAGGCGGAATGGGAACATGTCTATGCGCTGTCTCATCGTGTGCTGCTGCTCGACGTTGATGTAATCGGCCTTGTCGAGATTGCGGTTGAAGAAAGACGAGTGCCTGTACTTGAACGTCGTGAGGTAGTCGTAGGCGCACCTGATTGGTTCGAACGATATGGAGCCCATCACGTTGATGTCTGATATCGTCCCGGTATCCACGAGTCCGCGTATCGAGACCATCGTGTGCGGCCCCTGTCGTTTTTTGACGGCATCGGCATGGAGTGTAGGATAGTTGGTTTGAAAGTCGCCGTTTGCCTCCGGGTGCTCCTTCCTTGCTTCGGGTTTCGGCTTTCCGCTGAAGTTGATCTTCATGCCGTCAAGGATGCTGCCTCCTGTAATGTTCTTCTGTATCTTGCTGCGGTGGGCGCTGATAATATTCACGTGCCTGTTGAGGAAATACGTAAAGTCGTACTTGCAAAATACGACCTGCACCCACGCGGACTGGGCGCCCTGTATGGTGTTGGCGATGTTGGACAGCACCCACTGGGCCTCGTCTTCCTTGAACGCGGCAGTGTAGTGGCCGTGGTAATATCCGACGTCGAATATCTTGTATGGTATGGTCTTGTCATAGAAATCAGGATCAGGTTTTTCAAGCGGGATTATTTGGGCCCCGGGGTACATGTTGAGGAATGCCTGTTTGTATATTTGCGCGTCATCAGGCACCGTGACAATCACTATTTTGAGTTTCTTGGTCTCCCCGTCCCACCATATCTCGAACGATCTCACGGTGTCCGATGCCAGGCCGGCCGCGGCGTGCTTGATCATGTTCTCGTCGGAGTTGAGCGGTACCAATACTTCCATCGCCTTGCGCTCGGCGCCTTGGCCGATAAAGTCGGTTATCCCGTCCAGCCTGCCTTTCTGCTTGCGCGCGTTTGATATACTCCAAGTGTTACCCATCAGGGATTACCCCCATGAAAAAGATGGTTCGCTGAATTACGGGGAATTGTACACAAAGGCTGCACAGCCTCCGGCTGCAGGCGCCTGCCTTTGTCCGATGCCCCGGCGGTTCCTCCCGTGTTTGGCACCTGCACGACCTTACTTGAGGCGTCGGAGCGGCCGAGTTCAAGTTGCATCCGGATCCTCGCGCATTTCGTCTGCCTTTCCTGCGACCGCCCGAGCGCAGGCCCATGGGTATTTTTTGCCGTATTGGCATCGGCGTGTCTGCATGAAACGCAAAGAGATCCCCCCTGTCCCGGGTTTTTCTATCAGCCCTTCTGCAGGCATCACACGCGTCGCCGGCGTTGTGCGGTGGGACATGGATTGTTTTTGCGGCAGCGCGTACGGCCCCGTGGACAACACCAAGCATGGCAGCGCATTGCCGCCCGCCCGCCCGCATCAAATCATGCACGTGCCACACGGGAACCAGATTCCCGCATGGATCACGGCATGTCATCGGGTCTGCCAAGTTTTCCTTTACGGTAAAATTGAAAAGGCGCCTGTGACAAACGACGATGCCGTAAATCTTCTTGAATATCTCCGGGAATTGCCTAGCGTCGGGGATGCTCATATGGGTAATGGCACGTTGAGCACGATCATTCAGATATGTGGTACCGTTTTGTACCGTAGTTTTTTTCATTTATGTTGTATGTTACCACACCAGATATTTAAATCTGTAAAAATTCAAAAATTCATAAATTTGCTTGATTTGGCCCATGTTAACTGTCCCAAGATATGCGCACGGGGTTAGACAAATACGCAAGTAGTCCTGATGAGGCAATGGCCAGGGCCATAACACAGGTAGCCGATAGCGTCTTGCCTGATATGGTAGAATCTGTTCGTGTGACGACATAGAATCTATTTGTGCTTGTCGAGCCTGCACTGAAGATCAAAAATTCGTGCACGGCATCATGTATTTTCTGCCGGCAAGTTTGGGAAGAACGAGCATGAACCTGTCGGTTTGATGGCATAATAGAGAATATGCGTAATCCCCTATTCACATCGATAAATTTAGATCAGGCACGATCGCGTCTCACATCAAATGCCAGACTCGCCTGATCAGATCATATCCAAGTTACAGCAGGAAAACAAAAGCCTAAAAAATATTCTAAATCAAAAAGACAAAAAGCTGGAGCAGAAAGACAAAAAGCTGGAGCAGAAAGACAAAAGCCTAAAAAATATTCTAAAGCAGAAAGACAAAAAGCTGGAGCAGAAAGACAAAAAGTTGGAGCAGAAAGACAGGGAGCTGGGCCTTGAGCGCGGCCTGTGGAAGAGCAGGGACGATGGCTGGAACCCCGGCAAGGGACCCGCGCTGCACCTGCTAGAGGTGCTAGACGGCATAATACGCGACGGGGACAAGCTCCGTCAGGCCACGCTGGCAGACGGGGAACAGTTCCGGTACATGCTGGAGCGGGCCAAGGTATTCCTGGTGCATTCGGGCCAGATGCCGCTGTTCCGCGATAACGCATCCCGGGCATCCGATCCCGGAAACCGGTGCAAGCTGTACCTGAGGCACGCGCTGCTCATGGCACTTGTCCACAAAAAGGACAACCCCGCCCAGGGCGTGCTTGCCGCGTTCTTCGGGATAGACCAGACCACCGTGTCCCGGTACCTTCCGGTGATGGACGCGATGCTGGCAGGAATACTCCCGACGGCAGACAACATATCCGAGGAGGTAGCTGCCGCCCCGACCAAGGAGGATTTCAAGAAGATCGTGCCCGGGCCAGACGGGGGCGAGATATTCATAGACGGCACGCGCTGCTCATGGCACTTGTCCACAAAAAGGACAACCCCGCCCAGGGCGTGCTTGCCGCGTTCTTCGGGATAGACCAGACCACCGTGTCCCGGTACCTTCCGGTGATGGACGCGATGCTGGCAGGAATACTCCCGACGGCAGACAACATATCCGAGGAGGTAGCTGCCGCCCCGACCAAGGAGGATTTCAAGAAGATCGTGCCCGGGCCAGACGGGGGCGAGATATTCATAGACGGCACGCACTGCCCCATACAGCGCCCGTCTGTAAAGTCAGTCCGGCGCATGAAATACTCCGGCAAGAAGAAAAAGTTCACCAATAACACCAACGTGTACACCAACCAGAACGGGGTGGTGATCGGCATGTCAAAAAGCACCGTCGGGTCAGTCGGCGACATCACGCTGCTCAAGGAACGCCCCATGCCGTTTGGAAAGTGGGAGAAGGCGATGCACGATCCGGACCTGCCAGAATCAGACAGGTGCCACCCCTTCGTCGACCGCGGCTACCAGGGAATCGCAGACCACCTGCCCGGCACCACGCCGGAGATCCCGTACAAGAAGACCAAAAAGACGCCGCTGACGCCGGAGCAAAAAAAGCACAACCACAGGATCAACTCCACCCGGGTGTTGGTGGAGCACACGATAGGCAGGCTCAAGCGCTACGCGCGTCTTGCCGACCCGTACGACGGCAACGCAGCCGGGTTCAACAGGGAGTTCAACGTGATCACCGGGCTGGTAAACCTGAACCTTTTGTGGGACTGCATGGAAAAGGGTCCGCCGCCACCGGGGCAGTGGAAGACGTCAGTAGACTGGGACAGGGCCTGCTCCGAAGCTCCGGTCAAGTAGAATTCAGGGCACGATGAAGTGCTGCAAGGCTGCGCACGTCATTTTGGATTTTGGGGTGAACAGACTTGCCACATACACGACACGAGCAGTTTTAGGCCGTATTTTTCCGGTTTTTTATGGCCGGGTTGGCAAAATGGGTGGATTACGCATATCTTCTAATGAGATATGAACGACACCAAACGGGAAGAACTCGAAAAGGCGTGCAAAAAGGAAAAGGACCACAAGGTCCGGGCCAGGATGGTCGCGGTTCGCATGATTCGCGTGCTCAACATGTCCGTGGAGGAGACTGCCAGCATTCAGGCACGTTGTCCCACCTGGGTCCGTAACTGGCTGCGTCGCTACGACAACGGGGGCCTGGAAGGCCTCTGGGATCTTCCCAGATGCGGACGGTCCAGAAGAATCCCGCAAAACGTCATGGAAAACATGATTGCAAACGTGGCCGGTCCCCGCATCACCCCGGTGGGGCTGCAGCAGTACATACGGGCGCAGACTCACTAATCTTCACATCACGTACATTCGAAAGATCATGCATCAGTACGACCTGTCCCCAAAGGTAGCACAAAAGATACACATCAACAGGGCAGGCAGAAAAGCAGTCTGGAACTGGTGATACCGCCTCAAACGGCGGATTTCGTGTCTGGAAAGGGAGGGATTTGCCGTAATCATGCAAGACAAGGCGTTTTTCATACACGACACCGTGTCCAGCCAAAAGTATTGGTCTCCCAAGGGCAGACGGATAAACGTGCCATACACCGGAAGCCATAGGAAGGTCACCATATACGGGTCACTTACCCTGGACGGCAGACAGTTCTTCGGATGTACGACCCACTGGTGTAGCCGCGTCTTCGCGGCCGTGCATCGGAGATTACTATGGACTCGTCCTGTATCGCTACGACTGTCCCTTCGCTGTTCTTTTTTTTATAAGCTCTGGCAGCTCTTTTTGGAATTTCCTGATCTCCTCGTCAGGTGCCCTTCTTGCATGCTTTCCTACCGGGACCTTCTGGGAGTAGCCCCAGCTCCGCAGCATGTACCGCACGTGCGTGAGGTTGTACTTTACCCCCGTCTTCTGCCTGATGTATTCCCGCATCTCCCTGCCCGTCCAGATCAGCTTACTGCGCGCGTTTTTCCGAATCCGCCCCATGTCTGTCCTGCTTACCTTGGTCGGCCTGCCGGAGCGCGGAAGGTTTCCCAGCCTGTCAAAGCCGACTTCCCGATAGCGTTTGTGCCACTTGTAGCCCCACGCCGGCGACTTGCCAAGGGATTTTGCAGCATCGCTCATGGCTGCTCCATCGCGCTTGATCATGATTATCAGCATCATGCGATCCTTGACATTGCAGTCTTTCTCAGCGGCGTATCTTTTCAACATCGTCTTGATCTTCATTGACTATGTGATTCGGGATGAGCATAACACTGCATGCGAAAAAAATCTTTTACAATCGTATGTAAGAGGTCGCCTTTGCGAAGCGATTCCGTGCCTGATCTGTTCCGATTAATTACCAACTGAGCTACGTTTTTGACCATAAATGCCCGATTAATTGCACGTTATCAACACGGTCCTCAGGCAGGGTGGTTTTCGGATCAAGGCTCTTCCGGTTGGATCTTTTGCGCCGCATTTTCCGGCAGGCGCTGCGTGCCCAAAAGCTTTATGGATCATGAACTTTGTTTCCTAATTATCCCCAGCCACGCCCAACAGATCCAGAATCAGGTCGGACCAGCTGAATTTGAACACATTATCAAGCATCTTCAATAGAAAACCACATTGATCAGAGAGGTGTGCAGACAGTCAGGTTATCGCCATGACTGAAAACACATCCTCTCCAGACAAAACGGGCACGCATGAGGCTAAAAAATCTTTCAAATCCAAAGAACGCCGGTTCCAGTACGATGACCGCAGGTACATAGACCGCGGCCAGTTGTGGACGCTCCAGATAAGCCCGGAGATCCTGACTCAGGGGGTCGAGAAGCTAAACTGCGGGAAGGTAGGCCGCCCGTACGTATTTTCAAACGCGTGCTTTGCAGCAGCATCCCTGTTCAAAAACGCCACCGGCATAAGGTACAGGCAGCTCCAGGGTCTGGCAGAGACGATAGTCGGCAAGGAAAACGCGCCCACGTACTCGGCGTTCCAGAAGAGGATGACCAAGCTTGGCTGCACTGTTGCAGACAATGATGATGGTAGCGGCACGGCTTCTGCGTGGTTCTCAGACGGCGGCACCCGGGCCGAGATCAAGCTGTTTGCCTTCGACTCCACTGGACTCAAGCCCACAAACCGCGGCGACTGGATGACAGAAAAGTGGGGGACCAGGCGGGGCTTCATAAAGCTGCACGTCGGGGTGGATGCCAAAACCAAAAAGATCTACGCCGTGGCCATAACCGACGACAAGTGCGGGGACTCTCCGCAGTTTGAGGAACTGGTGGGGCAGGCCCTTGCAAATGCAAAAAAATCACCAAACTCAGACACTTCTGCAGGCACCAAGGCGGCAGCCGACGGCGCGTACGACACCCAGAAGATCCGCAGGTACTGCGACGAGCAGGGAATCGAGCCGCTGATTCCCGTCCGCATCGACTTTGCCGGAAAGGCGAACGGGTGCATGCCCCGCAAGGAGGCAGGATTCAGGCAGCTGGGGGACCTGGACTGCATGGACAAGACGGCAGAACGCAAGTTTGCAGGCCTCACGCGCGAACAAAAGAGGGAATTCCAGAAGGCGTGGCGCAGGGAGTCAGGGTACAACGACCGGTGGTCAGTCGAGATTGTATTTTCCACGTTCAAGCGGGTGTTGGGCGAGTGCATAAGCGCGCGCAAGTGGGAGAACGTCAAGGCCGAGATATACGGAAAGGTGCAGCTGTACAACCAGATGATCGATACTGCAATCGACAACGGGTACGGCACGCCAAGGATCGTGCAAGCCTACAAGCCCGGCCCAAGGACTGCAAGGGAAGGGGGCAAGACGACGACGTAGGCAGAATTGCACAGACGAGTATCTGTGTCGAGCGTAATTAGGAAACAGAGTTGGATCATGCCTTCCCGTGTTATGGCGTGGTGCCTGTAATCGACTTGGAAAAGATTGACTGGGACTCCGTAACCGACACCAAGTCCCTCTTCGAATCCGTCTTGGACATGCTCAAATCCAAGGACGAGGAGAGCATGGCACTGAGAAAAGACATCGAGCAGCTGAAGGAGGAGGCAGAGGCCTTCTCAGGGGAACATGCGATGCTGACGGAGATGGATGCCAGGATCAAACTGCTGGAAGAAGAGAATGTGCAAAAGGACTCCGAGATAGAGAAGCTGCGGGCAGAAAACGCCGCCCTCCTACAGGGATGCGACGTCTCGCAGGCAGTCATGGACAGGATAGCCCGCCTGGAACAGCAGGCATCAGAGCATGCCTCTCAGTTAAGGGAGGCGCGCGCGGCCAACTCGGCGCTGGCAGCCGAGAATCTGGGCATCAAAAGCCGCCGCTCCAAGAAGCGGCTCCGGGAATCACCCGGGCCTGCACCAGACCCGTTCAGAAAGGTCGTCTGCCTGCGCACCGGCCGTGATCCTCCCCCGATATCCGAAAAAAAGATAGTCGACATGTCCGCCTGCCCGCACGGCCACGCCCTATCGACAGAACCCACCGAGGTAACCTTCCGGGTAGTCGAGGAGATCATCGACGGGAAACTGACCGGCATCCAGTATACCATTATTCGCAGGTACTGCAGGGAATGCGGCAGGCAGTTTGCCCCCGAGATCCCGGGAGTCGTCCCCGGTGGGCGGTTCGGCGCCAGCCTGACGTGCCTTGAGACGACGATGAGGATGTACGGCATTCCCTACGAAATCATCCGCAAGCTGATCAACATAATCCACCACACAAACCTTGCAAAGTCGACTGTCATCGGCCACGTGGATGCCGTGACAGGATCCCTCCACCCGCTCTACGAGGAGATGCTCGAGGATATGTTCTTCTCAGGGCATGTCTTTGGCGACGAGACCAGCTGGAGGGTAGCCGGTGTGCTGTACTGGCTGTGGATACTAGTCGGCTCCGACTCGGCTGTCTTTTACGTGGACAAGCGCCGGGGAGGAGACGTGCTGGAGGCCCTGCTTGGAGGGTACGCAGGCCACGTCACCTCTGATTCACACGCTGCGTGGAACCGCATCGGCAGGACCCACCAAAAGTGCCACTACCACTACCTCCGCGAGATCCTCCGCACCCTGACCATGAAAAACCCGGGGCCAGAATTCAAAAAGTTTGCCAAGGCCCTAAAGGGGATAATCATCGATTCCTGGCACGCAGAGAAGGGACTCAACCCGCATGACGACAAGGCCGCGCGAAACCTCAAGGTGCGCAACCTCCTGGCCCGGGTAAGGCGCCTGATGTCTGGCAGCTACACCGAACCCCACTGCAAGCGGTTTGTCAAGCGGCTGCGGCGCGAGATCACCCACCTGTTCCCATTCATCCGCCTCAACACAAAGTGCCATAACAACGACGCCGAGCGCCCCCTGCGGCCCAGCGTCTCATCCCGGAATGTCTCAGGCGGCAGCAAGAGCCTTGCCGGCGCATACAACCACGCCGTCCTGGCCAGCATCCGCGAGACGTGCAGGATGCGCGGCGTCAACCCGCACGACTTTTTGGTAGACTACATGCGAGGTATCGTCGAAAGGATACCGGCAACAGCAGCAGCGGCAGCAACAACTGCATAAATCCTGCAAAATCCATCCATGGCTGCCCTGCATGTCCTGCGCGACTCCCGTCGCACCGGTTGCCTGACACGTATCAGGCCGCCGTACCGGCCCTCCACCAGATTCGGGCACAACGCACCGCCCCGGCAGCACCAAAAAAGATCCACTTCGCAAGTCCGATCACCGGATCGGCCAAAACGCAGCTCAGCCGAGCCTCACCCCGCCCGGAAAAAATCCTGAATAATGCCAATCAAATGGGCATTTACGGCCCAAAACGTAGCTCAGTTGGTAATTAATCGGGGCAGATCAGGCACGAAATCGCTTCGCAAAGGCGACCTCTTACAAATAAACCCGATTTGTAAAAGGTGGGATTACTTTACAGGCAAACTTGTGTGACTGTTGGATTTGTGATTCAGGTCGGTAGGGCTTCATAAGGAGGCAGTCGTGTAGGCATCTAAACTCATCTTTCCCTTGCAGGGCTTCCCGTGCCAAATATTTTCAGCGCCGTCTCCCCCTGCTTTTGGATTGATACCTCGCTCCTCCTACCCCTTGACTTGACAGAGATCAGGCTCCAGTCCCTCTCCATCGGATCAAGCAGTACCCGCAACCTGCTATGCTTTGCAGAACCACCGAGTTCTTTCCCATCCACATCCGAGAGACTGATCACACCCATCTCTTCAAGTTCTTTCATAAGCTGAGCCTTACGCATGACACCACCATGTCTACTCAGTAGATCCAAAATCAACATGAACTCCTGCTTTGGTTTGTTGATGCTGTACGTGGGGAGATCCTCCGGTTCGTCTACGTGCTCTGAGAGGTCTACAATTTTCTTCCTCCCGACGTACGAGACAGGGGCGTAATACGGATGTGCATTCCACATCATACACGATAGCATACCTGCTATGGACGTGATCTTGGTGCCGGTCGAGACATTGACGTAGACATGATTCTCCTTTGCATCCAAGATGATCTTGCGAAACCCCTCCACACACTTGTACAGATTCCACAGATCCAAAGAGATCTCCTCTACATGGATGTGCTTGTAATTCTGTTTCAGTTCGTTCTTTACTTTAGTGTAAAATACTAGTGCGTCGTCATCAATCTCGGTGTGTTTCACAAGGTATACTAGATCCGCACGCATCTGTATGAGCGGCTGGGTCACGCGCCGGAATTCGAATCCTACAGGAGATATGTGTATCCTAAGCTTGGTCTGCAATGGGATCGTTAACCATGTTTTCTTTATTTAGTTTTATCTCGTTATTAACTTTATTAACGTAATTACATCAAACAGATTAAAATAGTCGCAACCCCTTTAAAAAGTAGAGATGAGCGAGATGGACAAGGAGAGCAAGATCATATTCGTCAATAACAAAAAGCTTTTCGTCAAAGAAGACGTGCTACTTGGAAAAGAGATATTGGAACTTGCGGGATTTGAGCCTAACAAGTACGATCTGTTTCTGGTGCGTGGCCAAAAAAGCGAAAGGATAGAAGAAAATCAACGGTGCGAGATCAAGAATGACATGCACTTTAATGCAATCCTAAAGGATGTGCCGTATGGGTGATACCAGACAGGCTACTGCAAGACACCAACATGCTAAAGGCAAGAGGCTTTAACCTCAGCCTTATTGAGCGTGATGGGAAGGTGTATGTGGAATTCAAGGACTTTCCACTCCCAGAAGGCGTATACAGTATGGACACTACCAACTTGATTATCTTTACTAGTCCGCATTACCCTTGCGCATCGTTTGATATGTTCTGGACGTTGCCTGAGTTGGTCATGAAAGACGGTCCCGTCCCCAAACAGGCAGAGGTCATAGAGACCCACTTGGGAAGAGAATGGAGGCGGTTCAGCTACCACCCATATCAAAATGTCACTTGGAATCCTTCTGACGATAATGTCGTAAAGTATGTAGGGTATGTACAGCAAAGGTTGCAAAACGGCGATTGAAATGTGGACTATCACATTCCCTAAGCCCCTGTACAAGGAACTGGAAGAGTTTTTGTTCAGCACAGCACCATACGAGAACGGGTGCTTTTTGCTAGCGCAGGCATATGATGCTGGCAAGAGATCCATGCTACTTGCCACGGACATCCTAAAACCTGCTGAGGGATCTTGGAACTCCCAAGGAAGGCACAGCCTTATGCCTAGCTCGTCGTTTATCAATGAATGCGTCGTAAGGTCGGAGGCGACCAAATCCAGCCTAATCTTTGTGCACACCCACCCAGATACTGCACACCCTCCAACATTCAGCAAGATAGACAGGATAACCAACAGGAAGATGTTCACAAACCTCTCTGAGATCGTGCCTGGACGACCACTAGGTAGCCTGGTGTTCAGCAGGCATGGTGTTTCCGGAGTCGTGTTTGATAAGGCTAGAATCTCTAGCGTCAAACGTGTAAAGATAGTGGGCAACACTCTGACTGAGTGTAATACTATCGGGACCAACGCCAGATCGTCCAAGACAATGGCCATGTTTGAGAGGCAGACCAGAGCGTTTGGCACACATGTTCAACAACAGATCCAAAACATGTCGGTGACTGTCATAGGAGTCGGTGGCACGGGTTCGTCTGTGTCAGTCCAGCTCGCAAGGATGGGTGTGAAACACATACGGTTGGTGGACATGGACCACGTCGACGAGTCCAACCTTACAAGGATATATGGCTCAAGAAAGTCAGATGTGGGCAGGATGAAAGTAGACGTGCTGAGGCGTCACATTATGTCGTTTTCAAGATCCACAGTGACTGCGATATGTGCCAACGTGTTAGATGACTCTGTACTCAATGCGCTGATAGAGTCAGATGTCATGTTTGGATGTACTGACAACCACATAAGCCGGCACAGACTCAACGAGATCTCGAACAGGTTCTACATCCCGTTAATTGACGTGGGGTGCAGGATAGATGTGGACGATGCCGGATCGATATCTCAGGCAGTAGCAAAGATTCAGGCCGTCACACCGGAAAGCGCGTGCCTGTGGTGCTCTGGTACCCTTGATGGCAGAACCATGTTGCAGGAATCGTTGCCGGAGGAAGAAAAAAAGAAGCTCGCAGAAGAAGGATACTACGAAGAGGTCGGCAAGCAGCCCAGCGTAATATCGTTGACCACGCTGGCTGCCAGCATGGCGGTCAACAAGTTCCTTGGCATCGTAGGCGCGATTGAAGATGAGTCAGGTACGAGGCTGCAAGTGGAACTGAGGGGCGGTTTCATGATCAGCGATGTGCCAGAGATAAGGGCAGAATGTGTCTGCCGAAAGAATATGGGCGTGGTGTTCCGTAACGCCTAAAACGCGTCCTGAATTGGAACTGGTTGGGCTCTGGGTACTGCCAAGCCCG
Source organism: Candidatus Nitrosopumilus sp. (assembly GCA_965238275.1). Classification (GTDB taxonomy): domain Archaea; phylum Thermoproteota; class Nitrososphaeria; order Nitrososphaerales; family Nitrosopumilaceae; genus Nitrosopumilus. Next base: position 304,907 of record OZ250186.1, read on the forward strand.
GACTCAGCATATCTTGATGAGCGCCTCGTCCACGTGGAATTTCGAAATGTTTCAAGCGAGACGATTCACGTAACGTCAGTCGCATGCTCGTTTCAAACGGAAGAAGATCTTGAAGATCATAGGATAGTGTGGACGCGTCCACTTTATTTGAAATCCAAACAGAGGAAGGCGATCACCATGAATCTAAAAATTGATTTGGAACTAATTCCGTACACAAACATACCATTTACAGAGGTCTCATACACGATTGACAACTCAGAACGAGTTAAAAAATTTGAGTGTCCGCGTGGCTTTGCCAACATCAACAATATCCCGTCCCATGACAAATACTTCTTCATCTCGCACAAGATTCCCACAGACACACGACTGGCCAGACGACTCGATTATTACCTGCGGAAGATCGGATTTTGGGGGTATGTTGCGGAAGCCATCCCCCAGCCTGGTCAGTCGGTGTGGGAGGAAAAGCTCTTTCCAAAAATAGAAGAATGCACCGGCGTTATCGTACTATGGACCCGAGAGGCCAAAGGATCGCCCGAATCCATAGATCGAGAGGTGCGCCGTGCTAGGAAGTATGACAAGAGAGTAATGTCGCTTATAGAAGGCGAATCAATACCGGATGTGGTTGCCAATCAACCAGAGGAATACATTATGACAAGTGGTCCCATAACGGAGTCTAGCCTCGTCAAACTTGTACACAGAATACGCATGATGTACGAAGACGGAACTTTTTGATTGTATCACGACACCCAAACGTAATCATCATACTGACGAGTAGTGAAAAATTTGTATCACACGCAACGGTACAGGATCTTTTAGGCCTGCAATCACGGCGGATCTGGATCCCTTGCAGTATCCCGACTTGGGAACTTCCCGTGAATTTACCCACTTGCTTGTGTTGCATTCCCCTGTAGCACCGCCAAAATCTAAAAATAGTATGTGATTCGCTTTTTGAAGTTCCCCGAGATTCCGTGCCTGTATGCGTAGTAATTTGATTAATGATTCGGACAATTAATTGAATTTTGGTATCTGTGTAGTTTTTTGATCAAATGTTGAACTCCATATCTACAATTAGAAAATCCGCGTCTGTCTAATTTTTTTAAAACTATTTTTGATCACTTGATCGAGTTTTTCTCTCCGTCCTAATTTTTAGATCATTGTTGCCCACGGTTTGCATATGTCTGATGATAATTCCGAGTCAAGGATTGCAGAACTGGAGGAAAAAGTGGGTGTGATGGCAGAGCAGATGGCCGAAAAAGACCGGCAGATGGCCGAAAAAGACCGGCATATGGCCAAACTCGCTGATCTTTACGCTGCCGCCCTCAAACAGATCCAGGATCTCACGGCAGAGTTGCAGGAGGCAAAGGGCATCATATCGGCTGCCGTTGCAAGGAGCATCGGCGCAAAACCGGACAAAAAGACCGGCAGTACCCGGCGCCGCGCAAAGGGCAAGGGCAAGGGCAAGCCAAGTGACCACAAACGCACGGGCCTTGCGCGTCCTGAAAGAATAGACGCAGAGGAAACAGCAGATCCGCACACGTGCGGCAACTGCGGCAGCTCCGACCTCTCAGAATGTGTGTCCACGTACACAAAGGTGGTAAGGGAGGCTGCCAAGGTGGAACTAGAGCACATCAAGGTGACAGTAAAGAGAAGGCGCTGCAGGAACTGCAAGAAGACCGTGTCTGGCATGACTCCGCTGGCACTGCCAAACTCCAGGTACGGGATCAACTTTATGATAATGATGGTCATCCTCAGGCTGCACGGCATGTCAGACCTCAGGATATGCCAGATTGTCCTGATAACGTACTCTGCAAGGATCACCGAATCTGCCATAAACCGCATGGTGTGCAGGATGGCACGGGAGCTTGGGCCGCTGTACGAGAAGATCAAGGAGGAGGTGAGGCGCTCGCCTGCGATAAACGGGGACGAGTCCGTCTGGCGCGTCAACGGCACCAACTACTGGCTGTGGGCGGTGGTAACAAAGTACGCCGTAATCTACGAGGTACACCGCCGCAGGAACTCGAAGGTTCCAAAAAAGATGCTTGGCAGGGACTATTCGGGATGCGTGACGTCTGACTCGTGGGGAGCGTGGAACGTCATAGGAGCCATGCACCAAAAGTGCCACCTGCATTACGTCCGGGACGTCAAGGACACCCTGAAATACAAAAATCCCGGCCAGGACTACCGGCGGCACGCAAGGACGCTGCGCAGCATACTGTGGGACTCGCACGTCGACGGTGCCATTCTGGGAGGAGCAGACGCGCTTGCCACAAAGAAGAGGCTGGACCGTCGCATCGCGTCCCTGGTAGGCAGGCTCGAGAAGGACCGCGACTGCAAGCACTGCAACAGGATGCGCAAGAGGCTGGTGCGGGAAAGGGATCACCTGTTTGCGTTTCTGGAGACAGACGATGTCGAATACCACAACAACCGGGCAGAGCGGGCCATCAGGCCGTACGTCATCCTTCGCAAGAACAGCAACGGGAGCAGGTCAAAGAAGGGCGCAGACGCTATTGCCATACTGATGAGCATCAAGCAGACATGCAAGGCAAGGGGCGATGATCTTTGCACGGTCCTGCGCGAGGGTCTGGTTCTATGTCAAAAAAATACATAGTTTCTTGTAGACCTGGAATTCAACATTTGATCAAAAAACTACACAGTTACGAATTTTGCCGTATTTTTGCCATAGTCTACATCCATGCGGTAAATTTCCCGGCTTTGGTACAAGGGGACTACATCATGGACGGGCGTGCCCGTCATTTGGACATGGCTTGAATCAAAGACGGCGTGTATTGGACAGTTTGCAGGTGGCTGGAGCGAATCCACGCCGTATTTGAGATGCATAGTATTACGATTAAAGATCTGAAAAACCAAAGTCAGGTGAACCTGCCTTTTGGATGAACCTGTAGGCCAAACCCCGTTCTGGACGCATGGTGCGCCATGCAGGCGAACAAGACGGCGGGGGAAGCAGGCGTGGCTGCCGTCAGATCTGGAGTCTCCGATGGAATCATTCGGGCAAGGCCGTGATGCCTCAGGATGGGATGCCATAATGAACCGTCTGCTGCATCGAGCGTGTTATGTAGAAAGGGGGACTGTCAGGCCGTCAGGCGGGCGTTCCGGTGCGGAAACTGCATCCGGGCTCTCCCGAATCTTTATGGCATCCAGTATGTACTTGAACAGCTTTACTCTGGCCACCTCTCCGTCATTGAGCATCTTTCTGATTCTCTTCTCCAGCCTGTCAAACCCGCCAAAGAACGTGTCTGCAATCGCCCTCTTGATCTCCCTCCACTGTACCTCTATGGGGTTGTGCTGCGGCGTGTGCGGGGGCAGGAACCACCTTACTACGGCACCATTTGCCTTCTCGATGAACTCGTCCATGTCCTTGCTCTTGTGTGTAGCCGCGTTGTCCATTATCACAAAGACCCTCCCGTACTTTTGCCTGATCTCCTCCAGGAGTGCGATTACGTTCTTTGTGCCCAGCTTTTCATGGAACTGCACGTCCAGAGTGTCCTCGCCAAGGGCACCGATGATCTTGATACTCTTCTTGGAATAGTTGATCTTGATTTCGTCGCATCCGCCCCTGCGCCGTATGCCGCGGCTGGATGCAGGCGAGTCGACCAGGGCTGCCGCATCCAGACACACCACCTTGTAGCGCTTCTGGACATACGTTTCTATCTCCCTCACGGTATTCTTTACGTACTCTTCCTGCTCCTGCACGGTGGCCGAATTGTACGGCGCCGGTCTGGTCTTCCTGACTGAGAAGTTCAGTCTGGCCGTAAGCCTGAGGGCTCCGTCGGCACTGTACCTGACGTTAAACGTATTCAGGATGTGGCAGGAGACGAGCTTGGCTGTCCAGTTGCCTCGTTGGAAGCCGCTCTCCTCGGGGCTCTTCTCCAAGGCCTCGTCCAGACTGCTCCTCTGCGGGTCGGACAGGCGGCACGGCCTGCCGGGGCTCTTGCGATCGTACCTCCTCCCCGTGTCGCCATCCAACCGCAGTAGCCAGCCGTGTATCGTACTCTGGCTTTCCGATGGCCTCGGATATCTCATTTAGAAACTTGCCCTTTTTCCTGTGACAAGCCGCCTGCAACATGATCTGGGCCTTGCAGTCCTTTTCCTTGGCCTGCATCGATTGGAGTTCCTCCTCACTGATGTCCTTGAGGAACTCCTCCCCACGTTTTACCACTTTTGCCGGCCTCACGGGGTTTCTTGTGGGATGATCGATCTGAACCTTTCGGTTTGCCGTGACTCATAATTGGGTTTTCCGGATCTTTAATCGTAATACTATGCATGTGCAATGGTTGGTTTCTAGCAGGCAACGGCTGCACGATTTGGCGGTCCCGCGTGGTACTGCAAACGTGTTTTCACTTCCGGCGTGGCAACGGCTGCACAGTTCAGTGGAGGTTCCGGGGTCGGAAGGACTGCCGTCCTGGTCTCCCCAATGACGCCGCAGGCCTCTAGCATGTACCACAGCATCTTGATCCGGGGAATCTCTCCGCTCTCCACCAACAGCGTGATCCTTTCCTTCATCTCGTCGGATCTGCCAAAGAACGTGTTTGATATGGCCCTTTTAATCTCCCTCCACAGCATCTCGATGGGGTTGTGCTGCGGGGTACGCGGGGGAAGAAAGCACAGGGCCACCTTGCCTTTTTCGGACCGGACATAATCCCTCATGGCCCTGCCGGTGTGGGCGCCTGCGTTGTCAAGGATCACGAAGATCTTTTCGTGTTTTTCACGGAGCTTCTTGAAAAATGCAATTATGCCTTCCGCCTTCAGGTTTTCCGGATAGTCAAGCTCAACTGTGTCTTGGCTCATGGCTCCAATGACATGGACGCCCTTTTTGGAATAGTTGACACGGACTGTATCCCTCTCGCCCCTGAGCAGTATGCCGTATTTTGGGACCGGCGTGTTGATGATGCTGGCTGCATCAAAGCAAAACAGCTTGAAACCGTTCTTGTGGTGTGTTGTTATCTCCTTGACAGTATTTTTCACGTATTCCTCCAGATCTTCCTCCGTGGCCGTGTTGTACGGCACGGGCCTGCGCTTTCGGACTGAGAAGTTCATCCTGTCAGTCAGCCTGAGGACTCCGGAGATGCCGTACTTTATGCCAAACGCATTGCCGATGTGGGAGGCGACCATGCGGGCAGTCCACATGTCCGAGCAGAAGCCGCTCTTTTCAGGACTGTCACGAAGTATGCCCTCCAGGTGTATCCGGATGCGCTCTGACAGGCGGCACGGTCTGCCGGGACTCTTGCAGTCATGCCTGTACTCCAACCCTCCGACTGCCAGTCGCATCAGCCAGTCATATACCGTGCTCCTTGCATATCCGATGGCATCCAAGGACATTCCCCTCTTCCGGTGTATGGCTGCCTGTAGCCTCATCTTGGCCTTGTGGCAGGATTCCTTGCCTTGCATGACTTTAAGATCCTCCAGAGGGATATCTGGAAGGAATTCTGCTCCCCGCTTTATTCTTTTTTCACTAGGCATGGGGGTGGTGGATAGCTCATATGATCTTAATGTTTCGGTTTGCTCAAAAAATGATTAAAAATCCCGGGATTTTGTCCGAATCATTAATCAAAATACTACGCGTCCATCTTCTCCAAGTTATTCGAGGTGTACAGCAGCACTGATGCCCCGTGCTTGCAGACCTTCCCGGCGTAAAGGCACGTGCAATCACAACTCGGGTGTTCCGGGTCATGGCGCATTCCCACCTGATGGACGGTGCCGTCCAAAACGCGTCCCCTCAGGACGTTCTTGTCGAGTCTGGCCCGGATTACTCCGCCGTCGCGCAGCAATTTTTGTCCCGGCTTGAACGACTCGCCTGACACGTTTTTGATCCATTCGGTAGTTAGCACTTCCTTGACCTTTAGACCCGCATGATTCTTAATCATTCTGGAGTAATTCGGCCGTACCGAACGCGCTCAGGACGACACAGTGGCACCCTTACCGCTGCCAACAATCCGGCCCACCTCGTCTCCCAGACCCTCGATGCATGCGCTTATCCTGTTCTCCCTCTTTGTGAGATCCGTCCGGTACCGTTCTATTGCGGCAACGCGGTCTGATATCATCCTCTTCTGTTCGGCATACCCGGACGAGCCGTACGAGGTTCTGGCCTTCATGGAGGATGCGACAGTGGTGGAGGATGCTATTCTGGATACAACCTCTGCATCCACCCCTGTGCCCTCGACTGACCCCAGTATGTCTGCTGCATCAAGCCTCCGAATGGGCCTTTTGGACAGGTGCGCTGCCTGCACCAGGGAGCCTGCAATCTTGTGCGTGATGCGGAACGGGATCCCCTCCAGCACCAGCCGCTCTGCTATGTCAAGGGCAATCAGGTTCCCGGATACGGCAGCCTTTCTCATCTGTTTTTCATTCACCCTCATGGTAAGTATCACGGACCGCATTACCAGCAGCGCGCTGACTGACATCCTTGAGGCAGCCCAGACAGGCGCCTTTATCTGCTGCAGGTCGCGCCCGTAGCCGGAGGCCAGCCCCTTGAGGGCGGACAGGACGGCAGTCAGTCCCCCGATGGTGTGGGCAGTCTTGCCGCGGGTCAGCTCCAGTATGTCAGGGTTCTTCTTCTGCGGCATGACGCTTGAGGGGGACGTGAACTCGTCGGCAAGCTCGACGAATGAAAACTCTGATGTCGACCACACCACAAGGTCCTCTGCCATCCTGCTCAGGTTGGTCATCATAATGGATATCATGGCGATGTATTCGGCCACAAAGTCGCGCGTTCCCGTGGCATCCAGGGAGTTCTCCACAAGCCCGTCAAAGCCCAGCATCCGAGCCGTGTCATGCCGGTCGATTGGAATGCTGGTCCCGCCTGCGGGTCCTGCGCCAAGCGGGCTTTGGTTGACCCTCTCAAACGTTCCGTAAAGCCTTTGAAAGTCCCTCAGCAGGGCGTCTGCGTGCGCCAGAAGATAGTGCGAGAAGAGTCCGGCCTGTGCCTGCTGGAGGTGCGTGTACAGCGGCATGACTGTCCTCTGGTGGATTCGGGCCACCGATATCATGGCCTCTGCCGTATCCAAAAGACACCTGCAGACGGCATTGATATCATCGCGGATCTTCATCCGCATGTCCAGGGCCACCTGGTCGTTCCTGGAACGGGCAGTGTGCATCCTGCCGCCCGACTCCATCCCGGCCCTTTTAATCACCATGGACTCTATCATCTCGTGGACGTCCTCTGCTGCGCCTGATGTCGCAGCAGCCTCCCCCTCATTCCGGATATCCTCCAGTGCCGACAGTATCCTCTTCAGATCACGCATCTTCAGTATCCCTTTCCGGTAAAGCATCAGCACGTGCGCCTGGCTTCCAAGGATGTCATAGTGTATAATCTCAGAGTCGTCCTCAACAGACGAGACGTACCGTAGGGTAACGTCGTCCAGATCATTTCCAAGGCGGGAACGATACATCAACTATGGTTCTTGAATGGTTATATATAGCATCGACGCTTTTGCCGACATGAGCCAGGAGATCAAGCAGATGAGGGTAAGGATATTTGACGAGCTCTCCAAGATAGTGGACCCCGAGATAAACACGTCGATAGTGGATCTGGAACTGATAGACGAAGTCGACATCAAGGACAAGAACGTCAATGTCGACTTGCACCTTACAAGCCCGTTCTGCCCTGCGGTGTTTGGTTTCAAGATATGCCAGGACATTCACGACAACCTCCTGAGGGTGGACGGCGTGGACGATGTCAAGGTAAACGTATCAAACCACTTCATGGCAGAGCAGATCAACAACCAGGTAAACAACAGTCCAAAGCCTGCGTAACCATTGCATGCCCGCGTTGTGTGCAAGACAGCCAATACCGTCAAGTAAATGCAATCCCGTCTCCGGACACGCATTAATTCATGATTCATTCCAGGACGGAATCTATTTTTTGAATCCCAGCATGTAGCCGCGGAGCATCTGGATTCCCATGGCGGGGTCCACCCCCTTGGGGCACACCTGGCTGCACGACCCTGCAAAATGGCACCGCCATATTCCGTGCGACTCGTCTATCACCTTGAGTCTGGAATCCTTTCCGTGGTCCCGGTTGTCCCCCACGTACCTGTACGCCTGGGCAAGCGCCTGCGGACCGACAAACTTCGAGTCAGTGGCCATCGTGGGGCAGACAGAGTTGCACAGGCCGCACTTTATGCACCCGGCAAACTGGATGTACTCCTGCACCTCCTTGGGCGTCTGCAGGAACTCCCTTTCCGGGGGGGGCGCCCCAGAGTCGTCAGGTATTATGAACGGCTTGACGGTGCGGTGGGTATCAAAGAGCCTGTCAAACCTTACTGCCAGATCGCGGATGATTGGAAAGTTGTTCATGGGCTCTACTGTGACCGTGTCAGAGTTCAGCTCGCTGATCTTTGTAAAGCATGCAAGCCTTGGCCTGCCGTTGATTATCATGCCGCACGAGCCGCATGTGGCCTGCCTGCACGAGTACCTTACCGCGACGGAGTGGTCAGTGTACTTTTTCACCTCAAGTATGGCGTCAAGGACGGTGGTCCAGTGCCTGTACGGAACGGTAAACTTCATGAAACTCCTCTTTGAGTCGTGTCCGGGGTTGTACCTTGAGATGCGGAGCGTTATGGTCTTCTGCTCAGGCTGCTGCTGCTGCTGCTGCTGCTGCTGCACGGCCTCGGTTAGTGCCATGCTATGCCATCCCCATGTTGGTCATAATAATTGTTCTAGAGCCGTACGCTATCAGGGCGAACATGGCTGCAAGGCACCCGTAGGATACTGCCTTCTCATAGACCCTCCCCTGCTTGAGTTCCAGCAGTATCACCCGCAGTCCGTTGAACCCGTGAACCGATAAAAGTATCAGGATCAGTTCAAGCAGTATCACGTACGGAACAAACCTGTAGTTGGCAAGGACCGTCTCATACTCGAGCGACTCTGCAAACCCCGTCGTAAGGCGCATCAGCACGTGGACTGCGACCAGGGCGACTGCGGCAAGGGCGGTCCCGTAGTGAATCTTCATTATGACGCTCTCTCTCATCTCATCTCACTCACCAAACATTACTGCCAGCCCGTACATCATGGCTGCTGCGGCAAGGACTATTGCAGAGTATATCCCTATCTTGTGCCTGTAGTTCTGGGATGCAGGAGTGTACGGGTAGTCTGGGCGGGCCGGCTTGCCCACGCCTACGCCTCCGTGTCCGAGCATCACCCGGATTCCATTAACCGTATGAAACACGCACATCCCAATCACGATTGCCAGCACTATGTGGCCCTCGGTGGTCTGGGTCATGGCAAGGACCTCGTCCCATCCCACCCTGCCGCGCAGTATGTTGCTTGTCTCGTAAATGTGCGCAATAAAGTATACCAGGAGGCCCAGCCCGCTGAGCCGCATCAGCCAGTATGCCAGGCGCTCTATTCCGTAGCGGCCCGGATTGGCCATTCCCCCGATGCCCTCCTTGTGCTCATCCTGTGCCATCTAGTATCTTCTCTCCACGGGCTTGTATCTGGTGATTGTGACCGGGTACTTTTTCATTATGGGCGCCTCAGGATCATAGTAGGCAAGGGTATGGTGTAAAAAGCTTGCATCGTCACGCTGGGCATAGTCGATCCTTGCGTGCGCCCCGCGGGACTCCCTTCTGTTTATTGCGCCAATCAGCACGATCTCGGCCACCCTGAACATAGAGTCAAGCTCCATGACGTTTTCAAAGTTGGTGTTGTACTCCTTTGCCTTGTCATCCACATGTCTCCATGACTGCCCCCTCAGCTGGCGGATCCTTTTGAGCCCGTCTACAAGATCCCTCTCGTTCCTGTACACGTATGCCTTGTCATTCATGGTATCGGTCAGCTGCTGCCTTATCTCATACGGATTGTCATGGCCGCCGCCCCGGAATATTCCGTCGTAGATGCGCTTCTCCTCTGCTGCCACCAGGTGGTGCGGCCACGGGTCGGCGCCGGTCTGCTTCTGCGCATACTCTGCTGCCAGCTCCCCGGTAATCTTTCCCCACACTATACACTCGGATGTGGAGTTTGCCCCAAGCCGGTTTGAGCCGTGGACGCTGTTGCATGCAGCCTCGCCGGCGGCCCACACGCCCTGGATCTCCGTTGCCCCCTCGATGTCGGTGTGAATGCCGCCCATCATGTAATGGCAGACCGGCCGTACGTCAAGCAGATCCTGCGCCGGATCGATTCCGGAGAACTTGATGGAGATCTCCCGGATGCCGCCAAGCTTCTCCTTTATCTGCTCATCCCCGATATGCCTAAGATCAAGCTTCATGCAGTCGACGCCGGTCTCGTGCTTGAACCCGCGTCCCTCCTGAATCTCAGTCATGATTGCACGCGAGACGATGTCCCGCGGTGCCAGTTCCATCTTTTCTGCAGCGTACTTTTTCATGAACCGCTCGCCGCCTGAGTTGAGCAGGTGTCCGCCCTCCCCCCTTGCGCCCTCGGTAATCAGTATCCCGGAGGGCATTATCCCGGTGGGGTGAAACTGCACAAACTCCATGTCCTTGAGGGCCATTCCCGAGCGCAGTCCCATGTCCAGGCCGTCAGGCGTGGAGGAGAGGGCATAGGTCGAAAAACTGTACATCCTTCCGGCGCCGCCGGTTGCAATTATCATGGCCTTGGCCCTGATGGTATAGAATGTGCCAGACGCAAGCTCTATTGCAGTAATCCCCATAAACTTCCGCCCGTCGTGTATTATGGAGGTTGCAAACCATTCGTTAAGATACTCTATACTGTCAAACCTCTGGCACGTGTCATACAGCGTCTGCATCTCAAAAAAGCCCACCTTGTCTGATGCATATGTGGCCCGCGGAAAGCTGTACCCGCCAAAGTTTCGCTGGTCTATCCTGCCGTCGTCCCTCCGAGACCACGGCATCCCCCAGTGGTCCATCTGGTAGATCTCCCCTGAGATCTCAGTGCAGAGCCTCTCTGCGACGTCCTGGTCTGCAAGAAAGTCGCTCCCCTTGACGGTGTCATATATGTGGGACTCGACAGTGTCCCCCTCGTCATCAAACAGGACGGCCGCGGTGCCTCCCTCTGCAGAGACGGAGTGTGATCGCATAACCTGCAGCTTTGAGACTATTCCAATCCTGAGGTTTGGGGCCTTTTGAGCAGCCGCGATTGCCGCGCGCAGGCCGGCAAGTCCGGAGCCGCACACCAATAGATCAAAATCTATGGAATCCGCCATTTTCTAAGACAGGCTTGTTTGGTACAGGATAAATATGTAATAACCTCCAGATGGGAAGATTAAAATATATCGCTACTGATATCGCTAGTGATGATTTCTGACTGGTTCCAGAGGGTGGGAAGTTCTGTTCCCAGGGGGTTCTCGCGATACTATGTCCTGGAACTGCTCAAGACAAAACCGCACACCGGAAAGGAGATAATCGACCATGCAGCAGAGCAGAGCAACGGGATGTGGAAGCCCTCGCCGGGGCTTGTCTATCCGCTGCTAGGCAGGCTGCTTGAGGAGAAACTGATCGAGGAGACGCCCGACGGAAGATACCAGGTTACGGCAAGGGGCATGGAGACTGCAGGAGACATAGACAAGATAAACGAGACTGTCAGGAGGCAGCTGGACGTGCTGCTGAGGCTGGGAAACGTCGGAAGGTTTGTGGCAATGGATCTTCTCGAGAGGATATCAATGATGGGTGCGGTTCTAAGCGCCAACATGGAAAGCATCACCGACGAGGAAAAGGAGAGGTACAGGGAATTCCTCAGGGACGAGCTTGACAAGATTGACGGCAAGGATGCAAAGGAGATCAAGGTAGAGTAGACGGTCCTTTTTTCATCAGACTGTCAACAATGTCATATACTGTGTTGCTCACCACATTCTGATGGACAGGAAGATCCTATAGTGAAAAGCGAAAGTTCGTGCAATTTTTTGAGATCCTTTTTAAGAAAATAAATCTCAACTACAGGTATGATTGTCAGTAAAATCATCAAGATAACACAATCTCGGGAACTGTCACGCAAGATCGTGAAATGCTCCCGGGAAACAGACATCGTTTACGACATGACAATCATGATGAAACTTGCACATCCCGGGATCACACAGTTTGATGTCAACAACCTGATAACAGGATGGCGCAGGGAATTCAACCTGACCAGCAGCGTCTACATGCATGAGGCCGCCTCAAAACAGGCTTTCCAGGCGGCAGTCAAATTCCGCAAGGCAAACCGGCTCAAGCACAACAAGCGCATCTGGCGCAAGAAACAGATCAAGCTGGGGAAAAAGAAGACGTACAAGCACAATCGGTGGACCGAGCCGTCCAGCCTGATGAGGCGCGGCAGGAAAACAACCAGGCTGCGCTCGCTGAATTCACGCGGAAAGCCAAAACTGCGGGACGACGGCACCGTATTTCTGCCCGGACTCGGGGAAGCAAGGCCACGCACGAAGGTTCCAGAAGGCAGGCTCGTGTCATTCCAGATGATTGACACCACAGGCAAGGTCACGCGTAAGACCAAGGATGGTGATCGCGAATTCAAACTGCATTTGCAGATAGAAGTCCCAGACCCCGAACCCGCGACAGGTGGTGGTGGCCGCGGATGCAAGGCAGGGCTGGATCTTGGAGTCAGGCACCTTGCGGCAGTCGCAGACGAGCATGGGAATGAAAAACTGCACAATGTCCCCGGAGGCTGCAAGAGGCATGACGGCGACAGGATTGATCAGCTGAAATCGCTTAGATCAAGATGCCAGGCAGGCTCCAGAAGATGGAAAGAGATCGGCCGCAAGGTAACGCATGAATTGAAAAAGATATCAAACAGGCAAAAACACAACGAGGCCGACATTGCCAGGCGGATAACAAAAGGACTGTCCGTATTGTTCTTGGAAGACCTGGATTTGACCAGGATGAGGAGATCCAACGGGGCGGCTTCAAAGACGGGGTTGAACCGCGAGATGGCCTATTCCAGAATGGGCGAGTTCAGGATCCAGCTTGAATGGCAGATGAAAAAGAAAGGCGGAATTTCAAGACGCGTGGAATCCGCACATACAAGCCAGAGATGCGCTGCCTGCGGGGTAGTGGACAAAAAGTCCAGGAACGGTGAATCATTTGTCTGCGTCTCATGCGGATGGTGCCACCATGCCGACAAGAACGCGGCAAAAAACATTTTGGATAATGACTGTCTCCATACGGAGGAGACTGGCGGCCAAGCCCACGGGAATCGTGGAGGCACCATTGCAGGTGTCGAGGTCGTCACAAGGCGCGAGGATCACGGATCGGATGGTTCTGGAATGAACAATTCGACAGGTCGGCTTGGACCCGACAACGACGACAATATTGGAAGGTCTGACAGAGCGCCGGAAAGAGCATCAGGACATGCTACAGAGAGATCTGTTTGCACGAATTTTCGCTCGCCGCTATAGTAGCCGTAATAATTGCAATTCTTGCAGTATTGGTGATAGATGTGATGACCTCGATGCTTCAGTCTGAAGAGGCAGGAACCGGCATGCAGACAGGACAGGAGACGGCCGGACTCCAATGGACAAACGTCCATCCCAACGTACAGACGACCTTCAACGAGGATGCGGCAATGCCTGCCATTGAATCCGGCGCATTCATTCATCCGTTTGCAGTGGTTATCGGGAACTGCCATATTGGAGAGATGGTCTTTGTCGCACCCACTGCAGTATGCAGGGGGGACGAGGGGACGCCGATTCGCGTGGGGGACGGATCCAACATGCAGGACGGGGTGGTGATCCACGCACTAGGGACAGTCGAGGACGGACGCAACATCGATGACCGCCGGTTCTCGTCTGAGGGTACCAGGCTGAAAGGGGACGATCCGGCGTTTGCAGACGGCTACGCCGTCTTTGTCGGGGACAACACGAGCCTTGCGCATGGCGCCATGATTCACGGACCGGCATGGATTGGAGACAACACGTTTGTCGGGATGGAGGCGCTCGTGTTTAATGCAAGGATCGGAGACGGGGTTGCAGTGGGGGTGTCTGCCACCGTTACAGGCGGCGTCGAGATAGCCGACGGCAGGTTCGTGCCGCCGGGCGCGGTGATCACCACGCAGGAACAGGCAGATTCGCTGCCCGAGCGTGTCGGGAGCGCGTACGAGGCCACAAACAGCGCGATAATTCACGTCAACCGGCAGCTTGCAGAGGGGTACGGCCTTTTGGACATTGAGAGGTTGATAGAGCAGCGCGAAAAGGCCATGGAAGAGGGAATGTTGGAGACATCCCTACCGTAAGCCTTTGCCTAAAAGTCACACAGCCAGGATACGCCCTTAAAGTCATAAATAACTCCATGGCAAACCCAATCTGTGAAAACGCTGCGCAGGATGCTCAAGGATGACGGACCGCTGGTCATTCCAGGCGTCTATGACGCAATGGGTGCAAAGATTGCAGAGAAGGTCGGGTTTGGGGCGATGTTCCAGACCGGGTACGGCACGTCTGCAACCCTGTTTGGAATGCCAGACTACGGGTTCATCGGGGCAGCAGAGACTGCAGACAATGCCAGGAGGATATGCAGCGCGGTATCGGTTCCGGTAATCGTGGATTCTGACACCGGTTACGGCAACGCGCTGAGTGTGTGGAAGCTTGTAAGGGAGCTGGAGTCGGCCGGGGCATCGGGGATCTTTTTGGAGGATCAGAGATGGCCCAAGAGGTGCGGGCACATGCAGGGAAAGGAGGTCATACCGCAGGAGGAGTACACGGAGAAGCTCGGAGCCGCCATTGACGCAAGGCAGAGCAGGGACTTTGTCATAGTGGCAAGGACCGACGCGCGTGCCACCGACGGGCTTGATGCTGCAATCCAGCGCGGACTGGAAAACAAGAAGACGGGCGCCGATGCCATCTTCATCGAGGCACCAAGGTCGTATGACGAGATGAAGAGGATTGGAAGGGAGATCAAGGCGCCGCTTGTTGCAAACATGATCGAGGGAGGGGCGACGCCGCTGCGGCAGGCCCAGGAACTCTCCGAGATTGGATTCAAGATAGTTCTGTATCCGCTGTCCGTGCTGTTTGCAAGCACGTTTGCTGCCATGGGCGTCCTAAAGGAGCTCATGGAGACGGGGACCACCGGGAAGTTCAGGAGAAAGATGGTGGGCTTTGACCAGTTCAACGACATGGTGGATCTTTCAAAATTCAAGGACATGGAACAGAGATACGGATTTAAAGAATAAAAGAAAAAGTTTCAAGAAACGCTTACTTATGCATTTGGGTTTCTCTTCACTTCGATCTCGATTGTTGAAACATTTCTGTTTTTGCCGTCTTGTGACTCGAGGGACTCTGAGCCGATCTTGATATAACCGATGGTGTATCCTGCGTTCTCTGTCTTTCTTGCAATGATTTGGGCTACATCTACAGCTCTACCAATGCTGAGTCCCCTAGCCTTGATGTTCACGGCAGGTAAGCTTGCCAGTTGGATCAACGTGGATGTCACGTATGCCATCAATGGTTTCTTACCGATGAATATGGTGTCTCTTGCTTCGGTTGACATGCAAAATTTGATATTAAACGATAATTTAAAGCTAAAAGTATTGCCACAGAATAACGGGTGCGTGCAGGCCAGGGCATGTATCTTCGAGTCAGACAGCCCGGAGAAGAGGTGCCTAGCGAGGGTTTGAGCGTCTCAAAAATTCTCAGGTCAGGCAGGAGCGCAGAGAAGATCAGGGTTCTGCAGACGATCAGTTCCATCGACGACATGGAGGTCCTGGGGGAGATAGTCTCAAGGCTTGACGATGAGGACATCCAGGTGAGGGGCGAGGCCTTTGGCCTTCTGGTGCTCAACGACGGGGACATAACAGACTTTCTGGTGAGGGGCATGGAATCGCCTAGCAAAAACATCAGGGGTTTTCTGGCACTCGTGCTTGCAAACAGGAACGAGCAGTCTGCAATACCGGAGATAACCAGGCTTGCCTGCGACGAGTCGTCCATGGTAAGATCCTGCGCGATCGGGGCCCTAGGCCACCTGAAGGCCAGAGATGCAGCAGACGTCTTTGTCAGGGCGCTTGAAGACGCCAGCCAGGAGGTGAGAAATAGCGCGCTGTTTGCAGTGATTGGCATGAACATTCCAGTATCCGAAGACAGGATGCAGGCTGTTCTCAGGGACGGCGATGTGGAGACTGCCAGAATGATCTCGCGCCTGAGGGGATAGCGGATTGGAACGGTGCGTGGCGTTTTTAGGTTTGGCCGTGCCCGCTAGAATGGAGTAATTCCGGTCAGCCCGGATCATGAATCCCGGCCGGGTTGCACAAAGAACCGAAAGTACGCCTGCAAGCCACCTTGTGTCTACATGGGTGCCCGACTGTGCGTGTGCCCCTTTTGGGTGCCTGTCTTGCCTGATGGAGACGGCGATGCTGTGCGGGGCGGACGGCCCCGCGTGCGCCGCCTTTGGACGTGGACCGTATTGCGCGGCTCTTCCCACGACTCCTGCTGCCCGCCCAGAAATGCATCCATCCCCGCAGGCGAGGCGCACTCGTATATCTCCTCCATGGCAGGCATGAACTTCTCCTTTCCCCTCCAAAACGGAAAGCTGCCCAGCTGCTTGGGCAGGGCTGCATGCATCTCCGGCACGTGCGCAGACATCTCCGGTTCGCCCGTCACCCTCTCCCGGCCCCAGAACTTGCCCGGATCCGTCGAAAGCGGCTCTGCAGGCAGCAGACCGGCAGGGGCAGCCACCTCCACCGGCCTGAGATTGGCTGCCTTGAGAAGATCCTCCACGTCGGCTCCGCGCATCTTGAATATGAGGAACGGATCGCGGTCAAACTCCTCTGCCAGGATGTAGTATACTGCCGCCACGTGCTTGCACGGGTTTGACCAGTCAAAGCAGTCGCAGTCTGTCTTGAGATCCTTGCCCTTGGACGGCAGCAGTGAGTATCCGACTTTGGCAAAGATCTCCTCCACATCCTCAGGCATCCGGCCGGCCAGCAGGCTTGCGGCAATGTCCGGCCGCGCAAAAAGCTCCGGCACCGCCATCTTCCAGGCCCGCGCAGGCAGGACCTTGACCTTGATTCCCACCTCGTAGGGCTTCCGCTCAGAGCCCTGCACGCGTCCGGTTACCATGCCATTTTCCACACGCACAGACACCACCTGGCCCCGGCGGGCATACGTCCTGCCGCGTGCAAGCCGCTCATCTATGTTAAAGTCGTCAAGTATGTTGATCCACCTCTTGGCCCACCAGCTCTGGCCAAACGCGCCGCGTTTGGTCTGCGCCTTGATGCCGCCCTTGACCTCCCGGGGCCCTGTGGACCTGTAGTACCAAAACGACACTACTGTCCTTCCTCCTCTCCCCCGCCAAGCGACAGCATGTCCCTCAGGTCGTCGTCGGACATCTCCGTCAGCCACTTCTCGCCGGTCCCGACCACCATGCGGGCCACCCTTACCTTGCGCTCGATCATGCCGTCTATCTTCTCCTCGAGTGTTCCTGCACAGATAAACTTGTGGACTTGGACGTTGCGCTTCTGGCCGATGCGGAAGATCCTGTCTGTAGCCTGGTCCTCCACGGCCGGGTTCCACCAGCGGTCAAAGTGGAAGACGTGGCTTGCCGCCGTGAGGTTCAGCCCCGTGCCGCCTGCCTTCAATGAGAGGATGAATATCTGCGGCCCGTCCCGGCAGTTCTGGAAACGCTCGACCATCCGGGTGCGCTGTCCCCGGGGGACGCCGCCATGAAGGAACAGTACCTCCAGCCCGAACGTCTCTTGCAGGTGGCGTTTGAGCATGTGGCCCATCTCGGCAAACTGGCTGAATACCAGCGCCCGGTCGCCGGATTCCACCACCTCCTCTAGCATCTCTGTCAGCCTAGCCAGCTTGCCGGACCGGCCGGGTATGCCGGAGCCGTCGGAGAGGAACTGTGCCGGGTGGTTGCAGACCTGCTTGAGTTTGGATATGGTGGAGAGTATTATCCCTTTCCTCTGGATGCCCTCGGACTCGTTCAGATCCCTCATGCACTCATCCAGAACGGAGGCGTACAGGGATGCCTGCTCCTCTGTCAGCGGGCAGAACATCTTTGCCTCCATCTTTTCTGGCAGGTCGGAGATTATGGACTTGTCAGTCTTTAGTCTCCGGAGTATGAACGGCCCGGTGGCACGTTTGAGCTGCTCTGCTGCCTTGGCGTCCTGTTTTGCCTGGATCGGCACGAAGAACTTGCGCCGAAACTCCTCCCGCGTTCCCAAAAACCCGGGATTCAGAAACTCCATGATCGACCACAGGTCGCCTACGTTGTTCTCCACCGGCGTTCCTGTCAGGGCAAGGCGGTATTCGGCCCCCAGCGACCTGACGGCCCGTGCCTGCTTGGTCTCCGGGTTCTTGATGTTCTGCGCCTCGTCCAACACCACCCCGTCCCAGCTGACCATGCCGAACATGTCGGCATCCCGCTGCATCAGCCCGTAGCTGGAGACGACGATGGCGTGCTTTTCTGCCGCCTTTCTAAACGCCGCCCCGCGCATCCTGCCTGTGCCGTGGTGGATCATCACAGGCAGCCCGGGGGCAAAGCGTGCAGCCTCCCGGTACCAGTTGTCCACCACCGACGTAGGGCAGACCAGCAGGACGGGCCGGCTGCCTACCTGCCAGTCGCGCTGCACGAGTGCCAGTGTCTGGACGGTCTTGCCAAGGCCCATGTCATCTGCCAGGCATCCTCCAAGACCCCACCGGCGGAGAAACGAAAGCCAAGAGTAGCCGCGGACCTGGTACGGCCGGAGCGTGCCTGAGAACCCTTCGGGTTGCTCAAGATCCCCTATTCCCTCCGTCCCGTCAAGCTGCCCGAGCACCTCGGCAAGCCTGCCGGTGGATTTGACGCCGTCGATCTCAAGCCCCCCGGGCGTCTCTTCTGCCCCCAGTGCCATCCGGATCACGTCCTTGAATTGCGCCCTTCCCTTGCCCTTCTTGAGAAACTTGATGGCAGACTGGATCTCAGAGGCGCTGACCTCCATCCACTGTCCGCGAACCCTGACCAGCGACGACTTCATCTCGGCGATCTCCTCGAGCTCTTCAAGCGTGACCTTCTGGCCGCCCAGCGCAACCTCCCATTCGAACCTCATTATCGCATCAAGCGACAGCCCCCCATATCCTTTCATTTTGGGTGCCTGCACGCTGACCCGCGCTGCAAGCTTGGCCCTTGCGCCCTTGCTAGTCCACCAGGACGGGAGCATGATCCCATATCCTGCCTGCTCGAGTGCTGCGGCCTCGGCTGCAAGGAACTCGTATGCTCCCGGGGTGTCGACTGCGTGACCTTCCAGCCGGGCGTCCTTCAGGCCTGCGGCAACGCCTCTGCATATGCCCGAGGCCTGTCCGAGCGAGAGGAGCAAAAATTCCTTGGCATTGGAGCCGCTCCTGTCCAGCACGGCAGCCCCGCCGCCCCATACCTCGGCTGCCGACACTATCAGGCTGGGATCGTCCCGGGCTTGGAGCAGGTAGCGGACAAACCACGCGCCGCCGGCATCTGCGCCGCCGGCAGGCTCCTCCAGGCGGAAGCAGAGACGAAAGGGGGAGGCAGTTGATACCGTTATGGATCGTTGCCATCCGTCTATCTGGACGGCAAGTCCGGCCAGGCCAGAAGAATCCCCGTGGGTTATCCCGTCTTCAGACTTTAGGGCGTAAAGCCAGGAATCGTGCATGCTGTCGAACTTGGCACGGTGTTGCCCGGACGACACGTACGGTGCGGCCCTGCGTACCATGTGGTCAGTCAGCGAGGCGACTATCTCTTTGAGCACCACGGCTGC
The DNA here is from genome assembly GCA_965238275.1 of Candidatus Nitrosopumilus sp. GTDB lineage: Archaea > Thermoproteota > Nitrososphaeria > Nitrososphaerales > Nitrosopumilaceae > Nitrosopumilus. The sequence goes on from OZ250186.1 coordinate 324,527, forward strand.
AGGCATCTCGGGGGCCTTCCGTGCGCCAGGCTTTGAAAGCGCCCTTGCCACAGCCGGCATGCGCCGGGCCAGCATGCCGAACCTCTCGGCGTCCCTGCCCACAAAGACGGGATTCCACTTTGCCGTGTACCGTCCCCTGTCTTCCTCCAGACCGGGAAGGAACTGCTGCCGCGCGACCAGAAAGCCTGCAAGGCGCAGCACATCTGCCCAGTACGCCATGTCGGCACCGACTAGCACGCCGGGTGTGACAGTCCGCCTGCCTGCAGACGCGCCCAATAGGCCCACTGCCTCTCCCGGAGACAGCCTGCGTGCGGCGACTTGCCACGCCGCCATCCTTGTCCCTGCTCGGGACGGGGGAGGCTCTGCGATTATGTCGCTTGACGGGACAGGGTAGGAACCCCGGGTGGGCAGCCAGACAGTTGCCGTGCACTCCCCGGTCGTCTTTGAATCCGAAGGCAACACGGTCTCCAAGGCCCGGGCCAGAGCCTCAGAGTTGGCACCCAGCGGATGCTTCCTTGCCCGGAAGAGCCTTACGCCCTTCCACCAGGGTACAGCGCCTGTACGGTAGTTGCGCGCCTCCTCCCCCCAGAGAACTATGCTTCTCTCGTGGGCACCGGCGTGAAGAATTATCATTATACACGCTTGAGATACAGGCAAATAAAACATGCGTGGTTTTGGGTGGCATGGTTTTGGCTCGCATCCGTTGCCGCACCATGCCGATCCAACATGCCAACGGACCCTTCGGAGGGCGATGCGCCGCACCGGCTTCACGTATGAAAAACCCCGAAACGTCTCGCACGGATCCACCCCAAGGGAGGCACAGGGCCGCCAGAACGAGCGAAGCGGGCGGAGGCGGCTGGCGGGTAAGCGGTATGCAGACGGGCATCGTGCCAATTGGCATTAAATTAGATTCAAAATATCGTCCAGTTGCTTTTGTGGCCTAAATCATTCTGGAAGATCATCAGGCCGCATAATGGCGGATTGCCTGCTCTATTCGAGAGTATTCCGTATCGGACTTGGCAAGGTACCTGATTTCACCCCACCTGATTTTTGGCCCACAGCGGACTGCCAGTCTTTGCAGGTCTTCAATGTCCTGGTCACGCCCTGCCCTGAACTTTGCAACAATCAGTCCTTCCAAAGAGATGGCATTGACGGTGGTTCCTTTCCTGTCTGCCGGAATTGCCTCCGCCGTCTTTAGGATGTGCTCCAGCGGAATGTCATTCAAGTCCCGCTTGTGATATACGTCAATTTTGTATCCCCTTGGCGTGAATTTGTTATCTCTTGGCTGGTTGATTTTGTATCCCCTAGCCAAAAACTCATCGTTTGTTATCTGTTCGGCAACGACAAAATCCAGATCCAGGGATTGTCGTTGCTCGCCGGTATGCAGCATGACTGCAACTGCCCCCGACAAACGTGGCGGTCCTAAAATCCCGAGAAATGTCCATGGCTTCCCTAATGAGCGGTATCATTTGGCAGCAAGTCCTCCTGAACCTTCCATATGGTGTCTCCTGCAAACCTGACCCTGATTTTTACCACGTCCTTGTGGGTCAGCATGATTGCCGCGGCATCCAAAAAACTCCGTCCGCCGTTTGCCACGCAGTCAAGAAAGACCCTCTCAATCAAATTTTCAAAGGAGCCGATCTTTGGAAGAAGCACGACGCTTCCCCTTTTTCCTTCCCGAAACCCGTGGCTTTTCAAAAGCTTGGAGACATCTTCAACATTGTCAACGTAGACATGCAGGTCAAGCGGGGTCTGAAACCTTGTCAATTCATGGGCCCGGTGGTCAAGCGTTATGATTGAACCATTTGGGAGATGTTTTTTCATAAAGTTAACGTCAGTCGGCTTGTAATGCCTTCCAAACCTCCTGGCTTTTTTGAGTGACATTAATGAAGAGACGATGCTTTGCAAAACAAGGTACGGTTGGGATACGACCTCCCTTTTTATCGTGAATGTGCCACGGTTGCAGTCTGCCAGCCCCAACTCCTCCAAACGGATCAGTCTCCTTCTGATGGTTCTAGCCGACAGGCCAGAGGCGTCTTTCAGGCTCTTTAGGTCATAGACTGGACTGGGGGGCAGCTCCTGTGCAAATCCGATTGCATCCTTTGCCTTTTCAAGCATTGATGCACATTCATCCATATTCATACAATAATGGTAATATGTGCAGTATATTTATACTTTGGACAAATTTGTCTCTTCATATATATGATAGCACATAAAAATGGCTACCAAACCAGACAATCAAGGCACAATCTACGACACGGCATGCCAAGCCAAACCATCCCGCCCGTCGTGAACCTACCGCGGGTAAAACGACGGGCATTGGAGGATCATCCAGCTCACCGAAGGGGTATTCGCGCCGCAAGTGGAGCGGAGCCGGAGGCGCGGATGCAGCAGACGATCCCGGAGATTCTTGGACAGGTTCAGCAGCAAGTCGCGCTTACACTCCGACTCCCCCCTGCCGTGCCGCACCAGCTGCACCACGAGCTCCTCGAACGTTACCTCCAGTATGTCCTCGAGGAACTCGCACGTTATCTTGCGCAGCGTCCGGGTGTACTTGTCTAGGGTCTCCTTGGACTTTATTCCCTGCGCGAACAGGTCCATTGGGGACGCGTCCTTTGCCCTTTCGATCTCGTCTTTTGCCAACTTCACGTATTCATATGCATATGGAACCCGGAAAAGCCCTGTAAATAGTGGACCGGAAGGGGTCTGCAGCGATAACAAGGCATTTTTAGGTTCCGCTGTGCCTGTAAAATCATCCAGTGTCATTCCAGCAGCAACCCGTCACCAGTTTGGATCACCTGCCAGATAACAAACCAAGCGATTTTGTGATGTGATGGAGACAGTACTTACGACGGTTGTCCCACTACCATGAAAATTATTCACATATAGGACATGGGGTTTGAGGCATACGTACCGGGAATGCAAGTCAACATGGCTTACGGCTGTTAACTGCCGCGCCACGGCAGAACGCGTCGTTTGTCCCTTTTTACCACAACCGCCGCTACATGATGGCAGTCTTTTTTGTACTGAATTTGTAGAGTTAGTCTCTGCCATATACTGACTTGTGATCTCCCACGACCACCAGCAGAATGATCTTTTGTTGGCTGATGACCTTGTAGATTAGCCGATACGAGCGTCCAAGCTCATATGCAAGGTATCCTTTGAACTTGCCTTTTTTTGGAATGCCTGCATCTTCAGGGTTTTCAGATTTTGCAAGGTGTAATATGGCATCATCCACGCGATTTTGCAGTTGTGATGAAAGTTTTTTGTAGCTGCTGACAAACAGATTTGTTCTCTCTATCCGCCACAAAATCATTCAGACCTGCGAAGATCTTCTATTAGCGCTTCGGGTGTTTCAAATGATTTTGGTTTGTCCTTTCCAGATTCGTATTGTTCTATTGCATACTCTTCGTTTGGCCACAGGCTGTCTGTCGCAGCCTGTTTTGTTTCTGACATGCATTACAATGCCTCTCGTTGTTTTTAAGATTGTCCATCTTTCAACTCTGTTTCCTAATTACGCTCGACACAGATACTCGTCTGTGCAATTCTGCCTACGTCGTCGTCTTGCCCCCTTCCCTTGCAGTCCTTGGGCCGGGCTTGTAGGCTTGCACGATCCTTGGCGTGCCGTACCCGTTGTCGATTGCAGTATCGATCATCTGGTTGTACAGCTGCACCTTTCCGTATATCTCGGCCTTGACGTTCTCCCACTTGCGCGCGCTTATGCACTCGCCCAACACCCGCTTGAACGTGGAAAATACAATCTCGACTGACCACCGGTCGTTGTACCCTGACTCCCTGCGCCACGCCTTCTGGAATTCCCTCTTTTGTTCGCGCGTGAGGCCTGCAAACTTGCGTTCTGCCGTCTTGTCCATGCAGTCCAGGTCCCCCAGCTGCCTGAATCCTGCCTCCTTGCGGGGCATGCACCCGTTCGCCTTTCCGGCAAAGTCGATGCGGACGGGAATCAGCGGCTCGATTCCCTGCTCGTCGCAGTACCTGCGGATCTTCTGGGTGTCGTACGCGCCGTCGGCTGCCGCCTTGGTGCCTGCAGAAGTGTCTGAGTTTGGTGATTTTTTTGCATTTGCAAGGGCCTGCCCCACCAGTTCCTCAAACTGCGGAGAGTCCCCGCACTTGTCGTCGGTTATGGCCACGGCGTAGATCTTTTTGGTTTTGGCATCCACCCCGACGTGCAGCTTTATGAAGCCCCGCCTGGTCCCCCACTTTTCTGTCATCCAGTCGCCGCGGTTTGTGGGCTTGAGTCCAGTGGAGTCGAAGGCAAACAGCTTGATCTCGGCCCGGGTGCCGCCGTCTGAGAACCACGCAGAAGCCGTGCCGCTACCATCATCATTGTCTGCAACAGTGCAGCCAAGCTTGGCCATCCTCTTCTGGAACGCCGAGTACGTGGGCGCGTTTTCCTTGCCGACTATCGTCTCTGCCAGACCCTGGAGCTGCCTGTACCTTATGCCGGTGGCGTTTTTGAACAGGGATGCTGCTGCAAAGCACGCGTTTGAAAATACGTACGGGCGGCCTACCTTCCCGCAGTTTAGCTTCTCGACTCCCTGAGTCAGGATCTCCGGGCTTATCTGGAGCGTCCACAACTGGCCGCGGTCTATGTACCTGCGGTCATCGTACTGGAACCGGCGTTCTTTGGATTTGAAAGATTTTTTAGCCTCATGCGTGCCCGTTTTGTCTGGAGAGGATGTGTTTTCAGTCATGGCGGTAACCTGACTGTCTGCACACCTCTCTGATCAATACGGTTTTCTATTGAAGATGTTTGATATTATGTTCAAATTCAACTGATCTGGCCTAATTCTGAACCTGTTGGGTGTGACTGGCGATAATTAGGAAACAGAGTTCATCTTTCAGGCAGAACCATCGCCTCAAGGCGGCACCGGGTCCAAAATAGGCAGCAGGCGGTAACGGGCGCCCCATGCGCTCGGCCCACGCGTGGTCGTACAGTTGCAACGCGTCGTACGCCTCCAGCGTTATGAATGTCATTACAGGTAGGCCGAACCGCAGTACACGTACAGTGCAGCGCACGCTACCAGGTAGCTTTCAGTCTCTGGATCCAGCAAGAGGTCTTCTCCTACCCGGTACACCGGCACCAGATCTTTCCAGTTCATGTCCAGTGCGCCGCACCGCACGCCCGAGCTTGCCAGCACCAACACCAGCACTTTTTCCACCTGGGGGCGCGCGTACTTGAGCATCATCATTACGTCCTACCGGGTTCAGTCCACCAAATCGGACATGTTGTCTGATTCCGGGTACGTCGCGTAGAGTCTCTTTCACAGGATCGCCACGTAGTTCATGTCAAAGTGGTTCTTGATCGTTTTGAAGTAGTTGCCAAACGATGCCGGGTTCAGGCAGTCGGAATCACCCCTGGGAAGCAGCGTTGTCCTCCTGCAATTTTCGGGACACGTTGAGTATCAGGTCGCGCGTCCATTCCGGATCCTTCTTGGTGTGCGTGACCAGCTACGCGTTCTTTGAACTCGTCTTCCAGCATCTCCTCAAGGAAGCTGCACGGGACTTGGCGCAGCGTCCTAGTGTACTTTTCCAGCGGCGGCGGCGGGATATTGCGTCCTTCCTTCTAACGATCTTGTCTTTTGTCGACTTCATATATTCAGATACTAGGAAACCCAGAAAAATTATGTTAATAGAATGGACAGGAAGGAATTTGGTATGAAATTGTAACTTTTTTAGGTTCCGCCGTGCCTGCAAAATCATCTCACCCATCACATTCTTTGAACCGACTGTACAGAACCGGTTGAAATGGTACGGTCTGGAGGCAGATTCGTTCCAATATAGATCCGTGCCCTGACTGAGTCGTTCTCGGACAACACAGTACTTCGTAGTAGCATACCATGACACATTATCAGGCATCAATCCACCATAGTTATATCAGGAACCGTTCTGACACAGGTTATCCCATAGTTTGTGGTTTGATTGGTTCGATTTTGCCTGAACTTGTTTGTGTCACTATAGTTACATTCGAATACCGCGTGTGAGAAACTTTCATATCGATATATTTGAGAATCAATTCTAGATATAGGTGCACAGGGCATACGTATTTTATAACATGCTTCCAAGTTTTCATAACAGCCGTATAATTTTTATAACATGCTTCCAAAAAACATAATGTGATTAGGCAAACACTACATGAAGATGAGGCTGCAAGTGCCATGACATTTCCTGCAACCCGGGGAATGCAGGCGGGGCGTGTGTTTTACGTATTCATGTGTGATTTTGCCACCATTGGTAATTACTTCAAGTTTGGTAATGATTCTGGCATACCACCGAACATGAGGGCCCAACGTAGGATCCAGAATACGCGCGTGCCAAGAATCACATCATACATCCTGGATAATCCAGACAGCTATGTCTTTTCTGCCATCACAGTCTCCGTAGATAAAAAGATACTTTTTGAACCAACACCGCAGAATGACTCCGAAAGTAAGGTAGGCATAATAAGAATCCCCAGCAATGCCAAGATCCTGGTAAATGACGGGCAACACAGATGCGCGGCAATCCGATCCGCATGTGAGGATGATGCACGTGTCGGAACAGAGAGGATTGCCGTGGTGGCCTTTGAGGATCGCGGACTCAAGAGAAGCCAGCAGATGTTTGCCGATCTCAATAAACATGCGGTAAAGCCTACAAGATCACTCGGACTACTATATGATCACAGGGACACGTTTGCAAGATTCATAGTGACGCTGGTCAACGACGTTGACATATTCTATGGCCGGACTGAGATGGAACGTACCAACATCTCGAACCGCTCCACGACATTCGTGACCCTGAACGGAGTGGCCGATGCGACAAGATACCTACTAAAGCTGAAAACAAAATCCATCTCCGCCGAGAAGCAAAAGCTTGCGGTGGAATATTGGAGTAGGGTATCTGCAAATATACCTGAATGGAACCTGCTGCTACAGGGAAAGATAAAGCCATACGATCTCAGAAAAACATATGTTCATGCACACACGAACATCCTGAACGCGCTCGGACTAGTTGGGCATGTCCTGACGCAGCGAAATGATTGGAGGGAGAGGTTAAAGGGCCTTCAGAAGATTGACTGGAGAAAGAGCAGCCCGATATGGCAGAACAATGTGGTAATGGACGGCAAGATGCTCAAGAATAGGCTCGGGATAAAGAGGGCGGCAAACATGATACTTGAGAATCTTGGTGTTTACGAAACCGTGGACACGGGTTTCTGATCATGCCTTCTGAATCATTCTTCAAGTCGCACACGCTTGAGAACATCTACAGTGAGATAAGGCAGGTGTATCTCGGAGACAACAGGCCGTGGATCCTTGGATTTAGCGGCGGCAAGGACTCCACATGCATGGTTCAACTCATCTGGAACGCATTATCCGATCTTCCCGCCGAGAAGATTCACAAGAGATTGTTCATAATCTCCTCGGACACGCTAGTCGAGTCACCGAAGGTCGTTGAGCAGATAACCGGAGCACTTGACATGATGGAAAAGGCATCAAAAAAATCACACCTTCCCATATCCACCAATCTGGTACGGCCCGTAATCGAGGACACGTTCTGGGTGTGCCTTCTGGGCAAGGGATTCCCCGCTCCAAGCAACCTGTTCAGATGGTGCACGGAGCGATTAAAGATAAGGAATGCAGACAGGTTCATCCAAGACAGGGTATCTGAGTACGGCGAGGCAATTGTGGTGCTCGGTACAAGAAAGGATGAGAGCGGTTCCAGGCAACAACTGATGAACCTGTACGAGATAGACGGAAGCCTGCTATCGCGCCATTCCAAGTTTGCCCAGACTTACGTCTATACCCCACTACGTGACTTTACGGCAGAGGATGTGTGGAATTACTTGCTACAGAAGAAAAACCCGTGGGGTGCAAACAACCGGGATCTGTTGGCACTGTACCAGAACGCAAACGCCTCGGAATGCCCACTTGTGGTAGATGCCAGCACACCGTCGTGCGGCAACAGCCGGTTCGGATGCTGGACGTGCACTGTGGTTACAGATGATTCCTCACTTCGGAACACCATCGAGAACGGCGAGGAATGGATGGAACCGTTGCTTGAGCTTCGCGAGGAGCTAAAGGAAACGCAAGATCCAGTTAAGAGAGCAGAGGTTCGATCCCTCAAGCGTAGGATTGGACACATGAAACTCATTGATGACGCACGCAGAAAGGGCTTTGACAAGAAAATTCAAGAATCCAAAATGGAACAGAAGGCAGGCGGGGACCACAACCAGGATGATCCGTACTCCAAACTGGTCCCGGGGCCATACACCCTGGAATTCTGCCAAGAGTTTCTAGAAAAACTCCTCAGGGCACAGAAAAAGGTAAGGCAGAACGGGCCAGATCCACACATGATGCTCATATTGGATGAGGAGATTCACGAGATTCAGAGGATATGGAGGATAGAGCGCGGCGACTGGAAGAACACTGCATACCAGATATACGAAAGGATATTAGGCGAGAGGCTCATCCCGCCGCATGAGGATCTGGGGGGATTCGGGGCCATCGAACAAAGCGTGCTGGAGGAGATCTGCCAGAAGAACAACGTTCCGACACTGCTAGTCTCCAAACTGCTAAACGCCGAACATGAATCCCAAGGCATGGCACAGCATTCCAAAATATATCCAAAGATAAACAAGATACTCGCCGAAGAGTGGAGAGAAGACATGGATGAGATAATCCATGACCTTGAGCGCCAAAAGAACACGAAAAAGGAGTTCGGCGGGTAGTAATTGATCGTAACTAAGGTGATATTGCAAGATTACGGCGTGTATCGTGGCAGAAACGAGTTTGACTTTACGTGCACGGAAAAGAAGCCGATTGTACTGATTGGTGGGACGAACGGTGCTGGAAAGACCACACTCTTCGAATCCATAATGCTCTGTCTTTACGGTATATCCACAATGGGAAAGAGAAGCACGAAAAAGGCGTACAACAAGTTCCTTACGCGAAAAATTCACCGGTATCTAAAGAGTGCAACACCTGCGGATCACGCATCCATCACGGTACAGTTCAAGTTCTTTCACAACGGCCAGGAGACAGAGTACTGCGTGGAGCGCTCGTGGAGAAAGGAGGACGGCGTGGTGGACGAGCAGCTTACAGTCAAGAAGCGCAGCCCGGATCAGAACGACTTTGGTTCTCTGGAGGCGATAGAAAAATCATACTGGCAGTCGTTCATAGAGGATCTCATCCCGAAGGGGATAGTAAAGCTGTTCTTCTTTGACGGAGAAAAAATAGTCGGGATCGCAAGGGAGGGCACAGAAGATATCACCATCAAAGAGTCCTTCAAGTCACTTCTCGGCTTGGAAATCGTAGAGCAACTGCGTGCAGACCTGCAAGTCAACCTGACCAGAAACCTCACCGGTGGCAGCAAGTCGCTACAGCAGGACTTTGAAAAATACAAGGCAGAGAAGGATGAAAGCATGCACAACACGGAAAGACTGAGGGATAAGCTTGCCCAGAAACAATCTGAGATGGACTCGCTGCGCATGGAGATTGATAGTATGGAGGCTAGGATCTCAAAGATAGGCGGCAAGTTTGCCACCGGGCGCGAGGCAGCCAAGGAAAAGCTTGCAGCAATAAAGATTATCCACGACAGCATACAGCATAGAATCACGGAGCTGTGCTCCGGCGTACTGCCGTTTGCAATCATACCTACTGTTCTTGAAAGACTATCAGAGCAGATCCGGACTGATGAGTCAATCCAGCAACAGAGAATTGGACAGAAACTACTCGATTCCAAATTCAAAAAGATCACAGCCAGAATCAGGACGCAGAAATTCTGGAATGATGCGGATCTCGATGCAGACAGCAGGGACAAGACAGTTTCCATGATATACGATCTGTTGGAAGAGGAGAGGGTATTGTCAGAGCCGCGCAGCAAGCCGGTATTTGGATTCTCGACCTTGCAGGTATCTAGGGTTACCAGCATAATCCAGCAGGCAAATACTACTGCACTGCAGAGTCTCAAAAAAGACACCGAGAAGATAATAGACGTAGAGGAGACAATATCCCAGCTGGAGACCTCGATTGCAAACGCGCCAAGCGATGATGAGATCGGATCCCTAGTGTCCGAGATCGGCAAGATGCACACACGAGCGGGCGCACTTCAGACAGAGATGGACCACATAGAGGAAAGGATATCCAGCAACATTTCCCTAAGGCAGCACCTTGACGCGAAGCTGCGGGATATTGTATCCCAGATTTACAAGAATGAAAAGTCAAAACAGCACGTGAAACTGACGCAGGATGTCCAGAACGTACTAGAGGAGTTTGTCGAGAAACTGAAGGCCAGAAAGATACATCTTTTAGAAAAATACTTGCTAGAGTCGACTAGGACACTCATGCACAAGAAAAGCCTCATCGGAAGGGTCAGGGTCGATCCGGACACATTCGAGGTCATGCTGTTCAGAAAAAACGATGATCTCCTCCCCAAGAATCTCCTATCAGAAGGAGAGAAACAGATGTTTGCAATGGCCATCCTGTGGGCTCTGGCCAAGACATCGGGCAGGCCGCTACCGTTCGTGATTGACACGCCGCTTGCAAGACTTGACGAGGGTCACAGGACAAGCATAGTTGAAAAGTTCCTCCCTGTCGCGTCGCACCAAGTCCTGATATTCTCAACTGACAAGGAGATAGAGTATGAGGATTCTAGAAAGCTGGAGCCGTACGTGGCCAGATCATACGCGATGGAGTACGTTGAGGATGAGGGAACCACGAAAAAGCACGACAGCTACTTTTGGAACAAGGAGGGAAAGAGGATTGTTGCGGTTCAGTAGGCTGAGGATGAGCTACCGCTCGCAGAACCTGCTTGCGCAGCTGAAGGCCAGGACGGGCCTTACGCCGAACATCACGGGAAGGTTTGCCATCTGCATGTCGCTCAATGATCCATCTCCGCCAAATCCCGAAGAGTTTGATGAGAACGGCTCTGAGATACACCCGTCGGTACTGTTTGGTGAGTACGAGGACATCTTCATGGCAGTCATGGTCATGCGGCTGAGAAAAGACGGACTTGATCCGCAGCTGTACCTTAACAGGATGGTCAGGGCGCACTTTAACCGCGGCACGATCGCATTGTTTGCCAGGGTGCATGACTTGGTTGACTTTGACCGGATCGTGCGGCAAGAGAGAGAGGCGCAATCTGGATGAATCTTCCCGTATACCTCGATCACCATGCTACTACACCATTGGATCCGCTAGTGTTGGATGCCATGATGCCATATCTGACCGAGCGATTCGGCAACGCATCCAGTCTGGATCATCAGTACGGGTATGAAGCATCAGTAGCAGTAGATGATGCCCGGGCAAAAGTGGCGAAGCTTGTAGGTGCGAGGCACGACGAGATTATCTTCACCAGCGGTGCCACGGAATCGGATAACTTGGCACTAGTTGGCGCAATGGAAAGATTCCGGGGCAATAGGAACCACCTGATTACGTGTGTAACCGAACACAAAGCGGTGCTGGACACGGCACGTCACTTGGAAAGTATTGGGAAAAATGTAACATACATGTCAGTCGACGAGTTTGGGGACGTCAACCTTGGAGATCTCGAGGAAACGATCACGGACGAAACAGTTATGATATCTGTAATGGTAGCCAACAACGAAGTCGGAACCATAGCCGACGTCAAGAAAATAGGCAAGATAGCCCACAAGCATGGTGTGCTGTTTCACACAGACGCAGCTCAGGCGGCAGGACACATTCCGCTGAACGTGAAGGAAATGAGCATAGACCTGATGTCTTTCTCCGCACACAAAATGTACGGTCCCAAGGGAATTGGCGCTCTGTACGTGCGCGGAATACGCCCTAGGGTGGGACTCGACCCAATTCTGCACGGCGGCGGACAGGAACGAAACATGCGCCCTGGCACATACAACGTTCCATCCATAGTGGGGTTTGGTAGAGCAGCGGAGATTGCAAACAACGAGATGGACAAAGAGCAGACCAGATTCGCAGATTGGTCAACCAAGATCGTCAACGAGCTCGGCAAGGTGGGTGCTTTGCTTAACGGGCACCCAGAACATCGCCTGAAACACAACATCAACGTCTGCTTCCCAGGTATTGAGGGAAAAGCCATAATCAACTCGGTGTCCAAGTATCTGGCCATATCGGCCGGCTCCGCGTGTACGACGCAGACAGTGGAACCGTCTCACGTGCTAATGGCAATGGGTCTGGGAGAAGAACGTGCCCACTCGTCTATTCGGCTCGGGCTGGGTAGATTCAACACAGACGAAGAGATAGACTATGCCATAAACAAGATCGTGTCGCAAACAGCCATGATCTCCAGCATAGGGGTGAGTGGGTAATGGATTCTGTTACAGATCACAAACCCCTAGGGGATCCTGACGGATGCTTGGAATGCGCTGGATCTGATGCAAGCGACTTTGTGGTTGTAGTGGGTAAAAAGGATGAGGAGAGATTCAGAAAATTTGCTATCGGTGAAGACAAGGCCATAATAGAGAACATAGAAGCATTACCTGAGGTGAATCGCGTCTGGGCACTACGGAGTAAGCGCACATCCGATGTCATATGGTCGAAGATCCATAGTGGAAATCGTGTATTCTTCGCACGCTACGGGATGCCCTTCTCGCACCTAGGCATAGTTTTGGGAACGTTGGTTGATGAGTCAGTGGCAACCCGCTTGTGGGGAGACACGCCACAGGTGCGCCAGCTTGACAGGTTGGTGCTGTTCTCCTCAGTCCAGAAAATCTCAAAGCAGTTTGGCAAGACATGCAATCTGGCCGGCATAAGACCAACCCCGTTCACATCAATCTACGTAGCCAAGAATCTGATACTCACTTTTGTGAAACCGGATTCCCGACATCTCGACATGGGGCCTGCTGGCGTCATGATGTTGGACGGTGGCACAAATGGTACCGTGATGTTAGAATCTGGCGTAGCCGGACCGCCTAAGAGAGTGACAGAAGCGGTAACTAGATTCTTGCGTGATACGGAGAAGGTAAAGCAGCTAAAGTCCAAATATCAAGGCAAGTGTCAGATCTGCGGGTACGTGCTGCGACGGCTGGAAGGTGGCATGTACAGTGAGGTACATCACTTACGCCCTCTCAAGGACGACGGTGACGATGACTTTGGAAACATGCTGAATCTGTGCGCCAACCACCACGTGGAGTTTGACTATCTCTTGATCGGGGTATTAGAGGATTGCCAGACAGTTGTAGACATACATGGAAACAGAATGGGAACCCTCACATTTAACAGGGGACATGAATTGACTCGTAAGAATATCCTGTTCCACCTGAAGAGGATGGGAATGAAATGAGTCTACGGGATCTGGATCTGAAGCCCCAGTATGACTCCATAACAGACGACGTGTACGGGGATTTTTTCAACAAGGTGCTCAAACGCTCTCTGATGTGTGCTCGAGTGGGAGGAAAGTTCACATCCAGAAACTTTGCTGCATGCGCTGAGGGGATGCAAGAGTTCATCACTCTTGACGGGACAATGAGACTAGTTCTGCTGCCCGAGTTTACTGAGGAAGACATCGACGCGATTAACATGGGTGTTAGCAGGGCACAAGACGTGCTCTCTGAGAGATGGATACACGATCTGTCTGAAGTGAAGGACAAATTCGTGGAGAGTCACACTAAGGCGCTGGCGTGGATGCTTGTCAACGGGCATCTAGAGATCAAGATAGTTGTGCCCGTGAGGAGCGATGGGTCGGTAGTGTCGTACATGGAGCTGCATGATAGTCAGGTATTTCGCAACAAGATAGGCATATTCTGGGACGGGAACAATGATGCCGTGTCATTTTCAGGCAATATCGAGTTTGATGACAGAATGATGGGAGAATATTACCAGTTCAGAGTGTATCGAGGATGGGATGAAAGCGAGAGGCGATACGTGGAACAGGATCTAAATGAATTCTACAGATACTGGGATGGCCAAGGGATAAACTCCGAAATCGTGCTGAAGACACTGGCACTACCCGATGCGGTGAGGGACAGTTTATTCAGAATAGCCCCAAAGTCAAAACCAGAGATAATTCTACAGAACACACCTAGACTCCGTCCGTACCAGAAGGAAGCTGTGCGCATGTGGAACGAAAACGGAGGTAAGGGCGTGTTCGAGATGGCCACTGGCACTGGCAAAACATTTACCGCTATAGGGTGCATCGAAAAAACCAAGGAAAAAGAGGACAGGTTACTCGTTGTGGTGGCATGCCCATTTGATAACCTAAAGAGACAATGGAAATGCGAGCTGGAGAGATGGGACATCAAGTCTATCGTGATTTCTGACACTCGGAATTGGCTCCAGACCTTAAAGGATCAAATCGCGTCACTGGAGGTATCTGGGAATGGTAGGATTGTAGTAGTGATCACCACGTACAAGACACTCAGCTCCGACAAGTTCGTCCAAGCCATAAAGAGATGCCGCATTCCGACCATGTTGGTGGCAGACGAGGTTCACAACGCGGGGTCTTCCGGGCAGGCGGCCGGGCTTACGGAATCTTACAGGTACCGGTTGGGTCTGTCGGCTACGTTGGAGAGGTACTTTGACCCGGTGGGAACGGAACTAGTGCGCCGGTTCTTTGAGAAAACCGTATATGAAATGAACCTGAAGATGGCCATAGAGAACGAGTTTCTTGTGGGTTATCACTACTACCCAATCTTCACGGACTTGAACGGTGAAGAGTACAAAGAATATCGGAAATACACGAAGAACATAGCGAGGTTGTGGAATGCAAAAAAACCAGAGCATCGTAGGCGTCTTGAGAATGCCATACTTGCACGGTCACGTATAGTGCGTGATGCGGCAAGCAAGCTTGACAGGTTTGGGGAGTGGGTAGAGAAGCACAAGGACAACATGGGGTACACACTCGTATATTGTTCCGAGAGGCAGACGACTGAGGCCAAACAAACCCTTACTCACTCCGATATAGTTAACCGTGAGATCACGGCCAAAAATCCGTCTGATCCTAGTCAGAGGCCAATCATCCTGAAAAACTTTAGTGCTGGACGCTATGATGTGATAGTGGCCAACAAGGTGCTTGATGAGGGTGCCGACGTACCGGCAGCAAAGCGATGTATGCTTCTATCCAGCACAGGAAATCCCAAGCAATTCATCCAGCGGCGAGGCAGAGTGCTTAGAAAATTCAAGGGCAAGTATGGTGATGGGAGTCGCAAAGAACACGCAGATATCTATGACGTACTAGTCATTCCGGATCTGTCCTCAGACTACACTTCAGAAGAGATCAGTACGGAGCGCCAGATCGTTGATTCACAGATTCGCCGTCTGGAGGAGATGGCAGAGGCAGCCATTAATAGGGACGAATGTATGAAGATCATAGTAACACTCAAGGCCAAGTTCTCTCTAGAAAAGACCCACAGGGTGTAAGAAAGTACGTCCAAGCGTAAATTATTGGATTACTAGGAACAACCCATTATTTTGCCCACTAAATCTAAAAACTTTTAAGATATTTTGCAACGACAGATATGTTGACTATAAACCCGCTCATACTGGATAAGATTGACAGTCTTGATGTGCCAGACAAGATAAAGATGATCCTCAAAGAGATTCTTGAGATGGAGGATCGTCTAGAGATACACGACGAAAAGAGGGGTGCTGTGTCATCGATAAGCAAGATTCTTGAGAAATATGCCGACGAGGGGGACGTAAAGGAGTTCTGTTCCTGACATGGCAGATACAAATAGCCTTCAGCTGGGTAAGGTTTCAATGAGGAATTACAAGGCGTACCGTGGGGATGTATCAGTAGAGATGTCCCTAGAACAGGATAAGACCATCACAATCATCCACGGTGAGATGGGTAAGGGGAAGACCACGTTATTGGAGGCAATCTACTGGTGCCTGTATGGAGAGGAGCGGTCTGCGACGGACAGTGACGATGGTATACTGAACAGCGACGTTCTGAATCAGTTGGAAGTGGGTGGTGGAGATGAGACATCTGTTGAGATATCTCTGCATGTGCAGGGCGAGTTGAGATACAAGATAAAACGCGCAGTACAATTTGACAAGAAGAACGAGTCGGCCGAGAGCAGAAGGCACAAGTTGGTTGGAGGGAGTCTGCCAAGCGGAATTGAAATAACCGAGAATGTGGAATACAGCGAGTTGCCCCCACGATCAGATGACTGGATGGTGCTACACAACTCTTCGAGGATATCAGACAAGATAGAGAACCTGTTTCCCAGATCGCTGTCGTCGTATTTTCTGTTCGATGCGGAACTTCTTGACAAATTCTTCAAGACCGATGACGAGATCCTTGTAAGGAATGGCATTGAGAAGATATCTGGCATACCAGTAATTGACAATGCCACAAAACACCTAAAGCAATCTAGCAGTACAATTAGGAAAGACATAAAGGAAATTAATCTGGATCCGATCACAAACCAAATGTCGCACTGGGAGCAGGCAAGAAAAGAAAGCAAGGCGACGATTGACGAGACAGATTCACGCTTGAATAAGATTAATGCTAAAATAGAACACATCGAATATTATCTGAGAAACCACAGTGAGGAGCTCATAAATTCTACCCAGGGAAAGTTGGATGCCATTAACTATAGCATAAAGAAGATTAACGATAATAGAAAGAAAAATCAGCACCACATGAATGACTGGATCTTGTCATCTAACGTAATGTTGCAGCTGAAGGGTGTCATAGAGTGCAGCATTGAACTGTGTGACGCATGGGAGAAAGAGGGTAAGATCCCGATCGCAGTAAGCAAACATACTCTTAACGGCATATTACACAACAAGCCACCTACGTGTATATGCGGTGCGTCACTGGATGATGGAAGCACGGGCAGACGCCATATTGAGGATCTGTTGGGGGAGAGTCTGGCCGAGTCGCCGGTAATCCAAAACATATCAACCGGAAGGGGACATTGGGCAGACATGGTAGAAAAGACAGAACATATCCGTGATGAGCTTGCAGAGTTGAGAGCAGAACGTAGTAGTGCCAATTCTGAGTACGATACCCAGAACGCCAAGAGAAAGGAATGCGGACATATACTTGAAGCGCACAACGTGGACGAAGTCAAGCAACAATCTCAGAGTCTACGAGATCTCATTAAGGAAAAGAGAGATCTAGACGGTAAAAAGGCCATGGCGCAAGATAAAATGGCACGTGCGGAAAGGGAATATGCACAACTTGAACAAAAATACGACGAAACACTAAAGCGTACCCGCAAGTACGAGTCGCAGAGAAATCGGATAGCTTTGGCACAGACTCTTTCCACCATGCTTTCCAAGTGTTGCACCGATCTGATCGAGGAGATGCGTAACATCGTGGCAAAAAGAACTGAAAAGTACTTCTTTAGGCTGGTGTCGAATGACAATTTTGCAAATATAGAGATCTGTCCGGATTACAAGACGGTGGCAGTAGGCCATGATGGGAAGAGCAAGTCTCTTTCGGCGGGACAGAGCTGTTGCCTTGCGCTGTCGTACATAGCTTCCATACGCGACATCGCAGAGAAAAACTACTTTATGGTAATAGACTCACCATTCCACAACATATCCCAAGATGAGAGAGTGGGCATAGCTCAGAACCTCCCAAAATTCATCCCCGGAACACAGTTAACTTTTCTAGTGCAGGATCAAGAGTACACGGGCCATGCTCAGAAAGGCATCATCGGGGAAGAAATTCAGTCGGTTAGGAAGACATTCATGGACAACAAGAGTCTGTGGCGGGAGTATCTCTTGGAGAAAAACAAAGAACTTGGTGACATGTCACCTCGTACGACCATCAAGGTGGTAGAAGAACAATGAGCAACAGGATATCAAGACTGTTGCAGGCAGACTGGCCGGCACACATGTCGTACGACAAGGATGAACCGGATGTAGAGGGTTTTTATTCTACGATCAGTGGGACGGTTAGGGAAAAGACCTCAATATTCAACAACAAGAGACAGATAGACATATTCCTTTTGGCAATGGCGATGGGAATTGAGATGGGTGAGAGAAAGAAGCTGAAAAGACCATCGCAGACGCTCCGCCGCGATGCATTGACCGAGATAGAGGTGTGGATGATGTGCAGTGTAGCCCTTGCCGAGGAACGCACCTTGGACGTACTGGCCAACCCATCAAGGGTAATCAAGATTTGTGAAGAATACTCCAACGGGGGCATAAATACACTGATGAGCCTCAACATGCTCAGCGGCAGCAATATATCGGAACCATATGAGGAGTCACTTGAGAATTTTCTAGACAAGCACATGTCCAAAGACTGATGAGCAAAGAACCACATGTCCTGTACCTCTGATTTTAAATCTAAATGCGATCCAACTATAACCAACCTAGATTCAGATGGGATCATTCGAGCAAATATGTTAGTCTCAGTTGCCATAAAGGCAAACCGAAAACATCCGCTCTTGTTTCTTCCAGATTTTGTGGAGGACTTGTTCAATGGCATGTATAGCCGCAAGATGATGAATAAACATCACATACACACATACAACGACTTTAACACGATGACATCATCAACCCTCGGATTTAACGGGCAGAGAACCAAGAGTCATAACGAGGACTGTCTAGAGAAAAACTTGGCGATACGTGACTGGCGACAGCAGTACGATATCTTCATGTCCCAATTTAGATTGTTTCGTTCACAGTTAGTAGATATGTTTAACTGTAGTCTACTCAGAACACTTGTAGCACATACTGTATTGAGGCTACAGTACATCCCATACAATAACACAGAAAAGTCGGTGATTGAGTCTTACAACGCTCTAAAGGCAGACATTCATATTCCGCGGGACGCGGTATTTGAAGACTATATTGCAGATGGATTTGTACATAAAATCGATTCTGCCACAGCACACATGGCGCACGAGTCCCTCCTGACACGCATAGAAGGAGATATCTCATTACCAGCCAAGTACACACATGTGAGAGTTGCGATGCAGAATATGATAAAAAACAACAAGGGTGGTATACAGTACCAGAGTCTAATGACAAAGGTTCTAGGAGAGTTTCCGCTATTTCGGATGCTGCCTGGCAGAGGTGAGATCGACTACATGCTAGATAACCTAGAGCACGATGGAGATATAATCTGCAAACAGGCGTTTTGGAAATTTGCGCCATTTTCTAACCATCTTTTCTCCTCTGATTCTTACAGGGCTAGTATAGAGGCGATGAAGGCACAGGCGGTGTCAATGGGGCGTATCAAGTTCTTTGGACGGCGTATGACGCCGGATCGATTCGTATCGGAACTGCATGCTCTCGAAGCCGGTGACTTAGACGACAGAGACGACCAAGTTACACGGATTGCCGGATTGGTGCTGAGCGACGCGGTATTGCTTCAGAGCCCGGCGGAGCATGTACCAGGATTCGACTTTGTGATGGATTTTACGAACTACAACTTTAGGCCCGAACAGGAGGACATGATGAAAAAACTCAACTTTGTGGTGCGATCAAAAACCATTCACTGTAAGGTAATGATAAAAGACACGATCACATCACATGAAATTGATGAGCTACACAAGATCGTTCCGGACGACGAACAGGGGGTAGTGTTTACGTGCAGTCCGGTATCTCAGGTCGTCAAGCGACAGACGCTGAACAACAGGACGATCCAGATAATCGACGAGGGCGGCATACGCGCTTGGTGCGCTATCACATCCACCATGCCATGTAGGCTCAACTCCGTTGCCCGAGTCAGGTATGGAGATGACAGGGGAAAGGCAGTCATGGTAGAGTCTGTCAACTATGAATCTGGCATGGCTGTTGTGAAGGCGGTGCCTGATCGCAAGGAAATGACACTTCCAATTGGATGTCTTGAGGAGATCGGTCCTGACGTGGATATTTTGATAGATACTGAATCTGAAAACCTCGTACGTGCACAAAGGAAAATGACACGTCTGGAAAATGACTTTTCAACTGATCCGGTGGACAAGATTCTCAATCAGGTAGTGAATAACGAATCAGTACATGTAGATGACGATTTTATCACCGCCTCAGAGGAGTACTTCGGGTTCTTATGCAATTTGGCTAGCTTGGCAGGGAATACGTTTGAGACAGGACTGAGTTTGAACGTGCATGCAATCCACAGAACACG
Organism: Candidatus Nitrosopumilus sp.; assembly: GCA_965238275.1. Classification (GTDB taxonomy): domain Archaea; phylum Thermoproteota; class Nitrososphaeria; order Nitrososphaerales; family Nitrosopumilaceae; genus Nitrosopumilus. The sequence goes on from OZ250186.1 coordinate 344,552, forward strand.
TATGGGATTGATGAAAAGCATCAAGCCTGAAACGTTTGATGGACCTCATCCAGATATTGACATTTCCGAAGAATCTCGACATGTTAGGTATGTGGAGTTCAAGAACGGTATACACTCTACAATCAACATGTTTTCACTTGCAAGTGGCAGTTCATTCGCGTGCGAGTGTTTTCACAGACTTAACGAGACGTACCGTTTTACCCTGTGCAGCCACATGGTAGCAGCCATTATCCGACTAGGGTTTGAGGAGCATAGAAATTGGAAGTTTGCGAGGCATCGAATATCCACGTTTCAAGAGGGGTTGAATGCACTCAGAATGAAGAATGTTATGAGAGGGATACTTGCATTACGTGACGTGATTGGGGACAATTCGAAACAATTGATCAAAGAATACATTTGGTCTTATATGGCGAACAATGACGAAGATCAAGAAGCCACGAATACTACAGGTTTCTGTAATGCTGAAAAAAACATTCGCGATTTGCTGGAGAATAATTCCGAACTGTTGAAACTCTTAGAAATTTTGGGGGCGGACATATCTAAGCTGGACGAGAATTCACTGAAGCGTGTAGTCAACGCACTGTATGATCATTAGTATCAGTTCCATGTACCTGCGTATATACCAAAAGTGAAAAGTTGATGCGATTGTCACATATTTTACCGCATCTAAAGTTATACCAATTTCACGTCCCACAGTCAATGAAGATCAAGACGATGTTGAAAAGATACGCCGCTGAGACAGACTGCGATACCAAGGACCGCATGATGCTGATCATCAGAGTCAAACGTGACGGGATAACCATGAGGGATTCTGCAAAATCCCTGGGAAAGTCAGCCTCGTGGGGCTACAAGTGGCACGAGCGCTACCTGGAAGTCGGATTTGACAGGCTGGGAAACATGCCGCGTTCCGGCAGGCCGACCAAGGCGAGCAAGGCAGACATGAAGAAGATCAGAAAGGCCGCATGCAGAAAACCTGTCTGGACGGGCATGGAGATGCAGCAATACATCCAACAGAAGACCGGAGTAAGGTACGAACTCGGATATGTGCGCCAGATACTGCGCGGGTGGGGCTATTCCCAGAAGGTTCCCGTAGGAAAACATGCAAGGGCACCTGACGAGGAGATCAGGAAATTCCAAAAAGAGATGCCAGAGCTTATAAAAAAAAGAACAGCGAAGGAACAGTCGTAGCGATACAGGACGAGTCCATAGTAATCTCCGATGCGCGGCCGCGAAGACGCGGCTACACCAGGAAGGGAATACGGGCGTTTTTCACGTACACCGGCTCACACTCCAAGACGATAATCCACGGACTGATCACCACGGACGGCAGGGGCATGTTCCGGCAGTACGACGCGTTTACCAAGGACACCTTTGAGGACTTTCTAAGGCAGGCGATGTACAGGTTCAAGAAGATCTGCCTGATCATGGACAAGGCCTCCCAGCACAGGGCATCAAACATACGCAAACTGCTTGATGGCACAGACGGCCTGGAGATAGTCTTCCTGCCAACTGCAACCCCGGACCTGAGCGCCATAGAGACGTACTGGAGGGATCTCAAACGGGCAGTGCTTGACGTGCCGTACACCAGCCTGAGCATGCTCCGCGAGGCGATCACCAGGTACACGAGGTACAAAAAACCGAATCTGGTCGTTGAAAACTTTCTGTACAGGGCCATCTAGAACGACATCAAACCGCACCGGACCCACGCCGCCTAGCGTGTGCCATGCACGGCGCACCAGAGCATGCAATGTCTAATGTTCGGGGCGTCTTTTCTCGTCATTTGGGAATTCAACGCACCTCGTAATTTCCAGAGACGGCTGTTGCATCAAAAATTTATGAGCGATTTTGATATGAATTTTTCATTGCTGGTATACATCAGCATTCACAAAGATAATTCTAAGAGTTCTAGGAAAAACAAGGAAAAAAAATTGATATGGGATTACCACCCAATATGCAACTCCCAACACAACTAGGATTCATTCCACCTTATCCTTCTTTCCCGATCAGCTACTATGTCCATAACACGTTTGTAGCCTCCCACAGAACGCCAATCAATCTCCGGGTAGTCACCACATTTGCAATTTTTCCTAGTCAGGTTGTCGTTAATTATCACGGTTTTGCCGTAGCGGTGTTTCCTTCTCAAAAAACAGATCATCTTGTGGATCTGCCGTAAAGGAGTGCCCATGCCGCCGCCAGCCTCGTTGCTTTCTTCATTAGAGAATATGCGTAATCCCCCTGTTCACACCGATAAATTTAGATCAGGCACGATCGCGTCTCACATCAAATGCCAGACTCGCCTGATCAGATCATACACAGATTGGAACAGGAAAACAAAAATCTGAAAAAAATTTTAAATCAGAAAGACAGGGAGTTGGGCCTTGAGCGCGGCCTGTGGAGGAGCAGGGATGATGGCTGGAACCCCGGCAAGGGACCTGTGCTGCACCGGCTAGAAGTGCTAGACGACATAATACGCGATGGGGACAAGCTCCGTCAGGCCACGCTGGCAGACGGGGAACAGTTCCGGTACATGCTGGAACGGGCCAAGGTGTTTCTGACGCATTCGGGCCAGATGCCGCTGTTCCGCGATAACGCATCCCGGGTCTCCGATCCCGGAAACCGGTGCAAGCTGTACCTGAGACACGCGCTGCTCATGACACTTGTCCACAAAAAGGACAACCCCACCCAGGGCGTGCTTGCCGCGTTCTTCGGGATAGACCAGACCACCGTATCCCGGTACATTCCAGTGATGGATGCGATGCTGGCAGGAATACTTCCGACGGCAGACAACATATCCGAGGAGGTTGCTGCTGCCCCGGCCAAGGAGGATTTCAAGAAGATCGTGCCCGGGCTCGACGGGGGCAAGATCTTCATAGACGGCACGCACTGCCCCATACAGCGCCTGTCTGTAAAGTCAGTCCGGCGCATGAAATACTCCGGCAAGAAGAAAAAATTCACCAACAATACCAACGTGTACACCAACCAGAACGGGGTGGTGATTGGCATATCAAAAAGCACCGTCGGGTCAGTCGGCGACATCACGCTTCTCAAGGAACGCCCCATGCCGTTTGGAAAATGGGAGAAGGCGATGCACGATCCGGACCTGCCAGAATCAGACGGGTGCCACCCATTCGTCGACCGCGGCTATCAGGGAGTCGCAGACCACTTGCCCGGCACCACGCCGGAGATCCCGTACAAGAAGACCAGGGACACGCCGCTGACGCAGGAGCAAAAAAAGCACAACCACAGGATCAACTCCACCCGGGTGTTGGTGGAGCACACGATAGGCAGGCTCAAGCGCTACGCGCGCCTCACCGACCCGTACGACGGGACGGCGGCTCAGTTCAACAGGGAGTTTAACGTGATCACCGGACTGGTAAACCTGAACCTTTTGTGGGACTTTATAGAAAAGGATCCGCCGCCACCCGGGCAGTGGAAGACGTCAGTAGACTGGGACAGGGCCTGCTCCAAAGCTCCGGTTCAGTAGAATTCAGGGCACGATGAAGTGCTGCAAGGCTGCGCATGTTATTTTGGATTTTGAGGCGAGCGGACTTGCCACATGCCCGACACGAGTAGTTTTGGGCCGTATTTTTCCGGTTTTTTATGGCCGGACTGGCAAAATGGATGGATTACGCATATTTTCTATTCATTCTATCACCCCCTGTTTCAAAGAAAAACGTAACTGTATAGTTTTTTGATCAAATGTTGAACTCCATGCCTACGTGCGTCTATGCAGTTTTTTGACGTGGAGTCAGGCCCTCGCGTAAGACCGTGCCAAGATCATCTCCCCTTGCCTTGCATGTCTGCTTGATGCTCATCAGCGTGGCAATGGCATCTGCGCCCTTTTTTGACCTGCTCCCGTTGCTGTTCTTGCGCAGGATGACGCACGGCCTGATGGCCCGCTCTGCCCGGTTGTTGTGGTATTCGACGCCGTCTGTCTCCAGAAACGCAAACAGGTGATCCCCCTCCCGCACCAGCCTCTTGCGCATCCTGTTGCAGTGCTTGCAGTCGCGGTCCTTTTCGAGCCTGCCGATAAGTGACGCGATGCGACGATCCAGCCTCTTCTTTGTTGCCAGTGCTTTGGCACCTCCAGAAACGATGCCGTCGATGTGCGAGTCCCACAGTATCGCGCGCAGCGTCCTTGCGTGTCGCTTGTAGTCATCGCCGGGATTCTTGTATTTCAGGGTGTCCTTGATGTCCCGGGCGTAATGAAGGTGGCACTTTTGGTGCATGCTCCCGATGACGTTCCACGCGGCCCACGAGTCAGACGTGACGCATCCCGGGTAGTCCTTGCCGAGCATCTTTTTTGGAACCTTCGAGTTCCTGTGGCGGTGCACCTCGTAGATTACGGCGTACCTGGCTACAGCCACCCACAGCCAATAGTTTGTGCCGTCGACGCGCCAGATTGTCTCGTCCCCGTTTATCGCAGGCGAGTTTCTTACCTCCTCCCTGATCTTCTCGTACAGTGGCCCGAGCTCCCGGGCCATCCTGCACACCATGCGGTTTATCGCAGATTCCGTGATTCTTGCCGAGTACATCATCATGACAATATTGCATATTCTGAGGTCTGACATGCCGTGCAGCCGGAGGATGACCATCATTATCATAAAGTTGATCCCGTACCTGGAGTTTGGCAGTGCCAGCGGAGTCCTGCCGGACACGGTCCTCTTGCAGTTCCTGCAACGCCTTCTCTTTACTGTCACCTTGATGTGCTTTAGTTCCGTCTTGGCAGCCTCCCTTACCACCTTTGTGTACGTGGACACGCATTCTGAGAGGTCGGAGCTGCCGCAGTTGCCGCACGTGTGCGGATCTGCTGTCTCCTCTGCGTCTATTCTTTCAGGACGCGCAAGGCCCGTGCGTTTGTGGTCACTTGGCTTGCCCTTGCCCTTGCCCTTGCCCTTTGCGCGGCGCCGGGTACTGCCGGTCTTTTTGTCCGGTTTTGCGCCGATGCTCCTTGCAACGGCAGCCGATATGATGCCCTTTGCCTCCTGCAACTCTGCCGTGAGATCCTGGATCTGTTTGAGGGCGGCAGCGTAAAGATCAGCGAGTTTGGCCATCTGCCGGTCTTTTTCGGCCATCTGCCGGTCTTTTTCGGCCATCTGCCGGTCTTTTTCGGCCATCTGCCGGTCTTTTTCGGCCATCTGCTCTGCCATCACACCCACTTTTTCCTCCAGTTTTGCAATCCTTGACTCGGAATTATCATCAGACATATGCAAACCGTGGGCAACAATGATCTAAAAATTAGGACGGAGAGAAAAACTCGATCAAGTGATCAAAAATAGTTTTAAAAAATTAGACAGACGCGGATTTTCTGATTGTAGATATGGAGTTCAACATTTGATCAAAAAACTACACAGATACAGAAAAACTTGTATCTCGGGTCACTGACTTTACACCCCTTGCGGGCCACCGCGTCCAGCTCCCGATAACGTTACAGAACTGTTTTAAGATAAGTTGTAACTGTGTAGTTTTTTGATCAAATGGTAAATTCGTAAGTGATTCGCTTTTTGAAGTTCCGCTGGCTTTGCGCGCCTATACTCGCGCAGTCTCCCCATCCGAGAGCGCGGATCGTGCCGGATAAATGGTGACGCAGGCTCCGTTGTCAGCCGTCGCCGGACGCGGAACGCACCAGGTGGTCGAAGAACTTTTCCCCCCGGACGCGGTCAGTGGCCAGCAAGGTGAACAGCACGGAATTTGCGTCCATGCCCTTCCGGGACCGGTTGCCCCCGCCGTCATTCCTCACCGAGACAAACCTTCGGTTGGCCCTCTCCACCGCGTTGTTGTCCGGACTGATGCCCGGGATCCGCAGGCAGGTTGTCATGTAGTACCCCTCGCGGTAGCGCCGCTTGCGGTATTTGGCGATGGTGCCGTACTTGTCGTCTTTGTACGGGGCGGCAAACAGCCCCGCTAGTTCCGAGTCTATGCAGTCAGCTGCCACTTCCCTGGAATGCGGGTCCTTGACGCGCCAGGCGCGGTAGATCTTTTTGTGCACGGCAGACAGCCCGGCTAGGAATTCGGCCACGTCCCCGCCTGGGTTCCACTCCAGATCCTTCTGCACCAGGCGCTCCTGGTGGACCACGCACATCTGGCGGGCCGACCCGACATGGAGCCACGCCGGGTACGAGTCCTGCGTGAGGGTTCCCCCGTAGCCGGGCAGCACGCCCTTGATGGTCTTTATCTTGCGGGAGTCCACGATCTCCACCAGGCACGATCTCTTGCCGAGTGCGACCACGCCGTAACCACGCCTGCCACCTTCCAGTGGCCAGTGGAACTCGTCGGCCCCCAGGTGCGGCTCCTTTAGAATCTCTTCCCTCACGGCGTCGCGTTCCGGGGCCATCTGTCTGGCCCTGCTTATCTTGTTCCTGTATGCAGACGAGCAGGACACGGGCGTGCCAAGCGCGTCGCCTGCGAATTCGGCGGATCTTGCGTGGGACAGCCCGGACATGTTCAAAAAGTTGAGCACGGCGCCGATGTTGGCGCCGTAGCGGGCGTGCGGCGAGGTTTCGGGCGGCTTGGCAGAGACCTGTTTCTTGCAGTCCCTGCACCAGCGCCTGACTGTCACGTACTTTATGGTCTTTACAATCAGGTCCAGCCTCTTGACGATCCGGTCGTATTTGTCCGTGGGGTTCTCTGAAATGTTCTTCCCGCCGCACCCGGGGCACCTGTCAAAGTCTACGATCTCCGTGCAGTCTGCCTTATCGGGCCTCTTGTTGATCGTGGCCTTTTGCCCCTTGGGCCTGCCTGCCTTGCCGGGATTGGCCTTCTTTTTGGAGGAAGGCATGCTTATCCCGTTTGCCCGGGCGCTGAGCCTGCGGTTTGCGTCAACGTGCCTCTTGTTGTCTCCTTCAAGTGACTCCACCCTGGCCCGCAGGTTCTCTGTCTCCTTGCCGTCTGCCGTACCGGCAATCTTGCGCGCCATTTTCAGGATCCCGCCGGCGGCATCCACGACATCGCGCACCACGCCTGACCAGTACTGGCAGCACCCGCATCCGGACTCCATGCAGGTGCCGCAGTCCGGCGCGGAACGTCCCGGGATTGCCTTAAATCCCTCCGCTTCCAAGCATGTTTGGTGTGTCGGTTCCTTCATTTGTGATGATCTGAAGGGACTGGCACCCGCTAGTACTTGGATCTCTACAGACAATTATTTTTGACAAGGCGTGAAAAATCTTCTGGTTCCGTCCCGACACGGTGACTACCGGCAGAGGAGTCAGGGTACTTCAAAAAGCGAATCACTTACGTAAATTCCATGTCTACAAGAAACTATGTATTTTTTTGACATAGAACCAGACCCTCGCGCAGGACCGTGCAAAGATCATCGCCCCTTGCCTTGCATGTCTGTTTGATGCTCATCAGTATGGCAATAGCGTCTGCGCCATTCTTTGACCTGCTCCCGTTGCTGTTCTTGCGAAGGATGACGTACGGCCTGATGGCCCGCTCTGCCCGGTTGTTGTGGTATTCTACATCGTCTGTCTCCAGAAACGCAAACAGGTGATCCCTTTCCCGCACCAGCATCTTGCGCATCCTGTTGCAGTGCTTGCAGTCGCGGTCCTTCTCGAGCCTGCCTATCATGGACGCGATGCGACGGTCCAGCCTCTTCTTTGTGGCAAGCGCGTCTGCTCCTCCCGGAATGGCACCGTCGACGACGTGCGAGTCCCACAGTATGCTGCGCAGCGTCCTTGCGTGCCGCCGGTAGTCCTGGCCGGGATTTTTGTATTTCAGGGTGTCCTTGACGTCCCGGACGTAATGCAGGTGGCACTTTTGGTGCATGGCTCCTATGACGTTCCACGCTCCCCACGAGTCAGACGTCACGCATCCCGAATAGTCCTTGCCAAGCATCTTTTTTGGAACCTTCGAGTTCCTGCGGCGGTGTACCTCGTAGATTACGGCGTACTTTGTTACCACCGCCCACAGCCAGTAGTTGGTGCCGTTGACGCGCCAGACGGACTCGTCCCCGTTTATCGCAGGCGAGCGCCTTACCTCCTCCTTGATCTTCTCGTACAGCGGCCCAAGCTCCCGTGCCATCCTGCACACCATGCGGTTTATGGCAGATTCGGTGATCCTTGCAGAGTACGTTATCAGGACAATCTGGCATATCCTGAGGTCTGACATGCCGTGCAGCCTGAGGATGACCATCATTATCATAAAGTTGATCCCGTACCTGGAGTTTGGCAGTGCCAGCGGGGTCCTGCCAGACACGGTCTTCTTGCAGTTCCTGCAGCGCCTTCTCTTTACTGTCACCCTGATGTGCTCTAGTTCCGCCTTGGCAGCCTCCCTTACGACCTTTGTGTACGTGGATACGCACTCGGAGAGGTCGGAGCTGCCGCAGTTGTCGCACGTGTGGGGATCTGCCGTCTCCTCTGCGTCTATTCTTTCAGGACGCCTGAGGCCGGTACGTCTGTGGACGCTTGGCTTGCCCTTGGCCTTTGTGCGGCGTCTGGCACTGCCCGTTTTTTTGTCAGGTTTTGCGCCGATGCTCCTTGCAACGGCAGCCGATATGACGCCCTTTGCTTCCTGCAACTCTGTCGTGAGGTCCTGGATCTGTCGGAGGGCGGCAGTGTAAAGATCAGCGAGATTGGCCAGCTGTCGGTCTTTTTTGGCCAGCTGCCCTGCCATCATCTCCACTTTTTCCTCCAGTTCTGCAATCCTTGACTCGGAACTATCATCAGACATATGCAAACCGTGGTAACTGATGATCTAAAAATTGGAATGGAGAGAAAAACTCGATCAAGTGATTAAAAATAGTTTCAAAAAAACTACACATACGTTTGTAGGCATGGAATTCAACGTTTGATCAAAAAACTACACAGTTACGATAAGTTAATTAATGTCTACTTGGGATATGTTCTGTGGCTGTTATTAAACAAACTATTAGTCTTCCATCATGCAAAATTAATAGAAAAACATTAAAAAAAATTTGTAAGTTTTTAGACGAACGACGTACTGAAATGAAAGATGAAGAGCGTGAAGCAACACTTCGCATTACAATTAAAATGAAACGAAAAAAAATGGAATTTGATTCGTGTGAGGAATTTCTTCTACAAGAAGATATACGAAATGATCTGAAAAGCATGTCATTTGATTTAAAGAAATATTTCAACTATGATCATCATATTGAAATATATCTTGGTTTTGAAACATGGGATATTTCAGAAATTGTGGTTTCTGGAAAAAATTCAGTATGGGTTAATGGCGTAGTCAAAGGATTAGAAGAGATTTTTAGTGAACAGTCAACAAAGCATAGTTTGGTACATGGAAAAAAAACTCTGATTCCAATAGTTATAGGGCTTGCTATAATATCAGCTTTTGCAGCTAGTATAGCATACTCGATTAATGATCCAGTTAGTATCTGGAGCAAGTTTCTAGACAACGATTCCAATTTACCATCAGGATTTATTGCTGGATTGAGTAGTATTGGAATATATTGGTTACTTCTGCAATGGTTATTTCCTGTTGTAGAATTCGAAGGTGTCGGCATACAACAAAGAATTAGAAAAGGAATTATCATAATAGCTGGAACGATCTTAGGTGGGCTAGTAACAACTATGATTTATAATCAAATCCAGTAGCTACAGCAACCAAAAAATAAGACTATTATATATCAATGTCTCCTTTCCCAGCATGACATGCCGTTTGTTGAGTTGTTTATGAACTGGCATCCCAATCCAATTGAGACCACCGTCTGGATGCCGATCAGGACGGGCAAGAAAGTCTCGTCCATCTGACGACGTACGGCATCACGCACAGGAAGACCAGACCTGCCGCACATGTTTGCATTTTTGGAGCATCTTGGGATGGTGCCCACCAACAATGTATCGGAGCGGGCGTTGCGCTATGTCGTTGTATTGCGCAAAATAATCGAGCAGATCAAGGAGCCTGATGCCATGAAGTGCCTGATGATGTGAAGGCGCGGAGGTTCCAGGATGATGCCCGGGTAAGGGAGCTGTCCGAACTGCCACGAACGCTTTCGAAGTGCCTGTGAATGCTCCGGGATGCGCCCCTGTCTGTCTTGATACCATGGTAGCACCAAGACACGGCAGGAAGAAAAAACAGGACAAATCCAAGGAGATTCAGTCTATAATGATGACTTTTTGGGTTCCGCCGTGCCTGCAACACCGTCTCGTGCCATTCCAGCGGCAATCCATCATCGGTTTGGATCGCCTGCCAGACAACAAATCAGACATTTTACTATCCTGCATTTCCGCCGTGGACTACAGCACGTCCGACACGTGTATCCATACGACAGTATCTTACCATCTGTCAATTTGTCATACATTAGACATAATCCGTAATTGGGTATAACCACACGATTGGACGCATTGCAGGACAAATCCGGTTGATTGCACGGAATTGCATGTCAATTCGAACTTACCCGATGATCAAAACTATACGTCAGCCGTGTTTTATTCTGATTGCCCATGTCAAAGCATGTCATTATACGACAAATTAGCAAAAAAGCCCAAACTGTTCATCCGGTGCACTGGACTGACAGTCTCCGAATTTAATTTGGTGGCAGGGCGGCTGGCAAAAAAATACCCCAGGGCAGAGCAAAAGCGACTCTCCAAAAGAAGCAGGATGCGCGGCATTGGTGCCGGACGCAGGTGGAAACTGGATCTGAAAAACAGGTTTCTTCTGGTCCTGTTTTATTACAGGACATACGCCACACAGGATCTTCTTGCCATGGTGTTTCAGGTGGGCCAGGCTAGCGTGTCCCGCAGCATGGGGGCACTGGAGCCGTCGATCCGGCAGTGCGTTCCGCTTCCGTCAAAGATCTACGCCAGCATCAAGGCCACCAAGACGCTTGACGATCTTGAGGAGATCATTCCGGGCCTGACTGCCCTGATTGATGCCTCCGAGCAGCAGATACAACGTCCCGGGCGCAAGGACATGGAACGGTCCCACTACTCGGGCAAGGCACACAGGCACACGTCCAAGGTCCAGTACACATCGGCCACGGACGGCCTCATCCTTCACAAGACCCGGCATTCCCCGGGCAGGATCCACGACTTTGCAGTATTCAAAAAGAAACACCCGACATTCCCTGACAACCTTCCACGCAAGGACGGGAGCAAGGACAAGAAAAGGATCAAGGTCAGAGAGATCCTGGATGGCGGATACCAGGGGATCAACAAGGAGTTTCCTGACCGGGATGCCGTAGTGCCGTACAAGAAGCAAAAAGGTGCAGAATTGTCCCCCGAGCAGAAGGAATTCAACAAAAAACACTCAAAGGTACGGGTGTATGTGGAGCACGCCATCCGCAGGGTCAAACGGTTTCGCATAATGGGCGGTGTCTACCGAAACCGCCTGAAAAAATATGACACCATCAATGACATCGTTTGCGGATTTGCCAACCTCAGGGTTCTCCTAGTCCGGGAAGCAATCGGGTAGGAGTCAAAAAACCTACACAATATAGGAAAATATGCATAATTTCTAATTACGGATTATGTCTATTATAAAACTTGGAAAAACAGTGTCTCACAGAAATGACGAAACATCGCGTAGCATGGACGGATGTGGACGTGACCTTCCTCACGGGAAACCATTCCAAAATGACCGATGCCGAACTGTCCCGGGCACTCAACAGGTCGATCCGCTCGGTATCCCACAAGCGACTGAGGCTCGGACTTGGCAGTGCCAAGCGTGCCGCCTCACCGAATGCTTGGTCGGAGAAAGAAGATCAATTCCTCCTGCAAAACCGGCACATGGGGCCGGAGGACGTTGCAAAGACGATCGGAAGAACCAAAGCCGCCGTGGCGCACAGGAGGAAATCGCTTGGAATGTCAGTCCCAAAGTCGGAGACGGCTTGGAAGGACGATGAGATGCGGTTTTTGAAGGAAAACCCCGAAATACCGACCGCGACGCTGTCTGAACGACTCGGCAGGACACAAGTAGCGGTGCGGCAGATGAGGCGCAAATGCGGGCTGTGCCGGGAAAAACACCATCCTTGGAGCCAGGGAGAAGAAGATAATCTGAGAAAGAACATGTCGCTGCAACTAGGCGAACTTTGCAAGCTGTTTCCAAACCGAACACATGCTTCTGTAAACGCCAAGGCCAGAAAGATGGGCAGGTCGCGTTACAATCGCGTGGGTTACACGGTTACGCCGAACGGGTACATAGAAATCACGGTGAATGGCAGGCGCGTGCTTGAACACGTATACGTGATGGAGCAGTACAAGCGCCGCATGCTGAAAAAAGGAGAGATTGTCCACCACATAGACTGCGACAGGAAAAACAACAACCTGAATAACCTCGATCTGCTACAATCCGACAGCCAGCACCAGGCCACCCACAACTCGTTCAGGAAGCTGCTTAAGCCACTGCTGGATTCCGGCCACGTCGTGTATGATTTTGAGAGACACAGGTACGGGGTCGAAAGACTATGAGCGTAGGCAGGCAGTGGAGCGTGAAGGATCTCGGTTTTCTAAGAATGCACTCAGGCATGCCGCGCAAAGAGCTTGCCAGCAAACTCAGCCGTACTGAACAGGCCGTAAAGCAGAAACTGCATGAACTCGGACTTTCCGTTTCACATGCATGGAGTCAGGATGAAATAAGATTCCTTGAAGCGCATCCACGCATGACCGCCGGTGAAATATCAAGGCACATCGACAGATCCGTCCACTCCATATACAGAATGCGCAACGCCCACAACCTGCCGTCGTCGTACAGCTGGACTAGCGAGGAAGACGACTTTCTCAGGAATAACCTAGGTATGACGGCGGCCGATCTGGGAGAAAAACTAGGCCGGTCGAAAGACCAAGTGCACAAGAGAAAAAAGAAACTCGGCCTGCCGCCATCTGACATGGCAAAACACTGGACAGCAGAACAGATCAGGTACCTGCGGGAGCATCCGGACATGCAGGTAGCCGAGATTGTGAAACAAATCCAAAAGACGGAACACGCGATAAATCACAAACGGAGGGAACTGGGACTGTCACGCAAGACGGTTCACAAAAGATGGATCATGGAAGATGACAGATTCCTACGCGAGCACGACGGCGAAGCAGCCAAAGCACTGGCGGAAACAATGGACAGGACGCTGTTCTCCGTGCAGGTGAGGAGGCAACATCTCGGCCTGACCGTTCCGAAGTCGGAACTGACGTGGAAGGATCATGAGAAGGATACGCTTAGGAAGAACCCGAACGAGCCAGCTACATCTCTCGCGCAAAGAATCGATCGCAGTCCGGCGGCGGTGCGCAGGGCCCGAAGGCTTGAGGGACTACCGCCGCTCTTGATCCGCAACGAATGGACGGACGAGGAGATTTTGCTGTTGCTGGACAACCTAGGGATGAAGCGAGCTTACATATACGGAATTCTCCCACACCGCACGAAGGCTTCCGTAGATGGCATGTTGAAGGAACTCGGCAGGGAACGACAGAACAACAAGGGGTTCACGTACATGACAGGCTACAAGGCGGTATACGTGGACGGAGTACCAGTACCAGAACACCGTATCGTCATGGAAAAACAGATCGGCCGACACCTGAAACCAGGCGAAAAGGTACACCACATAAACGGCATCAGGAATGACAACAGGCACGAGAATCTGGACTTGTTCAAGAACCAGTCGGAGCACATGCGGGCAGAGGCGTCTATAAACAAATGCATCCCAAAACTGCTTCAATCCGGAGTCATCATGTACTCCCGCAAGACACACGAGTACCTCTTAGCAGACGGAACGGCATGATCCACGTGACCGTCACAAGGCTCTGGTAAATTTTGGTGATCTCTGTCGTTTGCTATTCAAAAGCGTGTTTTTGGATCTTCTCCAGATTCGATCCCGCTGCATTTCATCATAGTGTTCAAAAGTGTGGTGTTTGCAAGGCAGATTCCACATACAACACGCAGGGTCACAACTACCACAGAACATGTGTCTTTATTTTAGCTGATGGTTTTTGGGCAGCCATTCCTGCTACAGGGAGTTTCTGGCAACTTGCGCTGTTCGCTTATAGCTTTGGCAAATATTCTAGCTTCATACTCTTCTACAAAATATCCCCAGCCGCCTTGTTCAGACGAATGTTGACCACCACCAATGTCAAGCTTGTGGCTCCCGATTTTGTGAATAGTGACGTGGGGGTTATGCCGGTTGTAATAAACTGCAAATTTTACTTCTTCATGTCGTCCCATGCGTTCGATTAGCCATTCAATAATAAAAATTTACATAACACTGCCTAAAACTGCATGTGTTTTAGAGAGACTTGGAGTACCATTTGACCCGTTCATAGTGAAAAATTGGTAATTGTTTCGCTTTTTGAAGTACCCCGGATGGCCTAGCGGGCATCCATGGCGCCGGGAATAAATCTAATGATTTCGTGCTCGGGACGACAAAGCTAGACTGTCGTGATCTAAATGTGAGTGGGTGCTAGTTCCTTCGAGATAGCAAATGAAGAAACCAGCACACCAGACATGCTTGGAGGTGGAGGAATTTAAGGCAATACACGAGCCCTCCTTACACTTACCACAAATCCTTCCTGATGCCGGGGCGTGCATGAAACCAGAATGCAGGTGTTGTCGGTTCTGGACAAGGGTGCTTGGCGATACGATCGGCTTGACAGGCAAGATCTTGGAGGCTGCTGCCGCCGAAGTTGCAGGCAGGCCAGGCGCCAACTGCAAGGAGATCGAGGACCTGCAGGCACTCGTCTCATCCCTCACAGAGGACAACAAGAGGTACGCCAAGGCCAACAGGGAGCTTAACGCCAAGGCCAACAGGATCAACATCCCCACCGTGACCAAGAAAAAGGCAGGCCCAAGGAAGGCCGGCAGGCCCAAGGGGCAAAAACCCACCATCAACTGCAGGCCAAAACGCGTCGACCGCGTCGAGGAGATCGACTGCAAGGAATGTCCCGACTGTGGCAACGACAATCTTTCGGACGTGACTGACAGGTACGATCGCATCGTGACTGTCATGCGCGTCATACTGGAAAACGTCAGGTACGTCATCAAGCGGCGCTGGTGCCGCGGGTGCAAAAAACAGGTCTCTGGAAGGGTTCCCGGCGCGGCAAAACACGCGCGCCGTTCATCAAACTTTGATGCGGCCATGACGTCCCTGAACATGAACGGTTTGTCGCATGCCAGGGCCGCAGAATTTGGCAGTGACGCGTGGGGGCACAAAATCTCGCGCCCGTCTGCATACCGCGGCAAGATCAGGCAGGCAGAGCGCATGGCACCGGAGCGTGATTCTGTAAGAAAGCGCGTGTTAGAGGCGCCACACCTGAACGCAGACGAATTCCACTGGCCGTTGGGCGGCAAACGCGGCTACGGGATAGTGGCCCTGGCAAAAGACGCCTGCCTCGTGGAGGTGACCGGCTCGCGGGGCATCAAGACGCTTTGCCACACACTCCCGGACTACAAGGGAACCATAACGCAGGACTCGTATGCAGGATGGCTCCACGTGGGATCGTGCCGCCAGATGTGCGTGTGGCACCAGGAACGCCTGGTGCAAAAGGACGTCCTGACCAACCCCAAAGGTGACGTTCCAAAGTTTCTGGACAGGCTGTCGGCAATCCACGATAAGATTTATCGCGCATCCAGAATCGAGGACGGGCACACGAGGATCGTCGCGGCCCACTGCATAGACGCGGAGCTGCGCGGGCTGATGAACGAACCGTTTGCAGACGATGGGCACGGCACCATCGCCAGACACAAGAAGAGGAACCCCCGGGAGGGATACTTTATGACCACCTGCCTGCACGTGGACGGCATCGAGCCGGACAACAACGCAGTGGAGAGGGTCAACCGGAGGTTCGTGGCCATAAGGAGCGACGGGGGCGGAAACCGCTCCCAGAAGGGCATGGATGCCAACTCGATCCTGTTCACGCTGCTGGCAACTGACAGGATCAACGCGAACAGTTTCTTTGATCATCTGGTCCGCTCGTCCTCTGGAGACAGTTGAGGCATCATCTGACGGCACGTATGGTGCATCACGGGAAAAAAGATTCCACGGCAAGGGAAAGGCTGCACCTGCTCCACTGTTAGGCAGGCCACTTCAAAAAGCGAAACTGTTACAAAAATTGTTAGTTCAGATACTACCTCAGCCCGGAATCAAATAAGAAGGAGCATATCCTTTGGTCGAACCAAGATCCTCATAGATCTGCGCGCGCGGCATACGATCCCACAAGTGGCCCAGCAAGAGTATCGCGCCTTGCGGCCCTGCCAGGAAGAGGTGCATTTGGTCTGGCCTGTATTTCTGAACGAGTCGACGAATCGAGTCGCGTGTTTCATAAGCCCAGCCTCGGGCATCGGCGGCGTCGCCAATCGCGTGGTTGCTGGCACCATTTGCGGGACGGATGCAAACGTACTCCCCGACATTAATCTGCTTGTCGTGAATATATGCCAACACATCCGTCGACGGATCAACGGCCAAAGCGATACCCACAGCAAGATCTTTACCAAATCCCAGAGTCGTAGCGTCCTGCTTGATAGCAACATCAGACAACTCTCCTACAGAAGACCAAACCGTCTGACCCTGAAATGATGAAACCTGAAAGCCTGCGGTCTTGCTCAGCTCTATGCCTACGGCAAACCAAGTGGGCAAGCGCATGTACCCTCTGACTAGAACGTGCGCGTGTCCCTGCGATCGTAATTTCTGTGCCGCCCCCCGGAGTTCTGATCGAAACCGGTCATTCCACAGTGCAGGATTTGACAGCAGACGTCTAACTCTCGGCTCGTTGCCTGGAAACGAGTCGACCCAGTCAAGGACAATAGTAGCGTTTTCCGGCATAGGGTCACGGTCAATTGCCTGTACAAGAATTGAAGCTGTCGGTGAATCGCCGGATTGCTTTAGCGGCTCAACCGCTAGCCTCAGCTTGGCAACGGTGATCTCCCTCTTACCCTCAGTTACCCAACCGCGTACGATTCCCATGCCTCGAGACACCGCATCCTCATCGTTGCGAAGGCCGACCGCAGCCATGAGTGGCCGCACCAACAGCGTCAAATCCTCCTCGGTTTTTCCAAGCATGAACCGGATGTCATGGAAAAACAGCACCGCTTCCTCCTCGTCGACCATGAGGTGCTCGGCAAGCATGCGGCGAACGTTGCCTTCTTTTGATCTGGGTTTTGCATATTGCAAGCGACGCGCGACGGTGCGATCACGGCCGTCTATCATGCCCAGCAACGGATCCGCAGCTTGTGGAAGGCGGTTGGTCACCAGAGTTATCTTGGGTTTGTGCCCGCTCTGGTTGCCTATCCATAGCTTGTGGAACCCTTGGATTATGCTTGGTCCGCCAACCCTGGAAGGCTTAGTGAGCCACTCCATTCCAGCAGCTTGGCTTGCATCTGCTGAAGACTTGAGTTGGTAGCATTCATATCCACCGTCTTCCATGTACACTGTGACATCATCGGCATTTCCCGCTTTAGGATCCTCAATTCCAATTTTGGTTATGCCGCTACCTGCATTAATCGCCCTGATTACTTGAACCCAAGAGAACAGATGCTGATAGTCGTCGCCTCTGATTCGGGCGCCGCTGGCACTTAGTCCTGTGGTCATGGATTCTGTTTACCACCCATGGAGTCAAACGGTCGGGTCGGCTCCGTCCGGTCAAGCACCGATAAAGCAGTCTCAAAACTGACAGGTTCGTCCGGAAACGCCTCAAGGAGAAGATTGGGTATGAGGCGTTGGGCGATGTCTGAAAAGGAGTAGCCGTAGTCTTGGCATTTCCCATCCGGGCCGGTCAGTCTAGCCAATTCACGGTATTGATCGTCGTTAAAGATGTCATCAAAGGCCCTACGGAACAACGCCTCCCTTTGTTCTGCATTTGGTCGTTTAAACTCATGGTGAACCGCTGCACGGCGCAGGACTGCCGGATCTAGTGACTTGTAGCGATTGGTGCAAAGTATCACCAAAACAGGCAAACGCTCTCGCGCAAGACGGTCTATGCCCCTAATCAGCGCGTTGACCCCCGCACGGTCCTCGTGGTGCATCTGCTCAGTATCCCGCGACTCTGCAAGTGCATCTGCCTCGTCGATCACGAAAACGACCGCCGAAGTGGGTTTACCATGTTGCTCAAATCCACGTCGAGCAGATTCTGCCACTTTGTCAAATGCCTGCGATATCAGGTGGGTCATCTGACCTACGGTTCCTTGCCCACGGGTAATGAGACTCAAACGCAGGAGAGTCACCTTGATGTCTTCCTCTCTGGCTATAGGACTGCCCAAGCTATCCGCAAGTGTTGTCTTTCCCGTACCCACGTCTCCGGAAAACACCATCAGCGGTGAGCGTCGATAAAATTGCTCCACGCATGGCAGGACAGATCCGTGTTTTTCCTTACTCCATTGTTCTAGCAACTCCGGAACCAAGATAAGACGGGCTTCTTTTAGCAGGACGGCTTTTAGGCGATCCAGCCCAACAAGCATTTTGAATTGACTATCTGCATCTACGTCTGGCATCTCTCTAACATCGTCGAACAGATCATGTGAGACCATACAAAAACACCTAGTAGGGACGGAACGTCTGTCGTTGGGTGCTAACGCCTTGTGAAGAGTAACTTCTGTCGGTCGCCCAGTATCCGTTACCGTTTTGTGGTTCTTGTCCGGGAGTGCGTTTGATGGGAATGCGTGCCTCGATCTGCTGTTTTTTTACATTTGGTAACGAGCCCCAATTCACGCTATGTGTCAGGAACGAAAACCACACTGAGTTAGAAACATCTGCGCGTGCAAAAACGCTACCAGATTTTCCATCCTGTAACGAACCGTCCTGCCGAACTTCATAGCGCAGGGCAACAACTATCTGATCGTTTCGCTTGAACCCATATTCTACTCGTGCCAAGTAACCCCCGGCCAAAAGTTCGGTCAGCTCTTCATAGTAATCCCATATCAAGGATTCATCTGGTTGTCCGTAATAGGCTAGCATACCTCGGAGATCTGCCATTACCTTAGAGGCAATATATTTCGCACCGGTTCTGGTAAACGTGGAACTTGTTGTAAATGTGTTAGTCATGTCTCCCTAACCCCTGAAAGATGACCCGAGAATGACTTGCCAAGATTCCACCGCCCTTTCCTTGGTGGTAGCATAAAAAGCCTCGCGTATGGCGTCCGCTGCCTCTTCTGCGGCCTCAACAAGCGCGGCACGATCATTAACTGAATACCGGTTGGTGACATTGTTATCAGCGTTGACTGGATCGAATACTTCGATGGCGGCTCCCGTAAGGCTTGGAAGGTCGCTAGGTGGGTAGCAGTCGCCGAATGCCACCCGTTCCTCAAGGTCGGTCTTTACTATGTAACTGAAGAATTTTTCAAGAATTCGCGGATAGTCATTCAATTCCATGCCAGAATAGAAGATATGCGTAATCCACCCATTTTGCCAACCCGGCCATAAAAAACCGGAAAAATACGGCCTAAAACTAGTCGTGTCTGGTATGTGGCAAGTCCGTTCACCCCAAAATCCAAAATGACGTGCGCAGCCTTGCAGCACTTCATCGTGCCCTGAATTCTACTTGACCGGAGCTTGGGAGCAGGCCCTGTCCCAGTCTACTGACGTCTTCCACTGCCCCGGTGGTGGCGGGCCCTTTTCCATGCAGTCCCACAAAAGGTTCAGGTTTACCAGCCCGGTGATCACGTTGAACTCCCGGTTGAACTGCGCCGCGTTGCCGTCGTACGGGTCGGCAAGACGCGCGTAGCGCTTGAGCCTGCCTATGGCGTGCTCCACCAACACCCGGGTGGAGTTGATCCTGTGGTTGTGCTTTTTTTGCTCCGGCGTCAGCGGCGTGTCCCTGGTCTTCTTGTACGGGATCTCCGGCGTGGTGCCGGGCAGGTGGTCTGCGATTCCCTGGTAGCCGCGGTCGACGAAGGGGTGGCACCTGTCTGATTCTGGCAGATCCGGATCGTGCATCGCCTCCTCCCACTTTCCAAACGGCATGGGGCGTTCCTTGAGCAGCGTGATGTCGCCGACTGACCCGACGGTGCTTTTTGATATGCCGATCACCACCCCGTCCCGGTTGGCGTACACGTTGGTATTGTTGGTGAACTTTTTCTTCTTGCCGGAGTATTTCATGCGCCGGACTGACTTTACAGACGGGCGCTGCACGGGGCAGTGCGTGCCGTCTATGAATATCTCGCCCCCGTCGGACCCGGGCACGATCTTCTTGAAATCCTCCTTGGTCGGGGCAGCAGCTACCTCCTCGGATATGTTGTCTGCCGTCGGAAGTATTCCTGCCAGCATCGCATCCATCACCGGAATGTACCGGGACACGGTGGTCTGGTCTATCCCGAAGAATGCGGCAAGCACGCCTTGGGCGGGGTTGTCCTTTTTGCGGATAAGTGCTAGGAGCAGTGCGTGTCTCAGGTACAGTTTGCACCGGTTTCCGGGATCGGAGACCCGGGATGCGTTATCGCGGAACAGCGGCATCTGGCCCGAATGCGTCAGAAACACCTTGGCCCGCTCCAGCATGTACCGGAACTGTTCCCCGTCTGCCAGCGTGACATGGCGGAGCTTGTCCCCGTCGCGTATTATGCCGTCTAGCACCTCTAGCAGGTGCAACGCTGGCCCCTTGCCGGGGTTCCAGCCATCGTTCCTGCTCTTCCACAGGCCGCGTTCAAGGCCCAACTCCCTGTCTTTCTGTTCCAGCTTTTTGTCTTTCTGCTTTAGAATATTTTTTAGGGTTTTGTCTTTCTGTTCCAGCTTTTTGTCTTTCTGTTCCAGCTTTTTGTCTTTCTGTTCCAGCTTTTTGTCTTTCTGTTCCAGCTTTTTGTCTTTCTGCTTTAGAATATTTTTTAGGCTTCTGTTTTCCTGTTCCAATCTGTGCATGATCTGATCAGGCGAGTCTGGCATTTGATGTGAGACGCGATCGTGCCTGATCTAAATTTATCGATGTGAACAGGGGGATTACGCATATTTTCTAATCGGCCAAGTGGGCCACGAGTAGTTCCAATAAGAAGGACTTGCATTTGAATGCGGCGTTTTCATCTTTTCGTTGCTTGGCCCACCATTTGACCAAGCGCACAACTTGGGCAAAGTGCTGCGGGTTGGATGTCTTCCGAACACGGATAAACTTAAGGTGAAGCGGGATGCTGGTAAGGAGCCTCTCACCGGTATACTTGTCTATCAGATATCCATAGTCTTTCTCATCTCCCTCATAGATGACGGGAACAACATCTACATCCAGTCCGCTTCCTCGGAAATGAATTTTCACACAATGGGGGGAACTCGTATCAAAGTCGCTCGGATCCTTTTGTGGGTACGCCTCGCGGAGGCGCTCCCCCACCCACGGCACCACGTCTTTTTCACTACCAGGAGTTTGATCCTTCTTTACATATACTGCGACATCAAGGTCGTTGATGGTGCGCAGGGCGGTTCCTTTGGCAACGCTTCCGGCATGCAGCATTTTGACCAACCCGAACCCGGGGTTGTCCGCAATGTGCCGTTCAAGGATATCGCGGAGGCTGTTCACCTGTTCCCTGTATTTGTGCACGGAATCTTGCGGAAGATTAATTCGTTCTTCTGCGAAGGAAAGTATGTCCGCATGGGTTATGAATGAGTCTGTCATCTACACTCCTCTCATGCATATAGGATCTTAAGAATGATTCGCTCTAGAGTGTTGTGACGCAGTGCTGGACATATTGTTTCGCTCATTATCCAGCAAAATCAGGCATGAATTCAGGATAAAATGATCGAAACTTTTTGTCTCCTACTACGCATAATTAGCAAATTGCCAGACATGTCTCTAGGTAATCGGCTTGGAGGCCACCATCCTGCTCTTGGGCGCTGAACATGTAGTACGTCAGGTTCTGCATGAACCTGAAAGGCAGTCTAGAATGGAGCCCCCAATCGCCGGAACCGGTCATGACGATAAAGCCAGTTCTTTGATCAAATACACGTGTTCCAGCGGGGAGTTCTTGATCATCCTCCTGCTGATCAAGCCGCTAGGAATCTCCTCTAGGTACTCTTTTCTTCGCGTGCGTGCATCATCCACATCTACGCGTCCTAGCAAGTCCAGATTTCTCATGATGGCGTGCATGTACCCCGTCTCGTCAGTTCCTGAAGGCGACGGAGATCCCTCCAAGTGCCTTTGGAGGGACTTGGCAAAGAGGAGCATCAGCAACACATCGGTGATGTGGTTAGATTTTTTATAGGAATAAAGCCTAGAAAGATAGCTCCCCTGAAAGCCATTATAGTGGCTAAGCAGATCCGATGCGACAAGTGCGTTGGTGTCTAGCGGCAAGAAACTGCCAAGCGATTGCACTATGCTGGAGATTATGTCGGATACCGTGTAAGGCGGGTCGCGCTTGAAGCGGCCTACCTTGAACCCTGTCAGTTTTTGATACGAGTCGTAGGCTATCGCGAGATCCTTCGGGTTGGCTTGCCGCAGCAGCGTGGCAATATCGTAGATCTGCTTGACGATCTCGGTACGGTTTTCGGCTTTGATCCCCACCGTCCCGATCGCCAAGGACGTGATCTTGTCAGCTATCAAGGTGCCTCTTGACAGTATTGTCATATCCTGGAGTGTCCCAAAATCCAGTATCTGCGAACCGGCCCGGATACGCTGCGTGTCAAGGTGCAGGTCCGCGCCGCAGAATGCGTCCACCTTCACGCTCTCTTGCCTGCCCAAGCAGGAGTCGTACATTATCCTGTATGAGACGAAATTCTCTATCGGAAGGGGTTTTCTGGGAATGATCTTACTACACCGAAGCCCGTCCACGCTGCCATTTATGTCGTTCATGACGCCTTCGATCTCATCTGCAGAATGGCTGCTGAGGACGTCGATGTCCTTGCTCATGCGTTGTACCATGAAGTTGGGTTGGTGAAACGGCATGCACATCCCGCCCCTCGTGGTGCAGTGAATCTCTTGGGTGATGTGCTTGTGTATTTCAAAACACATGATGAACTTCTCGACAAGCGGGTCGGCGGGAAACCCGTACTTTTCAGAAATTCCGAGGATCCTCTCCCTAGTGAGCATCTCCGAGTAGTATAGAGCCAAAACCTACTCCTCCGGGAGGTACTCCTCGATCTCGTTTAGGATTTGCCTGCGCCTGGCAAGCGACCGCAATTTTGCGGGTCTTGCCAAGCCGGCATCGAGCAGCTCGTCTAGCACGAGGATCAGATCGTCATGGTAAAGGGGAATCCTATCCCGGGTAACCTCAAAGTAGAGGTCCAGCCAAGCCTTCTCCGGCCCGGCCCAAGCAAGGGAAAGCCTCTCCCTGTATTCGCGAATTACGATGAACTTGCTGTGCTCTGTCCCATACAGCACGGCTGCAAGATCCTGCCTGCTCGGGTTTAGCACGACTGTAAACCCTCCTGCATGATCCGATATGGCCTCAAGCAGGCTCTGGCCGGCTCCCGGCACCGTATGGATCGTGTATACGATCTTGCCGTGGGTGTTGTGCAGGAACGGCACCAGCGTGGAAAGGCCGGTAAACTGAAAGTCATGCTCAAAGGTCTCCTTCAGGTAGTCGTGCAGCTCGACAAGGTCGTTTTGCAAGGAATATCCGGGGAGATGAACCGCCTTTTCCCTCGGGGCACTCTTACCGGCATGCCGGGTGAGGCGATCCCTGACAAACTCGTTCAGCATCCTGTTCCTGCGCTCGATGAAGGAGCGGCGTGACGGATCCTCTGCGGCCAATTCGGCCTCTATGCGAATCAGCCCGACAAGGAACAGCGGGTTCTTGAACAGGTGGAACGCCGGGTTGTTCCTTCCGATGCCGACGCGAACCCCGTTATTTACGGTCTCGACATCGAAGGTGTCCGAATCGTTGAACTCAAAATCAAAGATTGCGTCCCCCTTCCGCTGGACGAATCTGCCGGCCTCTCGCAGCAGCAACTTTGTGTTCTCGGAGCTCATTCGGGTGTCCAGAGGCGGGAGGTTGGGGTTCGGGTCCAATGCCAGCACAGATTCAATGTCAGACATGCCCTCTTTCGGGGACGAGGCCTGCCGCATGATCATCTTCACGACGGCGTCGGCAATGAAGCCGGATGCTGCCTCGCGGTACTCCGGCGACTCGGTCAGGAAGCCGGTCTTGTGGAAGTTGACCGGGACGTGATCCAGGGACAGCTCGCCTGCCACCCTTGCGGCATTGGGGTGGAGTTTTATTCCAAACTTGTCAAACGCACTGATCAGCCTTCCGTTGCGGTACAGGTGTATTCCGTAGTCGCCTTTTATGGAGCGCCTCGCAAGGAGCCCGACCCAGCCAGTCATCCTACCGCCGGCAGTCTCTATGCTTACCGGGTGCTTCGAGCCGTCCACCAGTTTGGGCAAAGAAGGCTTGCAGGGGCGGGAGTTGACCAGTATCCGAACCTGGCCGCGTTCGATGTACGGCCCGTATCTGATCCCAAACCTACGGCGGAAGTTTAGTATCTGGTTTGGGTATAACGGCACCTTGATTTTGCTTATCATTATCTGGGTTCCGCGCCAACCTCCTTCCCTGGCAATCTTCTCGATTTCAAAGTTGGTCCAGTTTTTAGACGCGTCGTTAAGCCATAGATCCTCGTCGTACCTTGCAGTAAACATAAAACTCGATCCCGGTACCGTGGTGCGTATGGTAAAGGCCTTTCCAAGGCTCGAGCACGCGCTCTTCAGGCCGAGCCCGAACTGTCCCAGCTTGCCTTTCTTTGTTTCCTTGGCAACAGTCAGCGCTTCCCTGAGCCCCTCAGAGTCCATCCCGCATCCGTCGTCGGACACCTCAATCTGCCCCAACCTAAAGTGCAAGATGACGCTGATCGTCCCCGTATCGTCAAGCCGTGCGTCGATGGCGTTGTCTATCAACTCTGCCACCGCCTGCTCTGTCCTGTATCCGACCAGGCCGAGCTTCTTGATCAGGCTCTTGTCAGGCGTTATGTCGACTGTTATCTTTGCCATGCTGATCACTACGTGTTAATATAATATATATTCACAGCTTTTGATCAATCACTATGCAAACGTGGCTGGTTTTCGTTGGCAAGGACTGCCACCGCCGGCATGTGTGGGCACTCAATCTTGGCGTATGGTGGAACATTTACGTTTGCGGCCAAAAACTGCAAAATTATCAGATTATCAAAATTTATAAGATTTGCAAAATTTATAAGATTTGCAAAATTTATAAGATTTGCAAAATTATAAGATTCGATTCGATGTTATATCCTGCAAAATGCGCCATAGTCTGTTACGGGTGATCCAAGTATGCAAGAATTCTGTACAAAACTGACAAAACCTACTGCACGCATATGCTCGTGACATGATAGTGACAAGGAAATCACACATGCGTAGTAATCGGATTAAAGATCCGGAAAAAAGAAGATTCATCCAATTGGTTAAATCGATACACAAAGATCCTAGTAGAGCCAGACATCTTCATGAACCGAGCCAGACATGTAAAACGTGGGGACGAGTTCCTCCGGGATGTCAGCCTATCTGAACTTGAACAGATACGCAGTGAGGAACCTCACGGTAAGGCCAAAGCCATGCTACAGGCGGCCATACACCGAAAGAAAGGCGAGACCCCGGATGCCATATCAAAGGCCATCGGGGTGGCAACCAGCACCATACATGACTGGTTGCTGCGGCTGGAGGAAGGCGGCTTGGAGCGCAGGCACGACTGCAAGAGTCCCGGCAGGCCGTGTCGCCTGTCCGACGCACAGAAGGAATCCCTTGACGGGGATATCGCCAAGGAGCCCATGGCAAGCGGCTTTTTCCGCGGCACGTGGACGGCCAGACTCGTCGGCCGCCGCATTCTAAACGCGTTTGGGATCCGGTACAGCGACAGCGGTGCGCTCAAGCTGACGCGCAGGATGAACTTTTCAGTCAGGGGAGTTCGGCCCGTGCCGTACAACTCGGCCACGGCCGAGGATCTGGCCGAATACGTGGAGGAGACGATCCGGCAGGCAAGGGAGCATGACAGGAACGGCTACAAGGTAGCGTTCATTGATTTTGCCGGATTTGCCGACTCTCCGGCCTCCAAGCGCGGCATACGGCGCAGGGGCGGCAGGGACACAGTCAAGACCAACTGCTCCAAAAAGACAGTCAAGGTAACAGGGGCCTTGGGCAAGAGCACGCTGGACATACAGTTCCACGAGTCTGCCAACACTGAAAGCGTGGCTGCACTTTTGGAATACCTTCGACGGAAGTATGGAAAGATCTACGCGATCATGGACAACGCCGGAGCCCACACCAGCAAGGACATGGAGCGGTACGTTGAAGGTACGAAAGGCGACGTGGTTCGGTGGTTTCTGCCCCCGCGCACGCCGCAGCACAATCCCATCGAGGTGGAGTGGAGGGAGCTCAAGAGGGCGCTATCTGCAACCTTCTTTGGCGGATTCGACGAACTGCAGAAGAGAATCAGGCAGCTGCTGCGCAGCAGGGAGGTCGCCATAGTGAGGCTGATCGATTACGTGTTCGAGGCCATCGGCCCACAGAAGGGGCCATGGCAGAAGGCGCGGCGCATACCCGTGGAACCGCCTTCCTGCACTGCCTGACATGCATGTAATGCGCGAAGAACAGTTCCGTACCAGGATATCTTGCATCCAGGCCGCCGTCGCCTGCGTCTGCTGCAAACCTTGCAGTGTCCTGCCTTTCACGCCTTAAACAGAAGATTCCGCGGGATCCGATTCCTGAAATTATCAGACGGGCCATCCTGCTCCCGAGACATGATGCGATGCCGATGCCGTCATGCTCATTGGAGTGCCACAATCTGCCATAGATCCAAATCCCATGGGCAGTTTTTCCGAATCTTTAATCCGATTACTATGCGTAGGATAAAACAGCATACTTTGGAAGGGGCCTGCGACTATAACATGGTATTTTTAGGTTCCATCACCAGAATCCACAGTGATTGCAGTCTAGAGGGCTTCGCACCCACGGCGGATGCAGATCTACACACATTTCACGAAATAACGACAGATGGCCATCGGGGGCTTACAATACCCCCTTTTTTTTCATGCATGTTGTTTGAAGGTTATTTTCTGCGTTAGTCTAAGGAATGATTATGTAACCTCCCCCATGTTTCCGTGCTCAGACCAATGCAGCACGCCAGTATTCTGCATGTTCCAAGGGAACCTGTTAGATGAACTTAATACACTGCGGAAAACACACGACGTAGTATGTCGGGCAACGCAGCGGTTATCGACAACGAGAAGGTAGTATTTCTAGACCAACTCAAGGAGATTCAGTCTATAATGATGACTTTTTTTAGGTTCCACCGTGTCTGCAAAACATCTCGCGTCAGTCCAGCGACAACCTGTCATAGGTCTAGATAGCCAACCATGCGACTAGCTGCATGGTAATTTCAGCCGATCAATTGCTTTTTATGTCATTTTGTGGTACATGGTGCATGTTAGAAGGCAGCACGAATCTAACGGTTGATGCAAAAGCACATGTCAACATGAAGCGTAACTATCCGGATGAATCCGACGAACATGTGATAGCCAGACTTCTGAGCAACGTTCCCGGCGGGCAGGCCGTAACCAGGAAACGACTTGACGAGATCAGTGAAGGAACTGCGGAGGCGGGGTTGCACATACTGTGCAACGAGCTTGCAAAGATACGAAAATATCCGGACGAGTCATACGGGTCTATCGTGGACAGGATAATACGTCTTGACAAGGAAGAGGACGTTATGACAAGCGAGGATTTGAGGGACATTGAGGAAAGCCTTGCAGATGCAAGGAACACGCACCCTGCCAGAACAATACACGAGGCACCGACTTCTAGCAGATAGCTTGAAAACCTAACGGTTCTGTAGGCATAATCGATTATTAATTAAGAGGCATTCATACAGTGGTATGGCTTGGAAACTCGCATGGTTGCCGAGGGCCGAAAGGGAGTTGGAGAAACTGGATCCCGAAATTCAACGGCGCATCCGCGACAAGATCGGCGATTGCATTGACAATCCGCATCATTACGCGACACGCCTTACCAATCTTCCGTATTACCGGGTGCGTGTGGGAAAATATCGCATAATCTTAGACCTGGACGAGAATATCCGGACAGTCGTGGTCATGAAAATAGATCACAGGGGCAGGGTTTATGACAGATGATGCGTGGGGCAATCAGGCGCGTCCTTTGACCTTTCAATTTTGCCTTTTGCCAACTTCACGCCTACTGATACGCGTGGAACCCAGAAAAGTCATGTAAATATGTGGACCGGAAGGGATTTGAACCCTTGATCCGATGCATGCCATGCACCTATCCTACCAGACTAGACGACCGGCCCAAGAATCAGAATTCTGATCGAGTTATGGTTTCAGGAATGGTTATTAACGTTTAGCGGTTGGCAAACTCTGTTTCCTAATTATCGCCAGTCACACCCAACAGGTTCAGAATTAGGCCAGATCAGTTGAATTTGAACATAATATCAAACATCTTCAATAGAAAACCGTATTGATCAGAGAGGTGTGCAGACAGTCAGGTTATCGCCATGACTGAAAACACATCCTCTCCAGACAAAACGGGCACGCATGAGGCTAAAAAATCTTTCAAATCCAAAGAACGCCGGTTCCAGTACGATGACCGCAGGTACATAGACCGCGGCCAGTTGTGGACGCTCCAGATAAGCCCGGAGATCCTGACTCAGGGAGTCGAGAAGCTAAACTGCGGGAAGGTAGGCCGCCCGTACGTATTTTCAAACGCGTGCTTTGCAGCAGCATCCCTGTTCAAAAACGCCACCGGCATAAGGTACAGGCAGCTCCAGGGTCTGGCAGAGACGATAGTCGGCAAGGAAAACGCGCCCACGTACTCGGCGTTCCAGAAGAGGATGGCCAAGCTTGGCTGCACTGTTGCAGACAATGATGATGGTAGCGGCACGGCTTCTGCGTGGTTCTCAGACGGCGGCACCCGGGCCGAGATCAAGCTGTTTGCCTTCGACTCCACTGGACTCAAGCCCACAAGCCGCGGCGACTGGATGACAGAAAAGTGGGGGACCAGGCGGGGCTTCATAAAGCTGCACGTCGGGGTGGATGCCAAAACCAAAAAGATCTACGCCGTGGCCATAACCGACGACAAGTGCGGGGACTCTCCGCAGTTTGAGGAACTGGTGGGGCAGGCCCTTGCAAATGCAAAAAAATCACCAAACTCAGACACTTCTGCAGGCACCAAGGCGGCAGCCGACGGCGCGTACGACGCCCAGAAGATCCGCAGGTACTGCGACGAGCAGGGAATCGAGCCGCTGATTCCCGTCCGCATCGACTTTGCCGGAAAGGCGAACGGGTGCATGCCCCGCAAGGAGGCAGGATTCAGGCAGCTGGGGGACCTGGACTGCATGGACAAGACGGCAGAACGCAAGTTTGCAGGCCTCACGCGCGAACAAAAGAGGGAATTCCAGAAGGCGTGGCGCAGGGAGTCAGGGTACAACGACCGGTGGTCAGTCGAGATTGTATTTTCCACGTTCAAGCGGGTGTTGGGCGAGTGCATAAGCGCGCGCAAGTGGGAGAACGTCAAGGCCGAGATATACGGAAAGGTGCAGCTGTACAACCAGATGATCGATACTGCAATCGACAACGGGTACGGCACGCCAAGGATCGTGCAAGCCTACAAGCCCGGCCCAAGGACTGCAAGGGAAGGGGGCAAGACGACGACGTAGGCAGAATTGCACAGACGAGTATCTGTGTCGAGCGTAATTAGGAAACAGAGTTGGTTGGCAGGTTCTCCAAACACCTGCCGTGTATGCCGGATGGCGTCCCCATCCATGCTCATCCAGGAACAAGATGTCTCCAGGATGATGCTGCAGGCAGACGATCCTGGTGTTGCCTGCGTTTGCATGAGAATCTGCAGGGACATAATATATTTAACCATGGGAAGAAAGTTGATCAGTTGTGGTTATAGATAACAAGGGAACTGTTACGTACGTTCATCTGCTGAAGGAGGATCTTGTAATTATCAGGATGGTGCCAAACGACGGTTCGGTGCCAGACTACAAGCCGGGCCAGTTCATCACTCTGGGACTGCCAAATCCCGTGGAAGGCGGAAAGATTGTCAGGCGGGCATACTCCATTGCGTCGCATCCGGAGAACAGGGACTACATCGAACTTATAATCAGGTGGGTAAGAAAGCCGCTCCCGGGAAGGCTGACCACCCAGATATTCAACATAAAGGAGGGCGACGAGATCCTCTGGCTCAAGCCCACAGGCAGGGCGCTGTTAATCAACGACGAGCTTCCAAACGGGGAGAAGGACAACAGAAGGATAATATGCATCGGGGGAGGCACCGGGCTTGCACCGTTTGTCAGTTTTGCACAGCACCTTCACGATATCCAGGACAAGAGGGAGATCCTAGTCCTTCACGGCGCAAGCTATCTTGACGAGCTGGCCTACAAGGACGTCCTGACGCGTCTTGAATACGACAGCATCAAAAGGGGCAAGGACGGGTGGAACTTTAAGTACAGGGCCGCAATCAGCAGGCCGCAGGAGTGGTTCAACAGATCATGGACAGGCCAGACAGGCAGGGTCGAGACGTTTTTGAGGCCCAAGGAGGGCGGAATGTCCCCGCTTGAGGAGATGCTCGGCGAGAAGGTGACAAAGGAGAACACGATATTTTACGTCTGCGGCTGGCAGGGAACCATCGACGGGGTGATGGACTTTCTAAAGCCAAGGGGCTTTGTAACAGAGCACGATAAGCGCGAGGATAAAAGCTTTGAAGTCAAGTACGAGTCGTATGGGTAGTGGTAGTAGTAGTAGTCCCATGGACAGACATCAACACTCCATAATAATACCCATCTAGCCGGTGCATGTTGACTACCGCTCTATACCTTGCACACCTGAATCCGGTAACCAACGCCCATGTCAGGATAATCTCGGAACTGCAGGCAGACGCAGACGCAGTCAAGGTCATGCCGGTGGTGTTCAGGGACGGGGACAGGGAGATCAACACCAGGAGCTTTCCGTTCAGCTTTGAGACAAGAAGCAGGATGCTGCAGTCCGTCTTTGGGGATTCCATAGAGATTACCGACGACTATGCCTTCCACGCACCGTTCAAAAGATACATGCCGCCGCTGTTCTCCCCGAAATCGTGGCAGCTGAGAAGGCAGATTCTCAACGGGGTCAGCGGGGAGTTCTTTTCATACACGGGAGACAAGGCCGAGGGATACATGCTCAGGATGTACAGGCTGAGGCCCAGGACCGGCCAGAGAAAGCCGCTCTCTGCAACATCAGTCAAGGAGGGACTGTACGAGGCGGCCCTTGGAAGGGAGTCCGGGTGGAGGGGTGACGTCCCGGAGAGCATCACAAAGGTGATCGAGGAGGACTGGGAGACTGTGGAGATGTTTGCAGGCATGCCTGATGCCACCACCAGGGTCGCGGGAATGAAGTTTCCCAAGGACGGATGGTCAAGGTAGACGCATGCCATTCCAGCCCGGCGGCACAGCAGCGGATCCGGCCAGGCATGGTTTGCAGGGGATCCGCAAAATGATTAGAGATTAATATACGCGCCGGGTGCAATTGCCCCATGGCAGTGCCGTTTTCAAGATATACATGGCTGGACCAGAGGTACGTCCTGACAAAGAATGCCGGCATTCCCATAACCACGCATGCCATCCACTACGGAACCTCCGTCTTTGAGGGGGTAAGGGCGTACTGGAACGATGCAAACCTCAACGTGTTCCGGCTTGATGCCCACATAGCCAGGTTCAGGAGATCCGGCCAATTCTACAACATGCCCCTGAGGTTCTCGGATGCAGAGATTGCAGGGGCCATCACCGAAACCTGCAAAAAGAACAAGATCAGGGAGTCGTGCTACATCAGGCCGTTTTACTTTGTAGGGGAGTATGGAATCAACCTTCACATAACTGACAGGACCCCCACAAGCATGGGAATAATCACGTTTCCGTTCGGGGAGATGTTTGACGGGGGCGGGATCTCGGCTGCGGTGGTCTCGTGGAGAAAGTTCTCAGGCATGTCAACGCCTACACAGTCAAAGATCAGCGGAAACTATCTCAACTCAGTCATTGCAACCAACGAGGCAAGGGAGCGCGGGGCAGACGAGGCAATCCTGCTTGACCGCCACGGAAACGTAAGCGAGGCTGCAGGGGAGAACATCTTCATTGTAAGGGAAGGAGGCCAGCTTGTCACGCCGTCGCAGGCATCAGGCCCGCTTGAGGGGATCACCATGGATACTGTAATCAGGATCGCAGGGGACATGGGAGTCGATGTCATCCAGAGGGGGATTACGCGGGACGAGCTGTCAATGGCAGAGGAGATCTTTCTTACAGGAACCGCAGCAGAGATAACCCCGGTCACGTCAGTCGACTCCGTGACGATAGGACGCGGCACGCCGGGGGACATGACATGCAAGATCAAGGGCAGGTACGCAGACATCGTAATGGGCAGGAATCCGGACTACTCCCACTGGCTGACCGGGGTATACTAGATGAGGGTAGTACAGATAGGAGTCGGCGGATGGGGCAGGAACCACGCCAGGATCCTCTCGCAGCTGGGCGTGCTTGGCGCAGTGTGCGATGCCGACCCCGCACGCAGCAAAGAGTACGGGGAGAGGTACTCTGTAAACCACTACCAGTCAGTCGACGAGATGCTGGCAGCAGAAGAGGAGTTTGACGGGGCCCTTGTAGTCACGCCCACCAGAACACACGCAGAGGTTGCGCAGAGGCTGCTGGAGGCAAAAAAACACGTCTTTGTGGAAAAACCCCTCACGCATACGGCAGAGGACGGGGAGAGGCTTGCATTGCTTGCAGAGAGAAACAGGGTAATCCTGACATGCGGCTACATCGAGAGGTTCAACCCCGCAGTGCGCAGGGTAAAGGAGATTGTAACGGACAGGACATACGGGGATCTCATCATGCTGGAGTTTCACCGCGGGAACAGGATTCCCATCCACATCAAGGATGTGGGCATCGTCCACGACACTGCAACGCATGACATCGATACTGCAAACTGGCTGTTTGGCAGGATGCCGCACGTGGTCTTTGCAAGGGCGGGCAGCATAAGGCACGAGCACGAGGACTTTTCAAGCATAATGCTGGGGTACGAAGACCAGAAGATTGCCATGATATCCTCAAACTGGATCACCCCAAAGAAGCGCAGGAGGTTTGATGCGGTGTGTACCGACGCGGTGATATCCTCTGACTTTATAACGCAAAAGATAACAGTGGAGGAGCAGGACAGCACCGTCACGATAGACAACGTAAAGCAGGAGCCGCTCCTGCTAGAGATTCAGAGCTTTCTTGGCGCAATGGAGGGCAGGAACAAGCATCCCGTAACGGCTTCAGAGGCAGTAAACGTCACTAGGATCGCCGAAGCTGCACTTTTATCTAGCCAGAAGGGGATCCCAATCTATCTGGATTTGAGATGAACAGGACAATGATGGACATTCTGGCGTGCCCAAACGACAAGAGCTATCCGCTGGAACTGTTCGTGGTTAACGAGAAGGAGGACGGCAGGGTCTCGGAGGGGGCCCTGTACTGTCAGGAGTGCTCCAGGTTCTACCCCATAATAGGCGAGATTCCCATCATGCTCCCAGACGAACTGAGAAACAGGGAGCAGGAGATGGGTTTCCTGCAGGAGCACAAGGATGACCTGCCTGAAAAGATTATTAGCTCGGCAGGCCCATGGCATCTTTAGATTGGTTGTAAACTTTGTATCCGAGTCGGCAAAGATTGGCAGGAACGTCAAGATATGGCACTTTGCGTACGTTGGCGATGACGTGGAGATCGGCGACAACGTCAAGATAGGATCGCTTGTCCACCTGGACTATGGCGCAAAGGTCGGGGAGGGCACAAAGATAGAGGGAAACGCGCACATCTCGTATCTCACCAGAATAGGAAGGAACGTCTTCATAGGGCCCTCTGTCACCACCACCAACGATCCCTACCCGATGTCTGACAGGCTCGCAGGTATCACGATAAGGGACAATGCCGTGATTGGCGCAAATGCGACCCTCATGGCCGGAATAACCATAGGCCAGGACAGCGTCGTTGCGATGGGCTCCGTGGTGACAAGGGACGTCCCGGACGGCGTGGTCGTCATGGGGGTGCCGGCGACGATACGGTACACCAGGGCAGAGTACGAAAAGAAGAGAAAGGCGTGGATGGAAGAAGGCTAGTACCGTATTCGTCTCCCAAACACCCAGTTCTTCATCTTGGAGAGGACCAGCACCCACAGCACCACCATGCCTATTGCCACTGCACCCTTTAGCGCAGACGTTAGCAGCGGGTCGACGCCCTCAAGGTGCAGCGGCCCCAACACAAGCACCGCTATTCCCCCGCCTGCAATAATCAGCAGCCACATGATGACCAACATGGCGTATATGGACTTCACTGGAATACACCTGCCAGAACGGCTGTGGCCACTGCAAGGCCCCCCGAGAAGGCGGCAAGCCTGAAGATTGCCATGGCCGCCTGCCTCTCAGAGAGCGGCCCCCATGTCAGGATCAGCCTTACCAGGCTCTTTGGGGCAATCTTGTCGCCAGTATCCCGGAACAAAAGATCGTCGGTAACCTCCACCGGGTTTCCCGGGACCTGCCGGTGCTCGACTATCCGCTTTGTGCTGGACAGGAAGAGGAAAGAGTTGAATATGGCAGGGAGCAGCGCGACTGCGGCTATCACCTCGACATCCCCCACTATTGCAATGGCGCCGTACATGGCGCCGAATGCCAGCGCCCCCGAATCCCCAGGGAATATGCTGCTTGGTATCTTGTGGTACCTGTAGTATGCCAGCGCCACAAATCCCAGCGGCAGGCTGACCAGTGCCATCTCAAAGTTCTGCAGTATGAAGAGGCAGAGCGAAAGCGAGAATCCGGCAATCACCATGAACCCGCTTGCGACTCCGTTCATGACATCAATGGAGTTTATCGTGTTTCCGGTTACGGCGATCATGATTGGTATTATTGCCAAGTACAGTATCGGGATCTGCACCTCCCCGAACGGGGGGAATGCAAGGTTCGTGTCATACGTGCCGAGCAGAATTATCGGGGCAGCAGAAACCGCAAGCAGTACCGGCTTGAACCACCCGCCCATTGTCCTCCGGTCATCCACGTACCCGACGGCAAATGCGGCTCCCGTGGTGGCCATCACTGCAAGGATCGCGTCAAGCTGCAAAAACGCATAAAGGACTCCCTCAGACGCGATCATCCCGGCGACGATCGATATTCCCCCCGGCCTTGCGACCATCTTCTTGCCCTTCTTGGCCACGTCAGGCACCACCATGCCCCTGCCCTCCAGGTACCGGGTCAGCGGGGGCGTCATGGCATACACTGCAAGGAATGCCACGATGCATGATGCCAGCGCCGGAATTACTAGATCTGCCAACTACCTGATCCTCCTCTTCAGTTCGGACTTTATTTTGTTTGCAAGTGCGGGCCCTATCTTGTCGACTTCTGCAAGCCTCCTTGGGGTGACCCCGGAGAGATCCTCGAGGGTCCTGATCCCGCTCTTGTATAGCGCCCTTGCCCTCACCCTGCCTATCCCCTTTATGCGCACAAGGCCCACAAGCTCCTCGCCGATTCCGTTGACCACCCGGGTTCTCAGCGTGTTAATCTCCTCAAGCAGCTCGGTCCGGTCTGCAATCTTTGAGATCTCGCCCAGGCAGTAGAGGAGCCGGTCTGCGTTCTCGACTAGCCTGTGCATGTCGCCTGACTCGACTCCCAGGGTGTCAGATATGGCAAGCTCGGAGGACTCTGATATCCACGAATGGAGTGCAAGCAGGCTCCGGGACGCGTAATGGGCAGCGGCGGCGGCGGCGGCGGCAGCAGCAGCAGGCACGGACCCCAGCATCTGTTCTGGATGGCTTTCAACTAGTGCCTGTGCCAGGTCGTGATCCCTGACCCTAAGTGCGAACTTTGGATAAAACTCCTCGCATTCGGTCACCAGGTGCAGGAACCCAAGCGTGTGCGTTCCCGGGGTCGCGTCCCTTGCAGCCTCAAGGAGGGTCGTGGCAGTCACTGGATCAAGGTACAGCAGGGACGTCCTTCTTCCCAGCCTGGTTGCAGCATACCTGC
The DNA here is from genome assembly GCA_965238275.1 of Candidatus Nitrosopumilus sp. Classification (GTDB taxonomy): domain Archaea; phylum Thermoproteota; class Nitrososphaeria; order Nitrososphaerales; family Nitrosopumilaceae; genus Nitrosopumilus. The sequence continues at coordinate 380,383 of OZ250186.1, forward strand.
CGCCCTTTTGCACTATCATGGAGTTGCCCGTGAGGAGCCGCAGCGATATGTTCACGCCGAACTTGACAGAGGACGTGCGGGACTGCTGCCCCCCCAGCGTCTCCAGGAAAAAGTCCAAAATGTCCTCTTTTTTTATTCCTGGGTTTGTGACGATTACGCTGAGCGTGTGTATTCTCAGGGACCGGTCATCCATTATCTGGGACTCGATCGGTTCAGGCTCCCCGTTAACATAGTACTCCATGAGATCCCCGTACGTGTCAGTCTCAATCACTATGGACTCCCCGTACTCGTCGTACTGGGGCCGTCCGGCCCTCCCGCACAGCTGCTTGTACTCCAGCACGCTGATTGGCGCGTTCACGCCTGCCCTGGCGTCATACCTGCTGACGCTTGATATCACCACCCTCCTTGCAGGCAGGTTGACTCCTGCAGCAAGAGTGGGAGTCGACGAGAGCAGCTTGATTGTCCCCCTGCGGAACTCGTCTTCGATCGTCTCCCTGCAGTTCTGGTTCAGTCCGGCGTGATGGAATGCAACGCCCTTTTTGACCAGCGCGGCAAGCGTCGTTACCAGTTCGGTGTGCTCATTCCTTGACATGATGTCGCCGGAGACCTTCTCAAGCCTGCCTGCGTCTGCTGCCTTGAGGGTGCCTGATATCGCGTCTGCTGCCTTTGTCGCAAGGGATTTTGAGCGGACGCGGGTCGATGCAAATATCAGGGACTGCCCCCCGTCAAGCACCGACTGCACGCCAAGGTCCACGGGCGTCCCCCGCACGCTGTGCGGAACCTCAAAGGTGCGGCCGTCATTCATTGTGACCACCCCCCCGCTGTACACCCCCTCAGACAGCGGGACCGGCCTCCAGCTGTTCTGGACCAGCTTGCACCCCAGCCACCTTGCTATCTCCTCTGAGTTGGTAACAGTGGCGCTCAGGCCCACTATCTGGGGTTTGGTGTTCAGCCGCCTGAGCTGCGTGAGGGTCATCTCAAGGGCCGGACCCCTTCCCCGGTCCCCTATCAGGTGCACCTCGTCAGATATCACCAGCCCTATGTCCTCAAGCCAGTCCTCGCCGCGCCTTATTATGGAGTCCATCTTTTCGTTGGTCAGGACCAGCACGTCGTTCTTGTCCAGGTTTCGGCGGGAGCCCTCATAGTCCCCGGTGTCCATCCCCACCCGGATGCTCCTCCTCTCAAGGGCGACGTTCTGGAGTTCCCTAAACTCTGCAAACTTTTCTGCTGCAAGGGCGCGCAGCGGACTGAGGTATACCACCTTCCCGCCGTTCCCGGAGAGGTATCCCAGCATCGCAATCATTGCAATCAGGGTCTTTCCGCTTGCCGTGGGCGCAGACACCAGGATGCTCTCCCCCTCAAGCAGGCCGGCCTTTACGCTTGCCGCCTGCGGCGGGTACAGCTCCTCAAACCCCTGCGACACGAGAAACTCGATTGCGGGGTTGGGAAGTTTCAGGTTTTCTATTTTCATACCCGGTTATAGTGGCCTGGCCTTGATTCATAAATAGATGCTTCCCTTTGCATCCTTTTGATGAACTCCCTTGCCTCGTCGTCGGTAAACTTTTCAGTCTTTCCAAGCTCCTTGACAAGCGTCTTCTCCTCCACAGGTATCTTGTTGTCGCCCTCTAGCGACTTTAGCACGTCCATGAACAGCCGCATCCGGGATACCTCGCTTCTTGGCTTTCCCTGCAAGACGCCCAAGTCCACCTTGCCGGTGTTGACGTCCACGCCTGCATCCTGCAGCATGCTCTGAATCAGGAATATGGCGCGCTCTGCGTCCTCCCCCTCTACTGTGTCCTTCATCAGCAGCCTGGCCCTTGCCGTGGAGAGCCTGATTATTCCCTCCAGCTGCCTCGGGGTTACTGTGATCATCTCTTCTGATTCCACGTTCCTCATCTGAAGGTAGTAGTCCAGTATCTTCGCCTCTGCCTCCTTTGTCAGGCTGGGCGCAGAGCGCTTTGCATACGAGAGGTATTTCGTGAGCGTATCCACGTCAATCACAGAGCGCCTGTCTGTTCCCTTGGGGGTGTGCAGATCTATGATGTGCCTTGCAATCACCTCGTCCCTCTCCCGTGTGGGTATGTCCCTTACGACAAATATCAGGTCAAAACGCGTCAGAAGCGGGATCGGCAGGTTGACGTTTTCTGTAATGTTCTTGAAGGGATCGTACTTGCCGTACATCGGGTTGGCCGCAGCCAGGATGGATGTTCTTGCGTTGAGCGTGGCCACGATTCCCCCCTTTGCTATGCTTGCAGACTGCTGCTCCATGACCTCGTGCAGCGCGCTTCTGTCCTCGGGTTTCATCTTGTCAAACTCGTCGATGCTGACCAGCCCCTGATCGCCGAGCACGACGGCGCCTGCCTCAAGCATCATGATTCCGGTCTTGTCCCGGACTACGGCAGCTGTCAGGCCCGCCGCAGTGGAGCCCCTGCCGGACGTGTACAGGCCGCGCGGGGCGATCCTTGAGCAGAACTTTAGCATCTCGCTCTTTGCGGTTCCCGGATCCCCCACCAGAAACACGTTGATGTCGCCCCGAATCTTGCTTCCGTCCACCAGCAGCCTCTGGTTGGAGCCTACGATCAGCAGCAGTATGGCCTCTTTTATCAGCGACTGGCCCTGGATGTGCGGCGCAAACGAGTCTATCAGCCTCTGGTATACGTCCGGACTCTGGGCCAGTGCCCTGATCATCTTCTCCTCCTCCGGGGAGATCTCCTCCCTCTCAATCTTGCGCGAGGTCTTTGTGCCCTGGCCGCCCAGAAACTCTACGTTGTTTCCCTCGATCCTCAGCCGGTAAAGTCCGCTGTGTCCCCTCTGGACTCCTGCCACGGACTCCTGCTCTACCCGGACCAGCCCGGTAAGAATTATCCTGTCTCCCGGCCTTGCGCTGTTCACCAGATCCTGTTTGATTGAGACGTCGATGTAGTGGGGCAGCTGTCCTGGCGGCAGATCCTCTGGAAGCTCCTGCAGTCTGAGAATCTGAAAGTCGATAAACCTGCTCTCCTCGGGCTTTAGCTCAAACTCGCGGTGCTTGCACTCTGTATTGCTGCACCTCACGGGGGTCGAGACGTCCATTCCCTTTATCCGGATCACCCTGTTGGGGTGTCCGTCAGGACAGGCAAAGAGCAGCTCCTTGGCAAGCGGCTTTACCTCAGAGGCCCTTACCACCATTCCAGACACGCTGGTTATGGTCCCTATGGTCTCTGCATTGATCTGCCGCAGGCTCCGTTCCAGCGGGTAGTTGACTATTCTGACGCGGATCTCGTCTTTGATCTTCTCGGCATACTCGGGGAATCTCGTCTGGAGGGCCTCCTTGATTGCGTTTGAAAACGTCTCAAGGATGCGGTCAGGGTTCTCCGTAAACATGGCCTCGATCTCAGGCTGTGTCACCAGGTCGTTATAGTCCACGATGATATACTTTGTATTCCTTGGCATCATCTGGTCTATTGCATCCAGGTACCGGTATGCGCCGTCCCTGTTTTTGAACCTGACAAGAAACTGCTTTACCAGATCAGACAGCGCAGAGTCGCTAAACGTCCTGACCTGCGTCTCACTCATGGGCCACATCCATTATCTGTGCCTCAAGGGCCTGACTGTTCTCATAGATGGTCTTGTAAAAGATGCTCTCCTCGACAGTCAGCCTGCCGTACAGGTCCGAATTCAGCTTGATAGAGTCTGCCAGTTTTACCAGCTTGCCGCGTCTCATCCTGAACAGCTCCAGCATCATGCTCTCGATCCTGTCAAAGTCATCGCGGGCAAGCTCCCTCATGGACTCTCTTAGCTTTATGTAAAAGTGGGAGTCAAGCGTGGCCATCTGGTACTCCCCAACCATCTTCTCCTTTGCAAGGGCCTGCTTGAGCTCGGTAATCATGTCCGGCGATTCCAGCACCCCAAGATTGTTCTTGTCAAGAATCTTGCCCAGCCACCGCGGTATGTTGTTGACCTCGCCCTGGGTTCCCTTTACCTTGGTGCCGGCAACATCGAATCCAAAGTCCCGGCTGACAGTAAACTTTGCATCCTTTAGGCCATATCCTATAGAGTGTACCTTTTCCACGCTGCCAATATCCATCAAAATCACTGCTCCTCTCTTAATCCCCAATTAGAGATAAGTGTAAGGAGAAGCTATTCTGTAACTCAAATTATTCACACGTAACATGCAATGAGCGTTTGTATTTTAGCGGTGGGTAATTATGATATAACCTAGAGTGTATCCAGAGCCTGCCTGAACTGATGCAACAGACAGGGTTCATGCTTGCACTTGGGCGTGCCAGAATCGCTGCGGCAAATCTGCCCGATTTATTAGTGGGAATCACGCGCATACCATCATGTCAGGCGCGGGCATGTGGGTGGAAAAGTATCGGCCCAAGACACTCTCAGAGGTAGTCAACCAGACAGACATAATTGGAAGTCTGGAGGCACTAATCAAGGATCCCACGGACATGCCGCATCTTCTGTTCTCGGGTTCTGCAGGAGTGGGCAAGACGACCACGGCCCTGTGCATCACCAGGCAGATTCTCGGGGACCACTCCAAGGACTACACCCTTGAGCTTAACGCCTCTGACGAGAGGGGGATAGATATGGTAAGGGAGAGGGTAAAGAAGTTCTCAAGGTTTGCAGGCATGAGCGACCTGCCATTCAAGATCATAATACTGGACGAGGCAGACGAGATGACCTCCGGCGCCCAGACGGCGCTGCGGAGGATCATCGAGGATACTGCAAGGACGTGCCGGTTCATCCTGATAGCAAACAACGTATCAAAGATCATAGATCCGCTGCAGAGCAGGTGCGCCACATTCAAGTTCACATCTGTCGCAGAAGACGATGTCATCGCAAGACTCGAGGAGATCGCAGGCAGGGAGGGCGTCTCCACTGACAGGGGCGGCCTCAAGGCAGTATATGACTACTCGGAGGGGGACATGAGGCATGCAATCAACATCATGCAGGCCGCTGCGAGCCTTGGCCCGATTACAGAGGAGAACGTCAAGGTATCTGCCGGACTGACAAGAACCTCCGACGTCGATACTGTCCTGAAGGCGGCGCTGTCAGGCAGGCTGGTCGAGGCAAGAGAGAAGATGATCGAGCTGATCCGGGTGTATGGAATGTCCGAGTCGGACTTTCTCAAGTATATCAACTCTGCAGTGTTCAAGTCAAGGCATGACAGGCTCCCGGAGATTCTTGAGATCATTGCAAGGTACGACTACCGGGTGCTGGTAGGCGCAAACTCGGAGATCCAGCTCTCTGCAATGCTTGCAGAGCTTGGAACCCTGAAGGACTGAGCCGCCGGTCCAGGCACGATTGGAATGAAAGGCGCAGAGAGAGGGATTTGAACCCCCGTATGTTTGCACACACAGGCTCTCAAGGCCCGCGCCCTACCGAGCTAGGCGACCTCTGCAAGGGTTTGTGAATGACGGTGGTTAAAATTTGTTGAGGATCTTTATGCAGGATCAGGCTGTTTGGGAATTACGCTGAGCGGCATGCCGTCTAGTGCGGCATCTTAAAAATAAGAAAAAGGAAGAGGCTTCCTTAATGGTGTGAGTGTGGACCGCCACCGGAACTTGGCATCACGACGTACGTGCCTGCCTCCTTCTCGTGGTATTCCAGATATGATGGCTCGATCAGAATTGCATGTGTGGGACATACCTCCTGACATGCCATGCACTGTGTACAGTCGTGCTCCCTGATTGGTTGTGATTTGTCCGTGTAGTCTAGACGATCATCCTGTTCTGTCTCGCCTGTTCCTTCAAACGTGGCATTAAGACAATCGGCTGCAGGAATGTCCTGCTCTGTCCTGAACCACTGGAAGGTCTGTACCGGACAGACGCTCATGCATGCGCCTGCTGCAATGCAAGAATCCCAGTCTACGGCGACAGTTGTCCCGTGGATACCGAGAGGAACCTGTTCCTCTCCTCTCTCCTCGTACGCTGCAAGGACGTTCTCGTCTGAGAATGCCTCACCGTCGGTCCTGCCTTCGCCCCAGATAAAGTGAAGATTCTCACCGTCTGAGTGATTGGTCTGTCCAACTACTTCTAGATTTTCAACAAACTTTTCGTCTATTGGCATGGATTCCTTTATTTTCGATTATTATTTAAAGCTAAACAAAATTAGTCACGACTAAACCGGAATTTTAGAGAATGTATGGGTATCACAAGGACTCAGCGGCCTTGTCGTGTGCCTCCATGTTTGACTGGTCGACCTTGATGGCCTGCGGCGGACATACCGAGACGCATGCCATGCACCAAATGCAGTCATGCTCCCTGATCGGATCTGCCTTGTCGGTGAAATCATGCCTGTCGTCCTTGACGGAGCTGCCGATACCCTCGAAGGTCTGGCCTACTACGTCCTTTGCAGGAATGTCCTTTTCGGTCCTGAACCACTGGAAGACCTGCACCGGACACGCCTCTATGCATGCGCCGTCTGCAATGCACGAGTCCCAGTCCACAGCAACAGTCGTGCCGCTAACTCCAAGGGGAACCTGCTGCTCGCCTTTTGCCGCATATGCAGACTTTACATCAGAGTCTGCAAGGGACTCGACCTGCGAGCCGTCCTCATTGGCAGTCCTGCCAGGACCCCACATGATGTGGAAGTTTCCGTCGGAATCAGATATCTTTCCCAGCGGGTCAAACCCTTCGGGAAAATTTTCCGGTATTGGCATGAATCAGGATCGGCGCGAATGTTATTTAAAGATAGAGAATATTGAGAGGTTGGTGCGTAATTCCGATATGTCCTAATCTGAATATTTCCCGCCGCATTCTCACGGGCGGGGTCAGATACGGACGGGTCGGATTATCAGGCGCACTCCGTGCAAGCCGAACCGCCGTAGGACGGTATCGGTATATTTAGCCGGCGGGCGCACTCAAACCGGTTGAGAACCCGGATGTTCCATGAGATTGCCCTTCCCTTGGCAAACCGGCGCCGATTGTCTTCGCGCACGAACCTGCAGTGAAGCTGGTGCCGCCGGCTCTCCTCGGCCCCGAATATGCCTTCCACCAGGGCTCTTGTCTTGTACTCGTGCGAGTCAAACAGCCCGGCTGCCTTCTTCCTGCTTGGCTTGCCCCTGCTGACGGCGTCTTTTCTCTGCTTGATGTTGGGCACCATGCCCATCCAGAACAGATCCTTGAAGTTGTAGTCGGCGTCATACCCGCGGTCCGCATCAAAGACGTTCCCCGAAAAGTCAAACCCGCGGCGCCTGATCTCTGCCAGCATGACTGGCAGCATCGTGACGTCGTTGACGTTACCCGGCGTGGCAAACGTGGCCAGCACAATCTGTAGTCCCAGGATGGCCGTTATGTGGTATTTCCAGTAGGTTTTTTGACGCATCTCGACGAAATTACGCTCCTTTTTGTAGGGTTTTTCGATGTCTTCGTACCTGGTAGTCTCCACCCCGCTGCTGTCTGCGGCCAGCGGCCCGGTAGCCCCGGACGCCCCGGCGATGCAGCGGCGTGCAGTCTCGGCCAGCACCAAATCCATCCAGTCTGGCGGGATGGTCTGGAGGTGCCTGACTATCGTGGTGTGGTCCGGCACGGGCTCGCCGTCCCAGGGAGTTTGCATGTCGCGCAGGTCTGACTCTATCCTGCGAAAGGTGTTGTTGTATGACATCATCAGCAGGCAGGCAAAATCCAGCTTGTCCTTGGAGTGAATCCGGGGACGGCCCCTGTTGCTGTTTTCGGAGCGCGGGCAGGGATTCTCCTGAATCATTTCAATCAGCGTCCTCCTCAGGTGAGATGCCTCAACTTCGTTTGCAAGTTCGTAGTACTGCCAGTATCTTTCCCGTCGGTTGTGTTTGATCATTATCGCGTGCGGGCGATCATGGGATCATTGAATGTATCGGACTAGACTAGGCGGTCAGAAGAATTACGCACCAACCCCGAATATTGATGCAGATTCAGGCTGATGCCGACCACGCCCGTCAGGCTGTCATTCCCTCACAGGGACGCGGCATGGCCTCGGTATGGTTTTGCAGACACGGTACGGAGCCGGTCGCAGCCACCGCCGGCATTCCCTTGGATATCTGCCCAATCCGGCAATCATGAATGCGCAGGCAGACCCGCCTCAAACAAGATTCATAACGCACGGCAAAGCCATCTGAGGACATGGATATCATCAAGTATGATGTGTACAGGGGATCAAACATAGGGGTGTACATCAGGACGAATGCGGATCTGGTCATGATCCCGATGGGGTTTGCCAAGTCAAGGGCAGAGAAACTGGGGGCATACCTTGGAGTCAGGTACATGTACATGTCAGTTGCAAACACCAGGCTGATAGGATCACTGTCGGTAATGAACAACAAGGGAATACTATTGCCAAAGACGGCGTATCAAAACGAGTATGACCTGCTGAGGGAAGAGACTGATCTGGAGGTCGGCGTGCTGGATTCAAGGTTTACCGCGCTTGGAAACGTGATATGCGCAAACGACAGGGGCGCAGTGGTGTCCCCGTGGCTCTCAGACAGGGACTGCCAGACTATATCAGACGTGCTGGGAGTCGAAACGATTCAGAGAAAGATCGCAGGATTCAACCAGACAGGGGCAGTCATGGTCGCAAACAACACCGGGGCTGCAATCCATCCCGAGGCAGACGAGAAGGACATGGAGATCTTTGCAAGCCTGCTGGGGGTAAAAGTCGAGCAGAGCTCCATAAACAACGGCATTCCCTATGTGGCATCGGGGATTCTTGCAAACGACAATGCCGTGGTGGTCGGAACGCTGACCACGGGTCCTGAGATAATGATGCTTACAAGGGCCTTTCTGAACTGAGGACGGATCTTGGATCCTCGGTGAGTTTTTCCAAGAGTATGACCCCCTCCGTGCCATCCTGCATGTCACGCAACACGACGCCCCCCTCTGCCAGTTCCTGCGGCCCCACGATTATGGCAAACCTTGCACTGCCTGCCACGTCCATCTGCTTTTTGAGGCTCCTGCCTACAAGATCCATGTCAGCGTGTAGGCCGTTGAGCCGGAGGAGCGACGTGATGGAGGATGCGACCTTTTGCATCTCGGCATTGACGTAAAGCACCGCGACTCTTTCCCTGACAGGAGACGGCACTATTCCCTGTTGGTGCATTGTCAGGATTATCCTCTCCACGCCGCCTGCAACGCCGGATGCCCCTATGTCGTCTCTTCCAAAGGCCCGAGTCAGCGCGTCATACCTGCCGCCGCCTGCCAGCGCGCCAAGCCCGGAGCCCTCTGCAAACACCTCAAAGACGGTACCAGAGTAGTAGTCAAGTCCGCGGACTATGCCAAAGTTAATCCTGACGTTTGAGACGCCCCTGTTCTCCAGGGATTCAAAGAGATTCTTCAGGTAATCCCACCACTCCAGATGGGCAGTGTCAAACATCCCCTCCACCTCGGGTATGGTTCCCCTGACCTGGGAAAACTCCAGGATCAGTTCCAGTTTCTGCCGGTCATACCCCTTTTCTTCAAATTCGCGCAGAATCTCTTTGTGCGGTTTTTTTGACGTCTTGTCCACTGCGCGCAGGATGTCGGCGACCAGCCCGGGATCCTGCGATCCAAAGACCCCGTTGATGTACGACTCGACCAGACCCCGGTGGCTGATGTCGATTGTAACTCCCTTTAGGAGAAGCGAGTCAAACAGTCGCGACGTCATCTCGATTATCTCGGATTCGGACTCCAGGGACGGCTTGCTGTAAATCTCCACATTCCATTGGTGAAAGTAGCGGTACCGTCCTTTCTGCGGCTCGTCGTACCTGAAGACGCCCCCAAAGCTTGAGAGCTTGGCAGGGAGCCTCATGGACTTTTGGGATGCGATGTACCGGGTCAGCCCCATGGTAAAGTCAAAGCGCAGCGCCACCTCCCGCTCCCCCTTGTCCTCAAAGTAGTATATCTCCTCCCGGATTGCAGGACCCGACTTGGTCTCCAGGGTGGAGAGCAGCTCTATCGGGGACGGCTCCATGAACGAGAACCCGTACGAGAACCCGCCTACAGCTGTCAGAGAGCCTCCGAAAGTGGTGCCTGACATGCTCTGATGTCCGCTGCCTCTAGGCAGCCTCATCAAGTCCTTCATTCCGCGCAAGGGCAAAAGTTTCAACTTTGTACCAGTCGTTTGGCAATTGAGGGATTGTCGGAATTTAAGCATTGACGCCTCCAAGGATGCGCCGGGTTCAGGCTGATTCGGGATTGGAACAAAAAGCATGTATGTTCTGCTGAATAAAAGGCGCGTGTCAGGATTCAATTGCAATCAGGACAAAAACAAGATCGACAGGCTGCAAATCCTTTCATCCTGCAATACCTGAATCATTCTGCAGGGATTTTCTGCAACGTACAATAAAAGGCGCGTGTCAGGCAATCAGGACAAAAACAAGATCGACAGGCTGCAAATCCTTTCATCCTGCAATACCTGAATCATTCTGCAGGGATTTTCTGCAACGTACAAGGCCAAGCATGCTAGTGCCGCTTTGGAAGGAACGGTATCAGTGCCCTTGCAAACTCCATGATGTTCTTTGTCTGCATGTAGACTGTTCCGGGGCCCGTAATCTCCACTACCAGCGCCTCGCCTCCAAACAGAGTGGTCTTGAGGTTACCGTGTTTTGCGACCCGGTAGTCTGCAGTGGCACTCATGGCCACCAGCTGGTAGTTGTCAACTATCATCTTCTCGCCCGGTGCCAGCTCCGTCTTGAAGATGCCGCCCCACGCGTTTACAAACATGTCTCCCCTTCCGAGGGTCTTCAGCATGAACAGGTTGCTTCCAAAGACGCCCTTGGTAAATCCCTGCCACTGCGTATCCAGCGTCAGATCCCCGACGGAACACACAAAGGCGCCCGACTGGACGATAAACTCCGAATCAACGGTAATAACCTCAATGTCCCCAAGCATGTTTCCGGTGAGGCCAAGCCTGCACCCGTCCTCCCGCGCAGTAAACTCGTTGACAAAGAACGACTGGCCTCCAAATGCAGCCACCTTCAGCGACTGAAAGAGGCCGCTCTTTCTTGTCCGGGTTTCAGTCTCTATGTTGCCCCGCATAAAGACCATTGCTGCCGCCTCTGCAGTTACCTTCTCCCCCCTGTCCATGGAGAACTGGATCATTCCGGTGGGGTTTTTTATGATATCATGCTTCAATGATGCCGAATAAGATATGGGAAATTTAGATGTTGTTGTTGTTGTTTGAATCCGTCATGACATCGCCATCCTAGATGCGTCTCAGGTTTATAGATGACATGGTACCCCGCACAGGCATGTCATCCAGGCTCAGGGAGATCAGGTCCCTTAACAGCAGGATTTTGGAGTGCAAAAGGTGCCCCCGGCTTGCATCGTACATCAGGGACGTTGCACACAACAAGGTAAGGCGGTTCAGGGACGAGGAGTACCACGGAAGACCGCTGCCGGGATTCGGCGACGTCAACGCAAGACTGATGATAGTCGGGCTTGCGCCTGCAGCCCACGGGGGAAACAGGACGGGGAGAATGTTCACCGGAGACTCGTCTGGCGACTGGCTTGCAAGGGCAATGCACATGCACGGGTTTGCGTCAATCCCGACCAGCCAGTCGCGTGATGACGGGCTGGTCCTCAAAAACGCATACGTCACTGCGGCGGTAAGATGCGCGCCTCCCCAGAACAAGCCCACGAGGGAGGAGACAGACACCTGCCTTTCGTATCTGGAGCAGGAAAGAAAGATTCTGGCCAGGGTCACCACCATCCTGTGCCTTGGAAGAATCGCCTACGAGGCAGTGTGCAGGATGTACGGGGTTAGGCCTGCAGGGTTTGGCCACAACAGACTCTTCAAGCACGAATCAATTCAGATTCTGACCTCGTATCATCCGTCAAGGCAGAACACGCAGACGGGACGGCTGAGCTGGGATGAGTGGTCGGCAGTCTTTGCAAGGGCAAAGACGCTGACAGAGTTACAACTTTTATGACAAGATGGTTCCATTCCCAGACATGAGAATTCTGATAGCCATCATCATCCTGGCACTGTCGTTTATTCCCGCAGCATATGCCCAAGAGTATCCGGAGCTTGGGGTAGGGGTGGACGTGGTGGCCGAGAACCTGAGTGTTCCATGGAGCATGGACTGGATGCCAGACGGCGCGATTTTATTTACAGAAAGGGAGGGGAGCCTCAGGTTAATCCAAGACGGAATACTTGTGCCAGAACCGCTGGTGTCGGTGGGGGACAGCAACGCAGAAGGCGGACTGCTTGGAGTCGCAGTCGATCCGGACTTTGAGGAGAACGGCTATGTCTATCTGTATTACACCTACAGCGATTTTCTCTCTACGGCAAACAAGGTGGTCCGCTACCAGTTTGTCAATGATGTACTCGCCGAGGACACGGTACTGGTTGAGGGAATTCCAGGCGGATGGTTCCACAACGGCGGAAGGATCCAGTTCGGACCGGACGGAGCACTCTACATCACCACAGGGGATGCGGGGGATGCAGGCACGGCGCAGAATCCGGATTCCCTGGCAGGAAAGATTCTCAGAATAAATTCTGACGGGACGATACCAGAGGACAACCCTTACGACGGCTCCCCGGTATGGTCCATCGGACACAGGAACCCCCAGGGGATGGACTGGGATGAGTCCGGCAACATGGTCGCAACAGAGCACGGGCCGTCAGGGTGGAGGGGGGTTGCCCATGACGAGGTCAACGTCATAATACCTGGGACAAACTACGGCTGGCCTGACACAGTGGGGGACGAATCAGCAGACGGCCTGCAGGAGCCCATACTGCATACGGGGAATGACACGTGGGCACCGTCGGGTGCTGAATTTTATGACGGGGACCAAATCCCGGAATGGGCAGGCAAATACTTTGTCGCGACCCTCCGCGGAAATCATCTGCACATGATTGACTTTGATCTGGAAAACAACAGGGTGGTCTCCCACGAGAAACTCTTTCAGGGAGAATTTGGAAGGATCCGGGACGTGCAGACCGGGCCTGACGGATTTCTGTACCTTCTGACAAGCAACCGCGACGGCAGGGGAGCCCCCGAACACAACGACGACCGCATCCTTCGGATCACCCCGATTCCCGGAGACGAACCATCCCCTGCAGAGGCCAGGCAGCACCTAGAGTACGAGTATGACGGGGAACAGCTGAGCGCAATGGTGTCGTACACGGGATACGAGGTATCGCCGATCAGGTTTGACTTGGATTCAAAGAGTGTCAGTTTTGATTTTGTAAGGATTGACGGGGGAGCAGTCCAAGACCGTATCGAGCTGCTGATTGAAAGGCCCCTGATCTCGCCGCCATACGCCATACAGATAGAGTCAGAAAACGGCACCGTGTGGCATCAGGATGATCCTGACATAACGATTACGGAGGATAATTTTTACAGATACGAGCCGGTGCCGGACCAGGCTGCAAAGGCAGGGACCGTGACGGTGACCGGAACGTACGTGATTCCGGAGTTTGGGGCCGTCATGCTGCTGGCGGCGGTCCTGGCAGCGGGCTTGATTCCGGCAGTACTCTGGTCAAGATTCCGGCCGGGACTGCTGGTCCGGGGATAGGCATTTCCCGGAGCCGCATGCAAACATACGATGACATGACACGTTCAGGGCAGCAGTGAAATCTCAGCAGAGCCAAGACCGATTGCCTCGCCAAAGTAGTATCCGGCCAGGATGGTTCCGGCGGCCCAGACACACGAGCCTGAAAATGTGTAGAGCACAAACTTTGGCATCCTCATCCTGAGCAGTCCTGCAGGAATGGAGATCATCTCCCTCATTACAGGAACCATCCTTCCCAGAAAGACGGCCTTGTCACCATGCCTTTCAAACCATGCCTCCACACGCTGCAACTTTGCATCAGACACCCTGAAACGGCCCAGATATCTAAGCATGACTGCCCGTCCGAGCTTCAGGGATACAAGATAGATGATAAAGCTGCCAAGGGTGGAGCCCATCGCACCAAGAAGAATCATCAGGGCAACCCCGGCAAGCGGAACCCCGCTCTGCGATGCCAGAAATCCGGCAGTTGGAAAGACTGCAAGCGTGGGTATTGGCGGAACCACGGTCTCAAGAAGGGCCGCCAGAAAGGTTCCCTCGTAGAGATGCTCTCCGAGAAATGTTGAGATCCATGCCAGAAACGAGTCAAATGCCTCCATTGGGTTCTGACAACGGAATCGTCCTAAATTTCTTGCCAGCAGGCACCGGACGGTCCGCATCAGGGTACAGGGAATCGGAGACAACAGGGAATCCTGAATCTGCCGGTACTGCCGCAACCGCAGGACGGCCGCATTTTGAATTTTCAGGGAGTCCGGGATTGGGTAAAATATACTAATAGGGTCAAGGGTACAAATCCGTATGAACAAATCATGGGCAATTATCGCAGTAGCGGTGATAGTTGGAGCAATTGCAACATATGCAGTGGCGCCCTACTTTACCGAATCAACTGTGGATGAGGCACTGCCTGAAGGAGCCATCATTCCAAAGCCAACCGAGACGGAGATGATGGACAAAGACGAGATGACGATGGATGACTCAAAGACGATGGATGACGCAGACAAGGTGGAGATGATAGACCTGAGTGAGATGAGCATGGATGATCTGAAGGCCATAAGCGAAGAAAAGGGAATAGGCATTGAGGAGCTGGAGGCATTGAGCGTGCCAGACGACACCAAGGACGAGGCCACCATGAGCGACCTGGAAGTGGAAGGTATGACAGAAACGCAGATGGCCGAGATGGAGATGGCAGCTGCCACGCATTATGCAGGAATGTTCGTAGGGGTCAACGACGGAATCCACAATGCCAACGGCGACGCGTATGCAATACCGCTAGAAGACGGAAGCACCATACTGAGGCTGGAGAATTTTGCAGCCACCAACGGACCTGACCTGCACATCTACCTGGCAACGGACAAGAGGGCCACAGACTATATCGATCTGGGAAAGCTCAAGGCAAATAAGGGAAACCAGAACTATGGCATACCCGAAGGCACCGATCTTGAGACATACAGCAACGTCCTGATCTGGTGCGAGCCGTTCAGGGTTCTGTTCGGAAGCGCCGAATTGTCACCCCAGTAATGGGCACCAAGTGTTTTTTATTATTCAAACAAACCACGGGAAATTCCCGGCAACCTTGCGTGAATCGATCATGTCAGAAGCCGTGGGTTGCCTGCCGCAAACACAGGTGCTACGTCATGTTCTATGGGTCATATCACAATGCTCTTTACAGATTGGATGGAAAGGATGCCATGTCGTCACCCCAAACTGTGGTTTGCCACCCTTGCGATTACCGGCATCATATCCTCCAACATAGTGGTTGGCATACTCTACAACCTTCCGTTGGCCGGAGCAGGGTGTATCAATCTGGCGGCAGCCACTGTTATGGGGACAGTCTTTGTGGCAACTGTGATAATCATGCGCAGGAAGGGCATGCTGAGGTGGTGGCATGTCGCGCTGGTGGTGGCAGTCGGAGCGGCACTGTTTCCCGGCCAAGCCCCGTCCATCGGATGGCTGTGCATCACGGGGCCTTATGCCCCGCCAGGGATCCTGCTCGATTGATGTCTCTCCCTCCCCCACCGTCATGGGCATAACCTGCACGGGTGCCAGATACAGAATCAGAAGCTTGCACCAAACAGTGCATGCCCTGACATGTTCCCACCAAGGCAAGCTGATAACACCATTAGACCTGTTTTTTTTATTTTAATTCCCCCATGGGGCATCCCTGGACACTCAGGCTGTCTCATGCGGCCTTACAAAGACCTTCATGGCATCAGGCCGCCTTGCGTGTTCTACTGCCTCGGAGAATCTCTCCAGCGGAAAGGTGGAATCAATCACGGACTCGACGGATATTATTCCGGATGCAAGCGCCTCGATTGCAGGCCTGAACAGGCCGCATCTGGAGCCTACGATAGTCACCTCGTTTATCATGGCAGGGGTAAGATCCGGATTCCCCCTTGATGCGACGGTGGACTTTAGTATTATGGTACCCCTTGGCCGTACGAGTCTCATGGTGTCGGCAAACCCGGAGTTGCTCCCGGAGGACTCCACCGCCAGATCATACTGCTGTTCATCAGGGGAGTCTATCCCGATCTTGGTCGTTATTCCGAATTTTTCCAGCCGGGCAAGCTTGCTTTTGTGCCTTCCAAAGCACGAGACGTGCGGGCAGGCAAGCCTGAGGACTTGGGAGATCAGATGTGCAAGCCTGCCATCGCCTATTACTGCAACATTCCATTCGGGTTTCAGGCGGATCTGCTCTGTAATCTCAAATGCTGCAGCCAGCGGCTCTACAAATACTGCCTGCTCGTCACTTATCGAGTCGGGGATGGGGTACAGGTTCCTTTCAGGGAGTGAGAGGAGTTCTGCAAAGGCACCGTCCCGCCCCAGTATTCCAAGGGCTGTCCTGTCAGGACAGTGCCTTGCCATTCCCCGGGCACAGTACCCACATGTATCGCATCCGGCATTAATCTCGCCTACAACCCTCCTTCCGATCATCTCAGGATTCTCAGATTTCAGGACTGTTCCTAAACTCATGGCCCATAATGCCTCGGTATCCCATGTAGCCGTCAAGAATCTCTAGGTCGGTTCCGCAGATTCCTGCCAGATCGACCCTGACAAGTGACTCTCCGGGTTTTGGATCCGGATAGTTCTCATCCATGACTGCATGCCTCCCATCAAAGCAGATGGCTCTCATGGTACGGCTGTATTCATGCCGGGTTTTAAAATAACTGATTTGGGACGGACATTGCCACACACATGCATGATGCCATATTAATAATCGAATGGATTTCAGAGACCAAATGAGTTACCGGTTTTTGGATCATGCAACGGATGCAATCGTTGAGGTGGACGCAAAGGATCTCAAGGAGGCCTTTGCAGTAGCTGCCCGTGCAGTCATAGACTTGACCATTGACCAGGATACGGTGGTAGAGAAGGGCCAAAGGCAGTTTTCGGCAGCCGGCAAGGATCTGCACTATCTTCTGTTCAGCTGGCTTGAGGAGATCGTGTTTGTGCTTATTACGGAGGGGTTTGCAATAGCCAGGCTGGAGTTTGACCTGAAAGAGGGGACGGATGGCAACCACAGGATACACGCAAGGGCGTACGGCGAACCGCTTGACCTCCGCAGGCACAACTTCAAAGTGGAGATAAAGGCACCCACGTTTTACGACATGCAGATCAGCGAGAATGACGGGATCCGCATGAGATTCCTGCTTGACTTGTAAATAATTATTAGCAATGTAATGGAACAAAATACACATCTTTTTTAAAAGTCAGATAATACAGAACTAGTATGATGCAGACGATGGCAGTAATTGCAGTCATTTCGCTGGTAGTTATTGCGATCATCCCTGCATATGCACAGGTTACCTCACCTGCACCGTTTGTCGACTCGGCAGAGGATCCCCAGTACTACGTGGACAGGTACAACAACGAGCCAAGCTACAAGGCGTGGTTTGACGAGAACTATTCAGAGTACACCTCAATATACCAGGCAGTGGGACTAGATGAGCCCAAGGGGTTGGCACCGTTTGTAGACCCCGCAGAGGATCCCCAGGGCTACGTGGACAGGTACAACAACGAGCCAAGCTACAAGGCGTGGTTTGACGAGAACTATTCAGAGTACACCTCAATATACCAGGCAGTGGGACTAGATGAGCCCGGGGTAAGCCAGGATACACCAGATGATTCCCAGAGAACCTCAGATGATTCCCAGAGAACCTCAGATGATTCCCAGAGAACCTCAGATGGGGGCCCTGTGATTCCTGCTCCGTTTGTTGATGAAACAAGGGATCCTCAGAGCTACGTGAATAGGTACAACGACGAGCCAAGCTACAAGGAGTGGTTTGACAAGACACATTCAGAGTACATCTCAATATATCAGGCAGTGGGACTAGATGAGCCCAGAGATGTGGCATCGTTTGTAGACCCCGCAGAGGATCCCCAGTACTACATAGACAGGTACAACAACGAGCCAGACTACAAGGAGTGGTTTGACAGGACGTATCCTGACATTACAATCCATGAGGCAGTGGGTGTTGATCCACCCAAGGAGTTGGCACCGTTTGTAGACCCCGCAGAGGATCCCCAGTACTATGTGGACAGGTACAACAACGAGCCAGACTACAAGGAGTGGTTTGACAGGACGTATCCTGACATTACAATCCAGGATGCAGTAGGCGTTGATCCACCCAAGGAGTTGGCACCGTTTGTAGACCCCGCAGAGGATCCCCAGTACTACATAGACAGGTACAACAACGAGCCAGACTACAAGGAGTGGTTTGACAGGACGTATCCTGACATTACAATCTATGATGCAGTAGGCCTTGATGAGCCAGGAACAGAAGTGCCGGAGAAGGTATCAGAGGGATGCGGTGATGGGACGGAACTTGTAGATGGCCAATGCGTGGCCATACCCGGTAACGGTGGCGGATGCCTGATTGCGACAGCAGCATACGGATCCGAGATGGCGCCACAGGTCCAGGTTCTCAGGGAGGTTCGTGACGGCCAGCTGATGGATACCGCGTCAGGTGCATCATTCATGACAGGGTTCAACCAAATATACTATTCATTCTCGCCATCCGTTGCAGACTATCAGAGGGAGAATCCTGCATTCAGGGAGATAGTCAGAGTCGGAATAACCCCGCTGCTGTCAACGCTGTCAATCATGGAACACGCAGATACCGAGGCAGAGATCCTGGGGTATGGAATTGGCGTGATCCTGCTTAACCTTGGAATATACGTTGCAGCACCGGCAATCCTGCTGTTCTTCGGTATAAGAAGGGCCGGACGAACCCTTGTCAAGACTGCAAGATAGCACCATCCTGTTTTCAAATAGATTTTTTAGTAGAGCCGATGCCAGTACGCCTGTTGTCCGAAGATCCAGAGATAGAGAGGATAAAGCAGAGAAGACTTGAAGAGATGCTGAGGCAGCAGGACAGGCCGCCAGTGGAATCCGGAATAACAGACCTGAACGACTCCAACTTTGACCAGACAATATCAGCAGAGAACCCCACACTGGTGGACTTTTGGGCAGAGTGGTGCGGGCCGTGCAAGATGATGCATCCCGTCTTTGAGAGCCTGGACAGAAAGTATCCGAAGGTAAGGTTTGCAAGGGTGAACGTGGATGCGAGCCAGGGAATCGCCATGAGGTTTGGCGTCCAATCCATTCCGACATTCATCATGTTCAGGTCGGGGCGCATAGTGGACAAGATGATGGGCGCAGTGGGTGCCCCGGGAATTCACATGATCTGCAAAAAGCACTCCGGCTGACCCGCCGGATCCTGCCGCAGAATATGCCTGTCTTTAGTATGCGTATGCAGCGTCCCGCGACCGCTGAATCTCTACAATCGTGTTTAGCGTCTTTTGCTCTTCGGGGTTCAGCCTGTGCATGTACCTGGCAAGGAGCATCTTGGCCTCGTGTGAGCGAGGCAGGGTATAGTATGTGTCATCCTCAAAGAGATGTCTGCCGATTACGGCATTCTGGACAGAGCATGCAACCTCGTCGCCCTTTCTTGCCGAATCCACAGTCTTGCCGTCCAGCTGAAGCTGGTGGACGGTTCCTACCATTCTGCCGCGTTTGTCCATGAACGAGACCTTCTGCCGCAGCACCCCGGTATCTATGGTTATTCCAAAGACTGCAGGGCTGCTGTTTCTAAAGACGAATCCCTTCATGAACGTAAACTGCGAGATCGGCGTGAGTTCTGCAAATATGGCGTCGTCCTCGTGTGCAGTGTCCTCCTCTACCCACGCGTTGTAGCCGTCAACCAGGCTGTAGATTATCCTGTCCTCAAATATTCTGATGTGGGACTCCTCTGATGCCTCCCTTGCATCGGGCAGGACGCGCACGTTGAATGCCAGGACCACCCCCAGATGCCGGTCCTTCTCCTTGACGGTTCCTGCATCCACGACGTCGCGGCGGTTTACGGAGCCGATATCGGCCTTTGCAATGGGGACCTGCGAGCGCCTGAGCATCTCGACTACGGCCTCAAGGGAGCCGATCGTATCGCACTTGACCACCACCCCATTGCTCATGGTGTCGACAAATACGGTGCTCATCTCAGACTCGATCAGTTTAGTATATCTTTTGATGTCGTTCTGGTCTGATGCGACATAAAGCGTGCTGCCCGGGAGGACCCCCTCCAGGTCCGGCGATGCTATCTTGAGGCAGGCGGCAGCGCCCACCTCGGACACCGACATGAACTTGTCCCTCGGATCCCGCATCTCGTCAAGCGGCTTTGGCAGGAGCAGCGCCTTTGGCTTTGCCACCACCACCGAATCCCTCCTTGCCACCACGATCCTGTCCTCCTTTCGTATGGTTCCGTCAACCAGAATTATGTTGGCAGTCTGTCCGAGGCCCGTCTCGTCATTTACCTCAAGGACTATTCCGCGCGGATCCTTCTTTTCCTGGTCCAGCCGCTTCTGCAGGTACTGCTGGGTCAGCCCCACAAGCACGCTGAGAAGTTCCGGGATGCCGACATCAGAGCGAGCCGAGATCGGCACGATTGCGACCTCTGACTTGAAGTCCTTGACCCGGTAGAACACCTCGGACTTGTAGCCCAGTATGGACAGGGTCCCCACCACGTCATAGAGCTTTTGTTCAAGATCCGTCTGGACTGACGCGTCCTGCTCCTTTATTGCCTGTGAGATGAACCGGGACTCTGACTTTCGCCATCCGGAGATCTGATCGCACTTGTTCAGGGCCACCACAAACGGAACCTTCCTGCTCTGGAGTATCCTCAGGCTTTCGTTTGTCTGAGGCTGGAACCCGCGGTTGACATCGACTACCAATATCGCAATGTCAGCAGCCGAGCCGCCCCGTGACCGGAGGTTTGTAAAGACCTCGTGGCCGGGAGTGTCAATTACCAGTATTCCGGGAATCCTGTTGCCTGCGTGCTCCAGCCTTTCGTACAGGCGGCCGCACGTATCCCGGATGGTATCAACGGGAAGAAAGCTTGCGCCTATGTGCTGTGTGATGCCGCCTGCCTCCCGTCCCTGGACGCCCGTTCCGCGAATCCGGTCCAGAAGGGATGTCTTGCCAGAGTCTACATGACCTAGAACTGCCACTATTGGCTGTCTGATGTGCAAGACAGATCACGCAAACGCTACCCTCGATTCGTGATCAAAGCTTGCCTGTGAATCTGATGCGTGGATTATGTTTTCACTGAATCCCAGTCCAAAGTCGCCCCTGACGGAGCCGGGTGCGGCCTCTGCAGAATTTGTAGCACCGATAATCTTCCTGGCTGCTGCAACTGCGCAGTTGCCCTCGATGACTGCTGCCACCACCGGCCCTGACGTGATGAATGATGTAAGCTCTCCAAAGAAGGGCTTGTCCTTGTGGACGTTGTAGAATTCCTCTGCCTGCTCCATGCTAAAGGTAAGCATCCTTAGTTTTAGAATATGGAACCCCTTCTCCTCAAACCTGGATATGATGCGGCCCACCAGATTCCGTGCCACGGCATCAGGCTTTACGATGAACAGTGTCTGTTCAGTCAAGGTTACTTTCTCCTGATTCCGCCCTTGACGTACTTGTTGGTCCACTTTAGCTTTCTTGGATCGCGCTTGAGTTCAAGTGCGTTCTTTTTGCATTTGGCAGAGCAGTACCACAGGACAGAGCCGTCGTTTTTGGCAAACATGGTGCCTGAACCCTTGGCTATTGGCTTGTTGCAGAAATTACACGGTTTGACTAAGAGACTCATGCATACCCACCTACTTTATCTTCTTGGCTTCCCTCTCAGTCTCCCTGAGCATCAGGATCTCCCCTATCCTGACAGAACCCTTTACGTTTCTTGTGAGAATTCGTCCCCGGTCCTTGCCGGTAAGAATCTTGACGCGAACCTGGATCACCTCGCCTGCAATGCCGGTACGCCCGACAATCTGAATTATCTCGGATTGGACTACCTCGTCAGTTGTGGTGCTCATTAGTCAGTCTTGCCGCCCTTAATCTTAGAAATTGATGAGACAACCTGGTCTACAATGTGTTGTGCATCACCGGCATCCAAAATTGCAGCCGCAGCAGAAGTAATGTCAATGCCCAGCGACTTGCCGAGCTCCTGTTTGCTTGGGACGAATGCAAATGCTGCATTCTGCTCCTCGCACAGAATCGGAAGATGTGCCACAATCTCAGGGGGTTCTACATCCTCTGCAATGATAATCAGTTTGCTTATGCCGCGCTCTATCGCCTTTGTTGCCTCGTTTGTGCCCTTTCTGACCTTGCCGCTGGTGGATGCGACCCTGACTGCCTCCAGAATCGGATTTACCAGATCCTGTGGTGTCTCAAATTTAACATAATACGCTTTTGCCATCTTCTTGATCCTTTTGCTTGGTTTTAAAAGTGTTAGCTGGTACCTTGTGGATGGGCAGTTATGGACGAAAAAAGCAAAGATCTATTACAAGTCCTCCCGATGGCCTTCTGCCGTCATTGTGTGAACTCGCACCCGCTGACGTGCGGAGCCTTTAGATTCGGCCGACGGTAACTTGGCAATTCGGATAATCCCATTCGCCAGAGACCTTTGCACTCATAACATAATCAAAGGCTAATCTATCGCATCACCACCTTGTGTCATACTCTTTTATATTTTTTGAGTATTTAGCAAACGCGTATACACTGCAAGACAGTGCACGCGTATCAACTGTACAATTCCATACTTTTCTGATCGTGATCTCAGGGTCACAACTGTTTGGCTTGCCTGGTTTGCAGCATCGTATGGTAATGTCCGGAAACCGGATTGGACGACTAGCCAGAATGCGCACTGAGAATCGAGTTTATTTTTCCGGTGTACTCTGACATTATTTCATCCAGCCTGTCCTGGCTTTTGGCCTCGGCATATATCCGGACTATGGGTTCTGTGCCGCTGGGCCGAATCATAACCCACTCCTGGGGATCCAGCAGTATTCTGATGCCGTCAGTCGTATCAGAGTCTGGAAACTCCTCATTCAGTGCAGAGATGAGTCCCGGGACGTCCTGTGCCGGACACAAAACCTTGTCCTTGGTGGTAAAGGACGGGGGCAGTTCCAGCACTTCTTCAGACAGGCTTCTCTTGGACGCTGCCAGGACATCAAGCATCAGTGCCAGCGTCATGCAGCCGTCCCGGACCTGGTTGTGCGGCCCGTACATGAATCCGCCGTTCTCCTCAAAGCCGATAAGCGCGCCTGTCTGAACCATCATCCGCGACACCTCCACGCTTCCGACCTTGGTGCGGATCACCTTGGAGCCGGACTGAGCAGCAAGCGACTCTATGCCGGAGCCTGAGTTCAGGCAGGTTACTGCAAGGGAGTCTGGGGCGTTTCCAAGGATATGTCTTGCAAGGACAAGCGCGGAGCTGTCGCCGGTCAGTACTTTTCCATGCTCGTCGCAGAATATGCTTCGGTCCCCGTCACCGTCAAAGGCGATTCCCAGATCCGCGTGATTATTCATGACTGCCTCGGAGAGATCCGAGAGGTTCTGCGGCGTCGGCTCCGAGCCCCGTCCTGGGAAGTTTCCGTCAATGTTTTCATTTACAAGGTACACCCTGCACCCGAGCATTTGGCACAGGTCCGGCGCAGACACGGCCTGCGCGCCGTTTCCGAGATCCAGCACCACGCCAAACCCCCTGGACCGGATGCCCTCAGAATTAATCCGGGATGCAATCCCGTCAAGGTATGCCTTTGTTGCGCGCTTTTCCGTACTAGTCTCCCCCCACGCGGCAGGCTTGCCCCATTCCTTCTGCAGGTACATCCCCTCTACTGCAATCTCGTCACTCCGGGATATCTCCACCCCGTCAGGCGCCACAGGCTTGATGCCGTTGTATTCTGGCGGGTTGTGCGAGGCTGTAATCATTATTCCCCCAGAGTATCCCAGGGATCTTACTGCGTACTCTAGGCACGGGGTCGGGACGATTCCTGCCACGCTGCAGTCGACTCCGATGGAGTTTAGCGCAGAGCAGACCATCTTGCACAGTACGGGTCCTGACTCCCGTCCGTCATAACCCACCAGTACCGGGCCCCTTCCAAAGAACGTCCCTAATGCAAGTGTCATGTCATGGACAAACTCCAGTGTGAGGTCCTGTCCAAACACCCCCCGAATGCCGTTTGTCCCAAAGAATCTTGCCATAATACCACCCGTGCACTTGATGAATTTGTGGGTATCTGTCTGTGCGTCATCAGGATAACAGGCACCCATACCATTCCGGCAGGGCACATCCGCCGGACCACACGGAGCTGGATAGGTTAAATTTATGCCCTGCCGTACACCGTGTGCGGGAGTTGCCCAGCCCGGTCAAAGGCGTAGGGTTTAGGTCCCTATCTCTCAGGAGTTCGTGGGTTCAAATCCCGCCTCCCGCACTCTCTAAATGATTAATAAAAGACATGCAGGGCACAGAGTCATGAAGGATACTGTAATCGGCATTACAGTGATAGGCAAGGACAGGGGCGGAATCGTTGCCGCGTTTACAAACTTTGTCTTCTTTAGGGGCGGAAACATCAACAAGATAAACCAGAACGTGTACAGCGGCCTTTTTGGCATGTACCTGGAGACCTCGTTTGCAAGGCCCATCGACATCAAAAAGTTTGATGCAGACATCCAGGAGATGGCCAAACAGGAGAGGATGGAGGTCAACACCCAGCATGTGACGGATTCAAAGGCAAACATTGCAATATTTGTCACAAGGGAGCCGCACTGCCTGGACGCCATTCTGAAGGACTCCGAGTCGTTGGAGGGAGTGATTTCAATAATTATCGGCACCGAGGACACGCTTGCGCCAAGGGCTGCAAAGGCAGGCATTCCGTTTGTGGTGATTGGGGACAAGGGCCAGCAGGAGGCAGAGGACAAGATTCTCCAGGTGTGCAAAGAGTACGACATTGATCTGATTGTTCTGGCAAGATACATGAGAATCCTGACGCCAAGCTTTGTCTGGCGGTACCCCAACAGGATCATCAACATTCATCCGTCGCTGCTGCCTGCGTTTCGCGGCGCATCGGCATACTCGCAGGCATTTGAGAGGGGGACAAAGGTTGTGGGCGTGACATGCCACTACGTTACAGAGAATCTGGACCAGGGGCCGATCATACTGCAGGACGTCTTTCATGTGGAGCCTGAGGACACCCTGGAGAGGATAAAGTCAAAGGGGCAGAGGCTGGAGGCAAGTACTCTTCTCAAGGCCACCAAGATGCACCTTGAGAACAAACTGGATGTCCGCTGGAGAAAGGTCCACATCAAGTGAGTCAGATGCAGGAGATTAGAGCCAAAACCGATCCCGGCATCAGAAGAACCATCAGTGCCGGGAACCATACTGCAGTCATTCCGGTGGGCTCCACAGAGCAGCACGGCCCCCACCTGCCCGTATCGACTGATTCGGATATCGCAGGGGAGGTGGCAAGAAGGATTGCAGAGAAGAACAGATACCTCCTGTGTCCGGTGCTGACGTACGGCGTCTCCTTTGAGCACGCGCCGCTCTTCAATCTGAGCATCAGGGGGTCGACGCTGCGCCGCATCCTGACTGACCTGTGCTCATCGCTCCTCTCAAACGGGGTGGAGACAGTCTTTGTGATAAACGGGCATCACGGAAACCAGGATGCCATAAGGGATGTGGGGAAGCATATGGATGCAGCCTCAGGCGGGAGGCTCAGGGTGCACACATTCTCGTACTGGCACTTCATGGAGGGGGACTTTGACCATGCCGGGTTTGTCGAGACCTCGCTGATGCTGGCAGTATCAGACAGGGTCAGGATGGGGCTGGCCCGAAGGGGGCTGGTCACAGACGGCATGACAGACAGGGAGATCCAAAGGATCGGACGGCTGGCCCAAAAATCGTTCCCGGAGGCCACGGGAAACGGGATCTGGGGCGATCCGACATGTGCCACCAGGAAAGACGGGCAGAGAATCCTCAGGGAGATAGTCGGGAACCTTGGAAAGAAGTGTCAGGAATGCCTTGCAGGCTACAAAGGTCAAATTTAATATAATGCCTCAACATCAAGACAGTGAGTGAGATAGATGTCTGTTGATATGGCCGTTAAGGTATTGGATGAGAGCATAAACGAAGTGGTACTCATAAAACTCAAGGGAAACAAGACAATCAGAGGCAATCTTCTTGGATTTGACCAGCACATGAATCTGCTACTTGACTATTCAGAAGACATTCCTGCCCAAGGCGAGCCAAAGAGCCTGGGAACCATCGTGGTCAGGGGCGACAACGTAGTCATGATATCCCCTCCGCCCCCACAGAGATAGGTGGTCTGGATGGTCAAAGGCACAACTTCCATGGGGGGTTTTACAAAAAAGAAGGTTCACATCAGATGTAGGAGATGCGGCAAGAATTCACTCCACAAACGCCACCACAAATGTGCAAGCTGTGGTTTCCCCGATGCCAAACGCAGAAAATATTCCTGGATTAAATGGTACACATAGATGCAGGAGATTGCGATTATTCTTGGTTCGCTAGCTGGAGTGGCCACAGCAGCGGCTGCCATACGAATCGCCCCCAAGGGTAACGGCGCACCTGACGGCCCGCAGACCACAGGCGAGTCAAGATATCTGGAGATCGAAAGAGAGATTCTTACCAAGACGATTGCAAGGCTGTACGAGGCAGATACAGGACTGACCAAGGGTCAGAGGGACGGCCTCCTGATCAAATACCAGCACCGGTTGGAGATCATACAGCTCAAGATACAGAGGCTAAAGCATACCGGCAGCAGCAAGGAGACAGACGAAGGCGTGGGCAATCTGATGATCAGGATGGATGAAAAGCTCTCCAAACTGGACGAAAGGATCCACGAGTTGTCATCAAGCATGGCAGAGACCAGGGAGAGGCTGCTCCAGGAGACATGGGCCAGAAGGCAGATACAGGAGGAGCATTCCCCAAGCGAACCTGCCACCGTTACAGCACCAGGCGTGCCTGCCAGAATTCCTGTTGAGACATCTGCCGGCATTCCAGCAGCAGCAGCAACAACGTCATTGCCCGAGGCGCCAGCAGGGATACCTGCCGGCATTCCAGCAGCAGCAGCAGCAGCAACAACAACGTCATTGCCCGAGGCGCCGGTTGTAATACCTGCAGGCACAGATGATGATGCCAAGACGGATGATCCGGCCAGAGCAGGCAGCATCTCAAGAGGGGTGCAGCCGCATCCAAGGGGTCAGGAGATAAGACCCCTGCCAGAGCCTAAGAAGATCGATGCCGAGGTGGCAGAACCAAGGAAGGAACAGGCCGCCGCCGCCGCCGCCGCCGCCACCACCCTGACTGAATCAAGCCGCAAAAGCATGACGGAGGCCAATACGGTAAAACCCGAAGATGACGCCGCAGACAAGGCAAAACCGGATACGCCGCTGGCATCCCAGACAAACATACCGGAGCTGGAGGAGCCAGGTGATGATATTGACGATGCAGAGGAGCTCAAAAAGATCAAGGATGACATCAACAAGGCCCGGGAGTACGATGACATCAACAAGGCTGACAAAGCTTGCCCAGACAGAGGTGGAGTAGATGTCCTATGACGAGGCCATAAAGGCAGTAGCAGATGATGCGCTAAAACATGTCAGGGAGAGTTTCGTTGTGGGGCTGGGAAGCGGAAGGGCCGCGGCCGCGCTGGTAAGGTCGCTTGCAGAACGGAACAGAAAGGAGGATCTGCATGTCGTGGGGGTTCCAACCTCGCTTCAAATCAAGCTGATTGCAGGGGACTGCGGCATGCCATTAACCGAGGCAGACCAGGTCGACGATATCGACGTGGTGTTTGATGGTGCAGACCAGATTGATTCTGAAAGGTTTGTAATCAAGGGCGGCGGAGGCGCCCTGCTGCGCGAGAACATCTTGTTCAGCCTTGCAAAAAAAGTAGTGGTAATGGCAGACGAGACAAAGTTTGTAGAGGATCTATCCAGGGAGGTTCCAGTGGAGATTCATCCGCTTGCAAGGACGGCAGTAGAGAATGCCATTGCAGGGCTTGACGGGAGTACGACCCTCCGTACGCTTGAGAGGGGGTATCCGTTCTTTACGGAGAACGGCAACATAATTCTGGACTGCGATTTTGGCACCATAGTGGATCCGGCGGTCCTGACCCAGAGGATCAAAAGCATACCGGGGGTCATGGAGTCAGGCATATTTCTGAGGAGGCCGGATGTAATCTACAGGGCCGGAACAGGCGGCAAGTTTGACGTGCTCTAGGTTCAGGCAATTGGCGTAGCCGCTCAGGCAGAACGATAACTTTGAATCCCCTGCAACCCACTCAGGTCACAAACAGGAACCTGTCCTCCTGCCATCCCTCCTGCAGCCTGCCCTCTATCGGAATACGGTTCCCGCAGAACATGCAGCAGTTGTTCTGATCAAGGTTCCACTGTCTTATTCTGAACCCGTACCTGTTGACAACCACGTTCTGGCATTCGGCGCAGTAGGTATGCTCAAGTCTGTGGCCGGGGACGTTTCCCAGGTAGACATACCGGAGGCCCTCCTTTTTTGCAACATCATAGTGCCTCTCAAGGGTCTCAACGGGAGTGCTTGGATACTCCATCATCTTGTAGTCGGGATGAAACCTCAGAAAATGGATGGGCATCTCGGGCCCGAATTCGTCATAGATGAATTTTGAGAGTTTTCTTGCATGCTCCAGGTCATCGCCTGCGCCCGGCACGATAAGATCGGTAATCTCCACGTGAATGTTGGTCCTGTCGCGTATCTCCAGCAGGGTGTCAAAGATTGGCTGGGGGTCAGGCACCCCGATGAATCTTCGTGTAAACTCCTTTTCTGCGCTGCCCTTAAAGTCGACGGTGATGCCGTCAAGGAACTGGTCCATCATGGATACGGATTCCGGGGTGTCATACCCGTTTGAGACGAATACGTTGAAGAGCCCCCTCTTTCTTGCCTCGATCCCGCAGTCGCGCGCAAACTCGATGAATATGGAGGGCTCGTTGTAGGTGTATGCTATGCCGTGGGCACCGTATTTTGCAGCAGTCTCTGCCACCTGGACGGGGGTCATGTCGTTGCCCTCGACCTTTCTGCGCTGGCTGATATCGGAGTTCTGGCAGTACCGGCAGAGCCAGTTGCATCCGGTGGTTGCAATGGAGTATATCCGGCTTCCAGGATAGTAGTGCGTAAGGGGCTTCTTCTCGATGGGATCAATGTGCCCTGAGATCACCTTGCCGTACGCATAAAGCTGCAGCCTGCCGTCCTCGTTTCCTCTTATTCCGCAGAGGCCGATCTGTCCCTTTCCTATATCGCACAGCCTGGCACATGCTGTACACTGCACCCTGTCGTTTGGGAGCTTACGGTACAGTTCGGCCTCTCTTCCGGGTATGCTCAATGTTTTTTATTACTACCGTGCATATTTAACGGTGTGACAGAACCTGTAGACATCTCAGACGAACAAGGGGCGGAGCTGGTAACTACCGCACGGAGAACCGTCACGGAGTTTCTGGAGGGGAACCAGAAGAGAAGGAAGGAGGGTAAGTTTTACTCCCAGTTTGGCTTTCACGCCGGAGTCTTTGTAACGCTGAACAGGAATGGCTCCCTGAGGGGATGCATCGGGTACCCTCTTCCGTCAATGAGGCTTTGTGACGGGCTGGCAGAGGCTGCAGTCTCGGCTGCAACCAGGGATCCCAGATTCAGTCCGGTGACATCAGACGAGCTGGATACGATTACATTCGAGGTGACGGTTCTCACCGCACCTGCCCGGATTGTAGCAGGGGATCCCGAAGAGTACGTCCGGGAAGTCACGGTGGGAAGGCACGGGCTGCTGGTGGAAAGCGCATTCTCGTCGGGGCTGCTGCTCCCGCAGGTTCCTGCAGAGTACGGCTGGGATGCACGGGAGTTTCTGGCCCATACCTGCATCAAGGCGGGACTGGGCAGGGACGCATGGAAGGATCGCTCCACCAGGGTCTCAAGGTTTGAGGGGACAATATTCAGGGAGGAGTCCCCCGGAGGCAGGATAATCAGGGAGCCGCCTGGGGGGGGCGGGGGAGCACGGGAGTGACTGCACACAAAAGGCCGCCGGCTGTCGCAGGACAGTTCTATCCGGAAACGGCAGAGGAACTGGAGGCCATGATAGCATCATGCAGCATGCACAGGTGCGGCCCCGGCAGCCAGCAGGCAGACGACGGCAGGGTGTACGGGGTGGTAAGCCCCCATGCAGGCTACATGTACTCCGGACCCACTGCATGCCACGCATACAGGGCCATATCGCTGCAGAGGCCGGAGCTTGTAGTTATTGTGGGACCGAACCACTACGGCATAGGAAGGGATGCGGCAACCATGACAGAGGCAGAATGGGAGACGCCGCTGGGAATGGTCGGGGTGGACTCGGATTCTGCAAGGAGCCTGTCAGGCATATCAGGTACAGTCGAGATCGACTACCACTCCCATTCCAGGGATCACAGCCTTGAGGTCCAGATACCCATGCTGCAGTCCACGTTCCCGGGCGGGTTTGAGATTCTTCCGATAATCCTGAAATCGCAGGACCGGGGCACGGCAGAGGATGTCGGGGCGGCCATATCAGAGGTTGCGGCAAAGAAGAATACGGTCATTATCGCATCGTCTGATTTTACTCACTATGAGGAGCAGTCCTTTGCCCGCATGCAGGACATGGCCCTGATCAAGCCCATACTGGATATGGACGTGGAGGCATTCTATGACGTGCTGGAAAGGAGAAGGGTGTCTGCATGCGGGTACGGGGCCATCGCATCGGTCATGACTGCATGCAGGAGGCTTGGCGCAACAAGGGGCGTTCTGCTAGGCTATGCCACAAGCGGGGACGTGTCAGGGGACACCGAATCCGTGGTGGGGTACGGTGCGATAAAGTTTGTCTGAGATGTCCTGCCGTGTGGGCAGCTGCCGTCGTGCCGGGGGATCAGGCAGGAGGACTATTCTGGAGGCATTCCTGCCTGGCGCATTATCAGGCTGCCATGTCCGGGACGCCCGATCACCTCAAAGTCTTCGGTGACTGTCTCCCCGCGCACGATCGTCTTGACAGGCCATCCCCTGAGGGCCATTCCCTCGTACACTGCATAGTCTGAGAACCCCCCGAACAGATCCGAGGTCACCTTCTTCTCCATCTTCAAGTCGATCATGGCAATGTCTGCATCCGATCCCTTCCGGATTATCCCCTTGCGCGGATACATGTTGAATATGCGGGATGCGTTGTAGCTTGTAACCCTTGCAAACTGCTCCAGCGTGATCCTGTTCCGGTTGACGCCGTCGTTGAGCAGTATGGGGATAATAGTCCCAATGCCGGGGAATCCTGCCAGGGCCCCCCACACGTCATCGCCTCCCAGCTTGAGCCCGAGCCTGTTGGCGACATGATCGGTCCCCACCGTGTCAACAAGATTCCCGGACAGCGCGCCCCAGACTGCCCTCTGGTCCTCCAGCGTTCTGATCGGTGGCATGACCTTGGCAAGGTATCCATTCTGGGTCTCGTATGAGAGGGTCAGGTAGTGCGGGCATGTCTCTACAAATATCATGGTGCCAAGCCGCCGCTCCTCCTGAATCTGTGCAAGCGCCACGGCCGAACCCACATGGACAAAGTAGATGACGCACCCGTGCCTCCGCCCAAACTCCGAGACTGTCCGTATCGCCTTTGCCTCAGACTCGGGGGATCTGCTGTGGGACCATGCCGACAGCCCGTCCTGTTTCTTCTCCTGTGCAGTCCTGATTCCACACCCGCACGACTCATAGTCCTCGGCATGAACCAGTACGGGGCAGCCAAGGGATGCGGCAGTCATCACAGTCTTTTCCACTATCTCATCAGTAACCTCCACCTGTGCTGCCACAAGCCCGGAGGAGCCGGGCGGCATGTCCATGTAGACATGGCCCACCTCGCCGCCCAGATTCATGTAAATTTTAAACGACGTGATTCCCTTCTCAACGCAGAATCCCATCTGGCTGATCTGTGCGTCGTTGAAGACAGAGGCATGGAGGGCATAATCGATGTGGTGGTTTTTGGCAGAGGCGTCAAGCTGGGCCGGAAGGGTGTCGCGGAACGGGCCGCCCAGCCTCAGCATCCTCATCATGGTGGTTATTCCTCCGATCGCCGCAGCATGCGACTCGGTTTGGGCAGCCTGGTCAATCGGGGAGTAGACGCCGTAGTGCACATGCGTGTCTATCGGGCCCGGAACAGAGACCAGTCCGCGGCCGTTGATCTTGTGATCGCACGAGGGCACATCACTTGAAATTCCGACTATCCGTCCCCCGTCAATTATGATGTTCTTGTCGACCATGCCGTTTGGCAGTATGACATGCGAGTCGACGATCACAGCATCATATGTCATCGGAGATTCATGCTGGCTGCATGCTATTATGCGTTAAGAGGGATTAATGACATGCCTCCCGGAACGGCCCGGCCTGCCAAGAAAATGATTAAAAACGCAATCCTGTGAGACTAACGGGGGCCGGTGGTTTAGGGGCATAATGCCTCGTTCGCAACGAGGATGTCGGGGGTTCGATTCCCCCCCGGTCCACCTTAGTCTCATACAGGGTTGTGGCCAGGCATTGGATTGGACGGAGTGTGTGTGCGTGTGGCGGCCGAAGGGCAGTCTTGGTCTCAAGGATTCCTCCATCGGAGCTGGCTGGCTGGCTGGCTGGCTGGCACCGGGAAACCATTATACGTAAACAGGAAACACCAAACAACATGGAGACGTTTGACGGTAAAAAGGCAGCACAGGACTACATGTCAAAGCACACCCTGGCGTTTTCAACCCCGGAGCTGACGCTGATGAGGTTCGCGTTCTGGCTGGGAGAATCCGTTCCGGATCCTGACAACGCCGGAAAGGGAATACCAAGGATGATGACATTCCTGATCGAGCAGGACTTTGAGCCGGTGCTTATTGACGATGACAAGTACGAGCCTACAGGAGCCGTCCGAAGCGCGGCTGTTTACGGCAACGCCTACAAGGAAGAGAAGGGCGACGGAAGATTCTGCTCGGAATGCGGTGCAGGCATCTCGGCTACGGCAAAGTTCTGTCCCGAGTGCGGAACAACACAGTAATTGACTCTGGCACTAAACCTGCCACGGATAAAATAACGAAGATTGTTTTCTATCCGCGTCACAGTAATTGGCTCTGGCACTAAACCTTGGTGCCGCATTTTGTACAGAATTTTGCCCCTGCCCTAAGGTCTGCACCGCATGAGGTGCAGTTGTTGGAGCCGGCACTTGCAGGCTGCTGTTGCCTTGGCATCAGTGCAGGATCCGGCGAAGGCAGGGTTCCGACATCGCCAAACGATTCGGCTGCAGAGACTATTCCGGGCGGACCTCCGACGGGGTTCTGTGCCGTGCCTGCCCTTGGAGGCACCCCTCCCATTCCGCCTGCCATCATCCCCGGATTGCCCATTCCGGGCATAAGGCCTGGGGATTGCGTGGTGCCGGTCTTGGACCCCATGGACTTTCTCATCTCAAACATCACCTTGATTGCCAAAAATTCCAGTGCAGAATACGCAACTACGTAATCGCCGAGTTTTTGGAAGAACTCCTTGTCAGACAGCTGACCCTTCTTGTACATGTTGTTGGTATCCAGAAATGATTCGTAGTACCCCTGTGACTCGTCAAACAGGCTGTCCAGCTTGTCAAAGAGCATGTTCAGGGTGTCTACTTCTCCAAATGACATGTACAAAGACAGTATTCGTGTTATTAATTACTTTAGAATCACCGCCGGTACATGCCCGGGTTTTTCCCAAAACCGGACACGGTTATGGTTTGTGCCGGAATGGATCCTTGACACTGACTGCCGTCATTATGACATGACAGTCAAGGAATAGGCCGGGTGTGGCAGAAAGATCACTAGCCAAAAAATAGAAAAGATGTGCGTGTAGATTATGCAAGTGCACGGTTGATCATGTTCTGGTATGATTCCTTGGAGGCTGCACCGACCTGCTGGCTGACTACCTCTCCCTTGTTGAAGAGTATCAGTGTCGGAATGCTAAAGACGTTGTATTTTGAAGCCAGTTCCCCGGCCTCGTCGACGTTAACCTTGACAAACTTTACTTTGCCTTCGTACTCGCCTGCGAGATCTTCGACTACGGGACTGACCATTCTGCATGGACCACACCATTCAGCCCAAAAGTCCACAAATACAGGTACGGAGGAATTCATCACGTCAACCTCCCAGGATCGTGCATCTGAAACTTGAGTAACACCCATGTAGGGTAACGTAAACTGCATACCTAAAAATGTTAACCAGAATTTAACATCTGATAGTGTCAACATAATATTAGAAAGAGCTACCATCACATCGCCACCCAGCCGCGTTCTGCCGGCAGAACCAAATGCCGAGGTTGCCCCACATACAGCAGGTATCGGTTCATATGGCCAAACCGCCATTGGCGGTATGACATACGTCTGATGAACCGGCCCGGCCGCAGATATCATGATGCATGGATAGCCGGGTTTGTTGTGTAATGCAGGGAAGGCAGGCCCTGAAGCGCAGGCTGCTTGGATCCAGGTGCAATCCCAGGGATTGTGTTCAGAGCCCAAAGTTTTCCATATACTTAAATGATGTATTGTGAAATGTTCAGACATGAGTTCGGAGTTGAGATCAAAGAAGCTTAGAGGTTCCGGAGGATATGTGGTGGCAAGCGTCACAGACGAGCAGCAGGTAAAGGGAAACCTAGGCGGACCTGACCTGTTTCTGGCTCCAATTGGCAGATTGGATGATGAAAAAATTTCCAAGTATTTCTGCAATACATGCGACAAGGATTTTGAAGGCCCCCCAAAAATTGAATTTGAAAATCCCAACGAAGAGGTTGCAGAGAATTTGATTCTTGTAGAAAAGGGACAGTACATCTGCAGTACATGCAATATGACGATTGCAGAGTACAGGGACTTTAGAAAACCTGACGAGACCCAGGATATAGGAAGTGCAAAGCCAATAGAACCCCAAGCGACTCAGCCAGAACCAGCAGCAGCAGCAGCACAGCCAGAACCAGCAGCACAGCCAGAACCAGCAGCACAGCCAGAACCAGCAGCACAGCCAGAACCAGCAGCACAGCCAGAACCAGCAGCACAGCCAGAACCAGCAGCACAGCCAGAACCAGCAGCACAGCCAGGGGTTCAACCGGAGCCAGCAGCAGCAGCACAGCCAGAACCGGCAGCAACAACTCAGTCCAGTTCATCGTCCATAGAGACCATCGAGGAAAGGTCGGTATATGATGAGAACGCAAACAAGGTAGGCGTGGTAAGACGTATCGGTATTGATTCGACACAGTCAATGATTCTGGTTGTTACAAAAAACGACGGCACAGACATACATGTTCCATGGAGTAGTGTCAAAAAAATTGGCGAGATAATTCTTCTAGGAGAGTCACAGCCGGATGCGCCATCTGGAAAATGCGCAGGTTGCGGATTTGTAAACAAGGACGGGGCCAAGTTCTGCGAAGAGTGCGGGGCCAAAATTTAACAGGAAATTACATCCAAAAATAACGCCCGTGTTTGGAGAGGAATCATAGTTCCCTAACAAATTTAATCAGCAACATCAACAAGCAGGCAATGGGGTTTTTCTCAAGGTCTGCTAAAAGGGAGGTAGGCAAGAGCGTAGCTATCGTAGTAGTCGGAATTGTAATCATCTGGATCGTACTCCTGATAGGCTTTGGAACGATGAACCCATTCTATGTTGTTGCAAGCGGGAGCATGAGGCCGGCCCTGGAGGTATACGACGTGCTGGTGGTGCAGGGAAACATACCGTTTGAGGATGTGCGGCCGGGCGACATCATTGTGTTTGACCGGCCCTCGGATCACGACAGGGTAATAGTCCACAGGGTGGTCTCCATCATGGACGACGATCCCAAGACCATCATGACCAAGGGCGATGCAAACAGGGCATCAATTCCCGGAACCGACTTCCCCATCACAGAGGACGAGTACATTGGAAAGGTCATATACACGGTTCCGGATGTGGGATACGCCACGCAGGTACTCAAGCCGCCGGTCAACTACATCATAATTGCAATTGTCATAGGGGTCGTGGTGATGAGGCAGATTAGAAAGGGCAAAAAAGAGGAGGATTCTGAAGGATCAGAGCCGTCATATGACATACCGGACATGACTGACCTGAAGAGGGATCCAGAGTACGAGGACACGGGGGTTCAGGATGATGACAAGCCGGAGGATCTCCCGGATGATGCAGGCAAGGATGATGACAAGCCGGAGGATCTCCCGGATGATGCAGGCAAGGATGCCGGCCAGGATGACAAAAAATAACACATTCCATTAACCAGTTCCGTACCAGGGAACCCATTCCCCCCTCGGGCCGGATTGTTAATCCTCACACATCAGAGCAACCAAAAAGGAACGGCCAGGGGTATGACAAGTGGGAATGCAGATGTCGCCCAAAAGTGCCACGGGTATCTACAGGACCGAGTCCTTTGTCTTAAAGACCCTCTTAAAGTACTCAGAAGGCTCTGCAGGCTCCTGGATGTCATTTGTAATGCCTGCCAAATTCTTGGCAAGGTTCTTCTTGTAGCCTATCTGCATCTGCCGCTGGATCTGAATTCTCTGGGCCTGCGGCGAGCCTGCGCCATGCATCGACTCGGTAAGATAGCCTACTGCGTTTCTGCCAAGCGTCATGTTTTCAATCAGTCTCAGAATCCTCATCCTGTTCTCAACATCGGTGCCCTTTCTGCCTACCAGGTACTTTTTGAGCAGCGGGCCGGCCTCGGGATGCCTAAAGTCCTTCTCGGAGGGAAGCGTCACCACCAGTCCCCCTGCAATGTCCTGTGCAAGCCTGCTTATCTCATATGGGAACCGGGTCACGTTGTGCTTGCAGACCTGGGCGAGCATGTCATCGTTCAGATAGACACCGGACTTCAACTTGTGTCCCTGGTATGATGATGCGATTCCTGCGGCAAATATGGTCTCGTTGAGGTGTGTCATCTCGGTGATCTTGTCCTTTATGTGGGATACCTTGGGGATTCCGTTGTAGTCGGCAATGGTGGCAGCCGCGCCTATCAGGACGTCTCCAAGTCCTGTCTTGCAGACGTAGCTCCTTCGGTGGTAACAGGTAAAGCGCTCAATGAGCATCGATGCAAACTCGTGTTCCCCGTCCATGAATATGTGCTCCCATGGGATAAACACCCGATCAAGTATTATCATCGCCTCTTGGCCGCCAAACTTTGCGTTGCCGTCATCAATGTCGCCATCCTCCATGCTTCTCGTATCGCAGGACTGCCTGCCGTAGATGTAGGTGATTCCCTCCGTGTCTGCCGGAACAGCCCCTACAATGCACCAGTCCCTGTCGTTTTCAGTCAGCCGGACAGTGGGCATCAGCATTATCCAGTGCGAGTTGATGCATCCGGTCTGGTGCGCCTTTGCGCCTGAGACATAGACTCCATTCTCGTCCCTGTCCACCACTCGTGTGAACAGATCCGGGTCCTCCTGTTCTGACGGACCCTTGCTTCGATCCCCCTTTGGATCCGTCATGGCGCCGCCGATCACAAGGTTCTCCCTCTGGAGCATCTTTACAAACTCTAGAAGCCGCGTATGGTAGTTGGTGTCGTGTTTTTGGTCAATCTCAAATGTTATGGAATGCAGCGAGTTGAGTGCGTCCATCCCCACACATCTCTGAAAGCATGTGCCCGTATTCTGGCCCAGCTTCCTTTGCATCCTGTTTTGCATGACCAGATCCTCTGCGCTCTCTGCAATGTGCAGGAAACGGTTGATTCTGAGTCCAGTAAGTGAGGAGTCAGCAGAGGCAAGGCCCTCTTCGCGAACAGCAAGGTCGTACGTCTCTGCCACTGCGTTGATTGACGGCCTTATCATGGGGTGATCCACGGGTTCCTCGACAAGTTCCCCAAACAGGTATATCTTGAGATTACGGTTTCTAAGGCTCTGAATGTAATCTTCTCCGGTTCTGATGGTTTTCAATATGTTAGCCATCCCATTCTATTCCTCTTCATGCTGTATAAATATTAGAGGTTATACGGGGGATACGTGCATTCGTGCCACGGGCACGGGGCAACAATGGCCTCATATGGCAATCATGCATACGCAGGCTCTGTGTCCGGGAATGAGTTCTGGATCAGAGGCCTATCCGGACATCCAGGATGCGGCATCCGCTGCCCTTCTCCATGACAAGGACCGGATTCATGTCAAGCTCCCTTATCTCCTCAAAGTCCGAGACCAGCTGGGAGAGCCTCTGGATGCACTCGGAGAGCTTGGCAGTGTCAGAGGGCTTCTCGCCACGGACCCCCTGGAGGAGCTTCTGGGTCTTGATTGAGGCAATCATGTCGTCTGCCTCCCTGTCAGTGACGGGGGCAAGCCTGAATGTGACATCCTTTAGTATCTCCACGTATATCCCTCCCATGCCAAGCATGATTACGGGACCGAACCCGGGTTCCTGCTTGGAGCCGATGATCATCTCCTTTCCTCCCTTGACCATCTCCACAATCAAGACCCCCTTGATCTCTGCCCCGGGATCATACTTTTTGGCGTTTGCAGTGACTGTCTCAAAGGCATTCCTTACCTGGTCGTCATCTGTAAGATTTACCACGACGCCGCCGGCATCTGACTTGTGAATGATCTGGGGGGATGCAATCTTCATTACCACGGGGTATCCTATCTCTCCTGCAACCTCTACTGCCTCCTCTGCATTCTGGGCAAGCGCGCTCTCTGGCAGCGGCAGGCCGTATGCCTTGAGCACCTCCTGCCCCTCTTCCTCAAGCAGGCTTGTCCTGCTGTCCCTCTTGACTGCCGCAAAGACCTTTCTTGCCCTTGTGCGGTTTACCCTGAATCTGCGAATCGTCCCGTCCTCAGAGTCGACCCATTCTGAGAACCTGATCATTGCCGCAAGCGTGCGGATTGCCCCCTCTGCATAGGTGTAGTACGGGACGTTTCCGGCAGCCAGAATCTCCCTGTTGGTGATTCCCTCGTCCAGCCCCATCAGGCTTGCAAGCATCGTCTTTTTGTGCTTGCCGGACATCTCTACGATTACCCTTGCAAGCCCGTCGTAGTCGAGTGTTCCGGAGGGAGTGCACATTGAGATTACCGAGCCCACGTTTGGATGCTTCAGGACATGGTCCAGCACGCCTGCAAACCGCTCAAAGCTGGCATCGCCTACAATGTCAACCGGATTCCGGGAGCTTCCCCAGGGCGGAATGACAGCATCGATCTTCTTTCGGATGCTTGTAATGTCTGCCATCTTGATCTTCATCTTGGAGCAGACATCAGTCGAGATGATTGCAGGCCCGCCTGCGTTGGATACTATAACAAGGCCGCCCTTTGACGGAAGCGGCTGCTTGGAGAGGGCAGTGGCATAGTCAAACAGTTCCTCCATGGTATCGACCCTGATCGCACCGGACTGCTTGAGCAGGGCATCATAGATCTCATCAGAGCCCATAAGGGCCCCGGTGTGGGACATTGCAGCCTTTGCGCCCTCCGGGCTGCGTCCGGACTTGAGAACAAGGACAGGCTTTTTGAGGTTCTTGGTAATGTTCCTGCAGACCTTGAGGAATTCCTGGCCGTCGCCCATGTCCTCAAGATACATGACTATGACCTCAGTCTGCTTGTGCTCTGCCAGAATCTTCATGATGTCAACTTCGCTCATTGCAGCCTTGTTTCCAAGGCTGACTACTGCAGAGAACCCTATTCCCTGTGCGCTTGCATCCTCTACTAGCGCCGCACAGATCGCGCCGCTCTGGGACACCAGGGCTATCTTTCCTGACTTGGGGGTGATCTTTAGGAACGTGGAGTTCATCATGGTTTTTGGATCAAGGTTCATCACTCCAAGGCAGTTTGGTCCGATAATCTGGGTTCCGTATCTGCTGGCAATCTCCTTGATCTGCTGCTCGCGTTTTGCGCCCTCCTCGTCGACCTCCTTGAAGCCGGCCGTGATAATTATGACCCCCTTGATCTTCTTCTTGCCGCACTCTTCTAGCACGGGTGCGACCAGGGTATTTTTAATGACGATTACTGCAAGATCCACCCGTTTTGGAACATCAAGGACGCTCTTGTAGGCCTTTTTGCCAAAGACAGTATCCCTTGACGGACTGATGGGGTAGATGGTTCCCTTGAATCCGTTCATTATGTTTGATGATATGGTGGCCCCCACGCTTCCCTTCTTGTCGGATGCGCCGATTATCGCAATCGACTTGGGGGAGAGGAACACGGATTTGGCCATGGGATATGATGGATCAGGGGATTCGCATAATAATAAAGCTACTCAGGGATCGGCCATGCAGATTCATGTGCCATTCTGCGCCACGGCACATCTGAAGATTCTCCAGTCCGGATTCATGAGGTGGGTTTTTGTCTGGTGTTAGAGTGGGGGAGAAGGTGCCAGAATGCAGATGATGCATCCGGCAATTGGGGCGAGATCGGGATGGTTTGGGGATGCGTCGCAGGCAGTCCTGTAGGGATTTACAGGGTACCCATATCCGGAATATGGCTCAGTCCACTGTAATCTTCAAAAATGCCAGCAGTCCTACCATCTCTGCAATGCCGACACCCAGCATGTACGGGAATATTTCGTGGGAGAATATCTCTTCCATGGAAAAGTATGCAAGGGAGCCTATGGCGTTATGCAGGAACAGCATGACGCCTACCACGATCAGGCCCAGCGGGAGCTGCGCGTGCGTCTTGGCATACATGTTGCCAAATATGGCGATCAGGATGCCCAGAATCCCCATGTTGACTATCGAGATTATCGAGAGTACAAGTGCTATGGGCTCCATGGAGTGAAAGTGTCTAAATCTCTTATGTACTTTTATCCAATTTTTTTTCAATGTCCTCTAGAAGCTCGATGTTAACCTCCAGGTATGCAGAGAGAAAATACGCCACGCCGTACTTTTCGCCGATGCTGGTAACAAGGTTGTTCTTTTCAAGCACCCGGATGTGGTGCTGGATTGCCTTGTAGTCAAGGCCCAGCTCGTTTGCAAGCTGGTTTATGTTGAGCGGATTCTGCTTTATCCTGGAGATGATTCTCAGGCGGTTCAGGCCCCCGCGCGTGCCGGCAAATACAAACCAGAGTAGCCTTCTGGCGTCGGGATCGTTTTTCACAATCTGAAAGGGTTGTCAGTCTGTAACTAAAACGTATGGGATGGTATGGGGGGAGTGGGTGTTCCGGTGAAGTGGGATGGGTACTTTCGAATCATCTGCAGTCTGCCAACCGGTTGCCGGCATACAGAACGCTGTGTGGCCAGGATCCCTGTCGTGTGGCAATGCATATGGACATGGGTGTTACCTGTGGCCATAGCAGCAGGCATCTCAGGAAATGGACATGTTGCAGGGCGTAGCATACGAGTAGTTTCAAAATATGACGGCGGAAATTCCGAAGTTTTTGGAGATGCAATAATAAAATGACAAAAAAGAATTTTTAATCAAAACCAGAAAAGCAATATGAAACAATTATCCGTTTAGATGGATTCCCGCACACAACGAAATAATGATTGTGTTGTTTTTGAGTGTCAGAAGGCATTGAGGTTAGAAAGCCTTGTTGGTGATTATTGCCCGGTATTGGCAAAATGAACCGCACGCAACCAAAAAAAGCAATCCCGTTTTACCGGCATCCCACAAAAATCATGCACAAACAGGCATCAGACCATAGTTTTGGGTTGTCTGAGCCTTGAGAATCCAGACGCATGCAAAAACCCGGATGGTTCCAGGGCGCAGAGGGAGTTTAAAACTATAAAAAACACGCCAAGGAAACCCCCTTGAAGAGAGTTGTTGCTCAACTACGATGCCCCCCTGTACAGGCCGCCTTCTGAGGCAAGATCGTTGATATTTCAGGTGACGCTCGGATGCTCGTTTAACGAGTGCTCCTTTTGCGACATGTACAGGTCAAAGGAGTACTCGGAAAGATCATGGGACGAGGTAAAAGCAGAGATCGACATGATGTCCAGATACATGCCGGAGACCAGAAGGGTATTTCTTGCAGACGGGGACGCGCTGAACCTTGACACGGAATACATGATAAAGATTGTAAGGTACATCAAAGAAAAGTTCCGGCACATTGAGAGGATATCCTGCTATGCAATGCCGATGAACATTCTCAAAAAGACTCCCGACGAGCTGACAAGGATGAACGAGGCAGGCCTTGACATGTTCTATCTTGGAATCGAGAGCGGATCAGACGTGGTGCTCAAAAAGGTGACAAAGGGCGCCATTGCAAAGACCATCATCAAGTCAGTCAACAAGGCAAAGGACGCAGGATACGTCATGTCGTGCATGATAATTCTCGGGCTCGGCGGCAGGACGCACTCCAAGGAGCACATCAGGGGCACTGCAGAAGTAATCAACGCATGCTCGCCGCACTACGTGGGTGCCTTGACCCTGTATCTTGAGAACGGGATAAAGCAGGAATTCCTTGAAAAGTTCAAAGAGCCGTTTGTCAAGATTAATGATGACGAGTCGCTTGAGGAGCTCCATGACCTGATCAGCCAGATTAAGACGCAAGAGAGTGTCATATTCAGGGCAAACCACGGCTCCAATGCATATACAATCAAGGGCACCTTCCCGCAGGACAGGCAGGCGATGCTGGACAGGGTCGGGTGGATGATGCAGCACCCCGAGATTGTGCGCCCCCAGGGACTGCGCGGTTTCTAGGAATTAATCTAGAGGCGGTCTATGACCGGCGCCAGGTTCTCAGGCAGGTCCGGCAGCTCCGTATGGCTTTCATTGTTTTGAAGAATCTCAGGACCAATGCGCCTTACCCGCTGTGTGCCAAGAAGGGTGTCGATGCTCCTCTGAATGTCCTTCTCGGAGAGTACGGCCTTGAGCCTTTCAGTGACAGTCTCCTCGTCCTCATACTTTTTAATCGCATGCTGTACAAGGATTATCTTCTCCTCGTATGAGAAATCTGCCATGCCCCGGATGGCCTCCGGACTATTATAAATGGTTAAAATACATGACACGCGTAACCATTCCAGATGGCAGGCAAGCTGGAGATTGTTTCAAACGTACTGAGGATCAGGAGGTATGCCACAATAGCAGTAGTCAGCGGGCTGGGGCTGGGCGCGATATACTATCTTCTGACCATGTCCATGCTGCCTGTGCACATTGGCATAGTATCTGAATTCATGCCGTTCTACCTTGCCTCATCCATCGCACTCACGGCCGCAGTGTCCGGTCTTGCGGGAATCAACTTTGCCATGATGGCATTCAAGATCAGCAGGATGAGGATGATGAGGTCTGTAAAGTCAGACTCGTCTGCCGTGCTTGGAGGCGCGTTTGCAGCATTCACCCCCGGGTGTCCTGCGTGTACTGCGCCCCTGGCAGTGATCCTGGGTGCAGTCGGAGGGCTGTCGCTGTTCCCCATGCAGGGCCTGGAACTAAAGTTCGTCTCAGTCGGGGTGCTGTGCTTTTCCATATGGTGGATTGCAAGGGGGCTTCAGACCCGCAGCTGCTGCAAGATAGGATGACTCTTCACCGTCTGAGTTCCCGCGTATATGACACACGGCATCTCTCACTTGGGATTCCTCTCAAAGAAGAGCGCTGACTGCTTGAATCCCAGATTCTTGTAGAATCCGTGGGCGTCTGTCCTCTGGTTTCCGGATTCCAGCCTCATCCTGTGGCATTCCTTCTTCCCTGCAATATGCGCGCACTTGTCGACAAGCTTCTCCCCTATTCCCATCCCCCTATACTCCGGGAGGACTACCATTTCCGGGATGTACATCTCGGGGGTCTTTTGGTTGAGCCGTGGCAGCAGAATCATGCTCATCATGCCTACAATCTTTACATCGTCAATCTCTGCCACAAGTACGTACTTGTCGGGGTCCATGATGTATCCCATGAGGCGTTTTCTGAACAGATCAACATCAGCATCCTCCTGCGGTTTTGGGCGTCCAAGATCGTAGAGCAGTCCGAGTATGACAGGGACATCAGCATCGGTGCCATCCCTGATGAGGCAATTCATAGGGTAAACAGGTCGTCTCAGGTATAAAGCCCATCCCCTTGGGCAATGCCGCCGCCGCCGCCGCACTAGACCCTTGAAAAGAGGAGCTCAAGGCATTCCCCGAACCGCCCGTTCAATCTCTGAAGGCGGGTCTGGTCCATCTCAAGGGAGTCCCC
Organism: Candidatus Nitrosopumilus sp.; assembly: GCA_965238275.1. Classification (GTDB taxonomy): domain Archaea; phylum Thermoproteota; class Nitrososphaeria; order Nitrososphaerales; family Nitrosopumilaceae; genus Nitrosopumilus. Next base: position 424,209 of record OZ250186.1, read on the forward strand.
GTCAAACCAAGGCGGTGCCAGATACATGCCCCGGTTCATCTCAATCTGAATCCACGGTACCGGGTTGTTGCCGTATGTCCTGGTTATGTGGCCCCCGTGGAACGGACTGTTAATGGAGACGTCCTTCCTGTCCACCTGGAACGACTCGGATATGCAGTCGGCCAGAAGATGTATCATCTCCCCAGACGAGGTCCTGCCGTCCCAGTTTGATATGCAGAATTGCGGCCTGCCGCTCTTGTTCCCGTCCGGGGAGACATCAGGCGCATGCGAGGCCATGGAGTGGCAGTCAAGGCACACCTGCACGTCCAGCTCCCGGAGGCTCCTTTGAATCTCCCTATGGTACGGCATGTAGTACCTTTGAACCAGAAGGGACCTGAGGGACTCGTCAGGCTCGGCGCCGGTGCGGTATATGGGCCTCTGATGGCACGTGGCGCTTTTTATCAGGCCGTCAGGATTCTGCGGGGGCATGGCATGCAGGGAGCGGTTCAGATCAACAAATGTCCGCGCAACGTCAGCCTTTACCACGTGCTGCACCATCTCCCCCAGATCGTAAATCTCAGCCACAAACGGGTCAGAGTCATCAAAGAGATCCTTCCCAGTTATGGACAGGCGGCCCTGCAGCTCCTGCGGTGTCGCTGTTCCGCCGTGGGGTATTGACAGGAGCGCCGGCAGTGCCGTCGTCATTCCGGCCCCTCTGCTGTTCCGTCGCGCCTGACCTCGGCGATCCCCTGGAATCCCCCCTCCCCGGTGTTCCTCTTCAGGACTGCGTGTATCGCGCCCATAAAGAACGAGTACCTGTCCCGCACGTCTATCTTGTAGCCTGTCTTCTTCAGCTGTTTTATGATATCAGGGGCATGCTCGTCTTTCTCTATGCTGACCTTCCCGTCAAGGGAGCAGTGAATCCTGGGCTTTGACATGGCCACGTCAATCGGGTCTCCACCGTCAATCACGCGCGATATGAAATGGCTCACGACTGAAAAGATTCTCGAGGAACCCGGACTCCCCAGGACCATCCACGGCTCGTGGTTGTAAAAGATGATTGCAGGGGATACGGACGTCCAGGGGATTGAGTTGGGCCTGAGATAGAACGGGTGGTTCGGGTTCTCAAACTCAAAGGCGGACATGTAGTTGTTGTACAGGAATCCGAGTCCGTCGGCTGCGGCCTTTGAGCCGTACACCAGCTCGATGGACTGGGTGATGCCCACGGCGTTTCCCTCCCCGTCCATCACCGAAAGATGCGTCGTATCCTCGATGTCAGGCAACTCCCTCAGCGGCAGGTCAGGATCAATGGAGTCCCGGATTGATTTTGAAAGGGATCTTGCAAACTTTCTGCTCAGGTGGGTCCTCTGGTCTATCTGGTGGTATGTCACGGGGTTGAACTTTCTCTGCGTCCTGTACAGCAGCGCCTTTCGGAACGTCTCGGCTACAAAGTGGTACGACTGCGGATCCCTTCCTCTAAGAAAGGACCTTTTCAGGTTTGCAAGCATCATCAGCACCAGCAGCATCGTATCGCCTGCAGAGGGGGGCGGCATGGTCGAGATCCGGATTCCGCGGTATCTTCTGCTGAGCGGCTTGCGCTCGACGGGTTCGGGTATCAGCGCAAGATCCTCCAGGTGCAGAAACCCGCGGTTGATCCTCATGTCCTTGTCAATCAGCCTGGCCACCATTCCGTGGTAGAACGAGCGGTAGCCGTTCTGTGATATGTACTTGAGGGTCTCTGCAAGATCCTCCTGGACGAACAGATCCCCGACGCCGTATGGCTCCATGCCGTCCTTGAGAAAGTACCTTGCGCCGGACCTGGATCCCACCCTGAAGAACTTTGCAAGGTTATTTGCCTGCAGCTTGTGCTGGAGTGGGGTTATCCTGTATCCGTTCCTTGCAATGCGGATCGCCGGCTCTGCCACGTCTGCCCAGTCCAGCCGTCCGTACGCCTCGCTGAGGTATCCCAGTGTCGCAACCGTACTGGGAACAGTCGTTGCCCTGTATCCGATGAACCTGTGGGAGTGCTTTTCATAGAACGTTCTGTGCGCAAGGGACGGGGCCCTGCTTGAGCCGTCGACTGCTACGGTCTTGCCGTCAATGTTCATGATGGCAAGGGACTGGCCACCTATTCCGGACGACTGGGGCTCGCAGACTCCCAGCGCAAGGGCCGTGGCACACGCAGCATCGACTGCGTTTCCGCCCTTTTCAAGCATGCTCACCCCCGCCCGGGTGGCCTCAGGAAATGCAGAGGAGACCATCCCTCCCCGGGCAACAGAGCATTTCTTGTCAGGGGACGGCCGGAACGAGTCCTCTATCCCTTCAATGTCCATCTAGATCCTTCCCGCAGTGGGGGCATTTGCTCCCGCCGCCGCCGCCGCCGCCCTGCCTCTTCCTTCTCAGCTCCTCGGTAAACGCAGACGCCATGATGCCTGCCGGAATTGCATACACTGCAATCCCAAGTATGGCAACCCCGCTGGCAACTATCTTGCCCAGGACGGTAACAGGATAGGTGTCGCCGTACCCTATTGTATAGCGGCGAGCGAAAGTTCGTGCAAACAGATCTCTCTGTAGCATGTCCTGATGCCCTTTCCGGCGCTCTGTCAGATCTTCCAACATCATCCTCCTTGTTGCCGGGTCCAAGCCGGCTTGTCGAATCGTTCATTCCAGAACCATCCGATCCGTGATCCTCGCGCCTTGTGACGACCTCGACACCTGCAATGGTGCCTCCACGATTCCCGTGGGCTTGGCCGCCAGTCTCCCCCGTATGGAGACAGTCATTATCCAAAATGTTTTTTGCCGCGTTCTTGTCGGCATGGTGGTACCACCCGCAGGACACGCAGACAAAGGATTCGCCGTTTCTGGACTTCTTGTCCACTATTTGGCAGGCAGCGCATTTCTGGCTCGTGTACGTGTATTTCACGCGTTTTGCAACGCCGCCTTTCTTTTTCATCTGCCATTCAAGCTGACATCGAAACTCCCCCATCCTGGAGTATGCCATCTCGCGGTTCAGCCCCGTCTTTGAAGCCGCCCCGTTGGATCGCCTCATCTTGGTCAAATCCAGGTCTTCCAAGAACAATGTAGACAGCCCTTTTGTTATCCGCCTGGCAATGTCGATCTCGTTGTGTTTTTGCCTGTTTGATATATTTTTCAATTCATGCGCTATCTTGCGGCCGATCTCTTTCCATCTTCTGGAGCCTGTCTGGCATCTTGATCTAAGTGATTTCAGCTGATCAATCCTGTCGCCGTCATGCCTCTTGCAGTCTCCCGGGACATTGTACAATTTTTCATTCCCATGCTCGTCTGCGACTGCCGCAAGGTGCCTGACTCCAAGATCCAATCCGGCCTTGCAGCTGTCGCCGTCGCCGTCTGTCACGGGTTCGGGATCCGGAACCTCGATTTGCAGGCACAGTCTGAATTCGCAGTCAGAATCTTTCGTCCTGCGCGTGACTTTTTTCGTAACATCAATCATCTGGAATGACACGAGCCTGCCTTCCGGGATCTTTACGCGCGGCCTTACTTCCCCGAGTCCGGGCAGAAATACGGTGCCGTCGTCCCGCAGTTTTGGCTTTCCGCGTGAATTCAGCGAGCGCAGCCTGGTTGTTTTCCTGCCGCGCCTCATCAGGCCAGACGGCTCGGTCCACCTGTTGTGCCTGTACGTCTTCTTTTTCCCCAGCTTGATCTGTTTCTTGCACCAGATGCGCTTGTTGTGCTTGAGCCGGTTTGCCTTGCGGAATTTGACTGCCGCCTGGAAAGCCTGTTTTGAGGCGGCCTCATGCATGCGGACGCTGTTGGTCAGGCCGAATTCCCTGCGCCATCCTGTTATCAGGTTGTTGACATCAAACTGCGTGATTCTGGGATGTGTGAGTTTCATCATGATCGTCATGTCGTAAATGATGTCTGTTTCCCGAGAGCATTTCACGATCTTGCGCGACAGTTCCCGAGATTGTGTTATCTTGATGATTTTGCTGACAATCATGCCTGTAATTGTAATTTCATTTTCTTAAAAAGATACCCAAAAAAATTGCACGAACTTTCGCTTTTCACTATAGTCAGCGTGACTATCCCCCACCACATCGATGCCGGAATGCTGGAGAAGACCTCCGGCTGCGCTGCGTTCTCTGCATAGTACATCAGGCTGGAGGCAAAGATCACGCTGAATAACCCCGAAAGGCCGACAAGGGCTGCAGGGGCTGCTGCTGCCAGTTCAGGTTCAAGGGCCATTACGCAGCACACCTGTAGATTACGGAGGCGAGCAGCGAGGCCCTCTCGACGATGCTGTCATGGACTATGTATTCCTGGGGGGTGCGGTACATGTGGCCTATTGGGCCAAAGCCGTCAAGGGACGGAAGCTCGGCGGGAACGTTGCTGATGTCTGATGACATTATCTGCTCGTGCCGCTTGATCTTGATCTCGTGCTTGCCGGCAAGGTCCTCGACCATTTCATAGAATGCCGTATCCGATGCCTCCTCGATTACCGGCGGCCTGCTCTGAATCTTCTGGATGGTGACGTCGAGTCTTTGTGTGCCGGCCTCATGCTTCTTCATGATGTCCCGTATCCTGGCGTCAAGAAGCGTTCCCAGCTGAAGCGTCTTGTAGCTGCATATGAGTGAGAGGGTGGCATAGTTTGGGGTGTGGCCGTGCGTTCCCTGGGCCACAACAGAGGTGGTCCTTACCCTGTAGTCCTTTTCGTCCTTTGATATCTTTTCTATTGCAGATATCTTCTTTGCCAGTGAAGGAATTATTCCATGGATGTCTGATGACGTGTTGGATGCCGTGAAACGAATCTGGTAGTCGCCCCTCCCGTAGCATGTCGTGATTATTCCCCCTTCCTTGCTGGCAGACTTGAGACCCACGATATACTTTGATGTCTTGGAGTAGTGCCTTACCAGGTTCTTGCTGAACTTTCCCCCCAGGCTGTCATCGGTGGTGAGAAGTATGGCGCACCTTATCTTGCGCAGTCTTTTTGCAAAGCGGAGCGCATGCAGGGCACCCAGCATTACTGCCAGCCCGCCCTTGCTCTCGGCTATTCCGGAACCAAGTATCTTGTAGTCGTCCTCGTAGTAGTTTACCAGTTCGCTTGGGCCGTAGTGGGTGTCGGTATGGGATACTATCAGGATGTCGTTTTTGGGTTCGTTGTGGTTTTTGAAATAGCGAAAGTCCCCCACATCAAACTGCCTGTGGACGTGCTCCCTGAATCCCAAGTGCTTTAGCCTGCGGGACATGATCTCCCCGAGCTTGTTTACGTTGTCTATGTTGTATACGTGGGTGTTGAGGTTTACAAGATCCCTCAGTGTCTCCTTTATGCTGTGCAGGTGCCCCCTCAGGTACGTCCTTGCAACCACGCGCAGGGGCTGGGTCATGTCCGGCTCGCCTTCCATGTGGTGGGATGCGCCAAAGTAGCGCATCACGGCAACGTCAAGAATCTTGTTGATTAGCGAATCATACGTGTATCCGGTGGTCTTTGCAGCATGGTACAGCGAGCCGCCCATCCCCAGGCTGGCCATCGAGTTCAGCTCAAGGATGTAGAGGTTCTCGTCCTGATCCATTCGAAGATCCACCCTGCTGTAGTCGTTGAGCCCCAGGCATCGAAACGCCTGCATGCACAGCTGCTTCATCTCCTGGGTCTTCTCGTCTGAGAGTTGCGCCGGACATGTCTTGTCTGTTCCGCCCTTCTTCATCTTGTCAGATATGGTCTGTATCTGGTTTGGATTGTCCAGGCTTATCTCGACTATCGGGAGTACGTCTATGTTGGGATTGTTCCCAATTACCCCCACTGCAAACTCCCGGCCCGGGATGAACTGCTCCACCAGGATCTCCTGCTGGAACTTTTCAATCTGCTTCTGTACTGCCTTTCTGAGGGAGTCCCAGTTGTCCACCACCTCCATCCCCATGGAGGTGGATTCCAGCTTTGGCTTTACGATTACGGGAAATTCCAGATCATCAAAGGTATCCTCAGAGGTCTTGAACTCCCAGAATCCCGGGGTGGGGATGCCGTTTCTCTGCAGGATTATCTTGGTCATGACCTTGTCCTGGACGATTGCGTGTCCTGCAGGCCCCGAGCCTATGTATGGAATGCCAAGCATCTCCATCATTGCCGGGACATGGGTGTACCTGTTCTGTCCCTGAATTCCGTATGCCATGTTAAAGACCATCCCCGGGGAGTCCCCTGCAACCACCTTGGGCATGAACTCGCGCAGCTCGTCTGCCATGTGGATGTCCCCCTCGATCACCTTGACTGTGTGTCCGCCCTTTTCCAGTGCCCGTGCGACACGCTCGACTGCCTTGGCGCTGTAGTGCTCCTTGGTGACTGTGCCAAAGACGTTGATGACATCATTTGGGTTTATCTCTTTTTCATTATAGATTAGCGCGACCTTCAATTGAGCTCTCTTCTCAAGCATTGTTTGCATGATCTAGTTTAAAAGGCATTGTTTAGTTTCATGGCCCGCTCATCCAGACTCTCTTCGTGAGGGGTTAACAGTTTTTTGGACTATACAGGAATCCCTCATTACCGGGTGTGTCCTAGAGACATATACCCCCGGATGACAAAAGATATGGATCGGCAGATCACGGCATCGCCTAATGACTACAAAGAAACGCGATCAACGACAATACGATTTGGTTCAGCAGTACCTGTCTGGTCTCATGCTGAATACCGTGCTGGGAATAATCAAGGAGCTTGGGAATCCGTACGCCGTCAGGCCCGGCCTGGGCGGCATGACTGCATATCCGCCTGGCGCCATGGCAGCTGTCTGCATCATGCTTGAGGCACAGCGCACGACCTACCGTAAGATGGTCGGCATTCTCCGGAATAACGGCACCATGGCAGCCAAGATGGGCCTGGACCGGATTCCCTCCAAGAGCACGATAGCGCGCGCCTACGGCCTGATCCCGGAATGGTATCTGGCAGAGGCACACCGGATTGCCATCAGGGAGGTGGAGGCAGGCTCCCTGGCAGCAGACAGCACCGGATACTCGTACCTGCGGTTTGTCAGGTGGCTTGACGTCAGGACCGACAGTTTTCGCACCAGGAAGGGATGGGTCAAACTGCACGCAATCGTGGATATCCGCACCAGGGTGATAATCGACTGCATGGTGACAGACAGCGCGGTGGCAGACATAAACGGGTTGTATGTGATGCTCTGCAGGCTAAGCCGGGGCACCGGCGACTTTTGCCTGGATTCTGCGTATCTGGCAAGGCTCATGTGCAACATGATATCTGCCATGGGAATGGTGCCCCGCATCAAGCCAAAGTCCAACACCGTACGCAACGCCAAGGGAAGCCAGTCGTGGCGCGAGATGGTGAGCCTGTACATGGATGATCGGGACAAATTTGATTCGCAGTACCACCAGCGGAGCATCATCGAGGCAGTCTTTGCCGCCCTCAAGAAGATGTACGGGGATGGCACCAGATGCCGAAAACACGAGAACCGGGCAAATGAGGTTGCGATCCGCATCATGTGCTACAACGTCGAGCTCGTGGCCAGATTGCAGGCAAAAGACGGTAGGCTCACACAGGATCAAATCGCGATACTTGCAGCGTAACCGGCGCGTCTTGACACGCGCCTCCTAGCGGAGCCTCCGCACAGCGTCTTGGATTTGGGGGATTTTATGGGTTGTGGGGGATCGACGGTGCTGCACTGTTGATGCCGACGGGTTCTGGCACCAATCGTGTCTTTGACATCTTGGCACATGGGATGGCATTTTTTATTACTAGGACACACCCCTCATTACCGAGTTCTTTATATGATGCAGTGGAATCCATTACCAAGTTCTTTATATAATGTAGTGGAATCCATTACCAAGTTCATGTGTTTCTGCCCCAACCGGATTCAGCCTCGGGCTGCATGGGTGACAAAACGGAAACAAAGCAGGGCGATAATGGATCGGATACTTGTAATCGCTTGTTCCCCACGCTACTCATCCGTATCTTGTATTCCCTGTTGCAGCCTTTCGGACGCATTTTTGTTTTTCTTGTTTCTGCCCTGCATTACTCATCCGTATCTTGTATTCCCTGTTGCAGCCTTTCGGACGCATTCTTTTTTTTGTTTTCCTTGTTTCTGCCCTGCATTTTTTTTATTGGAATTCATTAGTTATGGACGGGATTAGTGATCTAAAACGTTTCACTAATGATCTTTAAGACGAATGGTGTTTTTGACAAAAATACGGGAAATGCCATAAATGGTTAAAAGAATTTAAACAGAAATTGCGTAAAATCAGGCCATAGTAACAACAAGTGATGAAGGGATTTGAACAAGCCAACAAACATTAAAAAAAGAAGCGATAATTATTGGGCGGAATTACGTGTCAAGTACGAAGATGGGAAACAACATTAGAAGCCATGCGTAATCCCTCCATTTCGTTGGGTTAAACCAGAAAAACCCAGAAAATATTAAAAATTCTGATTTAATTCCCGTCATGTCAAGCGTGTGGAAACCCGTCCTGCCAGAAATACAAAATAACGTGCGCAACCTTGCAGCACCACGATGTGCACGGAATTAATTGTTTGAAACGGCGCTGCCGGGGACGTTTGCCTCTTCCCAGTTTATTACCGGCCCCAGCGTGCTACCTGAAGGAGGTCCTTTCTTCATCTGGTTCCACAGGAGGTCCAGGTTTACGAGTCCGGTTATTATGTTAAATTCCCTGTTAAAGTCGCCAATCTTTCCTTTGTATGGCGCGGTAAGCCGGCCGTACCGCTTCAGCCTGCCGATGGAGTGCTCCACCTTTACCCTGGCCGAGTTGACGGCGTGGTTGTGCTCCTTTTCCTCCTTTGTAAAGCGCTTGTGGTTCTTGGTCTTCTTGTGCGGCTGCAGGGTGTTTGTGCCGGGCAGATCCTTTGCGATTCCCTTGTAGCCGCGGTCAGTAAGGGTGTGGATCCTGTCCTCTTCGGGGGTGTCCTCGTCGCACATCCTGTCCCACCATCTTCCAAATGGCAGCGGGCTCTCCCTGAGCAGCGTGATGTCGTGGACGGATCCCACGGTGCTGCCGGATATGGCGACTATCACCCCGTTTTCATTTATGCACACGGTGGTGTTGAGCGTGAATTTCTTCTTCTTGCCAGAATACATCATGCTCCTCATCTGTTTTTCGTCTGGCCGCTGCAGCGGACAGTGCGTGCCGTCGATCATCATGATGCCCCCGTCAGGCCCGGAAATTATTTTTTTGAGATCCTCTTTTGTCTCCGTGCCTGCTATCTCCTTTGAGATGTTGGTAGCGGTGGGCAGCACCGCCTCAAGCACCTCGTCTAGCACATCGATATACCGGGACACGGTCGCCTGGTCTATTCCAAAGAATGCCGCAAGCACGCCCTGCGTGGGGTTGCCCTTTTTGTACATCAGCGCCATGAGCAGCGCGTGCCTTGGGTACAGCTTGCAGCGGTTCCCGGGATCCGACGCCCTCGTCTCGTCACTCCTGAAGAGCGGGGATTTGCCGCTTTGCCTTATCCACGCCTCGGCCCTGTCAAGCATGTATTGGAACTGTTCCCTGCACTTCAGCGTCGCGTCATGAAGATTTTTCCCGACTCTGATGATCTCATCAAGGACCTCCACGCGATGCAGCAGGGCGGGCTCTCCTGCGGCTCCGGACTCGGAGCCGTCCCGTGTGCGCCACAGGCTTTGCTCGTGCCTGGCAGCTGCGTCCTGGCGCTTGATCATGTCTCTGAGAGCCTTGTTCTCTTTTTGCAGGTCACTTGTTTTCTGATTCGACAACAGTATGAACCGGCATATTTTGGTTTTAATTGAATGGATCATAAATTTTTGACAGCAGGGCTAACATGTCAACGCGGAGTTTGAAAAAGTTCTGGATTACGCATATTTTCTATTATGACATACTTGCAGATGAAAGAAACGCAAAACCACACTTGCATATGGGCGTCACATTGACTGGAACGTATATGTTCTGCAGGGACAGAGGCATGGTAACAGCGATGGTAAAAGAACAAAATCCAAAATGTATGGTAAAATGCCAGGAGAGAAAATATCCTATAAGAAAAATCCCGGAAAAATGGACATTGTATTTTCTACGGATATTGAGGGGAGTACACGGAGATCTACTGTTACTATTTTTGAGTTGAAAGAAACAACCCCAGAGATAATGATTATTGTTGAAAGAATTCTGGTATTGGGGTGTGCTGGATGGAACCTGCTCCAAAATATCTTCAAGTTCATCAAGCGGCATGGCCCCGTATTCAATCATGGTTCTATAGCGACGAGCACGAGTTCGTGTAGTCTGGCCTCCTTCATGATTAGTGGCTACAGGTCGTGGTTTTGTCTGGGGTATGTTTTGTCCAACGGTGTTCCAATCACGGCAATCGTGGCGGTACAGGTCAGGGAACATTTGGGCATCAACGGATTTTGCACAAATCCCGCGTCTCAAAGTTTAAATGGTTTTCAACAGCGCTGGTTTCTGGGCTCATAGTCCAGGTCGGTTATGACGTCGCCCTTACACGGCGAAGATCCGGGGTTCAAATCCCCGTGGGCCCACATACTTCCTTTTAATCCGCGCGCACACAAGAGAATCTACAAATTTGATGACGTCCTACGGGATTCGTGAGGACCATTGACTTTTTTTCAAGCCCCATCGGACTGGGCCACATAACTAGGGACATTGCGATTGCGGCAAACTTCAGGGATATCTCTACAAACTTTGTCACAGGGAGCGGCGCAATCAAGATCCTAGACAGCCTGGGCATCGAATCCACAGACGCATACGTTCCCCCTCCGTTTGTGGTGGAAAACGGCACCCTCAGAAACCCGGCAAGATGGCTGTGGAACTACTACAGGTACTACAAGAGATGCAAGGACATCTCACACGGCATACTGCTAAGGGACAAACCCGACATGGTAGTCAGCGACGAGGACTTTGCCTCGCTTGCAAACGCCCAGGACATGGGGATTCGGACCATACTTGTCACAGACATCCTGGAGACCCGCTTTACAGGCGGCCTGGCCTCAATAGTAGAAAAGAGGATGAACAAGTCGATGCACAGCATCATGGAAAAGGCAGAGGCAGTCATCGTTCCCGAACACGGAGACGACAGGGACAACATAAGGATGGTCGGCCCGATCGTAAGGCGCATAGACACCCCAAGGGACAAGCTGCGGAAAAGGTTCGGGTTTGAAAGAAAGACCATACTGGTATCAATCGGCGGAACCGATGCGGGAGTATTTCTGATTGAAAAGGTACTGGAGGTGATTCCAAAAATTGATCCCGAACTGGACATCGTCCTGGTGTCCGGTCCCGCAGTCAGCAGAAGGTTCAGGGGGGTCAGGGATCTTGGATGGGTGGACAACCTGCACGAACTGATTCTTGCCTCAGACGTCCTGATATCGCTTGCAGGAAGGTCCACCATGGACGAGGCCCAATCCTACGGCACCCCGGCCATATTCATTCCCATAAAGGGGCACTTTGAGCAGGAGGACAATGCAAAAAGGCATGGATTCTCCTTTGGGGATCTCAAAAGACTGGATGTATTGGTTGCAGAAAAACTCCAAGAACGCAGGAATCCGGTTCTGGCCAGCGGTGCAGAGAATGCAGCCAGGATAATACGGCAGGCATTCAAAGATTAATAGAAGGTACCAAAAGTGCAGAGATTACCATGACAAGACTGGTCGTAGTCAAGTTCGGCGGCAGCGCCATTGGTCCGGACGGCGCATCCATACCCCAGATTGTAAGGCGAATCGGCCAGCTGGCAAAGAACGCCAAGGTGATTGCAGTGTTTTCAGCACCGCTAACCATCCACAACGAAAAGAGGCGCTCCCTTACAGACGTAGTACTGGAGCAGGGCAGAAACGCCGAGGCAGGAACCGTCCCGTCCCTGAACCTGGCAGAATCCGCCTATCAGAGGATCCTGAACATGGTCAGCGCTGCACACAGGGACGAGTGCAGGGAGGTAATCGCCTCACACCTGGCAAAGGCGCAAAAGGCGCTGGATGAGGCCTATGAGAACAAAGGGTTTGCAGACGAGACACGCGCAAGGGCGCTGGCATTCTCAGGAGAGATCCTGATGTCCCACGTAATGAGATACATCCTGAACAGCAATAACATGCGGGCAGATTCGGTAGGATTTGACGACTGGCCGATAATCACCGATGACAACGTAGAGTCGGCCAACTTTGTGGCCTCAGAATCCAGAAAGAGGATGGGCAGGATAACAGAGATGGTAAGGGACAACGCGATAGTTGCCATCGGCGGATTCATCGGAAGGACGACAAACGGAATCGTCACCACGTACGAGCGGGGAGGCACTGACAGGACGGCAGTGGACCTTGGAATACTCTTCCACCGCATGTATGATACCAGCGTAGATTTTGAAAAGGACAGCGCCGTGGTATCTGCTGACCCGAAGATAGTACGGGAACATCTAAGGGACGTCCCACACATGTCATACAATGAGGCGCGGCTTGCAGGAATGTTTGGAATGAAGATTCTGGATCCAATCGCGATAAAGGAGATTGTGGAGAACGGTGTGGACATGCCAATGACCATAACGGACATGAACCGTCCGGACAGGGCCACCACCATCCAGAGGATGCCGGACACGCAGGGGACAGATCCCATCAAGATAGTGGCCGGAAAGGGAAACTGTGCAATACTTAGAATCGAGGTCCGCGCCGTTCACAGGCTGCTGGCATCTCTGGGAAACGACAAGCGCTACAGCGAGTTTGTGGTACTCTCGCCGTTCATCAAGGACGACATAGAGTTCTTTAGGATACTGTTCCTTGACGGAGACTATGTCAGGAGGAATGAAAAGTATCTGCTCAACTTTGATCCGCTTGCGGCCATCAGGTATGACAGGGGCGTGATCACCCTGATCGGCGATGACATGTGGAAGGTGCAGAAGGTTGTCTCAAGGACCAGTTCAAGGATAGGCCAAGAGGGGCTCAACATACTGAACATGGACGCCCAGGAGGAGACCTCCCGGATAATCATAGTGATCGAGGATACGGGGGACAGCATCAAAAGGGCAATCATCGGGGTTCACGAAGAGATCACTGAGATTAATTCGAATTAAGGATAAAGGCGACACGGGTTTTCACCGCGTACGCCAACAAGGGTTTATTCTTGGACCAGTATCATGATTTAGTCCGGCGTTACCCTGAACACGCGTTACCATATGTATACGGAATGAGTATTTAGAGTTGATCTATATAGAATGTATTAGACACGCTCAGCGGCATACCACAGGATGATCCCGACGCCTATAACTGCATACCACTTGAAGTTTCTCCTGTCCGTGAAGATGTTGGGAGAGCCCAGATCGTCTCCTGCGTACGAGATGCGTATCCTTCGCATCTCAAATGCCTGGCCCACCAGCCCCACCGCAAGAAGGGCGATCGCTGCAAACCCAAGCGTCCACTCCATGGGACAGTTTGCGGTGCGTCTGATTTGTACCTTTCAGGGAATGATAACATCAGATGCCACCAGACACGCACAAAATGCCAATTTGATGACAATTCTTTAAATTGATCATTAGCCATCCAATTTTTCATGGAAGAAGTTGGCATGATATGGATGAACGGCAACATGGTGCCCTTCAGGGACGCAAAGATCCACGTCCTGACACACGCACTGCACTATTCCACATCGGTGTTTGAGGGAATCCGGTGCTACGACACGCCTGACGGCTCTGCCATATTCAGGCTGCCTGAACATGTTGACAGGCTCTTCAGGTCTGCCAAGATGTACTCTATGAAGATGGAGTTTTCCAAGGAGGAGATTACCGATGCCATTATCGACACTGTCAGGGCCAGCGGACTCAGGGAGGCATACATCAGGCCCCTGGCATACTACGGGTACGGGCAGTTGGGGCTGACCCCCACGCCGAACAAGGTGGACGTGGCAGTTGCATGCTGGGAGTGGAAGATGGGTGAGACTGATGCAGGCAAGTTCTCCGGGGCAAGATGCAAGATCTCCAGCTGGGCAAAGATCGATTCCAGGTCCCAACCCATGCAGGCAAAGGCCGCCTCAAACTATGCAAATGCCGCACTTGCAAGGATGGAGGCACTCAACAACGGATACGACGAGGCAGTAATGCTAAACCTGCACGGAAAGGTTGCAGAGTGCAGCGTAGAGAACATCTTTATCGTAAAGGATTCCGTCATTGTGACGCCGCCGCTTACTGCAGGAGGGCTAAACGGCATAACAAGGAACAGCCTGTTCCAGATCGCCGAAGGGGACGGCAGGGAGATACAGGAGAGGGATCTTGACAGGGACGACCTGTATGATGCAGACGAGATATTCATGACAGGTACCGCAGCCGAGGTAAAGTCAGTTACCCAGGTCGACGAGATAACGATAGGGAACGGGGAGATTGGGGAGACTACCAAAAGACTGCAGGGACTGTTTACGGATGCCGTAATGGGCAGGAACCAGAAGTTCCGCTCGTGGCTGAGATTCGTCTGACCGGCGATCTTTTTTATTCAGAGATTCCCACACAGAATATCATGGATTCGTGCACGCCTGGCGACACCGAAAAGATCTGCTGGTTCTGCAGGAAGGGACGCCATGAGGACTGCATGGGAGAGATTCCGACGCAGGAGAGATCAGACGGGCCGCACGACTGCGCCTTTGGGACCAGCATGGTTCCATGCAAATGCAATGTGTGCATGCGGCCTGCGCCATAGAGGGGGGACCCCATACCGTCCTGAAATGGTGTGCCCGTCCTTGGAGGGAGGCAGTCTCCCAATCATGCAACACCGTGCCTAGCACCCATGCTCCTCTTTCAGATATGAGAACGAGTCGTTGATCTTGGCCATGATTCTGTTTGATCTCTTTTTTTCCGGTGCAGATTTGTGTATGATTCCCTTTGAGGCGTCATATTTTTTTGCCAGCTCCCTGTATCTTGTCTTGATCTCATGGCATGTGGCATTTTTTGATATGCTGAATATTTCGTGTGGGGTTTTGGCACGCAGGATTCTGTCAGCCTCGGTCAGCTGCTCTGCGGGCCTTTTTGGGGGCGTAGTCTGCTGCCGCCCCTTCGGCACAGAACCGTAATCATTTCCAGGAATACTGCCAAACCGGTTGTGGGAATCACGCAGTGTTCTGGCTACTTCATCCAGGATATCATACGGTATCCCTTCAAAGGTGTCATCATCAAAGTATGACTGGGATGTTTCCTTCTTGGCCTTTTGTTCTGTTGCCTGTTCTGTTTTCTGGTCTGCTTTCTGATCTTTTTCCTGTTTGGTTTTCTGGCTGGTTTTCTGGCTGGTTTTCTGGCTGGTTTTCTGGCTGGTTTTCTGGCTGGTTTTCTGGCTGGTTTTCTGGCTGGTTTTCTGGCTGGTTTTCTGGCTTGCTTTTTGTTGGGAACCGTACTCTCCCTCATGCAGGTTGTGTCTAATGCCCATTCGATTCATTGCACATCTGGAATCATCACACGGATTGGTCACGGGCGTGTTCTCAATGATGTGATGTGGCTCATGATATATTCCCTGCCTGTTTAGCGGACATTTTGGATCATCGCAGGTGGACATTATACAGAATTGCCAGAACTCAGAAATAGGTGTTTTTAGGAGCCATGCAGCAGGCACCATGAGATAGCAGAAGTCCATTCATGCAGACATGTTACCATGGTATGGCTTCAATGCTGCCTCAGTCATCCCTGCAGTCACCTGCCGGATATTCCAAGACAATTAGCATCAAATAGTGTCCCAATCCAAGGAATGCATGGAATACGACAAGGAGTTCTGGGATGCCTATGCAGAGGGCAACGAATCACGGTACAACGAGGAGTTTGCAAAGTTTGTCAAAGACCTTGCAGGCTCGCTGCGCTGCACGAGCGTCCTTGAGATCGGATGCGGCACGGGAATCGACCTGAGATTATTTCCGGATACCTTCCAGGTTACGGGAATCGACCTGAATGATTCGGCCCTTGCAGTTGCAAGGGACAAGATGCCGTCGGCTACCTTTGAGACGGGCTCCATTGCAGACCTGCCCTTTGAGGACTCTTCTGTGGACTTTGTCTTTACGCACCAGCTTCTAAACTACCTAGACGATGACACCCTAGAGAAGGGCGTAGCCGAGATGTACAGGGTGGCAAAAAGATACGTCATGAACTGCGAAAAGTACTCCCCCACAGAGGAATGGATTGATGACCACCACAGGTACCGCAACATGCTAGAGCGATGGATGAACTACAGGGTAAGAATGGTAAGCAACGTGGACATGCATGAGGATATCGACCCGAACAAGTCCAGGTTCACCCTGCTCAGAAAACTCTAGCGGTACCTGCCACGTCAGTACCTGCCACACCAGAACAGGCATGCCCGGGACTCGTGCAGTGCGGCTATGAGTTGTGGGATATCTTTGAGGGCTCCCGGATCTGCACCTTTGATATCAGTCCCAGGGAGCGGCATGCAAGCGTCCCAAGAAGGATGGCCACGGTAATCATCACTATGGTTCCGGACGGGGCAATATCTAGATAGTACGAAAGGATGATTCCAAATGCCGCAGAGAAGACTGACATGGATACGGATATTCCCACCGTCCTCTTGAATCCCATCCCAAACAGCATTGCAGTGATGTTCGGGATTACAATCAGTGCAGAGATCAGCAGTATTCCCACCAGCCGCATGGACGTTACCACCGTCACAGATGCTAGCACCACAAACAGATAGTTCAGCAGTGTCACGTTGAGGCCGGATATCCTTGCATGCTCCTCGTTAAATGAGATGTGCAGAAACGGCCTGCGAAACGCAAAGAGGACAGCCACGATCCCCGCACTTATCGCAGCAATCAGTATGACATCAGAGGTGCTGACAAGCAGTATGCTCCCAAACAGAAAGCTGAACAGATCCACTGAGAATCCCCCGGATGCGCTGGTCAGTATTACCCCAACTGCAAGACCCGACACAAGGACCACGGCAACTGCCGAATCGCCGGATATCTTTGTGCTGGAGCGCAGCTTCTGAAGTCCCAGACCGCCAATAATGGACACCACAAACGCACTCCACAGCGGAAACACGCCCAGGAACAGTCCCACGGATATTCCCCCAAATGCCACGTGGGCTATCCCGTCGCCAAACAGCGAGTACCTTCTCAGCACCAGAAAGATGCCCATGAAGGAGCATGCGACTGCGACTGCAACGCCTGCAAGGAGTGCCTTTTGCATGAACCCGTATGATAAAATCTCAAGTACCATGTCCCTAGTGCCCGTGCATGTGCGCCTGCATTGCAGACTCTGTGTACGTCTTTAGAATGTCCTCGTCTGCAAAAAAATCCTCCTTGTGGCCGTGAAAGAAGAGCTGCCGGTTCATGCATGCAACCTTGCTTGCGTACTTTTCCAACGCGTCAAGATCGTGCGAGGACCATATTATGGTGGTTCCGTTCCGGTTAATCTCAGTCACCGCATCATAGAATCTTGTCTGGGATTCGACATCAACGCTTGTAACCGGCTCGTCAAGCACCAGGATCAGCGGATCGTTTATCAGCGACGTTGCAATAAACACCCGCTGCTGCTCCCCGCTTGAGAGCTCCCCTATTCTGCGATGCCCAAGATGCCCCAGTCGGACAGTCTTGAGCACCTCCTCAACCCGGGAATCGGTTCTGTCTATGTCCCGGTATGGATGGTTCCAGGAGTAGCCGTTGTCCCTTACCAGTTCTTCCCCCCTTGCCACCCTCTTCTTGGGTATGATTCCCATGGAGACGATATCATGTACGGTTGCAGGAAAGTTTGGCTCAAATGCAACCTTCTGCGGCACGTACCCCACAAGTGGCAAAATCGACTGGAACTTGTCACGGCCATACCCGAAGATGCTTATGGTTCCGCTGTACGGCTGCAACCCAAAGATGGCGTGAAACATCGTGGTTTTTCCAGAACCGTTGGGCCCCACTATCCCCAGAAGATCCCCCGCATCCACGTCAAAGCTGATGTCATCGACTGCCACATAAGCGCCGTACGAAACTGTGAGATTCTGCACGTGGAGGATGCTCATTGGCATTCCAGCGCACCTCTGAGCGATATTAGGTTCTGTTCCATCTTGTCAATAAACGTGATGCCGGCTGATGACTCCTCGGGCGTGAGTGCCTCGACCGGACTCAGTACAAGTACGTCGGCTCCTGCCTCCTCTGCAATGGCCTCGGCAAGCCGGGGATCAACCAGATCCTCAGAGAAGATTACCCGGATGTCATTATTTCTTACAAAGTCTATAAACTCTGCAATCTCGGCGGCAGACGCCTCCGTATCAGGCGCCTGTCCTCCCAGAGGAACTATCCTGACATCGTACCGCTCTCCAAAGTATGCAAAGGCGTTATGGAACGGAACGATGGTATCCTGCCGGCAGTCTGCCAGTGTCTCCCGAATCAGGGCATCAAGGGAGTCAAGCTTGGCGTTGTAGTCTGCGGCATTCTGGAAATAGTATGACTCATTGTCAGGGTCTGCCAGGGCCAGCCCGTCCCGTATGTTGTCTACCTGCTGCCTTACAAGTATGGGATCCAGCCACACGTGGGGATCAAAATTGTGGTCATCTTCTGCACCCAGAAGAGCAATACCGTCTGTTGCCTTGACAAACAGCATTCCGTCAAACTCACCTGACTCGATCAAGCTTGAGACATACGGCTCTATTCCAAGCCCGTTGTAGACAAATACGTCCGTATCCTCCAGCAAGAGTATCTCGCCTGCCCTAGGCTCCCAGTCATGAGCCTCTGTTCCCGGGGGAAGGTACTGCTCCACGATGGCACGGTCCCCTGCGACGTTTCTTGCAAACTCGTAGTATGGAAAGAACGATGCGAACACGCGAATCTTCTCTGACTCTTCTGGAACGGTTTCATCAGATGCAGGCTGCATGCCAAGCGCTACTGCAAGTACGGCTCCAAGTATCGCTACGATACCTGCCCCCACATAGCGCTTGTCCGGCATGTCCCATTTTTATTAACACCACATATAAGTTTAATAAGAATTATTAGGGATTCATGTATTTTTAATCATTTATTGTTTGCCGTAAATATAAGGATTATTAAAATTATCTGGCAGGTTTAAATAATGATTAATAAGAATACCAGCAGATGCCCATAGTCTCAATATCACTAAACGACAAGATGCTAGGCGATCTTGACGGCCTTCAGGAATCCATGGGGTTCACGGGGCGCTCAGAGATTATCAGGGCCGGCATCCGGAGCTTTGTCCAGGAGGAGAAGGAAAAGGGCGGCATGAGCGGCATGCAAAGCGCCGTGCTGCTGGTGGTTCATGCAGACGAGTTTGATGACCAGGTTGCAAGGATAAAGCACAAGTACGAGGATCTGATACGGACACATCTGCACAACAAGATAGACGGGGACAGGTGCGTGGAGATGTTCCTGCTAGACGGGGACTCTGAGAGGGTTCACGAGATAACGTACGGGTTTCAGACTGACAAAAGGATGGACACGGTAAAGCTGGTGGCCCTCTGACACACATGGGGGATTGTCAGGGCAGAGATATGGTGTTGAAACCATAGTCCCGGCATGTGTCGTAGTGGTTTTTTATCTCAGGCTCCCAGCCGTGACGCGCATCCAGCATGTTCAGGGATCTTCTTAGCGGGGCGATGGTGTCATAGTATTTGGTGTTCCGGTGGATGAGGCTCTGCAGGAACTTGTCCTGCGGAAGCGAGTTGCTCTTTTTGCAGTTGCATTTCTGGCACGCCAGAACCAGATTCCATGCGCTGTCATCAAAGATGTACGACCACGGGATAAAGTGGTCCACATGGATGTAGTCATTCTCCAGCCTACCTTTACAGTAAAAGCAGTGGCTGGTGTGTTTTAAGAAGAGTCTTCTGTATCCGGTGAGCTGGCCCCTGGCAGACTCGTCCATGTGGATCTTTGCCAGTAGTCTTGGCAGGCCTATGTTTGTCCGCTCAAGAAATCTAGTCCATTCTGCAAGGACTGTCCCCATGAGTATGCCGTGATTTTCCCTGAAGAATTCAAAGGCCTCGGGCCTGAGGCGGATCATCTTGGTATCATCACTGTAGTCGTAAAAGATGCGATTTTCCTGTGATCTCTGACCTACCTTGATTTTTTGGAACCGGGGCACGACCATGGATGTCTTGCTTCTTGCGTGCCCGAAGACGGTTCTGAGTATCCTCTGTTTTGCTCTTGCTTTGTCGGCTGTATTAAGACCAGCAAAGCTGCCCGGAGTGTTTTTGCCAAAGACGTCTCTAATTACCTGAACCACCTTTGGCGTGCTCTTGGTGTGAAAGTCCTGTTTTATCTTAAATCTGCACTCCTGATGCCAGTAGTATTGCAGGAATTTTTCGGAGAGTTGCTCGTATGGTATCTCCAGAGAGTATTTCATACCATTGGACTCCCGACAATGATCCAGGATGGCTCTGGCAAGGGCAAACTTGTATGTGTTGTCTTTGACCCCCTTGGTAAGTATTGACAGGAATGCCTGCCTCATCTGTGCCTCCGAGGCAGTACCCCTGTCGGGTTGGACCAGATGTGCAGAAGACCGTGAATCGTAGCTCATCTCTGGCATGTCTTGTGGATGGGTAGCTGGCCGTACGAGCCTGAATATCCCATACCGTTTGCCGGGGTTCAGGTCTGCTATGGTTCCATTCTTCCTAAGCTTGGAGAGATACTGGGATGTGGCGTTGGAAAAGTCGCTTGAGTGCCTGGTAGGTCCCCATACATCAGGATGCAGTTTCAGGATTCGTGCCACAGACTCGTCAAGCTGTTTTTTGCGGTGCCAGACGGCCATGTTTCTGGGGCCTTTTTGGGGGGGTGCCGCCAGATATCTGCTGCCGTGCTCCTCCTCAAGATCTTCTACGGTTCTGCCATTCCTGTTCAGAATATACATGACTGCATCCGGAATCTGATCGTATGGAATCTGGTTTTGGGTGCCTGCCATGACTAAGCGTGTGAGATTCGGCTTAAAAAAATAGCGAATAGGCAGATGGGATGGGCCAGTTTTAGATGCAGGGTTTTGTATGACATGGATAAGCAGACAGGAAGGTACGGAACGGGCGGATATTCAGGGATGATCATGTTTGTTGCGGATCAAGTTTTAGGTATTGCTTGTATTCTTTTACGTAGCGTTTAATGAACCACTGCAGGAATATTGCGTCATTTTTTTCTGTCTGGGATCTCTCAAGTGCGTTGTAGTAGCTGCGTCGTTGCTTGTATGGAATATCAAACATCGGGTATCCTTTGCTGTTTAGTATAAAATTCATGACAAGTCTCGCAACTCTGCCGTTGCCGTCTCCAAACGGGTGTATTGTTACCAGATTCAGATGAATCAGTGCTGCAAGTTCTACAGGATGAATCTTGTTTTGATTTCTTTTATACCACTGGAAAAATTCTGTCAGCATTGGATATACCTCTACTGGCATAGGCGGGGTGAATCTGCTTCCGCCTATTCCCACCTGGTATTTTCTAATTGCCCCTGCAATACCAGGCTTTGTCTTTTCAAATAATTTCCAATGCCAGTCCAGCAGCACATGCAGTGTAAAATTTTTTTTAAATTTTAACATCTCATTAAACATATCCCTGTGAGCCTCGGCCTCATGCACATCCTGCATGGGTCTGTCTTTCGGAGCAATGTTATTTACCAGCAGATCTGCAGTCTCCCTCCTGGTTAGAGTTGAGCCCTCTATTTTTTGGGTGTCATATGTGAATTTTATGGTAAAATTTTGAACTTCTTTTTCCTTGATTGATTTTGGAATGTATTTTTGTTCTCGGGCATAATTTTTCTGAATCCTGTCCATGTCTGCATGCCATCTTTGTTTTCGTATCTCATCTGCAAACTCTTTTTTGATTTTTTCAATATGGGCAGGCATGTCTGTCCCCAGATACCTTTCTTTTTTTGTTATCCTGCTCCCCTCCCTCATACTGTGTTCCAGATAATAGTATGTCCTACCCCCAAGATGCCTTTCCCTGATTCTTACCATGTGTTTTGATACCCCTACAGATTTATATAATTTTCATTTTTAGTGAAATCGTAGAGGTAATAAAACCCGGATAAACCAAAAAAAAATAACACGGTATCTCGGATAGGGCAGTTCGATTCTAGTCTAGGCCAGTATTTGCGACTAGGCTGTCCTTGTCATACAGAAGCGTTCGGTCCTTTTCATACATCTGTGAGAGTATATCATAGCAGTGTATTCTGAGCCTAAGGCTGTTTACGATATTTTATGATGTCGTCAAGAAACCTAGACGTGATGGTCCAGTTCTCGTTCCATGTCTCACGTCTCTGCACGATTTCTAAGAGTCAGGAGAGGATATAGCAGTGTATTCTGAGCCTAAGGCTGTTTACGTGATCAAGATTTCTCCCATGTCTCACGTCATTTCTAAGAGAGAGGATAACCTTCATTTTGTATTCAAAGACATGCTTGTCTAGGAATATGCCCTCGAAGTAATTCTTCCAGTTATCTCTTTTTGCGATTATCTTTCCATAACCATCAAAATTAACGTAGTGCCACGCCTCGTATGCAGGCTTGTTTAGTACGTCGGCCATCTTTTTTTCATCCTCGTGCCTCTTGTCTGCATTATTTCTTATCTCCTGCGGGATGCAGGACTTCCACCAATTGTTTGTGCCCGAGAGCATGCGTACTATGAATTCCCTCGTGGTTCTCTCAAAATAGTCCAATACGCCAGAGTCTGTAGTCAAATCTGCATGTGTCTTATTTTAAAACGTTAAAAATATGATGTTTGGGTTGTGTGTGGCACATTGGTTATCGCGTAATTGTGCACCAGCATCACAGAAATGTCTGCCATTCAGATCGACAGGTTTCCTACGAGTCTCTGCACGTACGGCATCCGCGACGACTTGGCTACTTGGCCCGTCTTGCCGACGCTGTTAGCGCCTCTAGCATGCGGCCAAGCCGCTCCGCACCGGAGCCGTGTACTTTTGATCGGTTCGTTGTCGCGCGTTTACTGGGTGCTTGTGACTATAATCGTGAATTTACACCAGGCGCCGGGGGCGCCGCTGTCGTAGCAGGCGCGTATCTTGACCTTGTATTCCTCGCCCCCGTCGAGTCCGGTGATGGTGTGGTCAGGTGAGGTAGGGAAGGCATGGCGTTGCCGACAGAGTCTCTTCAAAACGGATAGTCCACGCCTGACTTGGCCCATGTTACGCGGCAGTCATTGGGCGTCTCGGTGGGCGTATCCCAGGAAGCCTAGATCGTCCCTAAACCAATCTCTTAATAAACACCATTATCTCCATAATGACAGACGATTTGGTATTCCTAAAGAGACAGACTCATACTGCACAAAAGGATGCAACTCAGAGCATGAGTTGGAGACTGAGGCCGTACAAAGGGACATCTCCCAAAACGTTTTGGTACGACAAATTCTTGGCAAGTATGTCAGATGGGACAGGTTCTCAGGCAAGATGGGGATGGTCTCGACGCCCAAGGTAATCATGAACCTGTTATGCAGGGAACTAGATGACAAAGATATCGACGAGATGGTCGATGCCGTATTTCCAGTGGTCACGGACTCTGTCATGTTTGCCAAGGGCGGGTATGATCTGAAGAGGGCCATTGAGACCCTTGAAGACTATATGAGATCATCCGGAGTAAACTCTGATCATCGGGTGAATGGGGACATCCATGTGTTTATCATCCAGCATGATTTGGGAATAAACTGGTCTATCTTTTCAGAACGGGTTTTGTCACGAATGTTTCGCGGTTTTCTGCCCGAGAAGGACCTAGAATTCCAAACCACCGACTCGACTGTAATTCTATCCGTGGCGTTGGGCGCTGATTTTGATGAGCATGACTATTAAATCATAAATTCAGACAGTCATTTGAAATGCGTCTTCGCATATCGTCCTCAAAGCCCGCCTTGTTCCTGCCGGGAAAAAGGCAGCGGTGCGACAAATCGCCGTCATTCCATCCTCCTTTGACTCAGCTGATGCTGGTGCGACCAGGATGATGGGATGTGTTGGGATTTGGAGAATGCCGTTTCAGAAGGTGGCATGAGGGGTGGTTCAGGAACCTGGAGAGGCGTTTATGGTAATGTTTGGAGCGCCATCAAGGGCAGGAACATAGAAAGGTTGTGATGCAATAGCGGGTCTAGAGGGATTCGAACCCTCGACACCAGGATTAAGAGTCCTGCGCGCTACCTGGCTGCGCCATAGACCCACCAAAATGAATATGGCCAGTCTTGTTATTAATCTTGAGATTGCACCATCTGCCATGTCCAGCCTCAAAGGATACGGTCATGGAACAGCCAATATGGAATGACACACGATGGAGGCAAACAGCGACAGCTAAAGGATTTGAATGTGTAATTTAGTTTTGGGCAGTTGCCTCTATCTCATTGTACCTTTCAATGATTGCCGTAAGCGCAGTTGATACTGGAACGTCGTTCATCTTTTTCTTTTCTGCAAGAAGCTTCTGGTATGCATCAAGCGTAATGTATACGGGAATTGAACCGTTTCCTTCAAGCAGGCCCCTCACGTTATACAGTGCAGTCTCCATTCCCCTCTCAGCAGACTTTGCAAACTTTGCCTTGTCCATTATGACCCCTAGCGGACCAAACGGCATCTCATAGTCTGCACTCATTGTCACCCGGGTAAGGTTGCCACCCAGTGCCTGAAACTCGTTGGTAATCTGCCACCTTTTGAACGGGCCTTCAATCTGCTTTGCAGAGATCTTTTCATTCCTGACAAACTCAGTCGTTTCACAGTCCCATTCCAGACGTTTCCCGCCAAAGTCGCCGATAATCCTAAAGGTTGTGCCCACACCCATGCCCTCCTTGATATCCATGGGAACGACAGTCATGCCAACAACATCAGTCTTGATCTGATCGGATACGTGTTCTGGTCTTGCAAAGTATGTAAAGACGTTCTCTACAGGCGTCTTTATGTCAATTGATTTGGTGACGAGTGTCAACGAATCTGTTTCTAGACAATTAGGATTTAAAGGTTTTGAGGATTTTTTTGTGCCCGGTGCTATTCTGAAAAATGAATTAGTCGTAACAGGATCCATCATGCACACCGCCGGATCGCAAGATGCCATCCGGCAGTACCAGGCGTACCAGACATGATTGGCATCATTCCCCCACAGGACTACCGATTGGCACACATGCACAGCATCCATGCCATCAATGGACTTGCAATATATTCATCCTAGTCCCACGACATATGGATGACCCGGAAACTGCTTGTGCCGATCGTTTTTGGCCTGCTGCTTGTGCTGGCTTTGGTTCCAAGCGATGCATACTCGCATTCCATGTTCAACTCGGCTGAAAAGTTCAGTGATGATGCCAAAATCAGGCCACAGGGTGCAGGTGGCCACGGCGCCTGAGTTCCCGCAGATAGGCGAGCCGTCCCAGTTCAGGGTAAGGGTCACTGATGCAGACTTTGAGGAGGTCGACAGTTTTGTCATGGGGATCCGCGTATTCTTCCATGACAAGCAGATCGATGCAATCCCCCCCACTGCCATTGAGGCGGGGCACTGGGACTTTGACTACACCTGGAGAAACCCGGGGAACCACATTGTAAAAGTCGACCTCTACGGCATAAGTGAGAACACAGACGTCATAACATACACGTTCAACATGGGAACCCAGAGTCCGTTTGGCTACATCTTCATACTTGCCATAACCATCGGGGCCATGTGCTTTGCAGGGGTCATGACATACATCTATCTGCCGTGGATCATCAAGAAGATCAGGCGCTAGGATTCTGGATACTGCCCGCTCTCTTGATATCCCGGATGCGGCCATCATCTGCCGTGGAACCCCAAGGGAATGTGGCGCCGGGTCAGACCTTGGAGACTATCTGCGCCCGGGCTATCCTGAATGCAAACAGCGTAGTCAGCAGCACCATGGCAAACAGCAGTATCCCTATTCCCAGGTGAATGGCGACAAGAACCGCATGCAGTTTCAGATCGATTACCAGCGCGCCAAGCGTGATCTGCGTGATTACAAACACCGTGGCAAGCGTGCTTGTCGCCTTGATCTTGGCGTCTGCCTGCCGGTTAAGAAAGCTTGCAACCATCGTTGCAATTACCAGCGCACCGGTGGTCGCAGCTGCCAGCCTGTGAATCCACTCAATCAGGTACTCTTCTGACGGCATGATGCCGTTGGGGCACAGCGGCCACTCAGGACACGTAAGGCCGAGGCCGGCAGCAGATATGTACCCGCCCAGAAACATCAGCGAGTACAGTACCATCATTGTTGCAAGGGCGAGGTACTGGATTGCCAAGACTACTCTTCTACGATGAATGTGCCCTGCATTCCCTGCAGGACGTGTCCTGGGACTGTACAGATATAGTCATAGATTCCCGGCGGTCCTGCCAGGAATGTGACGCTGCCATCCTCTCCGGGCCTCAGGGGGGCTAAAGCAGAGCCGATTCCGGACTCCCATATCACGCTGTTAAAGTCGTTGGGATCGCTTGCCACCCCGAATGCATGGAACGACCTGCCCAGATTGGTAACCATGACGGTCACCTCGTCGCCGGATTTCACTATAATGTCAGGGTTGCTCCCCTCCTCGCCTGGCAGCGCGTTGAATGCCAGAACCCTAAAGTCGTCAGACTCTACAAAGTTCATGACAAACTCGTGTTTGACGCCTGTCGGTGGTGCGGCCTCGCTTACCTCGACTTCGGGCTTTAGTGCCGCCTTCTTCTCTGCCATTATTGCAACGATCGGTGCGGGCTCTGATATCCAGTAGTCCCACATGGAAAAGAAGATCAGGCCGCCTGCCACGCATATGCCCAGCATGATTGCCATCATCTTGCCCGTCCTGGCAGGCGTTGTCCGGTAGTAGGTCTGTGAATCGTGCTTCATCTTACATATCTCCTAGTGCGATGGGGTCTTTGCCTCAAACGGATAATAGTACTTTCCGCCCACGCCAAACGGGTCCTCTACGTTTGCAATCTCCCCCTTGGCCGAGCTGTAAATCATGTTAATCAGGAACAGTACCATGCTGGCACCTATTATCATTGCGCCCACTGATGCTATCTGGTTCATGGCAATCCACTCGGGTATTTCCGGATAGTCAAAGACCCTCCTTGGCATGCCGTACAGTCCCAGCACGTGCTGCGTAAAGAATACCATGACGGTCCCTATCATGGCCATGATAAAGTGGATCTTGCCCAGGGCCTCGTTGTAGAGCCGTCCTGTGACATAGGGGAACATGTAGTACAGGTATGCAATGGAGCCAAACGCGATGGTTCCCATCACAAACAGGTGGAAGTGTCCCACCACCCAGTACGTGTCGTGCGTGGTAAAGTCAAGCGGCATTGCGCTGTTTACGACGCCGCCTGCGCCTGCAGAGAAGAAGAGGGCAATCCCTCCGACTGACCACATCATCGGTGTCAAGAATTTGATTCGGCCGTTCCACATGGTGGCAATAAAGTTGAAGACGTGCATGGCAGATGCAGGAACCGCTGCAAGCGTTCCGACCATGAATACGGTCTTTTCCGTAAAGGACATTCCCGTGGCGTACATGTGGTGCGCCCACGAGGAGAAGCTCACTATGGACAGCAGCACGAATGCAAAGATGCCAGAGTTGTAGCTGTAGATCGGTCTCCTTGAGAACCTGGGGATAATCTCGTACATCATGCCTATGGCAGGTATGACCAGCACGTACACCTCCGGATGGAAGGTAAACCAGAACAGGTGCGCATACGCGATCGGGTCGCCTCCCAGTGCGGGATTGAAGAATCCGCTGACTCCCAAGCGGTCCGTGAGCAGCATGAGAAGCGCTGCTGCAAACGTGGGTATGGCCACAAGTATGATCAGTGAGGAGGTCAGAATTGACCATGCCAGGAGCGGGACCTGCCCTATGGACATGTCTGGATGCTTGCATTTGAGGATGGTCACTACAAAGTTGATGGCACCCAGCACCGAGGAGACGCCCAGAATCTTGAGCCCGAATATCCACATGTCAGCAGCCGGACCGGGCGAGCTGATGATGGAGTACGGGGGGGTTGCATACCAGGTAAAGTCTGCAAACCCGAGCCAGATGAGGGCCCCGGCGGGCGGAATCATCCAGAATGCAATTGCGTTGAGTTTTGGATATGCCATGTCCTTGTACCGGACCATTATTGGTACAAAGTAGTTGCCCACTGCAGAGGCAAAGGGGATGATGAAGAGGAATATGAGCGTCGTGCCGTGAACGGTGAATATTCGGTTGAATGTCATGGAGTCGGTGATTATCTGGGGGCCTGGAAGGAACAGTTCGACCCTGATCGCCAAGGCAAGTGCGCCTCCCAGAAACAGGAATGCCAGAGACGTTATCAGGTATAGCAGGCCGATATCTGTGTGGTGAGTCGAGAACATAACCTGCCAGATCGGCCGTGGGCGTTGCAGTTCTAGGGTCATCGGGTAATCCCTCCGCAATGAGCATCAGATAAAAGCGTTATCAAGTCGATGCCTCCTCGACGTACAGCGTTCCGCGCATGTTGTAGTGGAGCAGTCCGCAGTACTCCCTGCACTGGATGTCATGTTCTCCCACCGCGTCAGGGGCAAACCATACCGTGTTGACCCTTCCCGGGACTGCGTCGATCAGAACCACGTAGTCGTGAATGTTAAAGGAGTGGATGACGTCAATGGCCGACACCTCGAACTTGTAGGCCTTGCCTGTCTCCACATGAAGCTCTCCCACCTCGACTGTGCCGTCCGGGTGCTCAAAGGTCCAGACCCATTGCTGTCCGGTCACCTTGATTATCTCGGCATCCTCCGGGACATGCTCGACCAGCCTCTCCACGTTCCAGGCCTCTGCCCCGACCCATGTCATAAGTGCAATTACAATGCCGATGTATATCCATTCAGGCCAGTTGGAGTGCGATCCCAATCCTACCAGTCCGTCCCTTCGTATGGAGTCGGCTTTGCCTTGGGGTGCGACTCCCTGAACCGCCAGATCTGCCATATTATGGTGCCAGATACCACTGCACCCACAGTAAATGCCACAGTCATCATCCTAAAGAACAGGTTCCAGATAAGCACCCTGCGATCTACATATTTGCCAGGCTCATCGCCAGCGGCGAATGCAGCCTCCAGAGCTGGAACTGCCATCATAATTGCAAATACCAAGAACAGACCAATCATACCATTCATTAGCGATTGACAGTCGTCTTATGTAAATTCTATTTAAGGGTTTACAAGATCCAGGCGTATGGACTCAGGTCCGTGCCTAGATTTTAATCGCTTGTGCATCAAATTAGACCATGCCGATTTATTGATCTCGGAATCCGCGAACCCACGTGAGCAAATCAGAGATATCGCTCCTACGCAGGGAGCTGGCAAGGGTAGTGACGGAGTTCGAGAAGTTTAAGAAAACGATGTACAAGACAAATGCCGAACTCACCAAGAAGGTGACGCTGCTCGAGATTGAAAACGACCGCCTGACCCTGGAGAATGCAGGATACCGCAGGAGGCTCCGCAAATACGAGAACCCCAACATGTCCTCGTCCACATATTCGTTGTACAACTCGGACCGCACGGCATTCAGGAAGCGGATGGACATGGAGGCCAAGATGGAGTCCGATGGCAGCGGGCCCAAGGAAGGAGAAAAGTCCGAATCGGAAGGCGGACCTGAATCAGAAGGCGAAGGCGCCGGAGACAAGACCCGCAAGGGACCGCCGGCAGGACACGCCGGCGCCTCGCACAAGAACAAGGCCGAGAGGACCGAGAGTCTGCCAGTGTGCAGGTGCGAAAAGTGCGGACGCGGACACCTGGTCCGGATGCCGTCCATTGTCAAGATGGTGTATGATTTTCCCGACGACGGCGCCATGAGGATCGAGCGCGTCGCGTACCTGGTGGGACAGGGGTTGTGCAAGAGGTGCAATCACGTCAGCTCTGCCGTGCCTCCCACGATCCCCGGCACGTCGCTTGGCCCCAAGGCCCTGGGGTTTGTGGAGGAGTACTACGACAAGAGGAGCACGGACTACACCGTATCATACTATTTCAAGGCGCTGTACGGGTTTGGCATATCGCCAAACGCCATATGGAACGCGCGCAAGGCCCTCAAAAAGATCCTCAAGGGCGCGTACGAGGGCATACTGGCCCACATCGCCGATGCCATATTCGTACAGTTTGACGAGTCCCACATGAAGATGAACGGGAAGAAGGGGTACGTGTGGCTGGTCACCACCGGCGACGCCACGTACCTGGTGGCCGCCCCGAGCAGGGCGGCCCTCGTGATAAACGCGCATTTTGCCCGGCTGCTTGGCAAGCCGGTGGTGGTGGATGGGTACACCGTCTACAACATGTTCCCAGTCAAGCAGAGGTGCTGGGTGCACCTGCTGCGCGCCGCAGAAGAGTACGCCATCAAGAACGGCGGCAACGATCTTGCCTGCTACCGCAGGCTGCTTGCCCTGTACCGGTCAGTCAAGGACAGGGAGTCTGCCGGATCCGGCGAGTGCCTGGACCTAGAAAGGACGGTGCTCCAAATCGCCTCGGACTACGGGGAGTCCCACGACTTCCGCACGACGCTTGAGAACGCGGCCCCGTGCATGTTCACGTTCCTCAGGCATCCGGGCATGCCGCCGCATAACAACGCAGCAGAGCTTGAGATACGCGACACTGCGGTGCTGCACAGGAACGTGCGGCACCAGCTGTCCGAACCCGAGGGGCGGGAGGTCTTCTCGGTGCTGATATCAGTGGCGCGCACCTGCCACAAGCAGGGCATCTTCCCGCGCCAAGCAGTCGAGAACATCATCATGGATCCTGGCTGGAGCATATTCAAGCCACCCGAACAATATCAGAAGGTTTCTGTACCCGCAGTGGCAGCGTAGCGCAGTTTGGCGACCTGAGTCCATACATCCAGGCGACCCAGGATAATCTGGAATATGCAGGTGCAGTACGCAATTTCATGCACGGATCTAAAAGTTACCAGCGGGTCCCTCCCCCCTAGCAGAAGAGGCGATCCCGCGGAGTTTCAGGGTATTCATTGGAGACCGGCACCCCTCCGACTGCCCGTATCCTGCTGCTGCTGCTGCTCCTCTGCTGCATCCGGTACATCCGTCTCCTGCGTGTCCGGGTCTGGCCGAACCACGAATATCTTCACGTTCCTCTTCAGTTCCTCGTCCAGTGCATCATGCCCCCTTCTGATGTCCTCTGAAAACGACCAGACATGGCACTTTTTGAACCCGAGTCTTGGCCACTTTGTCATGTTGTACCTGACATGCTCCAGATGCGATACGCACTCCGATCCAGACTCCAGTTCTATGCTTATCGGGGTGTCGGTGGAATAGTCGTATGCCACAAGATCCGTCTTGTCAACTGCCTCGTGTATCCTCTGTGACGCAACGGCAACAAAGTACCCCCTGTCCAGATAGTGGGCGACGGCCTTTCCGAACAGCTCCGGGATGTCTTGTGCCGTGCCTACTGCCCCGCAATCAAAACCAAAGTATTCCTTCTGTTTCTCTTCGGCAATGGCATAAGGGTCCAGCCGGCCGGTGCGGGGGGCCAGCAACCCGTCATGGATCATCTCGCGGAGCAGGCAAGAGACCGTGTCGCGGGGCGTCGTGCCTGCCACGCTGGCCCCGGTCGGGTTGTACCGACTAGTCACCTCCTTGAGGTTGAGCGGGCCTTTACGCAGCAGCAGCAACAACAGATGCCACTTTTCACGCGAAAGAAACTCCGCATCCATGTTCTCCATCCACCTGTCCCTCTCCTCGAGGCGCACATCAAAGAGCGGATGCGTGTCCCCGTCCCGAGTCCTGTACCTTTCACGCTCGGATGCGACAAAACCGTTCCATTCCTCCCGGGTCATGTTGGGCCTGCATACCTGGCCCGACTCGGGATCAAAATGTGTCCAGAACTGAACAGGCAGCGGCTGCTCTCCCCCGGGCTTTGGCGCAATGCGCGCAGTCCAGCGGTATACTGGCTGTGTCGCTATCATGTTTTTGATGTCGTTGACATATTTTGGATCCCAGGCGCTTGCCAGCCGCTGCACATCATTCCCCTCAAGGTGCTCGGCCATCTGGATGCCAAAGTTTGTCGTAATGTTGCTCAGTTCATTCTCGTCAAGCTGCTTGAGGCTCTGGTGTGCAAGTATCAGTCCCAGTCCCTTGGACCTTGCCTGCGATATCATCGTCTCAAGCACGGATATGCCCTTCATCTTTTGGAACTCGTCGAGTGCCAGAACCACCTGTGTCCGTTCCCCGAGCGGCGTGGTGCCGGAGCGGTGCAGTATCTCAAACCACAGTTTCAGCACAAACGTCTGCATCACCAGATTGATCACATTCATCGGGATGTCTGATTCGGAGAACCTCACCACGGTATAGTGCCCGGGCTTGATTATCTCGCTGAACAGTGCAGTGGATCTTCTCTGGCAGAACATGTGCTTCATCTTGGCGCTTGCGGCAAAGATGTCCAGCCTGTTCAATACTGGTTCAAACGACCTGGCATCCATCCTTGGGGAAATACTTTCGGATTACAACCACGAAAAAAGCTGCAACCCCGCAAAACCCTCATGCCCCCAGGTTGGCGTTTATCCTGTCGAGCTTTTGCAGGTTCCTCTCAGAACCGATATCGCGCCTGTACTCCAGCTTGCCCTGAAGACACGTGTCTATGGCCCTGTCCACCAGGGATGATGCTGCGGGAATCATCTCGGATACTGCGCAGAACGCGACCGCGCGTGATTTTTTGAGCGTCTTGTATCTGTGATCGCCTGTCCTCACGCACGAGGCAAAGAACGTCTTGACGCCCAAGCCGGCTATGGCCTTCTCGTCAAGGGTGAAATGGATCTCGTTGCTGCTTGCATCCGGATACTCCTTGGCCACCATATACTTGACGACGCTTGCCATTCCGTCAAAGGACACCGCATCCTCTGACAGTGTCTTGTTCCACACGTGCACCAGCAGTTCGGAGAAGGATCCCTTGAGGACGCTGAGTATGTTGAGTACCTCGGGATCACCAAAGCGCCCGTTGAACTCCATGAATCTGATGCCGTTTTTCGTCTTGAAGAAGCCGCCGTTGAGGACACCAATAAACGGGTGGTCCTGCGATTCCATCTCGTCGATAACGGTCTGCATGATGTAACGGCAGTCATCCAGATCCTTCCCGCTCATGAATGGCAGCCTTTTTTCCGAATTGGTAAAGCAGCCCATGCCGCCTGTTCCCGCGCCCCGGTCATCGTCATACCGGAACGGGTAGTCATAACTGGCAGGGCAGGCCACTAGGGTTCTGCCGTCGGTAATCCCCATAATGGTGAACTCTATTCCCTCCAGCCTCTCCACCAGCAACACCTTTTCGCTGCCGTTCCTCTCAAGGAGAAGGCAGGCGTAACCTGCGCAGTCCTGGTAGGTCGGCAGGTGCTCCGGCATCACCTTGACGCCCTTGCCGCCTGTAAGGCCCTGTGGCTTTACCACCACGTCAATCCCTTTGGACTTGAATTCAGAAAGGGCCGCCTCAACCTCTTCTGCACTTGAGACGATCCTGTGGAACGGCGTAAACTCCGGGCATACCTTCTGCATCACCCCAATGGAGTAGACCTTGTCCCATTCGATGCGTGTTGCAGCCTTTGTCCCGCCTATCGCCTTAAAGCCGTTCTCCAACAGCACGTCGACGACGCCGTTGGCCAGAGGCTGGTCGGCATTGACAAAGGTGTAGTCAATCCCATGCTCCCTTGCAAATCCCAGAACAGCCTGCGGGTCGTTGGCATCGCCGATCGCATATTCCCCGCCGGACCGCTCCACGCAGTGAATAATTGACGGGTTCTTATGAGACATTATGGCATAAAGCTGCGCATCTTCCATGAGACGCGTGGCAAAGATGCCCTCGCGCCCGCCGCTCCCAACAATGAGGAATTTTTTCCTGTCCACAATGCGGGGTTGAGTGTCAGATTAAAAAAAGATTCGGACTTGCGCCTGCCTGTACGTCGAGACCCGTATGGAACAGGCTCATCAAACCTGCCTGCATTGATACCATCTCTGGCAGCGACGCAATAAAGTCGATTGAACCGCCCGTGATATCAATCCCGAGCATGAAGCGCAACATGCCGTCGACCAGAATTGTCCCGATTACAGCCCCGCCAGCATAGAACAACAACGAGTGTCTTCTTTTAGCTTCCCCGTATTCCTCGGACATGGTACCATGTGACTCAAAACAATAAAAGGGCAGATTCGGGCAGAATGACTCCCCTGTGAGATGATTCGGTTATGGGGGTGACTTCCATGAGACTATTCTGGCAGCAGTATGCAGGCCGGGTTTTGCGATACCGGACTAGACGGAGCTTCCGGACAGGTACTGGTTCCACCTCTCCCTGGCCTGCGGAAGCTCTGCAAGAAGCCACCGGTACCACTTTACAAATTCCCTGGTCTCGTCTTGAATGTACTCTTCAATCTCTGCGTATCTGCCGGTGCCATACCAGTTCGGCACCGACATGCCGCTCTGCCTCTTGCCGGTAATCTTGTCAAGGCCCGAGTCCTTGAACTCGCCGCGGTTCATCATGATTCCGACGCTGTGCAGGTCCACGCACGGATGCGACAGCACGTCTATCGCCGGCAGTCCGTGCATCCGGGATTTTGCAAGCAGGAACCTGTGCTCAAATCCCAGGTTGTAGCCGATGGGAATAAAGTCAAACTTGTACATGTTGGTTATGGGGGTGCCATAGACAAGCTGGGAGAGCATTCCCCTCTCCCCGAGTTCCCACTCCTTGAGGATGGACAGCTCGCCGACGGGCCTTCCCGTTCCGCGCTCCAGCTCCTGATACTGGATGGTAATGATGCTGCTGTTGCCGGGATCCAGACCCGTAGTCTCTATGTCCAGATAATAATTGGCCATACTGGGGTTGGCCCTATCATGTTTAAATACGAATTGGCCCTCCTCCCGCACGGGGCCACACGCCAGGAAGCCACGCATGGCGGTTCAGGCAGGATCCAGGGATGGGGCATCTACTACTACTACTACCAGGACTGGTCAAACCGGGCCGGATCCACCACGTTAAACCCGGATACCAGAAACTTCCCGTCACTCTCCCGAAAGACGTTGAGGGATCCGTTTGCTATTATCATCTCAAAGAGGTTCACGGGGGAGAGGGTGAGCGCACTTGAGAGCATCGCCTTTATGGGATCCATGTGGGTTACCAGCACCACGTTTTTGTCCGGATGCACCTCCGCGACATGGCTGACCATCCCCTGTACGCGCTTTTTGACCTGCACAAACGTCTCCACCCCGTTGTGCGCAATCTCCAGCTCCCCGTTGTAAAACTTTAGGAACACGTTTCCGTGATTCTCGTATACCTCATTGTATCCCATGCCGGTAAACTTGCCCATGTCAAGCTCAGTCAGGCGCTCGTCAATCACAACATCAATGGAGTTTGCGCGCCCCACGATTTGGGCAGTCTCACTTGCCCTCTGAATCGGGCTGGAATACACTGCAGATATCTTCATGCCGCCCAGCAGCTCTGCTGCGTGCTCTGCCTGCCCTATTCCCTCGTCAGTCAGCGGGAATCCCGGCGTCCTTCCTGCCAGGATCTTCTCTACGTTGTTTTTTGCCTGGCCGTGCCGCAGGAAGATAATATTTCCCAACCTGTCCAAGATTCAAATAGAGCTAATAATAACATTATCAGAGAATCATCATGAAGATAGGCATTATTGGCGGAACCGGCGGAATGGGCAAGGGATTTGCCCTGAGATGGTCACAGAACCACGACGTCATCGTCGGCTCAAGGGATGCTGCGCGGGCATCTGATGCTGCTGCAGAGTATACAAAGCTGGCAGTAGAGGCATATGGCAGAATAAATGGGACCATCACCGGAAACGACAACGCCTCAGTTGCCAGGGAAAGCGACGTGCTTATCCTGTCAATCCAGTATGATAATATCGACTCGACGTGCTCTGCAATACTGCCTGAAACAAGGGAGGACTGCGTGGTGGTCTCCCCGATAGTCCCCATGACAAAGACTGACGTGGGATTCGAGTTCATTCCAATCAAGGAGGGCAAGCCGTTTTCATACCAGATGGTCTCAAAGCACATCAGGGATCCTTCAAGGCTCGTCTCTGCGTTTCACGTGATATCGGAAAAAAAGCTTGCAAACCCCAAGCTGACGCTTGACTATGACATATTTGTCTGCGGGGACGGCAAGGAGGCAGTGAATACTGTCAACTCCCTGATAGGCGAGATCGAGGGGCTCAGGCCGATCTATCTGGGGCCCGGAGAGCTCTCATACATGGCAGAGATTGCCACGCCGCTGCTCCTCAACGCAATGATACGCAACAAGATAAGAAACCCCGGCATCAAGATCGTCTGAACGGAATTGAGCCACGAATACTACAGGAGGGGCAGGAACTGGTTTACTGCAATCGGGGTGCTGTTTTTGGTCATGGCCGGAATCGTGCTGATACAGCAGGTCCTGATATGGGGCCCCGAGTTTGCCCTGGACTTTCTGCTAAACGCAGAGTTTACCAACGAAAAGGTCTCAGTGGCGATGCTGGGGTTTGGCATTTTTATGATAGTGCTTGGACTGAGAAGGCATGGCAGCAGCAGCAACAGACAGGCATGAGTTTCTAGGAAGCCAGAAGATACTGCGCCTGGGGACAGTCGGGCCAGACGGCATGCCGCATGTGGTGCCGGTATGGTACTGGTATGGCCAGGACACGTTTCACATCGGGACAAACACCAAGACCAAGAAGGCAAGAAACGTGATGAACAACAGCCGCGTCTCGTTCTGCGTGGATGTGGGGGTGAACGCGCCTGACATCTGCGGGGTCATGGGGTACGGGGAGGCCGGCCTCATCCGGGACGAAAGGGTCCGTCCCATTGCAGAGAGGATCCTTGAAAGGTACTACGACACCCTGGAGAATCCTGCCGCACAGGAGCTGCTAAGGGATACAGACTGCATAATAGAGATAGTCCCGCAAAACACCACTATGTGGAGGTTCTGACAAAGTCCTCGATCTTGGAGAGGGCCCGCTCCAGCACGTCCATTCCCGGAAGGTACACCAGCCTGAAGTGGCCGCTGCCGTACGTCGTGCCGAATCCGGAACCGTGCACCGTCAGGACTCCCTTGGACTCCAGCAGGTTCAGGACAAACTCCTTGTCGGTTCCAAGGGCATCGTTTTCTATCTTGGGAAACACGTAAAACGCGCCGGACGGAACCGGGCAGGACAGTCCCGGGATCTCGTTGAGCCTCTTTACCACAAAGTCCCTGTGAGTCCTAATCTGGGAGACAAAGTCTTGTATGTACCCCTGCGGGCCTCGGAGGGATTCAAGGGCTGCATACTGGAAGGGGAGGTTTGGGCCAATCCTGACCCTTGCCAGCTTGGGCAGGTGCTCGCGTATTGCCTCAAGCCTGGGGGACTGGTTGAATGCGATGTATCCCATGCGCCAGCCTGTCATCAGGTGCACCTTGGAGAACCCGTTAAGCACGATTACCGGCAGATCCTGTGATACGCTGCCCACGCCTGCAAACTTGCCGTCAAAGATTATCTGGTCGTATATCTCGTCGCATATGATGTACAGGTCGTGCTCGGCTGCGACGTTTACCACCTCCTGAAGGGACTTTTTGTCAAACACGGCACCCGTCGGGTTGTTGGGGCTGATGAGGCATATTGCAACGGTTCTTGGCGTGATCTTTGATCTTATGTCGTCTATGTCAGGCGTGGAGTGCTCCAAGTCCACTGCAAATTCCACCGGAATGCCGCCGTGCAGGCGGACGTATGATGCGTACGGCGGATAGTATGGTCCGGACAGTAGAACCTCGTCGCCATCCTCCACTATGGAGGACATTATCATGTCAAGGCCTTCGGAGACGCCGTTGGTGACCAGGATGTCGTCTGCGCCGGCTGTCAGTCCCTTGGATGCCTCCTTTTGTGCGATTGCCTCCCGGAGTTCGGGGATGCCTTCTGACGGCGAATAATAGTTGTCACCACGGTTAATGGCATCAATCAATGCCTGCCTGACGTTGTCTGGCGGCTGAAAGCCAAATTGTACCGGGTCGCCAATGTTCAGATAGTCGACCTGCATTCCCCTCTGCTGTACCTTTCTTGCCGCAAGCACCACGTCCCTGATGGCATATTCGACTTCTGCCACCTTTCTGGAGATCTTCAAAGTGTTTAGACAGGTATTTAGACACGTTAAAGTCTTATCTTTTTGGACTCGTAGCACAGTCAGGATAGTGCGGGCGGCTTCGGACCGCCAGGTCAAGGGATCGAAGCCCTTCGAGCCCTCTTTATCTACACAATGATATCCGAGGATGGCGTGAATTACTACCGGCAGAATCTGCGCATATCCTATATGCTGTGGAGGCATCAGGATTTATGCCGAATCTCTCATCAAAAGCGGCACTCAGCTGACATTATAAGACGCAGTCTGCGCCGGTAATAAGATGAAGGTATCCATGTTCAGAATAGGACTGGCGCTGGTAATCATCGGAATAATCTGGATATCGCTCGTGTTTGCAGATGCCGGAAAGACCCACATGACCACGCTCCTAAAGCAGTCAGAATCAGCCGAGGTGGGTATGGAATTCTCCGGTACGGGTATAGGATTCTATCGCATTCACATGCCAGAGTTTGCCGGAGACAAAGTGTTTGCACAGGTACGGGATCCTGCCAACAACGTAATGCAGGAGCAGATGGTCCAGACAAGGATGTTGGTGGACTACTTTGAGTATGACGCAGACGGAGGGCATTCGGTCATACTGACAAACATCTCCGGGGATCCGATTGTACTCGAGGCGGATCTTGGGGAGACGAACTCGCAAGAGATGATGCCTGCAGGAATCATGATTCTGGCCGGATCCGCTGCCATGATGGTAATGGCCTATCTGAGGATTACCTCCTACAGCACCGAACAGCCCGACGAGAATATCTCATAGACTGGTATGCACTGGATTACATGCCCGAATATCAAAACCAGATTGAAGCCAAGCCACACCACAAAGAACAGGAACGTCACCGCCGAAAACGGCAGCAACCACCTGAGCCTGGTATGTTCCATTCCCTTGAGGATTAGCAGCGCGCCCAGGGATCCCAAGACCAGCCCGAACTCAAGCGGCTGGTGTGACCAGGAGACCAGCCCGTCGATTCCAAACATGTCATGGGATATGGAATCGGCAAAGCCCGATGCCATCTGGATAGCACCGCCAACTATTACCAGTTTGATTCCGGTCCTGATAATGCCGCGCACCATGCCGCGCACCATGCCGCGCACCAGCAGAACGCCCCCCAGAATTCCTGCGCATGCAGTCATGGATACCCCGGTGTACACCACTATGTGCGGGGCACTCCAGAAGAATTCCGGCTCCTGCAGGATGTGCGATATGGCATCCCAGAACCCGGCAGACACGACCACCACGGGCCCTGCCACTGCAAGGATCGCAAGGGGCAGGATGGATTTGAACCCTGCAATCCTTGAACCGGCGATTCGCGGGAGCAGTCTCATTCTGAATATACACCATAAATGGCATATTTGAATTGCAGGGCAATAGAGGATTCTGTAGTGTTATGGGGTGGCAGATATGGATCTTCTCTGGATTGAAAACGTGCCTATCAGGAAGTGGTGGTGGTGGTGGTGGTGGCAGCGACGTTCAAACCGCCGTCAGTCATGCCATCGGTATTGAAAGGCCCCGGCCCGTTTTGGTGATCAGGTCATGAAACACCAGAGTCACACTACTTGTTAGCTGGCAATGATGCTCAGATACTGCCTGTCTTTACGGCCATCTGAAAATTCGGAGATCATCCAAGACCCTTCAAACTCCAGCAGAATGACATGGAATTTGAAAATCTGACATTACGGCTTATATGCTAAAATCCTTAACTGGCCACATGGTTTTGAGGCAAGTAAAACCCATGGATGGCAAACAATGGGAACAGGTAACCAGTCAATTGAAATCAGGTTCCACTGAGAAATCCATCAGTACCGTGGAGGCTGCCCTAAAGCGTGCCAGTAAATTGAAAGAAGCGTAGCCCTCATTCGGGTCATGGTTCCAGATATTATTGATTTTGGCAATGACATTTCTACTGTCATGCCCGACCCAGTCATGCCCAAAGACACCGAATTTGAATGCAAAAACATCATACACGCAGTAGCTGCCACAACAATCCGAGCACTTTTGGCAA
This sequence comes from Candidatus Nitrosopumilus sp., assembly GCA_965238275.1. Lineage (GTDB taxonomy): Archaea > Thermoproteota > Nitrososphaeria > Nitrososphaerales > Nitrosopumilaceae > Nitrosopumilus. Next base: position 464,120 of record OZ250186.1, read on the forward strand.
AAATTACACCAGTCACATGACTAAATCCCACATCATGCAGGTTTCATGCAAATGCCAGACAAATGCATCAAAATACGCATTGGCCGGCGGGCTGACCAGCTGACAGAGTTGGCGTGTATTTTACAACCCGGCGGCGTTGGCAGAGGATTCCAGCACCAGCCGGTCTAACATCTCCCTGATTTTTCGGTGTCCGGGGATCTTTATCAGGCGCTGCTGGCAACATGTTATCGCCTTTTCGTACTCGCCCAACTCTGCTAGGATATCTGCCTTGTGGATGTAGAGATCGTTCTCGTTCAGGTCTATGTCCAGCGCTTTATTGAGTATCTTTATTGCACCTGCCGGATCCCCCTCTCTGCGTACGATTATGGCCAGGGCGATGTATGCCGGGATGGTAATTTTTTCCAGTTTTAGCGCCCTGAGGGCAAGCCTTTCTGCCTTCTTCATGTTGCCGATCATGGCCATGACAATGGCACGGCCTGCAAGCATCCCTGAATCATTTCTGAACCTATAACTCCACTTGTCGTAGAGTTCTGCTGCCTCGTGCAGCCGGCCCATCTCAATCAACACTTCTGCCTTGTTGTTGATTGTTGAGACATCCGGCCTAGAAGCAAGATCCTCGTCGCACAGTGCAATTGCCTCATCAAGTTTTTTCATGTGTACAAATATTGTGTCTCTGATGTCATTGACGCGCTTTCCTATTACTTGCTCTAGCCTCTCAAGCGTGCTTAGCGCCTCCTCGTATTTGCCATGGTTTATGGCAGAAAGCGTCTCGGTAAGAAGTACATGCCGTTGATCACTGCGCATCTCTATCATTCCCCTGACAAGGTCTGCCCTGAACTCGTCTGTGCCTGCAATACGTTCCACATCAACACCCTCACCTATTTTTCGCCCATCGAGCTCTTTTCCCACCGCGTCTATTAAATTATCTAACGCGTCAAACCTGTGCAGGTCCGGCTCTCCCTCAATGCCGAACCGCCTTACCAACCCGTGATTCTTGGATGCGTGTGTATCACGTGAATGCCCTGCGCTTGCCTTGGATCCATTTCTGTGCTTCATCCGTACCGGTAGTATACACGTGTGACATTTGAGTTTATGTGTAGTTGAGGCCATGGCAATCCATACCTGCCGGCCGTTAATCCGGAAAATTCCATGGATGGGCCCCCAGAATGTCGTCTCAAAAATGGTTCACAAGAACACGTTATTTCCGGACACTGTAGCACAACAGGTCGGCGTGCAAGTCATTCACATTGCAACATAAAAACGAGCAAACACGCCAACAGGGTCAACTATATTTAGACGATACGCGGTATGACTCCCATGAGCCCGGGCATTGGATTAATGAAGAGGCGGCTGGAAAAGGAGCGCGATGCCGTTGCCCTGGCCGTATCAGGAATTGCAAAGAGATACGAGGTGGCGCCGGACGGCATCAGCACCCTTGAGACAAAGTACGACGATGACGCAGGCGACTGGTATGTGGCACTCGGATGGGACACGAAGAGGGCCGTAGTCAGGATGGACTCTGTCCAGGCGACGATAATCGAGATTAACGAGATCTGATCTGCTCGTTTTAAATATGGAGCATTCCCTTCGGCATAAAGTGAACACCGCTTACTCGTCTCTTAGAACCGTGGAGTGGAAGGACGGCCGGGTAATAATGATCGACCAGACCAGACTGCCAAACGAGCTTATTCTTGTAGAGTATGACAGATGGGAGCAGGTGGCAGAGGCCATCAAGACGCTTGTCGTGCGCGGGGCACCTGCAATAGGGGTATCAGGCGCATTCGGCCTGGCACTTGCAGCACAGCAGAGTGACGCTGCATCCCGCGAGGAGATGCTGTCTGACCTGAACGTGGCAAAAAAGGCACTCTTTGAGACAAGGCCGACTGCGGTAAACCTCGGATGGGGCTTGGAGAAGATTATGGGTGTCGCACGGGCAGCAGACACGGTACAGCAGATAAGAGAGGACGTAGTCTCTGCTGCCAGGATGATGGCAGACGAGGACATCAGGATTAACCGCGCCATGGGGAAGAACGGCTCTGCGCTGTTTGATGACAACGATACCGTAATGACACACTGCAACGCAGGCGCCCTTGCGACAGTATCCTACGGGACCGCGCTTGGCGTCATCCGGGCCACCAGGGAGAGCGGAAAGAACGTCAGGGTGATTGCGACTGAGACGAGGCCCGTCCAGCAGGGCTCGAGGCTTACGGCCTTTGAGTTGAAGCACGACGGCTTTGACGTGAGGCTGATTCCGGACACGGCAGTCGGATACACCATGGCAAACGGGCTAGTCGACAAGGTGGTGGTTGGCGCAGACAGGATAGTAAGGACGGGGCACGTGTTCAACAAGATCGGGACGTACCAGGTGGCAACCATGGCCAGGCAGCACAACATTCCGTTCTATGTGGCAGCCCCGCTATCCACCATAGACATGAAGGGGGACGCCAAGGATATCGTAATCGAGATGCGCAAGGGAAGCGAGGTTACGGGGACCGGTCCTGGCAGGACCGCCCCTGAGGACGTCGATGTGATCAACCCGGCCTTTGATGTGACCCCTCCAGAACTAGTCTCGGGGATCATCACCGAGAAGGGGGTGGCGTTTGCGCCGTATGCAGAGTCCATCCCAAAGTTATTTGAAGCTAATTTATAGAAAGTTTTTATTGTTTTTAAAATCCTACCTTTACAATATGAGTGCAGTTTCATCGCATGCAGTAGAGGATTCCCTCAGGCAGTGCATGGATCCCGAGGTTCCGCTAAACATAGTCGAGATGGGGCTCATCTACGGGATCGACGTGGCTGAAAACAACGACGTCAACATCAAGATGACCATGACGACTCAGGGCTGCCCGCTCCATGAGACCCTGGTGCAGGATGCTACAAGGTACGTAAAGAGGGTTCCAGGTGTCAACAACGTCAACGTGGACATCGTGTGGGATCCCCCATGGTCCATGGACAAGATGTCAGATGAGGCAAAGCAGAAGATAAAGAACATGGGTGCGGGGGGCATGAACACGCCGGCGCCGATAAACTACGACACCGCCCTTCCCCAGGGAGTCGGCAAGATCGTCCAGCAGGAGGACGGCGCCATGGTGCTGCTAAACGAGCACGAGCAGGGATTCATGGTGAACCAGGCAATAATCGACTTTTGGAAGTCATGCAACGGGCACCGCAAGGTGACTGACCTTGTGGACATCTTTGCAAGCCAGACCGGGCTGCAGAGGGGCCAGGTGGAAAAGGAGGTAATGCAGCTGTTGCAGCAGCTTCGCGACGGAGGACTGATTGCCATTGCAGGCCAGCCCGAGGTCTCAAACGTCGAGTTCAAGAGATGAGACACGCTAAAAGGCGTATCTGGAGTCGGCTCCGTCAAACGTTATGGTGACGCCTGAGAGGTACTTTACGTTGTTTTGGATGATTCCCTTTACGAACCCGCCAATCTCCTCAGGCCTTCCCATCCTGCCCATGGGGAGGGACTTTTGAAACTCGGGGGTGTCCTTGAGGATGTCTTTTGTTCTGTCCGTGCTGATGAGGCCCGGTGCGATATTGATGCAGTTTACCTCCCTTGCCGCATAGTCTCTGCTTAGAACCTTGAGTACCTCTACGAACGCCGCGCGGTACGCAGACGAGATTACCAGGTTGGGGACAGCAGGCTCCCTTACCACGCCGGAGCTGACAAGAAAGATGTATCCGCCGTCGCGCACCCTTATGTTCTGCAGGATGATACAGAATCCCAGGAACAGCTGGTTGTGGTATCTGTTCCACTCCTCTTCGGTAATGTCTGCAAAGGGTTTGGGAGGTGGCCCACCGGTATTCAGGACCAGTATGTCGGTGGTTGGATGATCCTTTGTGAACCTGCGGACGCTGTCAAGGTCCGACGTGTCGATGTCGCTGCGGGATGCTGCAAGGACTTCTATTCCGATGGATTCCAAGGATTCAGATATTGCCCTGCCAATGCCTCTGGAGCCGCCAAGCACTATTCCATCAGTCATGAGATCATCAGGGCGTCCGGACGATTAAATCTCTTTGGCAGGTCAAGACGCGTTTTAGACCTTACTGCAGGATGGGATTCATAGTTGAATTGTTATATCCCAAGAGACACAAAGAACGCAATGCTTGATGAGAAGACTCTGAAGAGGCTGGACTCAAAGGGAATGCATATGATTTATGACAGGTGGCCGGAGACTGCCAAGAGTTCGTTTGAGTTTGAGCATGAAAAGATTGGATTTGACGGGGTAAGGGATATCGTGTTTGCCGGGATGGGTGGTTCCGGGGCCATCGGGGATGTCTTTGCGTCAATCCTGTCCAAGACCGACATCCACGTGAGCGTGGTCAAGGGGTACGTCCTTCCAAAGACTGCCACCAAGGACACGCTGGTGGTGACCACAAGCATCTCCGGGAATACGATCGAGACGGTAACCGTCCTAAAGGAGGCCATGGATAGGGGATGCAGGATAGCCGCCTTTTCGTCGGGTGGAACAATGCAGGATGTCTGCACAAAGAATAGTCTAGAGTACAGAAGGATTGGAAAGATTCACTCCCCGAGGGCGTCGTTTATGTCATTCCTGTACGGGATGCTAAACGTGCTGCATCCCATCCTGCCCATAAGCGAGAGAGACATTCGTGAGTCACTCTCTGAGGCAGAGAGGTTTGGTGAAATGAACAACTCGGGTAACATGAATAAGAATAATCCTGCCCTGCAGATGGCAGAATGGATTGACGGAATGCCCATGATATACTACCCGTTCGGGCTGCAGGCAGCTGCCATCAGGTTCAAAAACTCCCTGCAGGAGAACGCAAAGACGCACGCTGCAGTGGAGGATGTCATCGAGAGCTGCCATAACGGGATAGTCTCATGGGAGAGGCCCAGCGGATTCCAGCCAGTTCTGTTGCAGGGTAAGGATGACTACATCAGGACAAAGGAGAGATGGAAGGTATTCAAGGAGTACTTTGAGGAGAATGGGATCGATTTTTGGGAAGTGCACTCCATACATGGCAACATACTCTCAAAGATCGTCACACTGGTATACCTCTTTGACTATTCCTCCATATTCCTTGCAGCAAAGAACGGAATCGATCCCTCGCCCGTAAGATCAATTGATTTTATCAAGGACAGAATATGAAAGATCATACAAAATCCACAGTCAACAAGATTCGATATATTGCTATCACAAACATGCCAAATTAACTGTACTCATCCTCTGCGCTCCAACGGTTTGAAGGATTAAATGGGTTCTACAGAGAGGAGATTCATGAATTTTGCCGTAACCGGCGGTGCCGGATTCATTGGGAGCCACATTGTCAAACGTCTAGCCTCAGACGGACACGGTATTACGGTAATAGACAATCTGTCCCGGGGCAGCATATCCAATCTGGAGGATGTCGATGACAGGATAGACTTTGTCGATATGGATATTTGTGAGTACGGCAGGCTAAAAGAAACGCTTCGTAATATTGATGGAATATTCCACGATGCCGCCTTGGCATACATTCCTAGCTCATATGGGAATGAGGACAAATACAGGCAGGTAAACGTTGCAGGTACCGAGAACGTCTTTAGGATAGGCTTGGAGCACGGCATCAGAATAGTTTACGCCAGCAGTTCTACCGTGTATGGAGACGGGCATGGCATTCCAATCCAGGAAGACTCCGCACGAAGACCACTCAATCCGTACGGCATGACCAAGCTTGAGGCAGAACTTGCAGCCGAGAGATACGTCAAGATGGGGGCACAGATAATCAGTCTGCGGTACTTTAACGTGGTGGGACTAGGACGCAGGCAGGCATATTCGGCAGTCGTGCCTAGGTTTCTGGATCGGCTTAAGGAGGGAAAACCGCCGATAATCTATGGCGACGGCTCACAAATCAAGGATTTTGTGTTTGTGCACGATGTGGTACAGGCCAATCTTGCGGCAATGGAAAGCAGCATCAGGAACGGTTTCTTCAACATAGGTAGCGGCAGGTCAATATCAATCACAGATCTTGCACGCTTGATGATCAAAATCTCCGGCAAATATCTAGAGCCAAAATATGAAGACCCTAGGCCGGGAGACGCCAAGATGTGTGTGGCAGATATCTCCAAAGCCGACAAGCTGCTGAACTGGAGACCAAGCACGGTCATGGAAGAGGGACTGCTAAACCTTCTTGCACGTCCATAAGCCCCGTTCGCGTGTGATGGTGTACAGTCTGGAAACTCAGAGATGGTGTATAATAGCATCCGGAGCAAACCTGCGTCCATTCTAATTTGCTACAGTAATCAGGTCTATGCCAATGAGATGCATAGTGTGTGCCAGAACAATCCGCTCACCCTTGGCTAAATTAATCCCACAGTCACGCGTCTCGTCAAACTTGGCATGGTTGAAATCACGGCTTGTACAGAAATCAGGTAACAGGCAAAACAAGAATTCGTATTATTCCACATGCACGAGCAAATTTTTCACGCCGGTGGCCAATCTACCAGATAGCCTGCAAGTCGGTTGCCCATCTCTTTTTCAAGGATTGTCGTTATTGCCGCTTTCAACTCATCTTGGGATGCAAAGTACCTTCCCGCCAACTGTCCCTTGAGATCCTTCCAGACGTTTTCGATCTGATTCAGCTGCGGCGTGCGAGGCAGAAGAAATTCCAGCTCGACGTTTCTGTCGGTACCGGCCACGTACTCTCTGACCTTGTGGGAATGGTGGTACGACGCGTTGTCCAGAACTATAGAATTTTGGGTAACTCTTGCAGGCATCCTCGAGGAATTCCTTGAAGGTATCAGAGTTTGCATGGTCTACCATACAGATGAAGAGCATGTCTGTGCCCATAATGCTAAGCAGGCAGACTGCCTTTTTCGAGAAGCCAGTATGGATGGTGTCGCGCCCTCCCGTGGACCTCACCTGTAGCCAGATCCCTCCTGCGACATACCGATTGCGGTCTCATCTTCGACGAACATGGCATGACCGTTCCAGGCAAGTTCCCCTGCCCTCCTGCTAGCCTTGGCCTTGAACTCTTCTTGCTCGCTTTCTGAGGCTGACTTGAACGGAACCGGCCTAGTTTTTTGGTAGGAGAACCCGATCCTTTTGAGCATTCTTCGCAGCGTGCGCGCCTTGCAATCCTTCCAAACTCCCACCGGATCATCTCCCGTATCAAGTTGAGCTGCCAAGAGCCTGACTCGAATCCGTATTTTTTTGGCTGTAATTGAACCACGCCCGAACCGTCCTGAGAAAGGATTTGGGCATCATGCTTTCCTGCCTCTCGTGTCCGGTTGAACCGAGTCTTCAGTCCCCGTCGCCCCCGCATCCGCACCAGCCATTCACGCACAATCGAATACGGCATGACCAGTTTCTTGCATGTCTTCAGGATGCTGTAGCCATCTCTCCTTCATTACGTATCATCATAAAGGCACTCCATTTCACCAAATGCTCAACATAGCGCCTACCACATGGGCCTAATGAACAATTCCGTTTCCGTGTTATGCCACATTTGTGAGTTTAATCCAAGTTTTATCTTGGCGCGTTCGACGTAGTAGTGTCTGAACCACTTTGGAAATTGCTTTGGCAGTCGCTGGCCATCGTATGAGATGTACCCACACAACAAGTCCGTCGACCGCATCCACATACACTTGTATAAGATCAGCAGAAACGGTATTCCATGCTTGCGCATTGTAGCACCCTTGCGCCTCCAGACTGCTTTGTCGTAATGTGTTCCGGTCGGTCGCTTGCAGTGTCGCCGTATGTCTTTGTAGATGGCAGCCGGATGTCCGCCTAATATGGATTGTATCGCCAATATGCTTGCAGGGAATTTTGGCGGCACGTCGTGCGAGTGGAACCATTTCACGTTTACGACTAATCCAGGTTCCGGTGGCATGATAAGTGGTTCGGCGGGATCTTCGCCGCACGCAACCATGACGTTGTCTGTTCCCATTCTTTCAGTTATTCGCTCCATGTAGTCAGGCGGGATGTCCAAATCCGCGTCTATGCACACCACGTAGTCCATTCCTATGGCCGCATCTCGCATGAGGTCATCTCGTTTTGCCATAATTTCCTTTGAGGCCAGTTGGGGAGGATGGGGTGGCAAATGCGTCACAATCACATCATCCATGTTATTTAGTATCTTGTCCGTGGAATCGGTGGAACCGTCATTGAGGACATGGATACGTGTAGGAGACACGGTCTGGTTTCGTATGCATGATACTGCATCTGCTACCATCTCCTCCTCATTGCGTACCATCATAAAGGCACTCCATTTCAGAGTATGTTTGGTAATGTCCATATCATAATCTCCACCACACATAATATAAGATATTTTATGAGGATAATGGGTGCTATCCGTCGTTCCGACAGTTGATGGAAATATGTCGAATTATAACGACCCGGTGCTGCTACACGAGGACATGATCTTGGTAGCGTACAGCTTCGAGTCTGACGGATCGGCATGGTAGTCCTCTCCACGTGACCTGAGTTGTTATCCACGGCACTACAGGGGCAGGTCAGTACGACCTAGAGGACGAGGAGATTTCATGCCGATGCAGTGGGAGATGATGCAACATAGTGCCCGTTCTGATGCGTTGTTGGTTGGATTCATGTTAGAATACTTCAGGAAAACGAATGTGTTAAGAAGGCATCAACTTAAGTGCATCAGCAACTTTTACGTAAAATACAAATACTCAAATTCATTAATTTCTACATTGGGACATTTAAAATACAATGCTAGGAATTGGCTTCGCCGGCATCCTCATTTACACGCATTCTATAGACAAAATAAATTTCGAATAATTACCTCTCAATTAAGAGGACTGCCTGATTTTGTTATTATCGGTGCACAGAAATCCGGAACCACCTCGCTGTATGACTTTGTTATCCGGCATCCAGAGATTGCTCCTGCCTTGAAAAAAGAGATGCACTATTTTTCTATAAACTATAAGTTTGGCGAACAATGGTACCGTTCTAATTTTCCAACCAATCTTTCAAGACGCTACTTTACAAAAAAAACAGGCCAGAAGCTTCTCAGCGGAGAGGCCAGCCCGAGCTATCTTTTTTACCCGACGGTTCCTAGCAGAATGAAGAAAGTTTTGCCTGACGTAAAACTAATCGTAATTTTGCGCAATCCCGTTGATCGTGCATATTCCCAATATCACCATTCGAGAAGAAAGGGTAGGGAAACATTGTCGTTTGAGAAGGCCATCGAATTGGAAGAAGAGAGGCGCGTCGAAATAATGAAACAGATGAGCACGGATCCGGATCTTGTTCATAGATACTACATAAATTAGATCTCATGCAGAATGTGCCTGACTTAAAAAACTGAATTAAATTGGGTTATTCCCACGTGCAGCACCACATACGGCCGAATATCCACGGAACCGTAAAACATGCCAATCCAGGAACGGCAACCGAAACATTAAGATCGGTGGTCTTTACGCCACACCGTGATGGCAATGCTGGCAGAACCGATCGTGCAGAGAATACGGCAGGAAAACGAGTCGCTCAGGGAATCAGGAGAACTCCACAGGCAGAGGATCAGGGCCCTCAGGGAGGCACGCAGGACAGACCGACAGAAGGGCGAGGCCCTCAAGGAACGCCTGACTGACCACTGGACCATCACGTCTAGGTTTCTTGACGACATCATAAAATATCCTGAATTCCTGCACGCCATGACGCTGCGCACCCCGGAAAGGTTTGACCACACGCTGAACCGCCTCAAGGAGCTTTTGGAGCGGAACGGGGAGACTGCGCTCTTTTGGGAAGTTGGGAGCAGATCAAAAAACTCCGGAAGCAGGCGCATCCTGCCCCTGAGGCACGCGTACCTGCTGTGGCTGTTTCGGACAAGGCTGAGCATACCGCAGGAAGCCCTTGCCGCGATGTTTGGCGTCGACCAGGCCACCGTCTCCAGGTATCTCCCGTTGATGACCAGGCTGCTAGGCGAGACAGGCACGGCGCCGCGCAAAATCAGTGAGGCTGTACAAAAGGCCAAGACACTCGAGGAGAGCAAGAAGATAATACCCGGCAGGGGGGGAGGAGAACTGATGGTGGACGGCACGCACAACCGGGTCAGAAGGTCCGCGGACAAGGAGAGACGCAAAAAGACGTACTCTGGCAAGAAGAAGGCGCACACGTACAATACCAACATCGTGATCAACAAGCGCCGCGTGATAGTGGCGATAAGCAAGACCGTTCCGGGCAGCGTCCACGACAAGACCCTGCTCAACGAGGATCCGCCAAACCTTGGAATCATTACGGCAAGGATGGGCCAGAAGGACGTGCCCGAAAAAGAAAAGCCTGACGTCCTGATGGACAAGGGCTACCAAGGGACAAGAGAGGAATATCCCGGATGGCACATCAGGCACCCGCACAAGAAAAAGCGTGGAGCCGACAAAAAGACCGGCGGCCTGACAAAGAAGCAGCGCGCCTACAACAAGAGGGTAAACAGCTCCCGTGTGGCCATAGAGCACGTTATCGGAAGCCTGAAACAGTACAAGAGGCTGACTGACCCGTACGACGGCACCGAGGAGGAGTACAACGACGAGCTCAACGCGATTGCGGGAATGGTAAACCAGGATCTGATGTGGGACGAAATAAAACTCAGGGACGCGGACCTTCTCAAAAGGCTGGCCGAAAAAAGGGCGCGCCTCTGAGACAGGGCGGCACGAGCCGCCTGACGGAGTGAAAGGCAGGTGGCATCAGGCAGTGCAGGAATGTCGCGCACGGCATCCAATATTTGTGCAAATTCCCCCACCATTCCCCATGAAACAACCTGCCGCCCCGGGGACGGATGCCGCACATCCACAGGACGTGCCTTATTTTCCAATACTGGAAACTGGATTTTTCACATGGACGTGCAAGACAAATTTGTAAAATATACGGCAGACGAGATTTTCAAATATGGCCACGGCTAGCGCAGTTCTGACATGATTTTATGATTTGCCACGTCAGGCACATTCTGCATAGGATCTATTATACATATCGTGCCAGAGGCGTTTACGCTGATCAGCTAGAAAACTGGTTCAGACATTACAGTAGGGAGCAGTTTTTGATTTTGGCCACAGAAGGCCTTCGTAAAAATCCACAGCAAACCCTAGATCAGATTTTTGATTTTTTGGGAGTATCTTCTTTTCAGATAGAGAATTTAAGGGATCTTAGCGTTGGAGATTACAAGGCGATGAACGAAGATATGCGCAAATTTCTCATTGAATACTTCAAGCCCCACAACGAGAGATTGTTCAAGCTACTGCAACGCGGTTTTGATTGGGATAAATGATCTGCAGATTCTATGCAGAATGTGCCTCCTATTCATCATTGCGGTTTGGTGGAAGTGGATGATCTTTAGCGTAGTCTTTTGGGAGTATGAACAGTCCAACTCATCATTGCGGTTTGGTGGAAGTGGATGATCTTTAGCGTAGTCTTTTGGGAGTATGAACAGTCCAACTTCCGTATCCAAGAACGTTTGTTGTTTTAATCCTAATTTTCTCTTGGCACTCGCCATGTGAACGCTGTTAATGTATTGACTGTATTGTTTTGGTAATCTCTCACCCCTGTACGAGATGTAGCCCCAGAGAAATGACCAGTGACGATTGTAGAAGAAAGTCGGCAACATCCACCAGAATGACGATCCGCGCATACGCTGGCTTCTTCCCCGAAAATTCCACACATCTGGGCCATAGTCGACTCCAAACGGCCTCTTGTAGCGTAATAGTATGGTCGTGTATACTACGAATGGATGCCCGTCTATTATCGATTCTACATTCAAGAAAGGCAACGTTGCAGGTGAAGTTGAATGTGTATTGAACCATTTTGCGTTAATTACCATTCCAGGTACTATAGGCGAGATTTTGGGCATGGCAGGATCCGTGCCACATGCCACGACGACGTCATCCAATTCCATCCTCTTGGTTATTCGCTCAATATAGTCGGGAGAAATGTCCACGTCCGCATCCATACGTAGTACGTAGTTCATGCCTTTAGCTGCTTTGTGCATGTGTTCATATCTATTTGCCGTATAACGCGGATCGGAATGCTGAGGCGGATGCGGTGGAGCATTGGTCACAATCACATCATCCATATTGTCTAGTATCCTGCCTGTAGAATCGGTGGAACCATCATTGAGGATATGGATGCGTGTAGGAGGCACGGTCTGGTTTCGTAAGCATAATACTGCGTCTGCTACCATCTCCTCCTCGTTGCGTACCATCAAAAAGGCACTCCATTTCAGGGCATGCTTGCCAACGTCCATGTCATAATATCCATAATACATAATATAAGATAGTCTATGAGGTTTTTAATGGTAGATCTCCTCGCTGGCTCTACAGAACAGTTCCATCTTGTCATCGGTCTAGAGTGAGGTGGCCTTGAGTTGATCAGATCTGTACTCATGCTTCGAAACTTCTCTTCAAACGTGATGGGCTTCCATGAATCCACCGGATCCCATTGGTGCATGTCTTCAAAGCGGGCTTTGTCCAAGAGGATCGCCACAGGTGTATCGAATCCTCCAATCGCTTGACAGGACACTCACAGTGTTCTCTGGGGCGGTTTGGGTAAACAGACCTGTCCGACCACACACCTTGATGTGTCGTTCGGAAACGTGATGAGGTTGAGCCTCTTCATGTAGTGGTACAATCATGGTAGACCGCACATGTCGTTTGGCGGAGTAGAAGAGAATTCTGTCCAAGCGTTCGTGCACAAGATGCTTCCAAAGGGAGAAATAGATCCTATGCAGAATGTGTCTAACTCTGCAAATTGCAAAATCCTGTTGCCTGTACCCAGTGTGATCGTGCGTGGTGGTGCCTGAAAATTCCACCTGCTCTGCATTCTACAAATTTATGTAATTGTTTCGCTTTTTGAAGTACCCCGGATGGCCTAGCGGGCATCCATGGCGCCGGGAATAAATCTAATGATTTCGTGCTCGGGACGACAAAGCTAGACTGTCGTGATCTAAATGTGAGTGGGTGCTAGTTCCTTCGAGATAGCAAATGAAGAAACCAGCACACCAGACATGCTTGGAGGTGGAGGAATTTAAGGCAATACACGAGCCCTCCTTACACTTACCACAAATCCTTCCTGATGCCGGGGCGTGCATGAAACCAGAATGCAGGTGTTGTCGGTTCTGGACAAGGGTGCTTGGCGATACGATCGGCTTGACAGGCAAGATCTTGGAGGCTGCTGCCGCCGAAGTTGCAGGCAGGCCAGGCGCCAACTGCAAGGAGATCGAGGACCTGCAGGCACTCGTCTCATCCCTCACAGAGGACAACAAGAGGTACGCCAAGGCCAACAGGGAGCTTAACGCCAAGGCCAACAGGATCAACATCCCCACCGTGACCAAGAAAAAGGCAGGCCCAAGGAAGGCCGGCAGGCCCAAGGGGCAAAAACCCACCATCAACTGCAGGCCAAAACGCGTCGACCGCGTCGAGGAGATCGACTGCAAGGAATGTCCCGACTGTGGCAACGACAATCTTTCGGACGTGACTGACAGGTACGATCGCATCGTGACTGTCATGCGCGTCATACTGGAAAACGTCAGGTACGTCATCAAGCGGCGCTGGTGCCGCGGGTGCAAAAAACAGGTCTCTGGAAGGGTTCCCGGCGCGGCAAAACACGCGCGCCGTTCATCAAACTTTGATGCGGCCATGACGTCCCTGAACATGAACGGTTTGTCGCATGCCAGGGCCGCAGAATTTGGCAGTGACGCGTGGGGGCACAAAATCTCGCGCCCGTCTGCATACCGCGGCAAGATCAGGCAGGCAGAGCGCATGGCACCGGAGCGTGATTCTGTAAGAAAGCGCGTGTTAGAGGCGCCACACCTGAACGCAGACGAATTCCACTGGCCGTTGGGCGGCAAACGCGGCTACGGGATAGTGGCCCTGGCAAAAGACGCCTGCCTCGTGGAGGTGACCGGCTCGCGGGGCATCAAGACGCTTTGCCACACACTCCCGGACTACAAGGGAACCATAACGCAGGACTCGTATGCAGGATGGCTCCACGTGGGATCGTGCCGCCAGATGTGCGTGTGGCACCAGGAACGCCTGGTGCAAAAGGACGTCCTGACCAACCCCAAAGGTGACGTTCCAAAGTTTCTGGACAGGCTGTCGGCAATCCACGATAAGATTTATCGCGCATCCAGAATCGAGGACGGGCACACGAGGATCGTCGCGGCCCACTGCATAGACGCGGAGCTGCGCGGGCTGATGAACGAACCGTTTGCAGACGATGGGCACGGCACCATCGCCAGACACAAGAAGAGGAACCCCCGGGAGGGATACTTTATGACCACCTGCCTGCACGTGGACGGCATCGAGCCGGACAACAACGCAGTGGAGAGGGTCAACCGGAGGTTCGTGGCCATAAGGAGCGACGGGGGCGGAAACCGCTCCCAGAAGGGCATGGATGCCAACTCGATCCTGTTCACGCTGCTGGCAACTGACAGGATCAACGCGAACAGTTTCTTTGATCATCTGGTCCGCTCGTCCTCTGGAGACAGTTGAGGCATCATCTGACGGCACGTATGGTGCATCACGGGAAAAAAGATTCCACGGCAAGGGAAAGGCTGCACCTGCTCCACTGTTAGGCAGGCCACTTCAAAAAGCGAAACTGTTACAAATTTATCTTGTTTTTTCATGTCAAAAATATACGATTTCCAGAGCTGGAAAATAAGACGTGTTCAGTGGAGGTATGGCATCTGTCCAAGGAAAATGACGGCACTTGATTTTTTCTGATCATCGGACAGATTCAAGATGCCAATCACGAATCAAGTCCCATGTTCGACGATGGAACATCTTTTCGTATTGCATAAGATCTGCAAATGCACAATACAAATAATACCAACAATTTGTCAATTCCAACAATGGGTAATTCTAGGGATAAAGCTAGGGATTGGCTTCGCTGACATCCTCATTTATACGCATTCTATAACCAAGCTAGACTTCGAAAAATTACCTCGAGTTTGAGGGGATTGCCTGATTTTGTTATTATCGGTGCACAGAAATTCGGAACTACGCTGTATGACTTTGTTATCTGGTATCCAGAGATTGCTCCTGCCTTGAAAAAAGAGATAGATTATTTTTCTATAAAATATAAGTTTGGCGAACAATGGTATCGTTCTAATTTTCCAACCAATTTGTCAAGACGTTACTTTACAAAAAAACAGGGCGGAAGCTTCTCAGCGGGGAAGCCAGCCAGAGGGTTCTGTAACGTTATCGGGAGCTGGAATATGGATCTTCTCTGGGGTGATCTAGTTAGTTGCAGACAGATTTCACAAAATCCAAGAATGATTTCTGAAACATGGAAGCATCATACCGTTCCACATGCTTTTGCAGGAAAGGCAGATGGTGATCATATTCCCCTGCAATGGCCTTCTCAACCTTCTCCCGCATCGCGTTCAAATCATTGGGCACGTACCGCAAATCTGACACCGGCACCGTTTCTTTGGTTCCGCCAGCGTCAGGCACGACCGGCACGCATCCTGCCGCCATTGCTTCTACTACCGATATGCCAAAATCCTCGATCATTGCGTGCAAGTACACCTTGGTGCCACGTAATCTGTCACTCATTTCCTTGATTGACACGTTTGGTACTAACTGCACGCTCGGATACTTTGCCCGTAGCATGTCACGGTGTGCCCGTTCTTTGGAATCACGCATTTGTCCCATGATGGTGTATGGCGACCCTAAGCGCGTCATGACATCGCATGCAAGTCCATATTGCTTGCGTTTGCCAAACGTTCCAACGCTGGCAACGCCGGATCTCTCTGTTTGATCCTTGGCCTTGAATTTCCCTATGTCAACGCCTGGATACATCACTGTTGATTCACGACCCGTATCCTCGCGTACCACGCCAGCCGTGTATTGGGAATTTGTAATGACATGGACGTTTTTATCCTCCCTTATGCGCCGTCGCATCTTTTGCATTCGTCTCTCAAACATGCCGTAATACGGTTTGCGGACTCCCGCACCCGAGGAACGAACTCCGTACCCATATCCGAAATGGTTGTAGAGAATCACGGGTTTCTTTGTATCGGGAATGCCAATCAAAGAATCCGGGTATAACAGCACGTCACAATCATGAGCCAATTTGCCCACTCTCACACCGCTGCACCATTGCAATACCTGCAGGCGGCCTAGATTAAACGGAAGAACTGATCTGCTCTTTCCAATGACGTTGCCCTGTTTGGCGAACGTGCACGTGATTACCTCGTGTTTTCCATTCAGGGCTTTTCTCATGTCGCTTATGACATGATGCATCCCGCCCCCTGTCGTCACTAGATACAATATCATGCCAATACGTAATCTGTCCACCAACAGGGTATGACCTTGCCATGCCATATTTTAATCACATCTTGTCATACTTTGCCTTGTGAAGCACAAGATAACCATGTCCATTGAGGCCGACGTAATAAACTGGATCGATTTCCAGATTGAGACAGGCAGGTTCCGCAACAGGAGTCATGGTTTTGAGCTGCGTACCCTATGTGTCCAATGTGGTTTGATGTTGTTTTAGGTGGTGGTCAATTGTTCACTATAGATATATTTTTTCACATACGACTTTGTCCTATTGCCATGAAATTGACTCCTTCAAGTTTCACACCAAAAACCCTTCTAGCGTCTATGATGTTGCAGGTTCTCATCGTTTTTATAAAGTCATTGGAGGTCAAATTTTTATATTCGTCCCATTCTGTTAAGATCACACAACAGTCAGAATCCATAAGAGAATTGTTCAGAGATCTAAAATATGAAATCTTTGTACCAAAAACTTCTTTAAAGTTTTTCAACGCCATGGGATCATGAACTCTAATTTTTAGATTATGTCTCAACATTTCTGTTACTATCTTAATAGATGCTGCTCCTCTTATGTCATCAGTATTTTTCTTAAACGCAAGTCCAAGGACGGTAACCGTGTTGTCTTTATTCAAAACATTCTGCTCTTTCATCAATTCTATTATTTTAAAAAATTGTTGGTCGTTTATTTCTTTTACTGCTTTGAAAAAACTGGGGGTTTTTCCAATTTTTTCTGAAAAATTAATTAGGCCCACCAGATCTTTGGGTAGACAACTCCCTCCAAACCCTGGACCCGCTTTTAAAAACAGCGGACCTATTCTAGAATCCTTTCCGATGGCATATGCCACAGAGTTCACATCTGACTCGGGTATGTTCTGGCACAGTGTTCCTATGAAGTTAATGAAACTAATTTTTGTAGCAAGAAATGCATTATTTGCATATTTTATTAATTCTGCTGTTGAGGGATTTGTGTGAAGAATCTCCGGAAGAGTCTTGTAGAATTTTCTATAGTACTGTTCCAAGATATGTGAACTCGGTAGGTTATCTGAGCCGATCACAATCAAATGAGGTTTTAGCAAGTCATCCACAACACGTCCTTCCCTTAAAAATTCAGGATTAACAACCACATCCATCTTCTTATCTTTAATCAGATCCTCAAAGACGGGTAGAATCAGGGTTTTAGTGGTCATGGGGGGCAGCGTACTCTTTATCACTAATAGGTGAAACTCTTTTTTCTTCCTCAGCGAGTCTCTGATATTATGTATGGCTGTCTTGATATAGGACAGGTCTATCTTGTTGTTTTTTAGTGGTGTCCCGACAGTAAGAAAACTCACATCCGAGTTTTGTATGGCGTGATCAATATCTGTGGTAAACTGGATCTTTTGCTTTCGCATGGAATGGATCAGCATTGTATCTAGACGTGGTTCAAAAAAATCCATCTTGCCTTTTTTGAGATTGGTGATTTTCTCACGACTGATATCAACACCAATTGTCTTGAAGCCTTTTTTTGCATTAACAATGGCCAATGAAAGTCCTACAAAGCCCAGCCCTATGACCGAAATTTTGTTTTTTGTGCGTCCGCCCGTCATAATTCATTGTTGGCTTTTAAATACTTAAAGGATTCATTAATGCATTGAATGTATTTTTCAGGAATACCAACATCCAATCTTTTCTCTCCGGGTTTTAATTCCACAGCAAAGCATTTGCCGTCTGCAATTAGGGATTGGATTGCGTCGGTTAGTTGAACTTCACCCTTTTTATCCGGTCTCGTTCTCTCCAATTTCTCAAAGATCGATGGTTTGAAGATGTATGCGGCAATGACTGCTAGGTTTGTTTGTGGCTGCTCTGGCTTTTCTTCCAATGCATCTACACGGATAATCCCTGTTCCGATTCTTTGTCCCTCAACCACCCCGTAGGATGTTGGATCTTTTACTTTGTCCACCAGAAACACAAGGTCTGCATCGTATGAAAAGAATGCATCCTCCAGCCTTCGAATATGGTCATTATTTGTAGATAGGATTACATCATCTCCGGCATGAAGCAAAAATGGCTCCTCTGAAAACAGCTTTGCCTTTAGTACGGCATCTCCGAATCCCTTTGGTGCTGGCTGCTGGACGTATGATATGTGGCTTGTCTGTATTTTTTTGTAAAAGTCCTGCAGATCATTGTTTCCAGAGTACCTGTCAGACCCATCTATTAGAAAATAGTCCTCAATGGATCTCTTTCCACGCCCTACAACAAAACAAAACTCCCGATATCCGCAATCATATAGTGATTCGTATATTATTTCAAGAATGGGTTTAAGAATAACGTTGCCATCTTTTGATTGTGCACATACTGGCAGCATTTCTTTTGGTGTTTCCTTGCTAAACGGCAACATCCTAGTTCCAAGTCCAGCAGCTGTAATAACGACTTTTTTTATTCTTCCCAATTTTTCATATACACTAAATTCTATTTATAACTGCTTTTGTTGTCTCAGTGATACTTGTTTTGACTTAATGTGCACTTCAAAAAATCTCTAATTTATCTGCCGGAATACACCAGCAGAACATGTCTCAGGCAGATGTGCTCAAAAACGATTTTGGTGGTAAGAGGTCGCCTTTGCGAAGCGATTCCGTGCCTGATCTGCCCCGATTAATTACCAACTGAGCTACGTTTTCGGCTGTAAATGCCCATTTAATTGGCATTATTCTGGGTTTTTTCCGGGCGGGGAGGAGGGTCCGGCCGAGCTATGTTTTGGCCGATCCGGTGATCGGGTTTGCGAAGTGGCCTTTTTTGGCGCGGCCGGGGCGCTGAGTTGTGCCGGGATCGGGTGACAGCCGGTACGGCAGCCTGACATGCGCCAGACTGCCGGCGCGACGGGTCTGCGTGGGGCAGTCAGGATGGCGGGTTTTGCAGGATTTATGCGACTGTTGCTGCTGCTGCCGGAATTTTTTCGACGAGGCCGTGCATATAGTCGACCAAAAAGTCGTGCGGGTTGACTCCGCGCCTCCTGCACGTCTCGCGGACGGTGGCCAGGACGGCGTGGTTGTATGCGCCGGCAAGGCTCTTGCTGCCGCCTGAGACCTTCCGGGATGCGACGCTGGGCCGCAGGGGACGCTCGGCATCGTTGTTATGGCACTTTGTGTTGAGGCGGATGAATGGGAACAGGTGGGTGATCTCGCGCCGCAGCCGCTTGACAAACCTCTTGCAGTGGGCGTCTGTGTAGCTGCCCGAGATCAGGCGCCTCACCCGGGCCTGGAGGTTGCGCACCTTGAGGTTTCGCGCGGCCTTGTCGTCGTCCGGGTCAAGCCCCTTGTCCGGGTACCATGAATCGATGATTATCCCCTTCAGGGCCTTGGCAAACTTTTTGAATTCGGGTCCGGGGGATTTCATGGTCAGGGTGCGGAGGATCTCGCGGAGGTAGTGGTAGTGGCACTTTTGGTGGGTCTTGCCGATGCGGTTCCACGGGGCGTGGGAGTCGGAGGTGACGTGGCCGCCGTACCCTCCAAGCAGCGACACCAGGACGTCGCCTCCCCGGCTCTTGTCCACGTGAAAGACAGTCGAGTCGTCACCTACCAGCACCCACAGCCAGTACAGTATCCCGGCTATCTTCCAGCTCGTCTCGTCGCCAAAGACATGCTCTGAGAAGAATATCTCCCCGAGCATCTCCTCGTAGAGGGGGTGGAGGGATCCCGTAACGGCGTCCACGTGGCTGATGACTGTCGACTTGGCAAGGCCTGCGTGGTGGATTATGTTGATCAGACTGCAGATGATGCCGTAGGGGATGCCGTGCATCCTCATGGTAGTCTCCAGGCACGTCAGGCTGGCACCGAACCGCCCCCCTGGGACGACCCCGGGGATCTCGGGGGCAAACTGCCTGCCGCATTCCCTGCAGTACCTGCGGACGACTGTATATTGGATGGCAGTCAGTTTCCCGTCGATGATCTCCTCGACTACCCGGAAGGTCACCTCGGTGGGCCCCGTCGAGAGGGCGTGGCCGTGCGGGCAGGAGTGCAGGTCGACTAACCTCTTTTCAGATATCGGGGGAGGGTTCCGGCCGGTGCGCAGGCAGACGACCTTCCTGAACGGGTCCGGCGCAGGCCCGGGCGACTCCCGGAGCCGCCTCTTGGAGCGGCGGCTTTTGATGTCCAGGTTCTCTGCTGCCAGCGCCGAGTTGGCCGCGCGCGCCTCCCTTAGCTGCGAGGCATGCTCGGCTGCCTGCCGTTCCAGGCGGGCTATCCTGTCCATGACTGCCTGCGAGACGTCGCATCCCTGCAGGAGGGCGGCGTTTTCTGCCCTCAGCTTCTCTACCTCTGCACTCAAATTCTCCACATCTGTTCCCAGATTCTCTATCTCGGAGTCCTTTTGTTCTATCTCGGAGTCCTTTTGTTCTATCTCGGAGTCCTTTTGTTCTATCTCGGAGTCCTTTTGTTCTATCTCGGAGTCCTTTTGCACGTTCTCTTCTTCCAACAGTTTGATCCTGGTATCCATCTCCGTCAGCATCGCGCGTTCCCCTGAGAAGGCCTCTGCCTCCTCCCTCAACTGCTCGATGTTTTTCCTCAGCGCCACGCTCTCCTCGTCCCGGGATTTGAGCATGGCAAGGACGGATTCGAAGATGGACTTTGTGTCGGTTACGGAGTTCCAGTCAATCTTTTCCAAGTCGATTACAGGCACCATGCCACAACACTGGAAGGCATGATCCATAAAGCTTTTGGACACGCAGCGTCTGCCGGGAAATGCGGCGCAAAAGATCCGGCAGGTGAGCCTTGATTTGAAAACTGTCCTGCCTGCGGACCGTACTGATAACGTGCAATTAAATCGGGTATTTATGGTCGAAAACGTAGCTCAGTTGGTAATTAATCGGGGCAAATCAGGCACGGAATCGCTTCGCAAAGGCGACCTCTTACTTTTGGTGTCACATGAATTGTGGACACAAAAGACCAAAACGAATCCCGGATGAATCCCGACAGAGATATCCCAAAACTGATTGAAAGCGCAACAAACACAACACAATTCATGGAGATAATCACATGTGCCGACAGTGGATGTTATGGTACGCACACTGTCAGGTGTAGAGTCTAGTATGGCCGACGGGTGTGACATTGTGTTAGATGGATATCAGGGCATGCCCACCTAGCACCACGTGTATGGTAGATTAATTGATATGACCTACGAACGGATATTTTATATGAAATGGAACGCGTTCATGATTGCCCACAACGAGGAAAAATTCATAGAACAAACAATACATAGCATCAAAAACCAAACAATCCCGCCGGAGAAGATATACGTTGTTGATGATGGTTCGACTGACTCTACTGGCAGGATACTTGATGCCATGCCGGATTTGATAGTGGGGCATTTCCCGCCGCACCCGCCAAATCTTGCAAGTGACGATTTCTGGGATAAGCGGAATGCCCTGATGAAGGATGGCTCACGCAACGCAGACTACATGCTTTCAATGGACGGAGACATCATACTCCCGGATGACTATATTGAGTGCATCACCAAACGCATGAAGGAAGATGATGTCAAGGTATCTAGTGGCCTTGATCCTGATGCGCTACGATTGATACCTCCTGAGCCTGGTCTCGTGGTGGATGTGTCATGGTTTTTAAAATCCGCCGCATTGCTGCCTTCGGTCATACTGGCGATACATTCGTTGCTGGACGGATACCGCACAGGCATATACCACGACATCAGGCTGACTTCCCAACGGAAAACTGGCGCAAACTATAATGCCGAGTTGTACCATTATCGCGGGGTGGTATGCCACAGGTACGGCTACTCACTCCTACATGCAGTTGAACGATCCGTACACTACAAAACCATGGAATTTCTCAAAGGCTACATCACGTGGGGGAAAGAAAAGGCACAACCCGCGTCCGTCAGGCGGTGGATCAAGGAATGGGAGCGTGACAGGATTCGGGCCAGATTTGGACTAAAGCCGAGACTGGTGCAAAAAATCGATGATGCGGTTTACATAATTCCCACCATCGGGTGGGAGTAGGAGCATGACAGATACGTGGTGTTTCACCGGGATATGTGGTGAAAAACCCAGAGACGTTATTTACAATTAGGCCGGTAGCAAATGGATCCGGCACATGCCCGTTGCCGACACGATATCGTATGTGGGATCCTTGCGCCGGGCGGTCTTGCCAGCCTGCAGGCGCACTGGCAGATTACGTCCTAGTGCCGCTGCGTCTGGAGATCTCTGACAGTACCAGTCGGAACAGCTTCCTGGTCTTGTAGTCTATTGCGTATGTGATGCCAAGGTATGCCACACAGCACAATGCCAGCTCCAGCAGCAGGCCCGGCACGTACGAGTAGATACTCGTCTCGAACCTAACTATGTGCTCGTTTGTGAGCATGAAGATGGCCACAATGCCAGCGCCTCCGGCCAGATGCCTGAGGATTGCAGTAAATGGCACGCGGAACGGCGCGTGCCTCCTGACAAGCAGGCCATAGCAGACAACAAAGGGAACAGAGACGGCAAGAAATATCGAAGACCAGACTGCAACCAGATCCAGATCGGACATGCCACTGAAGACATGCAGGGACACGGCCAACGCGGCAAGGTAGAGCACGCGGTGAACGTTCGATATGGTTCCGACCAGAAAGAGCCTGCTATGCAACAGGGCAGATGCGCGCGGCATCTCGTCTGCGTCTACCGTGTCGGTACCAGTCAGCACCTTCCGGAAGAAGCCGATCAATACATGCACAAGAGAGTTGAGCGCAAGCAACACGGCGGCAATCCACGCCCCGGCGTATTCGGGGTTCAGCAGGAACATCGCGTGCCTGGAGAAGAGGACGGCCACGACCAGAAGGGGTATGGCAAAGTACATCACCCATGTAAAATTCTCAGAGATGTGGTTCCGGCTTCCCTCTGCCAGCAGCTTCGGGTACAGTGCCTGCGAGATGTGACCCGCACGACCCACGATTCCTGCCACTGCCGCAGCTGCCGCATAGTACGCGACTCCCACGACGGAGCCCACCATTATGACGTATATGATGACGTCCAGGTTTGACAGTACTTGAGGCATGCGGCCATACAGCGGAATCCAGGACTGCCTGATCCATCCCCTCAGGTATGAAAAGTCAAGGAGGACTGCAAGTTTCGGTCTGGCGTAGCGCATCTGGATGGCTATATCCACCAGATATGCTGCAAAGACTGCAAGGATGGCCCCGTCCAGGCCCAGTCCGAGGAAAAAGACCAGCCCCAGCCCTGCAGGTATCTTTACGGATTGGAAGACTGCCATCCCGATGCTGACTGCGTGTGGCTTGTGGCCCAGGTTGAGGGCCGATAGCGTGCCACGCACGAATGTTACCGGGATTAGGATTGCTCCCAGTATCATGGAGTCAAGGAATGCCGTCTCGACGTTGGCAAAGAGGAGCACGGAAACGACGTATATGGGGATGGAGCCGCCTGCAAAGAGTGAGGTGGATGCCATGGATGTCTTTCCTACCGGCTTTCCCCTTGCGACTTGCCTCGTGGCCCAGTAGGATGTTATCGGCTCGGCAGTGGAGGAATATGCCACCATACTGCCTATGACTGCCCAGACCCCAAATTCCTCAGGCGTCAGCTGACGGGTTACTATGATGATGAATGCCAGACCGGCCAGAATGCCGCCCATCGCAACGGCGAACCCGAGCAGGCCAGAGTATGTGACCCGTATGCTGTCCAATTTATTCTAGTGATACAACACCATTAATAACGTGATCACATGACATCCGGGTATGCGCACGGTGCTATAATTCCGCAGCACGCATGCTGTATAATCCCCCACAGCCGTTACATGAATCTAAGATGTTCTGGCATCAACCATCATGACACGCGACTTCTTTTCATTATCTGGCGGTTTGAATATGTCTCAGTTAGAATTCGTAACGAGTTTCTCTGACAGTGAGTGAAAACATTTCCATCTTGTTGCAGGTGCGCGCAACCGGTATGAGCACCGAAAAGACATGCATTCCTTCAGACACGGACAGTTTTTGGCGTACATTCCTGTGCAGTACGACCGTGTCGCACATGCCCAGATCTGCAGGGTTGTTGTGGGGTAGCATGCCAGAACATCGTAAAAACGTAAACAGGTTGGGAGCAGCACTCTTGATTGCAGTTCCGACAGCACTCAACTGATAGGTCTCAGAAACCGTAATCGCCTAGAGGCCAGCATTTCACACATGCGGGAGGCGCATTTGCAGGACGATGTTCCTGTCATGGCGCCTACGTTTCTTCTGACAGTCTCCTGCCGCCTGTCCGGAATCCAACAGGTTCATGCCTCTGAATCCAATGATCATCCCACGCGGAATATGGTGGATGCGTCCTAGCTTCCAAGCGACTTCAGCAGGGAGCTGGAATTAGGCGCAAATGCAAGATTGCTCTGGCAGTCATAAATCACGGGAATTACGGAATCTACATACATCTCATTCAGACGAGATTTTGTGCTGGAGTGGTGCTGCACTATGCACATGCAGCTAAATCCTTCAACCAGATCACAGTCCAGGGAGGACAGCACGCCAAAGGACGAATCGGTGATATGGTTTTCGTCAAGGTACTTTTCCAACAATTCGGATTTAAAGTATGGATCATAAACTGCACATTCGAATCCCATCTCCATGAATTTGTGTAGGATTTTAAATCCGGGTGAATCCCTCATGTCTTCCATGTCCTGCTTGTATGACATGCCGCAGACCAGCACGCTTTTTTGCAGGTTCCGTTCTCCAAGAATCTGGCTTATGCTGTCGCAGATGTAGTCTGGCATAAGGGAGTTGATTCGCAGGGCATTGCTGACGGTATTAAATTCAAGGCCAAATTTCTTTGACGATTCCAGAAGAAACATCGGATCCTTGGGAATGCAGTGGCCTCCGGCTCCTGCACCGGGATAAAACGGGATGAATCCAAACGGTTTTGTTGCAGCAGCGTCGATAACCTCAGACACGCTGATTCCCAGATGATCGCACAGTATTGCCAGCTCGTTTACAAGCGATATGTTTACCAGACGGAACGTATTCTCAAAGGATTTTACGGTCTCGGCCACCTTTGGTTCAGAGACGCGTACAAGATCCGAGTTGTTTATGGAGTGATAAACCCTTTTGGCTATCTCAAACGTCAAGTCATCCGAGCAGTATATTATCCTTGGAATGTTCTCCAGATTCCACATCCTGTTCTTCGGGTCTATGCGTTCTGGGCAGAAGGACAGTCCAAAGTCGACGCCCACCTCAAAACCCTTGTCTTCGATTATTTTTTTAACATTGTCAATTGTTCCCAGCTCCACACTGCTTTCAATAACTATCACGTCCCCCTTTTTTGCAGTTCCGAGAAAATCATTGACTGCGGAATTTACAAAGACGTCTGACGGTGTGTCTTTGTTCGGTATGGGCGTCGGCACACATATCATTCCAATCTTGGATTTATCACGGCTTGAGGACTTGGTGTCCAGCTGCAGGGTATTGTTTCTTCTGCTTTCAAGAAAATCCTTCTCTAAAAGCAGCTCGGACTCGTGCAGTTCGTTGTTCTCTAGGCTGCTGATGCGACTCCTGTTCACATCAATTCCTCGTACAAGATATCCTCTGGAGGACAGCTGGACTGCAAGCGGAAATCCGACATACCCCAGACCAAAGACCTCAATTGAGGCCTGGCTGGAAACAGCCTGTTCCAGAGTAATTTCTAACATATATCCCATATTTTATAGTAAAACCGGTCATGACCTATATTATGTCTACGAAAGAACGCCCGCAGGATCAGACACGTTAGGTCAAAAGCTTTGCCGTCCGCCGGGCATGCTTGCATGGACGCAGTCTATCATAGACATAACCATGTGCGGCTATGCCTAAAAGATCATCCCGCTTGTACCTAATCCGACTCAATTTTATTCAAGCATATTCATCTGTGCTTGGGCCACTATCCATTTTAGCTACCAGCTACATTTGATTCGGAACGAATTTTGTCTTGTCACTATATCTGTAGGCTGCACGCGATACAGTCTGTTGTACGAAAATTAGGTCCGCCTAAGATCAGGCGTTACGTAAAGGATTACTTTGCCCTTTATCAATTAAGGAAAACGATGGCAAAACGACTTACAGCAAAGTCCATCAGGTACGCGATGGCACAACTCGGCAAGGACAGGAATGCAGCGGAAGTGGCAGCGGAGATCGGCGTGACGTCAAGACACGTCCGAAGGTTGTGGGCTGAGTTCCGCACTGCTGGCACTCCGCACGTCCCGCAACGTCCCGGCCGGCCGGCACGGCTGCCATCCCCGGAGGAAGTACGGTTGGTGCTGGACGAATGTAAACGGGAACCGCAAGGCGTGCTGCGCACTGCCATGAACCTGCAGGTGAATTATGATATAAGTTACCAGGCAGTATACCGGATAATGAAGGAGAACGGCTTGGTGGTTTCATCTGCGGCAAAATCCAAAAAACGGAAGTGGGTTCGCTACGAACGAAGGCACTCCAACTCCATGTGGCACACGGACTGGCATGTCATGAAGGATCCACGAATGAAAGGACTCAACCTGGTGACCTTTCTGGACGACGCGTCAAGATGCATTACCGGGATGGGCCTGTTTACCGAGGCCACCTCCGAGAATGTTGTGAATGTCCTCCGGGACGCAGTCAGGCGGTTTGGCGTTCCTGCCACCATCCTGTCAGACGACGGTTCCTGCTTTGTGGGCGCTACAGGCAGGCACAAGAAGGACAAGGACGGCAGGAGGACGAAGGCACCTTCCGGATCATGGCAGCCCACCGCCTTTGAGGCCGAGCTGTTGGACCTGGGCATAGGGCTGATAAACTCCAGGCCGTACCACCCCCAGACCAACGGCAAGCTTGAACGGTTTCACAGGACGCTTGAAGATGAGATATGTCACCATAGGAGCTTGGCAGAATACATTGAATACTATAACGAGAGGCGACTGCACTTTTCACTGGATATTGCCAACCGAGAGACCCCGCTCATGGCATTCCGTGCCAAGAAGGCGACCGAGACTATCCGGGATGATAACCCAAACTGGATGGAGGAGGACACAGATGACTAGCGGACATAATTTCCATATAATACAGCTGCACGCGATACTGCCAAACATATTTTACATTCAAGCCAAATATCAGTAGATAGTAAGATCTTTTATGCCATAACTAGGCACCACCATAGAATCGCATTCAGAATAACACTTTAAACGACTGCAGACCCCACCTGCCTTGTGTGCGGCGCAAACTTCAAGGAGAGGGAGGCACAGATGTCCAGGAACCTACAGGAGCTGTTCGAGGGGGATTCGTACCGGTCCGTCCTTTACGTGGGCGCAAACAAGAGGAGGCAGCACTTTCTGGATTGGTTTGAGAGGGCGGGGTACACTAGAATTATGGTGCTTGAGGCGTTTGCAGAAAACGCCGAGTTTTTGAAGAGGGAGATCGACTCCAAGATGCCGGCCCTTGAGGTGGTGCACGGTGACGTCAGGGATGTCGGTGCCATTTCTGGTGATGTGTTTGACGTGGCGTTCTTCTGGCACGGCATAGAGCACCTCCACAGGGAGGAGATCGCACCCACGCTGGAGAGGCTGGAGGCAGTATCCAAGGTGGTGGTGCTAGGGTGCCCGCATGGAGCGTACGAACAGGGCCCGGAGTACGGAAACCGGTTTGAGGAGCACCTGTCGGCGGTGTATCCGCAGTTTCTGGAGGGGCTGGGCTACAAGACGGATGTAGTAGGCAAGGCCGACGAGCGTGGCTCCAACATAATGGCGTGGAAGTTCACGGGGAGCGGCATAGTATAATGAATCCCGAGGGACTGGGCGTGTGGTTTGACGTGCTCACGCCAAAGCAGCTGCTGTTCTTTGAGCCTATGATAAAGAGGCTGTCAAAGAAGAACAAAGTCATGACCACCACTAGGAACTACAGGGAGGCGACGGGGCTGGCAAGGGTGCGGGGTGTGCGCATGAGGGTGGTGGGAAAGCATGGCGGCGAGAGCCTCCTTGGGAAGCTGCGCGCCTCGGCGCACAGGATAGGTGAGCTTGCCGAGATCGTCAGCAAATTCGGGCCCGACTTGACCATTAGCTTCTGCTCGCCCGAGGCATCCAGGGTGGCCTTCGGGCTGGGCATCAGGCACGTGGGGTTTGGCAACGTACCGCACTATACGGCCATGATGAAGCTGTCGGTGCCATTTCTTGACAGGCTTCTGATTCCAAGGCACATACCAAAAAGAGAGTTTACGGTATTTGGAATGGCGTCATCCAGCATCATCCAGTATGATGCCATGGACGAATATGTGATAGTAAAGAACTCGTCGGGAAATCCTCCCCGCTTGAGGCTCCGTTTGAAGAAGGACAAGACCGTCTTGTTCAGGCCGTACGAGGTACAGGCGGCGTACGCAAGCGATGTGAGTTTTGACACGGTAGGCGCGATAAGGAGCATAGCAGACGGGCTGCCCGACTACAACGTGGTGGTGCTGGGCAGGTATGCCGAGCAGATCAGTGACCTGAAGCGCGAGCTTGGAGACAGGGCCATCGTGCTGGACAGGGTGGTGGACAGCGAGGCGATCTTTGCCATTACGGACGTGTTCGTGGGTTCTGGAGGCACTATGACGACAGAGGCTGCCATGAGGGGGATGCCGACCATATCCTACGAGGGCATACCCAATGCAGATGAGAAGTACTTGGTGAGAAAGGGGCTAGTGGTAAGATGCAGTGACTACAAAAAGATTCCTCAGGCAATTGATGCGGTGCTGGCAGAAGACGGCAGAGCCAGAACGGCACGGGTCAAGAGGTTTTTGGACTCAATGGAGGATCCGTACTGCACGCTAGAAGATGTGATTAGGTCGCTTGAATAGCCTTGTTATAACTCAAGATATAATCAGGAGAGTGGATCTGTGGGTTGGGACAGCGTGATCGGTAAAAAAATGGACGAGGGTGAGGCTATCTTGTGCACCATAAGGGCGACGGCAAAGAGGTGCGGGGTTCGGACAGACGATGTCGCGGTGCTGGAGACCAAATATGATGACTATGGCGCGGAGTGGCACGCGGTGGTCGAGGTAGGCGGCAGGGCAATGGTGGCAAGCGTCAATACCGCAAGTGGTAAAGTCGAGTTTAGCGACATGAGGGTGTAGATTCATGCCACACCAACACACCGGTGTATGGATCAGGTAGGCCTAATTCTGACGACGTGGTTCTTGAATAATAGTCTCCGACTGATTATTGCGAATCAACGTCGTCTGACACCAGACATTCTCCTTGCACCACAGGGTTTGCTGGTGCATCAGATGGCATGATGGGTTCGGCGTGAATCATACCATGGATGTCATTTGGGCTGGCAGGGGTTGTGCCAAGATAAAAGTTGTCAAAGTATGCATTCTGGTTCCATTTTGCAATCCAGTTGTCACGCAATCCGAAGCCTATGGAGACGTCATCATGTCCTGATATGACATCAGTGATGTTAATAGAAGATCTCTGCCATTTAGTATCAGTCACACCCCCATTGGCAAGCCAATACACATAGATCACGCTACCCTCGCCATCATAGATCTTTACAGATGCGTTGGTGGGCCTGTCATTTGCAGTGCTGGATGTCGCCCTGTAGTCAATACTCAAAAACAACTCATCACCCTCATCCAGTCCACGCAGGTCTATGTCCTGCCGTATATCCGCGACGGCTGCAAACCCCTCGCCGCTGATTCTTGCAGACGGTGACGGGTTACCATTGTTGTAGTCTATGCTAAGATGATAGTCGTTATATGGCACGTATGAGTGGTATTCCCCGAAGGATGTAAAGAATGTCCACGGTCCATACCCGTCAAAGCTGTCTGTTATGGTTTCAAAGGGAACAGGCAAGGCCCGGGGCGGCGAATCCATCAAGACATCCACGACAATCTCAAAACTGGCCTCTGCAGCATTGCACGAATCATCAAAGGCAGTACAGGTAACGGTAGTGGAACCTGCAGGAAATACAGAGTGGGAGCCGGGGGTACAGTACACTGCAACGGTGTGATCAACGGCATCCGAAGCCCCGGGGGTTGCAAAGTCAATCACAAACGAGCTGCCCGTGGCAAAGGTCATCTGGATTTCAACTGGTACCGTGGTAAAGTATGGTGCCACGCTATCGCGTAGGGTGACAGTCTGGAGGGCAGTTGCCGTATTGCCGCGGGAGTCCTGGACGCTCCATTGTACCATGGTTGTGCCAATTGGAAATGGTCCAGTGGCATTGTTGGTAATGATGAGATTGGGATCCCGGTTGTCAGTGGCAGTCGCGGTGCCGATGTCAACGGTACTCAGCCAACCGGCGGCCTCAAGGACCACACCAGGTGGAGCAGTGATGGTGGGAGACGTGTTGTCGGCAGAGACTGCCCCCTGCACGGCCTGTAAGAATTCCACGCCGCCGTCAGGTGGAATGGTCAACCCGATGCCCAAAACCATTACTATTGCCACGCCGGCCATGACAGGTACGAAGACAGTCTTTGAGTTGAAACGAAAAAATGCACGGGTAATCATGGTATATTAACATCGAATATCGTATAATAATGATCTATACCAGACAGAATGCCCTGCATGGATGACAAATCAGTATGAAATCAAACAGAATGCATTAGATAATTACTTGGAAGAAGGCTATTACGTGGTGGCCTGTGCCGCGTCATGGAACATCTGGGACTTGGCACAGCCCGCTGCAAGCTCGTCGCCTGCCCCGCGCCTCATGAGGCCGCGGTACAACCCGTCTTCAAGCTTTACTCCCTCGCGTTCCTCCCATTCCTCGACGGTGATGGAGTACTTCTTTTGGATCCTGTCCCGGTACCATTCCGGAATGACGTTGAATGCGCAGAAGGGAACGATTCTAAGGTCCGGCGTTAGATAGTGGATGTCGCACCTCTGCAGTCTCTCCAAGTCCTCGTTGTACTTGTCCTGAAAGTGCATCATGCCCAGGAACAACCCCTTGACATGCCAGGATCCTACAGAATCAAACGACCTCTTCATGAGGATGTTGCCAAACATCTTTGCCAGGTCAAGGCCGGCAGGCTGCTTCTTGGTGTCTACAAACCCCTTGAGCTTTCTTACCACCTCGAGCATCGTAAAGTACTTGTTTTTGCCGGAGCGGATCTCTTCGGCCTTGTCCTCAAACAGCTCCAGCATTCCCTGGATGTCGCAGAACTTGGTTAGCGGGACGAACCTTTTGGTCTCCTCGTCTTCAAAGATGTACGTGCCTGCGCCGCATGCAAAGTGTATGGAGAGTTCGTACTTTGGCTTGCTGGAGAACGCCTCAATTACGTTGGTTAATGGCATGCAGCTTGGGACGGGGAACCAGTCGTCTACGGTGACCTCGCCGTTTGTCTGCTCCTCGATCCTCTGGATGCAGTCAGGTATTGTAATTCGATACTTTTCACGCTCAGTCTTGCCCATTCTTCCTGTCAGGGAGACTGGCTGGAAGTTTACCGCGTGTACCACGTCCATGTTCTTCTGGGCGTACCTGATGATTCCGCCGAGTTCGTGATCGTTAATTGACTTGATTACCGTGGGGACAAACACCACCGTCGTGCCGGTCTTTCGGCAGCTGTCAAGGGCGTACGGGATCTCCCAGTGGTTTTTGGGGTTGGTCCTGGCAGTTACTCCGTCAAAGGATAGATAGAGATTGTTGCATCCGGCAAGCCTCACCTCGCGTGCAGCCTCCGGGTCCATGGCATGCCTGATGCCGTTGGTGTTCATCTGGATGTGGTCGACTCCCTCCTCCTTCATTATCTTGATGACATCGGCAATGTCCTCACGCAGCATCGGCTCGCCGCCTGTTATCTGCATGGAGTTGCCCGGGATTGGCCGCTCGGCACGAAGCGTCTTCATCATGGCGCGCACCTGGGTGTGATCGGGTTCGTACATGTATGCGCCCTCGAGTCCCTTCTTGACGTAAAAGAAGCAGTACCAGCAGGTCAGATCGCACCTGTTTGTCACTATCATGTTTGCAAGGCCGCTGTGTGACAAGTGGTTTGAGCATAATCCGCAGTTGTTTGGGCATGAGCACTTGTCAATCATCACGTTTGGAGCATGCGCACCCTTGCCGTCCATCCAGTAGGTGCTGAACTTTTTGTACATTTCATAAGAGCCAAAGTATAGTTCTTCGCATTCGCCGTGGGTCGGGCAGACCTTGGTCATGAAGACCTGACCGTCCCTCTCAAAGACCTCCGCATCCAGAATCATGTTGCAGTCGGGGCATATGCTCTGCGTGAATCGGATCGTGGATTTTTTGCCCAGATTCTTGATCGTCTGGTTTGATATCTGAATCAGTGCCATGCCTTGTCTGATCCGTGCTTTGATATTATATAATGTCTTGCACCTTAACCCCCGTGTGTAATTTAGGCATTCAGGCGTGACTTAAATAGAAAGTCGGGCCGATCAGATCGCATGAGCATATCTGACAAGACCAGAAAATCCCTTGAGAAGATCGGCATGACGGGGTACGAGGTAAAGGCCTTTGCAGTACTGCTAAAGTCGGGGAAACAGAACGCCTCGAACCTGAGCCAAAAGTCAGGCGTGCCGTATTCCAAGATTTACGAGGTGCTGGGCACGCTGGAGGAGAAGGGCTGGATAGACTCGGACGATTCGAGGCCGACTGTGTACTCTGCAAGGTCGCCTGCAACGGGACTGGAGACTACAAAGCAGAACATGGATGACGAGTTTGTAAGGAACCAGGGGGTGATACTGAGCGAGCTGATGCCGCTGTACGAGGGGAGCGGGACCAGTGAAAAGCCCGACATCTGGGTGCTCTCAGGTACGATCAACATCGCATCCAAGATTCTGGAGATGGTCGACGCGTGCAGGACCGAGGTGATGATCGCGATACCGGAGGCAGGAGAGGAGTTGGTCAGGCAGGCGCTGCCAAAGCTGAGATCGCTGTATGACAGGAAGATCGACATCACGGTGCTGACATCAGACAAGATGGATGCAGATGCCATCAGGGCCATCAAGAGGATTGCGACTGTAAAGATCAAGGAGGGACTGTTTGGCGGGGGGATAATATCAGACAGGAGGCATGTCGTTATTCTGCTGGGACCGGATGTTGTGGGCTCAAAGCAGTCAGAGGTGATTGCCATTTGGGCCGACCATGCCGGGCTTGCCGGGTTTGCGCGCCAGTACTTTGAATATTTATTAAAAGACTCGAGGATTGGATAGTAGTATGAGCGGACCGGATGACGAGACCCTGTTTGTGGGGACAGCAGAGGCCGAGCACGTGGAGATGTACCTCAAGGCGATATGGCACATCAAGGAGAGGGGCGAGGATGTCAAGATTAGCACCATTGCCAAGACGCTCAAGGTGAGGCAGCCAAGCGTGGTGCAGATGCTGAAAAAGCTCAACACCCGGGATCTGGTGAAATACAACAAGGCCGGGGTGAGGCTGACAGAGGACGGCAAGGCGATTGGGTCGAGCATGATGAGGAACAGCCGGCTGCTTGAGGTGCTGATGAGCAGCGCGCTAAAGGTGGATATTGACGAGGAGATGGTGTGCGGGATCGAGCATCACATGAAGAAGCAGTTTACAGACGCGCTGTGCACCATGCTGAACCATCCAAGGGCGTGTCCGCACGGGCATGAGATTCCGATGGGCGAGTGCTGTTCGGCGCAGTAGGGACCGGTTGTTGCCAGAACAGGCATTTGTGGTAGGCTTCTTTGTGATTTTTCATTGTTTGTGTTATGTTTCCTAATAGTTGAGCACTCTTAACGCGGCGTAGTAAACGACAAAATGTTTTGCTTCATTTTCCCGCCTAAACTGCAAAAAAATACCTGATACTCATCTTGGAATTATGCGGGGTGTGGTAACAGTTTCGCTTTTTGAAGTGGCCTGCCTAACAGTGGAGCAGGTGCAGCCTTTCCCTTGCCGTGGAATCTTTTTTCCCGTGATGCACCATACGTGCCGTCAGATGATGCCTCAACTGTCTCCAGAGGACGAGCGGACCAGATGATCAAAGAAACTGTTCGCGTTGATCCTGTCAGTTGCCAGCAGCGTGAACAGGATCGAGTTGGCATCCATGCCCTTCTGGGAGCGGTTTCCGCCCCCGTCGCTCCTTATGGCCACGAACCTCCGGTTGACCCTCTCCACTGCGTTGTTGTCCGGCTCGATGCCGTCCACGTGCAGGCAGGTGGTCATAAAGTATCCCTCCCGGGGGTTCCTCTTCTTGTGTCTGGCGATGGTGCCGTGCCCATCGTCTGCAAACGGTTCGTTCATCAGCCCGCGCAGCTCCGCGTCTATGCAGTGGGCCGCGACGATCCTCGTGTGCCCGTCCTCGATTCTGGATGCGCGATAAATCTTATCGTGGATTGCCGACAGCCTGTCCAGAAACTTTGGAACGTCACCTTTGGGGTTGGTCAGGACGTCCTTTTGCACCAGGCGTTCCTGGTGCCACACGCACATCTGGCGGCACGATCCCACGTGGAGCCATCCTGCATACGAGTCCTGCGTTATGGTTCCCTTGTAGTCCGGGAGTGTGTGGCAAAGCGTCTTGATGCCCCGCGAGCCGGTCACCTCCACGAGGCAGGCGTCTTTTGCCAGGGCCACTATCCCGTAGCCGCGTTTGCCGCCCAACGGCCAGTGGAATTCGTCTGCGTTCAGGTGTGGCGCCTCTAACACGCGCTTTCTTACAGAATCACGCTCCGGTGCCATGCGCTCTGCCTGCCTGATCTTGCCGCGGTATGCAGACGGGCGCGAGATTTTGTGCCCCCACGCGTCACTGCCAAATTCTGCGGCCCTGGCATGCGACAAACCGTTCATGTTCAGGGACGTCATGGCCGCATCAAAGTTTGATGAACGGCGCGCGTGTTTTGCCGCGCCGGGAACCCTTCCAGAGACCTGTTTTTTGCACCCGCGGCACCAGCGCCGCTTGATGACGTACCTGACGTTTTCCAGTATGACGCGCATGACAGTCACGATGCGATCGTACCTGTCAGTCACGTCCGAAAGATTGTCGTTGCCACAGTCGGGACATTCCTTGCAGTCGATCTCCTCGACGCGGTCGACGCGTTTTGGCCTGCAGTTGATGGTGGGTTTTTGCCCCTTGGGCCTGCCGGCCTTCCTTGGGCCTGCCTTTTTCTTGGTCACGGTGGGGATGTTGATCCTGTTGGCCTTGGCGTTAAGCTCCCTGTTGGCCTTGGCGTACCTCTTGTTGTCCTCTGTGAGGGATGAGACGAGTGCCTGCAGGTCCTCGATCTCCTTGCAGTTGGCGCCTGGCCTGCCTGCAACTTCGGCGGCAGCAGCCTCCAAGATCTTGCCTGTCAAGCCGATCGTATCGCCAAGCACCCTTGTCCAGAACCGACAACACCTGCATTCTGGTTTCATGCACGCCCCGGCATCAGGAAGGATTTGTGGTAAGTGTAAGGAGGGCTCGTGTATTGCCTTAAATTCCTCCACCTCCAAGCATGTCTGGTGTGCTGGTTTCTTCATTTGCTATCTCGAAGGAACTAGCACCCACTCACATTTAGATCACGACAGTCTAGCTTTGTCGTCCCGAGCACGAAATCATTAGATTTATTCCCGGCGCCATGGATGCCCGCTAGGCCATCCGGGGTACTTCAAAAAGCGAAACAATTACGGGGTGTGCATGAAATGTTGCAAAGAATGATTCCTAAAACAAGGATCCATTCCAGCAAACGGAACCGGCGGGCAAGATAACGCTTGTGGGGAATTTTTTTTCCCTGTAAACGGAACCGGCGGGCAAGATAACGCTTGCGGGGAGTTTCACTGCAGACACCCTCATCCGTGGTGAATGACTTTTGGGATCCCACACGAAGAGGCACCAATCATAAGCTTAAAATCATCTAGCAATAGGAGACGATCAACATGGGTAAGAGACCGCTAGTACGAAGACGGGGCCGGGGAGGCAACCAGTTCCGATCCACGTCCACTGGAAAGGTGGATGCCAAGGCAATCTATCCGCGCTTTGCACTCTCAGAGCAGCACGCAGGAGAGGTAATCGATCTGGTTCATGAGCGCGGCCGGGAGGCACCGCTGGCCAAGATCAGGTTCGAGGACGGGTCAGTCTCGTTTGTCCCTGCGGTGCTTGGAACCAGGGTCGGAGACATTTTGCAGTTCGGGCTAAAGTCAGGCATCGAGAAGGGAAACGTCATCAGCGTCCAGAACATTCCTGACGGAACCATAGTGTGTAACGTTGAAAAGCACTACGGCGACGGGGGTGCCATAGTAAAGTCGGCAGGCACCGATGCCACCATCTTCTCTCACGGAGAGGAGGGAGTCACAGTAAAGCTGCCATCTGGTAGGTTCACAACGCTCAACCCAAAGAACAGGGCCATGATAGGCACGCTTGCGGGCGGAGGAGCCGGTGAAAGGCCGTTCATGAGTGCGGGCGGAAAGTGGCGCAGCTTCAAGGCAAAGGGCAAGAAATACCCGATCGTACGCGGCGTGGCCCAGGCAGCATACGTGCATCCGCACGGAGGAGGACGCCATCAGCATGTAGGGCAGAGCTCCACCGTATCAAGGAACGCACCGCCGGGCGCAAAGGTCGGCAGCATCGCAGCCCGCAAGACCGGCAGGGCCCGAATCAAGGACAGAAGATAGTAGTAGTTCTTCTGACCTAAAATTGATTAATAGTTTGCATATCCACTATATTGATGCCCCACCAGAGAATCCGAATCATCATTACCGGGAAGGTCCAGGGAGTGTTCTTCCGCCAGACCCTCAAGGCGATTGCAAGAAAGAATGGCGTCACAGGCTGGGTCAGAAACCGCAAGGATGGCAGGGTGGAGGCGGTCCTGGAAGGGGACATGTCCGGCGTCGGACGGCTTGTCGAATGGGCGCACGGCGGGCCTGCCAACGCAAGGGTCGAGGACGTGGAGATTAGAAACGAGGAGTATGCCGGCAAGTTTGCAGAGTTTGACGTGCGGTACTAAAGCAGCGAGAAAAAGTCCGTGCACTAAGTAGCACCAGACGATTCTCTTTCTGGCGTTCTATCAGACCTTCCTGTGTTGGTGTCATCATCGTTGCCGGGTCCAAGCCAGCCCACAGGTTGATCTTTATCAGCCTGCACGTGATCCTCACGCCTTATGACGACCTCGTTGTCCGCAATGACAACTCCCAAATTTGAGGCTTGGCCGCCAGTCCACAATTGTGGACGTCCTTTTAGTCTTATTGTCTCACCAGCTTCCGTGTCTGCGTGGTGGTACCAACCACAAAACACACAGATGAAATCTGATTTGTTTCTTGATTCTTTGTCAACCATTCCGCATCTAGAGCATGTTTGACTCGTATATGCGGGAGGAACCGACAGGTACAACCCACCTTTCTTTTTCATCTCCCACTCTGCATGTCTTCCCATGGAACCCAGACTTGCATAACCAAGCTCACGATTCAGTCCTTGTTTTTGGGACGTCGGGTCTTTCTTTTTCATGTTCTTTAGTTCCAAACCTTCAACGAACATTATTGCAATTCCTTCTGTTATTCTCCTTGCAACCGCCCGTTGGGCATCCAATTGTTTGTTTTGTATCCTTTGCAATGCGCGTCGAATGTCCCTGCCGATCCTTTTCCAAGATCTGGAACCGACACGGTGTTTTGACTGTTCTGCCTTCATCCTGTCAATTTTATCGTTTTTGGAGCGCCTACAACTGTCAGGAATGTTGTGTAATCGCTGGTTTCCGTGACTGTCAGAGACTGCCACCAGACATTTTATTCCTCGATCCATGCCTGCGTATTTGCCTTCGAGTGGCGGTTTGTCTGGAATTTCCACCTGAACGTGCAGTTTGAACTTTCGATCATAAGACGTGGTGCGTTTAGTGATTTTGTTCGTATCGTCCACCAATTGGAAAGACTTGATAATTCCATCAGGCATTGAAGAACAAACGCGCACCGTGCCAAAACCAGGCAGTCTTAACGTTCCATTGTCATTTAATTTTGGCGTTTCTCTAGTTACAACTGTATGTAACCTTCCATCCTGCCTTAGTTTTCTGTACAAACTGGTGGGTTCGGTCCACTTGTTGCGTACGTATTTTTTACGTTTGCCTGTTCTTACTTGGTGCTTGTGTTTCTTGCGCCTGTCATGTTTTTCTTCGTTTGACGCCCTGAACAATGTAACTGCGGTGTGTGCTTGTTTGGATGCCATTTCATGCATGTTAAAATGATGCGTTAAATGAAATATTTTTCTCCAATCTTTTATCAAATAAATCAAGTCATATTGTGATGCATCTGGCTGTGCCAGTTTTACTTTCATTGCTTCATTGTAAATTACATCTGATTCCCTTGCAGCGTTGCACATTGCATTCGCAACCTCCTTGGAATGTTTTATTATGATTTTTCTTGTAATGAGCATCTTATTAATTAATAATCGCTTTCTTAAAAAGCTCGTCCTGCACAAACTCCCATGTGTTACGGGCATCCAAACCCGTTGATGTTGTGTGTTGGCAATGCGTCTGGTTCAGTCCGGTTTAGGTTGGTCGGGCAGTTTTTTAAAGATTTGTGGATCAACTGGGTAATTCTAGGCATGTCCGTGTCCGAACCGGCAGGCGCTGCGTGCGTATCAAGAAGAATGGCGCATAACTGCTGCTAGGAATTCCCTCCCCGTATCCGGAGGGAATGGTAGGCCAAACTCCTACAGTCAATATTGTTTTCGACAAGCCGGGGGGACGGAAGGGGGCGTTGAGCCGCCCTCCGCTTGTGCAGGGGCGGCGAAACGCTCCCTGGGTGTCCAGTTTTCCCCAGGACGCCTAAACTCTGAATTCGGCGA
Source organism: Candidatus Nitrosopumilus sp. (assembly GCA_965238275.1). Lineage (GTDB taxonomy): Archaea > Thermoproteota > Nitrososphaeria > Nitrososphaerales > Nitrosopumilaceae > Nitrosopumilus. The sequence continues at coordinate 503,020 of OZ250186.1, forward strand.
CGCATTTTATTTTCTGGAATTTTCGTCTGACAAGATCTCTGTCCTTAGATCCCGTATTTGGTGCTGTGATCAAGCATCTCCCAGACCCATTCGAGCATCTGCTTGGCCACGGCGACCCTTGCCTTCATGGGTCCTATGCGAGTTGCCAGTTTTTGGTAGCGTGCCCCTATCCGGGCATCGTGCTGGACGGCGGTAAATGCGGCCTCAACCATGGCGCGGCGCAGCCAGACGGAGCCGCGTTTTGTGATGCCACCCGTCCTGACTGTCTCCCGGCTGTTGTGGTGTTTTGGCGCCAGGCCGGCGTATGAGGTCATCTTTTCGGCGTCGGCGAACCTCTTGTGGTCGACTATTTCGGCAAGTATGGTTACTGCCGTGATGTAGTCTATTCCGGGTATGGTTATGATCAGCTGTGCCCTCCTGTCGCTCATTGCAACCCGGCTATCTTTTTTTCAAATTTTGCTACCTGCTTTAGTATGGTGTCGATGGTGGCCAGGTGCGACTGCACAGCCATGCGGTCAACCTCCCTCAGGGGCACGGCTTGCAGCAACTCGAGTCCCGATCCTGTAAACAGCCCTCCCTTGGGCTGCTCGTGCGGGTATTTGGCCAGGATCGCGTGGATGCGATTCTTGGGGGCGGTGACGTGCAGCTTCATGCCCAGGCGGGTACGGGTCAGTTCGCGCAGGTCCCGCGCCGGCTTGTCGGCCACAAACGATTCGGGGATCATGTCCAGCCTGCACAGGTCTGCCAGCTTTGCCGAGTCCGCCTTGTCGTTTTTGTAGACGGTTTCGGTTATGATCTTCGTGTTGTGCGGGTGAGCCAGCAGGGTGTTGATGCCTGCATCCTCGAGCATGTCGTGCACGACTATCCAGTAGTTGGTCGTGGATTCGCAGACGGTCGTGGCCGGCACGTATCCTTCCTTGCGGATCATCTTGACGAACCCGGTTATTCCCCGGACATTGTTGTCAAATGCGGCCTGCCTTAGTATCTTGTTAGTTTTGCCCTTGATGGTTGAAACGCATAGTGCTGGACATATTGTTTCGCTCATTATCCAGCAAAATCAGGTATGAATTCAAAGGAAAATGAGCGAAACATTCTGTCCTCTACTACGCATTTCTTTTTGTGAACGTCTATTCCAATGTAATACGTGTTATCACCTCCTTTGCAGCATATCGGACCCGACCAGCGGAAAACTCCCATTCACCGTCAAGGCGGTATTTGACCATCCGCATACCTTGAGTCAGTCTTTTGCACGCCATCATAAGTGGCAAGTTCGTGTCGACTCTCAGACCCAACAGGGTAAATGCCATGATCACCGCTATAACGGCAACACATGGCGTCTTTTGCGTGTCAGTTAGGTGATCTCTTCGTACGCCCTTTTGAGGATGTTGCCGCAGGATCCTGCAAGATCCTGAGTGTGCTTTACCCTGATCGTCTGCGCAGGCTCCTTTCTGCTCCTTTGAACCTTGATGAGCAGCCCGTCAGATTCCGGCTCCACGTCTGCAAACCATCTAAACGTCATGGTCTTGCCAAAGACCACCCTGTGCATCCGGACATCCTCCACCACGTTGGAGCCAAGCGACATACAAAAGTTTCTTGCCGAGTCAAACAGGGACCTCACATTCTCCGGAACGTCCCGCGCAAAGTCGTCATAGCCCCTTCTGCCGCCCGGCGAGAACATCCCGTCCATGGCATGGGATGATCAAACTCTGGTTATAAAGGTAGAAGTAGTAGTGGTAGTAGCCCTGCCGGTTCCACTCCATACCAACAACCCCATCTCAAGGCGTACAAGATCCGCCACGTAGACGGGGAAGCGTGGATGCTCCACCTTAGGATTGCTCCCTCCCGGACCTCATCCATTTCGGCGGTTCGGTCTTGGAAGTCATCCCTTCGGATAATTCCAGTCCTGCAACCACCCGCCCCGGCGTGATTTCATATCCGCACGCCAAGCGGGAATTGCCAATCTGGAGATTTACCCGGCAGTTACTGATCTCTGCGTATAGCCGGTTTCAGAACGGGGCACGGCTGGCACCCCAATCCTCCCTACTACCACGGTTTCTAAAAACATCATGTTATATTTGCATTAGGTTTGCTCCCCTTGAGCCCTGCAACGGTACTGCACACGGAGCACACCTTGCCGGTACACGAGTTGCCGCACCTCTGGCAGGTAGTCATCTGCTTGTGCCCGGCACCCCTCATGTTCCGGGAGACTCTCAGGACGGACCGGTACATGTTGTTTTTGATGCCGCTGTGCCCTGCCTCAAGCGAGTTGAGAAACTCCCTGATCTCTGTGCGTATCCCCTCGTTCATGTGCGGGCAGGGCTCGGACTGGAACGGCAGGTTGTTTGTAAAGGCGTAAAAGACGATCTCGGACTCGTATATCTCGCAGAACGGCTTCACCCTTCGGGGAGGGGCAGCCTGCGCCTCGGGATCCATCCAGCCAATCCGTTCTGCATCCCCGGAGAGCATGTTTATGACAAAGGTCTGGAGGGTATCATCAAGATTGTGTCCCGTGGCAACCACGTCTGCCCCGATGTCCCTGGCGGCAGCATCAATTGCGCGCCTCCGCAGGGTGCCGCATATGGAGCACGAGGACGTCTTGGCATTCTCCCCCCGCAGCTCGAGTGCCTCCTCGAGGGTGATCTCAAAGAGGTCCTTGTACGAGTATACGGTGTGTTTCACCCCCAGTTTCTGGCAGAAATCCTCGACGATTCCGAGCGCCTCGTCCCTGTACCCCGGGATTCCCTCGTCTACTGTTACGGCCCTGATCCTAAAGTTGTGGGTCGACTCCATCTGGTGCATTATCTGCAGTAAGGCAAGGGAGTCCTTTCCGCCGGATACTGCCACTGCCACAAGGTCATCATTCTGAACCATGCCGTACCTTGAGATGGTCTTGGCAGTCTTTCGCACTATGGACTCTGAAAAGCACTGAGAGCAGTGGCTCTGCCCGGAATACTTTCGAGAGTATACTGCCTGCCTGTCACACCTGTCGCACTTCACAGGCTCGTATCGCACCCCTTCACTAATTATTCTTTAGGATGGATGGATGGATGGATCTCCTGCATCACCTGTCGGTGGCACAAATTCAGGATCTTCTCCAGATTCATGCCTGTCTTACACACCATTTCCCCGTTAAATCATGATCTTCTGGTGAAACGTCTGCCCGCCGTGACAGGTAATCCCGGCAATTGCCATGACATGCGGTCCAAAAGAGGTACCAGGCATTACGCCAAGTTGTTAACTTCAAACACCAGGTAGTCTTTTACTATTTTATCCCTAACCTTGTATCTCCTCTCTTCCTGAATGACCAGATCCGAATTTTTGAGGTTACTCATATGGTAGGGCAGACTAGTGTACTTGATCTTTGTTTTTTTGCCAATCTCAGTAACGGTCAGCCCGTTTGAGACTGCCAGGGTCCTCAGTATTGTTAGCAAAACAGGCCCCCCCGTCACATTTCCCAAGTCCTCTGACAGTACGTAATCCACATAATTTTTGAGTGATCCCACCGTCTCTGTCAGTATTCTGGTGTACGTATCTTGTAGGTTTTCTTTTTGATTGTATGCCTCGGCTAGTGCCATCAGATAGAAAGGAATTCCTCCAACTATCCGATATGCCTCCCTTGCGGTTTTTTCATCTATTGTGATTCCTTTTGCACCCAGATACTTTGTAAACAGTTCGACGGAGTATTTTTCATCCATCCCGTAAACAGTTAATTTTTCAAAGTGCGCAAACAGTGGGGATCTTCCACCGTCGAGCATTCCCGTAGACATGTGGACTCTGGAACCGCTGATTATGTATGATACGTGCTCTCCCCTTTCCTGTATTACCGCCCTGAACAGACTGGGGATGTCTTTTAGTCCGGTATAGCCTCTGAACTTTACCAAATCCTGAAATTCATCCAGAATGACTACAAATTTCAGGTTGTTTTTTTCTGCCAAGACTTGCAAGGTTCCAAATACGGAATAAAAGAGGCCAGCATAGTCTGGCTTTTTGTCTGCCAAGTGCACTTTGGGAACTATCACCCCTTCTGGAGTTATGGATACGCTGATGTTGGAGATTTTCTTATCTCCTATTGCTCCCGTAATTTTTGTAAACAGATCTCCTACGATCTTGATTGCGCTTGATTTTGCTCTTTTTCCTCTTGTGAGTTTTGTACGGTATGCATCAAAAATGGATTTTTGCAGTCGCTCAAAGAAGATCCTAGGCTCGGCCATGTTCTTTTGGACATCAAAATAGATTGGTATGATGCGTTTCTCTTTTGATAAATTGTCATGCAGTTTCATTAGAATTGATGATTTTCCAACCCTGCGATACCCCAATACGGCCATGTTGTAGTTGATGTCGCGCGTTGTCATCTTTGCCATCAGATCTTTTAGCTCCTTCTCCCTGTCTACAAGATCCCTTGGTGCTGCAGGACTGCCTATTTGAAATTTAGCCATGTATAATAATATATGATTTCATATATATATGATTTCATATATTAAACGGATCTGCACGGGAGGCGCACTATATGGTGAACCAGCCGGACTTTACATAGGAGAGTGCGATGTTGAGTGCAAACAGCACAAACGTAAAGGCGTAGATTCCCCACATGATGCCGTTTACCGTGCCCTCTGAGGCCCTCTTGTCGATTATCGTGTGGATGAACTTTCCCCCGTCCAGGATGGGAAGCGGAAGCATGTTGATTATGCCGATAAAGAACGAGATCATCCACAGCCACAGCAGGAACAGCGAGACGTTGGGATCATTCCACTCTATAAAGTTCAGCACCGGCTTGTGGGCAATGGAGTTGTCTCTCATGATGCCAATAAGGCCCCGGTCGGGGTTGTCGGGTGCCTGCATGATGTCGACGTCAAACTGCATCTCCTGGCCGTTCCTGATGATGTCAACGCCTGCAACGTCCCCGGGGTTCAGGCCCGGAAAGTCAGCCGGGCTTGCAATCGGCCGCCCGTTTATCGACGTGATGATGTCGTTGGCGGCGAGTCCTGCGGATTCGGCGCCGGATCCCTCTATTATGGATAGGATCAGGACGCCGTCAGGGGACTCGTAAAACACGCCAAGGAACGGCTCGGGCACCACGATTGCAAATAGCGGGTTGGTCAGGAGGATGAGGCCTAGTGCCAGTGCAAATATGACGTTTGACGTGGCGCCTGCCCCGATTACCCGCATCTTTGAGATCTTTTTTGCCTTGTTGAATTCCTCCTCGTCAGGCTCCACAAACCCTGCAAACATTGCAATGAATATGGCAAAGCCGCCGGTCTTGATCTTTATCCTCTCAAGGGCGGCCACTATCCCGTGGGCCCCCTCGTGGATTACCAGGACGATGGGGATTGAGAGCAGAAAGTATGCAATTGCGGAGGCGGAGGTAAGGGTGACTCCGGGGATTAAGACGGTCAGCTCGGCAAAGTCGTCTGGTGTCACAAAATAGTTGGCAACGTTGTTTAGCAGGAACCAGAAGGCAAATCCCATCATGAGAAACCCTGCAACCACGCTGACGTCTGCAAACACGCGGATTCCGCGCCGCGTCCGGCCCAAAAGCCTGATGAGGACGTCGTTGACCTGCCTGTTCTTGTATGTGAGGCTGTATACCTTTATGTCAAAGCCGTGCCTGTCAAGCTTGAGGCCCTTTGCCGCTATCAGTATGACCACCCATGCAATCAGCACGTAGATGATTGCGTTCTGGGTGATAAAATCAAGTTCCAAACTGTTGCAGGCTTTTTACGGAACGGACATTTATCGGTTACTGCAAAAGTCGAGGATTTTGCAGTCGGGCACTGCAGGCACGATTCAGGGACAAGCCGTTTTATTGCGAACCGTCAGAACAGACTTTTGTGTGCTGTGCGAGTTTGGGGCTATACCCTGATTGCAAGGCGGGATCGCATGTTTATTGCCACCATCGCTGTTATGGCAACCACCAGAACCACCATGACTACTGCGCCAAACTCCGGCACTATCATCTCGACTGTCTTCATCTTGATTAGAATCAGGTCAATCTGCTCATCAACTTGTTCCACGGGGGCACCGTTGCGTATCATGTTGCGCAGCTCCTCGCGCATCAGAATCTCCACCTCTTCCATCAGCTCCCTCTCTCCGGCCTCGACTAGCGGTCCTTCAAGGAACTCATAGTTGTCAAGGTACGCCTTTGTGGCATAACTCAGTGCAAGATCGCCGTTGCCCTGCCTGTACTCGGACTTTGCGTCCATGAGCAGGGTTTCAATCGTCTCGACATAGTCTAACAGGTCATCGCCCTCTTCTGTGGTTCCGGTAATCTCGTCAATCTCGTGGATTATTCCGCCTGCCAGGGTCTCTACCGTGTCAGGGTCTGCCACCTCATCGTACGCGGCCCAGAGTTCCCCGTAGAACTCTTCTATCTCCTCGGCCTCGTGGGCGTCAATGCCGGACTTTATCTCGTTGAAGATCTGCTGGGACCTCCAGACAAAGGCGGATCCGTCCTGGAACTCTGCTGCCTCCGTGATGGCGCCGTTGGTGACTGCCTCGCCGTACTCTGCAATGGACGTCTCCAGCAGGCCCTTCATGAGTAATAGTCTAAAGTTGGGGTCAGCGCTCACCCCTGCATCAACGACTGCATTGCGCACAGTCTCTACCAGATCCTTTGCAGAATCAACTGCGCCCTGCGCCTGGTCCCTTGAGACGTCGACTGACGCCGTGTCCCTTAGCTCCAGCAGGACTGTCTGGAACCTTTCATCAAGGGCCGGGTCTGCATCCTGGAGTACAGGCTTCATGGAGTCGTACAGTTCTGCGATTGGGTGAGTCGCGTGGACGGCTGCAAGCTGTGCGTTTCTCTCGTCCAGGTTAAGTTCTATGGCCCAAAAGTGTCCCAGAGTCTCCTCAAGTGCTCCGGCAAACTCCAAGTCTGCACTCTTGTCTGCAAATGCACTTGGAAGCAACGATACCATGACAACTGATGCTACAAGAAATACCACAGAATGGTTCATTGTTCAAATAACAAATATGGTATGTTTAAAGGGTCTGAGGATCATACAAATGTGTTTTATTAACATGGAACTAATGTCTAGAATTTGATATTCCGTACAAATCAGGCGGCATCCTTGTTGTTGTTGTTGTATCGGCACGGTTTTAAGCGCAGACACTCCCATTCCATTCCATGACACCAGTAATGATAGTCTCCACATACCCGAACAGGAGTACCATCATGAAGATAGCAGAGATTCTGGTAAGCGAGAAGGCTGCTGCATGCGTCAACATCTCCGAGGTATCCTCGGTGTACTCGTGGAAGGGCAAGATAGAGAATGCATCAGAGTGCATTGCAATATTCAAGACCACAGACAAGAACAGGGAGTTGCTAAAGAAGAGGATAGCACAGACGCACCCCTACGATGTGCCCGAGATAATGGAGATTGACGTTACCTCAGTCAACCTGCCGTACCTGGACTGGCTGGCAGAGTCTGCAGGATAGCATCACACGACGTATCTCAGTATGGCGACGATTCCCCCCATGTTTGAGACCCTCAGGCCGACATCAGTGGACGAATCCACGCTGTAGACGTTTACCCCCTTGCCCTCGGCATCGTTGAGCAGGTTGATCATGCTCTGCTCGTCGTTGTCCTGTATGGCCCGGTCTGAAAACACCAGCGATTCTACTGCGCCCATCTGGTTTGCCGTGACGGCCTCATCGAATCCCATGGCAAACTTTCTGCTCTTCTTGCTGACCATCACCATCACGTCGTCAATGAGCGAGGCGGCTCTTGCAAGCTTGTTGCCTGACATTATCTCCCTCATGGCCTGCGATCGCGTAAAGATGTAGATTCCGTCCTCGCCGCCAGAGTCGATTCCCTCTGCCATCCGGATGTCGTACCCTGCCATTCCCTTGAAGTTTGCAAGCCTTCTCTTGGTTTCGCCTGGCCCGAATATCACCACCACGTCCCCCTTCCTGAGGGTTGATGCGACGGCCTGCCGGACCTGTTCGAGGAATACCTCAAGCCGGAATCCGGTCTTGTATCTTTTTCCGCCCGCACCGGAGTACATGTTGGGGATGAACTCAAGGTGCGTCCCCTTGAGCCTTGCAATGCCGCAGTCGCCGGTATCGATTGCGACCAGCACGAATCCTGTCTGGTCCCTGCCTGATTTGAGCAGCCTCCTCTGGACCGGCAGCCACCTGTTTTTGGATACTGTGATGCCCTGGCCTGTCCTCACCACCAAAGAGTGGTGCGAGCCGTGGGGGACGGCCTCGTGGCTTGACTCGGCGATCGTTCCCTGTATTCTCAGCCTGTCCAACACGCCGTCCAGGGATATCTTCTCCACCTCCATGGAGATTCTGACATGGATCCGCTCGCCCTTGTCAGGCCTTGAATAGTCCCGGTCCTGTTTTATGACCCGGGTGGTGTCCCCTGCGACCCTGTCGCCGCTCTGTATTATTCTCCGCAGGTTCAAGAGATCGTCTGAATCCTCGGGCATTACGGCGACTGCGTTATCATCAATACTCTTTATGATCATGTAATGTCATTTCCTGTATGCAAAGAGAAAAGAGTTTAGTCCGCAGCGGAATCTGTCTTCTCCTGGGCCTTTTTCTTCAGGTACGACTCGACCCAATCCAGGGTAAGGACGCCTGATTCTGCCAGGTTTGTAAGCGAGTTTGCAGACGCCTCGCCTGTGACCTTGCCGTTGTTTCTTCGTAATTGGCGCCACTTTAGCGACGTGTTCCCGCTCTTTGAGTTGTAGATGATCCCAAGTATGTCCCGTGCGTTTACAAACGTGATGTCCCGGATCTTCTTGAGTGTTACCTTGTCTGCGGCTTCAACGTAGATTGCACCCTTGGCATCCTCCCTTTCTGCAAAGATCTCATAGTCTCCAAGATAGCTTCTTGGCGCATAGGACTTGCATGTGCTTGATATGACAAACCTTCTAAAGCTTTCTAGCGATGCAGGAATGTCAATTGCAACCATTTTGACTGATTACGGGACTAGCCATTTATCAAGCTTCTTGAAAGATTCAAAAGGAATTCATACATGAGAGGGCATGCGGGCCGTGATGAGCCTATCCCTTTGAGTAATAATGATGATGAGGATCTTGAGTTCTGAGCCCTGCACCATGACATGGTTTGACTTCCTGATGGTTTTAATTGGACGCAGTGTCATGCACAACATGAAGTCGCTTACCGAGTACCTGACGTTTCACGTGGATACGCGGAGGGCCTTTGTCAACATAACGCCGGATGTCGGCAGCCTTGTTGAGAAGAGCGGGGTGCGGGAGGGACTGTGCCTTGTGAATGCAATGCACATCACTGCCAGCGTCTTCATTAATGACAACGAGGAGGGGCTTCATGCAGACTATGAGAAGTGGTTGGAGGGTCTGGCGCCGCACGAGCCCACAGAACAGTACCTTCACAACAGGACCGGCGAGGACAACGCCGATGCCCACCTGAAACGGCAGGTGATGGGAAGGGAGGTCGTGGTTGCTATAACCGGCGGGAGGCTGGACTTTGGACCCTGGGAGGCCATATTTTATGGCGAGTTTGACGGAAGGCGGCCAAAACGGGTGCTGGTAAAGATCATCGGGGAATGATTAGCCAAAGTCGACATCGCGCTTTTGGCTTTGGGACTGGTTCTTCCTTGCAGACTCCCGGAATGCATCGTCGTGGTTTTGTGGTCCGTGCCCGCATTTTACGCAGGCTATCTTGAATCCGTCCTCGTACTTTTCATATGTCTGACATCCGCAGAAACAGGCCATGACGGTGTGGGGAGTTTGATGGGATATATCTCTATACCGAGGCAGACGTGGTGGCTAGCATGTCGTGTCATGATGGAATGGGACCAGCAGTTTGGATGAGTTATGCCCCGAAAGGTGTCTCAAGTGATATGATGCAGTCGATATCGGGTTCTACATGAGAGCAACGAGACGGTTTGGAGTAGTGGGGTGTATTGCATCATGCAGATTGCTATGACAAATTTGAATATGGTTGGAGGTTTCCTAACGCGGTTCTGAGATTCTCGGAATTTGTTCCGGACAATATGCCACACCGCAAGTCCGAAGATGATCATATTACTATGTACTCTGTGCTTAACGACCAAATCCTGTTGGGCCCCGGTACAGAATCCTCAAGGGATCGTCGTCATGACAGATGGGCATACTGACGAATTCGGAGGGGAGGTGTCCTTGACCAAAGGCAGATTTGGCAGGATGGATGCCAATCCTCAATAATGAAAAGTATCCCATAACGTTTCCTGCATTTCCTTTATTCCGTGGAATTTCAGCAAACATGGCGATCCCCGATGTCCACAGGTTTGTTTATTAAAATAGTTTTCATCATATTACTGATCCCAGAAGCGTTCACACTTTCATGAAGTCTTTTTCCTTAAGAATTTTGGCGTTCTTTTCTTCAAATAGTCGTATTTCATCAATCCAGGCACTGTACCAATCCCTGAACTCTTTGTTGGTTCTTTGGAATCTGTTCCATTTTTTTACCTTAGAAGAATATATTGACGCTACGTCATTTTTGATCATGTCTAGATCTCCGGCCATTTTTCGCTCTCTTACCACCCAATCTATAAAATGAGTAAAAAACTCAAAAGATATTCTGCTTGATAATGATCTCTCAATGACATCATCCAAAACAAAGTTTTTATCCCTCAATGAACGTAAAAATTCATCTTGGTTTTGAACGTTATATCCTACTAGAATTCCCAAATACAGTAATTTATCCTCTATTTTGTGGGATTTGGGCTCAAATGTTTTCTCTTTTCTGATATTTGAGACTACGCTTAGACCTACACGCTGTTCATGAGATATGAGACCCCTGTACGTTTTACCCATAATTTGTTCTACCGTGATCAATTCACTTACTCCTCCTAACCGAATTGAGTCATATAGCGAAGTGCCGCCATTTGCAATCCATTTGAAAAACTGTACGATGTTAAGCTCATTAATGATTTCTCTTAAGATTGGCCAGTTATCCGAAATTAAAGGAAGCGCATCTGCATTTTGGATAAGGGCTCTAACAATTTTAGTAAAATTTTTTACATTGTCTCTATTCAATTCTTCAGGTCTAGTCTTGTCAAAATAGTTCATCACCAGTAAAAAGCCTAACGATGATAAACGGTATTTGGATTTCTTAGCAGACGGGATTTCCAAAAGGAGTTTATTTGCAACCATGTCAGACAAAAGTCCATTCAGATCATTTCCCTGTTTCATTTTTGAGTTAAAACAGGCTGAAAGTTCTTGTAATGACTGTGGCCCATTCAAACCAAGTTCATAAAGTAGGGATATTCTTGGGGATGGTTTGTCAGGAATCGAATGAATTATGCCAAATTGATCTAAAAGTATCCCCCATCCTAAAAGAGCATATTCAAAACTATATCCCAACACAGTTCGTTCATAATTTGAAAAGAATTCTTCTAAAGGAAATGTTACATTGGGATTGATTTTGACGTCGTAAACAAAGAACCCAATTTCCCAAAACTCCTCAGAACTGATCCTCAAATCCTTGGACAGAACGTTTAATCCCTCATCAGTTATCTCATAAAGTAGTTTTGCTCTACCACGGCCTTTCTTTTTTTCAGCAACCTCAACCATTTTTTTCTCATGTAAAATTTTCATCGAACCCATTATAGCAGGATACTTGACGTCAAACTCCGTGCTTAATTCGGACTTGGTTTGTTTACCTTTGATCGCTAGATTTTTCAGGATATTGATCTGTCTATCATTTAGAACATGGTGTCGCCTGACCAAATCTAATTATAAGTGAAATAAACTTACTTATAAATTCACTTATATTTAGTCTCTGCCACAAAAACACATGCAAAAAGAGAGCCGAACATGCCCATTCTGCTATTCTGAGAAGATCAGATTCGAGGAAAAAGTATCAAACCCACTTTTTATTGCGATCAGCACACTCTTTGTTAATCTGAACACCGTGTTTGAGCGTAGGAAGCAAGTTCTGAAATGTAGCAAATGTGGATATGAAATCAATCCTAAGAATTTAAAACTGTAATTCATCTCAAACATGTTTGTAATATATCGAAATAATCAAAATTATGGCGCAGTGCTTCCCGCGTTTCCTTTATTCTGAGGAATTTTAATGAGCTGTTTGAACCAAGGATAAAGATGGGATTTGAGTGTCACATGTAGGGAATGCCTTCCTTTTTCGTCATACTTTGGAGGAAAACGCCGTCTCTGGGACGTGGTTGCCTAGACGTGGCAGGGCACTTGCTTACCGAATGCGCGTGGCAGTTCATCCGGTGCGATCTTAGGGGGAGGACATGCATTATTCCTGAATGCCGTCTACTGTATGCGGGATGGGATGGCGGACTGCTTCCATTGCAAGGTCTTGCGGCTCATTATTTGTTCAGTCCCTTCATTCCAAGTGCGGGATCAAACCTTTCCCCGGTGACAAACATCTCGCCGATAAGCCGCAGCTTGGCCTCACCCAGTTCGCTTTGGACGTCGTCTCCTTCTAAGATCGGTTCGTCTGCGACTGTCAGGCGCTTTCCAAGCGCCAGGATTCCGGCCAGCTTCAGCGTCTTACCCAATATGATCACATGGTTCTGTAGCAGTTAGGTGATCCTTTCGGAGTCGTACACGGTCAGCTCGTCATACCGCTCGTTGTGATCCAACTCCTTGATCGAGACAAGATGGTTCATGAATCTGTTAAGGGAATGGGTATACATGCAGATGGTCGAGTCCGAGTTCATGGCATGGTATAATATCCTGTATGACCTGTGCTGCTCCGAGAGTTTCTTTGCACGGTTGAGCCACTTTAGCTGCAACATCAGGTATTGTATAGCGCGTATCTAGTAAAAATAGTACAGAAATGGGTCATTAACAAACAAATATAGAAATTATCTTTGCGTTGGTGGTTTTCTTCAGATTACCAGTATTGTGAATGTGCCCTGAGATACCTTCTCATAAACCACTGTAGGAATGGCATGTCGTCTTCCTTTACCTGTGATCTCTCTAGTGCATTATAATATGAGCGTCTGTCCGTGTATTCGATATCCAGTAGTGGATAATCATGCCGGTTTAGCACATGGTTCATCATCAGCCGGGAGATTCTGCCATTTCCATCAACAAACGGATGCACCGTGACGAATTTAAGGTGCACAAGGGCCGCAAGTTCTACAGGATTAAGCGCTGTCCTGCTTGCATCATACCACCTAAAGAATCCACCCATCATAAGTGCCACCGCAGTATGTAAGGGTGGAACAAATTTGCTTCCGCTTATCCCCACTTTTTGTCTGCGGATTTGTCCTGCGATGTCTGCCTGCGTACCCTCAAACAGTCTTTGATGCCATTCCTTGACAACATCCAGAGACAGATCACCATCCCGCCCCATCACATCAAGAAACAGCCCCTGATGTGCCTCGGCCTCCTTGACATCCCTGTTTGGCCTGTTTGGCGGGGTGACATCATCCTCCAGCAAAAGTGTGGTGTCTCTCATGGTCAAGGCAGAACCCTCTATCCTTTGCGTGTTGTACGTGAACCTGATTGAGAAATTCCTGAGATTCTTCTCGAGCGCGGATTGTGGCATCTTTGATTTTTCCTTCCGAAAGCTGTCACGTATTGTCTCAAGTTTGGGTACCCATTCCGTTCTCTTTACAGACAGGACGAATTCCTTCTTCAGATCCGTGACGTTCTCGGGTATCTCCTTTCCCAAGTATGCCTCATGCTGCCTTCGTGTAAGTCCCTTTGAGTCATAAACCATGTAGTAGTAGTCCCGGTTCCCCTTTCTTCTCTTTACTATACTCACCATGCATTCCATTACCCAGGAAATTATTTAAGAATTACTAAAAACTACAAATATTCCAGGGTAAAATGATTCTAGGAAATTCCTGATCATCTGTGCCGGACTGGATTTTCTGCCATGTTATCTGGATACAGCACTCTATGCGACACCGGGATCCGTTGTACGACGGGTATGGCTTGCCACGTTCTGAAATGTCTCCGGCCTGTACAAGAAGGAATCCTAGTCTTGCCCAATCCTGACTAACAGACATCATGCTGAGACTGAACAGGATCGTTTGGACTGTTATACCGTTGGAACATGGGGCGCAGATTCCGTGAAATTGCCAATCCGGCTGCAAAACAGAGCCGGTAATGGCATGACATCACCCTCCAGGCACCAACCGAAGGGGAATGCCTGCTTGAATGCCTGATTATCGGTAGAGAGATTGCCACAAAGATATAAAACTCAGACAGGATGTTTTCCTGTATGAGCCAGAACTCTCTGTCACTCAAGGTACTAGAGGCGTACACCCGGGACGTTGGAAGGGGAGTTGCAAGGATCGACTACGATTCCATGGACACCCTCAATGCATCCACAGGCGACGTAATCGAGATCAAGGGCAAGAGAAGGACGGTTGCAAAGTGCCTTCCGCTGTATCCTTCTGACGAGGGAAAGGGGATAATCAGGATTGACGGGCTTGGCAGGAACAACTCCGGAATTGCGATCGGGGACACCATTGCAGTCAGAAAGATTAAGGCGGTAGCAGCAGAAAAGGTGGTGGTGGCACCACTCGAGGCCATTCCGCCAATAGATGAGCGGTACCTTGCAGACGCACTGGAGAGCGTTCCATTAATCAAGGGCGACAACGTCATGGTTCCATACTTTGGCGGACGCCTGACATTCCAGGTGATCGGCGTTACGCCTGCAGTCGATGCGGTTCTGGTAACACAAAAGACGTTATTTCACATAGCAGAGAAGGGCGAGACGCTGCGCGGCGTTCCGCAGGTAACCTATGAGGATATTGGAGGACTTACAGACGAGATAAAGAAGGTCAGGGAGATGATCGAGCTTCCGCTGAGGCACCCGGAGATATTTGAAAAGCTGGGAATTGAGGCGCCAAAGGGAGTAATGTTGTATGGTCCTCCCGGAACAGGCAAGACCCTGCTTGCAAAGGCAGTCGCCAACGAGAGCAACGCCCACTTTATCAGTATATCAGGGCCCGAGATTATGAGCAAGTTTTACGGTGAAAGCGAGGCGCGCCTCAGGGAGATCTTCAAGGAAGCAAGAGAGAAAGTCCCATCCATAATATTCGTAGACGAGATAGACTCCATTGCACCAAAGAGGGAAGAGGTGACAGGAGAGGTCGAAAGAAGGGTGGTCTCCCAGATGCTCTCGCTCATGGACGGCCTTGAGGCAAGGGGCAAGGTGATTGTAATATCTGCGACAAACAGGCCAAACGCAATCGATCCCGCACTCAGAAGGCCCGGAAGGTTTGACAGGGAGATCGAGATCAAGGTGCCTAGCAAGAAGGGAAGAAAGGACATCCTTGCAATCCACAGCAGAAACATGCCGCTTTCAGACGATGTCAACATAGACAAGATGGCCTCAGTCAGCCACGGATACGTGGGGGCGGACCTGGAGTACCTCTGCAAGGAGGCTGCCATGAAGTGCCTGAGGAGGCTGCTGCCGATTCTCAACTTGGAGGAGGAAAAGATCCCCACAGAGACCCTGGACAAGCTTATCGTGAACCACGAGGACTTTACCAAGGCGCTAATCGAGATTACCCCGTCAGGCATGAGGGAGGTGTTCATTGAGAACCCCGATGTCATGTGGGACGACGTCGGAGGGCTGGAGGTTGTAAAGCGGGAGCTGCAGGAGGCAGTCGAATGGCCCATGAAGTATCCCGGCCTCTATGACAAGCTGGGCCACAGCATGCCAAGGGGAATTCTGTTGCACGGCCCAAGCGGCACGGGCAAGACGCTGCTTGCAAAGGCGGTGGCCACACAGAGCGAGGCAAACTTTGTATCGGTAAGGGGCCCGGAGCTCCTCTCAAAATGGGTCGGCGAGTCCGAAAGGGGCATCAGGGAGATCTTCAAGAGGGCGCGCCAGTCTGCGCCATGTGTCATATTCTTTGACGAGATAGACTCGATTGCGCCCGTTAGGGGCGCAGGCGGGGAGACTGCGGTGACAGAAAGGGTTGTCAGCCAGCTGCTCACGGAACTGGACGGAATGGAGAACATGCACGGTGTCGTGGTGCTTGCAGCAACAAACAGGGCAGACATGATAGACCCGGCGCTGCTCAGGCCCGGAAGGTTTGACAAGATAATTCAGATTCCACTGCCGGACAAGGAGAGCAGGATGAGCATACTGAAGATCAACGCAGCACAGATACCCATAATTGATGACGTTACCGATCCCCAGCATGTCGACTTGAACAGGATTGCAGACCAGACCGACGGATTGAGCGGTGCTGACACGGCATCCATTGCAAACACGGCAGTCTCGCTTGTCATTCACGAGTTTCTGGACTCCCATCCGGATGTCAAGGATATTGAAAATGACAAGCTCACGGCCAAGGTGACAATGAAGCACTTTGAAGAGGCCGTAAAGAAGGTCAGGGAACAGAAGGATCTCAAGCTGGGCGAAAAGCTGGCAGTTACCTATTACAGGTAGTAGTAGTAGTATTCTAGTGCGGTTTTGGCCTGTTTAAGGATGTCTTTGCGTGTCACTACAGTATGAAAAGCGTGTGGGGTATAGTACGATACTCTGCGGTACCGGGTGCGAATCCAAGACTTTAATTAGTAGTTTTGTGAAACTAAGATGTGTCTACTGCAGTGCAATATAGAATAATCAAGATATCTTCAGAACATGAGGCAAGAATGTTAGATATCTTGCTAGCTACAAGCCAGCAATTCAAAGCTGTCTCAAAAGATGAATACTACATTACTAAAAGCCAGTGTAATCTACTTACCAAGAAAAAAATACCATACCAAAAATTATAATGAGATTAACTAAGAAGGTAAAACTTCACTACAAATTACCAAAATTTGACAATGAGGGCAAGACTATTTCTGGCACAAAAATACAAGATGTAAAAAACTTCTTCATATCCAAATATGGCGGCCTGTCTGTTGACAGTCCATCAGAAGGTTATTGGGAAGATGGGGGCTTTGTATTCAAAGATGTAAATTTAGAGTGTTCCATTTTTATTCCTAAACAAAAATTTGAAAAACAGGTAAAAAAAGAAATTCCAATACACATTGCAAAATTCAAAAAAGATTTTGAACAACTTGCCATACTCTGTTATTATCATGGCATAGTATCTACCTGATTCTTATTCACATTCTGAATTAATAGAACGCATGAGTAATATCTGATTTTTTAAATCCGCCACGGGCATGTTAACACTGCTGTCAAGCTGTAAGTTGTACCTCACATGACGTTCATGTCATCGATGTACAAGAAAGGCAACCGGTCGGATGAACATCGCAATCACCCAAACCCATTTCAAATTCATGAAAGTACGCTTCTCTTAGATCCTATGCAGAATGTGCCTGACACGGTAAATCATAAAATCGTGTCCAATCTGCGCTAGGCGTGACCATATCTGATAATCCTGCCTGCCACATATTTTACAAATTTGTCTTGTGCGTCCCTGTGAAAAATCTGGTTTCCAGTATTGGAAAATAAGGCACGTTCTGTAGATGTGCGGCATCCGTCCCCCGGGGGCGGCAGGTTGTTTCATGGGGGAATGGGGGAAATTTGCACAAATATTGGAATTCCGTGCGCGACATTCCTGCACTGCGGGGTGCCGCCGCGTCTTTCACTCAGTTCAGGTGGCGGCTCGTGCCGCCCTGCCTCAGAGGCGCGCCCTTTCTTCTGCCAGCCTCTTGAGAAGGTCCGCGTCCCTGAGTTTTATTTCGTCCCACATCAGATCCTGGTTTACCATTCCTGCAATCGCGTTGAGCTCGTCGTTGTACTCCTCTTCGGTGCCGTCGTACGGGTCAGTCAGCCTCTTGTACTGCTTCAGGTTCCCTATGACGTGCTCTATGGCCACCCGGGAGCTGTTTACCCTCTGGTTGTAGGCGCGCTGCTTCTTTGTCAGGCCACCGGTCTTTTTGTCGGCACCAGGCTTTTTCTTGTACGGGTGCCTGATGTGCCATCCTGGATATTCCTCCCTTGTCCCCTGGTAGCCCTTGTCTGTCAGGACG
The DNA here is from genome assembly GCA_965238275.1 of Candidatus Nitrosopumilus sp. Taxonomy (GTDB): domain Archaea; phylum Thermoproteota; class Nitrososphaeria; order Nitrososphaerales; family Nitrosopumilaceae; genus Nitrosopumilus. Next base: position 520,927 of record OZ250186.1, read on the forward strand.
TCTGGCTTTTCCTTTTCGGGCACGTCCTTCTGGCCCATCCTTGCAGTGATGATTCCAAGGTTTGGCGGATCCTCGTTGAGCAGGGTCTTGTCGTGGACGCTGCCCGGAACTGTCTTGCTTATCGCAACTATCACGCGGCGCTTGTTGATCACGATGTTGGTGTTGTACGTGTGTGCCTTCTTCTTGCCAGAGTACGTCTTTTTGCGCCTCTCCTTGTCCGCGGATCTTCTGACCCGGTTGTGCGTGCCGTCCACCATCAGTTCTCCTCCCCTCCTGCCCGGTATTATCTTCTTGCTCTCCTCAAGCGTCCTGGCCTTTTGCGCAGCCTCGCTGATTTTGCGCGGCGCCGTGTCTATCTCGCCGAGCAGCCTGGTCATCAACGGGAGATACCTGGAGACTGTGGCCTGATCAACGCCAAGCATCGTGGCAAGGGCTTCCTGCGGTATGCTCAGCCTTGACCGAAACAGCCACAGCAGGTACGCGTGCCTCAGGGGCAGGATGCGCCTGCTTCCGGAGTTTTTTGATCTGCTCCCAACTTCCCAAAAGAGCGCCGCTTCGCTCCAAAAGCTCCTTGAGGCGGTTCAGCGTGTGGTCAAACTTTTCCGGGGTGCGCAGGGTCATGGCGTGCAGGAATTCAGGATATTTTATGATGTCGTCAAGAAACCTAGACGTGACGGTCCAGTGATCAGCCAGGCGTTCCTTGAGGGCCTCGCTCTTCTGCCGGTCTGTCCTGCGCGCCTCCCTGAGGGCTCTGATCCTCTGCCTGTGGAGTTCTCCTGATTCCCTGAGTTCCTCGTTTTCCTGCCGTATTCTCTGCACGATCGGTTCTGCCAACATTGCCATCACGGTGTGACGTAAAACTCGCCGATCTTAACGTTTCGGTTACCGTTCCGGGATTGGCATGTTTTACAGCTCCGTGGATATTTGGCTGCATGCGGGAATAACCCAATTTAATTCAGTTTTTTAAATCAGGCACATTCTGCATGAGATCTCTTGTTAAGCACAATACCTCCTGAACCTCCATCCGATCCTGTCGCACCGTGATCACTTCTGGGTTATCTGGCATAACAGGTAGTTTTAATAAAATAACCATCAAACCCCCCGTATGAGGGGACATGGAGGGTATGAGAAAGAGGCGCGAGATTTTCTACTTTCCAACAACCTGGCAATCGGGGATTTTGTAACGGTTCGCTCTGACACGATAACATACCGGGGACTAATTATGATGAGGTACGAACACGGCGATGACAGGCACATAGTCCTGAAACTTGACAGCGGGTACAACGTGGGGGTGGAGATTTCCAGTATTCAGAGCATCACCAAGAATCCAGAGACGCCAGAACCTGCAGAACCTGTCAGGCCAATCGGCAGGACAGAGGGACTGCCAGAGATTCTTATGCTGACCACCGGGGGAACCATTGCAAGCAGGGTCGACTACAGGACCGGTGCCGTGACGCCTATTCTGAGAGCAGAGGAGATCAACTCATCCATACCGGAGGTGGCACGTATTGCCAACATTGACACGGAGATGCTTTTTTCAGAATACTCTGAGAACGTGGTGCCAGGCGACTGGCTGAAAATCGCAAAAGCAGTCAGCAAACATGCCGGTTCAGATTATGCAGGAATAATCATAGCGCACGGGACTGACACCATGCACTATACCTCGTCGTTTCTCTCATTTGCCCTTGCAGGTTTTCCCATTCCCATAGTGCTGGTGGGATCGCAGAGATCGCCGGATCGCGCCTCCTCGGATGCGGCACTGAACCTTATCGGGGCTGCAAGATTCATCACCGAGTGCAGGACGCCGGGGGTATACATCGCCATGCACCAGGACAGAAGCGACGGAAATACCGCATGCCATGCAGGGACAAGGGTAAGAAAGAACCACACCAGCAACAGGGGGGCGTTTCAGACCATCGGGGGGGAGCCGGCATTTTTAGTAACTGATTCTGGAATCACAAGGAACCTTTCTGGAGGCTACTATGACGTGGACGGATTCCGGCCCCAGATACGCCTGGACGAGAAGGTGGCACTGGTAAAATACCATCCAGGGTACGACCCGAAGATGATCGACTGGATGATTCGGAATGAATACAGGGGGATAATCTTTGAGGGGACAGGACTGGGACACATCGGAAGGACCATGTACGAGGCGGTGGGCAGGGCAGCAGACAGGGGGATGTTTCTGGGCATGACGTCGCAGTGCATTGACGGCAGGGTCAGGATGACCGTATATGAAAGTGGCAGGGATCTGCTGAACCTTGGCATCATCCCCCTGGAGGACATGATTCCGGAGACTGCGCTGGTAAAGGCCATGTGGGCGATGGGAGGAGTACGGAACGGCAATGACATCAGGGAGGTCATGCTCAGTAAAGTGGCATCGGAGATGACACCATGACTGAATTTTCAATCAGCGATGCAGGGGTGAGGGTCGGCCTTGAGATCCACCAGCAGCTTGCAACGGGCAGGAAGCTGTTCTGCAGCTGTGCGCCGGTGGAGTCAGAGGAGCACCCCATAAGGTTCCGCAGGAGGCTGCGTGCAACCAAAAGCGAGCTGGGCATGTACGACCCTGCCGCGCTGTTTGAGGGAACAAAGTCAGAGACGATAGAGTATATGGCAAATCCGGAGAGCAGCTGCCTGGTGGAGCAGGACGAGGAACCCCCGCACGAGCTGGACTGCGGCGCAAGGCGGATCGCCCTGATGGTGGCTGGCATGCTCAAGTCCAGCGTGTTTGGGGAGATGCACCCCATGAGAAAGACCGTGGTTGACGGTTCCAACACGACTGGCTTTCAGAGGACCATGCTGGTCTCGCAGGGAGGGTATTACGAGGTAGGCCCAAGGAGGATAGGTATCCAGTCAATCTGCCTGGAAGAGGACGCGGCCAGAATCCTGGAGGGGGACGGCACCGTAAAGAGGTATGGCCTGGAACGGCTTGGAATACCGCTGGTGGAGATTGCAACCGAACCCTTTGAGGCAGAGCCCGGACAGACAAGGGAGAACGCCCTGGCGCTGGGAAGAATACTGAGAAGCACCAGACGTGTGAGAAGGGGCCTGGGCTCAATCAGGCAGGATGTCAATGTATCGGTCAGGGGAGGTAACGCGGTAATAGAGGTAAAGGGCGTGCAGCAGCTGGACCAGCTGGAAGGCGTCGTGGAGTACGAGGCAAAGAGGCAGCACGGGCTGCTGGGAATCTCAAAGGAGATACGGGACAGGGGATGGTCCCATGGGCCGGGGGATGTATCAGACGTTACGGAACTGCTGAAAGGGTGCGGCTCAAAGATAATCCGCAGTGCCGTAAAAAAGGGGCACAGAATCCATGCGGTGCTGTTTAGAAGCATGGCCGGCATGTTCGGGTACTCCCCGTACGAGGGCATCAGGCTGGGAAGGGCGGTTGCAGAGATGGTGCGATTCTTTGGTATCGGGGGCGTCTTTCATTCAGACGAGCTGCCGGGGTACGGCATTACAGAGTCAGACGTGGACGGTGTCAGGGGGTTTCTGAAGGCAGGAAGCGATGATGCGTTTTTGATCCTGGCTGCCCCGGAGGGCATGATTGGGACGGTGACAGGCCACATAGTCCGGAGGGTCGAAGATGTAAGGGACGGGGGAATTCCTGCAGACACCAGGCTTGCCATGCCGGACGGCACCACCAGGTTTCTGAGGCCAAAGCCGGGGGCTGCAAGAATGTACCCGGAGACTGACATACCCCCGATAGCAGTCGCGCGGGAGGAGATTGAGGAGGCAAGGGAGAACACGCCCAGGTCATGGGACGAGTCGGTAAGGGACATCCGAGAGAAACACGGGATCAATCCCCAGCTTGCAGAGCAGATCTATGACTCTGAATACATGGATCTCTTTGAGGGGATAGCAGAAAAAACCGGCGCAAGCCCCACGTTTGTGGCATCGGTGCTGTGCTCGGTGATAACCGGCCTGGAGAGAAGCGGTCTGGATTCGGGACTGCTTGACGGCAAGGAGATCACAAGGACATTTGAGCTGCTGGGCGAAAAGAAGATCGCAAAAGAGTCAGTGGAGATAATCTTTGAGGACATAATGAGTGGCAGATCCAAGACTGCACAGGAGGCCATGAGGAACAAGACGATCGGGGCGGTGGACGAGTCGGAACTGGATGGCATCATACGCGGGATACTTGAGGAGAACAAAGACATGATAGGGAGTCAGAAGGAGAGGGCCATCGGGCCTCTGATGGGGATTGCAATGAAGAAGTTGAGGGGAAATGTGTCAGGCGAGATGGTAAACTCCCTTCTTGCACGCGGGATCAAGGAGATGCTGGATTGAGTCACGGGCGGAAGCAGGTTGTTTTGTGCAGAGGAGGCGCCCAGAATTTTTGTAATCGTCGCCGTGTCCCTTTTGATATGGGATACGTGGCTTTGAACCGGATTGGGCCTGTCTTCAAACAACATCAGGATTCTGGAGGTTCTCCAAGCATGGTTGGCGCCTGCCGGCGACTGTCACTGCCATACCAGGAAACAGAATGTGCCCGGAATGTTGATTCTGCCAAGGAAGTCGCATCGCTTGCAGACACCATATTTTTCAAAGATTGGATCACGGCGCATTGCGGTTTTTGCAAAAAATGAGCAGATTGCAGACGTCAGCAGTGCATGGCATGGACAAGGCTGCTGCTTTTGGGCTAACCAAATAAATAATAATTTGTCCAACGGCATCATGTTTGATGGACATGGAGCCACGTGCGGAGATGGGTTTGGTGATCAACGAGTTGCTGGATTGCCGGCGACAGTTGGAGGACGGGCGGATTCGGGACTATGCAGGCGCCGCAGCAGGCCTCAGGGATCTGCTGGACAGTTTTTTCACAAACTGCGTTGCCCCCGCCGTGGCCGGACACACACGCAGGGACATACCTGCCCGGGACACATATCCGGGACGCGGGCTTGACTACATGCGCACACTAGCGCGTGCACTGAGGGATGCAGCCGACAAACCCCAGAAGGATTCTGCCGTACGCGGGGGGGAGGACAGGTCACCGTTTGATGATCTTGGGACATTCTATGACAACCCGCAACGCGCAGTTGAACAAAAAGATGTCATGGAAATGTGCGATATGGTGGAGGAGGTTGTTGAGCATACGCTCAGGCCTGACATCGCCATGTCTGCCGGGATGATGCTGTCAAAGGCAGGGTGGTACGCCAGCAACGGTTCCACAGAATCCATGTCAAAGTACGCCCAAGAGTCCCTTGAGTACTATGATGAGGCCATAAGGAACGAACCGGCAAACGTTTTGGTGTGCATGTACAGAGCCGCAGCACTAGATATGCTTGACAGAGCCGGGGAGATCATCTCCATGGTTCAGAAGGCAGAGGAGACAAAACCCGGCGGCCGGGATGTGTACTCCATGAGTCTCATTTTGCACATCAAATACGGAGAGGGCGAGGACATTGCAAGACTCCTTGAACACGAGAATGCTGCAAGCCTGAACGAGGAAGAATGCGTGGCAACCGGCGGCATGCTGATCCAGCGCGGAATCTCTGAAGAAGGGCTTGTCTGCATTAGGAGTTTGATTGGGATGTGTCCGGAGAACCCAGAACTGAGGTTTGTCGGGATCTGCATGCTCATGGGCTTGGATCGGTATGACGAGGCTGCCGATCGCCTTGAACATCTAACGGAACTGGATCCGTCGTACGACATAGGTGATACCGGAGCCATGATTTCACACAGGCGGGGAAGACACAGTGAGGCACTAGAGATGATAAAGGCGGCAATACAGAAGAGACCAAATGACACGTCTCTGCGGTGTAGCATGGCCTTCATACTGCACGAATCAGGCAGGTCAGACGAGGCACTTGAATGCGTGAATTATGTCTTAAAGAGGGACGCGGCAAACACGCAGGGACACACTCTAAAACTCTACATGCTAAATTCGCTTGACAGACGCGGTGAGAGGGGGGCCGCATGCATGACAGATGCCCCACAGACAGATTCGCACGGTGCCAGAAAAGACATGGGCATCACAACAGGCCCTGAGGGGGAAGATGTCAGCAAGCCGGTTACAGAGATCCTAGGCATGCGCCAGGACAGCATGAACCTGTCCACGGATACAGGCCACAGGGGGATCGGCAAAGGCTTGGACGAGATGATGAGACAACTTGATGAGGATGTACAAAGGAACCCGGATGCCGGCGCACCGCGCTATGCAAAGGGACTGGCACTGTTCATTGACAAAAGGTACGAGGAGGCCCTTCCATGCATTGCACGCGCAGTCGATCTCGAACCCGGAAACTACGACTACTCCGTCCTAAGGGGACAGGTATTGGATTGCCTTGGGATGTACGAGGAGGCCATTGGATGCTTTAACAGGGCGATCAAGGTTGGACCCACGAACCTTCTGGCATACCATTACAAGGGCGAGGTGCTGATGGATCTCAAAAGATATGACGCGGCTGCCAAGTGCTTTGGTGCCGAGGTAAGGATCGATCCCAATGATGTCGATGCCCTCACCTGCCTGTGTCATGCCCTGCGCTACACCAAAAAATACAAAGACGCGCTCCGCTACGTCAGGATGGCAACCAGCCTGGACCAGCAAAACGCCGACCTGCACTGCATGCACGGGGATATCTTGCATTCTATGGGCAAGGACCGAAAGGCACTTGCATGCTACCAGAGGGCAGTTGATCTTGAACCCGATAATGCCGACATGCACTGCGCATTGGGCCAGATGCAAGAACGCCTTGGCAGAATCAACGACGCGTTAGAGTCCATCAATGCCGCCATCAGGCTGCAGCCGGACGACAGCAATTTGTGCATCATCAGGGCATCACTGCTTAGCAGCCTAGGCCTGCACGAGGAGGCCCTTGCAGACATACGGGGAGCCGAGGAGATGAATGACTTGTACCCAGGATACTTGGCCACAAAGGGTGGCATACTTGAAAGTCTTGGCAGGTATGACGAGGCAGACAAATGCTTCGCAGAGTTGGACAGGATCTACCCAAACGGATTGCCAAGACCCGAGTAGTATTGCTGCTGCCCTGTTGTCTGCAGGATGTGTGGCCGGGGCAGGCCCGTTTAGAGACCACATCATAGAACGCGGCGGCAGTTTTCCGACAGGCAGTTTGGGACACCGATCATCAACACCCGTTGACAGCATATACTGCCTTGCAGGCATACGCAAAAGGGAACAGAAAAAGTCACGGATGCCTGCGGTACGGTTGAAGAGGAATCCGCGGGCATGGAACTGACAAACCCTAGGCCGTTCCCGGATAGGCGGCAATCTTGAACGGTTCTGCATGAGCCCAGGGCAGGAGGCATTCCATTATGAAAACCTTCCAGAATACTGCAATGAGAAACAATTACACTTTTCACCGGACATGCCCAAATACTCTTGCAGGGGGACCGCAGAAGCACAAGACAGAATAGGGATTGGACGACAGGGCGTTTGTTGAAGTATCATGAATGGGTGGATATGGGAGGACGGCTAGCCATGGAACAAAAATATTACAAGGCACTAAAGTGCTTTGACAAAGCCATAAGGATGACGCCTGGCATGCATCTGGCACACTATGGCAAGGGTATGGCATTACAGGAACAAGGCAAGCACCGCAGGGCCATAGAGTGCTTTGAGATGGCCATACAACGCGACAAGTCAGGCGATTATTTTCCGCACTTTAGCAAGGGCATGTCACTGGGCAGTCTTGGCGAGCATGAAAAGGCGGTGGAGTGCTTTGATGCGGCCATACGGCTTGAGCCCGTAAACGACATGGCGTACTATGGCAAGGGCGTTGCGCTGTATTATATGGGAAGATACCGTGATGCGGTGGAGTGTTTTGACAAGTCCCTGAGCATAAACCCCGGCGACGGCAATGCAGCCCACTACAGGACAGAATCATTGCGGGCCCTGAAGACGGGACGAGTATGATCATGGTGCCATTTCAGGAACCATCTCAGCGAGCCTCTCGGTAATATTCTGGATCTCCTCCATGTTCTGGGCGATCACCTCCTCAAGCACCGCAATCTCCCGGCCTGTCTGGGACGTCTCGTTGAGTCCGGGGTCTGCGGCCTTGATCTCGTCAAGCGCCTCGCGGTTGGACTCGTTGACCTTGATCAGATCGTCCCTGTATTTTTCCAGCCTCTCAAACGCAGAGACCTCCTCGGCGGGCGCCTCTGCAACTTCAGGCTCCGTCAGGAACCCAAGAGTGATTACTGCTCCCCCTACTGCAAGAGCCGCGACCAGGATTATGATGGGTAGTCTCATGTCCGAACTCAGAACTACTGTGATATCTTCTTTTTGCGTCTTCTTGCAAGAAATATCCCCACGCCGGCTGCCGCTGCAACCGGTATTATTATCAGGGCCATGTCAGGGAATGCCTGTTCCTCCTCTACGGCGGGTTCTGAAATGAATACTACGGCATCATGGGATACGACTGTCTCGTTGCGGATGCTGTCCTTGTATCTTACATGGACGGTGATCTCGTGCTCGCCGTACTGGGGAGGCCCGTCAAACTCGATCGGGGTGTTAAAGGGCACCGGAGAGTCAGTCTCTATCTCGTCGATGAACTGCTCGACTGGCATGAGGTTGGAGCCGCCCCGCGGCTCGACTGAGATGAACCCGAAGAGTCCGTCCTCGTTTCCCTCGTTGATGATCTCCCCCACTATCAGCTGCTGGCCGGCAGACAGATCCACCACATGCACGTTAAACACGTTGAGGTCCACAAACCCCTTGACGTAAAAGTCCACCACCCGGGATATCTGCTGGGGATCGCCGTACGAGTTGTAGTAGGATATGGACAATGGAATCTTCAGCGTCTGGTCCCTGATGGACTCGGGCACGTATACGGTCAGGTCGATACTCTCAGAGGAGCCCGGCTCTATCTGGCCCACGTTCCAGTTGGATTCGGGGATCACCACGTTTTCCAGGTTGTTCTGGAATTCCATGGAGCCGGACCTTGCAGGTATGTCAGTGGTAATGTCCACGCCGGAGATTGGGTCGGTCCCGTCGTTGGTAATCTGGATGGAGACATCGTTTGTCTTCAGGGATGTCAGGAACGGCTGCTCTGCCCTTGCGTTGATCACGTTGTCGCCGGTCTGGTCAACAAACCCCTTGACAAAAAAGTCTACTGCCCTTGATATCTGCTGGGGATCGCCGTACGAGTTGTAGTAGGATATGGACAATGGAATCTTCAGCGTCTGGCCCTTGAGGGATTCGGGCACGTATACGGTCAGGTCGATACTCTCAGAGGAGCCCGGCTCTATCTGGCCTACGTTCCAGTTTGAGACGGGGATCACGACGTTTTCTAAGTTGGTCTGGGAGGCGAGCGCGTCGGTGCTGATATCCACGCCTGAGATCTGGGCGGTCCCGTCGTTGGTAATATGGATGGAGACTTCGTTTGTTCTCAGCGGCGTGAGAAACGGCTGCTCTGCCTGTGCGTTGATCACGCTGCCGCCGGTTATCCTAAAATCAAATTGCTCATGCACCACTCGGGTGCCAGACTCCCTCAGCCGGGAATAGTCCACCTCTATGCTTGCAGGATACTGCCGTATCTGCAAGTTCTTGTCAAGGTTTACAGAGAAGGTGAGGTAGAAGATCTCCCCTGCCAGCGGGTTGGAGATGCTGTCTGCCCGGATGACTGAGCCTGGGCCGGACCCGGAAAAGCCGATTGGCAGCATCAGCTGGCCCTGGATCCCGGTGATGTCATGCGTGCCCACGTTGGCAAGAACCACGGTAAGCGGCACGTTGCTGTCGCCCGGCTCGACTTCTATCTTTTGATCCTCCGTGCCAAAGTACGCATCCAGAAACTTGACGTCCCCGTACTCCCTCTCAAAGGGCGATTCCCCGACAGGGATTGACTGGGCGTACGAGTAGCCAAATATGGACGGTACCGCAAGGGCTGCAATCAGCAAAGGAAGATACCTCATCATGCCCGAATCGCCATCATCCTTGTATCCTCAATAACGGCCCTGCCGTCCTTTATCGAGATGACCTTGTCGACATCCCCAAAGTGCTCGCGGTCGTGTGTAACCACGATGAATGTCTGGTTGAGTTTTCTGGCCATCGACTTCATCAGCTGGACGACCGTATCAGAGGTGACTGAATCCAGGTTCCCTGTGGGCTCGTCTGCAAGCACCAGCGCAGGCTTGTTTACCATCCCCCGGGCAATGGCTGCCCTCTGGGCCTGCCCGCCGGATATCTTGTTTGCGCGCTTGTTCATCTGGCTCTCCATGCCGACTGCCTTGAGCAGGTTGATGGCATCAGTCATGGCGGTTCCGTAGTCGTCTCCGCCTATCTCCCGGGGAAGCATGACGTTTTCCAGTACGGTAAGATCTGTAAGCAGGTTGGAGGACTGGAATATGAATCCGAGTTTTTTATTCCTGAACGAGGAGATCTGGCCCTCGTCAAGTGCGGTGGTGCCTGTGTCATCTATAACGACCTCCCCGCGCGTGGGACGGTCAAGCAGGCCTATCATGTTGAGGAGCGTGGACTTGCCGGATCCGGAGCTGCCCACCACCAAGACAAACTCTCCCCTCCCTATTGAAAACGAGACATCGTCGAGTGCCTTGACGCGGTTTTCCCCGTCCCCGTATATCTTGCTCACGCCGCGCACCTCCAGTATCTTAGACATTCCTCATGGCCTCCACGGGCAGCATCTTGGTTGCCCGGTACGACGGGTACAGTGACGCAATTATTGCAAGCGCAAAGGATGTCAGTGCCGTCTGCCCGATCTTGATCCAGTCGTAGCTGACCTCCAGCGGCAGGCTGTTGTTGAATGTAAGCTTTGTCTCCTTTGCATAGACTGTGTATGTCAGTCCCGCAGCAGTCCCGGCACCTGCCCCGATGGCCCCGATTATCATACCCTGCAGTATGAAGATTACCAGTATGTCCTTTCTTCGGGCCCCGAGGGATCGCATGACGCCGATCTCCCTTGTCTTCCCGTTTACCAGCATCATCTGGATGGTAACAATGGCAAAGGCAGATGACATCATTCCAAAGTATCCTATCATGTTTATCATGGCGATTCCTGACCTGAACCCAGCAAGCTGCTGCTCGGCTGACTCTTCTATGGTCTGGGCTACAAAGTCGCTGTTGGGAAACGAGGTAAGGAAGAGCTCCTTGACCTGGCTTGCCTTTGTAGGATCGTTTAGTTTTACCATGAACGAGTCAGAGTTCCCGTCCCGGTCCAGCATGTCCCTGAGGGTGTCAATATGGAGCACGGCTGCATAGTCAAACCCCTGGCCGCCCGGCGATGCTGCGATCCCGCTTACTGTGAATCGTCTGACCTGCTCCTGCCCCCACCGGTCCACCACCATGACCTTGATGCTGTCACCCACTATGGCGCCGCCAAGATCCCGTGCTACGGTGGTGCCCAGAACGATGGAGTTTCTTGCAAAGACATAGGTTCCCTCGTTTACCGTCGTGTGAATGGTCGAGGCACGTATGTCGTTGAAGGGATCAACGCCGATGAGCGGGATGCGCGATTCCTGCACAAGTATTCCGTTCTTGGTCATGTTTATCTCCCCGGACGATGAAAGCCGGGGCGTTGCAGCATGGACGTACGGGATCCTCTCAAACCAAGATATGAGCGTCCTGTCTGACGTGTCGATATAGTTTCCCTCGTCTGTGACAAGGATGTCTCCGTTGCGATAGTCGGTGATGTCCCTGACGATTGCATCAAAGAGCCCCTGAAATATTACAAAGTTTACGTGAATGACCAGTATTCCTATGGTGACTGCAAGTACTGCGCCCATCAGGCTTCCCTTCTTGTTGAAGAGCATCCGTTTTGCCAGTCGAAATTTGTACACGTAGTTAATTAAAGAGTCGGATATTTAATATCTTGTATAGCAAATATTCACATTACAGACAATTTTATATCAAGCGGGCTATTCATGTTGGTATGGACAATCTGGACATACAAATTCTGAGCAGGCTGATGAACAACTGCAGGATGTCTGCAAGGCAGATAGCCATGGAAACAGAAAAGACAAGTGCCACGATCAATTCCAGGATTCAGAGGATGCAGAGAGACGGCACCATCAGGGAGTTTTCAATCAGGGTAGAGCCGTCCATGTTCGGGTACGGTGTCTTGTACTTTGCAGTATCAGGCGAGGATGCAAACAGGATTCTTGAGCAGATATGCCTGGTGGGGGAGCCGTACGTTGTGGTGCCGTGCATAGGGGGGATCACACTATGCAGTATAGTGGTAAGGGAAAACATACAGGAGAAGATAGAGATGATAAACGGGCTGATGAAACACGTCCGGATGCTCTTTATCTTTGAGGCAGAGAGTCCGGGGTACGGTCCAAGTCTTACAAAGACTGATCTGAGGGTTCTTGGAGAACTGGTCAGGAATCCAAGGCAGAGGATTGAGACGGTTGCATCCAAGACGTGCTATTCGACCAAGACCGTGGCACGGTGCATCACGCGACTGCAGGATAATGACGGGGTGCAGTTTACGCTGGCGTGTGATCCCAGAAGGTTTGATGGTTTCATCTACTATGTCATAATGGTGCAGATAGACGGGGATCTGGACAGGACGCTTGGGGATATCAACAGGCAATTCTCCGGGTCGTATCTGCATATTCCGTTTGTTGCAAGGAACCAGATTGTACTTTTCATGTCCAGCGACAGCATATTCAGGATGGACGAGCTGACGCATGAGGTGCGGATGGTCAAAAATGTGAGAGCAGCCGATCTCTTCATCCCAAAGAAGATACTGCTGTACAACAAATGGCTAGAGGGTGCAATGGACAGGGCCGAGAGTCTGCCGGGACTTCATGTGGATGCCAGGCGACTCGGGGACTGACGGGGTCGGATCGCCGGCAACCAGGCTGCTGCACCGTCCTTCCATCCGTCCGTCCGGCCGGGACACTGCATGATCCGTCCAATGCAGACCGAATCTGATTAGCGAAGGCTTCTGGCATTGGGGAGTTTGCTGCTTTTTAATAATGTCAGATGTGTGGTTCTTCCACGGGGATGTTTTTTGACAAGTCCTGATTTGGCCAGTGCGTCAATTCTGTTTCTTATCAAGGATTCTGTTACCTCTCCGCCGGTAAGTAATTCCACTATTCTCCGTACCGACATGCTGCCGTTGCCAAGTACGATGCAGATCAGTCGATCCAGTACATGTCTTCGCAGTCTGACCATAAAGGGTGCAACAATGCCGGTATGGTGTGCAAGATATGTGATCTGCTCATAGATGGGTGTGGTAAAGTCACGCGTATGGTTTATCTGCTCCTGTTTTTGAATTTCATCCCACACCAAACCCCAGTCAAAAGAACCGTGTTGCAGCTCCTCAGGCCCGGCAGGATTCCCACGAACCAGCGACGCCATGTCCTGAATGTCGCCCTCCCGACAGGCAGCCGCCTTTAACAAAAAGACATGTTCGTTTCTTAAGATCCCAATCTTTAATCTTCCATAGTTTTTCACATCTGCCATTTCTTGCATCATTGGAGATAGGGAAAGATCTCGCATTATTGTTCCTGCGAACAGATCTATCCTGCTTTTTGTTCCATGGATGAATATTTCGCTAGGAGATGTTCTGGCATCCTCGCGTGTACGCTCGGTTTTGGCGGTCCGTAAATATCCCAATTTGGATGTCAGGGTGTCTGCAACAATGCCAAAAATTTCCTTGTCTGCCACTGCCAGATCACAGTCCTTTGTGCTGGATTTTAATTTTTTAATTCTCATGTTCTCTCCGCCAAACAGATACACGGTAATGGGAGTTTCAAGGATCCTGCCCAAATCATCAAATAGTGAATCATCTGATTCCGGCAGAGTGTAGATTGCAGGAGACACGTCATACATTTCGGCCTTGGGGACAAATTCATTCCACGGCAGGAACCGGTCCGGGTTTTTTAGCAGCCCGTGTCTCACATATGCCTCCACATCCAGCCAGATCTCTGAAATTCCAAACTCTGATGATCTTTTCCGCAGCTGTAATACATCCATCTTATCCTTGTGTTTTAGATAAAATACGACTCCAATCAGCAACCCCATCTTGTCATTTGAGCGTGCAGCTACATAGATTGCATGGACCAGCACATCATGTATGTCCAGACCGTCCTTCTGTTGGCAAAAATAATCGTGTGTAGTATGATACTCCACCCCATAATCTGAAAATAACGAAAAGGCAGTCGTCTCGCCGGAAGCGATTCTGCCTGCAGGCACCTTTCTCAGCACGCGCAGACGATCACTAAAGATGATTTCAGTGCCGTTATTTTCGTATTTTTGTGTCAGTTCTGTTCTCAACAGGTTTACAAACAAAACCAGTTGCTTTTTGGATGTATTCAGTTGAATTACGCCATTGTCTTTTATTATCGCGCCTATGGATTGAAGATCAGACACGGAGCGATATACAGTATTTTTGGATAATCCCGATTTTCTGATCAGGTGACCAAGAGTGACAGGTTCTGTGGCATTTAAAAGAATGATCTCATTTGAATTACAGAGCAGCTTTTCAACATCCATGATTTGGGCAACGTCCCGAAAAAGGACGGTTTTTGGCGTCTCCTTTAGTCTGACAAGACCAGTCTCTTTCTCGGCATATCCCCGATCACATAGTTCCTTCAGTATGTATGCCAGCCTTCTTTCCTTTATTCCAAGCACGGCCATCAATGTCCAGGGCTCTCTAGGGCCGTTTACAAGGGATGACAATAACCGAATTGAAGTTATGTTCATTTAGTATTGATAGAGTGCAGTAGTATATCTACTTTTGCAGTAATATAGTACTAAATATTAAATCATTCAAAGATACGCAAGAGAACCTGTGTTTAATGTTCGTCTCTTGAGATGTTCCCGCTGCGGAGGGGATAATTTCAAGACGGTGCGTCCCGTATCCAAGACGGTGGTAGATTTTGCAGGCAGTACCATGAGTATGATGCTGCACCGTCAGACAACACAAACCCCATACGGGAAACACCTGCAACATAATGAGGAATTTAGGTTTGAGGATTTACCAACAGGCTAACCGGTGTATAGAATTTAATAGGTAGTGATTCTAGAGAGTGCTGTTGAAGGGTAAATGCGAGATGTGCGGCAAGATTGTGGCGCGGGACCAGATTGGACGGCACATAGTCGAATGCATACAGGGCACCAGAAACGAGGTATTAATCATAAGGGCCAAGGGAGCAGACAATCCCAGTTATTGGCTCTTTGCCAAGGTACGCAAGAATGCCACACTCTCTGACATGGATGCATTCCTGAGGAACATATGGGTGGAATGCTGCGGCCACATGAGCGGGTTTTACATCAAAGAACGACAGTACGTAAAGCCGTTTGACAAGGACTTTGTACAGGGTGATGAAAAGCCCATGGATGCCAAAATCATCGACCTGCTCCAAGAAAAGGACGTTTTCATTTACGAGTATGATTTTGGAACCACCACGACTCTCGAGATGGATTTGTACAAAGTCGTGCATGACGACTCTGCCATGAGGAGCCCAGTCAAGCTGCTTGCAAGAAACGAGCCCGTCAGGCACAGGTGTATGGTGTGCAAAAAGAACGCCGCTTGGTTGTGTAGCGAATGCATGTACGAAGGTAACGCAGCCCTCTGCAAGCCGTGTGCGGGGAAACACAAATGCGGTCTTGACATGATGTTGCAGATTACAAACTCGCCAAGGGTAGGAATGTGCGGGTATGGTGGCTAGCAGTCCCTCGGTGCCAGCTCCCGTGCAAGGATGATGCCCAAGACATTCAGGCCAGCCGTCACATGCAGAACTTGCAACTTGCCATTAATCATTCATGAGCATGGCACGGGCATTGCAGATTCGGTGTAACGTGGTGTGTACAGAATACACGTCTGGCATGCGGTCCCTAACTGACTTTGCAAGACCGCCTGCCACAGATTAAATAATAACACGCCAGAGTCACCACCGTTGTTGGAGAAGACCAAAGTATATGACGGAAGGATTCTGGGCCTGAGCCTCTACAAGGGAGAGATCGAGGGAAGGCAGGTCACGCGCGAGGTAATCGAGCATCGCGGGGCGGCAGCCATTTTGGCATTTGACGGGGACGACATAATCATGGTCAGGCAGCACAGGTTCCCCCACGGGTATGTCCTGGAGATTCCTACTTTGTCGTCCCGCAGGAACGCTCGAGGAGGGAGAGGAGCCGCATGAGACCAGACAGGTACTGCTGAACCAAATCGTATTGTCGTTGATCGCGTTTCTTTGTAGTCATTAGGCGATGCCGTGATCTGCCGATCCATATCTTTTGTCATCCGGGGGTATATGTCTCTAGGACACACCCGCCTGCCACAGATTAAATAATAACACGCCAGAGTCACCACCGTTGTTGGAGAAGACCAAAGTATATGACGGAAGGATTCTGGGCCTGAGCCTCTACAAGGGAGAGATCGAGGAGGGAGAGGAGCCGGTAAAATGCGCATTCAGGGAGCTCAAAGAGGAGACAGGATACGCCGCAGAGACCATGACCCCGCTAATCACATACTATCCCTCAATCGGCTACAACATGGAGGCAATACACTGCTTTGTGGCATCCGGCCTCAGAAAGACATCCGGGCAAGACCTCGATGAGGACGAGATACTCTCGGTGGTAAGGATGAGGCCAGGGGAGATTCTTGAGGGGATACGGTCAGGCAAGATTCAGGACTCCAAGACCATATGCGCGGTGCTGATGCATCTTGCGCAGTCCTGACTACTTGTAAATGGGTTTTACCAGGTCGGCAAGATCCGCCCACGACTGTGTTATCCTCTCAAACATGTATACCAGATCAAGAAACTCCAGGGGAACCTGCCCCCTGCCCAGAGTCGTCCTCAGGCGTATCAGGTCGTCTTCGAAGATCTTGTGGAGCGATATGGCCTGGATTGCCAAAAGCCTGTCAGGTGCGGTAAACGCTTCAATTGACTTTTGGCCCAGCTGCTCAAATCCGCGCACCGCATCATAAATTCTCTCGGAGTGATCCCCGGACAGGGACGAGTTGATGACCATCCCTGAGAGAAGCACTATGGAGTCGCCTGCCCTCTCAAGCAGACTTGCAGCAACCCTGTAGTCCAGCACGTCGACGTTTTCCAGGTTGAACGCACTTGCCAGCCTCTTGTCTACAAGCGTGCTGCGAATAAGGCGCACAAGCAGAAAGTACTGCCGGTTCACCTCAACATCGCGCTTTGACATGGTCTGCAGGTTGGACCTGTCATCAGAGATCAGCCCCCGTATCACCTCGTCGTACATGCCAAGCGCAATTGAGCTCATCCTTTTGAGGATCCTCCCGGGATTCAGGGTGGCAACATCAATGAGAAACTGCATGTTGATGTGCGAGGCGTCTTCTTCGATGATCTCCATTCCGACCAGCCTCCTCATGGAGTTGCGGATCTTCTCCCTGTCCTGGACAGGAATGTTGCGCTTTGAATTAATCCTGATTACGTCAAATCCCAGAAGGTACGCACCCGTAATGTCAGCCACGATGTTCTCCTCCTCAGGTAACGGATACGATATTACAATCTCCCGGGCATGCCGCGCAGCCGGATTTGCAGATATGGAGACGCTTTCCGGGCCTGCGTCAAGTTCCACCTGGCTTCCCTTACCCAGGTTATTTGCATCAATCCACTCCTTTGGCAGCGATACCAGCATGCTGTTTCCTATCCTCTGCAGGCGCCGGATGAATTTAACCAATTTATACTAGTTTTATTAATTTAATCCATATTCTTATATTTTGTGTACAATTTAAACTTAGGATAATGAAAGCCACGGCATTTTGCCCTGCCCACGTTACAGGATTCTTCGGCGTATATCCGGATGGGGGACATGCCATTACGGGATCCGTTGGCGCCGGGTTCTCAATAAAGCACGGGGTTACAACCAGGGCAAGGGTGGAGCCCAGAGGGGATGGAGAACCATACTTTAGGATAACCACGGACACGTACAAATCGGAGAACACGGATGTCTCCAAGTTCGTGCTAGATGAGTTTGCGGGGATGGGGGATTATTCGGATAAACTGTTTGATGTAAGGCACGAGATAACCGTACCAGTGGGGTATGGCCTGGGATCAAGCGGCGCAGTCGCGCTGTCCACGGCGTACGCGCTGGACAGGGCCCTTGGAACCGGGCTGGAACAGACCAAGATAGGGGAGATTGCCCACAATGCAGAGATTGCATGCAAGACCGGGCTTGGAGACGTCCTGGCGTCATTCCATGGGGGATTTGAGATCCGCCTCAGGCCGGGGGCACCGGGGACGGGCGTCGTTCAAAAGATACCGGCAGACGGCGTCAGAATAGTCATGATATGCTTTTCGCCCATCTCAACCCGAGAGTTTATCAAGGAACGGCTCCCGAGGATCAACGGGATTGGTGGAATAATGGTGGACAGGCTGCAAGCATCACAGGATTTTGGAGACTTTCAGGACATGTCCCTTGAATTTGCAAGCCGGGTCGGTGTAATGACTCCCAGAATGCAAAGCGTGGCTGACAGGCTCTCACAGAACGGCATCAAGTGCGGCGTTGCACTGTTTGGCGAGACTATCTTTTCAATGATACCAAAGGATGAGGGGGAGGAACGCATTCTTGGGATTCTGCAGGAGTATCCTGAGGGAATTGTGATAAGATCGGAGCTGGATGATGTCGGAGCAAGAGTCGTTGGCGACTGACCCTGTGCCAGAGTCGCATCCAAGGGCCAAGTCCCTCCGGATCCGCAACAGGCTGATCGACGGATTCGAGCAGGGGCTTGTGGCCACAGAGGGACTGCTGGCACACGGAAGGGGCGAGGCCTTTGACTACATACTTGGAGAGGAGACGAGCTATTCGGCAAGGCGCGCCATCAGCGCAGCTGCTGCCCTCATAATCATGGCCAGAAGACCGGTAATCTCTGTAAACGGGAACGTTGCAGCGTTGTGCCCCGGGCACGTAGTCAAGCTTGCAGGGCAGATAGGCGCCACGCTGGAAGTCAACCTGTTTTATGCCAGCGTCAGAAGAAAGGATGCGGTGGCAGCAGCCCTCAGGGAGAACGGGGGAGAAGGGGTCCTTGGGATGGATTCGGATGACTCTGGGGTACTGTCAGGGATAGATTCTGCAAGGAAGGTATCAGACAAGAGGGGAATACTTACAGCAGACGTGGTCGTCGTTCCACTGGAGGACGGGGACAGGACTGCGGCGCTGGTCAAGGCAGGAAAGAAGGTCATCACCTTTGACCTGAACCCGCTGTCAAGGACGGCACAGACTGCAAGCGTTACCATCGTGGACAACGTGATGCGGGCAATCAGCCTGCTGACTGCAGAGTGCAGGAGGCTCCAGGCAGAGGACAAGACAGTCCTTGAGGGAATCATGTCAGGCTTTGACAACAAAGAGAACCTCAGGGAATCCATGATGCAGATAAGGAACAACCTGGAAAGAATGGCCGATGCATAAGACGGCACAGGACATAACGGACAAGAAGGGCGGCACCAAGATCTCAGTCATTACAAGCTACGACTATGCCTTTGCGTCCCTGTGTGACAGGGCCGGAATTGACATACTGCTGGTAGGGGACAGCGGCGGAATGGTAATGCTCGGATACGACAGCACCGTCCATGTAACCATGGAGCAGATGTGCATGTTTACAGAAGGGGTCAGCAGGGCGAGAAAGGACTCGCTGCTGGTATCTGACATGCCGTTCATGTCATACCAGACAGGCGCACGGGATGCCATCAGGAATGCCGGAAGACTGGTAAGTGCAGGAGCCGATGCCGTAAAGCTTGAGGGCGGCGCTGCCATTGCAGGAATAATCAAGAGCATTACGGATGTGGGAATTCCGGTAATGGGCCACATCGGACTGCAGCCGCAGACCAGCGTGCTCTCGCAGGGGTACAGGATGCAGGGCGAGACAAGCGAGGCGGCTGCAAGGATGGTCGAGGATGCCAAGGCAATCGAGGCGGCAGGCGCATTCTGCATAGTGGTGGAGAAGACAAGCCGCGAGGTGGCAGACATCATAACGGGTACCGTGGGCATACCCACCATTGGAATCGGCGCCGGGAACGGATGTGACGGACAGGTGCTGGTGCTTCAGGACATGCTGGGCATGTATGACAAGATGAGGCCCAAGTTCGTAAAGAGGTACATGAATCTTGCGCAGGATGTTACTGAGGCACTAAAAGAGTACAAGGCCGATGTGGAGTCGGGAACGTTTCCCGCAGAGGCCAACTGCTACCGAATGGATCCCGCCGAGGTACGGCGGCTTCCTGACCAGCTGCGTGAGAAATGCGATGTCTAGGGGGGATCATCCTTCGCTGGACATAGTCTCCTCGCACGGGACAGAACTTGCAGGCAGGAGGGTGGTACTGTGTGTGGCAGGAAGCGTGGCAGCATACAAGGCAATAGAGCTTGCAAGGCTCCTGATGAGGCACGGCGCCGATGTCACGTGTGCGGCAAGCAATGCTGCTACCAGGCTGATACGGCCCGACTATCTGAAATGGGCCACGGGAAACAACGTGATAACAAAGCTGTCAGGCAACCTGGAGCATATAAAACTGGCCGACTATGGACAGTCAGATCTGATAATAGTGTATCCGGCCACGGCAAACACGCTTGGAAGGCTGGCAAACGGGATGGACGACACTCCGATATCCACCATACTGACTGTGGGGTTTGGCGCGGGAATTCCCATTCTGATGTGTCCTGCCATGCACAGTGCCATGTATGAGAATGCAGCAGTCAGGAGGAACATTGAGTTTCTAAGTGGGAGGATCCAGTTTGCAGAACCGGTCAAAGTCGAGGGAAAGGCAAAGGCCCCGGAGCCAGAAGACGTCCTGGCGCTGGTGATTGAGAGGTTTGGCGTATACTCACCCCTCAGGGACAAGAGGGTGCTGATGACTGCAGGTCCCACCATAGAGTACATTGATTCTGTAAGGGCGATAACCAACCTCAGCTCGGGAAGGACAGGAACCCTTCTGGCCTCAGAGATGGTTCGTGCAGGCGCAAGGCTCACGCTGGTGTACGGCCCGGGACGATACGAGCCGCCCGACGGTGCCAAGGTTATTCGCACCACCACCGGGGGACAGATGCACGAGGCAGTCAAAAGACTGCTCAAAAAGAGATTCGATGTCATAGTTATGGCCGCAGCAGTCTCTGACTATGTCCCGGAGGTACCATACGAGACGAAGATGGACAGCTCAGATGATGAAGTGACAGTCAGGCTCAGGAGGGCCCCGAAGATAATTGACACCATCAGGCAGAGCCAAAAGGGCGCGCTGCTGGTAGGGTTCAAGGCGGAGGCAGACGTGACAAGGAAGAAACTTGTGGAATCTGCCCGCAAAAAGATCACAGAGTCGGGTGCAGACCTCGTCATGGCAAACGACATCGGGGCAAGATACAAAAGGAATACCGATGTAAACGAGGTCCTTGCAGTCGACTCAGGGACGGTGGCCTCATCAGGCAGGAGGAGAAAGGAGGAGGTCGCAGTGTTTATCAGAAGAGAGATCGAGCGCAGGATAAAATGAAGAGGACGGAGATCAAAAGGATGCTTTCACGGTACGAGGCCATCAAACACAGGCACGAAAAGAGGCCCGATGCCAGGCTTGCCGGGATCCTCAGGGACATAGAGCACAGGTACCATCACGAGACCGGGAAGCCCATAGGGTCCCGGGAGGGATAGGCATGGAGCCTGCAGAATTCAAGAGGCAGAACATGACAGTCTGGAACGAGATGGCGCCAAGGTATCACTCCAAGTGGGCAGGCACAGACACCGGCCCGTTCCAGAGCACATCAGAGCTGGTGGATATGGTCGGGGTAAGGGAGGGAGACCGCGTCTTGGATGTTGCGTGCGGGACAGGGGCAGTCACCCGGAGGCTTGTAGAGAGGGTCGGAGGGGGCGGATACGTTGTGGGGGCCGACATGTCAGTGTCTGCAATACGGATTGCGATGGCCCACAACAGGGAGCCCAACCTTCTGTTTGTCAATGCAGACGCAGAGAACCTCTCGTTTGGAAACAGGTTTGATGTCATAACGTGCCAGCATGCGCTGTTCTTCTTTCCGGATGCATCGCGCGCCCTGAAGAACATGAGGAGGAACCTTGAGGAGTCGGGAGTGCTGGGCATCTCGGTGCACGGATGCATGGTGCCATACTATACAAGCATTCTTGATGCGGTGACAGAGTTCATTCCCGACTATATCACCCCCGGGACGCCGCGGCTTGACAGGTACGGCACCGCAGAATCCCTCAGGGACGAGGTGGCGCAGGCAGGATTCTCAGGCGTGCAGGTGCGCGAGTTTGTCTTTACGTACAGTCCCGGAGATTTTGGGCAGTACTGGAGGATGTACCTAGAGTATGTCTCAAGGCCTGCCAAGGAGAAGATAGAATCGCTTGGAGAGACGCAGATTGGGAGGCTCAAAGAGGCAGTAAGGGAGAATGCCAAGCAGTATGAGAGGGGGAACGGAGTGATACAGTTTCCCTGGCAAGTTTTAATTCTAACTGCCAGATACTAGTCTCAGGGGAGTAAAGATGGGCAGGAAGAAAAAGGACGTTGCAGGGAAGAAGAAGAAGAAAAAGTCCGACTTTGGCGCATTCCTCAAAAAGAGGGCCCCGATCTACCTGGGAATACTTGCGCTGTTTGTGGTGTTTGTGGTGCCGTTACTGACGGCAAAGAGCCTGGATGACACGTTTCCTGATCTTTCAGAACAGGAGCAGAGGGTGGTGGAGGCGCTGATGGGGTATGACGGGGGCGACGGAACGGGACTGACGGTGATGGAGGCAATCGAGGAGAAGATTGACAAGGTGTATCCGGAGGATGGCATATTTGATGACAAGAGGACCACGGTGAGCCTTGCCATAAACAGGACTGTCGGTGATGATCTACCCAATGACGAGGTGTACAGGGTGGTGCTTGACTTTGAGTCGTACAGGGGCCAGATGGAGTACAGCTGGAACGTGGATATGGTATCAGGCAGCATTACTCCAAACAATGCAGAGGCAAAGCACGTCACAGAGCTAGTCGAGTTTTACGACTAGCCGCGCATCAGACCACCAGCAGGTCCTTGGTAAACTTGTGCATGACGGTGGGACGGTCGCCTGCTGCCACCATCAGCGAGTCCTCTATGCGGATTCCAAAGGAGTCCTCTATGTATATGCCCGGCTCCACGGTTATGGCCATGTTCTTTTTCAGCTCGGTTTGTACCCCCGCAGAGACTGCCGGAGGCTCGTGCACCTCAAGGCCTATCCCGTGCCCGGTGGAGTGGATAAAGTACTGGCCAAAGCCGCTCTCCTGGATGTACTGCCTGCAGGACTCGTCAACCTCGCCGCATGTGGCGCCTGGCCGGACGCTCTTCAGGCCGAGCCTCTGGGATTCCCGGACCACATCGTATGCCTCGGCTGCCCGGGGCCGGATCCCTCCTATGGCAAACGTTCTTGTCGCATCAGATACGTATCCCTTGTATCTTAAGGTGAGATCAACTACTACGAGATCGTGCCTTCGGAACCTTCTTGACGTCACCTGCGCATGGGGCAGGGCGCCGTTGGGGCCGCCTGCTATTATCAGCGGGTTGAGCGTGGAGGAATAGCCGGTATCAAACATCTGGCGCGAGCATGCGTGGGCCATTATTGCCGCCTGCAGCTCGGACTCCTTCTGGCCGGCATGGATGGACTGGGCGCATACCTCGAAGAGCTCGTCTATGATTCGGGAGGCCTTTTTGAGTATGGTAATCTCTTGTGTATCCTTGATAATGCGTGAGTTGTAGAACGGCTGGGCTGACTGCAAGATGGCCGGGATGCGGCCCTTCAGGGACATCATTGTGGAGTAGTCCCGGCAGTCGGTGCAGGGACTCTTGCCGCGAATCTGTCCGGCAAGCGAGGAGACGAGTCCCGATCCCCGCTCTGCCCGGACCACGTTGCAGTCACGGGACTCCTCCCGGACCCTTCCCATCTCAAGCTCGGGTGCGACTATGGTAGTTGTTCCGTCAGACTCCAGCAGCCCCGCAGCCTCGCCCCAGAATCCTGTCATGTAAAAGAGATTCTCAGGCTCAAAGGTTACCAGCGCGTCGCAGCCGATCTCTTCTGCATATCCTAGGAGGTCCTGTCTGCGCTGGTCCACACGGGTGGGAGGGACAGGTCTCAATTTATGTATATATAGATCTGATCCGGAATAGTGTGATGGAGCAGGAGGAGGAGAAGAAGAAGGTTGTGGCGCTGCTCTCCGGCGGCCTGGACAGCCAGCTTGCAGTGAGGATGATGCAGAAGCAGGGCTTTGAGGTATCTGCAGTGGCAATCAAGACTCCTTTTTGCGACTTTGACTGCGGCAGAGGCTGCGGATTTGAGATAAGGGAGAGGGCAGAGGACCTCAACGTGAATTTGAAGACAGTCTACCTAGGAGACGAGTATATCGAGATGCTAAAGAGCCCAAAGTACGGAAGGGGCGCAGGGTTCAACCCGTGTATTGACTGCCGCGCCATGATGTTCAAGGCTGCAAAGAAGCACATGGAGGACATCGGCGCCGAGTTTGTCATATCAGGCGAGGTGCTGGGACAGCGCCCCATGAGCCAGCACGGGCCGGCCCTGAGGACCATCGAAAAGGAGTCAGAACTGGTGGGAAAGATAGTGCGGCCACTCTCTGCAGGACTGTTGCCCAAGACTGATCCTGAAAGGGACGGGCTGATAAGGAGAGAGGACATGGGATTGATCAGGGGCAGGACCAGAAGGAACCAGCTGCAGATGGCAAGGGAGTACGGGATAGAGAATCCGCCCAATGCCGGCGGAGGATGCCTGCTGACTGAGCCGCAGTTCGGGGTAAAGGCCAGGGATCTTTTCGGGCACACGGAGACTCCCACCATCAATGACATTGATCTGCTGAAGGTAGGCAGGCACTTTAGGCTCGATGAGGAGACAAAGTTTGTGGTGGGAAGGAACAAGGATGAAAACGAGATGATTGCGGCAATAGCGCTGCCAGGGGACATACTGCTTGAGGCACAAGACCACGTAGGGCCGGTCTCGATTCTGCGCGGAAAGAGCGCAGCATCCCATGTGGGGTTTGCAGCATCGGTGACCCTCAGATACTCTGATGCGCCAAAAGACCAGACGGGAACCGTCCTGGTAAGGGAGGAGGACGGGAAGACCAGAAACATTAATTCAGCATGCGCAATAGAGTCCGATTACATCGGGTTTAGACTATAGGCACTAAAAAAATCCCGGACTCATGGAAGAGTTTTTGAGGAAGTAGATCGCAGTTTAGCCAGAATGCAGAAGCATGAGAGTCCCACGTACCTCAAGGCAATAACAATCAAGGATGTCAGTGACATGCATTCCATACGGGAGGACATCAAAAAGGAGATGATTCTGATTCTAAGGGTGACCCCCCTTGCACAAAAGGATGTAGGGCAGCTGCGCAAGCTGGTCGAGGAGGTGTACGCAGTCGCAAAGGCCTCTAATGCAGACATTGCGCGGCTTGGCGAGGAGAGGATCATTGTGACCCCCCCGAACATAAAGATCTGGAAGCCCGAGTACGACTTAAAATAGCTTTATTGCTTCTTGCACCTGCGGATAGTGGGAGGTAAGCCTGTACATCCGTCTTATGCTGGTGGCAAGGTTCTCTGACTTTTTGCGCTCACCGTGATTGACCAAGACGCGGCGGAGCTTGGGCCTGAGCCTCTGGACGAACGACATGAGCTGGTTGTAGTCGCTGTGCCCGCTGAAGCCGTCGAGTTTTTCAACACTGCAGCTGATGGTGACTGCCTCGACCTTGCCTGCCTTGCCCAGCATGGTGACCTGCCTGGAACCGTCAAGAACCCGGCGCCCCATGGTGCCATTAACCTGATAGGAGACAAAGAGAATCTTGCTCTTTTTGTCAGGGGCGATGTTCTTAAAGTACTCCAGGACGGGGCCGCCCTCAAGCATGCCTGAGGTCGCAAGGATGATGCACGGGGAGTCCTCCCTCATGGGCTCCTCCCTTGCATCTGCGTGCTCGATGTTGGTAAAGTACTCCGAGTCAAACGGGTTGTCGTCTGTCTCCAGAATCTTCTGCCGGAGCTCCTTGGCAAGGTACTCCGGATAGGACTCGTGGATTGCAGAGGCCTCAGATATCATTCCCTCGGTGAATACGGACGCCTCGATCATCTGGCCGGACTTCATGTAGTGGTCTATTACCATCATGATCTCCTGGGCCCTTCCCACTGCCGGGATCGGTATCAGGACCTTGCCGCCGTCTGCAAGGGTGTTGTTTACCGTGTTTATGAAGGCAGACTCGACCTCCTGCCTGCTTGGCTGTATGTCCTCCTTGAGGCCGTACGTGCTTTCAATGAGAAGCGTCTCCACGCGGGGGAAGTTCCAGCTGGCAGCCTCAAACAGAATGCTCTTGCCAAACTTGATGTCGCCAGAGTATACAAAGTTGTGGTCGCCGTTGCCGATATGGAAGTGGCACAGTGCAGAGCCCAGGATGTGTCCGGCGTTTGCAAGAACCAGCTTGATGTCAGGGGATATGTCAGTGACGGTGTTGTAGGGGAGCGTGATGGCCTGCCTCATGATCTGCTTTACGTCCCTCTCCGAGTAGATCGGGGTTCTGCCCTGCGCGGCTGCCACCTTTATGGCATCCAGCTGGATGAGGTTCATCATGGGGAGCGTGGGCTCCGTGCAGTATATGGGGCCCTTGTATCCGTACTTGGAGAGGACGGGGAGGAACCCCGTGTGGTCCAGATGCGCGTGGCCGATGACCACGGCGTCAAGCTCGTCCAGGGTCAGATGGACAGAGTCAAGTCTTGGGAATGCGTCCATCGGGGAGCGCGCGCCGGGGTTTATTCCGCAGTCGATCAGAATCTTGCTTTCCGGGGTGGAGAGGAGCAGCGAGGATCTTCCCACCTGGCCGAATCCGCCAAGGGTGTACAGGGAGACTTCTGTCCTCTGCGAGAGCCTGGGCCTAAATATTTCATCGCCTATCTGCTTGAGCTGCTTGCTTCTTTCAGAGGAGGCCTGCTTCAGGGTTGAGTTGATGATCTGGATGGTGCGCGAGGGTATGGTTGTGGCCTTTCGGATGCGCAGCCTCCAGCCGGTATTTTCAGTTATCAGGACATGGTCAAACTCCTTTGCGTTTCTCTGCAGCAGCCAGGGCCTCTTTGCCTCGACGGAGACCTCTCCTGTGGTGGTGTCAAAGATGGCTCCCTGCAGGTTTGCCTCCTTGGGAACGGATTCGGATATTATGTGCCAGGCCTCGTCTTCTGGTTTTCTGATGGACTCGTCGGTTCTTATCACAATCCTCTTCTTTATGACGTTTACAAGGTTTGATATCTTCTCGCCGTTCTCCATGAGGTAGCGGGGGGAGCTTGTGTAGAGGGCGATTCTCGGGCCCTCGTACTCTATCTTTGTGATCTTTGCCTCCCTTGGGATACTTGTCAGTATGGTAGCCATGATGCTCTGGCTAGTAGGAACTGGTTCTCTCGGTTGGTTTTTTCTTTGCATTGAATCACTAAAGTTTGATGACTGCCTTCTTTTGCTCGTCAGTCAGGAGGCGGAATCCGTCCTTGTCTATGACTGCAACATTGATCCCGTCGCCGGTCCCTATGTTTCGAACTATTGCCGCCCGGACCGCACGCAGGGCAACCTTCTTGGCACCCTCCACGGTAAGGTTCTCCCGGTACTCCTCCTCAAGCAGGCCGTATGCCACAAGCGAGCCGCTGCCGGTTGTAACATATGACTTTTCCTCGACGGAGCCGAACATGTCTATGTTGAAGAGCGCGGGGCCCTGCGCGTCATACCCGCCCACCAGAATGTCGGCCATGAACGGATATCCGCGGTTCTGATGGAATATCAGCGAGCAGAGTCTTGCAAGGGAGTGGATTGGAATGGGGTGTGGTTTCTCGACCCTGTGGAGGTTGGAGTGGTATCGTAATATGTCAACAATGTTCTGTGCGTCTGCAACCCCGCCTGCCAGGGTCAGTCCTGCGTGAAGATCGATCTTTTGAATCTTCATGGTGTTGTTGTTTGCGATGAAATATCCTGCGCTGGCCCTCATGTCGGCACACAGCACCACACCATCGGTAGCCTTGATACCTACGGTGGTTGTCCCGTGCAAAATTTTTTCCTCTACATTGTTTGACAAAAATACACCTATTAAGATAATGAATATGGCATATTACCCTTTTAAATAACTTTTTGATCTCTCCAATAATGGGAAAAAGTAAGAGCAGAACAAAGTCACACACGATGGAGCTCCCCAGGCTCATTGAGATCGGGGAGGGGAACATGGACGGGTTCGGAGAATTTTTGAAGTCGCTGGGCGGACCCAAAACAGTCTCCCTGATATCAGGCACGAACGTTCAGGGCATACTGGGAAAGAGGATCCAGAGATCGCTTGAATCAAAGGGGATCAAATTTACATGGCATGCGCCAGGAGACAGCCAGATCAGGTCCATCAACAAGATTCAGAAACAGGTCACAGAGGACGATTCTGACATGATTGCCGGGATCGGAGGAGGCAGATCCGTTGACACGGCAAAGATGATCTCATACAGGCTGGGCAGGCCGTTTGTCAGTCTGCCCACGGCAGCTTCCCATGACGGAATGGCAAGTCCGTTTGTCTCCGTAAGAAGCCACAGGCCCCATTCCATTGTCGCATCAGCGCCCATGGGGGTCTTTGTGGATATAGACGTGATCAGGAAGGCACCTGCAAGACTGCTTGCAAGCGGCTGCGGGGATCTTGTGGCAAACATAGTTGCAGTAAGGGACTGGCAGATTGGCCACGAGAGGAACGGCGAGTATTACGGAAGGTATTCGTCGGATCTGGCCATGATGAGTGCCGAGATAGTCATGGAAAACTCTGCAGAGTTTGCAAGGAATGGCCTGGATGCAAGGGTGATTGTAGAGGGACTGATCAGCGCAGGCGTGGCATCATGTATTGCAGGAAGCAGCAGGCCGTGCTCAGGCTCAGAGCACCTCTTCTCACACGCACTTGACAAGATTGCCCCAGGCATCGGACTTCATGGAGAGAAATGCGGATTGGGTTCCATAATGATGGCAAAGCTGCAGGGACAGAACTGGAAGAAGATCGCAAAGACATTGAAGGATGTAGGGGCCCCGACTACCGCAGCACAGATTGGTATCGGGCAGGATGCAGTCATCAAGGCCTTGACCATTGCACAGGAGCAAAGGCCGGAGAGGTACACGATTCTCAGGGAGGTAGAGATGACTGAAAAGAGCGCAGAGGATCTTGCAAGAAGCACAAGGATAATCTAGAGTCTATTGTTCGGGTGGCTGGCCGGCATCCGGGGTTTGGGCTGGTGTGTCGGCATCCGGGGTTTGGCCGGCATCCGGGGTTTGGGCTGGTGTGTCGGCATCCGGGGTTTGGCCGGCATCCGGGGTTTGGCCGGCATCCGGGGTTTGGGCTGGTGTGTCGGCATCCGGGGTTTGGCCGGCATCCGGGGTTTGGCCGGCATCCGGGGTTTGGGCTTGGTCGGCATCCGGGGTTTGGTCGGCATCCGGGGTTTGGTCATCCGGGGTTTGGTCGGCATCCGGGGTTTGGTCAGGGGCGTCTGTCTCGGCGGTGCTAGATGGTGGTGATGGTGGACGCTGCGGGTTTGTATACACTTCGATAAAGCTGATCTCGTCTATAGTGGGTACAAACTTGAATATGTCGGATTGAACAAAATTCTTTCCCATACGCAGATCGTTAAGACGCGACTCCTCTGTGGGAATTGTAATGTTTAGCTTGTTCTCGGCAAGCGCAAAGGAGACATCTGCTGTGTGCAGGTGCAGCCGTTCCCTGATGATTTGGGCGACCCGGTCGTCTGCGTCCTCGACGGACTTGACTATGTGTACGTCGTAAACGATCGTCTTTCCGGCGTATCTGTGGTTGTAGTCCATCTGGACACGTCCGGATCCGATAAAACGGATCGTTCCGATCTTGCCGTCGATTTCAACCCTGTCTCCGACGGAGACCTTCTCTGCGTCATCTCCAAGCTTCCTCATGGAGATCATTCTGATCTTGCCGGGATCCTTTTTGCCAAAGGCCATGTCAGGTGCAAGCTCGATTGTGCGCCGTTCATCGACTACGGTCTCTGCCAGTATCTTGTCGACCCCTTCCAGAATCGGATACGACGTGTCGCCTACGGAGATCAGTTTTGGCTCATAGTGCGTGTGCTCATCATGCATGAGATGCTTTTCTGCCACGTCCGCAGACGTTGTGTCAAAGACATCCCCGGTCTCCTTTATGCTTGCAGTGTAATCTACTAGAATCAGAGAACCCTTCTCGAAAGCCATTGTACTCGATCTTGAATTTCCATATATTAAGCTAGACACGAGAAGCCCAGAAACGCGTATGGCTGCCTGTCATTTTACGTAATACGTCAGCCTTTAGAGGGATCAGATATCATGATCTTCTAACAGATCATAGCGGGGCTATTCTGATGGATAATCTCAGACGCACGCATCAACATTGAAAACACGCGCAGGCCTGCCTGTATGTCCGTGTCATAGCCCATCATGGCCGAATGCAGCTCCGGCACATGCCAAAATCAGAGGGCGTTTAGCTTCTCTTCTGCTGCGCGCAGGCCTGCCTGTATGTCCGTGTCATAGCCCATCATGGCCAGCGTGGATGCAATGCCGGAGATGGCCCTCATTACATGGTACCTGTTTATCTCTCCCATGCATCCTACCCGGAACACCTTGCCTTTCAGGTCTCCAAACCCGCCGGCAACCAGAATTCTGAACTTTTTGGACAGTGTATCGCGGAATATCTTGTCCTCCAGTCCGTCCAGATAGTTTAATGCAATTACGACTGTGGAGCGGGAGTCCTTGTCTGCAAACGGCGTCAGTCCGATCTCAGACAGTCCGGAGTATAGGGCCTCAGAGCAGACCCGGTGGCGGTGAATCCTGTTCTCCATTCCCTCCTCAAGAATGATTCTCAACGCCTCCCTGTATGCGTAAAGCACGGGGAGTGCAGGCGTAAACGGAGTGTGCTTTGACTCGTCATAGTATTTGAAGTACCTTGGAAGGTTAAAGTACATCGTGTTTGGCGGATTTGCCTCCATGTATCTCCTGGTTCTTTGGTTTACACAGATCGGTGAGATGCCCGGTGGGGCGGCAAACGCCTTTTGGGCACCTGTCATGGCAATATCTATTCCCCACTTGTCCATGTGAAGCTCCTCGCCGCCCACAATGGACACGCCGTCAAGTACATAGTAGGAGTCGTTTCTTGATGTGAGATCCTTTATCCTGTCAAGATAGTTCAGCATGGTTCCGGTGGAGGTCTCGTTCCAGACGCAGTAGAATGCCTTGACATCGCTGTTGTTGTCAAACGCCTCCTTGACCTGATCAAATGTGGCATTGACGCCAGGCGTGGTCTCGACTCGAATCGCCTGGCCTCCGGCCCATTCAATCTGCTGGGCCAGCCGGGAGCTGAATTCTCCGTTTACCGGAATTATCACCTTGTCGCCCTTTTTGATCAGATTTAATACCGAACATTCAGTGGCGCCAGTACCGGATGAGGACAGGCATACAGCGTCCCCTTTTGTCTCAAAGACGCTCTTTGTGTTGTCCACGCACTCCTGATAGAGATCCACAAAGTCATCACTACGGTGGTTGATTGGATAGGTAATCATTGCCCTAGTTACACGTTCAGGTACATTCGTTGGTCCGGGCAGCATAACTAGGTATTCCAAATCAGTCTCAAGTGGTGTCTTTGCAGGCGTTATTTAAAATTAGAGGAGACGTGCGCGTGAGGCGCCGGACTCTTCTAGAAACCTGCGGGTTCCGTCAGGAACCAGGCTTCTCCACTCCCCGCCGCCGCCTGCAATCAGATTCCTGATGTTGGTACCGGAGAGAAGATCCCTTTGCAGGAACGGGATCGATTCTACCAGGACGCCTCTCTTGGAGTAGAGGCGTTTTGTCAGTTCGTCGTTTGAGAAGATGATTCCAAAATCAGGCACAATGGTACTGATCATCTCAATCCATCTGATATGGTTGTCCACATCAGGTATGGGGTAAATGGAGATCCTCTTCAGGGTGTCATTATTGATGGATGCGAGGATCATCTGCCTCCTCTCGTCAGCCGAGAACGGGTTGTTCCTGTCTGCGGTTCTGTTGGAGCTTCCCAGACCCACCCACAGGCTGTTCACCCGGGACAGCGCAAACTGCAGGGCCTGCAGGTGGCCCAGATGGAATGGCTGGAATCTTCCTATAAGCAGACCGTCCATACAGGAGTTTTGGATACCTTTTTAAAAAAACTATCATAGGGGTTTCAGACAGGAGACGCGATGGATCCTTTGGAGATTGACGGCGGACGCGGTGAAGGCGGGGGACAGATAGTCCGCTCTGCAGTAGCCCTCTCGTGCATTACAGGAAGACCCATACATCTGAAGAGCATCAGAAAGAACAGGAGGGTTTCGGGGCTGAGGCCCCAACACCTTGCAGCAATATCCATACTCCAAAGGATTGCGGGTGCAGAAGTGATGGGAGCCGAGATGGGATCCACGGAACTGAAATTTGTTCCGGGCACAATGGATAACATGGAACTAGTCGAGGATGTGGGGACAGCAGGGAGCATTCCGCTGATTCTGCAGGTCTTGATTCCGGTTGTAGCCGCCTCCCGTAACAGCCTGGATCTTACAATCAGGGGAGGAACTGACGTGTCCTGGAGCCCCTCGATGGATTACGCCACGCACGTACTGGGGGAGGCATATTCCAGAATGGGGATGATGTTTTCACTTGAGGTAAGGAGGCGCGGATACTATCCAAGGGGCATGGGGGAGGTGGTTCTGCATGTGTTCCCGTCTGATCTCAGGCCGGCTACATTCTCTGGCAAGAGAACGGGCAGGGCTGAGATGATCTGTACGTTCTCAAGACTTCCAGAGGAGATAATACGAAACGAGATCAGAAGAGTCAGCAAGGACCTGGCAGGATTGGCCCTGAATGTAAGAATCATGGAACAGACTGCTGCAGATTCGGGCGCATCCATGCTGGTCTTTGAGACAGGCGACCGCATAACAGGGACGGATTCGTTGCTTGACAGGAAGACGCACAGGTTTGGGATCGATGCAGGCAGATTTGCAGAATCCCTAGGAGTAGACGAGAATCTGGCAGACATGCTTGTTGTGCCTGCAAGTCTGTGCGACGGAAGAACCGCATTCCAGGTTAGAAGCATCACAAGACACATGGAGACGAATCTGTTTGTCGCCTCCAAGATTACCGGATGCAGGTACGGGATTGGAAGGCTTGATGGCGGGTTCGAGGTGATAATCGACGGCGTCTCACACCCCGGCATCAAGCAGTGACGCAAAGAACAGGATTGCCACCGACAGGACGACAGTAATCTCGCCAAGAATGATGATCTTCTTTCTGAGTTTTTGAATCTGCACGTCGGATAACTGCCCGGACATGATCTTCTTTTCCACATCCCCGCGTATTATCCGTACATGTATGACATACGTGATTACCAGTGCAGCCACCAGAATAATCTTGACTATAAGGAACGTGCCATAGCTTGTAGCTACAAGAAGTTCAGGCCGGCCCAGCAGGGCGTGTGAACTGTACAGTCCTGTTGCCATCAGAATTACCAGCGAGGGGACCGCTATCATGTTGAACCGCCTTCCAACACGGATCATGATCTGCATTCTCTCCTCCACGGATTCTGCTATTGTCTTTAAAAGCGGGGAGAATACGACCCCGATGAAGATCGAGCCACCCACCCATATTGCAGCAGAGACGAGATGAATCCACGTAAGAATTGCCTGTTCAAGTGCAGCCATGGACTACAATGAAAAGGGATCAAATATTAGGTATTTGGGTAATCCGCCGAACTAGTTGCGGCGGCTTATCCTTTTGCGGACCGTGTGGACTGCCAGGATTGGTCCTGCCACGTAGACTCCTCCGATGGCTGCAATCGAGAGCATGCCAAAGACCAGCACCGATACCTCAGAGCCTGGGTCTGCAAGCGTCATGATGTTCATGGTGTACAGTCCCGGTGTTATCAGTGCCCTTACGGCATCCCTGAACATTGGGTTATCCCTTTCAAGGTCTGCAATTGCAGGCGAGAAGGAGTAGTAGACCTGGTTGAATCCTGTCATGAATGATGTTCCGGATTCCGTGGAGAGTAGTGAACTGTCCCTGATTTCACGGAGGAACTGTACCTGTGGTGCAAGCTCGCTGCCGTATGCTGCAGTCGCAATCAGGCATCCGCCGGGTGGTTCAACTGGTTCAACTGGTTCAACTGGTTCAACTGGTTCAACTGGTTCAACTGGTTCAACTGAGTTACTAGAGGCAAAGTACACGCCGAGCTGCGTCCACTGGCCGTCTAAAATCGTCCATACGTCATAGTTTACCTGGGCCAGGTCGCCGGCAGCGTTGAGCCTTGTGGAGCCAAGTGCGCCACTGTGCTCTGCTGCAACCTCTGGGAATACGGCAGTCAGTTTGGTGACATCGGTGCTCTGTATGCGCTCCATGGAAAGGCCCAGGAGCCAGATTGCATCATATGCGGAGCTTGCATAGGTTCGTGGAGTCCTGCCAATGGCCTCCTCGACTGCCTCCTCTACCTGCTTGCTGGCATCGTTCTTGCCTGATGCGACTTGGAGTGTCGTAAACTCGGTATTGGTGGCAAATTCTAATGTGATTGGGTCGTCTATGATGACCGTGTCCTTGGTGACAGCATCTGCGCCGAACCATCTGACCTTGTTTAGTATGTCATGGGATGCTGCGGACTGGAAGAGAATCTGTGTCTCGCCGAAGCCAAAGCTCGTGACGCCCACCTTGTCTGCGCCATACTCGTCTACGTATCCCCGAACTATCTCTGCCAGTAATGATGCCTCGCTTGAAAAGTCGGTAGCCTCGGGATTGTATGCTATTCCGTCATCTACTGTTCCTCCTGTTGCAGGGAATGCTTCACGTATGGCGCGTTCCAGTCCCACGCCCCATGCCTCGTCCCTCCATATGGGAACGATCACCTCGATTCCTGCATCCTGGAGAAGACGGACCAGTGCGACTGCCTGGTTGGAGTCGTCAGGGGCCAGTCGGAATATGCTGTCGTCCCCGATTGCAAGGAGTGGTGACGTGGAGGAGGGACTGATTATCATAATGTTGTTAGAGTCTACATACCCCTTGATGTTCTGTATGTTGCCGCTGGACTGTGGGCCTATGACGTGCTTTATGCCCTTAGCGTTTAGTGCCTGCACCTTTTCAAGCGTCACCGTGGGCTGGGTCTGGGAATCCTCGGACACTACCGAAAGGAACCAGCCTGCATCCTTTTCTGCAAGGTATGCGTTAAAGTGTTCCACTGCAAGCTCGTATCCGATCTTGTTCTCCTCTCCGGATCTGGCAAGTTTGCCCGTGAGCGGTATGATTGAGCCTATCTCGATCTCGCCGGACAGCTTCTCCTCCATTGCATCCATGGCAGCAGGCACGATGGAGTTGCTACCGGCATCATAAGTTCCAAGGAACGTCCACTCCTCATTTTCGATTGCCCATATGTCATAGTTTGCCTGTGCAAGATCCCCTGCGGAATTCAGGCTGACCAGGCCCAGTGCACCCCTATGCTCATCTGCAACCCGGGGAATCGCTTCGGTCAGGGTATCAACATCGGTGCTATCAGTTGCCTCCATTGCAAGGCCCAAAAGCCATATTGCATCATATGAGGCGCTTGCATATGCAGTAGGAGTGTTTCCAAGTATTGCAGCCACTGATTCATCCACATGCGCACTCTTGTCATTCTGGCCTGAGGCCACCACTACGGTGGTAAATGAGGTGTTGGTAGAGAATTCCAAGGCGAGCGGATCCGAGATGAATCTTGGATCCTTTGCGCTGGCATCTGCGCCAAACCATCTGATCTCGTTTAGTACTTCATGGTTCTGTGCCGACTGGAAGAACAGTACGGCCTCTCCAAATGCAATGTATACCACGCCCACATTCTCTGCGCCATTCTCATCAACAAGTCCCTGCACTGTGTCTGCCAAGATGGATGTCTCGGTTGAAAAGTCACTTGCTTCAGGGTTGTAGCCAAATCCTTCGACTATCGTTCCTCCCAGTGCGGGGACTGACTCACGAAGTGCGTCCTGTAGTCCCACGCCCCATGCATCCTCCCTCCATATCGGAACGACCACATCGATTCCATTGCTCTCAAGCAGCTTTGCTATTGCAACTGCCTGGTTGGTGTCGTCAGGGACTGTCCTGAAGATGCTGTCTCCCTCGATTGCAAGCAGTGGTGATGTGGAGCAACAACTGATGACCAGCATGTTGTTGGAGTCAACGTATCCCTTTACGTTCTGCAGGCTTCCGCTGGACTCTGGTCCTATCACATGCTGTATGCCCCTTGCATGGAGAGCCTGCATCTTTTCAAGGGCTACTGTTGGAAGCGTCTGGGAATCCTCGGTCGTCAGTGAGAGTGACCAGGTTGCTCCCTTTTCTGCAAGGTATGCGTTAAAGTCATCTATTGCAATCTGATGGGCAGCGTTGTTCTCTGCTCCAAAGTTTGACAGATCGCCGCTGATTGGCGCGATCGCGCCAATTTCAATCTCTCCTGACAGTTGGGCGGTTGCGGATTGAGAGAATGTACCTATTCCTAACATACTGATCGCGGTGACTGCAATAATTGCGTATAATTGTAATTTCATTGTAAATCCTCAAACATATAGGTTAATAAGAATTTCTAACACATCAGTTAACGCAGAAGTAACAACAATTTAGTGCATGATTGGATAGAATGCCTATTCCAATACCCCGAAACCGGTCACGAAACGCGAGGCGTCGTCCTCGTAGCACAGGAACCACCTGCCGTCGTCAAGCTACTTGTAGTCGGTGTGCCACATGGAATTGGAGTGCTCGCGCTCGTAGCGGATCCACTTGGGCGCTGGCTCTTCTTTGGCTGGGTGTCTGCAAAACCGGCATCCTTCAATATTTTGTGCAGGGCGTTGTGTGGAATATGTATTCCGGAAAGTGACTTTATGATGCGCTCCAGGGACGCGGCCCCGAATACCTCGTTTGAGGCAGCCGAGAGGACCGCCGAATGATCCCGCCTGCCGGGCGCGCACTTTTTGGGCCTGCCCATGGGGGGCCGGATACGTAATCTTGTCCTTGTCCTTGTACCTCTTCTGCAGCTTTTGGACCCATCTGACCGAGACGCCCATGCTTGCTGCAATCTCCTTGTTGTGGGCATTCTTGCGTTTTTGTTGGATGATCCATTCGACTTTGGCCTGGTCCAGTTTTTTCATTACTCGCACTCTCCGTCTTCCTATATGACGCCACGCGGCCGTGCGTCTCCACCGACGGGCCCACACACCGCCGTTTCCAGTAAGGGACAGGCTGACTGCATTTCTCAGGAATTTGGCACGCGATGCCATGCCGCCGATGATGTCTGTCATTGGGCGTGTCCACCCCGGGCTGGAGCCTCATGTGGGGGGTGAACGACTTTCGGGACTATACAGAAACTTTGTTGCGTTCTATTGTACCGAAACTAAGCATTTCGGAAACTTTGTTGCGTTCTATTGTACCGAAACTAAGCATTTCGGAAACTTTGTTGCGTTCTATTGTACCGAAACTAAGCATTTCGGAAACTTTGTTGCGTTCTATTGTACCGAAACTAAGCATTTCGGAAACTTTGTTGCGTTCTATTGTACCGAAACTAAGCATTTCGGAAACTTTGTTGCGTTCTATTGTACCGAAACTAAGCATTTCGGAAACTTTGTTGCGTTCTATTGTACCGAAACTAAGCATTTCGGAAACTTTGTTTTATGTCCTCAGTTCCATCCAAGTAATTTAAGCCGTGATTACTATTGTAAGTGTTTCGTTTTCACGTAGAGGCGGTTTGAATATTCTCCAGTCGGATCCCTGATGAGCGATTCCACCGCGATGCGCGGTAGTATGCCTTGCTTGTGACAGGTGCGGACAACTGAGACTAATGCCGAAGAGACACGCATTCCCTCAGATACTGACAGCTTGTGCCGCACGTTCCTCTGCAGTACAACGGCATCGCGTATGTCCCGTTCTGCAGCCCGGATCTGTAGGCGTCATGATGTACATGTGTACATGGCACATGATCAGACACCGGCACGTCTGACACGCGCCTCCTAGCGGAGCCTCCGCACAGCGTCTTGATCAGATCGACGGTGCTGCACTGTTGAGATGGTTTACCACAGTGTACTCCTATGCCTCTTGTACTGTTTCGCTTCCGCACGCTACCCTCTTGTTGTAGGCGCGCTGCTTCTTTGTCAGGCCGCCGGTCTTTTTGTCGGCTCCACGCTTTTTGTGTGCCTGATTGCCATCCGCTGGTAGATCAGGGTGGTAATGATTCGTCCTATTAGGGTCTTGCACGCTGCCCGGAACGGTCTTGTCTGGACAACGTAGTCGCTTGGAACACCATCAGTCGAGATGTACAGCGCCGTGCCTCTGACAGTGTGGAGTTGATATGCTCAGCCTTGTGTGCAGGTACGCGTGCCTCAACAGGATGCGCCTTTTTAGTTGTGCATGGCATGATACCATTGAAATGGCACTCCAGAGCAAGATGACAGTGTATGCGGCACTAGTAGGTGTGTTTGCGCTGATGGGTGGAATCGTATATTATGCAAGTCTGGACAACGAGTCGCTGGAACAGGTCGAGATCAGGCTTGACAGTGTGGAGTTGATAGATGTGAACAACTTGAAGAACCAGGCAAAGCTTGACGTCGTCTTTCTTGTAAAGAATCCAAGCGAGAAGACGTTTACAGTCGCAGTTATAGGGTATCAGCTGTATAGCGATGGAAAGCAGCTGGGTTCGGGCCAGTACTCCGTGGTGGACATAGCACTGCCGGGAAGGGCCGTCTTTTATCCGGGTGCCGAGATTCCGTTGAAGAGCATCTTTGTCCTCTCAAAGTCCGATGTAGGTGCAGAGACGTATGAGGCAATAATAAACAATGAGATCGGCAGCTTTACTGTAGAGGGAATGATAACAACGCAGACCTCGTGGAGTACCATTGACAAAGAGTTCAGTACGGGAATCTGAGTGAAGAGTGGGCCGAGTGAGATTCGAACTCACGATCACCGCCGTGTCGAGGCGGTATCCTAACCAGCTAGACTACCGGCCCATTGAAGTAAATGGCCGGACGATGACATTATTAACGTTTAACAGAACGGGGATGCGTTACACTTGACAGGCGACTTTACCGAGGAGGAGAAGAGGGGATTCTACAAGACCGTCTATTCCAGAAGGGATGTAAGATCCAGTTTTACGCCAGGGCCCATAAGCGACGAGATTCTCTCAAGGATACTCCATGCCGCACACCACGCCCCGTCGGTGGGATTCTCCCAGCCATGGAACTTTATCCTGATAAAGGACGCCGGGACAAAGAGACGGATCAAGGCATCATTTGAAGAGGAGAGGGACAGATCGTCAGGGATGGTACAGGAGGGGCCCAGAAGGTCAAAGTATCTCTCATTGAAGCTGGAGGGAATCATCGAGTCCCCGGTAAACCTCTGCGTGACGTATGATCCTACAAAATTTGGCCCGTTTGTAATAGGAAGGACGAGCATTCCGGAGGCCGGGCTGTACAGCGTATGCTGTGCGATCCAGAACCTGTGGCTGGCTGCAAGGGTCGAGGGGATCGGAGTGGGCTGGGTCAGCATCCTGTCAAATCAGACGCTGAGAAGCGCCCTGGCACTGCCAGAGCATGTCGTGCCGGTTGCATACCTGTGCCTCGGGCATGTCAGCGACTTTGCACAGAGGCCGGATCTTGAGACTGCCGGCTGGCTGCCAAGGCTTGATCTAAAGGACGTGATATACTTTGAGAGATGGAACGACAGCAAGGGCGAGGGCTGGAACGGTATTCGGGAGATGATCAGGGACGGCGTGGATCGTATCTGAGATTCTCACATCTCGACTATTACTGCCGCCCTTTCAGACTCTTCCAGATCCAGCCGTATTGCATCCATGATCTTCGAAGATGACGTAAGGCTGGAATAGTCAGAGAGTTTCAGATCGTTGAGGCAGAACACCTTGGGTGCAACCTCGGACCGCCTGGACTCCAGGAATTCATCAAGTTCCTCGATTACCGATATCCTTCCACCCTGCATGATCCTGCCGTTCTCCAGGGTAAGCTTGGGTTTGCCGTACCTGTCCATCACCAGAATAAAGTGCCGGTTCTTTCTGCTGAAGAGCTTTCTGACCTCCACATGGCCGGTAAAGACAAGGTAGTGATCAGTCTCATAACTCAGATCAATCAGATCCTCCGGGATCCCAATGACCTCGCTTGCCCTGATCCTTGCATCATCTAGTGTGAAGATATTCTTTGATGTGTCTACACTATCCAGTTCCACATTTCCGACTGCGGTGACGCGCAGCAGCGCCTTTTCAGGTATGTACTGGCTGTTGATGACTACGGATTCTGGAACCGCGCCCTTGTCCACTAGCATGGCATGAATCTTCTTGGTCACCAGACCAATCTTTTCGGGGGTCGGATCATCCATGGTCTGCTCTATCTCCTCCTGAAGCATGGAGGATGCAACGCCGATGGAGGAGATCACGTCGGCGTGATCGGCCTTTTCATAGGAGAGTCCCATCTGCTTTGCAACAAACGGAATCAGAACCGACGCGCCGCCGCCGCCGCCTATCAGCCGGACCGAGCTGTTCAGTTTGAACTCCTTCATGATCTTGGAGATGGTCTTTGTAATCTCAAAGGAGGCAGTCAGGATTATGGACATTGCCGCCTCATGGTATGGCACGCCCATGTGTTTTCCGAGTATTTTAAGGGCAGTCTTTGCAGATTCCTGGTTTCCAAAGGAATAGTCTCCTGCGTCGATCATCTCAAGGGCGTTTGCCGCGCACGTGTTTGTGATGGCGTATGTTCCGTTCCTGCATCTGACGGCCACGTACTCCTCGGAGTCGTTTTCCCGGGGCTTTATTGAGACTATCTCCCCGGTCTTTAGGTCTTCGGGGTCTGCAAAGCAGGAGTATTTCAGGCCCGCGATGTGGGCGCTTCTTGGCCCCACCTGGGAGACTCTGTTCTTGCTCAGGGAGACCATGCTGCCGCCGGCAACCCCCAGAATCCGCACATCCATGGAACGGATGCATGTGGGATGGTTGTTCACTGTGACATAGCGGATCTCGGGTTTTCCGTTTCGGATTATGCAGATGTTCGTACTGGTGCCGCCGACCTCGACAAAGATGCCGTTTGTGACCTTGAGGTAGAGCAGGGCACCTGCGACGCTTGCAGCCGGGCCTGACAGGACTGTCAGGATGGGTTTTGTCCGAAACGTATCCATGCTGGTAACGCCGCCGTCTCCCTTCATTATCATCAGGGGCGCGGCAACGCCGATCTTTCTGATCGCCTCCTCGATGTAGTCTGCCA
Source organism: Candidatus Nitrosopumilus sp. (assembly GCA_965238275.1). Classification (GTDB taxonomy): domain Archaea; phylum Thermoproteota; class Nitrososphaeria; order Nitrososphaerales; family Nitrosopumilaceae; genus Nitrosopumilus. The sequence continues at coordinate 562,082 of OZ250186.1, forward strand.
CCTGGAATGTCCTTGGCAGGACGCTGGCATTTACTGCCGCAGTCAGGGTTCGGATCTCCAGACCGTAGACGCCGGAGAGTTCGTGTGAGCCTGTCGAGGGTATGCCGTGCTTGGAGGAGGTATTCATTACAAAGAGCTCGTTGGACGGATCGTCCACGCCAAAGGCCTCGGTTGCAACTATCACCTCGGCACCCCTTGATTTGAGCCGGTCAACGGAACCTGCCACCTCGTCTTCGGTAATCAGGTGGGACGTGTCCAGAAACTCGTGGAATGTTGTAATGTTGCGGTTTGCATCTGACATGTTGCGAAGGTCTGTGCGCTTTATTACGTCCTTTTTTGAGGGGCCGACGCCCATTGCTATTATCCCCACACGGGAGGTGTCAGATTCCAGAAGGGCGTTTATGGCCTGCGTGGTGCTGTGCGAGATTAGCTCAATGTCGTTTATGTCGATTCTTGACTGTTTCAGAATGTCTGTAAGAACATGCACTATTCCCTCAGAGACGCCCCGCTCTGACCTGTGGGTGGTAGGAAGTGTGGATTTTGAGAGGATGGCGCCTGTCCGCACATCTATGGCTACTGCCTTGGTAAACGTTCCTCCCACGTCTATGCCAACGCGGATTCTCTGTCTACTTGACATTGGCATCCCCGTGTGATTTTCTCATTGATGCCAGACGTCCCTCCTTTCTGGGTTTCACTATCAGGACATACGCTGATGCCACTAAATAAACACCAAGCAGGGCAATCTGGGCTACCACTGTCTCCAGTGTGGGGTATATTCCCGTCATCGTGGCCAGGTTGATATCCAGTCGGGGAATGGTACCAAACATCGCAGTGTACGGCACTATGTCCAGCACCTGAAGCTCCCTTACGGCGTTTCCAAGGAATGTGATGGACATGTATGCGCCAACGCCCATTGTAAGGCCGAACAGAGCACGCAGGGGTAGCCTTCTTCCAAGTTTCCGCATCAGATAGTATATCAGGAATAGTACTGCCAATCCAGCAATGAGCCCAACTGCAAGATATCCCTCCATGTATTTGGCAAATCCAGACATGGCCTGATAGAAGAGTACAGTCTCGAATCCCTCCCGATATACGGTAAAGAATGCCAGCATGACAAAGACCATCACGCTGCCGGTGGTGGTTGCCTGCCATACTTTTGCCTTGACAAACTCCATCCACTTCTTGTGTTCGATCTTGTTTAGAACCCAGAAGCTGACATAGAAGAGCATGGCAGTGGCAGACAGCGCTGCAATGGCCTCTATGAGTTCACGGTTTGCGCCGGATATCTCTATGATGTATGATGCAACAAACCAGGTCAGGCCGGTGGCGCCAATGGCTCCTATGACCCCGTAGTATACATGCTTTTTGAAGCGGTTGTTTCGTGATGCCTCAAGATACGTAAGAATGGCTCCCAGGATCAGAACCGACTCCAGACCCTCGCGAAATATTATTGCAAAGGATGATGAGAATGCAATTAGTGGTGCCAGAGTTCCTGTTCCGGTTACCAGTCGTTCGGACTCGTCCAGATTCCGCTCTATGGAAATTGCGACCTCTCGAACCTCCTCAAGGTCGGCCTGCTGGTTTATGAGATTCCGCAGGGTGGCAAACTGAAACTCGACTTCGAGGGTAAAGTCGGGATCGATTGCCCTGAGTGGAATCTCCACGTACTCGTAGCTGTCAAGATACGCAGTCCGTGCAGACGTGTAGGCTGCCTGGTAGTCCCCGTTCTCGTGCTGAATCAGCATCTCCTGAAGGGTAGTGCGGATAAAGTCGATCTCGTCTCTGACGCCGGATTTTTCCTCACTTGTCGCATCGCCCCTCTCCAGAAGAACTCTTTCAGGAGCTGCTGTTGCTGCTTGCGCAAATCCTTCTGCACCCAGTTCTGCCACCTTTGATTCGACGATGTCAAGATCAGGCAGGATCGATTCTTCTAAAAATTCCCGGATTTGTCCGGCATCCTGTTTCTCTTTAATCATACCCCGCAGCACCTCCCTCATGTCCCACTCTAGAGCGGAGAGTAGATCGGGGTCGACCTTTTCAATGTCAGACTCCAGATACTCAAAGTTTTCAAGATATGCCTCCACTGCCAGATCCTCTGCTGCCACATAATTCCCGTCATCCACGGATTCAAGCAGATCTGCGTACAGAGCACGGATTGTGTCATAGAGCTCCTGTTTGTCATATGAGAGTGGTTGGTACTCTGTAAGATCACGGTTTATTGCCGTGATCAGGGTTCCAACCGAATGAAAGTCGTCCCTTGCCTCTATCTTCCCCTGGAGCTCTATTAGAAATGAGGTAATCTCCTTGGTCAATCGCTCGTCGTAATCGGTGTTTGGGAATAATTCATGGGCCCGTTCTGTCAGGGCCAGGGAAAGATCATACAGTATGGGGTTTTCGTCTGTAACGGCAGTCTGATACTGCTCGTCTACCACCGTTATCATCATGGCAATGACCGTTCCATAGTTGGGATTGGCAGCCTCATACTGGTCTAGGAGACTCTTGGATTTGTCAATATCTGAGATTATCTGCTGGGATTCTACGGTACCAATTCCGTTATGAATGTCCAAGAGGAGCAGATGAATCTCGTCTGTGACGACGGAGTTTGAAGTCCTTAGATTCTGCAGGTGCAGTGGAAAGATCTCGGTATTGATCCTAGAGAGGGTCTTTGCATCTTCAGCACTATCTAGGTGTTGTTTGGCCAGATCCAGCGAAGATGACAGGAGTTCGGAGATGAACAGTACGGACGTGTCGGATTCTGAAAAGGTCTCGGTATCTGCATGGATATCGGTTTTAGGTACCAGTGCCAGTACAAGCAGAAATGCGATTAAGATTCGTACGTAATTTAATCTAGGGAAGACCAATATGTTGAGAGACATAGATGAGGTCAATATTTAAAAGAGATTCTCATTTTATAGATATAGAACAAATGCGTAGTAGGGGCCAAAACAATCCGATCACCCTCGGTCAATAATTCCGAAAACTACCGAACCTCATGAAATAATTTGCCCGTCAGTGCTGTGTCCGGTTGGACTGAATGCCTCGGGGCATACATTCAGATCATAGGTATGTTCATATGCGCTTATGATGACTGTTGCCGAAGAAAAACAAGGCGTCGCCGACCCCGGCCGTCGCGCAAGGACCGTTCCCGCAACCTGACTGGCATCCGGACAAAAGAGGCTCGAGGCCGGATCCCTGTTCATGCCGAACGTGAGCGAAAAGAAGCTGGTGCGGATGTGCGCAAAAGAGAAGAACGTTCTGGCCAAGCTCAGGATGCTTGCATGCATAGTAGGGGCCAAAACAATCCGATCACCCTCGGTCAATAATTCCGAAAACTACCGAACCTCATGAAATAATTTGCCCGTCAGTGCTGTGTCCGGTTGGACTGAATGCCTCGGGGCATACATTCAGATCATAGGTATGTTCATATGCGCTTATGATGACTGTTGCCGAAGAAAAACAAGGCGTCGCCGACCCCGGCCGTCGCGCAAGGACCGTTCCCGCAACCGGACTGGCATCCGGACAAAAGAGGCTCGAGGCCGGATCCCTGTTCATGCCGAACGTGAGCGAAAAGAAGCTGGTGCGGATGTGCGCAAAAGAGAAGAACGTTCTGGCCAAGCTCAGGATGCTTGCATGCTCAGGATGCTTGCATGCATAGTAGGGGCCAAAACAATCCGATCACCCTCGGTCAATAATTCCGAAAACTACCGAACCTCATGAAATAATTTGCCCGTCAGTGCTGTGTCCGGTTGGACTGAATGCCTCGGGGCATACATTCAGATCATAGGTATGTTCATATGCGCTTATGATGACTGTTGCCGAAGAAAAACAAGGCGTCGCCGACCCCGGCCGTCGCGCAAGGACCGTTCCCGCAACCGGACTGGCATCCGGACAAAAGAGGCTCGAGGCCGGATCCCTGTTCATGCCGAACGTGAGCGAAAAGAAGCTGGTGCGGATGTGCGCAAAAGAGAAGAACGTTCTGGCCAAGCTCAGGATGCTTGCGTGCATCATGAGAAAGCAGAGCCACAGCATCAGGGAGATCTGCAGGAAGCTTGTCATGCCGTATTCCACCGTGCGCGACTGGTTGGTGCGGATGCAGGAGCGGGGATTGAGGGCCAGGTTCAACCGAATGCGCAGAGGCAGGAAAAGCAAGATGCCCAAGTCTTTTTCCAGGACAATTCGAGCGTGGCTGAACAACGAGCCAAAAAAGTACGGATTCGAGTCCGGCTCCTGGCAGCTCAACTTGGTGCTGGAGATGATCCGGCGGAAGTTTGGAATGGACTGCAAGGAGCGCACGCTGCGAAGGATGCTCAAAAGGATCGGGTTCTCCTACCGAAAGGCAAGGCCGGTTCCGCCCAAGTCAGCCTCGGAAAGCGAACAAGAAGAGTTCAAGGCAGCGGCCGGCAAGAGGGCAAGGGATCTGGCCAATGAAGGGTGCGCCGTGTTCGTCGAAGACGAGGCCGCAGTCGGCATGTCGCAGGAACCGGGCTACGGGTGGAGGCCCACGGGAGGACGCGACGAGATCCAGACCGGGTTCTCGAAAAAGGCCGTCAGCCTGCTTGGCATCATGGGCACAGATACCCTCTACGTCCGCGTGGCAGATTCTGCAAACTCTGAGACGTTCAAGGAGTTCCTCGAGGATGTCCGCAGGAATCACCCAAAATTTTACATGGTTCTGGACAACGCGTCGTACCACCATTCCCACAAGGTTCAAGAATACGTGGCCGGCACTGGCGGTGACGTAAAGCTGGAATTTCTCCCGCCCCGCACGCCGCAGCTTAACCAGATTGAAAACGTCTGGAGGGATCTCAAGAGACGACTGGCAGGCAGGTACTTCAAATCCCCCGAGGAGCTAAAGGCGGCGATAACGATAATCCTTGAAAAAGAGATGGGCAACCGACTTGTGGGCTATCTGGTAAATTAGCCACATTAGTGTGAAAATTTATTCTTGCGTGTGAAATAATACGGATCCCTGTTTGCCTGTCACCTGATTTCTGTGCAAGCCGTGGTTTCAACCACGTCAGGTTTGACAAGTGCATGATTATATGGTTAATTTAGCCAAAGGTGAGCGGATTGTTCTGGCCTATACTATGCGTATAAGATTTTACGGGCAAGTATCAGAATCATGATGGTTTTTGAGATAGTGCTACAAACTTTATGATTGACAGTCCTCCCGGTGCCGGCACGTGTCAAAAACACTGCCAAGAGATCAGCCGAACCGTACGATATATTGTGTTTTTCGGAGAACTCGATGGAATACGGTAAACAGCGCAGGGTTGATTGCGTTAAATGCGGATTCTGTGGACAAGAGCCAACACTTGCTTGTCGCGTACCATCGTATGTGACTTGCAGGTGCCACGTTTAATCACCGGGCATCCAAAAAACTGGCACCCTGGCTATTCCTCACGAATATAGCGTGCAAGGCAAAGCCTTGAAAAGTACATTTCCATCTACTGTTCAAAAAGATGGGCTTAAATAATTAGAAACGTTTTGTCCTCCGGGCTTGTGGCGCAGAGTCAGCATGACGCGAAGTATGGATAGCGTGGTAGCCTCCTAAGTTACAGGTCGAGGGATCGAAGCCCTCCAAGCCCGTCTTATTCCACACTGTAAAATACGAAAGGTGTAATTTCAGACAGTCGGAAATATAAGGATCAGCATGAGTGATTCAGCGTATGAGGGTCGTAGTGATATCAGGCAGCCCGAGAAAGGACGCAGTAACGCAGGTGATGATGAAGTACGTCTTTGAGTATGCAAAGTCAAAAAACCCGGATACAAAGCTGATCAATCTCTCAAAAGGCCAGATAGAGTGCTATCGCGGTTATGGCGAGCAGTACAACGAGGCCACGATGGAGGCGGCAAGGGACATCACGGAGGCCGATGTCTGGCTGGTTGGCACCCCGATTTACAACTCGTTTTTCAGTTCGGCACTAAAGAACCTCTTCGAGTACATAAACTACAAAAAGACGCCTGGAAAGGTAGCAGGCATGGCAATCATGGCAGCAGGCAACATAGGATTTACAGACGTACAGACGCTGCTCACGCAGCTGATGTCATACTTTAGGGTGGTGGCAAACCCAAAGGCGGTATACCTAACCACCGAATCAGTCAGCGGGAATGCCGTCTCGGATTCAGGGGCACAGGACAGGCTAAGGGAGATGGTCGACGAGACGCTGGAGATTGCCTCCAAGCTACAGACACCAGGCCAGTCATGATAAACCCTGTCAGAGATCATGGGTGTGACGGGGATCCTGCAAAGGTCAAATATTGATACGGTTGTAGTGTTGTTGTGAAGGATCCCACCGAGATGTGCCCCTGCAAGTGTCATTACGGAGGGGCCGTAAGCTGCCCCGGGTGCAAGGACAACCATGGAATATCATGCAGCCACTGCAAGGGTATGAACTAGCCGGTTACGGATCCCTGTCTGAGGCAGTCTCGGCATAGCTTATGGCGCCAACCTGTCTTTCGGCCTTTGGGGGCTCCTGATCGCCGGAGGTTGTTATGGAGATTATCGGCGCGTCTATGGCAGACTGTCCTGCATCATGGGCGATGGAGGGCTTGTGCACATAGTCGGCACTCTTTTGGGCCAGCCAGCACATGAGTGTCAGAAACCAGATGATTGGGACTGCCATGGTAAATATAAAGTTCAGCACGGGAGCAAAGTCAAGAAAGTAGAACCACAGGCCGGTCAGAACGGCTGCAAATGCGCCTGTCGAGACGGTGGCCAGCTGATTTCCCATATAGCCCATGAATTATGTAGGAATTCGTGTTTTATATTAGTGATGTTACGGCGGGAGAATGAATCCGGATTATTCTGGGGGCGCAGACTCTATCTCAGATATGCGTGACTGAAGGATGTCTATCTTTTTGAGCATGTCCAGCCTCAAGTCCCGCGCGACCCTCCTCACGGTAGGTCTTGGGACTTCAAGATCAGTGACTATCTTGGTGTAGATGTCCTGCTTGTCTGTAATGCCCTGCTCTATACAGGACTCGATTGCCTTTTTGATCTCTACGGTCTGGTTTGTCTGGTTCAATGGGTTCAAGTACCGATCATCATATATAATTGCTATAATTTCTGCCGCACCAAGACGCCTGCGACATCAAGAGAGATGTTCTGAAAAGACTCTTATGATAAGGCGCCAAAGCAGTCAAGATGACAGACGTAAGCATCGAGACCAATTTCGGAAGAATCTCAATCAGGCTTCTGCCTGATCTGGCTCCCGAGACGGTTAGAAATTTTGAAAAGCTTGCAAGGGACGGATTCTATGACGGAACGCTCTTTCACAGGGTCATTCCAGGATTTATGATCCAGGGAGGGGATCCGAACACAAAGACGAACAACAAGGGCTCTTGGGGTACCGGAGGACCCGGATACGCCATCAAGGCAGAGTTCAACACCAGATCCCACCAGCGCGGCATAGTCTCCATGGCAAGGTCACAGGATCCGGACAGTGCAGGATCGCAGTTCTTCATAGTTACAACCGACAGCCCGTTCTTGGACAGACAGTACACCGTGTTTGGCCAGGTGACAGACGGCATGGATGTGACCGACAAGATTGTAAGCCTTCAGAGGGACAGAAACGACTGCCCGCTGGAGAAGGCGCAGATGCTTCACGTAAAGGTGGGGTAGATGAGGGCTAGTCTCCTTGTATTTTTTGTAATTCCGTTAGTTCTTGCAGTCCAGTATGCAGAGGCCCAGGATTCCGAAACCCGGCAGGCAGAACAGAGACTAGTCGAGATGACCTTTGATGGACAGGGCAACGCACATGTCAGGCATGTGGCAGCACCGTCTGACTCTCAGGCCGGGATGGCGCTGATACCCGGGGATGCCAGAAACCTCTCAGTTGTAGACCAGTCCGGCCGGCCGCAGCTGGTAGTCAGCGACGGCCGCACAGTTACCATCATGCCCTCAGAGAGCCACACCATAGTGACCTATGACCTGAATGATGCAGCAGTCCTGATCAACGGCATGTGGACCATAGAGTTTCGGTACCCGGAGACGACTACATTTCTATTTCCCGAGGAGGTGGATCTGGTGTTCATAAACGACGGGCCGCTGCGCTTTGAGGACGCCGAGGGATTCAACTGCCACGGGTGCCAGCTTACCTTAAAGTATGCCACAGACGAGCCAAGGAACCTGATGCCGGCAAGCTGGGAGGGACAGGAGTTTATGGTGGAGGTGAGGACGTTTGCAGAGATTGAGGACTTTGGGTTCAGCCAGCCCTCAAAGGAGATCAGTTTCAGCTCCGACTGGGACGGCCGGTTCGTTACGGTGGTAATCCCCCAGGAGCTGCTGTGGGGGCCGTACGCCGTATTCCAAGATGACAGGACGATTCCGTTTAACGATTACACAAGTAATGGAACCCACGTATGGGTGAACATGAAGCCGGATGCTTCTGGCACAATTACAATCGTGGGAACCACGGTGGTTCCCGAGTTCTCGATAGTGGCCCCGCTGGCAGCCGGATTCCTGGCAGTCCTTGCAGTACCGCTGATAAGAAAGGCTACTCTCCGCTAGAGCCGCAGGAGCAAAACCCATACTCGTCAATACGGGTATTGCAGATCGGGCACTTCTCCCCATAGCTTACCTCCCATGGCTCCTTTCCAAAGAGGCGGAAGTGATCATCGATCTCAATGGGGATGGTTCTCTTCTTTTCCAATGAATGGTATAAGTAATCAGGGTATAGATACATTGCCAGGATATGAGGGTGGAATGCGGATGCCACTGTATAAGGTGCAGCAGCACGGATCTGGAATCGTACAGAACCGGGAAGACAGAAGAGGACGGGTATTTTGACATGCACCACACATGCAGGCGCTGCAACGCCCACTTTGATCATCTGGAAGGGGAGATCTTTACAGAGTGCAAAGGGTGCAGATACCCTACTAGCTGACTAAAAGCGGCCTTCGGGCAGCAGCATAGCAGACATGGTTTCCGTCAGAGTCCTTTACAAGCCTCTTGCCTGTAGCCATCAGCACCATTGCCTTGGATACGTCCAGACGGCTTGCGGCCCAGCCGTTCTCCCTGAGATGCTGGACAGTCTCTGTGACGGTCCGTGGAGTGTCAAAGAATCCGGCTGCCCCAATTGCCAGCAGTTTTGAGGGGATCTCACCTGCGGCAATGTTCTCAGGTTCGGTAAATTCCGGCTCATACACCTCGGCCTCATCAAGCATGCCCAGTACCGGGATCCGGGATGCGTCAGGCAGTTCTTCTGAGGATGCAGAAAATTCCGTTTCAGGCTGCATGGTCTCCTCATCAGAGATAGACTCGTCGGCCAGGGCCTCCTCTACGGCATATACGATCTTTGCCCTGCTGTCTGACAGATACTGTGACAGTCCGTCTATGACATCGCCAAGCGTCTGGTTGTCAACATAGATGTCCCTGGAGTCGACTTCGATCTCATCTTCGCCCAGCTTTAGACGTATACGTGCCAATGAAGGGTAATGGGGAAGGAAGGATTTATCCTATAGTATCTAATCTGCTTGAAGATTAGATCAAAAAATTTACACAAATTATCGGGGTTTTTTACCATTCGGGTTAAATGGTTCTTCCCCGATACAGTGCGATGGTATCAAGAAGACATGGAGCGGCAGTCATATGCATGCTGGGCGTGGCCATATTCGGATATACGCAGTACATGCTAGTCTCGCAGGTGGAGGCAGACATCATCCAGAGCGACCGCCTAGATGACGGCGGGACGGGTTCCGAGTATGACATCAAGTTAATGTTTAACAATCCCTCCCTGCTGATACTGACAGCCGGCCAGACTGAGTTTCTGGTGATCGGAGACGACGGGATGCTTGGAAAGGGAAGCCTGGAGGCATTTACGATCAACCCGCTTGACGATGCCGTTGTCAGCGGCACCTACCGTGCAGATTCCGGAGACGACGGGGCCGAGTCGGTATGGATAACCGGGGTTACAAGATATGACATTCTTGTAGCATCAGTCGATGTTCCGTTTACATACCATCCAACAGACACACAGGTAATGGAATTTATACGTCAGGGCTGAGATCCCCTCAGATGCTGACTGTGTTTGGTTCTGTTGCACTGGATACAATCAGGTGCCCCAGATGGGTCAAAACCGAGATGCTGGGTGGCTCTGCCACGTATGCGGCAATATCTGCAAGCAACTTTGTAGACACGGGGCTGATTACGGCAGTCGGAAGCGACTTTCCGGAAGGGTACCATGACATACTCTCAAGGCATCTGAATCTGCAGGGACTGACAGTCAGGGAGGGCAGGACCTTCAGGTATGACGGGGAGTATGACGGCACGTTCAGCACCAGGACGGCCCTGAAGACGGAGTTGAACGTGGTGGAAGGATTCGTGCCGGCGGTTCCAGAGGAGTACAGGGATTCCAAGTTTGTCTATCTGGCAAACAACGACCCGGAGCAGAACACGTCATTGCTTGGAGAGTTTGACGGGGTGGAATTTTCAATGTGCGATACCATAGATTTCTGGATCTCCACCAAGCGGGAGTCGGTAATCAGGATGATAAAGGCAGTCGACGCAGTTGTGATTAATGACGAGGAGGCCAGACTCCTTACAAAGGAGCACAACCTGGTAAGGTGCGCAAGAATCATGATGGAGTGGGGGGCAGACTATGTCATTATCAAGAAGGGGGAGCACGGCGCCCTGACGTTTTATCAGGATGAGGTATTTCCCACGCCGGGATTTCCGCTGGAAGACGTTGCAGACCCCACCGGAGCCGGGGACGCCTTTGCCGGAGCCGTAATGGGATATCTTTCAGACGGGGGAACAGTCGGCATATCGGAGATCAGAAAGGCAGTCACGTACGGGAATGTTCTGGGATCCTTTGCAGTCCAGGGGTACGGCCTGGACGGACTGTTGGGGATAAGCGACGGGGACATATCTGCAAGGGCAGAGACGTACAGGAATATGCTTGGAATATGAGGCAGCCAGATCCTCTGATTTTGGTGTGTACCGGCGTTTCATCCCATGCGGCTTGATTCCTGAATATGGGAGTTTTTGAAAGACTTAAGTCGTGTGATCCGCTGGGTAAAATTGCTGTTGGCGCAAGACATGGTTGAATCAGAAGACGGGCTGGATAGGGTATTCGGGCTGCAGAAGGGTTTGGCAGACATGATGAATCTGGACAGGTACCCGTCAGATACGGAGGGACGGGTATCGGCCCTGTGTACTGCCATTATTCATGAGGCAGTCGAGCTGCAGAGAACCACCAACTGGAAGTGGTGGAAGACGCCTACGAGGTTCAATAAACAGGAGGCAAGGGAGGAGCTGATTGACATATGGCATTTTGTAATCCAGGCCTCAATCGAGCTTGATCTGACTCCCGAGGACATAATACGGGAGTACAAGAGAAAGAATGACATCAACAGGCAGAGGCAGAAGGACGGATACTAGAGTCCTTTAATCTCCTCACGGATCTGTTCCAGATCTGTCTGGCCGGTCATGTCCACAATGGTCACATCCTTTTGAAAATGCTCTATCATGTGTTTGGGGACGGTAATGTATGGGTCGGGGCTTGTCGAGCCGACTATCCTGCCGTTCCTGTCGGTGCCGTTGCTGTGCAGTCCAGACAGCGAGTGTCCGGCCCTGTGTCCCCAGACGTCCCTGCCGCATACCAGAAGGACGGTTATGCGGGGGTTGCCGTCCAGGTACCTGAGGATGGAATCTAGACCCTTGTTCTCGGAGAGAAGTCTTCCGGCCATCGAGATGCTATTCATCATATCAGAACGGGCCAGGGCCTTGAGCAGGTTCATGCTTGACAGGGTGCAGACTGCCAGCCCAGAGTCCGGATTTCCCTGGAATGATTCTTCGGGGATGGGCAGGACGATCTTGCAGATCCTGCCAATTGCCTCACCCAGTGCGTTCATAGTGCCTCACGCAGGGTCTCTGCAATAAATCTGATGTCCCTTGTGGTGACCTGCGGATGAACCGGCAGGGAAAGCACGCGTGATGCGGCCCTCTCCGTGTTGGGAAGACGGACATCAGACCTGTACAGTGGGGTTCTGTGGACAGGTGTGGGATAGTATGATGCAGCGCCGATCCCTGCGTCGTTGAGTCTCCTCAGAAGCTGGTTGCGCCCACGGACGGCGATGGTATACAGGTACCAGTTGACGTCCTGATCCTTTTGCTGGCAGGGAGGGGTGACTTTGAGATCAGATATCATGCCAGAGAGGAGTTTGGCATTGCGCCTTCTTGACTTTAGGAATCCGGGCAGCCTTTTCATCTGGACTGTCGCAATCGCAGCACTGATCTCAGGCAGGCGCATGTTCAGGCCGGGGATTCTGGTGTCGTATCCGCGGACCATTCCGTGGTTTCTAATCATAAGCAGCCGGTCCCGGAGCCTCCTGCTGCCAGTTACGACAAAACCTCCCTCTCCGGAAGTCATCACCTTTGCAGGATACATGCTGTAGCATCCCATCTCAAAGAAGGTGCCTGCATGCCTCCCCTTGTAGGTGGAGCCCAGGGCCTGTGCCGAGTCCTCTATGACGGGGATGCAGTACCTGGCAGATATCTCCGAGAGTCCCTCCACATCTGCCACATGCCCGTAGAGGTGGACGGGGATGATGGCGCGGGTCTTTTTGGTGATCTTTGCCCGGAGATCCTCCACATCCACAGTATACTCCCCATTTGCAATATCCACAAAGACCGGCGTCGCGCCGGTGGAGGCTCCGCGAACCCAGTGAGCAAATCAGAGATATCGCTCCTACGCAGGGACGTAGTGACGGAGTTCGAGAAGTTTAAGAAAACGATGTACAAGACAAATGCCGAACTCACCAAGAAGGTGACGCTGCTCGAGGAAAACGACCGCCTGACCCTGGAGAACAGGATACCGCAGGAGGGCAAATACGAGAACCCCAAACCAGTACTTCGTCTCCTGGCCCCACATCAGAAGGCGAAGGCGCCGGAGACAAGACCCGCAAGGGACCGCCGGCAGGACACGCCGGCCAGTGCATGCCGTCCATTGTGGAGTGCCGCCTGCAGGGCCGCAGTGCCGGAGTTGACTGCGACTGCATATCTTGATCCCGTGAAGGATGCAGCTGCCTTCTCAAAATCCTGAACGTGTGTACCTCCCTCCCTTGCAGACGATGTAAGGGCGCCGCTCCTGAGCACGGAGACGGCAGCGGAGATCTCCTTTTTGCCTATCATGGGGGTGTTGATCAAGCCACCCGAACAATATCAGAAGGTTTCTGTACCCGCAGTGGCAGCGTGCAGTACTTCGTCTCCTGGCCCCACATCCAGTGCATGGAGTGCCGCCTGCAGGGCCGCAGTGCCGGAGTTGACTGCGACTGCATATCTTGATCCCGTGAAGGATGCAGCTGCCTTCTCAAAATCCTGAACGTGTGTACCTCCCTCCCTTGCAGACGATGTAAGGGCGCCGCTCCTGAGCACGGAGACGGCAGCGGAGATCTCCTTTTTGCCTATCATGGGGGTGTTGATTGCAATTCTCAACGGTGTCATTTGTACGAGACAGTCTATTAAATCTGGAGTTGAACCCTTCGTATTACCTTGGACCGATTCAAGACGTTGGTGGGTGGGGACATCCTGCCATATTGCAGATGGTTTGCTGGCCGTGAACCGCTTTCAGGATGGCGTGCGTGAGTCCCCGCGGTATGAATTTTTATATTTCAAGGATGCCAGACGGCATATGAGGATACGTCATCTTGATGAGACAGATGCCGGGTACAGGGTGTACCTGTATGTGTTTTATGTCTGCGGGTTTGTCATGGCATCCTCATTGGTCTTTGGGGTATACGTGACCATGATTGAGTGGATGGAGAACGGAACGTATGTCATGGGAGAGGCTATCCACAACACGACGATTCCGTTTGAAAATTTTGCAAGGGTTTCAACATGGATATTCTTTTCAACGGTGATTGGCTGGTACTGCGTGACCAGGATTGGCTGGAAGCGGACTGCTGGAAGCAAGATAACCGGGACAAGGATGGCACTGCTCCAGATGATGCTGCTTGGGTTTGCAATAATTACATTCTATGAGGTGTTGTACAATTTTACGGTGCTAAACGCGCAGATTACAGCGGGGATAGTCAACGGAGTGGTTCCGGACATTGACAGGCTGGCAGTGGCATATCCGGATCCTGACAGGCCGTGGAATCTGATCTTTGCGACAAAGATCTTTCTTGCGTGTTTTATCATCAGCGCCCATGCATTCTACCTCAGCGTAAAGCCCAGAAAGAGCATAGACCCGGAGAACTAGGGCCGGACGGCGCGTATCTTGCAGAACCCAACAGGTACAACGCATCCAGGTGCCGGAGACGTTTTGGACGGGCAGCCGGCGAATTTTAACACGTGAGCGGGAAATCCCACACCATTCATGGGTTGGATGAAAGCGAACAATGCAACTGCCATGCGGGCTATATTCAACGCATGCGTATAACAAACATGTGTGGTTTTGTCTCGACCCACAACCATGCCACCAAGAATAATGTGGAGGTGGGGCAGAAATGAAGAGCTTCAAGTTTCGCCTGTATCCGACAAAAACACAACAGGCACGTATGGACGAGTCCTTGGAGGCGTGCCGCAGGCTGTACAATGACTTTGTATATGAATCACGTTTGGCATACAAGGAAGGGTACAAGATGAAATTTGACGAGATGCAAAGGATGATTCCTGCCATGGTTCCTAAAAATACGCCATTGTACAGCAAGGCGGCTCAGATGGTTCTGTGGCAGTTCTATAACAACATCAAGGTCCTGTCTTCGGCATCAAAGAAGGGCAAAAAAATTGGCAGGTTACGATTCAAGCCAGGATCAAGGCACAGGAGCATAAACTACAACCAGTCCGGGTTCTGTTTTCTGCCAGACGACACCCTGAAACTCTCAAAAATCGGCAAGATCAAGTGCGTGATCCACCGCAAAACAGCCGGAAAGACAAAGGGTGTCGTAGTGAAAAAGGATCTTACAGGCAAATGGTCTGCGACTGCAGTCTGTGAGGACGTGCTGCTGACTGACAGGTGCTCACTGGAAAGAAAGAAAATAGTCGGCATTGACGTTGGCCTGACCAACTTTGCATGTGATTCTGACGGCCACAAGATTGACAATCCACAGTTCCTGAAAAAGTCAGAAAAGAAACTCAAAAGGGCGCAACGACGCCTGTCAGGAAAGACCAAGGGCTCTTCCAACAGGCACAAGCAGAAAAACAGGCTTGCTGCCATCCACAAGAAGATAGCAAACCAGCGGCGTGACCTTGAGCACAAGGCATCAAGGGCGTACGTTGACAAATACGACACCATATTCGTCGAGGATCTCAGCATACGAAACATGCTGAAAAACCACAAACTTGCAAAATCAATCTCAAACGCATCATGGTACTCGTTTTTTCAAAAACTGGAATACAAAGCTGCAAACGCTGGTGTTCTGTTTCGCAAGGTACCACCGCACCAGACAAGCCAGGGATATTCAGGCTGCGGCAAGACAATCAAAAAAACCCTGGCACAAAGAACGCACGTTTGCGACTCCTGCGGTCTAGTCTTGGACCGGGACCACAATGCTGCCATAAACATCAGGCAGAAAGGGATTGCAACACTGCTACTACCTATGGTACATAGGGAAGTTACGCCTCCGGAGAGGCTGCCTCTAATCATGGCAAATGGTCATGGTCAAGCAGGCTCGTTGAACGAGGAAGCCAACGGCTTTAGTCGTTGGTAGTTCACATAACTTTATACATTTGAATTCAAGAATTGACTTGGCTTGGATGTTAAAGAGAAGGTAGCCCTGATTGAGAGGAATGGTACGGAGGTGGTAACCCGCGATGAGCTGGTCAGCCTCTTTGAGACAAACCAGTCCCCAAGGCACTACATAGGACTGGAGATATCAGGTTTCCTCCACCTTGGCAGCCTGATCAGCACCGGGTTCAAGATTAATGATTTTATGAAGGCCGGTGTGCGGTGTACAGTCTTCCTTGCAGACTGGCACACCATGATTAATGACAAGCTGGGCGGGGACTGGGATACCATCTCAAGGGTTTCAGGATACTATCAGGATGCCTTTAAGGTGATCTGTCCCGGTGTGGAGATCGTCTTGGGATCCAAGCTGTACGAGGAGAGGCCCGAATACTGGTCTGATCTTCTCAGGCTTACAAAGCACATGTCGCTTGCCAGGACAAAGAAGACGCTGACCATAATGGGCCGCTCTGAAAGCGAGAAGATAGAACTTGCAAAACTGCTCTACCCTCCGATGCAGGCAGTCGACATTCACACGCTGGATGTGGATATTGCCCATGCCGGAATGGATCAGAGAAAGATCCACATGCTGGTAAGGGACGTCTTTCCCAAGATGGGGTGGAAGGTGCCGGTGGCAGTCCACCACGGCCTGCTTCCCGGGCTTGGAAGGCCTGCAGAGGCAGGCTCCCAGGCAACAAAGATGAGCAAGTCGGATCTGAACTCGGGCATCTTCATACAGGATACCGATGACGAGGTGAAAAGAAAGATCAACAAGGCATGGTGCGAGGAGGGGAGCATACAGGACAATCCGCTGCTGGAGATTGCAAGGACCATAATCTTCCACAAATTTGCAGAGATGAGCGTGGAGAGGCCCGCAAAGTACGGCGGCAACGTCTCGTATGCAGGGTACGGCCAGCTCGAATCGGATTTTGAGTCTGGAAGGCTCCATCCGGGGGACCTGAAGCGGACAGTCGGCGAGTATCTTGTAAGGGTAACGGCCCCGATCAGGGAGAAACTAACCATGGATCCCGAGCTGTACGAGATGATAAGGGGAACCTATTAGACTTTGAGGCTTTCGTTGGTCTGCTCCTCTAGGTTGTACTTTGACTTGTACCCCCTTGGATTGATCATCAGATCCTTGTAGGTGTATGTCGCAGAGTTCCCGACTATGACGGTACTGATCATGCCTAGCTTGTCTGAGTGGTTTGGCAGATTCTCAAGGTCGGTCAGAACCACGGTCTCAGAGGATCTAAAGGCACCCTTTATGATTGCAACGGGGGTGGCAGGTCTCCTGTACTTTAGGAGAATCCTTCGGGTGTCCTGAAGCTGGTGGATCCTCTTCTTGCTGGCAGGATTGTATATCACGATTACAAAGTCGCCCTGCGCTGCGGCCTCGACCCTCTTTTCGATGATCTCCCACGGAACCAGCAGATCGCTCATGCTGACTACTGCAAAATCAGTCATCAGGGGGGAGCCGACAATGGAGGCGCATGAGTTGAGCGCAGACACGCCCGGAACGATCTCAATCTGCAGGCCGTCTTTTGGGTTCCAGCCGGTCTCGGCAAGCGTCTCATATATGAGTCCGGCCATCCCGTAGATGCCCGGATCCCCGCTTGACACCAGCGAGACTGTCCTGCCGGACTTTGCAAGATCGATGCACTGGTGGGCCCTCTCAACCTCCTGCGTCATTGCGTAGCGGTATACGGTCTTTCCCCCTATGAGATCCTGGACCAGGTTTACATAGGTCTCGTATCCGACGATCGTGTCGCTCTGTTCGATTACCTGTTTTGCCCTAAACGTCATGTGGTCATGGTGCCCGGGTCCGACGCCGACTATGTACAGCTTGCCAGTCAATTTCAAGACAGCTCTCCGTCCAAGTAATTTATCCCTTTAGAGGAGATCCCAGTCAGGAGATGCCGGCACGGCCTCACGCCTGTACACGCTACTGGAATGGATCTATGAAGGGGCAGTTGACTATGTAAATGCTGTTTGTGGGACGTGCAATGCTTACTGTGACCATGTCTGCATCGCGGAATGCATCTATGTCGGCCGTAGTCTCCATTATTTTTGCGGATTCCTCGTCATGCCACTCGACCAGATAAATCCTCCACATCGGGCTGTAGTTCTCGTAGCCCAGGGCTGCAGCGGATATGCCTGCCTGGAATCCCAGCGAACCCGGACCCCTCACCCCGTTGTTGAACTGGAAGAGGTCCACTGCGCCGGAACTGGTTATGAGGCCTGCAGAGATGGGCGAGTAGACTACTCCCATTGTTCCGGCAGGTGCCGGCGGCGTTGCACCAGTAACGATATAGTATACGGTTCTTCCGTCAGGTCCCCAGCCCCTGTGGGCCACAAACGTCACAGTCATGGATTCCGTGTCGATCTCAGTTATCTGGCCTCCCCCGTACGGCGTGTCGTCGGTAATCTCCGGATCCTCCCGCACCGTCATCTGACCGTCAGGCCAGACAATCTGAGGTGCGTTGATAACCACGCCGGTGTCGTCAAGCGTGATTCTTCCGCCCTCATGTGCATCCAGGATGTCCTCGACTGACTCCAGCACAGACTCCCTCTGCCCGTTCTTCCATGCAACCTCTATGACGGAGTTCAGGGCGCCGTACTCGGACTCTTGCGACGGGGTGTTGGAGAATACCTCGCCTTGGAATCCGTATATTCCGTCACCATCCACACCGTTTGTAAAGACATACAGATCCTGCAGAATGCCTGCAGAAATATTCTGGAGCGGGGGCGCAAGCTCGACTCTCCACCCCTGCATCTCTGAGAGGGTGTCGGCATATTCCTCATCGCTTCCGTCGGTAATAATGTAAAGGATCTCTCCCCCGTCATACATTCCCGTGTGGAGGGGGATGGTGGCAGGAACGTTTGCCCTTGAGAGTCGTGTGGGGGGATCCTCTGTTTCCACCAGGATCTCCTGCGTCATCACAGGCGTCGGCTCGCCCCGGGTCCATCCGTCAACTGACAGGGTCGCAACAAACTTGTCTGATGCAGGAGAGTACAGTCCGAGGGCGGCTCCGGTAAACTCGACGGTGCCGGTCATGTCAGAAGGTTCAAGCAGCGTAAGGGCATAGTATGTGATATCATCGACGGTCCAGACTGCCTGACCGCCGGAATCATCCTCCTGTATCTCATGCAGGATCATCACCTGGACAGGCATGCTGGAGGTAAATGTCATGGAGCCGTCATAGATGGTTCCCTCGTTGGGCGGGAGGACAAGGGACAGCTGGTGGTCTTCCTGGCCCAGGCCGGGAGAGGGCAGGGATGTGACAGTCTGGGTAAAGTGGATCTTTTTGATGGAGCCGGCAGCGGCAAACTGATCCGATGCCGAGGATACGGCAACGATGCCTGCTGCAAGGACTCCGATTATCACGATTATTATCAGCAGCTTCAATAGGTATCCACGCCGCCGCGCACATAATTAATTTTCTGTTGAGGCATGCTAGTTGATCCGGTCCAGCTCAAAGGCATCGTGCAGTGCCCGCACTGCGGCGCTGGCGTCGGCATTCTTGACTACAAAGGCAAGGTTAAGCTCAGAGGAGCCCTGGGTGATCATCGACACGTTGAGTCCCTTTCTCTCTACTGCGCCAAAGACCCGTGATGCAACGCCGACTGTTCCCCTCATCCCGGAGCCTATCAGTGCAATTATGGCCATGTTCGTGGTGATGTCCAGCTTCTTGATGATCTTGCCCAGAAGCTCTATCTCCAAGGTGGTCACAGCCCTGTCAAGATCATCATTCCTTACCACTATTGTAATGCTGGACTCAGACGGGTTCTGGGAGATCATCATCACGTTGACTCCTATTTTTGCAAGAGTGGTAAATATCTGGGCTGCGTTGCCCGGAGTTCCCACCATGTTGCCGCTATGTATGTCGATCAGCCCGCTGTCACGTATGCTGCTCACGCACTTTACCGTGTTTGTAGCGTGTATGGAGGGCGATGCGGTGACCAAGGTTCCCTCGTTGGCAGTATTGGTAGAGCTTCTAATCTTCATTGGAATGTTCGTTGAGAGCAGGGGTTCAAACGTTCTGGGATGTATCTGCTTTGCGCCAAACAGGGCCATCTCAACTGCCTCGCTGTAGGAGAGCTCCTTGAGCAGTTTTGCGTTCCTGACTATCTTCGGATCCGCAGTCATCAGGCCATCCACGTCACTCATCAGCCATATCTGGTCGGCCTTGATGCAGGATCCTATTATGGTTGCAGTATAGTCAGAGCCTCCCCGGCCAAAGGTGGTCACGTGTCCGTGCTGATCTGCGCCTGCAAAACCACCGACTATTGGAACGATCTTTTTTGAGAGGACAGACTCTATGGTCTTTGAGACCCTCAGCCGGGTGGTATCCATGAGGGGTTTTGACTCGCCGAAGTTGGAGTCAGTCACGATTCCCACATCCTTGCCTGTAAGTGGGACTGCACGCCGGCCATGGTCAGAGACGGAGGAGGCCACCAGTTGTATGGACAGCCTCTCTCCAAACGAGAACAGATAGTCCATTGTTCTTGGCGTGATCTCCCCGAGCAGCATCATCCCGTCAATCAGTGCATGGAGCTGTGCAAAGTCCCTCTCAAGACTCTCCAGCAGTTTTTTGCGCACGGCCGGTCTCTTTATGGTCTTCCTTGCAAGATCCATGTGCCTGCCGATGATCCTTGATTCAATCTGTCCTGCCTTGGGCCTGTTTTCCTTTTTGATCGATTCTGAGATTCCTATGAGATCATCAGTAGTTCCGTCTGTTGCAGAACATACGACGACGACGTGGTTCTTGGCAGACAGCGAACCGACGTAACTGGCCACATTTTGGATGTCTATGGGGGAGGAGATTGATGTCCCGCCATATTTTACTACGAGTCTCAATTCAAGATACCTGAAAAGTCAGTCTTTAAATGCTTTTTAGCTCTCCACCCTTGGGGCCAGATAGAAGTGAATTCTTCCCATGTTTGCAACCTTGAACTCAATGCGAAGTGGTTTTGAGGTGGAAAATTCACAGGTAATGTTGCCTACGGTGTTTCCTACGGCCTTGACCACAGGGTTGAGATACTCAAGGCTGTATGTTCCGGTGCTCTCGTCCTGCGAGGATATCTCCTCTATGGCATCATCAGCAGTGTCAATATCGATTATAACCTCGCCTGAGTCGCCCTTGCCTGAAAAGTCGCCTTTGGATTCAGCCGTGTGTACTGTGAGATATTCTGATACGACCTGCACATCGCCGAGAATCTTGTCAAACTTTGAGGAGGCAAGAACGATCTTCGAGTCGTATGGGATCTTTGGCAGTGGCGTGTCGGTGGCAGAACTCTCAATCAGGCGCATCTTGTACTTTTTGTTTCTTCCAACCGTAACAAGCAGCATGTTCTGATCAGAGATACTGATCTCTATGTCGTCTTTCTTGTCGGCCCTCTTGATGATCTTTGAGAACTCTTCTATTCTTACTCCGAACTTTATGTCACTGTCGCACTCGTACATCTCAAACGCAGAGTTGGGCCAAGATATGTCGATGAGTGCCACATGGGACGGATCCATTCCACGGAAGGTTATTCCCTCAGAAGTGGCAACAAAGGTGGCCTCCTCGACCAGCGTGGAGATGGCAGATATGATTGCCTTAAGATCGTCTGATCCGCTGGTCTTTGTAGCAAATGTCAAGTCAAGACTTCTAATTTTGGTACCAAATAAAACGTTATTGCAGAATGGCACGTATGCACTCAGTATGCGTTCACCTCCCCCCATCCAACTAGGTCAGAACATGTCATGCAGTTTGCCTATTCCCGCAGATTCGGATTTTTGATGAGGATTTCATGACTGTCCGAGTCTTTTGGTCTGATAACCGTGGACGGCGACCGACTGAGTGTGGAATTGGTAAGGGGGGAGGTGAACGCGTACTGCACTCAGGTCCCGTTTGAGACTAGGCATGGTTTTGCAGGACTGGATACAATTTTGTGCCTAGACAAGTCACCGACCTGAGTGCGTACAATGGCACTGCAGGTGTTCTGGCACTGCAGGTGTTCTGGCACATCAGGCGTAGTTGCGCCAGGTATGCTTGCACTTTGTGCACCGGTAGAACTGGGTGGTGGGCTCGTCTGCACTTCTGGTCTGTAGCATCCACCAGACTGCCTCGTCGTTTCCGCACTTTTCGCAGTCGATCTTAATTGTAGGGTGTGACTCCTCGCCCTCGTTGCCCTCAAAGACGTTGAACGGCGTGCCTGATTCGGTGGTGGGCTCGTCTTCTGCTTTCTTTGGTTCTGTCGTTTGGGACTCTACAGTCTGGGAATCCACATAACCGCACTTGGCACACTGGAGCTCAGAATCGATCTTCTTGAGTTTAGCTTCACATTCGGGGCAGAACTTCAACCTACTCTACCTTGATCTTTGAGTTGAGCAGATCCTTGAACTGCCCGGCCAGCTCTATTGCAGAATCTGTAGCCTTTTTGATCTTGTCAAGGGGTTTTGTGTCGGAGTTTATCCTCATCCAGCATTCATTGGTGAGGGGGTGTTTTACGATGACGCCTGCAAAATTGATGTTTGGGTTCTTTAAAAGCTCGTGCTGAATCACATACAGGATGCCGATGTCAGCCTTCTCTACTGAGAGGCTGATCTCGCTGGATTCTGAACTGATCACGCTGGCCTTCATATGATCGGAAAAAGAACTTATTGTGGATATAAATCATTGTGAGCAGATGGTAGAAAGTAGAATTTCCGAGATCACGCTGGAAAAATCAAACGAAGAGTACTCAGATAACGGCAATATCGAGATTAATGTGAGGTTCTCAATAGAGGGGGACATCAGGGAGGTATTTAATGAGGCAAACTGGACTGAGGCATACAACGCAAACGACGTTTCATTCAAGATAAAGTATGGCATAAAACTGACAACCGGCGGGTTCAGGAAGAAGGAGCTTGGCCGCACCATCGACACATACAGAAAGGCTTCGATCTTTTGGACTAGGAATCCAAAACTCGTCAATCCCATGAAGGAGAGAAAGATATGGGTGCAGGTGGCCAAGAATTTTGAGCCGTTCATCAGGCTCTCTGAGGACGAGACGAGGCAGGAGCTCTTTGATTTTAACGAAAGATTCGTCTTCAAGGCCTCGGATCTAGGCGAGGGCAGCCACAAGATAGGGGCAGAGGTGTATGCGTCATGGCAGAAACACCACTATACGGAACCAGGCAGCATCAAGAACCGATCAGAAGAGATCGAAGTTGCAGTAGTCTAGTAACACAGCCATAATGCATTCAGGTTCAGGATGCGAATATGATCGATTCTGTGAATAGTCATGCTGGCTCAAAGGGATATAAGGAACTTGTATCAACCCCGAATATGGCAAAATACGACGGTCTGCTGGGACAGCCGGTGCTTGAAGTCGAGGAACCTGACAAGGAAGGTGGAATCACATTCATCTTCAAGGACAACAGGTTTCTGTTCATCAAGGCCGTGGGCGGCAAGATCGAGACCGTGTCGATTCCAGAGTAGGTGCAGATGAATGGAAAAGTTTGAGCCTGTACCAATCAAGATGCAGGAACTGGTAAGGGTCATTGACCCCGACCCGGACGGCGGAATCACCATGGTGTTCCAGGAGGAACCAATCAAGATGCAGGAACTGGTAAGGGTCATTGACCCCGACCCGGACGGCGGAATCACCATGGTGTTCCAGGAGGACAAGACCTTGAAGATCAGGGTCGTCGACGGGCAGCTGGTCTCAGAGTTTGCCTAATTCGAACACTTTTCATAATATTTAATTGCCGTCTCCTGTGCCTCGGACTGGACGGAGCCTGGTCTCTTCTCTCGGATCATCGTAATTGCCGCATCGGCAGAATAACCATGGTGTCTTACAAAATAGCATGCAAGGACGGTACCGGCCCTGCCCAAGCCGGCTGCACAGTGGACCATCACCGGTCGGTTCTGCTGGATCTGCTCATGGATAAAAGACACAGCCTCATCCAACCGGTCCACATCAGGGGCCGTAAAATCCGGCGTGGGGACATGCAGGTAGTCCATGTCGCGTGTCCAGTCTTCTGGCAGAGCCCTTTCAGTCATGGTGACTACGGCCTGCACGTCTTGGTGCATGATCCAGTCAATCTCAGAGCGGCTTGTTGGCATCCCGGAACCGGCCAGCCTGCCTTCCAGTAACCAAGAAAAGTTTGTGGGTCTCTTTGTAATCCTGCCGTGAACCTTTCGCCATATGTTTCCAGGTTTGCTCATATTACTTGTCTAGCAGGCACCATATTTTTAGCATTGCAACATTACAGGGCTACGGCTCTTACCGGGGAGCCGGTCGCGCCTTTGAGGTTTAGCGGGAGGACGGCAAAATCAAACTCCAGGGATGGAATCTTGTCCAAGTTTGCCAGATTCTCTACGATCAGAATATTCTTCCTGGAGAATATGCAGTGGGTGCCAAATGATTCATCGCGTCCAAGGTCTATGCTCGGAGAGTCTGTTCCGACCAGGTTGACTTTCTTTGATGCAAGATATCTGGCAGCGGATGTGTCCAGTCCAGGATTACGCGTGAAATAGCTTCTGTCCTCCAGATTTTTCTGCCATCCAGTAAAAAAGAAGACTGACGAACCGTCGGGAATCATTCCGTTCTCCTTTTCAAAAAGCATGATGTCTGCCTCCGTTATGGCAGAGTCAGCGTCCCTTGGAAGTTTGAGGAGAATTCCCCTCCTCCCGATCAGCCTGTCAAGCGGGATTTGGTGGATTGCAAGGCCGTCGGATGCAAAGTGGTACGGCGCATCAATATGCGTACCTGTGTGGGAGCTTAGGAACAGCAGTTCAAGGTTGTACCCGTCGTCTTTGATGTCAGACCACGGTATCAACTGTGGCCCCGGGGATCCTGGAAAGACAGGCAGGGTGGGAGATATGGCAAGCGTAAGATCTATTGGTTTCATACCAACGTGACAGAATGGCAGTTAATCAGTTTTTCAGTATGCGCACAGGATGAAAATTTATCAGATAAATGGCTCCAGATCTGTTGCCCTCACGGTTTGGCTGTGTTTTTTGGATGGAAGGTGTGGGTTTGTTCCCGCATGTATGTCGTAGTATTCTTCACGGTCTTGCGCGGCATTCCGGACTAAAAAATACGCGCCTCCGGTAATGGGTATGGTTCGTGGGTGTGTTTCAAAATATCAACGCCGTCTTGTTTCTTCAGAATGTCGTATCCCAATCCCAAAAAAGATGTCGGCTTTCGGTATTTTAAAAAATTATTTTGCGGACAGGAGGATCATATCAGACGGCGAGCCGCAGAGTCATCAGGATAGGCGTAAGGCTGTCTGCCAAAAAATAGGCGTAAAATTTGTGCAGGTGTGCGGGCTGGTCCATTGAACAAACAGCACTAATTTCGTATCCGGGCGGACTATGAAAGGTTAAATACTCTTTGGGGGGAAAACTCTTGTGCCAACTGCATATGTTCTATTGAATTCCGATTTGGGATCCGATGAATCAGTAATCAACGAGGTAAAGCAGGTTCTAGTCAGCGAGGAGCTTAAGCACGAGGTTCAGGGGGTCTACGGGGTCTACGACATAGTTCTGAAGATATCCTCTGAGGACGGAGAGAAGCTACGCGCAGTCATTACCAACAGGATCAGGAAGATCGGCAAGGTTCAGTCGACGCTGACCATGATGGTAATAGAAGAACAGGAGAACCTATAGCTTTCTTAGCGCATCGGCCACTTCAAGTATCTGCGACTCGGTGTTGAAGAAGTGAGGCGATGCCCGTACGGTTCCGGTATTCATTACGCCCCTGACTGCCAGTATGATGCTCTGTTTTTCCAACCGGGTCACGACGTCGCGTGGATCAATCCCGGATATGTTGAAGGACACGATGCTGGTTCTCTCCTCTTCACTGTCAGGCCCGTACAGTATGACGTTTGGGATGCAGGCCAGCTCGTCACGGAGTAGTGTCGAGAGGCTCCGGTTCTTTTTGCAAATGTTGTCCATACCAAACTTTTGCAGATACCTTGCAGACGATTCAAGTCCGACTGCTCCAGCATAGTTTCGAAACCCTGTCTGAAACCTGTCGGAGAGTTCCTTAAAGGCAGGGTCTGTCTCATCGTAGTGCGAAACAGACGCTCTGCTGACGGTTGCAGGCTCAAGCAGGTGGTTTGAGTCCCGGCTACAGTAAAACACGCCAATGTCCATCGGGCCACAGAGCCACTTGGAACCGTTAAAGGACATAAAGTCGCATCCGATTCGGGAGACATCGACATCGTCCAGACACCCTACGGTCTGGGCACCGTCAACGAGGAACGGGGCCCTTCCATGGATTATTCGTCCGGCCTCCCGTACCGGGAGTATCGAGCCTATGTTGTACAGGGCATGGCTGAGGGTCACAAGTCCGGTATTTTCGTCCAGCATGGGCCCCAGATCATCAGGGTCAAAGAAGCCATTCTGGTCTACTGGAAGACTTCTAATCTCGGTTCTGTCGCCAAGTCTGAGCCACGGACGCAGGTTGGATTGATGCTCGTGAAGCATTTGACGCATTATCATATTGGAGCCTGCACCAAGCGGGAGCCTGTCTGCCACTATGTTGATTCCCTCGGTGGCGCTCCGGGTAAAAACCACCTCCTCGGGCCTGCAGGAGATTATCTGTGAGATGGCTTGTTTTGCACTGTGAAGCTTCTCAGTGACAAACGACAGGGACTCCTTCGAGTCAGGGCCGACGGAGTTGTATGATATTAAAAACTCCCTCATGGCATCTATGCTCTGGGATGGCATGATGGAGGCAGAGGCGCTGTTCAGATAGATCTTTTCAGAGTCTGGAAAGTCGCCGGAGACGTCCCTTGATGCAAAGTTCATTATTATATCTGTGAGATGCTAGTGTGGTGTTGGATAAAAGTCCTAGACAGGTCTCGGAGAGTCCGTCATCTGTAATGGAGGAGCTTGGCAGGTGCATGCCCGGGGTAGTGCTCTGCTCGGAGCCGTTTGACAAAATGGAATTTCTTGACATGATGATCAGGTGTACTAGATATCCGGTAATCTTTGTAGACATGGATCTGCTTTACACAGGATATGTCGAATCAGGCATGATTCACAGAAGGAGTGATGTGACGGTATTTCATCCCGGCAGACAGGACTGGATGACGGAGTTTTCCAGGATAGTCTCGGCAGCATCCAGGAAGAGAACCCTTGTAGTTATAGACTCGCTTAACGGGATACATGGCACGTTTGACGACATAGAGTCGGCTGGATTCGTCAACTCCTGCATAATGCTGCTTGCCTCACTTGGAAGGCAGGCAGGCTCTCCGGTCATAGTTACAGCAAGGGCAAGAACAAGGAACAGCCGGGGATGGGTCCTGTCCCCAGGGGGAAGGCAGATTATCAGATCAAGGGAGGCAGGCTGCTACCTTCTCAAGAGGGTGGACGACAAGCTTGTGTTGGAGCAGGTTCGAAGGGATGAAGTCGATCAGTCATGATGCGATCAGTTTTAAACGCCGTTATAAAATTTCAAACGCCGTTATAGCCAGATTTTTTTAGGCAAGTTATATTAAGCACAAATTCAGATTCAATTTCGATATGCCAGTAGGAATTATTCCGGACATCAGCGAACAAATGTGCATTGGATGCGCATTGTGTGTAGAGATCTGCACCACGTTGGGACCAGATGTACTTAGGGTAAAACCAGTTGAAGGCTGGAAGAGGGGTAAGGCATTTGTCTTCTACCCAGAAAGATGTATCTCTGACGGTGCATGCATAGGTGTATGCCCAACAAAGGCAATTTTCTGGATGAGGCCAATGGACTTTACCGTAGGACAACCAGTTCCACTCTACAAGGACTCAGTCTTCGTCAAAGGTTGGACCGAACTGATCGATTAGATTCGTTCAACCATTTTTAATTTCTTTTTTGTTTTCTTAGAATGTCAATGGGTGTGCCTTGCTGTCAAAAGTGTTCATTTTCCAAAGCCAAACCTTAAGGTCCAGCGGCTCTTGGGCGTGGACGGCTTCCTTGAGAGATTGGCAAGCATGTCATATGTGATGGTAAATCCGGCACCCACCATAGTGGCATCCTTGCCGTAGATCTCCCTGTCAGGTACGAACTCGTCGGCTAGACTCCGAATCTTCCTAGTCTTGAGATCAAACAACCGGATCCTCATGCCGTCCTCCAGCTGGATTATTGCATCTCCGCTAAGGCCCTGAATTGAGAATTTTTCAAAGAACCGTATCAGGCCGCCGCGCCGCAGTTCTATTACCGAGTCGTATGTGAGCTTGCCCCCGTAGAACAATACCTCCCGTGCAGAGATCCTCACATCATCCTCCACGTTTAGGACTATTACCGTATCAGCCTCAAGGGAGACTGTGTTTACAACGTTTTCGGCTATGATCTTTCCCTTCGGGGCCGATATGCGTGTCCGGTGTTCCCGGGTCTGGTATATCCCGACTCTTCCTTCTGCGTCATCAACCCTGTATTTTCTGCCAAAGATGTTTCCCACTACTGCGTTTCCGTCATCAACGGTAAGCCAAGCACCGTTTTCAATCTTGTACTTGTTTTCCAGCGGATCTATGAACCTGAAGTCGCCGCGGACCAGATGTATGTGGGTCCGGTATTCCTCTGTCCATGAGGGGCTTGTGATGTTGCCTTGCATGACGACAGGTCCGTCATAGGTAAGGGACCCGGCCATAAAGTTGCCCTTTATTGACAGGGCGCCTGACGCCTTCCTTTCAAGCTCAATCTCGCCAAGCGTCTTTGAGCCAAACAGTCTTGTTGCAGTTGCCCCGGCCCTGTTGAGCGCTGCGGCCCACTCCTCTGCAGTCTTCATCTCCTTGAAGATCTGTTGTCCTAGAATCTGGTTCCTTCTTCTGGCATCAGTGTCTAGATCCTCTGCATACACCCGGGTGTTCTTTATCTTTTCAAGATCCGTATCGGGGTACTTTTTGTCTATCTTGAGATCCTCGTATGCCTGCTTGATCTCGATGAACTGTTCGTTTTCGCCGCCCCGGTCCGAATGGAGTTGGAGAGCCAGGCGTCGGAACGCGTCCCTGATCTCTCTTTGTGTGGATCCCTCTGCAATTCCCAGTATGTCATAGTTGTTCTTCATGTCATGCCAACAGAATTAGTGTGTGGGGTTTCCCTACTTTTAGGTTATCAGGATTGGGGGAGAATTGTGAAGCCGTGGTGTTTCCTGCCAAGCATTCCTGAGACCTGACCCCAGAAGGAGGGTTCCTCTGAAAGGTATCATTGCAAGGATCGCCAAATCCCCAATGCCAGGAAATGTGTAGGACTTGCAAGTGCCGTTATCATTGGCATTGCAAGCATCAGTCTTGACCGTCTGGACTCCTCATAACTATGCTGTAAATATGACATTCATGCTGGAACGGGATCCTGCTTTTTGGATCTTGCAAGTGCTGTTGCAGCAACGGCAATACCTACTAGTCCAAGAACGATGCCGGCATAGCCGATCGTCTGCGCAGATTCCGCACCCGTGACGGACTGCTTGAGATCTTCAACGTCGGCTACAAGTGCGTCATGATCCGTGCCCGTGACGGACTGCTTGAGATCTTCAACGTCGGCTACAAGTGCGTCATGATCCGCACTTAGCAGGTTTAATGTAAGATCCAGGAGTTGGGGAAATTCTATTTGGGTGCGGTCGTTTACCTTTGGCGGATGCATGGACAGACTGATAGGGGCGTCGTGTATTTGCCCTAGAATGTTTGCCTGATAGAATCCTGATACTGTCGGGGTTACAAACGCATAGTACTTGCCAGGTATGTCGTGGTCAGCCGCAAGTGGGAGTATGATGTCGTTACCTTTGAAGACCAGTTGAATCTTGATGTCCTTTCTCAGTCCATCTATGCCGTTTTGGAACACCTGTTCTTCAAGTTCCAGACCGGGCTCAAGCGGGCTCACATAAAACTCAATGCCATTTGTTTCGCCGGAGACGACAGGTTCATTCAGCCAGCCGATCTCAACCCTGTACTCTCCGACAGAATCTACTGTATGTGCGTGAGCAGTCCCAAGCAACCCCGGGACGACAAGCAGGAGAACCAGATATTGAGATCTCAATAATTACACGACGCAGAAGAGAATAAAGAATGTTTGGAGTTTTTGGGTATTATACCATGTTTCATGTTTGTGTGTGATGGATTTTGCAGGTTGGCATACCTGCATTGTAAAGTCCGCTGAGAATGCCCACAGAACAGAAACCAAAGAATATGTTTTGATCATTGATGGTCTGTAGAGCCTGCTCTGCATCCAACGTGTAGTTCTAGACAGGGTGGTTTGTAATACTGAATGGTAACAGGAGTAAAGGGATCAACTAGTCTTTGCAGACTTGATGCGGGCCAGTTCCTCTTCAAAGAAGAACTTGTCACCAGATATAGGCTTTAGATCGTCAAGCCAGATTGCGTCTGCATCATACTTTGCGAAGAATGGGTTGCGTGTCCAGTCAGGATTCCTGCCCTGCAGGAATCTCAGAACCAGCAGCTTCTCACCGTTAATCTCTGTGGTTCCCACTACCTGTACCTTACCAGGTGTTGCAGACATGCTTGGTCCACGAACCGTCCTTCCCAATCCGCTTACAGTAGAGTATGCCTTGCTGAATATCTCGTATGCCCTTACCAGAGGGACGCCAAAGTAGTGCTGGGCGCCGGTATCTCTGACTACAAACATGTAGTATGGAATACAGCCCATCTGAACCTGCTTTCTCCACATCTCGGCCCACATATCTGCATCATCGTTAATGTGGGCAAGTAGCGGTGACTGTGTCCTGATTTGGGCACCAGTCTTTCTGACCTCTTGAATTGCTGTTTTTAGGGAACCAGTCGACATCTCGTTGAGGTGGTTAAAGTGGGCCATGATTGCCAGATGCAGCCCGCTGTCAGTAATCCTACTAAACGTCTCCAACATCTCTTGGGAATCTACATCGGTAAGAAATTTGTACGGCCAGTAGGATAATGCCTTTGTTCCAATCCGGATCGTCTTGAGATTTGGAAGTTTGGACTCTATGAGGGCATCAACGTATTTTGCAAACATCTTTGCCCGCATAATCATCGGATCGCCTCCCGTGAAGAGCACGTCGGTAATCTCGGGATGTTCTGAGACATACTGCACCAATTGTTCGCCTTCCTGCATGGCAAACTTCATCTCATCCATTCCCACAAACTGCGGCCACCTAAAGCAAAAGCTGCAGTATGCGTGACATGTCTGGCTCTGACTTGGGAAGAACAGGCAGGTCTCCTTGTATTTGTGCTGCATCCCAAACAGCTTGGTTCCGTCTTGGAGTGTTGGAACGTTGAGCTCCATCTGGCCTGCCGGGTGGGGGTTCAGCTTCAGACGAATATCATTTGCAACGGCGGCAATCTCCTTTTTATCAGAATTGTTCTTTAATGCAGTCTCCATCATGGTGTAATGCTCCGGTTTGAGCATCCCCCTCTGAGGAAATGTCAGGACGAACATGGGATCGTTTGGGATGTTGTTCCAGTCAATCAGTTGTTCTACGACGTAGTTGTTTGCCTTGAAGGGCAGAACGTTTCCCACCACCTCCATCTCAAATTTGGCCTCCTCGGTCATCCCTTCAATTTGCGGAAGCTTGCGAAAATTAGACAGCGTATATGACTTTAGTGAGGGTCTACTATCCCAGACAGATTCTTGATGTGTCATGCATTGTATAGGAGCCCTGTAATTTTAAATGTATGGGTTTATGACGATTATAATTTCTATTGAATGGTTCCTTTGGAATTAAGAATGAATGGTTTGGGGCAGGAGTTTGCAGTGGTTTTGAGAATAATATATAAAGAAGTTTGCAGTAGTTTTGAAAGTAATATATAAAGAAGTTTGCAGTAGTTTTGAAAGTAATATATAAAGAAGTTTGCAATATCAAAAATATGATCAAGGAAAAAGATCTACGCGATCAAAATCCATGGTGGAAGGGAAAAAGAAAAATTTCCAAGGATAAAAAAATCAAAGAATGGGAAAGGACCGAGATAAGATATGATCCCAGACTCAGACATACGATTAGGTATGATTTCGAATCAGATAATACGGTTGTTTACACATTGTGTGGACCAAGACAGGTTGGTAAAACAACACTTGTTAAATTACAGATCAGGGATTTTCTGGGAAAGGGAATAAACCCATGGAACATCCTGTATTATTCACTCGACTTGGTCAGAACCCCAGAAGGTATTGTTGAACTAATTGAACTGTATCTGAAACTTAGCGCCAGACAAAGAAAAAACAAACGTTATTATTTATTTTTGGATGAAGCCTCACCAATTACTGACTGGCAAAATGGAATCAAATGGTTGGTGGATTCAGACAAATTAATCAATTGTACAATAATGGCTACAGGCTCACAGGCCATTAACATTAAAAATGCTACGGAAAAGCTACCAGGACGAAAAGGAATAATCGATGACAATTATGACAAAATCCTACCTCCTATGAAGTTTGTAGAATATGCATCATTGTTAAATCAGGATATGGGGGAACTGATCGAACAGAATGGCTTGCTTAGATGCGAGAACAGAAGACGTGTTCTAAAAAAATTATTCACAGGAGAGATGGATGAAAAACTGGATAGATTACGTGCGTATCAGAACGAAACTGATGATTTGCTTGAGGAATACATGCTGACGGGTGGAATTCCAAAAGTAATTGATGGAAAAATCAAAACAAACACCATTCATGAGAGTGTCTATACAACTTATCTGCACGGTATTACAGGACAATGGAATAAACTGTCAAAAAATGAAGGGTTGTTAAAGCAGTTTGGAGCTTCCATGATCAAAAGTCAAGGCAGTCATGTCTCGTGGAACAGTCTTGCAAAAAACGCCGCACTGGGAAATTCGATCACAGCAATAGATTATGCAGCCACTTTGGAGAATATGCTTGTCCTGTTAGATATTCCTCGATATTGTGACAAGCAGAAGACATTAATGAGTATCAAGGATAAAAAGTTCTATTTTCATGATCCGTTCTTTTTGCATGTTTTTAATGGATGGACAAGCCCAAATGCCAATTTTGAGACTGCACTAACATATCTTGAGGACGAAATCAATCAAAGCAAAATTGTAGGGGGTATTGTAGGGGATCACCTGGTTAGATTGGCGTTTGCAACCAGTAAGAAAAAGCAGACATTTGACTATCATGATCACGTATTCTACTGGAAGGATGACAAAAACAGGGAGGTGGATTTTGTTTTATACAACGGGAGTGATATTGAGGTTCCCATTGAAATAAAATACCGAAACAAGATCAATCACAAGGAACTGGCACCCTTGGTAAATTTTCTTGACCGTACAGGGAACAGTGCAGGAATAGTAATCTCAAGGTCAACATGGGATGTAAGGACAGATTATGTGATTATCCCCGCGTCCATATTTTTATTGCTGATATGATAACTCTAAGTTTGTTTTTTACCGTGTTTCTGGAGATATCCTGAAAGGGTTAGGCCTGTTCGGCTCCCGGCCGCAGGAACCGGCCAAGAATTTCTGCCAATCTGCCGGACAGCTGTCAGACGGAGGGTAACTTTCTGTTCAGGCATGCAGCCAGCAATGCCAGATACGCCCGGCCATCTCCAAAACCAGGCATGTTATTTGCAGAACCTGCATTCCAGGGAGCAGGGTACATGCAAGTCATGGATTTTAACAAAATTATAATACGTCCCGACACCTGTTGTAAGGAGTATGACTCTAGATGGAACCGTGACTAACCATGGCTGAGGAACTAGCGCAGGTGCCGATAGGTGAGTTTGAGGCCGCATCACATCTGCTGACTACGTCAGAATCATTGCAGATATCATTCATCATTATGATTCTTGGGGTTGCCGGGATTGCCATAGGGTACAGAAAGTTTTCGTTCTGGGTTATGTCACGAAGATTCTACTATCAAAGACCGCACATCTCAAGATTTGTAAGGAGGGCCGTCCTGCCGTTCTTTGCCATTGCGCTAATTACGGTAATCAATGCCCACATACAGGGAAACGTCCTGTCAGATGATGCAATCAGCAGCGAGGATCTACAGGCCCAGGAGATATTTGCAAAGATTCTCAACACGTTCAACATCATAGTAATCGGATACACCGTGGCGCATCTGATTCCAATCATCCTGACCAAGCGTGAAAAATCAATCCAAGAGAAGAGTGATTTTGATGCCTGGTTTGATATGAGGGGGTTTGTAGATGATACAGAAGATCTTTTTCACAGGCTGTACAAGTGGGTTCCACCAAAGAACAGACCCGA
This sequence comes from Candidatus Nitrosopumilus sp., assembly GCA_965238275.1. Lineage (GTDB taxonomy): Archaea > Thermoproteota > Nitrososphaeria > Nitrososphaerales > Nitrosopumilaceae > Nitrosopumilus. The sequence continues at coordinate 595,917 of OZ250186.1, forward strand.
GGAGATCGAGGAGGAGGAGTTTAGGGAGTTACTCAAGACTGAGGAGGGGGTCAGACGCCTAGAGGGGTTTCGTACCACAAAGGGAACCCCGATCGGGGGGTATGAGAAACTAACCAAGGAGCCCTTCGAGAAATGGAAAAAGTCAGAGCGTGTAAAGTACGACAAGTACTATCAGAGCTGCATCACAGGGGAGAACCAGTCCGGCAGGAAACTAAATCCGAGTGCAAGGCCCGAGGAGATATTTCCAATCGATACGTGGAGGGAGGAGAAGAGGACACACGGGTATGCGCCGATCATTCCAAGCTCCCGTCCTCCGGGATACACAAGAAAAAAGAGGAACGAGATGCCCAAGTCCATAAAGCAGATCCTTCCTGTGGGAATATTTGTGGCAATAATTCTGGGGGTCATGGCATGGTGGGGAGTCGATCTGTTTGTGCTTGCCACTGCAACCGGCGGCTTTTCAATCGGTCTGGGACTGGCGCTGCAGGAGACCATGCAGAATTATTTTGCATACATTATGATCAGAAAGGACAAGATCTTTACGGAAGGAGACAGGGTACAGCTGGAGACAGGATACAACGGATACGTGCACAAGATTACCCCTAGGGTCACGTACATCAAGGACGCCCTGTACGAGTCAATCGCAGTCATACCAACCAGGCAGCTGGTTACTGCACAGATCATAAACTACACCAGGGATAACAAGCTTGTTCCGGCCGTGGTAAAGGTGGGAGTGTCATATCTGAACGACCCCAAACAGGTCGCATCAATACTGACCAAGGTCGGAAAAAGGGGGATGACAGAGATCATCGATGGCAAGAAAAGGCACTTGGTAAGACAGAGCAGGTGTCCGTATCTGAACAAAAACAGGCCAAGCTGCGGCTGCGATGCAAATCTCCATGTGGATCTGACGCAGCCCGTGGTCAGGTTTGACGGTTTTAATGACTCGTCGCTTGATTTTTCAATGTGGTTGTGGGTCAGGGATTACGGCGCACAGTTCAAGACAAAGACTGACCTGAGAATGATGATATACGAAGAGTTCAAGAGGTACGACATCAGGATTCCGTGGCCGATACGGACGATATACCAGGGAGACGAGAACAGGGAGAATGAGGAGATTGCCAGGCACGAACAGGCCAGGAAGAAGGTGATTGACGAGTACGGTGTCGGGGATATCGGGCACGGCGGGGAGGATGAATAACATGGTCCCAGGCGTCCTTCCTCTCAAAACTTAAGAGACCCGTCAATACAAGTCATTTGATGAATGCCTCAGTGATTGCAGGAGCGGCATCAGAGGGTCTGGCAGAAAGTATTGCAGAGAGGCTGGATGCAGACCTGATAAGAACCAGCACCAAGGTGTTTCCAGACGGCGAGACCAGGATAACGCTGGACGGTACGATATCAGAGGGAATGGCAGTTGTGGTACAGTCAACACACCCGCCGGTTGATACAAACCTGATTGCAGCACTGTCGCTGATCTCAAAGGCAAGCCAAAAGTCGGACAATGTGGTTGCCGTGGTTCCGTACATGGGATATGCAAGGCAGGACAGGGAGTTTCTGCCGGGGGAGATAGTCACGATGAAGATGCTTGGCAGGCTGTTTGAGGGTGCCGGTGCCTCAAGGATCATCACCGTTGACATTCACAGTATGGTGGGACTGGAACACCTTGGCAGGGCAGACAATGTGAGTGCAATTCCAGGTCTTGCACGGTACTTTGGCGGTTTGAAGTTAAAGGAGCCCATGGCCGTATCGCCGGACCAGGGCGGACGGGACAGGGCAGAGGAGTTTGCAGGAGTGATGGGAATTCCGTGGATGGCCCTGGAAAAGTCAAGGGACAGGAAGACAGGCAGGGTGCGGATCAACACAGGCACGGCAGAAGAGGCCAGTGGCAGGGATCTCATACTGGTTGATGACATGATAAGTACGGGTGGAAGTATGATCAAGGCAGCGCAGTTCCTAAAGAGGAACAAGTGCAGGAGAATGTTTGTTGCGTGTACGCATGCGCTCCTGATAAATGACGCATACAAGAGGATAAGGCAGGCAGGGGTGTCAAGGATTGTCAGCACAAACACCATCCCCGGAAGGACATCGGCAGTTGACGTCTCAGACGTGGTTGCAGATGCAATAGCTGCCAGGACATAGGCATAAAAGCCTGAGAAGGGCAATTTTGATGAAATGAGACTTGTATTCCTTGGAACATCGGCTGCTCAACCCACCAGAAGGAGGGGGCTGTCATGCCTGTGCCTGGAGAGGGAGGGGGAGATTTTGATGTTTGACGCAGGAGAGTCTGCACAGAATGCCTACATGCGGGCTGGCCTTGGATGGAACAAAAAGATGAAGGTGTTCATAACGCATATGCACGGAGACCACTGTATGGGGGTTCTGGGGCTGCTGCAGACAATGACGATGCAGAAGAGAACCACGCCTCTGGAGATATTTGGGCCCGATGGGATAGAGGAGTTTATTGCAGCAAACATCAGGATGCTGAACTTTGGTCTGTCGTTTCCGGTTATGATCGAGACTGCCAGGGAGGGAAAGGTTCTTGACGGTTCGGGGTATGTCATCAGGGCGTGCAGGGCAAAGCATTCCGTTGTCGCCTTCTCGTACCTGTTTGAGGAAAAAGACAGGCCGGGCAGGTTTAATGTGGCAGAGGCCAAAAAGTTGAAGATACCGGAGGGGCCGCTTTGGGGAAGGCTGCAGGACGGCAACGAGATTACAGTGGACGGACAGGTGATAAGGCCAGAACAGGTGCTTGGGAAGAACCGACCGGGCGCAAGGATAGGGATCTCAGGGGATACGAGGCCCACGCAGGAGTTGGAGAGGTTCTTTGAGGGGTGCGACTATCTGGTGTTTGATTCGACGTTCCTGGATGAACATAGGGAACGGGCGCATGAGACATCGCATTCCACCGCGGGGGAGGTAGCGATGCTGGGAAGGAATGCGGGGGTAAAGAACCTGGTGCTGACGCACTTTTCTGCAAGATACAAAGACGAGTCAGGGCATCTGGCAGAGGCGTCCAAGATTCATGGTTCGGTGATAGCCGCAAGGGATCTTCTGGAGATTGAGATCAGATGAGTTTTGAGGGAATGCAGGACAGGATCCGGTCGGCCAGGAGAATAGTGTTTGTGACAGGCGCCGGGGTCTCGCAGGAGAGCGGCATCCCGACATTCAGGGGAAAGGACGGGTTGTGGAGGAGATACGATGTCATGAAGCTTGCAACGATTGATGCATTTTATGAGGATCCCGTGCTGGTATGGGAGTGGTACAATGAGAGAAGGGAGGGGATTCTTGCCGCAGAGCCAAACCCTGGACATGCAGCCATTGCCGAGTTGGAGAGGTATGTCGATGTACGTGTCCTTACACAGAACATAGATGGGCTGCACCAGAGGGCCGGAAGCTCGCACGTGTCGGAGCTGCACGGGAGCATTGTAAGGGTCAGGTGTGTCTCATGCGGTAAAGGCGGGGAGAGGACAGACGAGTTTACCAAGGTTCCCCCAATGTGCGGCTGCGGCTGCATGCTCCGGCCAGATGTGGTGTGGTTTGGAGAACCGCTGCCGCAGGACGTATGGGGGGAGGCTATCATCCAGGCAGGCAGGTGCGATGTAATGGTGGTTGCAGGCACGTCCCTTGAGGTATCCCCGGCAAACACGCTACCATACCATGCACGGCAGGGCGGCGCTGCCATAATAGAGGTGAATCCGGTAGAGACTTGCATGTCATCATACATGGATCACATCGCAAGGGGGACGTGCGCCGGCATCCTTCCGGGGATGGTATCGCTGTTCAGATAAGGTCAGGGCAGCATATACGTCAGGGAGGAAATATTCGTAAATAATACGGCATAAAATCATAATTATGGCGAGGTGTTCTCGAATTCACCACCGGTATGGTTCTGCGGTCTCTGGATGACATCCTCGATGAACTTGAGCGGATTGATGTTTGAGAGCACGTCAGCAGCCGTGTCCTTTGAGGACTCGCCCACTTCATGCAGTGTGCCGGAGACCTGCTGGCCGGTGTTGTTGATTCCCTCGGTTATGGCGCTGCCTGCCATGTCAAGGGAGTCATCTAGTCGCTCCTGCAGGGAGTTGGCCGTTCTGTCGCCGAGGCTGTTTATGTCGTCTGTCAGGGCATCATTTACGACGGTGGTGGTGGAAGGGAAGATGTTGCCGATCTCGTTGTAGAATATCAGGCCGCCCAGTATTACAATACCTGCAATTATGCCCAGTTTTATCAGCATCGAAAGAATTTCATGAATTAACGATTTTACAGTAAAACTAAAAAAAATACTCAGAGATGATTGAATTTTATTAACCATCCATACCAGAGACCATCCAGGCTGTAACCCTGCCAATGTCCCGGGATGTTATGGTTACAGTGATTGGCCCCAAGGGGGACTCTGAGGCGCTCTCACAGATTGCGACCTTGCCGGCAAGGGCCGCCTGCCTGTTGAGGTAGAACCAAGTGGAGTTATCCTGCGTGTTCCCCAAAAGACATCGCCTGTATGTACCCTGCGACTGTCCCGCCTGAATCGTCTTGCAGATCTGTTCAAGGGACTGCAGGTTGACAGACTCTGCGTTGATGCAGGATGTATCAAGCTGCGTTGTAGAGTATGGGAATATTCCGGATACTGCCTGCCTGACCTTTTGGGGATCCTCAGACGGGTTTATCCTGGCAGACATCCGTACCCGGCAATCCAGAACGGGGGTCTTCATGTCCAGCCCCGGATGACCCGGAGGGCGTCTGCAATCAATGCCTCCTTTGACACGCCTATGTTTGACAGGGTATAGTCAGAGAGTACGATGGAGTTGCTGATGCCCACGTTGAGTTCGCGGCCGTCCCGCTCGTCAAAGTGCTGCCTTGTCTGGGGATCGTCTGATCTTGCCCTCTTTTGCAGAAAACCAAACCGGACATCCGTTGAGGCGTGTACTGCCAGCAGCCTTACTTTGCCAAACCTCTGGAGTACGGCCACCTCGTCGTTGGATCTTACCCCGTCAACCAGTACGACATCAGATGCAGACGACTCGATCTTGGGCCTTATCAGTTCGGCTACGGCGCCCGGGCCGCCGTCCTCCCTGAGTTCAAGCATGAGTCTTCCAAGGCTTGTCCGGGTAGGCTCAAGACCGCGCCGGGCCGCCTCGTCCCTTACGGCATCGCCCATGCTCAGTGCCTCATACCCCTCCGTCTTCAACCCGTCTACGATGGTGGTCTTTCCGGCACCGGGCATCCCAGTCAGACATACGATCAGTTTTGGCAATGTGTGGGATTGGTGGAGCCGGTATATGGGAGTTGGGAGATATCATTATAGCAAGTCCCTCCCGGAGGTGAAGTTGTGAGAACCTTCGTGGCAGTCCAGATATCAGACGCAGGCATAATTGACTGGATAGGAAGAATCCAGTCGGGGATTGGTGCAGGCCACAGGCATGTAAGGCCGGAGAATCTTCATTTTACGCTACAGTTTCTAGGAGAGATCCCAGAGGATGTCCTTGGGAAAGCAGTCAGGGCCGTTGAGGGCATCAGGTTTTCAGGGTTTGATGTGTCGCTAAGGGGGATCGGCGCGTTTCCCAGTGCAAGACGCCCAAGGGCAGTATGGGTGGGCACTGACAGTGCAGGAGGCGACATGCTAGTCGGGCTGTCAGGGAAGGTGCGAGAAGCACTTGAACCGTTGGGACTGTCTCCGGACAAACCGTTCAGGCCGCACCTGACAATATTTAGAATTAAAAAGAAGACAGACAATATGACAGAGGAGATGAAGGGGTATGATGGAATGTGTCTTGGGACACAGAGGATAGAGAGCATCAGGCTCAAGAAGAGCGTGCTGGGACCGGACGGTCCGGCTTATTCGGATCTGGCAGTAGTGGGTGCCGTATGAAGGAGATCATCTCGGAGGTTGCCAAAAGATCCGTTCCCTCAGAGGAGGATAGCCAGGAGATGGATAGTATTGCAGACAGGGTGCTTGCCAAGGTGCAAAAGGCGATCGAGGGGTTTCCAGATATTGTCGGACTGGAGTTTGGCGGGTCGTTTGCAAAGGGGACGTGGCTGCCATCGGATGCGGATGTGGATATATTCATCAGATTCAAGGAGTCCGTTACGGACAGCGAGTTTGAACGAATCTCAAAGGCGGTGGGCTTTGAGGCCCTGAAGGATTATTTCCCGTATGTCAGATACTCTGAGCATCCGTATGTGGAGGCCAGGGTTGGTGAGACAAAGATCAATGTGGTACCATGCTATGACGTAGAGGCAGGCAGGTGGAGGAGTGCTGCAGACAGATCCACGTTCCATACCAAGTTCATGAAGGATGCGCTGAGTGCGGAGATGAGAAACGAGGTCAGGATTCTAAAGATGTTTCTAAAGGCAAACAGGATTTATGGTGCGGAGATAGCCAGGCAGGGCCTGAGCGGGTACCTGACGGAGGTCTTGGTGCTGGAGTTTGGCAGCTTTGAGGGCGTGGTAAGAGCCGTTTCGGAGATTGAGGAGGGGCAGGTTATTGGAAAGGCGTCAAGGAGTTTTGACAGTCCGGTAGTGATAGTGGATCCGATTGACGGGGACAGGAATCTGGCTGCGGCAATCTCCGGTGAGAATCTTGGAAGGCTGGTGATGGCGTGCAGGGCCTTCATGGAGAGACCCTCGCGGGGATTCTTTGAAAGCAGGATGCCGGCGGCATCAGAGGAGTACTGGAAGAACATACTGGTGGTAGGATTTGAGGCCGAGGCAAGGGGTTCGGACATACTGTGGGGACAGATAAAGAGGGCCGCATCCTCGCTGTCAACGCAGCTGGGACAGGGTGGGTTCAGGGTGCTGAGAAGCAAGGCCCATACCGATGGGCAGGGAGAGGCGCATCTCTTCTTTTTGCTAGAGTCGCCAAGTATTCCGCAGGTGTATGCAAAGGAGGGGCCGGAGTTTTTCAGAAGGGATGGTTCGGACAGATTCATCCAAAAACACCTCAAGGGTTCGGAGTTTGTGTGGATTGGGGACGGAAGGATCAATGCGCTCAAGACAAGAAGTCATACGGAGGCAGAGGCATTCATGAGGGATCTGCTGGAGAACAGTCTCAAGACCTGTGTGCCGCAGGGTCTTCAGAGGGATTTCAGTCGCGGCTTCCGGATCAGTATGGGTGATAAGGACATGGACAAATCAATTAAAGAGGCCGCAGGGGAGTTGATCGCGACTGATGATGCACTCCTTTATTTCAATTGAAAAATTTGCAGACAAGCCCTACTCGGGTATTCTGGGGTATCCGAGGGCCACCAGACGCCAGCTGAATGCAAGGATCAGGGAGCTTGAAGGGCTTCAGGTAGGTACAATCGCACTGTCAGGTCCCACCATGCTTGGAAAGCTTGCGGTTCTGGGGAAGGGATATGCAGGGGTGGTGGTACTTGCAAGAAGGGACGGGCTGCAGGTGGCCCTAAAGATCAGAAGGACTGATTCCCAGAGAAGCAGCATGAAGGACGAGGCCGTACTGCTGGGACTGGCAAACTCCATAGGCGTCGGGCCGGAGAGGCTGGCTGCAAGCAGAAACTTTTTGATCATGGAGTTTGTCGAGGGGGTTATGATAGGCCAGTGGGTGGGCTCGCTGAAGGGTGCAGGTAGCGTGAAGAGGCTCAAGGGGACAATCAGGAAGATTCTGGAGGAATGCTACAGGTTGGATAGGATAGGAGTTGACCACGGCGAGCTGAGCAACATTACCAAGCATGTCATAGTAGGAGAGGCAGGACCGGTTCTGATTGATTTTGAGAGTTCAAGCACCGGCAGGAGGCCGTCAAATGTCACATCCATAACCCAGGCAATCTACATCGGCTCTGGAATTGCAAAGAAGGTGCAGAGGATCTATAGAAGCCCGTCCAAGGAGGAGATTATCACAGCGCTAAGGAAGTACAAGCGTGAAGGAACGCAGGAGAGTTTTGACGGACTCCTCAGAGTGTTGAAACTGTAGTGCCGGGTCTGGCGCAGACAGGATCTTTGCCGGCGTGATTCTTGAAAGTACGGGATCGCCTGATTCCTGCGTTGTCGCCATTGGGTAGATGTTCAATCCACACATGGAAACAAGATCCAAACAAGCTGCCAGGGTGGGAAGATGTCAGGTTGCATGGTGGGATCGGCAGGATTTGAACCTGCGACCACTAGTCCCCCAGACTAGTATCATACCAAGCTAGACGACGATCCCTGTATGGGGGCAGTAGGTGAAATTATTAAATCGTCGTATTGTATACAGAACACATGAAGATCTGCAGTATCTGCAACAAGGTGTCTGCCACCGATGAGGACCACACAGACTGCATCCAGATGAGGAGGGTCGAGCTGGAAGATGATGACTTCAAGGACAGTATTCCAGAAAGGATGGACGTGACCGGTAACCCGCAGGATCTGGGCGTCGAGATCAGGGCTGTTCTGGAGCACCTTGCAAGAGAAAAGACAGAAGACTAGCGTTCCTGTGTTGTGGGCCTTATCAGAATCTCGTTTACATTGACGTAAGGGGGAGCACTTACCGCATACAGAATCGCCTCTGCTATGTCCTTGGCGCGCAGCGACTGCATCTTCTTTGCCTTCTCTACAAATCCGTGCAGGGACTCGTCAGTAATGGTGTCGTTGAGCTCCGTATCCACAACGCCTGGCTCGATGCTGGTAACCCGGATGCCCAGGCGCGTGCTGAACTCCTGCCTCAGTCCCTCGCTTAAGGCGGTAACTGCGTGCTTTGTGGCACAGTAGACGCTTCCGGATGGAAAGACTATCCTGCCTGCCACCGAGGAGAGGTTTACAATGTGTCCGGACTTTTTCTCCTTCATGTGGGAGATTACTGCAGCAGTGCAGTACAGCACGCCCTTGATGTTTACATCAATCATCTGATCCCATTCATCCACCTTGAGGCTCTTGAAGAAGCTCAGTGGCATCAGCCCTGCATTGTTTACAAGTATGTCAATGGAGCCCCATCTCTCCAGAACCGCCCTGGCAAAGTCCTCACACTCGGATCTTTTTGTCACATCCAGTTTTTGATAGAATGCTTGGCCGCCGCCAGCAGAGATCTTTTCTGCAAGGTCTGCCAGCCTGTCAACCCTTCTGGCACCTATGGCAACCTTGGCACCTGCCTCAGACAGTGCAAGGGCAGTCGCGAGTCCTATGCCACTGCTTGCACCTGTCACTATTGCGACCTTGTCTTTAATCATCTAGATTCACAGTTTCCAGACATCGTAAAAATGTTTATACGCCAGATCCGCAGGCCACTGGTAACTTTATTAGAAGAAAAGAACAACATGTCACGTGAAGGCTGAAAAATGTGCCTATTGCGGCGATATGACGGACATGCCGTTCCATTGTAACTACTGTAAGGATCCGTTTTGTGCAGAACATCGACTCCCAGAAGAGCACAGGTGTGTCAAGCTCAGCCAGATCAGGGCAAACCGGTTTGGAGAGAAGAAGGTCATTCGGGACGGCGGACCAAACAAACCAAGTATCTTCAAGCGTATGTTTGGACGATCCTAGACTCAGTACGGAGTCTTGTCAGGAGATATCTTTGCCCTCTTGCCCTGGTATAGCAGTGCCACGGCAAGTGCAAACAGTACAAGGGCCGTAAGCGGAAAATTCTGTGGCTCCGGCAGGATGAACCAGTAGTATACGCCGAACCCTATTGAGACTGCCGCCTGGGTCCACAGCTTTGCCCACTTGGGTGCCCTTACCAGCCTGCTGGCACCCTCGACTATGAATATCCCAATCACCGGGTAGATGGTATAGAACAAAAAGTCAACAACGTCAACTCCTGTATGGGACATACCATGTCAAGAGCAGGGCATAATTTCTATCTAATCTTCCCAGCGGACCTTGGCTGCAACATTCTTTACAATCAAGGCCTGGGCGTTCTCGTATGGGATCGTTGCAATGTCTTCTGCCTCAAACGGACCGTACATCTCAAGGTCCGCCCCGACGATCTTGTCGACCTTTTGCAGGAACCGGACTACAACCGTCCTTGTCTTGTGGTTCGTGGTAATGGATTCAAGAAGCTTGGATCTTCCGTTGATGGTAGTCGAGAGGATCATCTCCATCCTCTCCTTTTGCTCCTCCCCGGAGTCCAGAATGAACTTTTCCTCGTCCAGAAGACGGTTTGTCACGACGTCTGCGGATCTTGATATCTTGTCAAGCCTGGTTCGTATCAGCAGGGTGATCAGCTCCGTTGCAGTCTGTATCATGGTGTCCTTAATCTGACCCTCCACACCGTCGTACTCCTGCCTATTCAGATCCCCCATAAAGTCAGACAGGCTCCGATAAAAGTCTGGGGCAGCCTCCAGCAGGGAGTCGTCTTCTGTCTCTCGCTGAACCATGTGGTGGAGGGAGTTGATATCTAACTTATTTGGTTCTGACATTTCCTACCTAATCCTTAAATGACAGTCTTATTTGTGTTTGATTGAAGCAGTTGCCCTATAAAGTAAGTCACGGAAAAGCAGTCCGGGTTGCGTACTCGTCTGATGAGATTTTTGCCAAAATCGCACACGAAGAAATAAAATTCATTGATCTCCAGTTTACCGGGCTGACCGGCCACTTTCACCACACCACAATCTCAGCCGATACATTTACCCCGGATCAGATGAAGGACGGACTCCCAAAGCTGGACGGATCCTCCATTGTGGGATTTACAAGCATAGACGATTCTGACCTTCTTCTAAAACCGGATCCCAACACGTTTGCAATAATTCCATGGATGACGGAGCACAAGACGGCAAGGATGCTCTGCGATGTCTACTGGGGAGTGAACAGGGGAAGACTGTCAAGGGATCCCAGGGGGATTGCCCAAAGGGCCGAGGAATACATCAAGTCGCATGGGTTCGAGTACAGTACGTGGGGGCCGGAGGTGGAGTTCTTTGTGTTTGACAAGGTGCGCTGGGATGTCCTGACGCCGTACAAGGGACAGTCCTATTCCATTGAATCAAAGGAGGCGCCATGGAACCAGGAGGGGGATGGTTACCCCATGGGGCTCCAGGAGGGGTATTATCCAAGTACGCCGTCTGACACCCTTACGCCATACAGGAACGAGTGTGTGGATATTCTCCAGAAAAACTTTGGGATTCTGTGCGATAACCATCACCACGAAGTGGCCACGGCCGGGCAGTGTGAGATTGACATCAGGTACGATCTTCTGACAAACTCGGCAGATGCTGCACAGTCATACAAGTATGTCATTAGAAACGTGGCCACAAAACATCACAAGGTTGCAACCATGATGCCAAAGCCGCTTGCAATGGACTCCGGTTCTGGTATGCATGTAAACGTCAGCCTCTGGAACGGAAAGAAGAATATGTTTTTTGATCCTGATGATGAGATCGAACTCAGTCAGACTGGAAGATACTTTTGCGGAGGGATAATCAGCCATGCCAAGGCTCTCTCGGCAATATGCAACCCTACGACCAACTCGTATCACAGACTGGTTCCAGGGTATGAGGCCCCTGCATATATTGCATGGAGTTCTGGAAACCGTTCTGCGATTGTGAGGGTTCCAAAACACCTTACAGGAACAAAATATGCATACCTGAAGAGGTTGGAGTTTCGGGCACCGGATCCCTCATCCAATCCGTACTTGGTGTTTGCCGCAGTCACGGCGGCCGGAATGGACGGGTTGAAGAGGAAGATCGATCCGGGGGACATGATTCACGAGGACATCTTCAACATGACAAAGTCGGACAGAAACAGGAAGGGAATTGGAATGCTTCCAAAGAATCTGGGAGAGGCACTTGACGAGCTGGAAAGCGACAAAAAGTTCCTCAATACGATATTTACCAACGATGTAATTGACAAGATAGTGGAACTGGAGAGAAGGGATCAGCGGGAGATATCCATCAGGCCGCACCCTCACGAGTTCTACATGTATTTTGATGTCTAGACCTGGCCTGCAACATTCATGATGAGGAACAGCGAGGTTCCCATCAGGACAAACCCGCATCCAAGAAGTATGGGTTTCTTATTCCAGGATAACGTGGCCCTGTAAAGCAGAAATCCGCCTCCAAGCCCTATAAACAGCACAAAGACCCCGTAGATGACGATGTTAAAACTTGTGTCGGTAATCAACGGATAAAAGAATCCGGCAAGCAACGTAAAGAATATGATCAGATAGATGTACTTGAGACCCGCCAGAATGGATGATTTGTTCATTGTTATGTTCTGTATGTAACTAAGGGTTAAAGGGTTTCAGATCTACATCATGCCGCCCATGTCAGGCATTCCACCCATACCCGGTGGCATGCCGCCCATGCCGGGGGGCATTCCACCCATACCCGGTGGCATGCCGCCTTCGCCTCCAGGTGGCCCGCCTGCGGATTTTTGTGTTGCAATTACGTCGTCAATTCTAAGAATCATGCAGGCAGCCTCAGAGGAAGCCGAGACGACTTGGAGTTTTACTACGAGCGGTTCGATAATGTCGCTGCTCTTCATGTTGGATATCTTTCCCTTCATCACGTTGATTCCGGTCCACTTTTCACCCCTTTGCTGTTTTGAACGTAGAAGGGTTATGGTGTTTATTGGATCCATTCCGGCATTCTCTGCCAGCGTCAGCGGAATTGATTCCAGGGCATCTGCAAATTTCTCGGCGGCCAGCTGCTCTCTTCCTTCCAGCGTCTTTGCCCAGCCCCTGAGTTTTGTTGCTGCAAACGTTTCAGGAGCGCCTCCGCCTGCAACAATAAATGGACTCTGTATTACATCCTTTACAACCATGAGTGCGTCATGAATAGAGCGTTCAACCTCGTCTACCACTCTTTGCGAGCCTCCCCGGAGAAGTATGGTAACGGATTTTGGATGCTTGCATCCCTCCACAAACACCCATCGGTCCTCTTCGATCTTTCTCTCTTCTACCAGTTCTGCGGCTCCAAGATCCTTCTCAAAGAGGTCGTCCAGATTTGTAACTACTCTGGCACCTGTTGCCTTTGCAAGTTTGGTAAGATCACTTTCCTTGATTCGCCTGACGGCAATCACGCCGGCCTTGGCAAGATAGTGCTGTGCCATGTCATCAATCCCCTTTTGGCACAAAACCGCGTTTGCGCCGGAACCGATAACCTTGTCAATCATGTTCTTTAGCATACGGTTCTCCTCGTCAAGGAACGATTTGAGCTGCTGGGGGTTTGAGATGTTGATCTTTGCATCAGTCTCGGTCTTGTTGATCTCCAATGCAGTATTGATTAGTGCAATCTTGGCCCCAGATATCTTCTTTGGCATGCCACCGTGGACGATCTCCTTGTCAAGCACGATTCCCTGTACAACTACAGAGTCCTTGATCGAGCCGCCGGCCTTCTTCTCCACCTTTATGTCATCAATATCGATGTTGTAGGCGTCGCCATCCTTCTCAATCACGGACAGAATGGAGTCTACTACCATGTCGGCAAGCTGGGCTGAATCCTTTCTGACAAGCTTAGTCTGCATTGAGGTCTTTGCTATCTTTGTCAGGATGGTCTTGTCGCTTACGGAGACTGCAGTTGCAATGCTTTCGAGAAATTCCTTGGCCATCTTTCCGGCCTTTCGATATCCGTCAACTATGATTGTGGGGTGTACGTTCTGATCTATCAGTGATTCTGCGTTTTCAAGCAGGGCTCCTGCAAGAACCACAGCAGAGGTGGTACCGTCGCCTACCTCGTTGTCAGTTGTCTTTGAAATTTCAACTAGCATCTTGGCCGCAGGGTGCTGGACATCAATCTCCTTGAGAATTGTAGCCCCGTCATTTGTAATGGTAACATCTCCCAGAGAGTCCACCAGCATCTTGTCCATGCCACGCGGACCCAGACTCGTATGAATAATCTCTGCAATTATCTTGGATGCGGCAATGTTGTTCTTTTGTGCATCCCTGCCTTTTGTCTCAGAACTGCCCTCTTTTAACAGAACCACTGGCATGGTTCCCTTTGAAGTTGCCTGTATCGCCATATCCAATCAGTCATAGGATCCCTTATTATATTTTAAGATCGGTTGGGGGTTGTCGCGTAAATCAGTCAAATCATGATCTACCTTGCCTTTGGGTTCCATCTGACGTAGACGGCATTCATCGTGGCTTTTTGGTGTCATGCATAGACTACCTTGACTCCCAGATCCGCAGTATGCTCCAGCCTGTTGAGAACCTCAAGATTCCAACCTATCGCCTTTAGCAACCCAAACCTTCTCTGGTTCACGCCTTTGCGGAACCTGCAGTACAGCTGGTGGTGTTCTGCCTCCTCGGCCCCGAATATTCCCTCGATCATCCCGCGCTGCTTGTAGAGGACAGCATCAAACAGCCCGGAGGCTTTTTTCCGATGCTTTTTGCCCCTGCTCCTTGCGTTCTTTCTCTGCTTGATGTTGGGAACCATGCCCAGCGCAAAGAGGGCCTCGCAGTTGCTGTCCGAATCGTATCCCTTGTCGGCGTCAAACACCCACCCGTCAAAGACCCTCTTTATTCCGGTAATGCGGTTCAGCATCGTCTTAAGCACGACCGTGTCAGTCGTGCGGTTGGAAGTGATTCTGCAGGACAGTATGATCTGCAGTCCCGGTATCACCGTCACGTGCCACTTGAGGTACCTCTTTATCCTTTTTGGGACAAATTCGTGCCTGGTTTTGTCCGGCCTTTCGGCTGTTTCGTACCTGTCCGTCTCCACTCCCGTGCTGTCTGCGGCCAGTATCCCTTCAGTCGCACCGGCCGCCTCCATGCATTGGCGCGCAGTCTTCGTCAGGATTCGTTCCAGCCACAGGATTGGAATTGTTTCGAGGAATCGTGCTATCGTCGAATGGTCCGGGACCGGCTCATGCCACGGAAGGTTCCATCCGGGCACGCAGTTTTGCGCATCCCTGGACGTGAGGCCCTCAAAGATCATGATGGCGCATACGCAAGTCATCTTCTCTACAGAGTGGATTCTGGGTCTTCCGTGTCTGCCCTTGCCTTGTTTTGCAGGCGGCGGGTTCTTCATTACCAAAGACACGATGGTTTTTATCCGAAAGTCGCGTTCTGTTGTGTGTGCCCTGTGATAACTATTCCAGTAGTTAGCCCTTCTCTTGTGTTTCATTGAAGGGGGCACACTTTATGATCTTTAGCAGGTATGAGTCAAATGTGCGCGATCACACGCTCAACGTGATTTACGCGACAACCCCGATCGGTTGCGGTGAGTCGGATTCAGACACGATCCGTAAAACCAAGAGTGCCGATCGACAACGCAATCATGTCAAGATTCACATATATCGTGCATGCCTGACAATTCCAGAACAGGCCTGTGGAATCATGCATCCGTAGCGTCCAATGTCCGGTCTGGCGCATGCACTGATTCTGTATGTCAAGCGTACTATCTGACCAAACGCAGCATCCTGTAATTTAAAAAATAACACGGTTAAAATATAAAAATTTTCAAAAAACTGCTGATAGTTTGATTGATTTGAAATGTAGATCGTCTTATAATGAAAAATGCTTCAGCCGTTCAACGGGGGTAATATTTAGCGGGCCAGATCTTCAGAACGTGATGGAAGAGCAAACAAATTCCCAAGTAGAAAAATACGGTACGCCTGTCTCTATTCTGTCACTTCGGAATTTATTGAAGAAAGTGCAGGTTCTTGCATTTCTGGCAATGCCATTCCACTATAAAACATCGCAGGCATTGCCGTATATCAAAGAATGTATAGTTTAAAATGAAAAATTTGTTTGGCGGGTTGGTTGATCTTTGTCACGGGGGCGGATCCCAAACCATGACCTTGTAGTCACTCTACAGGTCGAGGGATTCCTTGAGGCCCTTGTACCTGTTTCTAATGGTAACCTCGGTGACGTTTGCCGCCTCGGCAATGTTGTGCTGTGTCTGGTTCTCGCCGTTCTTCACGCAGGACAGGTATAATGCAGCCGCTGCAAGCCCCATTGGATCCTTGCCTGCAGAGATCTCATTCTCTTGGGCCTGTCTTAGAACCGTGACTGCGTATCTCTTTGTCTTTTCTGCGATGCCGATTCTGCTTGCAATTCTTGCAACGCATTGGATTGAGTCGGTTACAGGCATCCTCAGATCAAGCTCCTTGACAAGCAGCCTGTAGCATCTTGCAATGTCCTTCTTTTTGATGTTGGCAGCCTGTTCCACATCCTTGAGGTTTCTAGGGGTCTCCGTGTCACGGCACGAGGCATATAATGAGGATGCCATCAGTGTTGATATGGAGCGGCCCCGGACAAGGCCCTTCTCAGGGGTCTTTCTGTAAATGTATGCTGCCTTTTCAATCACGGCATCAGAGATTGCAAGCTTGTCCTTGAGCCGGTTCAGCTCGCCAAATGCCTGTCTAAAGTTCCGATCAATGGGCTCCTGAACCTGGCTTCTGCTGTCCCACGTTCTCAGCCTCTCAATGTTATTTCTCATAGTAGCCGAAAGCGGCCTGCCTGAGGCATCCTTATTGATGGGGTTGATTATGGTTGCCAGTCCCATGTCATGCATTGTCAACGAGGTTGGCGCGCCGGTTCTTGCCCGGTCGCCGTGCTCGTCTGATGCAAACGATCGCCATTCCGGGCCTGACTCTTGCAGTTTTTCGGTGATCACGAATTCGCATCGGGGACAGAACGTCTCCCCTGATTCGTTATCTGTGACCAGTTTTTCCCCTGCACATCTGGAACAAACCATCGCCGCCTTAATTGACATAATTGTTTCTAGAATCATGAATTTTGTACTATTTATGAATCAACAGGGCTTTTGCAGAGAAGCAGCCTCATACCATACTGTATGCATTTGGAGTTCTGCACCGGACAGGATAATAGTCATAACGGAGTAACGTGGGTTAAGAGGCATGAATCTGTTCTGGATCATACCACTGCTGGCAGTATTCCTGATGCTAGTCTCAGATGCACACGCCAATACCGAAACCATGAATGTAGAGGGCGGGGTGGAAGTCGAGATTACGTATCCCGGCGAGATTGTCGCGGGAAGGGAGGGAATAGTCTCCATCCTGGTAAGGAACAACGGATGGGAGGACAAGCAGGACATCTCGTTTGTCTTTTCACTGCCTGATGTTCCGTCGATCACCGTGGAACCGTCAGAGGGAATCACCATAGACAGACTCGCACAGGGCGGGTCGTACGGCAAAAACGTCAGCCTGCAGGTTGCAGAGGAGACAAGGCCCGGCGTCTACTTTCTGAATATGAGGTACACGCACATCCTTGTTGCAAACAACGAGACGCCGCAGGATCCATTCATTCAGGATATAGCAATCTCGATCACCATAAAGGAGGATGCAAGCGTGACGGTCATCACAAAGACGCCCGAGTCAATCTTTGCAAATGCACAGTTTCCGATCGAAGTGGAGATACTCTCAGAGGACATAGACATTACAGATGTCAGGATCAGAATGGTTCCCCCCGAAGGTATCGAGTTTCTGGGTGAGACGCTTTACACATTCTCAAGGATTGAAAGGAATACGCCCGTTGGAATAACTGCACAGATAATTACGCCTGCCACCGTGGACACGGAGTACAGGATTCCGTTTGGAATTGTTGTAGAGTATACAGATGACACCGGGGCCGAAAAGGCCGACTCGCAGACAGTCTCCCTGGTTTTAAGGCCCAGAACGTTCATGGAGCTTACCGGGGACGGGGGAATCTGGATTGGTGATTTTTTTATTGCGCCGTATGTCAGTATTGGAACGATCATAGGAATACCGGCAGGCACGATAATGACGCTGCTGATAAAAAGAAGGAAGGATGGCAAAAAGTACGGTTCCTAGGATTTCAGCATGTCTGTGATCGCCTGAATGTACCTTTCGTTGTACCTGTTGTACATCTGGATTTTGTCTTGGGCCAGAGCCATTGCGCCCGGCCTGCTGTTGATGTGTGCTCCTGCCATCCTCTGCTCATCCAGAATTCGCTCAAGACGCTCCCTTGTGTGTGATTCAAGTTGTGCAAGCAGGCCTGCAAGCTCCCTCTCAAGAATATCCCGGGTGTCGGGAATCTCCGGAGGCCATGCGCCAATGATCTCCTTGACGGTGATCCTTCCAAGCACTCTTCTGTCCAGCTCCAACAACAGGCAGGATTACGCCCTGCCATTATAAACCGAGCCTGTACGTGCGGCCTCCGGGTCAGGCACGTTCGCCCAGAAAATGAACGGCGCCGTCTGTCACGACAACTGTCCTGTCCTTTGGCACCCTGTACAGTTTTTTTGTGTCGTTGGGAAACTGGATAATAACCTTGGAGAACGGATCCTTTAGCGACTTGTACAGAACGCCCCTGTCGACTACTGACTGTGACCAGTGCGTGCCCTGTACGAATGATATCGACTGAAATCTCACAACATGATACGAGTAGACCATTCCCGATTAGGTAGTAGCGACGTTACGGATAAAGGATCTTCCAATCAGATAACCCAGGTGTGGCTCATTCTGATAAACTTTCAACGCAAACAAGACTGGAGTCTCTTGCTAAGCATCATATCACCTGGACCACCGCCCGATCCTGTCGCGCCGTGATCACGTCTGGGTTATCTGTCCAATCAAGGCTGCATGTAGGAGGAGTTCTGCAGAATTACAACAAATCGTTGCACATATGGTTCCGAGACATTTTGGACTGCGCCGCTGGCAGAGACGTGCCATGGTACGTTCGGTCATGCTTGTGGTGTTCTGTGCGCCATTTCGTTTTGCCCGAACCGTCTGATTGTGGGTTAAAGCGCAGAATATTCAGGATAGGATTTTATAGTTTAGCGTATCCTTGATATTAAATGGTTCTCAAATTGAGATGCGAGGAGTACGGTTTTGAATGCCCGTTTGTCATAGATGGCGAGGAGACGTTGGAGACGATCGGTATGCTAAGGAAACATTTTGACGATGTTCACGGTATCGACTATACCATAGAGGCAGTAACGCAGATGATTTCAAACCGGGGATATTCACTGCAATCAATAAAAAAGTAAGAGGCCGATGCGGCCAGAAGGGTTGTAACAGACATCCATCTGGTGCGGACTCATCCCCAACAGGATTGTTTTTTGAGTCATATTTCATAATCCCGTCTGACTGCACGCATGCCATCGTGATGGGCAGGTGTGTTGAAAAAGGGACACGGGTCAAGGCGGGTCTTTTTCATATGTATAGCGGCGAGCGAAAATTCGTGCAAACAGATCTCTCTGTAGCGTGTCCTGGTGCTCTTTCCGGCGCTCTGTCAGACCTTCCAATATTGTCGTCGTTGTCGGGTCCAAGCCGACCTGTCGAATTGTTCATTCCAGAACCATCCGATCCGTGATCCTCGCGCCTTGTGACGACCTCGACACCTGCAATGGTGCCTCCACGATTCCCGTGGGCTTGGCCGCCAGTCTCCTCCGTATGGAGACAGTCATTATCCAAAATGTTTTTTGCCGCGTTCTTGTCGGCATGGTGGCACCATCCGCATGAGACGCAGACAAATGATTCGCCGTTTCTGGACTTTTTGTCCACTATCCCGCAGGCAGCGCATCTCTGGCTTGTATGTGCGGATTCCACGCGTTTTGTAATTCCGCCCCTCTTTTTCATCTGCCATTCAACTTGGCTCCGAAACTCGCCCATTCTGGAATAGGCCATCTCGCGGTTCAACCCCGTCTTTGGGGCGGCCCCGTTGGATCTCCTCATCCTGGTCAAATCCAGGTCTTCCAGAGACGTAATCCGTAATTAGTCGTTAGGCACAAAGTGGGAATAGATGCTAGGCACGAAATGACCCAAAACTGCCTATTACGGATTATGTCTCAGGAACAATACGGACAGTCCTTTTGTTATCCGCCTGGCAATGTCGGCCTCGTTGTGTTTTTGCCTGTTTGATATCTTTTTCAATTCATGCGTTATCCTGCGGCCGATCTCTTTCCACCTTCTGGAGCCTGGCTGGCATCTTGATCTAAATGATTTCAGCTGATCAATCCTGTCGCCGTCATGCCTCTTGCAGCCTCCGGGGACACTGTGCAGTTTTTCATTCCCATGCTCGTCTGCGACTGCCGCAAGGTGCCTGACTCCAAGATCCAGCCCTGCCTTGCATCCGCGGCCACCGCCTGTCGTGGGTTCGGGGTCTGGGACTTCTATCTGCAAATGCAGTTTGAATTCGCGATCACCATCCCTGGTCTTGCGCGTGACCTTGCCTGTGGTGTCAATCATCTGGAATGACACGAGCCTGCCTTCTGGAACCCTCGTGCGTGGCCTTACCTCCCCGAGTCCGGGCAGAAATACGGTGCCGTCGTCCCGCAGTTTTGGCTTTCCGCGTGAATTCAGCGAGCGCAGCCTGGTTGTTTTCCTGCCGCGCCTCATCAGGCTGGACGGCTCGGTCCACCTGTTGTGCTTGTACGTTTTCTTTTTCCCCAGCTTGATCTGTCTCTTGCGCCAGATGCGCTTGTTGTGCTTGAGCCGGTTTGCCTTGCGGAATTTGACTGCCGCCTGGAAAGCATGTTTTGAGGCGGCCTCATGCATGCGGACGCTGCTGGCCAGGTTGAATTCCCTGCGCCATCCTGTTATCAGGTTGTTGACATCAAACTGTGTGATCCGTGAGTGTGCAAGTTTCATCATGATTGTCATGTCGTAAATGATGTCTGTTTCCCGGGAGCATTTCACGATCTTGCGTGACAGTTCCCGAGATTGTGTTATCTTGATGATTTTACTGACAATCATACCTGTAGTTGGGATTTATTTTCTTAAAAAAGGTGCCCAAAAAATTGCACGAACTTTCGCTTTTCACTATAGAAAAGGCCACAATCCCACGCGGATAGTTGTTAGTGTGTGCTTTTGTGTTTCCAGACAAGCCAATGTTTATTACATTGTAGATATACCAAATATTGCACCCGCGCTTGTTGCAAGGGAACAGGAATTTTTTGCACGCAGGAGCGTATTTTAATACCAAAATTACCTATAAGATATTCCTTTTATTCTAAAAACGCCAATATAAGGTGAGTGATAATAGGGTATTTAGATAATTATGAAGGCAAGTGCGAAATTGATGCCTGCCAAACCCAACCCACCATAACAGATTCTGAGAGAGGAGAGGTTGTGTGTGGGGGATGCGGGACCATCCTAGAGCAGAGTATGTCTGACATGTCGCATGAGGTGGGCGGTCACGGAGCAGACGAGTACATGAAACAGACAAGGACCGGACCCTCTTCATCACTGACGATGTACGACAGGGGGTTGTCAACGGTAATTGGCAGCAACAAGGATTCTGCTGGAAACGTCCTGTCCAACGAGACAAAATACGAGTTTAGCAGGTTGCGGACATGGGATCAGAGAAGCAGGTCAAGAAGGACTGCCGCACTGAGCAAGGCATTTACCCTGCTTCACGGAATGAAGACGAAGCTTGGAATCCCGGTCAATGTTGTGGAGTACTCAGCATACATCTACAGAAAGGCAGTCAGCGCAAAGCTTACCAGGGGAAGGACGATGGCATCGCTGGTTGCAGCGTCCCTGTATGCAGGATGCAGGGCCAACAACATTCCAAGAACGCTTGACGATATCGCAGATGCCGGGAACGTGGAGAGAAGGATACTTTCGCGGGATCTGAGAACCCTGATCAGGACGCTTGGTCTGAGCCTGAACCAGTATGACACAACGTCGTTTATCTCAAAGATTTCAAACAACATGAAACTCAAGGAGAAGACAAAGAGGGACGCATTTGATATACTCAAGCGGTGCGAGGAGGAACGGATCACGGCGGGAAAGCATCCCGTGGCACAGGCTGCAGCCTCGCTGTACATTTCATGTATTATGAACGGGGAAAAGATCAGTCAGAAAAAGTTTGCAACAGAGGCCGGGGTAAGTGACGTCACGATAAGAAACAGAATCATCCTTATCAAAAAAACGCTAAAGATCTAAAGGCCGATGCCGGAAACGGCATGCAATTATGAGGGGGTGTATCATTTGTAAAAGCTGGGTTCCTGATTATTCTTTTGTTTCGGTAGATCATCCATAACTGCCTGGATCACCTCGTCGTGGTTGTATGTCAGGTGCCTGAGAAATTTTGCCGACTCGCATGCACGGGTCTTATCATCACCGGACAATATCTTCGGGCTGCACAGTGCGGCCATCATAAAGTCGCATTGGGAGCACGGTTCAAAGTCAAGATAGAGCTTCATTATACTGTATCAACATCCTCAGTATTTAGATTGTTGTATGATGCATCAGGGTGTACGGAGAACGCACTCTGTCGCCGGAAGGAGAATGTGTGTGACCCTTGGCAGGCGCGAGGGGTTATCGCATACTCCAGAATATCTAGGATGCAACAGGTGCCACCTTTCTTCCGGGATCCACCGTGTACACGGCATCCACCAGATCCTGTTGCGTAATCCGGATGTCTTTAATGCTCGGATGCCTGCCGCCTACATGTCTTCTCAGGGCTGCAATTGAGGCCCTGTTGGCCACTGCGGCAATCTCGGCCCCAGAGAATCCGTCTGTCAGATCCACAATGCCGGCAATGTCGGCATCGTCTGCAAGGGGCTTTTTCCGGGTGTGGATTTCAAGGATGTGGCGCCTTCCTTCGGCGTCAGGCGCAGGCACCCTGATTATCCTGTCAAACCGACCGGGCCTTAACAAGGCCTCGTCTATGATATCCAGCCGGTTTGTCGCACCCACCACCAACACATCGTGAAGCTCTTCAAGCCCGTCAATCTCGGTCAGAATCTGGGAGACTACGTTCTCTGTAACGTGTGAGCCGGAGCCGTCGCTTCCCCTTCGCGGAACAAGCGCATCGATCTCATCAAGAAAGACGATACATGGTGCTGCCTGCCGCGCCTTTCTAAAGATCTCCCGGACGCCTTTCTCAGACTCGCCAACCCATTTGGAGAGCAGTTCCGGACCCTTGATGCTGATAAAGTTGGACTCAGTCATGTGGGCAAGGGCCTTTGCAATCAGGGTCTTGCCTGTTCCAGGCGGGCCGTGCAGCAGTATTCCGTGCGGAGGCGCCGCATCAACATACTCAAAGGCCTCCTTGTACCTGACAGGCCACTCGACTGCCTCGCGCAGTTCATCCTTTAACTGATTCAGGCCCCCCACATCACCCCATGTCACATCCGGAATATGGGCCTGGACCTCCCGCAGGGCACTGGGGCCGATCTCCTTTAAAGCATCCTCAAAATCCTTGCCTGTGATCCGTATGTTCTGAAGAATCTCCGAGGAGACCTCGTCGTCGCCAAGATCAATTTCAGGAAGAATCCTGCGCAGGGATCTCATTGCGGCTTCCTTGGAGAGCATCTGCAAGTCGGCTCCCACAAACCCATGTGTGGTTCGGGAGAGGTGCTTAAAGTCCACGTCTTTGCCGATTGGCATTCCGCGCGTGTGAATTGAGAGGATCTCCAGCCTTCCGTTTTCGTCTGGAATGCCGATCTCGATCTCCCGGTCAAATCTTCCCGGCCTCCTGAGTGCGGGATCTATTGAATCCGGCCTGTTGGTGGCAGCAATTACCACTACCTTCCCCCTGGACTTGATCCCATCCATCAATGTCAGAAGTTGGGAGACAATTCTCTTTTCAGTCTCGCCGGATACGTCGTCCCTCTTTGGCGCAATCGAGTCGATCTCATCAATGAAGATGATGCATGGGGAGTCTGCCTCAGCCTCTGCAAAGATCTTGCGAATTCTCTCCTCGCTCTCCCCATAGTGGCTTCCCATTATCTCAGGACCGCTAATCGAGATAAAACGGGCGTTGGTCTCCCCGGCCACTGCCTTTGCGATCAGGGTCTTGCCTGTCCCAGGCGGGCCGTAAAGAAGGACACCTTTCGGGGCATCCACGCCGATCTTCTTAAAGAGTTCAGGGTGTCTCATCGGCAGTTCGACTGTCTCTCGGATCTTCTGAACCTCGTTCTTCAACCCACCAAGTTCATCATATGTAATCCTGGGAACCGACGCATCCATGGTCTTGGTCATTGTTCCAAGACGGAACACGGTATTTTCCGTAACAAGAACCGGTCTGGCAGGTCTTGTCCCGGTCACTATGAACTGTACACGGGCCCCCATCTTTGTATTCAGGGATACCGAGTCTCCCGTGGCAAACACGTGGTTGAGATAGTTGTAGGTCATAAACTCCTGCAGGCCCTCGACGGTAACCTTCTCTGTCGGGGACAGGATGATCTGCTCGGCGTTGGCCGCCTCCACTGATCTCAGTGTGGCTTTGTCCCCTATCCCTGCGCCTAGGTTCTGTCTTGTAACACCGTCAATCTTGATGATTCCCTCGCCGTACTCTTCGGGGGCTCCCGGCCAGAGCTTGACATGGGTCTTCCTGTTGCATGTCAGCTCCAAGATTTGACCGGTGCTCCACTTCTGCTCTTCAATGACCCGAGGATCAACGATTGCCCGCCCCCGTCCAACATGTTGCAGGGGAATCTCGCCTATCTTTAATGTGATTTCGTTCATACCATTACCTCAAAAAAAGGGGGGGAGGTTATTCCACCTCCACCTTGGTGCCGGTTGGTTTTTCTGCAACCAACTCAAACACGAGCTGCAGGATCCCGTTCTTGTAAGAGGCCTTTGCAGAGTTCTCATCAATCCTGCGTTTTATGGGAACCCTAGCATGGTATCTCATCTTGTCGCGGGCAGCAGAGATGTCCACTACTTTGTTGTCGACTACGATCTGGATGTCAGTCTTTTCAACCCCGGGTATCTCGGCAATGAGTTTCACCGTGTTGTTCTTCTCGTCAACGATCGTGTCCACGACTGGCTCCCTTGCAAGATCTTGGCCGGGTGCCTTTTGGTCTGTCCCGTACTCCTTTAGAACGGGTCTTCCGTTGGGGCCGATACTCAGGGTATAACCATACCAGTATGGCCCGGTTTCAGAGTTGCCTCTGTTTCCTTCAAAGATGTCATCCGTGTCAAAAAAGGATCCAGACATTCTTTTGAAGGCTCTGTTGATCTCATTGTCAAAGAACACGTCATATTCACCTATCTAATGTAATATACATTACATTATATAATGTTTACTATGTTATATGGTAATATTTAACAGTACATAATTTTATTTATAAACAAATGAAGAATCGGAGTAATTAATTACACAAACTAGTTATAAATGACATGGTGAAATAACCGTCATGAGGACATCGGTGCCCGATGCAGTAAGGGGGATCATTACCAGAAACCGCTCCATTTACGACTGCATGAGGATGGATCTGATAAACTACACGGCCCTTGCAGCAAGGATACGGCCCGAGGTTGAGAGGATCCTAGGAAACGCAGTAAACCTCAACACCGTGGTGGTTGCAATCAAGAGATACGCAGACTCTTTTGACCTCAGAGAAGGGGTGGAAGATGAACCGGTTCTAAAGAATGCGCGACTGGTCCTGACAGGCGGAATCATGGATGTCAGGTTCTCAGCAAAGGAATCAGACGGGATGGATCCGGCTGACATACTAGACAAGTTCTCCAAGGTGACTAGCAATTATGAGTTCTTCAGGGTGAGCGACTCTTTCCGGTTTCTTGCCGAGGACATGGATGATGTCAGGCAGATCTTTGAGAGTGTATCGGAAACCAAGGATATGTTCAATACCGGTCTTGTAAAGATCAGGATCATGATTCCAGATGCCAGAAACCAGTCAGGTGCAGTCTCGTATGTTGCCGAGGTGTTGCATAGAAACGGAATCGAGCTTGTAAATGCATTCTTCAGTCAGGACAGCATCACGGTCATCCTGAGGGAGAGGGACGCGCCAAGGGCATATGACATACTGCATTCAGACATCACGGGCAACTGACAGTATTATATTTATGGCATATGCCAATAGAAAATCGAGATTGGTTAAAAAGAAGAACATGGTTGTGGTAGGAGGCGGTTTTGCAGGTGTAAAATGCGCCAAGCAGTTGGAATCCGAGTTTGGAGACGATCCGGAGATCAACCTGATAATGATAAGCGAGGACAACTATCTGCTGTTTACGCCGATGCTGCCCCAGGTGGCGTCAGGGGCAATCGAGACGAGGCACATTGTCACGCCCATCAGAGCCATATGCAAGAAGACAAAGTTCTACGAGGGAAGGATCAAGAGTATCGACCCCTATGGAAAGAGGGTTACGTTGTGGGGGACTGTCAACAGGAGAAGCGTATCAATCCATTATGATTTTTTGGTGCTTGCCCTGGGCAGCGAGACCAATTTTTTCGGGATGACAGATGTGGAAAAGAATGCATTCAGCATGAGAACGCTGAATGACGCAGTCTTGCTGAGGAACAGGGCAATCGACATGCTTGAACAGGCAGAGAACGAGACGAACCCAATCCTTCGAAAGGGTTTTTTGCATTTTGTCATTGTGGGCGCCGGTTTTGCAGGAATAGAGACGGCAGGCGAGCTCATGGGGCTCCTACGGGATGCAAGAAAGCATTATCCAACAATCCACAAAGAGTATCTCAAGGTAACGGTGGTGGAGGTGGCCTCTGCCATACTGCCGGAATTCGACCAAAAACTGGCCCAATACGCAAAGGAGAAGCTCATAGAGGGTGGAATTGACATAAGGCTGAACACGGCCGTGACCAGTTTTGATGGAAACGAGGTCACGTTGAAGCCCGCAAAGACAGACGACGAGGATGACATGGAGGGAATCATAACAAAGACTATGATCTGGACTGCAGGGGTGACGCCGGTAAACACAATCAAGAGATCGATGTTCAAGACCGAGAGGGGAAAGATCGTAGTTGACGACTATCTGGAGGCAGAGGGGTTTCCAGGAGTCTTTGCGATTGGGGACTGCGCCGGATTTACAGACCCGAATACAAAAAGACATCTCCCACCCACCGCGCAGGTTGCAGAATCCCAAGCAAAGACTGCAGCAAAGAACCTAAAGGCCATAATTAAAAACACCCAAAAGGAAAAATTTGTCTTCAGGAACAGGGGGCAGATGGCAATAATTGGAAAGCGGTCCGGCATCGCCCGTATTAAAGGAATGAATTTTACAGGTTTTCTGGCATGGGTCATATGGAATAATGTGTACCTGGCAAAGGTCGCTACCGTGGACAAGAGGGCCAGAATAGCCATCGACTGGGTGGTGGATCTAATCTTTGACAGAGATGTGGCCCAACTCAAACTGATGAAGCGTGATGTAGAAAAAGAGTACAGGGCCGTCGATGATGTAGATGATGTCTGGTAGTACAGGTTCGTTATAGTGCAGTCACAGTCTGGCGTTCTGGCCGGATGGCAGAATGCGCAGGCGGGGGGCTTTCTTCAGGCCGTATATGAGGGCTACGGGTGCTGCAACATACATGCCCACGTTTAACAGGATTACACCAATTCCATACCCTATCATCTCTGCCTCCGAGTCAATGCCGGCATGGTTGAGAAGCGACAGTGTTGTGAGGAGTGGGGTAATTGCCAGCCTGACGGTCTCTTTGAATACGGGGTTCTGACGCTCCATGTCAGCTATTGCAGGCGAGAATGAATAGTACAGTTGGTTGAATCCCGTCATGAACGCAGAACCGGATGCCGTTGCAAGCACCGTGCTGTCGCGCAGCTCACGCAGCTGTTGAATTTGGGGTGCAAACTCAGAACCAATCGCTGCAGTTGCAATCAGACACCCGCCGCTGTCTCCATATACATTAGGTGGGGCGCTGCCATCAAACCCGGGCCGATCCTCTTCTGGGATGGGCGACTCGGAGAGGATCTCAAAGGAGTCCAAGGTTTCTTGGAATGCCGGAAGCTGTGAATCAAAATCGTCTATCCCGTTGACATAGGTAATGGTATAGATGTTGTCGGCACCATAAACTACAACCTCCTGGAATCTTATGTTGATTTCCGCACCGCCAGCCGTGGATGCGCCGTCGGCGACAGTAACGTATGCATAATGGTCGTTAAGGGTAAGAACCTCCTGCGAGACGGTGTCTATTATTCCCGCAGCCGCGATCTCATCAATCCGTAAAGAGGTCTCAGTAAAGATGTCGTCGGTGGTCCTCTGGTTGGTGTCCTCTATTATTATGGAGATGAAAGGGTTCGCAGCACCGGTCTTGGGTCCCACTGCGACTACGTTGGGGACGCCCTCGCCTGCGTTTGGAGGCTCCTGCAGCAACCAGCCGCCGGGCGCGTTGAAGGCAAACTGGTGTTCTTGGCTTTCAAATCTCTGACTGCCCGATGTTGGAGTCGTGGAGGGAACAGGGGAGGAGTCTGTGCGTTCGGGTTCTGGCAGTTCAAGAAGATCCCAGACATCAGAACGATCCACTATGCCTATTTTTATTATTCTTACCTGTTCCGGATCTAGTGGGGCGTCCCTGTTTCCGGTGGGGGCAGCGGCAATAAGATCCAGAGTCTCGAAGCTTTCCTCGGTTACAATCCTTCCAAACACAGTATATTGTTTATCAAGAAAGGCAGAGTCTTGGTGAACTATGAAGAATTGGGAACCTGCGCTGTTAGGATCAGCTGCCCTTGCCATGGACACGATTCCGCGGTTGTGTTTTATGGTGTTAAACTCGGCATCCACACTGTGCGGCGGGTCTCTCTGCCCCCAAGTTGAAGAATCGCCGCTGATTGTGTTGGGATCCCCTCCCTGAATCATAAAGCCAGGAATTATTCGATGAAAGACGGTTTCGTCATAGAATCCCGCCTTGGCCAGTTCTACAAAATTCTCAACGTGGTTTGGTGCGTCATCCGGAAAGAACTCCAGGGTTATGTCCCCAAGATCGGTCTCAATGACGGCCAGCGTTTCGGACTGTGCATATGCCTGAATGCCAGACAGTGTGAGAAGGAGTGGCACGATAAACAACAATAATTTATTCAATGGTGTTATCGCACAATTCTTACTTAAAAGTTGTAACAGCTGACGCATGTTCCTGCAACCACACAAGCCAATAGTATTTAACAAAGACGCCTGAATCAGCAGTATGCACCCAGACGAGAGGATTCAGGCGCATTTGGTCTCGGTTTGGAGGGAATCAAAAAAATTCCTTTCGATTGGAGGCAGGGAAGGGATGCTGGTACTCACAGACAGGCATCTGATGTTTGTTCATAAAACGGAGGCAAAGATAAACTGGTGGAAGGCCATAACCCAGAGGCAGGTGATTAATTTTATCAGATCAAGAAATACGATGATCCGGCACGACGGTTATGATGAGGAAGAGTTGATGGACGATCTTGAAAATGAGAAGAATGTGGAGGTTGCCTTTGATGACATATCTGCCATAGAGTACGAGGAGAGGGTTTGGGGCAGCGTGCTGCAGTTTGAGTATGAAAAGGACGGAAAACGTGAGAGCCACCAATACACCATAGCCCAAGACTGGGTAAAGTACCCGGCCAAGGAGCCCACAAAGTACATGAAGGTGGACTGGGAGCCCTTTGTACAATATATTAAGGAACGGCAGAGGTCTACAAGATAAGATTGGGAAGGGTGTTTGCCGTCGGCGTCGGTCCTGGTTCTCCAATGTATGTAACCGGGGTCGTAAGGGATATCGTGTTGAAGTGTGATGTGGTGGTTGGCTACAGATACACGCTGAGGACCATAGAGGATCTGCTTCGTGGAAAGGAGGTTCATGAGATTACCATGGGAAACCAAGAGGAGGTGTATCATGGTGTTCTGCAGGAGCTTGGCGATAAGGTGTTGGTGGTTCCATTTACAGGAGATGTGAATTTTTCAGAGTCAGAGGTGGTCGACAGGCTGGTGGAGATCTTTGGTGCGGTGGAGATCGTCCCGGGTATTAGTTCAATCCAGGTTGCAGCTTCCAGGGCGCAGGTTCCCCTTGACAAGTCCAGGGTAATCACGATGCATGTAACTGCCCCGATCGAAGACAAGAAGGCTGAGATGAAGGAGGCGTTAGGTAGAGGCCTTAATGTTATTGTGGTTCCAAGGCCGTGGCCCAGACAGCCTGACAAACATTTCATGCCCTCGGAGATAGCCAGATATCTCAGGGAGTCAGGCTTTGACACCGGAAGAATGACGGTGCATGTCTATGAGGCATTGACTACCCCCGATGAGACCAGTTTTAGTGGGATGGTGAGGGAGTTGGAGGGGAGGGAATTTTCAGATATGTCTATAATGGTATTCAGCCAGACAAAACCCGACTCGTATATCAATTACAGGTGGCAGTGGGAGGGTCAGTGATCCAGGTATGCCCAAAGCGTGGTGTTGTGTGCCGGCAGTCATGATCAGTACAGTGGGGCATGAAGGCCGTCCTCTGCAATCAGGGTTATCAGGGCGTATTCGATGTATGCTCCTGCCAGAAGCAGTCCCAAGGCAGCCCCAATCTCCATCAATGTCGGTTTGAGGTGTTTGGAAAGGTCGGTTCTTTTAACAATCGCCCGTATTAGAATAAAGCTTCTGGATACTCCAAGGGTGTATGCAACCATCTCCATCAGTCCAAACGGGGTAAGAAACAGTATGGACAGCGGGGAGACTCCTGCAAGTTGGGGGGTTGTGGAGGCGATTGCCGCAAAAGCAAATCCGGTGGACCAGGCAGAGAACATTCCCCACCCCACCCCAAACCCGGGAATAAACATGGGCAGGGCTATGGTTGCGTTGTGCTGGAAGATGCCAAACGCATCAATGCCCTCAACAAGATCCTTAAATTCACTCATGAACATGTCTGCCTCCTCTGGACTTACCACAGTCATTGAGCCGATCTGATATATGGCGACAAAGGCTCCAAGAGATGCAAAAAATACAATTATCCTAGTACCGTCCATGCTGGTCTGGTTTTGCGATGGTATTTGAGGGTTGAGGGGTGTTGGTGTGGGGCCATGTGTGTGGGGTTTTCCTGTTTGGTTGGTGTTTTTTCATCCTTCCGGCAAACATCAGTGTTGTGGGTGCGGCTCTGCATGCAGATTTAATTAAACCAGAATGTGTTTGTTGGTGTGAATAGGGAGATCGCCTTTGTACTCAACTATGCGTTAAGCAAGGGTGTTCAGATTCACCCAGATGCCTTTAAGATTCTGACCGGAATGGGCGGCGGGGGACTTGAGAGGATCATCAAGGGGATAGTCAAGGAGAAGACCAGGCAGGGGCAGTTTCAGATCACCAAGAGTGATTTGGAGGATTATCTTGGAATTAGTGAGGATCCGTCGTTGCGGGGGGAGGTCAGGGTGCAGTCTGACCCTACAGGCAGTGTTGCCACTGGGGAGGGGGTTAGTGGGTATAACGCCCTGTTTGCCAGCAGATTCAACAAGTTAAAACAGATAATCTCCATGAGACCGGAGGCCAGAATGCTCAAGACAATTGCAGCAGCCAAGTCCCTCAAATTCGTAAAGCCCAGCGACGATATCTATGTCTGTGGTTTGGTATCTGAAAAGAACGTCAGTAGGAACAGGATGGGGTTGGTTTTGGAGGATCCGACCGGAAGTATTAATGTGACAGTGTATGATAACGAACTGCAAAAGACTGCAGACACTCTCTTGTTGGACCAGTTTGTCATGGCTAGGATCGGTCTGGGTAAAACCGGTTTTGCCATGAGGGATTTGATCTTTCCAGACATCCCAGACCACGCCCCAAACAAGGCCGAGAGTGATGTTTACGCGGTATTTCTCTCGGATCTCCATGTAGGAAGTAAGTATTTCATGGAAGAGGAGTTTGTACGGTTTGTCTCTTGGCTTTCAAGCCCGGATCCGGTGGCAAGAAGGATTCGTTTTGTTTTGATTGCAGGGGACATAGTGGATGGTGTGGGGATATATCCAAACCAGGACAAGGAGTTGGTCTGCCAGACCATTGAAGAACAGCTTGCAAAGGTTGAGGGTGTAATAGATAGGATTCCCAAAAACATCAAGGTTGTAATCATGCCCGGGAACCATGATCCGGGTAGGAGGGCGCTGCCCCAGCCGGCAATTCCGCAGAAATACAACTCTGGTCTGTGGGAGAGAGATAACGTCATAATGGTGGGCAACCCGTCTGTAGTCTCACTAAACGGAGTAAGGGTTCTGATGTTTCACGGACAGAGCATTGATGATATTGTAAAGACCACGCCTGGCCTCAGTTACGACAAGCCTGCAAAGGTGATGAAACACTTACTCAAGGCGAGGCATTTAAGTCCAATTTATGGTAGCCAGACGCCGATAGCGCCGGAGGTGGAGGATTTCATGGTGATAGAGGATGTGCCGGACATATTCCATGCAGGGCACGTTCATAGGGCGGAATTGGATATGTATAGGGGAGTCTTGGTTATCAATTCCGGTTGTTGGCAGAGACAGACCCCTTTCCAAACCAGTGTTGGAATAACCCCCAACCCCTGCATAGCATTCATAGTCAACCTGAAGACGTTTCAGGTGCTCATGAGTGATTATATGGATTCAGATGATATCGTGAAGGGTTAGGTCGTCTTGGAATGCTTTTTTTACCATCTCAGAAGAGACCGTAATTTTGTATTTTTTTGTCCTTCCGTGAATTCCCTGATGGATCAGCCTGCCTGAGATGATCCCAGACAGTTCAATCTCACTTAACATTTGGGTGATTCGTCTCTGGGTGAGGTTGTCCCTCCCGACAACCTTGCAGAGGTTTTTGTAGGAGACGTATATCTCTCCAGTACTCGATCCGTTCGCCTTTATTATTGCCAGAATTAGTAGTTTTTCGTGTAGTGGGTAAGATTTGAGTGATGCCTCCTCCTTGTTCTCCTCTATTTTTTGGGAGGCCTCCCGGACATTGTCTGCTGTAACGTGGCCGGACTGCCGCCGTTCTGCAATCTCGCCGGCTACACGAATTAGGTCTATCGCCCTTCTAGCATCCCCGTGTTCGCTTCCTGCAAGAGCGGCGCATAGGTTTAGTGCAGATTCCTCAACGGATCCGGCCACAAACGCCTTGTTGATTCTCTCCTGAAGGATTCTTTTGATCTGTTCTGTGTTGTAGTTGGGAAAGACGATCTCCTCCTCCCCCAGGCTGCTGATCACTCTGGGATCCAGATTCTCTTTGAATGTTAGATCATTTGAGATTCCCACCACCGTGAGAAACCCCGTACTCAGTCTCTCGTTTGCCCTAGTTAGTTGATACAAGATGTCTTTTTTGGTTTTTGTAATTAGTTGTGCTAGATAATCAATCTCGTCTATCACAAATATTGTGTTAAGTTTGTCTTGGTTGATTTTGTTTAGTGATCTTTTAAACACCTCACTAATCGCAAGGCCGGTGGTTGGTAGTTCCCGTTCCTCGATACCAAGCTGCCTACCCATACTCACCAACAACCCATAAAGTGTAGTCTCTTCCTTGGCATTGGAGTAGATCAATTTGATCGGAAAGTTTGATTTTTCCACCCGGTCCCGAATCTTTGATATCACTTTTTTAACCACCAATGTCTTGCCGGTGCCTGGTTTACCATACACCAAAAGGTTTGACGGTCTTGATTGTCTTAGGATTGGGAGTAGTGATTGGGTAACCATCTCCTGTTCTGCATCTCTATGAAGGATGGTGTCTGGTATGTATGTGAGATGAAGGATGTCCCTGTTCTGAATGATCACATCTCCAGACTCGGCTGCATCAAGCAACCTGTCTATTGGATCAGACAACCCACACACCTTTGTTTCCTATCAACACCATCTAACCTATCCCCTTCTTGGTTTAGAGTGGAATGGTTATTCTAGTTAAGTTTGTAATTAATTATTTTTGCTTTAAAAAAAATAAGAAAAGGGTAGAGTGGAAATATAGGTGTGTGGGTTGCCGCGGACCTACGGTTAACACCATGTTGGTTGTTTGTTAAGAAACACACCAAAAAAGGTATTTTTGACCCCTTCATTTCCACTCTAGGCGTTAAGACGAGCCTTAACAGAGTTAACATGTGGTTTCTGACCCCTTCATTTCCACTCCAGTCACAAACAAGGTAGTTTTCCGCCAATCACACCCACCAACATGTTAACAACGACGGCCACCTAGAACCCCCTAGGCAGTCAATGTTAACAAACCAACTCATTAACAAATTTCAAAGGATCCATTAATCTGTTAACGG
This sequence comes from Candidatus Nitrosopumilus sp., assembly GCA_965238275.1. Lineage (GTDB taxonomy): Archaea > Thermoproteota > Nitrososphaeria > Nitrososphaerales > Nitrosopumilaceae > Nitrosopumilus. Next base: position 629,647 of record OZ250186.1, read on the forward strand.
CAGATCCATATGATCCCATGACAAAGAAACGGATCCGGATAGACATGGAGGACTCTGATGGAGCCAGATACGACATAAAACTAGAAGGAAACGTCACCCGGGAGAAGATTCTGAAGATATTTGAGATGATGGATCTGATGAACATCGAGGAGGAACCAAAAACACCCAACACAGATTCGACAGGATCAAAGATCTGGCACGTTGTGGATAAGTTCTTCCCTACAGGGAACTTTACCTCTACAAACATACTTGAAAAGTATGAAGACGAGTTCAACAAACCAATCAAACTAAGCATAATATCCACATACCTGTCACGGTTTTCATCAAAAGGGAAGATTAACAGAACCAGAACCGGCCGGGAATGGACCTACCAAACCATAAAAATCACCCAAAGATAGGCGCCCCCACCTGCAACCCCACACAAACCCACTGGGGTGCCGGCATTCTGATGATTATGCGTAGGCGTAGTGAGGCCAGGAGACCCCAAGATCACAAATCCACAACCCAGTATCATTTTTGCACAACCCACGGGTCGGCGTTGTGCCTAGCGGTGGGCAAAAACCCACAAAGACGCTGACGCTCAAACCATTATTGGCGCGTTGATTGTGTGATCTTGGTTGGGCGATGCTTCAACCACACACAACACACGCCCTACCACACTATGTTTTGATCCTTACTACACCCTTCTCCGTTATGGAGTATGTGTATGGTTTTGATTCCATGTTTCTTACCACGTATCCCTCATCATACAACCTCTTCATTAACCGCGACGTGTGTTCCCTGCTCTTTTTTAACATGGTTTGTATATCACGTGACGTCATTGGATTGTTTGTGATTAAATGTAACACATAATCTGTGGAGTTGAGGTGTTTGTTGGTGATTTCTGGCGCCGTGGTGGTTTCTGGGCTGGTTGTGTTTGTTAGCTGGTGTGGTTTGGCGGCTGGCGTGATCTGCGCGTTTGGTGTGGTTTTTGCCCCCCCCTCCCCCCAATTGGTGCGGGGCCGCACCGAAGCCTGTTCCTGAACACTACTTTTTACATCCTGCACGCCTAAACTATCCAAACGTATCTTCATGTCTATTAACTGCCTCTCATAATACTTGAGCAGTTCTGACGGCGCGTCGTTGCTGGTCTTGTTTTTAGATTTGAAGTGCGCGTTGATGACATAATACACATACACACCTCCCACACCCACCAAAAACGCAACAATCACACCAAGAATCACCTCCAAATTCGGAATCTCTACCAACATCACAACATCTGTAACCATACCGTGATTTATTGTAACCGAATTAGATGATTTTACATTTTACGTTGACAAATTACACATATAATCACAACCAACTCCAATAAAACAGCCCCAGCAACCAAACCATCACAACTTAACCATTTGTTGGATAAGCTTTTCTATCACGTCAATTACTTCTTTCTCCTTTTCTGGGAACACATCACCATCTTTTATCACACTAACCTGATCCGAAATTTGTAAAATCACATCAATGTTATCAGGCACGAGTATGCCCAACCCACGCAAAAGCACGACTGTGTAAAACAGCGCAACCACCTTGTCCCTTGACTGGCCCACCTGTCTGTAGTATGCGCCCTTGGTGATGGCAAACTGTGCGTGCTGCAGGCCCATCTGGTTTGAAATAATTTCAATTTGTCGTTCTGTAAACAAGGATTTTTTAATAATATGACGAACAACGCTGTTAAAATTGGATTGATTAGAATCGGCCATAGCTATACAAATCTGTATACAGCACCACAATTAAACTTTAAAATGTCATCTACAAACCAACCATATGGCAGGCAGTGTGGAGTCATTCCTAAGATCCGAACTGAAGGAGAAGAACACACTACTCTTTGTACTGATTGACTCTGAGATGTCAGATCTGGAGGCGTCTGCCAGCTTGGCAGTTGGTGTGGAGAAGATCGGGGCATCTGCAATACTGGTTGGTGGTTCCTCTGTTACAGACCAGATGGGGATGGATGGCGTTGTTGCAGGAATAAAGAAAGGGGTTAAGATTCCCATCATACTGTTCCCTGGCAACATAACCGGGGTCGTGCCTAGCGCAGACGCAATCCTGTTCAGCTCGCTTATGAATTCTGAAAACCCATACTTTATTACACAGGCCCAGGCGTTAGGAGCCCCAACCGTTGCCAAGTTCGGCTTGGAACCACTACCAACAGCATACCTGGTGATAGGGGATGGAACATCTGCGTGGTTCGTGGGCTCTGCCCGAGGCATACCGTTCAACAAACCCAAAATAGCCGCCGCGTATGCCTTGGCAGCTAAGTTTTTGGGCATGAGGTTTGTGTACCTTGAGGCAGGTTCGGGCGCCAAAACCAACGTGACGCCTGAGATGGTTAGGATGGTTAGGATGGCGTTTGATGGTTTTCTGATTGTTGGGGGAGGCATTAAGGACGCTGAAACCGCCAAAAGCTTGGCAGAGGCGGGCGCAGACGCCTTGGTCATTGGAACATTCCTTGAACAGGGCGGTCGCCTGGACAAGCTTCAGGGGATGGTGGATGCCATCCAAAACAGGGCATAGTCACGCCATGTCTGAAAACACATCAATCTCCAGAATCAGGAGCGTTCCAATGCCCGAACACTATCACAAGTACTACTCGGATCTCTCAACTAGGACATACACAATATTTGAGAAGGCCGCAGCGGCAAAATCCCACCTTGTTGACTCTTCTGGGATGGTAGAACCAAAAATAGCATTTGATCTGGCTGATCGTGTAGCAAAAATGCATGATATTGACATTGCCGACCCACTTAGGAAGCTGTTACAAACAAACGGCAAGGAGGTGTCGGCACTCATACTGTCTGAGAGGATCGCCCTTGGCAAATACTCGCCCCCGGATGCCACCATTGAAGAGAAACTCGACCTTGCCGTACGTGTGGGCCTTGCAATTGTGACGGAGGGGGTAACGATTGCCCCCCTTCAAGGAATCAGCGAAGTTACAATCAAAAGAAACAAGGACGGTTCAGAATATCTGTCAGTATCGATAGCCGGACCAATGCGTTCTGCAGGGGGAACCGAATCTGCCGTGACAATGCTGATTGCAGACCATGTGCGAAAAAAGGCCGGACTGTCCAAATTTCAGGCCAACTCGTTTGATGACGAAACGGGCAGGTTTGTAGAGGAACTGAGGATATATGAGCGGGAGGCAAGCAGCTTTCAGTTTCATGTATTGGATCGGGACATCGAACACGTCATATCAAACCTGCCAGTAGAACTTGACGGGGTTGACACTGATCCTTTTGAGGTAGTCAACCATAAATCCATGGCCCGTATCAAGACTGATCGGGTGAGGGGCGGCGCCCTGCGCGTGTTAAACGACGGACTAATCGGCAGATCCAAGAAACTCCTTAAAAGAATAGAACTGTACAAGTTGGATGGTTGGGAATGGCTTAAGGATCTCGAGGGTGCAGTCCAGGCAGGTAACAACCAGGAGGACGCTGCCACAAAAAGGATGCGCGAGGTGATTGCAGGAAGGTCGGTACTGTCAATGTCCAACAAACCCGGAGGGTTTCGTCTTAGGTATGGACGCGCCTGCAATACTGGATTTGCCGCAATCGGGATACATCCCGTAATAGCAGAAATTCTAAACCACACCATCGTAGTGGGGACACAAATCAAAACTGATATTCCTGGAAAGGGGGCAACTGTTGCCTTTGTAGACTCCATCGAGACCCCGACAGTATTACTCAACAACGGCAGCGTCGTCAAGATCCGGGATCTGGAACACGGAACCAAGATAAAAAACGAGATCAAAAGAATACTGCACCTTGGGGACATCCTCATATCTTTTGGCGATTTTCTTGAGAACAACGCACAACTGGTTCCATCCGGGTACGTTGAGGAGTTCTGGGCGGAGGAACTGAGGCACAGGATTGAGGCGCAGGATCCTGGCTGTCAGAGCATGACGCAGTTTCTCCTCAGGGCCCCGACTGTACACGAGGCAATAAAAATATCCCTCGAGTGCGGCATATCACTACATCCCAGTTTTTTATACTTCTGGGATCTGATCTCAACTAGGGAACTTAAAGAACTCCTCAAACCCCTGACATCAGACGAATCCGTAATCCGATACCCTTCTGGAACAAAACGAACTCTTGAGATGTTGGGAGTACCGCACAGGCTTGACGGGGAGGATGTGGTTTTGGAGGGCACGGAGGCCACAGTGTTCCACCACCTGTTGTTCCAGAAGAAGCCGGACGTTGATGGAGATTCGGTTCCTGAGATCCTGTCTGACTCTTCGGGAATCCAAATACGGAACAAATCCTCACGTTCCATAGGCGTCCGTATAGGGAGGCCTGAAAAGGCTGCTGCAAGGCAGATGAAACCTCCAACACACATGCTTTTTCCGGTAGGCGATAAAGGGGGCCCCACCAGGGATCTACTTCGGGCCTCAAGAAACGGGAACTTCTTTACCAACATCTCCAACAGACGCTGCACCGGGTGCGGCCAGCTCTCAATTGGCATTAAATGTTCTATATGTGGTACCAAGACCGCAGTTACATACTACTGCCCAAACTGCAGGGATGCAGTGGATGGTCCGAACTGCCCAAACTGCAGACGTGCGGCCCAGACCCACTCCCACAAGGAGTTTCCGCTAAAGGCAAGACTGATGCTTGCACAGGAAAGGATGAAGATACGTGCCCGCGAACCCCTCAAGGGGGTCAAGGATCTGATTGGGCAGGATCGAATTGCCGAACCCATCGAGAAGGGGCTGGCACGCCAGAGCTTTGGGCTTACCGTCTTCAAGGACGGAACTGTGCGGTTTGATGCCACAAACTCCCCGCTTACCCAATTCAAACCATCCTGGGTGGGAACCTCCGTTGAGAAACTGAAAGAACTTGGATACTCCTGTGATGTGGATGGGGAGCCGCTGAGTCGTCCCGACCAGATCCTTGAACTCCGTATGCAGGATGTGATACTTCCATACGAGAGTGGGAGTTATCTGGTCCTGGTCACTAAATACATTGACACCCTTTTTGAGAGATTCTATGAAACCGAGCCGTTCTACAACGTCAAGGACCTGCATGATCTCGTGGGCCATCTGGTGATAGGGCTGGCACCACACACCTCTGTTGGGATAGTGGGGCGCATCATTGGATTTACCAGCACCAATGTGTGTTTTGGAACACCCAACTGGCATTCTGCCAAGAGACGGGATGCTGATGGAGATGCCGACTCTGTCATGTTGTTGACAGACGCCCTGCTCAATTTTTCAAGACTGTTTCTCTCTGATCGGATAGGGGGGCTCATGGATGCGCCACTACTCATCCAGCCCTTGGTCCTGCCCCACGAGTCACAGCCGCAGGCACACAACCTTGAGGTGGTAAAGTCGCTACCGCTGGAATTTTTCGAATCCACCCTCAAATGTACCCGTGCCTCGGATGTCTCGTCAATAGAGATTATAAAGTCACGTCTGGATACTGAGAGGCAGTTCCATGATTATTTTTTTACCCACACCACCTCATCTTTGATTACATCAAAGACGCGTAGTGCCTACTCGACTCTTGGATCCATGCTTGACAAGTTTGACATGCAGATAAGGAACGCCGAGTTGATTGATGCCGTGGATACAACCGAGATCGTCTCAAACGTCATAACCACCCACTTTGTTCCCGACATAGTAGGAAACCTCAGGTCGTACGCCAAACAAAAATTCAGATGCATGGCATGTGGGCTTTCGTATCGGCGCACACCCCTTACCAAGACATGCCAGTGCGGCAACGAACTGCTTCCCACCATTACAAAAGCCTCAATTGTAAAGTATCTAAAACTCGCAAAGAGGCTGGTTGTCACATATGACGTGGGCAGGTACCAGAGGGGAAGGATACATGCACTCTCAGACGAGATTGAGCTGGTATTCGGGAAGAGTCGTGGGGATCAGTCCCTCCTTACCGACTACTCCTAACCATGATGCTCGGGGTGACCAAGTACACGCTGTCCGCTCAAACCCGGCTACTACAAACCCCGTCTACTGGGGCCATTACAACAACTGTCCCGTTTATCTCAGCTTGACGTACTCGTAGGCGCCAAGACCGTCGTTAAAACAGAACCTGACCTTCTGGTAGTCTCTTCTGAACGCCTTAATCTTTGGGCGTATCCTCTTTGGATCCTTTCGGTCTATTACTACCTGCTTGATGAATGAGGCAATCTCCTGCATCTGGTCCTTCTTCATTCCAAGGCGGGTGATCTCTGAAACCCCGAGCCTGATTCCGCCCGGGTGGAAGTAGTTTCTCCCCGCCTTTATATCTCCGGGAATGAGCTGCCTGTTTACTATTATGTTGGCCTTCTCCAACTCGGCCTCGACCAAACCCCCGTCTGAGTAGTTTAGAACGTTGACTGCAATCTGGTGTGACTCTGTAAACCCCCTGTCCTCGCCAAGTACCTTGAATCCTGCATTACTGAGTGATTCTGCAAGCACCCTTGCATTTTTTATGACCTGGTCTGCATATTTTACTCCAAATTCCAGAGCCTCCGCAAAGGCGACTGCCTTTCCTGCCATGTTGTTGATGTGATGGCTGCTTGTAAGACCGGGAAATATCGTCTTCTTTATGGCCTCCTCATGCGTCTTGGAGCCCAATACCAGCCCGCCCTGGGGCCCAAACAGGGTCTTGTGCGTACTCATGGTCATGGTGTCTGCACCCTCCCTGAGCGGATCCTGAAACCTGTGGCCCGCTATCAGCCCTGCAACATGGGCAGCGTCATAATTGATGTGGACATTGTGGCTCTTTAGGACGTCTGACAGCTCCCTGACCGGGTGTGGAAACAGGAAGAGGGAACCGCCAAACATCGCAATTTTTGGAAGGCGGCCGTCCTTGTCCAACTGTGCGATCTTCTTCTTTGTCTTGTCAACATCAATTGTCATCTCCTCTGCATTAAACGGATAAAACTCGATCTCCAACCCGTGAACCAGCCCCGCGGTCCCCGAATGCTCCCTCTTGCCATGTGATATGTGACCTCCGGCAGGAATGGATGGCGCCAGCATCACGTCTCCGGGATTTGAGTACGCCGAGTAGATGGCAAGGTTTGCAATGACGCCTGAGATTGGCCTGACATCTGCGAATTCGGCCTTGTAGAGTTTCTTTGCCAGATCTGTACACTCTACTTCTACCTCATCAATGTAGGTGCATCCAGCATAGACCCTCTCCCCAGGCCATCCTTCCGCATATCTGTTGCCAAAGTCAGAGACCACCGCCTCCCGTACAGCCGGGCTGGGGACGTTCTCACTTGCAATCAGCGGGATCAATTCTTCAAACCACCTGTGATGCTTCTTTAACTTTGAGAAGATTCTGTTGTATGATTCCCTGTTTTGGCCTGCCATATACGTCCGTGTAACGATTCCCAATTTAAAAACACCGTCGCGGGACTGGAATGCAGGCCGCATGCCCGTCTCGGGCCGTCATTTACTTCCTTGTCACGAATCCGCCCCCTGTAGGGTCCGGAGGTGGTATGCGCTTGGATCTGCCCAACCCTATGGTTGTAATGACTACCGATGAAAGGATGATAAAGAATATGATCTGCGGATATGCCTCTGCATTGGGCAGGCCCAGGGTTACAGGATATGTGGCAAGTACGGCAGCTGCCAACCCCCTTGGAATCATCGAAGTTGTTACCACCTTGTCCAGCCTTGAGAATCTCTTTGTCAGGGTAATCCGGACAATTATCGACCGCCCAAAGTATACTGCCACCGTAATCAGAACCCCAAATATGACATACTCTATTTGTCCAAAACTTGCCATCAACCCCACAAACACGAAGAAGAACGATCTTATCAGAAACGTCAGCTGGTTGTGCGTGGGATCGTCTGTCTCGATCTTTGGAAGCTTGAATCTGAGAACCCGGGCAAGATGGCTCTTGTTTCCAAGCATCAGACCAAACACCAGTGCCGTCAACGCCCCGGACTCTCCAAACGAGGTTGCAAAGAAGAACAAGACAAACAGAATCCCCAAGGTAAGCATGTAGGCGTGCTGGACGTTTCCAAGCTTCGTGGTTATGTACATCCAGGGAACCCCCACACCCAACCCCAAGGCCAAGCCCACTACGACTGCCCTTCCAAACGTCTCCTGTATGGTCTGCAGGTCAAACTGTCCTGCAAGCACGGCCTCAAAGAGGACGAATGCAATTATCGTGGCCAGAATATCAGTCAGTGCCGATTCGAAGCTGAGCATGGACTTTGTCTCATCTCCAATCTTGATGTTCCTGACGAGGCCGAAGACTATGACCGAGCTGCTTCCGCCTACGATGGAGCCCAGCAGAATGCTGTCCAGAATGGGCCACGCCAGGATGTAAAAGGCAGCAGCAGCAATCATGGCCACTGACAGGATAAAACCCAAAACCGCCAGAACCACTGAAAAATGCGCAGTCTTGATTACATGCTTGATGTCGAGATTCAACCCCCCGTCAAACATTATGATTATCAGGGCAAGTGCGGCAAAATAAGGCACGATCTGAATGACTGCTTCCGGCCCGATTATTCCAAGAACCGGCCCGATCAACACCCCGAAGATCATCAGGAATATGATGTCTGGGACTCCCGTCTTCTTGAAGAACGCCTCGCCTGCAACCCCCAGAAGAATTACGACCCCTGCAGTAAGCAGCAGCACCTCGGCTGAGGCTATCTGTCCATTCTGAACCGTCAGCGATTCCACTGTGCTGCGCAGATCCACAACCTTGTCTAGGATCATACTCACGCCTATATCTGGCAATTGGATCCTCTCAACCTGTTCGCTTATCATACCAAGAACTGTTAAGATTGTAGGATTCAACAGCTGTACCCACACAAGTACCGATAAAAATCAAACTCCGTTCACACCGGCATATACCTGTGCGTGCGACTGCAGTTCTGTTGCCAGCCCGTCCTGACTACGATACAGATAAAGTCAGCTGCGTCGGTGCACGTGTCAATTGAGCGCTACAGAGACGCTAAGGGAGGATCACCGGCAGATCAAACGCTTGGACCGGATTATTATCCGGTGTTATACGGAGCTGTATGCAGGCAGGGAGATCCCCCTTGCAGACATTGAAAAGATTGCAAAAATAATGGATGACTTTCTAGACTCGATCCACTATTCAAGGGAGGAGGATGCATACTTTCCGTGCGTTGCAAGCTACGATCACCTCAAAAACGAGATCAGGGGGCTGCTCATAGAACACGAGTTCTCTAGGCGCATTGCTGCGAAGATCAAAAAACACCTCCGGGCTTGGAGGGAGGGAACGGATGCAAGGGAGCCTGTGGCAAGGTACCTCAAGACATACTCCGTATATCTGGCAGACCACATGGCCAAGGAGGAGGCCTTCTTTGACAGGGCCGCATCAGAGGTTCTCTCAAAGGAGGAGGAATACGACATGTATGATCAGTTCAAGTCAGTCATGGCAGTATCGATTGGCGTGGATGCGATGATCAGGGAAATAGAATATCTGGAGATGCTGCCCTGGGCCCGTGACTAGCGCAAACTCTTTATGGGCTGTCTTGAGACTCGTTCCCATGAAACCCTTCGTTCTCTGGATGACCGGCCTGCCATGCTCCGGCAAGACCACCATTGTAAAGGATCTGCAAAAGGACATTCCAAACCTTGCAATGCTTGACGGGGACGAGCTTCGGGAATGGTTCTCTCCCAAGGACTTTTCAAAGGCCGGACGGGACGAACACAACAAACGGGTTGCGCATCTGGCAAAACTACTGCTAAGGCATGGGGTTCCAAGCGTAGTCTCCTTGGTGTCACCGTACCTAGAGAACAGATCAAGTGCTAGGTCGATTGTGGATGCAAGCAACCAGTTTGCCGAATGCTATGTGAAATGCTCGCTTGAAAAATGCGAGGAGAGGGATGTCAAGGGCATGTATGCCAAGGCAAGGAGAGGAGAGATCAAGGGGTTTACCGGAATTGATGATCCATACGAGGCTCCGGAGAACGCCGACCTCATAGTTGACACCGAACACGAGTCCCTCTCAGACAGCGCAGACAGGGTAAGAGGCTTTCTCAGTGAGAGAGGCCTGCTTTGAAATCCTTTAGAATCCTTTCATGAACCAGTCCGTTTGTAACCAGAATCCCGTTCCGATGCCGTACATCCATGTTGTTGTACGTGATGTCGTTCCCTGACATGTCAGTCATACTCCCCCCGGCCTCCAATATGATGCAGTACGAAGCTGCAGTGTCCCACTCCTTCATCATGGTAGTGGTGGTAATGTATACCTCGGCCAGGCCGGAACCGATCTTTGCAACCTTTAGCGAGCTGCCAATACTTGTAAAATCATCAATACCCAGACTCCTGATAAACGCCTTCTCCGCCGGAGACAGATGGTGCCTTGAGCCCACCGCCCTGCACTCTGAGATCTCCGAGATAGCAGTAACCGACATCCTCTCCCATGCCCCCTCAGAGTACCTGTATGCGCCGCATCCCTTCTGTGCCACAAACAAAGTCCCTTCTGCAGGCCAGCCGATTACCCCCAGCACCGGCAGCCCGTTCCTTACCAGCGCGATCATCACCGTAAACTCGCCGGTCCTGTCGACAAAATCCGAAGTCCCGTCAAGTGGATCCACTATCCAGACCGTATCCTCTGAGAGCCTCTGCGGCTCATCTGCATCCTCCTCTGAAAGTATCAGGTGTCCGGTTCGCCTGAGAACCCCCTTGATAATCTCATTGCTTGCAAGATCAGCCTCGGTAACCGGAGAATTATCCGCCTTTGTCGATACCGCAAAGCCCCCCCGATAGATCTCCATGATAGTACCTCCTGCCCTGACTGCTGCCTCCACGGCAGCATCAAGATCCGGAACCCGGCCTGGCAGCGGCATGCCCGACAAGACCTTCCCTAGGTCGTCAGTTCCGGTTTTAGCGTCCATACCACTCCCAGCATGATGAACGGAATCGACATGATTCCTATGATGCCAAGTATTGTGTTAAACTGAGGCGCCGACACCTCTGGATTGTTGATGATCCACGGCAACGGCAGGGTGATTATCACCCAGATGATCCCCAAAAGTATTATCAGCTTGGCCTTTGCCTTTTTGCCCTTCACAGCACCCCTAGCACACAAGCTGTATTAAATTCATGTCCATTGGCAGATTTTTGGAGCCCCTGTTACAGGACGCATCTGTCAGACCCATCATCGGCTTCCTGCCATTCCGAGCGATCCTGCAATATGCGTACCATGACATGTAATTTACGCTCCATCATTTAGAAATGAACCCAAAACATCCTATAAAATTATTAAAAAATTGAAATTTATTGAACTAAACCTTAAATAGTTAAAATTCCTATACATGTTGATGCCGATGGATGCAACTTCTATCGACTAACCCGGCGTAGCCCCGCAGAACAAAAAGGCGCTCAGAGTATCTGACAGCAAGAGGAAATCTCTTAAAGTTCTGCCGTGAAGGGGATACGCCTCTTATTTCTTCAAAATGTCTACAGAGACCGCGCCGTTTACGTCTCCGTTTGGATCAACGACTATTGTCATCTTCCCACCAATTGGAATCGAAACGGCCTTTTGTCCGTCATAGTCCCAGGTAAAATACTCTGAGATGCCTGTCTCCTGCAGCGTGCCCCTGAGCCTGAACTCCTCGTGGAAGTCAAGACCCTCCCCGCTTAGCGTTATCGACAGGATCTCCGGACTGCTCCCGTTTGGAACGAACCCAAAGACATACTCTCCACTGTCTGCTGTAAACGTGTTGGTGAAGACGCCGTTCTTGTACAGGCTGGGGTCTGCAAGGGTCGCATGGAACACGGCCTTGCTTTTGTCAGGCGAATCTAGCGAGCCGCCACTTACTATGGCGATTACGGCTATGGCTGCCAGCGGAATTATTATCTTCCTATCCATGGGATCAGTCAGGCGCGATATTATAAAAACGAACTTTGAATCGTTACGTACTTCCCAGTTCTGGCACCAGCCCGGAAACCCGTGTGATTCCAGACACCATGCATCCGGAAGCTCAAACCCAAACTGCCTGTTTATAACGGAACACCGCAGGGAATGCCTTGATAGATTTTCAAACCGTTCTGTGCATTTGGCCGGCGTACATGGCATGCCCAAATTACTCCCTAAACCGCAGTCTGTCATGCCGTGGCGTGTCCGTCAGGCCTGGCAAATCACCGCATACCCCAGTGATGCGGCCCATTCTTGTTAGTGAAATTTTATGTACTGTTAATCAATATTTACACCTGAAATTAAGTACGAACTACACAACCATGATTATGCCCAGTATGAGCGATAAGTGGTCAAAGCAACCAAAGCCAAGCATTGCTGATAAGATTAATGATACCTTAAAACCCAAAGGTGCCCTGAAACCACGGGTTCAGCGCGCAATTGGCAAGCTGCGACTGCAGACAAGGAAGCTGGATTCCATGCTTGGAAATCTGCAGGAGCGTGATGCAAAACTCTTCCAGAGAATTGTAGAGGCAACGCAAAAGCATGATGTCCAGACCAGCAGGGTTCTTGGAAACGAGCTGGCCGAGATCAGAAAGGTCACAAAGATTCTAAGCAGCGCCCGAATCGCGCTGGAGCAGATCGAACTGCGTCTTACTACCTGCCAAGATCTTGGAGACACGGTGGTGGCAATCATGCCAACAATAGGCCTTATGAAAAACCTGAAGACGTCCCTAGGAAAGGTAATGCCCGGGGCCGAACGGGAGATTGGCCAGATGGCAGAGATGCTTGGCGGCTTCATGACTGAGAGTTTTGCAGGCGATGCCGCATTCGGACTAGACGATTCAACCAATATCGAGTCCGAAAACATTCTCAAGGAGGCTGCCGCCGTTGCTGAAAGTTCTACCAGCCAGATGTTCCCGTCGGTTCCATCCGAAACTGCCGGCAAGGCAAACTCGCTCAATTCCAACTACTAAATTCTGTCCGTGCCATACTGGTTCCTGCCGGATGTACAGACTGGCACCTGTCTGATTCATAGTTCCTATAGCGGCGAGCAAAAGTTTGTGCAAACAGATCTCTCTGTAGCGTGTCCTGGTGCTCTTTCCGGCGCTCTGTCAGACCTTCCAATATTGTCGTCGTTGTCGGGTCCAAGCCGACCTGTCGAATTGTTCATTCCAGAACCATCCGATCCGTGATCCTCGCGCCTTGTGACGACCTCGACACCTGCAATGGTGCCTCCACGATTCCCGTGGGCTTGGCCGCCAGTCTCCTCCGTATGGAGACAGTCATTATCCAAAATGTTTTTTGCCGCGTTCTTGTCGGCATGGTGGCACCATCCGCATGAGACGCAGACAAATGATTCGCCGTTTCTGGACTTTTTGTCCACTATCCCGCAGGCAGCGCATCTCTGGCTTGTATGTGCGGATTCCACGCGTTTTGTAATTCCGCCCCTCTTTTTCATCTGCCATTCAACTTGGCTCCGAAACTCGCCCATTCTGGAATAGGCCATCTCGCGGTTCAACCCCGTCTTTGGGGCGGCCCCGTTGGATCTCCTCATCCTGGTCAAATCCAGGTCTTCCAGAGACGTAATCCGTAATTAGTCGTTAGGCACAAAGTGGGAATAGATGCTAGGCACGAAATGACCCAAAACTGCCTATTACGGATTATGTCTCAGGAACAATACGGACAGTCCTTTTGTTATCCGCCTGGCAATGTCGGCCTCGTTGTGTTTTTGCCTGTTTGATATCTTTTTCAATTCATGCGTTATCCTGCGGCCGATCTCTTTCCACCTTCTGGAGCCTGGCTGGCATCTTGATCTAAATGATTTCAGCTGATCAATCCTGTCGCCGTCATGCCTCTTGCAGCCTCCGGGGACACTGTGCAGTTTTTCATTCCCATGCTCGTCTGCGACTGCCGCAAGGTGCCTGACTCCAAGATCCAGCCCTGCCTTGCATCCGCGGCCACCGCCTGTCGTGGGTTCGGGGTCTGGGACTTCTATCTGCAAATGCAGTTTGAATTCGCGATCACCATCCCTGGTCTTGCGCGTGACCTTGCCTGTGGTGTCAATCATCTGGAATGACACGAGCCTGCCTTCTGGAACCCTCGTGCGTGGCCTTACCTCCCCGAGTCCGGGCAGAAATACGGTGCCGTCGTCCCGCAGTTTTGGCTTTCCGCGTGAATTCAGCGAGCGCAGCCTGGTTGTTTTCCTGCCGCGCCTCATCAGGCTGGACGGCTCGGTCCACCTGTTGTGCTTGTACGTTTTCTTTTTCCCCAGCTTGATCTGTCTCTTGCGCCAGATGCGCTTGTTGTGCTTGAGCCGGTTTGCCTTGCGGAATTTGACTGCCGCCTGGAAAGCATGTTTTGAGGCGGCCTCATGCATGCGGACGCTGCTGGCCAGGTTGAATTCCCTGCGCCATCCTGTTATCAGGTTGTTGACATCAAACTGTGTGATCCGTGAGTGTGCAAGTTTCATCATGATTGTCATGTCGTAAATGATGTCTGTTTCCCGGGAGCATTTCACGATCTTGCGTGACAGTTCCCGAGATTGTGTTATCTTGATGATTTTACTGACAATCATACCTGTAGTTGGGATTTATTTTCTTAAAAAAGGTGCCCAAAAAATTGCACGAACTTTGTAATTGTTTCGCTTTTTGAAGTACCCCGGATGGCCTAGCGGGCATCCATGGCGCCGGGAATAAATCTAATGATTTCGTGCTCGGGACGACAAAGCTAGACTGTCGTGATCTAAATGTGAGTGGGTGCTAGTTCCTTCGAGATAGCAAATGAAGAAACCAGCACACCAGACATGCTTGGAGGTGGAGGAATTTAAGGCAATACACGAGCCCTCCTTACACTTACCACAAATCCTTCCTGATGCCGGGGCGTGCATGAAACCAGAATGCAGGTGTTGTCGGTTCTGGACAAGGGTGCTTGGCGATACGATCGGCTTGACAGGCAAGATCTTGGAGGCTGCTGCCGCCGAAGTTGCAGGCAGGCCAGGCGCCAACTGCAAGGAGATCGAGGACCTGCAGGCACTCGTCTCATCCCTCACAGAGGACAACAAGAGGTACGCCAAGGCCAACAGGGAGCTTAACGCCAAGGCCAACAGGATCAACATCCCCACCGTGACCAAGAAAAAGGCAGGCCCAAGGAAGGCCGGCAGGCCCAAGGGGCAAAAACCCACCATCAACTGCAGGCCAAAACGCGTCGACCGCGTCGAGGAGATCGACTGCAAGGAATGTCCCGACTGTGGCAACGACAATCTTTCGGACGTGACTGACAGGTACGATCGCATCGTGACTGTCATGCGCGTCATACTGGAAAACGTCAGGTACGTCATCAAGCGGCGCTGGTGCCGCGGGTGCAAAAAACAGGTCTCTGGAAGGGTTCCCGGCGCGGCAAAACACGCGCGCCGTTCATCAAACTTTGATGCGGCCATGACGTCCCTGAACATGAACGGTTTGTCGCATGCCAGGGCCGCAGAATTTGGCAGCGACGCGTGGGGGCACAAAATCTCGCGCCCGTCTGCATACCGCGGCAAGATCAGGCAGGCAGAGCGCATGGCACCGGAGCGTGATTCTGTAAGAAAGCGCGTGTTAGAGGCGCCACACCTGAACGCAGACGAATTCCACTGGCCGTTGGGCGGCAAACGCGGCTACGGGATAGTGGCCCTGGCAAAAGACGCCTGCCTCGTGGAGGTGACCGGCTCGTGGGGCATCAAGACGCTTTGCCACACACTCCCGGACTACAAGGGAACCATAACGCAGGACTCGTATTCAGGATGGCTCCACGTGGGATCGTGCCGCCAGATGTGCGTGTGGCACCAGGAACGCCTGGTGCAAAAGGACGTCCTGACCAACCCCAAAGGTGACGTTCCAAAGTTTCTGGACAGGCTGTCGGCAATCCACGATAAGATTTATCGCGCATCCAGAATCGAGGACGGGCACACGAGGATCGTCGCGGCCCACTGCATAGACGCGGAGCTGCGCGGGCTGATGAACGAACCGTTTGCAGACGATGGGCACGGCACCATCGCCAGACACAAGAAGAGGAACCCCCGGGAGGGATACTTTATGACCACCTGCCTGCACGTGGACGGCATCGAGCCGGACAACAACGCAGTGGAGAGGGTCAACCGGAGGTTCGTGGCCATAAGGAGCGACGGGGGCGGAAACCGCTCCCAGAAGGGCATGGATGCCAACTCGATCCTGTTCACGCTGCTGGCAACTGACAGGATCAACGCGAACAGTTTCTTTGATCATCTGGTCCGCTCGTCCTCTGGAGACAGTTGAGGCATCATCTGACGGCACGTATGGTGCATCACGGGAAAAAAGATTCCACGGCAAGGGAAAGGCTGCACCTGCTCCACTGTTAGGCAGGCCACTTCAAAAAGCGAAACTGTTACCGAACTTTCGCTTTTCACTATAGAATGGCCGCCCTAGCTGCTCAGGATCGGCACTATCATAAACTTCATATACATTTTCCCAACAGCATTGAGTATGGCCTCCAAGGCAATCACAGCAGGCGTGGGAATTCCAATGATTGTGGTGGGTGCGTTAATGGCTTGGCTGTGGGCACCTACAAGTGCCGACCTTCAAAACCAGGTGGAGCTTGTAGGAAGCACAATCGGAATTCTGGGAGTCGTGTTCTTCATCTCCGGACTCTTCTATTCAAAAGAACCTGTAATGCATTAGGTACATAACCGAGTAGCCTTCAAACACATTACTTGAATGTCAGACTGTCTGAGATATTTACATCCGTTGAAGGCGAAGGCATCCTTTACGGAACAAAGACGCTGTTTGTAAGGCTGGCCGGCTGTCCCTTTACGTGCTTTTACTGCGATACCCCTGAATCCCTTCCGCTTGACTCGGGCACGGAGCACACAGTTGAGGAGGCATGCGGCATGATCGACTCAAGCCTGCAGAGAAAGACATTCAAGGTCAACTTTACCGGAGGCGATCCCCTGATACAGCATCAGGCAGTGGCGCTTCTTGCACAGCATGTCCAGAAAAAAAAGATCCCCACCTATCTGGAGTCATCATGCTTTGATGTTGGCAGGTTCAACCATGTTCTGCCATATTTTGACATAATAAAGATCGAGTTCAAGACAAGGGATTCAAATTTTGTAGACCCGCAACACCATGAACGGTTGACCGGCCATGCCATGAAATGCCTCGAGTCGGCTGCCAGAGGGGGCAAGACAACATACGTCAAGGTTGTGGCAAGCTCCAAGACAGACCCTGGTGATATTGAGGATCTGGCATCTGCAGTCTTTGGGGGCATGTCCGGACATGCCGTGTCCGGGTTTGTCATCCAGCCAACCTATGGCGTTTCTGAACCATCGCTGGAACGCCTGCTGGAACTGTACGACGCCGTTGTTCCGTACTATGAGGATGTCCGGATAGTCCCGCAACTGCACAAGTTCATCGGGGCACCATAAGGCGCAGTACGGCCAGTCGATGTTTGCTCAATGTGGAAGGATGTGTGTCTGCGCATCGATTACGCATAAGGTCTATGAGAACTGCACGGTAAAACACCGCGCCGTGATGCAGGACAGCTGGCTGAGGTTCCGCCTAGGTTCAAATATCCGACGAATGCCGTACCTGTCAAATGGATCATGAACGCGTAAAAAAACTTGTCCGGGAACTGATAATCGAAGTAGGTGAGGATCCGACACGGGAGGGACTGCGGGAGACTCCCCAGAGAATTGCCAACATGTACACTGAGATCTTTGAGGGCTACGACTCTGACTCGGAGCTGTCCGTGCAGTTCTCCGAGGACTCTGATACGGTGATTGCACGCGACATCCAGTTCTACTCCATGTGCGAGCATCACATGTTGCCATTCTACGGAAAGATCCACATAGCGTACTCGCCAAATGGCAGGGTCTTTGGCATATCCAAATTGGTCAAACTAGTAGAAAAGTACTCAAGGAGGCTGCAGATACAGGAGAGGCTTACAAAGAACATCGCTGACGAACTGTACGGGCAGGGGATCCGGGGCGTGGTGGTGCTGGCCGAGGCAGAACACCTATGCATGAAGATGCGGGGGGTCAGAAACGACGCCGTGCTGCTGTCCTCTGCATTCCGTGGAATCTATGAGAGTCGGGAGGAGAAGGAGAGCATCATGACCATGATTAGGCAGTGTGTACAGGACTCGCTTTGAGGGAACCGTATTCAAAGGCGGTTTTCCAGTTTTGGTATTGGAATAATTAAATAATCAATCCTCTTGATTACCAACATGGGAGCGCACCCGAACATCCACATTCCAAAGGAATCATGGCCCAACTGGACATGGTATGCGCTGGAGGCCGGAATCGTTCTTGCAGTATCCATGCTGGTCTCACAGCAGATCACCGACTCGATTGAGGGCCTTGCAGCAGACACCCAAAACTACGTCTTCATGGGGATCGTCGGACTGATATTTCTGGCATGGTACATTGGAATCCGGGGACTCCTTCTGAAGAAGAAGATCCTCGGGAACAGCTACTAGCGCTGCCTCAGATATCTTGTCCTGTCCGTAATGCCTGCATCCTCAAATGCAGCCTTTCTGTTGTTGCACGACTCGCAGACCCCGCAATGAAACCTCTTGTCTGCGTAGCAGCTCCACGTCTTGAAGATCAGATCCCCCAAGGCATCTGCTCCGGCTCTTAACAGATCGCTCTTTGAGAGGCCGTGTCTGTAGGGTGACCATATCTCAATCTTGTTGTGCAGCCCGGATCTGATTCCGTCGATCTCGCCCTGGTTGAACGCCGCCTCGATCTTTTCTGTGAACGCCGGTCTGCAGTCCGGGTAGTGACTGTCTCCGGTGTGCGCACCGTATCCGACTAGGGAGGCGCCAATGGCATATGCCCATGCCGAGGCAATTGAGAGGAATATCGCGTTTCTGATTGGGACTACAATCGAATACTCAAATCTTCCAGGTATGTCCTTGGTGCCTGTCAGGACATTTGCATCCCCGTACAGCTCCTTCATAAAGCCAATATCGACTACCTTGTGCTGTTTGAATCCGAGTCGCTTGGCAAAGGTTCCTGCCACGGTTACCTCCCTGTCTGCCCTCTGTCCGTACGAAAAACTGATCCCGTACAGCTCGTATCTTGGCTTGAGAAGCAGCGCGGTGCACACCGAATCCAAACCCCCGCTGAAAACAATGACTGCCTTCATTGGATCCAGTCCGGCATCATCCCTTGCGTGCAGCGCCCCTGGCCGGCCTGCATATGATCGTCTGTGACTCCGTGCCGGCGGTCCTGAACCCCTCTGACATGGCCGTTCCGATCCCCTCTAGATCCGCCGTGTCGTCTGTGAATGCTATTACTGAAGGCCCAGCGCCGCTGATCGTAACGCCAAACGCCCCTGCCTTTAGGGCGTTGTGTTTGACTTGGGAGAACCCTGGAATCATGTGCTGCCTTGCAGGCTCGACTATCACATCCCTGACCGAGCTCCCGATTAGATGCGGATCCCTTCTCATAAACCCGGCCACCATACCTGCCGCATTTGACAGGTTTAGGATGCTGTCTGAGAGGCTGACCCTCTTTGGAAGCACTCCCCTTGAGACCTTGGTCTTCTTTTCAGGAACCTTGAGTCTTGGAACCGCCACACACATCCTGAGCTTTGACGGCGGCGTTATCCTGATTACGTCCAGGGGATCGGTCCTTACAATCACGAATCCCCCCAGAACCGAGGCTGCAACGTTGTCATAGTGTACGGAACCTGCACTTGCCTTCTCCCCGGAACCTGCAAGCTCCACCAGGGAGTTTCCATCAAGATTCAGTCCAAACAGCCTGTCAAATGCCACGGCCGCCGCCGCCGCCGATGCCGCGCTGCTCCCCATTCCAAACCCTGCCGGTACCCCCTTGTTGATCCTGATCTCCACACCGCCACCGATCTCAAACCTTTCTGCCATGTTCTTGACTACCAGTCCCGCCGTGTTTCTGGCAGGCTCCGCAGGAATGTCATCATCTGTAACTATCGTGATTCCGTCTCCGGTCTCAGTCAGGGTTACCGTGTCGTAAAACGCGTCCATTGCCAGTCCGAACACATCAAAACCCGGTCCTAGGTTCGCAGTCGATGACGGGGACCTCACAGTCACTGATGCCATCTAGTCTTCCACCTCCTCCCCAAGGTTGAGTATCCTGCTCAGGGCGCTCTCAAGGTTGACAAGGCCCTCTTCTGTAGTATTGGAGATTGGAATCAGCCCCTGTGCAAACCCGCCCAAGTTCAGGCCGCGCAGAATGTTTATGGTAAGCGTGTAGGTCTCCCCGTCAGCCTCCCTGGACACTGCTCCCTCCAGCGCCGCCAGGCTTGTGGACCATCCGAGAATCTCCCTTAGCCGGCCCCCTATGAGATCCGTCTTTGTTATTATGTTGACTGTGGGCAGATTCAGTCGTAGTCTTATTGACGTTGCAAGCAGCGCAATTGAGATAAAGTTTACAGGAGTGGTAATCAGAGCGCCATCAAACAGAAAGATGCTGGCCTTCTCATCAGATACGATGCTGTCCACAAGAAAACTCCCGCTGGAGCGGTATGCAGACAGTTCAATCTGGCCCGGCGTGTCTATGATGAGGTAGTCCGGATTTACCCCGTCGATCTCCCTTTGTATGTCATCGATCCTTGATGCAAGCAGATCGCTTGCCATTATCAGGGCACCGTTGGGACCTAGTTCATACTGCTGCATTATGCTCGTCATATCCACATAGTCCCTGGCATCTACATCACACGTGTATGGCAGGCTCTCCACGCCGGGATCCAGGTTCAGGACTGCTGCAAACGCCCCGTTCCTCCTGTAGTGGTCGCACAGTTTTGATGTGAGCAGTGATTTTCCTGCGCCGGCAGTGCCCAATACAAAGATCGACTTCAACGGTATGATCACTGCCTGCCCGTATTTCAAACTAGCTTGGCCCCTCACATGGGAGACAGGAAATGACGTCTGTCTTGGAACCCCTACACAGAATCATGCTCTGTTCTCTTGCAACCTGTAGGGGAATCCATTGCACATACACCATGTCCGTGGGGGTAATGGCGAATACAGGCATCAAACCTGCAAATACCTCTACCAACTTTCATATTTGATTCCCAAAGCACACTCTTACATGAACTGGAGACTCGTCGTGATCCCCGTGACATTGATTCCAATTATGATCATTGCCATCACCTTTGATATCAAACCGGAGGACGTTCTGGCCATCGGGATTGTTCCATTTGCAGGCGCAGTAGCTGCCATGATGATAAAACTGGGCCTTCAGGGGGTCAAGTTTGCCTACATTACAAGACGGTATGCGGGCAGCATCGATTCTGTCCTAAAGCTGAGCGGGGTTCGGGTAGGAAGCGAGTTCATCAAATTCACTACTCCGATGTTTATCGGGGCGGAGTTTATTGTAATCTATTATCTGCACAAAAAGGGCGTAAAGCCGTCCAAGGCCACATGGATAGCCATGATGGATATCGCCACCGAGGTGCTTGCAGGAGGAATACTGTCCATGATCGCAGGAGTGATTGCATTGCTGCACGGGGCATACGCTGTAGGCATAGTCATTATGGCCACCAGCATTACTGTGACATCCCTGTGGATGATAGTGTTCTTCCTGTCCTCCAAGCGTACATTCCAGGTTCCCGGCGTCCTGGCAAACCTTGCCCAAAGGTTTGGGAAGGAGAAGGTCAACAGATACATCGACAAGACCAACATGTGGATGGCCGAGATGTGTGAGATAAGCAGAAAGAACCTCAGGACATCTGAATCCAAAAGGGTCTTTACCGTGTCATTTCTGCTCTCGCTTGCGTCGTGGATATTCTATGGGATCTCGTTCCTGGTGATCGCACTCGGGGCCGGATACGCGATAGGAATCTTTGACTCTGTAATGGCAGTCATGGGTGCCAACGCCATCGGAAACCTGCCGATCACGGTGGGCGGGGCGGGCCTGGCCGAGTTTGGAATCGTGGCATACCTGAACAACCTGAACCCCTTTGACTTTGATCTCTCACAGGCTGGCCTTGAATGGGATGCCGTAATAGGGTGGAGGATTGCAACATACTACGTGCCGATTCTCATTACCTGGTTGCTTCTGGTAAAGCTGGCCCTGAGCAGGATATCCAGTACGCAGACTGCATAGAGGCAGCCTAACACATGATTGTGGGTTCTATTTGAGGAACAGCGCCCCGTACTCTTTTGTCCACGGGGACCACTCGTCTTCAGGGCGACAGTTTTCGATATTCTGAATGACTCCCTTGACCTTGGCATCCAGATTGTCGATATGGTGCAGTGCCACGGCCTCCGGGAATCTTGGAACTACAGGGGATGCCCACTCCAGCTTTCCGTGGTGGCTTAGTATCATGTGGAGGATCTTCATGGCCAAGTTCTCTGGAAACGAATCCAGTCTTCCTATTCTCCAGGCGATCATGTTGTATCCCATGGGGATGTGTCCAAGCAGGCTTCCCTTCGTGGTGTAGGTGATGCCGGTGCTTGCCTCCAACTCCTCCACCTTTCCGATATCGTGAAGAATGCATCCGCATACAAGCAGATCGCAGTCCAGTCTGCGATGGGATTGGGCCGCCATTTTGGCAAACCCGATCATGCTGAGTACGTGCTCCAAGAGTCCGCCGATATAGTTGTGGTGGTTTGATTTGGCGGCAGGCGTCTTGGCATATCTGTCCAAAAAGTCCTCGTCATCAAACATATCCTTCAACAATGTCCTGATGTCCGTGTTGCCCATATCGTTAATGATATCCCGAAGCTCCCCCTTCATCTCTCCTATGTCTCTTGGCGCCGTCTTGAGAAGATCGCCTGGTTCAAAATCATCCGTCTTTGAGATTCCTCCCTGTTTGGGAGTAACTGAGATCTGTAACTTGCCCTGATAACTGCTGACGTTTCCGGAGACCCGTATGACATCCAGTTCGTCAAAGGAGGAATGAATCTGCCTTATCTGACCCTCGTTCTCATTTCCCCAGTACCTGAGTTCGGCTTCTCCTGTTCGGTCTCCCAACCTAACCCCAAAATAGAACCCCTCCTTGTTCTTGTATTTTTGAATGGACTCCTTCTTGGTTACAGCAAAGTAGGATTCTGCAGAACCCCCGTCCTTCAGATCCGTGACATACTGCTTTGCCATGAGGCTGGTTCATACTCCCTGTTTATCATAGTATCGTTGTTCTCTTGATGGTCTGCAGGCCTGAGACATAATCCGTAATAGGCAGTTTTGGGTCATTTCGTGCCTAGCATCTATTCCCACTTTGTGCCTAACGACTAATTACGGATTACGTCTCTGGTTCTGTATCCTGACAGGATACGCCGGCGGGATATGGATAACCATTATATGAACTGGATGCCGCCGTCACAGAAAAGCACAAGGATCAGATCAACTGTGTGCAATCATGGACAGGAATGAAGAAAAACCGGCCAAGCAGAAATCGCGGCTAAAGATAACGCACGCCCAAAACGATGCCAGGTACGTGGAGATGGGCAAGCTGCTCCACCTGCAAAAGGATCCCGGCTCTGACGGAGAACTGGATCGCATGAACGCAAACAAGAACGGGCGCCCATACCAGTACCCGGACGTGGCCGTGATGGCAATTGCAGGAATACGCTCAATCTACGGCACCCTGTCGTACCGAATGTGTCAGGGGATGGCCATGTCGGCACTTGGCCAAGAGGACGCCCCAGACCACGTCACACTGTGGAGAAGGATACGCGGCATGTTGCCGATGACTCCTTCTGAGGATGAGCAGCGACTGGCAGAACTACTAGCCGAGACTGAGGCATTCAAGTACTCCCCGGACAAACCATTTCAGCTGGCCGCAGGCGGAACAAGCATGTACTATTTTGATCTAAGGCTTCTAAACGGCCATCCTGAGGGAGTCAACACCGTAGCCTGTGTGCTTTACGATCGCATCAGGAGGCTGGGTGCCCAGTCAATCGGCGGCTTGGAGGCAGGTTCCATTCCAATTGCGACTGCTGTCTCGCAGCTGAGCTATCTGGAAAACAAAAGGGATCCGTCAAACCCCCTGCTGGAGTCATTCTATGTGCGCAAGAGGCCCAAGGAACACGGAACTAGGAAGATGATCGAGGGAAGAATTTCGTCACCCGTGGTGGTGGTTGATGATGTAATTACCAGCGGCAAGTCTGCCATAACGGCCATGGACGCAGTAAGGGCCGCAGGGTATGACTGCAGATGTCTTCTATCCATAGTGTTTCGGGGAACCCAACAGGATCTTAAAAGGATCGAAGGGCACGGCGCATTTGAGTCCGTCTTCACTGCAGATCAGCTGATAGGCCGGTTCAAGGAACCCTGAACTGCAACCTGATGCAGAGAAGATCCGCACCTACTAGGCGATGCCACGTCAAAAGATCATCTGCATGTACAGGCACCCCAATCGAAACTACTTTATCCAAAAAACACCCCACCTGATCTGTGGATTTCCAAGGTAAGACTGTCCTGATTACCGGCGCATCTTCTGGCATCGGCAGGGAGGCGGCCGTCAGGTTTGCAAAACACGGTGCCAGTCTGGTTCTGGTTGCAAGAAGGGCGAACCTGCTTGAGCAGCTTGCAGAAGATCTGGAAAAGCTTAATGCAACGACGCTTGTCTGCAGGTGTGATGTCTCCAAGAGGGGGGAGGTGCAGGACATGGTCAGTACTGCCCTTGAGAGATTCGGTTCGGTTGATATCCTGGTGAACAACGCCGGATTTGCAGTGTACGGTTCGGTAAGCGATCTCTCCATTGGAGACATAGAGTCTCAGATGGAGACAAACTATCTCGGAATGATCTACTGCATAAAGAACCTTCTTCCGTCCATGATACAAAACGGCTCCGGCCACATAGTAAATGTGGCATCCGTTGCGGCAAGCTTTGGCCTTCCGGGGATCGCCCCGTACTGTGCTACAAAGCACGCGATGCTGGGATTCTCAGAGGGCCTCAAACATGAGCTGCAAGACACCGGAGTCGGCGTTACCGTGGTTAGTCCGATAATGGTACGGACCAGCTTCTTTGACCATCCGTCCTTTGAGGGGATGCCCAAATACTCCCCGACATCACTAAGTCCTGGGGACGTGGCAGGGGCGATCCTGAGGGCTGCAGATTCGCCCCGGCTTGAGATCATAGTCCCCTCGGCCGTAAGGGTCGCAGTATGGCTCAAGCACACATTCCCCTACATCATAAATCCTATTCTTGGAAGATTCTTCAAAAGGCAGATGGATCGCGCAAGACCGAACTGATTACTCTTCTGGAATCTCTGAACTTACGTCCAGCAGCTCCAACGACCTGAGTTCAAACCGGTATATGGCAGCCATGTCGATCTCTTTTTCCTCCTTGAGATACTCTGAGACCTTGCCGTTCAGAGGCGCCTTGTACTGGTCAAAGACGAACTCATAGACGATCCCCTTCTCAAGATTCTTTATCCCTTCTGGCAGATCCATCGTGACTATGTGCCTTCCATCCTCTACAGACTCGTACAGCTGCACATCCATCTTGCCGTCTGCATCGTACATCTCCAAAATGTATCCTGTGTGTTTTTGCTCCGTAGGACTGCCAAACTCGGCATTTTGAATATCCTCTGAAACCCATTCTGGGATCTCGTCCTTCTTTTTTACCATGCTATACTCTATCCTGATAATTCTGTTTCTCTTTCTTGCTCTTCTGCCACCAGTCAAGGTAGTCGTCCTGTCTGTCCTGACGCGTCTTCTCCCTCTGGTTCAGCCTGTACCTGATGTCCGATACCTGCTCCCTTGTCGCGTAAAGACCGCACCTCCTACAGATGAAGTGCTTTGTGGCCACGTCAATCTTCATCGGAATGTCAATCTCATCAAACAGTTTGTACAGATCATCCTTGCTCCTGTCCTCTTCGGAAACCTGTGCCTCGTACCGTTCCTGGATCTTCTTTCTCTCCCTTGCAGAACATTCCGGACAGTTGGTCACTGTCTGTTTGGGTTAATTTTTTCCATAAAAGCCTTACCACGCCGGCATTTTGCCCACACACGATCCTGTTATCTTGGAAAGTTTCTGAGAACCGCATAGCCGTGCCGTTTTGCATTCTCGTGGTGCCACCTTGTATCATCTGCAAAATTCACATCCAGCACGTTCGACGACCTGTCAAACGCCACCATACGAGTCTTCTGTTTACGTAAAACCTCCTTTGCCATGGCTGATTGGCATGGCACACTAATGCACAAACTAACTTGCATCTGACACGCGGATTTCCCCTTTCATTCATCATCCCTTGCGGTCCGTTCGCCCATCGAACATCCCGCGTGCCAGACAAAAAACATCTCACAGGGGCGGCATTTTATCTCTTCTCTTCAAGGGCCTGCGAGGCAATCTTGGCGGTATTCCGGGCCCCTCCGGCAACAAAATTTTTTGAAAACTCGGCCAGGTTCTCCTCAAAGACGTTATAGTCTTCCTTGATCCTGGTAATTGCCCTGACCACCTGCTTTGTCTTTGTGGCCAGCACCCCGAGATTTCTCTCGTCTGCCCACCTGATGTTGTTGGTGTGCTCGTCATATACCGGAATTCCTATGATCGGTTTTGACTTTCCGCCCATTATCTCCCCCATCACCGTGTGCGATCCGTTGACGACGGCATACCTGCACAGGTTTAGAACCGTATCCTTCTCCTGTTCTGAGAGGAACCCAATGTCCATCTGTATCCAGTCTATCTTCCTGTCCAGAGCCTCCCGGACAGTATGCCTTCTCCCGTCCCTTCCAATGACTGACTCTATTCCCGGTTCATCCCTTGCATGCGATATGATCCTCTTCTCGTCTTTCATCTCGTCTTGGGCAAACACCTCCTCGTACCTCTCACCTGTTCCATCGTTTGTAGACTTGTTTCCGGTACGCATCCAGTACCCAAACTCCTCGCCCCTGACCAGCTTCTCAATGTCAGACTCTCCGGTTCTCCTGATCTTGCCGCCGTCTGTAAAATGTCCCACATACTCTACCTTGCCTCTTGCCTCGTCTGTTAAATTCAGGTTGTACTCGCACATGGTGTACGGCGGCGGCGAGTCTGCCACAAGAATTCGTGAGGCCTTGGCAATCTGTCTTGCAACAAACAACAGCGACGGATAAAGATACGATCTGGTGCTGTACAGCCTGGGCCTGAACTGGTTTGTGATGAACAGGCACGGTATGTTCCTGTTTCTTGCCAGAATGTTTGAGCCCACGTCGCCGTCGTTGATGACCAGATCAAACTTCTCAGCATCATACAGTTTTCTCTCCTCCCTGAGGTAGCTTACAACCTGCCTGACCAGCGAGGGATTCTTTGAAACCGGCAGCAGTAGATTTGCCAGCGACATTGAGACGCTCGGACCCAGCCGTCCGTCGATGGGGGTGGGCATTAGTATCTCATGGATCCTGTCTGCCTTGTCCGGAAACCTCTTTTGCAGCTTTTCATACACGTGTTCCTTGCTTGAAAAGTGAACGTCAGGCTCTTTTATGTAGTCGCCAAGCACATCGTTTAGCCTCATCATTCTGGAGTAGTGGCCGCTTCCCCATGGGTAGATGAACTCTCCTATCTTGGGCACAACATCCAATCATGTGCGCCCGTTTAAATTCTCAATGATCCAGCGAGTCCAGAATGTCATGGACGTTGTTGGGACCCACTACAACCTGAACCCTCCTGCGGGTCTTCAGGGCCTGGCCCACCTCCGTGTCTGCAGGGGCAGGAACCTGGCCTGACGTGATTGCAACTGTCCTTTGCAGTCTTGCAACCGCCCTCTCAAGCCCGATCTCCCTTGCATCTGCAAGCAGGTCCGTATCCACTCCTGCAAGCGGCAGAACCGGAACCCTTCCTGCCCTGAAGACCTCCCGTACCATTCCGTCTGTAAACTCTGCAGACGATACCAGCGGCGAGAGTGCCAGGGATATGCGGGCCTCAGGACCATGCAGCATTATCTCCAGAATCGACCTGACATACACCTGGTAGTTTCTGATCCCTCTAGGCCTGATCCTCAGGTGGAACAACTCCAGTTCTATCTCGTCTTGTACCAGCCTTGGGATTATCCTGTTGATTATTCGTACCAGCCAGGTCAGCTCCGATTCCTGTCTGTAGCATACCATGATCCGGACATCATGACCCTGCCTGATGGCCTCTAGACACGACACTGCAGAGATCTCGTCATACACGGCACATGCAGTCTTTTGCTCCTGAGGCCGGTACGGCACCCCCCCGCACCCCTCGTCCAGAAAGATGCAGACATATGCGTTGTCCTTTGTAAGATACGCATACAGCATCTTGTCATGGCTCCTCTCCGTTCCCGGACGGGCGTCGGGTTTCTTCTCTATGATGCTGGATGTTGCTGCGATCTCGACGTCCCCTGCAAGAAAACCGCTCGACGTACCCTCTACCCTTACCAGAAACCTCTCTCCCTTCAGGAGCAGGTTCCCCCCAGTGGATGTAATCTCCTTTACGATGCCGTCAAAGTCGTTTCTTACGCATCTTGCAATTGCGATCTTTTCTATGCCAAAGAGGAGCCCTATGGCCGACGAGGCAAAGACGGGATCGTTTGCGTGTACCAGAATTACGTCGCCGTCGCGCCTGACGGTTTTGAACTGCTGGCCCCTGATCCTTAGAATGTCCTTGATGTTCTTGATCATCTGCCGGATATGCCTTCTTGAAAATATCGTTGGAAATACTACCACGTATGAT
The DNA here is from genome assembly GCA_965238275.1 of Candidatus Nitrosopumilus sp. GTDB lineage: Archaea > Thermoproteota > Nitrososphaeria > Nitrososphaerales > Nitrosopumilaceae > Nitrosopumilus. The sequence goes on from OZ250186.1 coordinate 658,156, forward strand.
ACCTCATTCATACACGATACCCTGACACATGCCTGCATATAATTTAGTGCCGGATCCGCACAATCAATATAAAACTAATAGCCCAAGACACCTTCATGATAAGATTTACACCCGAGCAGGTCGGCAAGCTCAACGACTCTGTGAGGACTGCCGAGGACGCACTGCGGTGGGCCTCTGAGAACCTGCACCCTAGGGTTGCCAAGGCATCGAGCTTCGGAGCCGAGGACGCAGTAATTATGGACATCATGATGAAGATCAACCCGGAATTCAGATTATTCACGCTTGACACGGGCAGGCTGCCCCAAGAGACATATGACATCATGGAGGTGGTTCGAAGGAGATACAACATTACCATCGAGGTACTCTTTCCCGACGCGGGAGAAGTCCAGGAGATGGTCAGGGAGAAGGGCCCAAACCTCTTCTATGACAGCGTGGAAAACAGAAAACTCTGCTGTGGCATCCGCAAGGTCCATCCCATGAACAAGATGCTTGCAACCTTGGACGGGTGGATTACCGGGCTGAGGAGGGATCAGACTGACATACGAAGGGATGCAGCCATGTTCCAGCTGGACCACGGACACGACGGCATCCTAAAGATCAACCCCATTATTGACTGGACGTGGGAGCAGGTTCAGGACTACATCCGGAAAAACGATCTTCCATGCAACGCCCTGCTGAAGAAAGGATATCCGAGCATCGGGTGCGCGCCCTGTACCCGGCCGATAAGACCAGGCGAGGATCTTCGGGCCGGAAGGTGGTGGTGGGAGCAGAACCAGCACAAGGAGTGCGGGCTTCATATAACCCCAGGCACGGAGGAGTCATGATGACGCAGGGCACAATCAGGGCACATGGAGGAGCACTGGTGGACAGAATTACCAACGCCAACCCTGCCGGCCTGTACTCTGTTGCACTCACTGATGATCTTGCAAACGATGTCGAGAATATAGCAGACGGAATCTTCAGCCCCCTTGAGGGGTTCCTTGGAAGGCAGGACTTTGAAAGCGTCGTGTCGCGGGGAAGACTTGAAAACGATCTGGCCTGGACCATTCCAATAACGCTTGATGTGGACGGACCGACAGGCTCCAAGATGAAGGATGCCGGGGATGTGCTGTTGCGCAATCCCAAGGGAGACGCAGTTGCGGTGATTCATGTAGAGGAGATATTTTCATTTGACAAAAAAGAGACTGTACAGGGCGTGTATGGCACCACCGATCCGTCCCATCCTGGGGTTGCCAAGACCATGTCCATGGGCGAATACCTTGTAGGAGGATCAATTGACTACATCAAGAGACCCGAACATACTGAGATCAGAAGGAACAGGATGACCCCTGTCCAGACCCGGGATGCCTTTGCGCAGGCAGGCTGGAAGACGATCTGTGCGTTTCAGACTAGAAATCCTCCCCACGTAGCCCACGAGATGCTGCAAAAGACGTCAATTACCACGCGGGACGGCGTATTTGTCAATCCCATTATTGGAAGGAAGAAGCCCGGCGACTTTGCCGACGAGGTTATCATAAAATGTTATGAGACCATGATAAAACTGTACTATCCCGAAAACAGGTGCATGCTTGGAACTCTTCACACCGAGATGAAGTATGCCGGTCCCAGAGAGGCAATCCACCATGCAATCATGAGACAGAACTATGGATGCACGCACATCATAATAGGGCGGGATCATGCAGGAGTCGGCAAGTTCTACGATCCGTTTGCCGCGCATAAGATCTTTGCAGACTATCACGATCTGGAGATCTCCCCCGTCTTCTTTCCTGCGTTCTTCTACTGCAAAAGATGCCTTACGTATACCACCCGCAAGGCATGTCCGCATGGCGATGACTCAAAGGAGCAGATCAGCGGCACAAAACTGCGGGAGATGATTCAGAACGGCCAGTCTCCGTCCGAATTCATCCTGAGACCCGAGGTGGCAAGGGTGATCCTGGATCATCCAAAACCGTTTGTAGACTAGATATTTATTCAATCATGCCCTCCCATACCTCGTGAAGTATCTGTATGCCGTCATCCTGCTTGCGGGGTTTATAGTCGTCCCGGCATCGGCACAGGATGTAATGAACCCCTCGCTTATCAACCGGACAATCGAGATCCAAGCAGACGAGTTCAACCGGGTTCAGCGCGAAGCTCCTGTGGTGATGCTTGACGAGGTTCATGCAGTCCACTGGCAGGTAACCATCGACAACAACCTCATATATGAAAACCCTGACGGCAACGCGGTCCTCCGGTTGTACGACCAGGAGACGCACGACGAGTTTATTGAGGTGGGCATGGGCTCTAATCCTGACAACAAGTACTGGGTTGCAGTACAGACGCCTGAAGAGGGATACATCGTGGTCCACCGGGATCTGGACAGGGGATGGTATCAGCAGGCAAAGTCCATAGTATCCTACACTGACAGGGCCGGCCTTACCGTGAATAACGGAGCCAGAATTGTGGTGACGAATCTGGACATCGGGTTGTTCATAATTGACGGCTACTCGGTACACGGGATGGACAGCTCGACTGATCCCCCTGCTGTAAACTCTGGCAGTTTGGTTGCAGAGTTTCGCTCCGGCGATCCCGCTGAGAACATTCTTGCACTGTTCCCATTCTATCTGGCAGCAGGCATCGGGGCAATAGTAGGCGCGCTGTACCTTACCAAGAAGCGTTAACAGTCATTCCATTGGATGCAGACTCTCGTGACATGTCCGGCGTGCGGCACCGGATGTAGGCAATCATCCCTCAGACATGACCGGTTCGGCGTTGGTATCTATGCGGAGTCTCATTCCGTCCCTTATGGAGTCAAACTGTTCCCCTGACACCGTCAGAAGGGGGATGTCTGCAAGCGCACACCCTGTCACAACGGTAAGATCCGCCTTTTTACATATCATGGCAAGCGGGGCTGCGCTGTTTGACTTTATGGAGTAGATGGTGTATGCCCCCACACTGCTCCCCACCCCTCCGGGAAACACCAGAATCGTGTCCCTGATCGACTTGCCGGACAGGTCGTGGCTGTCATCACTAATCACCCCGGTTCTCTTCTCGACGGTTCCAAGAAAGTTGATCGGATTTTCGGACTTGAGGACAACCCCCTGTGTCCTGCCCCGGACCAGAATCTTCACCGGGTCTCCTCCCGGATTATCTGTGAGAGCGGCTTCAGGTTCACATCTACCTTGTTGGAGTTTTTCAGATAGAATGCGCCCTTGACGCTGTTGGTGGTTACAGCATCGACGTTGTCATGGCTGATCAGCGGACTCAGGCATATGCAGCAGTCGGCAAGAATTTCACAGCCCGCCTTCTTTAGCATGTCTGAGTGGCCGGACTCTCCGGCCTCCTCCTTTGCCGTTCTCGGGCAGAACACCATGCACCTCTTCTTAAACGATCTTCCCTCCAGCATGCCTGCCAGTTCTGCCATCTCCTCAAATCCAAGCTGGGGGCTTCCAAGCGCGATCATGTCCCCCTCCTCTGCAGTGTTTAACTCATCGTGGATCTTTTGTGCCTCGCTCTCGTCAAAATCCACACTCTCACCTTGGATCTCCTCCTCGTCAAAGACAAACTTGGCACACGTGCCGGACGTTCCCATTCCCCCGCACATTGCCTTGCACTGCCGCCTGTCCATTCTGCCCAGCCCGCATATGTTTACAGAATCATCACCCATCCTACCTGAAAAGAATCCAAGCATTCCGTACGTCAGCTCGTCTGGTTCCTTTACCTTCATCCGGATCGACATGCCGGACGCATCATCCCTGCGCAATGCAGAGTACGGACTCTTTCCGGTGATTGCGCTTGCCAGTGCGCTAAACGCACTTTCCTTGTTTGTCCTCAGGCTGTCGTACGAGTTTGCATGTATTGCAGCATTGCTTTCGGCAAACGCCACCTGCGTGCCGGGTTCAGGAATATCAAATATCTCGTACGGTATGCACGAGAATGACGGTATTACGCCCATGGCCTCGTATGATGACCTAATTGAGAGCTGTTTTGAGACAAAGTTCTCATCCAGTCCGTAATTATCCACACTGTCAATATCAAACCCCATGGGATTCAGGGTCGTCTTTACGCTGACCCGGGCATTCCTGATGCTGGAGAGGAACTCCTCGCCTGCATCGCCTATCGTGTTGTAGTTGACCCCGGACAGATGCGCCCATCTTATGGGAACCAGCCTCTCTGCGTCCGTGGCCTCGCCTGTGGCAGCCAGAATCCTGTATGCCACCTGCATTATCTCCCCATGTTCCCCGTCAAGCGCGGCCTTCTCCGAGTCCGTAAGCTCCATGATATCATTGCTGGTGGGATCTACAGATATAACACTTCGTTGCACCCCCAATGACATGAAGAGAATTCTGTCCGGAATGCGGGACACGATGAACTCCGTCAAGCCTCCTAGAATGACTGCGCTGCGGGAGCTGCACGATGCAGAGAGAGGCGGCCCGTTCAGCATCCTGATAGGAACCATCCTGTCTGCCAGAACAAAGGACGAGAACACGGCCAAGGTGGTAAAATCACTGTTCTCCATATACAGTAACGCCGAGGAGCTTGCATGTGCAAGACTTGAGGATGTCGAGGAGATAATCCACTCCATCGGATTCTATCACGTCAAGGCCAGACGAATAATCGACGTTGCAAGAATCATACACACCCAGTACAAGGGATTGGTCCCTGACAGTCTGGAGAAGCTTGTAGAGTTGCCGGGGGTGGGGAGAAAGACAGCAAACTGTGTGCTGGTCTATGCGTATGAAAAGCCGGCAATACCTGTAGATATTCATGTCCACAGAATCTCAAACAGGCTTGGGCTGGTAAAGACAAAAACGCCCGAGGAGACTGAACAGGAGCTCATGAAGAAGATTCCAAAAGAGCTCTGGCTTGACATTAATGACACCTTTGTAATGTACGGGCAGAACATCTGCAAGCCTGTATCCCCCATGTGCGGCGTCTGCAAAATCCGAAGGAGGTGCAGCTTTTACAACTCCCTGTCATGACTCAAGACAGTCCTGCCTGCGCATCCGTCTCATATCCCGCCGTCACGCCTGGGCAGTCGCGACACTTTGTGAAGAAAAGATTACCCACGCATGAAATTTGTTATAGACTAATATTCAATTACCACCTCGTATGGTTGAAAGGCGTATGATTGCAAACAATCCCCAGCTCTCGATAATTCTTCCCACATACAACGAGTCCCAGAACATACTGGGAATCCTCAAGTCCATTCGCGAGAACATTCCAAAGGGAATCCGCTCAGAGACCATAGTGGTCGACGACAATTCGCCGGACGGAACAGGAAGGATAGTCGAGGACTACATCTCAGGCATCAGAAGGATGGCAGGGGACACGATTGACGTGATCCACAGAAGGACAAAGAACGGACTCTCTTCTGCAATCCTCAACGGAATCCAGAACGCAAGGGGAGACATGATAGTGATTATGGACTCGGACTTTTCACACCCGCCGCAGATCATCCCCAAGATGATCGAGGCCTTCAGGCACCACCGGTGCGATCTTGTAGTGGCGTCAAGGTACATCACAGGGGGCCGCATTCGGGGCTGGACTGCCAAGAGGCGGCTCATGAGCAAGACTGCGACCGTGATTGCAAAGAAGGGCCTGGGTGTTCAGATAAAGGATCCAATGTCGGGCTTCTTTGCCTTCCGGAAGAGCATCATCAAGGGGATGAACTTTGACGCGCTGGGCTACAAGTTTCTGCTGGAACTGCTGGTAAAGACCAAGGGAATCAGCGTAAGGGAGATTCCATACACGTTTGAGAACAGAAAGCTTGGCTCAAGCAAGCTTGACGGGGCGACGGTGGTAGGCTATCTCAGATCCGTCTGGCGGCTGTACAGGAAAGGAAGACGGGATGCCGGCGAGAGGCGCAGCTCCGTGCGCTTCCTGTCCAAGGCTGCACGGTTCTTTACAGTCGGGGCATCCGGCTTTGTTGTAAACTATGTGGTCTCGATGCTCTTTACGTCGGGACTTGCCGAGATGTGGTATCTTCATGCCAACATAGTTGGAATAATGGCATCCATATCGACCAACTTCATACTCAACAAGATCTGGACATTCGAGGACCGGGACTTTTCAAAGTGGAGGACGCTGACCCAGTATGGCAAGTTTGGCCTGTTCAGCTCGCTGGGCGCACTGGTGCAGCTTGGAATGGTGTTCTGGCTTATAGACACGCATGATGTAGTGTATCCGCTCGCGCTGATCCTGGGAATATCATCTGCAGCATTTGGCAACTTCCTCCTCAACAAGAAGCTGACCTTCAAAGAGAAGCTCTGGGGCTAATCTCTAATTAAAACAAAAAGAAGGGCCTGTTCGTCTTCTACTCGAAACTGGAAGTAGTTGTTTTGGACGAAAGTCCGATTGAAGCTGGTGCGGATGGGAATTTTTCTCCTATCTGCTGCTCGGCAACTGCCGCTGCCTCCTGAATGATCTTCTCTGTCTCCTCGTTTGAGAGGTCGGAGTCCATGTTGCCGAATGAATCTCCTGCGAGCGAGTCGACCATGAGCCCGTTGAGCGTCTGGGTCATCGCATTCAGTTCCGAGTCTGCCTCTGGCATGAATCTTCCGAGCGAGGATTTCAATCCCTTCATGGTTGACATTGCTGGCCCTATTGCCACCATGGCATCACCAAGATCATGAATGGTTGTTAGTCTTAGTTGAACTTGTTCCAGTGATACCCTTGCGTTACTTAGCATCTTTGTAACCTTGCGGATCTCTGCTAGTTCGTTGGACAGGACTCTGCTTGTGCCGATGTCGTGCTGCTGCATGGCAGTTACGACCCTCTTGAAGAGATGCGCATCCCTTTCATGCAGCTTGTTTAGCATAGAGTCCATCTTTGAGACCTGGACTTGTAGCTTGTTCACAGCAGTCTGGATTCGTGGCTTCAAGGCTCCCTGAGGCTTTATAGCATCATGGAGTTTGTCGCTCATGCTTCCTGTTTCCTGTTTAGACCAAGTTTTGTTGAAGTTTGGCATGACTGCTGGTTTAGGAATTTAGTCTTAATGTATCGTGTATATTTAGATCAACATCGGGCTAAATTTAGCTGACAATATTCCATCCGCGGCAGACACGATCCAACGTAGTCACTCCAACGAAGCCGCCCTGAAGGCATACTATTATGACAGAATCGCCTCCAAAATGCGTGGCAAGGATTGCCGTCTTTGATTCGGGTCTGGGATCGCTTTCAGTCATACTGGCAATCCGGAGTGTGATGAAGGCAGACATTGTGTATTTTGCAGACCAGCAGAACTTTCCCTACGGACTCAAGTCACATTCACAACTCAGGTCCATAATTACTAGAACCATCCGGATGCTTGAGGAGAGGTTCTCCCCGGATGGCATCGTAATGGCATCAAACACACCCAGCCTCATGCTGGACATTCACAATCCGAAGGTGATCGGCGTGAGGCCTCCGCTGGCCGAGGCCTGCAAGGCCTCCAGGTCAGGTGGGATTGGAATTCTTGCAACCCGGTCGGCGGTAAGAAGCAGGGGTCTTTCAAGGTACATCAAACAGAATGCCCCAGAACAGTGCAGAATTCACAGGATTGACGGCTCCGGGCTTGTAGATCTGGTAGAGTCCGGGCGGTTCCTAACAGACAGGAGTCTGTGCAGGAAGGCAATACGGGAGAGTCTGGAGGATACAATATCCAGAAACTCCATTGACACTGTCACCCTCTCCAGCACACACCTTCCCTTCCTGCAGGACATGCTGGATGGCGAGTTTCCCCAAGTCAGGTTCATTGATCCGGGCAGAATGGTGGCCTCGGTTCTCTCAAGGCGGCACGGCAGTTCTCCAAGAAACTCACTGAGAATCTTTACCTCGGCAGAACCCGGGAACCTTCAGGAGAGCCTGACGGGTCTGGGGATCAAAAACAGGGTTTTGCGCCTGTCTATCTGACTTTGGCCCTTCTGTAACCGTGGCTGAACTCCTTGTCATACAGCTTGGAGTATTCGTATGACTCTGGCTCTATGACATCGCCGATAATTATGATGGCAGTCCTTGTAATCCCTGCGTCCCTTGTCTTTTTTGCAATGTCCTCCAGCGTCCCCTTCAGGATCGTCTGATCCTTCCAGCTTGCCCTGTATACGACTGCAGCAGGCGTGGTCTCCTTGTAGCCTCCGGCCACTGCCTCCCTGACAAGCCCTGCGATCAGCTGTGCGCTGAGATAAAAGATCATCGTTGCCCCGTGCCCTGCAAGCTCGGATATTCTCTCCCTGTCTGGAACCTTGGTTCTTGATTCTGCCCTTGTAATGATTATCGTCTGGGTGACTCCCGGCAGGGTAAGCTGTGTTCCCAGCGCGGCAGCCGAGGCAAGAAACGCAGTGACCCCAGGCACGACTGTGGATTCTATCCCCTTTGCCTTGAGATTGTCGATCTGCTCCCTTATCGCGCCATATATGGACGGATCTCCGTCATGAAGTCTGACCACCCGTCTGTTCTCCCTTGCGTTCTGGTACAGCAGATCGAATATCTCCTCCCTGACAAGCCCTGATGCGTCATGCAGCTCCCCGTTCCTGCACAGCTTCAGGATGGGTTCGGGAATCAGGGATCCTGAGTATACCACCACATCTGCCTCCTGAATCAGCCTGCTGGCCTTGACTGTAATGAGTTCGGGATCGCCTGGTCCGCATCCCACAAAGAAGACTTTAGACACGCTTTACCACCAGTATTGAAAAGTATTTGGTCGTCAGGGTACTGTCATTTACCTCACCAAGCGTCATCTTTCTGACGATCTCCTTGTCGGTACCAAGATCCTGTCCTATTGCAAAGATGGAATCTGCAGGGAACCCGGACTCCCTTAGCACGTCTATCACCTGATCAAAATACCTCCCGTCCTTGAGAAAGACCATGGTCTCAGAGTTTTTTGCAATCTCCCTGACGCTGGACAGGTCATAGCATGATGGAATTATTGCAACCTTCTCTGCCCCCTCTGCAATACTTACGCCTACCTTTGAGGCAAACGTGAATATCGAGACGATTCCGGGTATCACGCTTATGTCCATGTCCGGATGGTTTTCTGTAAGATCCCTGTGCATGTAGATCCACGTGCTGTACAGGTATGGATCCCCTACAGTGATATACACGATGTTCTTCCCTGACAGGACTCTTTCTGCCATGATTTTGGCATTTCTCTTCCATGTCTGCTCAAGAACCGCCCTGTCCTTTGTCATCGGAAAGATCAGTTTTACAACCTCCTGGCCTGCCGACTTGTCGATTAATTGTGATATTATTGAGAATGCTATACTCGGCCTGTCCTCTCCTGATGCCGGGCACATTATGATATCTGCATTCTGGATTGTCCTTACGGCCTTAACCGTAAGCAGATCGGGATCCCCCGGACCCACCCCTATTGCAGTCAGACCAGGCATGCGGGTTTTTGGACAGCCCCAATTAAAAATCTAGGTTAGCGTCCCGGCCCATTGCAGGTACTGAACCTGGTGTTTCGGCCAGTCTGCAAAATGCGTGGTGTCCTGACAGCGTATCCTGCCGACTACGGATCAGCACCACTCTTTTATAAAAACGACATGATCATAATATTACCTTGGTTGACGTTAGTTGGATGATTGGCGGACCTCAAGGAACCGGCGTCGACTCGGGCGCGTCCGTATTCATGAAGGTCCTGGCGCGGTACGGTTACCATGTGTTTGGCACCAGAGAGTTTTTTACCAATATCAAGGGGGAACACAGCCACTTTGTGGTCCGGATCTCAGACGAGCCCATCAACTCCACCGTCGAGGGGATGGACCTGCTTGCCGCCTTTGACGCAGAGACCGTTCTGAGGCATTTTCACGATGTCTCTGGGGGAATCATATACAACTCTGATGTGGAAGGAACCAAGATGGAGGATATTCCAACCATCGACGAGACAGACAAGAAAAGTATTGCAGGGCGCCTTTCATCCCAAGACAAGCAGCCGACCATGGCAGGAGCACTGGAGGCGGCCAAGGAGCGAGGCGTCCGGCTGTACCCGGTATCGTTCAACGGACTGCTTGACGACCTTGCAGAAAAGACCAACAATCCAAGAATGCGCGGCCTCTTGAGGATGCACAACACGATGGCAGTGGCGCTGTCACTCGGACTGCTCGGGGTGCCGCCCGAACCGATGCTTGAGGCGATCGGAAAGGTGTTTGAGAAGAATGCCCGGGCAGCCGGCGTAGTCAAGCAGACCGCGGAACACGCCTACAGTCACGCGGTAGCCGAATTCGACTATGCCGCCACCCTACCGCCTGTGGAGAAACAGCCGAGGACCATACTGGCAAACGGCTTCCACGGGACAGCCCTTGGAAAGATAGCGTGCGGCTGCAGGCTCCAAGCCTACTACCCAATTACCCCGGCCACCGACGAGTCGTTCTATCTAGAGTCCAACGCGGTCTTCGACGTGGTGGACTCGCGGCCCGGTTCCATTGCCGTGGTGCAGACCGAAGACGAGCTGTCTGCAATCGGAGTGGCCGTGGGAGGATCGCTGACCGGAGTCCGTTCGTCTGTGGCCACGTCCGGCCCGGGACTGTGCCTGATGGTGGAGATCCTGGGATGGGCTGCAATCAGCGAGACGCCGTTGGTGATAACTGACTACCAGAGGTCGGGGCCGTCATCCGGCATTGCCACAAAGCACGGACAAGACGATCTGGTCTTTTCGATATCCGCCGGACACGGGGACCTGGCAAAGATCGTGTATGCCTCCGGAACCATAGGGGAGAGCTTTTACGATACCGGAAACTGCTTCAACTACGCCGACATCTTCCAGGTTCCGGTGATACACCTGATGGACAGGTTCCTCGTGACATCCGTAACCACGTGCAAGCGGTTTGAGCCCCGGCTGGTCAGGATCAAGCGCGGAAAGATGCCAGACAGCGTGGGAAAAGACTACCGGAGATTCGAGATTACAGAGGACGGCATATCCCCGCGTTCGAGGCTGGGACTGGACGACGGAATATTCTGGACGACGGGGACAGAGTCCAACGAGTCCGGCCATTTTGACGAGAACCCCGCAATGCGCATGAAGATGATGCACAAGAGGATGTCCCGCCTTGGCCTGATACTCAAGGGCATCCCGGAAAAAGAGCAGGTAACATCCTTCGGCGTCCGGGAATATACCGTGGTCTCGTGGGGCTCTACCAAGGGGCCGATAATCGATGCAATCAAGATGCTCAAGCGTGACGGGATCGACATCGGATTCGTGCAGATAAAGCTGCTGCATCCGTTCCCGGCGGATCTTGTAACCTCCCTGCTCAAGGACGCCCGGGTGATAATAGACGTGGAGGCCAACTATTCAGCCCAGCTTGCAAGCGTCCTAAAGCAGAACACGAGGATGGACTTTGACTACCACATCCTAAAGTACAACGGACGGGCCATGACGTGCACCGAAGTTTACAGCACCCTCAAGAAAGTGGTCCGGAACGAGGCAGAGCAAAGGGAGATCCTGACTTATGACACATAAGGCGGCGGACTTTAGGACGGACGTCCACAACGACTGGTGCCCGGGATGCGGCGACTTTGGAATACTCAATGCCATCCAGATGGCCCTGGCCGAGACCGGAATCCGCAGGGACAAGACGGCGATATTTGCCGGAATAGGGTGCTCCGGCAAGACGTACAGCTTTGTCAACACGTACGGCATCAACACCCTCCACGGCAGGGTGCTTCCGTTTGCCCAGGGGGCCAAGATCGCAAACAACGATCTTACGGTACTCGCAATCGGCGGGGACGGCGACGGGCTGGGAATCGGTGCCGGCCACTTCGTCGCGGCAGGCAGGAGGAACGTGGACATGACCTACATCATATTTGACAACGGCGTGTACGGCCTGACAAAGGGGCAGGCCTCCCCCACCATGAGGCTCGGGGAGAAGCCAAAGTCACTGGCCACGCCAAACAAGAACGACAACGTCAACCCGCTCGCGCTGGCAGTCACAAGCGGCTTTACGTTCATCGCGCGCGGCTACTCCTATGACGTCCGGCACCTGAAGGATCTGATAATCCAAGCGATATACCACAAGGGGCTCTCCTTCCTGGACGTCTTGCAGCCGTGCCCGACGTACAACGACATCAACACCCACGACTGGTACGCCGGGGAGGATATGGCAGGCGAGTCCATGGAACGACACTCTAGGATATACAAGCTGGAGGACACCGGATACGATCCGATGGTCCACTACGACACCGGGGAGGAGATAAACGAAAAGATGACGCAGGCACTGATAAAGTCCATGGAGTGGAACGACAAGATACCCACAGGCGTCTTTTACGTGAATGGCATATCGACGCCCTACAACGAGAGGATGCTAGACGACATACCCAACTACATAGAGAACCCTCCGGCACGGCAGGAGATCTCCAACCTAGGCGTCTCGAATGTGGACATTACGCCCATGCTGGACTCTCTGGATGTATAGGGTAGGATCACTACTGGATGCTGGCCGGGCAAAAGAAAAAACGGATCCATGGGTAAAAAAACGCCGCAGTGTGAACGTCATTCGTCAAGCAGTTCGAGGGCGACGGTCCTGCCCACCACCATCCCATCCTTATCAGTCTCGTTGGTCGCGCTAAGGAGTGTCGGAAACTGGCTCCCGTCCTTTCGGAGCATCCATATCTTGGACTTGTCGCGGCGCCCGTGCCTCCAGTTCTCCATGTTTGCGTGCAGGTTGCCCTTGCTTCTCGGGGCGGTGTGCTCGTAGAGACTGATTCCGACGACCTCGTCTTTTATGTATCCCAGGTTGTCCAGATATGACTGGCTGCAGTCAACTATCGTGCCTATATAGTCGACTGACCTGCGCATGACTTTGGGATCCTCGTAGCCCTCCTTGGCACCAACATTGTACATATCCTGCATCGCCTTGATGTCGGACATCACCCTCATGTTGATGCTTGCCCCGATCACCTTTCCGTTTTCGTACACGTTCCTGATCGTCCGTATCACGTCCACAACTTCCCCGTCCCTTGTCTGCAGCTGGATCCTGTTAGAGACGTTTGTCGCAAACGTATTCTTCCAGGCGAGGTACACGCGCCATATATGATCGCGGAGATCGTCTGGCACATGATCCAAAATGGACGTGCCTATCACCTCATCAACCGTATACCCCAACCTCTCAGCATAAAGCTGGTTGCAGTCCGTGATTATGCCGTCGGGAGTGACGTACCGGTATAGCACCGGTATTGATGCATGTACTGACATTACTAAAGGGTGACCAGCCTATTTTATAAGAAAATCTACGGCGCCAAGTGGTGGTGGGGAAGTCTTTCAGGTGTGGTTTCAAGCTGAACAACCGGTGTCTGTATACAACCTAGATGGAAAAATGAGCGAAACAATGTGTCCAACACCGCATAAGGTCTAATTAATACAATTGGCAAGTACGGTATGTATGGACAGGAAGGATAATCTCAGAACCGGCTACACCACGGGAAGTTCGGCCACGGCAGCTTCCAAGGCCGCACTGCTGGCAATACTCGGCCAGCAGGACATATCCAGCGTAGAGATCCAGCTGCCCAAGGGCAACTGCATACAGATTCCGGTAATCTCCTGTAGACATTGGTCCGATAGGGCAAGGTGCACTGTAGTCAAGGACGGGGGGGACGATCCCGACGTGACCCACGGCGCTGAGATCATAGTGGATCTGTCCCTTACTGATGCGGTAGGAAAAATAGACATAGACGGGGGCCAAGGTATTGGAATAGTCACAAAGCCTGGTCTGGGACTGGAGATAAACAAACCCGCCATCAATCCGGTGCCCAAAAAGATGATTACCAAGAACCTGCAGGATGCCGGAGGGCAGATACTTGACAAACACGGGATCCGGGTGGTGATCTCGGTTCCCAAAGGCACCGAGCTTGGTCCAAAGACTGACAATCCGAGAATAGGCATCAAGGGCGGCATCTCGATTCTGGGCACAAGCGGAATCGTCATTCCGTTTTCTACGGCATCATACGCTGCATCAATTCGGCAGAATCTGGATGTTGCAGTGGCCATGGGTAATGATACCGTGGTGTTGACGACTGGAGGACGAAGCGAGGAGATGGCAAAGAAGATAGTGAGTCTTCCCGAGCACTGTTTTATACAGATGGGCGACTTTTCCGGATACACCATACAACAGTGTGGCAGAAAGGGAATCAAAAAGGCATACATCGTGGGATTCATCGGAAAACTTGCAAAGATGGCAGCAGGAGTCAAGCAGACCCATGTCAAGGGATCCAAGGTGGACATGAGGTTTCTTGCGGGACTGGCAGAACAGTCCGGTGCCGATGCAGACACTGTCAGAGAGATAAGGAGGGCAAACACTGCAAGGCATGTCTCTGAGATTGTTCAGGGTAACGGAACCCGCGGGTTCTTTGATCTGATATGCAACCATACATACGAACACATGAGAAGGCACTGCAACGGTTCGGTTCCAATTGAGGTTGTGCTATTTGACTTTGACGGAAGCATTCTGGCCCAGTCAAGCCGGTAGTGTTGGTTCTGGTAAATCTTCATGATCTGATCACCGAAATCTGCCAGAGCCAGAGGCCCTTGTCAACCCGTTTGGATCCTACTCGATAGGATACGTGGTTGGAATCCTGGTCCTACCGTTTGCGATTGGTTGACTCCAGAAGGACATCCTGGTCGCAAACCTCGCCGTGGCGCTGATTTACAGCATGGTATCGTTTGTGAGGGCGTACTTGGGCGCGTGTTTGATAAACTTGCCTGATGACAATTTCATAAAACTTGGCAGGAGACTTTGTGAGAAGATTGGGGCGTAACTTTCTTTTCAGAGATGTGTAATAATGCAACTGGCATTAGTGAAAAATACATGGAAGATGAAATAGAAACTGAACTAATGCATAAAAAACGGGAAAAAGGATTTGCTAAATTGGAAAAGGATTTAGATGATTTTAGAGAATATTTCAACAGTACAAAAAATGCAGATGTGATATTGACGTATGCAAACATTATGAGGATGCAAGAAACAAAGTTTTTCATCTACCACATGATTCAAAAAATAACACTAAATCAAATTCAGGATTAAATGAAATGGGTATGTTTGATAACAATAATGAAATGCACATTACTGTATTTAGGTTAAAAAAAGGCATTATACCAGTTATAGTTAAGATTCCAAAAACTAATGCAAATGGCATTAAAATGAGATATAATAGTTTCATATTAAAAAAAGAAAAAAGATATTATTATACCTTGGATGTATCCTGCAACTCTATTATTCCATATGCCTTGACAGTAACCGGAACTGGCGAGATTGATTGTGCCTACGCTGAGAATGCCGGCTGTGGAATTAAGATCACTTTTAAGATGTGATTCTGATGTTTCTCAAGCATTTGAAACGAGTGTGACCAGATCCATTCCAAGTTTCTTTATGGACTGGATCCTGGTAAATTCTGGTGATCTGATCACTGAAATTTACCAGAGTTGTAGTGTCTGCAAACCTGGTGGCTGATCGATTCTCCGTGGATGAATGCCGCAAGTATTCAAGGGACACACGCAAAAAATCTCAAAAGGACACAACGGTTCCCAACGTGACATGTACATGATCAGGACAAAAGACTATTCTTTTATCTTTAACGCGCCTGACGGGCATTCCTTGACTGTTCTTCTTATCTCCTCGACTATTCTTTTATCTTTAACGCGCCTGACGGGCATTCCTTGACTGTTCTTCTTATCTCCTCAGGAGCACCATCCTGTATTATGACAAATTTGTCATTCTGTTTTGTAAACACGGAGGGGAGATTCTTTACGCACTTGCCTGAATGAATACAGACGTTCTCATCCCAACTAACTTCCATGCGTCTGTTCTAGCATGCTGTTACAAAAACCTATTGTTGCATCCGGAATGATTCACCCTCCATACCCGGATTCTCCTGAAATGTAGCGTGACAATTGCAAAGATATTTTATCAAAGTAACCAATTCCTTGTTTATGGAAAATGTGTCTGTTCTTGTCATTACCAAGAACGGGGTAAGAATGGGGGCAGACCTCAAGAAAATGTTCCCGGACTGGCATGTCCTTGCGCCTGAAAAACTCTCCAACGGAAGCGACGCAATAACCTGGTACCCTGAATCCACCACCCAGAAGATAGTCCAGTTGTTTCAGAACAGTGATGCGCTGGTCTGCATCTTCTCTCTGGGGGCCGTAATCAGACTGATCGCGCCGCACCTGAAGAGCAAGAAGACGGATCCGGCCGTGGTGGTAATTGATGATCAAGGGGGCTTTGTAATCAGCACGCTGTCCGGACACCTTGGAGGTGCCAACGAACTGACCCTGGAGATTGCAGACCGGATGGGGGCCACGCCTGTCATCACCACTGCTGCAGACGTGAACAAGACGATATCCGTAGACCTGATAGGGAGGAATCTGGGATGGCAGATTGAGGATGACTCTGCTGTTACTAGGGTCAGCGCCCACATGGTAAACGGGGAGGCCATCGGCGTCTTTCAGGATGCCGGCAGCAGGGAATGGTACACAAAACTACCGCACAACGTCACCATGTACCATGACATGAACTCCCTGAGGGGATCCGGCTCCAAAGGACACATTATAATCTCGGATCGGACAATTAGCGGCATGATGCCTGCGGATTCCGTGGTGTACAGACCCCCGAGTCTGGTGGTGGGCGTGGGGCTGCACTGGGACACCCACAAGGATACCATCAAAGCCGGGATTGCAGACACCCTTGAGAGGTTCGGCCTCAGCCCAATCTCGGTATCAGGACTGGCATCGATAAGGAAGCCGCAGGACATACCCGGGCTGATACAGGCTGCACAGGAGATGGACGTACCGGTAGAGTATGTGGATCGGGAAGAACTGGCCCGAATCCAGACCCCGAACCCCTCAGACACTGTAAGGTCCTTTGAGGGAACTGCAAGCGTCTCAGAGGCTGCTGCCATGATATCTGCTAGCGGTAACCTGGTTGTAGAAAAACAGAAATTCCCACCGAATCTGACCATAGCCATAGCACGGAGAATGAATTGAGGCGCGGACTGTTACTCATAGACAGGGGAAGCCGGCAGAGGGAGGCATCTGAGGAACTTGAGACGATCTGCTCGGAGATAATGTCACGGGATCGATATGCCTTTGTCGATTTCTGCTTTCTGGAAGTTGAGCCGCCATACATAGAGGACGGAATTGCAAGATGTCTCAGGCAGGATATCGACTCGCTAACAATTGTGCCGTACTTTCTGTACCCCGGAAGAAAGGTCAAATGTGCCGTCACTGATGTCATGAAGTTTCAAAAGGATACGGAGGTAAAGTTTGTCGTTACAAAACCCATGAGCATGCACAAGACCCTGGTAAGCCTAGTCCGGAATAGGATAACTACCACCATGGAGGAGAACCACGTGACCCTTCCGGAGAAGGACGTGGATGTCATGCTTATTGGGCACGGAAGCAAAGACTCCAACGCGCGTCTGTCCTTGGATTACATTGTAAACGAATTGCAGGACTCGTACCGGAACGTAAGCCGGTGCTGGCTGGAGATAGAGCAGCCGGACATATTCCAAGGAGTCAAGAAATGCTCAGATGACAAGCCCCGGGTGCTGATGGTGGTGTTTTACTTTCTGCACGAGGGTGCACACGTAAAGACTGACATCAACAACGATCTGATGCCTGCCCTTGCCGACTCTGGAATCAAGACATTCTACATAACAAAACATCTGGGTACCGACCCAAAGATGATCGACCTGATCATGGAGAGGGCAGGGGACGTGGAAAATGCAGACTGAGAAAGGACAGTCCATAGAGGACGCAAGCATGCAGGTCATCGACGATGAGATCGGATCACATCACTACGACGAGATGGAATGGCCCATCGTCAGGAGGGTGATTCATTCCACTGCAGATTTTGATTTTGCAGGAAAAAACAGGATAATCTTCTGCAACAACGCCATCCGGAGTGGTATGAATGCGCTGAGGAACGGCTGCAGCATAGTCGTGGATGTTAACGGCGTTCTGGGAGGCCTCAACAAACAGAACCTCAGGGAATTTGGCAACAAGACTGTCTGCAACATCTCGGATCCGGCCGTCATGGAGGCTGCAAAAAGGCAGGGAACGACGCGTTCCAGGGTCTCCATGCGAATGGCAGCCGGACAGATCGATGGCGGTGTGGTGGTAGTTGGCAACGCACCTACTGCGCTGCAGGAGGTGGTTCAGATGACCGCGGAGGGCACGGCCAGCCCCGCACTGATAATAGGAATTCCTGTGGGATTCATATGTGCTGCAGAATCAAAAGAGGAACTCTCAAAATCTGCAGCACCGCACATCACCAACCTAGGCCGGAAGGGCGGCAGCCCGTCGGCCTCTGCAATAACCAACGCACTCTTCAAACTGATCCGGGCAGAATCCCCCTGATTGGCACCCTACCCTTTTGAGTATCTGGCGCAGTTCCTGACAAACGTCTCTGCGTAATCCGAGCTGTCAAAATACAGATGCCCGTATGAGGCAAGCGTGTCATACTCAATCATGCCGTCCCTGCTGCCGTCAATTCCCCTGCCGACATCCATCTTGTATGCAAATCTGGAATCCTGTGAGACTGAGCCTATGCGGGAGTAGTGAAACTCGTGCCCGCGAAAGATGCTCGGTTCTGAAGATACGGGGGTGCCGGCAGCCATGTTCCCTCTGGTGTAGCCAAGTGTCATCTGTCCTGTCATCTCCGTCTCTGCATCAAATATGCCGACCATCCTGTGTCTTTTGCCACCTGACGTGATCTGTCTTGTAAGATACATCAGTCCCCCGCATTCGGCATAGATTGGAAGGCCGTCCTCTGAAAGACGTTTGATGGTCTCCTGCATGGGACGGTTCCCTGCAAGCCTGTCTCCAAGAACCTCTGGAAACCCGCCTCCGATGTAGAGCCCGTTGCAGTCAGGCGGCCCGGCATCTGTGACTGGACTGAAGAACTCCAGCGATGCGCCGCAGCGCCGCAGCGCCTCTAGGTTGTCCTGATAGTAAAAGTTGAACGACGCGTCAAGGGCCACTGCTATCTTGGTCTTGGGCTCCTCGTATGCCGCCCTTGCCATGTCTGGCAGGGGGGCAGCACCATGTGCAATCTGTGCCATCCTGTCAATATCTAGGTGCTGTGACATGGTCTGCGCCACTTTGCTGATCTTGGCGTACAGGGCATCCCTGTCCAGCGTGGAGACAAGCCCCAGATGACGGGATTCCATTTCCAGCTCCGGATCCCTTGGAATGGTTCCAAGCACTGGAATGCCTGTCTCTTCCAATGCCGTTCTGCATGCCTGCCCGTGCCTGTCACTGCCAACCCTGTTGAGAATTACTCCTGCGATCCTAGACTCCTTGTGAAACACCTTAAAACCTGTGGCAGTTGCTGCAATGGAGCGGGCCGTCTTGGATGCATCCAGGATCAGAACCACCGGGGATCTGGTTATGGATGCTGCATGATGGGTGCTTGCATAGTTTGAGTCCCCCCCAAAGCCGTCATAGTAGCCCATTACACCCTCGACTACGGATACATCCGATGCAGAGTTGCAGATGAAGCTCTCCAGCAGACGATCCTCGCCCATCAACCAGGCATCAAGGTTGCATGCGTCCTGCCCTGAGATGCTTGAGAGGTAGCCTGGGTCGATATAGTCGGGGCCCACCTTGAATGGCCTGACCGAGTAGCCCTTCCTCTGGAGCGCATAAATTATTGAGCATGTGACTGACGTCTTTCCGACCCCGCTGCTTGTGCCTGCCAGGACGATTCTGGGAATTTTCAATCCGTGTGACTAGGTTCGTTTTTTATTTAAACCACATGAATGGCATCTCCCGCTTTTGCACAAATCCTCAAGATCATGGCATGCTATGGGACAGGCGTTCCCTCGTTTGGATGCTGGTCATTCCCTGTCAGCAGTACATACAGATGATACAGAACCTGCACCAACGCCCATCAGAAATGTCTGCAGATACGGCATGGTGCCAGAAAAAAGATCATCCATACTGCAACAACGCAGGAATGATGCAGACGACTGGGCATATGGCAGATTCCCCCAACACCTGCATTCTGGATGGAACCATGGATGATGCAGCCCTGAATTCCCAATCTTTTTAGCAAGACCCATCAAGGGTGATATCATGGAACCAAACGGCATAACCATAGTATACACCGGAAAGGGCAAGGGAAAGACAACTGCGGCACTGGGAATAGTGTTGCGGGCATCCGGATATGGAAAAAAAACCTGCATGATCCAGTTCATTAAGGGATCTTGGCATTATGGCGAGATCGATTCTGCCAAGAGGCTCAAGCCGGAGTTTGAGATGATCCGGGCAGGCAGCGGGTTTGTCGGTATTATAGATGACAAGAGCCCCCGGGAGGTTCACGAGATGACTGCAAGACATGCAGTCCGGACCAGCAGGGAGAAGATCCAGTCTGGGGAATACGACATTGTCATACTTGATGAGATAAACTATGCCGTGAACCTCGGACTGGTCAGCCTTGAGGACGTTCTGGAATTAATCAGCACAAAGCCTGCACGGCTTGATCTGATACTGACGGGGAATTATGCCCGGGACGAGGTTCTGGAGGTTGCGGATCTGGTTACCGAGATGAGGGAGATAAAGCATCCGTTTCAGCGCGGCATAAAGGCAAAAAAGGGAATCGATTTTTAACGGGAGCCGCGTGATCCTCGGAAATCACATATGGGACTGCTGCCAATCCCATGCGGTTTGTCCTGTATGGGTGCGAAACCCGCTAGAGTGTCCTGATGCCTGCACCTGATGACTGCCCCGGTAGCGAATCCCAAAGAATTCTGCATAAAACAACGAATCAAACAACTGACAATGCAGCCATACCCGACAACGTCACCATCAGACTGCAGCGCATAATCCTGAATAAAAGAGGATTAAATCTAGAGTGAGTTGATCACGTCTTCGAATCCGGAGCTTGGTTTTTCGATGAGGCTTGGCCTGTGGTCTTCAATCAGCCTGTCCACCATATCCCTCGTTTTGATGTAATATTTCTTCTTCAGGTCTACAAACCTAATTTCAACCAGCTTGTCAGAAACCAACTCTGTTTCCTAATTACGCTCGACACAGATACTCGTCTGTGCAATTCTGCCTACGTCGTCGTCTTGCCCCCTTCCCTTGCAGTCCTTGGGCCGGGCTTGTAGGCTTGCACGATCCTTGGCGTGCCGTACCCGTTGTCGATTGCAGTATCGATCATCTGGTTGTACAGCTGCACCTTTCCGTATATCTCGGCCTTGACGTTCTCCCACTTGCGCGCGCTTATGCACTCGCCCAACACCCGCTTGAACGTGGAAAATACAATCTCGACTGACCACCGGTCGTTGTACCCTGACTCCCTGCGCCACGCCTTCTGGAATTCCCTCTTTTGTTCGCGCGTGAGGCCTGCAAACTTGCGTTCTGCCGTCTTGTCCATGCAGTCCAGGTCCCCCAGCTGCCTGAATCCTGCCTCCTTGCGGGGCATGCACCCGTTCGCCTTTCCGGCAAAGTCGATGCGGACGGGAATCAGCGGCTCGATTCCCTGCTCGTCGCAGTACCTGCGGATCTTCTGGGTGTCGTACGCGCCGTCGGCTGCCGCCTTGGTGCCTGCAGAAGTGTCTGAGTTTGGTGATTTTTTTGCATTTGCAAGGGCCTGCCCCACCAGTTCCTCAAACTGCGGAGAGTCCCCGCACTTGTCGTCGGTTATGGCCACGGCGTAGATCTTTTTGGTTTTGGCATCCACCCCGACGTGCAGCTTTATGAAGCCCCGCCTGGTCCCCCACTTTTCTGTCATCCAGTCGCCGCGGTTTGTGGGCTTGAGTCCAGTGGAGTCGAAGGCAAACAGCTTGATCTCGGCCCGGGTGCCGCCGTCTGAGAACCACGCAGAAGCCGTGCCGCTACCATCATCATTGTCTGCAACAGTGCAGCCAAGCTTGGTCATCCTCTTCTGGAACGCCGAGTACGTGGGCGCGTTTTCCTTGCCGACTATCGTCTCTGCCAGACCCTGGAGCTGCCTGTACCTTATGCCGGTGGCGTTTTTGAACAGGGATGCTGCTGCAAAGCACGCGTTTGAAAATACGTACGGGCGGCCTACCTTCCCGCAGTTTAGCTTCTCGACTCCCTGAGTCAGGATCTCCGGGCTTATCTGGAGCGTCCACAACTGGCCGCGGTCTATGTACCTGCGGTCATCGTACTGGAACCGGCGTTCTTTGGATTTGAAAGATTTTTTAGCCTCATGCGTGCCCGTTTTGTCTGGAGAGGATGTGTTTTCAGTCATGGCGATAACCTGACTGTCTGCACACCTCTCTGATCAATACGGTTTTCTATTGAAGATGTTTGATATTATGTTCAAATTCAACTGATCTGGCCTAATTCTGAACCTGTTGGGTGTGACTGGCGATAATTAGGAAACAGAGTTCAGAAACCATCTGGGATAAATATACCGAAACCGTTGATGGTGATTTTCCAACAGCACCTACAATCTCCTTGAACCCCAACCCGCTGTTTTCTATTAATGCAAGCAGTATGTCCCGCGGAGTCTGTCTCCTTAATGTCCTGATTACTCTGGACTCCTCTTCTGAAATCTGCGGCGGATAGAATCCTGTCCGTCTCGTGGTCCTCATGACCTTGACTACGCCGTTTTTTTCGAATTTTTTAAGATAATGACTCAAAACTCCGTTTTTCAACCCGGACATCCTCATAATTTCCCTGAACTGAATTCCGGGATTGTTCTGGATAATCTCCATCAGCAGTAAATTCCTGTCAGTCATTTCTGAACACCCCCACTGCCAGCAGTCCCAGCGTACCAAATACCAACAGATGTCCTATCTCGCCTAGGGGCACATCTCCCAGATCATAACTGTAGGGCCATGTTGCATCAACCAGCAAAACAACCTCTGCCCCAATAAAACATGCAAAGGCAATCGCACCTAGCATCAGCCTTTTTGTTTTTACCTTGCAGTATGCCAGACAGGCCAAGGCTGTAATGAACACTGCAAGAACCAATCCCCCAACGTGCAAAAGTATGTGGGCTATGTGGAATCCGTGCAAGAGATGGGGAATAATCACCGGCAGGGCCAGTACTGCAACAACTGCGGCAACTATGACTGAAAACAGTGTTGATTTCCTTTCAAATATGACCTGTGGTCTAAACACAGCAAGAATCTAAATTTTTTATATTTAAATAAACTGGTTCAATTTTCGAACATGATTCATGATCTGTTCTGCGCCATAATCATTCAACTTGATCCTTCAAAATGTAATTGTTTTGTGACACAGGCCGTACAAACCCGCATCTGCCATCCGTTCAGGTGCCTGCCTGTGATTCCCTCCGACTGATGTCTCCGCATATACGGGGGTTTGCCCATCTCAGATCCTTTTTTGGTTTGTTGATCCCATGATATTTTATAGCATGTCCTGCACAGGATCTCCATATTCCTGCATCGTTTGTTCTGTCATTGGCAAGCGGAATCTTGTGATTTGCTGAAAGATCATCTTTCTTGTCGCACGTTTTACATCTGCATCAGCTGCCTTGGTATTGCCGTAAAGGAAGGCTCTCTTGCCATAACTTCTTATTATTTCTCTAACACCTGTGTGTTCTCCTGACATCTAATCATCCTGACACATGCAGGCTGGTAGGGACACCCTGGCATATCCCACACCCTAGCAAAAAGATCGCACCTGATATGGCCAGGCAGGCAATTTCAGTGCATGCAGGCAGCATAATGCAATACTGCATGGATTCCCGGTTACACCGCCTGTTCTGGACATGTCTGGTACGCAGGCTGAAATCCGGCTAGCAACATTAATTTACACACGGTGGATCTCTAGAAGAAATGCCTGCCGAAACCCATGAACTTCCGGAACAAGGCGAGATAGTGCTTGCCACCGTTACCCGGGTGATGGACCACGGCGCATACGTAACGCTTGACGAATATGACGAGATTCAGGGATTCCTGCACATCTCGGAGATCGCACCAGGATGGATCAGGGCCATAAACAGGTTTGTCCGGGACGGGGACAAGAAGGTGCTGCTTGTAAAGAAGGTCAATCCAAAACGGGGCGACATTGACCTGTCCCTAAAGCAGGTATCAAACGACCAGAGAAAGCAGAAGCTCAAGGAGGTCAAGAAGTTTGAGAAGGGAAGGACGCTGCTCCAGAATGTGCAGGAGAAGGCAGGTCTGACAGATGCCCAGGTTGAAAGTCTGGAGGACAAGATATACTCAAAGTTTGACTCTGTGTATGACGCATTTGTAAGGATTGGAAGGAATGGGATAGGGGCAGTCAGCGATCTGGACATTACCGAGAGAACCGCAGGCGTCATAGGGGAGATCGCATCCAAGATGAAGCTGCCCTCAGTCGAGATCAGGGGCATCATGGAGATTACCAGCGAGAGACCCGACGGGGTGGAGATTATAAAAAAGACGCTGCTGGATGTACTGGGACGGGATCCTACCATCCGCATTACCTACCTGGGAGCCCCCAAGTACCGGCTCTCGATAGTCTCAGAGGACTTCAAATCCGCTGAAAAGTCCTTAAAACCGATAATAAACGAGATCCAGACCGGGATAACCAAAAAGAAGGGCATGTTCAAGTTTACCCGGGAAGAGTCAAAAAAGACGAGGGAGAACTAGATGCGCTTCCAGATGAGGCGGTGTTCTGCATGCAACCGGTACACCCTGAAGGCAAGATGCCAGGAGTGCGACTCTGAGACTGTCTCTGTGCACCCGGCCAGGTTCTCGCCTGATGACAAATACATGCGATACAGGCTGCCTGAAAGATACGGCTAGGGGCTCTGCCCGTACTCGTCATTGACCTCGTATACGAATACCCCGATCACCGCAGTACCCCGTTTGTCTACAAAACTCTGGGAGGCATAGGCCAGTCTGAGCGGGCCGTCCCCGTCGGCAGGATACTTTATGTTCTCGGCATAAATTGGAATCATTCCGTTTACAAACACCGGCGACTGCTGCGCAGGATTGTTCGGGTTGATATACACTACGGGAGTAAACGGGAACATGTCTCCAAGGATGGTCTCGTTCCAGAAGTGATCCGTGCCGCTTACGCCGTCTGCATGCAGGTACTTGGAGAGGTCCTGGCCTGCTATCCGTATAAACCAGTGTCTCTTTGAATCATCGCCCCCGTAATTCAGGGTGTACAGCGGCTCTCCGGTGTCCGAGGGCAGCCTCTGCGCTGCCACAAAGACAAGTACATAGTCTGCCCCCATCTCCTGCAGGGCATTCCATGCCTGGTCAGGCGTACTCAGAAACATCTTGGCGATGTTTTCAATCACGACAGTGCTTATGGTAGCGTTGTCAGCTATACTTGCCCTCTCCCCCACCGTGGATATCCAGTATCCGTAGTCCCACCATGACGCAATTACGGCATCCTCCGGCGTATTGGCTCTTATCCATTCCAGCGCACCCAGCCAGTCATTGGTGGCAATTGGAAAGTATGACGCACCATTGAGGATTGGGGGCGGCTGGCTCGTGGCTGCAAACACCTGTGAATCCCCCCCCGCATACACCATGGGAATTGTCAGAAGGATTATGATTCCTGCCACATACGGCAGCCTTATGCGGTTCCCCATGGGGCTCTCAATGTTCGGTCTCTTCCTGAAGAACTCCCTTGTCAGGACGGACAGCCCGATGGCGGCCAGGGCGATCACTCCCACGCCTGCAAAGACCTCCAGTCTGACAAAGGCGGAGCTGATGTATACTCCTGCCATCCCAAGTATCAGTACGAATGCCAGCATGTCGTGCCTGATCGGTACCGGATTTCCCGAACCGATATTCTTGAGTATGAGCCAGACTCCGGTGCCGGCAAATATCATCAGAACCGAATGAAACACAAACGACTGGGTGATTGTGGTGGTTGCATGTTCTGAGACCGAATCCACCAGGGGTTCTGTCGTGGTCAGGAACGGGTTGATGGCGTTGAGGTACCTGAAGGACGGGTTTGGTATAATCTCTACCTCTGCATTCACCGCCAGCAGGCCTGCCCCGACTATGACAAAGGCGGCCAGCAACAGCAGGCCGTTTCTGGTCTTGTGCCTGCCGCTTCTGGACTGGAGCATGATGCAGGAGACCAGGAATATAGTTGGAACAATCAGCGCGATTCCCTCCATGGAGACAGGAGACAGTCCCCGCGCGAATCCGACTGAGGCCAGAAACGAGACGGCAGTGTATACCGGGATGGCCCATACAAGAAACCTGTGGTTGCTGCGCACAAACGGCAGTATTAGGATAAAGACCCCCACAGGTATTATGAAGAACTGGTTTCCGCCCCATGCTGACATGGCAAACGCCGTGAATATACCGCCTCCTACAATTCTGGCCATGCCCTCCATCCTGTTTCCTGCGCCTATTCCGCTTAGGAGGAGATAGATTCCTAATATGCCATAGAACAGTCCCAGGGGTTCGGACTTGAACCATCCCAGAGGACCCCTGACTATTATGGGCAGTGATACAGAGTAGAGTATGGCAGCAAAGAGCCCCGCAGTCGTTCCGCCTATGACCCTGACCAGGGCAAACAAAACCACCGCAGTCAGCGAGCCGATGACTGCAGGAAAGACTATCGTAAAGTCGTAAAGGCTGGATCCTCCGCCAAACGCCTGGTAAGTTGCAGCCGCCGTCAGGTGGAGCATAACTTGGGACGTGTCTGATATGTCCCTGCCTGTGGGATGCCAGCTCAGATCATCGTGCCACTCGTAGTATTGGACGATTCCATTCTCTACCATGTACTGTGTGGCCCGGTAGTTGTAGAAGGGATCAAACTCGTTGAGCTCAAAGCCAAACTCTGCAGGCTGGGAACGAATAAGCATCGACATAGTAAATGACAGGGCAAGGACGCCGATTATCAGAAGATGGCTGTACCTTAGGTTAAAAGAGCCGACGGATATGAGAGATGGATTTGCTTTCAATTACACTCTTTCTTACCCTTTGCATATTATTCTTTACCTATCCTGGTGAGTATCTTCCTTCCAGTCTGGCCTCTGCAAGAATGTGACCGCGCATTGCATCCTCGATCTTGGCCTTGGTGGAGTCCTTCCCGCACTCCAGCATGGAATCCAGCGCATACAGTTTGAAGACATATGTGTGCTCCCTGTCCGGAGGGGCCGGACCGCCATACCCCGTGTTACCAAAGTCCGTCATGCCCTGAAGGCACCCGGGCGGGACAGAGTCCTCCCCAATTCCGGTGGTGGCAGGATCAATATTCCACACAACCCAGTGCACCCAGACCTTTCCTACTGCACCCATGGCATCCGGGTCGTCCATTATCAGCGCAAGGGATGCCGTTCCTGCTGGGATCTGACTTATCTCCAGCGGAGGGCTGTGGTTTCCATTCTTGTACCCGTATCTTCTTGGAATGACGCTGCCGTTCTCAAAGGCGGCACTTCTTATGGCAAGGTTTCCCATGAATGGATTTGTAAAGGCTCAAAGTTAAATTTTTCTAAGATTCCAGTATTATCATATTCCTTGAGAAGGACATTACCGTGCCTCCGCGCTCCTTTATCCCTCTCTTCAGACCCGCGTCCATCGTGGCAACAATTCCCCCGTGCCCTGAGACATACCTTAGAAGCTCCCTGTCGGCAAACGCACCCGTGATGGGAACCATCTTGAGATTCTTGGCATACTCTAGAGTTTCCAGAGCGTCCCTACTCTTTGATGGATCCTCTGCCAGCCTGGACAGCTCAGTCTTTACCACATGGGGAACGACAAACGTTATTTCCCCTATCTCCACATCAAGCCTGTCGATGTTCTTGATACGCCGGGTTGCAAGATGAATCAAAAAGCTTGTATCACAGATGACCTCAACCAACTATTCCTGCACCAATCAGTCTCCATCTCTCGGCAATCCTTCTGCTGATAGCCACATACCCGCCCTCAAAGATGCAGGCAGGCCTTCCCAGTTCGACTTCAATGCTGTCTGAGACCATCTTGGAGACCTTGCCTAGTACGGGAGCGGTTCCTATGTTCAGTCGGAGCATCTCGCCGGACTGTATGGGCTGCACCTTGACATCCTGCGTGGTTCCCACGGCTGAGTCAAACAGGTTTACATCAAGCTTTAGCGTTGTGGAGTTATCCGGAATGGTGCCCGGCCTCCCAATGACTGAGCCGATAAAGGAGTCGCTTCTGGTCATGGACGGATCCAGTTTTGTCCCTATGGCGACTAGGCCGCCTGGCTTTACCGAATTGACGATTCCTGCTGCGGTTCCAAGCGATGTAATCTCAGTTGTCAGTGGTCGGTATGATTTTTTCTTCTCACTCATGATGCCGGGTTTTATCTCGATCTCGTCGCCCACGTTAAAGACTCCCTGGGTCAGGCTTCCGCCTACAACCCCACCCTTGATGTTCTTGAGTTTGGTACTGGGTCTGTTGACATCAAACGAGCGCAACACATGCATGACTGCATCCTTCTTCTCGTCCCTTGCAGGCGTCTTTATGGTGGACTCTATGCAACCGATCAGCGCATCAATGTTCAGTCCCGACTGAGCCGAGATTGGAACCACAGGTGCCCCTGCCGCATGTGTCCCCTCTACAAACTTTGAGATGTCACGATAATTGTCAAGCGCCTCCTGGTATGAGAGCAGGTCCACCTTGTTTTGCACCATTACAATCTGCCGTATGTTAAGAGTCTGAAGTGCCAAAAGATGCTCCTTTGTCTGCGGTTTTGGAACCTTCTCGTTTGCTGCAACCAGTAGCAGCGCACCATCCATCAATGCAGAGCCGGACAGCATGTTTGCCATCAGGCTCTCGTGTCCGGGACTATCTACAAAACTCACCACCCTGGACAGCTGGCTCTCTCCTCCGCAGTTGTTGCACTTTGGGACAGTCGAGTATCCCAAGGGTTCCTCACAGCTGCTGCACTTGTAGAATGCCGCATCAGAATAGCCTACGCGGATAGTGATTCCGCGCTTGAGTTCTTGGCTGTGGACGCTGGTCCAGGAGCCTGTAAGTGCCTGGATGAGGGTCGTTTTTCCATGATCCACATGGCCTGCGGTTCCGATGTTTACGCATGGTTGATACCCGTATTTTTCAATGTACCATTCTGGCAGTGTCTCTCTCCAGTGCATAAAATAAGGTCTTCAGCCGGTATATGTTAAGTTATTCCTTTCAAGCGGTTCCTCTATTGTACCGAAATTAGGTCGTCCTAATTTTAGACGTACTGCAAAGGAATACTTTGTCCTTTATCGGTCAAGAAAACCGTTGATAAAACGCCTGACTGCAAAGACAATCAGATACGCAGTCACACAGTGCAGGAAAGGCCAAAAGACGTCCCAGATTGTGTGGGATCCCGAAAGTAGTTCGCCCCCCTCCAAGACTTGGAGGTACTTGCATGTTTGATGTTGCCGGTCGTTGCATAATTGTCTTACGTCGGATCCTGCGGCCCGGATCACGAATTTTCTTCATTTCCACTCCACGCATGAGATCTTTTCAAAAAATTATGCGCAGTATCCCCTGTAGATTGCACGAGGCCTGACCGTGTCGGATCGCTGCTATTCTGCGCGGTACTCTTGTCCTGTCTGGCCGTCCACTACCGTCTCCCCAGCCGGGGACATCTTTCTTTTAAACGCCTGCGCCGGTGTCTCAAGGTTGTCCCAGTCAAGGGACATGTGCGGTCGGTCGTGATTGTACCACTCCATGAAACGCTCCACTGGATCCTTTGATGGTGCGGCGCAAAACGGCCCGCCCACGTGAGAATTCTTTGACGCGCCGCGTCTGATCTTGGAAGATGATGCTGCTGCCTCGAAGCGGTGCAGCTTGCGTTGCATCTCCCCGTGCAGGCGTTCCAGCTTGCCGTTTGTCTGCGGATGCCTCACGCGGGCCAGGATGTGTTTGATGTCAAGCTCAACTAGCCTCTGCTCAAACTTGGAGGCTCCCTTCTTCTTGGCCTCTGACTCGGTGGCATAGAACTGGGTGCCGCGGTCCGTCAGGATTGACGCCGGCTTGCCGTGGTTTTTTATGGCCTCGTCAAGCACCTTCAGGGCGTTTTCGGTGGTCGCCTCCTGGAATACCCCAAAGCCAGTCACGAAGCGCGAGGCGTCGTCCTCGTAGCACAAGAACCACCTGCCGTCGTCAAGCTGCTTGTAGTCGGTGTGCCACATCGAGTTGGAGTGCTCGCGCTCGTAGCGGATCCACTTGCGGCGCTGGCTCTTCTTTGGCTGTGTGTCTGCAAAACCGGCATCCTTCAATATTTTGTGCAGGGTGTTGTGCGGGATATGTATTCCGGCAAGCGACTTTATGATGCGCTCCAAGGATGCTGCCCCTTGGACCTCGTTTGATGCCGCCGAGAGGACCGCAGAATGATCCCGTCGTCCGGGCGCGCACTTTTTGGGCCTGCCCATAGGGGCAGGATATGCGATTTTGTCCTCGTCTCTGTACCTCTTCCACAGCTTTTGGATCCAGCGGACCGACACCCCCGTGCTTGCAGCAATCTCCTTGTTGCGCGTATTCTTGCGTTTCTCTCGTATGATCCATTCGACCTTGGCCTGATCCAGCTTTTTCATTACTCGCACTCTCCGTCTTCCTATATGACGCCACACCGCCGAACGTATTCTCTGACGGACCCACACACCACCGTTTCCAGTAATGGTCATGCTGACTGCACTTCCCATGGATTTCACGTGGGATGCCACGCCGTGGATGATGTCCTTCATCGGGAATGTCCACCCGGGGCTCGAGTCTCATGTGGGGGGTGAACTACTTTTGGGACAATACAAGACGTCCCAGATTGCCAAAGAGATAGGAGTCTCACAAAGGCACGTTCAGCGACTGTACGCCCGGTTCTGCAGGACAGAATCCCACCACGTTCCAATGCCAGCGGGAAGAAAGCCCATACGGGCCACCGAAGACGAGATACGGCGGGTTCTGGACATGCACGCACGGGAACCGGTAGGCGTGCTGCGCACGGTAGGAAATCTCAAAACAGACTGCGATATAAGCTACAGACGGGCATACAGGATCATGAAAGAGCATGGTTTGGTAACGCCCTCGGCTGCAAAGTCAAAGAAGAGAAAGTGGGTCCGTTTTGAGAGGAAATACTCGAACGCAATGTGGCATGTGGACTGGCACGTCATGAAGGATCCGCGCTTCAGGGGCCTCAACCTGATAACGTACCTGGATGACTCATCCAGATGCATAGCAGCAGCACAGATGTTCACCGAGGCCACCTCTGAGAACGCGGTGGCCGTGCTGCGAAAGGCGATCGAGACGTTTGGAACACCTGCCACCATACTGTCTGACAACGGCTCATGCTTTGTAGGCGCGGCAGGCAGGCACAAGAAAGGAAAAGATGGCCGGAGAAGGAAGGCAGCTGCAGGATCATGGCAGCCCACCGCCTTTGAGGCCGAGCTGCTGGACCGCGGAATTGAACTGATAAACACCCGGCCGTACCATCCACAGACC
Source organism: Candidatus Nitrosopumilus sp. (assembly GCA_965238275.1). Lineage (GTDB taxonomy): Archaea > Thermoproteota > Nitrososphaeria > Nitrososphaerales > Nitrosopumilaceae > Nitrosopumilus. Next base: position 689,449 of record OZ250186.1, read on the forward strand.
AACGGAAAGCTGGAGCGGTTCCACCGCAACATAGAGGAAGAGATTTACCATTACGAGTCGCTGTCCGACTATGTCCAATACTATAATGAGCGAAGGCTGCACTTTTCACTTGACATGGCAAACCGTGAGACACCGCTCAGAGCGTTTTCCGCAAGAAAGGCCACAGATGAGATCAGAAAAGACAACCCCCAATGGATGGAGGTAGACACTGATGAGTAGGCGACATTATTTCGGTATACTACACTTTCAAGCGGTTCCTGCATCTGGGGCCTCTACCGGAAGTTCACCGTCAAGCCTGCAGTTAATTTGATAAATCTCCTCTGATATGGTGTTCCCACGCATTAGTTTTCTTATCCTCTGGCCCGACTCTGCATCCTGAAGGCCGACTCCCTTGGAGAGCAGGACATGCTTTCTTGCCGCACCGTGAATGTCACTCCGCATCGGAACGCCTGATTTGTCAGAACCGCCTGTAATCTTCAGCCTGCCGGGAAACCCCACAACTGACGCATCCGTCTCGTCACCCACCTGCAGGCCAAGCAGGGGGCTTGCATCGCTGTCCTTGAGCTCCTTTGAGACTGCCTTTCCTTTAGTGTCTGATATCGTTATCTTGAAGTTTACCAAGCATTCCCAAAAAAAATTGCACGACTAATTAATCTTTGGAACATTGTTCCGGATTGTATTGTAACGAAATTATGTCCACCTATTCTTCGACGCACCCTGCATGACTTCATTAGGCTGCACCGATCAGGACGACCAATGCCGACCAAACTTGATGATGCCAAAATCAAGTACGTCATCCGCGAGAAGAAGAAAGGGACATCCAACACAAAGATAGCAGACGGTGTGAGGATAAGCACCCGTCATGTGCGCCGCCTCTGGTCCCTGTACGAGGCGACAGGATCATTACCTGTCATCAAGAGCGCAGGCAGACCAGCTGCCAAGATATCCGATGAGGATGTCAGGCGGGTGCTGGATGCGTATGGGAACGAGGGTGCTGGTGTGGGACGTGTTGCCAAGGCACTGAGGCATCAAAACATAAGCGGGCGGACCGTATACAAGGTGATGAAGGAACACGGGTTGGTGGAACCGTGCCCCACCAAATCAAAGAAACGCAAGTGGGTAAGGTACGAACGCCTTCACTCAAACTCCATGTGGCACACGGACTGGCACGTGATGAAAGACTACCGCATGAAGGATCTGAGCCTGATCACGTACTTGGACGACGCCTCAAGATGCGTGACAGGGTTTGGCCTGTTTGATGAGGCTACCGGCCAGAACGCCGTGCAGGTGCTCAGGCAGGCCGTCCAAGCATTTGGCGTCCCGTCATCCATCCTGTCCGATAACGGTTCGTGTTTTGTGGGAGTTCGAAGGGGCACGCCAAAGGGATCCTGGAGACCCACCATCTTTGAAAACGAGCTGTTGGATCTTGACATACACCTAATCAACTCCAGGCCATACCACCCCCAGACCAACGGCAAGCTAGAGCGGTTCCACCGAACCATTGAGGACGAGGTAGGACGGCACGACAGCTTGGAAGATTTCATCACATTCTACAACGAGAGACGATTGCACTGGTCACTTGACATAGATAATTGCCAGACGCCTCTCAAGGCGTTCCATGACAAGGCAGCAGACGAATCCACAAGAGCTACCAACCCAAACTGGATGGAGGCGGATGTCCATGGATAAACAGCCACCAAATGGGGGCGGACATAATTTCGTTACAATACAAACATTGTTCCGGATGTATTGTCCCAAAAGTAGTTCACCCCCCACATGAGACTCGAGCCCCGGGTGGACATTCCCGATGAAGGACATCATCCACGGCGTGGCATCCCACGTGAAATCCATGGGAAGTGCAGTCAGCATGACCATTACTGGAAACGGTGGTGTGTGGGTCCGTCAGAGAATACGTTCGGCGGTGTGGCGTCATATAGGAAGACGGAGAGTGCGAGTAATGAAAAAGCTGGATCAGGCCAAGGTCGAATGGATCATACGAGAGAAACGCAAGAATACGCGCAACAAGGAGATTGCTGCAAGCACGGGGGTGTCGGTCCGCTGGATCCAAAAGCTGTGGAAGAGGTACAGAGACGAGGACAAAATCGCATATCCTGCCCCTATGGGCAGGCCCAAAAAGTGCGCGCCCGGACGACGGGATCATTCTGCGGTCCTCTCGGCGGCATCAAACGAGGTCCAAGGGGCAGCATCCTTGGAGCGCATCATAAAGTCGCTTGCCGGAATACATATCCCGCACAACACCCTGCACAAAATATTGAAGGATGCCGGTTTTGCAGACACACAGCCAAAGAAGAGCCAGCGCCGCAAGTGGATCCGCTACGAGCGCGAGCACTCCAACTCGATGTGGCACACCGACTACAAGCAGCTTGACGACGGCAGGTGGTTCTTGTGCTACGAGGACGACGCCTCGCGCTTCGTGACTGGCTTTGGGGTATTCCAGGAGGCGACCACCGAAAACGCCCTGAAGGTGCTTGACGAGGCCATAAAAAACCACGGCAAGCCGGCGTCAATCCTGACGGACCGCGGCACCCAGTTCTATGCCACCGAGTCAGAGGCCAAGAAGAAGGGAGCCTCCAAGTTTGAGCAGAGGCTAGTTGAGCTTGACATCAAACACATCCTGGCCCGCGTGAGGCATCCGCAGACAAACGGCAAGCTGGAACGCCTGCACGGGGAGATGCAACGCAAGCTGCACCGCTTCGAGGCAGCAGCATCATCTTCCAAGATCAGACGCGGCGCGTCAAAGAATTCTCACGTGGGCGGGCCGTTTTGCGCCGCACCATCAAAGGATCCAGTGGAGCGTTTCATGGAGTGGTACAATCACGACCGACCGCACATGTCCCTTGACTGGGACAACCTTGAGACACCGGCGCAGGCGTTTAAAAGAAAGATGTCCCCGGCTGGGGAGACGGTAGTGGACGGCCAGACAGGACAAGAGTACCGCGCAGAATAGCAGCGATCCGACACGGTCAGGCCTCGTGCAATCTACAGGGGATACTGCGCATAATTTTTTGAAAAGATCTCATGCGTGGAGTGGAAATGAAGAAAATTCGTGATCCGGGCCGCAGGATCCGACGTAAGACAATTATGCAACGACCGGCAACATCAAACATGCAAGTACCTCCAAGTCTTGGAGGGGGGCGAACTACTTTCGGGATCCCACAAACATTGTTCCGGTAAGTGGTTGGGTTTACGTCTAATTCCACAATGTTGCAGACATCGAACCTAAACAGTTAGGGGTTCTGCCCGAACCTACAGTCCTGACCTGTCAGGAATATAGTCCGTGGCCATGTTCACTGCCTGGTCCTTCATGATCTCGATATAGTCGTCATACTCTGCCTCAAAGTTGCAGTGGGGGCAACTTACCTTCGTAATCTCGTCGTCTAGGACCGCGACTTTTTCGCACTCCGGACACCTTGCATCCATACCGTATCATGTTTCCCAAGATATTTAATCATACTTGACATAGACCCCGCACGCGGAGTTAGTTTAGCCCGGTATGACGTCAGCTTCCCAAGCTGAAGGCCGCGGGTTCAAATCCCGCACTCCGCATCACAACTCCCTGATTGCCTGCTCGATGACTCCTCTGTCTGGTGCGCGCGGAAGATGCCTCAGATACCTCTTGAGATCATCCCTTGCCTTTGGGCCGTCCCCCTGCTGCTGCATCAGATAGGCCCTGTTCTTGTAGATTCTGGCCGATCTCTTCGGGTTGATTCCGATGGCCTTTGTATAGTATGACCCTGCCTTTCCAAACTGTTTTGTCTTGAGGTAGTAATTTCCAAGACCGTTGCATGCAAGGTACGCCCTGTCGTTGATCTCCAGGCACCTCTGATAGAACTTTACGCATTCAGGCAGGTTCTGCTCGTTCATCATTCCGCCAAGCATCTGTTGTGCAGTCGGGTTGTCCGGATCCTGCCTTGCAGCCTCCTTCAGCGATGTCACTGCCCCGGCGCGGTCCCCCAGTATGGACTGCCTCTCTGCTTCCAGGCATAGCCGGTTTGACCTGCTGCCTGACTCGTTTTCGGGCCTTGCACCCGACAGGACATCCGGCGGGGCCAGCAGAATCAGTAGCCGTCCGTCCTCGGACCACTCCTGTTCAAAGACACCCCGGGGTATTGCACCCTCCTGCTGTTCTCCCTCTGCAGTGCCTGTCTGGATGTAGTGTAGTATGCTCTCCTCGTCATAACCCGTAATTACTGAGGCGTGGTGGGTGATCTCCGGGATTCCCGGCAGGATGACTATCGGGGGAATCCCCAGATCGATAACCCTCTTCAGTTCCCGCACTGATGAGCGTACCATCATGCATTCAAGGCCGTGCCGTTCTGCCATCTCTATTCCCTCAATCAGGACACTTCCATCAAACCCCTGGTATCTTTTTGCCGTCCTGGCTGCCTCTTCTATGGGCAGGTTGACATTCCAGTATCTCGACACTACGTTGATTGGCAGCGGAAGACAGATGTTCTCCCTGTCCACCAACGGCAGGATGAGCTCGTTGCTGTCTTCCATGGGACTGGTGAATCATACGAGTTATTAAAATCATAGCAGACAGAATCTTCTTATGAGATCGCAGCCGTCTGTGCTCATCTCGGGATGGAACTGCGTTCCAAAGATGTCTCCCTTCTGGTGCATGATGATCTCATACCTGCCACCAGCAGACTCTGCAACCGGCACCAACGTTCCGGGCAGCCTGGATATCTCATACCCGTGACTCTCATAGACGTTCATGATGCCTTCTGATATGGGATTCTCCATCGTGGTCATGACTGCCTGCCTGCCCTTCTGCAGTCTGTCTGTTCTCCTTATGGTTCCGCCCAGAGTCAGTGCCAGAATCTCTGCACCATAACAGATTCCCAGCAGCTTTGCACCGCTCCCTATGGCATGTGTGATGACCCTTGAGTTGATCTCGTTGATACGCCTCTCGTTTCTCCTCCTTCCTGAGAGGATTACCGAGTCAAAATCTCCAAGGGAGTCCTGCCTGAGATCATACGGAGCCTGCGTCTGGAACCGAACCCCCGCATCCTCCAGCAGGCAGGTCAGATTCTCTGTGTATATGGAGCCGTTGTCGACTACCAGTAGCAACTAATTGCCTACCTCGATGGTGACAAAGTGCATCTCTGGTACGTCGTCCCTCACTATTATGGTCCCGATATTGAAGTTGTTGTCGTCATCCCACACAAAGACCCGCTCGCTGCGCGGCGTGACAAAGTCGTCAATGAAGCCCAGCAGAAGCTCCTCTACGTCTTCACGCTCGTCCTCTGTAAAGAAGAATATCTCTCCTTGGTTGAATTCAAGCGGAACCCGTATCGATGTCGGCTCTGCAACCATTATCTCGTTCTCCTCGAATACGGCCTTTATGATGTCGACTCTGGCGGCCCTGTCAAGCTCTATGAAGCCCTCGTCGGCTGCCACCGCGGTAGCAACTCCTGAGACCTTCTTGAGGTATGCCTCAAAGGCTTCTTGCTGGGTGTCGCCAAGTCCTACAAAGTATTCGCCGTTGAAGGCAGCGCCCACGGCTGCAATGGTTCCCAGCTGGGCTACCACGCCTCCGGCTCCTGCCGTATACACCGGAATGAAGTAGATGTCCTGATCGCCTACCCGGTACAGGATGTTGTCACCAATTCTGGGGTTTCTCAGCAGCGTGTTTAGCTGCGCAAACTCGGGATCCCTGTCAAGTGCCTCCCGGACCGCAGTAGGACCGATCAGCTTGGTGGTGGAGTTGAGCGGAACCTCGTAGAACTGCAGGTCTCCCAGGTTGGCAAGATCGTTTTCTACCACCATGTATCCTGCAAGGTTCCGGCCCTGCGAGCCCCTCAACTCAAGCGAGAGCAGTCCTAGGAACTCTGTGCGCTCAAACCCTGGCGGCTTTGCCTCTACATAGTAAGTGTCAAGTCCGCGCGGAATCTCATAGAACTCGTTTGCCTGGATGAACGTATCGATGCTGGTCACGTGATAGATGTTGTACATCTCAGTCTTCCAGTTGAAGAGCTCCGCCGGATACCTGATCTGCTCCTCAAGCCATGCAGGCATAGGCTGGAACTGTTCTTCGTACTGTTCATAGAATATCTCTGTGAAAAAGTCATCACCGGTCTTGAGCAACTGGATGTTGCCATCGTACGAATCCACCAGGGCATATCCCACAAGCCGCAGGTACGGATTGCCTACGGACCAGGGGACATTGTGGGTGTCAAATCCGATTATCAGCGGGATCAGCCAGTATGAGTTTGTTCCGTCAGTAACAGGAAGCGAGTCCAGCTCCGTCCCAAACAGGTTGTAAAGGAAGTAAGGGTACAGCGTGGACATTCTGTCATTGACGTCCTTGTACCTCATGATATGCACCGCGTCAGCAGGATACGAAAGCAGGAAGTTTGGCTCAAATATCCAGCTTAGCGGAGGCGGAACATCCAGCCCTCCTATGCCAGAATAGAATGCGTTGCCCAGCTCGTCAGTCTCCGCGCCGCGGGACGTGGGGTATCCCGACCATTTCGTCTCAAACAGTCCGCCCTCCCCATAGTAGATCTCCCTCTGCTGGAAGAACTGGCTACTGTCGACAATCTGGCCTTCGGTTGCCTCAAGAGTGAGAAATCCGTTGGGAACGTGGGTGTATACGAGGTGCTCGTTATACCACAGGTTGTCTGCCGCCACCGATGAGGGTATGACGGGTTTCATCGACGCAGTCCAGTACAGCGTGTCGTTGAATCGAAGAATGTCGTTGTCCTCAAAGTCCACGTACGGGATGAGTCCTATCTCCGGCTTCAGCTTGGCAAATGCCGCCTGCCAGTCCCAGATCCGGATGACATCCAGTACGTCGCTGTTCTGTTCTACGTAGTTGTCTATGTTGTTGGGCGATACCGATGTAATCTGGACATCGTGGGTGTTCTCCTGGATATCGTTTAGTTGGCCAAGATACCTGTTCACTCCTATCTGCTGGGCCGTGTACGGACCAAGATACTCTATCTTCTTTGCGTCTGCTATGCTGTCGTTTACTGTAATGACTACGAGGATGGCTATGGCAATCGCAACTGTGGTTAGGAATCTGATGTATACGTCCCGCTTGAACATGTGCGTCAGCACGCGCGCCCGTATCCTGTCAATGATTGAAAAGACGATTAGTGCCGCCCCGATGAGCAGCGTCCCCCCGACGACATACTTTGTGTTGTAATCAATCTGGTCTACAAAGAAGGAGTTCATTCCCGCCCAGAGCACGGCAATCCCGGCAATCCCCTCGATAGTCGAGACATAGTTGAGGTATCTTGGCTTTCCATCCACCGAGTCCCTGATGTATGATGTAATTACATCGATGATCCTGTGAACCCCGACGTAGAGGACTATGCGCAGGCCTGCTGCTGCAAGGACTGCTGGAATCAGTATCACCAGAGCCGGAATCATCGGCACCACATTCTCTACGGCATAACTTGGCTCCGTACCCGGGTTTACAAACGGCAGCGCGAAGATCTCTGGAATGTTCTCTATTCCAAGCGTGTTCCCCTCAAAGAACGCGACTGCGGCAAACCCGAACATGATGTTTGAAAAGAACGCACCAAACAGCAGAATCTTGGTGACCTGCCAGATGCCAAACTGCACCGGCGAGAGCTTGTACTCCTTGAACCTCGCTATGCTTGACGCAAGAGGCTGCTGTCCTCCCTTGCCAAGGTGCCCTATGGTGGTGTTGACTATATACCAGAAGATCGACGCCCTGCCTGCAACATTTACACGTACAAGGGCAATTGCGGCAAGAATGATGGTGGAGACAAGCGTGTAGTAGAGCGGCTTGCTGAACTGCTCGCCAAACTCTGTAAAGTTCATCGACAGTATGACTGCCTGGTTTCCCACCATTGCAAAGATCGCAACTGCGATGATTGCTACTATGATCAGCCTGAGATACCTGCCAGTATCCGGTGGCGGGGTCTGCTTGTCTGTAGCGGCGCTATACAAAATCAACCTCTATTGCCGCATGGTAAATTAATGTCTTACCAGCGTCGTGTGGAGTGGTGGCATATGTGCCCTGCCTGACATTCATCCCGCACTTGCCACTCCCTTGCATATCATATATACTGCAGCGTACATGGGGACGCTCACCTTCTCATTGGGGTACGGGCCAAACCATCTGTTGCGCAGCTGGAACCGCACCGGGCAGTCTGCCCGAACCTCCGTCGTATCGTCATCAAGAAGGGACGCTGCAGTGTACGGGTTGAACTCTGCCGGATTCCTGCAGCGGATCTTTACAAGCCCGCTCTTGCTGTTGATGGAGCCGGGCAGTCTGAAGATCCTGTGGATGTCAGTTGTTACGTTGGGATCTATTCTGACCCCGATCCTGCCTGAGGCGTCTCCAAGAACCCCCTGGAATGAGGCGGGGCCGCCTGCAAACAGTCCCTTGATGGTCTTGACCCTTGCAGATTTTGAGCCGATTACGGATCTTGCAAATCTCCCGCGCCATCCCTTCTCATCCATGCCTGGAAAATCCTTCTGGTCAGGCTTGTTCCTCATACCAAACGATCTGGGGATCGCCCCCTTGAACATAATATAGTCTGCAAGCTCTACCCGCTCTCTGGATCCTGCCTTCTGAAACTGCGAGCCGTGCACATGGACATGAAACCCCTCGTTTCCAGAAAAATAGATCCGGATACCGCTTCTCTCCACACCAAGATCGTCTGTCAGTACCCGGCACAGTCTGTCAACCTGCCCCCCTGCCCCCCCAATACACTTCCTGCACGGCAGGGACTTTGCCTTCAGCCTCTTGGAACCGCATGCAGTGCAGTCCTGCCCCTGCCCGGCCCTGCCGCACTCTGTGCATACTGATACCGTGTGCTCCTTCCTGCACGGCAGGCCGAGATCCTTGGCATCGATGTCAAAGATCAGCTCTGCCTCCTTCCAGATCTTCTCGGGCATGGGCAGGTTGGGAAAGTGGTAGCATGCATTTGAGCAGTAGACGTCCGACGGCACGTTCTGCAGGAGCAGGAGGCGCAGCTCCCCGTCGTTCCTTACTGATATGTGACGGATCATGCCAGAATCAAACTTCTGGTACCCAAACTCCCTTTCAGGCGCACGCTCCGGCGTCTCAACCAGTCCTGAGTGCTCAAAGTAGTACCTCTTGAAGGCCCCCTTCAGGATCTCCATGTCTGCCTCGTGCATCATCTTCTCTTACCAAACTGCATGGGGTTGATGATGTTGTCGCACTCGGGTGTGGCAAAGCATAGATCCTGCGTCCTGATCTTGTCACATGACGGACAGGCGTACTGCGTGCCGCCGCCGCCGCTTCCTGCAAGGTGGTTCAGTTGGTATGTTGTTATCTTCTCGTTGTAGTCCGGGGCGTTCTTGAACAGCGGTGCGATCTGCTTGACTGACTGACCCCTTGCCAGCAGGAACGTGGCCAGCATGAAGCGCCCCGAGTGTGGAAGATTCTCCCCCTTCTCCAGCACATCTATTGCATGTTTTATACACGGAGGATACTCCCCGGTATCGACTGTGGGAACCACAAACTGCCTTGAGATCTCGACCAACTTCTCCTTGTATCCTTCAAAACCCGGAATCATCTCCGGGGTCTTGGCCTCTGTAATCTTTGTGGTGATGTGCTGTACCAGCTCGTGCCTGATCAACCTCACTGTTTCATGGGAGGTAATGTGGACTCCGCCGTCCCAGACCCGCCTGTTGATAAGCTTCCACTCCCTTTCATGAAAGTGGACCGAATACCGTATGTAGTCTGATACGGGAATTACATAGTAGTTATCCCCTCTTCTGACCTGGATTGAGAAGAGCTCGTAGAGTATTCTTGTTGCCAGTCTCTGTCTTGAATCATCCGTGCCGGCCAGATCGCCTTCAAGATACTTTTCTGCGCGTCTTGCCTCTCCCAGCGCAAACCTCCTGACCATGCTCTGGCTGCCGCACAGCTTTAGCATGATGATTGCCAGAAGGAACGAAAAGACCTCAGTCGGCAGTGCTGCCTCGTCTGACAGATTCTCTGACCTGTAGACCCCGCCCCCGACGCCGGTCCTGACCCTCTCAAAAGATTTCTTCATTATGTGTGCAAGATCCGGATCTGTGCCAAACTCCTCAGGCGTGAACTTTTTGTCCCTGAGATATTGTCCGGCATCTGCCAGAAACGGATACTTGGCCATCTCTTTCTCCCCCAATGCATGCATGCCTGTCTGCGCCACACCACCCGTGCTGTTCTGGGGGCCGATCCCTCTTCTGACAAACCTGATAATCTGGCTGATGGCGCCGTCCCCGTAGTCCTTCATTATTCCCTGATTCCTAAACGATTCAGGATCAAGCGCTCCTGCAGAATCCGTCTCCAACCTCTCAAGTAGCCCGTCCCGCAGCCTCTCACACATCTCACGTGTCGTCTTACCGGAGGCGGCCCGCTTTTGGAGATCTAGGCCTGCCTGGTCAGGTCCGCTGTTGTGAACCAGCATGTGTCGCAAGCATCTTATTGCCTCGGCCGTCTCTTCATCCAGTATGCGCGCGGTTCTGTCCTCCCCTGCCGCAAGCCATATGTTTGTGATGAAACCGCTAATGTCGTTACCTGCCCTTGCCTTCTTTGCGTCATCGGCAAACGGGAGCAGGGCTGACAGCTCCCTGCCTGCCCTCATCCTTAACAGCTCCCTGGACAGGCTCTTGCGTCTCTGGTCTTCGGCGCCGTGCGCAGCATCCTGTGCATGAATCGGCCTGCCTGACGGATCAGCCTTCTGTGTTGTGCCTGCCTGCCTGCACTCCAAGACATCTCCGGTAAGAACAGTCATCCACTGTGTCCACATCAGGGCCATCTCCGTGGCCTTCTCCTCGGCCCTGCCCATGGTCGTGATGCCATCTGCGCTCCCCAGCATGATCCTAAACCCGGTAATGCCGTGCGGCTCCTCTTCGTCCCTGACAAACTCGATAATATCGTCGTCTGCAATGTCATCAGTAATGATCCTCCCAGACAGATCAAATGCAGTCTCCCATGTCTCTGGCATCACATCCGCTGTACTGTGGGGTTCTGGCATCTACCCTACATTGGAACTATCATCTAAAAGAAGTATCTCTTCTGAAGGCATGGTTCCGCACCGGCCAGGCTGAACCTGCTGGATGCAGGCACGTTCTGGACACGGGTTTAAATTATGTTCAAGGCAGCCTGAAGACATGCAGGTAGGATGCCATGTCTCAATATCTGGTTCCATTGACATGGCAGTAGACAACGCAGTCCGGAGAGAGTGCTCTGCCTTTCAGATATTTACCCGAAACCCGAGGGGCTGGCACGCAAAACCCCTGACGGATCAGGACATTTCCAGATTCAGGTCAAAAATGGAGGCAAGCCGGATAGACAGGTTTGCGACATGCGCGCACATGCCGTACCTGCCAAATCTTGCGACCCCCAAGGACGACGGCCTTGCAAGGTCAGTAAAGACCCTGATTGGCGAGGCCGGGCGGTGCGCACAGCTTGGAATACCATACCTTGTGACACACCTTGGAAGCCATCTGGGCACAGGCGAGGAAGCCGGGATGCGGAGGCTGGTAAGCGGCCTGAGCGAGGCCGGACGTACCGACCATGATGTCATGATACTCCTGGAGAACACCGCAGGCCAGAAGAACTCCGTGGGGTCTGACTTTGAACAGCTCGGGGAGCTCTTCGGACAGCTGAAACCTGCTGAAAGGTTCGGGGTATGCCTTGACACGTGCCATGCATTTGTGGCAGGTTATGACCTTCGGACAGAAGAGAACGTAGAGAAGACCTTTGAAGAGTTTGATCGGCATGTGGGGTTGGAGCATCTGAAGATCATCCACCTGAACGATGCCAAGGGAGAGATGGGATGCAATCTTGACAGGCACTACCATCTGGGCCTGGGAGGCATCGGGGAGGACGGGATATCTGCCGTGGTACGGCTTGCCAACAGGAGAAAGATCCCGATTATTCTGGAGACGCCCATTGACGATGTCCGGGACGACTTTGCAAACATCAGAAAAGCAAAGGAGCTTGCGTAGGAATTTATTCAACGGCAGAGCCCCCAAGACATGAATTACGACGCAGTCATGAAGCTGGCCCTTGAGCGCGGGTTCTACTTTCCAAGCTGCGAGGTGTACGGGGATGCGCCTGCCGGATTCTGGGAGTATGGCCCTTCCGGCGTCGGCCTGAAGAACAAGTTTCTCGAACTGTGGAGGAGAGAGCTTGTCAGGAGGGACGGAATGCTTGAGATTGACGGATCCCAGATAATGTCAAGGTCAGTCTTTGAGGCATCAGGACACCTTGGAAACTTTGCCGATCCCATAACGCGATGCACCAAGTGCGGCTCCACGTTCAGGGCCGACAAGATGATTGCAGATGCCGCACAGATCGAGATTCCCGAGAGTGCAGACCTTGAGGAGTTTGACGGGGCTATACTGCAAAACAACATAACGTGCCCAAGATGCAAGGGCGCACTTGCCAAGACAAGAAACTTTAACATGATGTTCGGGGTGGGCATTGGCCCTGACGCCGAGGAGGCATACCTGAGGCCTGAGACGTGCCAGTCAATCTTTGTTGATTTTCCCAGACTCTACAAGACCATGAGGGGAAGACTGCCGCTGGGAGTGGCACAGGTGGGAAAGAGTTTCAGAAACGAGATAGCCCCAAGACAGAGCCTGCTCCGTCTTCGGGAGTTCTATCAGGCAGAGATCGAGGTGTTCTGCAATCCGTCAAGACTGGATGACGTGGACGGATTCGGCCAGGTACAGGACACCGTGCTCCGGATTCAGACTGACTCTGAGCCGGTCTCTATGACATGCCAGGAGGCAGTAGACTCGGGAATGATTCCAAACAGGCTTGTCGCATACTATCTGGGATTGCTGACTGAGTTCTATGAAAAGACAGGCATTAACATCAAAAGAAGCAGGTTCAGAAGACTGGGCCCAAAGGAGAAGGCGTTCTATGCAGAGACGGCATTTGACTTTGAGGTGGAGACTGCAACGGGGTGGCTGGAGCTGGTGGCATGCAACTACAGATCCGACTACGACCTGTCATGCCATGCCAAAAAGAGCAAGGAGAAGTTTGAGGTAATGGATGGCACCGAGAAGGTGCTGCCGCACGTCTTTGAGATATCCATGGGAATCGACAGAAGCCTGTACACCATACTGGAGCACAGCCTCAACGAGGATGCAGAACACGAAAGGACGGTCCTGTCACTGCGACCGTACCTGTCCCCGGTACATGTGGGGGTACTGTCCCTTGTCAAGAAGGACGGGCTAAAAGAGAAGACAGACGAGATCTACCTTCAAATCAAGAGGAGGTGCGATGCGTTTCTGGATCACTCCGGGGCGATAGGGAGAAGGTACAGGCGCCTTGACGAGGTAGGTTCCCCGTTTGCCATAACCGTCGATCATCAGACCCTGGAGGATGACACAGTTACAATCAGGGAGAGGGACAGCATGCAGCAGACAAGAATCGGCCTTCAGGAACTTGATGCAGTCATTGCAGACTCCATAGCATACCCGTAGCCGTACGTGCTGGAACCGTCCATCTTCATGGAATGCACCTCATGTGAGAATGCATGGTCCGGCTCAGGCCACCTTCTGATACGCCTCAGATTCCCCATAACCGACATCCTTGATCTGGCTCTTTCCTGCAGGAAGCGCGCGCACAAAGTCGTCAATGCTGATACCCCTTGTAATGTCCTCTTCCAGTCTGGTAAACTCGATCCTGATCCTCTTTGCAGCCTCGGCCATCTCTTGACCGTGCGGCTCGATTATTGCATAGCAGACTGAATACCTCTTGATTGGTTCTGTCGGACCGCACGCCAGGGCGTGACCGTCCCCCTGTGGGATTATCCCGACTGCCAGCTTGAGGGTCTGCGGCTTGATAAAGTTCCTCTGTCCCTCGATGGTAAAGGATCCCCTTGGCAGAAACTGTCCGGTGGGTGCCGACTTCTTTACCTGGTGCGGCATCACCCAGTATGCGCTCATCCCGTACATGCCCTCCCTCCAGGCCCTGCTGAAGCAGACTGTTGCATGTGCGACCTCGTTCATGCTGTCTGCCGGGGTGCCTGCTGCATCCTTTAGTATGAAGAACGGGGATCCGTTTACCTCTGCATGAAATATCCTGTCATTGTTCTGCATCTGTTTTCTTACCACCGCAGAGTTTGAGGCAACATCCCTTCCGCCCACTGCAAGCAGTCCGTCTGATGTGGGAAACCACCTGTAACGCTCATACCAGCTCTTTCTCCTGATCTCCGAGGCCGTGACTGCACCCTTTTCTGATTCGCTTCTGTTCTGGAGATTGTCGATCTTCTGTCTTGTCTTGACCATGATCCTCTCGATTGACGGAACGGCTCTTGACTGGTGCTTTGCCTCGTCAAACAGGACGGATGCAATCGAGTGCAGCGGTGATTCGGGGTTTATCATGATCTTCTGGTCTGCAACTACCACCTGTGGGATCCCCTTCTCGCTTCCAAGCTCTGCATCATTCCCGGACAGGATCTGCCGGGCCCTGTCATCCCGGATTGTGGTGATCCCCTGCGAGATCATTCCGAGCATGGAGTTTGCCACCGCCGTTATCGTCTTGGATCTCTCCTTTACGGTGTCGACTGCCTTCTCCTGCTCCTCAAGCTGCGTATGCAGCTCCTTGATCTTCTTTTCGGAGCCGCCTGACTGGATAGTTCTTCCCTCCCTTAGGAGCGACTCTGTAAAGACGGCATCAAGCCCCCCGATGAAGTCATCGACTGGCTTGCATGACTCGTCTAGGGGATCCAGCGTGACTGGGAGGACCTCTGCCTGCTCGTCTCCCACTATTACGGGGTTGTGTCTTCCAGAGATCACGTCTGAGACAATCCCCTTGGTTGTCTCAAACACGCCCCTGATCTGCTCCGGGCTCAACTGGGTGCCTGCAGCCTTTGAGTCGATCTTGGCAATACCGAATATGCCTTCTACATACCTTCTTGGCAGCCCCAGTGTCCTTCCAAGCCATTTTGCAGCACCAAGTTCGGTCGTTCCAAGCCCGTCAAAGTCGGACCCTGTAATGTTGAATATGTCCAGACTGTTCTGCGGAGGCGGAACATACTCCAGCCCCACGCCAAGCTTCCTGTGCCTGACGTCGATGGAGTGCTGTAGCGCAAGAATCTTCATCTGGCTGTTGCAGAGTATGATGTTGCCGTCGCCGAAGAACTCGCCTACCAGGACGAACTCCTTTTCAAATCCCTCAAAGACAAGATAGGCCACCCTCTCTGAGCCGATCTGCCGTATCTGCTTGAGCTTGAGCCGCAGCAGATCGCTGCGCAGCCTCCTTTGCAGCCGGTTCTCTGCAATCTGCTCTATTCTTACCGAGGTCAGCCAGATGCCTGACGTGGAGATCATCATGAAGATATCACTCTTCTCCGTGTGATGCATCTTGAAGAGTATGCTGTCCCGGTTTATTCCATAAATATTACTGACGTAGTAGTCCCTGACCTCTTCAGATATCCTGTCCACAAGGTACCGCAGTTCAATTCCAGCCAGAGCCATCGGGTTGTCACTGGGTATCCGGGTTTATACTTTTACTGTTTGTTGCATTTATCTGGAGTCACGAACCCCCATCACCCGGACGCGCATCTGGAGTATGGGATTGAATTCTGGAGATCCTATGCATGAATTTATCCAGATAACTGCCCAATTCCCTTCATAAGCAAGGCTTTTATTCCAGAGGAAAAGTTGCAAATCTAGTGAATAATTAGTGTCCCAACCGAGCGGCTCAAAAAGACCTCTAACAACTCTTCAAAAAAGTACGAAAAAGAGGGTAACAGTAAGACTCAAGAATGAAGTCGAATACAAGGGGAAGATGGACAATGTTGATTCGTATATGAATTTGATTATGACTGATGCAGAGGAGCTACACGACGGTAGAGCCATTGCAAATTATGGCAGAGTGATTGTCAGGGGCAACAATGTCCTGTTTATCAAACTAGAAAATGAGCTCTAGTTAGGCGATTTCATGGCCAACGGTTTTCTGTTTACATCCGAATCCGTAACAGAGGGGCATCCAGACAAGCTGTGCGACAACATCTCTGATGCATTCTTAGACGAGTATCTCAAACAGGACAGGGACTCGCGGGTGGCAGTCGAGACGATGGTGACTACTGATTTTGTGGCAGTCTCCGGCGAGGTAACATCCAAGGCTGACCTTGACAGGAAGGCACAGGAGGAACTGATAAGAAAGACGATCAAGGAGATAGGATACGACAACAGGGATCTGATGTTTGATGCCGATACATGCCAGGTAAACCTGAGGCTGCACTCGCAAAGTCCGGATATCAGTCAGGGCGTGACTGCCACTCAGGACAGAGAACAGGGTGCAGGTGATCAGGGATTGATGTTTGGTTATGCGACAGACGAGACTGAGGAGATGATGCCCATGCCTATTCTGCTTGCGCACAGGCTGACTCAAAAACTCTCTGAGGTCAGAAAGAATGGAACCCTGCCATGGGTCAGGCCAGACGGCAAGTCGCAGGTATCTGTACGATACGAGGACGGCAGGCCTGCTGAGATTGAGACGGTTGTGATCTCAACCCAGCACAGCCCGGAGATATCCCATGATATGATTACTTCTGAGATCACAGAGAAGGTAATCCGGCCTGTTCTAGGCGCGCGCTGGCGTGACGGCATTAAGATCCATATCAACCCTGCCGGAAAGTTTGTAATCGGAGGGCCCCACGGGGACGCCGGACTGACCGGAAGAAAGATCATCGTTGATACGTATGGCGGATTCGGCAGGCACGGCGGCGGAGCCTTTTCCGGGAAGGATCCCTCCAAGGTGGACAGATCCGCCTGCTACATGTGCAGGTATATAGCAAAGAATCTTGTTGCTGCAGGACTGGCCAGTCGGTGCGAGGTGCAGCTTGCATATGCAATCGGAGTGGCAGAGCCGGTATCCCTGTATGTAAACACGTTTGGAACAAACACAATTTCTGAAAAACAGATTGAGAGTCTGGTCAGGGAGAACTTTGACATGAAGCCGTCGGGAATAATCTCGGAGCTGGACCTGAAGAGGCCGATATACAAAAAGACGGCATCATACGGGCATTTTGGAAGGGACGAGCCGGAGTTCTCATGGGAGAGAACCAACAAAGCCGAAACCCTAAGAAGGTCTGCCGGACTCTAGAACCCCCGTCACCGATCGGAACCTCATCTTGGATACCCTTTGCAGTCTGGAATGATCCCCACAGAAGCCGCCTGCCAGTATGCCCAGATCGTCAACCCCAAAATACGTTCTCGGGTTAACTATTGCGGTGTGGTATGCCTCCTCCAGACTTATCCTCCTGATCTTCGTGTGGGCTCCTCCTCCTCCTCCTGCAAGGCACCTGGCATACTGCTCAAGGGTGACTGATTCGGGGCCTACAAGATCAAGTATCCTGTTTCTGAATCCAGGATATGTGACGGATCGAAGTATCACCTCTGAGACATCGTCTATGTGAACCGGCTGCATGGCATATCTGTCCGATCCAGGAATCTCAATTGTTCCATTTCCCATCTGCCTTCTGAAATGCCTTGTAAGGGAATCGCCTCTTCCCACTATGTACGAGGGCCGGAAGATGGTATGGTCCAGTCCCGACCCCGCAACGACCCTTTCGGCCTTGAATTTTGAGATAAAGTATGCCAGAGGCGTGCCTGCAGAGGCGCCCAGGCCGCTGACGTAAATGATCTTCTTAATTCGGGCACTCTTGCACAGATCCACGGCATTATGCGCCGATTCTACGTTTACTGCATCATAGCCTGTCCTGACAGACTGCCTGCCGATCCCTACAAGATGAACCAGCGCATCTGCATCGGCAGCCTCTGAGACTGCACGTCTTTCGGTATAGTCCCCTGATACGACTCCAGTCTCGCCATGGAATGTCTTGATGCTGTCCCTTGATATTGAGACCAGCCGCCGGTTGCCTCCTGCAAGGTACCTTCTGAGATTCCGCGCAACATAGCCGCTTGCCCCGGTAACCACCAGCTTCAGACCCATGGAGATACCGAGCCTCTTCTGACTTTAAGTCTATTTGGGGTAAACCGTTCCCGGCCCCTGCTGCTCATTCCGGCTTGGTAGCTGACACTATTGTTACCGGATTCCGTGCAAGCATCATGGTGCCCGTGCTGGTCCTTCTGCTCTTGGAGATTGTAACCTGCGTGATGTCGACAGAATCAAACTCCAGCACGTCAAGCACCCGCAGTACGGCATAAAGCGTCTCGATCAGTATGGTTCCGATGACGATCCTTCCCCCGCCCTTGAGTCTCTTGTGGCACAGCTCCACTATAGCAGCAGTATCCCCACCCGTTCCGCCTATGAATACTGCATCTGCAGTGTCCATGTCCGGAATCCTCTCCTTGGCGTCCCCGTGAACCTGCAGGACGTTTGAGAGTCCGAACCTGCTGGCATTCCTTCCTGTCAGTTCTATTGCGTTGATGTCGCGGTCCACTGCAAGCACCCTGCCTGACTCCCCTATCTGGATGGCGGCCTCGACTGAGATTGAACCGCTTCCGCAACCGATGTCATAGACTGTCTGTCCTGGACGGAGCCTGGCCTTGCTGATCTGGATTACCCTTACCTCCTCCTTTGTTATCGGCACCTTCTCGGTGCGCTCAAACATCCCGTCTGGAATCCCGGGAGTCCTAAAGTCCCACATGTTCACTCTTCAGGCTAGACGTTGATCCCACTGGAGACGCTTCCCGCATTGGCTAATGTATGGGTGACTATCCATGTAAACAGATACAAAAAGACATAGCTTCCGATTGCCTGCGTGACGACCTTCTTCCTGTCAGACGAGGCCAGTTGCATCTTCATGTTCTTTGCAACCACTATAGTTGCAAGAAATATGATGATCATGAATCCGATTGAGGCCCACCTCTTGTCCTCCCCTTCTATATCCTCAAAGATGAATGTCGCGGCAACTCCTGCAATTACGGCAAGGCTTACCCGCAGCCAGTAGAGAAAGTTGAGTTTTCTGGTGTTCTCGCTGCTCCTGATCCCTTCCATCTTGGGCTCGCCTGAAGGTGCCGACGGCAGGGAGGTCCCGGAATCCTCCGCATTCGGGGTGGCATCCCCAGACGCACCGGATGGCACCTTCTTGCTGCCAGGATCAGACGTTGGTTGAGATCTCTTTTTTTTGAATCGTGCCAAGTAAATTTCTAGCGTGTCTTCATCAAACCTTGTTTAAAATCTTTGGTAATTTTGGCTCTGTTCAATTATGGTGATCTGTAGCATTTGCTGTTCAAAAGAGGCATTCCTAAAATCTCGGAACGATTCTGGATTTTGCAGTCACTGCGACGATGCTTATGATTGCGACAGCTATAGCGGCGAGCGAAAGTTCGTGCAAACAGATCTCTCTGTAGCGTGTCCTGATGCTCTTTCCGGCGCTCTGTCAGACCTTCCAATATTGTCGTCGTTGTCGGGTCCAAGCCGACCTGTCGAATTGTTCATTCCAGAACCATCCGATCCGTGATCCTCGCGCCTTGTGACGACCTCGACACCCGCAATGGTGTCTCCACGATTCCCGTGGGCTTGGCCGCCAGTCTCCTCCGTATGGAGACAGTCATTATCCAGAATGTTTTTTGCCGCGTTCTTGTCGGCATGGTGGCACCATCCGCATGAGACGCAGACAAATGATTCGCCGTTCCTGGATTTCTTGTCCACTACCCCGCAGGCAGCGCATCTCTGGCTTGTATGTGCGTGTTCCACGCGTCTTGAAATTCCGCCTTTCTTTTTCATCTGCCATTCAACCTGGCTCCGAAACTCGCCCATTCTGGAATAGGCCATCTCGCGGTTCAACCCCGTCTTTGAAGCGGCCCCGTTGGATCTCCTCATCCTGGTCAAATCCAGGTCTTCCAAGAACAATACGGACAGTCCTTTTGTTATCCGCCTGGCAATGTCGGCCTCGTTGTGTTTTTGCCTGTTTGATATCTTTTTCAATTCATGCGTTATCCTGCGGCCGATCTCTTTCCATCTTCTGGAGCCTGGCTGGCATCTTGATCTAAATGATTTCAGCTGATCAATCCTGTCGCCGTCATGCCTCTTGCAGCCTCCGGGGACACTGCAGTTTTTCATTCCCGTCCTCGTCTGCGACTGCCGCAAGGTGCCTGACTCCAAGATCCAGCCCTGCCTTGCATCCGCGGCCACCGCCTGTCGCAGGTTCGGGGTCTGGGACTTCTATCTGCAAATGCAGTTTGAATTCGCGATCACCATCCTTGGTCTTACGCGTGACCTTGCCTGTGGTGTCAATCATCTGGAATGACACGAGCCTGCCTTCCGGAGCCTTCGTGCGTGGCCTTGCTTCCCCGAGTCCGGGCAGAAATACGGTGCCGTCGTCCCGCAGTTTTGGCTTTGCGCGTGAATTCAGCGAGCGCAGCCTGGTTGTTTTCCTGCCGCGCCTCATCAGGCTGGACGGCTCGGTCCACCGATTGTGCTTGTACGTCTTCTTTTTCCCCAGCTTGATCTGTCTCTTGCGCCAGATGCGCTTGTTGTGCTTGAGCCGGTTTGCCTTGCGGAATTTGACTGCCGCCTGGAAAGCCTGTTTTGAGGCGGCCTCATGCATGTGGACGCTGCTGGCCAGGTTGAATTCCCTGCGCCATCCTGTTATCAGGTTGTTGACATCAAACTGTGTGATCCGTGAGTGTGCAAGTTTCATCATGATTGTCATGTCGTAAATGATGTCTGTTTCCCGGGAGCATTTCACGATCTTGCGTGACAGTTCCCGAGATTGTGTTATCTTGATGATTTTACTGACAATCATACCTGTAGTTGGGATTTATTTTCTTAAAAAGGATCTCAAAAAATTGCACGAACTTTCGCTTTTCACTATAGTACCATCATGGCAATCGTGCAGAACTCAAGTACGACGTTTTCCCATGCGACTTCCTCGCCAATTGGTCCTGTGAACTCGGTATCTGGGAGACCGAAACCGTTGAAGGTAACAGTAACCTCTACCGGATCTGCGGAGGCCAGCGGTGCTGTGGGGCTCTGGTAAATTCTAGTGGGCTGATCACCAAAATTTACCACCAAGGTGCTAGGATGACTTGTCTCACTTTTGAACAGGCCCGTAGAAGGTACCACACTTTTGAACACCGTGATGAAACATGGTAAGATTGAATCTGGAGAAGATCCAAAAACACACTTTTGAAGTGAACGGCAGAGATCACCAGAATTTAACAGAGCCTACGGGACCGCGTTTGCCTGGATGGGACTCGTGCCACTGCGACGTGTTTTGCGCAGTCTTTGTACCTGCTGCGAATGGTCATACACGTTGCTCCGACCATGCAAAAAATTCGGGCAGTAATCATGAAGAATCAGCATTTATCCCTTGATCCATGCTCATCGATACTCTTACCCTTCGATGTATTCTTGGCTGATTACTGCCTTGA
Source organism: Candidatus Nitrosopumilus sp. (assembly GCA_965238275.1). Taxonomy (GTDB): domain Archaea; phylum Thermoproteota; class Nitrososphaeria; order Nitrososphaerales; family Nitrosopumilaceae; genus Nitrosopumilus. The sequence goes on from OZ250186.1 coordinate 710,776, forward strand.
TTAGTTAACGTCGTTGTGAAATAAAAGTATATTTTAGGAATAGTGAACGCCTGTTTGATTTTTCCATTGTTTCTGAATGATTCAAAAGCGGGGGGAGGCTGTTGGAAATTATGGGTCCCTTCCGTACCCTGCATGCGTGCGGTTCGGGTCCGGCTTGGCGATCCAGAAGCGGGGATTGGGAAGTCAAGTCAGTTCGCCTGGCTGCGATTCTGACTGCGGAGTTTCAGCCGCAATCGGATCCGGCACAGTACGCAAAAACCTGACTGGGTAGGCGTTCACGGTCACTGCGATGTGACAGCTCTGGGGCAGGGGCATCTGATATCTGCCAGGAGGCAGGACTGCCGGTGGCAGCTGCCTTGAAACGAATGCAGGCAGTTCGGGAAAATTCCAAATCCGAAGGGGCGTCAAATCATTTAATGTATGAACGCCACTAAAAAATAGTGCAAAAGGATAGGCTGTCTGAATGGTTTGTGCCCAAGTTCGGCTCTAGGAATTTTCGGCTATCAATAGGAATCCTGTTTCTGCCCTACACCGGAATGGTGGTATCCTTTACCGTGTGGGGCTCCCTCTCGGTGGACTTCAGTCTTGACAGGCTGGCGTCAGCCTGCCTGCTCTATTTCCTTGCAATTGGGATATCCGCACACTGTCTTGACGCACTAGGAAGCAAAAAAAAGCCTTGGGGACGCATATCGCCATCAAAGCTCTGGCTAGTATCGACGGTTTCCCTGACTGCCTCCCTTTCCATCGGGCTGTACTATGCATTTTTGGATTCCTGGCTGCTGTTCCCGATAGGGGCCATCGAGGTGTTCTTTCTTTTGGCGTATAACCTGGAGCTGTTTCGCGGCAAATTCCACAACAACACGTCGTTCGTCATATCCTGGGGGGTCCTGCCAGTTTTTGCCGGCGCCTCAATCCAGTCAAACGCCGTATCAGTCGAGACCGTAGTGCTTTCCGCGATTGCGGGACTTGCAAGCTATGTCCTCATAACCACGTCCAGAAAATACAAGGAGCTGAAGCGTCAGAACGTAGGCCGCGGGTCGTACTACAGAAAGGAGGCAGTTCTCAAGGTGACAAGCCTGGCGGTGATATCTGGCACGGCCTGCTTTTTCATCTTACGGTATCTTTAATTCATGTAAATGGGATACCATTGTATGAAGTCAGGTTCCGATATACTTCTGGCCAGGATACTGGACGCCCCCGTGGGCCAGGTGGTCACCGTCCTGGGGGAGGTCCTTGACTGTGCCGTCCAGCTGCAGGTGGTGGAGCAGAACGCCGTTGCGCCCAATCAGTTCGTAAGGAAGGTCGCGATTACCGCGCGCGGGCTGCCTGTCATAAAGGCAAGCGTGAAATTTGACTCCGCCGTGCTGCCTGAGTCCGTCATGGGCGAGCTTCTGAGGAAGAAGCGCGGCATCGGGACCATTCTCAACGTCAATGGCATCGCCGCAACCAGAAGGATCCTGTCCCTGGACCTGCATCCGGGTCAGGGCATAACCTTGAGGGAGTACGAACTCGTTCACGGCGGGGCCGTGTGGTTTACCATATTTGAGGAGATAAACCTAGACAGTCTTGGTTCCGACAAGCACGGCTGAGGAGCCCCACGTCAGATCCTGCCTGCGGGTTTCCAGTCCGTGATCTTCCATGGCCTCCTCGTACTCCTGCACCCAGTTTGAGGCCCTTATCAGGCGGGGCAGGTCGGCGAAGACCTGTCTCCAGCTTGGGGTGAAAAGGCCCGCGAGATTCAGCAGCCTGAAATAAAAATCCCACATTCTGCGCACCGGGCCGGCCTTCGGATATGTGAAGTCATGCAGAATTATCTTCCCGCCGGCATCGAGGTGGTCAAGGCAGCTCCTGATCAGGGTATCCGGCGTGCAGTATTTTGGCAGGTATGACGCAGTGATGCAGGAGAACTTTTCCCCGAGGCTGAGCTTTTCGGCATCCTGGTTTACAAAGGAGATGTTCCGGTGCGGGGCCGACTTCTCCATGGCCTTCTCAAGGTACCCCTGGGTAACGTCGACGCCCACTATCTCCGCGCCCGGCAGCATTTTTGCAATCTGTCTCGTAAGGATGCCCGTACCGCAGGCAAGATCCAACACGTTTTTTTCATCAGACAGGTGCTCCAGAATCTTACGTTTCCAAAGGCCGTCCTTGCCAAAGGTGGTCCAGCTGACTATCCTGTCATACGAGCTGGCGTTGCTGTTAAAAAATTTCGGGACCATGCACTTCGGACTCTCTTCGGCCATGCTTACTGCCGGTTTTTTTGTCTAAAGTAGTTTGTGAGTAGGCAGCCTCCCTTAACGACTAGGGTCCGCGGGGCCGCCTTGGGGGAGGGGGATGCCTGACGAGCTCTGGTAAATTCTAGTGATCTGATCACCAAAATTTACCACCAAGGTGCTAGGATGACTTATCTCACTTTTGAACAGGCCCGTAGAAGGTACCACACTTTTGAACACCGTGATGAAACATGGTAAGATTGAATCTGGAGAAGATCCAAAAACACACTTTTGAAGTGAACGGCAGAGATCACCAGAATTTAACAGAGCCAGAAGATCCAGAAAGCTCACTTTAGAACAGTAAATCCCTCAGATCACCATATTTGAACAGAACCGTAATTTTCAGTCACGAGCCGCATCATGTACCCCACACGGCATGCATCCGGGTGCTGCATGGACGGTCAATGCCTTCCGTGCAACGGTCCTGCGGTGCCGCCGTCTGAATGCGCTTCTGACATGAATACCTGCACCGTTTAAATCATCAGACATACTTTCCAGAACGTGCCTGACATGCCCGACAGAAGCCTTCTCAAAAAGGGCTCGCTTGTTGCAATAGAGACAAAGAGGAATCAGAAGACAGGAAACCTGACGTATGGTGCGATAGAATCCATTCTGACTTCAAGCCGATTCCACCCGCACGGGATAAAAGTCAGACTGCAGGACGGGCAGGTCGGACGCGTCAAGCAGATGATTGGTTCCATGCCTGGGGATCCGGACTGATCAGGTTCCCTGGATGTCATCAGATGGCCGGCCTCTGAACCACCATTACTGCATTTCTGGCGTTCTTTGTTACCAGCACGGCCATAATGCATGCCACACCAATGGAATCTTCGCCTTCCGGACTCGCCGTGACAGAAACCCTAAATTTTCTGCATGTGTTCTGATAGTTGAATTGATTCCCACCGGCCTCCAAAAAATTGACAGGTTTCTGTCCGGTGGAATCCCGGACGGTGTAATTACCGATATCTTTGGGGAGAACGGGACAGGCAAGACACAGATGCTGCTCCAGCTTGCAGCCGGCTCGATCATGGACGGGGGGCGCGTTCTATACCTGGATACAACAGGCGGATTCAGACCCGAGCGCATCTTAAACATCCGGAATATTCGGGACTCGGTTCCGGATGTTCTTGACAGGATTACCGTGTCCCGCATAATCAACACATCCGAGCAGGTAAGGGCGGTTCAAAACCTAAGGGGCGGTACATTCTCGCTGATCGTAATTGACAACATTACTGATCTCTTCTCCTACGAGTACAAGGAGAAGGTACATGAGAAGAACATCCTGTTCATGAGGCACATGCATGAACTGTCCCGGTTTTCCACAGAATCCAGAATCCCGGTGGTTGTTACAAACATGATCAGAATGTTTCAGGATCGCGAGGTTGAAAACATGAAGGCCGCCATTGATCCATTCACGCACATCAAGATTCATCTGAGCAGGAGGAGGAGGGCCCAATCGGGTTTCCGGGGAAGGATCTGGTGGGCCATGGCAGGCATGGACTTCTCCTACATGATTCACGCATCAGGCATATCCGAGGACGGTTCTGTATGACGCGGCAGAACCAAACGATTGCCCAAAAGGCATTCTCGCTAGATATTTAACAGTTGGAGTCATAGCCTATGAATGGCAGGAATATTTGACTCAATCCCAATAATCACCGTAGCCATGTTTATCATCGGCTTGGTTGGCGTAGTTGCTTATGAAAGAACACGATCAAACACGGCAGACAAACCAGACTCTTAGATCCCTGTTTGAAAAATTCGGTTTTTCCAACCTGACTGAGATTCAGAAAAAGGCATCTCCGACAGTCCTGCAGAAGCGGGACTGTCTGATCATTGCCCCGACAGGCTCGGGCAAGACCGAGTGCTCTGCAATCCCAATCTTCTCCCTTCTCAGGGGCTGCCGGGCAGACGGACGAATCAAGGCACTCTACATAACCCCACTCCGCGCGCTGAATCGCGACGTATTCCGAAGAATCACAAGATATGCCAACGAATCGGGCCTGTCCATAGCGATCAGGCACGGCGACACCTCCCGGGGGGACAGGAAGCGAATCACCGAGAACCCGCCTGACATCCTCATCACAACACCTGAGACACTGGTCATTCTTCTGACACAGCCAAAGGTGCTTGACGCACTATCCGAACTGGAATGGGTCATAGTCGACGAGGTTCACGAGCTGCTTGCAAGCGAGAGGGGCGCCCAGCTCTCGCTGAGTATCGAGCGGCTGGAATTCAATTCCCGGTACTCCCTTACAAGGGTGGGGCTGTCTGCCACAGTGGGCAACCCCATGCATGCTGCAAAGTTTCTGGTAGGCACCAAGCGAAAGTGCCGGATAGTAAGGGACACGTCGGTGAGGCGGTACGATGTGGATATAAGATATGTGGAAGGCACCATCACTGACGTCGCAGAGGAGATCATACGGTACATCCAGAAGATGGAACTTGACTCGCCGATACTCCTCTTTACCAACACGCGGGGCGAGGCGGAATTTCTGGCCTCAATTCTCAAGGAGAAATCCTCGATGAGGATAGATCTGCACCACGGTTCCCTGTCCCGGGAGGTCCGGGAGGACACTGAGGAGTCCCTTCGCCAGGGAGGGCACCACATCGTGGTGTGTACCTCGTCACTGGAACTGGGACTGGATATAGGCTCAGTCGAACTGGTAGTCCATTACGGCTCCCCAAGACAGGTATCAAAGTTTGTCCAGCGGATAGGGCGCAGCAGACACAACAGGGCAGAGTCGGCCCAGGGCCTGATAATTACAAACAATCCCGACGACGAGTTTGAGGCAAGAGCCATACTTGAGCGCATACAGGAGGGTTCGATCGAGGAACAGAAGATTCATTCAGACTCCCTTGACGTCCTGGCACACCATCTGGTCGGGCTTGCCATGCAGCTTGGCGAGGTCACTGTGGAACAAGCATACACGCTGGTCACAAAGGCCTACCCGTTCCGGAACCTGCATCTGAGTGATCTGGGAGGCGTGCTTGATCTGCTTGACTCCAACTTCATCCTTCTCTTTGACCGGAACCGTATGTCCTTTAGGAAGAAGGGTGGCTCCTTCCGGTACTACTTTGAGAATCTCTCGACCATCCCGGATATCCTAAAGTTCAAGGTCTTTGACAGCGTGGGCAAGAGAATCATAGGCTCGCTGGACCAGAGGTTTGTAGGCGACTTTGGAGACACGGGCAACATCTTTGTGCTCAAGGGGTCGCAGTGGAAGATACTCAACGTGGATGAAAAGTCGTTTTCCGTCAACGTCGAACCGTTTCGGGGCGGCGGGATCACCGTCCCATACTGGGAGGGAGAGAACATTCCAATAGACTACAGGACGGCAGAAAAGGTGGCAGGATTCCGCACCCGGGTCAGGCATGGCTCCGCCAAGCTCTCAAGCAGAGTGATCCGGGATCTGGACTTTGAGATGCCTGAAGGCAACCACCTTACAGTAGAATCAAACAGGATCCAGGGATCCATAGTGATTCACTCCTGCCTTGGAACAAGGATCAACTCGACCCTGTCTACGCTCCTCTCCTCCATGCTCTCTGCAGTGCTGGGATCCACAGTCGACTCCCGCTCAGACGGCTACAGGATAGCCCTGTCGTCCCGATCCAGAATATCCCGGGATGTGTTCCTTGGAGTCCTGAATGACGACTATGACCTCTACTCCGTGGTGGGGGCGTCCCTGACTGGAACGCACAACGTCAACTGGAGGACATGGTGCGTTGCCAAAAAATTCGGAATAGTGGGGCGCGGAGCCATCTATGAACGCAAGTCTGCCAGATTCCTCTACGAGCGGTACTCCAAGACCGTGCTTGTCGACGAGGCGCTCCGCGAACTGTTCCATGACAAGTACGACTTGGACGGAACAGAAGAGATCCTCAAGGGGATCCGCCGGGGGGAGACTCGGGTGGAGTGGCTTGAAGTCGACAAATTCTCCAAGCTGGCAGAGCCCATTCTGGACCACACCTCAAAGTACTATGCCTCACCTGCAAGCCTTGACAAGGGAATCATTGATCTTGTCAAGGCAAGGCTGAACAAGACAAGGCACCGACTGCTCTGCGCGCGGTGCGGAAGATGGGAGAAGGTCGTCGAGACCCATCAGGTGAGCGGCCCCTTGGCATGCCCATACTGCAAGTGCAGGCAGATCACCACCACGTTCTACTCTGACTATGACCTGCAAAAGATCATCCAAAAGAAGCACGGAGGAAAAAGCCTGTCTGCGCAAGAACAGCACAAGTTTGAGCGCGCCTGGAAGGTCTCCTCGCTGGTGGAGAATTTTGGCAAGACTGCAATCGTTGTAATGTCCGGGTACGGGGTGGGTGCAGACACTGCGGCCAGGATTCTGAGGAACATGGTGGATGAGGAGTACCTCTTCAAACAGATCTACGAGGCAGAAAGGCAGTATGTCGTGACCCGGGGATTCTGGGACTAGTCTTCCTGAAATTTGTCCTTGGGCTGGTTCTTCTTCCTTATTTGGGAAAACGCAGTCAGGGACAGCTCGACACCGCCCTCAAATCCCGCCCTTGCGTTGACTCCGGTGATATGTATGATGTCCCCAAGCTGGCATCCGTCAAGAAGTGCTGCCTGATCCCTCCATCCCTTCACTGAGATGGGACCGGTATCATCCTCCACATACATCTCCGAGAGTGCGACCAGATCTCCGGACTTTGTCTGGACCTCGCGCCTCTCGCCGGCCTTTAGGACTATGGCCTCGATACAGTAGATCCTGTCCGGCTTTATCTGGTTTATCTTTGTCCTGACTTCTGACAGCGACGGGATGGTGCCGTCATCATCCATCTTTCTTACAAACGAGTTCCCGTCAAGCGTTACAGAGCTGCCATACACCTTTGAGGGCATGAACTCCACCACATCACCCTCGACACACGCGCCTGTCATGCTTGCAGAATCCGTTATGCTGTATATCGCCCTGCCCGAACCCGTCCCGAGTATCAGGCTTCTGCCTCCGTCGGTCCTGATTATGGACAGGATTCTTACAACAACGGGCTTTATGTCCCCGCCCTTGATCTCAATTACGGTCGCATCATCGCCATGGATCTCCATTCCCTGATTTCCATTCTTGATCCTTATTCCGAGCAGCCTTGCCTCAGAAGACTCCTCGATCATGTCTGGAATGCTGGATTCGTCCTTTCCCCAGAGGACTACCGGCATTGCAGCTCCGCTCTTTCCCCTGAGCCTCATCTTGAGTGCCTTGCCTGGCTGGCCCCTAGAGTTGGTAAACTCCATGCCAAACACCCTTCCTTCAATGACTCCCCTTACCACCACATCCTTCTGTCCCTCCTGCAGTTCGTCTACATCCTTTGTAATGGAGTCTATGGACGGAATCGTGCTTTGTGCGTCTGCCGGCTCAATACTGGAGCCAGACCCTACATTGATTGTAGGGGCGCCTGTCATATCCGATTTTACGTATGCCTTTATTATCCTGACCAAATCCCCTGGTCTGAGATCCTCGATTCCTGGAAGCATTGCCTTTTCATCCCACATCTTTACGCTTGCCGTTGTGTCTGCATCATACACTGTCATGGTTCTGAGGTGGAACGGCGAGCCGTCCTTTCTTGAAAACTGTTTTGCAGGCGAGATGTTCAGAACCTTTGCCTCAAGCGTGATCTCCTTTGCACCTGCATACAGGTCCTTCAACTCCATCTCTATCTTTTGCGGCGTTGCAAGATCCAGTCCCATCTCAGAGGCAATCAGGAACAGTGCCCCGCTGTCAGTCAGGTATCCTGCACCAATCTTGTCCTTCTTTATCCTTATCCTGTCCATGATGTCATCTGATGTCAGTTCAGGTTTGAGCTCAAGCAACTTGCTGAGAAGATCATCATACTCTGTCAAGCCATTACGTGGTAACCCCGTTCCATTAATAAGAATTTCATTATGGCCGGTTCGGGTATGGATATGGGAATCTGCAGGTGCACATGCGGTAGACGCAACCTGTGCTGCAGGACGGTCGTATCCTGCACCATCATATCCCAAGGCACGCACAGCCTGCCGTGGCTGCAAGAATTGACTAAATAAGCGGCGGCATGATGATCCCTGCATGATGTCCATTGACGTAAGACACCTCTCAAAGTCGTACGGCTCAGTCAGGGCAGTGGACGACATTACACTTTCAGTCAGACAGGGCCAGGTGTTTGGATTTCTGGGACCCAACGGGGCAGGAAAGTCAACCTCCATCAAGCTTCTCACCACCCTCATTCCCCCCTCAAGCGGTTCGCTTTCCATACTGGGCGTGGATGCAATAAGGGATCCCCTCAGGGTGCGTCACAGGATAGGAGTTGTGCTGCAACAGCCAAGCTACGAGTCGACGCTCTCAGTTGAGAAGGCACTTGACAAGTACGGGATGATGTGGAACGTACCCAAGAGAGAGCGCCGGATCAGGACAGAACAACTGTTGAAGGATTTTGATCTTGTAGAAATCAGAAAGAAGCGAAACGAGGATCTCTCCATAGGACAGCGGAGAAGGGTCCAGGTGGCCCGCGAGTTCATGCACGACATGGATCTTCTGTTTCTGGACGAGCCTACTGCCGGACTGGATCCCGGTGCCAGGCGGAACCTGTTGGACTACCTAAAGAACAAGGTGCGTGACGGGCTGACAATATTCTACACCACACACATACTGACTGAGGCCGAGTATCTCTGTGATGAGATTGCAATAATCGATCATGGGAGGATACTTACTGTTGACACTCCTGATGCGCTAAAGAACAGATTTGGCAAGGAGAAGACCATCAAGATCCATCTCTTAAAGAGGATGCCAGAGGTATCCCCGCTGCTCTCCAAAATACCGGACTGCAGGATTAGTCTTGAGAGCGGGACTGACATCATAATATATTCAAGACAGTCGGAGCTGGTGCTGCAGCAGGTATTGAAGATACTCAGCGACAACCATATCACAGTAGATGATCTCTCGGCGGTTCCGACAAACCTTGAGGAGATATTTCTAAAGATGGTGGGGAAGAATGCACCCGATAATTAGGCTTGTCAACCGGAACCTCACAGTATCCCTCAATCCGGGGTTCTTGATATGGCAGGTCATATTCCCGTTGATCTACATCTTTGTTGCAGGATTTGCCTATGCCCAGCTAATCCCCGAGGTCCAGTACGGCTCAAAGAGTCTGAGCTATCCGGCGTTTCTGGCATCAGGAATGATCGGGTTCAACATCATGAATAGCACGCTCATATCAGGCATACTCATCTGGAACGACAGACGGGACGGGATGTTTGAGCAGATAATGTCCGGACCGTTCACCAGAAACCACTACATACTTGGCAACATATGCACGATAGGCATAATCGGCCTGATTAGCGCAGCCATGATAGCCCTGGTCGGGTTCCCCGTATTCGTCGGATCCATAGAGTTCTCACTGATTACCATCCCGCTGATAGTGTTTGGTGCGGTTGCAGGCTCCGTACTGTTTGGATCGCTGGCATCGATAATCTCTACAAGAATGCGCTCAAGCGAGGGATTTAACGTGATAATCAACACCGTCTTTCTGTTCTTTGCGTTTGTCAGCACGGCATTTTATCCTGCAGAGGGGGTACCCGAGCCGCTGCGTACGGCATTCTACCTGAACCCACTGACCTATCTTGTAGACGTGATCAGGGCCGGAATCTTTGGAACCGTTACCGAGTTTGTCATTGTTGAGATTGCAGTTCTTGCTGGTCTGGCATCTGCGCTGTTCATAGTTGCATCCAGACTCCTCACAAGACTGGACTTTTAATATCCTGCCGGCCTCCGGTACAGCCAGTTTACGCATCAGGTACTGTCATGATGTCCATGGATGCCAGACCATGTTTTGGAGCAGTGCACCACCACCACCACCACCACCACCACCACCACCACCACCACCCCGGCATGTCGGTTTCAAGTCATCAAGCTTGAAGTTTTTGGATGCAAGGTACTGCAGCCTCGGGTGTATAGCCCGGCCCAGATTCGAACTGGGGTCGAGGGCTCCAAAGGCCCCCATGCTTGACCACTACACTACCGGGCTGCAAGATCGAGCACGTCTGTTCCCTTAATGAACTTTCTATGTGGTGTATCATCCAGAAAGTAGCACATCCCATGCTGGAAACGCGCAGGATCCTGGATTCATTCCTTAATTGCCTGCCTGTACGTCCAAAGAACCGCGTATGCCAGGGGGCAGAAGTGCAGGCCTGCGTACTCGAATCCTGCAGTATACGAGTACGGTCAATAAGTTTTTTTGTTCTGCCATGTCTGTACTTGCATGGGGACAGTCAAAGTAGTGGTGTATGGTCTCAGTACGGAAGGATATGCTATTGCATGCCAGATGGCGATCAGGGGCGCAAATGTCTGCATAATAGACGAGTCCACCACCTCTGCAATCCAGATCTCAGCAGAGATTGCAAGAACCTATCCTGATGTATCCTCCTTCAAGGAGGACGAACCCATTCTGCCGATGGAACCTATCAATACGGCCATCTCACATGCACAATACCTCTTCTTTACCCCACTGATCCGGCAGACTGGGCAGGACATCAGAATCGAGATCAGTTCCAAGTTCAAGGACGCAACCGCCCCGCTGAAGAAGAACAGCTCGGTAGTATTTTCACTCCCAGCCAGACTTGGTGGCAACAGCGAAACCATCACACTGCTTGAGCATGTGACGGGCTTTGAGGTGGGAAAGAGCATCTCATACTTTTATTATCCACTGAACGACCAGAGCAGGCAGCCCAGATTTATTGGATCCTTCAACGGAAAGAATGACGAGGTTCTGTCCGGCCTGCTTGCAAGCGGCAAAAAGGAGAAGAAGTTTGTCACAATCACATCCTCTGAGAACTTTCATGCAATCGACGTCCTGACAGGATTCTCGAATCTCTGCAGTATTCTGGAGACTTGCAGACACGTACCTGACGAGACTACGAGGAATAACATGGCATCTGACGGTTTTGAGGATATGTTTCTAGACGGGATGGTCAGCGGCCTGTTTGATCTCAAGATACTGACCTCGTCCCTTGAGAGGACAAACACGCTGATGTATCTGATTAACGGAGGAGTCAAGGGCATTGATGGCTACATCAAGCGACTGACTGATGAGATTCGTGCCATACTAAAGAAGAACGAGATCAAGGCAAGCCGGACCAAGGTGGTGCTGTGCTGGGCACTTGACCGGTATGCAATGCGCGGAGACAAGATTGAGATACGTCACACGCTGGCATCCCGACTCAGGGACTATATAGGCGATGTTGAAATGCGTGGAGAACATGACTTTGACATGTACCACACAGACAAGACTACCATCTTTGTAGTGTGCACCAAGTCTGATCTTGAAAACACCCGCAAGATCGGAGGGGACTCGGCCCTGATGATTGTAAAGGCCAATCCGATGTGCGATGTAATTCAATAAGCGTATAAATTAGATTGGCTGGCATTCTGACTTGATATTGTCCAGAACCAATCCAGACGAAACTCCCGCAGACGAGCCATCAGAGGCGCCACCCGGGGAACCATCAGAGGCGCCACCCGGGGAACCATCAGAGGCGCCACCCGGGGAACCATCAGAGGCGCCACCCGGGGAACCATCAGAGGCGCCACCCGGGGAACCATCAGAGGCGCCACCCGGGGAACCATCAGAGGCGCCACCCGGGGAACCATCAGAGGCGCCACCCGGGGAACCATCAGAGGCGCCACCCGGGGAACCATCAGAGGCGCCACCCGGGGAACCATCAGAGGCGCCACCCGGGGAACCATCAGAGGCGCCACCCGGGGAACCATCAGAAGCGCCACCCGGGGAACCATCAGAGGCGCCACCCGGGGAACCATCAGAGGCGCCACCCGGGGAACCATCAGAGGCGCCACCCGGGGAACCATCAGAGGCGCCACCCGGGGATGTGGCAGAGCCTGAACCCGATATGCTGGATCTGGAGAGGGCCAAAACTGCCGAGTATGAGGAGAAGCTGAAGCGGGCACTTGCAGACTATGAGAACCTGTCCAGAAAGATGCAGTCTGACATAAAGGGCGGCATCCGTGCAAAGATAGACGAATTCGTACTGGATCTTCTCAAGATACATGACGACTTTGTCAGGGCCATCACCGTCTTTGCAGAAAACGGGGTCAAGACAGACGGTCTTGACTCCATCCTGAAAAACATGGACTCGATGCTCAAAAAGTATGAGGTATCTCCGATTGATGCACTCGGGGAGATCTTTGATCCAAATCTTCACGAGGCAGTATCCGTGGTGGATGATCCCGATCTGGATGATGGCACCATCGTCAGAGAGATTCGGAAAGGATATATTTCTCACAACTTGGCAGTAAGACCGTCGCTGGTGGAAATTTCAAAGAGGAGTATGTAAAATGGCTAAAATAATAGGTATTGATTTGGGAACCAGTAACTCTGCTGCCTCTGTTGTAATGGGTGGAAAACCCACAATCATACCTGCAGCAGAGGGTGTGACTGTCGGAGGAAAGGCATTTCCATCCGTTGTGGCGTTTTCCAAGACCGGCGATCTGCTGATAGGAGAGCCTGCAAGAAGACAGGCTGTGACAAACCCAGACTCCACCATAATTGCCGCCAAGAGAAAGATGGGTTCTGATCACACGTTTCGGATTCTGGACAAGGAGTACAAGCCCCAGCAGATCTCCGCATTCATCCTGCAAAAGATAAAAAAAGACGCCGAGGCGTTCATCGGGGAAACAGTAGAGAAGGTTGTGATTACAGTTCCTGCATACTTTGATGACAACCAGCGTCAGGCGACCAAGGATGCCGGAACGATTGCCGGCCTTGACGTAGTCCGGATTATCAACGAGCCGACTGCAGCATCCCTGGCCTTTGGACTGGACAAGGCAAAGGAGGACATGAAGATTCTTGTGTTTGATTTTGGAGGAGGCACGCTGGATGTTACTGTAATGGAGATGGGCGGCGGTGTCTTTGAGGTGATGAGCACATCCGGGGATACCCAGCTTGGCGGCACCGACATGGATCAGACCATAATTAATTACATTGTAGATGAGTTCAGAAAGAAGGAGGGCGTTGATCTGTCTGCAGACACGACTGCAGTGACCCGAATCAGGGAGGCCTCTGAGAAGGCCAAGATTGAGCTGTCGACTGTAATGGAGACTGACATCAACCTGCCGTTCATCTCACACGACCCCTCATCAGGGGCAAAGAACCTCGAACTGAGGGTTACCCGGGCCAAGCTTGATGATCTCATCTCCCCAATTGTAGAGCGGTGCAAGCCGTCGATACTCAAGGCGCTTGAGGATGCAAAACTTACCGCCTCTGACATAAACAAGATTGTCATGGTAGGCGGCCCCACACGAATGCCCATAGTAAGGCGGTTTGTCAGCGATGTAATCGGAAAGGATGCAGAATCCGGCGTTGACCCGATGGAGGCAGTAGCAATGGGCGCTGCAATCCAGGCAGGAATAATTGCAGGCGACGTTACCAGCGATATAGTTCTCCTTGATGTCACCCCTCTGACACTGGGAATTGAGACCCTTGGGGGAGTCAGAGAACCGCTTATTGAGAGAAACACCACCATCCCAACATCCAAAGGCAAGGTGTTTACCACTGCAGCAGACAACCAGACGGCCGTGACCATCCATGTGGTTCAGGGCGAACGCCCAATGGCAACTGACAACGTCTCACTGGGAAGTTTCAACCTGACTGATCTTCCGCCTGCTCCAAGGGGAGTACCGCAGATTGAAGTCAAGTTTGATATCGACGCAAACGGAATAATCAACGTCACTGCAAAGGATCTTGGAACGCAAAAGGAGGCCAAGATCACCATCGAGTCCTCCTCAAAACTCTCCAAGGACGATATTGAGAGACTAAAGAAGGATGCAGAGAAGTTCTCCGAGGAGGACAAGAAGAAGAAAGAGAGCATTGATCTCAAAAATGAGGCGGAGAGCTACATCTACACCACTGAGAAGCTGGTCAACCACGATCTCAAGGACAAGATTACCCAGGAACAGGGAATTAAGATTACTGATGCCGTCAGGGAGGTCAAGGAGGCCCTGAACAAGGATGCCTCGGAGCTAAAGCCCAAACTTGATGCATTGCAGGCGCTTGTTACCGAAGTGACAGTGGAACTTTACAAGAATGCAGCCCCTCCTCCAGGCGGGGAGGGGGCAGGTCCCGGAGACCAGGGCACATCGGGACCAAACCCTGAGGACTCTGGCACATCGGGACCAAACCCTGAGGACTCTGGCACATCGGGACCAAACCCTGAGGACTCTGGCACATCGGGACCAAACCCTGAGGACTCTGGCACATCGGGACCAAACCCTGAGGACTCTGGCACATCGGGACCAAACCCTGAGGACTCTGGCACATCGGGACCAAACCCCGGAGACTCACAGGAGTCTGACACTGCAAAATCCTAGACTGCAAAACTCTAAAATTTATACTGAATCACCAAAATGATGAGTCATGGCTGCAAAACGCGATTACTATGAGGTTCTGGGAGTCTCAAAGGAGTCCACCCCAGACGAGGTTAAAAAACAGTACAGAAAACTTGCATTAAAGTTTCATCCGGATCGCAACAAATCCTCGGAGGCAGTAGAACACTTCAAGGAGATCTCCGAGGCATATGCAATCCTGTCTGATGCCGAAAAGAGGCAGATTTATGATCAACACGGTCACGCAGGAGTGGACGGACGATACAGCAGCGAGGATATCTTCCGGGGCGCACGCGGCAACTTTAGTGATGTCTTTGGCAGCAGCGGTGGCGGATTTGATTCCATCTTCGAGTCCCTCTTTGGAGGCGGCCGCAGATCCGGCTTTGGTCGGCACAAGGGATCGGATCTTCTCTACGAGACCTCAATCACCCTAGAGGATGTCCTTAATGGCAAGGAGGTCAGGATTGATCTGCAAAAGCAGGTTCAGTGTGGCACCTGCAGGGGCTCTGGATGCAAACCCGGTACTTCCAGAAAGCAGTGTGCAGGTTGTGGCGGCCACGGACAGGTGCGCCAGACCCGCAACGTCGGGTTTGCCTCGTTTGTCACGGCCATGCCATGTAACACCTGCAGGGGCAGGGGCTCGATAATCCAGACCCCATGCAGCCAGTGCAAGGGGAATGGAAAGAGCCGTGGCAAAAAAGAGGTCAAGTTTGCAATTCCCCCCGGAATCGAGTCCGGCGACTACAACGTGCCCGGAGAGGGAGACGAGATTCCCGACGGCCCCGACGGCGATCTGATAGTCCGGGTCCGGGTACAGCCGCACCCCCACTTCAAGCGCGACGGCAGGGAAATCTATTACGATCAGGATGTCTCGATGGTTGACGCGGCACTCGGGTGCGAGGTAATCGTCCCGACATTGCAAGGCACCGAGAGGATCAAGGTCAACTCTGGCAGCCAACCAAACATCATAATCAGGCTGCGGGGCAAGGGCGTGCCGCACATAGGATCCAGGGGGAGGGGGGATCAACACGTGCGTATCGTGATAAACATACCCAAAAAACTCAACAAGCACCAGAAGAATCTTCTGCACGAGTTTAAGCAGACCGGTGATTGATGGATAAATGAGGATTGCACTGGATTTAGACGGTGTGCTTGCCGATGTGATACTGCCGTGGATAGCCTATAACAACACAATCAGGCCCCCGATAACAAAACACGACATAACTGACTGGATGTTCTGGAAGAGACTGAAAATTAAACCCGAGCAGTTTTATACAGAGCTTGGAATGTGCTGGAAGGACTGGAGATCCATCCCTGCCACCGAGGAAGGCCTGCCAGATACTACAAGGCGCCTCTCCGAACTGGGACAGGTGGATATTGTCACTGCACGGGAGCCATTCACCGACTCTTTTGTAAGGGAATGGCTGGCCCATCACGGGATAGCGTACGACGGGTACGTATCTGTGGCTGCAGGGACGATGAAGGCTGACCTGAATTATGATGTCTTCATTGACGACTCTCCTCTGAATGCACAGGAGTTCGTCCGGCGCGGCAGATCCGTCATACTGTATGCCCAACCGTGGAACAGTCACATCCAGGGAGGGATTCCCCGGGTTGCAGACCTGAAAGAGGCCGTCCGGAGAGTCAGTCTTTTGAAAACTTCCTGATGTTTATCCTGTGGCCTTCCCTGACGTGTATGGAGTGGGATGTCTTTATCACTTCCCCAATCTTGTCATCGCTGTAAAACTTGATGTTGTAGCGTCCCAGTATCTTCTTGCAGCTGCTGCAGTAGATCTCCCTGAACTCCATCTGCCATCCTGACACGCCTGTCGTATAATAAAGAACTTATTCAGGATGTCAGGAAGTCATGTTGCGGGAGTCGCCCAGCCTGGTCAACGGCGTAAGGTTCAGGTCCTTATCTCTCAGGAGTTCGTGGGTTCAAATCCCATCTCCCGCACTACAATCAAACGGAAACACTTGTTATCTTCAAGGCGCCACATGCTGCAGGACATGACAAGGCAGATTCCCAGGACGCTGCAGGACAGCGAGTCTGTGCGGCAGTTCCTCAAGGGGTTTCACGCCGAGGCCACGAGGGAGACGTACTGCAAAAAAAACTCCTCCAGTTCAGACTTCTGCCAGATGAGCCCCGACGAACTGCTCGCAGAGACGCCGTCAAGAAAGTCCAATACGGCCTTGACTAACCTGATTGGCCACTCCGGCATCCCATGCGTCTTCAGATAGGCATGTTTTACGTATCAAGACTGAATATCTATGCGTGGGCCGGTGCTTTTGATCAGGCTGACCAAATGTTGCAGTGTTTAAGATGCGCTCTGGCAGCTCTTGACGGAGGGAAGGGGGGGGGGCAATAGTCGAACCGGATGCCGCGTCCCCTCGTTTCAGAGTTGATCTTTCCCGTCAGGAGTTTTTGGGTTATGCCGGGACGATAAATCATATGATAAAATCTCTGGATTTGGCATTCTATTCGGCCAATTTTTTGGCATTCTCATATCCTTTTTCAATCCACTTCATGGCATCGGCCATTGTGGTCAGTTTTGAATCAATTTCAATCCATCCCATCTTTGCGCCATGAGAAAACGGTTTGATTGCTCTTGATTTTATAGCAGTTTCCTGCTGATCTTTGGAAAGCCTAACGATGACTTGCTGGTTATTCTTATTGCTGAATCCAACAAAAAATTTCCTTTCTATTGAAAAACACTGGTAACCAAACATCGGCCTAGTTGTTACATGCTTCATTGATTCAACTTTCTCTTTTATTGGATCGTAACTATTCAATGATATTCTCTCTCGATTTGTAAATTGAGATGAGTATTATGTCTGCCGTTTAGCGACAGTTCTGGCATTTCTTGGCTGCCAATACTTCCTGTCGGATGGCTATCCTGAGGGGCCAGCACGTCTGTTCCTGCAGCTGCTTCCAAGTGTCACAAAACGGTGCTCCCGTTCCCGGATCTGTTTTTTTCGAATTTGGGCCGCCGGTTCTGGCCTCAAACTGTCAGTGAGGACAGCAGGGTTGTACTACTGCAGAAACTTGTAAGAGGTCGCCTTTGCGAAGCGATTTCGTGCCTGATCTGCCCCGATTAATTACCAACTGAGCTACGTTTTGGGCCGTAAATGCCCATTTGATTGGCATTATTCAGGATTTTTTCCGGGCGGGGTGAGGTTCGACTGAGCTGCGTTTTGGCCGATTCGGTGATCGGACTTGCGAAGTGGACCTTTTTTGGTGCTGCCGGGGCGGTGCGTTGTGCCCGAATCTGGCGGAGGGCCGGTACGGCGGCCTGATACGTGTCAGGCAACCGGTGCGACGGGAGTCGCGCAGGACATGCAGGGCAGCCATGGATGGATTTTGCAGGATTTATGCAGTTGTTGCTGCCGCTGCTGCTGTTGCCGGTATCCTTTCGACGATACCTCGCATGTAGTCTACCAAAAAGTCGTGCGGGTTGACGCCGCGCATCCTGCACGTCTCGCGGATGCTGGCCAGGACGGCGTGGTTGTATGCGCCGGCAAGGCTCTTGCTGCCGCCTGAGACATTCCGGGATGCGACGCTGGGCCGCAGGGGGCGCTCGGCGTCGTTGTTATGGCACTTTGTGTTGAGGCGGATGAATGGGAACAGGTGGGTGATCTCGCGCCGCAGCCGCTTGACAAACCGCTTGCAGTGGGGTTCGGTGTAGCTGCCAGACATCAGGCGCCTCATCCGGGCCAGGAGGTTGCGCACCTTGAGGTTTCGCGCGGCCTTGTCGTCGTTTGGGTTGAGTCCCTTCTCTGCGTGCCAGGAATCGATGATTATCCCCTTTAGGGCCTTAGCAAACTTTTTGAATTCGGGTCCCGGGTTTTTCATGGTCAGGGTGCGGATGATCTCGCGGAGGTAGTGGTAGTGGCACTTTTGGTGGGTCCTGCCGATGCGGTTCCACGCAGCGTGTGAATCAGAGGTGACGTGGCCTGCGTACCCTCCAAGCAGGGTCTCCAGCACGTCTCCTCCCCGGCGCTTGTCCACGTAAAAGACAGTCGAGTCGGAGCCGACTAGTATCCACAGCCAGTACAGCATCCCGGCTACCCTCCAGCTGGTCTCGTCCCCGAAGACATGCTCTGAGAAGAATATCTCCTCGAGCATCTCCTCGTAGAGCGGGTGGAGGGATCCGGTCACGGCATCCACGTGGCCGATGACAGTCGACTTTGCAAGGTTTGTGTGGTGGATTATGTTGATCAGCTTGCGGATGATTTCGTAGGGAATGCCGTACATCCTCATCGTCGTCTCAAGGCACGTCAGGCTGGCGCCGAACCGTCCCCCGGGGACGATCCCTGGGATCTCGGGGGCAAACTGCCTGCCGCATTCCCTGCAGTACCTGCGAATAATGGTATACTGGATGCCGGTCAGCTTCCCGTCGATAATCTCCTCGACTACCCGGATGGTCACCTCGGTGGGCTCCTTCGAGAGGGCGTGGCCGTGCGGACAGGCTTGCATGTCGACTAGCTTTTTTTCGGATATCGGGGGAGGATCACGGCCTGTTCGCAGGCAGACGACCTTCCTGAACGGATTCGGCGCAGGCCCGGGCGACTCTTGGAGCCGCTTCTTGGAGCGGTGAGTCTTGATGTCCAGGTTCTCGGCTGCCAGCGCCGAGTTGGCCGCGTGCGCCTCTTTTAGCTGAGAGGCATGCTCTGATGCCTGCCGTTCCAGGCGGGCTATCCTGTCCATGACTGCCTGCGAGACGTCGCATCCCTGCAGCAGGGCGGCGTTTTCTGCACGCAGTTTCTCTACCTCTGTCCTCAAATTCTCTATCTCTGAGTCCTTTTGTTCTATCTCGACGTCCTTTTGCACGCTCTCTTCTTCCAGCAGTTTGATCCGGGCATCCATCTCCGTCAGCATCACGCGATCCTCGGAGAAGGCCTCTGCCTCCTCCTTCAGCTGCTCGACGTCTTTTCTCAGCGCCATGCTCTCCTCGTCCTTGGATTTGAGCATGTCAAGGACGGATTCGAAGAGAGACTTGGTGTCGGTTACGGAGTTCCAGTCAATCTTTTCCAGGTCGATTACAGGCACCATGCCATAACACAGGAAGGCATGATCCATAAAGATTTTGGACACGCAGCGTCTGCCGGAAAATACGGTGCAAAATATCCTGCAGGAAATGCCTTGATCTGAAGACCACCATGTTGCAGACCATGCTGATAACGTGCAATTAATCGGGTATTTATGGCCGAAAACGTAGCTCAGTTGGTAATTAATCGGGTCAGATCAGGCACAAAATCGCTTCGCAAAGGCGACCTCTTACAGAAACTTGCAGTTTTTTTGGCTGGGTGATCGGATCATTCTGGAAGACACATATCACTCGGTAAGGGTAGAGAGCAACTTGCATATGGTGGCGTGAGTTTTTCTGTCTACCTTTCCTATGCATTTCGCTATGATCCTTTTCTCCACGCTGAATATCTTGTCAACCCTTGCATTACTGTCAACAACTAGCCTTCCGTCTTCCATATTCCTGTTTGTAACCGGCACGCCATATTCTGACGGCCTTGGGTTTGACGTGAGCGGTACGGCCACTACGTCATCTGATTTCCTGTTGTATCCGTTGTTTGATACGACGATTGCCGGCCTAGCCTTCTTCCGCTGCAGATCGGAAAATGGAAATGGCAGTATGACAACGCAGCGCTGCTGGATCACGTTTTTAGATACCTGTTCCATACCTCGTCCTCCTCGTTGTCCCATACCTTCTTCAGCGAGTATTCAGAGTGCCGTACCACGTCGTCAAAGCCGTCTTCAATCAATTGCGATATGTCGGATGCCTTGCTGATCAGGAGTTTTTTGTCTTTCAGGACTAGCACCAGTCTCGAACCCTTCTTAACGGCAAGCTGCACCCTAATGTCCCGCGGTATCGAGATCTGGCCCTTCTCTGAAACGGTTACGATCCTCATTATCGGTTCTGACACACGTCATGTAAGATTTTTCTTACTTATAAATACGGTCTGGCGTGCCGGGCACAGCTTCGTGCATGTGGCATGCACCAGTCAAGTCAAATTCCCTGCACCAGCCAGTTATCAGGTTGTTGACGTCAAACTGCGTGTGTGGAATACGAAAAGTAGTTCCTCCCTTACTCCACATGATACTCCTCCCCTGTCTGCTCATCTATTACTATCTCTCCTTTTGGTGGCATCTTGCGCACAAACGCCTGGGCTGGCGTCTCCTCCCCGTCAGGGCCAAGTGACATGTGCGGTCTGTCGTAATTGTACCACTGCATGAAGAGGTCCACCGGGTCGCTCTTGCGCATCATTATCGCCTCAAATTCGGGCAGCTTCCGCTGGATCTCCCCGTGCAGCCTCTCCAGCTTGCCGTTGGTCTGAGGATGCCTCACGCCTGCCAGGATCTGCTTGATGCCAAGCTCTGCCAGTCTCTTTTCAAACTCGGATGCGCCCTTTTTCTTTGCCTCTGATGCGGTGGCGTAGAACTGGGATCCGCGGTCAGTCATTATGGATGCAGGCTTGCCGTGGTTCCTTATCGCCTCGTCCAATACCGACAGGGCGTTTTCTGCAGTTGCACGCTCAAACGTGCCGTACGCAGTCACGAACCGCGAGGCATCGTCCTCGTAGCACAGGAACCACCTGCCGTCATCAAGCAGCTTGTAGTCGGTGTGCCACATCGAGTTGGAATAGGTGCGCTCAAAGCGGATCCACTTGCGGCGCTTGCTCTTGTTGGGCTGTCTGGCAGCCAGATCCTCGTCACGCAATACCATGTGTATGCGGTTGTATGGAATATTTATTCCGGTGACGTCCCTTATGCGCCCGTGCAGGCGCACGGCCCCGACGTGGTCGTTGCCCTTGGCGCACAGTACCGCGGAGTGTTCCTTCCTGCCGGGAAGGCCGCATGCGGGCCTGCCCATGTGCATCGGATACGCCACGCTGCTGCGTTCCTGTCCCTTGTACCTGGAATACAGCTTCCTTATCCACCGCGGCGACACACCCATTGCCTTGGAGATGCATAAATTGGTGGATCCCTTGTCCCTCTCCGAAAGTATCCACCTTACCTTCGATTCGTCCAGCTTTTTCATGATGCGTACTCTCCGTGTTCCTATATGCCGCCACCGATTGGAGTACATCGTTCTTGCCCACACACCCTTGCTTCCACTCAACACCAAGCTGATCTTGCTTCCAAACACGCCGGCTCCATTGGGTAGGGGAGGAACTACTTTTTGTACAACGTAACGTCAAACTGCGTGATCCTTGGATGTGCAAGTTTCATCATGATCGTCATGTCGTAAACAATATCTGTTTCCCGGGAGCACTTCACGATCCTGCGTGACAGTTCCTGTGATTGTGTTATGCTGATGCTTTTGCTGACAATCATGTATACGAACAGAACTTGTTTTCTTAAAAAAGGACGCATTAATTGCAGGAACATACTCTTAACTATAGTTTCAAACAGAATGAGATCTGTTGGAGACGCATAGAAAACTTATGGTACTTGGAGCCGTCCTGCTGGCCGGAACCCTGATACTGGACCATTACGACTATGAGATTCCCGGAATACAGGTCAGCTACGCGTATGTAACCGGACTTGGGATGCTGGCATGTTTTGCAGGCAGCCTGGTCATGTTTACAAAAGATAAGATATGACACAAGCATCCTTGCGCATGTGCTCCCATGAATGGAACGAGACTGCAATGCTTGAGTGAAGGTTATAAGCAATTACCCGATCTTGCGATCATGCCAGGCAATGAGATTGCGGTTCCCAAGGAGATAAGGGAGTTCATGCCTGAAGGCGCAGAGGAGACCATCCTGGGCCAGAAGAACGGCGCACGCAGGCAGTACCGGTACGGCAACCTGCACATAAGGGAGTATGATGACAAGTTTCTGGTTCACGCCGACGGGGTTGATCCCAGGAGAGATCCCATAGGACATCTGGTGACTGATGCCCCGGAGGTTCTGGCAGGTCTGGCATGTGCAATATTTTCCGGCTCCCTGACTGCAGGGAACAGGAGGCCGTCCCTTGCCTCAAGACTGGCACTGTCTGCTGTTTCGGGGTATCTGGGATATGTTGCAGCCAAAAAAATCAAGGATCGTATGGGGTAGATGCCATGTCCACACTCAGAACCGTCCGGGTACTAGTCAGACTTCTTCCCTCAATCATCGCGCTGCGCAGGGACAGGAAGAGATGGGTCAAAAAGGAAGACAGGGTTGATCAAGCAAAGTTTCAAAGGCATGCTCGAAAGATGCTTGATACATTCATCTCGCTTGGGCCTGTATACATAAAACTGGGACAGTGGCTCTCATCAAGAGCAGACATACTGCCCCAACCGTATCTTGTGGAGCTTGCAAAACTGCAGGACAGCGTCCCTGCAGCCCCGTTTGATCTGGTAAGGCCGGTAATCGAGAGGGATCTGGGACCCATATCAGAGAGATTCGATGAGATAGATACCAGCCCAATATCCGGCGCATCGCTGGGTCAGGTCTATCTGGGAACATCCTCCGGCAGGCAGATGGCCATCAAGGTAAAGAGGCCCGGCATCGAGAAAGTCGTGGCCCTGGACATAAGGGTTCTGAAGAAGGTGCTTCCGCTGGCACTTAGGTTTGTAGATCCGGCCCTGCGGTATTCTGCAAAGGCCATGCTGGCCCAGTTCATAGAGACCATTCACGAGGAGATGGACTACACCCGCGAGTCGGCTAACCTCAAGAGGATCAAACACGACATGAGGGGTAACAAAAAGGTCGTGGTTCCGTCCGTATACGACGATCTCTCCTCAAAGAACGTCCTTACAATGGAGTATGTCCCCGGAATCAAGATAACAAACATTGAATCGCTCGAAGAGAAGGGAATCGACAGGAAGGCACTGGTCATTGATGTCCACAAGGTCTTCTTTACGATGCTTTTACGGTACTCTGTGTTCCATGCAGACCCCCACCCGGGAAACATCTCGGTGACTGATGATGGCAGGCTGATTCTGTACGACTATGGGATGGTGGGAAGGCTTGACAACGAGACCCGGCTCAGGCTGGTCCGGCTGTATCTTGCCCTGGTGGAGAAGGATCCTGCAAGAACCGTCAATGCGATGGACGATCTTGGCATGCTGACTCCGGAATCCAACAGGATGGTGATAGAGAAGGGAATCGGGATGACCATTGGCGCAATGCATGGCAAAAAGCCTGATGACATGGAGGTGGAGAGTTTGATGGAACTTGCAAACAGGACCATGAGCAAGTTTCCGTTCGTATTGCCAAAGAACTTGGCCCTGTACATGAGGATGGCGTCGATCATTGAGGGAATCTACAAGACGCACAAGGTTGACTTTAAATTTGTCAAGGTGGTCCGGGAGATACTCCAGGAGGAGAGGCTGATCAAGGACGCATACATAGAGGAGCTCAAGTACTCCTTTGAGAGGCTTGCAAAGTCCATCGACGCCACCATATCTGTCGCACCCGAACTCAAGAGGTTTTTGGACGAGAACCGGTCATTACAGTACGGCCCAAGATCCCGAACCGACAGACTGATTCCAAGCAGCATACTCTCGGCTGCAATATTTCTCGGCTCTGCTGTAATATACACGACTGATGCCACGATTGGCGCTGCCGGCATGATATCATCGCTGATACTGATGGGCGTATTTGTAGCGTTTAGAAGGTAACTACTCTATGGTGATGTCGGTTCCGTCCTTCCGGATGGGAATTGTAACTGTCAGGATCCCGTCTGCGTATCTTGCAGACGTGACTGCCTCCTCTGCCGGGTGAACCGGAAGTCTTACCCTCTTGTCAATTATGTCCGGCCGCTGGTTGCAGATCATGTCGTGTTCCTTTTTTGCATCCCTGCTGGCCTTGATGCCAAGAATCCTTCCCCTCAATGACAGCTTGATGTCCTTCTTTTCAAATCCCGGCATGTCTGCCTGCAGTACCAGCACGTCCCCGTCCAGATGCATGTCCACCGGCGGCAGGACAAACTCGTAAAACTCCTTTGACTTGTTTCCAATCTCCCTCATCATCTCTCTTGCCATCGATCCGGCCAATCCCATTTTCTATTGTATCCAATTTTTACTTATAAAGCTTGATGGATTCAAAACTAGGCCGCCCCCAAAACCAGACGGGGGATTAATTAATACGGGATTGACTATCGTCTATACTCATGATTGTTGTAATCGAGGGCGGGGATCAGGCAGGCAAGATGACCCAGTCTGCCATGCTCAAGCAGACCCTTACTGCACGTGGAGATAAAGTACAACAGTTTGACTTTCCGGATTATACCACCCCGGTAGGACATGAGATCAGGCGATACCTGGAGAGGAAACAAGAGTACGCACCACAGGTAATCCACTGCCTTCTAGCTGCAAACAGATGGGAGAAATTTCATGACATTGAGGAGGCCCAGAGGAACAACGACTTTTTGATAATGAACAGGTACTACCACTCCAACATCGTGTACGGCACTACCAACGGGGTGAACCGCCGGTGGCTTGAGAATCTTGACTCCGGGCTGCCCAAGGCAGACATCGTCATTCTGCTGGACATTGCAGCAGAAGAGTCGTTCCGCAGGAAGAGCCTTGATCGTGACAGGTTTGAAGGGAATGTGGAGTTTGTCAGGCATATACGGGATGCATATCGTGATGCTGCTGCAGGGAATAACCACTGGCATGTGATCGATGCATTAAAGCCCAAAAAGGATATTCATGGAGAGATTCTTCAGATATTAGAGCGGGCCTGCAAATGAAAAAGTATCTAGACATTATTGATCCGATTCATGGCTTTATTCAGGTATCCAAGTCCGAACTACCACTGGTTGACAGTCCGCTCTTTCAGAGACTGAGACGGATAAAGCAGCTCTCCTGTGCATTTACCGTGTATCCCACGGCGCTTCACACGCGGTTTGAACACTCCCTGGGAGTCATGTATATCGCAGGCCAGGCAGGCCAGGCACTGTACGAAAAGGGAGCAATAAAGTCAGACGAGATCGACATTCTCCGGCTGGCAGGACTGCTCCATGACATAGGGCACGGGCCGTTCTCACACATATTTGAGGAGGTAAGTAGAACCCCAAAGACCACACACGAGGACTTTGGCAGGAGACTCATTCTGGAATCCGATATTGGCGACTCCCTGCAGAACAGCGGGTTTGACAAGAGGCTTGTCGCCGATGTTGCATTTTCCCGATCCCAATTCAAGTACCTCAACGAGATAATCTCAGGCAGCCTCAGCGCCGACATGATGGACTATCTGCTCAGGGACAGCTACTTCACAGGCACCGAACATGCACGGATCGACTACAAGAGAATCACGCACTCCCTTGACGTACACCAGAGGCATCTGGCACTGGACCAGTCGGCGCTGTACTCCTTTGAATCCATGGTGTACTCCAGATACCAGATGTTCAAGGCAGTATACTTTCACAAGACTGTAAGGGCCGCTGAAGTCATGCTGATCGAGGCACTGAAACTCTCTGATGACGAGTTCGGATTCACCACGTTTGACCCCGATGAGTTCCTTGACCTGACTGACGAGCAGGCGCTGATCATGATTGCATCCTCCAAATCCCCAAATCTTGGCCGTGCCCGGAGAATCGTTGAGGACTTTAAAAACAGGAGGCTGATCAAGTGCGTATTTGAGAGGATCCACACAGGCAGCACAGACACGGAGATGAACACCGATGACATCCGTGCAGAGATATCAAGGAGAACACAAATCGATGAGGACGAGATCTTTGTTGACAGCGCGGCTGCCTCCTCGTTACCCACCATGCCCTCAGACAGCATGCACCAGTCGATCCTGCTGATGACGCGCCGGGGAGAGCAGTCCTCCGGACGTGAGGTGCTGGTCTCAGACATGCCGATAGTCTCGGCCATCTCCGGCTACATGAACATACTCCGGGTCTATACATATCCACAGAACAGAAAAAAAGTTGAAATTGCAGCAGGCTCAATACTCAAGGATCTGAAATGAAGAGGATTGTAATCAAACTGTCAGGACGAATCTTTGGCATGGACAACGTAAAGATGCTGGCAGACTATGCCGAGTTCCTGGTAAAGGTGAGCAAGGTATGCCAGCCCATCGTGGTTGCCGGAGGCGGAACCATCGCGCGCCACTACATATCCCACGCCAGAGACTCCGGCGCAGACGAATCCAGTCTTGACGAGTTGGGCATCGAGATCTCGCGGCTCAATGCCAAGCTGCTGATATACGCCCTCAAGAACAGGGCCTACCTGCATCCGCCTGTCACCCTGCAGGAGATTCGTCATGCAGTGGACGGGGGACTGATAGTAGTCACGGGGGGGCTGCACCCGGGCCAGAGCACCAACGGGACTGCAGCACTGATCGCAGAGAAGGTTCAGGCCGAGCAGTTTCTCAACGCAACTGACGTAGACGGGGTGTACGACATGGATCCCCAAAAATTCAAGAACGCAAAAAAGTTCAAGCGCATCGAGCTGAAGAACCTCAGGGCCATGCTGGTCCACGCGGACTCTGTCGCAGGAGGGTACGATCTGATGGACATTCTTGCCCTGAAGATAATAGAGCGCTCCAGAATCAAGACGAGAATAATAAAGGCGGATCCGAAGATCATTGAAAGTGCCATCAAGGGCGCCGACGTGGGAACCGAGGTTGTCCTGCCCTCATCATCCTGAATCGTTCTGGACGGTACGTTTTGTCTCAGTCCAGATGCGGATCTCGCTTTTGGGATACTCTGGTATTCCGGATTGGCGCAGCTTCCCAAAGACTGACACGGCCTCGTCCCTTCCCATCGTCTTTGACTGCGCCTTTGTAAAGCCGTCACCGTCTACGATAATTGCCACGTAGCCGCCCTCAGATTCAATCACTGCCGTGTACTCCTCCTCCCCCACGGGCTCAAAACTCTGGCCGTTCTTCTTGGTAGTAAGTGTCAGCATGCCAAATCCGGCTGCCTTGAACATCTTCATCTGCGATCTGTTTGCCCTCTGTCTTCCCTGCTGAACCGCCTGAAAGTACTGCATTACATCCTTTTGTTCCAATGGTATAATAACTATCTCAACACAGTGCACAGTGATGGTCAATCCCAAGATCTTTGTGGGGGTAGCAGTTGCCGTACTTGCAGTCATACTCGGCGGCATTCTTCTAACCGGACCGTCACTAATAGAGGCCCCCGGTACAGGCGGCGGCCCCCAGACACAACAGATACAGCCCCTCCAGGTCGAACTTGACGAGATCTCCGTGGCCAAGATCTCAGAGCGGACTGCCACAATCGACGTGGTATTTACAATCTCCAATCCCAACCCGCGCGCGGTACTAGTCCAGACCATGGACTATCAGCTCTATGAGACAGGCTACTCAGAATCCGAGCAGATCTCAGGCGGCCAGATCGGAAGCAGGCCTGAGGGAATGGTGGAGTTTGGCTCCAACTTCTTTACCCTTCTTGGCGACAACTCGATCATACTAAAGGACACCATCACGCTGAGAAACTCTGGAAACACGCCGCAGCTATGGGCCGATCTGCAGGACGATTCGGCCTCTTGGAGGATCACCGGTACGGTATTTTACAATCTAAGCTCCATGACCAGCGGACAGGAGAACGAGGTTCACTTTGAGTTTGTCCGATAGGTATCATAGAATGATAAAATTATGATACTTTGTTTTTAAAAAAAATAAATTGGAAAAGTTATAAAAGCTCGTTAAGCCCTTTTTTATTAAATGGCTGAAGCAGGTATGGCCGCCTTTGGCGCGGCAGCAGGAGTTGCAATTGCACTGGCAGTAGTGTGTTTTGCTCTTCGTGGAAAGGGACATCCCGAACCACTGGATTAAACAAAGGAACGCATCCTTTACAATATTTTTCATTTATCAAGAGTTCAGCCTGTGGTGGGGTCTCTCACGGGCACGAATCTGCACGGGAATCATACGGGTTAGGATGCACGCCGTCTGCGGTCCTTGACTAGTTCTTGTCGCCCAACCCAAGCATCTCTGCGATGGTTAACTGCTTGGTGTTCTTTCTCTTTGTAAAGCACCGCTCATAGTACTGGCATTCTGCACATCTGGTAGACGGCTCCAGAACCGGCACCTTCTGCTCCTTGAGGAGGCTGGCCAGCACGCGGATCCTCCTGACAGTCTCCTCGAACATCTTTTTGTTGCGCGTCAGCGAGAATGTGGTCTCCTTTCTGTCCCCGGTGATGTAGACTATGATGCCGTCGTACTTGTCGTATATCCACATGCATGCATTAAGGTACAGTATGTCGTCTGCCATCGGATTCTCCGGCTCGACTGTTGCTGACCTGAACAGCAGTATGGCATCATCTGCTATCATGTCTGCATGCCCCCTGAGCTTGAGATCGTCTATTGCAAACTCCTTGACCTCGCTGCCGTACTGGAACTTCTTGAGCAGCCCTGAGACCAGCTCGTTGAACCCCCTAATCTCGATATCCAGAGGATCCATCCTGTCATAGTACGAGCGCCTCAGACACTGGACTGCCTCCTTGAGGTGGATGGTCTTGATGTCCTTGGAGTCTATGTTGATCTCCAATTCCTTGCTTATGGATCCAATCGCACCACGTATTGTGGTCTGAAAATCCCTGTCGCCCATCATGATATATTACCCGTCTGAGTGTTCCTTATAACCTATCTTACTATTCTGGCCACTGCCCTTGAGATTCTGTCTGAGAATGCCAGGGTCGCAAAATGGACCCCGAATCCGGCCACTGCCCCGACGACCAGCTGGTCTGTCCCAAGATATATTCCCAGAAATATTCCAAGCGGCGGGAGTGCGAATATCATCGCCATGAATGAGCTGCCCCAGATGGTACTGATCAGAGTCTCCGCGGTGGGACCGGTTCTCCTCCTCAGGCCAGACATCACTCCTCCTGTAGGATCAGCTTTGACATTGTGGTTGCAGCTGGAATCTTCTGTTCCACTGCAAAGGCGACGGCTGCAAGATTCCTTACCTCAAATGCCGTCAGCCTGGTGATTCCCACTATGGTTGCAAAACTGAACATCTTTGTGAATGATCTCAGGCTGGTGCGGTAGATCTCCATCTCAAAGGCTCTCTCAAATGCCGCCATCAGGTTCAGATCGCCTTCAATCTGTGGAACAAGACCCTTGTACTTGGTACCTGACAGTTCACCGAATGCATCCCTGATGGTAGCAGCCCCCATCATCCTGCCAAGCAGATCCCTTGCGTGCGGGCCGGTGGGAATTATCAGATCCTGGATCTGTTCTTCCTGCAACTCCCAGAATTTTCCCCTTATCACGCTCTGTATGTTGTAAAAATCAATGTCCATTGCAACCAGCTTTACTGCCTCCTTGTCTGAATAGTTCTTCATTGCGCCTGCCAGATACTGGTACAGCATCTTGTCAAAGTACGTGTCAAATATCTGGATGTTTCCCTTCTCGTTGTACAGTGCTGCAGCCTTTCCGATCTCCTCGCCAAACTGTGCCTGGCTCAGGCTTGCCACGGCCTCATCTACACTCTTTGCAGTCAGTGCCTTTACTATCACATCCCTCTGCTTGATAAGCTCCTCTGCGTGAAGGTTGACATGTCGTTCGATCTCCTCCTGGGACTTTCCCAACACCTTCCCCTTGAGGATCATCTTCAGGTTTGATATGATAAATTTCATATAGTATGCATCCAAAACCCCCGAGTCGCCTGACGTCTTTGCAATGGAGTGGTGGGTGTCGGCAAGCCTGCTTCTGAGGGCCGACTCGATGGCAATCGATGTGTACGGCTTTTGAAGGCCTGCAACCGCACCGGCATAGACTGTATTCTTGATCCTGGTAATCAGCTCCTCCAGGTTTCTTGATTCTGCAAGAACCTGAAAGTCTGCCCTTGTCAGAAGCTTGCCCCTCTTGCTGTATGCCTTTACGGACGCATAGACGTTCTTTGAGGAGCCCATTTCGATGAAACCTTTCTGAACTGCGGATTTTAATGTTTGGCGTTGGAATGGCACCATCCTATCCTGCAGGGAATACGGATCGCATCCTGCAGAGACGATCCCAATCCGGGCACCATCTTGGGCCCGGGCTTGTGGAACCGCACACGCGGCATCATGTAATCTTGTCCAGAAACCTGATGGCGTCCCTCTTCTCCTGTCTTGTGAGTCGCAGGAATGCCGACAGCATCTCCTTTTGGATCGTCAGTGAGTCATCTGAGATCTCCTTCAGCCTCGTCAGATCAAGGGGCAGCAGATCCTCGATCTCCCCGTTGCAAAACGCCCTGACATACATCTCAATTATTGAGTATGTAAAGTTGGGACTAACTCTCAGCATGCTGTATATGATTCCCTCAAACTCCCTCTCTCCGGACTCGGCCCCGGCAAAGAACTCTGTCAGGAGCTTCTCCCTGTTGCCAATCTCCCTTATTGCCACTGCTGCCAGAATTCCCCTTCTGGTCAGATGATAGTATGGAATTCCCTTCTCCTGAAGCACCCTGGGACCCCTGTTCAATGGAAGCCTGCCGTTCTCCTCTGCTATCCCAACAGGCAGCAGAACCTCGTCAAGATCGCGAAATATCCCCGAATAGATGTTCTTTGATGCAACCCCGTGCCTCCTTGCAATGTTCTGGGAGATTCCCGTCCTGGTCCTCCCCGTGGGATTTGAATTCTCTGCAAGAATTGCAATAATGGCCCTCTGCCTGTCTGCCTCCCCTGTCCTGACGCCCCTCTTGGTCTTGAACGTGTTGAAGATCGCTAGTCTTGTGCCTGATGTCGTCATCGTCTGCTCACAGTGATTTAATTTTCATTTTTTATGTTAGTATCAATACATACTAAAATATAACAATTTACTTTTTTACAACTTTTCAAGTCTTGAATCTTTAAATAATTTTCAACGCTGGATAGTTTAATGAATTCTAGGAACCACAAGTATGCTCTATTACTTGTGGCCGCAGTAGCCATGACAGCAACTGGCGCATTGTCACAAGCATATGCACAGAATGTTGAAGATGGTATGGACGGATATGTCAAGGGGACCAGTGGTATCTACACTGGAAACCCCAATGAATGCTGGTATGACGACGGCGAAGGAGGTATGCTCCCATGTCTTATTGACACGGGTGATACTGCCTGGATGCTGACGGCAACATCACTGGTACTCTTCATGTCTCCGGGAGTCGGTTTCTTCTATGGCGGTCTTGCCAGATCGAAGAACATCGTCAACGTACTTGGTATGACCCTGATAGTTATGGGCCTCATGTCAGTGCAATGGATTCTATGGGGGTACTCGCTGGCATTCGGCGCAATTGATTCGGACGCAAACATGTTCATGGGCAATCTGGACTACGCAGGGTTTAACCTGGTATCGCCATACGCACCGTTAGGTGAGGTCGGGCCATGTCAGGACACGTGGGCCGCAGCCTATCAGATGAACGAGTTCAAGGACGGGGACTATTGTAGCTTAAGCTGGCCGGGGACTGTTCCTCACCAGCTCTTTGCAATGTTCCAGGGAACCTTTGCAATCATCACACCAGTTCTCATAATTGGTGGTCTGATTGACAGAATCAAGTTCAGCGCAATAGTCATATTCATGCTCCTATGGGGAACCTTCGTCTATGACCCAATAGCACACTGGGTCTGGGGAGGAGGCTACATAGGAGGAGGCTCATTAGACCTCAATCCAGACCTATCTCCATCGGGTGCGCTGGACTTTGCTGGTGGTACTGTCGTACACATATCTTCAGGATTTGCCGCTCTGGCAGGTGCCTTGGTACTTGGCAGAAGGCTCGGATATGGCAAGATTCCAATGGAACCACACAACATCCCACTCGTAGTCCTCGGCGCAGGAATACTATGGTTTGGCTGGTTTGGTTTCAACGTTGGAAGCGAGGTTCAGGTCGACGGAATTGCAGTAAGTGCATGGACGGTTACAAACACCGCAACAGGCATGTCTGTAGTCACGTGGGTCCTGATGTCTTGGGCCCATACCGGAAAACCAAGCATTGTAGGAGCTGCGTCAGGGGCAGTAGCTGGACTGGTTGCGATTACACCCGCATCTGGTTGGGTTGGCCCGATGGCTGCAATCATTATCGGTATTGCAGCCGGCACCATCTGTTACTCGGGCATCGCATTCAAGAATGCCCGCAAATGGGATGACGCACTCGATGTGTGGGGAGTCCACGGATTGGGCGGCCTCACAGGTGCAATTCTGACTGGTACCCTTGCAAGTCCGCACATCTGGGACACAGGCGATGGTATCGGTGCATGGACAGGCACTCCGGAAGGAATGGAGCAGCAGGCAATCAACATTCTCGGTGCTGCAATATGTGTAGCATACGCCTTCAGCGTTACAATCGTAATTCTGAAGGTAATGGACGCAGTATGGCCTGGTGGAATCAGGGTCACTCCAAAAGAAGAGGAGATCGGCCTCGATCTTGCACAGCACGGCGAAAGAGCATACGTCAACGAATAGAAAATACACTTTTCTTTCCTTCTTTTTATTATTTGATGACAAAAAATTTAGGTGCATGCGGTTCCATCCTGACACATGCTGACATCCGTTGCGGAACTCTCCTCTATTATTGGGGACCCTGATCTTCTGGTAGTTGATGCCCGCTCGTTTGCCGAGTATTCGGCGGGTCACATTCCAGGAGCCGTAAACCTGGATCTGTTTGCGTTTCACTGGATTGATACCACCGCAGACGGAATCCGAAACTTTGGAAGGCAGGCAGCCGCCCTGTTCTCTGCTGCCGGAGCGGATGGACGGAAGGTCGTCCTTTATGACAACGCCTCCGGGATGCTGGCAGCCAGGGGACTCTGGATGCTCATGTATCTGTCACACCCTGATGCCGTGATGCTGGATGGCGGAATCACAAAATGGCGCAGGGAGGATCTCCGAATCGAGACTGGAACAAACGGGTTCAGGCCATCCGGGTTCTCCGGAAGGGCGGACCGCAGCCTGATCATCGGCTTTGAGGAGATTCGCGACAACCTGGACTCTCTGGTGGTGGTTGATGCCCGCTCTCCAGGGGAATATGACGGGAGCGTAGTCCGGGCTGCCAGAGCGGGCCACATTCCTGCATCGCTTAATCTTGACTGGAACCTCAACCTGTCAGAGGACGGCACCTTCAAGGATCCGGACGACCTGTCCGTGCTGTATCGCATGCCAAGGGACTCCAAAATCGTGACATACTGCCACGGGGGCTACAGGGCCGCGCACTCCTTTCTTGCCCTGAGGAGAGCGGGATTCAAAGATGTCCGGGTGTATCTTGGGTCATGGGGCGAGTGGGGAAACAATATGGATCTTCCAGTTGAATAGAGGCATGTACTCCGATCCTGGACATGAGACATAATCCGTAATAGGCAGTTTTGGGTCATTTCGTGCCTAGCATCTATTCCCACTTTGTGCCTAACGACTAATTACGGATTACGTCTATGGTAGATTCTGCAAATAATCGTGCCCGGCCCTGGTAGCAGAACACTCCGAGGGAATGTTATCTCCTCTTCCAGACTAACTGGTTGTAGATGAGCTCCGGTCTTATCTGCCTGAACTGCTGTGCGCCTCCAACATACCACTTTGTAAAGAACTCGTACAGGTGCAGCCTGAGCGACTGGATGTACACGATCAGTCCCTCGATCATCATGATTCCAAGGTTTCCTCCGATGATCATGGCTATGGCGGCTCCGGATTCGATACCTCCCAGCGATGTAAATGCGTTGTTTACAGTCAGCAGTAGGGCCGCATGCACCAGCAGCATGATGCCCAGCCGGGCGTAGCTTATAGTGTGGGCAAGGCTCTCGACGGTCTTTCCTAGGAACACCTCCATGACGACGCTTGCCGGGTCGCTTCCGTCCTCCGGATGCCTCTTTGCGTGCATGATGCCCCCAATCATCATTATGACCATTGATGCAATCACGATCACTACTGCAATTCGTGTGACTATCCACACCTGGGCCCACT
Source organism: Candidatus Nitrosopumilus sp. (assembly GCA_965238275.1). Classification (GTDB taxonomy): domain Archaea; phylum Thermoproteota; class Nitrososphaeria; order Nitrososphaerales; family Nitrosopumilaceae; genus Nitrosopumilus. The sequence continues at coordinate 745,256 of OZ250186.1, forward strand.
CACCGAGAAATACCGTAACCCATGGAACCGCCTCTGTGTGAGCCCTAGAGTACATGTTGATCACGTCGTACTGCGAGCCTATCGCGCACATCATTATGACTACGATTCCGCCGTACAGGGCAAGGTTTGGAATGGACTCCATGAATACTGTCATCCTTTGTCCCTCCTTTAGGAGCCTGATTATTCTCAAAGTCATTGCCCACACCAGGTGGATGATCCCCAGGAAGAGTGATACCTTGAGTATGTCAATCACCTGGTCAAAGGTCAGTTCTGCAACACTGAGTATTCCGACTATCCAGCTGACAGAGTGCAGCGCCCCGCCCTCCTCGAGCAGGCCTTCAAAGGGCGCCAAGTGATTCAGGTGGTAGCCAAACGCCTCCCCTGCACCAACTCCGGCTATTGCAGCCGATGCGCCGGATATGGCAATAAGCATTCCCCATCTGGACAGCTCGCCCTGTCCCTTCATCTTGAAGAGCAGCCCCATTCCCATGAGGAGCAGCCCGTGGCCCATGTCTGCAAACATAAGTCCGTAGAAGATTGGCCACATCAGTGCGATCATCGGGGTGGGATCCGGTTCCCCGCGTTTTGGAATCCCCTGACTCTTTGTAATGACTTCGAATGTTCTGACAAACCGCTTGTTGTCAAAGAGCGTTGGAATCTGTTTTACCTGGTCGGGCTCCGTGACATCCTCCACCACGGACATCCACTTCTTTGTCAGATCTGTAAACTTTGTCTCCATCTTTTTTGGGATGAAGCCCTGGATTAGTGCAAAATTCTTGGTGCCGCCGGGCTTTCTCAGGGTTTCAAGGACATCCTTTGCCACCATGGCCTTTTCGTGAAGGGCAAGTATGTCGCGCCTGAGCTTCTTTGCAAGTCCTGCCAGTTCCTTTGTCATTGCAGCCTCGCTTGCACCCAGCTCCTTGATCTTTGCCTCTGCCTGGCCGTAGGCCTGGCTTGGAACCTGTGGGAATCCGTCTGGAATCCTGAACGGGTTTGAGTTAAAGTTTCTTAGAACCTTGAGAACCTTCTCAGAGTCTGCCGCGTCTGCAATTACCACTACTGCTGACTTGTTCTTGCCTTCCAGCTCGTATCTGGTGAGTGCTGTCTCGTCAAGGGAACGGCTTATCTCCTCAAAGTCCTGCGATTCAATCACAAAGAGACCTGTAAAGAAGTATCTTGTAAGGCCGAATCCCGAAAGATCGATATTCATCCTTCTGACCACCTCTAGCGTCTCCTTGATGGTCTTGTGCTCCTCGATGGACGATCTTGCGGAATCTATGTCCTTTAGCAGTCTTGCTGGCCTGTCAATGACAGACGGAGCCTCAGCCTCTATCCATGAAACCATCTCTGCAACCTCGCCCATCTCATAGTCCTTCTTTTTGATTACCGTACCCTTGAAGAGAATCTCCATTATGCCAACAGTGGAAGGAATGTTCATCCTCTTGACGACCTCGTCAATTGACTGGAACGACTGCTGCGCCCTTAGCAGGAGATCATCTATCTCGGGCGTCACCCGGTCGTTAGGGGAATCGACCTTGTGGAACCACTCAAATTCAGTCAGTCTTGAAATGGCCTTTGGCGACTCGCCCCTTGGTAGGATGACGGTTCCCAGTCGTATGTCTGCAGTTGCCAAGACAAGTTTGGGGTATTCCCATTGTGTTTAATACCTTTCTGATTTAATGACTGAGGCCGGGGTGGGGACACCTTGGAAGAATCCAGATTTTTCCAAACATTAAAATCCATTATGGCTCAACGCCCCCCATGACGCCTGATTTGGCACTGGAGGCCACAATCGACAAGATTTTGGCAAACACCGACAAGGAGATCATCTCGGACACTAGATCCGTATTTGAAAAATCCCTCCAAAGACTAGACGACGCGGCCAAGATGCTTGAGGAGGAATACGAAAGGATAATCTCTGACGGCAACAGGGAGGCTGAAAAGATCTCAAGGCAGATCATTGGAAGCGCCGATCTTGAGGCCAGAAACAAGCAGCTGATCGCAGTTGAGGATGCAGTGGTCAGGGCCTTCTCCCAGGCACTTGACGGAATAGCGGGTGCCAAACGGGATAAAGGGTACGAGGGTCTGATCAGGACGCTTTTGAGGGAGACCGTCGAGGTTATGGGAACCTCGAATATTACAATATTTACAAATGAACAGGACCGGGCCGTGGTGCAGTCCGTACTCTCAGAGTTTCCGGGGATCGAGATGTCCTCTGATGTGGTGGAGTGCCTTGGAGGGGTTACTGCAAAGTCACAAGACGGCTCCATGACATTTGACAATACCGTCGATGCAAGACTAAAACGTCTAAAGCCTTTAATAAGGAAAGAAATTGCATCCAAATTCGGAGTAGGAGATTAAAACATGGTAGCTCAGGGCAGAATTGTTTGGGTAAGCGGTCCGGCCGTGAGGGCTGACGGCATGTCCGAGGCAAAGATGTATGAGACTGTGACCGTAGGCGATTCCAAGCTGATAGGCGAGGTGATCCGGCTTACCGGCGATGTTGCATTTATCCAGGTGTATGAGTCGACCAGCGGGCTGAAGCCAGGCGAGCCTGTCATAGGTACCGGAAACCCGCTTAGTGTAATGCTGGGACCGGGAATCATAGGACAGCTGTATGACGGGATTCAAAGGCCCCTCAGGGAGCTCTCGAAGGCATCCGGTTCGTTCATCGGCAGGGGCATTGTCACCACCCCGATAGACATGACCAAAAAGTATCATTTTGTTCCCACCGTAAACAACGGTGACGAGGTGGCGGCAGGAAACGTAATTGGAACCGTTCAGGAGACGGATCTCATAGAACATTCCATCATGGTCCCGCCGGATCATCCAGGCGGGCAGATCTCAGGAATGGTGACTGAAGGCGATTATGATCTAGAGACGGTTCTTGCAACGACTCAGAAGGACGGCCAGAGTACGGATCTAAAGATGTATCACAAGTGGCCTGTCCGAAAACCCCGTCCATACAAGAACCGATACGATCCGACAGTGCCGCTACTGACAGGGCAGCGTGTCATTGACACATTCTTTCCAATAGCAAAGGGCGGAACGGGTTCGATTCCGGGAGCGTTCGGAACCGGCAAGACTGTAACCCTTCACCAGATTGCCAAGTGGGCCGACTCGCAGGTGGTCGTGTATATCGGCTGCGGCGAGAGAGGCAACGAGATGACTGAGGTGCTTGTGGAGTTCCCACACCTGAAGGATCCGCGGAGCGGAAAGCCGCTCATGGACAGGACAGTTCTTGTGGCAAACACCAGCAACATGCCGGTTGCTGCAAGGGAGGCTAGCATCTACACGGGTGTGACGATTGCAGAATACTATCGGGACATGGGCAAGGACGTAGTGCTTGTGGCAGATTCCACCAGCAGATGGGCAGAGGCGCTCAGGGAGATGAGCGGAAGACTCGAGGAGATGCCTGCAGAGGAGGGTTATCCGTCATACCTTGCATCAAGGCTGGCAGAATTTTACGAGAGGGCAGGCCGTGTAAGGGCCGCAGGCAGTCCTGACCGCGACGGTTCTGTAACCTTGATAGGCGCAGTATCCCCGTCAGGCGGCGATTTTACGGAGCCGGTTACGACTCACACCATGAGATTCATCAAGACCTTCTGGGCTCTGGATGCAAAGCTTGCATACTCTAGACACTACCCGTCGATCAACTGGATGAACAGCTACTCGGGGTATCTTGCAGATGTCGCAAAGTGGTGGGGCCAGAACATCAGCGAGGACTGGTTTAACCTGCGAAAAGAAGCGTACGGCGTCCTGCAGAGGGAGGAGACGCTAAAGGAGATTGTGAGGCTTTTGGGTCCTGAGGCGCTTCCAGACGAGGAGAAGCTGATACTTGAGGTTGCAAGAATGATCAAGATCGGACTGCTACAACAAAACTCGTTTGATGATGTGGATACATACTGCAGTCCTGAAAAACAGTACAAGCTCCTCAAACTGCTGGTGAACTTTTACAAGAGTGGCCAGCAGGCACTCAAGGAGGGCGCTAATCTTAATGACATCAAGAACCTGCCGATCCAGTCTTCGCTTCTCAAGGCGCGAATGGATGTCAAGGACGATGAGATCTCAAAACTCGATCAGTTTGAAGGGCTGATGCAGGAGCAGTTCGAGAACATAATGGGGGTTAAGATATAAAATTGACGGTGCAGGGCGGGGTCCAGTACAGCAAGATTGCAGAGATCAAGGGTCCCCTGGTAGTAGTTGACGAGGTTGAAAACGCCGCCTTTGACGAACTGGTAGAAATAGATACCAACGACGGCGAGAGGAGGCTCGGCAAGGTGCTTGAAGTGGGAAACGGCAAGGCCATAGTACAGGTCTTTGAGGGAACCACCGGACTGTCAGTTGCCGGAACAAGTGCAAAATTCGTAGGCAAGGTAATGGAGATGCCCGTATCCAAGGAGGTATTGGGCAGGGTCTTTGACGGACTGGGCAGGCCAAAGGACGGACTTCCCGATCCAATAGCCGACAAGTTCATCGATATCAACGGGGAGCCAATGAATCCAGAACAGCGCCAGTATCCAAAGGACTTCATTCAGACAGGCGTCTCGGTAATCGACGGCATGATCACACTTGTCCGGGGACAAAAACTTCCAATCTTTTCAGGCTCGGGAATGTCCCACAACCTGCTTGCCGCACAGATAGCACGGCAGGCCAGTGTGCTCGGCACCAATGACGACTTTGCCGTGGTGTTTGCAGCCATCGGCGTGCAGTACAGCGAGGCCGAATACTTTAGAAGAAGCCTTGAAGAATCCGGCGCCCTGAAGAGAAGCGTGCTGTTTCTCAATCTGGCCGATGATCCTGCCATCGAGAGGATCATCACGCCCCGCGTGGCACTTACCGTCGCAGAGTATCTGGCATTTGAGCTTGACATGCACGTGCTGGTAATCCTGACTGACATGACAAACTATGCCGAGGCACTCAGGGAGATCAGCGCAGCAAGAGAAGAGGTTCCGGGACGAAAGGGGTATCCGGGATACCTGTATACCGATCTCTCCACAATATACGAGCGTGCCGGCAAACTGGAAGGCAGGACGGGAAGCGTTACCCAGGTGCCAATCCTCTCAATGCCCTCTGATGATATCACCCACCCGATCCCGGATCTTACCGGATACATTACAGAGGGGCAGATAGTGCTGGGACGGGATCTCTTCAGACAGGGAATCTATCCGCCGGTAAACATACTGATGAGCCTGAGCAGACTCATGAAGGACGGAATAGGCAAGGGAAGCACAAGGGAGGAACACGGCGAAATATCAAACCAGAACTATGACTTCTACGCTAGGGCACAGGAGGTCCGGGCACTGGCAGGAATCGTAGGCAAGGCCGGACTGACCGAGATCGATCTAAAGTACATGGATGCCGGGGATGCCTTTGAAAAGGAGTTCCTCTCACAAAAAATTGACGAGAACCGCACAATCGAGGAGACGCTGGGCGTACTCTGGAAGATTGCCTCAAAACTGCCAAAGAATGAACTGACAAAGGTTAAGGACAAATACATAGAGCAGTTCTATCAGGACAAGTAGACATGTCGTTTGGACAGAATGTGGCTGCGACCAAGATCGAGCTGTTCAAGTACAAGCGTTCCAGCCAGGTCGCAATCATGGTGCAGAAGATTCTTGACGACAAGCGCAAGGTGCTTTTAAAGAACATTGAGGAGATGATCGTAGAGGCCTCCAAGGCAAGGGGCGGAATCTGGGATCCGCTCCAGGACATCTACAAGTCTGTAAACGAGGCGTATCTTTCCCTAGGTACAAGCACTGTAGACTCTGTTGCAGAGTCCACCCCGCCTGTCATGGAAGTCGACGTCAACGTGCGAAGGGTCGTCGATGTCAAGATTCCGACACTGTCAGTGACTGAAAGCGATACCGACTCCATGCCGTACGGCTTTGCCGACACAAACTCGTCAATCGACAGGGCGTCAAAGCAGATAAAGGAACTGCTCCCGAAGATCTGCAAGGCCGCCGAGCACGAGAACTCCATATTCAGCCTTGCAAAGGCGCTGGAGAAGACGCAAAAGCTCCTCAACGCACTTGAAAACGTCATTATCCCGCAGTACAAGGAGAGGATACGGTTCATCCTTGCGACCATAGAGGAGAGGGAGAGGGAGGAATTCGCAAAGTTAAAAAAAGTGAAGGCAAAGATGGAGCGCAACAAGTAATGGCAAAAGACGAGATTAAGAGGCTGATTGAGGACTCCAAAAAGGCACTGGGCGCAGACTATGACGCCTTTGAAAAGTCCATCAAGAAAGATCTGGCCTCGTTCAAAAAGGATACACTGGATCGAATCTGATTCCCAGTCAGAATCATACCATGCGGCACCTGTGGGTATCGCCATCATCATCATGCATGCGGTTCGTACCCCGATGTCTGCCGTCAACAGTTCGTGGTACCTGTAGGGTGCAGCCTGCGTTTGACTGCGCTTAGACGGCATGATTCTCGTACCACGCGCTGGGCGGATCCTGGAGGGGAATTCTACCATGATTTAAATAAGGATCTGAACGAGCCTCAAACATCAATGAAAACTATAGCCTTGTTACTTTTGGCGGCATCAGCGATTTCAATTCTGGGTTCTACCGGGGTTGCATTTGCACAGGACGATGCATCTAGCAGTGGTGACTCTATGAAGCTTCTGGGTGCTGGTCTGGCCTTTGGTATCGCAGCCGGAGGAGCTGGAATAGGTCTTGGCCAGGTGGGTGCAGCAGGTCTTGCAGTCATCAGTGAGAATCCGGCACTGCAGTCCAAAGTATTCATCTTCGTAGGAATGGTTGAGTCCATCGCAATCTACGGCATAGTCATGATGTTTATCATACTGGGACAATAGTTCTGACTAGATATTTTTCAATTCAAAAATTTTTATCCTAATTATATCTCAATTGGTCCGTGTTCAGTATCCTTGCACAGTACCTGCATCTGAGCACCCTGCCCTTCCTGTCCACCAGCTCCATGACGGATTCGATGTACTCTTGGCTGTTTGTTATGCAGTCCGGATTCGGGCACTTGAAGATCCGCTCTATCTCGTTTGGAATGGTGACCCTTCTCTTCTCCACAAGCTTGTAGTTCCTTATCATGTTGATGGTGGCGCTAGGGGCGATCACTGCCAGCTTGTTTGTATCGTCATCCCTAAGGAACCTGTTCTCCACCTTGATAATGTCCTTCTTTCTGAACTTGCCGCTTGGGACGTTGAGGGCGATGGTAATCAGACCTCCGTCCCCGTCGTTGAGCCCCAGCGCGTCAAGAACGCGAAGGCCCCTGCCTGCATCAATGTGGTCAATCACGGTCCCCTCACGGATTCGTCGAACCAGAAGCTCGGACTCTTCCATAAAAATACTTGTATAGCCACTTGTATATATCATTGAGAATATGAACGAGTTTTACGGGAAGGACGTCATCTCAATCAAGGACTTTACCCGGAAGCAGCTTGAAGAGATCTTTGGCGCAACCGACCGGCTGATGGAACTTGACCCGTCAGTCCGGAGCGAGATCTGCAGGGGCAAGACGCTTGGGTACCTCTTTTACGAGCCCAGCACCAGAACCCGGCTGAGCTTTGAGGCGGCAATGGCATCGGTGGGCGGAAACTCCGTTGGAATCTCTGATGCCTCCTCCTCATCAATCCAGAAGGGCGAGAGCCTCTCTGATACGGTGCGGATCACGTCAATCTATTCAGACGTGCTGGTACTGCGGCATGCCATGGACGGCTCAAGCAGGTTTGCAGCAGAGATCTCCAGAAAGCCGGTAATCAACGCAGGCAGCGGGACCGAGGAGCACCCCACCCAGGCAATCCAGGATCTATTCACGATCAAGAAGGAGAAGAGAAAGATCGACGGCCTCAGTATTGGAATAGCAGGTGATCTAAAGTACGGAAGGACCGTATACTCCCTGCTGTACGGGTTGGGAAACTATGATGTCGACGTACACCTCTTCTCACCGGAGTCCCTCAGGATACGGACCGACTCAGTCTATGAGATTAAAAAGAAGATGGATTTTACCGAGTCCAACGACATCGAGGATCACATTGACGAGCTTGACGTCCTTTACGTGACAAGAATCCAGAAGGAGAGGTTTCCCGACGAGGAGGAGTACCGCAAGGTAAAGGGAAGCTACACGGTGGGACTTGACACCCTCCGGCAGATGAAGGATGATGCAGTCATACTGCATCCCCTTCCCAGAATCGATGAGATCTCCCCCGAGATTGATGCGACCAAAAACGCCAGATACTTTGAACAGGCCGAATACGGCATGCACGTCCGCTCTGCCCTGCTGGGACTGATCCTGAACAGGGACGGCTTCTTCTGATTAGGCATTATTATATCCTGATGCGTGTTAGTGTGACTGTTGACAAAGACCATACCGATATTCCCGCTGGATCTGGTGCTGTTTCCAAGGCAGAACCTTCCGCTGCGCATATTCGAACCCCGCTACAGGCAGCTGGTCGATGACTGCATGCTTGGGGACGGACAGTTTGGCGTATGCCTGACAGACAACACCCGTACCGTCAGCGGATGGGAATCTCCAAGATCCGTCGGAACCGTTGCCAAGATCACCGGATGCAAGGATGTCGGGCTTGACGGGGCGCAGCTTCACATTGAGACTGTCGGCAGGAACCCGTTTAGGATCAAGAGAATAATTCCTCCGTCGCTTCCCCGGCCTGCAGACTATGATCCGCAATCCCCCGAAGGAGTCTCCGGGATGCGCACGGATACAACAGGCGCCACCCCGTACATACGTGCAGAGGTGGAGATGATACCTGAGATCGACCAGGACATAACCCTGGGCAGATGGAACAGAATGGTTGATCTGTGGAAGCGCAAGGTTGCCGCAGAGGCGCTGCCGCAAATAATCGAACCCCACGCACTTGACCACCTTCTGGGGCAGTACTATCTTGTAACTGACACCCCCACCATGGACTACGTCTATTCGCTGGCAGCCCTTGGCGCAGGGAGTCCGGACGAACTACAGCCGATTCTGGAGGCTGCATCCGTTGACGATCTTATCGGCAGGATCGAGGATCTGCTGACAATAAAATAGATGTGATGGAGATGGTGATGACGCTATTGTTCAAATCATGTATCGTTCTGGCAGCAGCCTGCATGGTTCTTGTTCCGGCAGGCGCATACGGACACGGGCTGGACCTGGATCACATTCGCTCAATAGACGTGCAGGGGACGGACATAACAGTGTCGGTTGCAATGTCCCCCAATGTCGGGCCAGGTGACGAGAGGCGGCTTACACTTACGGCAACCGAGGATGATACAAGGGACAATGCCCGGAGCGTAACCTTTCTGATCGGCATGTTTGACGGGGGCAAGATGCTGCTCAGGGACTACTTCTTTGCCCCGGACGGGGTCCTGCACATTGACATCGCGCCGTCGCAGGGCGAGCTTGAGATTCATGGTGAGCAGGATGACATTCTCAGGGCGTGGCACGGAACAGAGTCCGACCCTGTCCTGATAACCGGTCCGATATTTGACTCGGGAGGCCTGTACACCTTTGAGATTGAACTGAGAACCATAGACGAGCCCACCAACATAATAGACGACTCCCAGACGCACCATGCAGATCTCAGCATAGTGGATGATGCCATACATGTGGCAGCTGATGCGCAGGGGGATGATGTTGAGTTTGGGACAAAGTCGTACTTTGATAGCGTGTCCGAATTCGGATACGATCCACAGACTGGCCAGGCCACAGTCAGGATGCCCTTTGACTGGAGTGAGAGCGTAATGTCGCACATTCCGGTTCTCCACGTGGAGGTCTCCTTTCCGGACGACTTTGAGGAGTTTATCTCTCCAAGCTATACCGGAGTCGCAAACGGGATAGATCTCTTCAAGGCATCCGTAATAATCGACGACTATACGGCAGACGATTCAAGGATAGTCCACATAGTCTTGTTGCAGGATCATCTGAGATTCCTAAAGAACAGCATGAAAAAGTCCGGCGAGCCGCTGCCTGACACCATCACCTTTTCCATCTCCTCGAGCCCGGACTTGGCGTTTCCACTTAGTGCCTACACCAAGAGCGAGGACTTTCTGGTGAACCTTGCATGGGATCCGGTAGAACCCGAGCCTGACGTCGCAACAACATTCGTCTTTACCATCCGGGACGGCGCAACCGGCGAGCCACTGAGAAATTCAGAGTACACCTTTGTGGTGGTTCAGAACGGCCAGGAGATACACCGGGCATCCGGACTGGCCCAGATTGGCGGCCACTTTGAAAAGTTTACCTTCGGGGAGGGACAGACCGGCCCCACAATCATAAGATTTGAGAACATCCGGAATACGGGACAGGAAACCGAGTTTGGAATGGTGGTGGTTCCTGAGTTTGGCCCAGTCATCCTGCTTGTGCTGGCCGTCTCCATTGCAGGAGCCATTGTCGCATCCCGAAGAGTCGGTTACGTTACTGTGACCGGCTGATCATGCCGTCCTGCTGCTCCTGCTGCTGCATCATGCGGGTTCATCTGCTGCTGACTGGACAGCCTCGGACTCTTGCTCGATCATGCCATTGATCCTTCTCTTGTCGTGAACGGCCTTTACGTAGAACAGGGCAGACGCAATGATTCCTGCTGCTATTAGTGGCGAGGCGATCTCAGAGTATGCCAGGCCAGAACCATCTGATGATACCGCCGCCTGCTCTGCTGCCACCACCACCACCGGAACCTCCGTGATCTTCACGGTTCCAAGCTTGTTTGATTCCTGCTCTGCAAACCAGATGTTGGAGTCGCCGTCTGCTGTCATAAACTGGACCCATGATGTCTCGGTGGGAATAGGAACCTCCACAAGATCGTTGTTGTCCGGATCAAACACTGCTATCTTGTCGACTGTGTGCAGCGCAAACCAGATGTTGCCGTATCTGTCCTGGGCCATTCCAAAGGGGAGCGACTCCGGGTCTGGAACCGGAATGCTCTCAAAGGTCTCCAGGACAGGGTTGAACCTGGTGATTGCAAGACCCGTATGCTCCGTGATCCACATGCCTCCCTCTCCGTCAAAGAGCATGGCCTCCGGACCATTCAGAATCCTGTCAGTTGATATCTCTACCGGCCTGCCTGTTGCAGGATCCACATATCCTATCTTGCCGGTGCCGGTGGTGCTGTACCACACCCTGCCTGACTGGTCCACTGCAAGCGCAAACGGCAGCGTCTCCCTTCCATCCAGCACAATCTCCTCAAACACGCCGGACTCTGGCAGATACTTTACGATCCTGTCCTTGTTGATTACGGTTACCCAGATGTTGTTGTCATGGTCTGACTGGATGGAGAATAGCACGTTTCTTGATATTGTGGGATCCAGACGCGGAACCGGTATTGTCGTGATGTTTCCGGTGCTGATATCGACGTACCCTATCTGGTTTCCAGGACCGTCTGTAAACCAGACCCTTCCCATGTTGTCCAGCGTGATGAATATTGTGGCACCCCCGTCATACGAATGCGACGAGAACTCCCGCGTCTCCAGGGAAAACTGCCACAGCCGGGGGGCAGACGGATCGCTTATCCATATGGAACCCCGGCCGTCATAGACTGGCTGCAGGGGAGTTGCCTCCTCGGGAAGATCGTACTCTACTATCTCGACTCGGATGTCTGAGAGCCTGGGCTTTACAGACAGGTCCAGTATGACTGACTCGCTTGCGTTCTCCGTTCTCTGGGCGGTAACCTCCATAAGCCACTCCCCGGAGAACCCCAGGGTCATCTCTCCCTGAAACCCGGCATCTCCGGCCTGCTCCATCGGAACCTCAATGGGGAAGATGTTCTTCGACGGGTTTGATATCTTTACCTTGATGCCGTCCAGATCGTCCAGCGGGTTCCCGTCCAGACCAACTATCCTGACTGAGACCGTGTTTGTCCCGCTGGCGAATGGAAACATCTCAACTTCAAACCTTGCATTCTCCGTAAACTCTATGGTCTCATACCCGTAAATCGTCTGGCGTGCCTCCGTCCTCTGGATCTCCCCTGCAGGCAGCGTCCCGTTGGTCAGCAGTGCCACTACCCCCAGAATGGCAAATCCCAACACAACGTCTACCTTGAGCATCCTCTTGATCTTCCTGTGTACTGCTGCTCCCCCCGACCGGATACTCCTCTCGGCCCCCCTCTGCACCCCAAACTGCATGTACCCTCCCATGCCTACCATGATTCCGGCAAGCACTATCTTTAGGATGATCAGCTGCCCAAAGACGGATTCTGTGATCAGTCCCACGTCGCTTTCGATGAGCCACATCAGAACCGGCCCGGTGACGATCACCACGCCGACTGAGACGACAAACATCATTGAGAACCTTGGAATCATGGCCAGGCTCATGTGCCCCCGCTCCCTGTCTGCAAGTACGGATAATGCCGGAAGCAGGGTAAAGACGAGATAGAATATGCCTCCTATCCAGACTGCTGCGACCAGGTTGTGCACATAGTCCAGCGAAAGGCCGGCAATGCCGCCCAGGGACGAGCCGTGGCCTATCATGCTGGTCGTCGCAATCAGCGCCAGGGATGCTGCAAGAATTGGAATGTGCGCCCTTCCTGACAGTGTGGTCCTCCTGTTCATCACAAACCATATGCCCAGAAGGATCACAGTCATGATCATTCTGGCAAGCCAGATGGTTCCGAAACTTGTCCCAATGACACTCAGCGGCGAGGCATCGAGCCTGACTGACTGGACCATGATGATTAGAATGTCTGATATCAGCACAAGTACAAGCCCCACCCCGGTGGTCAGCATGAACCTTCCGTGGTGAATCCCCTCCACTGCGCCCAGCCTGTCCCTGATTATTCTCTTGTTCTGCGTTCCCCATACCATGAGGGATGCTACTGCTGCGCCCAGCACGATGGTCTGGCCTATGAGGCCTGGAAACTTGGCAGCAGCCCCTGGCACAAACACAATCTCTTCTGGTCCCTGCTGCTCACGCAGCGAGGGGTCTACTATGGCACCACCCACGGCAAACAGGAACGTGCCTGGCACCAGATGCCCGTCAATCTTGGAGAGCACCTTGGTTGATGCAGTATAAATCCCGTCCTGAAGCGGCGGGGTGGTTACAACGAGCGACTCGTCGCCCTCGTAATATTCCGTATCCCTGTTGTCTATCTGCTCCCCGTTGCCGTCAAAGACCTTTATCTCGCTAAAGTCAATATCCACTGCCTGCGAGAAGAAGACAATCACCTCCGTGGTGCCTACAGGCGCATTGGAGGACAGGTCCGGAACCGTCTGCTCTGTGAATGGGTGTCCCCATGCCATGGGAACCGACACTGAGAGGAGTACCAGCATGACAATCAGAGGCCGTTGCATTTGTTTTGTAGACTGTGACTGATAATTTAAACAGTCTTCTGGTTCTGGAAATGTACCAGTCCGCATAAGAATAATAATATCGATCAATCAGATGATGAACGTGAGGATACTTGTTCTGGGAATTGCCGCAATGTTCCTGATTGGGATGATGGGCACCGAGTCATATGCCCATACCACAGTCCATGTTGGAGAGTACGAGATTGAGGCTGGATGGGGCATAGAGCCTCCCATTGTGGGAATCCGAAATGATATAGTCATAAAGGTGCTGGAACCGGGAGGAACCCCGGGCACGGTAAAGGGCGTCACCAATGTGTTTCGTGATGCCGGGGCGGCAGTAGGGTTTGGCGGTGCATCCAAACCGCTTGACATCAGCTCTGACCCGCGACCAGGATACTACTTTTCACCCATAATCCCAACCAAGACCGGTTCGTATTCCGTGTCGATCCAGGGTAAGATTAACGGAACCCCGATCGATGTCAAGATTCCAGTCGAGGATGTCGAGCCTACCGCAATTCTGGATTTTCCTCCAACCAGTGGTGGTGGTGGGGACTCTGTGGATGTCAGTGCCATGAAGAATGCAATCTTGTCAATACAGCAGGACATCTCTGATCTGAAATCCGGCCAGACTGAATCCGATGGCGGGGCGGCATACGACTATGCAGTGTTTGGAATGTCGATTGCAGTGGCAGCCATAGTGTTGGCAATTGTTGCCATGATAAAAAGAAGATAAGATAATTCCAAGTATTGGAATTGTTCCGAATTTTGCAATTGATGATGGCGATGCCTGTAATTATGACCGCTACATCATGAATAGCCCTTGCCATGATAATAAGATAATTTGGCTTCCATTGAAAGCAGATTTTGTTAATTAAATCTGTTTCAAAAATCCGGCCTGTTACGATGCCCCAAGTGCTGGAATCATCTTGGAGTTACTGTGATGATGCCTGCGATGATGCCTGCGATCATGACATCTATACCCTTGGCAGTCCTTGCCATAATAAAAAGAAAATAAGAAAGAGAATTCCTAAAGTCTTGGAACCACTCTAGATTTTGCAGTTATTGCGACGATGCTTATGATCGCGACAGCCAGTACCATCATTGCGACGGTGCCAAATTCTGGAACAACGTTCATGAAAGTTACCCCTTCACCTACAGGCCCTGTGAACTCCTCAGCGTCTGGGAGACCGAAACCTTGGAAGGTAACAGTAATCTCTACCGGATCTGCAGAGGCCAGTGCTGCTGTGGTGTGAGTGTATTTGCCGTCATGTGAGTGTGCGCCCAAGTCATCTAGTACGTTCACGCCGTTCTGCGTTACTACTATGTCGTAGTTGACATGTTCCACGCCTCCGCTCTCATCCATCTTGTCCTTGCCGTCCATCATTTCGTCCTTGTCTTCCATCATGGCGTCTTCCATCATTTCGTCCTTGTCTTCCATCATGGCGTCTTCCATCATTTCGTCCTTGTCTTCCATCATGGCGTCTTCCATCATTTCGTCCTTGTCTTCCATCATGGCGTCTTCCATCATTTCGTCCTTGTCTTCCATCATGGCGTCTTCCATCATTTCGTCCTTGTCTTCCATACTACCGTAGTTGGCAAACTTGATGAAGATCTCCATCATCTCACCTGCGGCTGGTGCATCGGCCCAGATTTTGACCATTGTGCCGTCTGATAACATGCCGGTGACACTTGGGTCGCCTTCCATCATCATGTGTTTGTCGCCTTCTTCCGTCATGGCATCTTCTTCCGTCATGGCATCTTCTTCCGTCATGGCATCTTCTTCCGTCATGGCATCTTCTTCCGTCATGGCATCTTCTTCCGTCATGGCATCTTCTTCCGTCATGGCATCTTCTTCCGTCATGGCATCTTCTTCCGTCATGGCATCTTCTTCCGTCATGGCATCTTCTTCCGTCATGGCATCTTCTTCCGTCATGGCATCTTCTTCCGTCATGGCATCCTCGTCATCCATCGTAGCACCTGCTTCCTGTACAATGATTGTACCCATCATCCAGAGATGTGCTTGGCAATACCACGCTACTTCGCCTACCTCGGTCGGTGTCCATTCGTAAGTGTCTCCGGGCAGCAAGAAACTGGTGTCAAATTCACCGGTTGGTCCATCAGCTAAGCTTAGCCCTGCTGTGTTGGTGTGTAAAGTAGTGTCAGTGTTAGTAAAGATAACCTTGCCACCTACATCCACAATTGCTACTGTAGGGATACTACAGCCTTCAGGAGTTTCTTCGCAACCTGGAAAGCCAGCGCCTTCCACCGGAGCGATTGTGAGCTCAATGTGATCTGCAAAGGCAATCGATGGTGTTGCAACCATTCCGACCACAAGGGCAGAAAGCACGAAGAGAGAACTTATCGTTATAGTCTTCATTAGAGTGGTTAAACAAGGCGGTACATAAAAACCTGACTAGAATTTCAGTAACACAAATGTGCCGCCGTTTAGATTCGATATATCGTATGTCCTGTTATGGAGGTTGGTGCATAATTCTGATGTGTCCTAACATGCATATTTCTCGCCACGCTTTCACGGGCGGGGTCGGATGCAAACGGGTCGGATTATCAGGCGCACTCCGTGCAAGCCGAGCCGCCGTAGGACGGTATCGGTATATTTAGCCGGCAGGCACACTCAAACCGGTTGAGGACCCGGATGTTCCATGAGATTGCCCTTCCCTTGGCAAACCGGCGCCGATTGTCTTCGCGCACGAACCTGCAGTGAAGCTGGTGCCGCCGGCTCTCCTCGGCCCCGAAGATGCCTTCTATCAGGGCTCTTGTCTTGTACTCGTATGGGTCAAACAGTCCGGCCGCCTTCTTTCGGCTGGGCTTGCCCCTGCTGACGGCGTCTTTTCTCTGCTTGATGTTGGGCACCATGCCCATCCAGAACAGCTCCTCGAAGTTGTAGTCGGCGTCATACCCGCGGTCCGCATCAAAGACGCTCCCCGAAAAGTCATACCCGCGGCGCCTGATCTCGGCCAGCATGACTGGCAGCATCGTGACGTCGTTGACGTTACCCGGCGTGGTAAACGTGGCCAGCACAATCTGTAGTCCCAGGATGGCCGTTATGTGGTATTTCCAGTAGGTTTTTTGACGCATCTCGACGAAGTCACGCTCCTTTTTGTAGGGTTTTTCGATGTTTTCGTACCTGGTAGTCTCCACCCCACTGCTGTCTGCGCCCAGCGGGCCAGTCGCGCCGGCCGCCTCGGCGATGCAGCGGCGGGCAGTCTCGGCCAGTATCAGGTCCATCCAGTCCGGCGGAATGGTCTGGAGGTGCCTGACCATCGTGGTGTGGTCCGGAACCGGCTCGTCGTCCCAGGGAGTCCGCATGTCGCGCAGGTCTGATTCGATCCTGCGGAAGGTGTTGTTGTAGGCCATCATCAGCAGGCAGGCAAAATCCATCTTGTCCTTGGAGTGGATCCTGGGACGGCCCCTGTTGCCGTTTTCGGGGCGCGGGCAGGGGTTCTCTCGAATCATTTCAATCAGCGTCCTCCTCAGGTGGGATGCCTCGACTTCGTTTGCAAGTTCGTAGTACTGCCAGTATCTTTCCCGTCGGTTGTGTTTGATCATTACCGCGTGCGGGCGATCATGGGATCATTGAATGTATCGGACGAGATTAGCAGCCAAAGGATTTACGCACCAACCTCCCTGTTATGTCCAGTGAGAATGAGACAATTGACCTGATGACCTCATGATGCTTGTAATCATTGCAGCTGACCGTTGGCAGTCCTTGCCGTAATAAAAAGAAAATAAGAAAGAGAATTCCTAAAGTCTTGGAACCACTCTAGATTTTGCAGTCACTGCTACGATGCTTACGATTGCGACAGCCAGTACCATCATTGCGATGGTGCCAAATTCTGGAACAACGTTCATGAAAGTTACCCCTTCACCTACAGGTCCTGTGAACTCCTCAGCGCCTGGGAGACCGAAACCATTGAAGGTAACAGTAATCTCTACCGGATCTGCAGAGGCCAGTGCTGCTGTGGTGTGAGTGTATTTGCCGTCATGTGAGTGTGCGCCCATGTCTTCCAGTACGTTCACGCCGTTCTGCGTTACTACTATGTCGTAGTTGACATGTTCCACGCCTCCGCTCATCATCTTGTCGCCGTCCATCATTTCGTCCTTGTCTTCCATCATGGCGTCTTCCATCATTTCGTCCTTGTCTTCCATCATGGCGTCTTCCATCATTTCGTCCTTGTCTTCCATCATGGCGTCTTCCATCATTTCGTCCTTGTCTTCCATCATGGCGTCTTCCATCATTTCGTCCTTGTCTTCCATCATGGCGTCTTCCATCATTTCGTCCTTGTCTTCCATCATGGCGTCTTCCATCATTTCGTCCTTGTCTTCCATCATGGCGTCTTCCATCATTTCGTCCTTGTCTTCCATCATGGCGTCTTCCATCATTTCGTCCTTGTCTTCCATACTACCGTAGTTGGCAAACTTGATGAAGATCTCCATCATCTCGCCTTCGGTTGGTGCATCGGCCCAGATTTTGACCATTGTGCCGTCTGATAACATGCCGGTAACACTTGGGTCGCCTTTCATCATCATTTTGTCGTCTGTGTGATCTTTGTCGCCTATCTCGCCGTCTATACTGGTACTTGCATCCTGTACAATGATTGTACCTGCTTCCCAAGGATGTATACTACAAAAGTAGGGAACTTCGCCTGCTTCTGTTGGTGTCCATTCAAATGATGGTGACTCTGGATTTTCTAACAAACCGCTTAGAAATTCGTCAGTTGCAGCCGCTGAGGTTCCAGACATAAAAGAATGTTTTCTATCATCATCAGTGATGAGAATATTACCTTGCCGCCAACATCAACTGTTGCGGTCAGTGGGGTAAAGCATCCTTCTGAAGTTTTTTCACATCTTGGTTCGCCTTCATCCTGTTCTGGGACAGGTGTGATTGTAACTTCTGCGTGATCTGCAAAAGCAATCGGTGGTGTTGCAACCATTCCGACCACAAGGGCAGAAAGCACGAAGAGAGAACAAATCGCTTTAGTCTTCATTAGGATTCTTAAATTGAGTGAGACATAAAAACCTGACTAGAATTTTTTGACCTTTTTTGCCTGTTTCTATATAATATCATGGTTCCAAATATGGGAGATCCGACATACATTCCAAGATTCAGCAGTACCATGGAGACTCCATAACCTAACATCTCTCCCTCCGAGTCGATATCTGCATGATTCAGCAGGGATAGGGATGCCAGCATCGGAGTCAGTGCTATCCTTACCATCTCCCTGAATACAGGGTGCTCTCTTTCCAGATCAGCTATTGCAGGAGAGAACGAATAGTACACCTGGTTGAATCCTGCCATGAATGCAGCGCCCGACTTTGTTGACAGCACCGTATTATCCCTAATCTCCCTTAACTGCTGTACCTGTGGCGCAAGCTCCGAGCCGTATGCGGCAGTCGCAATCAGACAGCCCCCGTTCGGTGGTGGAGGATCTGGATCTGTGGTGTTAGACTGCGTGGTGTTAGACTGCGTGGTGTTAGACTGCGTGGTGTTAGACTGCGTGGTGTTAGACTGCGTGGTGTTAGACTGCGTGGTGTTAGACTGCGTGGTGTTAGACTGCGTGGTGTTAGACTGCGTGGTGTTAGACTGCGTGGTGTCTGGCACACTGCCTGCAACAATCACAAAAGATGCCGTCTCTGCTGGAATAGGCTGGAACAGTATCCCTTCCACTTGGATATCCATGATGTATTCCCCCTCACCCTGATTAAACTCGATTGGAATCTTTACCGAACCCTTAGACGTATGGATCAACGGAGTCGGACCAAATACCTTTTCGATACCCTTTGAGACTGTAACGTTATAATCGATATGCACCTGAATTTTCTGCGTCACTGGATTGATAAAGTCGATACCTATCCTCGTCTGATCCCCTGGTTCTATTGCATCGTATGTCAGCTTGACATCCAGCGTGCCGTCCTCCGTAGGAAGGGTCTGGGTCTCTGCAAATGCAGGTACAACCAGCACCGGAATCATCAACAGCAAGGCAGACATCCAAAGTCTCATGGCACATGTTGTCATCCAGCAAATAAAAATCGTACTTTGCAGAAATTATGATTTGCCGGCGTTCCAAATACATAATGTCACCATGATGTCATTCCAAGCATCACCAATCTGCCTGAAATCAACTATGGCGTTGTTCAGCTTTAAATATGGTTTTTACATAATTCTTTTGTTGTATTATCTGTCTGGACTGTTTGCTGTGGTGGTTGGCGTACTTGCAATTTCTGTTGCCCTTCCCGTTGCCTTTGGACACGGACTGGGAGGTGATCAGGCCGAACCCATCAGCTTTGAGGGCATGGAAGTCACGGTACGCACTGATATCACCCCGGCAGACCTCACGATCGGGAGCATAGACGATGTCAACCTGAAGATCAGATTCTTTGATCTTTTGACAGACAATACGCTGGATCAGGTGACATACAGGGTGGAGGTCTGGAAGACTGAGGATCTGCTTGCAAGAAGCCTCTTTTATGATACTGACGGTATACTCTATGTGAAGGTTCGTCCAGACAGTGATTGTGACGAGGCAGACCTCGACAAATGTACCGTTTACGGCGGTTCCCTGCATGTGAGTTCCCCGGGAGCGCTTTTTGTGCAAGGGACCGAATGCAATGATGAGAATGTCGATATATGTGCCAGACCAACTATTACGGGACCTGTATTTGACAAAGGCGGTCTGTACAACATCAAGATAGACATCGAGGGCGCAACCAGTCCGAAGGTGCAGGTTGCGCAGCGGCTCAGCTACGATACATTTGTCAGCATCGCACAGGAACAGGACTTTTTAATCAGTACGGCGCATGCAGAGGAAATTCCCGTGGTTGTCAAGACATACTATGACGACGTGAAAAACTTTGCATTTGATACCTCTGATAATTCCATCACGTTTGACATGCCTTTTGACTGGAGTCCAGATTATGTGAATCTGGTTCCTGTGGTACACGAGGAGATTCAGATTCCATCAAGTTTTGCACCCTATGCCGAAGGAACGCAGTTCACGGGGTATGTCAACGGGATTGAGCTTGGCCAGAGGGCGCTTCTCAACGATCCATACTCCATGGACGACACAAACATCATTCATTTCCTGGTATCCCAGAGCGAACTGGAAAGGATCAATGCCGCCTTGGGTCCAGAACACCATGCCAACAAGAACATGAACTTCCACTTGGTCCCAATCTATGACGTATCGAAAAGCTTCACCGAATTCTTCCTTGTGGATCTGGTAAACTATGAACCAACTCAGACCAACATCCGCCTCTCATGGGATGACACATACGGTGCAGGCCAGACAATTCCGTTCGAGTTTGCATTCCTTGATTCTGACAAACAAATAATCCCTGATGTCTGGTATGAATACTCTGTAATTGACGAATCTGGCCAAGTATTGTTCTCATCCATTGCCGTCGATCCTAACAATCCCCTCATTTCCGCCCCCGAGGGAATCGATGTCCAAAACATTCATGTCCCAACCGAGGAGCTTCTCAGGATCGACGTTCACATAGCCGGAACAGGACTAGACCGTGATACCACATACTCTGGCATAGGTTCTGCGCTTGTAGAGATAGGTCCCGGTCAGCCTACGTCAATCCCAGAATGGATAAAGAACACCGCGGCATTTTGGGCAGATGGCACGATTGATGATGCCGCCTTCATAGGGGCAATCCAGTTTCTGATTCAACAGGGCATCATAGATCTTCCCCCAACCGAATCCGGTGACGGCTCCGGCTCAGACAAGATTCCAGAGTGGATAAAGAACACCGCGGCATTTTGGGCAGATGGCACGATTGATGACACCGCCTTCATAGGGGCAATCCAGTTTCTGGTTCAACAGGGCATCATAGCGGTTTAATCCATTTTCATGCGCCCTGCACTGTCATTCAAACAGCCTGCAGATGACCCGGCTGCATGTCATAGGTTTTTAAGGAAATTCTACAAACCCCAGATGTGAGAGATATCAATGAAATAATGCCCAAGGTTCCAAACATGCGGTGGGGGGCACTGATGAATCGGCGACCAACCAGCGAGAGGATCATGGAGATGAACAGACTCTTTCCGGATAACGGCAGATGGCATACGGTATTTGAAGAAAGCGATCAAGTCACCATCGACGGCAGGGAGATCAGAAAGGCAAACCCCCAAAGATGGATCTAGCATGCCCTGTCCAGATGGCATGCCCAGAGACGGCCAGATTTTAAAAATACCAATGTGGTGTCTTTAGATTTTTAATAGACACGCGCCGATTCAAACCAATTGACGCAGCTCTACATGTTGGCATTCCTCTCCCTGGGAATACTTCTCTTTGTGCCCGGCAGTGCGCACGGCCACGGAGATCCAACCGAGACCTTTCCCCCAGTCGAGTTGGATGGCAGGCTTGTCACCCTGGAGATATCCTCCGACCCAGCTACTGACAACGATGATCAACGCATCTCAATTTCCATGATTGACTTTGATTCCAAGATCACCCTGCGGGATGTAACATTCCTGATAAAGTCCGAACGGGGGGAGACGTTCCTGTTCGAGCAGGAGTTTCGGGCAGACAGCGGATCCATAGTATTCAACTTTGTATCCGAGGATACGGATTCCGTGGTGGTACGGGAGGCAGAAGGAGGCCTTTTTGGTTCCCTGCTGGGACTTGACAACTACCTGTTTCATGTAAGGGGACCGAACCTCGGCAACGGAGGGCTATACAAGTTTGATGTAACCGTACTTACAGCAGACGGCTACTCCAGAACGCTTGCCGAACCACTGGTATTCAACGGCGGTGTCTCAATTGCGCAGACTACGACGCATGCGATTGCAGATCCGAACTTTGGGAACCAAACCATCAACGTGATTACGTACTATGACGAGATATCCGGCTTTGAGTATGACTGGGAGTCAAGGGGCATCAGATACTCGATGCCGTTTGAGTGGAGCCAGGAGAACATCGACCAGACATTGGTGGTACACGAGGAGATCTCCGTTCCGTATACGTTTGGCGATCTGCTGGTGTCAGGATTTACTCTGTATCTGAACGGGGTTCAGATGCCTGAAGATGTGGTACAAGTTGATGACTTTTTTACCGACTGGCGGACTGTCCATTTTATCATACCCCAGAGGATTCTGTTTGAAATACTTGAGGACAACCAGGACCTTGACGGGATGGATTTTGTGATCCTGCCGGATCGCAGCTACCCGCACCTGAGATCGGTCACAGAAAACGGCCAGTTTCGGATCCTCCTACAGTGGGAGCCTGAAAATCTCGGCTCCGGCTCCGATGCAAGGATACTCTTTGATGTTACCGACATCTTCCTCAAGAACAGGCCAGTTGCCGTAAGCTACGAGTTCTCAATAACCCAGAACGGCAGGACGATCTTTGAGCAGAAGGGTACTAGTTCAGACTCCCGCGAATCCCACAACGCTGCAGAGTTTGTCATCCCGGAGGATGTCTCGGGGATAGTGCATCTCAACTTTGAAAACCTTGCAGGCAACGGTTTTGCAAAGACAACGCTTCCGGCGGTGGTGGACAGGGTCATGCCCCAGAGCGATCCTATGCAAATCCCGGGCTGGATAAAGAACAATGCACTGCTGTGGTCCCAGGGACAGATTGACGATGGGACATTCATCGGCGCAATACAATATCTTATCCAGAACGGCATCATTACAGTATCCCAAACATCGCAGGATGATGGATCGCAGGACATTCCCGACTGGGTCAGAACCAATGCTGCATTGTGGGCAGGCGGGCAGATTGACGATGGCACGTTCGTCCTGGGCTTGGAGTTTCTTATCCAGGCGGGGATAATCAACATCTGAGCCGGCACGGTTTGAATGACGCACCTGCACGGTAAACCATGAATCCTCCTCATATGCTGCCGGGAGAATCAGAACCGTTCAGTCACCGGCGCGCAGTAACCATCCCAAAGGGATATCATATTAAGGCAAAAGATCCTATTGATAGATTAATTGAAGACCATACACTTGGCCTGCCTTGCAGGCATTGTCATTACAGGACTGCTCTACGCATCATTCCTTCAGATGGCAGATGCCCAGGTAGTCATACCGCCAGACGAGTATCTGGGGTACCATGACGCCCTCGGAATCTATACCGTAGTGGGCAATGTCAAGAATGAAGGCGACTTTGCAGTGATTCCGACCATTACCGTCTCCGTGACTGACGGCCCCACAATTGTCTCTGAGACGATAAGGCACGTCCCGATACCGTCAAAAGGAGAGATCCCGTTCAAGGTAAAGTTTCCCAATCTCACCTCCGATGCCCCAATACTTGGAGAACCGGCAGTCACGTTTGAGAGGACAGTTGCTGACAGGATCCCAATTGACGTACTATATGACAGGACCCTGATAAAGCACGAGGACGGCCACATAACAGGAAGGATACAGAACAACGGCGAACAGACCATCCACTATCCCAAGATCTTTGCCGTGGTTCACGGGTATGATGCGGTACTGGATATCGCCCAGAACATTGAGTTTATTGAAAGTATTGAGCCCGGACAAATTGTAGAATTCTCCATGTATCCTGATCCCGCGATTACCGAGGATGTCTTTTACTACAGCTGTTTTGGACCAACCGACAGCACCGTGGTTCCGCTGACTGCCAAGAAGAACGGCGGAGACTTTAACTTCAGATACGACGCGGGCTCATGGTACTCTGGGCAGGCCTTTGACGAGGAGGGAACCACAATGACCCTCCGGGGCTACAACAGTTTTGCCTTTGAAACCTATGTCAACTTTGAGCTTCCGCCCATATCCGGAAACGAAGAGTTTGCAGTCACCGTAAACGACCAACCCATAGACTTTATCCAAAGCAAGGACGAATTGGGATTCTGGCATATTGCCTTCCCCGTCGAACCCATCTCGCAGGACATCATAAGGATCTCAGGGTTTGAGAAGGGACTCCCACCAGCCCTGTCGCTTGTCCCCGAGTGGGTCAAACTTGGTGCTGCGTGGTGGGCTGCCGGAGAGATACCTGCAGGCGAGTTCCTTGAGGGAATCAATTTTCTGTTTGAAAGGGCGGTCATATCGGTCCCGTCGCGGGACATCATTGCAGAGTCACAGTGGACGGTTCCCTCGTGGGTGAAAGCGCCTGCCAAACTGTGGTCAGAGGACAGGATTACCGATGACGAGTTTCTGGCAATGATAGAATATCTTGTAGAAAAGGGCATAGTCGTAGCGTAGGTTTTGTGACCCAGGTTAGGCCACACCCTGAGACAACGGGTTCAAAAAATCTTATTATACAAATTTTCACCATGCAGTATCATGTTCCCTCTGCGCGATGAGAATCCACATCCTCTAGGATTCAAGCCGAGGGTCACATATGCCCTGATGATAGCCAATATTGCAGTATTCTTCATGGAGGTGGCATATACCGGCCAGTTCTTTGATTTTACAAACAGGAACGCCTTTGACCTGTTCTACAGCTGGGGTGCCGTTCCGTACTGTGTCACAGGCGGGGATATCATAAGGATCGACTTTGGCGCAGGCCCGATATCCGTATCGTGTCCTGCCATGCCGTACATCTCCCTGATAACCTCCACATTCCTTCACGGAGGCCTGATGCATCTGGGGGGCAACATGCTGTTCCTGTGGATATTTGGCGACAACA
Source organism: Candidatus Nitrosopumilus sp. (assembly GCA_965238275.1). GTDB lineage: Archaea > Thermoproteota > Nitrososphaeria > Nitrososphaerales > Nitrosopumilaceae > Nitrosopumilus. The sequence goes on from OZ250186.1 coordinate 770,135, forward strand.
TAGAGCAGAAGTTCGGGAAGCTAAAATATCTTGGAATCTATCTCCTGTGGGGGGTTCTTGCAGGACTGGTTCACATATATGGCGATACCGGCAGCGCGACTCCCGCAGTCGGTGCATCCGGGGCCATCTCCGGAGTGCTGGGTGCATACCTGATTATATTTCCCAGGGCAAGGATCCAGACATTCCTGATGCTGGGATTCTTTTGGAGAATGATACACATTCAGGCAAGATGGTTCCTGCCGTTCTGGCTGGTTTTTCAGAACCTGCTTCCGTTCTTTATAGGAGGGTTTGGAGTAGCAGGTGGCGGCACGGCGTACCTTGCCCACATCGGGGGATTTGCAGTAGGTCTTGCAACCGGATACCTTTACAAAAAGACGCACAGCTCCGAGAGCCTGTACGGGACGCGATACGGCTACAGGTCTGACTACCGGTGACTAAGCACCCTGACCTCGTTCAGGCATAGACACGGTTTTGCAAGATGTCATGTATTTTCACGTCTATGTTGGCATTGGACCTAAATTCAATCCGCCCTTTGTAAACCGGTACCTGTTGTCCTTGCCGACGAATCTGTTGTGCAGGCAAAGTTCAGTTTTTGCTTGGAGCAGATCGGCGGCTGATTCAGCATGAATTGGCCCCCATTAAATGGCATTGCAGTTTTTTTGTCAGGCGGGTACGTCATGATGTTCAGCCGACACGTACGAAGGCTACTTGGCAGATATGACCCCTTCATGCGCCTTTTGCATTACTTGGATGCTCAGTTCGCGATCCAGATCTTTGAACCTCTGGAGAATGGTACTTTCGTCGTTCAGGGCGTACAACTGCGCCCTACCATACCTTCTTGTGGGTTTTAGGATCCCAAACTGCATGAACTCGTCCCAGATCTTGTAAAACGTGGCCTTTGAAATGTTGGCGTACTCTATGATCTCCTTCTTGGAGTAGTCACTTCCCTTGTTGTCCAAAAAAAAGTCCAAGATCCGGAGTGCTTCCCATATGTTTGAGAAGCAGCGATTTGTCTTCTGTCACAAGTTAAGGTTATTCTTAAAAGTATTTAAAAAAAATACTTAGGGATCTGTTAAGTTACAGGTACCTACGGATATGGTGAGTTTTGCCAGACCGTACTGATGAAACTGGCCCATCCCAAAATGACTCAGTTTGACATGAACAACCGGATAACGGTCTGGCGCAAAGAATTCAACCTGACCGGTACCTATAAGATTCACGAAGCCGCGTCCAAACAGGCATTCCAGGCTGTAACCAAGTTTCACAAGTCAAACCGCGTAAAGCATGGAAAACGGATCTGGCGCAAGAAACAGATCATGCTCGGCAAGACCAAAACGTACAAGCACAACAGGTGGACCGAGCCATCCAGCTTGATGAGGCGCGGCAAGAAAACAATCAGGCTGCGCTCGCTGAATTCCTGTGGACGGCCAAAACTGCGAGACAGTGGAGCCGTATTCCTGCCGGGACTTGGAGAAGCAAGACTGTGCATAAAGATCCCCGAAGGCAGGGTGCCGAACGTCCGAGTATTTGCTTTATGGAAGGAGTGAACTGTTACTAAACTCATATTGATGCCTGATTAAAAAAATAAATTCCACATGCCGCCTCCGGAAGGTGATGCCGCTGATTAAAGTATCAATGTATCCTGGCAGGACTCAGGAGCAGAAGGATGCGTTTGCAAAGGCCGTAACAAGGTCTGCTGTAGACATTCTCAAGACCAAGGAGATCCATGTAATCGTCATCTTTGAGGACAATCCCCGGGAGAACTGGTTTCTTGCAGGAGACCAACTCTGATTATTTTTAAACTACAAATGAATCCATTCCTGCGCGGCTATGGCCTTGCGCCGGCAGATTCTTTTTATTGCAATCTGACAGACATCCCTTGTGAAGGCAGCAGTAGTACAGTTCAAGGCATCGACTGACAAGGCGGCCAACCTCAAGAGGGTAGTCTCGTTTATCTCCAAGGCCGCATCAAATGGTGCTGCACTGTGTGCGTTTCCAGAGTTTATGATGTTTTATACTGATTCATCACAGACGCCAGGACAGCTTGCAGCCATGGCCGAGACTGTTGATGGAGACTTTGTAACTGCCCTCTCAAGGGCTTCCCGGGAGAACCACATCGACCTAGTAGGATCGTTTTATGAAAAGAGTGCAAGGAGAAACAGGGTGTATGACACGTCTGTCATAATAGACAGAACCGGCAGGATCGTCTCTACATACCGCAAGATCCATCTCTATGACGCCCTAGGATTCAAGGAGTCCAGAAAGATGATGCCCGGCTCTGAGATTGCAAAACCTGTAAGGACATCTGTGGGAAGAACAGGCATGATGATCTGCTACGATCTGAGGTTTCCCGAAATGTCCCGCTGGCTTGCAGCCTCCGGCTCGGAGGTTATTGTGGCACCGTCTGCATGGGTTCGGGGGGATATGAAAGAAGAGCACTGGCTCACAATCAACCGGGCGCGCGCAATCGAGAACGGATGCTATGTAATCGCACCGGACCAGGTAGGCAACATCTACTGCGGAAGGAGCCTGGTAGTCGATCCGTTTGGCAGAATACTGCTTGACATGGGACAGAGACAGGGCATAGGATATGCCGATATCGACACGCAAAACGTGCAGAAGACAAGGAGGATACTGCCGCTGCTCAAGAACAGAAGAACCGATGTGTACCGCTCCCCGGATTGCTAGGTTCTGCTGCTGCATACAATGTTTGAGCACTGTCTTGTCCAGCTCTGGATTCTTGTGTACCTGAAGATTATTACCGGCCACCTGCAGACATCGCATCTGCTCTTTGTTGCCCGGAGTTTTGCCTTCTGTAGCAACGGCGATGATGCCTTGCACCCGCCGTAAAAGTTCGAACATCCCATGAACCGCTTTCCGGTTGTTCTTGATCTGATTACCATCAGCTCGCCGAGTCCGCATTCGGGACACTGCACAAGCCCCTTCTTTGGAAAGTTTGTCCCCAGAATCATATACTTTTTCTCCCTTGAGGACCATGACAGGTAGCCTGTGGGATCTAGATACTGCTGGATCTCCCTCTTGAAGCTTTCTGCTCCGGTCTTTGTAATCTTTACAGTGTGTCTGGGAACAGCTCTGGGAGCGGCCCGCACCTTTGGTTTCTTTGTCATGGTACCTGCTCTGGGAGCGGCCCGCACCTTTGGTTTCTTTGTCATGGTACCTGCTCTGGGAGCGGCCCGCACCTTTGGTTTCTTTGTCATGGTACCTGCTCTGGGAGCGGCCCGCACCTTTGGTTTCTTTGTCATGGTACCTGCTCTGGGAGCGGCCCGCACCTTTGGTTTCTTTGTCATGGTACCTGCTCTGGGAGCGGCCCGCACCTTTGGTTTCTTTGTCATGGTACCGGTACTACTAAAACGATTTTTATATGGACTCCGATCAGTGGCGATGTGGAGAAGGTTTGCGTTCTTGGTGCAGGCAGCACCAAATATGGAAAACTCAACGACAGCATCGCCGATATTACGACACAAGCCTCGGTAATGGCAATCGAGGATGCAGGCATTGATCCCAAGGAAGTCAAGGCAGCATACATCTCAAACGTCTTTGGTGTTGCAGACAAGCAGGTGCATCTTGGCCCGGTTCTGATGAGCAATCTTGGAATCTCGGACAGGCCGTCATTGTCCATCGAGTCTGCCTGTGGAAGTGGCTCTGTCTCATTTAGGGAGGCATACGCAAACGTTGCAGCCGGCTTTTATGACTGTCTGGTAGTTACCGGAGTGGAGAAGGTGACCCACACTGGAACCGAATGGACCACAACATACTTTACATACTGTTCGGACTTTTTTTACGAGGGGCAGTCAGGCGCATCATTTCCGGGACTGTTTGCCTCGATGGCACGCGCATACCTGACTGAGTTTGATGCCACTGAAGAGGATCTGGCACGGGTCGCAGTAAAGAACCACAAAAATGGCATGCTCAATCCAAAGGCCCATCTGCAAAAGGAGATCACACTTGATGACGTAATGAATTCGCCGGTGGTTGCAAGCCCGCTTAAGCTTTACGACTGCTGTCCCTTCTCTGACGGGGCTAGTTCTGTAATACTCTGTTCTGAAAAATTTGCAAGGGAGCAGGGGGGCAGCTACGTAGAGGTAATAGGTTCTGGCAGGGGAGGTTCGCCTGCAGCCCTACAGGGCCGGGATCGCCTGACCACAATTCCAAGTACAAAGATCGCAGCAGAGGCTGCATACAAGATGGCCGGAATAACCCCTGAGGATATAGACTTTGCAGAGGTACACGACTGTTTTACAATTGCAGAGGTGGTTGACACTGAGGATCTGGGGTTCTTTGAGAAGGGCACAGGCTTCCAGGCAGTCCGCGAGGGCAAAACCGACCTGAACTCGGATATATCGATCAACCCGTCTGGCGGTCTCAAGTCAAAGGGACATCCGATCGGAGCGACCGGCGTGGGTCAGGTAGTAGAGGTGTATGATCAGCTTACCGGGAGGGCAGGCAGGAGAACCGTCAAGGATGCCAGAATCGGTCTTACTCACAACTTTGGCGCAACCGGGGCAAGCTGTGCAGTCCATCTGTTCCAAGGAGTATGACATGTCCGTAAAGGAGAGTCTTATTGAGAACGCAAGACAGGGAAATATTCTTGTCCACAAATGCGCCGCGTGTGGCAACCTGCATCTCTCTACTGTCTATTTCTGCCAGGGATGCGGTAGCAAGGGCTTTGAGGATGTCATACTGGCAGGCACCGGCTCTGTTGTTACCTATACGATAATCACCGTGCCCCCTACAGGCTTTGAGGAGTATACCCCGTATGCCTTTGTCGTGCTTGGGCTGGACGACTCTGATCTGAGAATATCCGGATTCATGGCAGGAATAGCGACACCTGCGGATCTTCCGGTAGGGGCCCGGGCCAGGGTTGTAGGCTATGATCAGCGTGGCATTCTGATTGAAAAGCAGTAAAATTATTTGTCCTGATTATTAAAAAGAATCAGACCAGCTTTTAATTATTCCAGGCATGCGATGATCTTCATGTCAGTAGAGATTACATGCGGCAAGTGCGGAGAGCAGATTGTGCGGATGAAGATGCTAAAACCGCTCAAGAATATTCTGAATTCGTCAGGGGGAAAGTGTCCTTCATGCGGCCAGAAACTCTCCACATCCGAGTTCTCCCTTGACATCCAGGATGTCTGACACCATTATTCCCTGAAACCCCTGCATTCTATGTCAAAATGAATTGACACTATGTTTATTTACTTTCACATCAAGATATTCTTGTGGACGACGACGACGTAGAACCGAAGAGGAGCGGCATACTCAAATCCACCTCAAAGCGTGTAAGGATGATCTTCTCCGTCATGGCAAGTCCCAACCGGATCGATATTCTTCGAATCCTTAACTCCAAGGGCCCCCTGACTTACTCTGAACTAAAGTCGCTTGCCGGATTCAAATCAAAAAAAGAGAGCGGCAAGTTTGCATACCACCTGAGAAAATTGCTCCGGCAGTCACTTGTGGCACTCAACAAATCCGAAAGACGTTACACCATTACCAATCTGGGAAAGCTGGTGCTGAGCTTGGCACGGCAGATCGAGGAGAGATCCATCATTGAGAGCGGAAAGATGTACGTCAGGACATCGCACAACTCGTTTGAGGAGTTTAATCCCTACAAGATAGTCCAGTCGCTGGTTCGCGAGGGGAACCTTCCACTGGAATTGGCTCAGAAGATTACCGAGGAGGTGGAGAACCGCATCTACAAGTATCAGACCACCTACCTTACAGGCTCGCTTATCCGAGAGCTGGTCAACTCCGTCTTGCTTGAGCACGGCCATGAGGAGTACCGGGGCAGGCTTGCACGCATGGGCATACCGCTTTACGACATGAATGAAATGATCTCCAATCTGGAGGGAATGAACAACGGAGTAGAGGACCTCCAGTTTGCCATCAGCCAGAAGGTTCTTGCCGAGCAGCTTATCTCAAGCACACTGCCCAAGGATCTGGCAGACTCGCACCTGTCCGGCGATCTGCACATTACCAATCCCGGAGCCTGGTCGCTGATTCCTGACACCATCTTTGTCAACATCAAGGAGATCTTTGAGGACGGGGTAAACCTTGGCGGCAAGTACCTTGACGTGCCCAGGGTTCCATCATCCGGGCAGCTTGGCAATCTTGCAATCTCGCTTTCAATCATGATATCCCTTCTCTCAAAAGAGGCGTCCCGGGAAGTAGTACTTGACGGACTGGTCGCGCTGTTTGCCAACCACAGCTCCGCCCCGGATCTCGAACAGAACATTACCAATGCGTTTGTGGCCGCATCCCCCACATCAAAACATAATGACCCAGGCACTGTAGTCTCAGTCAGACTTCAGCTGGGCTCTGACCCGGAGACGACTGCTGCCATAATCGGTGCATACAAGAACTATACAAGGATTACACCGACTCCAAAGATAGGTCTCATAATTGACTATGGCAAGGAGGCAGTCTCCGGCGTCTCCGGTCAGATATCTGAGATAATACTGCTCGGGGGACGGGTCAGTTTTATCAACGGACACATGTCAAGCTCTGGGCTGGCCACCGGCTCCAAAAGGAACCACGGACCGGTATCAGTGGCGCTCCAGTCCGTCTCGATCAATCTTCCGAGACTTGCATTCGAATCAAACAAGGACGAGACCTACTTTCGGGCAAGACTTGCGCTGCTGATGAAGCCGGCTCTTGCGGCAATGGCGCTAAGAAAGAAGGGCATTCTGGATCTTACCAGGAAGGGACTCCACCCAATTCTTGCACAGAACATCCAGTTTATGCAGAGGAATTCCGTATCCCTGATCATAAATCTGGTTGGACTCAAGGAGGCGGTATTTGGTATTCTGGGATACAAAAACGACAAGGAAGGCCGCGAGATCCTTCAAAAGGTAATTACGACTGCAGTGGACGTGGGCAACAAGAGCGGCAAGGATCTGGGCGATCCAGTCTTTGTATGCATGATTGATACTGACAGCTCGGCGCGTTTTGCAGGGCTGGACGGCGAAAAGTACGGCAAGAATTCAGTCATTGGCTCCCCGGAGGACAGCTCCTACTCCCAGGGAGTGACAATCAATGCATCTGAAATCCACCAGTACACCGGCAGAAGCGAGCCGATATCCGAATCCAACAGGTTCTCAAGGTTCCTCAATGGGGGCGTGTCCATTACACTGCAGATTGACAGGGATGCCGGGTACGAGACAGTCAAGGATTCCATAGAGAAGATGTCAGAGCTTGTCTCTCACTTTCGGCCCGTCAAGGACATCGTAATGTGCAACGAATGCGGCTTCAAGGATGAGCCGTTTGAGGACAGGTGCCCAAGATGCAATTCTCGTTACACCGCCTCAAACCAGAATGATTTCGGGGACTGAGGTATCATTAAAATTGGATTGTTATGAGTTTAATGATAGTAGTACCATTCATATGGCATCTGCCGTCTATCATGGCATGATGGATAAATTTACATATAAACCTAAGGTATAATTATACCCAATTCTCATATTATTTTTCATACCAATACGACAAAAGTTGGAACGGTGTACCCATAACCAATAATACCGTAAATTCGTGCCTAGATCCGACCCACTATGCTGGCTGTGCCTTGACTAGGTTCATTAGAGTGTACAGTATATATCTGTGTCCAATAGTTATTCATGTACGTAATCATCTTTTTCTTAACTTAGTGTATTATGTAAACACAATTAAAATTTATAACCATATAGATCCAAGGGCTTGTGATGTTTCGATGAATAATTCTCAGATAGAGAATTCCATATCCCAAATCACGAAGCGAAGCGGGGCCGTTACTGTGTTCAACAAGAACAAGATCTCAAGTGCCATATACAAGGCACTGGCCGCTACCTCCAAGGCCGATCACAGTCTGGCCGATCAGCTTGCAGACCGGGTTGTAGCCAAGCTGGCCGAACAGGGATTTACAAAGTCCCATACCCCGACAGTGGAACACATTCAGGATATTGTCGAGATGACACTGATTGACAGCGGTCACAGTGACATAGCCAGGGCGTATATCGTATACAGACACGAGAGAAGAAAGCTCCGGGAGGAGAAGATGAAGGTTCTGAATCTGCGTGCGCTTGATCCGGTCTCAAAGAAGTTTGATCTGAACTGTCTGAGGGTGCTTGCATCAAGATACCTGATGAGAAACGACAGGAATGAGATTACCGAGTCCCCCACACAGATGTTTGAAAGGGTTGCAGTAGTGGTGGCAATAGGGGATCTCATGTATGACTCTGCCATATTTGACAAGACGGGGGGACATGTTCAGAACACGGACGAGGCCGTGTCATACCTTCAAAAACTGGACTCGTTTGACTACAAGTTCAAGATAGGGCAGTACTACCTCAACAAGTACCACTTTAGGTCACTGATCAACTTGTATGTGGAACTTGGCAGACGGGGGCAGATGAGGATCAGTTTCAAGGCATTGTTGATGTTGCTGGTAGGCAAGAAGCTTGACAAGCACGCCGATCGTGTTACAGAATACTTTGAACTTATGACATCGCAGGACTTTCTGCCAAACTCGCCTACGATGATGAATGCAGGAGGGAGGCTTGGACAGCTGTCTGCATGCTTTGTTCTGGGAATGGATGACGGCATGGAGGAGATCATGAAGTCTACATCGGATGCGGCACTAATCTTCAAGTCCGGAGGCGGCGTCGGAATCAACTATTCAAATCTACGGGAAGAAGGCGACATAGTGGCCTCGACTTCGGGAGTCGCATCAGGCCCTGTCTCATTCATGAACATAATCAATACCGTGACTGAGGTAGTCAAGCAGGGTGGAAAGAGACGTGGGGCCAACATGGGCATCATAGAGTCGTGGCACCCTGATGTAGAAAAATTCATCACCAACAAGACCGAACCCGGGGTACTGGAGAATTTTAATATCAGCGTTGGAATATGGGAGGATTTTTGGGATGCGCTGGTGAATACAAAGGACGGCAACTATGTCCTGCGCAGTCCCCGTGACAAGACCCCCGTCAAGGAGATAAACGCACACCAGCTGACTGACCTGATTGCGCTGTCTGCATGGAAGAGCGCAGAGCCCGGACTCATATTCTTTGATCAAATCAACAAGTACAACGTATTTGCCAAGGCCAGGAAGGCCCCTCTGAGGGCAACCAATCCGTGCGGCGAGCAGAGCCTTTATCCGTACGAGTCGTGCAATCTGGGATCCATCAACTTGGCAAACCTGGCCAACAGGCAGGCAGACGGATCCTACAAGTTTGACTGGCAGCGGTACGAGGAGATGATCAGAAAGACGACAAGATTCCTTGACAATATAATAGATGTCAACAACTATCCGATTGAAGAGATCAGCAAGGCGTCAATAGAGTCTCGAAGAATAGGACTTGGCGTAATGGGGGTAGCCGATCTTTTGTACAAGCTCCGCATCCCGTACAACTCCGAGGACGGCTACCGTATGCAGGCGAGGCTCTCTGAGGCCCTGACATACTATTCCATGGAGGAGAGTGTTGCACTTGCACGGTTCCGTGGCGAATTTCCTCTGTGTTCAAAGACAGAATACCCTGACGGAAAGATTTCCGTTGCCGGATACTATGAGAAGCCAAAGGAGCAGCACTCGTATGAGTGGGATGCCCTGATTGGGAAGATCAAGACGCACGGCATCCGAAACGTCCTGACTACCACCGTGGCACCCACGGGGACACTCTCCATGATTGCAGACTGTTCCAACGGAATGGAGCCTGCCTTTGCACTGGTCTTTGAAAAAAGGGTTACTGTTGGAAGATTCTTTTACACAAACAAGGTAGTTCAGGATGCACTCAAGGAGGCCGGGCTTTACAATGACCAGATTCTTGCCAAGATCGCAGACAACTACGGTTCCCTAAAGGGAATTCCAGAGATTCCCCAGTGGATGCAGGATACGTTCGTGACTGCCATGGACATACACTGGACTGATCATCTCATGGCACAGAGCGTATGGCAGGACTGGATTGGAAATGCCATTGCCAAGACCATAAACATGCCGTATGATGTAACTGCTGAAGACGTAAAATCCGCATACCTGCTGGCCCATGAAATGGGCCTTAAGGGAATAACAGTATACAGGGACGGCTCCAGACACACGCAGGTCCTTCACATGACAAGCCAGAATGCAGAAAAGACGTTTGAGGTCAGGCCCAGCAGGTTTGTTACCGAGTTTATAAAATCCAACATTACAAATCCGTACGTCAGATCCCATGCTACTGCAGCACTTGCGCTAAAGCCCCATGACAGTGAGATCAAGACCGAATCCCAAAAACCTGAGAATATACCCGAGGATCAACTGTGTCCCACGTGCAAGAACCGCCTTGCCTTCATGGAAGGCTGCAGCATCTGTATTGAATGTGGACACAGCGGCTGCACATCTGGATGATCAAATCCTGCAAGGCTGCCGTGCCAAAACAGTAAATCTACACCGTGATCAGACCCACGCATATGTCATAAGGTTTTCAGACACGGATGCGGCATCCGGCGGGGCATGTTTAAGACACATACCGTTGCCGATGATTAATCATGATCAGGTATCAGCACTTTTTTTAGTGGCACGGATTCCCAAAAGTATGATGGGATTCCTGGTATCTAAAACACGTGGAGTGATATTGAAAAAACCGGTTCACGATTTAAATCATGGTTTTGTTTGTTTGAATAAGATAGAATTTCTCCCCATTTACAGGTATTTCCAGGTGGCAGGCGACTCCGTTCTTGGCGCCGGCGGGTTTGTTATTGAACGGCTGGATCGCCATGTCTGCAGTTCCGGACTTGTAGATGTGGATGGAACTGCCAAGCCTGCCTGGAACGAGTTCAAGAATCAGATAGAGATGATCAGTACAGGATGATCTCGCTGGTTCTGGCCGAATCGTCTCTGGAGCTGGTACCTGCGGAAATTTGGTCCCACCCGTCAGTAGTCCGGCATGCCAAGAGGCTTGGCAGGATGCCGTCTGAGATACTGCTGGACAACTCGTGGCATTTTGCTGCAATGAGGGAGATCGACTGCCAGATCAAGCGGGGACGGCCGGACCTAGTCCACTTTTCAATACTTGAGGCAGTCACAACTCCGCTGTACCTGCGGGATCATCTGAGGCTGTACGTCCACACCATTAACGACAAGGTGATACGGTTTGGATCCGGCGTCCGCGTACCAAAGTCATACCACCGCTTTGAGGGCACGGACTTGTAGATGTGGATGGAACTGCCAAGCCTGCCTGGAACGAGTTCAAGAATCAGATAGAGGGACTGGGATCGTCTCTGGAGCAGATTGCAGCAGACGGCCGCATGCTGCTTGAGCTTGCAGACGTGACCCTGCCGGCACTGCTTGAACAGATCAATCCTGCAACAACGATAGGGCTGTCCACCAAGGGAATACCCTCTACATACGAGGGCATTGCAGCAGGGATTCCGGACGACGCCTGCATTGTGATCGGGGGGTTCCAAAAGGGGCATTTTTCTGATTCGGTTCGGAGCCTGCTTGATGCAGTATACTCCGTAGGCGACATGCCTCTTGAGGGCCATGTGGTGACTGCCAGAATGCTCTATGAGTATGAAAAGACCATTTTTATTTAGGCCTCTGAATCCGCATACTGTCGCAGTCATAGTATAGCCTGGTTAGTATTCGGGGTTTCCAACCCTGCCACGCGGGTTCGAATCCCGCTGACTGCACTCTTATGATGCCATACGGATGCCTGCACACGGCACAAACCAATTTTTAGGCGCATCCCGGAGCAGTATCGTGAAGCCTGCAGTCCGGAGTGTGGCAATGGAGAGGATGGAGATTCTTGTCAGAACCGCAATCTCCAATGCAAGATCGGATCCCGGCCTTGCCCGACGCCAAGCAATGCTGGCACGCAGAATCAGTACCCGGCACAGGATACGAATGCCATACCACCTCCGGATGGCATTCTGCAAAAAATGCAAGTCGTTTATCGCACCGGGAATTGACTCCCGTATCAGAGTGGGACGATCCCCTGTCAAGTCGATCAGGATTTCCTGCCTGCTGTGCGGGCATACATACCGTAAAATTATATCTCAATGATTTATAAGACGATTCACGATTTTCTGTCTTCATGGCAAAGGTCTATGACGTACCTGCAGACGTATTGATTGAACAGATGGCAGAGATTCTAAAGGGCGAGGACATTCCCGCCCCGTCATGGATTCCGTTTGTCAAGACCGGGGCACATGCAGACAAGCCCCCGCAGAACAGGGAGTGGTGGCATACAAGATGTGCCTCCATACTAAGGAAGATCTACCTGAACGGTCCTGTTGGCATTAACAAATTACGAAACAACTATGGCGGCGGCAGGCCGTCAGGGTACGGCGCTGCACATCACAAGGATGCCGGGGGAGCGATCATCCGCAACGCCGTTCACGGGCTGGAGAAGCTGGGCTATGTCGAGAAGGTTGGCAAGAAGGGCAGGATGGTTTCCAGAAACGGCATGCAGAAACTTGACAGGCTTTCAACTGAGATTCTTAACGGAATGATTGCCCAGAACCCCCAACTAAAGGTGTACTCCTAGATTCGCAATGAGCTTTCCTGAACCCAACGAACAACCCCTGAACAATGAGGCAGCCGCCCAAAAGGAACAGATTCTCAAGCAGATCCTCTCCCCGGAGGCCAGGATGAGGCTGGGTAACATTAAGATGGTAAGGCCGGAGATGTCCAACCTTGTAGAGCAGTATCTCATTGGGATGGCAACCAAGGGGCAGATTCACGGGCAGCTCACAGATGCCCAGCTCAAGCAGATCCTGCTCTCCATCCAGCAACCCAAACGCGACTTTAAGATAAACCGCGTCTAGTGGCGTCGGGAATTCCCACAGGTGTTGCGTGTGGCGCATTGCCTGGTTCACTCCGTTGCTACGTGCCAGGATAACCCTGTGCAGGACAGAACCCTTTGAAAGTCATGCACGAATTGCCAATGTGGCCCACTGATAAAATATAATTATGGGTAGATATCCGCTTTAGACATGAAGGCAGTTGTGTACAGCGAATATGCGCCGGATGACGACTATGCCCGTATACTCAAGGTTCAGGACATTGACGACCCAAAACCAAAGCCCAACGAAGTGGTCTTTAAGGTAAAGTCGACAGCCCTTAACTATAACGACATCTGGGGCATGAGGGGCCAGCCGGTTCCTGTACCGCTGCCACATGTTTCAGGCTCTGATGCAGCCGGTGACGTTGTTGCAGTAGGCGAGGATGTAAGGAACATCAATGTGGGAGACAGGGTAGTGTCCCACTCCAACATGTCATGCAGGGTCTGCAAGGCGTGTACCGACGGAAGAGAGTTTGACTGCATCAACAGGACAATCTGGGGATTCCAGACTGGTCCCAACTGGGGAGCCTATCAGGAACTGACCCACCTGCCGGAGGTCAACGTTTCAAAGATTCCCGAAGAGGTATCCTATGACAATGCGGCTGCCGCGTCAATGACACTACTTACATCATGGCACATGCTTGTGGGAAGGGCAAGGATCACGCCCGGACAGACCGTCCTGATTATGGGAGGCGGTTCCGGGGTAGGAAGCTTTGGCATTCAGATTGCCAAGCTGTACAACTGTGATGTGATAGCAACTGCCAGTCCGGACAAGCTTGACAAGTGCCTTGAACTTGGTGCAGACTATGCAGTCGATCACAGAAAGGACGACTGGCACAAGGAGGTTCGGGCAATCACAAAAGGCATTGCAAAGAAAAAGGGAGAGGCACCTGGAATCGATATCTCCTTTGATCACATAGGCCAGACCCACTGGAACAAGCAGCTTACCCTGCTCAAATACGGTGCAACGCTTGTCTCATGCGGAGCCACCACCGGATATGACGCCAAGACGGATCTTAGACATGTCTTCTTCAAGGGCACCAACATTCTGGGGTCCACACAGGGCACCAAGGCCGAACTGGATCAGGGACTCTACTGGATGGGCCAGGGCAAGATAAAATCTGCAATAGATTCCGTATACTCTTTTGAACAGGCAGCAGAGGCGCACACAAAGATGCTGACAGGAAAGGGCCTGTTTGGCAAAATCTTAATGAAGCCCGAAGGCGCCTAACCACTCCATGACGCAGCTCTTTCGCAGTCTCATATTTGTTCCCGGAAACAATCCAAGGTTTCTGGAAAAGGCAAAATCACTCCAGGCAGACATCGTGTGTCTTGATCTGGAGGACTCTGTCCCGGATGCAGAGAAGGCAGGAGCGCGAGGGCTGATAAGGAATGCCCTTGAATCACACAACTCGTACAAATCCACCCTGTTTGTCCGGACAAACTCTCCGGCATCAGGGCTGGTCCGGGCTGATCTTGAGGAGACAGTCAGGGAAGGACTGGGCGGGATCGTGGTGCCAAAGGTCGATGATGCAAAGGCCTTGGAGGACATAACAGGGATCCTGTCCGGGCTTGAGGAGGCAAGGGGGATTGAACCGATTCGGATACTCCCCTCAATAGAGTCGGCCAAGGGCGTGGTCAACACGTACCAGATAGCATCCTTTGGGCCAAGGGTGCCTGCAGTGGTCTTTGGCGTCTTTGACCTGCTCAATGATCTGGGAGTAGAATACGCCAAGGACGTGCCCGGCATTGCATACTCCCGGGCAAAGATTCCAGTGGATGCGCGCGCTGCAGGCGTTGCCGCAATTGATGCAATATGGCAGGATCTTCGGGATTCAAAGGGGCTTGAGGACGACTGCCAGGCAGGCAAGAGCCTTGGGTACTCTGGAAAAAGCATAATACATCCGGATCAGATTGAGACTGTCCACAGGCTGTTCTACCCGAACCCGTACGAGATCATGTGGGCCCGGAAGGTCTGCGGGGCATACCTTGAATCGGCAAGGGGCGGGACAGGCGCCACCACAGTCGACGGCAGAATGATAGACGAGGTCCACTTCAAGCAGGCAAGGGCGCTTCTTGATCTTGTAGGGGAATGAACAATCACCCAAAACGGCTCTCTCCAGATAGGTTAAAGACTGCCAACTGTCCACACATGTGTAATGGCCAACCTGCTTGATCCCACAAACGTGATTACCCGCATGTTCAACGCACAGAGATACGACGAGATGTACAGCTACTGCAAGGACCTGCTTGAAAAGACGCCTGACGAGATGGTGGCCCTGCAGAACATCTCCCTTGCCCTTGTCCATCTGAAGAGGTATCCGGAGGCCATAGAATACTGCGACAGGGTTTTGAAGATAAAGGATTCGGACATGTATGCGCAAAAGAACAAGATCTACTCCCTGGAATGCCTGCACAGGAATGCAGAGGTTCTTGAGATCTGCAACAAAATCCTCCGAACCGCCTCCGCTGACACCTGGATACTCAACAGCATGGGCCTCTCCCTCAACGAACTGGACCGGCATTCTGAGGCCATTTCATGCTATGATCGCTGCCTTGCAATCAACCCCGATGATGTCACTGCCCTGATGAACAAGGCCATATCCCTGAGCCACCTTGGCCGGTACCGGGAGGCACTTGGGTTCTATGATACAGCACAGAGGATTGATCCGAGCATTGCAGTGATCCCGCCTGCCAAGTCGCGCCTGTTTGAGAAGCTGGGAATGACAGACGAGGCATTCCTGGCAGCACAGGGGGTGCTGAACCGGGACATGGAGAGGATCGCAGCAGATGCAAAGAGGAACAAGTGCACCGTATTCCACCAGTTCTGCGAGAACGAGTTTGCAGAGATTGACTCCAAATGACTGCGTCTAATCATCGTATGACGTGAAAGAAGATTCGACTTGTGATCTCATAAACAATTCCGTGTGAGAATCAAATGATTATGATTCTGTGCGGATCTCTTTCTTTGTAGGCAGCATGGAAAACCAGGATCTCGGGGAGCCGCCCGTGCCGCCCTGCGCCACCAGCACCTCGTCTACGTACTGGATCAGTTTGCTGGAAATCAGGTGGTCTGTTTTTGTAACCGTAATCACGAACTGGACGTTGTGTGTTTTTGACCGTTTGACCATGCCGTTGATTAATTTCATGATGCCGTCATATTGGGTAAAGAGCCACCCTTCCTCTATCACTATCACTTTTCTCGTCTCTGACGGTATCGACTTGGCGCACTGCCAAATGGCGTCCAACGCGCAAAACAACACGAAGAGTTCTGACTGTTTGGTGCCAATCGTAGGGGCTGAAAACACGCAGCCCCTCTTGATGTTCGGCTTGCTGCCGGGCTCGTCGTTAAGAAACTGTGCCGACAGGCGCGAAATCTCGTTCCTGTGGCGTTCTGGAATCAGTCCCAAAAACTCCCGCATGGAAGAGGCGCGTTCGGCGCACGTTCCGAGTTCGTATACCACGTCGTTGTCCAGCCCTGCAAATTCGCCCAACAGGTTGGCTATGTTGAACGGATGGGAATCCCTTATGGGATCAAGCCCCAGTGACGGCTTGTCCTTGACCGATATGTTTTGTATGTCGAACCGTTCCCGTTCATATTCATACTCTCCTGTAACGTCCAAAACGAACACTACTGCCCCGGATTTTATGGAATGCTCTATTATTGATTTGGCAATGAAAGATTTTCCGCTTCCAGATTTGCCCACGAGTGCGAGATTGCGAGTGGTTGGTTCGTCTGAAACGAAATTGGCTAGAGCCCAGTCGTCAAAAACGATCGTATCTTGACTCTTTGAATCTTTCACGCATACAGACGCATGTCTGCATATAAATAAATGTACTTTTGATTTTGCCAAACCAAGAAAAATTATAGCCGCTCCATCTCTGTATGTGACTTGGAAGATGTCGCCCACTCGTGCCTGCGCAGGCATCGGACACGGGTAAATTTCACGTATATGGAACATCATTGCTGTTCAGGTTCTGTTAACTTATCAAGATCTGCCGACGGCTGTTAACCGTCGGGATCTTGTTGCTCGCCAACTGATCAGCATCGACTGAATTCTTCACCATGAGACTTATCCTCTCGTGGCTATCCATCTCCATCGCTTCATTTGCGGATCCTACGGGCACGACCTTTGTGCCTCGTGCAAGTATGTTGATACATGCATGCTTGTCACGGTCTACCGTGATGTTTCCGACAGGGCATCGCACCATTCTGCGCTCTTCGGTGATCATTGTTTCACCACATGCCGCGCATTTCGAGCTTGTGCCCCTCGGATTTACTTTGATTGGAACCGTTCCATTCCACCTTGCCTTGTATTCAATCTGCCTTCCCAATTCGTAATAACCCCAATTCTTGCCGTTAAAATTGGCAGTCTTTCCCTTCCTGGCTTTCTTGTTCCACAGTTTTGTTATTCCTTCCAAATCTTCCAGAACCGGAACGTGTCCAGAGTCAACTATCCTTTTGCTTGCCTTGTGTAGGATGTCATTAGTCCTGTTTTTTCCAATCCGACCGTATTTGCCTGCTATCTTTTTTCTTATCCTGTGGTCGTTTCTCTTGAAATTGGAGACCGTTTTCCTGCATTGCCGCTTGATCTTGCCGACTTTTGAAAGATCGTGCCTGACTATCCTGTCGTCCGTATCACACGTGGTGACGTTGTCAAAATTCATGTCTATCCCGACGTAACCCTGCGGAGTCCTTTCTTCGATTTTTTTGGAACATGCCAGTATCAGTTTGTTCGGAGTGACGGTGATTCCTCCCAGACTCATGCCATCTATCGTTTCCAACACGTAAGATGCCAGTTTGATTTTGATCTTCGTCTTGGCTTTCACTGACAGCTCCACGAACCCGTCGGATATCTTGCATGCCTGGTTGTTGAACTTTAATATTTTTCCGGTGACGTAAGGGACTCCCGCGTTTTTGCCTTTTCGCTTGTTTGTACGCATTGGCTTCAGCATGGATTTTGCGGAGTAGATTGCGGTCTGTTTGACTGACGCATACAAATCACTTTTCAGTTCGTGATATATTAGAAGCCATGCGTAATCCCTCCATTTCGTTGGGTTAAACCAGAAAAACCCAGAAAATATTAAAAATTCTGATTTAATTCCCGTCATGTCAAGCGTGTGGAAACCCGTCCTGCCAGAAATACAAAATAACGTGCGCAACCTTGCAGCACCACGATGTGCACGGAATTAATTGTTTGAAACGGCGCTGCCGGGGACGTTTGCCTCTTCCCAGTTTATTACCGGCCCCAGCGTGCTACCTGAAGGAGGTCCTTTCTTCATCTGGTTCCACAGGAGGTCCAGGTTTACGAGTCCGGTTATTATGTTAAATTCCCTGTTAAAGTCGCCAATCTTTCCTTTGTATGGCGCGGTAAGCCGGCCGTACCGCTTCAGCCTGCCGATGGAGTGCTCCACCTTTACCCTGGCCGAGTTGACGGCGTGGTTGTGCTCCTTTTCCTCCTTTGTAAAGCGCTTGTGGTTCTTGGTCTTCTTGTGCGGCTGCAGGGTGTTTGTGCCGGGCAGATCCTTTGCGATTCCCTTGTAGCCGCGGTCAGTAAGGGTGTGGATCCTGTCCTCTTCGGGGGTGTCCTCGTCGCACATCCTGTCCCACCATCTTCCAAATGGCAGCGGGCTCTCCCTGAGCAGCGTGATGTCGTGGACGGATCCCACGGTGCTGCCGGATATGGCGACTATCACCCCGTTTTCATTTATGCACACGGTGGTGTTGAGCGTGAATTTCTTCTTCTTGCCAGAATACATCATGCTCCTCATCTGTTTTTCGTCTGGCCGCTGCAGCGGACAGTGCGTGCCGTCGATCATCATGATGCCCCCGTCAGGCCCGGAAATTATTTTTTTGAGATCCTCTTTTGTCTCCGTGCCTGCTATCTCCTTTGAGATGTTGGTAGCGGTGGGCAGCACCGCCTCAAGCACCTCGTCTAGCACATCGATATACCGGGACACGGTCGCCTGGTCTATTCCAAAGAATGCCGCAAGCACGCCCTGCGTGGGGTTGCCCTTTTTGTACATCAGCGCCATGAGCAGCGCGTGCCTTGGGTACAGCTTGCAGCGGTTCCCGGGATCCGACGCCCTCGTCTCGTCACTCCTGAAGAGCGGGGATTTGCCGCTTTGCCTTATCCACGCCTCGGCCCTGTCAAGCATGTATTGGAACTGTTCCCTGCGCTTCAGCGTCGCGTCATGAAGATTTTTCCCGACTCTGATGATCTCATCAAGGACCTCCACGCGATGCAGCAGGGCGGGCTCTCCTGCGGCTCCGGACTCGGAGCCGTCCCGTGTGCGCCACAGGCTTTGCTCGTGCCTGGCAGCTGCGTCCTGGCGCTTGATCATGTCTCTGAGAGCCTTGTTCTCTTTTTGCAGGTCACTTGTTTTCTGATTCGACAACAGTATGAACCGGCATATTTTGGTTTTAATTGAATGGATCATAAATTTTTGACAGCAGGGCTAACATGTCAACGCGGAGTTTGAAAAAGTTCTGGATTACGCATATTTTCTATTGATTCGTGGAAAGATTTCCTTGAAGTCAGGCCACGTTCCAGTCCAAGGCGGATCGACTCGTTTGTCACGCGGCGGAATTCCTCAAAATAATCCGCCAGCTCCTCATTTTTGTCATGGAACTGCCAGACTGATTTTGTCACTTTTACGATTATTATTGCGTTTGTTTTTATTTAAATGCTCAAGTTCCGCCATTTTTGCTAAAAAACACAAAACAGATCACGACGGTTAACAGCCATCGGCAGATCTCGATAAGTTAACAGAACCGCTGTTCATAATCAATTTATACATAGTGCCTGCCATCACCCCTTGATGTTTACCGGGATAGTCGAGGGCACAGGCAGGGTCATGGACATTACCCGCTCTGACCGGAGAAGCGCCATGAGGGTTACTGTGGATCTGGGAGTCTGAGGGACTGCAGACCGGGCAAAGCGTCGCCCTGAACGGCGTCTGTCTTACTGCAACCAATCTGTCTGGCTCCGAGTGCGTCTTTGAGATGATTGAGGAGACTGTAACCAGGACGGACCTTGGCAATCTGAATGTGGGCGGGGTGGTAAACATAGAACGGAGCCTCAGGGTGGGCGACAGGCTTGAGGGGCACTTTGTACTGGGCCATGTAGACGGGGTCGGAACCATCCTGGAGATCCAGAAGAAACCCGACGAGGTCAGCGTGTCCTTTGAGGTTCCAGAGGACCTCTCAAGGTATATAGTACAGAAGGGCTCTGTTGCCATAGACGGCATCAGCCTGACTGTAGTTGATGTCAGGGATAACGTGGTATCCGTATCGCTTATCCCCCACACAGTCGATGTTACAAACTTTCACACCAGAAAGCCTGGCGACAGGGTCAACATCGAGACTGACATCCTTGGAAAATATATCCTAAAGTAGGGAGGATTACCATTTTAGTGGTAACTACCAGTTTTTTAGTAACCTTTATAATCAAATTGCGGAAAGTTGTACCATGTCCCTTGAATCGGCACTGGAGTCGCTACGGCACGGAGAGTTTGTACTGCTTTATGACTCTGCAGGCAGGGAGAACGAGATTGACATGGTCGTTGCAGCCGAGTTTGTAACCCCGGAGCATGTTGCACGGATGAGGGTGAATGCCGGAGGACTGCTGTGCGTGGCAGTGGATTACGGCCTTGCAGACTCGCTTGGGCTTCGATACATGCACGAGATGCTTGCAGAATCCGTACCTGACCGGGAGATGATCATGGGCCTTGCGCCGTACGGGGATCACCCCACATTCTCGCTGTCAGTGAACCACTACCGAACCTACACGGGTATCACGGACCGGGATCGTTCCCAGACGATACGTGAAATGTCTGCCATATACCATGTAGAGAACAGGCAGAAGAAGTTTGTATCATCCTTCAAGACCCCCGGACACGTCCCATTGCTGATTGCCTCAAAGGGACTGCTTGCCGCACGTCAGGGTCACACGGAGATGTCCGTGTATCTTGCACGTGCTGCAGGACTGACCCCGGTAACTGCGATCTGTGAGATGATGGATGCCCAGACGTATGCCGCGCTCTCGGTGGACAAGGCTGCCGTGTTTGCAAAGCAGAACGGAATTCCGCTGATCGATGGAAAGGAACTTTTAGAGTATGCCCGGGTGAATCGGTATTGAATATTGGAATTGTGGCATCGGAGTTCAATGATGCAGTTACACTAAGGATGCTTGCAGTGGCACGGGAGAAGGCAGACTCGATGAACCTGAAGATAACCCACACGTGCATGGTTCCCGGCGCATACGACATGCCTGTTGTCGTTGACGCGCTGCTGGAGCGGGATGACGTGGACGGGGTGGTCACCCTGGGTGCCGTGATAAAGGGACAGACAAAGCACGACGAGGTGATATTGCACTCTGCTGCACGGGCGCTTACCGATCTGTCCTTGAGGCACCGGAAGCCAGTATCCCTTGGAATCTCAGGCCCCGGAATGCAGGCACGACACGCGCATGCCAGAATACGGCCGGTTGCAGAACGTGCAGTCGAGGCGGTACTGAAGATATACCAGGAGTTGCAGAGAATTCAGAGATGATCCAGCTCAGCATCCTCAAGATCAGCGGGTACGGTCCGTGGACACTGACGCTGGGAAGTGACAGGGAACACGAACTGCAGATGCTGCAGGCCTCCATGTACGGCAAGATTCAAAGGCTTTTTTCTGAGAGGAACTGCCTGGTGTTTCACAACCGGGCCGACGAGTTCTTTGCAGTCTCAAACGGGCTCTTGCTGGAGGACCACATAGGGATTCAAAAGTCCCTTGAGGAGTCCTTTGACGTGCGTCTGACAATGTCGATAGGATCCGGGGAGTCGCCGTTCCAGGCAAACCTGAAGGCACACAGGGCAAGGGTGGACGGCATAGAACTGGATCAAAGGCATCGCATCTTCGGGTCAGTTGATGACGGGGCCAGAAGCGTCTCGATCATGCATCTGGATGTGGACAATCTTACCACCCGCAGCCGTACCGACTCGCCGTATGAGATCACCTCTGCCGTGTTCGGTCTGTACTCCAAGATGTCCGGATTCTTTTTGGAGCGGGACTCGCTTGCATTCTTTCTGGGAGGCGACAACTTTATGGTGGTGGCAAGCGATGCGGCCAAGGACTCGGCGAGGCGGTTCATCCGGATGGTGCGCGATGATGACGGAATCTCCATTAACTGCGGAATCGGCAACGGACGGACAGGAAGAGAGGCTGCAGGGCTGGCTACGGGATCGCTTGACATGATACGAAAGATCCGGGATTCCGGGGAAGGCAGCCCCGAGGTTTACGAGATGTCATGCTGATTAGGAATGTTGCGGCCCTGCTGGGACCTGATCTTGAGTATGCCCCGGACACATGCATACGGATACGGAACGGGCGTTTTGGAGGGATGGGACCCGGGCTAAGGCCGCACGGTACGGAGAGGTCAGTTGACGGCAGCGGGCTGCTGATGATCCCGGGGTTTGTCAACGCCCATACGCATATCGGGGATTCTGTAGGTAAGGACGTTACCCTGGACGGCTCAGTCGACCAGAGGATTCATCCCATGCATGGCGTAAAGTCAAAAATTCTCAGGAACACGCCTCCTGGCATACTGTCAGGATTCATGGCAGGCACGTGCAGCTCGATGCTCAGACGGGGAATTACCACGTTTGTCGATTTTCGGGAGGGCGGCCTGGACGGCATAGCACTGATCAGAGGGGCCCTGCGGAAAACTCCAATCAGGGCAGTCATCTTGGGCAGAGTCGAGTTTTATCAAGACGCGCACGATGTGGCAGGCAACGTGCCCCTTCCGGACTCAAGGGTACGGGAGCTTGCCATGCTGGCTGACAAATGCGACGGGCTCGGTATCAGCGGCGCAAACGAGAACAGCACGTCGGTGCTCAAGAGATACTCCCGGACTGCCCGGCTCAGGGCGATCCACTCCTCTGAGACCAGGCAGAGCGTGCGTGTGTCCGAGGAGGTTACAGGGATTGCAGAGACTGCCAGGGCACTGGATCTCAAGCCGCACTTTCTGGTGCATATGACCCATGCCTCGCGTAGCGATCTGAAAGAGGCCGCAAAAAGGATCCGGGGGATCGTCATATGTCCCAGGGCAAACTCTGCGCTGGCAGAGGGGATTCCGGATATTGGGATGATGCAGGAGGCAGGATGCACACTGGCACTGGGCACTGACAACGTGATGATAAACCCGCCTGACATGTTCCGGGAGATGGACTTTCTTTGGAAGGCGACCATGGGGGTGCACCAAAGGAGGGTAGATCCCCGGGAGATTCTCAAGATGGCAACGGTAAACGGCGGGAGGATACTGGGCATGGATGTGGGCGTGATTGCAGAGGGAATGATGGCCGACTGCATCCTACTTGACACACACGTGATTGATCTGGAGCCCATGCACAACCCGCACGCCTCGGTGGTGCACAGGGCGTCTGAGTCTGCCATAAGGGGGGTCATGATCGGGGGGAGGACGGTTCATGGCAGCATCTAGGCCGCACGTGATTCTAAGTGCGGCAGTCTCTGTGGATGGAAGGATTGCCACTAGGACAGGCGATTCTGAGCTGTCATCGGGAGATGACACTGCAAGACTGCACAGACTGAGGGGCAGGGTGGATGCAATCCTTGTAGGAAAGAATACCGTACTGCGAGATGATCCGATGCTGACTGTGCGGCATGCGCGTGGGAAGAGCCCTGTCCGGATAATTTTGGACTCTGACGGGGCGATATCTTGGAACTATCGGGTTGTAAAGACTGCAGGTGACGTACCTACCATACTGGCAGTATCTGAGAGGGTGGATGCCAGGCGCCTTGAGGATCTCAGGTCGCGCACGGACGTGATCGTTGCAGGACGGGACTCTGTGGATGTCAGGCTTCTGCTGGAACTGCTTGCAGTCAGAGGAATCAAGACGGTGCTTGTGGAGGGGGGCGGAACCATAAACTGGGAGTTTGTCCGGCTTGGCCTGTTTGATGAGATGATAGTGACTGTTTCCCCGTATCTGATAGGGGGTAGTGATGCCGTATCCCTTGTGATGGGGGGCGGGTTTGCCATGGTTGCAGACTCGCCGGAACTGCATCTCAAATCCGCAAGGAGGCTCGGGGATCATATCGTCCTGCACTATATCCGGAAAGAACATGGGAAGTAATCGGACCGACTCGTCTTTGCTGGTGGTCCGGGGCCTGCATCATTCATAGGACTTGAAGGCATTCCCGATTCCCCAGCGGGCTCTGTACCACCTGCCGGTTCATCCGGTTCGCTTTGCAGATCACGGTTTAGGACGGTGGTGGCAAATGTGAAATCTGGCAGACCCTTTGTTGTCCTCGGTACATTTTGTTTTTTATTCATTACATACAAAATAACAAGACACCAAGAATTTTTATTATACACCGTTAACCAAGGACACCGATGGAGCACAAACATAAAATCACAATACTGATTGCATTGCAAATATCTCTAATAGTTGCAAGCTCTATAATTATTGTATATTCTGAATCACAGATAAACCTTACCGGAAACACTAAATATTGCAGGAAAAAACAGAGTACTGACCAGCCATGTGCAAATTGAACTAAACCACCTATTGCTTTATGATTCACCGCACGATGCCCACGTCTTTGAGGCTCTTGAGGAACTGGAGAATAATATACTATTTTTAAAGCACGGCGGCCAGTTGTCTGGAATAGGGATATCCCCGCTTGCACCGCGCTTTGACAGTGATTGGAACGAGATCTGGAAAACTTTTGAGGTGTACAAGACCGAGATATTCTATTTGGTAGACAAGAAAGACATTTTGTCAAAAAACATTCTAGATGTAGAGCATACAAGCGACGCATTGGAACATCTGTCTAGTGTGCTCACAGACAAGCTGGGCAAAGATGTCGAGGAGTTGTCATCCCGTCTGATATTACTGCAGCTAATTCTTGGTCTCATTAATGTTGCAGCGCATATCTTTATGATCTCTTTGATATGGCGAATCTTTAACCGCCATACTGAACAAAAAATAAAGATAGAAAAGTTTGCCATACTGGGAGAATTTGCTGCAATGATAGCACACGACATGAGAAACCCATTAGAAGATATGCGTAATCCACCCATTTTGCCAACCCGGCCATAAAAAACCGGAAAAATACGGCCTAAAACTAGTCGTGTCTGGTATGTGGCAAGTCCGTTCACCCCAAAATCCAAAACAACATGCGTAGCCTTGCAGCACTTCATCGTGCCCTGAATTCTACTTGACCGGAGCTTCGGAGCAGGCCCTGTCCCAGTCGACTGACGTCTTCCACTGCCCTGGCGGTGGCGGACCCTTTTCCATAAAGTCCCACAAAAGGTTCAGGTTTACTAGCCCTGTGATCACGTTGAACTCCCTGTTGAACCCGGCTGCGTTGCCGTCGTACGGGTCGGTAAGACGCGCGTAGCAAACGCGCGTAGCGCTTGAGCCTGCCTATCGTGCTTGAGCCTGCCTATCGTGTGCTCCACCAACACCCGGGTGGAGTTGATCCTGCTGTTATGCTTTTTTTGCTCCGGCGTCAGCGGCGTGTCCCTGGTCTTCTTGTACGGGATCTCCGGCGTGGTGCCGGGTAGGTGGTCTGCGATTCCCTGGTAGCCGCGGTCGACGAAGGGGTGGCACCTGTCTGATTCTGGCAGGTCCGGATCGTGCATCGCCTTCTCCCACTTTCCAAACGGCATGGGGCGTTCCTTGAGTAGCGTGATGTCGCCGACTGACCCGACGGTGTTTTTTGATATGCCGATCACCACCCCGTCCCGGTTGGTGTACACGTTGGTATTGTTAGTGAACTTTTTCTTCTTGCCGGAGTATTTCATGCGCCGGACTGACTTTACAGACGGGCGCTGTATGGGGCAGTGCGTGCCGTCTATGAATATCTCGCCACCGTCGGGTCCGGGCACGATCTTCTTGAAATCCTCCTTGGTCGGGGCAGCAGCTACCTCCTCGGATATGTTGTCTGCCGTCGGAAGTATTCCTGTCAGCATCGCGTCCATCACCGGAAGGTACCGGGACACGGTGGATTGGTCTATCCCGAAGAACGCGGCAAGCGTTCCCTGCGTGATGTTTTCCTTTTTGTGCATCAGCGCCATGAGCAGCGCGTGTCTCAGGTACAGCTTGCACCGGTTTCCGGGATCGGATGTCCTGGATGCGTTATCACAGAACAGCGGCATCTGGCCCGAATGCGTCAGAAACACCTTGGCCCGCTCCAGCAGGTACCGGAACTGTTCCCCGTCTGCCAGCGTGGCATGGCGGAGCTTGTCCCCGTCGCGTATTATGTCGTCTAGCACCTCTAGCAGGTGCAGCGCGGGCCCCTTGCCGGGGTTCCAGCCATCGTCCCTGCTCTTCCACAGGCCGCGCTCAAGGCCCAGCTCCCTGTCTTTCTGCTGTATCTTTTTGTCTTTCTGCTTTAGAATATTTTTTAGGCTTTTGTTTTCCTGCTCCAGCTCCCTGTCTTTCTGCTGTATCTTTTTGTCTTTCTGCTTTAGAATATTTTTTAGTCTTTTGTTTTCCTGCTGCAACTTGTATATGATCTGATCAGGCGAGTCTGGCATTTGATGTGAGACACGATCGTGCCTGATCTAAATTTATCGATGTGGACAGGGGGATTACGCATATTCTCTATTATGTAGAAATTTTAATGGACATATCAGTGGGAGAAGATGTCGCTGGTTGGTGACGTCTCATCTTGCAATTGGGAGGGGTTTATATCTGACCCTCCTTTTTCATTAATATTATATCTATAATGCGGATTATCAAGATTTGCATTGGCCAACGCGCTTCTTTTGGTTCTAGACAAACTGTTAGAACAAAATCCATCACTCTCCCCAGGTTTGGATAGACTTCTATCAGCCATAAATGCAGTAAATTTTGAAAGAGACGAGTTGTTACAATTTGATCGAGATTATTCTGCCATGCCCAAAACAGCTAATATGATTACAAACCCAGCGAACTTACGGCATGGCACAAATTTGAAGCGTATTTAGTAGTAAATACCTCGCCAATAACAGGCACAATCCAAAATAAGGGGAGTCGACAGAGACTACTTCTTCAGATAATGCAGAGGAGGTAACGTTCCTGTACACAAAACACTACCCCATAACATGGTCTGACGAGGACATGTCCTATGGGAATCATGAACCCCAACCGGTATCTTGAGGATCAAGGCGTTCCCGGCATTTCACTCGGTATGCACCGCCGAGCCTCCCCGTCACTATCTAATACGCCAAAACCGATACTTAAGGAGTAGTCATTCTACGTAGTGGCTGTGCACCAGGTTGTCATAGAACCTGACTGACTTTATGTTTAGAAACTCCAGCATTCCATACCTTGAGAGCTCCCTTCCAAACCCGCTGTGCTTGATTCCGCCAAACGGAATCCTCGGATCCGAGACCACCACATTATTGACGCTCACTATGCCTGACTCTATCTGTCTGGACATCCTCTCTGCCTTTGTGAGATCCCTTGTCCAGATGCTTGCGCCTAGGCCAAACTCAGTGTCGTTGGCCATCCTTATGGCCTCCTTTTCATTCTCCACTATCGTAATCGGGGCCACCGGCCCAAAGACCTCCTCCCTTGCGATCCTCATGTCAGGCTTTACGTTGGAGAGAATTGTCGGCATGTAAAAGAAGCCGTTGCCATCCACCCGTTCCCCTCCGAGCAGGACCTCGGCACCCCTGTCCTTTGCCTCGTCGACCATCCCTGATATGTTCTCAAGGCCCTCTCTGTTTGAAATGGGTCCGATGTCAGTCTCCATGGATGACGGGTCTCCGACCTTCAACTGCGATGTCATTTTGACAAACAGTTCGATGAATTCCTTTGCCACATTCCTTGTGACAAAGAATCTCTTTGAGGCTATGCAGCTCTGGCCGCAGTTGATGAACCTGCCCTTCACTGCCCCCTCTGCTGCTTTTTCAACGATTGCATCATCAAGTACTATGAAGGGATCGCTCCCACCAAGCTCCAGAACGCATTTTTTCAGGTTTGATGCGGCCCTTTTTCCCACCTCCATCCCTGCATTCATGCTTCCGGTAAATGTGATGGCATTGGTGTTTGAATCAATCAGGTGGTTTGCAGACTCGACGCTTCCCACTATGGTCTGGAACACACCCTCAGGTACGCCAGAACTGATGAATGCCTTTTCAATCTCGATTCCGGACTGCATTGTTACCCTTGAGGGCTTCATCGCGATTACGTTTCCGGCCATCAGACATGGGGCTGCAAACCTCAGCGCTTGCCAGTACGGAAAGTTCCACGGCATGATGGAGCCGATAACACCCAACGGCTCAAACGTCAAAAAGCTCTTTCTTGCATCCGTGTTGAGCACCTCGTCAGTCAGAAAACTGTCTCCATGGTCTGCATAGAACTCCAGGGCCCATGCACATTTTTCGACCTCGCCGACTGACTCCTTGATGGCCTTTCCCATCTCTTCTGTTGCAACCTTTGCAAGTTGCATCTTGTTCTTCTTGAGGTACTCTACCAGATTGTAGATGTAGCTTCTGCGCTTCTCATAGTCGCCCTTCCACTCTGGAAACACCCCTCTGGCCTTTCCCACGATGGCAAACACCTGATCCCTGTCCATGGCCTGGTATGTAGCAATGCATTCACCGGTTGCCGGATTGACCGTCTCTATCTGGCTCAACGCGTATCCCTGTAAAACCTCTCATAATACTCGGCGACGCCTGCAAGCATCCCTGCGTATGGATTAATCAGCGCATGCACGGATTCGTCATAGAGCTTCATGTATGTGATTCTCATTCGGGTGTACCACTTGAGATAGTTGTCAAAGTCATCGACATGCTTGATCCACATGTCAGTCATGCCGTCTGCATACGGCCGTACCTGCTCCAGAAGATCCTGCAGAGGAAGCATCCTTTCAAAGGCATTCTCTGCCATTATGCACGTACCATACACGTCATCAAGCGTGTGCAGATACTCCTTGTACATGTCTGAATACATTTGAAGATGCACAGGCAGGTGCATCTCTATCCTGTTGATTACCTTGGACATGTTGTCCTTGTACATGTTGCAGATTGATGGGGTCTCTTGGACTGACATTACTACGCGTCTCTACAGGCTCTATATCTTTATTTTGCATGCGACCTGTCAGATTCTGCCAATAGTGCAATTCCATGAGATGTCCTATCCGGATGCAACATCTTCACTGCAGACGTGCATGCGCCCCGTGTGTCATGCCTGCAACAGACGTAGCTGCAAATGATCATGCCCAGATACCTGCATGCCCCATACCCGGACACCCGCTGCGAATCCTGCCTGCCCTTCTCCTCCCGGTGTGATTATAATTTATAACAGAGGGTTGTCTGGAATGTGGTTGGTAGACAAATACGAGGATCCCTTTGTCAGAATCGCCTCCATGATTGGGGGGGACGAGTATCTCAAGGTTGCAAGATCTCTGCTCAAGGCTGAGGATGCCACAGACGAGGAGATTGCAAGCTCGACTGGCCTTAGAATCAACATGGTGCGGAAGGTTCTCTATGACCTGTTTGGCAAATCACTCATTACCGGAATCAGGGTAAAGGACGAGAGGAAGGGATGGTTTGTCTACAGGTGGAGAACCAGAAGGGACGAAGTCGAACACTTTATCGAGAATCAAAAGAAGAAGATTGGAGAGAGACTGCAGCAAAGACTAGACTATGAGAACGCCTCTGATTTTTACCATTGCGGGAACGAAGACTGCCCAAGGGTGGCCTTTGAGGATGCCCTTGAAAGCATGTTCAGGTGCTCTTCGTGCGGAAAGGTATTGAACCTGAAGAAGAATGACAGATCAAAGAAAGCCTACTCCAAAAAAATCGACGAGATCAAAAAAGACATACAGCAGGTATTCTAGCTGTCAAGTGGGACCTTTGGTTGCTGGTCTCCGAAGAATTCAATTCCGGAGTCACTCCTCCACGATCACGTTCTTGCCGCTGCCTGAGGGAACTATCCTTCTCATGGCACCGGGAAATTCCCTTTCAAACTGCCTCCCCTCGTGGATGCGATCCAGCAGGACTGCAAGCGCGCTTATCTCCGAGTGGGGCTGGCATCCGATCCCCACGTTGTAGTCTGCCAGTTCGTATATCTCCCTTGGAACCTTCTCTGCCCCCACAACAACCAGCAAATTCTCCTCGCCCCTGAGCCTCTCCTGTACCTCGTTGATGCTCTCACCGTACATGGACAGGTGCGCCACGGCAAACCCGTCCTCCTTTTTCTTTCTTATGACGGGCCTCCACTTTTCGATAAACTCGACTTGAAAGTCTCCCCCCCATGTCCTGCCTACCTTCCCAATGGTATCTTCTATCTCGGGGTTGACTTCGTTCATGAGTATCCTTGCAGCGCCAAACGCCCTGGCAACCAGTGCCACGTGTGTCGTAACCCTGTCATCCCTGACAAGCCGCTGGCCAATCCTGACCACCTCAATTACCAAGCAGGTCGGCCCCTCCAGGTTCATTCCCGTACCGAACCCCTACTGCGTCCCTGACTGTCTCCTTGAGATGCCTGGCATTCTCCCCTGTTCTTGCAGATACCGGGACAACCCTTCTGCCTGTCAACCCGAGCATCTCAATTGCCCCGCTGATCTCCTCGTGTCCTATCAGGTCGGCTTTGTTTAGCGCATAAACCATCCTCTCCCTTTGGACACCCAGCTCTCCTAGGGTTCTCATGCAGCTTGAAAACTTTTTTTTCATCTTTTGTGGCGGATCGCCTGCATCAATCACCACCACCACGGCATCTGCATGGAGCAGCTCCTCAAGCGTGGACTTGAATGCATCTATCATGTATGCAGGCAGCTTGTTGATGAATCCCACGGTATCTGACATCAGAAACCGCTCCCTGTCCACCTCCAGCCTTCTGGTCGTCGTCGACAGCGTGGTGAACAGCTCCTCACCCTCTGCCCTCTCCTCTCCTGTCAGCCTGTTGAACAGGGTCGTCTTTCCGGCAGACGTGTACCCTGCAAGCGACACGGTCTTGAATCCCATCCTCTTTCTTCCCTGTCTGTGCAGCTCCCTCTGCCTTCCTGACTTTTCAAGCTTGGTCCTCGTCGTGTTCATCCTGTGCTTGATGTCGTTATAGTATACGTCCACCTCGAACTTGCCTATCCCCATGAATCCTGGCTGCTCGCCCATTCTTGAGAGGCGAACCCTCTCCCTTGCCCTTGACATCTCGTATCTCAGCTGCGCCAGTCTTACCTGTAGTTTTGACTCCGCACTTGAGGCCCTGCTCTCAAAGATCTCCAGTATCAGCGCCTCCCTGTCCAGTATCTCCATGTGCAGGGCAGATGCAAGGTTGTAACTCTGGCTTGGCTTTAGAATTTCGTCGTATATTATGACATCCGGGTGCACCCTCCCTGCGATCTCCTCAAGCCTCTCCAGGATGCCGCTGCTTATACCGTATTTTGGCCTCTTGAGAAACCTCTGCCTCACCGTATGCACTATCTGGTATCCTGCAGCATCGCACAGGCCTGCTGCCTCGTCTGCAATGCCTTCCCTGTCATATGTGATTAGAATTGCCTTCATGTTCCCGTACGCATCCCCGCAGAATCATTCCATCTTTTTGAGAACCTTCTCTATGTTCATGTTCAGCACGATCTCAGATATGTCGCTTGCATACTCTGCCACCCTCCTGATGTTCTCTGCCATCCTTCTGACCCTGTAGATCTCCTCGTCATCCTCAAGGGATTCTGATGCCTCCCTCACCCTCTTTTCGTACACTGTGATCTTCGAGGCATCCATGATGTTCTTTTCTGCCTGGGCATAGTTCTCCTTGAATAGTGCCAGGCAGGAGTCGTCTAGCAGCGACAGGCAGAACTGGTTCATATCCTGCAACCTCTCTAGGACGCCTGCGGGTATGGGCTTTTTAAACTCCAGCAGATCCCTTGCAATCCACGAGGCATGATCGCCGGTCCTCTCGATGTTCTTTACTATCAGCCTGTACCCAAGGCAGTTCCGGGCGTTCTTGAAGCCCATCTCCTTTAGCATGTACTCATTCTGGATTGCGATCTTTAGCTGGCGGATTATGTAAAATCCGAACCTGTCCACCTCGTCGTCCGTGTTAATCACCTCCTGCGCAAGCTCCTGATTGTTCTCCCTTACTGCCAGGATGGCATCGTTTGACATTGATTTTGTCAGGTGCATCATCCGCTTGAAGGCCCCGTCCACTGAGAGCTCCAGCAGGTTGACTAGTACCTGTATTGTTATGCCCTCGCTGGAGTCTGAGATGATCTCCGATCCCATCAGCATCCGCTTTACGGCCTCCTTTACCGCATTCCTCTGGCTGGGACCAAGCCTGCCGATCTTGGGTTTTACATGGATGGTCTTGAATCCCAGAAAGTACAGGGATATCAGCTTTCTTACAATCGACGAGGGCTCGTCGTCAGTCTCAATCTCGATTAGCGCGTCCTCCTTTTTTTGCACATTGGTCTCAAACTTTGGCGGATGCAGCTCCAGGGTGGACAAGCCCTTTCTGACTACCCTGAGCTGGTCGCCCTGCTTCAGACCCAGCTCAACGATCCATTGTTTTGGCAGTGAAATTATGTATGATGACTTGCCGGTAAACTGAATCTTCCTCGTCTCCTCTCTTTCCTTCACGGGATATAGTGTGTGTGGCCAGTCTATATAGTTTGAGATCCGCGATCTGTGTCATCATTGGACTAATATTTGGTCGGAGGCTGTCCATACCCATGGATCACATCCTGAAACTGCAGCACACACTTGATGCACTGTTTGGGAATGGCGTCTCCAGGCACATGCCAAAGGACGTGGTGATGACATTCTCGCGCAAGACAGGACGGATCAGAACTGTCATGTCCGGGGGACGGCTGCTGTGCACGCTGAGAATCGACGGCGGCCTGGCATTAAGTCCGTATTTTGCCCAGATGCTACTGGGCAGCAGGGCGTTCCGGGAGAACTGTGTCGAGGTAAATTCGGAGGCTGCCCCGTTTGTAGAAGAGGGACGCTCGGTATTCTGCCGGCATGTGGTGTGGTGCGGCAGAAACGTCAGGGTGTCTGCCGATACTCCTGTAATCTTCGAAGGCAGGGTCATTGCAGTGGGCAAGGCGGTCCTCTCATACCCGATGATCGGCGATTTCAAGCGGGGCGTGGCAGTCCGGATAAGGAATAGCTTAAAAAGTTCCGCCGTGGAGGCATAGTCATGATGCGAGGACAAAACCGCGGCATGCGGAGGTCGATTAACAAGATGGGCATGGACATGAACGAGATGCAGGATGTTCAGGAGGTAATCATTCGGACTAGCAAGAAGGAGATCATAATCAACAAGCCCAGCGTAACTGAGATGAAGGCCAAGGAGAGCATAATCTTCATGGTTGATGCAGGCGACTACGAGGAGAGGGAACTGGAGGTCCCGACATTCTCAGAGGGCGACATCCAGATGGTCAGGCAGGCGGCAGACGTAGACGAGGCCAAGGCCATATCCGCCCTGACAGACGCCAAGGGCAACATTGCCCAGGCCATTCTGCTTCTGACCGCGGGATGAGCCCGTCTGGCAAATACCTTTCTGAAAAGAAATCCTAAGAATGATTTAAGTATGGAACAGTTATCGTCAGGAACATGTCCGAATCCCGCGTATCTGTAGTGCTCAAATCACTCAACGCCCTGGAGGATGATCTTAACTCGCTTAATGCCAAGGCCGCTGACATAAAGCAGGCCCTATCAGTCAAGGTTCAAAATGAGATTGACTCCATGCTGGACAAGACCCAAAAGATCGCCACAGGACAAGTCGAGATGATAATCAGTGCATCCCGGGAGAAGGCCAACGCCGAATCACAAAAAATCATCAAGGACGGCCAGACGAGGCTTGCCGAGATTCAGGGGAAGATCGATGCCAACTTTGATGAGGCCGTGGTACACGTTGTGTCAACTGTTTTGAAGGAATAACCCTAAATTCCACATCCTTCAATACCTAGTATAGACCCGTTGCTTGATGCCCGTATCGGAGTTGCAACTGCCTATGGAAGGCCGTACTACCGATTCTCTACGCTTTTGAAGAGGTTCAACCTCTCGTTTGATTCCATCCTTCCCGGGGAGATTCCCGGGTATGCGGGGCATCTTGTACTTACCACATACGGGGAATCGCTTGTGGGATGCAGAATGCCGGTACTCTTTGAGGACATTCTTGGACACCATCCGACTGTAGCTAGGGGACTTATGATGCAGAAGATCATGCCCGGTTTTGAAGACGAGGATCTCGTGCTGGGAATAGATCCCGGACAGAGGACCGGCCTGTCAGTGTCATACTGCGGAATGGAGATTGACGGGTCGTTTCATTCCTCCGTCGAGGCTCTTGCCACACACGTGGCCTGTATCCTCAAGGGCCTTGAGGCGGGGCGCAGAATAGTAAAGATTGGAAACGGGAACATGCACATGGCAGGGCAGATAATCCGCATGCTTGGTCTGAAGCGCTGCCCGCCGTTTGTGCTGGAGTTTGTAGACGAGCAGAACACCAGTCTGAAGATAAAGAACTTCAACCAGCGCGGCAGGAGGGACATTCTCTCGGCAAGGTACATCTCCCGGCGCCAGGGATACACGCATCCCGGAATGATGATGCAGTCTGCCGGGCCCGGAACCGTCTGAGCTCCACACATGCCTGCTGCATGCATCAATCCAAGCCCGGCAAAATCAGACAGGCTAGGACATCGCCTCACGGACACGACCTCCATGTGGTGCCGTTGCCGACCCATATATCAGGGAGCAAATCCCGATATTTCATCATCAAGTTTCCCCTGAAACCCCCATCTGGCGGACCATTCCTGTAAAACAGTGTGCGTTCACGTCCCCCCTTACCAATTCCACGCTAGCTGGGATGTCATACATGGGCATGTGATTCTGACTCCATTATGGAAGCATCCATCAGAAGACATGCCAGTGTGTGAAAATGCATGGCAAGAATAAGATGCCATCCTGCAGACATGCCTGGGGCTTTTTGTGGCATGTTCTGCAACGTGTCCTGTCTAAACCAAAATGGTGCGGCAACAACCCGGATCTGCTGGATGTCGTGGCGCGGTCATTTGAGATTCGGAAGTATCGGCGGCGGCGTCCCGGCCTCGAACATGTTCCACGAGTCGCATGCGGTGACTGCATCGCCTGAGAACATTCCGCGTTTTGCGCACGTGGCGTGAATCGTCTGGAGTGTGGCAAGGTTCTCGGCGGCGCGCCGGTTCGGAAGTATACGCTGTATGTTGCGCGGCCTTACGACATACCCGCGTATGGTCCTCTCGCAGGCGTTGGTGCTGCCCTCCATTCCGGGATGTCCGATGAACGTGAGGAGGTACGGCATTGCGTTTTCAAGCGTGCCTGCAAACTCGCGGCTGGCATCATCAGAGACTGCGCCGTTCCGGTATGCATGGGCCACCTTTCCGAGGCGCTTGAGCAGGTCAGACCGGCTTGATTCGACGTGTTCTGCCAGTCCGGGAACGGTCCTGACGGCGGCGCCGATGTCGCCGGCCATCTCGAGGGTCCTGGCAGCTGCTGCCTTGGCGTCGTGGTATATGCCGCGCATCATGACATGGCAGCTGCTGCCTTGGCGTCGTGGTATATGCCGCGCATCATGACATACAGGACATACTCTAACGAGTCGATGCCGTGGCGAATGGCCAGGCCCTCGCTCTTGCGGCTCACGTGCACAAAACACGACTGGAACTCGCCCCCAAAGGTGTAGCCGCCGCGGTACATGTCTGCCACAAACGGCCTGTTCAGCACCATCCAAAAGGCGCCCTCCATGGTCTTCCTGGACTTGTCCTTCTCTATGCGTATGAGGACAGCATGCTCTGTGTCCAGCACCAGGGCCTGTGCCTGCCTGCCCCCGATGTTTTTTCGCGACTCGTCTATCTGCACGTATGGCGCCATGCTGATCTTTTCCTCTATCTGTCGGAGAAGCGGTTGTGTTGTTGTTGCTGCTGCTGCTGTTGTTGCTGCTACTGCTGCTGCCATCGTGCCGGACCAGACTGCATCCCGGCTCTGGTCATACGACCCGTGATCTGCAGGTGGTCGGAGCGGTGCCTTGGAGACTAACGGTATTTCTGCATGGTCTGGGATCGTTTCCGGACAGTCTCCTTTTGCGCGTCCTGCCGTCCCCGACAGACAGTTGGATATGCATCCTGTAGATAACGTGACGCCGTGGTTTGATGCCAGAAGTTTTTGGATGGATCTTACGGATGGCACGACTGCGTGTATGTTGGTGATTATCCTCCTCAGGCCGGGTCCGAGCGATGATCCCGCAATGGTGCCAGTCTCGGGGTGCGTGACGGTACCGCACCCGATGCAGTATGCCGGCACGGTCTCCTCCACGTGGCAGACCATCTTGCCGCATCGGGTCAAATCAAGCACCACCTTCCAGAACATCCCTTCGGGCTGTGTGTCCGTCCTGCCGCAGTTTTTGCACATGTCTGCCTGGCATGTCTTGGTCTCAGTCGGCTTGCAGACGTGGGAGACTCCCCTTGTCCCGGGCTGGTGCCCGCACCGTCTTCCGGCAGGACAGGCACTGCCGTCCTCATCCTCCCCGCCGATCCTGCCGTCGGCCCTCCTCTGGAACTCTTTTCGCTTCTTGACAAACAGGACTGCCTCCCTGGACGAGTGGTTCCAACTCTCGTGGACCGACAGCATCCTTTTGAGATTGGTTATCTCTTTTTTCAGGCCGTCATTCTCCATGGTTTTTTGTGCCAGCCTGTCCCTCAGCGAATCCACCAATCCCAAACACGTCGCAACCACCCCGATCAGGCAGTCTGCCACTCCCCATGCGCGGCGCAGTTCTGCCTGCAGGATCAGCTTTTCGGATTTTGGCAGAGGAGGAGCCATGCCTAAAGGGACACCTGCCCGGGGCATCCCACGGATGCCGGATCGGTTTTTTTAAATATTGATTTCGTGCATGGATATTGACGCGCATGTTTCATGTGGATTCGTTGTTTACTGACTCATGCGTTGTCATTTTAAGCACAGATTTGGAAAAAACTTATTCATTGGTTTGTGCTGTTTGACACCTGTGCATTGGGATGACTGGCGTGGGTGGGTGCAGTATCTGGGGGGACGTGAACGCACACGTAAAACATGATGGTAAAATCAGCTATACATATTTATTGAAGTTTTCTAGGTTTTCTTTGCAACTAATGAGGCTAGTTGTGTTAGTAGTTGGAATATTTCCAACATTTAGCATCATTTTGTTGATATTTTATCGATCTACCCTTATATAGTTATAAAATATATATTAGTTACCAAGATGACTTGCAAAGGAATTTGTGTTAGATACAAGGCTCAAAAGCCTGTTGGAACCGGACGATACGCTTCGGGACAACGTCGATGCCAAATTTGTGAAATATTCATCAAATGGGAAGGACTCTGGTGTCCATGTTGTGGTTACAGACTGCGAACCAAGCCACGCAATCTGAAATACAAGGCAAAACTGCGTGCCCGAGTTGAAGCCGACTCGATCGAGGCCAAACCGGACATGATTGTCCAGCCTGAGGTAGTAGTGGCATCAACCAAGGTGGCAAAAACCAGAGAGAAGGCGCCATGCAAATACTGCGAGAAGCTGTTTGTCTATCCTGGCAAGCATGAGAAGAACTGCAAAAAGAACCCCGCACATGCTGCCGTCCCCCAGGAGCATGAATCAATAGCAATAAAAGCATAGGACAATGTTCAAAGTGTGTTGAACTCTCCAGACGGAACCTGTCAGAAGATGGTATGTCTGGAGAACCGCACTTTTTCTTTATTGATTCAACGATTCGAGAACGGATGTTCCGTATTTATCAGCGAGGGACCGGCCCGGATAGGATCCATGACTGCGTCCCTGGCAGGCGGGCCGGTGCCGGTGACCATTACCATCATTCCATCAAAGACCGAGTCCCTCTTCCTGAAGCTTGCAGCAGAGCGCCTCAGTACGCGGATGCGGGGCATTGCGCTTGTCTCGGTGTTTGTACAAAGGGAGCTGGGATCAGATACTGCCAAGGCCCTGATGAGCCAGATGATGGAGATGATCGAGGATGACTGACCTGAGGGAGTACATCTCCAGGATACGAGACAGCGGGGATCTGCTGACTGTAAAATCTCAGGCATCTCCGGTCTTTGAGATTGCCGGGATCACGGCAAAGTCCGACGGATCCCATGCTCTGATGTTTGAGGATGTGGAGGGGAGCGACTTTCGGCTTGCCGCCAACCTTGTAGGGACCAGAAGCAGGTTTGCAGCCGCAGTCGGGGCACCTGAGGACGGCATCCACAAGAGGATAATCTCGGCAATCAACCAGACAAGGCGGCCGGAGACTGTTCCGTCTGGCAGATTCATGGAGAACAGAACTAGGGACGCCTCATGCCTGCCTGTTGTCACCCACTTTGAAAAGGAGTCAGGCCCGTTCATCACCTCGTCTATGGCATATGTCAAGAATCCTGATACCGGTATGCAGAACTCCTCATTCCACCGGATGATGCCCATTGATGATACGCATTTCTCAATAAGGATGGTGGAGGGACGTCACCTGCACAGATGTTTTGTGGATGCAGTAGAGCACGGGGAGGATCTGAAGACAGCAATTACGGTGGGCGTCCATCCCGCAGTCTCGATTGCAGGGGCATACCAGGAGGAGTGGGGCTCAGACGAGATCGACATTGCAAACTCCCTGCTTGACGGCCGACTTGCCCTGGCAAAGCTTCCGATTACCGGCCTGGCGGTCCCGTCAGGAGCCGAGATTGTGATGGAGGGAAGAATCCTTGGAGACAGAACGCATGAGGAATGGATGGTTGAGATGCTTCAGACATACGATCACAAGAGACACCAGCCGGTCTTTGAAGTAGACTGCCTGTACTATAGGAACAATCCCATATTCCATGACATTCTGTCAGGGTATTCTGAGCACAGACTGCTGATGGGAATGCCGATCGAGTCAAAATTGAACAGGGACATTAAGGAGGCGTTTCCGCAGACCCGCAGGGTATCGCTGACCGGCGGGGGCTGCAACTGGCTGCACGCAGTGGTGCAGATTGAAAAGAGGCAAGAGTCGGATCCCCTGGAGATAATCGACAAGACGTTTGCATCCCACCGCTCCCTCAAGCAGGTGGTGGTAGTCGATCCTGACATTGATCCGGATGATGCCGGATCAGTCGAGTATGCCATGGCCACGCGGTTCCAGGCCGACAGGGATCTTGTAATTCTGAGAAACGTAAGGGGTTCGAGTCTGGATCCATCCAGTGATCAGGCCAGCCTGCAGACTGCAAAGATGGGCATCGATGCGACCCGGTCGCTTGCAAAACGCCAGGAGGGGTTTGAAGTGGCAAGGATTCCTGGAATCGACGGGATCAGTCTTGATGGGTATGATGGCCTGACGGATCGTACCGCTTAAATCCGCTGGCCTGAAATTTTATACAATGTCTGCAGGATACCGGCCGGATCAGAGAACCTCTTCTGAGTCACGCGCCGAGGTGATAGTTCGGATGTTTCCATCAGATGCCAACCCTGCAGGCAACGTCTTTGGCGGCCAGATACTCAAGCACATTGATATGGTGGCAGGGATAGTTGCCCAGAGGCACTCCCGGTCCAACGCCGTCACAGTGTCAATGGACAGCGTCAGCTTTCTCAAACCGGTTCTTGTCGGAAACGTCCTTACACTGAGTGCCCGGATAAACTACGTCCATAATTCGTCAATGGAGATCGAAGTCAGGACCGAGGCTGAGGACATAATTACCGGGATCAGCACGGTCACCGGTACGGCATTTGTGACGTTTGTGGCACTTGACGAGAATGGAAAACCCACGCCCGTCCCCGGGCTGATCCTCAGTACAGACGAGGACAGGATCAAGTTTGAGGAAGGACGGCTCAGGATGGAAAAACGACTGCAGGCCAGACACTCGGGCCGGGCCACGTCCACCGGAACAAACCTGCCATAGATTGGTTTAAGAGAGGCAGCATGTTACACCAGTTAATGTCCGGACAAGACAACAATGCACAATGGGATTCATTGTGGCAGGAGTACTCAAAGTCACTTGAAAACTGGAAGACGCTCTTTGAGCAGATGCAGAAGGCAAGCGCCGAGATGCAGTCCAAGTTCAACGAGGTCTGGGAGAAGGCTACTGCCGAATCCAGCAACGACACCCTCAAGTCGTTTGGAGAAAACTGGCAGAGGGCCATGACTGAGACCAACATGAGGGCCTTTGAGGGATGGCAGAAGGGCCTTGGCGATACAGGCAAGTCTTCGTTTGCACAATTTGCCGACAGCTGGCAGAAATCCCTCGGCACGTCGGGACTGGATCAGATGAACGCCTACGGGGAGATGATGATGAAGTTTGCCGATACTTGGAATTCGATGTGGCCCCAACCAGGCTAGCATGAATTGAGAGAAAAACTGTTATTTTTTTGCACCTGCACGGCCTTGGAGATAATGACTGCCGTCGGGGTTGCCGGGTACCTGCTGTACCTTGGGGAGCACATACTGGCACTAATTTCAACTGTGGTGTTTGGCAAGCTGATCGTGTTTCATGCCGACAGCTGGCAGAAATCCCTCGGCACGTCGGGACTGGATCAGATGAACGCCTACGGGGAGATGATGATGAAGTTTGCCGATACTTGGAATTCGATGTGGCCCCAACCAGGCTAGCATGAATTGAGAGAAAAACTGTTATTTTTTTGCACCTGCACGGCCTTGGAGTGACTGCATGGAATACTTTGACAGGAGGTCTGCTGCGACCCTGGCAACCGAAAAAGGCGGTTCATGTATACCAGCAATGAAAAATTCATATCAAAATCGCTCATAAATTTTTGATGCAACAGCCGTCTCTGGAAATTACGAGGTGCGTTGAATTCCCAAATGACGAGAAAAGACGCCCCGAACATTAGACATTGCATGCTCTGGTGCGCCGTGCATGGCACACGCTAGGCGGCGTGGATCCGGTGCGGTTTGATGTCGTTCTAGATGGCCCTGTACAGAAAGTTTTCAACGACCAGATTCGGTTTTTTGTACCTCGTGTACCTGGTGATCGCCTCGCGGAGCATGCTCAGGCTGGTGTACGGCACGTCAAGCACTGCCCGCTTGAGATCCCTCCAGTACGTCTCTATGGCGCTCAGGTCCGGGGTCGCAGTTGGCAGGAAGACTATCTCCAGGCCGTCTGTGCCATCAAGCAGTTTGCGTATGTTTGATGCCCTGTGCTGGGAGGCCTTGTCCATGATCAGGCAGATCTTCTTGAACCTGTACATCGCCTGCCTTAGAAAGTCCTCAAAGGTGTCCTTGGTAAACGCATCGTACTGCCGGAACATGCCCCTGCCGTCCGTGGTGATTAGTCCATGGATTATCGTCTTGGAGTGTGAGCCGGTGTACGTGAAAAACGCCCGTATTCCCTTCCTGGTGTAGCCGCGTCTTCGCGGCCGCGCATCGGAGATTACTATGGACTCGTCCTGTATCGCTACGACTGTTCCTTCACTGTTCTTTTTTTTATAAGCTCTGGCATCTCTTTTTGGAATTTCCTGATCTCCTCGTCAGGTGCCCTTCTTGCATGTTTTCCTACGGGAACCTTCTGGGAATAGCCCCACCCGCGCAGTATCTGGCGCACATATCCGAGTTCGTACCTTACTCCGGTCTTCTGTTGGATGTATTGCTGCATCTCCATGCCCGTCCAGACAGGTTTCCTGCATGCGGCCTTTCTGATCTTCTTCATGTCTGCCTTGCTCGCCTTGGTCGGCCTGCCGGAACGCGGCATGTTTCCCAGCCTGTCAAATCCGACTTCCAGGTAGCGCTCGTGCCACTTGTAGCCCCACGAGGCTGACTTTCCCAGGGATTTTGCAGAATCCCTCA
The DNA here is from genome assembly GCA_965238275.1 of Candidatus Nitrosopumilus sp. Classification (GTDB taxonomy): domain Archaea; phylum Thermoproteota; class Nitrososphaeria; order Nitrososphaerales; family Nitrosopumilaceae; genus Nitrosopumilus. The sequence continues at coordinate 811,715 of OZ250186.1, forward strand.
TGGTTATCCCGTCACGTTTGACTCTGATGATCAGCATCATGCGGTCCTTGGTATCGCAGTCTGTCTCAGCGGCGTATCTTTTCAACATCGTCTTGATCTTCATTGACTATGCTACGTGAAATAAGCATAATTTCACATGGAGTTAAAATATTTTACAATCACATCAATTTTTCATCTTTGGTATACATGTTCAGGCCGCCTCCAAAACTAGGAATGATTACTTGCATGATTCATGTCTATATGGATTCCAGCCCTGCGAACATACATGTTCCTTCCGTATAGGGAAATGTCTGCCCTTAGGCACTGCTGGGCATGTCCGGTTTCTGGACTGCATACCTTGACTGCCTCTTGAGGTTGGTTGCCAGCTCCTTGAAGATCTCATTCACACTGACATCAACCAGATTGATTGTGGCGTTCTCCTTTACGATCTGTTTTTCAAACTTTTCCTTTATTGCAAATGAGACAGACGACCAGTGCAGGATTCCCTTCAACTGTTCATCGATCGTTGCGTTCGTGGTGGGAAAGTTTGCCGACGAAAAGACGATTCCGTTTGTCCACTGCATTGTCGGGATTCCGCCTCCGGATGTACGCGTACTGAATGCTATCTGTTTTACCCAGTCGTCGAACTTGTATTCTATTACCTCGTGAATGATAAGCTTCTTCCACGGCTCAATGGATATGTCCATCCATCTTACTTGGTTTATGCACGTTATAACCTTGTTTACCCGAACACCTGCACGCACTACAGTCCGGCGCCGTACAATGCCGGACATGGCGTGCACGATTTCACCAATCCTGGCATGACCCGGAGATGTTCTATCCGTCGTGTTTATTTACCGGTTGCTATCCATTATTTTTTGAAATGGAGAAATGGGCAGACTATCTGATCTCTCAGGTCCAGTACGATGCTGATCACCTGATCTCCTTTGTCATGTGTCATGAGGACGTAGGCCAGACGCTTACTGACGGGGCACTTGTCGATAGAATGACGCTGTCCTCTGAACTCAAGAAGAACCGCAGGTACGCCACCGTATATGACTGGGGAAAGTCCTGGAAGGTTGGACACCGGATCCGGTTGCACAAGGTTGGCGGCTTACCATACATACGAATCGATGACAACCAGGTCAATCTGGACCACTTGGGGGATCTGCCGGAAGTATCTGCACCCATGTTGGAAAACTCCTCAGAGTAGATCCATCCACGACTGATTTTCACTGTAGATTCATGATGAACACACGCGAATATGCTGCCGGCAGACTATCCCCGGCATTTCTGACTGCCGAACCAGGATGCATGTGAGATGCACGTTCGGGTTAGCACATTACCCATGCCTGGTTGAATTTCTTTATGGCTTCCTGATACGCCGTTATCGAGTCGTTGCCTGACGTCTTGAGGAATTTTTCCCACTGTTCGTTGAATTTGTTTATCGTCTTGATGTTGGTATTCACAAAGATGTTCTCAATCATGCTTGTCTGCTGCCTTATGTATGTCGGACCGATTACTTCCCATGTATTCTGCCAGCTTGCACTGACCCTCTTTAACGCCTCTGCATCCGTCTCCAATGCCCTCTGGCAGGCGGTACGGTAAGTAACTAGGGTTTTATTTGTAGTGTCATACCACCATGCAAGAGCATCCTTCCAGTTGTCCAGAGCATGATTGTACTCTTCCCACGCCTCCTCAAACTCGGTTCTGACCTCCTCTTTTATTCTGGCCGGCTTCCCTGCAGGCTTCTGACTAGTTGCAGGCTTTACCTTGGCAGGCTTCTGACTAGTTGCAGGCTTTACCTTGGCAGGCTTCTGACTAGTTGCAGGCTTTACCTTGGCAGGCTTCTGACTAGTTGCAGGCTTTACCTTGGCAGCTTCCCTGATGGTCTTCTGTGGTGCACTGGCCGGCTTCCCTGCAGGCTTCTGACTAGTTGCAGGCTTTACCTTGGCAGCTTCCCTGATAGCCTTCTGTGGTGCACTGGCCGGCTTCTGACTAGTTGCAGGCTTTACCTTGGCAGCTTCCCTGATGGTCTTCTGTGGTGCACTGGCAGCTTCCCTGATGGGTTTCTGTGTGCCTGAGGATTCTGCCTTGCTGCTGCTGCTGCTGCTGCTGCTGACTGTAGCATTCCTCCTGGATTCAACTGTAAAACTCCTCTTCTTCTTCCTAGCCATGCAAAACCCCAAATTCAGTCATTGTTAAACCTTTCAATTGTATTCTCATGGCGCCTATCTGATGCCCTTATAAAATTCGATGCATGCTTGACATCCTTGTCCATGAACAACGCATAGTGTTTTTTGCACAGGTTTCTCTTCTCCCTGAACCCAATCCCCACTGTTTTGACTGCCTTGGACTTGCACTCTGATATGCTGCATTGCAATATGACAGATCGCGCAGATTCACTAATAAAACTTTGAAACCGTCCCCATACCGGTCCCGAAGGACATTTCAAATGAAACCCCGCTTATCCATTATCCTGTCTGCAAGACCGGTCCGCCTGTTCCCTACAGCGCAGAGTCTACCATCAGCGCGATAAACAGCACTGCCAGATACGGGCTGGAAAACTTGAACAGGGTCCATGAGGCCCTCTCCATGGGCTTTGCGATCACCCATGCTGACAGGATTATCATCAGTCCGCCTGACGCTATGGCAGTCCAGAGGTATACGCTACCCACCATCGCCTCACCGTCCCCCGTGGTTATGAAGAACGGGGCAATCGAGAACAGCACCATCACCACAGTAGAGCCTGCAATAGCCCTTGCCGATGTCTTCTCAGACTGCACTGCAGTCAGCATCGGGACGTTGACCTTGTTGTAGTCCTCCTTGAAGTGCAGCGTAAGGGCCCATATGTGCATCGGAATCCAGATGAATACCAGTCCTGCCATTGCCAGCCCCATCGTCCACAAATCCGACGTTGTTACTGCCACCCATCCTATCATGGGAGGCGATCCGCCGCACAGTCCACCCAGAATGATGTTGGTTCTGGAGTTTCGCTTCAGGACGTACGAGTAGACAAGTACGTTGTTTAGCAGTCCAAATGCAATGAATGCAGCAGCCCAGGCACCCTGTTCTACGGTTGTGGTAAGCGATATTGCAAGGGCCAAAACCATGGATATTGCAGCTAGCGCGAGTCCGAAGTTTCTTGCCTTGACTGCCGGATAGATTCTCTTTGAGGGCAGCGGCCTCTTCTTTGTTCTCTCCATGATTGCATCAATGTCCCTGTCGTGATAGTTTGTCAGGGTGTTTGCCGCCGCCGATCCGGCAGCCACAGAAAAGAGCATCAGCGCCCATGTGGCAGGAGATATTTCAATCTGGTATATGTTGGATGCAGTAAGGGCCGCACCAAATGCGGTAAACACCAGCAGGTACCATATCTTGGGCTTTGTGAGTTCATAGTATACTGCGATCCTTGATTCTGTTCTTTGCCTCTGCAACGCTAATCCCTTCTGCTTGAGGGCATATATGGCATTACCTTTCCGTGCGCCTTCATCTCAATGAACGACTCTGAGGACCGGATCCCCTCTATCCTGCCGACTCCCTCTGAGACTCTCTTGTGCATCTGTTCCAGTGATGTGGAATACATGGTTACCAGTATGTCAAACCTCCCTGTCACCTCTGCTATCTCCCTGACCCCGTCAATCTTGAACAGCTCCTCGATTATGTGATCCCGCATCTTTGTATCAATGTTTATTCCGACCAGGGCCTTTACGCCGTATCCAAGCTCCTGATCATTTACCACTATTGTAAACCTCTCTATCAGCTTCTTTCTGACCATTCTCTTGATTCTCGAGTACACCACTGATGCGTTGACGTTGATCTTTTTTGACAGGCGCGGAATCGACATCGAGGCGTCATTGGAGAGTTCAGAGAGAATGAGAAGATCCAAATCATCTATCCTTGCCATCCAAAACACCAGCTCTAGTATACGTTTACAGTTCTTATAAAGCTATTATTGCAAAAATTACAATAAAACCGATTTAATCTTACCTTTCTTGTAGAGCATCTCTGCAAGCAGAACCGCGCCCTTTGCAGAACCCATCTTTTTGTTGTGTGAGAACAGCATGTACTTGATGCCGTGCTCAAAGAGCTCCTCCTTTTCGACACGCCCTATGGTGGTTGTCATGCCGCCACCTACGGTCCTTTCCATTCTTGGCTGGGGCCTGGTGGGATCCTCGTGAAACGCATAGTAGTCCTTTGGCGCCGAAGGCAGGCCTGCCACCGTAATGGTCTGGTTGCAGGAATCGTACATCTCCTTTGCCATGCCAGGATCTATGTCCTCGCGCGTCTCCACAAAGACGGATTCGGTATGGCCGTCAATTACTGGAACCCTTGTGCATCTGCAGCTTATCCTGATGTCGGCGTCCTCTATCCTGCCGTCTGCAAGACTTCCAAGAATCTTTCTAGTCTCGGTCTTTACCTTCTCCTCCTCCTTGGGTATGAACGGCAGTATGTTGTCTGTGATGCCCATTGCAGATACGCCGGTCTTTCCGCCGCCGGAGATTGCCTGCATTGAGGTCATCAGGACCTTCTTTACGCCATACTTGTCCAGAAGCGGCTTGAGCGTGATTGCAAGACCCGTCGTGGTACAGTTGGGCAGCGGTGCCACCCAGCCCTTCCAGTTGCGGTTCTTCTTTTGCGCCTCAAGCAGCTCGGCATGCTCGTCGTTCACGCCGGGAATGAGAATCGGAACGTCGTCTTCGTACCTGTATGCAGAACTAGTCGAGATTACAGGCAAATGCTCTGCCATGGCAGTCTCTATGTCCCTTGCAGCCACGGATTCGACTGCAGAGAAGACCAGATCCAGCTGGGATGTGTCAAGCTCTTGAATCCGCCTGACCTTCATGGACTTGATGTACTTGGGGATCTCCCCGCCAACATCCCATGCTATGATTCCGCTCGAATCCCTTATGGCATCCAGATAGTTCTTGCCAGCCGATCGCTCGGATGCTGCAATCTGGGTCACCTCGAACCACGGATGGCCATCCAGCGACTGGACAAACTCCTGCCCGACGGCTCCGGTAACACCGATGATTGCCGTCTTGATCTTTTGCATGTTCCGGGTTGGTTCTGTTCAATTAATAATCGTTTTCTGTTGTCTCAAACCATCCGGGTGGCGGTTCATGTTCGGCCTGCAGATTCAAGCGAACAGCACCATCCTTTGCAGACTGCAGACTCCGTAATTACCAAAACATACTATATCAGCAGGCACCATCCAAAACCATGAATGTGGATCCCCGGCCTTCCATTCTCGGATACACCCCTGCCCTGCACGGCGGCAGATACTCCATAGAGGGAACCGATCACACCACGATAGATTTTAGCTCAAATATCACCCCCCTGGGGACTCCGCAGTCAGTCAGGGCAGCCATCAAAAGGAACATCGACAGCATAGCAGAGTATCCTGATCCGGGCTCGTCTGCCCTGCTGTCTGATCTTGAGGGGTATACCGGCCTGCCTGCAGCCAACCTGGTTGCAGGAAACGGGGCAGTCGAGATAATCCACAACTTTTGCCATGCGTTCCTCTCGAGGAAGATGCGCGTCCTGATGCCTGTTCCAACATTCTCAGAGTACGAGGCCGCATCACTCCTGTACAATGCCCGCCCCTCCTACTTTGAGACCATGAACCTCTCTGACTCCATGGATGGTTTCCTTGCCCGTATTCCCGATGGCGGATGCGTCTTTTTGTGCAACCCAAACAATCCCACAGGGGAACTGCTCTCAAAAAACGACGTACTGTCAGTGGCAAGGCGTGCACAGGAGGCATCCTCTGTGGTGCTGGTGGACGAGTGCTTTATCGAGATGGTCGGGTCTGACGAATCCGTCATGGGGCACGTCCAAAGACATGAAAACCTGATGGTACTACGCTCCCTGACAAAATCCTTTGGCATGCCTGGGATCCGAATCGGGTATGCTGCTGCCCCCGTAGGGATGGCCAAAACCCTGCGGCGTCTCCAGGTACCGTGGAGCGTCAACTCGCTTGCACAGGCTGCCGCGCGTGCAGCGCTTGCAGACACGTCGCACCTGGCCAGGTCCAGGAAGATCATCCAAAGGGAGTCCAGATACCTGAGGCAGAGGATATCAAAAATCAGGGATCTTGAGTGTCTTGAGTCGTCTGCAAACTTTATCCTGATCAGAACTGCACGCGACTCCCGTGTGCTGCAAAAGATGCTGCTTGCCCGGGGGATTCTGGTACGCGACTGCAGCAGCTTCCGGGGGATGGGCTCCCACCACATACGGATCGCCGTGCGATCCCACGCAGACAACCAGAAGCTGGTCGGTGCGCTGGAGGCAGTATCATGAGATCCCTGATGGTTCAGGGGACGTCCTCAGGCGCAGGCAAGACCACGCTGGTTGCCGCATTCTGCAGGATATTTTCGGATGTGGGGTACAGGGTCGCCCCGTTCAAGTCCCAGAACATGTCATGTCTTTCATACCGCGCCCCCGACTTTGAGATATCACGCGCGCAGGCCATACAGGCAGTGGCTGCAAGGTGCCCGATTACTGCTGATCTCAATCCGATCCTGCTCAAGCCCGACGGGGATCAGTCCAGCATGGTATACCTCAACGGCAGGCCCTACAGCAGGATGAATGCACAGGAATACTACCACACCTTTGTAAACTCAGAAGGGGTCAGAGCCGCCTCTGCCTCGCTTGCAAGGCTGCAAAGGGAGTTTGATCTGGTGGTGCTGGAGGGTGCAGGCTCCCCTGCAGAGATCAACCTGCAGAGGTTTGACATTGCCAACATGCGCATGGCATGCAAGGCAAAGGCATGCGTCCTGCTGGTCTCTGATATTGACAGGGGCGGCTCCTTTGCAAGCCTGGCCGGAACAATGGCCCTGATGAGCCCAAGGCACCGGAGCCTGGTACAAGGCTACATACTCAACAAGTTCAGGGGGGATGTTGGTGTCCTCAAACCCGGATTCCAAAAGATCAAAAGGATTACCGGGGTGCCGGTAGTCGGCACCGTCCCGCTTGTCCGGCTGAATCTGCCAGAAGAGGACTCGCTGGATTCGAACCCTGAGGAGTTTGCCTGGGATGATGCAGGCATTAGTCAGCTTGATGCAGAACTGGACAGACTGGCCGGAATAGTAAAGGAACATGTGGATCTTGCACGAATCAAGAGGATGATACTGTGATGTTTGAGCCGCTCCTTGTCATGGCAGCTGCCCTTGCAATAGACGCGGCCCTTGGCGATCCCGGAAACAGGTACCACCCCACCGCCTGGATGGGGGGAATGATTGCAGCCATCACCGTCCGGGCGCGGAACATTCCTGGCAGGTTCGGCGGCGTTGCAGTGGTGGTGCCTGCAGCAGCTGCCGTGGCAGCATCCGTAACGATAATCCTGTACCTGTTTGATGCAGGCGCATCCGTACTTCCAGAATACCTGCAGGTTGCCGCATCCGTACTGTTTGGCGGGCTCCTTCTCAAGACGACCCTTGCAGTAAGGGGCATGAAGAGGCATGCCGAGGCGGTGGTCGCATCCCTTGACCGGGACGACATTGGAGCTGCCAGGGTCGGCCTGTCTGCGATAGTCAAGAGGGACACCCGGAACCTGAACAAAAGGCACATCATATCCGGCGTGCTTGAGAGCATCAGCGAGAACACAGTCGACGGAATTACAGGGCCGCTGTTCTACTATGCCATATTCGGACTGCCCGGCGCCTTTGTGTACCGTGTCATCAACACTGCTGATTCCATGATTGGATACAGGACCCGCATGTTCCGGGACGTGGGATGGTTTGCAGCACGGTGCGACACAATTCTCAACTATGCCCCGTCCCGCCTCACCGGGCTGGTCATGGTGGTCTCTGCGGCCATGTTGCGTTACGACTGGAGGGGATCCTACTCCACCATGATGCGCGACGGCGCAAAGACTGCAAGCTCCAACGCCGGATACCCGATGGCGGCCCTTGCAGGCGCCCTCGGGACTCAGTTTGAAAAGATTGGCCACTACAGTCTGGGAAGCGGGGGCACACACCTGACAAGGGAGCATGTGCAGGCTGCAGTGTCCATAATGAGGCTCACATCCGTCCTATTTGTTATAGTGGTGTCTGCCCCGATCACTACGGCCCTCTTCCTTGCAGGATGGTGGATTCATGCTTAGGGGGGCAGGCTCGGTCATCTCGTTTCTGACCATCCTCCCGTCGTCCGGTGGCCGTCTCGAGGAGACTGCAAGGCACATGTACCTTTTTCCCGCAGTCGGGATCCTCATCGGGGTGCTTGCCGGCTCCCTGGCATTCGGGCTGTCATTGTTTCTGGATCCGCTGCTTGTCGGGGTTCTTGTTGCAGCGTTTCTTGCAATAATCACCGGAATCCACCACACAGACGGCCTGGCAGATTTTGCCGACGGCCTCATGGCAAAAGGCGACAGGGAGCACAGGCTTGCGGCCATGAAGGACGTCTCGACTGGCTCTGCTGGAACAGTCAGCGTTGTACTGTACATGGCAGGCCTGATAGCGGCTGTATCCCTTGCCGACGGCCTTGACCTGCTCCGGGCAGTCCTGATAAGCGAGATACTGGCCAAGTTCTCGATGGTACTGATGGCAGGCATTGGCAGTTCTGCGGCATCCGGCTCAAACTCGCCGTTTCTCCTTGCCATGAAGGACAAGAGGAGGCTTGCAGCCGCGTTTGCAATCATGCTGGTGCCGGTGATGCTGCTGGGCGGAATCGAGGGACTGCTGATGCTTGGCATTGCCATTGCAGTGACGCTGTTCCTTCTGGCAGTCTCCACTAGGATCTTTGGCGGGATTACCGGGGACGTCCTTGGTGCCTCCAACGAGCTGACAAGGCTGTCGTGCATGGTGGTGTTTGTATCGGTATGATTGGAATCATAATGGCAGGAGGCCGCGGCACTAGGATGAATGCCAAGACTGAGAAATTGCTCCTCTGCTACAAGAGGCCCGTGGTCGTTCATGTTGCAGACTCTATGAGGGACTCGGGATGCTTTGAGAGGATCATTGCTGCAACCAGCCCCAACTCCCCGGATACTAGGAGGCTTCTTGCAGGGCAGGGCATCGAGATCTTTGATACCCCGGGGACTGGATATGTCGGGGATCTGAACCGCGTCCTGAGATCGATTAGCGGCACGGCCCTTGTCACCTCAGGCGACCTGCCGCTGCTTGACGGCGACATGATACGAAAAATACTCCGGTGCCATACGGCACAAAGCGCATGGACCAGCATACTTGTGAGCCGGCCGTTCCTTGATTCCCTGGGGCTGGATGTAGGGGAGTGCATAGAACACGAAGGCAGGTTGTGCTGTTACTCTGGAATATCCGTTGTCAACTCGGACGGAATATCCTCGCTTGAGGCAATGCCTGAGAGCCGCGTGATAGTTGATGACCGCAGAATAGCATTCAATATTAATACGCCAAAAGACTATGACCTACTCGGCGCTGCCTGAGACCCTGCCGTATATGACTGCCTTGGAGCCTGTGGGCTCTGCAAGCACGTTGCCGCAGGAGTTGCATGCAACCTGGGTTGAGGCATGCGAGTACAGTACCTGCTCCTCCTCACATTCGCCGCATATGACCTTCTGAAACTTGCTGGAAGGCTCTGGAATATCGATGTGATTCTTCTTCATGTTGCCACCAACTCAAACTTTTTTATCCTGATGCCAGGCTTGTTGAACTTTTTCTTGCATACGGTGCATGTAAGGATCGGCGTGACCTTCTTGGTGACCTTGGCAGGCTTGGCCAGCTTTGGGAACTTTTGTCCCCCGTAGCCGTGCTTGCGCTCGGCATGCCTGCGCTCACCCCTGGCAGAACCGCGCCTCTTTCCGGCCTTGTATATGGAGACCTTTTGCTCCGTGTGCGTCCTGCACTTTGAGCAGTACTTCCTTATCATCTTGGGAATGTTCACATCAACAAGACCGCCCCATCCGTAATTTAAGCATTGAATCTAAATAGGAATAATCCGGAATGCATGGTATGGATTCACGTCTGGCAGACATGTTCCCGTCGCTGACAGCAGTGGCCATGGGGGACAGAAAGGCCGATCTCATATTGAAGGACTGCCGCCTAGTCTCGGTGTACACCCGGGAGATAATCCCCGGGACCCAGATTGCCATATACCGGGACAGGATTGCATACGTGGGTGATGATGCAGGCCACACGCAGGGCCCTGATACCAAGGTAATCAATCTTGGCGGCCGGTATGTCTGTCCGGGACTTGCAGACCCGCACCTGCACATAGACCAGTTCGTGCTGCCTTCCGAGTTTGCCCGGATGGCGCTGCCCTGCGGCGTCACATCGCTCTTCTCGGATCCGATCGATGCTGTAAGCGTTGCCGGATACAGGGGGTTTGAGGAGTTTCTCCGCCTTGGGGAGGGCCTGCCAATCCGGATATTCCAGACGGTTCCAGGCGGCCTTCCAGTTGATCCAAAGTTCAGCAGGAGCCAGACCATGACCCTGTCTGAGGAGAAGGCCGCCCTCAGGCACCGGCACGTGCTTGGGATGGGGGAGGTATTTTCATGGACCAAGGTGACCCTTGGCGATTCCCGCACTGCCAGATCCATATCTGCCATGCTCGAGGGCAACTGCATAATCAACGGGCATACGGCAGGCGCATCCGGAAGAAAGCTCAATGCGTACGTCGCCTCCGGAATCATCTCGTGTCATGAGCCGATAAACCTTGATCAGACCCTTGAGAGACTGCGCCTTGGAATGTGGGTGATGATACGGGAGGGCTCCATAAGGCGCGATCTGAAGGAGATAATCCCTGGCATCCTTGCAGGAAATACGTCCATTGACAGGCTGATGTTCTGCACCGACGGGCTGGATCCGGCAGAGATTGCAGGGTATGGCCACATTGACCACTGCATCCGGGAGGCAGTAAGGCTCGGCCTTGATCCGGTAGATGCCATCACCATTGCCTCGCGGAACAGCTTTGACTACTACGGCATGGGGCGGGACCTTGGGGGAATCGCGCCCGGCAGGCTTGCCGACATGATAGTCTTTGATGATCTGCAGTCGTTTAGGCCCGGAATGGTCTTTACCGGGGGCGTGCTTGTGGCATCTGACGGCAGGATGACGGCACCTGTCAGAAAAAAAAGGATCCCTTCATGGGCGCGCGATACGGTCCGGCTGGAGAGGCTCTCTGCAGGCGACTTCCAGGTGCGATCAAGAAAGGATGTCACGGCAAACACCATATTCATGATTACCGAGATTGTCACCCGTGTTGGTTCTGCCCGCCTGTCCTCTGACGGTCAGAATGTCGGTGCGTCGCCTGACAGGGACGTATGGAAGGTGGCAGCATTTGACCGGATCCGGGGGACGGGCAGGCGCTGCGTGGGATTTCTTGAGAACTTTGGCGCCGAGATCGGCGCATTTGCCTCCACACGGAGCTTTCATGAAAACGACATGATCGTAATAGGATCAGACGACTCTGACATGGCTGATGCTGCCAACTGCGTCATCCGGAACAGGGGGGGAATGGCAGTGGCAAAATCCGGCAGGATTATTGCCTCGATGCCTTTCCAGTTTGCAGGCATTGCATCCACGGACCCGTTTGAGAAGGTGCTTGAAAACTTTGAGGGAATAAACCACTCCATTACCGATGCCGGCTGCAAATTTTCCAGGCCGTGCCTGGTTCCGTTGTTTCTGCCGTTTCTGGCCCTGCCGTCGATCCGAATACTCTCAGGCGGGATGGTCGATGTAAGGGCAAGGCGCTACATCCGGCCCATCGCAGAGACCGGCTGACCATTCCAGACGGGTTCGTCTGATGTACAGGCTGATAATCGGCAGTCCGGCGCGTGCTGCGTCTGCGCCAGGACATCCGTGCAGCTGCCGGATACATGCCAAACAGAGCCGGTTCAGTATGCAAGGGTGGGTACTAGCCTGGCAGCATCCGGTGCAGCATGAGGAGGCCTCCCTGGTACACGCCCTCCAGAAACTCCCAGAAGAGCCTTGCAGCCGCGCTGAAGATCAGCGCAGACAGGATTATCTGCATCTGCCTGCCTTTCAGCCTGCCAGACAGCCTGACTCCGAGCAGTCCGCCGGCAAACCCTCCTGCCAGCAGCAGTGCGGCCTGATACATGTCCGGATGACCAAGCGACCCGTGCACTATTAGCCCTACAAAGGCGATGACCAGCAGCGCAGGCTGGGACATGACTGCCACCTCCTTCATCTTCATTCCCATGACAAGCACCATGAACGGCACGATGACTACGCCCCCGCCGATCCCAAAAAAGCTGGACACGATTCCTGCAGAGATGCTTGCAAGAACCATCATGACTGCCATGAACCGCATCGGGCTGTTTCCCCTCTCCTTCATCTTGCCCCGAAACAGCATGTACGCGCTGATCGCAAGTATGCTGCCGAGCATGACGTTGAAGAGATCCGATTCTGTGTACTCGGCCATCAGCGCCCCGAGGGCCGTACCCGGAATCGACATGAGGCCCAGCTTTAGTCCAAGGGAGTATTTGATCTTCTTTCTTACTGTGTGGGTGAGTGTGGCTCCGCCAAGGTTGCCAAACGTGCCAAAGAGACTGTTGCTTGCAATGAGTGACGGGGGGAATCCGAGAAACGCAAGAACCGGGGATATCATGATTCCGCCGCCAAAACCGACCATGGATCCTGCCGTTCCTGCACCAAATCCCAAAAGTATCAACCAAAGGTTCTCCAGCATTACATTTTTCTAAAATGCCATTTATTAAATCCGTACATTCGGGTTCTTCCTGCAAACGGCGTCCTGTTTTTCACGGCCGCGCCCTGACGACAGTACGTCCTGTGGCAGCCTGACAGCAGGTTCCAGATGATGGTCCGGTAATGTCACACTACAGGCGCCTTGCAGTATCCGGCGTTATGGGGGATTCATGCGTGGCAGACATGCCTGGGAACCGGTAGGATGGACCAAACCCCCATCCATACGGGGTTGCCATGGCAGTCAGAATCTAAATTTTCGTTCAGACCGGCTGTGCCCACTCAGGCCGTCCCCAAACCTAGGCATGGTTATTTGCATGATTCATGCCCAGACAGATCCTGGCTCTGTGCACATGCCCGAGAATGCTCAATTGAGTAATATTAAAAAGAGGGGCTTCATGCCCTGAAATCAGAATGGCATCGATTCAGCAGGGACCAAACGGCCCAGTTTTAGTCTTGAAGGAGAGCGCCCTGCAGCAGAAGGGCAGGGACGCCCAGCAGAACAACATTGCTGCTGCAAAACTGGTCGCAGAACTGGTAAAGAGCAGCCTGGGGCCACGGGGGCTTGACAAGATGCTGGTTGATTCGCTAGGAGATGTTACAATTACCAATGACGGTGCAACAATCCTCAAGGAGATCGATGCGCAACACCCTGCAGCCAAGATGATGGTGGAGATATCAAAGGCCGTAGACAACGAGGTGGGCGACGGCACGACCTCTTCTGTAGTGTTTGGAGGAGCACTGCTTGCACATGCAGAGGAGCTGCTCAAAAAGGATGTGCACTCTTCAGTTATTGTAGAGGGATTTCAGGCAGCAGCAGACAAGACCCTTGAGATACTTGCCCAGCTTGCCAACACCATACAGCCTGACGATGCCCAATCACTGACAAAGATTGCAACTACAAGCATGCAGTCGAAGCTTATATCAGAAGACAGCAGCATACTGTCCGAGGTTGTAGTTGATGCAATACTCAAGGTGGTTACAAAGAGGGGCGGCAACTACTCTGTCGACCTTGACAACATCAAGGTGGAAAAGAAGACCGGAGGCTCTATCCAGGACACCCGGGTGATAGGGGGGATAGTCTTGGACAAGGAGATAGTCCACAGCGGAATGCCCACCAAGATAGGCAATGCCAAGATTGCGCTTATCAACTCGGCACTTGAGATTGAAAAGACCGAGATGAGTTCGGAGATAAGAATCACCGATCCCACACAGATGCAGATGTTCCTTGAAGAGGAGAACCGGATGCTCAAGGGTATGGTTGAAAAGCTGCACCGCGTAGGAACAAACGTCCTGATATGCCAGAAGGGCATAGACGACATAGCACAGCACTATCTTGCCAAGAACGGCATCCTGGCGGTGCGCCGTGTAAAGGAGAGCGACATGACAAAGCTTACCAAGGCCACAGGCGGCCGCGTTATCAATAACCTGGATGATCTCTCAGAGGAGGACCTGGGACAGGCGGATCTCGTACACCAGAAGAAGATAGAGTCTGACAAGTGGGTCTTTGTAGAGGGATGTCACAACCCACAGTCTGTTACCCTGCTGATTCGCGGAGGCTCCCAGAGGGTCATCGACGAGGTAGACCGCTCCATCCATGACGCCCTGATGGTGGTAAAGGATGTAATTGAGACGCCCCAGATCGTCGCAGGCGGGGGCGCACCCGAGGCGTTTGTTGCCACCCAGATCAGGGAATGGGCAGACCACTTTGACGGACGCGAGCAGCTTGCCATTAAAAAGTTTGCCGAGGCACTGGAGACCATCCCATTAACCATTGCAGAGAATGCAGGCATGGATCCAATTGATACCATGGCCACGCTGCGCTCAAAACACACACAGGGAAACAAGTGGACCGGAATTGATGCAAGGAACGGAAAGATCGCCGACATGTTTGCCATTGATGTAATAGAGCCCGTCGTGGTAAAGGAGCAGATAATAAAATCTGCAACAGAGTCGGCGTGCATGATTCTCAGAATCGACGACGTGATTGCCGTGTCCGGCGGTCCTGGCGGCGGCGGACCCATGGGATAAGATAATACCGTCCATACACACAATTCCATTATTGCACCGAATCGGCGTGGATCTTGGTGGCACGAAAACCGAGGCCGTACTGCTCAACGAATATCTTGACGTGGTAAGAAGGACCCGCGCCCCCACGCCGGGGGACTATCCCGGCATTATCGACGTGATATCCCGCCTGGTCGCAGCCATGTCTGACGGCATACCCTCCTACTCTGTCGGCGTGTGCACGCCGGGCATCGCACCTGACGATGCCGGGCTGGTAAGAAACAGCAACACCGGCTGCCTGATCGGCCGTCCCCTCAAGAAAGATCTCCAGGACGCCTTGGGCACGAAGATCGTGATGGACAACGATGCCAACTGCTTTGCGCTGGCCGAGGCCCGAATGGGTGCCGCCCGGGGGTTTGGGCTGGTCTTTGGCGTGATCATGGGAACCGGCGTGGGAGGCGGGATTGTCATGGATGGAAAAATCCACCGCGGCCGAAACGGCATCGGGGGCGAATGGGGGCATCAGGTGCTGCACCGCGGCGGGCGTCCCTGCTGGTGCGGCGGGGCCGGATGCGCAGAGAGGTATCTCAGCGGGCCATCGCTGGAGGCAAGGTGGAAGGAGATTGCCGGCGCGGAAATGCCCATTCCGGAGATAGTGCGCAACCTCGACTCTGAACCCGGCAGGGCGTGGAGGGACGAGTTTCTAGAGGACTTTGGGTACGGCATTGCCGGCATCATAGACGTGCTGGATCCTGACGCGATCGTGCTCGGCGGCGGACTGTCAAACATAGACTTTCTGTACACCCAAGGGGTCGAGTCCGTGCACAACAAGGTCTTCTCGGATCGCCTCGCTACCCCGATACTGAAAAATGCGCTAGGCGATTCTGCAGGCGTCATCGGGGCCTGCCTGATCTGAGGCCGCGCATTCTTGGGGCGTGATTCTGGCACTGCCTATAGTGAAAAGCGAAAGACGCCATGTGTTGCCGTTGTAACGGTGATCATGGCATTTACCCTGTTGGACCTGAGAGTCGACACGAACTTGCCACTTATGATGGCGTGCGAAAGAGTGACTCAAGGTATGCGGATGGTCAAATACCGCTTTGACGGTGAATGGGAGTTTTCCGCTGGTCGGGTCCGATATGCTGCAAAGGAGGTGATAGCACGTATTACATTGGAATAGACGTTCACAAAAAGAAATGCGTTTCAACCATCAAGGGCAAAACCAACAAGATACTAAGGCAGGCTGAATTTGACAATAATGTCCGGGGAATAACCGAATTCGTCAAGATGATCCGCAAGGAAGGATACGTGCCGGCTACGGCCGTCTGCGAATCCACGGCCAACTACTGGATAGTCGTGCACGACATGCTCGAGGATGTCGGCATCAACACCCTGCTGGCCCACCCACACAACACGAAGATCATAACCGAAACCGTCTACAAAAACGACAAGGCAGACTCGGCAAAGCTGGCAGACCTGTGCAGGCTGGACATGATCCCGGAGTCGTTCGTGGCCGACAAGCCCGCGCGGGACCTGCGCGAACTGACCCGCACCCGCCTGGGCATGAAGATGTACGCCACCGCCCCAAAGAACCGCATCCACGCGATCCTGGCCAAATACCCGCACGAGCAGCCCAAGGGAGGACTTTACGGGACCTGGACTCGAGTGGCTGCAGGCCGTGCCCCTGAGGGAGGTTGACCGCATGGCGGTGCAGTCGCATCTGGCCACCATCGATACCGTACTAAAGCAGGTGGCAAAATTTGAAAAAAAGGTAGCCGGGATTGCAATGAGCGACAGGAGGGCACAGCTGATCATGACCATACCCGGAATAGGCTACGTTACGGCAGTAACCATACTTGCCGAAATAGTCGACCACAGCAGGTTTGCTGACGCCGAAAAGATGGCCTCATACGCCGGCCTGGTGCCAAAACACCACAACAGCGGGGAGACCGTCAGGACCGGCGGCATCACAAAACGCGGCTCCGTCTGGCTGCGCCGCGCCATGGTCGAGGCCGCGTTAGTTGCCGTCCAGCACGATGTCCGGATAGGGGCGCGCTACCAAAGACTGGCAACCCGCATAGGACCCATGAAGGCAAGGGTCGCCGTGGCCAGGCAGATGCTCGAATGGGTCTGGGAGATGCTTGAGCACAGCACCGAGTACAGGACCCAGGACAGGGATCTTGTAAGACGAAAATTCCAGAGAATAAAACGCATTGCCGACACACAACATCAACGGGTTTGGATGCCCGTAACACATGGGAGTTCGTGCAATTTTTTGAGATCCTTTTTAAGAAAATAAATCCCAACTACAGGTATGATTGTCAGCAAAATCATCAAGATAACACAATCTCGGGAACTGTCACGCAAGATCGTGAAATGCTCCCGGGAAACAGACATCATTTACGACATGACGATCATGATGAAACTCACACATCCCAGAATCACGCAGTTTGATGTCAACAACCTGATAACAGGATGGCGCAGGGAATTCGGCCTGACCAACAGCGTCCGCATGCATGAGGCCGCCTCAAAACAGGCTTTCCAGGCGGTAGTCAAATTCCGCAAGGCAAACCGGCTCAAGCACAACAAGCGCATCTGGCGCAAGAAACAGATCAAGCTGGGGAAAAAGAAGACGTACAGGCACAACAGGTGGACCGAGCCGTCTGGCCTGATGAGGCGCGGCAGGAAAACAACCAGGCTGCGCTCGCTGAATTCACGCGGAAAGCCAAAACTGCGGGACGACGGCACCGTATTTCTGCCCGGACTCGGGGAAGTAAGGCCGCGCGTAAAGATCCCGGAAGGCAGGCTCGTGTCATTCCAGATGATTGATGTTACGAAAAAAGTCACGCGCAGGACGAAAGATTCTGACTGCGAATTCAGACTGTGCCTGCAAATCGAGGTTCCGGATCCCGAACCCGTGACAGACGGCGACGGCGACAGTTGCAAGGCCGGATTGGATCTTGGAGTCAGGCACCTTGCGGCAGTCGCAGACGAGCATGGGAATGAAAAACTGTACAATGTCCCGGGAGGCTGCAAGAGGCATGACGGCGACAGGATTGATCAGCTGAAATCACTTAGATCAAGATGCCAGACAGGCTCCAGAAGATGGAAAGAGATCGGCCGCAAGATAGCGCATGAATTGAAAAATATATCAAACAGGCAAAAACACAACGAGATCGACATTGCCAGGCGGATAACAAAAGGGCTGTCTGCGTTGTTCTTGGAAGACATGGATTTGACCAAGATGAGGCGATCCAACGGAGCAGCCTCAAAGACTGGGTTGAATCGCGAGATGGCATACTCTAGGATTGGAGAGTTTCGATGCCAGCTTGAATGGCAGATGAAAAAGAAAGGCGGCGTTGCAAAACGCGTGAAATACAGGTACACGAGCCAGAAATGCGCTGCCTGCCAAATAGTGGACAAGAAGTCCAGAAACGGCGAATCCTTTGTCTGCGTGTCCTGCGGGTGGTGCCACCATGCCGACAAGAACGCGGCAAAAAACATTTTGGATAATGACTGTCTCCATACGGAGGAGACTGGCGGCCAAGCCCACGGGAATCGTGGAGGCACCATTGCAGGTGTCGAGGTCGTCACAAGGCGCGAGGATCACGGATCGGATGGTTCTGGAATGAACGATTCGACAAGCCGGCTTGGACCCGGCAACAAGGAGGATGATGTTGGAAGATCTGACAGAGCGCCGGAAAGAGCATCAGGACATGCTACAGAGAGATCTGTTTGCACGAACTTTCGCTCGCCGCTATACTACCTGAACGCACCTGATCGCACTATTGCATCTCGATCGTGGACGGGGGCTTGCTTGATATCGCGTACGTGACCAGCGTGACGTCCTCGATCTCGTTTGTAATGCGGTTGCTCATCCTCTCCAGGACATCGTGGGGCAGCCTGGTCCAGTCGGCAGTCATCGCATCTATGGAATCGACTGCCCTGATGATCACTATGTTTCCGTACCTTCGCTCGTCTCCCACTACGCCTACGGCCCTGTCATCGCCCACTGTAGCATATGCCTGCCATATCCCCTCGTACAGTCCGGCCTTGATCAGCTCGTCCTCGACTATCCTGCTTGCCCTCTTGGCAATGTTGAGCTTGGCAGGCGTTATCTCCCCGATGATTCTTACTGCCAGGCCGGGACCGGGAAACGGATGTCTGGTGAGTATCTTCTCAGGAACCCCCAGAATCCCTGCAATCTTTCTCACCTCGTCCTTGTACAGATCCCTTAACGGCTCCAGGACATCCAGATGCAGCCAGTCAGGCAGCCCTCCCACGTTGTGGTGAGTCTTTATCACGGCTGCAGGCCCCTTTGATACCCCGCTCTCGATGACGTCCGGATAGAGCGTGCCCTGCGCCAGCCATTTGAACGGACCGTTCTGTTCGGCAAACTCTGTAAAGACATGGACAAACTCCTCCCCTATTATCATCCTCTTCCTCTCCGGGTCAGTTACCCCCCTTAGCCTCTCCAGAAACCTCTCTGATGCCTCAATGGCAGTAAAGTTTACGGCAAAGTTGTCCCTGAACATCCTCTCCACCTCGGCCCCCTCGTCCATTCTCAGCAGGCCGTTATTCACAAAGACACACTTGAGCCTGTCCCCTATGGCCCTGTGGATGATGAGTGCTGCAACTGTCGAGTCGATGCCCCCGCTGACACCGCACAGCACGTTGCCTTCGATCCCCGCGATGCCCCTGACTGCCTCCTCTACGAACCCCTCCATGGTCCACTCCTGGCCTGCCCCGCACACATCAAGTACAAAATTACCAAGAATTCTGGTTCCCTTCTCGGTGTGCGCCACCTCCGGATGGAACTGGATTCCGTATACGGGCCTCTCCTCTGAGACGATTGCAGCAGCCTTTACGTTATCTGTATGTCCTATAACCCTGAATCCCGGAGGTACTGCCTCTGCCTCGTCGCCGTGGCTCATCCACGCCTTTACAGAATCCCCTATTCCTCCCAAAAGATCGCCTGCGTCATCTATCCTGAGTTGTGCCGAACCGTACTCCTTGTTTGCCCGCTTTACCCTTCCGCCGTGCCTGTCCACAATAAGCTGGTGCCCGTAGCAGATTCCAAGTATGGGAAGCCCCATCTCAAAGATCCCGTCGTCTGGCATGGGGGCATCCTGCTCGTATACGCTTGACGGACCGCCTGACAGAATGATTCCCTTGGGGTTGCGTTTTTTCAGCTCCTCGCAGGTAATGTCATAGGGAACCAGCTCTGCGTACACTGAGAGATCCCTTATCCTTCTGCAGATTAGGTGGCTGTACTGTGATCCAAAATCTAGCACCGTGATCCTGTCCATACCATCATCACTTGCCGGTCTTTTCAAGCATTCTTGTAAGCGACCATTCTGCCGCATTGATAAGATCCCCTGTCCTGTCGCCTCCGCCATAATTCCTGATTACTATCTCACGGATGCCGTTCTTGTCGCTGTCCACCGTACACTCTATGACCGACTCTGGTGAAATCTCCCCCTTTTTGGCCATGGCCTCGTCCTTTCTCCTTATGTCCCCGATGACCCTGTCCATGAAGAATGACCGGAACGGTGGCGTATCCTCCCCTACCCTGATGTGATCCTCAAGCGTGATGGAGAGCCGATCCTGCGTGATGCGCGCCCTTGCGATAAGATCCCCGCCGTTCCCCCTCTTGATTGGAATCGAGTCGTCCTGCACCGAATCCTCCGGAATATCCTCGGGGGCATCCTCCGGAATATCCTCAGTGGCATCCTCCGGAGCATCCGTCCTTGGGGCCATCTGGGATGCCCTTGTAAAACTGGATCCCTTCAGAACCGTATCCAGAATGCGGAGGTTCTTCTCCAGGGAATCGATGGCCTCCTGGTGGTCGCTTATCTTTCTGGCCAGTTCCTCCTTGAGCGTTACAATGTCCCTTATCTGCTCCTCTGAGAACATCATGATTAGATGATCGGCAGATTGGGTATTAAATGCATTCCAGCCAGTACTGGCATGCGTCACTCTGCAGAACTACCTGCCATCAGCCCCAGCGTTTCATAGGATATCCTTTCAAATCCCCGAATCGGCCTTGACGTGGTGTACAGCCCGGTTCCCGTGTGTACTGCAAGCCATTCCAGAAGCTCCTGACCCTTTTTGAGCTTTGCAAGCTTTGTCTGCCTGTCCTGTATTGGCGTGCCAGAATGCCTCCCGATCCTGTCTCCAAAATCCATCCCAAACAGGACTATTCTGTCTGCGCCATAGTGGCTTGCAAGAAAGACTGCCCTGTCCCCGTCGGTAAACCCCCCAAAGTTTTGAATCCTGCCTGACTGTCCTGACTGGGCCGTCCCGATGCAGTTTTTGAACCTTCCTGCAATGTGCAGCCTGTCCCGGTTGTCCCCGTGGGCATGCACGACGAATATGGTCTGCGTATCTGCCATCCCATCAAAAAGGTCCAGATCCCCGTCCAGATCGGTAACTATGACATCCGGCACGATTTGGTTCCTCATGAGCAGTCCTGCCGAGCTGTCAGCTGCAATTATCACCGCCCCTTCCCTGTATCTCCTGAGATGCCTTACTGCAGACGGCAGCGAGGGCCCGGCACCTATCACAAAGATTGTACTGCCGCGTATCATCCTGGCGATTCTTGCCTCCGCGTCAGATTCCCTTATGATGGTTCCAAGAAGGGCAGCCGATCCCTCGTCCTTGTCCCTGTCATACCCGAACTCCTTTAGGATCCGGGCATACTGGCGCTCCCAGTCCGGAATGGTCATATGACTAAAATTGTCCGGACACCCATAAATGATTATGACCGTGATTGGAGGCGTGCGGGTGGGCAGACCCCACAGGATCCGCATAATGGGAATTCTCAATACCAGTCCCGAGTCATTCTACAGCGGGTCGGTCCGCACCGGCAATACTGCAATACGCGATGCTGCTAGGCAGATGGAGGATGACGGGGCCGACTTTATCGACGTGGGGGGAATGTCCACTGCGCCATACCTTCAGACCATGATATCCGAGGGAACGGAGCGGGATCGAATTCTTAACGCGGTGCGCATAATCCAGGACGCATCAAACCTGCCCATATCAGTTGACACCTGCAGGGCCTCGGTGGCCCGGGCCGCCATGGAGTGCGGGGTTCGGATAATTAATGACATCACAGGACTAAAGTACGACCCGGAGATGAGGAATGTGGCATCCAGGTATGCACCGTCCCTAATCCTGTGTGCGTACAGTTCCCGGCCTGTAAAGGGGAACCACGTGGCTGTCGCATCCGGACTATTACAGGAGAGTCTGGATATTGCAAGACTTGCATCCGTCCCGGCAAACAAAATAGTGCTGGATCCGTCGATAGGATTATTCAGGAGGGATGGGAACGGCCCGTTCCATACAAGGATTAGGGGCAGCTGGGTATCCCGGGATCTTGCCGTGATCCGGAATCTAAAGCATATATCCCCAGACATTCCAATCATGGTATCCGTATCCAACAAGTCGTTTCTCGGATACCTGCTGAAAGAGGATGATCCCTCCCGAAGGCTGGCAGGATCCATTGCAGCCGAGACTGTGTCTGTCATGTCAGGCGCCAGCATCATCCGCACCCACAACGTAAGGGCGGCCCGCGATGCGGCAACCGTTGCCACTGCGCTGATGCGTAGCAGCAGCAAGGACTCGGACGGTTGTTAGAGACTGGCATCCCCCGGATATGGCCGGTTGCGCACGGCATCCAATACCTGAATTTACAGTTTCAAAAGCATCCTTACAAGCCGATATAAATTGCCAAAACCCTGCTGGCTCATTCCGGACATGTATTGAAAATCACTTCTTGTAGTGTAGTTTCCGTTTGTCATGCATGCCGCATAAAGCACTGCAGCTGCAAGCCCGCTTGGTCTTCTGCCCACGCCTCCGCCCGTATTGGTAATCCTGTCTGCATATTCCAAAGCCAGCTGTGTTGTTTTGGCGTCAGGACGTATCTGTTTAGAGTGTGCCATGATGTATTTTTTTATTCTTACGTTGGAATCAAAAGGATTTTTCGAATAAACA
Source organism: Candidatus Nitrosopumilus sp. (assembly GCA_965238275.1). Classification (GTDB taxonomy): domain Archaea; phylum Thermoproteota; class Nitrososphaeria; order Nitrososphaerales; family Nitrosopumilaceae; genus Nitrosopumilus. The sequence continues at coordinate 834,343 of OZ250186.1, forward strand.
TTAAGACCGATCTTCCTCTTTGCCTTGATGAAAACCTTGTTGTTCTGACTCACCTTTGTCAAATAATTGGTTCGTTGCAGATAGTCTATCCTGTTTCGAATTGCCTTTTCTGTTATATCTCCTCCCTCAAGCAGTTCTATTATGCCTTCAAGAGGGATTGTTTCTTCCCTGATTATTCCCTTTATTTCATTGTCCAGTGCGCGTTTAATCAGTCTCTTATACCATGGCAATGGAATACCTGCCTGTTTCTGAAGGTAATCTAGGCTTTCTAAAATCTGACTCGAAAAATTTGTTTTTGTGTCATGTTCCTGTCTGATTATCTCCTCCCATACCGTCTCCCATTCAAACTCTCCTGCCCGCACTATCAGTCCCATGTCCTGAATGTCGCCTTCCCTTGATGTCACAGCTTTTAGTAAAAACAGGTCTTCGTTGCAAAGAGTGTACAGATTCAGCCTGCCAAATTTTTCATGCGTGGCCCTTTTGATCATGCCATCCGAGAGTAGCAGCTTTTTTGCGATTCTGGTTTTGAACAGATCCACGCGGCTTCTTGCAGGATGCTCAAATATGTCAAACGGGTCTGTCCTGTTGTCATCCTCTGTGAAGCGTGATCTGTTTATGGACGCATATCCGATCTTCTCTAGGGCATTGACAAGCTCCTTTTCATGCTTCAGATCCGTTACAACGATGTCACAGTCCTTTGTTCTTTGCTTGATTCCTTTTTTTCTCATGTTCTCCCCTCCAAACAGATAGGCATCCACTGGAACTGCCAGCTTGTCTCCAACCTCCTCAAAAAGCTCTGGATATGCGTTTGGGAGAGTATACAGTTCTGGGGGCATGTTGTACAGTCTTGCCTTCTCTTCAAATTCGGCCCTTGGCAGAAACAGCCTGTTGTTGGTTACGGGATTGTTTCTAATGTATCCCTCAATGTCCAGCCAGACATCAGATACCGAGTACAGTCTTGCCGTCGGCCTTATGTCTGCTGTATCCATCCTGCTTCTGTTCCTGAGATAGAACAACACGCACATTGTAGTCTCACTTTTGTTCTGATCTTTTACGGCCGCCACTATGGCATGAACCAGTACCTCCTCAATCCTTAACGGGGAATCCTGTCTTGCATAGTAGTCGTGCGTGGTATGGTATTCGATGCCGTAATCCCAAAACATGGAAAATCCAGTAAGCTCTCCCTTGATTTTTTTGCCTTTCTTGGCCTTCTTCAGCACCCTCAGGCTGTCTTGATAAATTATCTCAGAATCGGGTTCTATTAATGACAGCTCCTTTTCCGTCTTCAAATATTTTGCAAAAAGAAGAACCGTTTCCCTGTCCTGCCTTATGTGAATCCTGTCGTGGTTTCTCCTCACTATTCCCACAGAGTCAAAATCCGATACTGCCCGCTGGACTGTTCTCAGGGAGAGCCCTGTGGCATCCTGCATCTCTTTGATCGTTGCAGGCTCTGTCATGTTGCACAGTACTGCTTCGTTTGAATCGTGAAGCAGGATCTGGACATCATACTGTTCTGCCACTTTGCTGAATAGTGCATATTTTGGATTGTGGTTCGTTCTCAAAACACCTCTGTCCCTGTTCAGATAGTTTTGGCTGATCAAATCATTTGCCAGCAGGTTGAGGTGGGACTCGCTTATTCCCAGAATCTGCCCTAGTCTGGACCTTTCTCCTATTCCCTTGCTCACCTGTTTTAGCAGTCGTATTGATGATTTTTTCATTTTCAGTGTCTTAAGATAGCATATCTTAATATATATCCTATTCTGTGACACTGAAATATCCATGTGGCTCCAGAATTGACTGAAACCACCGAGCATTCCAACCCCATGCCAACCGTCGTTTGGACTGTGGCCGTATGCACAAGGGGAGGGGATCACGCAAACGACATCAATCATTGCTCATGGTAATGATTGCTAGACGACTGCATACGGTGCTGACGCCCTAGATACGGCAGTCCCGACTGCCAGTATCCTCAAAACAAAGGCTTATAATCAATATGTACACTTCCTAACAAGGTTTCATTGGAATTCAGAGAGGGGTTGACATTTGACGATGTTCTCCTAGTTCCCAAATACTCCAACATTACAAGCAGGAGCCAGACTGATCTGACCACCCGGCTGTCCCGCAACATCTCAATCAACATTCCGTTTGTAAGTGCAAACATGGACACTGTCACCGAGTCCTCCATGGCAGTGGCCATGGCCCGGGCAGGCGGAATCGGCATCATACACAGGTTCCTGACGATAAGGGAGCAGACAGACGAGGTCCTCAAGGTAAAGCGGTCAGGCAGCGTCATAATAGAGAACCCGTACCTGATATCCCAGGACAGATCCGTTCAGGATGCCATGAACTACGCAACAGAAAAGGATGTATCCGGACTGCTGGTGGTGGACTCTGAGTCCCGACTGGTCGGAATAATGACTGACAGGGATCTGCTGTTTGCCGATCCGCAGAACACCGTCATGGAGTGCATGACCAAGGACGTCATCTCTGCAAGACCCGGGGTGACCCTTGATGTCGCAAAGGAGATGCTGCACAGGCACAGGATCGAAAAGCTTCCCATTATTGACGACTCTGGCAAGGTCATGGGGTTGATTACAAGCAAGGACATTACAAACATTGCAGACTTTCCAAACGCCTCCAAAGACGGCAAGGGCCGTCCGCTGGTGGGCGCAGCAGTGGGAGTCCGGGGGGACTTTCTGGAAAGAAGCGAGTCCCTGCTGGATGCGGGGGCAGACGTGCTTGTAGTGGACATAGCACACGGCCACAGCGAAAACGCACTTAATGCAATCCGCAGCATCAAAAAGGCGTTCCCGGACGGAGAGCTGATTGCAGGAAATGTTGCAACCGCCAATGGCGCCCGGGATCTTATCCGGGCCGGAGTCGATGCCGTAAAGGTGGGGGTTGGTTCGGGCTCCATATGCATAACCCGCGTAATTACAGGCTCCGGCGTGCCGCAGCTTACTGCGGTAATGGACTGTGCACAGGTGGGGCGAGACGAGAACATCCCAATAATCTCAGACGGGGGCACGAGAAACTCCGGCGATGCCACCAAGGCACTGGCATCCGGTGCGTCATCAGTCATGGTGGGAAGCATGCTGGGAGGAACAGACGAATCTCCGGGTACCGTCCTGACAAAGAACGGAAAGCGCTTCAAGGTGTACCGCGGGATGGCCTCGCTTGCAGCATCCCTGGGACGCAAGTCAAAGGAGACCGGCCAGACATTCATCGACGACGAGATCAACGACTATGTGGCAGAGGGCGTCGAGGCGATGGTTCCATACAAGGGAACCGTAGTAGACATACTCAAGCAGCTTACAGGCGGGGTGCGCTCCGGCCTGAGCTACTGCGGGGCACACACCATACTCCAGATGCAGGCAAATGCCGAGTTCATCAAGATGTCACGGGCCGGATTTGCAGAAAGCCAGCCGCACGATGTCTCACTGATGTGAGATCCTGCAGGCAAGGATTTTGCGTATGCAGGTTTGGTATGGTGTTGCCTGCCACATTGGGCATAAAGACTCAGATGCACGTACGGACTTGAGAATGTGACCGATGAAATACGGTACCGCCAAGATCCTTAATTTTAAAAAAACGTGGTCAACACTGCCTGTCCGTATTGCTTCCAGACCGGCATTGAATACATCATGCAAATTCGTGTCTGGATGGATAACGCGCATGACGCTGTTTTTTAATATTTTTATACATCCGATGCCGTATACTGTCATGCCACAGGTCAGTACCGCTGATGACATAGAACGAGAATCAAGGCGGGTCATAGGTGCATTGTACGGCGATGTCAGCGACTTTCGGGTCAACGCAACGTTTCAGATTCCGGAGAAGGGGCCACGGGAGGCATGGGACGTGCAGGTAAACTTTATGCTCAACTCCCTAAAGTATACCGTCGATCTTGAGATGCAGGAAAAGGACGGCCAAGTAACCAATGCCAGACTAATCGACACCATGACACCTCTCTAATTTTTAAAATCTCTCAAGCCTATACTGTCAAAATCTTCTTTGCTTCCTTGATCCTTCCAAGCAGGCTGTTGATGTAGGTGTCTGCAAACCGCTCAAACGTTACATATTCGTTGGCCCTGTCCAAGCTCTTCTGCTTTTTGTACTCTGCTTGCAGCCATTCAAAATCGGACTCCTTGAGGCTGATGGCGCAGTTCTGGGAGTCAAACTTTGACTCTATCACGTTGGCGATGAAATAGCTGACAAACTTTGTAAAGCACTTTACCCTGTACTTCTCATAATACTCCTCCCCAAGCTCCGTATGGTTTGCCTCCAGCCACTGTTGTATATCCGACCTGATGGTCATGGTGTTGTATCGTCCCGAGAGATCAAGCCTGATCCTGTGCGGCTCCACAGAGTAGTAGCCGCGCCTTACCTCATTCATCATGATGATCAGCGTGCTTGGAAGAAACATTCCGGGATAATTCTTGTCTGTTACATCCTGCAGTTTTGCAATGATCGCAGGCTTCAGGCCCACGGTGGCATAGCCTTTTCCGGGCATACCCAATAGACTGGTCTGATGCTTATATCATTTTCAGATTCCCATACGTATCTGTCCTTGCCAATCCAAATGTGACGTCGCATCCTGTTCGGGTATCGCTCCCCGGCACCATCCATGCTTCTGATTCTGCACCGCAGACGGTTCCGTACTACTTTTTCTTGAACTCCTTTATCAGCCGGATTGCCACCCACACCGTTCCCATTATCATGGTTCCGACGCCAAGGCCGCTATAGAACGGATCTTCTCCACCGGTCTGGCTCAGGCCGATCCCCAGTATGATCAAAATGACTGCAAACGCATACTGCTTGTCCATGTCTCCCTTGGGGCTGATGAACTAATAAGATTTTGAAGGCGTTGCGGTACCTGGTCCATGTCGGCCCCGGAATGGGATTTCTGACCATCGGCGATCCGTCATCTGCCCGCAGAATACCGGTTCCCGGATTTGATCCGTTTGTGCATCAAAAACGCACAAAAACTCAAAAATCACACAGTTTTTCTAAGAAAATGTACTATACGCATTATTTTTACACACTAAAACGTATTATACCTGAAAATTTCAATATTTATATAATTTCACGTGTATATCTAATGGATGGCAGAGGTTGACGGATTTGGTGCTGCAATTATCGTATTCATCATAATCACGCTTGTAGTGGGCGTCCTTGCAGGCAGGCTGGTAAAAAAGAGCGGCAAGAGGCTGATAATTGCAGGCAAGAGTCTGCCGCTGGTCATGGTAGGAACAATGCTTGCAGCACAGGCAGTGGACGGAAACTCGTCACTGGGAAACATCTCGCTGGTCTTTCAGTTCGGATTCTGGGCCGGGGCCGTCGTTCCGATAGGTTTGGGAGTGTGCCTGCTGGTGGTTGCCGCATTCTATGCCAAGCCGCTAAACAAGATGTCGATGATCACCCTGCCTGACTTTTACTACAGAAGATTCGGAAACGGGGCCGAGGGGATATCCGGCGTGCTCATGATTCTCAGTTTTATCATTCTTGTGGCAGGAAATCTGGCTGCCAGCGGGTTCATTCTAGAGGTCGTATTTGGAATAGACTATTTCTGGGGCGTGTTGATCTCATCTTTGGTAGTCGTGGCATATACTATAGCCGGGGGACTGTTTGCCTCTGCATACACGAACCTCTTCCAGGTGTATCTTGCAATAGGCTCGTTCTGGGCAGCATTCCTGTTCTTTGGCGGCGGCTTTTCAGAGGTGCCGTGGGACGTCATATACAACAACGCTCCGCCGGAGTTCTTGGATCTCTCGGGACTGTATGATATCGCCAACGGGGCCCTGATCAACTGGGGTGCCATACTTGCACTGGGACTTGGAGACATCATCGCACTTGACTTCATGGAGAGGGTGTTCTCTGCCAAGAATCCAAAGACTGCAAGGAGGGGCGCCCTCATGGGAGGCGCACTGACACTCTTTACAGTTATTCCTACCAGCATGCTGGGAATCGTGGCATTCTACTATCTTCCCGGAGACACACTGCCTGACTTGGCCCTGCCACTGCTTGCCACGGAGTTCATGCCGTTTGCCATAGGGGCCTCCATACTGATGGGGGTGATCGGGGCATCCATGTCCACTGCAAGCGGGGGGCTGCTGGCCATATCAAGCGTGGTTTCTCGGAACCTGCTACAGAGGATAATCCGGCGCAGGTGGCTGGGCAAGCAGGCCTGGAGCGACGGCAAGCTGCTTGTAACCACGCGGATTGTCATTGCCCCCATGATGATAGCCGGCGCCACCCTGGCATACTTTGTACCGGCACCGGGGGTCTTTCTCGTGCTGGCATTTGATATCGTCTTTGCCGGAGCCTTGGCGCCTCTCACATTCGGACTGTTCTGGAAGAAGGCAAACATGCCTGCAGCCATTACCTCCCTGCTTGTAGGATCATTCCTGCGGCTGGCGTTCTTCTTCGTAATTCCACTAGAGTACGACGGAATAGGCTCAATGATACCGCCTGCAGTCTCGTTTGTACTGTTTATAGTGGTCGCACTTGCAACCCAGAACAGGTATCCAGGAAAGGCAAGGCACGACATAAGGGACTATGTTCCGCCCGAGGAGGATATCATTGCCGGCGAGGATCTCAAGCACTTTCAGGAGAGCGACGAGTCGCTGTCCGGCGTACAGAACACAGACACGTCGGGGCCGGACTCTGGCATGGCGCACAAGAACACCTGAGTCCCTCCCTCCCTCCGTATGTTTTAATATTTTATCGATGATGTGGAATAGATGAAGTATCCTGACTTGTTGCCTGCGGACCTTGCACGCGTGGGAACCGCAGAATCAAGAAAGCTCAACCTCATAGTGGGCCGGCTGGTAACTGATGCCGTAAAGACGTCTTTGGGGCCCAGGGGGATGGAGAAGATCTTCACTGACATCATCGGCGAGGACACCATAACCAAGCACGGCGGCGCGTTTCTGCGAAAAGTCGACGTCGAGCATCCCGTGGCCAAGGCGATAGTGGAAGGCGTCAACACGGTGGATACGCACGTGGGGGACGGAACAGTCTCTGCTGCAATCCTGATAGGCTCCCTGCTCAAAAAGGCCGACGGGATGCTCGGGATGGGACTGCAGCCTGCCACAATCATCAGGGGGTATGAGCGGGGGCTGGATCTCGCACTGGAGACGCTTGACGAGGTAAAGATGGCCCGGGATGCCTCGGACAGACATGTCCTGGAGCAGCTTGCAGCCTCGTGTCTTGACGGAAAGGCCATAACCAGCCTGGTCTCTGATGCACAGAGACTCCGGCAGATGATAGTTGATGCATGTTGCCATGTGGCCGATCTTCAGAACGGCTCCATTGATGTTGATGACATCAAGATAGAAGAAAAGCTTGGAAACGCAAACGACATACAGCTGGTCCGGGGAACCGTGATTGACAAGACCATTGACAATGCGGCAATGCCACGGTGCGTTACTGATGCCAGGATACTGCTCCTCAACGAGCCGCTTGAGACGATGCGCACCAAGACTGACGATGCCATTGAGATAGACTCCCCGGAGCAGATGTCGCGCTTTCTTGAACAGGAGGTCATCGACGTGCGCAATATGGTACAGAAGATTATTGGTTGCGGGGCCGGCGTGGTCGTGTCCCGAAAGGGGATAAACGACATTGCACAGGAGTGCCTTGCACAGGCCGGAATAATCTCGATAAGAAGGGCCAAGTATAATGATCTCTGGTGGCTTGAAAAGGCCACGGGAGCCTCCGTCTGCAAGAGTCTTGATGCAGTGTCCTCCTCGGAACTGGGATATGCGCAGAAGGTGCATGAGAGGGTGGTCGGCGACGAGAGGATGGTATTTGTCGAGGGCTGCAGGAACCCGCGCTCGGTGACCATCCTGCTGCGTTCAAACTCCAAGAGGTATCTTGACGAGTTCCACCGCAGCGCCCTTAACGCGCTGTTCGTACTGAGGGACTTTATCCAGACCCCGTACGTGGTGCCCGGATGCGGCTCCATCGAGGCGGTGCTGGCAGACAGGATCAAGGAGCGATCAGTCGGCATAGGGGACAGGAGCCAGATTGCAGTTGCAATGTTTGCAGACGCCCTGGAGGAGATCCCGCTGACCCTGGCAAGAAACGTCGGCATGGATCCGCTTGACACCCTGGCTGCCCTCAGATCCCACTATGGGGATTCCCACGGCAGATCCAGATGGTACGGCATAGACTCGGAGAGGAGGTCAGTCTCTGAGATGCCTGGCACGGGGGTGATAGAGCCCCTTGTGGTCAAACAGCAGGTGCTAAAGACTGCAGCAGAGGTGTCTGCGATGATCCTCAACGTTGATGACATATTCATGAAGGACGAGATTGACAACACGCACTGCCACATAGACGGAACGGTCCATGCGCACCATGACGGCGGGAAGGCGCACAACCACTTTGAGCAGGAGGGGTTGGAGCAGAGGCAGATGCACCACTACTACTAGTACCGTTACATGTCCGCCGCATCATGCCATGCTAGAGGATGCTGCCTGGAGTAAGTACGCCGTAGATTATGTGCGCCCCTATCGCAAGGCTGAACGCACCTGCCAGATACCTGGCAATCCTCTGTACGGATCCCGCCCTTGAGGTAAGGGCAAGCGGCAGGCCGATCAGGTTGCTTATCAGGGTCATGCCGATTATGGAGCCGAGTCCGAATATGAGGATGAAGCTGATCACCATTCCTGCGCTGTCCAGCGTGACTGCAGTCAGGACGACCAGGCTGCCGCTGCCTGCAAGCCCGTGGATCAGCCCTATGATGTACGACTTGTGGCTGTGCCTGTGATCCGTGTGACTGTGCTCATGAACATGGAATGTTCCGTCATCGTGCCTGTGGGGGTGCCTGTGCCTGAGGCTGAAGAGCCTCCTCCTGTCCAGTATCGTGACTGCCCCCAGTACGACAAGCATGACCCCCACTGCCGCCTCAAGGCCGGTAAAGACGTTATCCTGAATCTGTATTGCAAGGACGTACACCAGCAGCCCCATTATGATCAAAGTCGTCGTGTGTCCTGCGCCCCACAGTATCCCGATTACTGATGACCTGGCTATCCCTTTCCGGATGACATCCCTGATCCGCCCACCACCACCACCACCACCTGTTCTGGCCCCGGACACCCTGGTGGCCACTGCTGCGACATGGTCGGATTCGAACGCGTGCTCCAGTCCTATGGCAAGCCCCAACCCCAGTGCAAGCAGGGGACTGAAATCAAACAGGTTCTCCAGGGTCATGGCACACCAGAACCTGCCTGCCTTGTGTAAATATTACCCATGCCGGTAATTCCCGTGCATGTGCACGCCGGTACTACTGCCCTGGCTCGAAAACCCGGACACACTATGATCCCCTCAGGACATACCTGCTGATTCTTATCGGGGAGTCAAGGACCAGCACCGTCTCTGAACTACCAGATGCCATGCGGAATACAAGCCTTCTCATGCTCTCCGGAACGCCGATCATGACATTGTCAGGTGAGATGAGATCGCATACCTGCTCCCCTATGTCATCTGCACTCGCTCCTGCTGCGATCTGCCTCATGACGTATGCTGCCATTGCCATGACTGCCTCGTTTATGTTGATGCGTATGCCTCCCTGAATCTTCCTGTTGATGGCCTTTGCCGACTCTATCACCACATCCCGGTCGTACCCTGAAAAGATGATCATTGGCTGCGTGTCCGGATCGCCTTGAACCTCTGCGCTGAACCTCATTGCCTGTCCGGAATCTTTGCACGCGGGCCGTCACTGAAGTGGTATGTGTTGCCCGTTCCCCTGTAGTCGTTGGGCCTTACAGGACTTCCTTCCTTCAGCCCCCTCTTTGTCAGGGAGAGGCCTGCAAGCAGCTCGACTATGAGCCTCTGGCCAAGTCCGGATGTTATTCCTCCGTTGTACGAACTGTTGTCGCTGACATCATACGCAGGTGCGACTTCCACCAGATCCATGGCAAACCTGTCCGGATCAAATGATTTTGAGAGGAGCCTTACCATCCTCATTCCTTCCCTGGATGTCAGGCCGTTGGGTTCAGGCTCGCCGGTACCCGGGGCGTATGCCGGATCAAACGAGTCAATGTCCCAGCTAAGATACACTGCGTCGGTTCCGTCATTGGCCCTGTCTGCAATCTCCTTTGCAATCATGTCGATTCCAAGCTCCTCTACGTCCAGCATGGTAAACCACTGAAAGTCCTGGTCAGACATCCACTTGTACAGGTCCGGTCCCGGCCAGTATCCGCGGGGACCTACCAGGGTGTAGTTCTTTCCCTTCATGCAGCCCATCTCCATTATCCGCCGGATGTGCGCGCCATGATCGTACTTGTAGCCTGTGAGCCCCTGCGGTGCGCAGTCTGCGTGGGTATCAAAATGAATCATGCCAATGTTTTTGTATTTTTTTGCAAACGCCCTGACATTGGCATATGTAATCGAGTGATCTCCTCCAAGCATTACCGGTATGCCCTCCTCGTCGAGCACCTCCTTGACCTTTTTTGTCATGCGCTTGTGCGACTCTATGACATCTCCGGGGGAGACATGGACGTCCCCGTAATCCACTGTCCTGAACGTTCCAAACGGATCCGCGCCTGTCTCGATGTTGAACCTCTCGTACGGGGGGGACGGAATCGTTGATGCGGCGCGAAGTGCCCTCGGGCCGTACCTTGCCCCGGGACGGATCGTGGTCCCAAAATCAAACGGTTCGCCAATAACGGCAACGTCAGGCTTTGCCTGCTTTAGCTCCTCGTGCGTTCTTATCCATGGCAGGTGCAAAAACGTATTGATGCCGACAAACGGCGCAACATCGGCACCCCTGTAATCATCACCATAAAACTCCATGCCCATAACACCCAATCGGTAAATTTGATAATTAAGGATTCTAGGTAAACTACGTATGCTGTATCATTGCTGATTCATGCGGCGTGGTGGGAGGAATTCCGGAATATGTAATGTACGATTTAACTATAAAAATAATATCTGCCAAAATAACATTGATGATAGGTGCCTCCAAGAGTTCGACTGACTACATGAACGAGGGCCTGACTGCCGTATACTATAACGAGTTCAAAAAGGCCGTATCAAAGTTTGACCGGGCAGTCTCAATTGATCCGGAAAATATCGTGGCGCAGCTTCACAAGGGCATTACGCTTGGCAGGATTGGCCGTCACAAGGATGCCGTGGCATGCTTTGATGCAGTGCTTGATGCCGATCCCAAGAATCTTGATGCGCTGTACAACCGCGGCCTGTACCTGGGGAGAATGGGGAAGTACGAGGATGCCATACGCTGTCTTGCCGAATCCCTCCAAGTCGATCCAGGATTCCTGGACTCCCTGACTGAGACCGGGGCGTGCCTTGGCAGGATGGGAAGAAACACGGAGGCCCTGGAGATGATTGAGCGTGCGCTGTATATCGATCCGAAATACTCTGCTGCATTATACAACAAGAGCCTGATTCTGGGACGGCTGGGCAGGAAGGCTGAGGCAATGTCACTCCTGCAGGACGCGATCGAGGAGGATTCCAGACAGTCTGATGCAGTCTATCGGGAGGGACAGAAGCTTACCCGGGAGGGAAAGCACGAGGAGGCGATAAGACTGTACACCCGCGCCCTGGAGATTGACGACAAGAATACCAGGGCACTGGTCGCAAAGGGATGGACTCTTGACTTTGCAGGGTTCTCAAACAAGGACGTATTCGTATTCTATGACAAGGCGCTGGAGGCAGACCCGCATTGCACCGATGCCTGGCTGTACAAGGGACTGGTGCTGGACAGGACGGGCATGTATAAGAGGGCAGTCGAGTGCTTTGATCGCATCTTGGAGTATGATCCGCAAAACATCCGGGCGCTTTACAGCAAGGGCATATCGCTCTTCTCGCTCAAACGCTTTGGGGCTGCGCGGTTCTACTGCGAGTGCGCCCTGGACGTGGATCCCAAGAACATCCGGGCCGTATGCAGCATGGTGTGGCTTTTGGAGCATGCAAAAAAATACAACGAGGCGCTGGCCTACTGCGAGCAGGCGCTGAAGATCAATCCGGACTATGTCTATGCCGTAAGCTACAAGGGAAAGTTGCTCATGCTGCTCAAGCGGTACGCCGAGTCCCTGGAGTGGTACGACAAGACACTGGCCCTTGCGCCTGACAACCAGACTGCAATATACCACAGGAACATGGTTGTTGATGCAATCGAGAAGGCCAAGAGGGATTCTGCACCCAGAAGGTTCCCAAGACTATAAACTTCTGCACGGTGCGGATACATGACTCGCCCGGATAACGCCAATGAGACTTTAAATTATAATTCTTGCAGCTGACTTCGAAATTGGATGTCTTTGATGCTATCGCATTAGCCATTCATGCAAACAATGATCAAGTTACCGGCAAGACAACAACGATGCAGAAGTTGATTTATTTTCGTACCAGAATGATTAAAGATTTGGAGACTTAATTATGCCAACCGTTTCTATGGCATTTTATATTTTGGATGACTAAAGATCCGCGCAGGGTCCAATATTTCCCAGATGGCATCAAGGAGACTGCCCGGTGTTGGTTGAAAGGCCTCTTCTGATGGCGCACCAAAGATTTACACTGGTTGAGAGCCCCAACCTTGCCACCTTCCAGCATGCGTCTCGGATTCAAGACCATAAGGGCTTTCCCCTTTGTGGTTTTATTGGCATTTCTGCATTGGAAACCAAAACAACCGATACTGAAATTTTAAGGGCTTTAATCCATCAATCTTTCCAATTCCTGATACTCTCACATAACCCAAAATGATCACCGCGTACATCCAAACCCGGGATATTCCTGCCCGATACACACGCCGCGTGCCGGCCCAATCCGTCACGCCGGACCGGATCCGTCTCCGCTAATCTTTTAAACTGTATTCTGACCAGTTGAATCATGATCTCCAAGAGAACCGTCATCGGAATGATAGTCGGATGCATAATAATCGGAATCGGGGCAGCCTCCCTTGTCGTGCACATAGGAACCATCACAGTCAACGAATCCTACGGGCTGGTAGTGGGGGATTCGACGCTCTACACGATTCCGGCTCCTGCAGGCACCGCGCAGACCATGCAGATTACCGGAGAGTCCTTTGATCTCAAACTGGAGATTCCAGGAGACGACCAGCAGCCCGTCTCCCGCACCTCCTACAAGGACGGGGTGGATTTGAACTGGACCCACATATCTGATGGCCCAAGCATACTCCAGATTCAAAACACGGGGGGGACGGATCTTGAGATTAGAGGCATATTGGTTAGAAGTTCGGATCCAATCTGGTTTACATACGATCTCATGGTGATGATATCAGGCGTGGTCATAATCGGATTCAGCATGGGCTTTACCATGCGCAAGCCCAAGGGATTCTAGCCTGCGTGTGCAGACGGATACGAACCCAGCACCTTCATGAACAGCGTCTGCGATTTTATCTTCTCAAGCATACCGGCAATGTGCGGATCCGATGCATGTCCGTCAAAGTCAACGTAAAAGTTGTACTCCCAGGTGCTTGTCTTGGTGGGTCTTGACTCTATCTTTGTCAGGTTGATGTTGTTGTCGTGAAACTTTTCAATTATCCGAAACAGCGAGCCTGGCTCGTGCTTTATGGAAAATATCAGCGAGGTCTTGTCCTTGCCCGTGGCCTGTCGCCTCCCCTTTGAGAGTAACAGAAACCTTGTGTAGTTGTTGGGGTTGTCTGCAATGCTGACTGCCACCACCGGCACGCCGTATATCTCCGATGCCCTTCTGCTGGCAATACAGGCACAATCGCTCCTGCCCATCTCCTTGATTATTTTTACGCTTCCTGCCGTATCGTATGATGAGATGGGCTTGATGCGGTTCTTCTCGATAAACCCCTTGCACTGTCCGAGTGCCTGCGGATGGGAGTATACGGCGTCTATCTCCCCAAGACTGCCTGTGCCGATCAGGCAGTGCTCTATCTTGTGGTAGATCTCCCCGGTCGCATTCAGTGGCGTGGAGTACAGCAGATCGTAGCTTCTGCCGACGCTTCCCTCTATGGAGTTCTCTATGGGAAGAACCGTATATTCTGTCCTTCCCTCTGCCGTACTCGCGAGGGCCCTGTCAAACGTCTCACACGGCACTGCCGTGATCTCCGGACCAAGGAACTGCACGGCTGCATCCTCGCTGTACGCGCCACGCTCTCCCGGGAATGATACATCCGTCATCTGTTTTCTCTTAGGTTTACAAACTCGCCGCTGCCAAAGTTTGAGGATAGCTTTCTCTCGTCGATCCACGAGCACTCCCTGCACTTTATGGCATCCCGCATGGGCATCACCTCGCACCCGCACTTTCTGCACTTGGTAAACAGTACTCCAAGACGGGACTCGTCGATCGTGGCGTGAATGGTACCGTTGAGGTGGCTGAGAATCCTCAGCGCCACTATGTCGCCTACCAGTGCTATGTTTCTCCTTCTGATGTTTCTAGTTGAGCATACGCATTCCACCTTGGACGTGGTGGGCTTGCCGTTGATATAGTCTATGGAGATTGCAATCATTGATGACATCACTGCAGCCACAGTCCCCACGATGACATCGCCCTGATTGGGCACAGAGAGAAGCTTTGGATGGCTTATGCTGGCAACGCGTGCTACCTTGTCGATGTGCTTTCTGCCCACCGTCGCTGCCCTGACCATGCTTCCGTCGTCAAACGTGTTCCTGCCTGCCTCGTACTCTTCGATGGATGATATGACATCCCCTGGAAATATTACATTTTCAGACATGCATAGAGTCGATCTGCTGTGATTATAATTGTTTGTGGGAATCGTCTGTGACCTGTTAACAAAAACAAGCTTGTTGGTAAACACGGATTGTTGTTGTTTTTGCTATACTACATGTCTGCAACATAGTTGTTGAACAGAGCTTGGATCCTGCTGCCTATCCTGACAGCATCTGTATTGATAGCCGGATATGATGCCGCATACGGCCTGCTCCCGCCGGCGCCAAGTTCTACCACGTATACCACACATAACGGCATGCTCGTCATAGAGTTCAGCGAGCCGGTAACCATGATCGACTATTCAAAGATACACATACGCAGTGGCGACACCGGCATCACACTTGCAGACGTGGTAGTGAAAACAAACGATACCGATACCATAACTGCCACGTTCAACCCCAACCAGAAGGCGACCTTTGAGACCATGATCCTTCCCAGACTGGCAGTGGATCATGCCGCCGTATTAGGACAGATTGACACCCCGATTCTGGAGGGAAGACACATCATTACCATACATGACACCAAACCGCCCGGGTTTGTATCTGCTGTATACAATGCAACTGATAAGCAGGTACGCATCACGTTTGATGAAAGGATCATCAAACCGGTTGATCGTACAAAACTGCATCTCCGCGAGTCCGGCAACAGCACGGGTGGCATTACGCTTACCTCTACCAATATTGTACATTATCACGGAGACACCCTAATTGTTAATCTTAAGTCGCCCCAAAATGCGACATTTGGCGGGTTTGACATGCCACAACTGGACATTGATGCCGGCGCCGTGTCTGATGAATCGGGCAATCTGATTGCCGTCGCGCCGGACCAGCGAATCGACACAGACGACGCGATCGCACCGTCGGTGGAATCGGTGAAATACGATACCAATCTGAGACTGCTGCTCATCACGTTTGACGAGCCGGTAGCGGAACTGGCCTATTCAAAGATGCACATCCGAGATTCCGGCAACAGCACCGGCGGCATCACTCTCTCCTACATAGGCCCTCGACACCATATTGCCAATACGGTGTCTGTCTTGCTTGATACGCCCAAGACAGCAACATTCCATGAAATGTCTGCCCCCCAGCTGGACGTGGATCCTGGCGCGGTGTCTGATTTCTCTGGAAACGGCATAGCCGCCGCCCAAAACGACATTACAATCGCCATAAGCGATACCGTCCGGCCGGTCTTCGAGTCTGCACGTTACAGCACCAGCGATAGTGTCCTGAGCATCACGTTCAGCGAGAACGTGACTGTCGGCGGCTCTCAGAGACTGTACATACATGATATCAACTACAATCATACAAACGGCATATCCCTTGGCACAGACGATCTCAGTTTCGCACTAGGCAACGTCGTAAACGCCACACTGAATTCGTCCCATATAGATGCCATAGACAGTATGCACGCCCCGCGGCTGCACATCCCTCAGGGTACAGTATATGACGGTTTGGGCAATGGGATAGCACCTGCTGCGGACTTGGAGATAATCATAGACGATGCCGCACCGCCTGCGCTGGTTCACGTTGAATACTCCACAGATGACGACAAAGTATATCTCACATTCAACATGCCCGTGGACAATCCGAACCACTCGAAGCTACGCATACACGATTCTGGCACCATTCTCGGCAGCATTCAGTTTAACAACACCATATTCGTACGCACTGAAGGTGACACCATGACTGCCTATCTTCACGACGCTCAGGAGAAGGCGATAGAATCCATGGCAGCGCCGCAGCTGGACATTGATGCAGCTGCGGTATCTGATGCTGCCGACGCCTTAAACACGATTCGGCCAGCTGCCAACCTGACCATCAGCATACCTGACACCATTCCCCCAGAACTTGCTTCTGCAACGTACACCACCGGTGACGGCACGCTGACTGTCACGTTTGACGAGCCGATATCCCTGCTAAACTATGCAAAGATGCACATCCGCGACTTGAGTACCTCCAGCAGCGGCATCAGCCTTGCCGACGTCGTCTCGATACGACATACCGCCGGTACCGATACCGTGACTGCCACACTCGACTCACTCCAGAGGACCGCCTTTGAGACCATGGAAAGCCACATCCTTAGGATAGACGAGTCTGCAGCGTACGACACGGCTGCGGCATACGACATGTCTGCCAACGCCATCCGGGCAAAAATCCTTTTGATCAACGTATTAGATACTACTCCACCGGCGTTTGTATCATCCACGTATGATGCAGTTCTGAACATGACAACTGTCACGTTTGATGAAAGGATCATCGAACCGGTTGATTATACAAAACTGCACATCCGCGACTCCGGCAGCGATACGGGCGGCATTACGCTTATAGATGTCTCGCCGAAAGTGCACCGTATAAATTCCCTCAGTGTTACGCTTAACGCGTCCCAAAATGACGCATTTGGAAATCTTACTGCACCCCAGCTGGACATTGATGCCGGTGCCGTGTCTGACGAATCAGACAATTCGATTGCCGCCACGACAGACCGGCCAATCATCCAAGACAACAGGACCCTGCCGCTTGTGGTATCGGTGGAATACGACACCAATCTGGAAATGCTGAGCATCACGTTTGACGAGCCGGTACACACGCCGGATTATTCCGGACTGCGCATCCGTGATTCCGGCATCCACACCGGCGGCATTCAGTTTGACGAGATTCCGCGGAGACACCAGGCAGGCACCATGATGCATGTCATACTAAACGCGAGCTTGGTAGGTGAATTCAACGCAATGTCCGAACCCCGGCTGGCCATCGACCAGGATGCCGTGCGCGACTACTCTGACAACGAAATTACCGGCACCATCAAAATCCCAATCACGATAAATGACACCACCCGGCCGTCGGTTGAATATGCCGCATACAAGATGAAACACGTTGAAGAACCAAAAATCACATCTGCCGTATACCATCCGGGATTCGGCAACATGACGCTCATGTTCAATGAACCAGTAACGGAGCCGGATCTTGCAGACCTGTACGTCCGCGACTATGTACACTACGTGTCCCTTAACATGTCCCATGACATGTCCAGGCAAGACCCGATAACCAACCAGTCCATTACAGTCTGGTTTGACCCACCTCACCAGTCTGAAATCCACTATCTGAACACCCCGTTGTTTGGTATCAAACGTGACGCCGTGTCTGATAATGCAACCACTCCAAATCAGATTCTGCCCTTCCTTGACAAGTTCACCGTAGTCGACATAACTCCGCCCAGACTTATCATCGCAATCAAGTCTCTCCCTGACACAGTTGACCTGTACTTACTTGAGGATGTTGTCAGCGTGAATGCCACCTCTGGGGACTTTGCAGTGGAGTACGGCAATATCCCAATCCCAGCATCCAAAATCGAAACCTTCGGCGATCACATCAGGTTGACGTTCACTACTCCCCTGCCTGATGATATACCCAGCGTCGACCCGTACATCACCTATACCCGGACACTCGGAACCATAGAGGACCTTTCAGGAAACATTTTTGAAGACATTGAAGATGAATACTTTCCTTTGTATCCAGTTGAATCCGTCACATTTGTTAATGCGGAGCCAGTATCTGTTGGTGGCGAGCCAGTAATAGCAGCACAACAACAACAGAGCTTGGATGACAATGAAGAGGACGACGTACAGAACGACGGCGTCAACCGCGAGAACGGCAACGGCATCGACGGCATCGACGGCATCGACGGCATCGACGGCAACGGGGACGGCGGTAGCAGCGGCAACGGGGACGGCGGTAGCAGCGGCAACGGGGACGGCGGTAGCAGCGGCAACGGGGACGGCGGTAGCAGCGGCAACGGGGACGGCGGTAGCAGCGGCAACGGGGACGGCGGTAGCAGCGGCAACGGGGACGGCGGTAGCAGCGGCAACGGGGACGGCGGTAGCAGCGGCAACGGGGACGGCGGTAGCAGCGGCAACGGGGACGGCGGTAGCAGCGGCAACGGGGACGGCGGTAGCAGCGGCAACGGCGGCAACGGCAACCCGGGCTCATCCGGAATCATCTCCAGTAACAATCACAGATCCAGCTCGAGCGGCGGCAGCAACGATCCCCCGGTCTTGGATCTTAACGCGCTGCGCGATTCCCAATTTAACATAGATATCCCGTATGCATTACTGCAAATCGTCCATGACCCTGATTGGCGCACGCCCATATCCCCGATTGTCGTCAACTGCACGTTTGACTACCCCGTGACGATAAACGGCCTAGGGTATCCGCTGGCAGGTCTGTCCAACACGCTTGACTCGCAGGAAGTTGTGGCCGACCAGCCGACCAGCATCGACTTTGTCCTATACGACTACAACACAATTGCCCACTTTACCCTCTACATGAACCTGCATGATACGGACATACACTACTTCAACAGCGACACGTTCATCAGGCTTGACAACGGCAACCTTCAGGTGACGGATCCTAACGGCTGGCTTGCAAACGTCACTGTGACGCAGGAGACAGACGAGAAATACTCGTTCAAGACCAATGTCAACTTCCTTGTCACGTTTAATGAGACAATGGGAAACACCAATCTGGTGGCCAGAACATGGGACAGTCGGTCCTCCACCACACTGGCACACATGATAGATGCAATCACGGTAATACCTGCAGCCAACGCCACTGCAACGCCGATTCCGGCAGACCCCTTAGTTCCCGCACCCGACCCGGGAACTTCCGAGGCCGACATGCTGTTGGCCATCCGCATGTGGGCAGGATTTGACTCCACGCCTGCAACCGATGCCGAACTGCTTGAGGCGCTGAACCTGCCGCAGGACGGAGAAATCCCGTCATGGGTAAAGCCAAACCTGGGCAGAATGGTCTCACTGGGCGATATCACAGTTGCCGAGTTCGTAACCGCGGTGTCGTGCCTGCTCGGGGTCTGAACAACTCCTGCCGTGCTGCGGTTCTCCTGCATCATCGGTTGGTGACACAAAATCAGGATCTTCTCCAGATTCACTCGTCTGGTCTGCGCACCATTATGTCATCGCCGGAAATGACAAACTTTAGTTTGTCGGGATTGCCAAGCATTTCAAGTATCGGTTTTGGTATGTAGCTGTAGTTTGTCAGACGCTTCTCGTTTTTGATCACAGAAACGGTAAATTCCTTGGCGTCTTTGGCCCACTGGGTCATGAATTTTTTTTAGCTGCCTGTTATTTAAGACTGGTAGAAAGATCTATGTAATAATACCAATTGGTTTATTTATGAACAGGGCAAAACGCGCCAAAACGGCGGCAAGGCAGGGACAGGTGATCAGCAACGACCCAAAGCAGGTGAGGATGACAAGTCTCAGACGATGGAATGTGGCATCGCAGTCTATTCCAGGACTGTGGTATCTGGTGATTCTTGGCTCTGCCGGGTTTGTATGCGCGTGCCAGCATTACGTCAATTGTGACGGCCTGTGCAAGCACGTGCGGGCAGTGGACGTGTTGCTTGGCCGGATGTGGGACCGGTGCAGGAACCAAAATACAATTGTCATTAGCATGCCTCAGACTGCATGCCACCATTGCAAGTCGACTGTGTTTGCACGCAACGGGCACCGGCACAACGCGTACGGGCCGATCCGGCGGTACCGGTGTAAGCCGTGCGGCCGGACATTCTCCGGACGGCCGGGCTTCAAGAAGCGCCATGCCGGCCCGGAGGCGATATCCCGGGCGCTCAGGGAGGCAGCGTACGGGCTGTCCTGCGCTGCGGTGCAGGCAGTGATGGCACAGGACGGAACAACCGTGCATTCAAGCACGATATACAGGTGGACTGCGCATTATTCGACGCTGATGGATGAATATTCAAGGCGGCTGCAGCCGCGCACGAGCTACAAGTGGCACTGTGACGAGATACATTTCAAGGTTCGCGCGCAGGCGCGGTGGCTTTTTGCCGTCATGGACGGCGCCAGCAGGTTCATACTGTCCCATGACGTGTCTGAGACAAAACTCAACTACAGACCCGCCCCCCTGTTTGCAGCCGCAAGGAATCTGGCCGGAACCACCCCGTGGGTGCTGGTAACAGACGGCCTGCAGGCGTTTTGTCCTGCCGCCCGCAGGGCGTTTTGGAGACGCAACGGCTTCAGGCTGATCCACGTCCGGGAGATTCACCTGAAGAACCGCTTCAGTCATAACAACAAGCACGAGAGGCTTAACGGTGAATTCAAGGATCGCATCAAGACCGCCCGCGAGTTCGGGACAGAAAGTCCCGCGCTTGTGCGGCTGATGATCGTCCACCACAACTTTTTCCGCCCCCATGGCGGCATTGGCAAAATTACACCCGCAGAGGCCGCAGGGATCGTCATATCTGGAACGGACAAGCAGATCACCCTCATCAGTAATGCAGCAGCTGCTGCAGCAGCAGCGTAGTCGCAGCAGCAGCAGTAGCAACGGCAGCTGTAGCAACGGCAGCGACACACGTAGCCCAGACTGGCCTTGGCGTGATGGATGTCCCATCAATGCATGTCATGGCAATGACTGGGATTATCCATCACAACTGGCAGATTCTCCCTAGAGGAATTATGATTTAATGGGGAATGGCATAACGGTGCGTAAAACAGCAAGTAAATCTGGAGAAGATCCTGAATTTGTGCCACCAACCGATGATGCAGGAGAACCCCGTGCTGCTCACACTGATATATCTCCAAGTATGCCAGATGTGCAATGAGGGCGCTGGTATACGACAGGTATGCAGTTGACGACGACTATTCCAAGATACTGCAGATCCGGGATGTTCCCCGCCCGACCCCCGGCCCCGGCCAGGTCGTATTCCGTGTAGAGGCCGCCGCGCTCAACTATGACGACATCTGGGGCATGAGGGGCAAGCCCCTGGCAGTCCCACTGCCCCACATCTCCGGCACCGACGCTGCCGGCGAGGTGGTCGCGGTGGGAAGCGACGTCCGCGGCATTAGTATAGGCGACAGGATAGTCTCGCACGGAAACCTATCCTGCAGGGTCTGCAGCGCATGCACCGGCGGAAGAGAGTACGACTGTCCAAAAAGATCCATCTGGGGGTTTGAGACCGGACCCCTGTGGGGCGGATACTGTGAGTATGCCCACCTTCCCGAGTACAACGCAGTCCGGATTCCCGACGGCGTCTCATACGACGACGCGGCTGCTGCATCCATGACCCTTATGACGTCATGGCACATGCTTGTGGGCCGGGCCAGAATACAGCCGGGCCAGCTGGTATTGGTAATGGGCGGGGGTTCGGGGGTTGGCAACTATGGCATCCAGATCGCCAAGATGCACGGGTGTGTGGTGATTGCCACTGCCAGTCCGGACAAGCTTGACAGGCTGTTGGACCTGGGGGCAGACTATGCAGTGGATCACCGGCAGGACGACTGGCACCGGCAGGTAAGGAAGATTGCAGGCAGCCTTCCGGTGCCATACGGCGACGTGCCCGGGGTGGATGTGATATTTGAGCATATAGGGGGATCCCACTGGAACCGGGAGCTTGCCCTGCTCAACTACGGCGGAACCATAGTCACCACGGGAGCCACTACGGGGTATGATGCCCGAACCGACCTGCGCCACATATTCTTCAAGGGAATCAACATACTCGGATCCACCCAGGGCACCAGGGCCGAGCTGGAACAGGGACTCTACTGGATGTCCAGGGGCAAGATAAGATCCGTCATAGACTCGGTGTATCCGCTGGAGGATGCAGTCCAGGCGCACACGAGAATGCTGCGCGGCAAGGGGCTGTTCGGAAAGATCCTGATAAAGCTGCAACTGTAGGGCAAATACCATCCGGCTACAGCCAGTGGGGAATCTCCAGATACCCTTCGATGTCCTCGTTTCGCAGAACCTTGAGCAGGGCGTTTGCCTGCGGTGTGGACAGGACCGGCATGTCAAACTGGTTGTCAGTGGATATTCTGGGGCACGCCACCTGCACGAATGCGTCAATACCCCTGATGTTTCTGAGCCTCTCGTTTGTTATGTCTGTCATCGCAAACAACTGTACCTTCTTGCCTTCTTTTTCAAGATCCCTTTTGATCTTCAGGGCAAACACCTTTGACAGCTGCCCTTCCTTGAGCCCCACTATCACCCCGAACGTCTTTGCCTGTGCTGCCTTGTACACCGCCAGGGTGGCCTTTCTCTTGAGCTTTTGCGCAAACTCGCTCACCTCTCTTACCTCGTTGAAGTAGGGATCCAGCACGTAGGTGGGCAGGCCAGTAGAGAGTGCGACGCCTGCGGCATGAAAGTTGCTCTGCCCGAGGAACACGTACGCATCCACCGTCTTCTTTAGTTCTGTAGCGGGATAAAACTCGCATCCAAACACCTGCCCGTCGTTTAGCTGGCCCTTTCCGCTGCCTATCACGACCTTGACTCCGTCGGCTTCAAGTATTTTCCTGACCGGCTCCACCTGGCGCAGGTGCTGGCTGTCGGTGACAAGTCCGACTGTCTTGCCTGCAAGCATGTCTGCGCACTTTTTTGCCACGCTGTCAAATCCCACGTCGTCAAAGGCGTCAACCAGTATCGTGGTTCCATCCGGAGACTCGGTGTTTATGGTGTGGCCTATGTTGAAGTGTATTCCGGCGCCAAGAACCTCGGCACCCTTGGCGTTGAGGTCGCACGTCCCCCACGTCGTGTCTGCAATGACGTATGCCGGGATTCCAAACCTTTCTGTTATCTTTACTGCCGTATCCTGAACGCCGGCAATTATCCCCTCCGGGCCGTTGAGCGAGACAGATGCAGGCTGCCTCCTTTCAATCTCCTCAAATATCCTCTCCTCGTCTATTACTATCAATGTCAGATTGTGGTGCTGTGCTTTTAATTTAAACCAAATGGCTTTGCCGTGTCAGAACAGATGTCTGGACAGATAAGAATTCGTTTGGATTAGTATGCAGACTTGGACTGGCAATCTCAGACTTGACCATTCACCTACAGGAACCGCCAACAACTAAAAATACCCACGCCATACTGACTCCATGGAAATTCTGCACATCGGGTTTGACGATACCGACTCCCCCGAGGGAATGTGCACCACGTTTCTTGCCTACAAGACGGCAGGCATGCTGCTCAAACAAGGGGACGTGTTTTTGGACTTTCCAAGGCTCGTTCGCTTCAATCCCAACATACCGTGGAAGACCCGGGGAAACGGGGCAGTCTCGATGAAGATCTCCACTGACAATCCCGACCGTGCCAAGGAACTGGTGCGGGATGTCGTGACCCAATACTCTGACACTGCCAACGGGGCCAACCCCGGGCTGGTGTTTGTCGAGGGAGACGAGATCCCGCCGGAATTTGCAGACCTTGGCCGCCTGGCGCTGTGGCAGCTTGTCAGCCGGGGCAGCGCAAGACGACTGGTTCAAAGGAACAAACTTGACTACCTTTCCCTAGGGAACGGCCAGGGGTTGGTTGGCGCGATAGGCGCGATAGGGTACGAGTTTGGAGACTGCACGCTAGAACTTTTGGCATACCGCGCAAGAGGAATGCTGGGACAAAAGAGAAGAATATCTGCCAGCAGCGTCAAGGCCATGCAGGAAGAGACGTTTCCAGACACCTTTGGCAGCGTTGACGACGCAAGCGGGCGCGTGCTGATAGCGCCGCACGGATCCGATCCCGTATTCTACGGGATTCGTGGGGAACGAGCCGACCGGCTGGTGCTGGCAGCAGGAATGCTTGAAAGTGACGAGCGGCCAGTCGGCCACATGATATTCAAGTCAAACCAGGGCACGGGCGACCATCTCCGGCATGACCTGGATGAAAGCACCATGACACCCTACACTTCCGGAAGAATCACCGGAACCGTGTCTGTCCGGCCGCGGATCATGCGCGGCGGGCACGTCGTGTTTGGCGTAAAATCAAACGGAGTTGAATTCGGATGCGCAGTATACCGTCCCACGGGATTCTCCACTGCGGCCTCGCACCTGATGCCCGGCGACAGGGTGTGCGCGGGCGGCGGCATAAGGCGCGCATCACCAAACCATCCCAGGACGATCAGCTTGGAGTTCCTTGATGTGCAGGGCCTTCAGACCGACGTTGTCCCCTCAAACCCCCGGTGCCCGAAGTGCTCCAAGAGGATGAAATCCAAGGGACGCGGGCAGGGGTTCAAGTGCGTCCGTTGCGGCACGACATCGGAGCGGAAGGAGGATGCCGTCATGCCCCGATTGGTTCGATGCCAGACGTACACGCCTGTAGCATCTGCCCGGAGGCACCTTACCCGCCCTCCGGAGCGGATTGGAAGATGCAATACTGCTCCATTTGACGGATCGGTTTCGTGGTTTTATAGTAATAATAGCGGGGAGTAGATTTGAACTACTGATTTGCGGGTTATGAGCCCGCCGGGATGACTTAGCCCTGATGAGTCTGACTTCCCCACCCCGCTGAAGATAAGTGAAGATCAGCGGTATATACGCTTTATCAAGTAACATTCTCGCCAGACCGTTTCCCAAAATAGCTGCCACACCACATTCCCTGACATGTCGGATTCACTGGTGTTTCATTTACCTGTAATGTTCCAGTTGCAGGCTGTGCGCTGTTGCGGGAATGATTTAATGTTTGCAACACATAGTTTCATATCCTGTAAGTTACAGGATAATGATAAATACGGGTAGCTAAAACATATTATAAAATGAAGCAGTATCTCTTCCTTCTAGGAGTATTATCCATTATCACACTAGTGTCGGCGTTGCCTGCGTATGCCTTGTCAGATGCCATGGAGGACGTCCAGTATCCGTCCCCATTGGAGCAGTATAATGCCGGGGTTGCGTTGCACGAGATACAGTGCAATGAGCCAAGAGATCTATACGTAACTGGTTCTGACACGCCTGTCTGCCTGTACTCAGACACGTACGAAATGTTGCTGGATCGCGGCGTAAGCCTTTCCCTGCCGCCCACGTTAGAGTCTGTAGTCAGGGGAGTGGTGGATGACACGATCGCCATGTACAACTCAGATCCGGATGGCGCGTTTGCAACCATCAGCGCGATGATGTCATCTGACACGTCGTATCCGTTTGTAATAGACTCTGATGGCATCGTTGTGGCACACGGAGCAAATCCTGACCATGTAGGTGCCGACAGCGCATTGATTGCATCCACCGACAAACCAGTTGACGTGATTATATCAGAACTTCAGGAGGGCGAGGTGTGGGTAGAGTATGTATTCAACAATCCCGCGACCGGAACAGACCAGAACAAGCGCTCCCTGATTATGCTGCATGACGGGTACATCTTTGGCTCCGGATACTATGTTGCATCTGACGACGCGATGACTGATGCAATGTCTTCACTGGAACTGACTGCAGAAGAGACTGCATGGCTGGAAGAAAATGACACCATACGCGTAGCCTTTGATCCTGACTGGTTCCCGATAGAGTATGCTGACGAAGAAGGAAATCTTGCAGGAGTCACGCTCCAGTATACAGCAGAGTTTTCCAAACTGACCGGGGCTGACTTTGCAGGAGTTCCTGCAGCAGCCAGTTGGAGTGATGCCCTTGCGATGATGCAGGATGGCAGTGCCGATGTCATGTACATGGTAGTCAACACTCCTGACAGGCTCGAATACATGGGCTTTACAACCCCACACTACACCGTGGAGACAAGAATAGCCTCATCTGAGGACAGGCAGTTCACCATGGAGGATGAGGATCTAAAACTGATCACCATAACCGGCTATGCTACAGAATCATGGCTTGATGAGAATCATCCTGACGTGGAATACATCTCCGTAAGCGGCTTTACCGAGGGCATTGAACTGATGAAGACAGGAGAGGCAAACGCGTTTGCAGCCACGTGGCAAGTCATAGTAGATCATGCAGAGACTGCAGGAATCGATGTGTACGATGCCGGCCCAACCGGATACTCGTATGACCTGCATGTCGGATACAGTAACCAGAACCCGACACTCGGCTCCATACTGCAAAAGGTAGTCGATGCCATACCTGCATCCCAGATAGAGCAGTGGTGGAGTGATACTGTACAATAATCCGTAGAATTACAACGATTCAAGAATGCAAATTCCGATCTGAATGACCAACCGTAATGACTCTGTGCATGCAGGAGCAGAGTACCGTATGTCAAAAAACCACTAACCGGTCCGCCTCATTTCTGCAAACAATTAATATTATTTCAGGCTCCTGACAGCGTGTGGACAAGAGGATTCAGATTGCAGCAGTAGCAGGCGCAGTCATGTTCTCCGTACTGGTACTCACATCCCCGTCTGATCCCATTCCAATACCTGCCCCAAGCTCGGGTCCTGAATCCGATTCAGTCTCCATTATTGCCCAAAACCTTGACCAGCCGCGCGCAATGGCAGTCCACGACGACAGGGTCTTTGTGACCGAGAAGGAGGGCCGCATCAGGGTGGTACAGAACGGCACGCTCCTGGATGCCCCGTTGGCAGTACTGCGTCCGGCGGAGGCCTTTGATGCCGGGCTGCTTGGCATTGCACTGCATCCGAACTTTGCCGAGAACCATTTCATTTATGTATTTTTGACGTATGCAGAGGACGGGGAGCTCCGGAACAGAATCATGAGGATAACAGAGTCACAAAACAGGCTGCAGAATGCAACGATCATCCTTGAGGAAATTCCCGGCTCGCCTTTTACCAACGGCGGCTTTTTAAAATTTGGACCAGACGGCAAGCTGTATGTGGGAACCGGAACCCCGTTTGATGCATCCCACCTTCCGCAGGATCCCGACTCCCTGGCAGGAAAGATCCTCCGAATTAATGATGACGGCAGCATTCCTGAGGACAACCCGTTTGCGGATTCTCCGGTGTACTCGCTTGGCCACAGAAACCCCCAGGGGATGGCATGGGATGACGAGGGCAGGATGTTTGCAGCAGAGTTGGGGCCGGAAAAAAACGACGAGATAAACCTGATACTGGCAGGTGCCAACTACGGGTGGCCCGAGCACGAGTGCGCAGGGGATTCGCAGTTCCGGGGCGCCGCCCTCTGCTATGATCCCAGCATAGAGCCGGGGGGAATCATGTTTTATTCGGGCAGCCTGATTGATTTGGAGCACCAATTTGTAATGGCCTCGCTGCGGGCCTCCAACCTGTACCAGCTGGATCTGGACGAGGGTCTGAGCTCGCAAAAGTCGATTCTCAGCGGGATTGGGCGTGTCCGTGATGTCGTCCAGGGAGATGATGGCAGTATCTACGTAATTACATCCAACACGGACGGAAAGGGCTTTGCAGACGGCACCGATGACAAGCTGCTCAGGGTGGTACGGTAGGAGATGGCAGACTCGTCCATACCGGGATTCTTTAAAAAGTCGCGCCAGGAGAGGCTGGCAGCGGTTGCAGACTTTGCAGGCCTGTCCAGGGATGAACTGGACATACTGTGGAGTGGTGACGGCGGCGTGCCCTTTGAGAGGGCCGAGACGATGGTGGAAAATGCAATCGGAACGTTCGGTCTGCCGCTGGGGGTTGCGACAAACTTTTGTATCAACTCCCGGGATTATCTGGTTCCGATGGCAATAGAGGAGCCCTCGGTAATTGCTGCTGCATCCAAGGGTGCCAAGACTGCAAGGGTGATGGGGGGCTTTGAGGCATCGGCTGACCCGTCCTACAGTATAGGCCAGATACAGGTGCTGGACTGCGACATGCCCCGGGCGGTTCAGGCGATACAGGATTCTGCAGATAGGATAATATCCATTGCAAACTCGCAGAGCAGGACGCTTTCTGGCATGGGCAGGGGTGCCCGGGATGTTGACTGCCGCATTGTTGATGCCCCCTCGGGACGGATGCTCATAGTGGAGATTGGAATAGACGCAGGCGATGCGATGGGGGCCAACATTACAAATACGATGTGCGAGGCAGTCTCCCCACTGATAGAGGAGGTTACAGGCGGCCGCGCACTCCTCCGGATACTCTCTAACTACTCCACCAGGAGGCTGGCACGGGCAAGGGCAGTCTTTGCCAGGGATGCAGTGGGCGGGGAAAGAACAGTCGATGACATGGTGCTGGCATTTGAGTTTGCCGACTGCGACGTGTACAGGGCCGTGACGCACAACAAGGGCGTGATGAACGGCATCATATCGGTTGCAAACGCGGTGGGGCAGGACTCCAGGGCAATAGAGGCAGCAGCTCATGCGTATGCGGCCAGGTCAGGCAGGTACCGCTCCCTTACAAGGTGGGCCAAGGACGGCGAGGGCAACCTGGTAGGAGAGATAGAGATTCCGCTTCCGGTGGGGATAATCGGCGGCGTTGTCAAGGTCCATCCCGTGGCACGTGTCTGCTCCAAGATCCTTGGCGTCTCGTCTGCGCAGGATCTTGTATGCGTCATGGTCTCTGCCGGCCTTGCGCAGAACTACAGTGCAATGCGGGCG
Organism: Candidatus Nitrosopumilus sp.; assembly: GCA_965238275.1. GTDB lineage: Archaea > Thermoproteota > Nitrososphaeria > Nitrososphaerales > Nitrosopumilaceae > Nitrosopumilus. The sequence goes on from OZ250186.1 coordinate 863,273, forward strand.
CTTGCAACCGACGGAATCCAAAAGGGACACATGGGACTGCATGCAAGAAACGTAGCAGCCGCTGCCGGGGCGGCACCGGACCAGATAGAAAGGATTGCCAGAATGATGGCAGACGAGGGCAACATCACAGTTGGCAGGGCAAAGGAACTGTTGAGCAGCCTGAAGAAATGAGCCCGTACGGCTAATGGCATATCAGAGACTTGGGTTAGTATTCGGTTCGTCCATCTCAAATCTGATTTTTAATTAGATTTCTGCATGGTGGTTTGCTTTTTTTCCAACTGTAGTGCATGAAATATTTCTTTGATTCTTGCCAGGCTTGCAGACTCGTAATCTGTCTGTTCATAACGCTGTATCTGTTGTTCATGCAATCCTGTTCTTGCTGCCAGATCCTTCTGTGTCAGGCCTAGCACAATTCTGCTTCTGATTAAAGTGTTGGAAAGATCCTCGATGCTTGCAAACTCCAATACCGGCGCTTTCCGAGATTTGAGTTCCTCGTATTCTCGTAGTTCCCGTTGCAAATCGGCCAGTTGCCCCTTTAATGCATCATGTTCAAGTTCCAGCAGTGGGTCGTATTTGTCGTCAATCCTGTTCCTCAAATGTGTCATGGACAGGAGGAATTCCCTTGCCTTTGATTTTGTTATTTTGTATTGCTTTTCATTCTTTATCATCTAAATCACCCAGATTAATCTGCACAGTTCCTTTTGGATTGTCATCCCTGTCGCTTTGGAAAAACTCCAGCATCGTCTGGTTCCCAGACATATCTGTCGGAAACAACTCTCCTGCAAATCTTATTTTTTGGACCGTCCGTCCTGGTCTGAAATCCTTTAAGGCAGGATCAAGCGAATCCATTTCAACGCCGGCAGTATCCCAGCATCCGTCATAGTCATTGGGCCTTTGTTTCCCTGTAACAAAACTTCCATCAGTGTATGCCCGGGAACACCCCGTATGTCTGAGATTTTTTAACGCCTCACACATCCCACCCATCAGTCTTTTTCTGTGGCCGTTATAACCAAATTTTTCCTTGAATTCATTCCATGCTGCAGTATGAATTCCCGGTGGTAGGTTTCCTCTGCTGTCAAATTCAGGTATCATGACTAACACAACATTATCATAGTGTTATCATTTATTTAAACCACCTGCTGCGGTCGGCTGGTTGCGGCATGCGGCATACATGTCTCCCACCAGGATCCCCGTTCTGTTCTGCTCTCAGGTATGAATTCGTATTCTGGATATGTCCTACGTGCTTGCGGTAGGCTGGTGCCTGCACATTCTTCGGTTTTATGGCATGTGTGGTCTAACGGTTGCACCATTCCATAAACCGCATCCTGCGTGGGGGTCGTACCAAATGACTCCGTGTTCCATGTTGTCGAATCAGCGACTCTGATATTCTTGTTCACAGACGTATTCCCACATACAGTCCATGGCTTGTCTTTCCTGCATGAATCCCGTGTGCCGTTTTTTGTACGCAACTCCAACTGGTTCTCCTGCTTAACCCTCATATACCCAGACCACAACATGATGTATGTGTCCAAGGTAAGACTTGCAATCCCCAAGGGAAGCTTGGAGGCTGCCACCTTTAAGCTGCTTGAGCGGTCGTGGACGCGTGTTGACAGAAAGAGCCGCACGTACCGTGTCTATCTTGATGATCCTGAGATTGTAGTCAAGATGCTCAGGCCGCAGGAGATTCCGACACTGGTGGCAGAAGGACTCTATGATGTGGGAATTACCGGCAAAGACTGGGTCGGGGAGACCAACTCTGACGTGGATCCGCTGCTGGATCTGGAATACGGCACAATCCGGCTTGTCGTTGCATTTCCGGACAGCCACCGGTACCGCAGCCTTGATGCCATGATTGCAGACTATGCCAGAAGAAACAGGACCCTTAGAATATCCTCCGAATATCTGACCACTGCTGCAAGGTATGTCATGCAGCTAAAGTCATACAAAAAGTACCACGGCGCCCAGGATCCGATGATCGTCACCCCGTGGATTCGTCAGGGCCAGAACAAAAAAGTACAGATTCATCTCTCATTTGGGGCCACCGAGGCCAAGCCGCCAGAGGACGTGGATGCCATTATTGATGTGACAGAGACCGGCACCACCCTGAGGCAGAACAAGCTGAGGATTGCAGACGAGATCCTCACATCCAGTGCGCACCTTATTGCAAACCGGGACTCCCTAAAGGATGCTGGCAAACGCGAAAAGATATTTGACATTGTAACCCTGCTGAGGGGGGCCGTACACGGCAAAAAGTACCTCCACATCTACCTGAATGTCAAGGAGAAGAACCTTGAGAGGCTTTTGCGACAGATGCCGTCACTCAAAAGACCCACAGTGTCCCCGCTTGCCGAATCCGGATGGTTTGGCGTCAATACCGTAATCAGAAAGGACGAATTCCACAAACTAATCCCACATTTAAGGAAAATTGCCCAGGGCCTCGTGGTCCACGAGCCAAGGCAGATACTGGAGCTCGAGGAGATCAAACGCGACGAGGAAAACTGATGGAAAAAGTCAAAGTAACAAACACTAAAAAATTCCTGGCAACATTCCTCTCAGAATCGACACCTGCACCCATCGAACTCGTCAAGTCCATTATAGCTGCGGTTCGGGAGAAAGGCGATCCTGCAGTAATCCAATACGAGAACACGTTTGGCAACCAAAAGATCTCCTCACTACGGTTATCCAAAAGAGAGATTAAGAGTGCATACAAAAAGATATCCCCGGACCAGCTTGATGCAATACGTCTGGCAAAGGAGAGGCTTGAGAAGACAGAAAGGACAGTCATGTCCCTTTTGAAGGACAAGACCATCAGGGACGATGGCATCACAATACGCAAAAGATTCGTTCCGATTCGGAGCGTCGGATGCTATGTCCCTGGTGGCAGGGCAAGATACCCAAGTTCTGCTGTAATGTCGATCACTCCGGCAAAGATGGTAGGCGTCAAGAGAATCGTGGTGGTATCCCCGCCTGATGCCAGTGGTAATCCGGATCCGATGACGATAGTGGCAGCCGATGTCTGCGGTGCCTCTGAGATCTACAGAACCGGCGGGGTACAGGCGATTGCGGCATTGGGGTATGGCACAAAATCCATTCCAAAAGTAGACAAGATAGTGGGACCCGGCGGTGCGTTTGTAACTGAGGCAAAGGCGCAGATCTCCATGGAAATTGGCATAGACATGCTTGCAGGGCCTACCGAGCTTGGCATAATTGCAGATGAGACAGCCGACCCCAAAACGGTAGCCCTAGACCTGATATCACAGGCCGAGCACGGTCCTGACATATCATGTTATCTGATAACAACTTCCAACGGCCTGGCGGATGCTGTCAACAATGTGATCTCCGGACTTCTTCCGGGACTGGCCAGGATGGATCATGTGGATGCCAGCCTGTCGCACGGATTCATCGCAGTCTGCAAGACAGAGAAAATGATGATAGAGATTGCCAACGAACTTGCCCCAGAACACCTCCAGATAATGACTGCAGACCCGGAATCCATCGCATCTGAGATTACCACCCCCGGTTTGATACTGCTGGGGCATGACACCCCGTCTGCTGCAAGCGACTACCTGCTTGGCTCCAACCACATACTTCCCACCGACGGGAAAGGCAAGACCCGCGGCTCGCTGTCCGTGCTGGACTTTGTAAAACTGACCACGCATGTGTCTGCATCAAAAAAATCACTATCCAAGATATCAAGGCACCTTGAGGCACTGACCAGTGCAGAGGGCCTGCCAAACCACTACGAGGCAGTAAGGGGCAGGCTGTCATGAAGGGGTGGTTTGAGGAGAGAATGGAGACACTCTCTGGAATCCAGGGGTACAAGAAACCGGACCTGCTTTCGGGCAGCGTCAAGCTTGATTCCAACGAGAACTATTCCATTCCAAAGCAGTTCCAAAACGAGATCATCCAGTCGGCCCGAAAAAGTTCCGATGTAAGGGAGTATCCTCTGGGAGGAACAGAGCGCCTCATCAAGGCAATCTCCGGGTATGCAAGGGTTCCGCCCTCGATGATCGGCGTTGGAAACGGCTCTGATCAGATACTGGATATAATACTGTCCAACTTTGCATCCCCTGGCACTAGGGCGCTTGTCTCGAATCCCACATTCGAGTTCTTTGAGAGGAGGTGCAGGCTGTACTCTGTTCCGCTGGTTGAAGTGCCCTTCTCAGACGGGATGGTGCTTGATGCAAAGGTGTTTACCCGGAACTCCTCCGAGGCAGACATCCTGTACCTTGACTCACCCAACAATCCCACAGGATTCCAGTTTCCCAAGGCCGAGCTGTACAGGCTGATCAAGTCCTTTGAGGGGCTTGTAATAATTGACGAGGCGTACGGGGAGTTTGGAGACTATACCGTTGCCGGGCTGGTCAGGAGGCAGAAGAACCTGATAGTGACCCGGACGCTTTCAAAGTCATTCGGGCTTGCAGGGCTCAGACTGGGATACCTCATATCAAACAGGAACATTGTCAGCCTCTTTACTGATGTACTGCAGTATCCGTACCCGCTTGGCACCATAACCATCGAGGCCGGAATCGAGGCCATGGCGCGGCTGGATGTTGTGAGGAGTGCCATAGAGAGGACAAAGACAGAGAGGGCCAGAATAATCCGCACCCTGAGGGGCCACGACTCCTTTGAGGTCTTTGATTCCAGCGCAAACTTTGTCCTGTTTGATGCAGGCGGGGCGTACAAGAGGATTCATTCCGCCCTTGCCGAACAGGGAATCTCAATCCGCAGGCTGGGCCGGATAGGACAGTACGAGGGGTGTCTCCGGGTAACTGTGGGCACAAAGGAGATGAACTCAAAGTTTCTGCTTGCCGTGCGTGATCTGTTGGGGTGACTGCCAGTGTCTGATGATACCTTGAAGGGAGTAATCCGGAATCTGGATGGCATCATATTTGACTGCGACGGCGTGCTGGTGGATGTCACAGAATCGTACAGTGCTGCGATAATACGGACCGTGCGGTGCGTGTTGGATGGAATGGGGGTGTCTGGAAATATTGATCATGCCATGATTGGGGGGTTCAAGGATACGGGCGGATTCAACGACGAGATTGATCTTGCGTATGCTGCAATCCTTGGTATCACTGCTGCCAGTACCTTGGGAAAAGAGCCTGGCGAGTATGTGTCCGAGGTGATACGCAATGCCGACTGCACCGGCATACGGTCAGTCGAGAAACAACTGGAAAAAGTCAACGGGATGCGTGATGTAATGGAGCGACTGGACTATCCGAAGGGACGCCTTGGGAGCGTCGTGTATCGCACGTTCAACGAGCTGTTCTACGGGCCTGTCCTGTACAAAAAGGCGTTCGGGGCAGAATCTGCACATTCTGATCCGGGCCTGATTGACTCGGACCGGATAATTCCTGATGATTCCACCATGGATGTGCTGCATCAACGGTTTGGCTCCAAGATGGCGATGGTGACCGGAAGGGGGTACGAGCCTGCCCGGTATACCCTGGGGGACATGATGGAATACTTTGACGTGCCATGCTCGAAATTTCTTGAGGATCTGCCGCGCAAGTACGCAAAGCCAAACCCGTACTCCCTTGAGGAGGCCATCGGATGCATGGGATGCGGCATGGTGCTGTACGTGGGGGATTCTGCAGAAGACATGATGATGGCAGATGCCGTGGACTCTGCCGTATTCTGTGGGGTTGCAGGATCAGGTACACGCAGGCGTGATCTGTTTGAGAAGGGAGGAGCGGTCCTGATACTTGATTCCATACTGGATCTTCCATGTGCATTGAATCTGTATCTCTGATCGTCTCTGTTGGGACTTGTGACATCTGTTCGTTCCATTGTTTTTCGAATGCCTGTCTGTACCGATTCAAACAATCATAAAATCTATGTTTGATCATGAAAATATGACCACATCTGGTCTGAAATATCTGACCGAATACTTGAAATATGATTGGCATGATAACACAACATGCCCAGCTTCAAATCCAAATATGCGTATCCCCTGATGTACTATATGCTCTCGCACAGGCAATTCAAACAACGCCAGATGGCACGGGATTTGGGATTTAGGCATGGAGGCAGTATCAGTGGGTTTGTAACTTGGCTGGAGGATTTGAATCTAGTTGCAAAAACCAGGGATCCCCTGCACCGCACCAAGACATACCACGTTCCCTCGCCACTAAGCCTGATAAAATTTTACAGTAATTTTGCCAAAATGAAGAATCTATGCATATCCCGTGACGTGGGGCGTGATCGGAATGAGGTGATTGAATATTTTAAAAGGAATAACAGCGTCTTTTGCCTAGCCACGGCATTGGAGCATTACTCTGACTACGTCCGAGATCCTGCAATCCATGTATATGTGGACAATAATTGTTTGAACGAGGTAAAACATGAAGAGGGCAGCATCCGGGCGTATCTTTATCCATTGAAACCTTACCTGAAGGACAATATAATTGAAATAAATGGGATGATGCTGACTACAAGACTTCGAACCCTGATTGATTTGTATTGTGATGACAAGGCTTATCTGGCAACCCCCCTGGTTAAACAATTATGGATTTGATTATCGATGAATACCTGCCGGAAGCCACCTCCCAGAGTTTGTTGGAACTTCGAAAATTCACAAAATGGCAAAAAGAAAACAATGGAGAATGGGCAAATATTATTGGTGGCTGGGCGGTCTGGGCATACTACGAACAAGGTCTTGGTTCCCGTGATATTGATTTGGTTCTTCCCAGAAATGACCACGTACGTTCGGAAATATTTAATTCATATTTCCCAAACAACAATATTGACAAAAAGGCAAAAAATGTATTTGAAACCGAGGTGTATTATGCCAAGGACATCACTTTTCTCGGAAAAACAGATGAGATAATATTTGATTTGTTTTATCCTGAAAACTTCAGACCAGACAATGACGGTTTGGACTTTACCATCAAATGGCAATGGATGTTGGATTACTCCATAACACACCCGGTTGGAAATGATTGCTTTATTCAAATTCCTTGTCCAGAGCTGCTTTTGCCTACAAAAATGGTAGCCGCATTGTCTAGAATTGAGGAATTAAAACATACAAGCGACATATCCAGAAAGCAATCCAAAATCTGGAAGGATTACTATGACGTTGGCATATTGAGTGGACATATAGATTTTGACTGGGATCATTTGGAACGGCATATGAAAAATATTGGTTTTACTCGTGATCTGGTAACCAGATTTTTGGATGGCTATATCAGTCGGGCAGATTCGCTTGAATATGCAAACACCACACTCATTCAGGTAGCTGACAAAATTCCCCCATTAAGGTAGTATTTTGGTAACTGCTATCTTGCTCTGACCTTGTTACAAACAATTCACCGATCCCTACTTGTCAGCTATACCATCGAAATAAAATTTGAGATCATTCCGCTAAGAGATCGCCGTTAATTTTAGTTTCCAGACATTATTTCTCAGATTATTCTCCAGAATGCATGCCTGTTTGTCTGATCAGTTGTTTGGTTTTGAACACTGCTGTGTGTATGTATTTCCGGAGTATTCCCAGAACGTTTTGGTAGGAATGTGTACAGATATGATGTCTGACGAGGAGATCAGGAAATCCCAAAAAGAGATGGCTGATCTTATAAAAAAAGAAAGGCGAAGGAACAGTCATGGTGATATCGTATCCTGCCAAGTCTGGCAAGAGAAAGTGGATCCGGTACGAGCGGATCTACTCTGATGCCATGTGACACGTCGACTGGCACGCCATGAAAGGCTACTGCATGAATGAGATGAACCTGGTAATTTACCTGGATGACGCCTCGCGATGCATCACAGGGACCGGACTGCTCAAGGATGCGACGTCCGAGAACGCCGTCATCGTACTGCGCAATGCCATCGGGAAGTTCGGTGCTCCGGCAACCGAACCAGTCCGGCATAATTTCGATATAATGCATCCATACGGAATCCGCCGAAGGTGTTAAATTTGGAATGACACCATGATGAATCCATGGAACCACGAAAGGCATCCATCCGACGCGATACCAAGGAGACTGCATTATCAGTATCTGTCAACATTGACGGTACCGGCAGCACCAGCATTGTCACCGGCATTGACTTTCTTGATCACGTTATAACGTCATTTGGCAGGCATGCCATGCTAGACTTGGAGGTAAAGGCAGAATCAAACGACAGAATAGCCCACCACCTGATAGAGGATACTGCAATAGCACTGGGCCAGGCACTGGATGAGGCTCTGGGCGAGCGGGACGGCATAGTACGATTTGGCCTTGCCTCGGTCCCAATGGACGAATCCCTTGCAGTGGCTGCCGTGGATCTGGTAAGGCGGCCATTCTCCAAGCTGACACTACCGCTTCAGCGTGACTCCGTCGAGGGGATCGCGCGGGAGGATCTAGAACACTTTTTCCTCTCACTGCTCCAGAATCTGAATTCCTGCATACACCTAGAGGTAAGATATGGGAGCAACGATCACCACAAGGCGGAATCCGCCATAAAGTCCCTTGCAGTGGCGCTCCGGCAGGCCTGCGCACGGGATGCCATATCCAAGGGCCCTCCAAGCACGAAGGGTTCCATGCGATGACGCATGTTGCAATATTTGACTACGGGGCCGGAAACATATTCAGCCTCAGGCACTCCCTTGAGAGGGCAGGTGCCACAGTCGACATCATTACAAACTTTGAAGGGCACAACACGTACTCGGGACTGCTCCTTCCGGGCGTGGGCCACTTTGATCCTGCGGTGCGCAGCATCGGGTCCGGCGACGGATTCACAGAGTATGTCAACGGGATGCCGGTCCTTGGGATATGCCTTGGAATGGAGATCTTCTTTGAGAGCAGCCAGGAGGGCAGCGAGCAGGGTCTTGGCGTGATGGGCGGAGACGTGGCAGTCCTTCCCCCTGTGATGAAGGTGCCCCACATGGGGTGGAACAGCCTTGAGACGGTGCGGCCAGGAAGGCTGCTTGACGGGATTGAGGACGGCTCTTGGGTGTATTTTGTCCACTCGTATATGGCGCGGCCTGATCCTGCCGGCGTGATAACTGCAGCATCAGACTATGGCATCAGCGTTCCTGCAGTGGTGGAGCAGGACAACCTGTTTGGGACGCAGTTTCATCCTGAAAAGTCAGGGGCCGTGGGGCGGCAGATGATAAGCAACTTTCTTGATGTGTGTAAGAGATGATGATGATAATTCCTGCAATCGACTTGATGGGGGGCCAGGTGGTACGGCTGTACCAGGGGGATCCGGAACGCAAGACCGTCTACGGGGATGATCCTGTCGCAGTTGCCCGGGAGTGGGAGAGGCAGGGCGCAGACATGCTGCACCTGGTGGATCTTGATGCTACCCTGGGACGCGGCTCCAACTCCGGTCTGATCCGGAGCATATTGGATGCAGTCTCGGTTCCCGTGCAGGTTGCAGGCGGCCTGCGGAATGCAGAATCCGTCCGCACGGCAACTGACGCGGCAGGCAGGGCCGTAATAGGTACGCTGGCATTTGAGGATGCAGCCATTCTGAGGGAACTGAGTGCGTCGCCGGGCCCTGACCGTATCGTGATATCTGCTGATCATAGGAACGGAATCGTGGTGACCCGCGGGTGGCAGAAATCCGCCGGAATAGCACTCGTGGATGCCCTGAAGGGGTTTTTAGACATCGGGTTTACAGAGTTTCTTGTGACTGATGTGGGCCGCGACGGGACGCTGAAGGGACCCGAGCTTGACTACCTTGCACAGCTGTGCAGACTGGAAGGGGCACACGTCATTGCAAGCGGCGGGATATCCGGCGTGCATGATGTGGAACAGGTCATGAGGGCAGGCGCCTCGGGGGTTATACTGGGACGGGCGCTGTATGACGGCAAGATTACAATCGGGGAGGCAGGGGCATGGCGCTGACCAAGCGGATAATACCGTGCCTTGATGTGCGGGACGGCAGGGTCGTCAAGGGGCTCCACTTTGAGTCCATCAGAGACGCAGGCGATCCCGTGGATCTTGCAAGGCGGTACGGCCAAGAGGGGGCAGATGAGCTGGTGTTTCTGGACATTACGGCATCCGGCGAGGGCCGCAAGACCATACGGGATCTTGTGCGGGGGGTGGCATCGGTCCTTGACATCCCGTTTACAGTCGGCGGCGGGGTCTCGTCCCTTGAGGATGCAAGGGGGATACTGCTGAACGGCGCAGACAAGGTCGGGATAAACACCGGGGCGGTAAGGAATCCGGGGCTGGTGACTGAACTGATGGGCCTCTTTGGGAGGCAGTGCGTGGTGGTGGCAGTCGATGCCAAGCGCAACTATACTACAAAGGACGGGACCGCCACATTCTGCGAGGACGGCAGGGAGTTCTGGTTTGAGGTGTTTGTGTACGGGGGGAGCAGGAAGACCGGACTTGATGCAGTATCCTGGGCAAAACAGGTGCAGGACCTTGGCGCAGGCGAGATACTCCTTACCAGCATAGACAGGGACGGCACCAAGAACGGCTATGACACCCTGCTCACAAAGTCGATTGTGGACGCAGTCTCGATTCCAGTCATTGCCTCCGGCGGATGCGGCAGCCCTTCAGACATGGCAGACGTCTTTGAGAGCACCGGGGTTGACGCAGCACTTGCAGCATCCATATTCCATTACAGGTCCTACGGAGTGGAAGGCGTCAAGAGGTACCTGAAGGAGCGGGGAATTCCCGTGAGACTGTAGCGGGTTTTGGAATTCATGGTACGTTTTCTCCAGATTGTTTCTGCATGTCACTGGTTCCTCCACGCGGGTCTGTAGTTGAGTTTTGTCTCAGACACGTCATGGGACAGTATGAACCTGCTGGCGCCGTCCATGACGGCAAAAAGCCACCGCGCCTGCGCGCGAACCTTGAAATGTATCTCGTCACAGTGCCACTTGTAATGCGCAGTCCACCTGTATATCGTGCTTGAATGCACGGTTGTTCCGTGACGGCAAAAAGCCCGTGCGCGGCTGCAGCCGCCTTGAATATTCACCCATCAGCGCCGAATAATGCGCAGTCCACCTGTATATCGTGCTTGAATGCACGGTTGTTCCGTCCTGTGCCATCACTGCCTGCACCGCAGCGCAGGACAGCCCGTACGCTGCCTCCCTGAGTGCCCGGGATATCGCCTCTGGGCCGGCATGGCGCTTCTTGAAGCCCGGCCGTCCGGAGAATGTCCGGCCGCACGGCTTACACCGGTACCGCCGGATCGGCCCGTACGCGTTGTGTCGGTGCCCGTTGCGTGCAAACACAGTCGACTTGCAATGGTGGCATGCAGTCTGAGGCATGCTAATGACAATTGTATTTTGGTTCCTGCACCGGTCCCACATCCGGCCAAGCAACACGTCCACTGCCCGCACGTGCTTGCACAGGCCGTCACAATTGACGTAATGCTGGCACGCGCATACAAACCCGGCAGAGCCAAGAATCACCAGATACCACAGTCCTGGAATAGACTGCGATGCCACATTCCATCGTCTGAGACTTGTCATCCTCACCTGCTTTGGGTCGTTGCTGATCACCTGTCCCTGCCTTGCCGCCGTTTTGGCGCGTTTTGCCCTGTTCATAAATAAACCAATTGGTATTATTACATAGATCTTTCTACCAGTCTTAAATAACAGGCAGCTAAAAAAAATTCATGACCCAGTGGGCCAAAGACGCCAAGGAATTTACCGTTTCTGTGATCAAAAACGAGAAGCGTCTGACAAACTACAGCTACATACCAAAACCGATACTTGAAATGCTTGGCAATCCCGACAAACTAAAGTTTGTCATTTCCGGCGATGACATAATGGTGCGCAGACCAGACGAGTGAATCTGGAGAAGATCCTGATTTTGTGTCACCAACCGATGATGCAGGAGAACCGATGTTAAACAAGGTTTATAACCAAATTGGCGAGTATGTGAGCTTGGATGTCGGAATTAGGAACAAAAAAGTCCTCCGGATTGTCCCGAAGAGACTTTCTGAAACTGATCGGCGCTGCAGGTACAGGACTGGCCTTTGCGCCTTTTGTGCCGTTTGGTAACTTTATGCCCAACCCGAACCAGGCATCCCTTGAAAAGGTCCCGGTATTACTGCCGGACGGCACGCAGGCAAACATCAACACATACCCGATAAACACCGCAGATGTCATTACCTATCCTGCAACCGGCGATCCGGCACTTGATGCAGAGGCGTTTAGAAAGTGGCAGTTCATCAGGCTCCCAGAAGAGCTTGGAGGTGCAAACAGCGATGCCTCCTCGCTCCGGGTATTCAGCATGATCTGCCTCCACCTGTGGTGCCTGTGGAAGTACTGGCCGGATGAAGGCAGGAAGAGAGGCGAGTGTCCGTGCCATGGGTCCATGTACAACCCTGACACCGGAATTGCATTCCTTGGTCCTGCATCCGTACAGGCATCCCCCTCAAACACGCTGCCAAAGCTCACACTTGAGATAGAACCGTCGGGACTCATCTTCATACTGCCGCCGAGCTTTACCGCACACGAAAACGGAGTAATTGGATATGGCCGTTTCGCTTGAGAGAAGGACAGGGGTAGTAGCCTTCTTCTACTGGCTTTGGGACGGCATAGACAGGACCATATTTACCGCCATCAAGTTCTCGTTTCCGGCAAGGTTTGTAAGCCCGTTCGGGTTCCTTGGAATGCTCACGTTCGTCGTCTTTATCATACTGGGTGTCTCAGGCGCCCTTCTCATGTTCTACTATCAGCCCATACTTGACCGGGCCTGGGACAGCGTCCAGTTCATCAACGACGACGTCCCATTCGGATTCCACATAAGAAACATCCACTATCACGGCTCCAATGCCATGGTGCTCCTTGCCGTGCTTCACATGTACTACCAGTACTTCAGCGGAAGGTACAAGATACGCAACGAGGTGCTCTGGATGACCGGCGTCATACTTGGCGTGGTTACGATCCTTGAGGCCTTTACCGGATACGATGTGATATTCAGTGAAAGGGCCGAGCTTGCCATCAGCATTGCCGCGTCGCTGACCACGTCGATACCCGTGGTGGGGCCGCTTATACGGGACGCTGCGCTTGGCAGCGGATTCTCCGACTTTGTATTGCGGTTTTATGCCCAACATGTCTTCTTGCTTCCGATAGTGATGCTGGGGCTCATGGCAGTCCACTTCCCGCGGTTTCTGGTGTTTGACGTACCGATGGTCATGGCAATTTCAGGGGCCATTCTGATTACCGGAGGTGTGTTTCCAATCGACCTGGGCTTCAAGTTCGAGCCGTCAGTCGCACCCGGAGTCACCGTTCCCGAATGGTACCTTACTGGAATCTATGCCTTCATGCGGACGCAGTATGACAAGTTTGTTACCGGGTTGTTGTGGCCGTTGCTGTTCATAACATCGTTCGTGCTGATACCGTTCATAGACCGGTACAAGAAGTTCTCGTGGAGGGACCGACCCATAATCACGGCCTTTGGAATCACCAGCCTGGCCCAGATAATGGTGACGACCTACTGGGGGTTCTACATATCGCCGGACATCTCGATTCCGCTGGTGGAGCGCCTTGTGATCGATCCCATATTCTTCTACGGTACCATGATCCTGCTCGTCCCGCTGGGATTCGGATTCACCTATATGATGATAAAGCTTGCAAACGAGGCCGAGCGCAAGTCAAAGCTTGCCAAAAAGACCGGACCGCAGAAGGTTGCCACCATCAACTTTTCTGAAAAGTGGATAAACTGGGTGCTTGTGGCACTGCTGGCATTCCAGGTGTTCCTGAACATTGCAGCATACAACGCCGCCCTGACAGGCATGAATAACGTCTCGCTGTTCTTTGTGGGAATAATACTGCTGGTCTTTGCAGCGTTCTTCCACGTGTACAGGTATGGCATGAGCCAGGAGAAGAGTGCCCCGCCACCGGCGCCTGCATCAATCCTGGTAGAAAAGCCAAAACTGTCCGAGCTGGAGCCGCGGCGGCAGCAGCAGCCCAAGCTGGACTCTGAGGATGTGCCCAAAGTAGGCGACATCATGGTGGAGACTAGGGTTCTTCCGCCACCGGCAAGAGGCACGGGGGCTGCTGCTACTGCTGCAGGCAAGAGCGCAGACAGTACCAAGTGATGAGCGATGGATCCAAAGAAGCTTTATAATGACTTGGAGGCGTCGATCGGATAATGAGCGTCCAGGCATCAAGCCATGCCTATGGCATAGGAGTTATTTCACTGCTTGTTGGAATGTCAGTGGTTCTGGTATTTTACACGTCGTTTTATCTCCCAGAGTCCCTGTTAAAGCCGTCCGTAGACGAGCACATACTGGATCCTGAAAGAATACTTACAATCGACATAGTACCCGGGGCGCTGACTGAGGGCAACGATGCGTACATTCCGCAGGATTCCAAAGTGCTGCTGACAGTTGACAACCATGTGGTGTGGACCAACAGCGACGAGACTGCGCACACCGTTACGCCTGACCACCGGTATGCAGACTCGTACAGCGGCGAGTTTAATTCCCCCGGCGTCATCAAGCCTGGCGAGACATACGAGTTTGTGTTTACAGAGCCTGCAGAGATACACTATCACTGCACGCCGCATCCGTGGATGAAAGGCTCTATAACAATCGAGAAGAGCAGGTTCTAGACGTAATACCTTGCAAAGATTATCTGGCTTTCGATCTCCTTGTGCTGCTCTATTATAGAGGCCCTGAACTTTACCTCGTACTCGTGCTCCGGAACAAACTTGATCGTTGCTGTAAACTCTGCCGTATCCCGGGGCATCGCCTCCCGAGGTATGAACAGCCTTGAGACGTTGTGCGAGATGATCTTTTTGTTGTAGGATTTGTAGGTTATGTGCTCGTTGGAGTCTGCGATCTGGGTGTTGATGACGACCCCGTCGTACCTTCCGGGGTATGCCACTGACACGGTTCCAATTATCTCAGAGTCCGGATGAATCTCAGTGGTGTTCAGGGAGAATCCGATGTCCTTCATGCTACCCCCACGCGTGGTCTGCATAAATAATTTTATCAGGCGGGCCCAAAGGGCTTCGATCCCTTGACCATTGGATTAGAAGTCCAACACTCTATCCATGCTGAGCTATGGGCCCAAGAATTGAGGGGACAAATGCCATTTTAAGGGTTTAGAGCGGCAGTCTGCCGAAAACTCCGATGTAGTGGCGCCTGCTGCTCCGTCTGAGACATGTCCCTTCAGTCCGGTTCTGCAGCTAAACAGCCCATGCAGTCTGAAATGGTCCTGCATGCTCCCAGATTCTACGCTGCATCATCTTCTCTGATGCACTGCCGTTGGGTCGGATTTAATTATGTGATTACGAGGCAAGTCTCATGGTATCTGGGTACGTACAATTCAACAAGAACATCTTGATATCGTTTGTGGTGGCCCTTATGGTGTCCGCAGCTGCCGCCGAGCTGCTCGCCGACCTGCCGGACTATCTTAATTCCACCTATGTAACAATCATCGATTATTCTGTATACTTTTTGATGTTTGGTGGTTTGTTCTACCTTGACAACCGGAAGAGGTATCGCTTGGAATCAGGGGATACTGATAGGACAAGACTCAAAAGCGATCTGAAGAAGCTGTTTGCCTCCTTTGGAATTTCAGAGGTGGTATATGGCGTTTCCAGATGGCTCATACAGTACTATCTTCTAGGTATCGCCTACGATCCGTATCTTGCGTCAGTCATTGCACAGTCCTTTGCATTTGTGATCTTCCTTGGAGTGATCAATTTCAGCATATGGTTTACAAAGATGTACCGGGACTAGTCCCTGGCACGGTCACGTGCGTGTGGAATTGTCTGATGCATGCAGAAACACCGTGATGCAGTCAGAACGGTATGGGGAGTCTGCAGGAATGCTACAGCATACCTGGAACCGTCCAGAACAGTATCTACAACCATCTTCTGCCGAGCCTCTCCCTTTCCATCTTGAAGAGAAACTGCTGGGCGTATCCTGCATACGGTCCAAAGTAGTCTACAATCTCCTCGTGAATCCTGCGGTACTGCAGCTGGGTTATCGTCTTTGTGCCCGGACTGAACCTGTCCGGGTAGTGCTCCCTTAGAATCCTGGTCGTCCACCTGTCGATTGGAAACGCCTCGGGCTTTTCAAGCGAGAACAGCATCACGCAGTCTGCCACCTTGTATCCGACACCGGGCACCGTGCACACTGCATCACGTGCATGCTCGTAGTCCATGTCGCGCAGCTCCTGCAGGTCAATCCTGCCTGATGCCACCATCCGTGCAGCATCCCTGACAAATCCGGAGCGGTACCCGGTGCCGCACCTGCCAATCTCCTCCGGAGTGGCACCTGCAAGCCTCTCTGGTCTTGGAAACACGAAAAACTCCTCCCCGTCGACTGTGATCCCCTCCCCGTACATCCTGCACAGCCTCTCCAGGCATGTCCTGATCTTCTGTATGCTGGAGTTGGAGGATACGACAAACGATATCAGGCACTGGAATGGATCCTGCCGGAATATCCTGAGTCCGGGATACATGGCAACGGTCTCCCTTACCAGGGCATCTCCCGAAACTGATCTGATTATCGTATCCATGTCGTCGTCGCACCTTGCAAAGTCTGCCGCCTGGCCGGACAGCACTCCTGCAGGATCCAGCCTTATGACATTCTGGCCGTCAACGCCGTACCACGCATCACCAATCTTTCTCCACAGGAATACCTGGCCGCTGTTTATGGAGCCGTCAACATCCATCTCAGACAGTCACTGTCTGACCGGCTTCTGGTGCGTGCGCATCAAGGCCGAACCTCTCGTGAATCTCTTGGGCAAAGGTATCGCACGACTCGGCATCGCCGTGAACCGTAAGAACCTTGGGGTTCCCCTTGACTCTGCCTATCATCTCAAAGAGCTCGTTCCTGTCTGCATGGCCTGAAAACTCAAACTGCCTCACCTCGGCTGTAACCTTGGACTCCTTGCCCCTGGTAACGACCTTGCCCGTCTCCAAAAGCCTTCTTCCCGGGGTGCCCTCGCCCTGGTATGATACCAGCGCTATCCCGTTCTTCTCGTTAAATGATAGATTCTGCAGGTACAGTACGGCGTTTCCGCCAACCAGCATCCCTGCCGGCGAGATGACTGCGCACGGCTCCTCCATTGCGCGCCTGCGCTCCTTCTGGCTCCTTACTGACGTGGCCCCGTTTATGGCATCCTCAAAGACATCGGGATCGCGCAGATACTCTGGATGCCTGAACATGATGTCGTTGACCTTGAGTGCCATCCCGTCCATGATTATCCTGTGCTTGAACCTCGCATTTCTCAGGATGCATGCGATCTCCTGGGATCTCTCCACTGAAAACGACGGGATGAATATGGTGCCGCCCCTCTCAGTCACCTCGTTTGCAAACTCGACAAGATCCCTTTCTGATTCGGCCCTTGGCTTCTGTGTGGTCTGCGAGTATGTGCTTTCCGTAATTAGCAGATCGATCTCCCCCACGTCCAGGTCAGCCTCGCGCAGCATCCTTGAACCGCTGGTCTTGATGTCCCCGGTATAAAACAGCTTCTTTCCGGCCGACTCCACAAGGACGGTGCTGCCGCCTATGACGTGTCCGGACTCCCTTAGCTCAAAGGTGGCATCCTTTATTGCCACCTTCTGCCTGAAGGCAGTCTCCTTGGCATGTCTCATCATGTTGTCAAGCTCTGGCAGTTCAAAGATGTGCTGTTTTTCAATCTTCAGCATGTCCTCTATGAGAAGTCTTGTAAGGTCAAGCGTGGGAGGTGTGGCGTAGACGTCCGTGCCTCCGCTCATAAAGAGGGATGGCACGTTGCCCGAGTGATCCAGATGTGCATGGGTAATTATCACCGCATCGACATCCTTGGGCTTTACATGCATGGGGTATCCGGGAGGCGTTCCCCGTCTTCCAAACATGACGCCATAATCAAGCAGAAGGCTGGCCTGGTCGCATTCTACTAGAAATCCGGATCTGCCTACCTCGCCTGCCGCCCCAAGTACTTTGATATTCAAGGATTCTGATGAATCATCATCCATGTTAATACCTTCTGGAACAAATCCTGATGACATTATATGTCTGCTGGAATCTTCAAAAGCTTTAATTAGTGCAAGCTAAGATTGATTTCCATGGGAAGAAGTTACCAAGAATGGTTAAATCAGCAAGATCAGGGGCTTGTAGCCAAGACCCGTGCAGGCGACGAGGCAAACAAGCCATTGCTAAACCAGATTAACTGGATTTGGGTTGCCAATCTTATGAATAAGAAAGCCGACCTGAACCCCTCTTCTGCAGAGCTCCTTGACTGGGTAACATCCGGTCAGATCGACGCAATGAGAAAATAAATGTGTACACACACGGTTTTTTGTTTTTTAAGAGTTCCTAGCAGACACTCTGCATGCATTTCCAACGGAACCGGCATTTTCAGGCGTGCATCTGGCATGCCGTATTCATGATGCGGTCCTGCCGTAGCCGTCTGGCCAAGGCCATTTCATAACAGGGTTATGAATTTCGATCATAGTTTAAATATCAATCCCTCAGACGTAGTCTTGTAATGCCAATAGCAATACTTCCAGACATTGACGAGCAGAGATGTATCGGATGCGCACTGTGCGTAGAGATCTGTACAACTCTTGGTCCAGATGTCCTTAGAGTAAAACCTGTTGAAGGCTGGAAGAGGGGTAAGGCATTTGTCTTTTATCCTGAGAGATGTATCTCTGATGGCGCATGCATAGGTGTATGCCCAACAAAGTCCATCTTTTGGATGAGGCCAATGAACTACACTGCTGGACAACCAGTACCTCTTCACCAGAATGGTGTCTTCATCAAGGGTTGGGCAGAGGACGCAGCACCATAGCAGCGTTCTTTTGCAACACTCTTTTTTCTTTTTTCGCTACAGTGGATTCTCTGCGCATCCGTCCGGAAGCGTCCCTGCGTAGTACCTTAGAAACTCGTCATCCTTGTCGTAGCGTACCTCTGAGAACCTGTTGTTTTCAAGGAAGATTCTCCACGTGTCTGCAAATGCCTGGCATTGCCCCGGGTCAAAGCGTATCCTGGCAGTCTCGTGGTGTGCGGCAGGGAATATGTCTGATATCTCGATCGGGATCAGCCCCAGGACGGGGTTGTACTGGCACACCTGCACCGAGTCCAAATCGGGCACGTCCCTTCTGAGTCTGGCGTACTGCGGCGAGAGGTATCCTGGTTTTACCTCTGATTCCCTTGTGATTAGCAGTATGTTCTTTTTTGACCTGAACCTTCTGACCATCCCGTGGTATGATGCCACCTCGGGGCGGAACTGATCCTCTGGCCCATACAGGAATGCGGCCTTTTTCTTGAACCGGGGCGTGGCAGTACTTAGCAGATCGCAGTTTCCGGTGAGCACCTCCACTGCCTCAAAGAGTCTCGGGTGGGCCCTTGCCTTCTTCATGACATACTCCCAGAGTCTGCCTTCGTGGATTGCCTGTCTGGTTCTGTCGACTTCAAGGCCTATGGCGTACAGGTTGTGGACGGCAAGGCTGTCTGTCCTTGCACCGGCCTCAAGCCCGCGCAGCTCGGCAGGGGTGTGTCCTGTACAGATCCTGCACCCGCAGGGAAATACCGATATCTCGTCAAGGTTTCTGGTGCCGTCCTCTGTGATGTATCTATTCTGTCTGGCATAGAGGATGTATGATGCCGAGTCAAACGTGTCGCATCCCAGTGCAACTGCAAGCGGTATGGTAAGGGGGTGTCCGGCTCCGAAGAGGTGCAGGGGTATGGAGTGCGGCATGTTTCTTTTTGCCGCCACTATCATCTGGGCTAAGAGTTTGTACTGGTATGACTCCATGAACTCTACCGGGCTTCCAAGGGCCAGCATCTGAAAGCCGGCGCGTACAAGGCCTCTGGTTGATCCTGCCACAAGATCAAAATGCTCGCCGCCCTGGATGGGGCCGACCCATATCTGGCCGTTGTCTGCACTGTCCTTGAGGGTTTGTTTTGAGACCCTCAGGGTGTGTCTTACGTACGACTCTGCCTTTTTGAGCGGGAGTCCGAATCCGGTGGGCCGGTCAAGCGGAATTGCAATGTCCGTCATGATCTCCCTTTCAAACTCTGCCATCTCCGATGGCTTGACGCTGAGATCGCCGTACTCCAGAACCTGGTATCCTCCGGAATCTGTCATGACTGAGCCGTCAAAGTCCGTTATGTCGTGGATTCCCCTCTTTATGGCCTCGTCCCCGAACCTGTTTCTGGTGATGTATGCGTTGGTGATTATCAGGTCAAAGCCCATCTTTTTGATCTCTTTGGTCGGGATGGTCTGCTTGACGGGGTGGACTACCGGAACGTATGCAGGCGTCATGATCTTTCCATGGTTTGTCTGGATGGCGCCTATCCTTCCTGCCAGATCCGTCTTGTATATCTCAAACAAGCAACATCACACCATGCTGCCGGGTATTTAACATGTGAGCGGGAAATCCCACACCATTTATGGGTGGGATGAAAGCGAACAATGCAACTGCCACGCATGTTATATTCTATAGTGAAAAGCGAAAGTTCGTGCAATTTTTTGGGCACCTTTTTAAGAAAATAAATCCCAACTACAGGTATGATTGTCAGTAAAATCATCAAGATAACACAATCTCGGGAACTGTCACGCAAGATCGTGAAATGCTCCCGGGAAACAGACATCATTTACGACATGACAATCATGATGAAACTTGCACATCCCGGGATCACACAGTTTGACATCAACAACCTGATAACAGGATGGCGCAGGGAATTCAACCTGGCCAGCAGCGTCCGCATGCATGAGGCCGCCTCAAAACAGGCTTTCCAGGCGGCAGTCAAATTCCGCAAGGCAAACCGGCTCAAGCACAACAAGCGCATCTGGCGCAAGAAACAGATCAAGCTGGGGAAAAAGAAGACGTACAAGCACAATCGGTGGACCGAGCCGTCCAGCCTGATGAGGCGCGGCAGGAAAACAACCAGGCTGCGCTCGCTGAATTCACGCGGAAAGCCAAAACTGCGAGACAGTGGAGCCGTATTTCTGCCCGGACTCGGGGAAGCAAGGCCACGCACGAAGGTTCCAGAAGGCAGGCTCGTGTCATTCCAGATGATTGACACCACGGGCAAGGTCACGCGCAAGACCAAGGATGGTGATCGCGAATTCAAACTGCATTTGCAGATAGAAGTCCCAGACCCCGAACCCGCGACAGGCGGTGGTGGCGGCGGATGCAAGGCAGGGCTAGATCTTGGAGTCAGGCACCTTGCGGCAGTCGCAGACGAGCATGGGAACGAAAGGCTGTACGACGTCCCCGGAGGCTGCAAGAGGCATGACGGCGACAGAATTGATCAGCTGAAATCACTTAGATCAAGATGCCAGGCAGGCTCCAGAAGATGGAAAGAGATCGGCCGCAAGGTAACGCATGAATTGGGTTCTCCTGCATCATCGGTTGGTGACACAAAATCAGGATCTTCTCCAGATTCACTCGTCTGGTCTGCGCACCATTATGTCATCGCCGGAAATGACAAACTTTAGTTTGTCGGGATTGCCAAGCATTTCAAGTATCGGTTTTGGTATGTAGCTGTAGTTTGTCAGACGCTTCTCGTTTTTGATCACAGAAACGGTAAATTCCTTGGCGTCTTTGGCCCACTGGGTCATGAATTTTTTTTAGCTGCCTGTTATTTAAGACTGGTAGAAAGATCTATGTAATAATACCAATTGGTTTATTTATGAACAGGGCAAAACGCGCCAAAACGGCGGCAAGGCAGGGACAGGTGATCAGCAACGACCCAAAGCAGGTGAGGATGACAAGTCTCAGACGATGGAATGTGGCATCGCAGTCTATTCCAGAGACATAATCCGTAATTAGAAATTGTGCATATTTTCCTATATTGTGTAGGTTTTTTGACTCCTACCCGATTGCTTCCCGGACTAGGAGAACCCTGAGGTTGGCAAATCCGCAAACGATGTCATTGATGGTGTCATATTTTTTCAGGCGGTTTCGGTAGACACCGCCCATTATGCGAAACCGTTTGACCCTGCGGATGGCGTGCTCCACATACACCCGTACCTTTGAGTGTTTTTTGTTGAATTCCTTCTGCTCGGGGGACAATTCTGCACCTTTTTGCTTCTTGTACGGCACTACGGCATCCCGGTCAGGAAACTCCTTGTTGATCCCCTGGTATCCGCCATCCAGGATCTCTCTGACCTTGATCCTTTTCTTGTCCTTGCTCCCGTCCTTGCGTGGAAGGTTGTCAGGGAATGTCGGGTGTTTCTTTTTGAATACTGCAAAGTCGTGGATCCTGCCCGGGGAATGCCGGGTCTTGTGAAGGATGAGGCCGTCCGTGGCCGATGTGTACTGGACCTTGGACGTGTGCCTGTGTGCCTTGCCCGAGTAGTGGGACCGTTCCATGTCCTTGCGCCCGGGACGTTGTATCTGCTGCTCGGAGGCATCAATCAGGGCAGTCAGGCCCGGAATGATCTCCTCAAGATCGTCAAGCGTCTTGGTGGCCTTGATGCTGGCGTAGATCTTTGACGGAAGCGGAACGCACTGCCGGATCGACGGCTCCAGTGCCCCCATGCTGCGGGACACGCTAGCCTGGCCCACCTGAAACACCATGGCAAGAAGATCCTGTGTGGCGTATGTCCTGTAATAAAACAGGACCAGAAGAAACCTGTTTTTGTAACTGTGTAGTTTTTTGATCAAATGGTGAATTCCATGCCTACAAAAAACTATGTATTTTTTTTAACATGGAACCAGATTCTCGCGCAGGACCGTGCAAAAATCATCTCCCCTTGCCTTGCATGTCTGCTTGATGCTCATCAGCACGGCAATCGCGTCTGCGCCCTTCTTTGACCTGCTCCCGTTGCTGTTCTTGCGAAGAATGACGTACGGCCTGATGGCCCGCTCTGCCCGGTTGTTGTGGTATTCGACATCGTCTGTCTCCAGAAACGCAAACAGGTGATCCCTTTCCCGCACCAGCCTCTTGCGCATCCTGTTGCAGTGCTTGCAGTCGCGGTCCTTCTCGAGCCTGCCTATCAGGAACGCGATGCGACGGTCCAGCCTCTTCTTTGTGGCAAGCGCGTCTGCTCCTCCCGGAATGGCACCGTCGACGTGCGAGTCCCACAGTATGCTGCGCAGCGTCCTTGCGTGCCGCCGGTAGTCCTGGCCGGGATTTTTGTATCTCAGGGTGTCCTTGATGTCCCGGGCGTAATGCAGGTGGCACTTTTGGTGCATGGTTCCTATGACGTTCCACGCTCCCCACGAGTCAGACGTCACGCATCCCGAATAGTCCTTGCCAAGCATCTTTTTTGGAACCTTCGAGTTCCTGCGGCGGTGTACCTCGTAGATTACGGCGTACTTTGTTACCACCGCCCACAGCCAATAGTTGGTGCCGTTGACGCGCCAGACAGACTCGTCCCCATTTATCGCAGGCGAGCGCCTCACCTCCTCCTTGATCTTCTCGTACAGCGGCCCAAGCTCCCGTGCCATCCTGCACACCATGCGGTTTATGGCAGATTCGGTGATCCTTGCAGAGTACGTTAGCAGGACAATCTGGCATATCCTGAGGTCTGACATGCCGTGCAGCCTGAGGATGACCATCATTATCATAAAGTTGATCCCGTACCTGGAGTTTGGCAGTGCCAGCGGGGTCCTGCCGGACACGGTCTTCTTGCAGTTCCTGCAGCGCCTTCTCTTTACTGTCACCTTGATGTGCTCTAGTTCCAACTGGCAGCCTCCCTTACGACCTTTGTGTACGTGGATACGCACTCGGAGAGGTCGGAGCTGCCGCAGTTGTCGCACGTGTGGGGATCTGCCGTCTCCTCCGCGTCTATTCTTTCAGGACGCCTGAGGCCGGTACGTCTGTGGTCGCTTGACTTGCCCTTGGCCTTTGTGCGGCGTCTGGCACCGCCGGTCTTTTTGTCAGGTTTTGCGCCGATGCTCCTTGCAACGGCAGCCGATATGACGCCCTTTGCTTCCTGCAACTCTGCCGTGAGGTGGCTGTCGGAAGTAAAGATCAGCGAGATTGGCCAGCTGACGGTCTGGCCAGCTGCCCTGCCATCATCTCCACTTTTTCCTCCAGTTCTGCAATCCTTGACTCGGAATTATCATCAGGCATAATGCAAACCCTGATGATCTAAAAATTAATAAATCAAGGATTAAAAATAGTTTCAAAAAAAACTACACAGACGTTTGTAGGCATGGAATTCAACGTTTGATCAAAAAAACACAGTTACCTGTTTTTCAGATCCAGTTTCCACCTGCGTCCGGCACCAATGCCGCGCACCCTGCTTCTTTTGGAGAGTCGCTTTTGCTCTGCCCTGGGGTATTTTTTTGCCAGCCGCCCTGCCACCAAATTAAATTCGGAGACTGTCAGTCCAGTGCACCGGATGAACAGTTTGGGCTTTTTTGCTAATTTGTCGTATAATGACATGCTTTGACATGGGCAATCAGAATAAAACACGGCTGACGTATAGTTTTGATCATCGGGTAAGTTCGAATTGACATGCAATTCCGTGCAATCAACCGGATTTGTCCTGCAATGCGTCCAATCGTGTGGTTATACCCAATTACGGATTATGTCTCAGGACTGTGGTATCTGGTGATTCTTGGCTCTGCCGGGTTTGTATGCGCGTGCCAGCATTACGTCAATTGTGACGGCCTGTGCAAGCACGTGCGGGCAGTGGACGTGTTGCTTGGCCGGATGTGGGACCGGTGCAGGAACCAAAATACAATTGTCATTAGCATGCCTCAGACTGCATGCCACCATTGCAAGTCGACTGTGTTTGCACGCAACGGGCACCGACACAACGCGTACGGGCCGATCCGGCGGTACCGGTGTAAGCCGCGCGGCCGGACATTCTCCGGACGGCCGGGCTTCAAGAAGCGCCATGCCGGCCCAGAGGCGATATCCCGGGCACTCAGGGAGGCAGCGTACGGGCTGTCCTGCGCTGCGGTGCAGGCAGTGATGGCACAGGACGGAACAACCGTGCATTCAAGCACGATATACAGGTGGACTGCGCATTATTCGGCGCTGATGGGTGAATATTCAAGGCGGCTGCAGCCGCGCACGGGCTACAAGTGGCACTGTGACGAGATACATTTCAAGGTTCGCGCGCAGGCGCGGTGGCTTTTTGCCGTCATGGACGGCGCCAGCAGGTTCATACTGTCCCATGACGTGTCTGAGACAAAACTCAACTACAGACCCGCCCCCCTGTTTGCAGCCGCAAGGAATCTGGCCGGAACCACCCCGTGGGTGCTGGTAACAGACGGCCTGCAGGCGTTTTGTCCTGCCGCCCGCAGGGCGTTTTGGAGACGCAACGGCTTCAGGCTGATCCACGTCCGGGAGATTCACCTGAAGAACCGCTTCAGTCATAACAACAAGCACGAGAGGCTTAACGGTGAATTCAAGGATCGCATCAAGACCGCCCGCGAGTTCGGGACAGAAAGTCCCGCGCTTGTGCGGCTGATGATCGTCCACCACAACTTTTTCCGCCCCCATGGCGGCATTGGCAAAATTACACCCGCAGAGGCCGCAGGGATCGTCATATCTGGAACGGACAAGCAGATCACCCTCATCAGTAATGCATAGTAGGGGCCAGAGCAATCCGATCACCGTGGGTCATTAATTCCACAAATTACCATGTCTCATGGGATAATCTACCCGTCATTACTACAGTCAGATTGCCGCCGAGATACATTCAGATCACAGGCACACGCCCACGTGCTTATGATGATTGCAGCCGACGGAAAGCAAGGCGTTGCCGAATCAGTCCATCACGCAAAGGCAAGTTCAGTACCGGATTCCAGGCAAAAGAAGCTCGAGGTTGGATCCCGGTTCATGCCGAACGTGAGCAAAAAGAAGCTGGTGCGGGCGTGCGCAAAAGAGAAGAACAAGCTGGCCAAGATCAGGCTGCTTGCGTGCATCCTGAGAAAACGGGGACGCAGCATCCGGAATATATGCAAGGAACTGGTCATGCCGTATTCCACAGTGCGCGACTGGCTGGTGCGGATGCAGGGACGGGGGTTGAAAGCCCGGTTCAACCGAACGCGCGGGGGCAGGAAAAGCAAGATGCCCAAATCATTTTCCAGGACGGTTAGGGTGTGGCTTGGCAACAAGCCGAAAAAGTACGGATTCGAGTCAGGCTCCTGGCAGCTCAACTTGATACTGGAGATGATCCGGCGGACGTTTGGACTGGATTGCTGCAAGGCGCGCACGTTGCGAAGGATGCTCAAAAAGATCGGGTTCTCTTACAGAAAAACCCGGCCCGTTCCGCCCAAATCCGCCTCCAAAAGCGAGCAAGAGGAGTTCAAGGCAAGGGCCGGCAGGAAGGCGGGGGATCTGGCCAATGAAGGGTATGCCGTGTTCGTCGAAGACGAGGCTGCAGTCGGCATGTCACAGGAACCGGGCTACGGGTGGAGGCCCACGGGAGGACGCGACGAGATCCAGACTGGGTTCTCGAAAAAGGCCGTCAGCCTGCTTGGCATCATGGGCACAGACACCCTCTACGTCCGCATGGCGGATTCTGCAAACTCGGAGACGTTCAAGGAATTCCTCGAGGATGTCCGCAAGAGCCATCCGAAATTCTACATGGTCCTGGACAACGCGTCGTACCACAAGTCGCACAAGGTCAGAGAATACGTGGCCGGCACTGGCGGTGACGTCGAGCTGGAATTTCTCCCGCCCCGCACGCCGCAGCTGAACCAGATCGAAAACGTCTGGAGGGATCTCAAGAGACGGCTGGCAGGCCGGTACTTTGAGTCACCGGAGGAGCTAAAGGCGGCAATAGCGATAATCCTTGAAAAAGAGATGGGCAACCGACTTGTGGGTTATCTGGTAAATTAGCCACATTAGTGTGAAAATTTATTCTGGCGTGTGGAATAATACGAATCTTTGTTTGCCTGTCGCCTGATTTCTGTGCAAGCCGTGGTTTCAACCACGCCAGGTTTGACGAGATGCAGGATTGTATGAATAATTTAGCCAAAGGTGAGCGGATTGTTCTGGCCAATACTATGCAGCAGCTGCTGCAGCAGCAGCGTAGTCGCAGCAGCAGCAGCAGCAACGGCAGCTGTAGCAACGGCAGCGACACACGTAGCCCAGACTGGCCTTGGCGTGATGGATGTCCCATCAATGCATGTCATGGCAATGACTGGGATTATCCATCACAACTGGCAGATTCTCCCTAGAGGAATTATGATTTAATGGGGAATGGCATAACGGTGCGTAAAACAGCAAGTAAATCTGGAGAAGATCCTGAATTTGTGCCACCAACCGATGATGCAGGAGAACCCATGAATTGAAAAAGATATCAAACAGGCAAAAACACAACGAGATCGACATTGCCAGGCGGATAACAAAAGGACTGTCCGTATTGTTCTTGGAAGATCTGGATTTGACCAAGATGAGGCGATCCTGCGGGGCGGCTTCAAAGACGGGGTTGAACCGCGAGATGGCCTATTCCAGAATGGGCGAGTTCAGGATCCAGCTTGAATGGCAGATGAAAAAGAAAGGCGGAATTTCAAGACGCGTGGAACACGCACATACAAGCCAGAGATGCGCTGCCTGCGGGGTAGTGGACAAAAAGTCCAGGAACGGCGAATCATTTGTCTGCACCTCATGCGGATGGTGCCACCATGCCGACAAGAACGCGGCAAAAAACATTCTGGATAATAACTGTCCCCATACGGAGGAGACTGGCGGCCAAGCCCACGGGAATCGTGGAGGCACCATTGCAGGTGTCGAGGTCGTCACAAGGCGCGAGGATCACGGATCGGATAGTTCTGGAATGAACAATTCGACAGGTCGGCTTGGATCCGACAACGACGACAATATTGGAAGGTCTGACAGAGCGCCGGAAAGAGCATCAGGACACGCTACAGAGAGATCTGTTTGCACGAATTTTCGCTCGCCGCTATACGCACACGTATAACAAACATGTGTGGCTTTGTCTTGACCCACAACCATGGTCAAGCAGGCTCGTTGAACGAGGAAGCCAACGGCTTTAGTCGTTGGTAGTTCACTCAGTAGCCAAAGAACCTTTGCAGGTCGCCTTTTTGTGTCACCTCTTCAAGCCAGTCTATCCTGGCGTGCGGCGCATCCCCTGATATTGCAGACATGACTGCCGATGTCGACTCGTCTATGCCGGATCCTGTGGTGTCGATCTCAAATGCCTTTTCTCCGAACTTTTCAAGCGAGTATGCTGCAATCACTCCGAGTATCTCGCTGCCTGCGTTGTCCCTTATCTTCTCCTCGGGGTATCCCCTGGACTGGTACACCCGGACCAGCTCGTACGGGTTTCGCCTTAGTATGATTACTGTGCCTGTCTGGCCTGCATCCAGTGCGTACGGTGCCAGGTGTCCCACTATCACTGCCTCGTCTGTGGGGCCCATCATGCTGCCAAGCATGTCTGTGTCCACCACGCCGTCTGGACCGGCAAGGCCTGCATCTGCTGCCACCCTGTTTGTGTCGATGATGGCATATCCTAGCCTTTTGGCAATCTTTTTGGATATGGTGTGTTTGCCGACCCCAGGACTTCCCGTGATTACTACTGACATGGTGTGGAGTTGATGCAGCCTTGTTAAATCATTTTCAGGTTGGTGACTGAGGCGGCAATAGCATGTGTGGCGCAGACGGCCCTTCTCCAAATACGGGTGATGTGTGCTGGCCTGCATCCATGCATCAGTATGCCTGGGAACAAAGTATGTCCAGGATGGTGCCGTCCATGGACGATCCGGCTGCCACCTGTGCATGAGAACCCCCGCGGCTTAATACTAATAAATAGAATCGTGTTTCTGAATGTGTGCAGATAGGTCTGATAGGCAAGGCAAACGTGGGCAAGTCGACATTCTTCTCGGCTGCAACACAGACTGATGTGGCATCTGGCAACTTTCCATTTACCACGATAGAGCCAAACATCGGCGTGGCGTTTGTCAGGACCGGCTGCGCATGCAGGCACTTTGGCATTACGCACCAAAACGATCTATGCGTCGATGGCACCCGGCTTGTTCCGGTAAAGCTTGTGGATGTGGCGGGGCTGGTCCCCGGCGCGCATGACGGAAAGGGCCTCGGGAACCAGTTTCTTGATGATGCAAGGCAGGCACACGTGCTGGTGCATGTGGTGGATGCTGCCGGAGCCACCGACATCCAGGGACAGCCTGTTCCTGCAGGAACGCATGATCCACTTGAGGATGTCGCCTTTGTCCAGGACGAGTTTGACCAGTGGTTTGCAGACATACTCCGAAGGGAATGGTACAAGGTTATCCGCGAGGTGGACCAAAAGAGGGCAAAGATTGTAGACGGCATTGCAAAGCGGTTTACAGGTCTTGGAATTACGGATTCGCAGGTGCAGGACATACTGCAGAGGATTGGCCTTATCTCCAAGAATCCAAAGGAGTGGACAGACCCTGACATCATGGCATTTGTCAGGGAGCTGAGGAGCGGTACCAAACCCATGATAATTGCGGCAAACAAGGCAGACTTGTGCAGGGACATCTCAATACTTGACAGGGTTGAATCGGTTGCAATTCCGTGCAGCGCAGAAACCGAACTGCTTTTGCGAAAGGCATCCGGTGCAGGCATGATAAAATACTCGCCTGGCGACGGGGACTTTGCAGTACGGGAGGGGGTGAATCCCTCGCCCCCGCAGCAAAAGGCCCTTGATCTTGCACGATCCGTCTTCTCCAAGATTCCGTCTACCGGAATCCAAAAGATACTGGACACTGCAGTCTTTGAGAGTCTGGGGTATATCGTGGCGTATCCTGTGGAGGATGAGACAAAACTTACCGACAAGAACGGCAGGATACTCCCGGATGCAAAACTGCTCCCGCCTGGCTCCACTGCCAGGGATCTGGCAGGACTGGTTCATGCAGATATTGCCAAGGGATTCCTGCACGCAATCGACTGCAAGACCAGACAGAGGATAGGGGGCAGCCACGTCCTCAAGGACGGCGACGTAGTCAAGGTGGTATCGACCCTGGGCAGGGGATAGCATGCTGGGATTGGGAATAGAGAGCACTGCGCACACGTTCTCATGTGCTGTAATGGAGAGAAACGGGGACCAGGGACGCATACTGTCTGATGTCAGGAAGATATACCGGCCAGAGAAGGGCGAGGGGATTCATCCGCGGGAGGCATCAAGGCACCATGCCGCAGAAAGTTCGGATGTGCTGGCACAGTGCCTTACAGATGCAGGTGTACGAATAGGGGATCTTGACATTGTTTCGTATGCTGCAGGACCCGGACTCGGACCGTGCCTGCGCGTGGGCGCGGTGGTCGCGCGATCGCTTGCGTCATTTTATGACATTCCGATATATCCTGTGAATCATGCAATAGGACACATCGAGCTGGGACGATTACTCACCGGTGCAAGGAATCCGCTTGTGCTTTTGGTGTCCGGGGGGCACACCATGCTTCTTGCGTTTCTAAACAGGCAGTGGCGCGTCTTTGGCGAGACCCTTGACATTACGCTGGGGCAGCTGCTGGACCAGTTCGGACGATCCATCGGGTTTGCCTCCCCGTGCGGGCCTGACATAGAGAGGCTTGCATCAGACTCGTCCGGGTACGTCCCGCTGCCCTACTCTGTAAAGGGAAACGACGTCTCGTTTTCGGGCCTGTTGTCTGCTGCAAAGTCTGCAGCGCAGGGCAGCAGAAATGATGCATGCTACTCGCTCCAGGAGACGGCATTTGCCATGATTTGCGAGACAGTGGAACGCGCCCTGTCCTTTACAGGCAAGAGGGAGCTGATGATAGTGGGAGGGGTTGCGGCAAACAAGAGACTCTCTGAGATGCTAAGGGATGTATGTGCAAGGCACGCATGCAGGCTTTTCGTGGTACCGCTAAAGTATGCCGGCGACTGTGGGAGCCAGATATGCTGGACCGGCCTTCTTGAATCCACGGTCAAGGAGGGTACGCCTCTTGAGGATACCTTTGTCACCCAGTCATGGCGGCTGGACTCCGTGGTTGTGCAATACTAAACCTTCGACCCGGTACAGGTTGTGCGGGGACTTACACTGCTGCTGCTGCTGCATCCATTGCAGCCTGGATGGACTTGAGCCAGCCCTTTGTGTTGAATACGCCAAACTTGTATGTCTGGGAACCGTCCTGTGTTTCTGCAGTAAAACATACCTTCTTCATAAGCAGGCCCTCCTTCCACACCCTTGTAACGTCCCCTAGCGGCACGTCCAGTATGGTATCGCCGATGTGTTTTGAAAAATCCATCATCCTTGCGCGGGTCTTGTCAAAGGCCAGCCTCTGGTTTGTCAAGGTCAGGATTCCAAGGCCAAGCTTGTCCTCGCTGCAGTCCTCCTGCTTGAGCCTCTTCTCCCCATCCTCCATCAACTTTTATTGAATTTCTCTGGTTATAATGTTAATGAAGCTGCTAAAGAGGGGCGCGGAGGCTGACATATACCAGACAGTCTGGCACGGTGCAGAGGCGATCCTCAAGATCCGCACGCCCCGCAAATACCGCAACCCGGTGCTTGACCTTAGGATACGGAGGCAGAGGACCGTAAGGGAGTCGCAGATGATATCCCATGTAAAGTCCCTTGGGGTTCCGACCCCGCTTGTCTATTTTGTAAACCACAAGCAGACGTCCATAGTAATGCAGATGATTCGCGGAACGCCGATTCACGACCTGCCAGAATCCCGGATAGTAGACGCATCCGGAGGTATGGGGAAACTGGTCGGCACGCTGCACAGGAATGGCGTAATGCACGGGGATCTTACCACATCCAACTTTATCCTCCTTGGGGACACGCTCTTCATCATCGACTTTGGGCTGTCCCAGAGCACCATAAAGCCTGAGGACCATGCAGTGGACCTGAGGCTGATCAAGGAGATTCTCAACAGTGCGCATACCCAGGTTATGGAGCAGGCATGGAAGAATTTTCTTGCAGGGTACAAGTCTGTAGTGGGGCGTCCCCGTTATGCCATGATTACAAGACTGGTCTCTGAGATTGAGGGACGCGGGAGGTACGCCCGGGTTGTCTGATCTTGCCTTTGTCTCATCAAACCAGAACAAGTACCGGGAGGCCCAGACGATACTGGAATCCCTTGGGGTAGGCATTGAATTTCTCAGGCATGATCTCCCAGAGATCCAGTCTGACTCCCTGGAGATCATCGCCTCGGCCAAGGCCAGGGAGGCGTTTTCGGAGTTTGCAAGGCCCGTGCTGGTAGAGGATGCAGGGCTGTTCATAGACTCCCTGCAGGGATTCCCCGGGCCGTACTCCTCGTACGTGCTTGGAACCATCGGATGCAGGGGAATAATTAATCTGACCGGGCAGGACAGGGCGGCAAGGTTTGTCTCAGTCGTCGCATACTGTGACGGAGATGCCCTAAAGTCGTTTGAAGGCAGGATATGCGGTACCATATCCGAGTTCGCTAGGGGAGCCGGCTGGGGGTACGACCCTGTCTTCATACCTGATGGATCAGAACAGACGTTTGCCGAGATGGATGTCAAGGACGAAATATCCCACAGGCATCGCTCCCTGGAGGTCTTTTCTAGGTGGTATCTGAATAGGCGCGTATAAACCGGTCAATGGGACGGCTGCTGTTCTGCAGGACGGATATTCTTGAGACATAGCTTTCGTCCATAACTGAAAAGATCCCGCTCTGCTCTGCAGCCGTGTTGCTGAAATCCCTGACCTCCTGCATGTCCAGCATGTCTGAATGCTCCAGCCTGTTTGTAGAACGGCCTATGTGCATGTATGATTTTATCTCTATGAAATGGGGGCTTGATCGCCTGAACATCTCTGCAAACGGCTTGATCATGTCCTGGTGATCGTTATATCCGCGGATCAGCGTAACCCTCAGGACGGTCCTGGTATCAAGGTGCCTTAGCATGTCAAGGGTTCTGTTCCATCTCTCCCACGAGTCGTCATACCTTGGCTTGTTTATCCTGATGAAAGAGTCATAGTCTGCTGCATTTGTAGACAGGTAGAGCTGTGTAGGCAGTGCGTCCTCGTCCTGCAGCCTTTGAATCATCTCTGGCTCCTGGCCGTTGGTTACAAGAAAGACTGACTTTGTAGCCTCCTGAGATACCTGATACATGGTGTGGGCTCCCCTGAAAGCGAGATGGCATAGTGGCTGGGCAGGAGCGACTCGTCAAGCCTCTGTTTGTCGTTTCTGGAATCCCCATAGTATCCGTTGATAAGCCTCTTCCTCTCGGCCATCAGTTTTGTCAGTATCTCCTCAGGCGGTGCCACCTGTTCGGGGTTCATCTCCATGGAGTCATAAAACTCCATGGGCCTCCAGCAGTAGACACAGCGGTTCTCACAGTGCATCCCTGCAGGGGAAAACTCCATACACCTGTGCGTGGAGATTCCATAGAACTTGTGCTTGTAGCAGTTGCCCTCGTGCTTGAATGACTTTTTTGTCCAGTGGCACAGCCCCACTGTGGAGTGGTCTGCCACGCCGTACTTTGCCTTTTTTAGCTGCGCAGATATCGCAGGCCTGATCTGAATCAGCCCGTCTTCTGTAACAGTCTCTCCAGAGCAGCTCATCGTCCCCGTTCTCTGTATCGGTTTACTTAAATTGATCGGGATCTTGCCTGCATGCATCTGCCTGCAAACTACATCCTGCCTGGAGGTGCCATGCATGACTACGCTGCATCTGACAGTGTCATGCCGGCTCCGGACTGGTGGAGCCCAACCGATCTGCTGCTGTTTATTCCTGCATGGCATGGATAATGACGTCTGATTTTGTGCCTGAATCCAATCCGGGATCGGTCTTACAGTGAGGTTTAATTACTGGATCCTAGAAACCTTTTGTATTGGTAAAAATAAACAATGTTTCATTTCTACTATTACTTATTGCAGTATTGACCAGCATGCCGTTCAGCCCGATCTTTGCCGATGATGATCTGGATAATGACGGAATACCTGACGTAGTGGATCTGTGTCCAAACCTGCAGGAGGATTACGAGGGTGCAGAGGACGGCTGCCCGTCCAACTTTGTTCCATGGTATGATGAGGACTATGACGCAATAGAGGATCATAACGACGCGTGTCCCAGCGCCAGGGAGAACTATAACGGATATGAAGATGAGGACGGATGTCCTGACATTCCTCCAGTGACTACAGGCAGCAACATAGCCGATTCTGATAATGACGGCTTTGCAGACCTAAATGATCTGTGCCCAAACCAGCCTGAGACATTCAACGGGGTGGATGACCGGGACGGCTGTCCTGACTCGTTTAGCAGCGGTGATCGCGACCGGGACGGCGTTAACGATCTACTGGATCAGTGCCCGCTGAGTGCAGAAAACTACAACAGGTTCCAGGATGCAGACGGATGCCCTGACTCTACCACTGACACCGCCTTTGCTGATACTGATAACGACGGAATCGAGGATCGCTTGGACCTGTGCCCTGAAGAACCGGAGGTGTATAACGGCTATCGCGATGTGGACGGATGTGCCGACGTGGTACGCGAAGTATCTGCTGCTGATGCTGACGGTGACGGCATTGCCGACCAGTTTGACGACTGTCCTTTAAACCCCGAGACTGTCAACAGGTTTGCCGACTATGACGGATGCCCCGACTCTGTTCCCCATTTCATAGGCTCCCCTGACGATGCAGACGGCGATCAGATACCTGATGATATAGACCAGTGCCTGAACGCACCTGAAAGATACAACCATTTCATGGATGATGACGGCTGTCCTGACATACCGCCATACTCCTCATCACAGGATTCTGACTTTGACGGAATCATCAACAGCCTTGACCAGTGTCCGGAGGATGCAGAAACCTACAACAGGTTCCAGGATGCAGACGGATGCCCTGACTCCCAATCAGACACCAGAGGAATTCCTGACTCTGACGGGGACGGGATAAATGATTACGTGGATCTGTGTCCCAGCCAGCCTGAGACATTCAACGGCCTGTTTGATATAGACGGCTGCCCTGACTCGTTTAGAAGCGGTGATCGTGACCGGGACGGCGTTCCTGACGATCTGGATGCGTGTCCATTTGTCCAGGAGATATGGAACAGCTTTCAGGATACGGACGGATGCCCTGATAGCACATCCGGATTTTTGGCACTTGACTATGACGGGGACGGCATCGTAGACCTTAAGGACAGCTGTCCGCTGCAGTCAGAAGTATTCAACGGGTATCAGGATGCCGACGGATGCCCTGATGAAGAGGTGCCAGACTCTGACGGCGACGGAGTCCGGGACTCGCAGGATCGGTGCCCTGACACAGCCGAGACATGGAACCGATACCTGGACAATGACGGCTGTCCGGATGACCCCGTAGTGTCTGACTCTGATTATGATGGAATCTTGGACGAGATAGATCAGTGCCCGCTGGCTAGGGAGAGATATAATGGATTTGAAGATGACGACGGCTGCCCCGACCAGATTGAGATCACCCTGGTAGCTGATCTGGACTTTGACGGAATCTCAGATGATGTGGACCAATGCCCACTGGTTCCAGAGATATACAACAGATTCAATGATGACGACGGCTGTCCAGACTACATAGCAGACTTTTCTCCAATACCAGACTCTGACGGCGACGGACTCAACGACTACGTGGATCACTGTCCAAACCAGCCTGAGACGTTCAACGGCATCCTTGACAGGGACGGCTGTCCTGACGATCTCAACACGCTGATTGACCGGGACCATGATGGAATCTATGACGGAATCGACGCATGCCCAACCTCGCCTGAGACGTGGAACCGCTATCAGGATGCTGACGGCTGTCCAGACTTTATAGTCGAGTCCATGACTGTCGACTCTGATAACGATGGAATTTATGATGCAGACGATGCCTGCCCACTGGTTGCAGAGAACTTCAACGGGTATGAGGACGCCGACGGCTGTCCTGACGTGGACGACACCCAGGTTGATACTGACGGCGACGGGGTTGCAGACGTGATGGATCGGTGTCCTGACACGGCAGAGATCTGGAATAGGTATCTAGACTATGACGGATGTCCTGATGCGCTGCCTGTATTCGAGCGCACTCTTGACAGCGACAACGACGGTCTTCCTGATGATGTAGACCTGTGTCCCGGCCTTGCAGAGAACTGGAACAAGTACAACGACGATGACGGGTGTCCTGACATCGTTCCCGAGCAGTCCCGCTACAAGCATGATCATGATCTAGACAACATTATAAACGAGCATGATGCGTGTCCTTTCGAACCTGAAGACTATGATGGTAATTTTGATAGCGACGGCTGTCCTGATGAATAGGAGCCTGTTGGCATGAAAGGAATGCATCATCTAGGGTTTCTACTCTTGTTTGTATCCGCAGCTGGAATGCTTTCTGGTGCCCATGCAGTTGACAACGACTTTGATGATGACGGCGTTCCCAACTCCGTTGACCTGTGTCCCAATCTCCAGGAGGACTATGATCCACAGTATGCCGAGAACATAGACGGCTGTCCTGCAGACTTTGTCCCATGGTATGATGCTGACTTTGACGGGATACAGGATCACATTGATGACTGTCCCACTACAAAGGAGACTTACAACCGGGTTGCAGACGATGACGGGTGTCCTGATCTGATCGGCGTTACAGACGTCCCGATTCCGGACTCTGACGGCGACGGCTATCCGGACTATCTGGACCTGTGCCCAACATTGCCTGAGACCTTCAACGGTATTGATGACAGGGACGGATGCCCTGACGACGACACGTCCCTGGATGACACAGACTCTGACGGACTCTCTGACCTCGCAGACGGCTGTCCTACCGAGCCTGAGACTTACAACAGGTTCATGGATGCTGACGGCTGTCCTGATACAGTAGCAGCAGCAGATCCCCTTACAAGTTATGCATTCCCGGATTCTGACGGCGACGGGATGGACGACAGGTGGGACTCCTGTGTAAACGAGCCTGAAAACTACAACGGCTATCTTGACTGGGACGGCTGCCCTGACTCCCCTGGTGCCGAATCCTTTGCGATACCTGATGCCGACTCTGACAGTATTCCTGATTACCTTGATGCCTGTCCTCTGGAGCGGGAGAACTTTAACAGGTTCCAAGATGAGGACGGCTGCCCCGACAAGCTGGTATTTACAGTTGTCGGCGATGCTGATGGTGACGGCATTCTGGATCCTGACGACTCCTGTCCGTTCCAGCCGGAGATATACAACAGGATTGCAGACGAGGACGGCTGTCCTGATGCAGTTGCATACGACATGACTGCCAGCGACTCTGACGGCGACGGATTCATAGATCAGATCGACAGGTGTCCTTTGGACCCTGAGACCTTCAACGGCATTGATGATACTGACGGCTGCCCTGACGACGTATCGGATCATGCCGATACTGACAATGATGGAATTTCTGACGGGACAGACGCATGTCCAATGGAACCTGAGGTATACAACAGGTTCCAGGATGCAGACGGATGTCCTGATTCAGTGGATGTCGTACTGTCCGTGTTTACCTTCCCGGATTCTGACGGCGACGGGATAGATGACAGGTGGGATTCCTGTGTAAACGAGCCTGAAAACTACAACGACTATCTTGACTGGGACGGCTGCCCTGACGTTCCAGGAACTGCATACATGATCACAACGGATGCTGACTCTGACGGGGTGCCGGATCTTATAGACGAGTGTCCTGATTTGGCCGAACGATACAACGGATTCCAAGATGATGACGGCTGTCCTGACAGCGTAGCGTACGTGACTGTAATCGACTCTGACAGCGACGGAATATATGATGATGTGGACCAATGCCCAGGCATCCCAGAGAACTACAACCGGTTCATGGATGAGGACGGCTGCCCCGACCACATAACCGACCACCGGGCTGCTGCTGACTCTGACGGCGACGGACTGATTGACACGCTGGACCTGTGCCCCACCCAGCCTGAGACATACAATGGCCTGGAAGACTGGGACGGCTGTCCTGACAGTACGCGGTCATTCTCTGATGTTGATCGGGACGGAATTTCTGATGATCTAGATGCCTGTCCTCTTATGCCCGAGACTTGGAACAGGTTCCAGGATGCAGACGGATGTCCTGATTCAGTGGATGTCGTACTGTCCGTGTTTACCTTCCCTGATTCTGACGGCGACGGGATGGACGACAGGTGGGATTCCTGTGTAAACGAGCCTGAAAACTACAACGACTATCTTGACTGGGACGGCTGCCCTGACGTTCCTGGTGCAGAATCAGTTGCAGTCACAGTACTTGATTCAGACTCTGACGGATACCCTGACAGTATTGACGGCTGTCCTACAAGTCCTGAGACCTGGAACAAGTACCTGGATTACGACGGCTGCCCTGACGCGGCTCCAGAACAGCAGAGGTTCGTCCATGACACTGATCTTGATGGCATCATAAATGACGCGGACATATGCCCAATGGAGCGGGAGGATTATGATGGCTATATGGATGAAGACGGCTGTTATGACCCATAGTGCATCATCCCATCACACTGTCCAATGATTCATTTTCCTGCATCAGTCTCTATGGTATGGCATACAGCCTCCTACAGAATCGCTCATGAATCCGGGAACCTCTTTTGCCGGTATGGCAGTCCCGTGTGTATGGCTCTTAACTTCATGGAATGCAGATATCCTGACAGCTACAAGCCCCTCCATTAGGTATGTGATGTGCCGCTTACCGTGATATTTTTGGCACGATCACAAAATGGACTCCCATTAGTGAAACTTAATAGATACTAAAATCTATCTGAGATTGCAAAGATGAACCGATATTGTATTATGGGATTCATGATCCTGCTTGTGTTGACTATAGGAATGCCTCTTGATGTGCATGCCGCAGATGCAGATTCTGACGGTGACGGCGTACCAAACCCCGTAGACCTGTGCCCAAATCTCCAGGAGGATTATGATCCGCAGTATGGTGAGAATATTGACGGATGTCCTGCTGACTTTGTCCCATGGTATGATGCTGACTTTGACGGGATACAGGATCACATTGATGACTGTCCCACTACAAAGGAGAATTACAACCGGGTTGCAGACGAGGACGGCTGTCCTGATCTGATTGGTATTGCCGGCATCTCGATTCCGGACTCTGACGGTGACGGCTATCCAGATTATCGGGATCTGTGCCCCTCGCTGCCTGAGACATTCAACGGCCTTGATGATACTGACGGCTGTCCTGACGATGATGTAAACCTGACTGATACTGACTCTGACGGACTTTCTGATAATTCAGACTCGTGTCCCACAGAACCTGAGACATACAACCGATTCCAGGATGACGACGGCTGTCCTGATACAGTAGCAGCAGCAGATCCCCTTGCAAGTTATGCATTCCCTGACGCTGATGCCGACGGGGTAGACGACCGGCGGGATGCATGCCTGAACGAGCCTGAAAACTACAACGACTATCTTGACTGGGACGGCTGCCACGATGTTCCGGGAATCTCCACCCCATTGCCTGCCGATTCTGATTCTGACCATATCTTAGACACGGATGATGCATGCCCGCTGGAACGGGAGGTCTATAACGGATTCCAGGATGACGACGGCTGTCCCGATGCGGTTCTCCTGCATGTTGTTCGTGATCTTGACCGTGACGGCGTCTCAGACATCTTTGACCAGTGCCCCCACCTCCCCGAGACCTACAACAG
Organism: Candidatus Nitrosopumilus sp.; assembly: GCA_965238275.1. GTDB lineage: Archaea > Thermoproteota > Nitrososphaeria > Nitrososphaerales > Nitrosopumilaceae > Nitrosopumilus. The sequence continues at coordinate 902,660 of OZ250186.1, forward strand.
GATTGCAGACGAGGACGGCTGTCCTGACAGTGTAGTGGTGCACCGGCTGGCGACAGACTCGGACGGGGACGGCATCATAGATCGCATGGACTATTGCCCAAACCAGCCTGAGACCTACAACGGCTTCTTGGACTCTGACGGCTGTCCTGACGAATTCAGTCCGACAGCCGACTTGGACCGTGACGGCGTCATAGACGGGCTTGACCAGTGTCCGCTGGAGCCTGAGACCTACAACCTGTTCCAGGACTCTGACGGCTGTCCTGATGCAGTAGTAGCAGCAGATCCCCTTGCAAGTTATGCATTCCCTGACGCTGATGCCGACGGGGTAGACGACCGGCGGGATGCATGCCTGAACGAGCCTGAAAACTACAACAATTATCTGGATCACGACGGATGCCCTGATGTCTCCGGAATCTCAACCCCTCCGCCTTCCGACTCGGACGGGGACGGCATTCCCGATGTCGATGATCTATGTCCAACAATAAGAGAACGATACAACGGATTAATGGATGAGGACGGATGCCCTGATGTATTGGCATACAGTTCCACAGGTGATACTGATCGTGACGGGATAAACAACGATGTTGACCAGTGTCCAAACTCCAAAGAGACCTACAACAGGATTGCAGACGAGGACGGATGTCCTGATGCCGTTGTAGCCGGTTTGGCGGTGGCCGATTCAGACGGGGACGGCATCATAGATCGCATGGACTATTGCCCAACCCAGCCTGAGACCTACAACGGCTTCTTGGACTCTGACGGCTGTCCTGACGAATTCAGTCCGACAGCCGACTCGGACCGTGACGGCGTCCTAGACGGGCTTGACCAGTGTCCGCTGGAGCCTGAGACCTACAACCTGTTCCTGGACTCTGACGGCTGTCCCGATACGGTTGTAATCGATCCTGGTACCGGTTATGCATTCCCTGACACTGACGCTGACGGGATAGACGACCGGTGGGATGCATGTCCGAACATTCCTGAAAACTATAACGACTATCTTGATCACGACGGATGTCCTGACGTTCCCGGCGCAGAATCCACCCCACCTACAAGCTTGGACTCTGATAATGACGGATATCATGACAGCGTAGATGCATGCCCGACAAACCCTGAAACTTGGAACAAGTACAACGATCACGACGGATGTCCTGACACGGCTCCAGAACAGCAGAGGTTTGTCCATGATACTGATCTTGACGGCATCATAAACTCCGAGGATCTGTGTCCTCTGGATCCGGAGAACTATAACGGCTTCGAGGATGACGACGGCTGTCCGGATTCTTCATGAGAGCGTCACACTACCGGACATGATAGATATACCCGAACCATAAAACCATACAATGCTTCCAAAATTTTCAAGCAGGGCATTCCTGGCCCCGATGGCAGGCGTGTCTGATCCGGCACTCAGGCTGCAGTGTAAGATGATGGGAGCCGGCCTTGTTGTGACTGAGTTTACCAACATTCACAGCATAGTGGCCAAGGCAGAGCAGCTCAGGGCACAGCTGAAGACGATTCAGGAGTTTATCCGGTTCTCCGAGGAGGAGAGGCCTCTCTCAGTCCAGCTGTTCGGATCCGATCTTGCAGTGCTGGAGAAGGCTGCCAAGATAGTAGAGCCATTCTTTGACATGATAGACTACAACATGGGATGTCCTGCGCCGCACATTACAAGGCAGATGGCAGGCGGTGCCCTGCTGCAGCATGCGGATGTGACCCGGAAGATTCTTGCCACCCTTGTCGGTGCAGTAAGAAAGCCTGTCACCATCAAGATCCGTTCTGGAACCACCGATGCTGACCGGTACCTGTTCCGGGAGATTGCAGGTATCGCCGAAGATGAGGGGATTCAGATGATTACGCTTCATCCAAGAACGGTCAGTCAGGGCTACTCTGGAAGTGCAGACTGGAATATGATAAGGGATCTCAAGGAGACTGCCGGGGTTCCAATCGTCGGTAATGGCGACATTGCGACCCCTGAGGACGCCCGGGCGATGCTTGATGATACCGGTTGCGACTATGTGATGATCGGCCGCGGCGCCATGGGAAACCCATTCCTGTTTGAACAGATCAACGACTATCTGAAGACAGGCTCATACCACGAGTACCTGCTTGAAGACAGACTGGATGCATTCTTTGAGTATCTGCACATGACTGCCGGATATGGAATCCGATTTGCAAACATCAAGGGCCAGGCAATGCGGTTTACGCGGGGGATGCAGAGGGGCTCCAGACTGCGCCCCCGGATTACCCTCTCTGAGGATATAGACCAGCTTGAAAGAGTCATGCATGATGCATATACATCCTGCAACTGACCGGCGGCATGCACAACGTACCCCTCTTGGCATGGTGCCTGTACGGCATTGCTCCAAACCAATTCCTTCCAGCCGGCTGCCAAAATTGCACTGTCCTGGCATGACTTAGGCCTGTCACAAGTCAGGCATGCCTGTCAGAAGGATCCGCCTTGGCAGGTTCCCGCTTTGATTATTCTTATATATCTGAAGCCGGTCTTTTATGTATGAGCATGGGAGTTGTGTCCTAATGGCTACTGCGTATGTACTCATAAACTGTGAGCTGGGTTCGGAGGAGTCTGTAATATCAGAACTCAAGTCCATTGACGCCGTCATTGAGGTTCACGGTACATTCGGCGCATATGACATACTGGCCAAGGTGGCATCAGATCAGGTTGAGGCGCTACGTGAGACCATCACATGGAAGATTCGAAAGATACCAAAAATAAGATCGACTCTGACGTTGATGGGTATTGAGGGACAGCAATAGGTCTCTCCACCCTTTTGTCTTCATGTGTTGAACTTTGGGTTAGAGCGCCTCAGAATTTTTCTTTTTGCTTGCAATATTGAACACGTCCTGTACATCTGAGACTGTGATGATGCCGTCACCTGACTTTCCGGTAAATACTGCATCCGAAATGGCCGTGGTAACCCTTTCCACATCTTTCTCATCTACAATGGTTCTGATGGTTTCAACCTTGTTGAATTCTGCTATGAATGTGCCTGTGCCTCTGCCTGCCCTTATCGTCTGTCTCTCCGAGGATCCTCTTCCGCTTCCTTCCAGAATGGTAAATCCCCCCACAATGTCCTTGATGGCATCTGAGACGTGACCTGCCTTGTCGGCATTTACTGTAGCTTCTAATAGCTTCATAGCCACAGATACCCAGGGATCATTTAAAAAACATTCCTGTAGGATTCTCCTGCAGAATCAGTCGATGGCCACAATGACTGACCCGGACATGTCTGCTACCTGAGAATCATGTTTTGGGCGGATTTGTCTGCAATCCTCTTGATGGATATGGATGGCGGACTGGAATTCTGTGACATGCCCGTGTCCCGACATTTCATGCCCACCCCGTCAAGATATTCATAAATATTCATTTAACGAATGGATCACATGGTTGATTCTCTTCTGCATGATGTGCAGAGACTAATGGATATAGGATTCGGGGATGACAGAATCCTGAGGCAGATCTACAGGGCGTGTAAGAACAACGAAGCCATCAGCAACTATGAAAGAAACTATGTCCGAACCCTGGTTGATGAACATCTTACCAAAAGTACCCAGATCCCCGAGCCCGAACCTGAAAAAGAGATACCGGCGCATCCTGGTGCCGTGGTTCCAAATCCGGCCCTGCCCCAACTGGTGGTGAAGACCAAGCCACAACGTGGTTTCAAAGGCATCATGTCCTGGTCGATGAGAAGAAAGCTCGTGCTTGGCATTGCAGCGTTACTTCTGATAGGCACCATCACTGCTGCAGCATCATTTAACAGCACCACCGGTGGCGTTTTTCCACTCCCGCCTCCCCCCGTTGACCCTCCTCCTGATGTAATCCCCCCGCCGCCTCTAGAGATGCCGGCATTCTCTGTTGCAACCGATCTTGTGTCGTATGACAGGCTGGATCTTATCCTGATTAGCGGCGCATCCGTAGACTCTGATGCCATTACACTCTCAATCGTAAGTCCGGACGGCCAGACTATCTGGGCTGAAACGGTATCCGTGCGGGACAACCGGTACTCGACTCTTACCATTGCAGGGGGTATGGGGTGGGATGATTCCGGGGTATATACACTAGAGGCATTCAACGGGGTCGACAGGGCATTTGGGGAGTTTACGTTTAATCCGTAGGGTCTGTCATGACAGGCATCTGAAAGTGCCGCCTGTCTGATAATAATACCATGTTGGCAGTGTTCCAGTCGCGTGCCAGAACCTCCCCGTCTGCGTGTCATGGCAAATCGCGCCATCGGGTTTAAAGTGATGCTCTCTGAGGGGCCGGCGCAATTGCATAATGCGGCATCATCACCATCATCATCTGTAGCAAAACTCCCCGTCTGTTCCCCTGTACAGTACCAGGTATTCGTCGGGATTCTTTCTGTCCTTCTTTGCCTTCAGTGCATCCTGATACATCTCAAAATGCTCGATCAGGTACAGCTGGCCTCTGGAATCCGAAAGATAATCTATCCCGACCAAGGCAAACCCCGATTCCGGGGTAAGGCCTTCCCTGCCTACACCGAATTTGTCTGCAGTCAATTTACTCAAGTGAGACTAGTCGTAGATCATCAGATCCTTCTCTTCTAAAAGCGAGTGCAGATTGTGAACCGAGCGGAATACGTCTGATTCCTTCTTGGCCCCCGTGCATACCAGCTTGCCGGATGCAAACAGCAGTATTACCGTCTTTGGGTCAAGCATCCTGTGGATGAGCCCCGGGAACTGCTCGGGTTCGTACATGCTTCTTGGCAGGGTCCTTGCAGCCTTTTCAAGGTGGATTCTTCCACACAGATTGATTGCAGCCACTATGTTCTGGACGGTAACCACTGCGTCGTTTTTTATCCTGATTCTACCCTTTCTGAGCTTCTGTACCACTGTATTTACAGCCTTGACTGCCATCTCCTCTGACTTGGCCCCCGTGCACACCATCTTACCGGTTCGAAATATCAGTGTGGCAGTCCTTGGTTCGGCCAGCCTAAAAACCAGTCCTGGAAACTGCTCTGGATGATACTCTGTGTCGGGAAACTTTTCGGTAATCTTGATTAGATCTATCTTCTGTTCCACCGATGCGGATGCAACAACATTCTCTACATTTACAATTGGCTTGGTCTGGGGCATGACATCTCCTTTAAATATGCCCTTTATATATACTAGTAAAATTTACCATTCAAGCCTCCCCATGGTCTGCAGATACGCACCATGAGCTGTTTGCTACTGCAGATGGGGATGGCACCTGTCATGCAGTTGCGCGACGCCGGGGGAATGCGGCCACTCCCAAAAGAGTCGCATGGGTGACTTGCCTTCCTGCAGGTGTTGCACCTAGTACAGCTTGGTCTTCCTTGCAGCCATGTTGATCATGGCAAGCAGTGTGATGCTGGCTATGGTCTGGGATATGATCGAGGCGATGTACGGTTCTTGTCCAATGGTGAGCAGATAATACAGCCCGGCCCCTATCCCGAAGGAGAAGACGATCTTCTTCAGGTCGGTTCTGAGTCTTACCATGTCAGTCTTGCCGGACTCAAGCCGGTACTCCTTCCTGTTGTCGATATAGTATGATGTACTGAATACGGTGTAATAGACGACATATCCTAAAATCAGGGTATACGTGGAGTTCAGATAGTCCTCCTGTCCGCTTAGCGCCTCTGCGATCACCGCCGAGAGCGAAATTGAGGCTATTAGGGATATGATGACATTCTTGTTGAGCATGAGATAACCTGTTACCATATCCCGTCTGCGATGATCCCCGATTAAATTGTTACCTGCTCATTCTGGTATAATCTCGGGTGCGGTCCGGAGCCATTCACGCAATCCGGGCATGCTGCCATGCAACAACTGCATGGATGGCATCATGCACTGATGGAACCGGTTCCCAGAAAGCAAAAACGACCCTTCCCCAACAACAAGACTGCCGCCGATCCCCCCTCCATGCATCAGACGTTTGCGACTGTGCCTGTGTGGTGGTGGCGTCCCATCCACTGACTCTGGTAGATTTTGGTGATCAGATCACAAATTTACGAGCCCATCCACTCGTATCTGTGCTATAGACAAAAACCAAAAGTTCATGCAATTTTTTGGGCACCTTTTTAAGAAAATAAATCCCAACTACAGGTATGATTGTCAGTAAAATCATCAAGATAACACAATCTCGGGAACTGTCACGCAAGATCGTGAAATGCTCCCGGGAAACAGACATCGTTTACGACATGACGATCATGATGAAACTTGCACACCCGGGGATCACACAGTTTGATGTCAACAACCTGATAACAGGATGGCGCAGGGAATTCAACCTGACCAGCAGCGTCCGCATGCATGAGGCCGCCTCAAAGCAGGCTTTCCAGGCGGCAGTCAAATTCCGCAAGGCAAACCGGCTCAAGCACAACAAGCGCATCTGGCGCAAGACACAGATCAAGCTGGGGAAAAAGAAAACGTGCAAGCACAATCGGTGGACCGAGCCGTCCAGCCTGATGAGGCGCGGCAGGAAAACAACCAGGCTGCGCTCGCTGAATTCACGCGCAAAGCCAAAACTGCGAGACAGTGGAGCCGTGTTTCTGCCCGGACTCGGGGAAGCAAGGCCACGCACGAAGGTTCCAGAAGGCAGGCTCGTGTCATTCCAGATGATTGACACCACAGGCAAGGTCACGCGTAAGACCAAGGATGGTGATCGCGAATTCAAACTGCATTTGCAGATAGAAGTCCCAGACCCCGAACCCGCGACAGGCGGTGGCGGCGGCGGATGCAAGGCAGGGCTGGATCTTGGAGTCAGGCACCTTGCGGCAGTCGCAGACGAGCATGGGAACGAAAAACTGCACAATGTCCCCGGAGGCTGCAAGAGGCATGACGGCGACAGGATTGATCAGCTGAAATCACTTAGATCAAGATGCCATGCAGGTTCCAGAAGATGGAAAGAGATCGGCCGCAAGGTAACGCATGAATTGAAAAAGACATCAAACAGGCAAAAACACAACGAGGCCGACATTGCCAGGCGGATAACAAAAGGACTGTCCGTATTGTTCTTGGAAGATCTGGATTTGACCAAGATGAGGCGATCCTGCGGGGCGGCTTCAAAGACGGGGTTGAACCGCGAGATGGCCTATTCCAGAATGGGCGAGTTCAGGATCCAGCTTGAATGGCAGATGAAAAAGAAAGGCGGAATTTCAAGACGCGTGGAACACGCACATACAAGCCAGAGATGCGCTGCCTGCGGGGTAGTGGACAAGAAATCCAGGAACGGCGAATCATTTGTCTGCGTCTCATGCGGATGGTGCCACCATGCCGACAAGAACGCGGCAAAAAACATTTTGGATAATGACTGTCTCCATACGGAGGAGACTGGCGGCCAAGCCCACGGGAATCGTGGAGGCACCATTGCAGGTGTCGAGGTCGTCACAAGGCGCGAGGATCACGGATCGGATAGTTCTGGAATGAACAATTCGACAGGTCGGCTTGGATCCGGCAACGACGACAATATTGGAAGGTCTGACAGAGTGCCGGAAAGAGCATCAGGACATGCTACAGAGAGATCTGTTTGCACAAACTTTTGCTCGCCGCTATACTCGTCAATAATCTGTCAGACACTACCATACTCATCAATGGCTGCCTTTGGCAGTTTGGCCTCAAAGAAGCCCAGCTGTCCTGCGTACGGAACGGGAGCCATGAATGTTCTGGGGTTTCTGAGCATGAACCCAAAGGCCCTTGCAGGATGGCCGTCTCCTGCATGGTGAAGACTGTCGTCTGCGCTGAGGGACTCTGCCGTGTCATACCTTTTCACATCATACAGCTCGGCCATTCCCACAATGGCGCCTGTGACCGGTCTTTTGTCAACGCCAAGCCTTGCACAGTCTGCCGTTCTTATCCTGAGGGGCGCATGCACAAGAAAATCGCCCCGGAACCTGGTGTTCCACACCCTCAGCTCAATGCTCTTTCTGCCTGATGTGATAAGATCTGCAAACGGCTGGCATACTGAGAGACACTTCAAGGCGCTACTCTGTGGCCACTCTTACAAGCCTGCCCGGATTTATGCCCATTCCATCCGGGAGGTTGGTTATTCCGCCGGTAAGGCTCTCTGCGGCCACGCCCTTGTTTGTAAGTATGTTGACTGCCATGAGTGACGTGTTTCCTGCCATGCATACCAGCAGGGACTTGCCGCCTGTACCAAGGGATCCGGCAAGGTCTTCGGGAATCTGCTGCGTCATGAGCAGCCTTCCTATGGTGCTTGCCTTGGGTACTGTAATCCTTGACTTGTCCACGCCAAGCGACCTTGCAATAAGCTCCAGCCCCTCCTCCTTTGGAGTGTACTGGGTGTGAACCCATATTATGTTGTCATATTCGGATATGCCTGATGCGGCATCCTGCAGGGAGACCTGGGTGCGGCGATCTTTCTTTGCGGCCTGCTCCTCCATGCTCTTTTTGTACTTTTGTATGCCGTCTGCCATTATTACTACGAATCTTGTACCGTTTCCAGAGTGCGCCATCCCTATTGCAGCATAAAGTGCCAGTGCGCTGCTCTCGCCTATGTCGTGGCCCTTGTCTACAAGGAACTTCAAAAGAGGCCTTGCCTGCTCAAAGTCGACCTCGTGTTCTCCTGCATATGACTCTGGCCTGTACAGGCCAAGTCCTCTTGCCTTGTCCCGGGTTCTGATGCCTGCAACATCCTGGCCTGCAGGTGGAAATACCAGGTGCACGGATTTTCCCCCGTACGTGTCTTGGATGTATCTGTCAATTCCTCCCGACGTGCCTCCCGTGCCAAATGCACAAAATACCTTGTAGTCGCCCAGCGACTGGCCGTCTGTCTGCAGCTGCTGGTCTATCTCTGCTGCGGTGATTCTCCTGTGCACCTCTATGTTCATCTCATTGTCGTACTGCTCAGGACAGAACATCCCGTATATCCTTGCAAGCACCTTTGCCAGGTTTATGATGTCTTGTGATGCAAGAAGTGCCTCTATCTCCTGGTATGACTCGTCAAAGGTTGCAGGATCAAAGCCCATCTCTGTCAGCTGTGAGCGTATGTTGGCAGCTGCTGCGCGCGCTGCAAGCATGTTCTGGCTGCCCTCCATTCCGGGTGCAGGACATACGTCCATGTCAAGATCCATTATGCGAATACTTCCGTTTCGAAGCTCCTCAAAGACTCCCTCCTGCAGCCTCCTTGAGACCAGCGAGACTACAGTCAGTCCCATCTTGGCTATCTCCCCAAGGGCTATCCCGAAGTTGCCTGAGGTTGCCTCGATTACAGTCTGCCCGCCCTTCAGCTTTCCTGTGCTGATGGCGTCATGGATGATGTAGACTGCGGGCCTGATCTTGATGGAGCCTGTAGGCAGATTGGAGTCAAACTTGCCAAACACCCTCAAGTCGTCTGGCAGGCCCGTCTTGTAGATCCGCCTTGCACACTCCCTGAGATCCTCTGTAAGGTCAGTCAGGGGGGTCGCATTGACAATTCCTGCCTGTCCCTCTCCGGGATGTGGCATCCTGCTCCATATCCCCTGCTCAAACCGCTCAAGCAGATCCCCGTCTACATCTTCGCCCATGCCTCCAAGGCAGTCTGGGGCTCATATAAAATATCTGCTGGCAGTGCGGTGGCAGGCGGCACACTCGCCGGCATCCTGCATGGCACCATGCCGCCTCCTCTCCTCCATTGTGCTGCTGCATGTGTGATCTCACGCCTGCAGGATACTCATGACCTTGCCCGGTATGTCCCTTAGCCTGCTGACTGCCACGGTCTTCTCATAGCCCAGGTGCCTGAGGTTGCCTGCAATCATGGTGGCCCTTACGGTGTTGGGGCCCAGGCCCAGCGCCACCATGCTGATTCCCAGACCCTTCAGCGTCTTTATCATGCCCCTTACGGCGTCCGGATCAGACGGCTCCCCGTCAGTCAGGGTCAGGAGGATATCCGGGCTCCTTGTCTGCATGACTGGAAATATCCTGTCGTATATCTCTGCCAGCGGGGTGGAGCCGTTTGCAACTATCTGGGCCAGCCGCCTGGCAGCAGTCCTGTTCCACTTTGCGCCTTCCGGCTTTATCGACCAGCAGACGATTGACCTGCTCTGGGTGCTGAAGGCATACACGGCAAACCCCACCTTGAGAAAGGAGAGGACCTCGCAGAGGGCCAGTGTTGCCTTTTTGTACTCGAGGGCATCTGAGGATATGCTTGAGGAGTGGTCAAGCAGGATCACTATCCTTGTCCTGATGGACTTTCTTATGTCGGTAAGGAACGGGCTGCCCCCGTCGATGTAGCCCTCCTCGTCAAACTCGTCGCCGGCGCGCGCATGCTGTTCGGTCCATCCTGACTTCCACTCCCTCATCCTGGTCTTCAGGCCGCCTATGAGCCGCATGTCATACATTGCAGTCTCATCAACATCCTTCCCCGAAGGCGTCTGGATTCCTACAGGCTCGGGGGCAAGCCCCTTGTTCTGATTCCTCTGCGTCTCGTCTAACAGTATCCTGTACTCGCCATGCATGTCATCGCCCTTCATGACTGCATGCGGGTCTGCAGATCCAAAGTCGCCCTCCCTGTTGTCTGCGACGATCTTGATGATTCTTCTCAGCTCCTCCTCGGTGAGGGCCATGCCTGCCTTCATGAACGGCAGCGATACTGGAATGGTCATGAGCGAGTCAATCTCAAGTATCCTTATGATGCTGCCTACGTGGCCCTCGAGCCATTTGGTGTCGCGCTCCTCCCTGACTGCCTGGTCTGTGACCCTGCATGCATGGGATGCAGCCTCCCTGATCTTCTCAAGGCGGCTTGATTGAACCTCGCCTTTTATCGTGCCAAACATGAACTGCTGGTAAAACGCCTCTGCTATTCTTGCGCCTCCGTATACTGTGTGAAGCTGCGGCCTCTCTGCCAGCGTGCATGCATAGTTGAAGATGATCTCCCCGTCCATTCCCCTCCACAGCCTTCTCCCAAGACCCTCCACCCTCCGGGTCTCCATGGCATTGAGGATGAACCCAAAGGCATGGTCATTGCTTAGAATCTTCTGGCAGTGTTTTGCCCTCATGGCCTCGTACCAGAGCGAGGCCCTGAACTGCCTGTACCTCTGAAAGTCATCACCGATTCTCTTGTCCGGCGCCGTGATGATCACCCTGCTGTCTGCAAGGCTGGTTCTAGTCCCCACCCGATCCGATATCCGTACAGTCATGTCCTGCCTTCCGGACCACCTTCGCACCAGAAACATCGCAATGTCCATCAGGGAGTCTCTCTGGAGCCGGATCGGCTGCATTCAACCACCGCCAAACATGGATGCTATGATGTCGCTTACCTTCTGGTGTTCTATGCCGCCCCACTGGGCGTATACGTTTCCAAATACAAATTCTGCAGCCTTTCTTGCAGGCATGCCGCCTTCAAGCAGCCGCCCAAATGCTATGGTCTCCCTCAGGCTTGGCGAGTAGAAGAGCTCCTCTACTGTCGCTGCCTCCCTGAGCGTGTTTGCAAGCCTGATGGCCTGGAGCAGTTCTTCATCGTGGCTGCCTGCTATGTGGCTCCTTGCAATCTCAAACTCCGTCTTCTCCGGGGGATACTCCAGCCTGATCCTTACTGGAAACCTGCTCAGAATCTGCGGCGGAAGCTCCTTTGTCCCGGTATGTGTCAGCGGGTTGATGGTTGCTGCCACAAACCAGTTGCTGTCTGCCCTGACGGTCTCCCCTGTGGACTCTTTTAGAACTATCTGCCTCCTGTCATCAAGTGCCTCGTCAAGCCTTAGCAGGACGTCTGCCTCTGCAGCATTAATCTCATCAAGATACAGCATGCCGCCCTCCCTCATCGATCTGGTCAGGAGCCCCTCCTCAAACGTGACGGTTCCGTCGTTGAGGGTCTTTGTTCCGATCAGATGGCTCTCCCTGGTTCGGAGGCTGAAGTTTATCGACTCGAGTTTCAGGTTCTTTCTGTCTGCAAACTCCCTGACCAAAGACGTCTTTCCGGTCCCCTTCGGGCCTATGATCAGCACGAACAGCCCGGCCTCGTAGGCCTTTTCAATAATACCAACAGAGTTGTTCCAGTCAAGATACTGCATCACACTGAGTCTGAGTGGGTTTGTTCGGTATTTAATGCTAGTTGGACGGCATCACGCTCCTGCCAGGGATCACCGGGACTCTACCCGGATCCGTTCCGGCGCATGGCATCTCACTGGAATGTAAGACGGCATCCTGGCGCCTGCAGATGAAACGGGAACCGCCATAAGGTAGCCTGCCTAGTTGCCAAACGCTGCGACCCTTTCAAAGGCCGCATCCATCCTCTTGTGGAGTGCCTTGTTCCACTCCTCAAAGCCTTCGGGCCTTGTAGGATAGTTGTTGTAGTGTTCGACCAACCACTGGTTCTCCTTTGATGTGAACCTGAGGCCGTCTGCAACCGTCTTGTTCATTACACCCCTGATGATCATCCCGATCTTTCCCAGTCCGGAAAAGTCAGGATGCTCGCCCTTGCTTATAGACTCCACGTCAAGGTTTCCAAGAAAGTGCTTCATGCCGTAGCTTATCTGCTCGTTGGTCATCTGCTGGACAAGCCTTCTGAACAGTTCAAGGCCTGCCGTCTTGTATCCGTACTCCTCTATGAAGTCCAGATTGTACTTCCAGAGGCCGGCCTCCGAGACATCGCCTGCCTCGATGGCCTGTGTGATGCTGCTTCCGAGTATTGTTCCTGCAATCAGTGCAGGGCCTATCCCGCCTGCGTCAATCGGTTTTGGCATCCACGCAGAATCCCCCACCATGACATACCCGCCTGACACCATGCAGTCGTTCTGCCTTCTGACTGACACCTGGAAGATTCCGGTGTTGTTGTTGATGTCAGCTTCATCCTCTGACAGCCTTGGGCTTGTAATTGCAGTATTCCTTACAAGGTACTCCTTCATGAGGGACTCGACGTTGTCTCTTTTTCCAAGTCTCTTGTTCCGCCTTTCCAGTAATGACTTTTCCACGCCCAGCCCTATGTTGACCTTGTCGTCTCCCTTTGGAAACACCCACCCGTAGCCGCCGGGTGCAATGTCCTGGTCAAGATGAATTATGCAGTAATCCGAATCAAACTCTGCCAGATTCTTCTGGCCGGGTTCAAAGTACATTATATATCTGCCAGTCGACTCCAAATCCCTCCTGTCGATGCGCCTTTCAATCCGGGTGGTGTTTTTGATGCCGTTTCTGAGCATCGATGTGACTCCTGTCGCATCCACCACGACTTTTGCAGTCTTGACAAAGGGCTGCTTGGTCTTGTTGTCGATCCCGCGCACTCCGGTCACCTGCCCGTCATCATATGTCATTCCCATGAGGTTGATCTCGTATTCAAACTCGATTCCGGCGCTTATGCACCTTGCATTCTGAATCTCAGGCAGCCTCTGGCGGTTCAGCATGAATCCGTCCCCGTCAAAGGGTATTGCAGTCTCCATGTCCGGCGAGTATGCCATGACCCCCTTGACGTCATGCTCGATCTCCGGCTTGGTCCATCTCACCCCGATCCTCTCTGACATAAAGTCCACTGCCTCCTTTGAGCACGCGTCACCGCACACCCATCCTGCAAGCGACTTTCTTCCCGGCATGAACTCCGGGTTCCTGTCCACCACCAGTATCCTGGCGTTCTGTTTGGAGTAGTGTGATACTGCCTGTGCCGTAACCGTTCCGGCAAGGCCGCCCCCTGCAATTATGACATCATAGTCTGTCATGATGATCAAGTCTTGTTCATCTGTATTTAAAACAATACCATCAGCAGTACGGGTCGGTTCGTCGCGGGGTCATCATGGCTGCGGCTCAGACTGGAGCGGCTGTTATCTCCTCATTCCCAAGGAATGCTGTGCGGATTCCTATTTAACCTGCTTGGATGCCTCCGGCGCATGTCCCACCCTTAGGATCTCCAAAAACGCCCCTACCGTGTCATCCTTGCAGTAGATGGGAGTCTGGATTCCTATCTTTATGGAGCCGTCGTCTGTTGCCGATGCGGTACCCCTGACCAGATCCTGCTTGTCCAGCCTCATGTGGAATCGGGAGTTTGCCGTCCTCTCCGGTATCTGATTAATCAGGGAGTCTACCTGCCCGTCAGGCAGCAGCCCTGTCATTCTTCTGACGAATTCTGTTGCCTGTCCCCTTGCAAGCCTGCAGCCCAGCATGGTTATTGGGTTGCCAAAATATCCTGTGGTGCGGCTCACTGCAAAGTCGTCTGCCTCCAGTCCCAGGACGTCTTCAAATGCCTGCAGGATCTTTGAGACGTCCTCAGTAGAGTGCACTATTACGTCGACTGTAACCTCGATCTTCCGGCTCAAGCGGCTATGCCTTGAGCAGTATGGTCTCTTTTGCCGCGGTTCGGACAAGCTTTACCTTTTCAAGGCCCACGTGTCTTATCCTTATTACCTTCTTGAATGCGGCCATAATGTCCGAGTTGATCTTGCTGTAGCACGTGGCCTGGACAAACTGCGCAATCGTCATGTCCGGAATCGTGTTGTTAATGACGTCCTTTGCGATGAGCCTGAGGGCATGCTTTCTGGACGTGTTGAGCTGCCTGTGGGTGAGTGCGATTATCTTGATTCGAAATATGTAACCGTCCTTGGTCTTGATGTCGATTATAAAGTTGATCTTCGACGATCCGCGCCTGACCAGGCTTCGCAGAAACTCCTTGGAATACTCGAACCTCTTGAAGATCGTCGTGGCACTGTCGCCGTCAACCTTGTCAATCTGGAAGTATATCTTGTACTGGTGCTGTGAGGAGTCCCCCTTGACGATGTCATAGAGGGTAACCTCGATGACCCGGCCCTCTGCATTCTTGTCGTCTGTAATTGGAATGTACGCTATTGGCACGTTGTTAAACGAGTCAGGAGCATATGCTGTGATCCAACGCTTCTCTCTCCACTTGTCTTTTACCCTGCCCTTTCTGCGTGCCAATTAGTATTGACCTTCCAGCCCAAAATATAAGGGTATGTTGGATTGTCGGGTATGGACTCAGGTCCGTGCCTAGATTTTAATCGCTTGTGCATCAAATTAGACCATGCCGATTTATTGATCTCGGAATCCGCGAACCCACGTGAGCAAATCAGAGATATCGCTCCTACGCAGGGAGCTGGCAAGGGTAGTGACGGAGTTCGAGAAGTTTAAGAAAACGATGTACAAGACAAATGCCGAACTCACCAAGAAGGTGACGCTGCTCGAGATTGAAAACGACCGCCTGACCCTGGAAAACGCGGGGTACCGCAGGAGGCTCCGCAAATACGAGAACCCCAACATGTCCTCGTCCACATATTCGTTGTACAACTCGGACCGCACGGCATTCAGGAAGCGGATGGACATGGAGGCCAAGATGGAGTCCGATGGCAGCGGGCCCAAGGAAGGAGAAAAGTCCGAATCGGAAGGCGGACCTGAATCAGAAGGCGAAGGCGCCGGAGACAAGACCCGCAAGGGACCGCCGGCAGGACACGCCGGCGCCTCGCACAAGAACAAGGCCGAGAGGACCGAGAGTCTGCCAGTGTGCAGGTGCGAAAAGTGCGGACGCGGACACCTGGTCCGGATGCCGTCCATTGTCAAGATGGTGTATGATTTTCCCGACTACGGCGCCATGAGGATCGAGCGCGTCGCGTACCTGGTGGGACAGGGGTTGTGCAAGAGGTGCAATCACGTCAGCTCTGCCGTGCCTCCCACGATCCCCGGCACGTCGCTTGGCCCCAAGGCCCTGGGGTTTGTGGAGGAGTACTACGACAAGAGGAGCACGGACTACACCGTATCATACTATTTCAAGGCGCTGTACGGGTTTGGCATATCGCCAAACGCCATATGGAACGCGCGCAAGGCCCTCAAAAAGATCCTCAAGGGCGCGTACGAGGGCATACTGGCCCACATCGCCGAGGCCGCGTTCGTGCAGTTTGACGAGTCCCACATGAAGATGAACGGGAAGAAGGGGTACGTGTGGCTGGTCACCGCCGGGGACGCCACGTATCTGGTGGCCGCCCCGAGCAGGGCGGCCCTCGTGATAAACGCGCATTTTGCCCGGCTGCTTGGCAAGCCGGTGGTGGTGGATGGGTACACCGTCTACAACATGTTCCCAGTCAAGCAGAGGTGCTGGGTGCACCTGCTGCGCGCCGCAGAAGAGTACGCCATCAAGAACGGCGGCAACGATCTTGCCTGCTACCGCAGGCTGCTTGCCCTGTACCGGTCAGTCAAGGACAGGGAGTCTGCCGGATCCGGCGAGTGCCTGGACCTGGAAAGGACGGTGCTCCAAATCGCCTCGGACTACGGGGAGTCCCACGACTTCCGCACGACGCTTGAGAACGCGGCCCCGTGCATGTTCACGTTCCTCAGGCATCCGGGCATGCCGCCGCATAACAACGCAGCAGAGCTTGAGATACGCGACACTGCGGTGCTGCACGGGAACGTGCGGCACCAGCTGTCCGAACCCGAGGGGCGGGAGGTCTTCTCGGTGCTGATATCAGTGGCGCGCACCTGCCACAGGCAGGGCATCTTCCCGCGCCAAGCAGTCGAGAACATCATCATGGATCCTGGCTGGAGCATATTCAAGCCACCCGAACAATATCAGACGGTTTCTGTACCCGCAGTGGCAGCGTAGCGCAGTTTGGCGACCTGAGTCCATACATTGTCGGTCCCGGTACAAATAATGCATTTGTGCAAACCGCGAAACTGCACCATCATCAGATCCGCACCATCTCCTTCTGGCCTCCCATGTATCCCTGCAGGGCATCTGGAATCCTGACATGCCCGTCCTTTGTCTGAAAGTCCTCGATGATGGCGACCATCACCCTGGTAGTTGCCACAAGGGTGCTGTTGAGCGTGTGCAGGTACTGCGTCTCTTCGTTTGTCTTGTCCCGGAACCTTATCTTCAGCCTCCTTGCCTGGTAGTCAAGGCAGTTGGAGCACGAGACTACCTCCCTGTAGGCGTTCTGCCCTGCCATCCACGCCTCTATGTCGTACGTCTTTGCCGAGACCTTTCCCAGATCCCCTGCGCAGAGCAGCATCACCCTGTACGGGATGCCCAGCATCCGGTAGAACTCTTCTGCAGCCTCCAGCATCTGCTCGTGCTCCCTGCGCGAGTTCTCCGGCCTTGCAAACACAAACTGCTCGATCTTCTCAAACTGGTGTACCCTGAATATCCCCTTCTGATCCCTGCCGTGGGCCCCTGCCTCCTTCCTGAAGCACGGGCTGACGCCGGCATACCTGATGGGAAGGTCTGCCCCGTCAACAATCTCGCCTGAGTGCATTGCGGCCATGGCGTGCTCGGAGGTGCCTATCATGTAGAGGTCCTCGCCTTCTATCTTGTATATGACATCCTCAAAGTCTTCTGCAATCACTGCGCCCTCCATGGACTCCCGATTTATCATGTACGGCGGCTGTACCAGAGAGTACTGCCTCTTTGCAAGAAAGTCAAGTGCAAAGTGGATTAGGGACTGGTTGAGCCTCACCAGATCATTTCTCAGGTAGTAGAATCTGGCGCCTGCCACCTTTGCCGCCCTCTTGAGATCCACCAGGTCCAAGGCCTCGGAGATGTCGATGTGGTCGCGCACCTCAAAGCCAAACGTCGGAATGCTGCCCCATTCCCTCACCTTCCTGTTGAAGCTCTCGTCGGTGCCCGGGGGGACAGTCTTGTCCACCAGGTTGGGAACTGTAAATGCAAGTCTGGCATACGTCTCCTCTGCCCTTTGCTGTTCTGACTCCAGTGCCGCAATCTCTGCTGAGACGCCCTTCATCTCTGCCAAGGCGGCTGCTGCATCCTCCCCTGCCTTCTTCTGTCTTGCAATGGCCTGTCCCGCCTCGTTTCTCTTCTGGCGCAGCTGGTCTGTACCGATGATCAGCCTGCGCCTCTCCGTGTCTGATCTTACCAGGGCATCCAGATCAAAGTCCACTGATCTTGCCCTGAGCATCTCCTGTATCGCCTGCGGGCTCTCCCTGATCAGTCTGGGGTCAAGCACTACTGGATCACCTTCAGCGCGACCCCGACGTGTCCAAGCATCTCGTCTACCGTACCTATCAGGTGTCCCATGTCTCCTGCACTCTCAAAGTTGAATATCAGCTTGTCGCCGGCATCCTCCATTTTGATGCTCAGCCCCTCTGGAATATTCACATTGTCCGGTTCCAGGGCGCTTCTTACTGCCCTGGCCCTCTCTGCGGAGATCTCATTTATGACTATCTGCACCTGACACAGCAATGTTTTCCTCCAAGTAGTTTAGAAACTCGTCCAGCTTGTCCTTGGTTATCTTGGCCCCTGCTGCCATGCTGTGGCCTCCGCCGACGCCGCCAACACTCCGCGCCCCTGCGCCCATCAGGTGGCTCAGGTTTATCTCCGATCTGCATCCGATGGCCTTTCTTGAGGAGAACTTTACCGTGTTGCCGTCTCCGTCTGCCCTCAGAATGACCACCCTTCCCGTGTTTCTTGGGGATCCTGCAATCAGCGATGAGATGGTACCTGTCATCATCTCCGGCACCACTCCCTGGCCGTTGACCATGATGTAGTCGTCCTTCTCCAGAATCCTCCACCTCTCGTTTGATATTATGTTCATGTAATCCTTGATCCTGCTCCTGTATTCCTTGAGGATGGTCTCTGCCTCCCTCAGGGCCATGTTCCTGTCCCCCATGCACACTGAGATTCCGATGCTGGAGCGGCCTATCCTCCCGCATGAGTTGAGCATGGTAGAAAACTCCCTGCACTCCCTCAGAAAGCTCCTCCTGTCCTCCAATGGAAACGTGTAGGTGTATCCTATCATCTCGGAGGCTATCTCGGTGGCGTTGCCTCCTGAGGCAAACCTGCAGATTGACTCTATTACCTGTTTCTTCTCCTCCTCTTCAAGTTCTGCCGGAACCCTCCACCTGCCGCCGTCCTTGAGCCGGATCCCTGAGGAGTTGAGAATGGAGAGGCATGCGGCCCTGTTCCATGTCAGCCCGTCGATGAATGGCTGCGAGGTAAATGCCAATGCGTCTGACAGCGGCCTGGTCTCCCTGCCGACCAGCAGAAGATCCAGATCCACCTCAAGCATGCCCAGACGCTTTGCAGTCTCTGCAATCTCAAAGTTTTTGCCAACAAGCGACTTTCTCTCCCCCTGGTCCTGCCTGTCTCCCAGCGCCGAGACTACTGCAGTTGCGGCAAGATCCTCGTTTCTCCGATCCAGGGAGACTGCTGCAAGATATGCCATTCCGCCTGCACAGATGTCCACCCCTCCGTCGATCCCGTATCTCCAGGCATTGATGACATTGGGATTGTCCATCTCCGCGTCGGGAATCTGGTGGTGATCCAGAATGAACCAGTCCTCGCCCAGAACGCGGCCCAAATCATCTGCAAAACCGCCCCCAAGATCCGTTATGATGTGAAAATCCCTGGAGTCGTTTCCGAACGACTCTGCAGTGTCCTTGCTGAACTCCTTGGCGGTTCTGACTGTGCACTTGGCACCGGCCCTGATAAGGGCCTTTGTGATGATTCCCCCCGATGTCAGCCCGTCGCAGTCAATGTGGGTTGTGACAAGGATCGGCCTTCCGGACTTTATGCATTCTGATATTCTGTCTTCAAAGAGTGAAAGTGATTCTTCAAGCGATCCTGCCATTATTCCAATTGGGCTACCACAGATTTATATTTCCAGGTCTTGGGAATTCGCCCGATTCTTTTGTAGTATACTGAGAGCCTGTGTACCTTGGCCTCGATGAGTTCCAGGGATCTGACGTTTCTCCTGTCTCCCTTGTTTGCCTTGAGGTGCTTTTGAAGGCCTACTGCCTTCTTGACGATGTTCTCAAGATCCTCAGGCATGTCCGGTCTTAGATCCTTCTCCTCCAGAATCTGACCCATGCTCTTTTTGGTGACTGCCTTGATTAGGGGTATGGAGTGCTGATCCCTGAGCTTTATTCCAATCTGGCTTGGCGTCATGCCGTCCTTGGAGTATTTGACTACCAGTGACTCGATATCTGACGCACTCTGCGTGACCCATGACGGGGTGCTCAGCACGGTCGGCCTGATCGAGTGTGACTTTCCATGCCTGCGTGTATGCATTCTACCCATGAACTGGTTGGCTTGCGTAGTGGAATTAAACGTTACTTGTCGGTATGGATTCAGTTGCCCTGTGTGCCTGACTCGGATGCCAGGACGTCAGTCCATGCCAGGCTGCATCCACACGGCACGTGCAGAACCGGACTGCATCATGCGGCCCCTGCCGCATTTCAAAAAATTCTATATTGGTACGACTGGTATCATCCGGTATGGCAGTACAGGAGGACTGGATCGCGCGTCTCACCAGATCGATGATACAGGACTTGTGCCCTGCCCACGTGTACAAGAAGGGGCAGTCCTATTATACATCCGGAAGAGTGCGTTATGTGCGCCTCGTGGAAGATACGCTGCATGCAGTTGTGACCGGACGGAGTGATTACACCGTGGCAGTCCGCGGCGACCGGACCCTGGGAGTCAATGCAGGATGCACCTGCCCGTACAGCGAGTACTATTACGGCGCGTGCAAGCACATAGTCGCTGCCATGATACACCTGATTGAAAATCTTGAGGAGATTTTAAGCGATAATGAGACCCGGGTGTCCACCGTTAAGCACATGGTTACCCTTGTGCCGCCAGAGAAGGCGGTGGAGTTTCTGACCGATGTGATGATCATGGATGAATCCGTACGGCAGAGATTTGTCGACACGTTCGGACTGGGACACGTGCGCCCGGTAACCAACTACAAATCCAGCATGGACCGGCTCTATTCCGGCGCGAAAGGATCCGATGGCAAGATCAGTCATCCCCTGAACTTTGATCGCTATTTTGACAATGCCCGGGCAAGCCAGTCCGGCGGCGAGTTTGCAGATGCAGCAAAGATATACCAGACGATCTCAGAGAAGATATCCGAAAATATGGGTGCCGTGGACGACTCGGGCAGATACTACACTGACTGCTTTATGGAGGCCTTGGACGGCATGGCCGAATCCATAATCCGGAATGAGATGCCGGCTGGCAAAAAACACGAACACGTCTCGTACCTGTTTGAAAAACTTATGGAAGGCAGGCCTGTCCGGTTCGTCCCGTACTACCGCAGCGCCCTTGAGACTGTCTGCACCACAGACGAGGACACTGTATTCCTGCACGACACAATCGATTCGCACCTGCATGCAGACGGTCCCGTGCCGGATGGCACGATGGCAGAGATGGTACACATGCAGGCAGATGCACTCGAGAGGCTGACCAGGACGGCTGAACTTGTCTCGCTTTTAGAGGAATTCTATTATCTGGACAGCAGACTGTGCGTCAGGTATCTTGGCATGCTACACAACGACGACGACGACGACGACGCCGCCGCAGCCGCAGCCGATCCGGACCAAGTCCTGCAGGCAATCCATGATGCCACGGATGCGTTTCCCGACAATCTGGGGGTGATGGAGGCAGTCCTTGAGCTCTATCCTGAAACCGCCCCGGGATATGTCTCCACACTCAGGGAGATGTTTGTGGCTACAGGGGACTGGAAGTACTTTTTCAGGATCAGGGATGCATCATGTGACTGGCATGCCGATGTGGAGGCCGTTGTCATGAGGTTTAGGGAAAAGCCAGATCCGGGCATGGCCGTCAATGCCTATCTGAAGGGGAGCATGACAGATGAGGCCATGAACCTGCTAGAGTCCATTGATGACGCGGATCTGTTTGCAGCATACCGCACAAAACTGGCACCGGCGTACCCTGGCAGGTATTTTGCCGCGTATGGCACGCTGATCAGACGGTTTGCCAAGAGTACGACCGGCAGGGATCACTACGCGCGTGTCTGCAGGCACCTTGCCAGCATAAAGGCGATTCCCGGCGGGGATCGCTCGTATGGGGAACTGATACTGAATATCAGGCGTGAGAACTCTGGCAGGCGCGTCCTGCTGGAACTCATTAGAGGCATGTAACATCTGTCCGTAACAACTCCTGTAAAGACTGACGGTTTTGCATCCGTGGTTGCACTGCATGATTCCGGGCGCGGTTCCGTACCAAACCATGCAGGATGCAACACGGGAAGACACCGGCAGGAATGCAGCCTGCTCCTCCTTGCCTGGTGGGGGAAGGCTGCCAGTGGTTGGCAGACATCCTGCAGATTCAGTGCAGTCCGGGGAATGCATCAAAAGGCTATGTGGCGCATCTGTGCTTGGACACCTTAGACTGCCGTGGGGAATCTGCCTGGACCCACCATGTCTGCCAGTGCCATTACCTGATCCTGATCGGCCTCGTATCCTGATGGAGTATCTGCCACTGCCAGCACGCCTGCCGGGTCTCTTAATACGTATGGCTTCTTCCTGCCGCCGCCCCCGTGCAGATACAGATAGCAGTTTTCCTGAAGCGTCTTTGTCCGGAGCCACTCGTTGGGAGTAAAGACTACGGATCCTGTCGTGCTTGCCGGCTTTGCCAGTATGTACCGGGTGGATCCGCTGGGGTCTATCGATCTGACATCAAAACCGTAGCCCTCTCCTGATACGAGTTCGGGCTTTCTGCCGTGGCTACGCTCAAACTTGATCAGGGAATCAAGCGCCTGGTGTTTGAGGCGTGCGGCATCCTCAGAGCCCGGCAACACGCGGGCGATGCCTATCACCGATGTCCTGCCAATGCTCAGATTGCCATCCATCCTTGCCTGCGCGGCCATGTCCCTTCTGGCAGTCCTGTATCTTCTGCGGCTCTCCCTCTTGTTTCTGATGGCCAGATCCACCCTGGCGCCCCTTCGTTTCTTTGCAAGCAGTACCATGATGTCATCCCTTATCATGTCCATGTGGGTGTCTAGCGACTTCATTCCGTACCTTTGCACTAGCATTGCATGCCTGTCACGCTCTCCGGAGAGGGTGCCTGCGTAATCTGCCATCATCTCGGCGGATTTGGCAACTGCCATCTTCATGACCCTGTCATGATCTTCTCCGGGTTCGTAGGCTGCAGGGTGCATGTCAAGATCCAGCATTACTGACGGGGAGACGGATCGAATACTGCCTCCTGCCCTGTCCACAAAACAGGCAAGCATCTGCCTGCCTGCCAGCCTTCCGGATCCGTCAGTCACGCTGCCTTCACAAAACACCAGGTGGCCATCCATGATGCCTGCCGGGTCCACAAACACGGATCCGCCCAGCGCGGCATCTGCGTATTCCTGCTCCGCCCAGTCCAGCACCGCGTCAAACACGGGATGCCCAAAGGTGATCAGTTCGATGCCGGGTTCTGCCATCCGAACCTTCTTGTCAAACGTGACTGCCTCGTACGAGGGCAATATCTGCCTGCCGTGTTTTGTCCTTGCCGGTCCGAGTATGCCGCCTGGCAGTTGGATGGATGCCCGATCGTCGTTCCCGTCAATCCGGCCCCCGGCAGCCTCCAATATCTTCCCGAACAGATACCTGGTGTATTCGGGCACCATCTGCACCTCCAGTGCCTTCTCGCGTATCCCCTTTAGTTTGGTATGGTCGATGTATTTGGTGGCCAGGCTGTCTTTCATGCAGTCGATTACGCGGTCATTGTCTGCTGCAACCGAGTCCTTCAGCTCCGAGATTATCTCTGACTGTTTTCTTGCACGGACTGTCGCATCCAGCAGCATCTGCGAGAGACTCTTTCCCTGAACGACCTCGCTTATGACATCAAAGATCTTGTCGCTTCCCATGGCATTCTTTATCTCTTCGAGTTTTTCAAAGAGTACCTGCATTATCTCCCCCTCCCGTGTATCTGCTGCCACCAGATTGAATACCGACACTGGAAACCTCTGGCCGTACCTGTGTATCCTGCCCATTCTCTGCTCAAGCCTGTTGGGGTTCCAGGGAAGATCATAATTTATCATCAGATGGCAGAACTGGAGATTGATTCCCTCGCCTGCAGCCTCTGTTGCAACCATTACACGGGTCCTGTCACGGAAGACTGCCTCGGCGTCCTTTCTTTTACCGGCCGGCATGGCGCCGTGTATGGTGTTTACCGAGTAGCCCCATGACTGTATGTTCCTTACCAGATAGTTCAGCGTATCCCTGGACTCGGTAAATATCAGTATCTTCTTTTCTGGATGGTGCCTGTCCATCTCTTTCATGGTTGACTTTAGCTGGTTCAGTTTTGCCTCGTACCCGTCGTCGATGATCTTTTCGGCCATCGTTATCAGATTGTCCAGAATATGAATCTCCATGCCAAGCTCCTTCTTGTTTTTGGCCATGCTGATCAACTCCCATCTTTTCTCCTCGTCCCACTGCTCCCTCTCTGTCATTCCTTCCGTATAGCCGTATGAGCCTGCCTGTGCCTGTCTTATGGCGTCTTTTCTCCCCGTCCCGCCCTCCATCTGCCTTAGTTTGTTCCTTCTTCTCCTGAGGGATTCCAGCAGGGCAAACGTGCTTGATGCAAACCTGCGCTGGAGGATTATTAGTGCAAATGTGATGTTGTGACGCTTGACGGATCTGGTGGCCAGGTTGTACTGTTCTGTGATGTATCTCGACATTGCATTGTACAGTTTCTTTTCAGGGGCCGAGAGTCTTACATCCGGCGTCATTACGCTGCGCGGTGCAAAGAGCGGCCTGCCATCAAAATCCACCATGTCCTCCTTGGCACGTCTCAGAAACAACGGATTGTCCTGGTTTTTTATCGACTCCTCCATCATGTCGTCTGTGGCAAAAAACCCCGGTTCAAGCAGATCCAAAAGCAGTCGGAAGTTCTGGGTGTCTCCCTTGTGCGGCGTTGCAGTCAGAAACATGATGTGCCTGCTCATTACAGAGAGTGTCTCCCCCAGCCTGTAGCGCCTGGTTTTGGCAGTGCTGCTGCCATGCAGGTACGCGCTCATCTTGTGTGCCTCGTCTACTATTATCAGGTCAAACCGGGCGCCGTTCATTGAGGATATCACGTCATCTTGTTTTGCAAAATCGATCGAGGTTATCAGGCTCTCGCCGGCCCAGATCTCCGCCCTGCTGTCGTCTGCGAAGCTGCTGCGATCCACTATCGTAAAATCCTCATCAAACTTGTCCTGAAGCTCCCATCTCCACTGTTCCTTGAGCTGGCCTGGAACCACTATCAGGACACGCCGTATGTCTCCCCTCATCTTCAGCTCCTTGATTATCAGTCCTGCCATGATCGTCTTTCCAGCACCGGGATCATGGGCCAGCATGAACCGTATCCTGGATTTTCCAAGTACGTATTTGTACACTGCCTCTATCTGGTGCGGCAGGGGATCCACCTTCGAGACACTCACTGCAAGGATTGGATCATACTCGAAGGCATACCTGAATCTTTTGGCCTCCAGCGCCAGAAACGCATGCCATGAGTTTGTTGACATGACTTTACGGTTGACAACATGAGCGTCTTCGGAGTCATCTTCTGTCTTGTTCATTTCCGCATGGCCATGGTATTTCTTACAGACGTTCACCGAATTGTCCATTAAAATATAACGTCTGTCGTGGTGTGGGCCGGAGACGCGGGACGCACGCACGCACGACGGCCGTTGCCAAACAGATTCGTATGTAACTGCTGCATCCGGAGGATACACTCGGGAAGGGTGCCGGGTAATGCAGACAGGACCGTGTCCCAGTCGTTGTTTCCTCTCTCTATGCCACTTTCCATTGGAATTCATCGGTTGTAGGATGGATCGGTGATCCGGGACACCTGGCACCTGACGATCTTTGGAATTTTGTTGCTTTTTTGACGAGGATGCGGACAGTATCCCATGTGGCATGCATCCCCCGATCCGGCATCCGTTAGGCACGAATCACACAAGTAATCATACATGTTTTGGAGGTGACATGGGCACACATCCGGCGGCTGTAAAAAGTTTTAAATAACTATTTGGTTCAAAACAGACAGGTAAACGCTATGAATACAAAAGTACTTTTAACAGCAACAGTCCTTTCTGTGTTCTTCATCGGTACCATCGGTTCGACTACTGTGGCATTTGCACAGTATCTCGGCAACGTTGGAGGCCAAGGAGAGACAGGATCACTAACCTTGGAAGAAGCCCTTAAGGTTCAGGCAGACCGTATTGAGTCTGTAAAAAACAACCCTGGAGCCGGATCAGGAACACCATATCTTGATGCAAACGGCGTCGTTGGCGCATCAGTCATAGCCGGTGCAGTATTTGGCGGTATTGCAGGAGCCTTCTTCATCAGAGGAAGATCCGGCAAGTATGCTGCCATGGGCAGAGGATAGTCACGTATCTTTTTTTCCCTTTTTTTGTTACAGTTGCCTAGACT
Source organism: Candidatus Nitrosopumilus sp. (assembly GCA_965238275.1). GTDB lineage: Archaea > Thermoproteota > Nitrososphaeria > Nitrososphaerales > Nitrosopumilaceae > Nitrosopumilus. Next base: position 928,739 of record OZ250186.1, read on the forward strand.
CTATGCGTAATTTGACATTGGGCAAACATCGACTGGGCATTCATTTGCGCCGTATGGCCAGAGACTAGGCATTGCGATCCGCCGACGCGTTCCATTCTTGCAGTACATCATGCGATCTGGATCGGCTTCTGCATGGCCATGCCGCGATCGCACGTCCCACCATAACCGTAAAGATCAAAAGCAAATCCAACCTGATGCTCTGTAGAATGCCGGTTCCGGGTCTCATACAGGCGGTAAACAACTTTTGGGACTACAATTAACCGTGTCAAGAGGGTGTGTCCTAGTAATAAAAAATGCCATCCCATGTGCCAAGATGTCAAAGACACGATTGGTGCCAGAACCCGTCGGCATCAACAGTGCAGCACCGTCGATCCCCCACAACCCATAAAATCCCCCAAATCCAAGACGCTGTGCGGAGGCTCCGCTAGGAGGCGCGTGTCAAGACGCGCCGGTTACGCTGCAAGTATCGCGATTTGATCCTGTGTGAGCCTACCGTCTTTTGCCTGCAATCTGGCCACGAGCTCGACGTTGTAGCACATGATGCGGATCGCAACCTCATTTGCCCGGTTCTCGTGTTTTCGGCATCTGGTGCCATCCCCGTACATCTTCTTGAGGGCGGCAAAGACTGCCTCGATGATGCTCCGCTGGTGGTACTGCGAATCAAATTTGTCCCGATCATCCATGTACAGGCTCACCATCTCGCGCCACGACTGGCTTCCCTTGGCGTTGCGTACGGTGTTGGACTTTGGCTTGATGCGGGGCACCATTCCCATGGCAGATATCATGTTGCACATGAGCCTTGCCAGGTACGCAGAATCCAGGCAAAAGTCGCCGGTGCCCCGGCTTAGCCTGCAGAGCATCACATACAACCCGTTTATGTCTGCCACCGCGCTGTCTGTCACCATGCAGTCGATTATCACCCTGGTGCGGATATCCACGATTGCGTGCAGTTTGACCCATCCCTTCCTGGTGCGAAAACTGTCGGTCCTGACGTCAAGCCACCTGACAAACCGCAGGTACGAGTATCCGGTGCTGTCTGCTGCCAGGGAGCCTGCCTCCACCTCCCTGATGGCAATCCGGTGTGCCTCTGCCAGATACCATTCCGGGATCAGGCCGTAGGCGCGCGCTATCGTGCTCTTGGAGGGAATCCGGTCCAGGCCCATCTTACCTGCCATGGTGCCGTTATTCCGGAGAATGCCGACCATCTTACGGTAGGTCGTGCGCTGTGCCTCAAGCATGATGCAGACAGCTGCCATGGCGCCAGGCGGATATGCAGTCATGCCGCCCAGGCCGGGCCTGACGGCGTACGGATTCCCAAGCTCCTTGATTATTCCCAGCACGGTATTCAGCATGAGACCAGACAGGTACTGCTGAACCAAATCGTATTGTCGTTGATCGCGTTTCTTTGTAGTCATTAGGCGATGCCGTGATCTGCCGATCCATATCTTTTGTCATCCGGGGGTATATGTCTCTAGGACACACCCGTGTCAAGAGAAATGTATATATCTCACAAATAGAGCTAAAAATACATGACTCCTATCATAGGTACCTTCCTAAGTATGCTGTCTTCATTGACAGGACAGCTGGGACCAAACTATGATCCATTGTTCTACGATGTAATGATTTACATCTTCGGAACCATGATGTTCACAATATTCCTTCTTGGAATCATATCATTCTGGTTGCGTGTACACGGCTGGGCCTACAAGGACAACCGAGAAAGATGGGTCGACGAACTGGACAGACACTTCGAACGAGAAGGCATTGGTCTTATTCCAGACAACGGTAAATACTGGTAGAACCATTTTTCCCTTTTCATTATTTTAGAATCACCCGTACTGCGTGGTTTCGATACATGACACGCTGATCTGGCCGATCTACATCATCATCATCTGTCAGTCTGAATCCGTGCCGGTCCTGGCCGTGCAGTGAGATGTGTTCAAAACATGGTCCTGCGTTAGTACGTGTGCAGAACCTGAAAGCGCCTGCTGCTGCTGCCAGGCACCCGCCCTGCTAGCTCTCAGGCGGAAGAAAGTCCTTGCCCTCTGATGCTTCATGTTCCTTTGAGGTAAATTCTGCACGGTAGTGCTTTCCGTCCTGCAATGGGTGGTTGATAAAACTAGGCGACAGCGTGTCGTCTACATATACTGCAGACTCTTTCTGATTCATGTCTTTCAGTGGAAACTCCCACATCCACAAAAAGTGGCCTATCTCATACGGATACTCCTCTTCCCATTCTGCATAGATCGTTCCATCCCCTGCCAGCGTGTACATGCTTCTTTGACAGCTGTCATTGATTCCAACGTTGGCCGGAATGTCTGCCTTCTTGCCGTCAACGATCAGTTCCAGCGTAGCCCTGATCTTGTATGGCGTGTCCTTGTCATCAATGCATGCCTTGAGCGGGTCATTTGGATTGACCACATACTGGAAGGCAGAACTTGCAGCAGCCGCAGAGACGCCGATGATTGCAGTGATTATCAGGAATTTGATCGTCTTCTTTCTCTTGTAGGGATCACTGGTTCCTGGCCAAATCAACATCACTGTTCCCCTTGAATCCTTTAAAGTTCTTTTCCTCGCCGTGTGGGCGTGTGTGGGAGTTATGTCAGATCGCCGTTTGTGCCCCCACCTTCCTTAGGGCAGATGCAGCAGTATGGGGTCGCATGGGTTGGTCAAATACAAGTTAAGGTCAGGCGGTGCATGCTGCCGATGGGCCCTGTCAGGCCCAGTATTCCTGGCGCATCTTACGCAAACAGGCTTCCCCGTGGATTCGGGCATGCCTGCATGATTCTCATCCGTACATGATCTCAATCGTGTCCAGCCTGTCCTGGTGGTCTGCAAGAAAGTATGTAATTACATCCGAGTCGATCTCAAGCCACTCCGATCTTCCCCTGTATGGAATATAATCCTCGACATACAGATCCTTGGGTCCTGTCAGTCTGACTATCAAGCTGCCCCCGGTGGCTTCTATCTCAAATGGCAGTTTGAGTACCTTGCCTCTTCTCTGATTCTGAATGTTTACCTTGAACTTGTCAGAACGGAATGTTACATCGCCGAAGAAGTAGCTCTGGGATATGTCAAGCCTGTCTATCTTGAAGCTTAGCATGCCATTCCATGAAAGGTAAAACACGGTTTAAGGTTATTGGAAAATGAAAAGGAAAAGGGTGATTTTAGATTACTTGCCAGGGTCGTGTCGCAAACGTAATGACATATCCAACACCAATTATGATTGACTGGTATGCGATGTTGGTATATGGGATTGGTTTGATGATTGGTTCCCCTTCAACAACTACTGTCTGACCTGGACCAAGTCCGGGACCGACACTTGCTACGTTGAGCTGGGTGTGTACGTGATATACCCCTGCCTCTAGTGCCTTTGCAGAAAGGGAGTAGTTGATTTCACCGTTGCCTTCAATATCAAAGACGTTTCCGGGTGGATCTCTTGATAGCATCTCCCATCTGTTTCCTGCGTTAGTAGACTCTGAGAATATTGATATCCATCCTCTGAGATCTCTCTCCACTAGGCTGACCAGTTTTCCCTCAAGTACCAAGGTTTCACCAGTCTGCAGGGATTGTCTGTTGAAGGTCTCGTCTTCGATTCTAATGAAGCGACTCTGGAGTTGTGCCTGGACACCGTGTGCCTCTGCAGGTGGGAGTATGACTTCAACCCAGTTGAAGCCCAACGTTCCAAGTGCGAGTACCACAGCAAGTCCAACTGCGAACATTCTTTTTTCGACCATAGTTATCCCTAATAATCAGAAAATCACATACGTCGTTATATGTTTTACTTTCATCCGGGGTAATTGTCTTATTGGTTGTTTATCATCAATGATTAGCAATGAAAGCCAGCAAAATGTAATAAAATTTTTTTATAAAATGATATGTTATATGGAATTATTTACATTGAAACCTGAAATAATTATTAAAAAATTAGCCAAAATTTCCGTCAAAGGAGAGTCTTACTTTATATGTAGATCTTACAGAATAGATCTATGGCACAAATGCCGGCATTAATCCCAAAGGAAGTTGAGATCCAGAGACTAAAGAAGATCTGGCTCATCGTCATTGCTATGGGATCAACTGCTGCGTCAGTCGAAGTAGACAACTTCGTAGATGGTTCCCTACATCAGACCTCTATCAGAGACAGTGCATTCACCCCAGCACACTGGTGGCTGTACTCACACTTTGTTGCATTACCACTTGGATGGGGTGCAGCAGCAATCTATGATAGAAAGGTTCCAATTCTCAGAGGTCCAAACAACTCAATGAACACCGGATTGAAGATGACCATTCTTGGTTACCTTGCAACCATGTTTACAATTGGAATCAACGAGATGTGGCACTTTTGGTTTGTAGAGGAGATCTTTGCTGTTCCAAACCATTGGATGTTTAACATGGGTGTCGTAGTGGCATTCATGGGCGCACTTGCATACGTGGTCAGGGTATATGCCCGACTAGTAGAGCTTGGTGCAGAGACTCCAGGTGAGAACCCGTACGTTGCAGAAATGTACAAGATGGCCTTGGAAGGCAAGCTGTACAGCAGATCAATCCCATAATCCTATGTGCAAATTAGCACATTTTTTATTGGTTCAAAGGCAGATGACTTGCCGCATCTGTGCCAGACAAACGGATCCGTCCATGCAGAATGAATCCATGTGACTAGGGCAAGGGAGTTCGGGTAAAACTGGGCACGTCAAACCGAGAACCATGAACGGGTAGGGATTTTTTGTTCCTTGCTCCGGATGGCCGCCATCGCATCATCAGATCTGCTCCTGTGACGCGTTTTGACATGGTGTCTCCCAGGATATACAAATCCGTGTCTGAATGACGAAATGATCCGACTGGGATATGAGATCGCATGTACCGTGGTTCTGATCCGGAATCATGCGCCGAGACGGATCCGTGTACCTTTTCATGCCTGATGTGGCGTTGTTTGTGGACTGTCCTGGGCCATACAATTAAACTCTGTTTCCTAATTACGCTCGACACAGATACTCGTCTGTGCAATTCTGCCTACGTCGTCGTCTTGCCCCCTTCCCTTGCAGTCCTTGGGCCGGGCTTGTAGGCTTGCACGATCCTTGGCGTGCCGTACCCGTTGTCGATTGCAGTATCGATCATCTGGTTGTACAGCTGCACCTTTCCGTATATCTCGGCCTTGACGTTCTCCCACTTGCGCGCGCTTATGCACTCGCCCAACACCCGCTTGAACGTGGAAAATACAATCTCGACTGACCACCGGTCGTTGTACCCTGACTCCCTGCGCCACGCCTTCTGGAATTCCCTCTTTTGTTCGCGCGTGAGGCCTGCAAACTTGCGTTCTGCCGTCTTGTCCATGCAGTCCAGGTCCCCCAGCTGCCTGAATCCTGCCTCCTTGCGGGGCATGCACCCGTTCGCCTTTCCGGCAAAGTCGATGCGGACGGGAATCAGCGGCTCGATTCCCTGCTCGTCGCAGTACCTGCGGATCTTCTGGGTGTCGTACGCGCCGTCGGCTGCCGCCTTGGTGCCTGCAGAAGTGTCTGAGTTTGGTGATTTTTTTGCATTTGCAAGGGCCTGCCCCACCAGTTCCTCAAACTGCGGAGAGTCCCCGCACTTGTCGTCGGTTATGGCCACGGCGTAGATCTTTTTGGTTTTGGCATCCACCCCGACGTGCAGCTTTATGAAGCCCCGCCTGGTCCCCCACTTTTCTGTCATCCAGTCGCCGCGGTTTGTGGGCTTGAGTCCAGTGGAGTCGAAGGCAAACAGCTTGATCTCGGCCCGGGTGCCGCCGTCTGAGAACCACGCAGAAGCCGTGCCGCTACCATCATCATTGTCTGCAACAGTGCAGCCAAGCTTGGTCATCCTCTTCTGGAACGCCGAGTACGTGGGCGCGTTTTCCTTGCCGACTATCGTCTCTGCCAGACCCTGGAGCTGCCTGTACCTTATGCCGGTGGCGTTTTTGAACAGGGATGCTGCTGCAAAGCACGCGTTTGAAAATACGTACGGGCGGCCTACCTTCCCGCAGTTTAGCTTCTCGACTCCCTGAGTCAGGATCTCCGGGCTTATCTGGAGCGTCCACAACTGGCCGCGGTCTATGTACCTGCGGTCATCGTACTGGAACCGGCGTTCTTTGGATTTGAAAGATTTTTTAGCCTCATGCGTGCCCGTTTTGTCTGGAGAGGATGTGTTTTCAGTCATGGCGATAACCTGACTGTCTGCACACCTCTCTGATCAATACGGTTTTCTATTGAAGATGTTTGATATTATGTTCAAATTCAACTGATCTGGCCTAATTCTGAACCTGCTGGGTGTGACTGGCGATAATTAGGAAACAGAGTTTACAATTAAGAAAGATTTAAAAGGATTCTAAAACACCATAATCTCATAATGACTCTTCCAAAGGGATTCGGATCTGGCAGTGCTGGTGGTTCATCAAGCGCTGATGTAGAACGAATGATTGGAAAACGCGTTGAAAATATGACCGGTGTGATTACAGTCTCATACTGGGCAGCATTGTTGGCCACTTTTGGCGGTACTGCAGCTGGATACTTTTATTATCCTTGGGCATATCCCACACCAAGCGGTCACTATGCATTCATCGTACTTGCAATCATCGAGGCAATAGGTTACATCTTCTGTGTCAAGGTCATGGAAGAAGGTTCCAACAAGAATAGTAATGGTATAGTTGGCGGAAGTATTGCTGCTTCAGTGGCATTCGTGCTGTTTGTATCATTGTTTGTTGGTAACTAACTTCGTAGAAATCCTCAGCACACCTCTTTTTCATTTTAGGATAAAAGCAACGTCTGTACAAGCACGCAAAAACACATAGTCGATCAGTCGCGTTTCCTTGTCTTTTTCTGAGATCCTCCCCGGTTTCTTCCTGAATAGCGGAGCGACTTGGCGTAAGCCCTGTTTGGCTCACTGCATGCCCTGGCTGCATTCCATGCTGCTGTTCTGCAGGACATGTTTTGGGCGGTGTTGTTCCGCGTTCTCTCCTGGTCCGAACGCCATTCCGATTGTATCTGCGCGGGTTTTGTGCACGTGACTGCCGGCGCTTTTGATGGATTGCACCTCCGTACTTCAGGCAGGTTGTTCCATTTATGATAGTGGCGCATCTGCCATGCCGCCTCTTATGGAACGGCTTGGTCCATGCCGCCTGCGTCCATGTCTGGCCACGCCAGATGCCTTTCAGGTCCCTGGCAACAACCACGAGTACGCAAGATCGCAAAATGGGCACAGTCTGCCATTTCCGGCAAAATCTCCATACATGGGTCCTGAATGGGGGGTTTTGGGCATTTGGGCATGCAATTACCGTAAATGCACTCTAAAATTTTATATATTGACGATTTTCTAAACTGTTTATGGTCTGGTTAAGACGATGTACCCACTACTTGTTCATAGTAGTAGTTGCAGTTAACTCTACACTGTTAACGATTAATGCAGGTGACTACATCTTCTACACTGATTGGGCCTGGACTTCGTACACGGTATTCTCAATATCGCAGACGTTGATGCTTGTTGTAGGTGCAACATACTACCTAACATTTACAGGCGTTCCAGGTACCGCGACGTACTACGCCCTGATTATGACAGTCTATACATGGATAGCCAAAGGCGCATGGTTTTCCCTTGGATATCCATATGACTTCATTGTGACGCCAGTCTGGTTGCCATCCGCAATGCTATTGGATTTGGTGTACTGGGCGACGAAGAAGAACAAACACTCGTTGATATTGTTCGGCGGCGTACTTGTAGGAATGTCATTGCCATTGTTCAACATGGTAAACCTGATAACAGTCGCAGACCCACTAGAAACGGCATTCAAATACCCAAGACCGACACTGCCACCATACATGACACCGATAGAACCGCAGGTAGGCAAGTTCTATAACAGCCCAGTTGCTCTCGGTGCAGGTGCAGGTGCAGTCTTGGCATGTACGTTTGCAGCCCTAGGTTGTAAGCTCAATACATGGACTTACAGATGGATGGCCGCATGGTCCAAGTGGGATTAAGCCCAACCTTCCTTTTCCTTTTCTAAGTATCTCCTAGGGTGTACCCTGCATGTCCGATAGGAACCAAGCATGCATTCGGTCAAACACTGCAATTTACGCCTGAATAAGGGATCATGTCTGACACATGTTCAAAAAAATTACATAGATTGTCACATCTTGTTCCCTATGTCTCGTAAACATATTTTTCACGACGGTTGTTGTGGTTCAAAGGCAGATTCTTGCGACTTCTAAACCGTTTTTAAAATGGGCAGGTGGGAAGCGCCAGCTGATTCATGTGCTGAATGAGAACGTCCCTGACACGTTTGGAAGATATTTTGAGCCGTTCCTGGGAGGCGGGGCCCTGCTGTTTCATACGATGGCTACCAGACCCGGGCATGAGTACAGAGTATCTGATCTAAACCCGGATCTCGTCTGTTCGTATGTTACAATTCGGGACAGGGTGGATGATCTGATCTCCTCCCTTAGGGATCATGAAATAAGGTATCATCGTGAACCCCAAGAGTACTATTATGAAGTACGCGCAAGCCGGCCTAATGGTAATGTGGAAAAGACATCCCGGACAATATTTCTGAACCGGACCTGTTTTAACGGACTGTATCGGGTCAACAGCAAGGGACTCTTTAACGTGCCTTTTGGGAAATACTCCAACCCCAAAATCGTAAACGAGGACAACCTGCGCTCTGTGAGTTGGGCCCTGAGGGAAAACGGCGTATCGCTCATGTGTTGCGATTTTGAGTCGATTCTTGATGAGGCCTGTGAGGGTGACTTTGTCTACCTTGATCCTCCGTACCAGCCGGTGAGTCCTACTGCCAGATTTACCAGTTATACCAAGAAGGATTTTGTAGACGGCGGACTGGAAAGGCTTGCCAGGCTCTGCACAAGGCTGGACTCGAAGGGATGCAGGGTTCTCCTCTCAAACTCCGACTCCGAGGAGGTCATTGATCTGTTCTCTTCTAGGCCGTGGAGTATTGACAGGATTCGCGCAAACCGTGCGATCAACTCCAACTCCAAAAGAAGGACAGGCCACTTTGAACTTTTGATAAAAAACTACTAGGGCCGGCGGCATGTTTTGATGCAGCAGCACCAATTGCATCCCGCGGACTCCTGTCAGGGTGGATTTTGGACGAACATGATTGCCCGTAGCATGATCTGCTACAGATGTTGATGATGAATGAAGCTTCGAGCGGGATCCGGACCCGCGACCTTTACCTTACCAAGGTAACGCTCTACCAGGCTGAGCTATCGAAGCGATATCTTTCCAAGATGCAAAATCCTTATAATTCTTCACGTATGGTGCAATCCTGCTTCTTCTCTAAACTGTTAAATCTTGTACTCATACTTACAATTCCGGAGGAGTAATCAAGCCTGGCCAAAGTAAGTACTTGTACTTTTGGACATGCAGGACTTAAGATCAAATAATGGGTGATCCTGTTCCTAAGGGGTTCGCGGGTTCAAATCCCGCCTCCTCCACCACTACTCCGGATGTCTGACTCCTCTGGCGTTCAGGATCTCATAGACATCAGGCAGTGAGAATACAAATCCTACATGTACACAGTTCTTCTCCTCGCATAGGAAGCAGAACAGTTCTCCGTTCTGGATTGTGACCTCGACAATCCTGTTTTTGATGTTGTCCTTTAGTATTACGCGATCATCATCTATGCTGATCTTCTCGAGCTTTGGCGCGTACACTGCAAACGTCTTGTCCTTTTTCATTGCCTCCTCAAGCATGTATGTCACATAACCTGAAAAGCTGTTGACGCCCCTTGTCGCAAGGTCATTTTTACTCTGCTCATAGACCTCTTGGAACCTGTCGTAGATGTTCTCCGAAACCGTTATTGATTTGAATCCTGCTTTTGGCAATTTACTTTCCTGTTACTGTACATTAAAGTACGTGTGTATATAACCTTTTATTGATGCGGGGTGCCGGATCCACCCGTCATGGCATGGGCAGGATCAGTACATGTTTGACACACTGCACGTGTGGGAAATCCGGTTGTAGGTGTGTCCTGGCAATGTGCCCTTTGTATGCAGATCCGGGCTTGTTCAACAAGTATCATATAAGCCAGCAGTGCCATGTAGTGTCATGGGTGTTATCCAGATTGCAAAAGGCAGGATTGGTCTTGCGTGCGCGCCGGATTCGGCCGGCCGGCCGGAGATTCTTGCAGGGGCCCGCCTTCTGCCTGACGGGATTGAATCCGAGACGGGGCAGGCTGCAGACGGGTTCATGCCGGGGTTCATCGCACATCCGGGATCGTTGTGGAAATGAACCTGCGAATCCCCGTCACCAAATTGGAACCGCTGCCCTTCAAGATAAAGACATTTGGCTACAACCGATACCGGATCGAACACCCAAAGGTCAGCGGCATCCTGAACCTTGGACACATTGTTACACGCGTCAGCAAGGTTCCGGACTCCATGATTCCAAATCAGCCCCTGCCTGACGGAATTGCCGTGGCAGTGGAATATCACCCGATTATGTCATTTACCAACCAGGGTCACAAGAATGCCCCGTCGCAAAAGATGCCTACGCCGCAGGAACTTGGCACTTCAAAAAAGCAGGAACTTACAGGTTTTATCATTGATGCAGAAAGCTACGAGCCCTGGAACGAATACGTGCTGGAGAAGCCGGTTCCAAGGCTGCTAAAGACGCGTACGGTGCTAGTCAAGATAGAATGGGTGGTTGACTGCTATGATCGCGTAGGGGATCCGGCACTCGTAGTCAAGCCAAACACAATCCATTCCATTTCAAACACGGACACGCCAGAATCCGGCATGCGCTAGATCAGCCATTCTGGTGATCATCCCTGTCAGATATCATGCACAGTTTGCAGCGCCGATGCATGCGTGGTCCATGTGGCATGTCACGGCCGATGCAACAGGCTGGCTGACTTGGAGGCGCACGGTACGAAAAATTGCAACAGGCACTGTGGTGGGGGATGGGATAATCCACAGCACAACCGTGTAAAACTACTCTTTATATCGTCTGCAACGCAGATGTATCATGGCCCGCGGGTATGGCATGGATGAGATGCGGCAGAATCTTATCCGTATCATGGGCGACTCCAAGACCGAGATGTCCGGGGTGGAACTCTCCCGGAGGCTGGGGATCAGCAGAATCACCATGGCCAAATACCTTGCCCTCTTTGAGATCGGGGGGCTGCTCCGCAAGAGGGGCATCGGCAACGTTACCCTGTGGTCGCTGGAGCCGGAGCAGGAATCCTTTGACTTTCCTGACGATTACTTCAAGGTGGCCCAAATGTATCTCAGGTTTCTGACTGGGAATTCAGAGGATCAGGCGTTTTCACTACTCCGAAACTGTATGGATTCAGGTGGCCTCATCCGCAGGCTTATCCTTGAAGTGATTATGCCCGCAGTTGACTCGGTCCGGGTAATGTATGACGACGGCAGGATTGGAACCGCCGAACGCAGCCTACTTGAGACTGCAATATCCCGCTCCCTGCACATGCTAAGTCATGCACAGCCTGCCGTTCAGCCAGAAAAAAACGTGGTCGTGATAGCAGCTGACTCACAAAGCAGACTGGTATCTGAGATTGCCTCTGCTGCGTACCGCTCCGATGGCTGGAGGGTGTCCCATCTGGGGGACATGTCCATGGCGATCAACGTCCTTTTTGATCTCGACTTTCAAAAGCTGATCCGAAAGGTGTGGAGACAGAAGCCAGGAATTCTGATCGTGGCGGTATTTTCGCACAGCATAGAGGGGTTCAGTTTTTTTGCAGACTCTGTAAAACAGATCCGGTCAAAGTCGGGAAGACGCATAAAGCTGGTTCTCTGCGGCAGCCTCTCGGACAGATTCGGACATGAATCCGATCTGCTGACTGAAAGGGTGGAGGACGTACTGCAGTGGTCCGAAACTGTATCTGGGAATCTCAAGTAGGGGATGGGCCCGATGAGATTCGAACTCATGACCTTTCGATTATCAGTCGAACGCTCCAGCCAAGCTGAGCTACGAGCCCACTAGAAATTTTTCTGGTTGGAGCCATTTAAGTTTAATTTATGGTTTGGATGTAGTGAATCCCGACATGGCGGGTCAGGACTTGTACGGCTTACCGGACGGCTATTCCTTCCACTTGATCGAGCATCCGATTGACGGATCAAAATCCTTCTCAATACTCTTGCCCTCAAGCAGCCTCTTGATGTTGTTTATCATCGTCTTTTCAGTGGCCGCGTCCCCAGGGCTCATGGCATTGTCGATTCTTCCGTGAAAGACAAGCCTCTTTTGATCATCAAACAGGAACGGATCCGGCGTGCACATTGCACCGTACCTTCTGGCAGTCTCCTGCGACTCGTCGATCAGGTAGTCAAATCCAAATCCCTTCTCTTTTGCAGTCTGTTTCATTGCCTCAAAGCTGTCTTCTGGATAATTGGCTGAATCGTTGCTGTTGATTCCCACTATCGCAACACTGTCTCCAAATTTTTCATACAGCTCGTTTAATGCGTCTGCCTTGGCCTTTACATACGGACAGTGGTTGCACATGAAGATGACCAGTATTCCCCTGTATCTGCCATAGTCCCCAAGCGCATGCACCCTGTCGTCAATTCCGGGCAGTTCAAAGTCCGGCGCCGTATCGCCTGCCTTGAGCTTGATCTGTACCAGATCGCCCGTGCGTGTTCTGCCGGCTACGTCAAGTCCTGCATCATCTGCGGCACCTGAATGATCCTGCAGATGCGCGTCCTGGTGCACGGCAGGGATCCTGCACTGCCGCCTGTCAGCACACTCACGGTTCTCCAAGGGAGGCACGACACACAACAATTAAAATCAGTGCCGGGACTACTTCTTGCGTGGGCCGGTAGTATACCTGGTAGTATACCCGCCTTGCACGCGGGGGGTCACGGATTCAAATTCCGTCCGGTGTTTCCTAATTCTGCCGATACTCGTCTACGCCAAGTCCTGCATGCACATCTGCGGCGACGGCCTGAAGCTGACCTTTCGTATATCTGCAGATGCGCGTCCTGGTGGCAACGGACCACCGGTCGGGACTCCTGCACTGCCGCCTGTCAGCACACTCACGGTTCTCGGGGCATGCACCCGTTCGGGAGGCACGAATCACACAACAATTAAAATCAGTGCCGGGACTACTTCTTGCGTGTTATGGCCGGCGTAGATCTTTTTGGTTTTGGCAAATCAAAAAAATCCCAAACGTGCAGCTTTATGAAGCCCCGCCTGGTCCCCCACTTTTCTGTCATCCAGTCGCCGCGGTTTGTGGGCTTGAGTCCAGTGGAGTCGAAGGCAAACAGCTTGATCTCGGCCCGGGTGCCGCCGTCTGAGAACCACGCAGAAGCCGTGGCTACCATCATCATTGTCTGCAACAGTGCAGCCAAGCTTGGCCATCCTCTTCTGGAACGCCGAGTACGTGGGCGCGTTTTCCTTGCCGACTATCGTCTCTGCCAGACCCTGGAGCTGCCTGTACCACGGTGGCGTTTTTGGGGATGCTGTGCAAAGCACGCGTTTGAAAATACGTACGGGCGGCCTACCTTCCCGCAATTCCGTCCTGGAGGTCACAACCATCATCGTACTCCAGCCTCACCTGGAGAGGATGTGGCAGGATTCAATCCTTTTGGATGGATTTAAATAGGCCTAATACCTGCTGGGTGTGACTGGCGTAATTAGGAAACAGAGTTCTCCTTTTGGATGGATTTAAATAGGATAAGTTTCAGTTCTCTTCATGGCAAGTGTAGCAGATGGATGGCCTGTATTCATTCCAATGATCGTAGGTTTGGCACCAGGACTGATTTACTGGCTGGCAATTACCGCAAGGAGAAAATAATCTCTTTATTTTTAATCTCTTTTTAGTGCGCCCTTATCGGATAGATTGCCCCATTCCGGCACGTGCATGCATCGGATGCAGGAGATCGCAGGTATTCCCTCATGGCATGTCAGTTGTGGCATGTCGTCCTGGGGCATGATCCCTGTGTTTGGTTAAACGTTGTTACCTTTCTTGTTCATTATATCATACGCTGTACAACATTAATCACTATCTCCAACAACATTTGATGCGTGGAGCTGTTCTTGGCATATCCCTAATCCTGATGCTGGTTCCATTCTCAGATGGATTCTCTCAGGACTCCTCTACGCAGCTTGGCCAATCCCTGAATGCCCCTGTTCCGTTTGTCTATCAGGACGCTGAAGGGTTTACCGTCGTAGTCGGAGTTGTTGAAAACATCAACCAGATGTCCGCCGTTGCCGACGTCTTCATTTACGTAACCTTTTATGGTGATGCCGGTCAGGAACCGCTGGAATATGCCTCTGGGGGAACCACGCTTGATGTGATTCCGTCCGGGGGGAACTCTACGTTTGTCATACGTTCTGAAACCCCAAACCCTGAGATAACAGATGCGTCCGTACGTCTTTTGAGCTTTGATCTTGCAACAGAGAAACCAAACAGCCTGACCGTATACTCTACCAATGTCGTATTTGACAACACATTCCGGTTCTCCGGCGTTCTGCAAAACGGTGCTGCACCAACTTCTGAGAACCGGGTTCATTTTGCCTTTTACGATGCCTTTGAACCCTCACGGATACTTTCCGTCTCGACTGTGAACTTGGGTAATGTGGAACCCAACGCCGAGGTGGCCGTTGAGTTTGAGGGTGTGATAGATTCCAAAGCGGTCGGTTTTTCACTGTTTGCCGAATCTGACACATTTCGTTCCGACATCGTTGATGTAAAGATCCCTCCACAACAGCTTTTGACAAAGCTTGCCACAATACGCGACATCTCGGCAACAAACGATTCAGGCGCAAGGGTCTCTGAGATTAATGCCGGCTCCACTGTGACCATCAGCAGTTCAGTTGGGATTCAATATGTGGATGATCAGGACGTCCAGACGCCATACAAGTACTATGTCCAGGTAAAGGAATCCGGAAGTTCTCCGGCCGTGGTATTTCTTGGGGTGCACGAGGGGGTGTTTGACGGCACGGCACAGTCCCCAAGCGTGGACTGGACTCCGGAAGAGCCGGGCCTGTTCCTCATTGAGACGTTTTTGTGGGATGAAAACAACGTACCGATCACCGACAATGGGCCGATCGCCCTGTTTGTTGTAATCTAACACTACTTCATGATGCTCAAAACTTGCTGCATATCCTGAATTATATGCAGCCTTTCTGAACGCAGGCATGCAGCTGTCCCATCATGCCGGAATGAACAGGAGGCAGCCCTACAAAGTGGTATGTTTATCTTCTGATGGCATGATGTTTCTGTATGCTCAGGTTTTCCCTTGTTGCCACAGGCGGCACGTTTGATATAATCCACAGGGGACATCTTGTCCTGCTTGGAACCGCGTTTGACATATCTGAAAAGGTGCTCATAGGACTGACAAGTGACGAGTTTGCAGCCAGGCTGGGAAAGACGACTGCCAACAAGTATGGCCAGAGGCTTGACAACCTGCGTGCTGCCATCTCAAGGGAGTTTCCAGACAGATCCTATACCATCGCAAGGCTGGATAATGATTTTGGACCTGCAGTTTTGGAGGAGACGGTCAAGGCTCTGGTGGTCAGCGAGGAGACTTGCAGGCAGGGCAGCGTACTTAATCATCTGAGATCCAAAAGGGGGGTACCGCCTGTCCAGATCATAACGGTTCCCATGTATCCGGCAAAAGATGGCACACGGATATCCACTACCAGAATCAAAAACTCCGAGATTGATGCTGATGGGGACTTTGTTTGACAAGCAGCTTGCCGAACTTTGAGCATTCCTGATAAAAGGCAACTACAGGATCCTACAGGGTGGCAATCATCAAGCACATGGTAAGGCAGATCAACTCTGACATATCCTGTCTCAAACAGGGACTGCACCCGGAGAGCCTGTCGTTCTGGTATGACCGGATAATCCAGGAGACCATTGAGATGGCACCTCCATGGCTTCAGGACAAGATCAAGGTTCATCAGGATCCAATCCTTACGCTGAAGTTCAATCTGGACATATCAAAGCGTGCTGTCAGATATTTCATGATTGCAGTGGACAACAACCTTGACGACATGCCGTATTCTACCAGGCTGTATTTTCTCAAGGTACAGGAGATACTGGCAACTGAGATGGACAAATCGTTTGTATGATGTCATGTGCAAGAACATGCCCAACCTCTAACTATCTATATCCGGTTGCAATTCAATAGGGCATGGATCTCTACAGACCTGCGCGCTCAAAAAAGAGATCAGATGGTCGCAGGCGATCCGACGACGCATCCCGTTCCTTTAGAAACTCCAGAGAACATCCCGCGCCTGCAAGGGCAGACGTAAGGTGTGCCGACTGCAACACCATGTTTGAGCCTCCGTTTGTTCCAAGGGACGGCAGACCGGTCTACTGTAGCAGGTGCTTCAGGAATCACAGGCAGGATGATGGTATCCATTCCACAGGAGACAGACGACCCGGACGCTACGAAGGTGACCGTCGCCCCACAGGAGACAGACGACCCGGACGCTACGAAGGTGACCGTCGCCCCACAGGAGACAGACGACCCGGACGCTACGAAGGCGATAGGCGATCCGACGGCGCATCCCGTTCCTTTAGAAACTCCAGCGAACGTCCCGCGCCTGCAAGGGCAGACGTAAGGTGTGCCGACTGCAACACCATGTTTGAGCCTCCGTTTGTTCCAAGGGACGGCAGACCGGTCTACTGTAGCAGGTGCTTCAGGAATCACAGGCAGGATGATGGTATCCATTCCACAGGAGACAGACGACCCGGACGCTACGAAGGTGACCGTCGCCCCACAGGAGACAGACGACCCGGACGCTACGAAGGTGACCGTCGCCCCACAGGAGACAGACGACCCGGACGCTACGAAGGTGACCGTCGCCCCACAGGAGACAGACGACCCGGACGCTACGAAGGTGACCGTCGCCCCACAGGAGACAGACGACCCGGACGCTACGAAGGTGACCGTCGCCCCACAGGAGACCGAAAACAGGAACGTTATGAGACTGGTGACTCCCGGGAATCAAGACCAGAACAGGCCTCACACACTGACGAGCCTGCCGGATTCTATGATTCGCTAAGGGAGAAATTATTTACAATTCTGGGCGGGAAAGTATGTTCCGGCTGCGGATACAAGGATGAGAGGGCTCTGGGATTCAGTCATGTGCATGGCGAAATATCGTTTGATAAAATCAGACGTGGCGGTACTGCATCCTCGTGGGAAAAATACGTCACGGATCCTGATGCTGCCCAGAAGGAGTTGAAGGTCCTGTGTCTAAACTGCAATGAGATTAGGCAGCCTATAGCACGGTCAAAAAACGACAGACCAAACACTGACCAAAAGATCAGGCGATTTCCCAGGTGACACACCGGATCAGGTTAACCGGTACAGTATGATATTTCAATCTGGTATGATCTACAGGGTTCATCCTCTTTCACAATCAGTCTGGCTCACAATACGCGAGCAAGGGGCTTCCATTAACACTTTAATTATAATGATCATCAAATCAAAACATGAACCAAGACTTTTCGGCCCTGGGTTTTTCTCTGGTTGCCATGGTGGTAGTCACAGGCATCTATGCACTGTTCTTCCGATAGTCACTCCTTGGTGATCTCTACGCAGTTCCCTAGGACCTTGGCCGAGATCAGTCTGTGTTCCCCGTCCATCACTGACTGCATAAAGTCTGCAAACCTCTCCACATCTGTGGCAGAATCAAGCAGTATGCTGTGGGCCGACTTGTCCTTGAGGGATATGACCAGCTCGTTGTCTATAACGTTGAGAATTCCTGCAATGTATGTCTCCCCTACATCCCTGATGAAGATCAGACTTGCCAGTTTCTGGGCCTCGTATTTGTCACTACACGGGATGCTGATTCTCATTTGTTACTCAGAAGGAATCCTTCTATCTGATCCCTTGCCCTCTCCCTCTTTTTTTGGTGTTCTGACAGAAACCTGTTGATCTTTTCGATGAGCATCCCCTTCAACTCTCCTGAGAGCAGGCTTCCTGACTTGTAATCATCATACACTGCCTTGAGTTTTTTGTCGTCAGGCTCAAAGAACATTCTCAGGTACTGGTATGATACGTCAATATCCGGATTACCCCCCATCTCCCTATGCTCTTTGATGTCGGATCTGCCTCCGGAAAATGCATGCCCATTGATCTTTTTTTCGACTGCTCCCGGGGTGTCGGTGGTGTAGATGGTGTTGTTCTGGTCTGAGGCTGACATCTTTCCACCGGGACCCTCCAGTGCCGGCATCATTATGTTGTGGATGAGTGCAGGCTTTGGCATGCCGATCTTGGGTGCAACGTCTCTTGTGAGTCTGAAGTGGGGATCCTGGTCCACTCCCAGCGGAATCAGGACCTGCCCGTCCTCTATAAAGCACGGTGCAGACTGTAGCGAGGTGTAAAATATCATGCCGATGTTAGTCTCGCCGGTAAACCCAAACGTCGCCTTTGTGTTTGAAAAGTTGATCCTCTTTGCCACCCTGGCCGCAATCGGGTACAGGGTCTGGATGTTTCGCGTATTGATGATAATCTTGGTGTTTTCCGGCTTGAAGCCAAGTGCGATGAAGTCCAGCGCGTTCTCGTAGGCAAAGTCGCCGGTCTCCTCAAGCGTGATGTCCGGCTTTGAGTAGAACTTCTCATCGTCTGTCAGCTGAAAGTACATGTTGACATCAAACTTTTCCTGCAGCCACCTTGCAAAGACCCACGGGACCAGATGCCCTATGTGGGTGTGGCCGGACGGGCCCCTTCCGGTATACAGAAAGAATTTTCGTCCTGCGTCATACTCGTCAAGCACCCTGGACATGTCCCTGTGCGAAAAAAAGACGCCCCTTCTGAGCATAAAGTGATCATCGCCGGCCCTTTCCCTGATCCTTTCAAGAATCCGGGGGGAGATTCTCTCTGTTCCAAACCGTTTTATCAGTTTCTCATAGTCTATCTCGCCTTCTACATGCCATGGTGTAACAGTAAAGTCGTCAGTCGGCATTTCGTTTGATGTGGCTTCTTAAGATTTAAAAAGTCTTTTTCAGATTTTGAGCTGTTGACAAAGGTACTGCACGACATTGAAAAAAGAATCATCAAGGCCATCAAGGATGATGAAAGTGTAGGCCGGCCACCATACCCGAAGAATTCCCTGAAAGATACCACCACTCTCTATACCACGCTTGGAACCATGACCGGACTCTCACTGGATCAGGTTAGAAGGGGAATTGAATGGCTTAGACTCAAGCGCCTCATACGTGTGGATTTGGAATCTACAAATGCATTCTGTATGGCCCGAAACGGTCAGGAGTCCCTTGAGAATAAACTGCCTGAGAGGAGGCTGATGAATCTTCTCAATTCCAAGAGTCCTAGGAACCTCCCTGATCTGCAAAGGGATCTTGGACCATTACTTGGACCTGCGATGGGAATTGCAAAAAAGAACGGCTGGATAACCGTATCGGGCGGATCAGTATCACTCCGGGAATATCCTGGGGAACTGCTTGCTGAAAAGGCACTCGAACGGTTTAGAGATCCCGCCGCTCAAGCCACTGAAAATGATGCAAGGCAAGGTCGGATCGGCTTGTCCGAAGACAAGTTCAAACCTGGAGAATTGGCCTCGTTGGATCGTCCAGGGTTTCTTGACGTGACAAAGGTAGTGAAGAGATCCGTGTCCCTTTTGGATTCTGTACAATCAATTGATCTGTCCGACTCTGACGGGATAGACGTGGCGGCTGGTGTCCCAAACCTTGTTGTGGCAAGGAGACACCCACTCAAGGACGTGATTGATGAAATTCGTGAGATCTTCGTCACACTGGGATTCACCGAGATAAGCGGGAATATGACCCAGTCAAGCTTTTGGAACTTTGATGCACTCTTTACACCGCAGGATCATCCTGCCAGAGAGATGCAGGATACGTTCTATCTTGATTCTGCCGTTGCTGCTACTAGAGATGTCGCATCTGACTTGCAGATGAGAAGGGTTTCTGAGTCGCACCGGAGAAACTGGCGATACCGGTGGGATGCAGAACAGGCACGCAGGATGGTTCTGCGAACCCACACCACATGCGTTACCATCCGGCATCTGGCAGAACACAGGCCCGAGGAGGCCAGGTTCTTTTCGCTTGGCCGTGTCTTTCGGAACGAAAAGGTAAGCTACAAGCACCTTGTGGAGTTCAACCAGATCGAAGGGGTGGTAACCGGAAGGAATGCAACCCTGCGCGATCTGATGGGAATCCAGAAGGAATTCTACAGGCGGATTGGAATTACCAAGGTCAAGTTCTGGCCTACGTTCTTCCCGTATACGGAGCCGTCGCTTCAGACGATGGTGTACAACGAAAAGCTTGGAAAATGGGTGGAGCTGTTCGGGATGGGCATCTTTAGAAGGGAGGTCACAAAGCCGCTTGGAATCGACAGACCCGTACTGGCCTGGGGAGGAGGAATAGAGAGGATTGCAATGCTCAGATATGATCTGGACGACGTCCGGGAGTTTTACAACAACAATCTGGACTGGTTGAGGAATGCTGTAAAATGCCAGTAGTGGAGATTTCACATTCGCGCCTTCGAAGGCTGGTGGGCGGCTCCGCCAGAAAACAGATCTCAGAGACTCTGCCGTTTCTGGGGCTTGACATAGAATCCGAACACGGGGACGCAGTGCGCGTGGAGTACAGCCCGAACAGGCCTGACTACTCTACTGATTTTGGGATCGCGCTGGGCCTGCAGGGGCTGCTTGGGCTCAAAACGGGGGCAGTCAGACTCATGGTAAAGGAATCTGACAGATACCAAATCTCAGTCAGCCCCGGCGTCTCCAAGATTCGACCGTTTGTGACCGGAATAGCCGCCATGGGTGGCCGAATCAATGACCACACCATCAGACAGCTGATGGCGATGCAGGAGGATCTCCATATGGGGCCGGGCAGAAGAAGGAAAAAGTCCTCCGTTGGGATTCATGACATGGACAGGATCAAGTTCCCCCTGGAATATACTGCAACATCGCGTGATCACCGGTTTGTCCCGCTAAACTCAAAGGACGATCTCTCCATCTCTGAGATTCTCAGTACCACGGACGTGGGCCGGAACTATGGCAGCGTCCTTGAAGGACACACCATGGTTCCGATAATCCTTGATGCCGCCCAGGACGTCATCTCGTTTCCGCCCATCATAAACTCCGCCCTTACCACCGTGACTACAAAGACCAGAAACCTGTTGGTGGAGATAACCGGAACCGGCAAGGCCGATGCAGAAGACATGCTTGCCGTGGTGGCAACCGTCCTGCAGAGTGCCGGATTCTCCCTGGAGACGCTTGGCGTGTCGGGCCCGAAAAACTCCACCCCGTCCCTCAAGACCAGGCACATGACACTGGATCCATCACTTGCAAACCAGACCCTTGGACTGAACCTTGGCCGGTCAGCCGTGGCATCTGCCCTCAAAAGATCAAGGCTTGATGCGTCCGTCCGGAAGGGAATGATCGAATGCACCATTCCTGCATACCGCTTTGACATACTCGGACCAATGGATCTTGTGGAGGAGGTTGCACTTGGATACGGAATACAGAATCTTGATCCCGTCCTGTCCCCGTCCCAGACGCTTGGACAGGCAAGCCCTGTCTCATCGGCACTGAGCCTGCTTGACCAAACCATGATCGGGCTGGGATTCCTTGAGGCGCTAAACTCCAGCCTCACCAGCATGGACACACTCTACACCCTGACAAACAGGAAACCCCAAAACCCGTTTTCGGTACTTGACTCAAAGAGTCGCGAGCACACCGTCCTGCGCGACTCCATACTGCCAGAACTACTTGAGAACCTTTCAAGAAACATACACGTGGCATACCCGCAGAAAATCTTTGAGACCGGCACCATATTCCTTGAGGGCGACCCGGTATCTGAGGTTACGAGTCTTGCCGCAGTCAGCGCCCATGATGATGCAAGCTTTACTGAGATAAAGTCCGTACTCCAGTCGTGCCTTGGAACGGGGTTTGGAATCAAGATACAGACTCCCCCCTCCGCCCATCCGACATTCCAAAAGGGCAGGTGCGCTGACATTGTGATAAATGATCAAAGGGCGGGGACAATCGGGGAGATCGACTCTGAGGTAGTCCGGAACCACAAGATCCGCAATCCGGTTGCAGGCTTTGAGATGTTCCTGTCCGGAACCGTCCTAAAGCCCTCTCAGCCATGACGCTGCAGACAGTATTGCCCCTGCCGAAAGAATTCCAGCCCCTATGACTGACTCTACCACCAGCCTCTGATGGATTGCCCTCTCCTCTGAGCCAGGCAGCATGCGGGATTCTGAACCAAGCCCCTCCTCAAGATACTGAATCTGGGGATATAGCGACGCGCATAAATTCGTGCAGTCTAACCTGCGACTGCAAACTCTGCGCTTTCCGGCGCTCTGTCAGACCTTCTATAGCGGCGAGCGAAAGTTCGTGCAAACAGATCTCTCTGTAGCATGTCCTGATGCTCTTTCCGGCGCTCTGTCAGACCTTCCAATATTGTCGTCGTTGCCGGGTCCAAGCCGACCTGTCGAATTGTTCATTCCAGAACTATCCGATCCGTGATCCTCGCGCCTTGTGACGACCTCGACACCTGCAATGGTGCCTCCACGATTCCCGTGGGCTTGGCCGCCAGTCTCCTCCGTATGGAGACAGTCATTATCCAAAATGTTTTTTGCCACGTTCTTGTCGGCATGGTGGCACCATCCGCATGAGACGCAGACAAATGATTCGCCGTTCCTGGATTTCTTGTCCACTACCCCGCAGGCAGCGCACCTCTGGCTTGTATGTGCGTGTTCCACGCGTCTTGAAATTCCGCCTTTCTTTTTCATCTGCCATTCGACTTGCGTCCTGAACTCTCCCAGACGGGAGTAGGCCATCTCGCGGTTGAGTCCGGTCTTTGATGCCTTTCCGTTGGATCTTCTCATTCTGGTCAGATCCAGGTCTTCCAAAAACAACGCTGACAACCCCCTTGTTATCCGCCTGGCGATGCCTGTCTCGTTGTGTCTTTGCCTGTCAGATGTCTTTTTCAATTCCTTTTTTATCACGCGGCCTGTTTTCCCCCACTCCCTTGATCCACGTTTGTATTTGGATCGCCGTGCACGCAGCCTGTCAATTTTGTCGCCGCCATGCCTTCTGCATCCGCCAGGAACATTGTACAGTCTCTCGTTTCCGTGACTGTCTGCCACTGCGGCAAGGTGCCTGACTCCCAGGTCAAGTCCTGCAATTTTGCCGCCGACGTCTGCAGGCTCCGGATCCGGAATTTCTGTTTGCAGGCACAGTCTGAACTTGCGCTGGAAATCAGCCGTCTTGCGCGTGACCTTGTCGGTAACGTCGATCATTTGAAATGACACCAGCCTGCCTTCAGGCATTGTCGTGCGCGGTTTTACTTCCCCGAGTCCCGGCAGGAACACGCACCCGTTATCACGCAGTTTTGGCCTTCCGCGGGAATTTAACGAACGCAGCCTGGTGATCTTTTTGTCCCACCGCCTCATCAGGCTTGACGGCTCTGTCCACCTGTTGTGCTTGTACGTTTGACATTTGCCAAGCCTTGCCTGTTTTTTGCGCCAGACGCGCTTGTGGTGCTTGAGCCGGTTTGCCTTGCGGAATTTGGCCACGGCCTGGAATGCCTGTTTGGATGCTGCCTCGTGCATGTGGCATGTGCCAGTCAAGTCAAATTTCTTGCGCCACATCGTTATCATATTGTTTAGGTCAAATTGGGTAATCCTAGGATGTGCAAGCTTCATCATGATTGTCATGTCGTAAACAATGTCGGTTTCCCGGGAGTATTTCACGATCTTGCGTGAGAGTTCCCTGGATTGTTTTATCTTGATGTTTTTGCTGACAATCATGCATGCAAATAGAATTGGTTTCTTAAAAGGAGTGTAAAAGTGCACGAACTTATGCTTTTAGCTATAGTCAAAGATTACGACCATGGAGCCAAGAACCACCATTACAATCCCCACCAGAAAGAGCATCGTACGGTTCATCTGATTCCAGTCATAAACTGCATCATTTAACCCTGGTCTAATCCGGTATTCCTTCCTGGGCCAAATTCGTGCAGGTCCTGCCCGATACAAATGTGGCTTTTTTCATATACTCTAAGTTTTTAGCCTGATGCCCCTGTTAGGAGATCATGATCAAAAATAGTTTTAAAAAATTAGACAGACGCGGATTTTCTGATTGTAGATATGGAGTTCAACTCCAGATACATATACTCTAAGTTTTTAGCCTGATTGCCCAAGAGCAGGCACGCAGACGGATCAGGATGATGTCGATCGTAACGATACCTGTGATTTCTGATTCACCCAGGTGTGCTACATTATGGGCAACCCCGGTTACAGAGCCAAGGGAGGTTTTTGGCTAAATGCCGATGAACCTGTGCGAGTCAGAGCCGGGGAACATCCAAAAACCATAAAACAGCCCTCACACCCACACCAGACGTATGACCAACTACTGGCTTGCAAAACAGGAGCCTGGCGGCCCGAGGGGATACAGCTTTGGACAGCTTGAAAGGGACAAGGAGACTGTCTGGGACGGCGTCCATAACAACCTTGCACTAAAACACATGAGAAGCATGATGCCCGGAGACCTGGTACTGTTCTATCACACCGGCGGCGAGAGGCAGGCAGTCGGCATCATGGAGGTAACATCAAAGCCATACCCCAATCCCGCAGAGGCCTTTGAGCGCTTTATCGTGGTGGATGTAAGGTACAAAAAGGCGCTAAAGCGCCCCGTGACCCTTGAGGAGATAAAGGCAGATGAAAGATTCCAAAACTGGGAGCTTGTCCGGATATCCAGGCTCTCTGTAATGCCCGTACCGCCGCCCGTATGGGACGCCATATTGGCAATATCTGAGACCCAGGCACGATCGATTTATTGATATAACCGTCCCATGCAGGAAATTTATGGCAACAGCTTATGTTTTAATAAACTGTGAACTTGGCTCAGAAGAGGCAATCATCCAGCAGTTGAAAGGTCTGGATGGCGTCAAGGAGGTTCATGGAACCTTTGGTGCCTATGACATCCTTGCCAAGATTGAGTCTGACACCGTTGAAAAACTCAGAGAGACCATTACTTGGAAGATTCGAAAGATTGAGAAGATTCGTTCGACTCTTACCCTGATGGGAATCGAGGGGCAAACCTAACCCTATCCCTTTTTCTTATCATGCTACTCCACTTCATCTTCCTTGTAAGGGAGCAGGATCTCCAGAGGCGCAAGCCAGAGTTTGAGTACATACAGAAGATGGCCCGGTTCTATAACGCGTGGATATGGGAAAAATTCAGACTCCGCTACGATGTCTGCTGCGACGAGATGGTCATAAGGCCCAGAAGCATACTTCAGAGGATTGACACGCACACGCTTGTAAATGATCACAGGCAGAGGGGGGATGACACATACCACTTCTATCTGGCACATTTCAGACCCACGTGGACTGACTGCACATGCGAGGGATACCATGCAGAAAATTTTGGCATGATCTTCTGGAAGCCTCCGGGGGAGGAGGCCGACGGCGAGCTGTTCCTTGCAGAAAAGAACTGCACTGCCGTATCACATGAGATTCTTCACGAGATGCTCCGGTTATCCGGACGCAAGAGATTCATTCGGGACGTTCATGACGTATGGACCAAGCATCTCTTTGAGAATCTGGAGTTTGAGCAGTACGGGGATGACTTTGCAAGGACTGACGGGATGCCGGTCTTTCTTACAATGAACACTGCACAGCTTGGCCTGGAAGACGGCCTAGTATCTGGTGACTGAGTAGATGTTGTTTTCAAAGTTTGCAGTCTTGAAGTCCAGCGTGTCTTCTTGCTCGTTGGACCTTGACTTGTTCAGGTTGTCAAGCTCGACTAGCGCATCGCCCCTGAAACCCACCGAGGATCCATAGATTGCATCTGTAAGCATCGTTCCGTGATCACCCCTCTTGATGTCGTCTACCATGTCATAAAATCTGGTAGTCTCCCTTTTGTTGACCGGATTTCCAGTTGCCTTGTTGTATGCCACTGAAATGTACATTCCGTTGCTCTTTACTGCAACCTGAATCTTGTGATTCTTTCCTGATGCTCCGGGAATCATCTCGTTTACCAGAACCTCGCACTTGTGGTACATGCTTGAGACGTACGCGTAGAACCTGTACTGTGCAAACTTTCCTGCATGGTCCTCCTGGCATTCGACAAATATCCTGTGCAGCATCTCCAGTGCGTCATCATTCATGCTCTGAAGCCTGTCATCAATCCTGCCTCTCTCAAGAAGGGTCGACTTGGTCTCTTTTGCGATCAGCACCAGGATAAAGTCCGGCAGGTTGTAGTTTTTGAGGGCCGCCACAAACGAGCCTGACTGTGACATGCCAAACTTTGGAAATCCCTTGTTGACCATGCCCCTAGACCATTCCCCTAGATCATTCCCCGAGGATCGGCATACACAAACATCATAATATAAAGCCCCCATTGGCTTATAATTGTTAAGAAATTCGGATGGATTCCGGGGCGTGTTTCTGACCATTCCTGGAATGTTGCCCCGAATCGGCCCTGTCCGGTTGGTTGGTTGGAACATGCAGTATGCAATTCTTAAATTGATGTGCCGTGTCATACTACCATTGAGAATACACTTGTTCATGATTCTTGGAATGCTTGCAGCATGCATGATGGCATTTGATGCGCACGCACAGGAATCCGATGCGGGGCTGCTGTCCGGGGAGGTTCGGATCGGCTCCCTCATGCCGATTACAGGCGAGCTTGAGGCACTCGGACTGGAGTTTCAGGCAGCAGAAGTCCTTGCAGTACGCGACTTTAACCAGTATCTGACTGACAAGAATGCAGACTGGTCACTCAAACTGATCCATGAGGACACGCAGTCGCTTCCCGCAGTTACCCTGGAGAAACTGGAGCTGCTGCACGCCCAGGGAATAACATCTGTCCTGGGGCCGCTGGACAGTGCCAGCCTGCAGCATTCACGCGGATACATCGACTCCAACCAGATACTGGCCGTCAGCTGCTGCTCCACGTCTCCTCTCCTTGCAATTCCCAACGACACCATCTTTAGGATGTCTGCAGACGACTCCGGCGGGAGCGTCGTGATGGCCAATCTTCTTGGCTACGCCGGAATCGATGTCATGATCCCAGTATGGAGGACTGACACGTGGGGAATAGCATACGAGGACAGCATGCGGCAGCTGTTTGTAGCAGGAGGCGGTATTGTTGATGAAGGAATAATGTATGATCCCGGCGGGACTGATTTTTCGGATTCCACATCACTCCTGACACAAAGGGTGCAGACGTATGTGGACGAGTACGGATCACACAATGTGGCCATATTCTACATGGGATTCGGTGAAATTGTTCCGTTTATTCAGCATGCATCAGAGCATGACATCCTTGATGATATCCGGTGGTTTGCAGCTGATCCCAATGTCCAAAACCCCGAACTCGTCTCGGACGCCGGAATACTCCGGTTTGTGACTGATACCGATTTTACAACACTTCAGGCCACGTCAGGCAAAAACGAGGTCAGCCGGCATGTGCATGACACGCTGCTTGCAGAACTTGGCATGGAACCAATCATATTTTCAAGTGCTGCATACGACTCGGTCTGGATTACAGGCCTTGCGATGGAGATGACACAGAGTACTGATGTCGCACTGCTGCGTGATGCAATTCCAGTGGTTGCACAAAAGCATGTGGGCGCACTGGGATCCATACGCCTCAATGATGCAGGAGATCTGGCACATGCAAACTACGACATCTGGACCATAACAGACGGCCAGTGGGCCATGTCCGGTTCCTATTACCCGTTAAATAGCGAGTTTGTGTTTTCTGATGCCACGGCCGGATCACCTGCAGATGACCGGATCACGATAGGGGGAATACTTCCAATTACAGGCGATGCATCAATCAGCGGCGAACAGCTGGACGTGGCAGTGGAATACGCAGAGGCCCGATTCAACGAATACCTGCAGGAAAACGGCATTGACTGGACCCTGCATGTGGTGATATCTGACAGTACGACTGATCCTGGAACCGCGCTGGAGAGGCTTGCCACGTATCATCAAAACGGCATCGATATAGTGGTGGGGCCGTATTCCAGTGCGGAACTTGCAGCAATGAAGGATTATGCAGACTCTAACGGGATGATACTGGTAAGCCCGGGCTCTACTGCCCCGTCCCTTGCGATTCCAGGCGATAACATCTTCCGCCTTGTTCCAGACGATACGCAAAACGGGGACGTGCTTGCAAATCTCTTTGAGGCAGGAGGGATCACAAGCGTGGTTCCAATATGGAGGGGAGACACCTGGGGCGACGGGCTGGTACGGATTGCCGGGGAGTCCTTTGCCGAAATCGGGGGAAGCATGGATGACGGGGTGAGGTATTCTACGGACACGGCTGACTTTTCAGAAGACGTATCGGCACTTTCTGAAATTGTCCGGCGCCACACGGATGCCGGGGACGGAGGCAAGACTGCAGTCCTTGCCTTGGGTTTCCAGGAGATAGTGCCGCTGATCCAGGCAGCATTACTCCATGACAATCTTGATGACGTGGCCTGGTTTGTCCATTCCGGAACACTGCCTGCCAATGAACTGCTTGGAAATCCCGATACTGCAGGTTTCATGCAGGCAGTCATGATGACCGGTTCGCAGTTTGAACCCGTGCCAAACCAAATACTTGATCAGGTAAATGCCGTCGTGTCCGATGCGACCGGCCGTACCCCAATCGTGTACGTGGCAGGCGCATATGACGCAGTATGGATACTGGGACTTTCAATAATTGCATCCGGCTCTGCTGCTGCTGATACTGCCGCGATCCTTGAGGCAATGCCTGGCGTACTGGAAGGGTACGACGGGGCACTCGGGCAGGTATCTGTCAACGGGGCAGGCGACCTTGAGAGAACCAACTACGGCATATACAGCATTCAGGATTCTGCATGGGAACGGTCGGGTGGATATGACGGTGCCACAGGCGAGATTACCTTCGTTGACGACACACCGCCGGAGACCGGTCAGGATCCGGAGACCGGTCAGGATCCGGAGACCGGTCCGGGCGGTGGTGGATGCCTGATCGCAACTGCCGCATACGGCAGCGAGCTTGCACCACAGGTTCAGTTCCTGCGTGAAATCAGGGATGGCACGCTGCTCTCCACTGCATCCGGAACATCGTTCATGACAGGATTCAACCAGGTGTATTATTCCTTCTCGCCTGCAGTTGCAGATATTGAACGGGAGAACCCGGTATTCAGGGATACCGTACTGACATTAATCACGCCCGGTCTGTACGCCATGAACATCATGACGCTTGCAGACCCCGGTTCTGAGATGTCAGTCCTGGTATTTGGAATGCTTTCAATTGGGGCAGTAGCCGGAATCTATGTGGTGGGGCCGGCAGCGGCAATACGCACCGTTCAGAGAAGAATAAGGGTATCTGCCAGGGGATAGTTTCAGGCATTGCCCTGTACGAGATGCCGGGACACATTCACTTGGTTTGCCTGCCGGTGATCTGTATGGCCACCTTAAATTCCACAACTTTCAATCACGGTGCAGTTCTTCAAGCAACTCCTTGAGAGTTCCAGTCTTGTGTTCTTTTGGATTGCTGTAGAAATTCTTAACGTCCTTTATCTCCTCGGATGACAGTGGGATGGAATCTACCTGTACCTTGTCTGACATCTGTTTTTATTCGCACTGTCCATAAAAAAACACTTTGGAAGGACAGTACGTCCTCAGATCCGTGCCTGAAAACTGATCAGAATATCCATCAATTTAGGCTGTCATTGTTTGGATCATGGGAATGCCGTCATGTGATGCGGGAATCGCCCATCAGGGATCCGGACTGGAGGATATTCGGACAGCCTTTGCGTGAGGAGCGGATACCTGTGGCTGCTACGGCCCAGACTGCCTAGAACTGTGTATTTGGTACAAATGGATGATTTGGGGATCTGAGGATGTATACCCTCCCGAATGCAACTATTAAATTCAGGATGCGTACTGCCGATCCTGTGGAGATTGACACTACGCCGGAGCTTGTCTCTGGCGTTTATCAAAGATTGAAAGAAAACGTTGCTCGGTATCGCGATGTGGTCAAAAGGCCGCTCACGCTTGCAGAGAAGATACTGGCGGGTCACCTTGACGTGATGGGTAAGGATACCCCCGTGGGAGGACGAGACTATGTCCTTCTCAGGCCGGATCGCGTCGCACTGCAGGACGTGACAGGCCAGATGGTCATGCTTCAGTTCATGCAGGCAGGACTGGACACGGCGGCCCTGCCGACCACTGTGCACTGTGATCATCTAATCCGGGCAGAGGTTCGGGGGGATGTGGACATGAAGGTATCACTTGACGAGAACAGCGAGGTCTTTGGATTTTTACAGTCGGCTGCTGCAAGATACGGATGCGGATTCTGGAGGCCGGGGGCAGGAATCATACACCAGGTGGTTTTGGAAAATTATGCATTTCCTGGAGGACTGATGATTGGAACCGACTCGCACACACCCAATGCCGGGGGCCTTGGCATGGTTGCAATCGGAGTCGGCGGCCTTGATGCAGCCGAGACCATGGCTGGCATGCCATGGGAGCTGCTGTACCCAAAAATAATCGGAGTCAGACTGACTGGCAGGCTCAACGGCTGGACCTCACCCAAGGACGTAATCCTAAAGGTCGCAGAAGAGCTTACAGTATCCGGAGGCACCAATGCGATAGTGGAGTATTTTGGCCCCGGAACAGAATCCATCAGCTGCACAGGCAAGGCCACCATTACAAACATGGGAGCCGAGATAGGCGCGACCTGCTCCGTGTTCCCATACGATGACAGGATGAGGACGTATCTGAACCATACCGGCAGGGCCGGAATATCAAAACTTGCAGACTCGTACAGGGATCTGCTTGTGGCAGATCCCGAGGTGGAGCAGACACCTGAAAAATTCTTTGATCGCATAATTGAGATTAACCTGTCGACTCTGGAGCCGCACATAGTAGGGCCGCACACGCCTGATCTGGCACGTCCAATCTCGGATCTGGCACGCGACGTCCGGTCCGAGGATTACGTGGATTCGATATCAGTTGCCCTGATTGGAAGCTGCACCAACTCATCCTACGAGGACATGTCAAGGGCCGCAAGCCTGGCAGAACAGGCAAGGGCCATGGGAGTCAGATCCAAGATCCCGCTGCTAGTCACGCCAGGCTCCGAACAGATTCGGGGCACAATAGAGCGGGACGGGCAGATGGAGTCCCTCAAGGGGATTGGCGCCACGGTTCTTGCAAACGCATGCGGCCCGTGCATAGGCCAGTGGAACCGGCCGGAGATTGTAGAGGATCAGAGAAACACCATAGTCACGACATTTAACCGGAACTTTCCTGGCAGAAACGACGGACGCAGGAGCACGCTGAACTTTATCGGGAGCCCTGAGATGATAATTGCACTGTCCCTGGGAGGTAGGCTCTCGTTCAACCCGATGACAGATTCCCTTGTGGCCTCTGACGGCACGCGGTTCCGACTGGAGCCGCCGGCACCGGCACCGGAGGTTCCTGACGGCGGATTCATGAGGCCCGAGGGCGTGTATGTTGCCCCGCCGGAGAACCACGAGGGGATGGAGGTGATGATTGATCCTGGCAGCGGACGACTCCAGCGCCTGGAGCCGTTTCCTGCATGGGACGGAAGAGACTTTGAGGATCTCCCAGTAATGGTAAAGGCTCGCGGCAAGTGCACCACTGATCACATATCCCCTGCAGGCGCGTGGCTCTCGCTCCGGGGGCATCTTGACAACCTCAGCGACAACATGCTGCTTGGGGCAGTCAATGCCTTCAACGGCAAGGTGGGCGTGGGCAAAAATATACTGAACGGCCAGGCAGAGCCGTTTGCAGGCATTGCAAGGCAGTACAAGGCAGGACAGATCAGGTGGGTCATAATCGGTGATGGCAACTACGGCGAGGGAAGCAGCAGGGAGCATGCTGCAATGACTCCCAGACACCTGGGATGTGCTGCGGTAATAACAAAGAGCATGGCCAGAATACACGAGACCAACCTCAAAAAACAGGGAATACTGGCACTGACGTTTGCGAATCCGGACGACTATGAGAGGATTCTTCAGGACGACAGGATCACCCTGCCCGGACTTGACGGGCTGGCACCCGGCAGGCAGGTCCGGTGCGTGATTGTGCATGCAGACGACACCCGAGAGGAGATTCTGCTGAACCACTCATACAATGAGACCCAGCTGGGGTGGTTCCGGGCAGGCTCCGCCCTGAACGTCCTTCGCGGTTAGGGTTTGACGTGGGGCCGACCGGAATCGAACCGGCGACCTACGGGTCACTACAGCTCCAAACTTACATCATCCCTGAGTCAGTGCAGCTTAGCTTACCTCTGGAGCCCTTAGCGGTGATCTTATCGTAGACACTGTCGCCCTACCAGGCTAGGCTACGACCCCACGACATATGGTGAAATGGACTTGGATTTTAACCTATTTTTGGGAGGGATTTTGCATCATCCAAAAGACGTATCGGCGCTTCCCAGGAATCTCCAAGGTCCCGGCTTTGTCGTGTCAGGCGATACATGCATCCCATTGGGATGCAGACTCAGAAGGCAGGCAGGTGCAGGCAGGTGCAGGTACCTACATCATTCAGGCGTACCTGCTGCCGTACGGCACAACTGGCAGGTTCCAAACCATGCGCATATGCGGCGTGCACGCCTGACGGGCGCAGCACCGGCGGCGTGACACAATGACAGCAAATACCGCACCCCTCTTTTTGCCACTGCGTGTGCTGGAACCCGATATCTGATTCCTGCCGTACCGCCCTTGCCTGCAATCCTTGTGCAAGATTTGTGAAAATGATGCATCTACCGGGAATTCAGAATAAGATTCATCACCAAACCTATCATAAAGCCCCTGAATATTATTTATCATATATGGTCTGTGAACATCTATATTATTTTTTAATTCTAAAACACTCTTGAATTACTTTGAAACTGATAATTCCGTACCAATTAATTTTTTTTTGATAAATTAGAAATGAGCACTAATCACAATAAACCATGAGACAAATCAATCCGACAGTATGAAATAAAAAAATAAAATGCCGGATAATACCAAATGCAGGCATGAATCGTGGTATTTTACTGCGTTGCAGGCATGTAAATATCTGAAAAAAGATACAAAATGGAAATTCTCCCAACTCGCATATTCGCCAACAAACAGGACACCTGTGCTTATAGCCATCTTCTGGCCGGACGCCGACTGCAGGCATCTGGTTTGAAACCGCGTGTTTTTGGCTAAGACTTATTTGCAATAACTTCCAATTCGATACTGTACACACATGGTCAAGAATATCTATCTGGCACTTGGAGCCATTCCGGTAATTGTGGCGCTGCTCCTCTCGGTCCCGCTTTTAATACGCAACGAGATTCCAATCTCTGCGGCAAACTCCTTTGATAGAATCGAGATAGAGTACACCAAGCACCAGTTAAAAAAGATCTCATACGGCGTTACCGAGAGGGTCGGGGCGCAAAAGACTGAGATTCTTCTGATCAAGGACGACGGCGCCACAAAATACTCGGTAAACGAGGCGGGGTACCTCCGGCCGGACATCCGGTCCACGCTTGACGATGCCGATCTTGACAGGATCAAGGCCCTGATAAAGGAGACCGGATTCATGTCCATCCCGTCCGAATCCTTTGAGGTGCCAGAGAATGTAACCGAATACCAAAAATCCAACGTAAAGGTCACGCTTAACGGCAGGGTCAACCAGATCTTCTGGCCGGAACAGGAAGTCACGCCGGACTTTATACCCCCGCTCATCACCATGGTCGAGGCCGAGCTTGATCAGATAATATCTGACATTCGTGAATAGGTACAAATAGCCTTGAATGAAAATCATGGCATGATTTCACTGTCCGGTCAGCGCAATGACGCCCGGGGAATCGTCTCTGAAAAGAGGGACACCTATGACGTTACACGCGGCTCGTCTGTACTCAAGCGCGGCTTTGCCCACATGCTAAAGAACGGGGTGGTAATGGATGTCACCTCGGTCCAGCAGGCGCAGATAGCAGAGGATGCAGGGGCGGTATCTGTCATGGTACTTGACAAGCTTCCGTCCGATGTCAGAAAGGCAGGCGGCGTTGCAAGGACTGCAAGCGTAAAGGTAATCCAGGACATTATGAACTCTGTCACCATTCCGGTAATGGCCAAGTGCAGGATAGGGCATGTCAGCGAGGCACAGGTGCTGCAGGCATGCGATGTTGACATGATAGACGAATCCGAGGTCCTGACTCCCGCAGACGAGATGCACCACATCTGGAAGTGGGACTTTACAACCCCCTTTGTAAACGGCGCACGATCCCTTGGGGAGGCGCTGCGCCGTATCGAGGAGGGGGCGGCAATGATAAGGACAAAGGGCGAGCCCGGAACGGGAAACGTCGCAGAGGCCATCACGCACATCAAGAAGGTAAACGACGAGCTCCGCCTGATATCATCCGTATACGATTCCGGCGACGATCAGGAACTGGTCCGGATGGCAAGGGAGTTTCGCGTATCATACGACATCGTAGAGCATACCGCAATGCTTCAGAGGCTGCCGGTGGTAAACTTTGCAGCAGGAGGAATCGCAACCCCTGCCGATGCTGCATACCTGATGTCGCTTGGATGCGACGGAATCTTTGTAGGCTCGGGAATCTTCAACTCTTCGGATGCCTCGCAGAGGGCCAAGGCGATAGTACTGGCTGCCACCTTCTGGGATGATCCGGATCGTGTCATGGAGGCCCAGCAGATGATTGACGAAAGGGAGTCCATGCTGGGACTGGATGTAAACACGCTGGACCTGCGGATGCAGGAACGGGGGGGCATGGCATGAGCAGCAG
Organism: Candidatus Nitrosopumilus sp.; assembly: GCA_965238275.1. GTDB lineage: Archaea > Thermoproteota > Nitrososphaeria > Nitrososphaerales > Nitrosopumilaceae > Nitrosopumilus. The sequence continues at coordinate 963,461 of OZ250186.1, forward strand.
TATCAATATCGGCGTTCTCTCAATCCAGGGGGACGTGGAGGAGAACATGCTGGCTGCAATGACTGCAATAGACGAGCTAGACGTTGACGGGACCGTATCTGATGTCAACACGCCTGAGGACGTACCTGATCTGGATGCCCTGATAATTCCCGGAGGGGAGAGCACCACCATGGGGCGCCTCTCTGCTGACAACGGCCTGCTTGATGCCATACGGGACAGAATCTCGGAGGGAATGCCCGTTCTTGGGATATGCGCAGGCATGATAATGCTGTCTGCCAGCGCAGGAGACCGCGTAATGGGGAAGACGCAGCAGCCGCTCCTTGGAACACTTGACATTGCAGTGGAGAGAAACGCATTTGGAAGGCAGTCCCAGTCCTTTGAGGCAGAAGTCTCGATGGACTCCATTGGAATTCCGACGTTTCTTGGCGTATTCATCCGGGCGCCGGCAGTGACTGATGCAGGCTCTGCAGAAGTACTGGCCAGGCTCGACGGCAGGGCAGTCGCACTCAAAAAGGACAACATCATAGGGACATCGTTCCATCCGGAACTGACCGGTGACGTATCCCTGCACAAGTACCTTGTCAATCTTGCAGTCATATCTGCCAAGGACAAGTGACTGCCTGGGCCTGCCTGTGGGCTGCTGCTGCTGCCGCTGCTGCATGTAGCTAGCGATTCTCTATTCTATACTGTGCATTGCCTTGAGATCCGCCTGGAACGGCCCGAGGGATTCTGGAATCTCCATCGTTATGGGATCCTTAAAGGACAGCCCGTCTGACTTTTTTTTGTTCCATACTGCAGAGTTGAATCTGGTAATCTCCTTGGTGGTGTGGCTCACGTCTTCGGCCTCCTCCTCCTCCTCCTCCGGCTCTGCCTGCCTCTGTTTGTGGATGCTCTGGTCTGAGTACAGCACCCTCCAAAGGTGTTCTGTGATGAACGGCACTATGGGTGCCAGCAGCCTGAGTATGGTGGAGAGCACCTTGTGAAGCGTGTACAGCGCACCGTTCCTCTCCTCCTCTGAGAAGCCGATTCCGTATGCCCGCGCCTTGACCATCTCTACATAGTGGGCTGCAAACAGGTTCCACGTAAACTCCCTGAGCGCGATTGCAGGCACAAAAAAGTTGTACGTGGCGTATCCCTTTTTGCACTCTGATACCAGCCGGTCAAGCTCTGCGAGGATCCACCTGTCTGATGCAGAAGGCGTCCCCTCGGTTACTACCGGAAAGCTTGAGAGGAACCTTGAGACGTTCCAGAGTTTGCTGAGGAATTTTTTAGTCGACTCTATCCTCTGCTCGTTGCACCTAAAGTCGTACCCGTGGTTCACCTCGCTTGCGCTCCAGAACCTGAAGGTGTCTGCGCCGAGCCTCTCTATTACCGGCAGCGGGTCTATGGCGTTTCCCTTGCTCTTGCTCATCTTCATTCCCTTCTCGTCAAGGCCGTACCCCATTATCCAGGCCTCAGACCACGGCTTCTCCCCGGTAATCTGGTGGCACCGCAGGATGGTATAGTACAGCCATGTCCGGACGATATCCTTTGACTGCGGCCTTATTGATGCCGGATACGTCCTTTTGAAGAACTCCTCGTCCCTGCCAAACCTGCTGATGAACAGGGGGGACGCGCTGGAATCCATCCAGGTGTCAAAGGTTCTCTCCTCCCCTACAAACTCGGAGGCGCCGCACTTGGTGCAGCGCTTTACGGGGCACTTGTCATGCCACGGCCTGTAGTATTTTCCGGGTTCTGGAACGTGGGGTTCTGAGCACTCCTTGCAGTACCATATGGGAACCTCCGTGCCGTAGTACCTTCTCCTTGATATGGGCCAATCTATGGATATGGATTCCAGCCAGTTCATCAGAATCTGCCTGTGCATTACGGGATGAAACAGGGTCTCCTTGCCAATCTGCCTGATCTTTTCCACCGAGTCCTTCTGCCTCAGATAGTACTCGTCCATGGGGATTATCTCGATGGGATTCCTGCTTCTCTCTGCCACCGGCGTCCTGTGTGTTATGTCCTCGATCCTCTCAACGAACCCCCCCGCCTCCAGATCCTCGGTTATCCTTGCCCTTGCCTGCTTGGGCCTCAGTCCTGCATACCTGCCTGCAGCCTCCGTCATCCTGCCGTCCATGCCTATGGCCACGACCTCCTCCAGGCCCATCTCGCGGAACAGCGCAACATCGTTCCTGTCGCCATAACTGCACACCATCACTGCCCCGGAGCCAAAGTCCTGCTTGGCAGACATGTGCGTCCTCAACTCGACTTCCTGGCCGGCAATGGGAACGACAAGCCGGCACCCCGCGTGCTTTTTGTACCTTTCATCATCAGGATTCACTATTACGGTCCTGCACGCACAGAGCAGCTCAGGCCTCGTGCTTGCAATCACAATGTGGGAATTGGTCCCCTTGATTCCAAACTTCATGTGAACCAGTTTTGCAGGCAGGTCGTCGTAGGCTATCTCGGCGTATGCTATGGTGGTGCCTGAGACCCAGTCGTAGTCGTTGGGCCTGTTGGCCAGGTATACCCTGCCCTCCTTCCACAGCCTGATGAACGTGGATTGCGTAAGCGTCCGAAACTCGACTGAATCCGTCCTGTAGTAGTCTGCAAAGTTTCCGCTAATGCCAAGGCTCTTCATGATTAGGATCATCTCTGCCTCCAGGTCGTCAAGGGACACCCTGCACAGGTCCAGAAACTTCTCCCTGTCAGTCTCCCTCATCCTGATGCCGTGCTTCTTTTCTGTGTACATCTCGACTGGAAGCCCGTTCCTGTCTATCCCTATGGGAAAGTAGACGTTCTTCCCTGCCATCCTCGCAGTCCTCGCAATCATGTCTATCTGGGCATAATGGGCTGCCGCCCCTATGTGCCACGGCCTGCCTGACGGGTACGGGGGAGGGGTGTCTATGGTATAGTTTTCATCCTGCAGCACAAAGTCGTAGGTCTTCTCCTCTGCCCACATGCTGAGGATGTCCCTTTCCAGCTCCGGATTCCATGCCTTCTCTTTTATCTTTGGTTCCATGCCTTATCTTGAGATGTTTGATATTATGTGGGATCCCTTGTTGTATCCCTCGTATATGTAGACCCCGACTGCCTCCACGTTGGCAGGCAACTTTGGCGCCAAGAGCCTGATTATCTCGCCTGCAAGGTTCTCCACCGTGGCCTCCCCCTCCAGGACGTACGTGGTGTTTTTTGGAACCTGCAGCCTGAACCTGCCCTTTGGGCCATCAAACTCCACCATGTGGTGTAACTCGTCCTGGGACGTGACGTATCTGCCGTTTATGAAGAATTTATGGTCAAACGTGTTGACTACCTCCTTGATGATCCTCTTTGCCTGCCCAAAATCCAAAAGAAGGTTGTCCTTCATCTGGCCTACCAGCTCCACCATTACAGAGGACGTGTGCCCGTGCAGGATGGAGCATTTTTCAACCAGTGGAAGGATGTGCGCATAGTCAAAGGAGAATGAGGCATCCTCGAGAAATATCGAGCCTGTCTGGGGCGCCTTGTCATAAAATACCATCTCCTGCAGCTCGTCTATCCGGGCCACGTGCTTTGCGCTTCCGACTGCCATTACCTTCCCTGCTGCCAGGCCCCCCTTGATCTTCTTGTACTTTTCAATCTCCTCGTCTGAGTCGATCACCTCAATGAGGCCCTTTTTTGTCCTAAAGTCGACTGTGACCTCCTCGCCGTCGTCAAGTTTAATCCGGCAGTCGTACTCGTACTCTTCTCCCAAAAAATCCAGCATCTGTGCCACTGTGAGCTCCGCCCTGGTTCTGAGAATGTTTCTCTTCCCGTCAATGTATCTGAACTCTGAATCCAGTATTGTGGGGTTTGGGGCCATGCAGAATCATCTGCCCCTGATTAATATAAATTCTGTAATGTGAGGGGAACCCACAAAAGTCCACATAGCCGACAGTTTGGGCGCGGCCCCTCATTGTGATGCCTGGCTACAGCTCCCACTCTGCTGTCATTCTTGCGATACAGGGCATTCATACACACAGTATCTGGCGTATACTGTCACACCAGCGAGTCGAGAATCCTTGCAAGATCGGTATCGTTCTTGGTAATCCCCCCGGCGTCATGCGTCATCAGGTCTATCGTGATTCGGTTGTAAACGTTGAGCCACTCCGGATGGTGGTTCATCTTTTCAATCTCCATGGCAGCCCTGGTCATGAATCCAAAGGCCCGGTTGAAGCTCTCAAACTCAAAGACTTTGTGGAGCTTTCCATCCATGACGCTCCAGCCTTCAAGACTCTTCTGCTCCTCTATAATCTCATCCGGGGTCAGCATTCTCATACCAGTCCGTGTGCAGAACAGTAGTTAAAGGGTTTCACCCATAATGATGTGATGACTCCTGGGGATACGGATGCGCTCTTTGAGGGGATAAAAAGCGCCATAGCCAAAACCGTCAAAAGCAACAGAATCGGCATTGCATTTTCCGGCGGTGTCGACAGCACGCTAATCTCAAAGACGTGCCTGGACATGGGGTATGACGTCACGTTGCTGACAGTCGGGTTTTCAGACTCGCATGACATACTGTTTGCAAGGCAGGTCAACGAGCAGATGCGTCTTGCCCATCACGTGCTTGAAATCGATCCCGAGACATTCCCCCAAACCCTGGCGAAGATTTGCAGCATCGTAAAGACCGACAACCTGTCGTGGATTGAAAACTGTATCGCGTTTTACTACGTCTCCGTACTGGCAAGGAGCCATGGCCTTGACTTTGTGGTGACTGCAAACGGAATCGACGAGCTCTTCTGCGGCTATAACGCATACATCAAGGCAATCGAATACGGGGAACAGCGGGTAATGGATGTGATGGCCTCCAAGATAGACAACGAGCTCAAAATGATGAAGGCGGTGGATTCGGTTGCCTCCGAGCACGGCGTGACGTTCCTGCAGCCTCTGCTGTCCCCCGAGTTCATAACGCTTGCCATGTCGGTTCCCGTGTCAGAAAAGATTCATGGCCCTGATGACATGTACCGCAAGCACATCATACGCACAATAGCCCGTGCGACAGGCGTTCCTGAGATCTCCTGCTCAAAGAAAAAGAAGGCACTCCAGTACGGCTCCAGAATCCACAAAAAACTGCTAAAGGCTAAGAAACTCTCTTTGCTGTATTCCTGACAAGCCTTCGCACGTTTTTGATTATTCTGACTGACGCGCCAAGATGTCTGTCTGCCCGGAATATGGCATCAATCTCGTCATCGTCAAGCCTTGAGGAGAACGCCCTGTCGTTTCTGACTGCCTGCGCATACTGGATCTTGCTGTCCCTTGCCTCAAAGGCGACCCTCTGAACGTCCCTGTATGCCTCAAACCTTGGAACGCCCTTTTTGATGAGCGCCTCCAAAACAAACTCGGCAAAGATCTGCCCGCCTGTCACCTCCAGGTTCCTTGCAATCCTCTCCTCGTCAACTGACAGGTTTGATATTACCCCTTCCATGGTCCTGAGCATCTCGTCTACCAGTATGGATACTGTCGGAATCACAAATCTCTCGTTGGCAGAGTTTGACAGGTCCCGTTCATGCCACAGCGGTATGTTCTCAAAAGAGACTGCGATGTTGCTCCTCACCATTCTGGACAGCGACGAGACCCGTTCGCTCTTGATCGGGTTTCTCTTGACCGGAACCGCACTGCTTCCCATCTGGCCCTTTTTGAACTGTTCGGCCACCTCGCCTATCTCGGTCCTCTGCAAGTTCCTTATCTCCACTGCAATCTTCTCAAGCGTCGCACCTATCAGCGCCAGCTCAAAGACATACTCTGCATATCTCTCCCTTGGGACTATCTGGGTGGCGACATCTGCAGGATAAAGTCCGAGGCGCTGCGCCACCATCTTCTGGATATCCAGTGCGCCTGCACCCATCAGCGAGCCTGTTCCCACAACGCCAAGGGTCTTGCAGATCAAAACCCTCTTTCTAATCTCTTCAATCCTCTCCACGTGCCTTGCCATCTCTGCGGCCCAGTTTGCAAACTTTAGGCCAAACGATATGATGCTTGCGTGCTGGCCGTGAGTCCTTCCAACGGCCGGAACCCTCGCATACCTTGTGGCCTTCTCCTCTAGGATGGTGGCCATCCCTGCCGTCTTTTTCTGGATTATTCTCAGCGTGTCCCTCATCTGCATGGAGTTGCTTGTATCCACCAGATCATTGCTTGTAAGGCCGTAGTGGATCCACGGCCTTGCATCCGCGCTGCACTTCTCGCTTAACGCCTCCACCAGCGCCGCCGTGTCATGGTCGCTTGCAGCCTCCAGCTCCTTGATCCTTTTTGCCGTAACTCCTCCGGAGGTTGCAGCCTTGAAGATATCCTCCCCGGCACTCTCCGGAATCATTCCCATCGTACCCTGGGATATGGCAGCTGCCCCCTCTATCTCCAACTGGTATTCGATCTTTTGTTGCTCCTCAAAGATGTCTGTCATCTCCTTTGTGCCGTAGCGGCCGCTGTCGATGGGTAGTATTGCCAATGTCTACCATGCATGTGTATCTGAAATAAATCTACTCATGGCAATACGCCCTAGCTGTCTCCGAGGGGGTCGGGCAGGAGCCAAGTTCGGGTGGGAAGCCTGCCGGGACGTCAGAAAACGACAAAGGAATGCAGCCGCCGGGCGACTGCACTTTTGTATGTGATTTCCAATAACTGCCTTACCAAAGACCCGCATCTGAATAAATGACGGCATGCCCCGTTCTTCTGATGGTTTAAATTAGATTGGGCGGAAACCCTCCCAATACTTATGTCTGCCACTGCTCCCAGAAGGATTGCCAACAACCAGTACCAGATAGACGCAGACTCGAATCTTGGAATGAGGGTGCCTGTACGAATCTATGCCGACGAGACGCTTCTTGCAAAGATGCTCACCGACAGGACGATAAGGCAGGCCCGGAACGTCTCATCAATTCCGGGAATCGTGGGCTGCAGTATCGTCCTGCCTGATGGCCACGAGGGATATGGGTTTCCGGTAGGCGGGGTTGCTGCCATGGATGCCAAGGAGGGCATGATAAGTCCAGGTGGTGTCGGATACGACATCAACTGCGGCGTCCGGCTGCTACGATCCAGCCTGACAGAGAAACAGGTTCGTCCCCGGCTGAAGGATCTTGTAAATGATCTGTTTGGCTCCATTCCGTCCGGAGTGGGCTCCAAGGGCGCAGTAAAGCTGAGCTATTCTGAGCTTGACGAGGTCCTGGTGAGGGGGGTGGACTGGGCAGTTGATCACGGGTATGGCTCTTCTGATGACTCTGACGTGTGTGAGGAGAATGGCCGTATTCCAAAGGCGGATCCAAACAAGGTCTCTGAGAAGGCGCGAAAGAGAGGCGCCCCCCAGCTTGGAAGCCTGGGTTCTGGAAACCATTTTCTTGAGGTTCAGAGGGTCTCAGAGATTCACGACCGGCAGGCAGCAGAGCGGATGGGCATCAAGGAGGGGTCAGTCACGATCCTGATTCACTGCGGCTCAAGGGGGTTTGGGCATCAGGTGTGTAGCGACTATCTTAGGATATCAGAACAGGCGATGTCAAGGTATGACATAAGGCTTCCCGACAGGGAGCTTGCATGCGTGCCAAACACGTCCGAGGAAGGCGAATCCTACAGGAGCGCAATGTTTGCAGCGTTGAACTTTGCATGGAGCAACAGGCAGATGATTACCCACTGGACTAGAAAGTCCTTCCAGCGCGTCTTTGGGCAGACCGAGTCTGATCTTGACATGGGGCTGGTTTATGACGTATCTCACAATATCGCAAAGATTGAAAAGCACAAGGTTGACGGAGTCCGGCGGGATCTCGTGGTTCACAGAAAGGGCGCGACAAGGGCATTTCCTGCAAACAGCAAGGAGATACCGTCGCGGTACCAGGACCTGGGTCAGCCTGTCCTGATTCCGGGTTCCATGGGAACTGCAAGCTGGATTCTGCTGGGCCAGCCAGGCTCCATGAACCTGAGCTTTGGCTCTACTGCGCACGGTGCAGGAAGGATGATGTCAAGGTCAAAGGCCCGGAGAAACTATACCGAGGACGGCGTAAAGAAGTCCCTGCGCGACAAAGGCATATTCATCAAATCCCTGACCCGGGACGGGGTCGTGGAGGAGACGCCGCAGGCATACAAGGACGTCGATGCCGTTGTTGACGTCTCCCACTCTCTGGGAATTGCCACCAAGGTTGCAAAGCTGGTGCCGATAGGTGTGATAAAGGGTTGAGCGACGATCTGGAACTTGAAAGACTCAAGGCAAGGCGCCTGGCTGAGATGCAGCAGAACCTCCAGAGGAAGAGTGAGCAGATCCAAAATCCGTCAGAGGGCAGCAGTCCTGCCACTACTCCGCGCGGCATCCTTGCAGGCAGGCTGGGATTCCGGGGCCTGGAGGTGCTGGAGAACGCAGAATCCCAGTTCCCAAACGAGACTGCAATGGTCGTGGCCAAGCTCGCAGAACTGATCAAGGCCGGCGAGATCCGGGAGACGCTTGACGGGGGAAAACTTCTTGCGCTGTTCAGGGCAGTGGGACTGTACGTCAGGATGGCAACCAAGATAAACGTGGAGCAGGATGGCAAGTTTGTATCCCTCACCGAAAAACTCCAAAGACAGTCCCCCGGTGAGAAATCGTGAGCGTAATACTGGAGATTGCGACAAAAAGCTACGGCGATGATCTCCTGATGATCAAAAAGGCGCTCTCGCACATGGAGAGTCTTTCAGGCCACTACAACGGATACGTTCTTGGCAGCCCGTCATCCAGGTTTGGATGGACATTCTTCAGGCTGGCATTCAAGGCAGACCTGCAAGACGGCATAGAGAAGAGATTCTCTGATATGATATCCGGGTATGGACGGGGAAACCGTCTGGAGAAGTTTGTGCAGTTTATGACTGACTATCTTAACTCTCGCGGCTGTAACGTAAAGGCAAAACTGGTAAGCTAGACCCTTCTTCCCCTCTTTCCACCCTTCTTTCTGGTGGTGTCGTGTGGGATGGGCGTAACATCGTCAATTCGTCCGATCTTAAATCCGCCTCTGGCCAGGGCCCTTATGGCAGCCTGCGCTCCCGGACCTGGAACCCTTGAACCGACGCCGCCTACTGCGCGGACTCTGATGTGAAACCCTGCAAACCCCTTGGTTCTTGCAGACTCTACCACCGCGTTTGCCGCCTTCATTGCAGCAAACGGTGATGATTCGTATCTGTCTGCATTGACGTGTATTCCGCCTGAACTGATGGCCACCGTTTCGCCGCCGGTAAGATCAGTCATGTGTATGATTGTATTGTTATAGCTGCTGAAGATGTGCGCAATTCCCCATTTCTCAGGATTCTCCTTTTTTGGTTCCGGCTGGGCCTTGGTCTGCGTCTTTTCTGATTTTGTCTCCTTTGCAGCTGCTGCTGCTGCTGCTGTTGCTGCTGCTGCTGCTGCTGCTGCTGCTGCTGGACATCGCCGCCGGCTTCAGCCTCAACCTTCGGTTCTGTGCTGGCTTCAGCCTCAACCTTCGGTTCTGTGCTGGCTTCAGCCTCAACCTCCACGTCTACCTTGACCTCCGTCTCAGCTTTGACTTCTGTCTCGGTGCTGGCTTGTTCTTCTAGATCTGCCTTGGCTTCTGGTTTTTCAGCATCTGACAATAACTACACAGATCTCAAAGGGTTTAAAATACATTGATTTTTTGTCCCCCCAAAACCTAAAATTTACAACTACACAAATATCACGTATGCGTACCCTCTGATAGTGGCCTCCATTATTCCAGTCGCAGTCGGGCTTGCAGCAACCGCTACAGTGTTCGGCTTTATAATGCTGCAGTCTCTCTCCCCTCTTGGCGATGCGGTCCTGTCTCCGGTAGAGCAGAAATGCCGGCAGATCGCCAACGAGGGGTACAGGATACATGCGGCCTATCCGGATTCAAGTCTTGATGCGATTCCAGAAGAGGATGTGCAGAAAATGAACAGACTTGACGAGAGGTGGATCAACGAATGTGTATCTGTCCTGCCTGCAGCCACCGTCATTGAGATAGTGGATGACGTGGAACGCAAGAACTTTGGCGAATGATTACCCAAAGTGATCCCATCCTGAATCCTTCAGACGGCTCATACCCTTGCCACGACTCACAAATACGCCATCCCCGTCTGCAACATGCCCGATCTGGATGACGGGCGTCTTGTACCGTGTAGCATTGCCCATGATCGCCTCCCTGTGGTTCTGGGGTGCGGTAAACACAAACTCGTACTCCTCGCCTCCCTCAAAGACCAGCGTATCCGGGTCAAGCCCCAGAGATTTTGCGTGCTTTTGCAGATCACTTGCTGCCGGGGTATTGTCGATGACAAACCTTTTCCTGCTCTGCCTTGACATCTCGTTTAGTGTTGCAGCCAGCCCGTCGCTGGAGTCCATTGATGATGAAAAATACCTGCCACTTTCCAGCCCAAAGTCGAGCCTGGGCTCCGGTCGTGCAAATGCCCGCATGGCCCTTCTTACGAATGCACGTCCTCCCCCCCCCTCTTTCTCCCCTCCAAGGAACATCCTCAGTCCTGCAGGCGCATACCCAAACGGGCCCGTTACAAATATCAGATCACCTGTCCTGGCCCCGTCCCTGCTGATGACGCGGCTTGCGCTGCCAAAGAGGCATACTGTGAACACCATCTCCATTCCACCATTGGTGTCCCCGCCAAGAATCGATATCCCGTATTCGTCGCACGCCTTTCTCAAACCTGTCCCAATCCTGGCAACCTCCCGGGACGAGACAGTCTTTGGCATGTTGACTGAGATTATTCCGTATCTCGGCCTTACGCCCTTTGCGGCAAAATCACTCACACAGGCCACCACGCTCTTTCTTGCCGCATCAGCAAGGCTCATCCCTGGGGGAATGTCCGTGCTTTGTACCATGGTGTCCGTGCTTGCAACAACTGTGACGCCCTCCAAACCAAACACCTCTACATCCTCCGGTACAAAACCGTCATTGCCGAGTCTTTTCTGAATGATTCTGATTATCGCAGACTCATCTGGCATTGTCGCACCCCTCTTTTACCCGACGTCTCATCTCGTTGATAATCCTTTTGCACCGTTCATCGCTGTCCGACTCTGCTGAGATCCTGATGGCGTCCTCCGTGTTGGATTTTCTTACAAGCACCCAGCTCTTCTCGTCAATTATCCCCTTGATTCCGTCCTGCATGTCAGTCTCAGAATACTCTGCTGGAAGCATCGCCTCCAGGCCCCCGATGACACTGTCATGAATCTCCGATGGAACCGCTACCTTTTCCCTCATCTGGCTGTATCCTTCCATGAAACCCAAGACCTCGTCAAACCCCGAATCCCCAAGCATGGATGATATCAGGCCGCCGGCAAGCATTCCGTCCCGGCAGTAATTGAACTCCGGCAGGATGAAGCCGCCGCTGCTTCCCTCCCCTCCTGCCTGTGCCTTGCATTCCAGCATGCGCTCCACCACGTTTGCCTCCCCTACCTTGGATCTGAGAACCGTGCCACCCCGCTCCCTGATGAGCTTCTCAACTGATACGCTTGTATCCACACTCAGGACAAACCTCCTGTATCCCATCCCCAGGGACCGTGCCACCCCGAGCCCAAGTGTTACATCAGGGGTCTGTTTCCTTCCGTCCCTTACTACGACCAGCCTGTCGCCGTCCAGATCAAATGCAAATCCTGTTCTGCCCCCGGCAGTAGCCGATACCAGTCCTGACAGATCATCTGACGTGGGATCCGGTCCCCTCGATGCTGCGCCCTCCTCGTTTATGACATGCACGGAACACCCTATCCTCCTTAGAAGATCCGGCGCAACCCATCTGGCAGCACCGCCGCCTACGTCCACTACCACCTCTGGACGGGCTCCAACCTCCCCTATGAGCCCTGCAGCATCACTGGCATAAGACGACGCGATGTCCCGCTCGACTCCGATCCTGGTTGCCTGCACCTCCTGGTGTTTGATTATCTGCGGCAGCTCCTGCTCGTTTATTCCTCTCCCGTTTATGATGAACTTGATTCCGTTCCACTCCAGGGGATTGTGTGATGACGAGATTACCAGCCCGGCTGATCCCCTTGCCTCCCTGAACACCACCGGGGTTGGAGCCATCCCAAGACTGTGCACGTCAATCCCGTTTGCCATCAGTGCCGCACCTGCCGCATCCATCATCATGCGGCCTGACTGCCTCGTGTCCCTGCCAATAACGCACTTTGTCCCAATCATCGATGAAAAGTTGTTGCAAAACTCCAATACGTGCCTGAGGGTCAGATCCGCCCCAAAGATTCCCCTGATTCCAGATATCGTCTTCTTCAATCAAACCAATTCGGAAAGACTTTTTATTAACTCTGATGAATTCATCCAATCGTGCCTTGGTAGCTCAGCCTGGTAGAGCGAACGCCTCGTAAGCGTTAGGTCGCGGGTTCAGATCCCGTCCGAGGCTTTCTTCTGTATTCGGATGTCCGTCTTTGTGCATGTCACACCCGGCGGTGCAGATTGATGCGTTTCCGTCCGATCCGGACAGAATGCATGTTGGAGACGAGATTTTTTTTTGTGAACGTTCCACGCATGAGCATGGCGGTTCGCGCCTTGGAATTCTGTTCAGGGTCATTGCATTGTGTGAAACGTGGCAGCTCTTAAATCGCCACGAGTCGATTCACATGACGTCGGCGTCAAACACGCTTGACAGTCATGAAATGAAGAAGACAGGCCGGTAAGATCGACATGTCTTTGACAGGATAGGTTACGTTACCGTAATGCTATCCTCCGTACATGGCATTACCTGGCGGTGGCAAAAAAAGCGTCATGCTATCCTCTTCTCGTGGCAGCTGACTTGCCTAACCGCCTCCAGATGAGGAAGGCACCTCCACCACCACCACCAAATACGGTGCCCACGATCACGGATGTGGTAATGAGGTCGTTGATGTAGGAATGTCCAAATATGTAGTCCTTGTCAGTCACGCTCGAGACGTCCCACCCGGAGATGTCGCCGTTGAAGGCGGATGCGTCAAACATCCCACTCATTCTAGTCACGCTCGAGACGTCCCACCCGGAGATGTCGCCGTTGAAGGCAGCGTTGGCAAACATCGCACTCGTGTCAGTCACACCGGATACGTCCCACCCGGAGATGTCGCCGTTGAAGGCAGCGTTGGCAAACATCGCACTCGTGTCAGTCACACCGGATACGTCCCACCCGGAGATGTCGCCGTTGAAGGCGTCGGCATTGTAGAACATGCGACCCATGTCAGTCACACCGGATACGTCCCACCCGGAGATGTCGCCGTTGAAGGCGTCGGCATTGGTAAACATCCTATTCATGCTGGTTACTCTGGAGAGATCTGGAGCATCGGTTGCCTTGTATTCCATATTTTTTGCACCGAGAAACGCTTCAGCCATAGTAGACCATTGTATATCGCCCCACTGGTCAATTGATTTGAGTCGTTCAGGGGTAACACTGAAAGGAAGATCGCAGCAATGTGGAAAAGCGATGCCTCCCAAGGCACCCGAGATGGCGACAGTATGGGTCCCGACTGTACTATACCGATGCGTCTGAGGGCCGCCGTTGCCAGTGACGGTTTCGGTGGCGCCGTCTCCCCAGTCTATGATGGCCGTTCCGCCAGATACCACAAACATGATGAATTTGATCTCTTGATTTGCCGAGGTCGTCTCCCATGTGGTGATAAAGGGTAAATCAATCTGGGCACTGGCGCTCTTGATTTCGCCAAACGGGAATATAAGGACAGACTCTGAAAGGCTGCCGTCTGCATCGAGTTGATCATAAAGGAGCAACGGAGATGCGGATAAAACAACAATGACTGTCAACGCGGTACATGCTGTTCGCGGCATTTCAATCCTCTTGGTTCTGCCCAGGGATGATACGGGCATCATTAATGCAAGCAGCATCTTCAGGCTGGAAAATCGGAAGTTTTGCAGTGCAAAGACTAGAAACATCCAGAGACGGGAATTTTTCATCATATTTTAAATCGAGTGTAAAACGCACCTGACAGGTTGATTCTGGGAAGATCCACCAACAAATATCCATCCGCATGTACATCTATAAGCATTCCATTATGCTCATGTGCAAAACGTTTGCAGAAAAATCCCATGAATAGTGCATGCTTGCCGGGAGTTATTGGGCATTATCTGAATTAATCATGACTGCCTGCTGAATCCAATTATGTGTTCTGATACTATTTTTAAAAGCATTTTTCGCACATTTATTATACCCATACCGGCAAGATGCAAAACCTCTAAAACTCCCCAAAACCAGTGACATGTGAAATCTGTTTGACGCTGTTACAAAACGCCGAATCGTTTGCCCGGGCAAGGCATGCCGGAATGCTCAAAAAAGACGGCATTACCACACACTCAAGGCATCTTGAGGATGTGGTAAACAGGCTGAAAAGTCTGGGTGTGATAGACGAGGAGGTGCTATGTGCAGGATGGCTTCATGACACCCTGGAGGACACTGATACCAGCTTTGACGATCTGTTTGAACAGTTTGGAAGCAGGATTGCAGTGATTGTTTCATATCTGACAAAGGACACGTCCCTGCCAAGAAAACCGAGGGTGCAGGCATATGTCCGGCAGCTTGAAGGCGCGTCATATGATGCCAAACTAATCAAGCTGTGCGACATCTCGGCAAATCTGAGCGCCCTGAAGCGCTGGAACTGTTCAAAGTCACAAAAGATGCGTACGATAAAGCATGTCAGACGCTACGCAGGCGCAATCCGGGACGACCTGGCCTCCTCCTGTCAGGACTATCCAGGGGTACTTGCAATGCTTGAAGGCATCAACCAGACATTCAGGCAGTTCAATCAAAAGGCAGTCCCACAACGCCCTGCCTCATGATTGACATGACTGCGCCGGCCATCTGATGATCTTCAAAGTCAGGACCGACCTCTATCATTGGTACCAAACCCGAGCCATCTTGCGGAACCGTCGTGAGGATTGGAATTTTGTGGCCTGTACCTGAACGCATGCACAAATATGGATCACGTGTGGAATGCATATCTGAATTTCTGCAGAATGTGTCTATCTGGGGTAACTGTAAGCATTCATTGAGACTCGATGTCTATCTCCAGTTCTTCTGCCAGACCTTTCCACCATTGTCCAACTGCCTCATCCATGCTTATTCAATAAATGCCGTGCTCCTTTATAGATCTGTCGATTCCCATGCGTGGCGCAGTCACGTCCGTCACCTGTTGGGATACAAATCCTGTGATCACTGCACATTGCCTGATGTGGCATGCGACTCTGTGTGTGTGGTGGGCAGGCAGTCCGGATGCCCGTGCGGGCCTGAACGCTTCAAGAACTCTTCCTCCTCTTTCTGTAGATGATTATAATGAGGGTGCCCCCGGCACATGCCCAGAACAACGGGGACAGTCCGGGTCCTACAGACGGCTGGAACACGCCCACGAAACTCAGTGACATCACAACCACCAGAATCAACCCCACAATCTCCAACATCCTTATCAATATCTTCCCACCATCCATCTGGAAATCAAAAAGATATATGGTTTTGTACATACCACTAACCTGTGGACAAGTACCTTCTCGTAATCATGGCATTCATGATAGTCAGTATACCAATCGCCTTCATATCGCCTGCCACCGGCGAGCTCAGGGAGGCGCCCCTGTTCCTGTTGTTCTATGCTGCAATCGCCGGAATATCAATCATCATAGTCTACAGCTCCTACAAGGATCGGAAGGTTCGCCAGAGGGAGAACAGAAGACGGCGATCAAAGAAACGTGGCTAGGCCAGACTCAGTGTGCAACATCTGGACAGGATGATCCACAGGAAGCAAAAAAGATTAAAAAATATGACTAGACATCCATGCCAAAAGACTCGGCTATGCTGGAGAATCTTGCATAAGACTCCAGATACTGCCTGCCTCTTGGTGTAATAACAAATGTGTTCTTGCCGTCAAACTCTATCCTGTTGATGAGTCCTGCGCCGGTAAGGTTTGCCATAAATTTGGATAGTCTTGAATGGGAGATGTTTGCCTTGGTTAGAAGGGATGTTGTCTTGATTCCTTCCTGCCCGAACTCCTCGGTGGCCTTTAACAGATCCGCCACGATGTGCATGCTTGTTCTATATGTAGTCATGTCAACGTAACTATGTTGTACTAATATATATATAGATGTAACCGCATCCTTCTTCTCTTCCTCAGGCATGACTCTGCTTGGTTGGTTTGACATGCAGCCCTGCGCCATGTGCATACATGCCCAAGATCTGTCTGGGCATAAGCAGTGTGGTCGTGTAGCCGTTCATGCATGTCTCCTACCGGATCATACCTTCCCATAAGATAAATAAGATTCATTCTGCTTATCATCTGATGCGTCCAAATTCGCCCATTCGGTGGTTTGATGATTTTGTAGGAGTGGCCTACAGGTATTACGATCTCCGAATGAATGTCGTTCCGCTGTTCTCTGAACGCAAGCCTGCCGTTGATCTCTGGCATGATACCATCCACTGGTGGGTAAATGCGTCCATTCGAATCCGGTTTGTCGATGTGGGCAAAATGTACTGGTTTGTCATGGGTTCAGAGTCCCAGAGACCTGCAACAAACGTGTCATTCTTCAAACTTCTCCCAAAATCCGACCACTATGAACGGTTCAGACGCGGTCATGATGGGGAGGCGTATATCCGGCTGGGGGTGTATGCAAAGCACTCCCTTGACGATGCCAAAAAGGGCGAGGAATGCAAGTGCGGTCACGAGGCACAGGATCATGACGAGGGGGATGATGACGTGTGCCTGTTCAACGAGTGTGACTGTAAAAAATTTTCCAGCTTTCAGGTTACCCTTCTCAAGAGAACAAAGACAGTCACTGACATTGCGTTTCTGGATGAGAAGGACGTAAAGGATGATCCGCTTGCATGGAACTGCCTTAACGTACACAAGTATTCCAAAGAGGGCTAGTCAAGATCCTTGTTTACCCGGGCATGATCCCCGGGATAGTGATCTTTGAGCCTTTTTGAATAACAGTCCCCGCATATGGTCCCGCTTATTCCCCATTCCTTCATGGGGGTGTAGCGCAACATGACCTTCCCGCCACACGCAACACACGCCTCCTTTGAACCCAAACTGCATCTGCTTTATGCCATTTGTATAAAAAACATTCCATATGATCGTGTAAAGCCATAATAGTTGAGAATGACAGTATCCACCATGAGGATAAAATGTCCCAAATGTCATGAACCTGCCGAACTTGCAGGTGATTTCTCCGCTGTACGCTGTACATCCTGCGATCTGGATATGAGCTATGGCGAGTATGTCAAGTACATCGCACACAACGAGCCCACATACTCAGACATCCTTGGCGACTATGCAGGCAGCACGGAGGGACAGAGTTCGGGATCCCTTGACGAGTGGGATTGAGGATCCGCTTCATCAGATTAAAATAATTTGGATGATCCTACACATCATTGGAGTTTTTACTGGTAAACATACTCAACCTCATCGGATTTCTGGTTGGTCTTGGCATAGGAATCGTGTTCCTGATGGGATTCCGAAGTACCGGAAGCCCCACACTGTTCAGGCTTACAATTGCATTTCTATCCATCGGCATAGGATTCCTCGTCATATGGGCAGGATATCTGGTGGACGATCTTGTAACAAAGAACGGCTACATTGAGAGATGGGTTCAGACGTTGGGAACGGGAATTCAGACGGTGGGATACTTTTTCATCGCGTTCTCGCACAGCATAAAATCATTCTCCCCAAAGTCAAGCTACTTTAGATCGGTGGGCATTCTTCCGCTGTTTCTGGTATCGTCAGTCCAGCTGGAGCACATATTCCGTTCCGTCTCGTTTATCCTGCTGGCATATGGGGCCATTGAGACCATACTGTCATACATTGACAGCAGAAACAAGGGGACGATCTCCGTGGCTGCAGGCCTGGCTCTTTTGGCACTGGGCGAGTTTCTGGGGTGGTACTCGTTCGTATTCCCGGAGTCAATCCTGTATCCCGTATCCGTAATAATCAAGATATGCGGCCTGGTAGCACTGTTCATTCCGGTAAGCAGGGCACTGCTGACTCGGATAAAGTTTGGTGACCTGTCTGAATGACCATGCCGGTATAATCAATGAGTGATTCCATGCGTGCCACCATTCGGAGATGAATCCGCATGCCTCTTGCAAATTACCTGATTTGGCCGGTTATTCCGTGCTTGTCAAGATCTTTTATCTTTTTGGTATATTGAAAAATATTACATACTATCATATGGGTTTTGTAATACTGCGGTATGGCAGGGTACCGGACGCACATCAAGATTGTGGGTGACATACTGACAACTGCCCGGGATGAGGACGGATCCACTGTTACCCATCTGATAAGAACTGCAAACATACCACATTCCAGAATCTCAGGAATCCTGCAGATTCTGGTGTCGCATGGACTTTTAGAGGTGACGCAGACCAGGGGATCCAGCATGTTTATGATAAGCAGGTCCGGGAGGGAGTTTCTCCAGGCATACTACGAGTTTGTAGACTTTGTAGATAACTTTGGGCTTAACATCTAGTCAAACTCGCCGTCTTCAAAGTCGTCTTCAAAGTCAGTATCCCAGACTTCAAGGGGTTCGGACATACCCCGGAGGGAGATCTGATCCCGTTAAAAGTCTACCCAAAATGCACTCTGTTAACTCTTCGTGTGTTTTCCCAAATCGAAGGCTCTGGTAAATTCTAGTGATCTCTAATGTTCACTGCTCAAAAGTGTGTTTTAGGCTCTTCTCCAGATTCGGCTCCGCCGCATTTCGTCAGGGTGTTCAAAAGTGTCATGTCTCCAATAATGCTGTTCAAAAGTGAGCTTGGCCACACCCGCACCTTGGTGGTAGATTTCGGTGATCAGATCACTAGAATTTACCAGAGCCGATATGGCGTGCAGGCTCATCCAAGATCTTCTCTTGTGACATGCAACCTGCATGTCTCGCGCCTTGCCGGATGGCGTCTGGTCGATCATCTGGAGAATCTTTTCTCAGTTCGTATCCTGCAAGAACCCGTCGCCCCTGGGCAGCCTGTCATTCCTGCACAGCGCCTTTGAAAATATCAGGCCAATTTTCAACATGTTCCAGGATCAAAATTTTTCGATTGCGTTTGCCCACAAATCCGCACCGTCAAATTAGCGAAACATTATGTCCCCGACTATGCGTCGCATCGTGGAATGTTTTTTACATGTCGCAGCCGCCAGCGTAGCATGACGCACAGGTGGTGGTTTGCGGCTCTTGCAGCCTCGGGGATTTTTGCCGGACACATGACATTTGATGCATTTATCCTCATCGGGTACGTTGGCGTTGGGTGCTACGCATTGACTGCATGGGTCATTGCCGCTACATCCTTCGGGGTCGTCGCATGGCGGATGCGCGCTAGGAATATTCTCCGGTGGTGGCACGTAGTCCTGGTGTTTGCCATCGGCGGATCGTCGTTTGTGGGCCAAGGTGGCGTGATGTGGCCAATATGCATACCCGGACCGGAGTTCCACGAGATAAATCTGAGGGTGGGCACAAGCCCGTGACTGTCAAAGATTTTTGATTTACCGCCACATCTTAAAATTGTAAGAGCAGTATGATGGTATGTACTCAGGTCCAATACAATTCTAGGCACGAATTTGCAAGAATTATGGCTCTGGTAAATTCTAGTGATCTGATCACCGAAATCTACCACCAAGGTGCGGGTGTGGTCCGACTTACTTTTGAACAGCATTATTGGAGACATGACACTTTTGAACACCCTGACGAAATGCGGCGGAGCCGAATCTGGAGAAGAACCTAAAACACACTTTTGAGCAGTGAACATTAGAGATCACTAGAATTTACCAGAGCCTGAATCTGGAGAAACCACCCGAAGAGTTAAGAGCCCCAAAATGGTAATAAGACAAGTGCTGACAGGACTGCCATGAGGGTAACTTGCAGCAGGCATGGGATACAGCAAGCGTCTGAGATTATAATGCGTGGCGGAATTGCCGTATTTCCCACGGATACGGTTTATGGAATAGGGTGCAATCCACGCAACAGGGAGTCTGTCCAAAGGATCTACAAGATAAAGTCCCGGGATCCCTCAAAACCTCTGCCCGTTCTGGTTCACTCCCGGGAGACGGCAGAAAAGATAGCCATATTTGATGATGCCAGCAGCAGGATGGCCGCAAGATTCTGGCCCGGCCCGCTGACTATGCTGCTGAAGGTGGCAGATGGGAATCTGAAGACTGCATTGAACCTGGATGACAAAATCGCACTCCGTGTACCGAATCACAGATGTACACAGGAACTTCTCAGGATATGCGGCATGTTGGTGGGCACCAGCGCAAACGTCTCTGGACATGTACCGTTTACGAATCCTGAACGCTGCCCCAAAGAGATACGGAACTGTGACGTCTTTGTGGACGGGGGGGTGGTTCAGGGCGGTGTCGAATCCACAATAGTCGAGTCAGAAGACGGAGAGATTAGAATAATCCGGGAGGGATTCCTGGACAGGGAGACTGTGTTGGGGTTATGAACCTGATCGTCACATGCCCACGACATTACGAGCCTGATGCAGCCGATGAGATCCGGGGCATTTTAGATGTGCTTGGAGATCCGGACGCCGAGACATCGATTACCAAGATTTCCGGAATACTTACTGCCAGTACAAGTCTTGAGCCGGTGGAGACTGTGAGAAAGATCAGAGACATGCTTCTTGACGAGCCGTGGAGCATCAGGTACTGCATGAGGGTCATACCGATTCAGCAGACCGTTGATACCGGAATCGAGGAGATCCAGAAGGCAGTGGCAGGACTGCCAGGACAAATCTCCGACGGAGAGACATACAGGATTTCAATTGAGAAGAGAAACACGAACATCTCCAGCAGGGATGTCATCTCAAGACTTGCAGACATGGTAAACGGTACCGTCTCCCTGGAATTCCCAGACAAGATCATTCTAGTTGAGATTCTGGGTGGCAGAACCGGGGTCTCGATACTGAAGAGTTCAGACATACTGAGCGTAGAGAAGACAAAACGCAGCATGTCAGAGCAGGACAGCGGCTCTCTCGACTAGAATATCCTCCAGAGGAGTGTCTGAGCAGACAACATCAAGCTGTCTTTTTGTAATCTTGAAGTGCCTTTTGAGAAAAGCGCTACTGCCTTTTAGGAACAGGCCGTCTGAGAGTGGCGCCAGCCTCCTACATAACGAGTTTAATGTATTCCTGTTTCCGATGGCAATCAGGATAAAGCCGTACCCGGGCCTGATTCCGGCGTTTGTTATAGCCTCGGAGATCTGCCCTGTCAGCGCAAAACGCATCAGCATGTCCGTCTCCAGTTTTTTTGAAAGCAGGATGTCGTTTCTTTCTGCCTCCAATGAAACGTTGAGAATTTTTTCAAGATGTCCCCGGCCCGCCACAAAATTCTTAGAGACTGCCTGGAACAGGATTCCTGGATATGTGCATCTTAAATCCTCTAGAAACCCTGCCCCGACGGCTTTATTCCCCCTGAGACCTATTATTTGAATCTGTTTTCTGCGTATCCTCAGGGACAGCATTCCTGATCCTCCGTGAATGACTGGTATGATACTTACAACGTCGGAGTCGTGTATTATTGTGGCCCTGCCCTGCATTGCCGAGGAATCAGTACCGTTGACTGCGATCAGTATGTTTGCAGTGTCAAATTCGTAGGAGTCTGCAGGCTTTATCTCTACTAACAAATCAAGCAGATCCCCGATGGAGAGATCAACTCTGTTGATCTGTATCTGGTCGGTTTGAAAGGATTTTTTTGCGCCTCCCATAAGTTTTACAGTGATCATTCTATCCAATTTGGAAACTGGGGGATAATACTGTTATTCCGTCCTTGCAGGCTCTTCATCCGTGCCAGAAACGTTCTCTGGTGGTTTGGAATCTGTTTGTACCGGTTCCGTGACTGCTTGTTCCACCACTGGCTCTGAAACTGCCTGCTCTGCCGCCGCCGGTTCCTGCTCCACCACTGGCTCTGAAACTGCCTGCTCTGCCGCCGCCGGTTCCTGCTCCACCACTGGCTCTGAAACTGCCTGCTCTGCCGCCGCCGGTTCCTGCTCCACCACTGGCTCTGAAACTGCCTGCTCTGCCGCCGCCGGTTCCTGCTCCACCACTGGCTCTGAAACTGCCTGCTCTGCTCCACCACTGGCTCTGAAACTGCCTGCTCTGCCGCCGCCGGTTCCTGCTCCACCACTGGCTCTGAAACTGCCTGCTCTGGCTCCACCACTGGCTCTGAAACTGCCTGCTCTGAAACTGCCTGCTCTGCCGCCGCCGGTTCCTGCTCCACCACTGGCTCTGAAACTGCCTGCTCTGCCGCCGCCGGTTCCTGCTCCACCACTGGCTCTGAAACTGCCTGCTCTGCCGCCGCCGGTTCCTGCTCCACCACTGGCTCTGAAACTGCCTGCTCTGCTGCTGTTGCTTCTAGTTTGGCTGCCTTGGCAGCAAGTTCTGCCAATTCATTGGCGTGTGCAGCGTCAATCTGTGCCTGCTTGGTTTTTCTTTCGCGAATCTCCTTTTTGATGAATTTTGTAATGTATCCTGCAATCTCGTTTTTGAGTCCCTTGGAACGGATAATTGACACCTCTCCGAGAATCTTCTTATTGTCAGAAAAACTCTCTCCAAATTTTGACTTGTGCTTGTCCAGCACGTCATACGAGAGGCGTTTTATTCTATCCACGCTCGTCTAAACAGACGGGGTTTTTTATACCTATATTCTGAGGAATGATTCCGTGTTTTTCTCTAACATGACTGCCGTCTCGTCAAACGTTCTTCCAATGACCTTTGATGCGCAAAATATGACACTTGGAATGAAACTAACCTGCCCTGACTTTCCCTCAAAGCATCTGGAAAACCTTACAGGACCGTCAGTCTCTACAAGAATCCTTGACTTGTCTGTTCTAGACAGCAAGGCCTGCTTGTCATTTGCGTAAACTGTCACAGGTCCATAGGATACAAAGAATCCCATGTCCATTGCCCTTCGAAGCTGTCTTTTGTTTCCATCAAACCAGTGAAGCAGGGCACGGGTCGCATCATAGGACGTCATTATTTCAAGGATGTCGTCAAGGCTCTTTCTTGCGTGAATGGATACGGGTTTGTCAAACCTCTCTGCACATGCCATCAGCGTTTCAAAGACATGAACCTGCCTCCTTGCCTCCTTGCCATCCCTTGTGTATGTGGGATCCAGTCCTATCTCCCCTATTCCGGCGATATCAGAGTGGGACTGCTCTATCATCCCAACCATCTCTTCAAGATTGTCATCTGCATGCTCTGGATGAATCCCGACAAAGGGAAGAACCAAGTCGTCCCTCTCTGCAATCCTGACTGTCTGTAGGGAATTTTCTACGCTTACCGAGACGCAGCATGCCTTGATCCTCAAATGCCTCATCTGCATCAAGATGAGATCCATGTCCTTGGCGTAGGCGGGATCAGACAGGTGAATGTGGGCGTCAAAGTACCATGTCATTGTTCTGTCACTCCAAGAGCAGTAGTATTTGATGTCCTGTTAATATTTTTTCACTCATCCTCTTTTTTTAAGGAAACCAGAGCAAATTTCATGCGATCATCGGAACTGGGAATGTCTGCCATGTATAGATTCCTGAAGAAGGCGGGAGCCGAGAGGGTCAGCGACGAATCGGCAGATGAACTAAGAAGGGTGGTAGAGGAGATTGCCAGTAGCATTGCAAGGAATGCCGTAGAGATGGCATCACATGCAAGGCGGAGAACGGTAAAGGGCGAGGACGTAAAAATGGCCTCAAGGCAGTTTACCCGATTTTAATCTAAAGGATTTAATTATTCACATCGTGTTTTGCAAAACGGTGCGGTGGCAGAACGGTTATGCGTGGGCCTGCAAAGCCTATACAAGGGGGTTCGACTCCCTCCCTCACCTTCTACTCTACAACCACCTGTCCCACCATCCATGGATGGAGGGTACAAAAGTAGTCAATCGTGCCTGCCTGCTCGAAGGTAACCGTGTATGAATCGTATGGATTCATGTATCCGCTGTCAAACAGATCAGTCGGGGCGTCATAAAAGCCGGATGTCACGCTGTGGAATGCAGAATCCTCGTTGACCCATGTCACGTCTGCCCCTCTTTCAACTGTGATCCTGGTCGGAACGTAACACCCTTCAGTCTCCTCGCAGCCCGGGCGGGACACCTTTGTGGGCATTATCACGTCGGCTGCCACGTCTGTATCCTCTGTCTTCTCTAATTCCACATCAGCCGGCTCGGCATCATCATTATTATTGGAAGTGCCAAGCGCGGCTGCGATGACGAGTACAAGAACCGCCATTCCGCCAACCGCTATCATTTTTCCTGGCAGGTCATCTCACACCCCGGAGATCATTCATGATGGTTACTGGTGTATCAGGACATGTTATCATTGTAACTGATCGCCGGTGGCACAAATCTGAATCATGCGTACAAGCCGCTCACATAATCGGAACTGTCTGGCACTTCCGATTAACAAGTCCGTGCAGCCGATTACTTGTACCCTACAGACCGTATGATACTGCATCCGCTACCTGCCAGGATCTGAAATCCCTGATTTGACGCAACAGGCGAATCCGGCAGTAACTGTTTAGGTTCGATGTCTGCAGCATTGTGGAATTAGGCGTAAACCTAACCACTTACATCCGGCATTCGTAAAAAGATAAAAGGAGTCCGCTATCCATGTTCTTCATGAGCCGTACCTGTACAAAGTGCAAGGGTGCAATACCTGATGACGAGAATCTTGACATGGTTGCAGCAAAGTATCCTGCATGCAACAAGTGCTGGAACGAGTGGAAGGAATACCGTGTAATGGTGATGAACGAGATGAGGCTTGACATGTCGATACCGGACCACAGAAAACTGGTCAAAAAACACGAGAAGATCTTCATTGGCGTCATGTCCCCTGACGGAGAGGTGATAGACTATTCCAACGAGGACAATCGGAAGCCCGATGATCCCCCGGCCTGCTAGTAGACTCCAAGATGCTTTTTGGCGTTATCCGGAATCATGAGCAGCATTCTTCTCTTGTCTGCCACATCAAGGCTATCTATGATTCCCCTGACAGTCTTTGAAAGTATGTCCGTCTCTCTTGCGTCGAGCGTCAGAAATATCTCCAGAATGCCGTCCAGATTGAACTCAATCAGCTTTTGCGGGGATTGCAGTGATGCTGTAATGTATGCCCGGAACAGCCCCTCCCTCTGCTCCTCAGTCAGCGTTGCAAGTATCTCAAGCCATGTCTTGAAGAGTTTTGCAAAGTTGGGAAACGGGATAGTCGGCCCTGCATCCAGCGCGTGGCCTATAACTTCATCCCTCTCCGATTCCGAGAGCGAAAAAAACTCCATCATTCTCTTCTTTAGAATGGGGGTTCTTAGAAAGTCGGGAAGGCTGGCAAGGTTGACTATTATGTTTCCTGCAAAGTTCTCTCCTAGCATGATTCTGGTACGGGATGCGCCTTCTTATAAAGCACTTTAGATTAAATACACGTAGCGAGGATCCCTCAGCATGACGCTGACTGTGGTTGTCGGGGGTTTTTTTGGAGATGAAGGCAAGGGAAAGATCATCTCATATCTGGCAGTCCAGGACAATCCTGAGATTGTAGTCCGGGGAGGGGCCGGTCCCAACGCAGGCCACACCATAAAGGACGATAACCAGACATACAAAGTCCGAATGCTTCCATGCGGGTTTCTAAACCGGAACGCAAAGGTAATGATAGGCCCCGGCGTTGTAGTTGATCCTGCCGTGCTTGAACGGGAGATTGACAGCTTTGCCCCGGGACGCTCGTTCATAGACCGGAACTGTGGAATTATTGAGGATACCCACCGGATCAGGGATTCCAAGGGGGATCTGAAGGAGAAGATCGGTAGTACAGGATCCGGCACGGGTCCTGCCAATGCCGACAGGGCGATGAGGGTGCTGCGTCTTGCAAAGGACTTTGACTCCCTGTCGCATATCTCCGCAGACGTCCCATTGGAGATCAACTCCGCGCTGTCCGCAGGCCGCAACGTCCTGGTAGAGGGGACGCAGGGCACGTTTCTGTCACTGTGGCACGGGACGTACCCATTTGTAACCTCGAAGGATGTGACTGCATCCGGAATATGTGCTGACGTCGGCATAGGGCCCACCAAGGTCGACGAGGTGGTTATAGTCTTCAAGTCGTATGTGACCCGTGTGGGTACAGGACCGCTTGGCAGGGAGCTTTTGCCCGAGGAGATGGAAAGAAAGGGATGGGCCGAGTTTGGAACAGTCACAGGCCGCCCAAGACGCGCAGCAGAATTTGATTTTGATCTGGCCCGGCGCGCCATCATGCTTAACGGCGCAACCCAGATATCCATAACAAAGCTTGATGTGCTGTTCCCGGACTGTGCAGGCGGTACGTCCTATGACGGACTCTCAGATGATGCCAAGTCATTCATACAAAAGATTGAAGATGAGCTGGGCATCCCTGTAACCCTCATAGGAACCGGACCGGCAGTACAGGATGTCATTGACAGAAGGACTGGATAGGTTTAATTTGAAAGAACCCTGAGCCAATCCGTGAGCAAGCCCCCTGATTCCCCTGATGACGCGCTACCGCGATACATACAGGTAAACTCGATTCTGGAGTTCTCCAGACTCGTCTGCGCACTGGAGAGGGCACCACGCATATCATTTCTGCACGATCACAACGGGCAGAAGATCCTCTCAGCGCAGATGGACATGCTTATGGACAAGCCCGTAATCTATTACACTCCGATGGAGCATGATGGCCACTACCTGTGCTACGGACTGAGGCGTGGAAGGGAGGAGTCTGGAATAGTCGACTCTATTGCAGATACCTGCAAACTCTATTCACCGATTGTCCGGATTAAGTCGCTTCCCAAGACGCTGCTTCCAGGCAACGGTACCAATGACAGGTATCTCCCAATCGAGCTGGAGGATACATCCAGTCTTGTAAAGCTTACGTGGAATCTTGAGGAGGTGTCGTTTCCGCTGTTTCTATTTCCGTGCAGGGGCAAGTGGCTGCTGGGACTCTTCATGACCTTTACTGAGGGCGGCATGTCATACTTTTGCCATGTGGTGCTTGATGAGGATCCCCAGATGCCATTTCTCAAGTTTTCAACTGCCAACGGCCACCTGCCAGAGTTTGTCCAGGATCCATCCGAGCATGGCTACTCGTACATCAAGATAATAAAACTAAAAGACACGCATCCGCTGATTGACTATGGCCACCTTCAAAACTAGGCTCCTGAAGATTGCACAGTCAAACGGCAGGGTGATTCTTGCAAACGACTACGATCTGCCTGCACAGGATCTGTACCAAAAAACACTCCGGAACATCAAGGAACTGCACCCCCATGTGTGTGGCATCAAGCTCAACTTCCACCTGCTTGTCCCGCTGGGCGGCAGGGAGATTGCATCCATCAACGAGGCTGCACACGAATACGGCCTGCAGACGATTGCCGACATCAAACTCAACGACATTCGAAACACAAACCGGATTGCAGCAGGACGCCTGTGGGATCTGGGATTTGACGCAGTCATTGCAAATCCGATAATGGGCCCGGAGAGCCTCAAGGATCTGACCGGACTGGCACACAGGGACGAAAAGGGCGTCATCTCGCTGTGCCACATGAGTGCCCCCGAGGCCAGAATCTCATACGAACTCCTGACCGGAACCCGGGGGCAGCCACTGTACCGCCTGTTTCTGGAGTGGGCCCTTGCATCTGATGCAGATGGTATCATAGTGGGCGCCACATTCCCGGACATAATCCGATACTGCTCTGAGCATGCAGCAGGACGACTGGACATACTCTCCCCAGGCGTGGGCACCCAGGGTGGTGATGCAGGCAGCACCGTCTCGTCTGGTGCAGACTATCTTATAGTGGGCAGGACTATTCTTGGTGCCAGGGATCCTGTTGAGGCTGCATCAAAACTCCGCCTGCGCACCCTTGGCAAGTAGTAGCGCCTGCGCCCTTGTAAGCACCCTTTTTGCATTCTCAAACGTGGTCTTCTTCATGGCCTCGTTGTATTCAAGCCACGTATAGTCAAGATGCTCGTGGGATATCTGAATCCTGTCAGTACCAGTCTCGGCCAGAAAGAATACAACCTTCTTGTATATTGGCTCCCCGTCGTGCTGGAAACTGTACCTGATCCACTCCTCAAAGTCCCCCACAAAAGACACGTCTGTAATCCCTGTCTCCTCTGTAGTCTCCCTTAATGCAGTCTGAAGTGCAGTCTCTCCTCCCTCCATCTTGCCCTTTACAAAATCCCAGTGTCCCGAAGGGTAGTGCAACAGCAGAAAAAGAGTCCTTGAACCGCTCCTTCTAAACAGCACAATTCCCGCAGACATCTCCCTTATCATCTTCCGAGCCTTCTCTTCCTTTCCTGAAATGTTCTGATTGCCCTCATCAAATCAATTTTTCTAAACTCGGGCCAGAATATATCCATAAAGACCAGCTCGCTGTATGCGCTTTGCCATATCAAAAACCCGCTCAGCCTCTTCTCGCCGGAGGTTCGCAGAATCATGTCCGGGGACGACTGCGGAAGGTGCGATGTGTACAGGTTGGACTCGATCTCATCCCTGCCAATCTTGTCCACATCCAGATCCCCGTCAACGACCTTTCGGCATATCTTTCTTACCGCATCTACCAGCTCGTTCTGTCCGCCGTATGCCAGCGCAATATTCAAAAAGTGCCCGTCGTACTCTTTGGTATCCTCGTCAAGCCTCCTTAGAACATCCCTTATTGGGTCCGGAAGCATCTCTGTTCTCCCGATTGCCTTGACTCTCATCCTGCATCTGTGAATCCTCGGATCTGCAAGAAGCTTCTCCAGCCTCATCTGAATCAGCTTGTAGATGTACACCAGTTCGTCATCCTTCCTTCTAAGATTCTCTGCAGACAGTGCATACAGCGTCACAATCCCGATGTCAAGCTCCTCGCACCAATCCAGAAGATTCTCCACTGCATCGGCTCCCTTCCCGTGTCCGCTTTGAGGCATCACCAGATGTCTTTGGGCCCACCGCCTGTTCCCGTCAAGAATCAACGCCACATGGTTTGGTATGTCCCCGTTTCGAATCTCCCTTTCCAGTCTTCTCTCATAGATCTTGTAAAGACCCGAGAACCGGAACACGCCGTCCTTTATCTTGCTAATACCTGTCCACCTTCAGTATCATACCATCGTTGAAAATATCAGTGTTTTTAGGGGAAATGCAACAGCAGCCTAGCCAGACCGAACTTTGCCGTATGTGCTTTGCGTGGATAACGCTACTTTTGGCCAACCGGCTGTTCTGGCGGTACCTGTAGTTGTCTTGGTTCTTTCACTAATCGCAACCAATTCCTGTCAGATTGCCTGGGTCGCCGTTTGAAGTAGCAGTAGCAGTAGCAGCAGCAGCATCTGATGCGGCTTTTGGATATGCGGCATCTCAGTCTGAGACCATCTGCTGATCCTTGCGCTTTCTGTACTTTTTGAACAGGATCGTAGCTGAGACCAGCGTGACTGCCAAGCCGCCGAGTATGGGCGGAATCAGGGTAAAGGAGTTCTCGTCATGAATCATTATGTTGGTGAACTGATGTATTGTCGGATACAGCGATGCCAGTACCACGATTCTCAGGATATCCGTAATCTGTCTTGGAATTCCTCCGATCCAGTTGCTTAGCAGCGTTCCGACAAGAATGGATCCCATCCCGATCCACAGGATCGGCAGCGATCCGAATATGAACTGTCCAATGATTACCTTGTTTGTAATGATGCTGATGATCTCTGCTGATTCGTACAGACTGAAATCCACCGAATCGATTCCGGACGGGATAGATCCCAAAAGCAGCAGGATTCCTGCCAGCATTGTAGAGATCCTGATGAATCCCATCGGAGTGGGTTTGGCCCAGCTTGTCCACCTCTTGTCTACGTCAAACGCCCTGATCAAAAACGCCCCTCCCAAGATGCTTACCAGCACTGCGAATATCTCTGCTGTGTAGTTAAAGACGGTGGCGACTCCGCCAATCAACAAAAGAATTCCGGGAACCCCCAGAAAGAATTTGGAGTATCTAGAGTCGTATGCGATCATCTTCAGATACCTTCCAAATACTGCATACGAGTACTCGACACTCCTGCTTACCTTCATTACGACACGCTGGACTGACACTACCGGCAGAACGTTCTGGATGACGGGAATGACTGCCTCGTCATCCTCCCCATCAGATACTATGACTGCCCCGTCTGCCGAGAATCTTTCAATTACCTGCCTTGTCTCGGCAAGAATCTTCTGATCTGCCTGAACCCCCCTGTTCTTGACTCCTGCAATGGTGACCACCTCCACCTTGTAGTTCTTGCTGACTAGATCCTCGTATGTCTTGATTGCCGCGAAGATGGAGTTTGAATCCGCATCCTCGGGATCCTCCAATGCCAGTCTCTGCGCAGCCTCGATGCATGCATTCCTGCCTACCACCGGGGTCGTGATCCCTGCCTTCTCGCCTACGTCGTTGTCCCTGTCAACGCAGATTACAAGCAGCCTGCTGGATGCAGACGCACTTACATCTTTTTCGATTTTTTTGGAACGTTGGGACACGATCTTATTATACAATATTTCCTTTTTAACTTTAGTAATTTCTGGTACCTGCATGTGCCAGATGGGGCCTCAACCTACGGCCTGACATTGTCCGATGCCCTTACCTGTTCTTGGGACTCTGCCCTTAGTGATTCTATCCTTTGCATGGTCTGTGTAATCTGCTCTTCTGACTCTTCGTTTTCAATCATGCCGGCAAGAACCCTGGTCTCTGCAATGTATGTGTTGAACGTCTTCATTGCCTCCATGTACTCTATGTAGCTTGCCTGCCATTCCTCCGGCGGCTTTGATGTGACAAACTCGCTTATCTGGGATGTTACCTGTGATGACGTGGTCTCTGTTATTGCAACATACTCCTCGGGTGTGATGCTGCCGCTGAGAAGATTCTGGTACTCGATACTGATTGACTCCTGCAGCACCTCGTGAATGCCCTGTACCCCGTCGAGATGCTGTCTGTAGTCTGATATGACAAACGTTGAATCGTTGCCCTGCGGCACCAACCATATAAGAAAACTTACCGCCGTCACAGCAGCCAGAATGATCCCTGTTGCGATCACTCCCTTTTTTGAGGCCATTTTGTGTTTTATGATCCTGATGCTTATAACTCATATCTGTCACTCACGACATCCTGTAGTCTCCGTCTCGTGAAGAGTCTGCGCAGTCCGGATGCAGGCACCCTCCCTTACACGTCAAGCATGCATCCGGCCGGATCGTCCCAAAAGCAGGTTCCTGAAACCCGTATCATCTCTGAATTCAGGCATTCTGATGGCAGAAGTAATTAGCATATCTCAACCCTATAGTCAAATAGCTTTCACATACTCTTCCTAAATAACCCCTCACAATCAGTTTGGGAATGGCTGAAGCATACTGTGTAAAATGTCGAGCAAAACGGGAGATAAAAAACCCTGAAACAACAACGCTCAAGAACGGACGCCCCGCCGTAAGGGGGACATGTCCCACATGCGGAACAAAAGTTTTCCGGATAGGAAAAGCCTAGTGGGCACCACCACCTTTATTTTTCAAAACCAATATAGTGCTCCTCTGTCAATCCATGTCATGAATGAGGAGCAATACACGAATCTGCTGGGACGCATCCAGGGCAGTTTGGGAGACACTGACAAGAATGCCTCTGCAAGGTTCGAACTTCCGGTAGTGGATGTGCTGTGGGAGGGGCAAAAGACGTTTCTGCGAAATTTTTCGGACTTTCCCAAGGTTCTGCGCAGGAACCCGGACAAGGTTCTTCAGTACCTCTCAAAGGAGTTTGCAGTTCCCGCAGAGAAGCTCGGGGACAAGGCAATGTTTATTGGCCGACGTGCCCCTGACGACTTTACAAGGCTGTTTCAGATTTATGTAAAGGACTATCTGGAATGCCATACCTGCAAGAGTCCGGATACAAAGATCCACAAGGAGAACCGAATATCGTTTCTGATCTGTGAGGCGTGTGGGGCAAAATCCACATTGAAAGGCAAGTATGCATGATGCAATTTTCAGTAAAAATGACTGACTATCAGCACAATCTGATGCTCAACATATGCGATGCCGATATCCTGGAACGACGCCTGACAGATGGCGATCTTCGTATGCATATCAGCAAGGGCTGCTATGGTGAGAATCTGGTAGGATGGAAGGAGGCAGAGGATCTGCTGGAAAAGTCCTCCATAATTAACATGGCAGGAGAAAAGATAGTCCGTCTGTCAATAGAGATCGGCGTGGGCTCTGAGGCAGGAATAAGGACCATATCTGACGTTCCGTTTCTAATAGCCTTCAAGTAGTCCCGGCTCCTCCATGGATTCGACAAAAGGAGGCCATGCGTGATATCCGGCATTCAAGATTCCTGCAATCCTGCCGGTAGGCGTGTGCCTGACGCAGAATGGAGAACATTCAAACCACGGTTATCCATGCCGCTCAAAGGAAATCCATTTACCCTGAGACGTGCAAATTCTTTCATGTCTGATGAGGTTGGCCGAAAGCTCGGATCCAAGATAGACCGGAAGCTTATCCGGAAGTCCCGACGTGGGGGTCTCAAGGATGGCTTCAAGAAGGGAAAGGTCGTCAACGAGGTGCTGGACAAGCCTACTGTCATGATGCTATACAAGATGATCTCAGATCATGTCATAGCATACGTCAACGGCGCAGTCAGTGCAGGCAAGGAGTCAGTACTGTTCTGGGGGGTTGATGAGGACGGCGTCAGCATCGCACTTAAAATCTATCTGGTAAGCACATCAAATTTCAAAAAGCGCGAGATCTACATTGCGGGGGATCCCAGATTCTCACACATGAAAAGAGGTACCAGAAATTTGGTTTATCTGTGGGCAAGAAAAGAATTTCGCAACCTGTCCCAGTGTTACAATGCCGGCCTTGATGTTCCAAGACCGCTGTACGTGGCAAACAACATACTTGCCATGGAGTTTGTAGGCAGAGACGGCCGGCCTGCAGCATCCCTGCTTGAATCCGATGTGGATCGCGACGACTATGATCAGGCAGTATCGATCATTCGTGACATGTACTGCAAGGCGCATCTGGTACACGGCGACTATTCAGAGTATAACATATTCAAGACACATGATGGCCTGGTACCGTTTGACATGGGCTCTGCAGTAGACCTGAGACACCCAAACTCCATGGAGTTTCTTAAAAGAGATATTAACAACATTACACGGTTCTTCAGTAAAAGGGGAGTCCCTGTTGAAGATCCAGCAAAAATACTTGGGGATGTTACAAGATGATCTTTGAAAAACTCGTTCGTATTCCAGACGACAGAATCGCAGTCCTGATTGGAAAGTCGGGATCCGTAAAATCCCGAATAGAAACATCCTGTCATGTCGTGCTGGAGATTGACGGCAATACAGGCGAGATTCTTGTAAAATCCGACGACGACGTGGCAAAGATCAGGCCGTTCAAGGCCGTGGAGATAGTCATGGCCATCGGAAGGGGGTTTTCACCCCAGACTGCCATGACCCTGTTGAAGGGCCAGAACACGCTGCATATTATCGATCTCAAGGAGTTTGCCGGCAGGTCCAAGACCGGCATTGAAAGGATTAAAGGTAGACTTATTGGAGAAGGCGGTAGGGCTAGACGAAACATGGAAAATCTAAGTGGTACCAGCATCTCAGTTTACGGTAAAACCGTCTCCATCATTGGCAGTGTGGACAGACTGCGGCTGGCAGTTGATGCAGTCTCATCGATCTCAAAGGGTAGTGTGCATGGAGCCGTGTATGGCAGACTGGAGGCTGCAAACAGGCAAACCAGGCAGGAACGGATGATACTGTGGGAAGATCAAAATGTCCTTGATTAAGGAACAGTTCAACCAGATATCCCCCAGCGAGTTCTTTTACAGCAACCGGGATCTGGCAGGATTCAGTAACCCCACGCGCTCGCTTTATACGGCTGTACGGGAGTTTGTCGAGAACTCGCTTGATGCGTGTGATCAGAAGAGAATCCTTCCCACCGTCTATCTTACAATCAAGCCAGTTGATCCTGACAAGCACGATCCGCGTCACTACATCCTTACCGTTCGTGACAACGGTCCGGGCATTGATCCAAAGCACATCCCACTTGCATTTGGAACCGTCCTGTATGGCTCCAAGTTTGGCCTCAAGCAGGCGCGGGGCATGTTCGGACTTGGCGCAACCATGGCAATACTGTACGGCCAGATTACCACCAACAGGCCTGTAACAGTAAAAAGCTCCACTGATGGAAAGACCCAGCACGTATTTGAGATACTGCTGGACATTCAGAAGAACAAGCCTGTGATAGTCAAGCATGAAACTGTAAAGACTTCGACTAGGGGACTTTCTGTGAGTATCTGTCTGGAGGGAGATTACTCCAAGGCCGGAATCAAGATTCGCGACTACGTCTACGAGACATCCCTCATTACACCGTATGCCACCATCACATTTGATGATCCCAAGGGACAGACATTCCGCAACCCCCGGTTTGTAAAAGACATTCCCCCTGCCCCTACCATAATCCAACCACATCCGCACGGAATTGATGTAGAACGGATAAGAAGAATGATAACCGAATCCAGATTCGAGATTCCTACCATTACTGATGCAATGATTTACAAGATTCGAAAGGATCTGAACCTTTCCAAGGGCAACTTCAAGTATGCTGCAATCATGGGACGGGCAAAAAAGAGATGGAAGGGCCTGTCGCGCCAGGTACGGGTCTCGCTTGCCATAATGTCGTTTCTAAAGATGGATTTTGAAAAATTAAGCAAGATCAAGATCGAAGAAATTGATGTTCCCAACAAAAAGATATCCTATTGGGACTTTGGAGTCTCCCAGTCCAAGTCAGTCAGCATGAATCCTGCAAGCCAGTATTACAGACAGCTAACAAACACTGTTCAGGGGGAGCCGCTTGACACGTTTCTAACCAAGAGGTTCCAACGCGTAGGCCCTACCACTGCAGCAAAGTTTGCCGGGTTTGCCGGCTTCAAGCCTGAGAAAAGAATGGGAACCATGACCAATCAGGAACTGGTAATGCTAAGCGACTCTCTTCAAAAATTTGACGGTTTTCTTACACCGGATTCAAGCTGCCTTGCGCCACTTGGAACAAAATCCCTTGAGAAGGGAATCAACAAGTTCTTCAACCCACAATTCACTGCCGTAATACAGCGTCCGGCCTCTGCCTACTCTGGATTTCCGTTTATAATTGAGATGGGCATCGCCTACGGAGGAGACATCAAGACCGGCGGACCACATGTCTACCGATACGCAAATCGAATTCCATTGCTCTATGACGAGGGAAGCGACGTGGTTCTCAAGGTAATAAACGAGATCGACTGGGGAAGATACAAGGTCAAAGGCGAGCCGCCGTTTGTCATCATATCCCACATATGCTCCACTAGAATTCCGTACAAGACGGCCGGAAAGGAGAACGTTGCAGACCGGCAGGAGATCGAACGAGAGATCAGGCTGGCAATACAGTATCTGTCAAGAAAGCTTGCCTCATACATGTCAAAGAGAGGGCAGGCAGACGCGGCCAAGAAACGGGCCAACCTGTATGCAAAGTACATCCCACTCATCTCCCAGTTTTGTACGGAGCTTGCAGGCAAGGAGCAGGAACCAAAATACGGGAGCATGTTGGAAGTCCAGGGTCCGGTGGTACCTGACAGGATTGCAGAGGGGAAAGAATGATGGCAGGCAAGAAGGCATATACTAATAGTAAAAAGGCCACCCCCACCAAGATAGGCGCCACCAAAAAGAAATCCGCCACCAAAAAGAAATCCGCCACCAAAAAGAAATCCGCCACCA
Source organism: Candidatus Nitrosopumilus sp. (assembly GCA_965238275.1). GTDB lineage: Archaea > Thermoproteota > Nitrososphaeria > Nitrososphaerales > Nitrosopumilaceae > Nitrosopumilus. The sequence continues at coordinate 999,117 of OZ250186.1, forward strand.
AAAAGGCACCTACAACCAAGCAGACCACCCTCATCAAGAGGAAATCCCCCGGCGGCATCAAAAAGGCCACCCCCACCAAGACAGGCGCCACCAAAAAGAAATCCGCCACCAAAAAGGCACCTACAACCAAGCAGACCACCCTCACCAGAAAGAAACCCGTCGACGCCAAGAAGGCTACTCAGATCAAGAAGACCGGCGCCACCAAAAAGAAGACAGCCGCCACCAAAAAACCCGCTTCCGCTACGAGGACTACTCCAGCCAAGAAGACAGCCGCCACCAAAAAGAAGACAGCCGCCACCAAAAAACCCGCTTCCGCTACGAGGACTACTCCAGCCAAGAAGACCGGCGCCACCAAAAAGAAGACAGCCGCCACCAAAAAATCCGCCTCCATTAGGAAGGCCGCCACCAATGCTATGATGAAACAAAAGAACGTGCTTGATGCCCTCAGGATTCATGGCACAAAGATATACGATGATTTGAACTCTGGAAAATTTCCGCAGTTTTCGATACCTAGCAGATCAGTCAATAACATCGTCTATGACAAAAAGCATAGACAGTATATCCTGGGAAACAATTCGGCATTGAGAAGTGCAAAGAACTCGTCCCAGCTAAGATCCTTTACACAGCTTATGTGGCTTGCATTCTTTGCCAACAGGCTGACCCATGAGAAAAAGTCCTCGACTCTGAGGGACGTCTACTATTCGTCGCAGGCCTTTGCAATTGATTTTGACAGCCAGTCAGAATCCGACAACATTATAGTGGATCTAGAGGCGGTAACTGCAAAACCGCGGGAAGATTTTCACATATTCCCAGAAGAGAGGAGCTCCATATTTGGCGACTTGGACATCGAGTACACGGTTCCTGGTTATGAGGGAAATTCTATGAACCTGTCCAACCATCCAGACGGGTATGCCATAGGGCCCAGTCTGACTACTGCCGAACTGGTAGGTACGAGTGCCGAGATTGTTATTGCAATCGAGAAAGGCGGACTCTTTACAAGATTCGTTGAAGAGCAGGTAGACAAAAAATTCAAGTCCATAATCATAAACACCGGAGGACAGGCACCCCGTTCCACCAGGACCCTTCTCAAGAGGCTCCATGATGAGCTGGGGCTGCCTATCATCATCCTTACTGACGGTGATGTGTACGGGGAGCATATTGCCATGGTTATAAAATCCGGATCTGCCAACGCGGCCCACCTCAGGGAACTGACCGTCCCTGATGCAAAGTGGGTCGGTGTGTGGGCAACTGACATTGAAAAATACAAACTGCCTACAATTCCGATGACAGAGTCTGACATCAAGAGATGCTACGATCTGAAGAAGGATCCCAGATATGCCGACGGAATATGGAAAAAGGAACTGGAAGTATTCCTGAGGCTTAAAAGAAAGGCAGAGCTGGAGGCCTTTTCAAAATACGGTCTTACAAACATAACTGACAAGTACCTGCCGCACAAGCTGGAACTGGCAAAGAGCCTCTGACTATCTTATTCTCAGCGTCAGGACTCCGTTTCTATACTTGAAGTCCAGTATCTGCATGTTGTCTGCACCGTCCATTGGAACCTCTCTTGTGAATCCTGCAGTCCCGCGTATATACAGGATACAGTCAATGAGCCTAACTGTGATCTTCTCCTCGGGTCCGGGAACCTCGGCCACAAAGACAAACTCGTTTTCACCCTTTATGAGATCGTATACCCAGTTTTTTGACTCCTGCTCCCTCACACCGCTGTAAAACGGCTTTTGCTCCTTTGTGATCTTCCTCAGGTATCTGACCCAGTAGAACATGGTCAGCGCAGCCACGCCAATCAGGATAAAACTCACAAATCCTGAATCCTGCCTCTGTGACATGACGTAGATTATCCCAAGAAGCACGATGACTACAATCGGAATGACAAAGTTCAGTGACTGTTCATTTGAGTATGTGCCCTTGTAGCTTGCCAAACAACAAGAATACTGCTCTGCCAAATATAAAAGACTCTATGCGGAATCCTGCCTCCCCATTGGAGATGGCATCGCCAATCTGAATTACAGGAGCCTGCGAATGTGAGCCGGGAATCACATGAACCATTCTGGCAGACTGACACTGCCTGCTCAGGCACAAATCCGCGCATCCATACGAACCCCTGCGCCCTTCTCTGCACGACTGGCGATCTCGTACTTTTTATTACCACTCGGCATAATCCCGCCGTTGGCAGATGGGCCAAAGCTTCCCGTATTCACAAAGAGGGACATAATGTTAAGGGGAACGGTAATCGCCGTACTAATCTCGGTTCCATCGCTCGTAGCCTTTGTACTGGTCTGGATAATTCTAGGCGATATGATACTTGGGGCCATACTTGGTGCCGTCATCCACTTCATAGCCATGGGGTTCTCCCTGAAGATATCAAAGAGACTGCTGGTCAGAGGATGACACATATTTCCCACGTCCGCCTTGGGAATGATGAGCATGTCACAGATCGAGGCAAACCTAGTCTCTGAGATAGGACTGAGTCACATACAGGCAAGAGTGTACCTGCTGGTTACGTGCCATGGAAAGATGTCATCTGCAGAGATTTCCCGACGATTGGGAATTCAGCCCGATGATGCCCGGAAGGCAGCCGAGGATCTGATGGCGCTGGGCGCATTCATCGACATCTCAGATACTGAGTTTGAAGCGATGCATCCCCGATTCACGGCAGTCAACATGTTTCGAAAGATGTGCCAGCGGACGGGGACGACCTTTCAGAGGAACCGGACAGTCGACAACATAGGGGCTCTCCTGGAGAAGCCGTATGATGATGCAAGAACTAAATAATGCAGGTGATGGCTTGATGGCATTGGACACCGAGACCTGTAAGCATCAGCCTGTATACAATGGAGTGATAAACATCAACATAAACGAAAGAACAATCGGTTCTGTCGATGTATGGCGGTGCGGTGCCTGCAAAAAACGATTCTGTGAAGAAAAGCAGCTTGGAATCGAGGAACTGGCGGATCTGGTGGGCATGCCCAAAATAAGCCCCGATCAAAAGTGGGCAGTGACAGTATGCAAGTTACAAAAGGACAAGTACCGATGGAAACTGGTGAGGGTGAACCAGAACGGCACCATCAAACACGAGTGCATTGATGAGCGGCAAGTCACACTCAATGTTGCAGAATACAAGGTTGACGACAACGATCACTGGAGCTTTCTAATTGACGACAACATCAACAAGGCAGTAGAGATTTAGGTTCTGATGGATCTCAAAGTTCACATAAATGATGTTCACGGCAGTCAGATGGCAGCCAAGATCAACGGCCGATTCGTTTTGGACGGCACCGAATTTCATTTTACCGCAATTGCATTTGGTAGGATAGGGGGCCAGAACATAGGTGCAAAGATCTCCAAAACCACTGAAAAAAAACTGCAGGATCTGGGCTATGACCCGGATGAGGTCATCATGCTACTCCAAAGGAGCCTGCTTCAGGGAGACCTGAATCTTCCGGAGGGCCTTAAAAGGGAGTCTTTCGCAGACGGCTAGAACTCGGCCTCTTCTAGCGCCTTGGCACAGGAGCATCCCCTCGAGTGTGGAACCCTGCCTATCAGGCTTGTCAGAAGATCCCTTGTCCTCTTGACGTTTTCAGATATGGTCGCCATGACTTCCTTTGTGGTGACTGGCTTTTCCGCCCATACGTCATAGTCTGTTACAGTCGCTATTGACACATAGCACATCTGGGCCTCCCTTGCCAGCTGGCACTCCGGAACCAGCGTCATTCCGATTATGTCTGCACCCGTAGACCTGTAGAACCGTGATTCGGCCTTTGTTGAAAACCGTGGTCCCTCAATGCATACGTACGTGGCATCGGCATGGATCTGCATGTCCTTCTCCTGCGCTGCTGCAAGTACTGATGATTGCATCTCCGGACAGAATGGATCTGCCACTGATATGTGAATCACCCTGCCTTCTTCTGAAAACGAGCCCTTTCTTGACTTTGTAAAATCCAGAAACTGTGACGGCATGACAAAACGACCCGGTGCCAGATCCTCCCTGAGGCTTCCCACTGCCGAGGGTGAGACGATCCTGCTAATTCCAAGCTCCCTGAATGCCCATATGTTTGCCCTGAAGTTGATCATGTGGGGCGGAATGGTATGGCCTCTTCCGTGCCTTGGAAGAAATGCGATCCTTCTTCCCTTGAAGGTTCCCACCGTGATGGCATCTGAGGGCATCCCGTACGGCGTCTTGATGGTAATCTCGTGTACATCATCAAGAAGACCAGAGTCGTAAATCCCGGTGCCGCCAAATATTCCTATCTCTGCACTCTCTTCCACTAGTATTTCACCAATGACTTGCAGCCGTACCCTTTGATCTTTTTGGTTCCGTTGAGATCTGTCAGTTCGATGATAAACGCAAATCCTGCAACCGTCCCGCCAATCTTCTCTACGAGTCTTGCAGATGTCATCGCAGTACCGCCGGTTGCAAGCATGTCATCACATATGACCACCCTCTGCCCGCTGCTGATGGCATCCTTTTGGATTTCCATCGTGTCCTTGCTGTATTCTGTGGTGTATGTTGATTTTGCAGTCTTTCCGGGAAGCTTTCCTGCCTTTCTAATCATCACCATGCCCTTGTTGTATCTTGTGGCAAGCAAGCATGCCAGAATGAATCCCCTCGAGTCAATTCCTGCAAACAGATCGACATCCCTGGGGTTGTAATGCCTTGAAAACTCGTCTGCAATCGTGCTCATGGCTGAGGGATCCCTGAGCATGGGACCAAAGTCCCTGAATATGATTCCCTTTTTGGGAAAATTCGGATAGTCTGCTATTCTGTCTCTTAGGTTCATACCACACTGGCAAAACAGGTAAAATAAAATTGTTTGATTCTGCCGTGCGTGGTACCGTTCAGGGCTTGGGCCCGTATATGACGCGCAACTGTCATGAAACCTGGTACATCCGTACCTGCATTCCGGACGCCGTCAGAGTATTTTGCATGTGGCAGAATTTCTGATGAATCCGTCATGGATATGGAATGGCAGTGGCGCTATCCTATTGCATGTGTGGTATTTGCAGACCGGGGCACCCGTTGGCCGGAATTGCCACGTTGGCAGCTATCGGGTTCCTATCTGGTATGCGGTCTCTGCAGATCTGAAATGGTCACTGGCCTTTACGGTGTATACGCCGGGTTCTAGGTCTGATGGAATGCGCCATATGACTTCGGCCTTCCCTGAATCTGTGGATACGATCTCCAGCATAGCTATCTCCTTGCCGTCACTTGAGGTTATTGTTATGATTACCTGGTTCCCGCTGCTGCCTGCCACCTTGATATCAAGCGTTCCTGAAATTGTCTCCCCTGGGGTTACCTGTATCGACATTCCGTCCTTGGCTGGCGCAAACACACCGATATCTATAGTGTCAAAGTTGGCGCCGCTTCTTGCAGTGATGGTCCATGTGCCGAGTACCGCATCGTGAGGAATTCTGAAGGTGGACTCTGTTATCCTTCCCTCCAGGTCAGAGTACGTCTCCTTGACCCTGATCACGTCTCCGTCGGGATCCATCAGTATGATATCTAGCAGGACGTTGGGAGACGTCTCACCCAGTATCAGCATCTGGTCGTCTGGTTCATAGTCGTATTTTGTGGTCTTGATTTCAATCTTCCCGGATTTCGTGTCCAGTCCTACCGAGAATTTCTCATCGCTTGCCGAAGTCCCCTTGCTGACGACTGCAGTATATATTCCTGGGACATAGTCTGACAGATCAAGCAGGTGTGTCTGTTTTCCGTTTACCTGCAGCGTTATTGATGTTGCATTATTTTTGGGTTTGTCAAACGGATCAATTATGAGCAGACTGACAATATCGGATGCATCCCCAGTCAATGTAATTATCGCAATATCGTCTGGCCTGTAGTTTAGCTTGTCAAACTCCAGGTTGACTGGAATCTCGGGCAGCTGCCCAAGCCCTGCATAGATGAGCTCCTCTTCAATGCCCTGTGTTGCAATCAGCGTGTATGTCCCCACCGGCGAGTTCTGCGTGGTTTCATAGCTGAGGCTTATTCTGCCATCCCTGTCCGTACGCAGTTCATCTGCGAGCAGCTCGTTTCCAAACGGATCCTCCAGAACCATCCTGATTGCCATGTCCGGCAACGCTGTTCCGCTAAAGACAATGGTCTCGCCGCGGTCAAATTTTAACATGGGGGTGGATATGATGATGACCTGATTTGATTCTACTGTCATCTGCCTTTGTATGCTCTCCCGTCCGTCGGTAACTGTTATGCTGAATTTGCCAAACGGTGCATCCAGCGGCACGATGATAGGCTCCTCCAGACTCCAGTCACCTCCCGAATAGATCTCGGCTGTTCGGGAGTTTGTTATTACGCCATCCTGGGTTCTCATCTCAACTGTTACGACGTTGCCGGGATTTCCAGTACCTGACAGGTCCAAAGAGGTTCCCCTGTGTGCCACTCTTGGGATTCCATCAACTTCCAAATCTATGTCATCTGATACGAAAATATTGACTGGCGTCTCCCTTACTCTTATGCTGATCTCCTTTTCCTGGTCATCCTCTGCTATGACTGCAAACACCATCCTGCCTGGCTCGATATTGCCCGGTATGTTCATCGTGGTGACGAACCTGCCTTTCTCATCTGTAGTGAAACTACCTGCCTCTACTGTATCTATGTGAAAATTAAATTCCCTGTCTGCCCCGAAACCGTCTCCGACTACCCTGATAGTTGATCCCACGTTGGGCGTCTCTGGAATTATCCTAAAGACTGATCCTGGCAGTATGCTTGGGTCCTCCTCCTCTTTTGGAGGTATCACCACCTGTTCACTGGGAATCTCTTCGGCAAACGTCTTGTTTGTGTCTATCTGGTTGCCGTCTGCATCCAGTGCCCTCCAGTTGATTCCAGCGGAATCCGAATCCATCTTTACCCCGAACTTTACAGACTCCCCTGGCATGAGCGGCGTCGCCGATGTAAATATCAGCACTCCATGGGGGGTTCTCTCACCCATCCAGCCACTTTCTGCCTTGAATGACTTGAATGTGGCGCCGCTACCGGGCCAGATTCTGAGCAGTTCCATGTCCACTCCTGACTCGTTAGTAAACTCTATGACTGTGGTTCCCTCCAACGCTATGCTGCTGGCATCGATTCCCTCTGCATGCGCCTCGGGCGTATATGCAACAGGTATAGCTACAAGTACTGCTACAAGCACAGCAAACGAAAGGAAAACCCTGCCTGATGGGGTTCTGTGCATTGACTTCAAGTTCTTGATCTCTCACTTAAACCTTAAAGAACTTTTACCGGTAAGTGGTTAGGTTTACGCCTAATTCCACAATGCTGCAGACATCGAACCTAAACAGTTACCTTTTACCGTATGTGCCCAAGTCCATGCTCAGGTTCTGGTCGGAGATAAGCATGAATGCTGACATGACCGCATATGCCTGTGCCTGCGTTTTTTCCCTGGCGTGTTGTGAGGTGCCGTATCCCCTGATGTCTCAGCGCCTGGGTCTCATGTCTTTATAATTGGGAGCCGGAGCGGCATTCTGATACTGCCTGATTCTCTCTGCAATAAGCCTGTACAGCGATCTGAACTGATCCTTGGTTTTGTCCGAGAGGAAGCCGGTCTCGCCCAATGTGATCTTTTCACAGACGTACCTTGTGATGTCTTCATTGTCAAACACTCCCCAGCCGTCGTCTGCATGCTCCTCCCAGACAGTTCTCAGCTTGTCCAGTATCCCCCTTCCATCCTTTGGCATGACATCCTGGGCGGTAATATTTGCAAACCCCTCGTTTCTCAGTTTTATCTCATATGTCTGGTTTACAGGATACATGTAATCCTCAGGTACGATATAGTCCTCTATCGACTCCAACTTCTTTCCGTTCATCTCAAAGATGATCGTCTGTACCGGCGAAAAGCCGTTGGAATTCAGATGTGTCGAGATCTGCTTGGATTCGTCCGTGTTGTCCAGCAGGATAAACGTCTTGTATCCGTGGTTTCTGTGAAATATTGCCAGAGGAAGGACTGCGTTCTTGTTGTATGCGGCTACAACGTTGAGCGGATTCATTGATATGTTTGGATCCTGAAGGAACTTGTCAAATGCGTTGAGATACATCGCATCGGACATCGTCTCCACTATGATTACAGGTCTTGAGTTTGTTCCAATCTCCCGGTCCACTATGGATTCAACTTGGCCCCTTGAGAGTCCATAGAGGATAGGCGTCAGCGTCTTGTCATCTGCATTCCAATAGTCATAAAAGATTCTGCTGAGGTGCTTTCTCTTGTCCAGCTCCACTACAAGCAGGTTTCCCGGCGTGTAGTCAAATATCATGAACGGTGAGTGGGTTGCATACAGAACCTGGTTGGATCCGGCCAGGTTCTTGAGCAGGTTCGAGATTCCCATCTGCTGTGTGGGGTGGAGGTTTCTTGCAGGCTCGTCTAGCAGCAACAACGCCTCCTTCAGCTCCGCCCTCTGGGTTTCGGCTGCAAAGTTCACAATAAATGAAAACGTCCACTTGAAGCCCTCGGCCCTCCTGTTGAGCAGTCCTGTGTTTGTAATTGTTCCATCCCTGTGTACATCTGAAATTACCACACTCATGATGTTTCCCGGATTGTATCTTAGATCCACATGGATCGGTTCTCCCTTCCATGCAGGATTCAACTTTCTAGTCAGTCTGTTGCTTGCCGTGTTGAGAAGCTTTATGCATTTTGACGGGTTGTTCTTTACTGCCTCAAGCTCATCTATGTTGAGCTCTGCAAGATAAAAGAGGTTTCTTACAGTTTCAGCCCTGTCAAACTCCTCTATAACCTCGATGGAATTGGTTCTCTGATTGTTCTCTTCCCTGATAAACTCGTTAAGATTGATGCTGCCGTAGATCTTTTTGTAGTCTGAAAAGTAGACAAATCTTGGATGCATCTCTGATTCGATAAAATTCTGCATGGCAGTCTTTTCGCTGTTGCCGCTGAGCAGACTGGCAAACTGGTTTTCAGGGCTGTTGCAGATCTCCTCCCACTTCTCAATAACCTTTGGTTCCTGAACTGCTATCACCTGAAAATGGTTGCTAAACTCTGCCAGCTCCCCTTCAAACGTCTCCTGGTTCTTTGGAATAGACCCGTCAAAGAATTTTGTATCTATCTGTATCCTCAGATGGTTTGGAATCGTATCCAGAAACCCGATAACCTGTTTTGTAAAGTTCTCCCACGAGTTAATATTGCCGCTATCCCCGTCGTCCAACTCGATCTCATCAAACTTGTATTGAACCTTCGATCTTCTGTTTGTCCTGAACAGTCTGATCTTTTTTATCTCCGGAATTCCCGGAAACTTCTCCCTGATTATGGCCGTTTCACGCAGATTCAGCTCAAACTCACCTTCGACTAGCTTGACCTCGTCTTTGAGCTCTTCACTCATTTCATCGCAAAGATCCAGCTCTGATACCTGCTCGTCTTTGTTTAGCAATGTCAATGCCTGAAGGATGGTCGTCTTGCCACTCTCGTTTCTGCCAACAAAGGCTGCCAAATCCTCAACTGTTATCTCCCCAGAGTCATGAATGCAACGATATGCCCTGACTCTGAATTTTCTGAGTCGCATCAAGCCATATTTAGTTGGCTTCGATTTAACTTATTCGACGTTTGATTTGGGAATTATATGGATTGGCAGACCCCACATATTGACAACGCTGTTCCACGCCGGCGAATGTTTGGTTGTCCCGTAGTGCAACCACGTGTTTGGGCAGCTGCATGCTTGTGCAACCCCGCCTAGATTTGGCTGGGACGAGTATGTACGCCTGACTAAGTGGTTAGGTTTACGCCTAATTCCACAATGCTGCAGACATCGAACCTAAACAGTTACCGCCCGACTCCGCTATAGTGAAAAGCGAAAGTCCGTGCAATTTTGAGATCCTTTTTAAGAAAATAAATCCCAACTACAGGTATGATTGTCAGCAGAATCATCAAGATAACACAATCTCGGGAACTGTCGCGCAAGATCGTGAAATGCTCCCGGGAAACAGACATCATTTACGACATGACGATCATGATGAAACTTGCACACCCGGGAACCACACAGTTTGATGTCAACAACCTGATAACAGGATGGCGCAGGGAATTCGGCCTGACCAACAGCGTCCGCATGCATGAGGCCGCCTCAAAACAGGCTTTCCAGGCGGCAGTCAAATTCCGCAAGGCAAACCGGCTCAAGCACAACAAGCGCATCTGGCGCAAGAAACAGATCAAGCTGGGGGAAAAGAAGACGTACAGGCACAACAGGTGGACCGAGCCGTCTGGCCTGATGAGGCGCGGCAGGAAAACAACCAGGCTGCGCTCGCTGAATTCACGCGGAAAGCCAAAACTGCGGGACGATGGCACCGTATTTCTGCCCGGACTCGGGGAAGTAAGGCCGCGCGTAAAGATCCCGGAAGGCAGGTTCGTGTCATTCCAGATGATTGATGTTACGAAAAAAGTCACGCGCAGGACGAAAGATTCTGACTGCGAATTCAGGCCGTGCCTGCAAATCGAGGTTCCGGATCCCGAACCCGTGACAGACGGCGACGGCGACAGCTGCAAGGCCGGATTGGATCTTGGAGTCAGGCACCTTGCGGCAGTCGCAGACGAGCATGGGAATGAAAAATTGTACAATGTCCCGGGAGGCTGCAAGAGGCATGACGGCGACAGGATTGATCAGCTGAAATCACTTAGATCAAGATGCCAGACAGGCTCCAGAAGATGGAAAGAGATCGGCCGCAAGATAGCGCATGAATTGAAAAATATATCAAACAGGCAAAAACACAACGAGATCGACATTGCCAGGCGGATAACAAAAGGGCTGTCTACATTGTTCTTGGAAGACATGGATTTGACCAAGATGAGGCGATCCAACGGAAATTCCTCAAAGACGGGGCTGAACCGCGAGATGGCATACTCCAGGATGGGGGAGTTTCGATGTCAGCTTGAATGGCAGATGAAAAAGAAAGGCGGCGTTGCAAAACGCGTGAAATACAGGTACACGAGCCAGAAATGCGCTGCCTGCCAAATAGTGGACAGGAAGTCCAGAAACGGCGAATCCTTTGTCTGCGTGTCCTGCGGGTGGTACCACCATGCCGACAAGAACGCGGCAAAAAACATCTTGGATAATGACTGTCTCCATACGGAGGAGACTGGCGGCCAAGCCCACGGGAATCGTGGAGGCACCATTGCAGGTGTCGAGGTCGTCACAAGGCGCGAGGATCACGGATCGGATGGTTCTGGAATGAACGATTCGACAAGCCGGCTTGGACCCGGCAACAAGGATGATGATGATGTTGGAAGATCTGACAGAGCGCCGGAAAGAGCATCAGGACATGCTACAGAGAGATCTGTTTGCACGAACTTTCGCTCGCCGCTATAAATAGATATAAGGGAATTGGAGATCCTAGTTAGTTGTATAACTCCAATCTCGTGCGTAAATTATCACCAATAAAACACGATCTAGACACGATTATGCAACAAACTAGGAGATCCTAAAACAAAATGGCATCAAAGACCGTTCTTATATTTATACTGCCTGTGTTGTTCTCGATAGTGTTTGGATCCGCAGTAATGGCCGATATTCTTCAAAAGCCTGATCGTACCCTGAATATGTGGCCTGTGTCATCTGAGACCACATCTCATGAAGCCCTTGAGATCATCGGACTATCCGAGCACTACTCTGTATCCGAGTTAATAACAGCACAATTCGTAGTATCCGATCCCTCTTTTGACTGCGCCGATCTATATGTTACAATTTATTCAGAAAACGTGTCTGTCAGCCAAAACGGATTCTTTAAACAATGTTTCGGGAATGAAGGCATCATTCCGGTAGATGATACGTTCTCTGAGACCATTGACACTCCGGGATCCTATGAATTGGTGGCACAGCTTGGATCAGAAAACTTGGGATTCATTCTGGCTAGCGAAATATTTACTGTTAAATAGGAACATCCTATGATAAATATGAGGCGATTCTAAAGGTGTGGTGTTATGGACGTAACAGGTGATTCGCAAACCATAGAAGAGATCCGGGCAGAGATTGATAAACTAAAAAGGAAGGCGATGATTCTGGATTCGTCGTCCACAAGCACTATCAAGGGATCCTATTCAAAGAAACCGGCATCAAAGACTGCAGCCAAGAAGCCTGCAGCCAAGAAAACCGCATCAAAGACTGCAGCCAAGAAAACCGCATCAAAGACTGCAGCCAAGAAGCCGGCAGCCAAGAAAACCGCATCAAAGACTGCAGCCAAGAAGCCGGCAGCCAAGAAAACCGCATCAAAGACTGCAGCCAAGAAAACCGCATCAAAGACTGCAGCCAAGAAGCCGGCAGCCAAGAAAACCGCATCAAAGACTGCAGCCAAGAAGCCGGCAGCCAAGAAAACCGCATCAAAGACTGCAGCCAAGAAGCCGGCAGCCAAGAAAACCGCATCAAAGACTGCAGCCAAGAAAACCGCATCAAAGACTGCAGCCAAGAAGCCGGCAGCCAAGAAAACCAAACCCAAAGAATCTGAAAAAACGCCCGAAGAGGAGATGGAGGCAAGCCTCTCTAATGAGGAGATTGAAAATTTTCGGATTGAAAAGGTCGACATGGACAAACTCACAAACAAGGTATGCGTCATTCTGGCAGAACGCGAATCAAACGGAATGCTTCAAAACGAACTGTGGAAGAAACTCAAACTCTCAAACCGTGACGGCTCCCGTCTGTCATTGAAGCTTGAGAGAATGGGAACCATTACCAGAGAGAAACTTCTTCAGAAGAACCGCTGGACTTACAAACTAATCCTAAAAAAGACCCCAATCAGTACCAAATCTATCGAGAATGCCCCCTGCCTGGTGTGTCCTGTTGAACAAAGATGTACCATAGACGGTGAAATCAGCCCTAGAAGCTGTCAGCTTATTGAGGACTGGGTAATCAATTCGATGAAGAAGCCGAAGTCCCGATGAGGCTCATAGACGCCCGCAAGGATCCCTACAGGAAGCTGGCCCATGAGCAGGGTTATAGAAGTAGGGCCGCATACAAGCTCAAGGAACTGAACCAGTCTTACCGCATAATCGGTCCGGGATTCAACGTACTTGATCTCGGATGCGCTCCCGGAGGCTGGACCCAGATGGCTGTAAAACTGGCAGGAAACCAGGGCAAGGTAATGGGAGTAGATCTGTCCTATGTGGAGGAGATTTCAGGGGCTTACATCATCCGGGATGATATAGGAAACGAGGCTGTCATAGACGAGATCATGTCGTATTTTGAACGCAAGGTCAACGCCGTAATATGCGATCTCTCCCCGCAGGTCAGTGGAAACTGGTCAGTTGATCATGCAAAGCAGATCTCACTCAACTATGACTGTGCCCGAATCATGGATCAGGTTCTGGCACGCAAGGGGAATGCCGTCTTCAAGTTGTTTGACGGGGAGTATTCCATGGAGTTTCGGGACTACATACGCAAGAAGTTCGCCCGGACAAACCTTACCAAACCCAAGGCAAGCAGAAAACAGAGCAGCGAGTTGTACTGCGTATGCCTGGGATTTATGTGATGGACGAAAAGATCTCCCCAACCTCGTCAATTCTGGCATCGGTTCTGAATCCTGTAGGGTCAAGCGATGTGGGGCTGGCAAGAAAATCCTTTCTCTGCAGGCAACGTACTGCATCCTCCAGACTGGGCGGCGAGATCCCCGTCCTTGAGGCTACCTCGTCAAGTGTAAAATACGTTCCAGGCATATCTGATTCCATCACGCATCTGTCGATGATCCTATGACAGGCCTTGTTTACATTCAAACCTGCAATCTCTGACGACATTGCCTGCACAAACTTTCTCTCAAAGATCTGCCCTGTCCACAGGGGACCTGCTGTGCTCACATCCTGTCTGCATACCTGGCATTTGGAATCCATTACAGGCGAGACTCTTCTGTGTTTGCAGTTATTGCAGTGCAGAATGTAGCCTGTGTTCTCCTGCGGATCCGGCCTGCTTTGGACCCTGACGTACGTTCTGTAGTAGTGCATGTTGCTCTCTACAAACACCGGCGTTATCGTGACTCCCAGCCTTGCAGCAACCGTCCTCAGGCATCCCAGAATCAGCCTTATTGCAATCTCATTTCTATACACGGCCCTGACAGGAGTTCCCCCGTACCTTCTCTTGCACGCATCATTAAAGAGCCCGTTGAGCACTTGAAGATCCGTTGCCGTTGCAGAGAGGATTCCCTTGTGCATGGTTGCGCGAATCCCACAGTCAAAGAACTGGGCAGGCGAGCCAAACGGGTCAATGTCGACAATTGCCCCCCTGCTTCCGCTTCTTGAACAGCTACTCAGAAACCTGCATGCCTCGTCCCCGGAAAACTTTACGTTTTCCATACCGTTGAGCTTTGCAGAATGGCGAGCCATCTCCAGTGCAGACGGGTTTAGATCATTGACGATGACGCTCTGTACATCAAGCTCGTTTCCAACCCTTAGTCCCCTGGCCCCCACCCCGGAAAGCGCCTCCAGGAATACCCTTGCACCCTCAAAGCCTCTCAGAAATGCAGCATATGCGGCAATCGACAAGTCCCGGGTAAGGGACGCCCTGGGATTGAAAAACGCCGGCCTTCTTGGCGGAACGCTCTCCGTCATTGACTTGCTTGGAACCAGCAGCCTTGTCCTGCCCTCGACAATCTCCACAAGCGATCCGTCCAAAACTTCCAATTGATTCTCCACTGTCGGAGACTACAACGGTTTAATACCTGTATCTTGGGACAGAATCGTGCAAATATCTGGGGTCGACGAGGCCGGGCGCGGTTCCATGCTGGGCCCGTTGGTAGTTGCAGGGGTTCGGATGGAGAAAAACCGGATACGCCAGTTGTCTGCACTGGGCGTTAGGGACTCTAAGAAACTCTCTCCAAAATCCCGCCAGAACCTCTATCATAAGATAACCGGGATGGTAGACGACTACTGCATAGTAAGCGTACCTCCGAGATCCATTGATGCAAGCGTCAGAATGCACCACCTTAACATACTGGAGGCCAGGTACATGGCAAGGGTCGTCTCAAGACTGGCCCCTGACGTATCGTACGTTGATTCATGCGATGTCAACGCTGACAGGTTTGGAAGGGAGGTCTCCCGTCTCTCCGGGCATAGGGTTCGCTCGTACCATCATGCAGACAGCAGGTTTGTAGTGGTGTCTGCTGCCTCCATTCTTGCAAAGGTTGCCCGGGACGAGGCAGTTGCCAGACTCCGCCGGGTTCATGATCTGGGAAGCGGATATCCGTCGGATCGTACCACGGTAAAATTTGTAACCGGATACTATGAGGCACATCACGCCATGCCAAGCTTTGTGCGCAAGAGCTGGAAGCCGATCCGGCGAATCATGAATCAGTTGTGATATCTTGCAATGACAATTGCATGATCCTTGTCATACGGGTGTAAGTCGATGGTCTGCATTATGTCAAATTTTCCTCTCAGCTTTTCTGACTCCTCCCTGACAATCCTCTGCGGCTCCTTTGTCACATCTATACTTCTTGTCTTGATTACCAGTAGCAGGTATCCCCGGTCCTTGAGAAACGTCTCGCAGTTCAATATTGCAATCCTTGTCTGATCCGGCTGCGCAATGTCAGTATACACGACATCCATCCTGCCAAACACTGCAGAGTACTCCTTTGGGGTTCTTGCATCCTGCAGTACGGGAATTATGTTTGATCTGTGCGAGGCCACCCTGTCCAGAAAGTCCCTTGCAACCCTGCTTGCATGCTCCACGCCGAAGACTATTCCGCCGGGGCCTACTATGTCTGAGATGTGGCTGACAGTGGTTCCAGTCGAGGCCCCAAGGTACAGAACCTTGGTCCTGTTTTCAAATGGGAACTCTTCAAGACCGTTCATTATTGCAGCTGCCAGCTTGCTTCTGAACGGATCCCACAGCCTGTACTCTGTTCCCTTTTTGACTAGCAGTTTCTCCTTGTACACCTGGCGTCCGGGCACCATGTTCTCTGTTGCCAGTCTTTTCTCCCCGTCTGATCTTATCCACTGGAATGGTGGGTTATCTCCGTCCAAACTTTTTTCTCTTCTTGCCCCCTGCATCGGGTTTTTTCCCGCCTTTTTTGTATCTGTCTCCTCTTCTGGAGCCGTCCCTTCCCCTGGAGCCGTCTCTTGGCCCGTCATGCCTGAACGGCTGGGTTCTTGGATCCCTCTCAACCGGGTTCTCATACTTTTTACCTATCTCATCGACTCTGATGTTGAGTTTTTCAAGCAGGGTGTTGTTTATCCCCTCTCCGTATACGTCCACCCTTGCTGCAATTGCCGCCTTTGCCGCAATTGCCCGTGCAATCTTTCCCCTCTGCCATCTCGGAGCGGAATGAACCATCGCATGCTGGAAGAGCAGTCCGTGCTTTGGCGGCTGGGATCCTGTCTTGAGTGATCTGAACAGGGCCCTTTCTGCCCCTATTACCTGTATGGTGCTGGCCGGCAGTGATGCCAGCCTCTTGATGCTTCCGGCCCGTGCAAGAATTCTTGCACCAACTGCCGTCCCAAGTATGACCGAAAGGTTTGGTGCGACTTCCTCCATGCCGATTCTGATGTGTTCTTCAAGACTCCTTCGCATCTCGTACAGGTTTAGCAGCTGTTCTGCCATGGACTGTACTATTGCCAGATTCCCGTCAGAGATGTCCCCGCCCCTGCTCCTTGATGCCACCAGCAGGAGCATCTCTACCTTGGATTCTGGAAATCCTGCATCCTCAAAGGACTGCTTTGTGAGGGAGCTGCGCCTTCCCGCAGAGACGATCTGCGCATAGCCGTTGATGCTGTCAATGACGTTGTCCAGCTCTGGAAAATGCAGTCCGTACCACTCCCTCAGTCTTGAGCTTAACGCGTTTGCTATCTTGTCAATCTCATCAAGCGAGTTTATTGCCTGTATGATGTGCAGGTCCGGACTCTCAGAGGCCTCGGTAACTCTGGATGAGGAGAGTCCGAGTGCAAACTCCCTCAGTTTTCCCAGTGCGTCATGCGGATTGGATGCAAAACCCGAATCCGCTATCACCTGGGGCTTGGATGCCTGGACTGCCTCGATCTCAGAATCCTCCATGATTCTGGCATCAATGGAGTTCCTCTTCAGAATGTTGAGAAGAGACTGGTCACTTACCGTCACCCCCCTCTGAATGGATGTAAGATAATCGCTCAGCTGGCTAAGCCCTGCCTTCTTGTCCTTTACTGCAAGATAGTCCCTGACCGGTTCTCGGAATGCAAATGATTTCTGCAATGCCCCATCGTCAAACACTGCGATTCCAAGCTCTGTCAGGATTACAGAATACATGACTGATACACCTATGATGCCTTTAAAAAAGATACCAGAACCGCCTCAGGATGGATGGGTGTGGACGGGATGACCGTGCACAAGTATGATTGTACTGCAACAAAAGACGTGATGCCTGCAGATAGTCTCCTGACCGGCTAGCGCTTCCTTCTTCTCTGCCCGGGCTTGTTCTGTCCTGGAAACCTGCCAAGCACAAACCGCTTCTTGAAGTTGCTTTTGTTTCGAAGGCTAGAGTTGGTTCCGACGATCTTTCTTCCCTCCACCTTTGGAGTCTGTCCCCGTACCTTTCCTGCCTTGGTCAGCGAACCGTGAGTTGCCATATCTTAGACGACACTGCAGTGAATTTATGTATTTGGAATGACTCTCCTTTTTTCATGTTACTGACGCCTGCCATGAACTGCCAGGCAGCATGACACTACCAGTATTTGGCCTTTACAGTCTCGATTACCTGTTCGTGTTCCTTGCTCTTCTTTCGGGCGTATCTTTCCATGGCTCCTAGTGGAACGCCGCCGAGGGATCTTGCAATGGCATTAAAGAAGTATCTCTGGGGGCCCTTGGCGCCTGTCTTGGTCATGAACTTCTGGATGCCATACTTGAAGTTGTGCTGCCATGTCTTGTAAAGGACGCCAAGCTGTGCAGGCGTCATCTCGTTTCCAATGTTGAAAAAGTCGGACTTTTCAAGCAGTCCTATGGGAACAAACGTCAGCGCCGTGGCCGTAAACATCGATTCAGGCTGCTCGCGTTCCAGCTCGTTAATCAAACGTATGGTCTCCCACGAGTCCTCCGGAGTCTCGTCGTTGTCAAGTCCCATGATGAGGGTGAATGCCGGAATCCAGTAGTCCTGGTTCAGGGTCTTGACGCCCTCCTTGACAACCCAGTGCCACTCGTCTGGACTGTATGGCGCAAGCTTTCTATCGGCGTACTTGCCTATCAGCCTCAGACTCCCCGTCTCAAATCCCGCCTGGACGCCGATCATGTTGTCAGGTCCTGCCTTCATGATCCTTGAGAGGCTTGGAATCAGCTTTTCATCGGCAATGGCTCCTGCAAGCGTGCCGTGGGTCGGGTTTGTATGTTTGACGCCTGTGGACATGATTGCAGTGAACAGCTCCTCTAGCGCCTCCCTGTTTGGCTCCATGCCCTTGGCGGTTCTAGGATTCATCCCATAGACAAAGATGTCGTCGCTGTGCACCCATGCAGACGTGGCACCGCCCTTCTTCATGTTGATCTCAATCTCTTTTTTGACCTTCTCTGGCGGATAGTATCTGAGCGATCTCAGCGTGACGTCGCAAAACTTGCATCCCCTTCCGCAGCCCCTCATCACCTCGACCATTCCGTGCATGCTGGGCTCCACTATGTTGGGAATCTCCTCAAGATCCGGCCTGTCCCAAAAGTTCACGAACCTGGCATGTATCTTCTTGCCATCCCTTTCAAACTCCTTTATGTTGACCTTGAAATTACTCCTCTTCCTGAACGGGTCCATGTTTTCAAAGTCGCCGTTAATCAGATAGTTGAAGAATCTTCCTGCGTGGCCGTCGATCTCCGGGGCTATTCCTCCAAGCTCCCCTTCCAAAATGGCATATATTCCAAACTCCTCGATCTTTGCCGGGTCATAGTTGTACTGCCATGTTCCAGATGCGCCGGAGATTACCTTGGCCTTGCTTCCTGTCTTGGCCTTGGCAGCCTTGATTCTCTGATGAAGCTCCGTATTGTAGTATTCGTCATATGAGATCTGTTTTCTGCCGTACGTAAACGTCATGGTTACCGGACCCATTCCGAGCGGATCCATCTCGTATGTTCCTACAGCCTCTGTCCTGGGCCCGATGAACTTCTCTATGTGATCCGGATGCGCCACCACCACCTCGCTTCTGTCAAATCCGTCCCGCAGAAGTCCTGCCTCAAGCTTTCTTAGTCCGTACGGTGCATAGTCTGCAACGCCGTTGGTATGGGGAATGTAGTTGCAGATAAAATCAAACAGAACCTTGGGGGTTACCTGTTTTCCAAGAATCTTGTACAGCAGGCTGCTCTTGTCCCTGTGCGGATCAAGTGCGGGCGCACACCCAAAGAACGTAGCAAGAGACAGTCCCCTGTATGGAGACATTAGTGTACGATCTGCTGTTAGGACTATTTTTGGTGTTTTCATCCCCAACAGAATACTCGAGTGATTTATTTTAAACCTTGCTAGTCTCGCCTAGTATGCCTCTAGCATTCCGGCCTTATTCCTGTAAAAATGCCCAAATTCCCTGTTTTGTAGAAGATGTTCTCCGTCAAAGACGGTTCCATCCCTGCAGACAAGATCTCCTCCCGTACAGCAGCTGCCGCAGATTCCTACCCCGCACTTCATCATCCGCTCAAGACTGGCCTGTACAAAGATTCCGCGTGAGTGCGCAGCCTGCACGGTCTTGTGCATCATAATCTCAGGCCCGCAGACGTACACGCCGTCATAGGATATCTTGCCGACTAGGCTCTTGACAAGTTCGGTAACGAGTCCCCTCTCCCCATAACTCCCGTCGTCAGTGGATACCATTATCCTGTGCCGGTTGCCCGCCAAAAGCCTGTCTGCAAGATCCTCAAAGAATACCTCCTCTCTTGACCTTGCCCCGATTAGGACCGTGACATCGTCTTCTGGACTGACGGTGGTAAGCAGTCTCATTATGGGAACCAGGCCGGTACCGCCTCCCACCATCAAGAGCCTGCCTGTCTTGAGACAAAACGAGTTTCCATAGGGCCCACGTACTCCGATCCTCCCCCCGGCCCCTATCTGAAACAGTCCTGACGATGCAGGTCCGTGACGCCTTACGGTAAATGCAGCCTTTCCGGCCTCTTCTGATATCATCACACTCATGGGCAGCTCGTTTATGCCCGGAACCCAGACCATTGCAAACTGTCCGGGAAGGGCACTTGACATTATCTCATCTGAGAATACCAGGGTTCTGACAGTCGGGGTCTCATCAATCACCTTTTCGACTGTGACGATTGCAGGATGGTTACGATCCCTGTGCAAGTCCCACCATGTCCGTTATCCTGGCAATGTCCATCTCTGCCATGTACTGTAATATGCCGCCGTTGATCTCGTCAAATATGTTGATCCATCTGTCCCCCACTGCGCTTCCAAGCTGTACTGCGCATGCTCCTGCCAGAAGAAACTCGACGGCATCCTCCCACGATGATATGCCGCCGCATCCGATGACAGGGATGTCATACTTGGAGACTATCTCATAGACGCAGCGCAGCGCGATCTGCTTGATAGGGGTTCCGGAGAGCCCCCCGAACCCATTGCTGAGAATGGGCCTCTGTGTTCTGACATCAATTGCAATGGACCGGACAGTGTTTATGGCAGTTATTGCATCAATTCCCGCGCTGATGGCAGTCCCTACGGTATCGAGGTAGTGTGTTGTGCCTAGGCCCACTTTTGCAATGACTGGCACGTCAGATGCGCCCTTGACTGCAGTCACGATATCCTCTACCAGCCTTGGGTCATCGCCTACCTCCAGTCCGACCTTCTCCACATGCGGACATGACAGGTTCAGTTCGTATGCCGTAACCCTGCAGCCCTTAAACCGGGAAATCATCGTCTCAAACTCCTCCGGGACGGATCCCACAAGACTCACAATTATTGGAACATCCTGGTTGGATCTTATAATTTCTGCAAATGCCGTCGCTCCCGGATTGGACAACCCTACTGCATTGATCCATCCTCCCCCCTTTACGCTGATTATGGTGGGGTTGGGGTATCCCTCCCACGGTTCATTACTCAGGGACTTTGTTACAACTGCACCCGCTCCCGAGCGGTACAGCCTGTCAAAGACATCCATGGAGATTCCAAGGATACCTGATGCCAGTATCACCGGCCTGTCCAGTTGTATTGTGCCTATGCAGGTTGCTAAGCTGGGCTCCACCTTGTTCAATTGGCTTGGCTTTGAATATAACAGTTGTTTGCGCGTTGTGTCTGAGGCAGTGGTCAAGTCCAAACCCATGGAATTGCGGGCATGGCTATGGAGATGTTTATGGACGGGATGGTGCCAGATCATGCCCCACCCTCTTGTCCCCGAACATCAGGAAGATGGTCTGGGATGCCAGTCTCAAGGTTACAGTCTATCACATGCTGATAGATACGGGAACAGGAAGGCGCAGAGTCGATTGGATGAATACTTTACAAGTTCTAATGGAATGTGGCGACATACTATTTTTACGGGTTCTGTAACATCTTCGAGGGATGAATGGATCTTCTCCAGATCGGATCCGGCAGAAGGGAAATAGTACTCTTATCCACACAAACATGAAATAACCATCGTGCTGGCCATGTTCTGGCCGTTCTATGGGGTTTTTTAGGACTGGCAAACAAGTATTAACATGAACAAAAAAATGTTGGTACCGCTTGCCGTCATATTGATTCTCCCCGGAATGTATCTTGGGGGAGCCATACCCATGTCTGTGAACACCGAGGCTTGGTCCCCGGTGTACACCAACGAGGAGCTGGTGGAGTACAGCGACCTGATCATACACGGCACCCTTACGGACAACTACTCCTACGTGGAGTGGTACACCAGCGGGAACATTGCAGTCCCATCGGTGTACACTGTTTGGACCATAGAGCACAGTGAAACGTTCAAGGGCCCCGCTGACGGCAAGACCGAGTTCGTCGTAAATGGAGGATCCTACAACAACATCGTCCAAGACGTGATGCATGAGACGGAATTGATCAAGGGAGACGACGTGATCGTCTTTCTGACCAAGGAGCCTGACAGCGTCTACAAGGACCACTATTACATGGTGGGAATCGAATCCGGCATCTACAAGATCAACGACGGTTTTGCAACAAACAGTTATGTAAAGTCATCCTATGATGTGGATTCGCTCAAATCCTCCCTCCGGTCATTCACTTGACTTTTTTTTATATCGTATTGCACCCTCTGTGGTCAGTCGCTACTTCCGGTTGAAGACGGGATTCTTGGTGGGATCGAATCGATGCACTTCCCCGGTCTCCAGATCCGTTACGTGCCACAGGCCGTCAATGACCTCGAATTTGCCCTCGTGATTACTCATGTGGAAAAATGTGGTTGGGAATTATTTAAGGAGTAAAAGCGTCATGCAGTGCTTTTCTCAAGGCACGCGTATCGTTGCCGCGATCCTTGTTCCCGAAGAACAGCTCACAGTGTGCGCATTTTTGGCAGGCGCACACCCTGAAAGGACGGCGTGGATCCGGGGTCAATGTTTCCCAAATGAACTCGGCGCCTCCACAAAATCGGCATTCCTTCTTGATCTCATCCATCATGGCGATCCGATCTAACGGGTATAAAACAGGGATTATTCAGCAATCGGGAGAAGATCCGCACCATCCCAGCTCTCGAAGATTATACAGAACCTTTTTACGGTAACTTTATAAGTACGGTACCATACGGTATATCATGGTAGATGATATCAGACTCGATAGTTTGGAGGGCGTTGGCCCCGTAACTACAAGAAAGCTATCTGACGCAGGTATTCACAACGTTATGGATCTCATAGTGAGGGGTCCTGTGGAAATATCTGAGATAACCGGAATGGAGAGGGATACTGCAGACAAGATTGTCAACAAGGCCAGGCAACACATGGTTGAAGGCGGAATGATTGCCAAGGATTTTGTCAGTGCAAGCGAGATCTACAAACACAGACAGAGCATCGGCAAGATTACAACCGGCACAAACTGCCTTGATACGTTGTTTGACGGCGGAGTTGAAACACAGGCTCTGACAGAAGTCTATGGAGAGTTCGGATGCGGCAAGACACAATTTGCCCATACCATGTCTGTCATGGTTCAAAAGACCAAGGCAGAAGGCGGACTTGAGGGCGGTGTCTTGTATATTGACACTGAAAACACCTTCAGGCCCGAAAGAATCGTCTCGATTGCCCAGGTACATGAGATGGATCCAGAAAAGGTTCTAGACAACATCATCGTTGCACGTGCCTACAACAGCGCACACCAGACACTGATTCTAGAAGAGGCAGGCCAGGTAATTAAAGAGAACAACATCCGACTGATCGTTGCAGATTCTGCAGTGGGGCTTTTCCGTTCCGAATATCTTGGAAGGGGAACGTTGTCCAACAGGCAGCAAAAACTAAATCATTTTGTGCACCTGTTGTCCCGAATTGCAGAGACATACAACTGTGCTGCAATTGCAACCAACCAGGTAATGGCATCCCCTGACGTCTTTTTTGGAGATCCCACACGCCCGATTGGTGGAAACGTCGTTGCGCACACAAGCACCTACCGGATATACTTCAAGAAATCCGGCAAGAAGCGAATCGCCAGAATGGTCGACAGTCCTCACCACCCAGAGGAGGAGACAATATTTGCCCTCGGCGAGGCAGGTGTCATGGATCTCGAAGATACTGTTAAGACCAAAAAGAGTACCAAAAAAGAGACTTCCAAGAAAGAAACCCCCAAAGAGTCCAATGCTACGACATCCGATGAAACCGAATCCGAGAATGCTGCTGCTGCTGCTGCTGCTGCTGTGAACGCAGAGCCTGCAACAGATCTCAGTGACGCTGATCCTGAACCCCTAGAGTAAACCACTCTCTTTTTATTTTTATAATCAATCTTTGGCTGGTCCCGTATGGCCTGTCCTTGGCTGAACCAGCATGGTTTTAAATAGGGCTTTGGAAGGTTTTACACTACATGGCAACCAAGAAGTCCCACGGCCGTTCCCACGGGTTCAGGCACAAGTCCAGATCCGTCATGAAAAAGAGGGCACCAAGAGGCGTCTCGTTCCTGTTGCGTGAATACCAGACAGGCCAGCAGGCACTCGTAATTATTGATCCCAGGCAGCACAAGGGGCTGCCACACCGGAGATACCACGGCAAGGTTGGCGTGATTACCGATGTTGGCCGGCGAGCTATAACACTTGATGTAAAACTTGGAAACAAATCGAAAACCTTAATCACTAGGTTGGATCATATAAAACCGTTCGGTGTATAGAGATATGGAAGAAATACAAAAGAGACAGGCAATCTCGCTGCCAGAGACCAAACAGATTCTGGGCAAGGTTGATCCCGAGGACATGGATCAGATTCAGCGCTGGACGTTTGACTATGTATCAAAATTTACATCAATTGACCCTGATAGCGCCCGGGAGATGAAGAAGATGCTCATAGAGGGATGCGAACTGACTGAAGACGAGGCAGTTGAAATCGTAAACATCAGACCAACAAGTATGGCCGAGCTTCGCTCCTTTACTTTTGGGTGGAAGAAGCTGATTCTTGCAGAGACTCTGGAAAGAATACTTAGGATAATCCGGGAGCATTCCTAAATATTCAAGCGTGTTTAATCTTGGACCGGGCACAACAACCACCCAGAAGATATGAGGAATACACTTATGTACTGGATTTTAACCCGCGGGGAAGGTCATCGACCATCCGTGGCAAGGATGGAATAATCGTGACTGTAATAGGCGAGGACCGGCTAACCCTCCTGGAGGTTCTCGGGGTGCCAAACTCGACATTTGACGTCGGGGAGCGGATCTACATTGGCAGGGAGGGACGTACAAAGGCCCTCTCCGTACTGGGAAAGATGGATTATTCCGGGATCTCAATGTCAGCGCAAAACGAACTGCCCGGAGTGGTTGAAAATATTGTGACTCGTAACGAGTCCCGGTTTATTGAATATTTGAACAACGCAAGACCCCTGACCCCAAGAATTCATGCATTGGAACTGATTCCGGGAATAGGCAAGATGTACATGAAGACGATGCTTGAGGAGCGGGAGATCAAAAAGTTCGAGAGCTACGAGGACCTGCAGGAGCGGGTGGGACTCAAGGATCCGATAAGGCACATCTCTGAAAGAATCATAGACGAGCTGACAGGACAGAGCCGGATGAATCTTTTTGTAAAGAAATGACAAGGCATCAACAACTGGGACAACACTTTCTAAACTCCGGTTCCATTGCCAGGCTGATAGTGTCTGAGGCTAGAATCACAAAAAATGATGTCGTCTTTGAACTGGGAACCGGCTTGGGAATCCTTACGCCGCTGCTGTGCAGCATGGCAGGCCGCGTGATATCCATTGATGCTGACAGGCAGCTTGCAGAGGCTGCCAGATCCGCACTCTCTGGCGTCAGAAACCTTGTCATACGGCACGGTGACGGCCTTGAGAGCGCCGATAATTTTTCAATCTTTGTATCAAACCTGCCATACTCTCGAAGCAGGGATGCAATAGAGTGGCTGGCCCAGAGGCAGTTTTCCCACGGGGTAATGATGGTTCAGCGGGAGTTTGCAGAAAAGCTGTTTGCCGTATCCTCTGCAAGAAGGGCAGTAAGCATAGTGGCCATGCATGCATTTGACATCCGGATGATCTCTTCGGTGGGAAGGAACAACTTCAAGCCGCCTCCCAAGGTCGATTCTGTGATTCTGGGAATAACAAAAAGAGGCAGTCTGGACCAGGAGCAGATACAAACCATCAACAGAATCTTCTCGTACAGGCGCAAGACTGTGAAAAACGTTTTACGGCAGTTCGGACTGGATTCAACAGAATGCCAAAGAATAGACGACCTTTCAGGAGATGAGATAGTCGGCATTGCAAACCGGATTCTTGGCAGATGACGAGTATACCCCGTCTGAGGACACCTTCTTCATGGCAGATCACCTTGAAGACGAGACAGGCGGCATGGCGCTGGATGTGGGGAGCGGCTCGGGATATCTGACCAAGCTGCTCTGCAGAAACTTTTCGCTGGTGGTGGGAACAGACATCAACTTCGGCGTATTAAGCAGACAGACATACCGGACAGAAAACCTGGTGTGCTGTAATGGATCCGATGCCCTGCGGGCAAGGTTTGATCTCATAGTCTGCAACCTGCCGTATCTTGCAACCGATGAAATACTGGATGCTGCAACCGACGGCGGCCCCGAGGGCTTTGAGGTTCCCAAAAAGATCCTAGACTCCGTATGCGGGAATATCCAAAATGACGGCAAGTTTGTCTTTGTGACGTCCTCGCTGTCAAACCATGAACGGCTGGCTGGCTACGCCCAAAGCCTGGGACTGAGGACCAGGATAGCTGCAAGAAAGAAACTCTTCTTTGAGGAACTGATTCTCGTAGAGGCGACACACTGAATTATCTTCTGAGCATGCTGACTGCATATGCGATTATGGCATCTGTCATCTGTGTTGTTGAGGCGCTGCCTCCGATATCCCACGTTACGGCCCTGCCCTCGTTGACTACCTGCTCTGTTGCAGAAAACACCGCATCCCTGATTGCAGTCTCTCCCAGATAGCCTGCCATCCAGGCTCCGGAAAGGATGGCCGCAGTCGGATTTACCTTGTTCTGGCCTGCAAACTGCGGCGCGCTGCCGTGTGCGGCCTCAAACATTGCAAAGTCGTCACCCATGTTTGCCGAATAAATGAGCCCTATGGATCCCACCAGTCCTGAAACAAGCTCCGAGATTATGTCCATGAACAGGTTTGTACTTACCAGGACGGTCCCGTTGAACTGCTCCGGGGCCACGACCAGCTGCTGTGCCATGTTGTCTATGTATATCTCCGATACCTCCACATCCGTCCCTTCTGCGGCCCTTACTGCGGCATTCCAGAATATGCCGTCAGTCTGTTTCAGGATGTTCCTCTTGGTTATTGCCACCATCTTCTTCATATCGTGATCCCTGGCCCACTCCATTGCAGAGTTGAGCAGCCTGTCGCACCCTCTTCTTGTTATCTTTCTGATGGCGATTGCATCGTCATCTGTAATCTTGGCCTCAATGCCTGCGTACAGCCCCTCGGTGGCCTCCCTGAAGCATACGCAGTCAAGTTTTCTGCCCGGGGTCAGCCTCTCAAAGGTCTTTGCAGGCCTGATGTTGGCGTACAGGTTGAACTTTTGGCGCAGGGTGACTGCAACGCTTCTTGGCGCGTCGGGAACGGGAATCGTCGTGGTCGGACCCTTGAAGCATGCATCCGAGTCCTCCAGAATCCTGACAGTTCCTTCCGGGATGTATGATGAATCCCTCCTGCCGTTCCTGTCCCACTGCTCGGATCCGGCATCGCACAGGATGATCTCAGACTGGATGTTGCACTCCCTGAGAACCCTGAGCATCGAGTCTACGACCTCTGGCCCTATCCCGTCTCCCCTCATCACTGCAGTCTTTTTGCCCAAAACTGTCAGGCCTTACAGCGTTTATTATTTAATCCTACTCTGCATGTTCAGGTACAAGCCTCCGGCCGTGACGTAATGCCTGATACGTATTCTCGATAGGTTCGATTTAATACGTGATGCAGTCATGACAAATTCATGCTGATTGTCCATATATCTGATCTCCATGTAGGCTCCCAGTTCCTGCCAGAAAAGTTTGATGTTCTGGAAGACGAGATCAACAGGCTGAATCCGGATGTCATCGTCGTTACGGGGGATCTGACCAACGAGGGTCTGGTAGGCGAGTATGAGCGGTGCAGGACACTGCTGGAAAGGCTTTCCACGGGTAGGAGGATGATTGCAGTCAGCGGAAACCATGACTACAGAAACACCGGCTACCTGCTGTTCAAAAAATTCTTTCCGTTTGAGCCGGTAAACGAGCTTGATGATGACACCGTTCTGGTCACTGTGGGGACTGCCAGACCTGACAGAAACGAAGGGGAGGTGGGATACAGGCAGAACCTCTGGCTGGAGCGAACCATGAAAAAGTATGCAGACCGGATAAAGATTGTTGCAATGCATCACCACCTTATTGCCATTCCTGATACGGGATCGGATCAGCTTACCGTGGTTGATGCAGGCGACGTACTGCGGACAGTACTGGATACCGGGGTGGATGTTGTCATGTGCGGACACAAGCACAGGCCGTGGGCGTGGAACCTTGGCACCCTGACTGTCCTCAACGCAGGCACTCCCACATCAGAACGGGTACGCGGCCTGTTTGAGAACACCTACAACATCATCAACATCTCCAACAGACAGATAAGCATAGATCTCAAGGTTGTAGGCGGAAAAAGGATCCCAATGGATGAATTTGTGAGAAACTACAGCCAATCTCACGTCGAATGATTTTTTTAGATACTGATTCTAGGGCTCTTGTGCGGGGATCGCCTAGCTTGGTAGGGCGTGGGATTGCTAATCCCATGTCCGCAAGGACACGGGGGTTCAAATCCCCCTCCCCGCGCCATTAAAACTTTATAGTGCATTCCAGAAGAGTCACTCCATGGGACGAAGAAAGACTCAAAAGATTATCCGTACTGGCCCAAAGAACGCAACCACGGGAATGTGTCCACTCTGCAGGACCATCGGCAGGGTGTTTCTCCTTGGCCCCCCAGGAGAGGAGAGGGGAAAGTGTGAAAAGTGCCGTCAGGAATTTGAATTATAGCCTTGCATGAAAACCGCCCTGATTTTTACAGTCCGCCGGCACCTGTCGCCGGATGCGCAGATCGCATGCGTCCTGGCCGGCCCGTGCATTCTGAAGCCGCATTCCAAAAACCCCCGGGCAGACACTGCATGTCTGTAGCATGCCTGTCCGATCTGTGCCTGCACATTCAGGCATCCTGGGGTGTCGTGCATGGGGAATTCCATGCCAAACCATTAACTTTTTAAGAAAAATCATTTCCATAGATCTGTATGGATCCTGAAGCAGAGACGATATATGGCCGTGTTGCAAGACTTGAAGACGAGGTCGCCCTTCTTAGAAACGAGGTCGATACCATAAAAAAGGCAATGAGAAGCAAGATTATACGTCATGAGATAGCGATGATCAAGAACGGCGCCGATGTAAATTCTATAGTTGATTGATCCTTTGTTTTGTTTCATCGATCAACTCTAGAACGAACTCCGTATCCTCTGCATCCGGACTGATCTCCAGATATCTTGCAAGATCCTCCAGTCCCGGTTCCGGATTTGACATCCTGCACTCCAGGATTCCCCTGTCCCTGATGTCCGGAGGGGACTCTGGCATGACGGCCAGAATCATGTTTGTGCACCTGAGTGCCCTGTCATAATCCAGCATCCTGGCATAGGAATCCCTTGTGTCGTGCATCATCTCCACAAGAATCCGTCCCTGGCTCATCTGTCCGGAGGTTCCGTGCCGCCGCGTCCCGTCCTGCTGCCGCTGCCGCTGCTGCTGCAACAGCAGCAGCCTGCCGCGGGCCGTATCAAGAACCGTGCCGCCGCATTCCACCATGACAGATTCTGCATCCCTGAAAATCACAGCGTCCAGTCCGACAAATCTTGCAACCTCTGCATACAGGACGGCCATGCACATGACAGTCCCCCTCCTCCTGTCAATCAGGTTGTTTAGGAACATGCCGGATGTGCCATCTGCATCAAAGCCCAGATTCCCAAAGAGATGCTCGCTTAGCATCCGGATCCTGTCTGCCGGATCATTGATGGCTCCTGCTTGCTCCCTCAGGGACATCCCAATCCTGCCTATTCTTCGGACATATTCATCCACATCAAGATCCGGATGCTCCAGAATCTGTGCCATCTTTAGCGCCTTTTCAACCAGATTGAATCCGGGATTCTCTACAAACGAGAGCCATTCTGACACAAGCGGATCAAACTTCAACTCTGCCGGCTCATCTTTTTGACATACATCTGCGGATCCTTGAGCTCCCTCGTACTTGGAGGCACCTCGATTATCTTTTTGAATGCGCTCCTGCCAAGGCTCTCGTAGACTGCCTCGGTGAAATCCTTGCCCATGCTCTTTCTGACCTGGTATGACGAAAAATCCGTCCCCATGAACGTGGCCAGGTAGTTTTGAAAGTCCTGGTCGTCTCGCAGAATGTTCTCGATTGCAAATCCGGCCATCCCCTCCATTGCAGTAAATGCTGCATGGTGCTGCTGTATGGGAACAAGCCACCTCTTGTAGATGTCCAAGAGCTGCGGAACGGCTTGGCCGATCTGGGGGTCTATCTCTACGTGCGTAAACGTCATGACGTCCGGCCCAATCTGCTCAATCAGAAAGTGATCCGGATTCAAAAAGAAGAACAGGTTGGCCCTCTTTGCAAATGGAAAGTCGTCTGGCACCGCCTGCAGCTGGCAGTACTCTGAAAGCCTACTGACAGTATCGGCATCAAGTGACAGTATTATGCCTGCAAGCTCCTCGTTGATTCTGTTGACCTCTGCTGCGGCACGCCTGTTTACCTGCTGCAGGTTCCCCTGCGCCGAGTGGATGATCTCCTCCAGTACTGTCATCTTTATGGCTCCCCTGTACCCTGAATTCACGTCCCCAAACCTTGACTCGTACGGCTCCCCCTGCTTGTGGAGGATTATCTGCGGATACCTTGAGAGGATGAATCTGTTCAGGTATATCACGGAGTCCAGATAGTCGCCATACGTGGTGGTAATCTTTGATATGTACTGTATTGCATACGTCGAGTAAACAAAATACTTTGCCGTATCCTGCTGCATCAGTTCTGCTATCCTGCCGTGATCCTCCTTTGCAACTGCTGCAAAAAGATCCCTGACATACCCTGTTGCCCCCTTTTGTGCAAAGACCTTCCTGCCCTTGAGCATCTTCAGCTCGTCAAGCTCCGGAAACTCCAGCCGCAGGCTCTCCGGAATGCTGACTCCGAGGAATTCCTCTGCCTTGTGTCTGTATGATGCAAGAGCCTCTGCTGCAACCTCGCTGATATCCTGAAACCGCACCCTTTCTCCGATATCCTCTGCGGCCGTGGCAGCCATGCGTGTAATCTCCTTCTCCTCGTTAATCTCCACTGTCAGCTGGCCAAACAGGGCCTCGGCAAACTCCTCAAACTCACCCAATTCGAATAGGATCAAGGCACACTACATTTAACGCTATCCTGATCTCCAGTGGATGGAAATGTGTCTAATTGCACATGCCAAGACAAGGGCGTTTTGCATCCGTTCAAGCTCGTACGTATCTTTTGGGACCTGCAGGCGTTAACCTGGCAGTCACAAGTGTTCCACCGTTTCTGTGAAATCATCGGCTCGATACGGCTTCCCCACCATGCCGCCATCCACAGAAGGATCCAATCCCTAGATGCAGGTGCTGTAAATGAATATCGGGAAGGACAGCAGCAGTATGCGCACCGACTCGTTCCTGTTTGTGGTGCGGGGCCTGGGGGACTTGTAGTTGCTGTACGCAGTCTCCACTCCCCAGCAGAGGCGGTACTGTTCTGCGAATCCGTGTGCACCTGTCAGACTGCTGCCGGACACGATGGCCGTCTCGATCCTGGTAGCGGGGCCGCGCGCGGCAGTCAATACAGAACAACAATGAAATACCAATGCCGTGTAATGATGGTATGGCATCGCCGATAGTAATCCCGATAATCCTGGTAGCGATCATCGGGCTGTCAGGGTATCTCATATACAAGTTTGTGATATTTGACTTCTCCTGCAAGAGATCCGTAACCCGAATGCTTCGCAAATACAAGATCCAAAAGAGTCCCTCCCAGATAATCCGGGAGTACTATGCCTTGAAGGGGGAATCGCTCCCTGCAAAGGACATCATGGACCTCGAACGCACCTACAGGCAGAAAGAGCCCGAGCAGTTCCTTGCAATGTATGATGCTGTGCGGGAAAGCCACAAGCGAAACGGAGAAGAATAACAGCCAGTCCTCAGGGGAGCATATTGCTCAGATGTGAGGCATGTCGGTACACCCGTGCCTGTTGCAGGAAACCGCTTCTGGTGTGGCATATTGGGGCATATAGAAGTGATTAAAAACAAAAATGAAAGGAATGACAGTCAGTTTCCAGGAGTTGTGTAACCGTTTCGCTTTTTGAAGTGGGCTGACTGTTGCAGCATGGACAGATATGCCGGATTGCCTCACGTACAAAGTCATGCGCAGCCCTGTCAAGCAGGCGGCTTTCCGTATTTTCCAATGCATTTTTCATGCATGTCCTAGCTGTCGCCTGAGGCGGATGGGGAGAATGACGATGACGATGCCTGAACAAGGTGATCAAAAAAACTCCGGTTGTTTATCCAGTCGGTCAGTTTGATGGTAAACAGGACCGAGTTGGCCTCCATTCCCTTTACAGAACGGTTTCCTCCCCCGTCGTTTCTTACTGCCACCACCTTTCTGTTGGCCCTCTCGCAGGGATTGTTGGTGGGTGATATGTCTCCCTTCTTGTGGCGCAGAAACGTGGTCAGGAAATCGCGTTCCCGCCTGAACCTCTTTTGATACCTGTTTATGATGCCCTTTTCGCCGTCCCCGTGTTCCCGACTCATCAGGCTGGATAATTCCGCATCAAACCGGTCGGCTGCGGCAATCCTCTTTTCCCTGTCCGTGGTTTCATCGGCCTTGTGGAGTCTTTTGAGTATAGCAAGGCCGTCCTTGAGGAACCTAGTGGCATCCTTGCCGGGATCCTGGTACTTGAGATCCCTCTTCATTATGCGCATCTGA
Source organism: Candidatus Nitrosopumilus sp. (assembly GCA_965238275.1). Lineage (GTDB taxonomy): Archaea > Thermoproteota > Nitrososphaeria > Nitrososphaerales > Nitrosopumilaceae > Nitrosopumilus. The sequence goes on from OZ250186.1 coordinate 1,031,644, forward strand.
TGCCACAGGCACATCTGGTGGTTCGTGCCCACGTGCAGCCATGCAGTATGCGAGTCGTGTATGGTGATGCCCTTGAACCCGGGCAGGAATTCCTTGAGTGCCTTGATGCTGCGCGACTTTGAGACCTCCATCAGGCAGCTGTCCTTTCCCAGAGCAGTCAGGACAAATCCCTTGGCGTCGCCAACCGGCCACCACAGCTCGTCGCACCCCCGGTTATCCTCTGCCAGTATGCCCTTTCTGATGGATTGGTGCTCCGGGGCCAGCCTCTCGCTTGTGCGGATCTTGTTTCGGTATGCGCTGGAGCGCGACATCTTTACCTTCAGAGCATCGCGGCTGGTCTCTGCTGCCTTGCCGTGAGAGATTCCGTTTATGTTGAGGTGGGTCATGAGTGCGGTGTGGTTTGAGGACGTGCGCGCATACGGCATGGCGTCTGGCACCTTGCCTGATACCTGCTTTTTGCATCTCCTGCAGTACCTCCTCTTGATGACGTACCTTACGTTCTCTATGACGAATCGCAGCACCCTGACTACCCGGTCGTACTCATCAGTAACCCCGGAGAGGCAGTCGCCGCCGCAGTGGGACACTCTTTGCAGTCGACAGTCTCGTCCCTGTCTATGTCTTCTGGCCTCATGTTGATGGTGGCCTTTTGCCCCTTTGGCCTGCCCCGCTTGCCGGATGATTTCCGGTCAGATACAGTAACTGTCCGGATTCTGTTGACTGTCAAATTGAGCCGCTTGTTTAATCCTGCGTATTTCTCCTTCTCCATCTCGGCGTCCTCCCTGGCCTTCAGGCATTCCCGGACAAGGTATTCATTTGAGCCAGTCACGGCCGGAGGGTTTTCCGGCATGCCCGCAGTTTTGGCAACTGCATCCAGCAGTGTGTCAAATACGGCCTTCCGGTATGAGCAGCACTTGCAGTCCTGCCTGTTGCACGGCCTGGCATCCGGCGAGGCTTGTTCAATCTGGGTTTGAACAACAGATGTACCACCATGGTTTTTTGACACATTCCAACTGGGCAACCACTAGCATATGGATCTTTATGATTCATAGAATTATAATTTTTAAAGAGGAGATCCCAACAATCCAGTATGAGGCTGCTGACCAGACCCACCCGTCGGATCAAGGGCAAGGTGTACAAGACATGGTACGTCACCCTGCGCATCAAGACCGTAGATGAGCTGGGATGGTCATGGGGACAATATCTGGATACTGAAGTCAACGGAGACGCCCTGATCATACGGCCGCGTAGCCAGCCACAGAATGCGTCGGCGATGGTACAGACAGATGAAACTGAAGATGCTTCAGACGGCACCAAACAATGATGCAGTTTATGAATTATTTTTGGTAGAAACCAATTGGACTGACTGCTGGCACTTCAAAAAGCGAAACACTTACGGAGTTGTCGGGATTGCGATGAATGGCGTTCCGCCCTCACCTACTACAAGTGGTAGTTTTCCATCCCATGCCTTTGTCTTGAGCCATTCAATGTAGTTTGGATTTGTAGCCAGTGCGTCATTGATGATGGCTATGGCTTCTGCCTCTCCCTTTGCCTCTGCGATGTTTGCATTTGCAAGACCTACGGCGTTGGCCTCTCTCTGTCTTGCCTCTACCTCGATTCTTCTAAGGTCGTTTTCTGCCTTGAGGGCCTTTTGCTCTGCCTCCACCTTTGCCTCTATTGCCTGCGAGAACAATGGCGAGAACTCAAAGTCGGTAATCGATATAACCTCGGTTACCACTTCGAACTGGTTCAGCCTTTCTCGAATTGATGTCTCTATGTCCTGCTTGACTAGGGGACGTTTTGTAATCAGTTCTTCTGCGTTGTAGTTGGCCGTTACCTGCTTAACTGTCTCCTCAATCGCGGGCTGGATAACCCTGTTTTCATAGTCCAGTCCCAGATTCTTGTATAGGCGGTGTATTGACTCCTTGTCCGGATGGTAGTTTACAGTTACAGTAGTCTCTACTGTCTGCAGATCCTTTGATGCGCTTCTGGAGTTCTTTTCATACTTTAACGTACGAACCTCAATGTTGACTACCTCGTCCTGAAATGGCACTACAAAATGCAGCCCCTCATCAAGCGGAGGATTTGCCACATCCACTGCGTTCCAGTGTAGGAGGACGCCCCTGTGCCCCGAATCTACAATCTTTACTGATGCAAATACTGCAACACCAACTACTATGAGTACTATGATGACTATGGCTACTCCTTTTGCCGCATTCATGTTTACGTTGGCTCCAGGTGTTCTGTATCTTGACAATTGTACTTGTGTGGACACATCCCTCTATTATATCATCGCTAGTGACGGGCGTGCATGCCCAGGCCGCCTCCAAAATCAGGCACGTCCATTTGCATGATTCATGCCCGGACAGATCCCGTAGGCTGGATTTTGTAAATGTGGAGAACGCCCGGCGGGCATATCAACAGATTTATCCCATGACTGCATACGGCTGGTAATGGAGCACGACTTTATCTGGGCGTACATGCTCATATTTCTGGCAATCCCGCTCTGGCATCCCGCTTGCAAGAATCATTCCCAGACTGCTGTCCCGAAGAGCCCGGGGTGACCGCTACCCGGACATTGGGCAGAAATCAGACCCCAAGGCGTCCAGAGGGGAGCCGGAGCCGTCAAGGTATGAAGATCCCTCCGGATATGAAGACCCCTCGGGGAACGATACTGAAAGGCGCCAAAAGATGCCAGAGCCATCCAAGCCGCAGACAAAAGAGATGATCGTTCTTGGCGAGCTTCACAGGGGAGCCAGAACCTTTGAGAGCATTCAGAAGAATACGGGCATGGACGGCGGTGTTCTTGAGGGGATTCTTGAGAAACTGGAGAAAGACGGTCTGCTAAAGGTGGTCCAAAGACAGCGCATGCTTGGTTCCAGAGTCGAGCTGCATCCCACTGACAAGGGGTTCAGGAAGTACTACTCCTAGTCGTGTGGCTCGTACCGGATGACAAGGCCGCTACGTGTTCCTGTCCAACAAACATGATGCAGTGCCTGCAGGGATTGACCGGGGCGTGGAAAACATCATGTATATTTCTCCCTGAATGATTTTGTATGCCGGGGGCGGGTTTCGAACCCGCGACCTCCAGATTATGAGTATTGCCTTAGTTGGAGAAACCCTGGAGTTTGCCAATCAAGCTGGCACTCTAACCAGGCTGAGCTACCCCGGCACGTTACTTGTGTGAATCCATGGGGAATTAAATGCTACGACTGACAATCCGCTGGGGCCAAAATCACATAACTTTACCCATCATGCGTCTGACCCTCTAATGTATTCATTCGGGAATCTCTGGCCATTCTAATTTCTAGTTTCGAACCCACAGGAATTTCTTTTGCAGGGCCGACGTGTACATCTTCTCCCATTCCACACTAGTCCATTCATTGAACGTGCGGGGATCGATATAGTTTCGAAGGGACGTGCCAAGGTTGTAGTCTTTGGTCTTCTCTACCAATTCGATCTGCATCTCTATCTTCTTGATCTGCATCCTGTATCTTTCCTTCTGCTCTCTGATCTGTTTGTTCAGCATCCTGATTCTTTTGTTCTTGTTCTTCTTCTGGATGTCTGTCTTTGGCTCATTGGATCTTACATTTGCCAGCCTCTCCTCAGTCTTTTCCCATGGCTTTTCTTTCTTCTTGTCATTGAGACGGCCCCTCTTTTTTTGCAGTGACTCCTCAAACGTCTTGGGAATGGTTCTCTTGTGGTTGCATTTTTTGGCAGCCTCAAGGTTTGCCAGTTTTGCATGATGAATCTTCACATCTGCATTCATTTCCCTTGTTGTATCCAGTTTTGCAAGATAATCCTTGACAACCTTGGTGGCAAGATATGTCCTGAATACCTTGGCAGTCATTCCCGGTACTATTTTTGAATAGTATGCATTGACCTGTCTTGATCTGATCTTCCCAAAGATCTTATCCTTTGGCTTCTTCTTGCCAATTATCCTCTTGAGATTCTCCTGAAACTGCTTGTCATCACCTTCTGCCTTTACCGTCTCCTGCCATCTTACGCTGTCCTTTCCAAGAAAATCGAATTTTACTGCATCTTTCGTGATGGAGATGTGCTCCTTTCTCAGGGTAGTGGCGCCTACCGTGTCTGCCTCATCGGGATCCTTCTCGTCGCCGACCCTCATCGCAGTCCTGTAGATAAGATAACACACAGTGGCAACCGTGCGGGTTTTTTCATCCTTGCTTTTCATGTCACGTACCATACTGTTCCATATCTTGTCAATCTCCTCTCCCAGCATTGTTGCCTTGTCGTATTTTTCCTTGTCCTTATCCTGCTTTACTCCGGCAGTGTCTGCAAGCCACACATACTTTGTATTTCCTGTAAGGTAGTCTGTCCACTTGGCAAGCCATGTCGCATCGTTCTGGGAGACAATCTTGCCCCAATCTCCCTTGGGCACCTCGGCCTTTTTTCCAAGGTTCAGCGTCACATCCTTGAAGTCAATCCGCGGCTTCCACCTGCCCCTGAGCGGATGATCGCCCCTTCCGATGAATATTCCAGGCGGCTCTGCCATGTAGTTTGCAATATCCACCTTTTTTCCATCCATGACGGCAGTGCCGTATTTCTTTTTCAATTTATCCCGTTCTGCATTCTTTTCCCTTACACGCGCCGCTCTCTCTTCTTCTTTCTTTTTTACCAGCGCCGCTCTCTCTTCTTCTTTCTTTTTTACCAGCGCCGCTCTCTCTTCCTTTATTTTCTTTGCAAATGCCTTTTTTTCCTCCTTTGCCATCTTTGCCATGGCTTCCTTTTCCTCCTCCCTCTTCTTTGTGCGCGCCTTCTTTTCCTCCTCCCTCTTCTTTGTGCGCGCCTTCTTTTCCTCCTCCCTCTTCTTTGTGCGCGCCTTCTTTTCCTCCTCTTTCTTCCTCTCCCGTTCCGCCTTTTCCTTGTCAACTATCTCGTAGGCGTCCGAAAAATCGATATCCTTGTAGGATACCTTCCTGAATTTCCGGTTCAGGATTTTGGCAAAATCCATTGTAAAGTTTTTTTGAAACACACTGTCTTGCACATACGGGGTGTCCTTCTTTTTTGCCCACTGGTAGATCATCTCTTCCTGTTTGATGTCAAGGTCCACCTCCTCTCCACCAATCCTTATCTTGATCCGGCGGGACTTGTATGGCGGCGGGAATCGTATTCCGTTATGCTGCAGGGTTTTCCATTTCATTCTCTTCAATTTCGATCCTGTGTATGTATATCAACTTAACGTAAAACGTCAAAATAACGCATGGTTACTCCACAAGTGGCGAAAATCCTGGTGCTCTTGTGGTAGCATGCCTGAAGACGCATGCTGGATCGGCTTACATCACATCATGATGCCGTGCACCCAATTCTGGCGCCATACAAATTCACCCTGCTGTGGAAAAACATCCAAAACGGTGCGTTTTTCTGTCCGTTGTACGCATCATGTAAAATTCAGGCACAGGCCCACTACTGGATTTTTCGTGCCTATAAGCCAGATTGGACTAAATTTTTTCCGCGGCACTACCTGGGAAAGAGTTCCTTGCTCATGTATTCTTCAAACTCCAAATCCGTCTTTCCCTCCTTTGCCTGCATGAACATGGCCGCATCCGCCCCTATCAGGTATCTTGGCAGCATCTTTTGATCATGAATCGCCTTTAAGACGGTCTCTGCAACCTGCGCAGGAGGCGTTCCCATCTCTATCATCATTTTTAGACCCATCTGTATGTGGTCAGTCAGTTTCTTGTACTTGGGATCCATGCTCGAGTCCGGCGTTTTCATGGCATCAAGAAAGTTTGTCTTGACTACTCCTGGCTCAATCAGCGTTGTCCTGATTCCAAACTGGCCAAGCTCATACCTGAGACATTCCCCCAACCCCTCAAGTGCAAACTTTGAACTGATGTATGCCGGAAAGCCGGGCAGGCCCATTCTTCCTGCAACCGAACTGATGTTTACTATGTCCCCTGAACCCTGTCTTCTCATGACAGGGGCTACTTCCTGAATGATTCGCACAATGCTAAAAAAATTCGTCTCAAACTGCCTTCTAAAATCGTCCGTTGATATCTCTTCTGTGCATCCAAACTGTGCATATCCGGCATTATTTACCAGCACATCGATCCTCTGACAGTCATCCAGGATCTTTCCAATTGCAGACACCACCGATTCCTCCTTGGTTACATCCATCTCGATGATGTTGATTGGAAGGCCCTCATTCACAGCAGATTCCAGCCCTGAGGATTTTTTGGTATCCCTCATGCTTGCAAACGTATTGTATCCGTCCCTTGCAAGTGCCAGCACCGTCTTCAATCCTATTCCTGACGAACTTCCTGTCACAAGGGCTACCTTTTCCATGGGTATGCTGTTACCTTGCCATATTATGCTGTTTCGGGTTGTTGCAGTACGGCTGCTATGGACAAAACAAGCAAAGCTATGCGGCGCATGCCATGACATTCAAAGGAATGGCGGTCTGCTGGTAATACTTCCGGACGAACTCGCCACCTACCACCAAAGTCACTGTAAACATGTATGAAAAAGAGCAGGATGCAGGCAGTTATTTTATTGTTCATAGCCCAACTCTCAACGATGTAGAAAATAACAGTGGATTTAACGACAGTGCAGATGCCAATAATATAACATGATAAAAAAATCCAACATTCTTTTTTATTTTTTATATTAATATTTTTAAAAATAAGAGATGGAGAGTCAACACGTGATTATCCTTGGTTACAATCCTCAATTTTAGATTACATCCAGAGCATACAAGAAAAGAACCGTTGGATCTGCAAGAAAATATCCTTGTAGTAATTTCGGAGGGTTCTGACGATATTAGAAATTATGCGTAATTGATTCTTTTTCTAAATCCTCAAAAATGCGCTAAAACCCTGGTCAAAATCTGTATGCCTCCAGGCGCATGCCTGAAAATTGGCCATAACATGCATCCATTTAGGCTCTGGTGGATTTTGGTGCTCAGATCACAAAAATTTACCAGATCCCCGGCCTATTCCCCGGAGAGATCCCAATATGTGGCGTCTTCCTGTTTGACGGTAGGGCGTTTTCGGCTCTTCCATTCGCGGAACGATTTTGAGTAAAGCCTTGGGTTTGCGCCTATTGAGCGCAGTGCGTAATATGCAAGCCCTGAGAGCGTTCCTGCACTCCCACAATACGTTATTACTGAGGATTGTGGCGTGATGCTGCGGTTCCCAAAGATCCTCAGTAGTTCCTCCTTGTCTCGCAGCACGTTATCTCCGTCTGCCAGCATGCGGTACGGCACGTTGACCGCGTTGGGTATGTGGGATTCGAGAAAGTTCAGTCTTTCACGGTTGTCAAGCAGCATAGTGCCTTCCGGATGCGCCTCAACATCCTCCAACACGGCCAGGATGGCCGTGTTCGGTTTTACCTCAAATCTTGCCGGCGTGACAGCAGGCTCGTCTCCTGCAACAGGCTGCGTGCCAAGCTTCTTCCAGCCCGAATAGGTCTTGTCCAGCAGGGAAACTGCCGGATGGCCTGCAAGCTCCAGCGTCCATGCGACCCTGGATGCGATCGCCCCATAGGTGTCATCATACACCACAACCGGGTTGTCTGTTCCAACGCCGGCAGAAGATGAAACCTCGCCTACCTTGGCAGGCGTCTCGTCTGCAATCAGTTCCTTAAGCGGCAGACTGACTGCTCCGGGAATATGACCTTTCAAATAATCGTCTTTTCGACGGGAATCGACTATTGTGGCGCCAATGGCATCCGCTATGCTAGTGGTTGCTCTCATGTTGCATGCTAGTCAAACTTTTTAATAATGGTTACGAAATCCTCAATATCCCTGATATGGTTTGTTTACACTGGTCCGGTTCCCGCTAGAATAGGAACGATCAGCATTGCACACTTTTTAGCCGTGTCAAGGGAGGTGCAACATGGCTGACAAGAAGACAAGGTGGAGCACAAACGAGAAGATCCGGATTGTGTTACAGACATTCAATCCGGAGACCAAGGCTGCCAGATGAGTTTACCCAATGCTGGGAGGTGATAAACCCAAAGGAGGTAGCAAACAGATAATGAGAGCAAAGTGTGCAGAAAATGTTGCAAAAAACTATCCTAAAGACAGGGGACCACTCCAAATACTGCGTGGATTTTGCCATTTTGTAGAAGATCCGCATTCAGACCCCATGCAGGATGGCGTTTTCGATCGAGCATCAGTACAAAAGTGAGGATACTCAGTCACCACCCGCGTTTGCAGAAGAACCCCTAGTTCTTAATCTTTTTTAGGATGCAGCATGCATGAGATGCATGTCAGATACAAGGCAAGTGGATGACCTGACCCCTGAGGAGATCAAGGATATTGAGGAATTCAGAAACGGCGATCACGATGGGAAAACAAGAACTCTTCAAGAACTTTTAGAAGAACTCAACGAACAATAATGTGGGATTTTACCGCGAGTCCAAATTTTTGAAACAGTTCAAAACACTGGATTTGCAAACAAGAAAACGTGTCAATAAGGCATTAGACGAACTTGCCAATTCTGAAAACCCTTCTGATTCAGGCCCCGCACCACGAGCAGGAACGAGTGGGAGTTTCCCGACATTTACAACGCCTGGGCGCTGGTCCGCCAAACCCGGCATGCGAGTTTTTGCATACCCTGTTGGGAAATACAGAATACTCTTTAGCATAAGATATTTTGAAAACACGATAGACTTGATGCGTGTCTGTGACCACAAGTCAGTATACAACAAAGACTAGGCCTCTAAGTTTTTCCTGACTGAGCCTGCTGACCCAAACCCGCTTCATCCATGAGTCATGGGTCGACTCAGCGGACGGGTATGCAGTACAGTCCTTCAAGTAGGAAAAATAATGAATTGGAGTGGATTCTTGTTTTTGGAACCGTTTTTGGCAATATTTTGTTCACACTTTTTACTCTCATTATCTGTTTGCCACCTCCTCTGGATTCATCTTCACCCAGTGTTTTGCAAGCTCGTCGGGCGTCATGTATCCCATGGCAGAGTGAATCCTGTGCCGGTTGTAGTATGCAAACGTCTCAAGGAGTACCATCTTGACCTGTCTTGCATCCCTGAATTCGTGCGGCTAGATGTATCCCTTTTTGAGTGTCTTGTGGAACGATTCTATGTGTCCGTTTTGTTGAGGTATGCTGAAATGGATGTACTCTAGCTTTGCGCCAAGCACGTCAACGGATTTTCTAAAGTCCCTGCTGGTGTACTGGGAGTCATTGTCTACCCTTATGGTCATCTTGGATGGTTCAGGACAGTGTGCTACTATGGCGTTGGTGATGGACAAGACTGCACCATACCTGGCATGTTTGGGAACATTCCTGCTCATACCAGCGGCCTCTCCCCTTCAACAGGCTCCACAATCTTTGTCTCCTCCCCGCCAATAATCCTCTCAAGAATCTCCAGCGACGCATTCTTGTGCAGGTACTCGTTGTTGTTCCCGCATCTGTATGAGAACGTACAGCGGGGGCACCCTGACTCTGCCTTGCATGGGCACTCCCCTACAATGGCAAATCCCCTCCTGAGCACCTTTTCAAACCTGTCATAGAGGGCCTTGCTGGCACCGCTGCCCCCCACCGCCCCGTCATACACAAAAATCAGACCCGACGTACCCAGCGATATGCCGCCGAGATCCTGGGAAACCCCCCCGGTAATCATGTTGCTTCCCTCAATCACCACGTGCTCTGTCGCATGGTATCCGCTGGCCTCTACATACTCTGGACTCTCTGCCGTACCGGCGGATTTGACGGGCCTTGGGGCATGAAAGACGATCCCCTTTGTGACAAAGTCATACTCGATGGGCTCATCTAGCAGAAACTTTTCCCCCTGGCCAACCTCTTCTCCAAGCCTAATCCTGACATACCCGTAGACTGTCTTTTTGACGTGCAGCCTGCAGAATGCAACCTCGATGCCGTACACATTCCTCCTCTCCATGACCATCCTGATTGTGGGCCATTCCTCGGTAAGCGCCCTTGTGTGGTATGGGTAATCCCTGGGAATCCTCTCCAGCCTGGCATGCCTCCCGGCAGCATCAAATTCACTTACCCTGTACTTGGTGCCTGCCAGGAGATAGATGGCGTCCTTGTGCAGCTCCCCCAGCGCAATCGGAAGCGCCCTCTCTCCCACCTTTTTGCCATCCAAAAGTATGTCTACTGACTCCCCGATTCCCCTGATGCTGTACTGCGCCAGCTGCCGAACCCTGTCCGGAACCGGAAGTATCCTGTCGTTGGAAACCCTGAGATTCCCCCTCATGATGTGGCCTTCTATGGCGTCCCTGTGCTCTGCCACCTCGTGTACCGATATTGGCATGTCGCAGGCCATGGCCAGTACCTGAAACTCCTCTATGAACGGGTTGTCCGGATCAACGTAGATCCTCTCGATATCCTCAAAGTAGTCATCAGAATGGTTCCTATAGTACTGGGAGATGGGATCGTTCCCAAGCACCAGAAACGCGTACCCGCGCTGTCCCTTTCTTGCCGATCTACCTATTCTCTGGATCAGCCTGTTTACCGGTACCGCCGATGAGACCACGCAGTCAACGTCTCCAATGTCCATGCCAAGTTCCAGCGTGGGGGTGCACGATATCGCCTGCAGGCTGCCGTCCCTGAACTGCTGCTCGACTGCCCTCCTGTATCCTGACATCAGGCCCGCCCTGTGAACCCTTATGTCGATCTTTTTTCGCTGCGCCTGAATCGCCAGCAGTTCGGCGTTCAGGTGGGAGTTGTTGAAGATCATCGTCTTGTGGTGCTGCCTTGTCATCTTTTTTGTAATGTCCGTCATCAGGTTCCTCTGTGACATGAGGGACGGAAACAGCATTGCAAAGTCTATGCCTCCCCTTCTTCCTGCGCCGCAGATGACACGCATCTCCTGGCCAAACAGCTGACTGCAAAACTCCCCGGAGTTTTCAAGGGTTGCAGATGCTGCCACGACCTGCAGTTTGTTCCTGCATATTCTCCTGAACCTCTTTATGATGTAGTGCACGTTTGAGCCAAAGATTCCAGAGTAGACATGCGCCTCATCAACCACAAGAATCCTGGCAGATGCCAGAAGCGATGCAAACCTGGTATGCCTCCACATGTGGTAGTGCAGCACGTCAAAGTTTGTCACTATTATCTTGGGAGGATTCCTGATGATCCTGATCCTGTCTGTCTGCGCAGTATCCCCGTCAAACACCTCTGCACCAATCCCCATTGCCCCTGCAAGCTCCCGAATCTTTGTAATCTGATCGCGTGCAAGCGCCTTTGTGGGGTATACAAACACCGCAAAGACTCCCGTGCCTGCCTCCCCTGCACTCCTCTGTATCGTGGGAACCATGAACGCCTCGGTCTTGCCTGACGCGGTGGGTGCCTCGATGACCACGCTCTGTCCTGCCATGATTCCCGTGATCGACTCCTCCTGAAACCTGTAAAACCTCTCTATTCCCCTTTCTGCCAGGTGCCTGCAGATGGGCTCGCTCAGGCCAGACTCGTTCACACTGACACCCATGTCCGGTTCGGGGCCTGTCATGTCCCTGTACTGTGCCACGTAGTACCTGCGCGAGAAGAGTATCCCCCTGACTATCTCATCAGGCTCGGAGTCTTTGATCATTGCGGTAATCTCCTCCCTGCTTCTGATCATCTCAAGCTCTTCAAATTTCTGCCCGTCCCCGTCTGTGACCAGTCCCCGGTCAAACCTTGCAAGAAACTCCAGAAATACCTCGTCTGTACTCCCTAATGGTTCAACCATGTCTCCGATTCCGCAACTGCTGCATGAGACGTGCATCATCTTGTTGAACGTCTTTTGAATATCCATTCCTGATCTGCATTTGGGACAGGCAAACTTCACAATATGTGCAGGCAGGGACTGATTTATTGCTATATCTGCTACCATTTATTAGACAAGGGCATATTCTTTGAATCTAAAAATGACTCAGATTGAGACCAACTGCATCTACAACATGGACTGCGTTGACGGCATGGCAATCATTCCTGACGGCACAATTGATCTTGTCATTACGGATCCTCCGTTTGCCATAAGGTTTGGCGGAAGAAAGGCAAACTACAACAGGCTGCCCTCAAGGGTGCTCTCCGGATACAACGAGATCAAGGCCGATGACTATTACCGTTTTACCCATGAATGGATGACCCAGGCATTCCGGATCCTCAAGGATTCTGGAAGCATGTATGTCTTTTCAGGCTGGAACAACCTCAAGGATATCCTTCAGGCGCTTGACGATGTCGGGTTTGTAACTGTCAACCACATCATATGGAAGTACCAGTTTGGGGTAGTCACCAAAAGGAGGTTTGTAACATCCCACTATCACTGCCTCTTTGTCTGCAAGGACGACTCCAAGAAGCAATTCCATCCGTTCTCCAGATTCGGCAAGGACCAGAGGGAGGACGGGCGGAGCCTCCACTACCGGGACAAGGAGGACGTCTGGGAGATCAAGAGGGAGTATTGGCATGGATCTGAAAAGACCCCGACCAAGCTGCCCGCAGATCTGATAAAAAAGATACTGGCATACTCTAGCCGGGAGCAGGACACGGTGCTGGATCCGTTTCTTGGTTCCGGACAGGTCGCAGTCGTCAGCAAGTCATGCGGCAGGAATTTTGTGGGCTTTGAGATAGTCCCGGAATATTACCGGTTTGCCAAAAGGAGGCTTGACGAGAACCTGTACAAGATAGACTCGTGACGAGACGCTGCACATGATGCATTCATGATGCATCGTTCTGGCTGTTTGGTCTACTACTACTACTACTACTACTACTACTGCTGCTGCTGCTGCTGCTGCTGCCCATCTTGTCTGAAATGATCTTCCGCAACTCCTCGTCTGTCTTTCCATCCACGCTGGCCCCCGCCGACTTTGCCATTGCCTCAAGCTTCTCCCTCTCTGTTCCCACGGGCCCTGTAATCTCCTGCATCTTGCCTGATGCATCATCCATGTGCTCCTGTATGCCTTTTTTGGCCTTGTTGTACTCGTTGACTGCCTTTCCAATCTTCCTTGCAGTGCCTGGAAGCTTTCCTGTTCCCAGAATGAGGATCAGTGCTGCAAATATGATGATTATCCACTCGCTGCCACCTATGTTCAGCCCGTACTCCTGCATGGTGTGTAATGGTCAGGATTAAAATTAAATGTAATGTTGCTTGATTGACCGAATCTGGTATGAATCCCCTGGCTCAAAAAAAGGGCGATCCTGCCAGTTCCAGACCCGCGTATCTACGTTGCAGGCTGCCAAGACCACCGGCAGAAACCGCAATATGCGTAAAATGTTTTTCAGGAATTTATCCAAAATTATGCGGACTGATAATACGCATCCTTCTGGTTGGGTGCCGGTGGGCCGTCTGGGAATGTCCCGGACAGATTTTGCCATTTTTTATCCGGTCTGCAAAACCGCATATTTCCCGATGCCCGTATCTCACACCCCTCTCACGGAAACTGCCTGTCTGTGGCATCGGGATTTCGCCATGTATTGTTCTGTGTGGGAATGATTATTAGCTTCGAATCCACTGGGGCTCCAGACTCTTTCTTGAGAGTACGGCCATGACGGTAACTGCGATTCCTACCGCAAACAGCACCACGTACGGCATTCCGCCCCCGAACGACTGCGTCAGCGAGCCTCCGATAATCGGGCCCACTGCCCACCCTGCGCCAAACACGGCCTCGTACGCGCCGATCATTCTGCCTGACATTTTGTTCTGGGTCTTGGTCAGGATTATCTCCAGGGTAAGCGGGAATATCACGCTGAACCCGAACCCCATCAGGATGACGGCCAACACAAACCCGGCAAACGAGTCTGCAACAGCCGAGATGCCAAGCCCCGCTGCAAGCGTAAACGCTGCAACAATCAGGGTCAGACTTGTCCTTCTTGCAACCTTTCCTGTCAGCCCCAGCGAGACTACGCGCGAGATCCCGAGGATAAAGAACAGCATCAGGATGTCCGTGTCTGTCATACCCTTGTCGTTGAGGAATGCCGGATAGATTGTAAGGACTATCCCCAAAGACGACGTGCAGAAGATCAGCATGACGATTATCTGCGGGAATCGTCTCATCTCCCTGATTGACACAAACGAGAACTTTTGGGTAATTTTTTTGGGATCCACTCTGGACTCCCTTTTTAATACCATGAGTGCTGCCACTATCGCCACCACCACAGACAGCCCTGTCATCTCAAAGAGCATCCTGTAAGTGACGTCTGCGTTCTCAAGCAAAAACGATCCGATCATGGGGCCTATCATAAATCCCATCGCAAAGAACATCGTAAACCATGAGATGTTTCTCACCCTGTCCCTTCTGGAGCTGTGGTTGGATATGATGGACTCGCACGGCGGCCAGAAGAACGCGTGGGACACGCCTATCATGATCCTGAGTACTATCATCTCGGGAACCGTCTGCACGACTGAGAGAAGGTATATCGAGGTCATGCTGATTGCGGTCCCTGCCACCAGCAGGTACCCGCTGTTGAATCTGTCAAGCAGAATGCCTACAAAAAGAGGAATGAACATGTATGGAATGAAATTGGCCAGTCCGATGATGCCGAGATCAGAGTATGATGCGCCGACCACGTTCTTGGCAAAGACCGGCAGAATCGGTCCGTGCAGTCCGTAGGATATCCCTATTACCATGCTGATAATGCCTACTAGTATGAGGATTCTGTTCATTTGTACGCAGCAATTATCACTGCCCCGCCCATAAGATCCTTCTCAAACTCCACCCTTGAGAACTTTTCAAGCAGAAGACCCTCGAGTTTTCTGTTCTGGGGCCATCGCTTGAACGTGTCATACAGCGCGCCAAACTTCAGTCCGAGCCTGCCTCCTGCAATAAACGCCAGCACCGGAAGTATGAATCTCAGATAGAACGATACTCCCGCCCTGACAAATGCCCGGTCCGGCTTTCCCAGGTCCACTATGACCAGCCTGCCGCCATCCTTGAGTACCCTGTGTATCTCTGATATTGCAGTTCTGAGCCTTATTGCATCCCTCAGCGAATACCCGCACAGCACCGCATCAAACTCCCCGTCCCTGAACGGCATGTGCTCAAAGACCCCGTTTGCCATATCCGGCGGCTCCTCAAAGAACGTGCCCGTATTTCTGAGCATGGGGACCAGCGGATCATAAAGCGTCACTGAGATCCGGCCGCCTGTAAGATCAACTGCAGTCTTTGACATGTTCCCAAAACCGGATCCGGCATCAAGAATTCTGTCTCCCGGATGCACCCTGTCTGAGATCCCCATGTTCCTGTGTTTGGCATCCCTCCCAAGGGATATGATCGAGTTTACCTTGTCATATACTGGGATGATCTCCTCTAGTACCTTGATGACTGTTCCCCATTGGCCTCCAAGTCCCAAACTATCTGCCATCAAACTCCCATCCGGACAGTTCAGATCCAAAACTCTTATGCGGCAAATCTTGATGCGTTTCCGGAATGATCCTGCAGATCCGACTCTGGGATCCTCTCAAACAGTCCCCCTTCCGATGTTATCTTTGCCATCTTGATGTGGCTGACATCGTCTTTCTGCTCTGACTTGAGGTTTATTGCCGCAATGGCAAGGGACACTGCATCATCCATATTCATCTCCGGGCTGTAGAACTTTTCGAGAAATCCGTTGACGTCGTCAGAGCCTGCGCCTATTGCCACTGCTGTATACTGGACATATGTTCCGCTTGGGTCAGTCACGTATATCGAGATGCCCTTTTGATCGACTCCTGCAATGATTAGTGATACCCCGTTTGGGCGGACTCCCGAGTACTGTGTAAACTGGTGAGACTGATCTGCCAGATGCTTGGCCACTGTGGCAACCTCGACTGATTCGTCATATGTCATCCTGGTTCCCTGCGAGAAGAACCTTGCATTGTCCACCTGTACGCGTGCATCCGGAATGTAGCCTGCAGCTGCCACCCCTATGTGGTGGTCCACCTGAAATATCTTTTGTGTGACATCCCTTGTCTGAAGGGTTCTTGGCTTCTCCTCTACTGCTATTATCACTCCCTGGCTGGTGACTGCGCCGATGGCCAGGGTTCCCCTCTTTACAGTCTCAATGGCGTATTCCACCTGGTATATCCTGCCGTCCGGCGAATACATTGTAGGTGTCATGTCGTAACCTCGTGATGCCATCATGTCATAAAATCTCCGTTCTAAGTTAATTTAAGGGTAAGTATACAGCATGTTCCTGTTTTCGTGTCGGGACGGTGCCCCGTTCTGATACACCCTCCCTGATTCATGCCGATCTTGCAGAATCGGTGCCTGACAGAATTCTGTCCGATGTGGATGGCATCATTTCATGTTCTGCCCATCGGGGCACCAAATATGGGCGCAATATGGAAATAGAGTTTTTCAAAGCAGTTTTGGCGAATATTTTTTTAAAATTTGTGGAATAATCTGGTGTTATCGGGGTCATTGGATGGTCTTGCGCCTGGCATCTTTTAAACAGTATGGGGGAATGGTAAAGTTGTTGGCACGTCCCCGGCCCGGGTACGGACTGCTTCCATCAGAGAAGGTGATCAAGTCATACTACGGGGTGATGGATGAGAAAATGGCCAAACATCCGGCACCCGAAGCAGCCAGGATGATCCACGTGTGTGGTGCGGCAAGTTCTTCCGGGCCTGTGCCAAAAGTTCGTGCAGGCAGTGCATGGAAGATCATGCGGGATGGCCTGCTCGGAATCAGACTCGTTCGGATCCCGCTTCATGGAGGATATGCAAACCTGAAAAAGTTTGGCTGCTGACCGTGATGGCAGTCTAGGGGCGGCAGCAGCAGCGCCGATTGCAGGATGCCGGCATGGTTGCAAAACAAGTCTCCCCCGCCTGCGAATCCACAGGCAGCATGCGTGCCAAACCCTTTCGGACCAGACACGTCAACGACATACAAAATAAAGGCCGTTTCTCCATATTGTCAATGGACAAGGCAAACGGACGTCTTTTGTCATCATTGTGTAGGGACCTGCTGCATGGCTAGGCAGCCTGACGGACCGGAACCGGCAAAACCTACGAAGGACGGGCCTGCCAAAAAAGACCGTTCCGAATACAACAAGCAGTACAGCGAGAAGAATGCAGAGAAGATTGCCATGCGGTCGAAGGCGTGGCGGGAAGCAAACCCGGAGAAGATTGCAGCGTGGCGGGAGTGCGCGCGCGAGCAAACCCGGAGAAGATTGCAGCGTACCGCAAGTCAAACAACGAGAAGAGTGCGGCCAGGCAGAAGAAATGGCGGGAAGCAAACCCCGAGAAGGTTGCGGCGTACCGCAAGTCAAACAACGAGAAGAGTGCGGCCAGGCAGAAGAAATGGCGGGAAGCAAACCCCGAGAAGGTTGCGGCACTGCGGGAGGCGAACAAGAAAGGGATGCCGCGCAGCAGAAGAAATACCGCGAGACGCACAGGGCAGAGAGTGCCGCGCGGCAGAAAAAATGGCGGGAGGCAAACCCGGAGAAGAACGCCGCGTACGTGAAGGCGTCACAGGAGAAGAAGAAGGCAAGGGATGCCGCGATGAACAAGGGAAAAGAGCGCCAGAATGGCCGCCACCCGCCGGTTGCACGAAAGAGCGCGGGGAGCAAAGGAACCAAGGGCCGAACAAAAAAGGCCACGACTACTACTCCCGGGAAGGAAAAGTTCTCGGCGCAAGCGTACTATAAAACGTACTACCAGAAAAACAAGGAGAAGATTACCGCGCAGCAAAGGGAGTATAATTCCAAGAACAAGGAGAAGATTGCAGCGTCCCAGAAGAAGAGGCGGGCTGAGAATCCGGAGAAGGACGCGGATAAACAGAGGGCGTACTACCTGAAAAACAAGGAAAAAATAGCCGCAAGGCGCAGGGAGAACAAGAATCCGACGGTGTGGCGGGCATACTACGAGAAGAACAGGGAGAGGATTGCCGCATACAGCAGGGAGTGGCATAAGAAGAACAAGGAGACGCGGGCGGCACAGATGAAGGAATACCGCGAGAAGAACAGGGAAAAACTGGCCGCACAACAAAAGGAGTACCGCGAGAAGAACAGGGAAAAACTGACCGCACAACAAAAGGAGTACCGCGAGAAGAACAGGGAGACGATTACGGCAAAGCGCAAGGAACGGCGCGAGAAGGACAAGGCTGCTGCTGCTGCTGCTGCTGCTGCCGCCGCCGCCGGGACGTAGATGTCTTGGAATGCAGGCCCGGCACCCTGCGGGGCAAAACATGAACCCTTCGTTCACATCTTTTAAATACTGTTTTTCCGAACGAAATTTAATTACATGAACAACATCAAATTTACCGCTTTTAGCGGTACAAAAAATAATAAATTTACAGAAAGAAACACAAACACAATAAAGAACAACAACTTACGAAAACTTACAAGCATAGCACTGATGACGATAATGGTGGCAGGCGGACTCACGTTTGCCATACCCGGCATGGAGCCGGCACAGGCACAGAACCCGCACCTGAAGGTTTCAGCTGAGGGACAAGCAGACAACGTGATTGGCATAACCAACATCGTTGAGGTCGTGGTAATCGACGACTTCAACAGCGACGCAGGCGATGCTCCGCCAGAAGTAACTGTGGACGGCAGTGATCTTATCATGAGCCGTGCAGGTGAAACTGGCGGCGCATGGTACGGATACTTTGCAGACGTCGACATCACAGATACAGGCTTAACTGGTACCTGTGTAGACATTGATACTGACGGTAGCGGCACATGTCCCACTGAAAATCTTGTTTCAAGCACACATGGTGCAGCCGCTGTCTACACCTATGATTTGGACGGCGACTTTGACATCATCTATCAGAGGCCCGGAGGCGACCAGACAGTAACACTTACTGCCGACGACCCCTCCTCAGACGCAGGCCTTGACAGGAACTCATATCCGCAGAACACCGAAGTAGAGATATCGATTGACGATCTTGCACTGAACGTTGACCCGACAAGCGTGGACTCGTGGACATTCACTACTGCTGAGGATGGTACACAAACCATCACCCGTAATGTAGGTGATACACCACAGACAGCTACTGACGGCGTTGAGGCGTTTTCCATAGATACGCACAACCAGGGAAGCAACCCACTGATAACCGGTGGTAATGTGGATGAGGTAACATTTGAGGAGGACGGCAGAAACACGTCGGTATTCCTCAACAATGATTTCCGAACTACTGACGAGGCACCAAGGGGACTGTCATTTTCAGTCACATACGACAGCACCGCTACAAGTTCCGTTGGATTCAGCACGGCCAACATCGTAATAGACGCAGGAGACCAATGGAGTTCCGGCGAAGAGATCGGCATTACGCTGACTGACGGCGACGCCAACACCAGCACGCTGGATGCCAACGATCTTGACGTTTCAGATCCGAACCACATCATTCCGACCATAGCCGTTGGAGAGCCACACACGCTTGCCAATGGTATAAGCGCGGCTATAAGCCAAACCGGTTTGGACGATGCTGATGATACTGCCTTGACTGATGGGCACTTTAGCATGACTTCCACTGATGATGGGAGCAGCCAAAGGGTCGTAGTCAACAGTAACGTGACAGCAACATACGCCACTGACGACACAATAACCCTTGATTTGACGTATACGTCCATACATTCCGACGACTACAACCGACTCGTGTGATCTTGGCTTCATGATGGTAAACTATGATCTTAGCGCATTCGATGGTATAGCCACCCTTGCAATTGGCTATGATGATGGTAATGCTGACACTGATGATGCCGCTGATGCTATAAATATTAGTGATAACGCTGATCTTGTTGATACTTATGTTGTTACTGCCGACAAACCGCTACCTGATACATTAAGGCTTACATTCATAACTGGCGACGATCTGGCCGGAGACGCAATAGCATTCGACATCTTCTCATTCGGTCTTACAGGCGACGACATGGGCGAGGATCCTGCCAACAGGGTCAACAACGCCATCTACAGGCTCGAACTCGAAGAGGACGGAGACAACAGCAGTGACTTTACAGGCACTCTGGAGTACATCGGACTCAACCAGGTCAACGTGCTGGAGCAATCCACGTACGAGGGCATTGACGCGTTCGGCGACTCCAATCATACTGATCTCCGACGACGGCTCCGTCTCGGTGGACTATGACGACTTGGACTCAACCGGCGGAACCACGCTGTTTACGGCCGAGGCCGACACCCCGACACACTCTGGCGTGGTGTCCCTTGGCTCTGACGGCTACGGGGTAGCCGACACGGTAGAAATCACGGTAGAGGACGCAGACCTGAACGCTGACAGCGGAAAGGCCGACGTCTATACGGTGGTCTCTGGCATGATCGAAATAGAACCGGCTGTAGTAGCAGATGACACTGCTGACCCACCTGTTGTGGCAAAGGATGCCGTGACAGAAACGTCAAACCTCAACGACAGGGTCGGCAGCGACCTACTGCTCGTACACCAAAACTCCAACGACGACAACCAGTTCGGCGAACAACTGCTCAGGGTATCCTTTGACGGCGACCTCTGGACCAACCAGTGTATCGACCCAAGATTCTCTGACGCCACCAGCACCTATGGACTTGCAGACACCCAGTTCACGCTCCAGGAGACCGGAGCGGCCACCGGCGTGTTTGTCGGCACCTTCGCGGTTCCGGCAGAGCACTGTGCAAGATCAGGCAACGCTGAATCCGTCACTGGCAAGGACATCTCAGTAGAGTACATTGACTTCAGGGACGACTCCGGCTCAATCATATCGGTAAGCGCGTCTGCGGGCATACGATCCAACACCGGATCCGTAAGCCTTGACAGGACCGTCTACCCGGTACCGTTTGGCGGCGAGGGCACCACTGTCAACAACAACTCCGTATTTGAGACGCATTCAGATACGCCCCTTGGAAAGGGCGACTTGACTGTATATGTCAGCATCACCGATCCTGACTTTGACCAGTCATCCAACGGCATAGACCGCATCGAGATGGATGAAGGCACGGCCGCACCACTGCGCGTCGAAGTAATTCGAGGCTCTCAGACGCACCCATTGGAGGTGGC
Source organism: Candidatus Nitrosopumilus sp. (assembly GCA_965238275.1). Lineage (GTDB taxonomy): Archaea > Thermoproteota > Nitrososphaeria > Nitrososphaerales > Nitrosopumilaceae > Nitrosopumilus. The sequence continues at coordinate 1,052,534 of OZ250186.1, forward strand.
AGGACATGATGGCGTGCCAATCCTAGAGACTGCTCCTGACTCGGGCGTATTCGAGCACGAGGTGAGCATCTCATTCGACCAGGGCCCGTCTGATAACAACTGCCCGTCACCAGTACCGACTGACGACGTACCAGACCCCAGACCGATTGCTGAACAAAATGCACAGATTCAAGAAGAGAACGCATTCACCTTGGCCGAACATTTCCAGAATCTTGCAGCAGTTCGAGAACATAACGCCGACCCAAACAACGCAAATGACCAGCAAGTTGAACCAGACAAGCCTGAACTCCGAAAGGAGGTTTCACTGACAACTCAGGGCTGTATCCTACAGGGAGACATTCTCCACGTGATATACAACGACCCGTCTGACGCATCCGGCAGTTCAAACACGGTAACTGACTCTGCAACATTCGACCTGAGAAACGGCGTACTCCAAGTTGACAAGCCGGGCACAACCGGCTACGTCATCGGAACCGACATGATAGTGACGCTCATCGAGCAAGACCTCAACCTTGACAGCGCCGCCACAGAGACATACACCCTTGACCTGATAGAATGGGACTCTTCTGGAGGCACGGAACCGCTTAGCAACAGCGTGTTCGGCGCGACGCCATCCAACCTGCTTGAAACCGGTACCGATACCGGAATCTTCCAGGTCGTGATTAGCGTTCCACCTGAGATAGACGACCCCCTCGAAAGAGGTGAGGAGATCACCCTGACGTACAACGACTGGGGACCATCTGGCTCTGACCATGTCGGAGACAAGGACGAGGAGATAACTGAGACTGCATACACATCCAACTTTGGCGCGTCAATCGAGCTGGACCAGAAGGTCTATACTTGGACTGACAAGGTCTACATAACCATAGTCGCACCAGACCACAACTTCGATGCAGACCAGGTTGACGAGATAGGCGGCGACAATACGAACTACCCAATCAACATAAAGACGCAAGAAGCCGATATTGAGGGATACAAACTTGTCGAGACGGGTGCCGATACCGGCATCTTTAGCGGCGAGTTAATCCTGATTGGAGTTGCAAACGATGACCTTGACAAGGATCTTGAAGAATCTGGAGGAGCCGGACCAACTGACGGCCGCCTAGCGGCTGAGGACAGCGACGGGCTTGCAATAATCTTTGAGAACTCTGACGGCGACATAGTACGCGCCTCTGCAATAATCCAGTGGAACGTAGGCGAAGTCGAGTGGCTCGAGGCAAGTTATCCTGCACTCGGATCAGGAATAGTGAGGGTCATTGATCCTGACATGAACCTGAACCCGGAGGCAGTCGACAACTTTGATGTCAATGTCTGGTCAGACTCTGACGTAGGCGGAATCAGCCTTACCGTTACTGAGACCAACGCTGCAACCGGCATCTTTGAAGGCACAGTCTTCTTTGATGACGATTCCATCAGCAGCGGTCACAGGCTCAACGTGGAAGAAGGAGATACCGTAGTAGCAGAGTACGACGACGTAACCTCACCGATAGAAGACGAGACCTCGGTTTCGGCAACCACTCTGATCGGCACGATAGTGCCGCCACTGGAGAGGGCGCCAATCAACAACCTGAGGGCAGTCGACACGTTTGACAACAGCATCGGCGTAGCATCCGTTGGCCAACAAGTGGTCATATCTGCCGACCTGTCAAACGGCCAGGACAGGGATCAGAAGTTTATCTTCCTGATACAGGTCCAGGATGAAAACGGCGTCACAGTCTCGCTCAACTGGGTACTGGGAACGCTGGCCGCAGGCCAGTCATTCAGTCCGGGAGCATCATGGAACCCGACAGAGGCAGGCACGTATGACGTGACTGCGTTCGTTTGGGAATCCATCGACAACCCGACAGCACTCTCACCAACCGCAACGATAGCATTAACTGTAAATTAGAAAACACACACCCCTTTTCTTTTTTTTATTTTGAATACGGCCTAACGTGGGTTATGCATGCGTGCCTGCATGCGTGCCTGCATGCGTGCCTGCATGCGTGCAATGATCCATTACTTGCGTGATTGTAAAGACCATAAAGTACGTGACAGTCAGGCACTGGTGCAGGGACTGCAAGAAACAGGTCTCTGCCAAGCCGCCCGAAACTGCTCCGCACGCCCGCTACGGCGCCAACGTCGGCGCCGTGCTCAACTTTTTAAACATGTCCGGGCTGTCCCACGCAAGATCCGTCGAATTCGCAGGCGACGCGCTTGGCACGCCCGTGTCCTGCTCGTCTGCATACAGGAACAAGATAAGCAGGGCCAGACAGATGGCCCCGGAACGCGACGCCGTGAGGGAAGAGATCCTAAAGGAGCCGCACCTGGGGGCCGACGAGTTCCACTGGCCACTGGAAGGTGGCAGGCGCGGCTACGGCGTGGTCGCACTCGGCAAGAGATCGTGCCTGGTGGAAATAGTAGACTCCCGCAAGATAAAGACCATCAAGGGCGTGCTGCCAGGCTACGGGGGAACCCTCACGCAGGACTCGTACCCGGCGTGGCTCCATGTCGGGTCGGCCCGCCAAATGTGCGTGGTCCACCAGGAGCGCCTGGTGCAGAAGGATCTGGAGTGGAACCCAGGCGGGGACGTGGCCGAATTCTTGGCCGGGCTGTCTGCCGTGCACAAAAAGATCTACCGCGCTTGGCGCGTCAAGGACCCGCATTCCAGGGAAGTGGCAGCTGACTGCATAGACTCGGAACTAACGGGGCTGTTTGCCGCCCCGTACAAAGACGACAAGTACGGCACCATCGCCAAATACCGCAAGCGGCGCTACCGCGAGGGGTACTACATGACAACCTGCCTGCGGATCCCGGGCATCAGTCCGGACAACAACGCGGTGGAGAGGGCCAACCGAAGGTTTGTCTCGGTGAGGAATGACGGCGGGGGCAACCGGTCCCGGAAGGGCATGGACGCAAATTCCGTGCTGTTCACCTTGCTGGCCACTGACCGCGTCCGGGGGGAAAAGTTCTTCGACCACCTGGTGCGTTCCGCGTCCGGCGACGGCTGACAACGGAGCCTGCGTCACCATTTATCCGGCACGATCCGCGCTCTCGGATGGGGAGACTGCGCGAGTATAGGCGCGCAAAGCCAGCGGAACTTCAAAAAGCGAATCACTTACCTTTTTTCCATATACTTTCCAGTCACCCACAATGGGTGCATTCTCAAAAGTCAGCGTGCGTGTTATGTCTCCCCTGCACACAAAATTACATATGGGATGTTGCTGTCCGTCAGGAGATTCAAGATAATAATATGCATATCTGCTACTGGTTGATGGATTTAGTGACATTTTAACAACGACTGTTGTGGCTACCGTGGTGGTTTTTTGCAAATCAATTTCCTCCTCAAACAATCCCGTGCCGGTAAAATGCACGTCGTGGTCGCTCGTATTCAAGGTAATATTGCCATTGACTTCGAGTGGTAAATCTATCTGCGAGCTCGTGCCTGCATGCGGTCCAAACAGATAATGACGCGTAAATGACTTTGTATTGTTTACCTCAACCATGCTGACATGGTGGTAGCCGTCATTTTTGAGGCCACAATGTACTGTTGGCAATTCTGTCATTGTGACCTGTCTAAATGCAGGATCACCAGGCCATTGGTTGTGGTGGCCATATTGTGTCGTATAACCCAACTCGATGCCCTTTGCCACATTTGCCAACACCGTTCCTCCGGAATTCGTCGCCCGTTCAATAACCGCGTTACAATCCTTGGCATAGAAATCAGTAGACAGTGTTGCCGGATAGGACGGATATGCACTGTAATGACACCTGTATCCATTTGTGTAGCCATCATATCTGCCTGGCACGCATTCAATATAGTCAGTTTGTGCATAGGTAGACCACAGGTGGCTACTACTGACACGGAGTTCATTTATGACCTCGCTAGTATAATTGAGAGAACTTACCACGTCATGAATTTCAGGCGCGAACCCGTCGTCGACAATGGTATGCTGCGTGAGATCATTCGGGCTGGATACAATACTGACTGTCGTGCCAGGCGATGCCCAACCAGTGATGTTGATTGGCTGACGCGTGGGTTGGTAGTCCTGCAGTCTGGCAACAGCCGTGTTTGGCCCGCCAATGGTTGAATCGCCTGTCAGTTCCAGCCACCCACCCATGTCGTCTCAGGAAGAATACGTGCTTTCAATGATATCGTTGCTGCCTGTCAGACGATCTTCTCCCTGTAATCTGTATTCACCGGAAAATGTCGGCAGCGGGATTGTGACGGGGCGGTCGTCTTGTTCCACCATCCCGGCAAAACCAAGCGTGCCCTCACGCATGTATGGGCGTTCGGCACCATGCCCGGCATGTGTCGAATTTCCCCACAACATCATCGCGCCCGGGGTATCATGTATGACAATTTGCGGCAGGTAGCCGAACCCGACGCCAGCTCCGGTCTTTGTTGTGCCAGACACGGCGGCAAGCGGCATACTTGAGATCTGGTTACATGAGACAATGAGGAGCGCGCCCGTCCTGATACCCGGATTCGGTGTACTCTGGGGCGTGCTTTCAGGCATCGGACACGCCCACGCGTCGTTCTTCATGATAGAACACAGCATGGTCACGTTATCGGCCGAACACATGTTGGTATTGCTTCCGTTCCTTTCATTGTACATGCTGGCCCAGGGCATCATGATGAGGCGCGGGGTGCTGTTCATGCTGGAATTGGTACGCCGTGATGGTGCAGCAGAACAATACCACGAGTCTGCAATGATGGCATCTGCGTGGGGCGAGCAGGAAGCAAGCCGTGGTTCGTCAGGCCTGGTAAGCCGGCTGTCACCCATGGCAAAGCCGTTTTTGCGTGATGTGGGAATCTTCTTCGCGCTGCTGTTTGCGTCCGCGACGCTGACGTTTGTAGTATGGGGGGATACTCCGTCAAGCACCACGCTCCAGGCCTTCTGGATGTACGACGGCATGTTCGGCTACCTGCTGGCTTTGCCTGGCAGTATAGACGTGCTTGCGCCGCTAAACGAGTTCGATTCAGTGATGGACACCGTATGGGAATCCCTTACTTGATCTCCGGTAAAATGACACCACGCAAGTAATGGATCATTGCAGGCATGCATGCATGCACGCGTGCAGGCACGCATGCGTGCATAACCCACGTTAGGTGTTATCTAAAATAAAAAAAAGAAAAGGGGTGTGTGTTTTCTAATTTACAGTTAATGCTATCGTTGCGGTTGGTGAGAGTGCAGTTGGGTTGTCGATGGATTCCCAAACGAACGCAGTCACGTCATACGTGCCTGCCTCTGTCGGTGTCCATGATGCTCCCGGACTGAATGACTGACCTGCGGCCAGCGTTCCCAGTACCCAGTTGAGCGAGACTGTGACGCCGTTTTCATCCTGGACCTGTATCAGGAAGATAAACTTCTGATCCCTGTCCTGGCCGTTTGACAGGTCGGCAGTTATGACGACCTGTTGGCCAACGGATGCTGCGCCGATGCTGTTGTCAAACGTGTCGACTGCCCTCAGGTTGTTGATTGGCGCCCTCTCCAGTGGTGGCACTATCGTGCCGATCAGAGTGGTTGCCGAAACCGAGGTCTCGTCTTCTATCGGTGAGGTTACGTCGTCGTACTCTGCTACTACGGTATCTCCTTCTTCCACGTTGAGCCTGTGACCGCTGCTTATGGAACTGTCATCAAAGAAGACTGTGCCTTCAAAGATGCCGGTTGCCGCATTGGTCTCAGTCACGGTAAGGCTGATTCCGCCTACGTCAGAGTCTGACCAGACATTGACATCAAAGTTGTCGACTGCCTCTGGGTTCAGGTTCATGTCAGGATCAATGACCCTCACTATTCCTGATCCGAGTGCAGGATAACTTGCCTCGAGCCACTCGACTTCGCCTACGTTCCACTGGATTATCGCAGAGGCACGTACTATGTCGCCGTCAGAGTTCTCAAATACTACTGCAAGCCCGTCGCTGTCTTCAGCTGCTAATTGGCCGTCAGTTGGTCCGTATCCTGAAGAATCTTTAGTCTCCCTGTCAAGGTCGTCGTGTTCAACTCCAGTCAGGATTAACTCGCCGCTAAAGATGCCGGTATCGGCACCCGTCTCGACAAGCTTGTATCCCTCAATCTCGGCTTCTTGCGTCTTGATGTTTATTGGATAGTCGGCATCTTGGCCGCCTATCTCGTCAACCTGGTCTGCATCGAAGTTGTGGTCTGGTGCGACTATGGTTATGTAGACCTTGTCAGTCCAAGTATAGACCTTCTGGTCCAGCTCGATTGACGCGCCAAAGTCAGACGTGTATGCGACCGCAGTTATCTCCTCGTCCTTGTCTCCGACATAGTCAGAGCCGGATGGTCCCCAGTCGTTGTACGTCAGGGTGATCTCCTCGCCTCTTTGGAGGGCCTCGTCATCTATCTCGGGTGGAACGGTAATCACGACCTGGAAGATTCCAGTGTCGGTACCGGTTTCAAGCAGGTTGGATGGCGTCGCGCCGAATGGGTCGGTGGTACAGCCTGTGCTCTTAAGCGAACAGGTGCCCGCATCAGAGTCCCATTCTATCAGGTCAAGGGTGTATGTCTCTGTGGCGTCGCTGTCAAGGTTGAGGTCTTGCTCGATGAGCGTCACTATCATGTCGCTTCCGATGACGTAGCCGGTTGTGCCCGGCCTGTCAACTTGGAGTACGCCGTTTCTCAGGTCGAATGTCGCAGAGTCAGTTACGGTGTTTAGACTGCCTGATGCGTCAGACGGGTCGGTGTACTGCACATGGAGGATGTCTCCCTGCACTATACAGCCGTCCAGACCTGGCGGACAATCGCTGCTGTCAGGACCCGTGTTGTATGAGATGGTCTCTGTGTGCTCGAATACGCCCGAATTGGGTGCAGTCTCGTCGATCGCGTCTTCAACCGTCCATTTGAGGGTTTCAGAACCACGGATTATGCTTATCTCCAGAACACCGGGGTCAGTACTGTCTATTCCGTTGGATGACGTGTCAAAGTCAGAATCGCTGATGCTGACATAGACTGTCAAGTCGTGCTGTAGAAGATCGGCGCCGAATGTTTCAAATGCGGTATCGTCCTCAGCCTCAGTAACGATACCAATTGGTACCGGGTAGACGGTCCTGTCAAGGCTCACGGATCCGGTGTTGGATCGTATGCCCGCAGAATCGCTTACCGTTATGGTTGAACCTGAGTCGTCCCTGAAGTCAATGTATTCGACTGAGATGTCAGCGCCTGTGACGCCTGCTGACTTTCCGTTAGGATGACAGTAGTCTGCCGGAACCGCGAAGGTGCCGGTGAACACGCCTGTGGCGTCTCCTGTCTCCTTGAGAGTAAAGTCCGTAGCGTCAAGTCCGGTCATGTCGGTACATCCGGCTGCCCATTGGTTTCCGTCGATTGATACACTGAGCAGTTCGCCAATGTCTTCGTTGGACGTTTCGGCACCGACTATGTCACTTGCGATCGTCGTATAGACGTCTGGCTTCCCGCTATCAACGTTCAAGTCAGCGTCCTCTACGGTCACGGTAACAGTGTCTGCCACCTTGTAGCCGTCAGAGTCGAGTGACACTGCACCCGAGTGTGTCGGGGTGTCTGCCTCGGCTGTGAACAGCGTATCCTGGCCATTGGCGTCCTTGTCAAGATAGTCTACGGAAACGGAGTCGTCGTCAGATATCAGTATGATGTCTACATCAATTGCCTGAATGGCAGCGTATGTGGTTGCGTCCAGTATGTTGACTTGGTTGAGTCCGATGTACTCCAGAGTGCCTGTAAAGTCACTGCTGTTGTCACTTTTCTCTTCGAGTTCAAGCCTGTAGATTGCGTTGTTGACATTGTCAGTTCCGTCTATAAGGCCGAACGAGAATACGTCGATCACGATCATGCCATCTGATGCGGTTCCGCTGTACCTGATGTTGACAGTATTGTCACTACCTATGTGCCCAGTAACATCTACCAAATCACGCCCGTCACGATCCACAGTCACACCAATACCGTTGATGCTGACTGATGCTCCGCTACCGAGCGCGCTTACATCATAGTTCAGCATGTGCACGCCTTCAAAGGTACCGTCTGGAATAACCAGGGTGCCCTCGGCGCTACCTGAACTGGATGCGGCAACTCTGCCGTTATCATCGCCTCCAAGTGTGAACGGAGTTCCAATCGTTATGGTTGGAATGATGTGGGATGCGGCTGTAACCGAGAGGTTGTCTTCGTTGAGTGAGTTGGTGTTGGCGTCACTGTCTGTCAGCGTTATGCCGATGTTCTCGCCAGAGTTCCATTCGTCTCCTGCGTCGATCACGATGTTGGTCTCGCCGAAGCCTATGGAGGATGTCGTGGTGTTGTCATATGTGACTGAAAATGACAGTCCCCTGTCGGCCCCTGTGGTGGTGCGTATGTTTGGCGTGTCGCCTGGTGCGTTGGTGAATACTGAGTCGTTTGAGCTATCCTCGCTGAATTCTATCAAGAATTCGCCGGTGCTGCTTACGCTACAGGATTCAACACACTCTACCAAAGCGACGTTGCCGTTGTTGTTTGTGGAGAGGCTAAAGCCTTCGTCGGTTGAAACCTTGATTCCGCCACCATCCACATCTGCATCGATTGTAGGTGCAGCAGCGACAGCATCAGTATGGGCCTGAGTTGCGGTCGCAAGGTCAGCGGTGTATTCTGTATGTGCAGAACCTTCTACGTTGCCACCTGGGCCGTCTCCTGCGATTACCTCGTAGGCTACCTGTGCGGTACCCTTGTAGGCAACACTAGTGATCTCAGTTTCTGTCTTGTCTCCATTAACTGTGGCGTAGTTTGCATCAGCTATACCACTTGCAACAGTGGCATCATCAGTACCAGAAGGATAGGTAAATCCATTGTCCGAACCATAGTGAGTATTAAGATCGTCGTCGACAGCACTTACATATCCTGATGGAGCCACGGTGATGTCACCGATTGGTTGGAATCCGGCGATTACCTCGTATTCTATCTGTGCGATGCCCTTGTAATCGGCTACCTGCACAGCAGTAGGAGGATCGTCAAAGTCGATGGTTTTGTCTCCAAGGATTGATTGTGCGCGTGCCGCTTGTTCCAAGGGTACGGTGGGGTCGTCAACGACCTCATTGGCCCTCGTAATGAGAAGGTCTCTCTTATCAACTGCAGCAGCAATGGCAGTAGCCGGAACTGCTGCGGCGATCTTGGCGTCTCTGTCTGTTACGGCTTCAGCGATCTTGGTGTCTCTGTCTGTTACGGCCTTGGCATTGGCGGTCGTTCTGTCTGCTCCGGCCATAGCTAGGGCTTCAGCGTTAGCAGCAGTGCTTGAAACAGATGCCGGAATACCTCTGTAGTATGAGGTTCCATCACTGCCCAAGTACCAAACATCGTCAGATGTTGGGTCCACGTTGAGTGCCAAGTCGTCAAGCGTGATGATCACGCCTGTACCTTGCGGGTATAGCGACCTGTCGAGGCTTGCGCTCTCAGACGGATCGTCAAGATCCAAGACTACCGTCTGAGGGTTTGCCGGTTTCTCGTAAACTATGTCGAATGTGCCGTCGTCCAGGTTAAGGACTTGGACGAGTTGGGCAGGTGCATTATCAGTTGCAAAGGCAGGTTCGCCCATGACAAGGTTATTAATAGCTGTCTGTTCTGCTTCTGTGATTTCAGCATCACCGTCACCATCAACAGTTTCAGTACCACTGACGATACCATCCATATCCGTCTCAAGCTGGACAATTAAGCCAGTGTTTTGGATGCCTGCGGATGCAATGTATGCATACCATGCGCCAGAGAAGAAGGCCATTTCAATGTCAGCGCCGTCAACGGTCACCCGAAGTTCATCACCTGACTCGTTTACGTCGCCGTCAGAAACCACGATCTCTACGATGTTGGTAGTGGCAATCACGTTGCCCGTGTTTAGTAGCTCAGCTGAAACCGCCAAGTGTGGGTTGCTTAATCCTGCTGCGTGTGCCGGCTCCATGCCGGGTATGGCAAACGTGAGTCCGCCTGCCACCATAATCGTCATCAGTGCTATGCTTGTAAGTTTTCGTAAGTTGTTGTTTATGGATCCTGTTTTTATCCCCTGTGTAATGCCATCTTCCCTGAACCGTTCTGGTCATGCCATTACAATCTCCCTTGATGCGTGTGAGGGAATATGTATCTTAGTGCAGTGCGCCGAGTACGCTCGGGTCGCTTATAAATACAGACATAATTCAGTTCTGTAACATCGTAGAGAGATAATTCTCAGTGTAAGACGGGGGAGGTGGATGAGGAGGAATACGGCGTATCTTCATTGATAGATCAAGGATTTGCAGCAGGCAAGGCATTCACTGCATCTTTCTGTTCTGCATCATACAATGCATCAAAGTAAAACTTGTTGATCTCCATGGTTTCAAGTTTTTTTCTTCACATAGCTTTCGCTTAAAGTGGGAGTGTTCAGATCCACAAACACTTCCAATTCCAAACTTGGCTGGTTGAACAGTGCGATGTTCTCTGTCGCCTTCCACATCTGATAACCCAGACGATTCAGAACACGTATACCAGCAATGAAAAATTCATATCAAAATCGCTCATAAATTTTTGATGCAACAGCCGTCTCTGGAAATTACGAGGTACGTTGAATTCCCAAATGACGAGAAAAGACGCTCCAAACATTAGACATTGCATGCTCTGGTGCGCCGTGCATGGCACACGCTAGGCGGCGTGGGTCCGGTGTGGTTTGATGTCGTTCTAGATGGCCCTGTACAGAAAGTTTTCAACGACCAGATTCGGTTTTTTGTACCTCGTGTACCTGGTGATCGCCTCGCGGAGCATGCGCAGGCTGGTGTACTGCACGTCAAGCACTGCCCGTTTGAGATCCCTCCAGTACGTCTCTATGGCGCTCAGGTCCGGGGTTGCAGTCGGCAGGAAGACTATCTCCAGGCCGTCTGTGCCATCAAGCAGTTTGCGTATGTTTGATGCCCTGTGCTGGGAGGCCTTGTCCATGATCAGGCAGATCTTCTTGAACCTGTACATCGCCTGCCTTAGAAAGTCCTCAAAGGTGTCCTTGGTAAACGCATCGTACTGCCGGAACATTCCCCTGCCGTCCGTGGTGATCAGGCCGTAGAGTATCGTCTTGGAGTGTGAGCCGGTGTACGTGAAAAACGCCCGTATTCCCTTCCTGGTGTAGCCGCGTCTTCGCGGCCGCGCATCGGAGATTACTATGGACTCGTCCTGTATCGCTACGACTGTTCCTTCACTGTTCTTTTTTTATAAGATCCGGCATCTCTTTTTGGAATTTCCTGATCTCCTCGTCAGGTGCCCTTGCATGTTTTCCTACGGGAACCTTCTGGGAGTAGCCCCAGCTCCGCAGCATGTACCGCACGTGCGTGAGGTTGTACTTTACCCCCGTCTTCTGCCTGATGTATTCCCGCATCTCCCTGCCCGTCCAGATCAGCTTACTGCGCGCGTTTTTCCGAATCCGCCCCATGTCTGCCCTGCTTACCTTGGTCGGCCTGCCGGAGCGCGGAAGGTTTCCCAGCCTGTCAAAGCCGACTTCCCGATAGCGTTTGTGCCACTTGCAGCCCCACGCCGGCGACTTGCCAAGGGATTTTGCAGCATCGCTCATGGCTGCTCCATCGCGCTTGATCATGATTATCAGCATCATGCGATCCTTGACATTGCAGTCTTTCTCAGCGGCGTATCTTTTCAACATCGTCTTGATCTTCATTGACTATGTGATTCGGGATGAGCATAGAACTGCATGCGAAAAAAATCTTTTACAATCGTATGAAATATTTTTATTCACGGATTTATGTTCCGCGGTATACAACAACACGTCCCGGGAGGCATTGGAGTTTGCAGCATACGCAAAGGCCACGTACGGCCAGTGCAAAGCAGTCTGCGAATCCACCGGAAACCACTGGATAAAGACTGTAGATGCCTTTGAATCTGCCGAGATCCCGCTGATGCTTGCCAACCCGTTCAAGATCAAGGCAATAGCAGGGGCCAGCATGGCTCTGGTAGATTTTAGTGATCAGATCACCAAAATTTACCACCAAGGTGCAAACATGGCTTATCTCACTTTTGAACAGCCTTGTGGAGAATACCACACTTTTGAACACCTTGGTGAAATATGGCCGGATTGAATCTGGAGAAGATCCAAAGACACACTTTTGAACAGTAAACAGTAGAGATCACTAGAATTTAACAGAGCCATGCTGTTGCTGTTGCTGATCGTGTGTGGCTACAAAGAGCCGCCCGAGCCCCCACCGCCGGTGCTACCCTGAGTCAATTCTGGGAAGACTGCATAAGGTTACTGTTTTTGTACATTTCTATGGGAGTCTTGTAGATGGAGTTAATTTTTCTAAACACTTCTTTGTAACAATCCAAATTGTTCGCACGTAGAGTTGCGTAGCATATCAAAATCCATCCAATCTGTTTCCAATATTCATCATCAAACCGATCCACCTTTTCTAAAAACTGACTGAAATCCACCTTCGGTGATGACATCACGGTTGTCCTGACAAACGCCTCAAGCTCATTCACTTTTCCTAATGCCAAATCTATGTCGTCGGAAGGCATTGGACACATGCAGCAAGAGTTCGTTCTATCCTTTAATACTTTGTCAACCAATTCTCTGTCGTTCTCGTAAAAATGACAGCTTCCGCAGAAATGGTAATAATTCCCCAACTCAAGCTCCAGTTTTGACTCCAGCACCGCCTTTACGTATTCCTGTAGCATCGTAAAGAGAAACACGTCATACGGAAATAACCTAAATGCATTCTGACTCCGCATGTACGTTATTGCATGAAGTTTTTTATCTCTGATCAGGTACTGCAGATTCAACGTACATGGAACCTCATCTGCTAGCTGGTGTTGGTCAAATTGAGGTAGGTAGACTGACGCCACGGCCCTGCGCTTATTGTGGTCCGTGCTCAAAACATTTATCGCATGCTGGATCTGATTCATATGCTGTATTCCGAAGAGTCGAGGTCCGTATGCGCCAATCATGCGCGACCCGTCGGATGAATGCCTGTCCGATGATGGGGCGTAATATGTAATTTCTTTTGTATTGAAGCTTCCGCGATACGTCCAGAGAAACTGTCCCACAAGCTGAAAGATGTTTGGAGTGTATTCCTTTACTGTCACTATGCGCGACAGAGGATCCTTCATCTCAAATTTGTAGGATATGATTTCTTGATAATCTGGTTTGCATTTATGGCATGAAAGATGTTCGGACACGTTGTTCGAACATGTATGTTTTTCACACCTGCGCGATACGGGCTTCCCGTCTTTTATGATGTCATTGAGTAGTCGTTTCCACTCCGTTATCATCGGGCACTCCTCTTCCGAAGAACTGCTTTTTTTGCAGTTCTCCTATGACGTCAATTACCAAACGTGTATGGAAACGTTTCACACCAAACGACATATCGTCTATCAGATTGTCTATGATCTCAGGTAACGGACGCTTGGAATAATTTTTCTTCCACAGATATATCAGTGACGCGGCAACCTCCAGCCATTTTGGGTCATCGAGATTGGCTTTGAGTGCTTGCTTAAATTCTCGAATCTTTGTCTCTGCGCCTTCGGATAACGCTGACGGTTCGGGTTCAAATGTGTGTCCGTAGGCATCTTTGGTCACTTCCTTACAGTAAGGCCCGTGTATGTATACCAGCAATGAAAAATTCATATCAAAATCGCTCATAAATTTTTGATGCAACAGCCGTCTCTGGAAATTACGAGGTGCGTTGAATTCCCAAATGACGAGAAAAGACGCCCCGAACATTAGACATTGCATGCTCTGGTGCGCCGTGCATGGCACACGCTAGGCGGCGTGGGTCCGGTGCGGTTTGATGTCGTTCTAGATGGCCCTGTACAGAAAGTTTTCAACGACCAGATTCGGTTTTTTGTACCTCGTGTACCTGGTGATCGCCTCGCGGAGCATGCTCAGGCTGGTGTACGGCACGTCAAGCACTGCCCGCTTGAGATCCCTCCAGTACGTCTCTATGGCGCTCAGGTCCGGGGTTGCAGTTGGCAGGAAGACTATCTCCAGGCCGTCTGTGCCATCAAGCAGTTTGCGTATGTTTGATGCCCTGTGCTGGGAGGCCTTGTCCATGATCAGGCAGATCTTCTTGAACCTGTACATCGTCTGCCTTAGAAAGTCCTCAAAGGTGTCCTTGGTAAACGCATCGTACTGCCGGAACATGCCCCTGCCGTCCGTGGTGATCAGTCCGTGGATTATCGTCTTGGAGTGCGAGCCGGTGTACGTGAAAAACGCCCGTATTCCCTTCCTGGTGTAGCCGCGTCTTCGCGGCCGCGCATCGGAGATTACTATGGACTCGTCCTGTATCGCTACGACTGTTCCTTCGCTGTTCTTTTTTTTATAAGCTCTGGCATCTCTTTTTGGAATTTCCTGATCTCCTCGTCAGGCGCCCTTCTTGCATGTTTTCCTACGGGAACCTTCTGGGAATAGCCCCACCCGCGCAGTATCTGGCGCACATATCCGAGTTCGTACCTTACTCCGGTCTTCTGTTGGATGTATTGCTGCATCTCCATGCCCGTCCAGACAGGTTTCCTGCATGCGGCCTTTCTGATCTTCTTCATGTCTGCCTTGCTCGCCTTGGTCGGCCTGCCGGAACGCGGCATGTTTCCCAGCCTGTCAAATCCGACTTCCAGGTAGCGCTCGTGCCACTTGTAGCCCCACGAGGCTGACTTTCCCAGGGATTTTGCAGAATCCCTCATGGTTATCCCGTCACGTTTGACTCTGATGATCAGCATCATGCGGTCCTTGGTATCGCAGTCTGTCTCAGCGGCGTATCTTTTCAACATCGTCTTGATCTTCATTGACTATGCTACGTGAAATAAGCATAATTTCACATGGAGTTAAAATATTTTACAATCACATCAATTTTTCATCTTTGGTATACCAACTGTATGTATAACCAAGGTCTACGCCATATTCTTGCAACAGGTATATGGTCTTCTGAATCTTTAGCCGATCATCGAACTCGTCAACAACAACAATTTTCTCTTTATCCATACATTTAAACACGTCTGCGACTGCTTTGCGTTCAGGCATGCATCTTGTAGTTATGCCATAGTTAGTAATTGTTTCGCTTTTTGAAGTGCCCGAATGACCTAGCGGTCATCCATGGCGCTGGGAAGAAATCTAATAATTTCGTGCTCGGGACGACAAAGTTAGATCATCATGATCCAAGTATGAGTGGGTGTTAGTCCCTTCGATTACCACAATGAAGGAACCAACACACCAAACATGCTTGGAGGCGGAGGAATTTAAGGCAATGCACGAACCCTCCTCCTCCTCCTCGCCCCAAATCTCGCCAGACGCCGGGGCGTGCATGGAACCCGGATGCAGGTGCTGCCGGCACTGGGCCAAGATGTTCGGCTCCATGATCGTCCATACTCGCAAGATCCTGGAGACAGTCTGCGAGATTGCAGGCGAGTCAGACGCAGGCCGGAAGGAGATCGGGGGCCTGCAGGCGCTCGCCTCATCCCTCACGGAGGACAACAAGAGGTACGCCAAGGCAAACAGGGAGCTCAACGTCAAGGCAAACAAGATCAGCGTACCTGCGGCCAAGAAAAAGGCCGGCCCGAGAAAGGCCGGCAGGCCCAAGGGGCAGAAGCCCACCGTCAACTGCAGGCCAGAACGCGTGGACCGCGTGGAGGAGATCGACTGCAAAGAGTGCCCCGACTGTGGCGGCGGACTCTCGGGGGCGGTGACTGCCGAGTACGACCGCATGGTCACAGTCATGCGCGTCATCTCAGAGAACGTCAGGTATGTCATCAAGCGGCGCTGGTGCCGCGGGTGCAAAAAACAGGTCTCCGGGAGGGTCCCGGGCGCGGCAAAACACGCGCGCCGTTCGTCAAACTTTGATGCTGCCATGACGTCCCTGAACATGGGCGGCATGTCGCATGCCAGGGCCGCAGAATTTGGCAGTGACGCGTTAAAGCATGAAATCTCGCGCTCGTCTGCCTACCGCGGCAAGATCGAGCAGGCCGGGCGCATGGCACCGGAGCGTGATTCCGTGAAAGAACGCGTGCTGGAGGCGCCGCACCTGAACGCAGACGAGTTCCACTTGCCGCTGGCCGGCAAGCGCGGCTACGGGATAGTGGCCCTGGCAAAAAACCACTGCCTCGTGAAGGTGGCCGGCTCGCGAAACATCAAGACGCTCTGCCAAACGCTCCCGGACTACCGGGGAACCATAACGCAGGACTCGTATCCCGGGTGGCTCCACGTGGGATCGTGCCGCCAGATGTGCGTGTGGCACCAAGAGCGCCTGGTGCAAAAGGATCTCCTGACCAACCCCGGGGGCGACGTCCCGGCGTTCCTGGGCAGGCTGTCGGCAATCCACAAGAAGATCTATCGCGCCTCCAGAATCAGGGACGGTCACTCAAGGATCGTCGCGGCCCGCTGCATAGACTCCGAGCTGCGCGAGCTGATGAGCGAACAGTTTACAGACGACAGACACGGCATCATCACCCGGCACAAGAAGAGGAACCCCCGGGAGGGATACTTTATGACCACCTGCCTGCACGTGGACGGCGTCAATCCCGACAACAACTCAGTCGAGAGGGTCAACCGGAGGTTCGTGGCCATAAGGAGTGACGGGGGCGGAAACCGCTCCCAGAAGGGCATGGATGCCAACTCGATCCTGTTCACGCTGCTGGCAACGGACAGGATCAACGGGAACAGCTTCTTTGATCACCTGATTCGCTCGTCCTCCGGATACGGGTGACGCGCAATCCTACGACGCGCGCAGCGCATCACGGGGGGAAAAATTCCACGGTAAAAGGGGAAGACTGCACGCGCTCCACTGTCAGGCAGGTCACTTCAAAAAGCGAAACAATTACCATAGTTATATGTTCTACCGTCGTCACTAACGCGTGAGAACTCTTCCGGATCATGTGAGGCCTGGTTTGACTGCCGTATTTGTGGGAACCAATCCGGGTTTGCGATCGGCACGGATTGGTCACTACTTTGCTGGAAGAAACAATATGTTCTGGAAGCTTTTATACGAGGCCGGATTTACCAGAAAGCGTCTTTCCACAGAATCTGACTCTACTATGCTTGACTATGGATACGGTCTTACTGACGTGGTGAAAAAACCGACACGTTCCACCACGAACCTAAAGGGTAGAGACGGCGACGGCGCCAAGGCGCGTCTGGATGCAATAATCTGCAAAAACGAGCCAAAAGCCGTGGTGTTTGTCGGCAAGACCGGCTTCCGGTTTTATACTAGCAACAAGGATCCGCTACACTACGGCGCACAGAACCTAAAGATCGAAAACTCAGATGTGTTTCTAATGCCGTCTACTAGCGGAGCCAGTTTTGCAGACACCAAATATGACGAAAAGCTTTACTGGTACTGCAAGCTACGGCGCTCCATTGACAATTATGCTTAGTCGCGGCCATAGCAATTTGAACACCTGCCAGCCATTAATCCAGAAAATCCCATCGATGAGTCCTCAGAATGGTCTCAAAAATGATTTACAAGAACACGTTATTTCCTGACATTGCAGCATAATAGAACACATGTATAATCCACCCATTTTGTTGGTTTGGGCCATAAAACCGAAAAAATACGGTTTAATGTTGATCATGCCAAGCACACGGCGAACTTATTCATCCCAAAATCCAAAACAACATGCGCAGTCTTGCAGCACTTCATCGTGCCCTGAATTCTACTTGACCGGAGCTTGGGAGCAGGCCCTGTCCCAGTCTACTGACGTCTTCCACTGCCCCGGTGGTGGCGGGCCCTTTTCCATGCAGTCCCACAAAAGGTTCAGGTTTACCAGCCCTGTGATCACGTTGAACTCCCTGTTGAACCCGGCTGCGTTGCCGTCGTACGGGTCGGTGAGGCGCGCGTAGCGCTTGAGCCTGCCTATCGTGTGCTCCACCAACACCCGGGTGGAGTTGATCCCGTGGTTGTGCTTTTTTTGCTCCGGCGTCAGCGGCGTGTCCCTGGTCTTCTTGTGCGGGATCTCCGGCGTGGTGCCGGGCAGGTGGTCTGCGATTCCCTGGTAGCCGCGGTCGACGAATGGGTGGCACCTGTCTGATTCTGGCAGGTCCGGATCGTGCATCGCCTTCTCCCACTTTCCAAACGGCATGGGGCGTTCCTTGAGCAGCGTGATGTCGCCGACTGACCCGACGGTGCTTTTTGATATGCCGATCACCACCCCGTTCCGGTTGGTGTACACGTTGGTATTGTTGGTAAACTTTTTCTTCTTGCCGGAGTATTTCATGCGCCGGACTGACTTTACGGACGGGCGCTGTATGGGGCAGTGCGTGCCGTCTATGAAGATCTCGCCCCCATCCGATCCGGGCACGATCTTCTTGAAATCCTCCTTGGTCGGGGCAGCAGCTACCTCCTCGGATATGTTGTCTGCCGTCGGAAGTATTCCTGTCAGCATCGCATCCATCACCGGAATGTACCGGGACACGGTGGTCTGGTCTATCCCGAAGAATGCGGCAAGCACGCCTTGGGCGGGGTTGTCCTTTTTGCGGATAAGTGCTAGGAGCAGTGCGTGCCTCAGGTGCAGCTTGCACCGGTTTCCGGGATCGGAGGCCCGGGATGCGTTATCGCAGAACAGCGGCATCTGGCCCGAATGCGTCAGAAACACCTTGGCCCGCTCCAGCATGTACCGGAACTGTTCCCCGTCTGCCAGCGTGGCATGGCGGAGCTTGTCCCCGTCGCGTATTATGTCGTCTAGCACCTCTAGCAGGTGCAACGCTGGCCCCTTGCCGGGGTTCCAGCCATCGTCCCTGCTCTTCCACAGGCCGCGCTCAAGGCCCAGCTCCCTGTCTTTCTGCTCCAGCTTTTTGTCTTTCTGCTTTAGAATATTTTTTAGGGTTTTGTCTTTCTGTTCCAGCTTTTTGTCTTTCTGTTCCAGCTTTTTGTCTTTCTGTTCCAGCTTTTTGTCTTTCTGCTTTAGAATATTTTTTAGGCTTCTGTTTTCCTGTTCCAATCTGTGCATGATCTGATCAGGCGAGTCTGGCATTTGATGTGAGACGCGATCGTGCCTGATCTAAATTTATCGATGTGAACAGGGGGATTACGCATATTTTCTAATCGCGTAAATATCTCCCAATCTCACGCCGCCGTTATCGTTGCCTTTCTGAGCCTTCGCCTTGTAGAAACGCCTGCTATCACCTTCCCCATACTGGATCAAATACGTGATGGGATCATCGGGATCGTGTATCTTTTGGTGGCAACTGTAATGCACGTAACAACACTTCTCTGGAAAGTACGTCACGTGGTGTACTATCAACCTGTATTCTCTTTCAGGCGGCCCGAAGCACACGATGCACATGTCTTTGGTGTTCATGTATTCCCGCATTTCAACATCATATGCGTAGAAATGGTACATAAGGCGTTCATGTTGCCAGCAACGCCGCTGCAAAGCAGACAAACAACAAGATCCTATGCAGAATGTGCCTGACGTGGCAAATCATAAAATCATGTCAGAACTGCGCTAGCCGTGGCCATATTTGAAAATCTCGTCTGCCGTATATTTTACAAATTTGTCTTGCACGTCCATGTGAAAAATCCAGTTTCCAGTATTGGAAAATAAGGCACGTTCTGTGGATGTGCGGCATCCGTCCCCGGGGCGGCAGGTTGTTTCATGGGGAATGGTGGGGGAATTTGCACAAATATTGGATGCCGTGCGCGACATTCCTGCACTGCCTGATGCCACCTGCCTTTCACTCCGTCAGGCGGCTCGTGCCGCCCTGTCTCAGAGGCGCGCCCTTTTTTCGGCCAGCCTTTTGAGAAGGTCCGCGTCCCTGAGTTTTATTTCGTCCCACATCAGATCCTGGTTTACCATTCCCGCAATCGCGTTGAGCTCGTCGTTGTACTCCTCCTCGGTGCCGTCGTACGGGTCAGTCAGCCTCTTGTACTGTTTCAGGCTTCCGATAACGTGCTCTATGGCCACGCGGGAGCTGTTTACCCTCTTGTTGTAGGCGCGCTGCTTCTTTGTCAGGCCGCCGGTCTTTTTGTCGGCTCCACGCTTTTTCTTGTGCGGGTGCCTGATGTGCCATCCGGGATATTCCTCTCTTGTCCCTTGGTAGCCCTTGTCCATCAGGACGTCAGGCTTTTCTTTTTCGGGCACGTCCTTCTGGCCCATCCTTGCCGTAATGATTCCAAGGTTTGGCGGATCCTCGTTGAGCAGGGTCTTGTCGTGGACGCTGCCCGGAACGGTCTTGCTTATCGCCACTATCACGCGGCGCTTGTTGATCACGATGTTGGTATTGTACGTGTGCGCCTTCTTCTTGCCAGAGTACGTCCTTTTGCGTCTCTCCTTGTCCGCGGACCTTCTGACCCGGTTGTGCGTGCCGTCCACCATCAGTTCTCCTCCCCTCCTGCCGGGTATTATCTTCTTGCTCTCCTCGAGTGTCTTGGCCTTTTGTACAGCCTCGCTGATTTTGCGCGGCGCCGTGCCTGTCTCGCCGAGCAGCCTGGTCATCAACGGGAGATACCTGGAGACGGTGGCCTGGTCGACGCCAAACATCGCGGCAAGGGCTTCCTGCGGCATGCTCAGCCTTGTCCGAAACAGCCACAGCAGGTACGCGTGCCTCAGGGGCAGGATGCGCCTGCTCCCGGAGTTTTTCGATCTGTTCTCGATTTCCCGGAAGAGCGCAGTCTCCCCGTTCCGCTCCAAAAGATCCTCGAGGCGGTGCAGCGTGTGGCCAAACTTTTCCGGGGTGCGCAGCGTCATGGCGTGCAGGAATTCAGGATATTTTATGATGTCGTCGAGAAACCTCGACGTGACGGTCCAGTGATCAGTCAGGCGTTCCTCGAGGGCCTCGCTCTTCTGCCGGTCTGTCCTGCGTGCTTCCCTGAGGGCCCTGATCCTCTGCCGGCAGGATTCATCCGACTCCCTGAGCGCCTCGTTTTCCTGCCGTAATCTCTGCACCGTTGGATCGACTAGCATTGCCATCACGGTGTGGCGTAAAAATCACCGATCTTAACGTTTCGGTTATCCTTCTTGGATTGGCATGCTTTACGATTCTGTGGATATTCGGCCGCATGTGGTGCCGCACGTGGGAATAACCCAATTTAATTCAGTTTTTTAAATCAGGCACATTCTGCATGAGATCTAATATAGGTGGTTGTGCATCCTGTCCCTCAGGCGATTCTTAAAAAGTGGAATTTAATACCGGTTGGGGGCGTTGTCCAAATCTTAGTTCTACAGACCCATTTGCTGTTCATTTACACACACTTTATTGGTTATGATTCCGTTAATTTGGAGGGATTTTCTGTGTCCGAAGCATAGCAGAATACATCGGGTGCCAGAACCGTGCCTGGAAGCATAGCACACGCTAGACACATGGCATGCATTCTTGCACCATGACATCACGACAGCAGGTTGTAACAGATGCACCTGAGCAATAACTGCAGCCTTTGGGTCGGCAGCGTCTTTGCTTGGACCACTGCGGTGAACCTGCACTTGAACGACGAGAACACCGACTCTACTATGCTGCGGCGGTGGTACGTCGTTTCAAACTCTTCGGGGTTCTTTTCCTGCCACCTGATCATCTCTGCCCTCGGGCCGAATCCCTTTGCGACGTGGTTCTTGCGGGTGCATATGACCGGCTTCCTGCCCGCATCGCGGATCATCTTGTAGTTTTTGACTGCATCATACCCTGTATCAAGCATCACGCACCCCGTGCCGTCCGGAACCTTCCCGAACATCTCCCTGAATACGGGAGAGTCGTGCGCGCGTCCCCTGGTGACTGCGCAGGAGACGATCTTTCTTCCCTTGACATCAGTCACCACATGCAGCTTGACGAATTCGCGTCTGGAGATGAGGCCCCTTTTGGCATCCTCCCAGTCTGCGTACTGGTTGATGGCGACCCCCGTGGAGTCTCCTAGGAGGGAACCGCGCGCGTAGGATCCTGCCTGCCGTTCTATTGTTTCGTGCAGCCAGTCATAATCTGCGATTATGGCAGATACATGGTGCAGGCAGGATTTTGATGGAACGGTTTTTAATCCATACATGTGCAACGTTCCCTGATGTGTCTGCAGGTATGAGACATGTTGACGGTATGAATGGCAGCGGAACTCCCGGTCTGCAAGGCATACCATGTATGGGATCATACGCACATTGCCAGAAGTGGCAAGCGGGTAGATCTCAAGCAGCAGGGCGGTGAGGGCCTTGATCCGTAATCTGGTTGTGTGGCCTTCACCCCTTCTCCTTGTCTCGTATTCCTTGTAGTATCCGGCAGGACGTTCCCATTTCTTGGCGTCGGTGCTCTTGCTTTTGCATCGTTTCTTGCTCTTGCCGTGCTTCGTGTTTGTATCACGTTTTTTGTTCATTAAGCGGCGCGCGATCTTTAAGCTTTTCGTTGATTTTCGGTTCAAAGTTTGGACAACGCCCCGGTTGGGTCATCATTTATCAAATCCTGGGACGTGAAATACATTTCTTAGGGTTTTACAAGCACATTCCAAGCACTATGTGAATGAGTACAGGTGATCTGCAAATCATCGGTAGGCAGACCCTGTTGAGTGCCTGATACAAAGATACTCCCCCATCCCGAATATAGGTTTTCAATCTGGAGAAGATCCGCTTAGGTCGCCGACTTTTCACCATTCGTTGGGTCACCGTGACTTACCAGTTCCTCTCAGGAACATGCTGCTGCTGATCGTATTTGGCTACAAAGAGCTGCCGGAGCCCCCGCCGCCGGTGCTACCCTGAGATACTTCTGGGAAGACTGAGTGCGCTGACTGGTGGCAGGCTTGGTTACAGGTATGTGTGCCCGTTCTGCCTTGGCGCAAATACGCTTACTTTTGCAAATCAATCATCGCTTTCTTGCACCGTTCCTGGAAGGCGCGCATCCTGTCTCTCTCTGTCAGGGAATCCAGTAACTGTTCCCGCAGGCGTTCTATCTCCTGCTCGGCATTGTAGAGCCTGACCCGCAGGGTCTGGACGTCGTCACCATCATCATTCCGGTCAAGGGCGTGTCCTGAATTGGTCAGGACGTTGATCCTGCTTGATGCCTTTGCATACTCCCGGCGCAGCGTATCCGGGTATAGGGCGGGTTTTTCATACGAGTCCTTTGGCTTGTGCCCGAGGATAAAGTCGGCCACGTACTGCGCGCACCCGCAGTCCATCAGGGTAGTCTTTAGCAGGTCCCGGAGCTCATGCGCCCGTATCTTGTACGTATTCCTCGACGTTTTTTTCTGCAGCCCGGCGGCGACGGCCAGCTTGCCCATGCTTACTGATACCCACGTGCTCTTGATGGGCCTGCCCAGCTTGTTGAGGAACAGCGGGCCGTTGGCATCAAAACCCCCGTACTCCCGGACGCGCCAGTCAAGGTAGTTCCGTATTGCGGTAATGGCATCCCTGTCCAGAAATGTGATAAACTGCACCCCGGTCTTCATCCGCACCAGCTTGATTGGGACGGGGCACCTGCCTGGATCCCATTTGGCGTGGTCTGTTGACCCGAAATGCCTGGATATCTGGGAATAAGCCTCAAAGTTGAACCTGTCTGCAAGGGTGGACGAGTCCAGCCCGGCCTGGAACTTTACCAGCATGACTGCGTTCAGCATGACAGACGGCCGTCCCCGTGTCAGCATCTGGCACCATTCATGCAGCGTCAGCCTGCTGTCTTCTTTTGTCTCCTGGGTCTCGTGGCGCTTGGGGTCGTATTTCATTCCCACCGGGGACTCGTTCTTGGCAAAATACGACATGATGGCGCAAAATATGTTGTTCATGGTGCTTGGGCTCGACCCCCCGTGTATCGGGTCGTTGAGGTACGTCCTGATGATTCTTATGACTACCTTCCCGGGTATGGTGGAGTTATCAAACATGGTCAGGAGCTGCTCGACGTTTTCGAGCCTGGTCTCGAGGATTCGCTCCTCCAGCGTCCGGTCACCCGTCTTGACGTTCCGTCTGATAGTAAAGGATTGGCCGGGTAGCCATTGGTTAAATCTGGCAAGGTTATACACGTACAGGGTGCGGGTGCTGTTGCTGCTTGACGGCATTGATATGTTCCTGTACCGGTTCCCGCGCAGTTGGCTTGTCCAGTATTTCACGCTTTGGAGGTCGTCCAGCCGGGACATTTTTTGGGACTTGATTTTTTTGATTATGCCGCGTTTCTGCGCAATGATGGCGGCCCGGTAGTGGTAGTTGACAAACGCAACAGTCGAGCACGACTTGGGCTTGTTGGGCATGTTCCTCCTGATTATGTCGATTATGACGAAATGCGTTCCGACATCCTTGAACTTGGATACTATGCTCGCAAATCTTTTGGGCACCCCGATCAGCTTGTCCGGCGTGGGATCATGGCATACCACGTATTGCATGCAAACGTGACAAATGCTTTAGTTAAAAATCTTGACAATTTTGCTGCCCCACGGCCATCGCGTCCTTCCGGCGGCGGGCCTTGTCTGCACACTCCGGCATGACAAAGTCCGGCCTTGGCAGCCAGAATGCCGCCACGAAATACGCGGCCGCGCAGCCAAGCCATACCAGCGGAATGATTATCTTTGGATTCATCATGCCCATAATACCATTGGTGTTTCGGCAGTAATAAAGGGATGTGTACTCAGTATAAGTGAATATCACATGTACAGTTATTGGCACAGTATGATGTACCCGCTTTCCAACCCAGCGTTGGGCAATCTATGACGGGGTGTTGCGCGGTTCCCGGTGCGGCAGGAGCCCTGGAATGCTGTTGATGGATGATCCGGCATTTATGGCAAAGTCGATCCTGCCGCCAGGTTCTGCATTATCCACCACTGCGGGTTTGGTAAGTCGCGTCTTTGGACGAGACTGATGTTTGATGGTCGCATCCACGCCGGACGAACCGCATGAGCCAATCACGGCATGGTAACTTGCATGAGTCCGCTGTGGATTCGCGACGTGGCATTCCCCCACCATATGTCAGTCGAATAACCGCTGCCTGGATATGCCGGCGTGGATGCAGATACCGTCCTCGCATTCACAACAAACTCCACGAAATCGCCTGCCTGGACCTGCACCTGCATGATAGCGTCCCCGTCCTGCATGTTGTAAACCAGTCCGCCATTATTGTCATATATGAAACGCCTCTCCAGGAAATCACCTGGCACGACAGTAACATCACTGCTTTCAAATATCGTCTGTCCCTGGATCCATTCGCCGTTCACGTACGCGTTGACATACACGGTGAGCGGCCCCTGTGCTGCCATCACCTGCTGCATTCCTGACAGGTTGGAGTCTATCATCCACTGCATTATGGGTCCCCAGTCTACGCTTGTGACGTCTGCGTGCGTGTCACTATTCCCCCATGCACCGCACCTGTCATACACGAAACATTCTTCGGTATCCGGGGTTCCGGGCGGGATGAAGTTTCCATAATAGTATGAATCAATCGGGAATGCAGTGGAACCCGACGCCTCCGCGTTGACGAACCGGACCTGCATGTTGCCCGTGTTGTTGGCAAACGCGGCAATCCTGTCAGAGACGCGCGACACGGTAAATCCCAAGTCGTTGCTGAAAGCGTACGCGGTCGCGGCGTTTTCAGCATCAGTCATTCGCGCAGAAACCGGAAACGTCTGGATGTTGTCCAGGTCGCCGTCTGCCCACGTCCCGTTGACCAGGATGGCAACGTTGTGGGCGCCAGGATATATCGGGATGTGGAATTTGTCGCCGCTGTCGTACGTCCCGCGCAGGTAATCGAAACTGATGCCCTGTTGTCCTGCCAGCGCCACCCCCCGGACATCCATGTTGTTCTGGTCAATTTCCACCTCCAGCATGGATTCTGCGACGTATATCATGTCATCGCGCCACCTGATATCCTTGACTTCCCCATTGTGCGCATCAAACATCACTGCATTACCACCACCACCGCGCCTGGTCAGAGAGTCCGGCCACACGGTGAGTTCGAGATTCTTGCCCCCAAAGAAGTCAAAATCCATGTCTGCAGGAGTGATTTCTATGCTGCCGCTATTTGACGTCAGGCCGGAGATTATGGCAATGCCGTCGGCCGTTATCCTGTACGGGGCATTCTCTGGCATGTTGGTGACTATGAAGGCCGGCGGGATCTCCTCGCCCACGAATGCCTTGATCTGCGCAGTAGACGTGGCGTCGCCGCCGACTGTCCTAAGATAGAGGTTTCCGCTGTACGACTGCATCGTGAATGGACGGCTAAAGTCTTGCCCGCTGAACGCGTGCAGCACCTGTATTATGGGCGGTATGTGTGGCAAGTCAATCCGGACGGATGCGCTCAGGGGCACGTGGATCGTCCTTGTGATGGGTCGGCCAGAGAAACTCTCCAGATCCAGGGTTACAGACTGGCTTGGGATGCTGATGCGCGTGATTTTTTGGTACCCGCCCTCGCTGGTGCAACTTATCGTGGGCGTTCCAGTGTACGGCACGGACACGGTCGTTGTGCCCTGCCTGTAACTTGCCGTCACGCTCACGTGCGTCGAGGACTGGCAGCCGAGGGCGTAGACGTTTGGGATAAGAGTAAGCCCGTAGGCGCCTTTCAGCGTTTTTGCGTATATTATAAAACCATGATATTTGTCACCGATGAAATCCTCTGGATCCCGTGCATACTCTATGGGGCAGCCCGCGCTCGTGGCCTCGTGGTTAAGATCGTAGTTGTGAATGTGAATTGGGTATACCCTGAAATGACCCCCCTTGTTGGTCCAGAATACCTGTTCTGTCAATTCATTTGGCCAGTAACCGTCGCAGTGCCATCCATGACTACCGAGCGTGTGGCCGTTGTATTCTATGTATCTCTTCTCCATAGATGAAGAAGACGACGACACGTATTTACTGTAATAACTGACGGTGTTGGGGTCTATTGTACCGAAATTAGGTCGTCCTAATTTTAGACGTACTGCAAAGGAATACTTTGTCCTTTATCGGTCAAGAAAACCGTTGATAAAACGCCTGACTGCAAAGACAATCAGATACGCAGTCACACAGTGCAGGAAAGGCCAAAAGACGTCCCAGATTGCCAAAGAGATAGGAGTCTCACAAAGGCACGTTCAGCGACTGTACGCCCGGTTCTGCAGGACAGAATCCCACCACGTTCCAATGCCAGCGGGAAGAAAGCCCATACGGGCCACCGAAGACGAGATACGGCGGGTTCTGGACATGCACGCACGGGAACCGGTAGGCGTGCTGCGCACGGTAGGAAATCTCAAAACAGACTGCGATATAAGCTACAGACGGGCATACAGGATCATGAAAGAGCATGGTTTGGTAACGCCCTCGGCTGCAAAGTCAAAGAAGAGAAAGTGGGTCCGTTTTGAGAGGAAATACTCGAACGCAATGTGGCATGTGGACTGGCACGTCATGAAGGATCCGCGCTTCAGGGGCCTCAACCTGATAACGTACCTGGATGACTCATCCAGATGCATAGCAGCAGCACAGATGTTCACCGAGGCCACCTCTGAGAACGCGGTGGCCGTGCTGCGAAAGGCGATCGAGACGTTTGGAACACCTGCCACCATACTGTCTGACAACGGCTCATGCTTTGTAGGCGCGGCAGGCAGGCACAAGAAAGGAAAAGATGGCCGGAGAAGGAAGGCAGCTGCAGGATCATGGCAGCCCACCGCCTTTGAGGCCGAGCTGCTGGACCGCGGAATTGAACTGATAAACACCCGGCCGTACCATCCACAGACCAACGGAAAGCTGGAGCGGTTCCACCGCAGCATAGCGGAAGAGATTTACCATTACGAGTCGCTGTCCGACTATGTCCAATACTATAATGAGCGAAGGCTGCACTTTTCACTTGACATGGCAAACCGTGAGACACCGCTCAGAGCGTTTTCCGCAAGAAAGGCCACAGATGAGATCAGAAAAGACAACCCCCAATGGATGGAGGTAGACACTGATGAGTAGGCGACATTATTTCGGTATACTACACTGACGGTGTTGGGGTTGTAAGGCTGCACTACGGATATGATTTCAACGGCCATCCCGCTTGAAATCTCACCCTTCATCGTGAGCAGCTCGTTTAGCGGCAGGTCTATGCTGGCCTGGGTCTTGCGGCTTTCCCCGGAGTCGTTGTCAAGTACAGTCCAGTCGCCTTCCACCTTCCACCCGTTTACATACGTGTTCGGATCCACGTCAAGCGGAATCAGGATGTTGTCGCCGGTGTCGGTGTCCTCTATCCAGTTGAGCGAGTCATCGTTTGCCATCTCGTATTTTGCCAGGAGTTTGGGTATCGGCATTGTATTTTCGGCGTCTGTATCCAGCACGGCTGCGGCAAACTCAAACTCGCCTGGGAACGTGTACGGGTCTAGCGGCTTTTCTGCACCTATTGTGCCATTTCCGTACACTATGTGGCCTTCTGCGTTCTTGGTGACTATCTCCATCGGGAAAGTTATCCCCGGGTTGGTGTTGTTGACTACCTGCGTGTTGTTGATTACTTGGACCGTGTGGGTGCTGTTGGTCGGTATTTCCTCCTTTACCGTAAAGACGTTGCCGCGCGACGTGACTATCTGGAGCTGCTTGGCAAACGCGTCCTCTGCGAATCCCGCGTACGCCGCGCCCAACACGGCAAACACGACAATGGCTGCAGCCAGTTTCGTCCTCATGTCAAAAACTCCTGCCAGCATTCAGCAAATTTGGTCGTGTTGACTATGTTTTTCACAGACGCCCCCACCTCATGTTCGACTGCGCAGATCCGCAGTACGGTGCCGTCATCATCAAGCACGCGGTATTCCAATATATCCGTCTCCGGACCGGCATTATGCATCTTCAAGTCAGTTCCGTCCCACACGATGTCCACGTCTTCCTTGACGCGCTCGTTGTTGTGTATGGAAACCGCGGTTCCGGCATCAATCGCCTCGTTGTTTGCCTGCATGACGACAAACAAGATGGACACGCCGGAGACTACCAGTATGATTATGACTATACCTGAGACTAACATCGCGGCGCGGCCTCCGGCCATTCAGCGTTGATTATTCGGGGGGGGGGATCTTTTTGGTCATGCGCACCGGATCCAAGGATGGGTTTGCAGGCACGCAGACGTCATTCATTGCACGCGTAAGGAATGAAAACGGTATAAAGGGAAAATCCTTCTTTTTTCCGACATTTCAGGCAGATTTCATCTGGCCAAACCTGTCGAGTTCATCCTGGCGGCAAACCCGTCGGCCCTGACTGTCACGTCCAACTCGCGCAACACGACCTCGGATATCCCGGCCACCTTGACTATCATTCTTTGCGTGACGCCTTCCGTGTGGTCCAACGCTGCGCGCGTTGCGTATGCCGCCAGTATGACCGGGTTGCGCCCAACCGTCAGGCCAGCGCCGTTCAGCCGTTCCAGTATTTTCAGCGCCCTGCGCGCCGTCTTTTCGGACAGTTTCAGGTCGGATGCCAGTCGCGTGGCATAACCTGCGGCATTTGGAATCGGCAGGTTGGCGTCCATGGATTTGTGCAGATTGTAGTACGCGTGGCGCGCCTTCTTGGAATTCGCGTTGAGTGCCAAAAATACCTCCTTCATGCCTCGCGCCACGTTTTGTTCCCTGCATGCCATAGACATAATCCGTAATAGGCAGTTTTGGGTCATTTCGTGCCTAGCATCTATTCCCACTTTGTGCCTAACGACTAATTACGGATTACGTCTCATGGGGACTGTAACGTCTGCGTGTGACGGGACAGGCTGTAACATTTGTGTGACGGCTGGGTTCTGTAACATTACGGTGATATGGATCTTCTCCAGAAGGGCAAGATCAGATTGAGTTCTGTGCAATCTTTGGGTGCTGGTTTCTCTGGATTGAAGCGACAATCTATAGTGAAAAGCGAAAGTTCGTTCCAAGTTCAGCACCCCAGACCGAAAACTATGTAGATCATCTGGTCGCCTAACGTGGCATGAACGAGCAAATGTCGAGCACGACAGGAGGGTGGCGCTGCAGTTCATCGAGGAAGTGGTCAGGGTGTTCCTGTAACCCGCATTGGCGATTCGACTTGGCACGGCGTGCACTGAATACCGCCTTTGTGCTTGGATCCAGACTGCTTTCTCCCAAACACATGCTTTCTTAGGCAACGTCTATTGAAAAGGGGACCATACCTGTCTTCGTTTAGTCGTTTTTCTTGAAATCAATAGCCTTTTGCTTGTCATTGAATGTTATTTGGTACTTGGTGAACAAGCCACTGCGACCAATCAGAATGTTTCTTTTAAGTTCTACTCCAATCGGATCGCGTTCCGGGAATGCGACATCTACGGTGTCTATGCCGATGCGTTGGCCTTTATATAGTATTTCTAGGTACATCTTTGACCTGTACGTGGTAAATTTTCCTCCGGCACCAATCGAATTTTTTTTAGATTTTTCATCAACCTCAAGCTGCAAGATGTTTGCAATTGCCCTCGGTATAAAACAGATGTCTGCCCCAGAATCCACCAGCGCATACGCTCTAAATTCAGGATTTTGTCCCGAAACCGCATGCTCTGAGAATCTCCTGAATATGACTTCTATCCTAGGTCTCTTGATTGGGACTACTTCCCCATCGTCATTTTTGAACAGATCTGCTCTATATTTGAAGTGAAACTTGCCTGTAAACCTACTACCTCTCAATATTCAGAGTCGGTGTCACAGGATTAATGTTTCTTCCTCTTGTTTTAGGGGCACCTGTTCAAACAAAGGGGTTCTTCCTTTACATACTGCCAAGGCGTCATTGTAGGTTTGTTCGACGTCTTCTCCCTCGGCTATAATTTTGGAATCCAAAATAGCAATCCATTTGCCAGCATACTGCTCTCTGTTCTTTAAATTCAGTACAAATTCAGACTCTACGCTACTCATGTCACAACCTCGTTAAATTACTATATCAACTTTTGTGATTTAAAGGTAATGTGTATTGTAACGAAATTATGTCCGCCCCCTTTTGGTGGCTGTTTATCCATGGACATCCGCCTCCATCCAGTTTGGGTTGGTAGCTCTTGTGGATTCGTCTGCTGCCTTGTCATGGAACGCCTTGAGAGGCGTCTGGCAATTATCTATGTCAAGTGACCAGTGCAATCGTCTCTCGTTGTAGAATGTGATGAAATCTTCCAAGCTGTCGTGCCGTCCTACCTCGTCCTCAATGGTTCGGTGGAACCGCTCTAGCTTGCCGTTGGTCTGGGGGTGGTACGGTCTTGAATTGATCAATCCTATGTCGAGCTTGGCGCAGCATGATTTTGCCAAATGCCCCACGGTCGCCCTTTTTTGGTCGACCCTGTTGGCCATCCTGCTGGCACGCCGCATCCTTTGGTCTCCGACTATGCTGGTGGACGACACGCGACTGCCGAACATTCCGTG
Source organism: Candidatus Nitrosopumilus sp. (assembly GCA_965238275.1). GTDB lineage: Archaea > Thermoproteota > Nitrososphaeria > Nitrososphaerales > Nitrosopumilaceae > Nitrosopumilus. Next base: position 1,083,675 of record OZ250186.1, read on the forward strand.
GTTTTGGTCCTGGTCCATGCCGGGTCGCTCCATGGAAGAGTCAAGCACGCGCGCACATCCGGCGCAGACCGTCTCTCCTGCGAGTTCGTCTAGGATGGGCGTCGGGGCGGGGCAGGCGCATTCATTCATGGATTGTGGGATGTTTTTTGCTTAAAACGGCCTCATCATCACGATTGCTGCCACAGCTCAAACATCGTGTATTTGGACTCGACAATTTTGTTCTCCAGCAGCAGCTTGGCCTTGATACGTTCCACCAACAACCGTACCTCCCTTTCATTTTCGGGCGTGCGCATCAAAAACTTCCACACCAGGTGCTCGATATCGGTGGTGGTTTCAGGCTCCTCGTTCTCGATTCGGTTCTCCAGGGAGTCTGCCTTTATGGCCATGGATGGCTTGTGGCAAATCCACATATGGCTTTGTCGGTTCCGTAAAAAAAGTGGCTATGCCACGTTGACCCATTTCTTGGCAGTATGGAGCACGCGGCCATGGCCGCCGGACGTGGCCTCGCTCTGGAACTTGTCTATCTCGGACTGCGGCACGCCGGCCTTTTTCAATCCTTGATTGACCGTAACGAGTATCGCGATGGCGTTGCCGGCAATGCCTGATAGCCTGACAGTCACGTTGTATTTTGGCATGGAATCAATAGGGCATCTACGTAAAAAGGACACGCTAGACCATGCATTCCCCGCCGCACGGGCCGTCTTTCTTGTCATCAACCGGCATCTCTTCCTTGTTCTCCATGATGTCTGCAAATTCGCGCAGCGTGAGATCCCCGGGACCCAGGTTCTGTTTCCCGAAATGCTTGCTGTTCTCCTCCAACACCATTGCGCGCTTGTACAGGTCCCGGTGGTTTTGATATATGTAGGCCCACCTCTCGATGTTGTTGAACGGGCAGATATCACACCCGCTCTTGATGGGCACCGGCAGGCCAGCCTTCTTGATCAGTTCGACACACCCGGTTCGGTCAATCTTGTGGTCAATCAACGGGTACAAGTTTGTCACGTTATCCATTCCAGGCGGCTTCATGCGCCTGACTTCGCCGTAGTCAATCCCCATGTATTGGTATACGTGCGTCTTGAGGCCGCGGTAAAAAGCGTGTATCGGCCCCACCTTCATGTCGCGCGTGCACCACCTCCAGACTTCCGACGGGATTACCCTGCGCTTCTCACACCGGTCAGACAGGGAATCGTTGTTTTTCACGCTTACCACGTGCAACTGGACGCCATGCTTGTCAAGGTATTTTCTCATGACGTCAAGGTACGCGATGGATGCAGGGGCGTGCATGAAATCGGGCATCAGGTGCTGCCGGTTCTGGGCGCTTTGACCGATCGTATTGATCCCGAAGGCTGCTGCTGCTGCTGCTGCCGAAGTTGCAGGCAGAACACGACGCTGCAAGGAGATGCCTGCAGGCACTCGTCACAGAGGACAACAAGAGGTACGCCAAGGCCAACAGGGAGCTTAACGCCAAGGCCAACAGGATTCTGACCAAGAAAAAGGCAGGCCCAAGGAAGGCCGGCAGGCCCAAGGGGCAAAAACCCACCATCAACTGCAGGCCAAAACGTCACCGTGTCGAGGATCGACTGCAAGGAATGTCCCGACTGTGGCAACGACAATCTTTCGTGACTGACAGGTACATCGCATCGTGACTGTCATGCGCGTCATACTGGAAAACGTCAGGTAATCAAGCGGCGCTGGTGCCGCGGGTGCAAAAAACAGGTCTCTGGAAGGGTTCCCGGCGCGGCAAAACACGCGCCGTTCATCAAACTTTGATGCGGCCATGACGTTCGGTTTGTCGCATGCCAGGGCCGCAGAATTTGGCAGCGACGCGTGGGGGCACAAAATCTCGCGCCCGTCTGCATACCGCGGCCAGGCCAGAGCGCATGGCACCGAGCGTGATTCTGTAAGAAAGCGCGTGTTAGAGGCGCCACACCTGAACGCCGAATTCCACTGGCCGTTGGGCGGCAAACGCGGCTACGGGATAGTGGCCCTGGCAAAAGACGCCTGCCTCGTGGAGGTGACCGGCTCTCGGGACATCAAGACGCTTTGCCACACACTCCCGGACTACGGTGGAACCATAACGCAGGACTCGTATGCAGGATGGCTCCACGTGGGATCCTGCCTGCCAGATGTGCGTGTGGCATCAGGAACGCCTGGTGCAAAAGGGCCTCTATCGTGGCGCGATCCGGGGCTGGTTTGCGGAGTGGCAGCTGCACGGGCCGAACCGTTTGCAGACGATGGGCACGGCACCATCGCCAGACACAAGAAGAGGAACCCCCGGGAGGGATACTTTATGACCACCTGCCTGCACGTGGACGGCATCGAGCCTGACAACAACGCAGTGGAGAGGGTCAACCGGAGGTTTGTGGCCATAAGGAGCGACGGGGGCGGAAACCGCTCCCAGAAGGGCATGGATGCCAACTCGATCCTGTTCACGCTGCTGGCAACTGACAGGATCAACGCGAACAACACTTGGCCGTGAAGATGGGACTGCAGAATGGTATGGTGCTACAAATCCGAGAACATGAAGGCTGGATTGCCATGCGCGTGGACCCGTCGCAAGAACCGGTGACGGAGGCAGGTTCCTGCTGTCCTGTAACGGCGGCAGAAGAATCGCAACCGGCACCAAAATGGTCCAATGCAGAAGAAAAACCAATTTCCCAAAAAGAGGAACCGCCAAATAATGACAACCACATATGCGGGTTTGACGGACTCGAACCCGTCGTGGTGCTTATGTGCAGTCGTCATAAACCGCATATGGCACGGAATCACTGTAGCATGACTGGGAATTATATACAAGAGTAGACGGCAGCCGCCGAAGGCGTCCCACGTCCACTCTTGTCTTTTTCTGAAGGCAGTGAAGCTATTCGATTGGCTCTCTCGTGCACGGTGGTTTCCCGCATACATGCGCGGGGCACCGTGTGCTCCTTTCTCCTCCTAACGACGACCTTCCCGGCCGCCTTTGCGCCGCGCGCGGATATGTTGACCGCCGCGTTCTTGTCCGCGTGATCCTCGTGCCCGCATCTTACGCAAATGAATATTGATTGCGAGCGCCTGGAATTTCGGTCTGAGTGCCCGCAGGCGCCGCACGTCGTGGCTGGTGTAGTGCGGCTTTACCTTGTGGAACTCCTTGTTGTGCTTTTTTGCGAACCACTCTATGTACGACAGCACCTCGCCGAGCGCGGCGTGCATTATGGTCCGGTTCAAACCAGTCTTTCCCCTGCCCTTCCGTGCCATCTGCTTCGGGTGGAGGTTCTCGATTGCTATTATTTCCGCGCATGCAAGGTTCTCCTTGACTGACTTTCTCATGAAATCCGTTCGGCGGTTGGTTGTCTTGGCGTTCTTTTTTCGGATGCGCTCCTGTTCTTTTTTCCACGCGTTGCTGCCCTTTTTACGTCTAGACTGCGCGGATTTTTTCCTGTCAATGGAGTCTCCCTTGTACCGCGTGGCGTTCTCCGGGAGCGTTACCAGGACCGACTCATTGTTGTCCAAATTATGCACGGCCATCATGTTGACGGCGCCCACGTCTATGCCGATAATGTCGCCGTCGCGGCGCGTTGGCTTGGCCACGCGTACCTGGACGTGCAGCTCGTACGTGCGGTCCTCCGGCCTAGTTTGTTTGGTTATCTTGTGAGTCGTCTCGACTATCTGGAAAGACTTGATGCTGTTGCGTTCAATCGCGGTGCTTTTGGTCATGACATTACAGATGCCGCCCAGGTTCCAGGAGCCGTCCTTGTTGCCTGCCGGCCTTGCATAGCACCCGATGGCTGCCTGCCTTTTGCCGTCCTGCCGCTTCCTGAACAGACTGTCCGGGGACGTGTATCTGCGCTTGCGTTTTGGCCTCCATCGCTTCCCTAGGTTTGACGCGTAAAATGCCTCGACTGCCTTGCGGCCGCCGTCAATCGCGTACCTGTGCACGAACACGTTCAGGTCCAGCCAACCGTATTCATCCCGCTTTTCCTTCAATTTTGAAAACATGTCGTACTGCGTGGGCCTGGCCTCCAGCGCCTGCCGGACGCCCTCGTTGTAGCACCAGTCTGTCTGGAAATGCGCCCGCCATATGAGGCGCGATGCCTCCTTTGATTGGTAAAACGGAATGGTGAATGTCTGCGTGGTGTATGGAAAATCTTGCTTCACTGGTATGGTACTATACGGTAAACTCTGTTTCCTAATTACGCTCGACACAGATACTCGTCTGTGCAATTCTGCCTACGTCGTCGTCTTGCCCCCTTCCCTTGCAGTCCTTGGGCCGGGCTTGTAGGCTTGCACGATCCTTGGCGTGCCGTACCCGTTGTCGATTGCAGTATCGATCATCTGGTTGTACAGCTGCACCTTTCCGTATATCTCGGCCTTGACGTTCTCCCACTTGCGCGCGCTTATGCACTCGCCCAACACCCGCTTGAACGTGGAAAATACAATCTCGACTGACCACCGGTCGTTGTACCCTGACTCCCTGCGCCACGCCTTCTGGAATTCCCTCTTTTGTTCGCGCGTGAGGCCTGCAAACTTGCGTTCTGCCGTCTTGTCCATGCAGTCCAGGTCCCCCAGCTGCCTGAATCCTGCCTCCTTGCGGGGCATGCACCCGTTCGCCTTTCCGGCAAAGTCGATGCGGACGGGAATCAGCGGCTCGATTCCCTGCTCGTCGCAGTACCTGCGGATCTTCTGGGTGTCGTACGCGCCGTCGGCTGCCGCCTTGGTGCCTGCAGAAGTGTCTGAGTTTGGTGATTTTTTTGCATTTGCAAGGGCCTGCCCCACCAGTTCCTCAAACTGCGGAGAGTCCCCGCACTTGTCGTCGGTTATGGCCACGGCGTAGATCTTTTTGGTTTTGGCATCCACCCCGACGTGCAGCTTTATGAAGCCCCGCCTGGTCCCCCACTTTTCTGTCATCCAGTCGCCGCGGTTTGTGGGCTTGAGTCCAGTGGAGTCGAAGGCAAACAGCTTGATCTCGGCCCGGGTGCCGCCGTCTGAGAACCACGCAGAAGCCGTGCCGCTACCATCATCATTGTCTGCAACAGTGCAGCCAAGCTTGGTCATCCTCTTCTGGAACGCCGAGTACGTGGGCGCGTTTTCCTTGCCGACTATCGTCTCTGCCAGACCCTGGAGCTGCCTGTACCTTATGCCGGTGGCGTTTTTGAACAGGGATGCTGCTGCAAAGCACGCGTTTGAAAATACGTACGGGCGGCCTACCTTCCCGCAGTTTAGCTTCTCGACCCCCTGAGTCAGGATCTCCGGGCTTATCTGGAGCGTCCACAACTGGCCGCGGTCTATGTACCTGCGGTCATCGTACTGGAACCGGCGTTCTTTGGATTTGAAAGATTTTTTAGCCTCATGCGTGCCCGTTTTGTCTGGAGAGGATGTGTTTTCAGTCATGGCGATAACCTGACTGTCTGCACACCTCTCTGATCAATACGGTTTTCTATTGAAGATGTTTGATATTGTGTTCAAATTCAACTGATCTGGCCTAATTCTGAACCTGTTGGGTGTGACTGGCGATAATTAGGAAACAGAGTTCGCATATGCAGTACAATTAATATGATGAATCTTAATGTCTGATGCTTTGGGAATGTTGTGATAAATTGCAAATCTGTCTTGCATGAAATACGAACGCCTGACTTGTTAAAAAATTAAACTATTCAGTAACATGATCGTGCTGTTGTTTCCCATTCACCGTCAAGGCGGCATTTGGCCATCCGTATACCATGGGTCACTCTTTTGCACGCCATCATAAGTGGCAAGTTCTTGCCGACTCCCAGGTCCGACAGGGTAAATGCCATGGTCACCGCTAACGGCAACACATGGCGTCTTCGGCGCGTCGCTAAAGGTGTTTCTCGGGGATGGCAGTCGGTCGTAAAATCAGTCAGTTGACGCAAAAAGAGTCAGTCAGGTATAGTTTTTTTGACACGCCCTGTAATTAGACGATTCATCCACCAATAACACATGGCCAAATACGAGGAACTCATCCATAATGTAACCCGGCATGCAAGTGCGGGGGTATTGCATGACACTACAGGCGAAAAACACATGGCGATAACAGAATACGAAGACGGCATAATTGCACTGGATGCCATCTTGAAGGATCATCCGGGACGCGGGCCGCACGATCTGTTCGTTTACAGGCGTGGCCTGTATGCCAAACGGATTGACGTGTTGCGTGCACAGTTAATGTGACGGATATTTGTCATATGTGTGGCATCTTGGATGGCTCATTGATTCAGATTCATCCAACTCATTACCACAAAACACGCACATGTTCTCGTCCTGCCGTCTGAACCATTCATCGAGGCATACCATGTGTACGTCACCGCTCCCACCATCGCCGGCATCTTTGTCTGGATATATCTCCCTGTCGCAAAACATGCATGGGCCTAGCATGCAGACAGATGTATACGGTACGTAAAAACACCTTGGCTGTGTCAAAATAACGGATGCCGGTATTCATGGCCAACAACATCCAATAGAAAGCATACATATGCTGACGCGTAGCTTGTTGAACACATGATAACCCTGCCCACCACGTGTGACGGGCTGACCCCTGACTGTGCATGGTCACAAAGACCTGGTCTTTGAATGGGGCTATCCGAGCTGCCGTGTTACTGGACTTTGAGTCTAAGAGGCGGCAGACGCAGTTCAGCCGGGGAGCCGCAGCAGGAGACGCAGGTGATGCTCCAAAGGGCGCATGTTCACGTTTCTCAGGTACCGGGGCATGCCGCCGCACGATGACGCAACCGAGCTGGAGATACACGGCACTGTACAGGAACGCGCAACACCAGAGACGTAATCCGTAATTAGTCGTTAGGCACAAAGTGGGAATAGATGCTAGGCACGAAATGACCCAAAACTGCCTATTACGTAACTGTGTAGTTTTTTGATCAAATGGTGAATTCCATGCCTACAAGATCCTCCGCACTATGTATTTTTTTCAAACATGGAACCAGATTCTCGCGCAGGACCGTGCATAATCAACGATCATCGTCCCCTTGCCTTGCAGACGTCTGCTTGATGCTCAGGTGCGCAGCACGGCAATCGGCGTCTGCGCGCCTTCTTGGACCTGCTCCCGTTGACTGTTCTTGCGAAGAGTCAACGTACGGCCTGATGGCCCGCTCTGCCCGGTTGTTGTGGTATTCGACATCGTCAGTCTCCAGAAACGCAAACAGGTGATCCCTTTCCCGCACCAGCCGTCGCATCCCGGCAGGTCTGTTGCAGTGCTTGCCGTCGCGGTCCTTCACGCCGATCCCGGCCTATCAGCGAACGCGATGCGACGGTCCACTTCGCACGACTCTTCTTGGTCGGCATAGCGCGGTCTGCTCCTCCCGGAATGGCACCGTCAGACGTGCGAGTCCCACAGTAAATGCTGCGCAGCGTCCTTGCGTGCCGCCGGTAGTCCTGGCCGGATTGGCGTATCTCAGGGTGTCCTTGATGTACCGGGCTGTAATGCAGGTCAGGCCACTTTTGGTGCATGGATCCTATGACGCATTTTCCACGCTCACCCACGAGTAACATCGTGCTGTTGTTTCCCATTCACCGTCAAGGCGCATCCCGTATACCATGGGTCACTCTTTTGCACGCCATCATAAGTGGCAAGTTCTTGCCGACTCCCAGGTCCGACAGGGTAAATGCCATGGTCACCGCTAACGGCAACACATGGCGTCTTCGGCGCGTCGCTAAAGGTGTTTCTCGGGGATGGCAGTCGGTCGTAAACTCAGTCAGTTGACGCAAAAAGAGTCAGTCAGGTATAGTTTTTTTGACACGCCCTGTAATTAGACGATTCATCAATAACACATGGCCAAATACGAGGAACCATCCATAATGTAACCCGGCATGCAAGTGCGGGGGTCCTTGCATGACACTACAGGCGAAAAACACATGGCATATCCAGAATCTGACATGCCGTGCATAATTGCCTGAGGATGACCATCATTGAAGGATCATAAAGTTGATCCCGTACCTGGAGTTTGGCAGTTGCCAGGCGGGCCTGTCCTGCCGGACACGTGTCTTCTTGCACAGTTCCTGCAGCGGATCTTTACTGTCACCTTGATGTGCTCTAGTTCCATCATCCGGGACGCGGGCCCCTGGCACAGCTTGGATGGCTCATTGATTCAGATTCATCCAACTCATTACCCAAAACACGCACATGTTCTCGTCCTGCCGTCTGAACCATTCATCGAGGCATACCATGTGTACGTCACCGCTCCCACCATCGCCGGCATCTTTGTCTGGATATATCTCCCCGCGCAAAACATGCATGGGCCTAGCATGCAGACAGATGTATACGGTACGTAAAAACCCTTGGCTGTGTCAAAATAACGGATGCCGGTATTCATGGCCAACAACATCCAATAGAAAGCATACATATGCTGACGCGTAGCTTGTTGAACACATGATAACCCTGCCCGGACGTGTGACGGGCTGACCCCTGATCTGTGCATGGTCACAAAGACCTGGTCTTTGAATTTGGCTATCCGAGCTGCCGTGTTACTGGACTTTGAGTCTAAGAGGCGGCAGACCTTCAGCCGGGGAGCCGCAGCAGGAGACGCAGGTGATGCTCCAAAGGGCGCATGTTCATGTTTCTCAGGTACCGGGGCATGCCGCCGCACGATGACGCAACCGAGCTGGAGATACACGGCACTGTAAAAATAGTTTCAAAAAAAACTACACCAGAGACGTAATCCGTTTAGTCGTTAGGCACAAAGTGGGAATAGATGCTACGGCACGAAATGACCCAAAACTGCCTATTACGGATTATGTCTCTGGTATCCACTGTCTAGGAGCTCTCTGACCTTGGTCCTTTTCTTGTCCTTGCCCCCGTCCTTGCATGGAAGATTCTCTGGGAATGTCGGGTGCTTTTTTTTGAATACCGCAAAGTCATGGATCTTGCCCGGGGAATGCCTGGTCTTGTGGAGGATGAGGCCGTCCGTGGCTGGCGTGTACTGGACCTTGGACGTGTGCCTGTGTGCCTTGCCCGAGTAGTGGGACTTTTCCATGTCCTTGCGCTTGGGGCGCTGTATCTGCTGCTCGGAGGCATCAATCAGGGCAGTCAGGCCCGGAATGATCTCATCAAGATCGTCAAGCGTCTTGGTGGCCTTGATGTCAGAGTATATCTTTGACGGAAGCGGAACGCACTGCCGGATCGACGGCTCCAGTGCCCCCATGCTGCGGGACACGCTGGCCTGACCCACATGGAACGTCAGGGCAAGAAGATCCTGCGTGGCGTATGTCCTGTAATAGAACAGGACCAGAAGAAACCTGTTTTTCAGATCCAGTTTCCACCTGCGTCCGGCGCCCATGCCGCGCACCCTGTCTCTTCTGGAGAGTCGCTTTTGCTCTGCCTTGGGGTATTTTTCTGCCAGCCGCCCTGCCACCAAATCAAATTCGGAGACTGTCAGTCCAGTGCACCGGATGAACAGATTGGGCTTTTTTGTCAATCTGTCGTACAATGACATGCTTTGACATTGGAAATCAAAATAAAACACGACTGACGTATCGTTTTGATCATTGGGTGAGCCCGAATTGACCTGTAATCCCTGCAACCGACCGGATTTGGTTCGACAATGTGCCCAATCGCGTGGTTATGCCCAATTACGGATGATGATGATGTCTCATGGATCGTGACAAGAATGCCGGGCGCAGCATCCTGGCGCGTGGGCTGTGGTGGTTTGGCCCAGTCGGATCCGCAAGTGAAGCGATGGTGGTGAGGGCTAGATCTGGGAAGCCGGATTCGAATACTTTAGTCGATGCGGATCAGTCAAGTCGCGGGTCACCGTAACTTTACAGAGCCGCCACTGAACAACATTAATGAATCGCGGCGTTTCACATGGCTTGTTGGTTATGGCAAGCATGATCTCCATACTGGAATCGGACGGAATCTACACTGACGAGAAGACCGTACGCGGCATATTGGAAATGGGGGAAGAGTCGTTCCATCTTTTGGCACAACTTGCGACAGATGATGAGTACTGGAACGATCTGGATGATGACAGCTTGGTTCCAATATGTGCAATACATATTCTGGCCAAGATGAAACATTACAGGGCGCAGCTGGTCATAAACACAGCCATCATAAAGCATTATGAAGAAACCGGCGACTGGCTGACCGAGGACATGCCGTACGTGCTGGCACACATGGGGGTCGGTGCCATACCGACGTTGACTGCCCTCATGCGGTACGATGGTGCCGACATATTCGTGCGAGGCGGCACGGCAGGCGCGTTGATTATGATCGCCATGGACAATCCGGAGGTAAAATCTGGCATAGTTGCATCGATAAAGGATGCCGCACAAAACGAGGCAGACATTGTAACAAGGACCGTACTTGTCAATGTCCTGCTGGACCTGAAAGATCCCGACCTGTACGGATACCTAAAGGACTCGTTGGAGACAGGCTTTATCCTAGATGATTATTTCGATCTGGATTATCTTGACGGCGCATATGCTGGCACGTTCAATCCATCACGCGGGGTTCCAATGGATCCCCTGTACATTTTCTCGTATTCCGATGAGAACCCATACAAATATGCGGACGGCGACAGAGGCAGTGCCGGGCCACACACAATCCCGAAGGTAGGCAGAAACGAACGCTGCCCCTGCGGTTCGGGGAAAAAATACAAAAAATGCTGTCTATCCATGAGACATAATCCGTAATGAACGATTTGTCGTGAATCTGTGCCTAGCACCCACGTCCACTTTGCCTAACTGCTAATTACGGATTATGTCTCAGGAGTTCGTCAAGACCGGCACGGCAAAATACGTGGAATACGCGTGTCCGCTCATGCTGTTTACGGCCGCCGCGGCATTCATGTTGTTGTTGGCACATGCTCACATTGCGATCTTGGTTGTATAGCTGCAGGATCCGCAAACTATCTCTGCTATCCCACGGTTCACGTATTCACGGGTTTCATGGTCGGTGATGCGCATGCATTCGACACGGCACTGTTCAGAATTGTGGATCAAGGGTCAAATCATACCGGCCAGATCACCAAAAATGAACAGTGCCGTATTCTCGAACCGCCCGTGGCACGTTTCGACAACGTTCAACCCGTCCCCACACGTCACATCAAACGCGCCGTGGAACCTGTGCCGCCCGTCGTACATCTTTTGGACAAACCTCTCTTCTTCTGCTGGATAGCGCCCGCCGTGGTACATGCCGCCGTCCTAGAAATCGAACACCAACACGTCCAGGTTCACAACATCACCGTAATTCAGTTTGAGCTTCTGAATCAAGGACAGGACGGCGTGGGCGGATCCTGCCTGTCAGGCTGGATCTTTTACTTCTGTGTTAACTGACCCTGGAAGAATTATTATATATACATGGAGAAAAACATTCAATGATTGTAGTGACGAACAAACAACGCACGTTGTTGATGGCAATCGCCATAATCGCCGTCGCAGGCGTGGCCGTCATCATCATCATCACCACCACCACCACCACCACCACTGCCACTGTCGGCTTTCTTGTCACAGATTCCTCGACTGTCACCGTCACCACCACCACCTACAACCCAGACATGACAGACTGGTGGGACGACATGATCGAGCACCTTGACGACGAGAAAAGCAAGATCTGGACCGAGCCAGCTTGGGGCGACGAGATATGGGTCGAAATAGAAGATCTAGGCAATGACATGTACCGCATATCACTGCACGGCATAGCCGCGTCCGGCCAACCCATCGTGTACACGATAACGGAGACCGCAACCGGGTACGACAAGTATGGACCGGCATTGCCTGACGGCAGCATGGATTCTCGCAGTTACATAAAAATTAATGAGGGCGAGGGAACTGCTCCAATAGAAGGCTACGCCCACATAGACCACGTACCGGTGACCCAGGCGATTCATCCGTTTCCAATCAACAGCATCACGCACCACGCTTCGAACGACACCATAACCGTCGTCTTCGAAGGCGGTACGCACCCGTCATCCGGGGCCGTCACGAATTTTGAATACTCCGACAGTTACGCGGTAAACGAATCATTCGCGTTTGGCTGCTACGAATCCGGGGACTATGCGTACTTGGTGTTTTACGGGTACTTGGGAACCGTCACGGTGAACAATACGACACACATGCGCCTTTTGCACTACGACGGTATGACCCAAGATCCAATGCAGTGCGCCTACCCTGACGTCATACGCCATTCAAAGTCCGCCATTCCGGAAAATATTGACTATAACTAAAATGATGAACGGCAGAAAGATCGGCTTGATTGCATTGGTACCCGTGGCACTGTTCATTTTTGGTGATCTGGCTTGCATGGGTTGACAGGGTTTAACTATGACCCATAGTCGTGGCCATAGCAATCCTGACACCTGCCAGCCATTAATCCGGAAAATCCCATAGATGAGTCCTCAGAATGGTCTCAAAAATGATTTACAAGAACCCATTATTTCCTGACATTGCAGCATAATAGGCTGGTGTGTAAGTCGTTCATATTGCAACACAGGAACAAACAAACACACCAAGATAGCTACGCCGGATCTCCATTTAAGGTAATTGATTCGGCAACTTTGTTTCCTAATTATCGCCAGTCACACCCAACAGGTTCAGAATTAGGCCAGATCAGTTGAATTTGAACATCATATCAAACATCTTCAATAGAAAACCGTATTGATCAGAGAGGTGTGCAGGCAGTCAGGTAACAGCCATGACTGAAAACACATCCTCTCCAGACAAAACGGGCACGCATGAGGCTAAAAAATCTTTCAAATCCAAAGAACGCCGGTTCCAGTACGATGACCGCAGGTACATAGACCGCGGCCAGTTGTGGACGCTCCAGATAAGCCCGGAGATCCTGACTCAGGGAGTCGAGAAGCTAAACTGCGGGAAGGTAGGCCGCCCGTACGTATTTTCAAACGCGTGCTTTGCAGCAGCATCCCTGTTCAAAAACGCCACCGGCATAAGGTACAGGCAGCTCCAGGGTCTGGCAGAGACGATAGTCGGCAAGGAAAACGCGCCCACGTACTCGGCGTTCCAGAAGAGGATGGCCAAGCTTGGCTGCACTGTTGCAGACAATGATGATGGTAGCGGCACGGCTTCTGCGTGGTTCTCAGACGGCGGCACCCGGGCCGAGATCAAGCTGTTTGCCTTCGACTCCACTGGACTCAAGCCCACAAACCGCGGCGACTGGATGACAGAAAAGTGGGGGACCAGGCGGGGCTTCATAAAGCTGCACGTCGGGGTGGATGCCAAAACCAAAAAGATCTACGCCGTGGCCATAACCGACGACAAGTGCGGGGACTCTCCGCAGTTTGAGGAACTGGTGGGGCAGGCCCTTGCAAATGCAAAAAAATCACCAAACTCAGACACTTCTGCAGGCACCAAGGCGGCAGCCGACGGCGCGTACGACACCCAGAAGATCCGCAGGTACTGCGACGAGCAGGGAATCGAGCCGCTGATTCCCGTCCGCATCGACTTTGCCGGAAAGGCGAACGGGTGCATGCCCCGCAAGGAGGCAGGATTCAGGCAGCTGGGGGACCTGGACTGCATGGACAAGACGGCAGAACGCAAGTTTGCAGGCCTCACGCGCGAACAAAAGAGGGAATTCCAGAAGGCGTGGCGCAGGGAGTCAGGGTACAACGACCGGTGGTCAGTCGAGATTGTATTTTCCACGTTCAAGCGGGTGTTGGGCGAGTGCATAAGCGCGCGCAAGTGGGAGAACGTCAAGGCCGAGATATACGGAAAGGTGCAGCTGTACAACCAGATGATCGATACTGCAATCGACAACGGGTACGGCACGCCAAGGATCGTGCAAGCCTACAAGCCCGGCCCAAGGACTGCAAGGGAAGGGGGCAAGACGACGACGTAGGCAGAATTGCACAGACGAGTATCTGTGTCGAGCGTAATTAGGAAACAGAGTTGATTCGGCGGCTCTGGTAAATTTTAGTAATCTGATCACCAAAATTTAACAAATCCGCAGGGTTATTCCCTTGCGACTTGATCTTCCTGAACCGCGTTTGCTCATGTGGACATATGTTCAATTGCCGTATTTAACGTATACTTATCGCTATAAGCCTCGATTTTTGGCTACTCTGATTCAGCCACTCTAGGTCACGCAGCCTCGCACCCGCACGAATCCATGCCGGAACCGCACTTGAGGCACTTGGCGTATTCTGCGTTCAACCGGTTGGGCCTTATCACCTGTATGGTGTCCTCGCCTACCTCATGGTACTCCTTAGACATAATCCGTAATTGGGTATAACCACACGATTGGACGCATTGCAGGACAAATCCGGTTGATTGCACGGAATTGCATGTCAATTCGAACTTACCCGATGATCAAAACTATCGTCAGCCGTGTTTTATTCTGATTGCCCATGTCAAAGCATGTCATTATACGACAAATTAGCAAAAAAGCCCAAACTGTTCATCCGGTGCACTGGACTGACAGTCTCCGAATTTAATTTGGTGGCAGGGCGGCTGGCAAAAAAATACCCCAGGGCAGAGCAAAAGCGACTCTCCAAAAGAAGCAGGATGCCGGCATTGGTGCCGGACGCAGGTGGAAACTGGATCTGAAAAACAGGTTTCTTCTGGTCCTGTTTTATTACAGGACATACGCCACACAGGATCTTCTTGCCATGGTGTTTCAGGTGGGCCTTAGCGTGTCCCGCAGCATGGGGGCACTGGAGCCGTCGATCCGGCAGTGCGTTCCGCTTCCGTCAAAGATCTACGCCAGCATCAAGGCCACCAAGACGCTTGACGATCTTGAGGAGATCATTCCGGGCCTGACTGCCCTGATTGATGCCTCCGAGCAGCAGATACAACGTCCCGGGCGCAAGGACATGGAACGGTCCCACTACTCGGGCAAGGCACACAGGCACACGTCCAAGGTCCAGTACACATCGGCCACGGACGGCCTCATCCTTCACAAGACCCGGCATTCCCCGGGCAGGATCCACGACTTTGCAGTATTCAAAAAGAAACACCCGACATTCCCTGACAACCTTCCACGCAAGGACGGGAGCAAGGACAAGAAAAGGATCAAGGTCAGAGAGATCCTGGATGGCGGATACCAGGGGATCAACAAGGAGTTTCCTGACCGGGATGCCGTAGTGCCGTACAAGAAGCAAAAAGGTGCAGAATTGTCCCCCGAGCAGAAGGAATTCAACAAAAAACACTCAAAGGTACGGGTGTATGTGGAGCACGCCATCCGCAGGGTCAAACGGTTTCGCATAATGGGCGGTGTCTACCGAAACCGCCTGAAAAAATATGACACCATCAATGACATCGTTTGCGGATTTGCCAACCTCAGGGTTCTCCTAGTCCGGGAAGCAATCGGGTAGGAGTCAAAAAACCTACACAATATAGGAAAATATGCATAATTTCTAATTACGGATTATGTCTCTTGTGGTTCCAGCACTCCCTGCACATCTGGAACATGAACGTCTTGTGATCCTTGTATCTTGTCTCGACCTCCGGCTCGTGCTGGCATGATCGTATCGTCTTGAGCCTGTCAAGGATGTCCATGAATTCCATCACTGCTTCTGTATCTTGCATGCAACCAATGGAACAGTTTGAATAAAAGCCCCAAACGAACCCGTCCCGGAGATCCTTGCAAAACCCCACTGCATCCTATGTCAATTTACCACTTTACCAAAATTTTACCGCGCATTTTTATCAACTATGTTGTCGTAGCATACGTACCGGGATACGTATATACCAGCAATGAAAAATTCATATCAAAATCGCTCATAAATTTTTGATGCAACAGCCGTCTCTGGAAATTACGAGGTGCGTTGAATTCCCAAATGACGAGAAAAGACGCCCCGAACATTAGACATTGCATGCTCTGGTGCGCCGTGCATGGCACACGCTAGGCGGCGTGGGTCCGGTGCGGTTTGATGTCGTTCTAGATGGCCCTGTACAGAAAGTTTTCAACGACCAGATTCGGTTTTTTGTACCTCGTGTACCTGGTGATCGCCTCGCGGAGCATGCTCAGGCTGGTGTACGGCACGTCAAGCACTGCCCGTTTGAGATCCCCCGGTACGTCTCTATGGCGCTCAGGTCCGGGGTTGCAGTTGGCAGGAAGACTATCTCCAGGCCGTCTGTGCCATCAAGCAGTTTGCGTATGTTTGATGCCCTGTGCTGGGAGGCCTTGTCCATGATCAGGCAGATCTTCTTGAACCTGTACATCGCCTGCCTTAGAAAGTCCTCAAAGGTGTCCTTGGTAAACGCATCGTACTGCCGGAACATGCCCCTGCCGTCCGTGGTGATTAGTCCGTGGATTATCGTCTTGGAGTGTGAGCCGGTGTACGTGAAAAACGCCCGTATTCCCTTCCTGGTGTAGCCGCGTCTTCGCGGCCGCGCATCGGAGATTACTATGGACTCGTCCTGTATCGCTACGACTGTTCCTTCACTGTTCTTTTTTTTATAAGCTCTGGCATCTCTTTTTGGAATTTCCTGATCTCCTCGTCAGGCGCCCTTCTTGCATGTTTTCCTACGGGAACCTTCTGGGAATAGCCCCACCCGCGCAGTATCTGGCGCACATATCCGAGTTCGTACCTTACTCCGGTCTTCTGTTGGATGTATTGCTGCATCTCCATGCCCGTCCAGACAGGTTTCCTGCATGCGGCCTTTCTGATCTTCTTCATGTCTGCCTTGCTCGCCTTGGTCGGCCTGCCGGAACGCGGCATGTTTCCCAGCCTGTCAAATCCGACTTCCAGGTAGCGCTCGTGCCACTTGTAGCCCCACGAGGCTGACTTTCCCAGGGATTTTGCAGAATCCCTCATGGTTATCCCGTCACGTTTGACTCTGATGATCAGCATCATGCGGTCCTTGGTATCGCAGTCTGTCTCAGCGGCGTATCTTTTCAACATCGTCTTGATCTTCATTGACTATGCTACGTGAAATAAGCATAATTTCACATGGAGTTAAAATATTTTACAATCACATCAATTTTTCATCTTTGGTATACCTCTGACGGCGTGCCATGTGAACCACTAATAAACATTCTTGCCAATGCGGGGGGGCTTACATACGTTAGTGAACACAAGATTACGAAGAGCCCCGTAAGGCTTCAATGTCTTTCTTCATTTGATCGAGTTTGGTACAGTTGGCCTTTAGTTGCCCTTCCATCCCCGATACCTTGGTTTCAAGGCTTGCCATGCGTGCGCCGAGGTTGGTTTGTCCTGTCTCAAGACGTTTGAATCCTGCCCTCATTTCCTTCACAATGTCGTCTATCGTGTTCATATTACTAAAAGTAATTACTTATATCATATAAACTCTTTCTGTTGCCACTTTTTTCTCCCTACACGTTGAACGGGTCGAAATATCAGCGCGGCCTGACCGTGTTCACTAACGTATGTAAGCCCCTTTATTTTGGCGTCACGCCTAACTTGTTTTCAACCACGACTGATGCTAGTTCCTGTATTTCTCCGTATGCTTTTTTGGCGAGTGCCATATCCTGCATGTTGATGCCGTAAAAGAATCGAAGTCCCCAAAAAGTGGCGTCTTTTGTCAAAAACTCATTGGATTTATTGTTTCTGGCAATGTCTTCAGATATGTTGGCCCGTTCGCTGATGGCACATGAGCTCCAAAGGCTTGCCTGATCCTTGGTGTCCTGGGTGATTTTTTCTCCAGAATCCAAAAATTCCTTCCATCCCATGATCCTGCCCATGTATTTCATCAAGCCACATTGGCCTTGATGTAAAATAAGTCTTTTTTTTTGGCAAGATGGCCGGATCTGGAACAATTTGTTTGACGACCACGCCGATTCTGAATTGACTGCGTGCGCCATAGAACTAGTCATGTAAAACCACCAATAGTGAGAACATGCATACTCCACCCGTTTTTCCAATCCGCCACGACATGGAACAATGCCAGTCAGACGTTTTTGTGGTAAGAGGTCGCCTTTGCGAAGTGATTCCGTGCCTGATTTGCCCCGATTAATTACCAACTGAGCTACGTTTTCGACCATAAATACCCGATTTAATTGCACGTTATCAGTACGATCCGCAGGCAGGACAGTTTTCAAATCAAGGCTCACCTGCCGGATCTTTTGCGCCTCATTTTCCGGCAGGCACTATGTCCAAAAGCTTTATGGATCATGTCTTCCCGTGTTGTGGCATGGTGCCTGTAATCGACTTGGAAAAGATTGACTGGAACTCCATAACCGACACAAAAGATCTCATGCAGAATGTGCCTGATTTAAAAAACTGAATTAAATTGGGTTATTCCCACGTGCGCGGCACCACATGCGGCCGAATATCCACAGAATCGTAAAGCATGTAAGAGGTCGCCTTTGCGAAGCGATTTCGTGCCTGATCTGCCCCGATTAATTACCAACTGAGCTACGTTTTTGGCCATAAATGCCCGATTAATTACACGTTATCAGCACGGTCTGCAGCATGGTGGTCTTCAGATCAAGGCATTTCCTGCAGGATGTTTTGCACCGTATTTTCCGGAGGCACTGCGTGCCCAAAAGCTTTATGGATCATGCCTTCCGGTGTTATGGCATGGTGCCTGTAATCGACCTGGAAAAGATTGACTGGAACTCCGTAACCGACACCAAGTCCCTCTTCGAATCCGTCCTTGACATGCTCAAATCCAAGGACGAGGAGAGCATGGCGCTGAGAAAAGACATCGAGCAGCTGAAGGAGGAGGCAGAGGCCTTCTCAGGGGAACACGCGATGCTGACGGAGATGGACGCCAGGATCAAACTGCTGGAAGAAGAGAACGTGCAAAAGGACTCCGAGATAGAACAAAAGGACTCCGAGATAGAGCTGAAAGATGCAGAGATAGAGAATCTGGGAGGAGATATGGAGAATTTGAAGGTAGAGGTAGAGAAGCTGCGGGCAGAGAATGCCGCCCTCCTGCAGGGATGCGACGTCTCGCAGGCAGTCATGGACAGGATAGCCCGCCTGGAACGGCAGGCATCAGAGCATGCCTCTCAGTTAAGGGAGGCGCGCGCGGCCAACTCGGCGCTGGCAGCCGAGAATCTGGGCATCAAAAGCCGCCGCTCCCAGAAGCGGCTCCGGGAATCACCCGGGCCTGCACCAGACCCGTTCAGGAAGGTCGTCTGCCTGCGCACCGGCCGTGATCCTCCCCCGATATCCGAAAAAAAGCTAGTCGACATGCCCGCCTGCCCGCACGGCCATGCCCTCTCGAAGGAGCCCACCGAGGTGACCATCCGGGTAGTCGAGGAGATTATCGACGGGAAGCTGACCGGCATCCAGTATACCGTCGTCCGCAGGTACTGCAGGGAATGCGGCAGGCAGTTTGCCCCCGAGATCCCGGGGGTCGTCCCCGGTGGACGGTTCGGCGCCAGCCTGACGTGCCTTGAGACGACGATGAGGATGTACAACATTCCCTACGAACCCATCCGCAAGCTGATCAACATAATCTACCACACGGACCTTGCAAAGTCGACTGTCATCGGCCACGTGGATGCCGTGACAGGATCCCTCCACCCGCTCTACGAGGAGATGCTCAAGGAGATATTCTTCTCAGAGCATGTCTTCGGGGACGAGACCAGCTGGAGGGTAGCCGGTGTGCTGTACTGGCTGTGGATACTAGTCGGTGACAGCTCGACTGTCTTTTACGTGGACAAGCGCCGGGGAGGAGACGTGCTGGAGACCCTGCTTGGGGGGTACGCAGGCCACGTCACCTCTGATTCACACTCCGCGTGGAACCGCATCGGCAGGACCCACCAAAAGTGCCACTACCACTACCTCCGCGAGATCATCCGCACCCTGACCATGAAAAACCCGGGGCCAGAATTCAAAAAGTTTGCCAAGGCCCTAAAGGGGATAATCATCGATTCCTGGCACGCAGAGAAGGGACTCAACCCGAACGATGATGCGGCCGCGCGAAACCTCAAGGTGCGCAACCTCCTGGCCCGGGTGAGGCGCCTGATGTCTGGCAGCTACGCCGAACCCCACTGCAAGCGGTTTGTCAAGCGGCTGCGGCGCGAGATCACCCACCTGTTCCCATTCATCCGCCTCAGCACAAAGTGCCATAACAACGATGCCGAGCGCCCCCTGCGGCCCAGCGTCGCATCCCGGAAGGTCTCAGGCGGCAGCAAGAGCCTTGCCGGCGCATACAACCACGCCGTCCTGGCCAGCATCCGCGAGACGTGCAGGATGCGCGGCGTCAACCCGCACGACTTTTTGGTCGACTACATGCGAGGCATGGTCGAAAAAATACCGGCAGCAGCAGCAGCGGCAGCAACTGCATAAATCCTGCAAAATCCATCCATGGCTGCCCTGCATGTCCTGCGCGACCCCCACAGCACCGGTTGCCTGACACATGTCAGGCCGCCGTGCCGGCCCGCCACCCGATTCGGGCACAACGCACCACGCCCGACAGCACCAAAAAAGGCCCACTTCGCAAGTCCGATCACCGGATCGGCCAAAATGCAGCTCAGCCGAGCCTCATCCCCGCCCGGAAAAAACCCTGAATAATGCCAATTAAATGGGCATTTATGGCCGAAAACGTAGCTCAGTTGGTAATTAATCGGGGCAGATCAGGCACGAAATCGCTTCGCAAAGGCGACCTCTTACGATAGTGCTTGCAGAACTCTCACCTAGCGTGGCAAACGCCGTGATGCTGAAGCTCACCAGTCGCGGAATCATAAAACAGGTGAATGAAAAACCGGCAAAATACGCCCTAAGGGCGCCCGTCCCGGCATCCCCGAACGGCCTCGTAGGCATAGACCGGCCTTACAAAAACAGCATGATGGACGCCAATCCGGGAAACCGCATGATAGGCCTTCTCGTGTCAATCGGCGGCATAGAGGAACGTCTTGGAAAGGTTTGGCCCGGGTGCAAAATGATCTCGGCAGAGCAGGTGTATTACCCGTACTATGACGTGCGGTACGAGATGTCTGACGGCGGCAAGAGGAACGAGATGATAGACGGCATCACGGGCAACCCGCAAAAATACCTGGCAGAAGTCATGTCAGAAGCCACGGCGGAATCTGCTGCGGATACAGGCAACAGCGATTTGCCACCAGGGCGGTCCTGACAGGCTCTTCAAAAACGGTTCTTGCCTCAAGCCTGCCTGCTTGGCGCGTGCCGGTACGGCGCGTTTGAGTGTGGTAGTAGGCGCGGCTATGGGCCTGGATAGCCAAGGTACGGGCTTGAAGTGTCGCAGTCATTGCACCACCCGTAGCATCCTTCTTCTTCCGTATGGTATTGCCTGCCGCAATAAACGCACAGGCCGTTTTCCCTGCGCCTGGCCCATTCTTCATCGCAATTATCATGCGTGTGGTGAAATTTGTCTGATTCTTCTTTGGACAACTCCCTGCCGCAATATGCACATCCTGCCATGCTGCAAAAACACGTGGATGGCATAAGGAGAAAATCAAATGCCCGGTTGCGTGGCCGCGCCGCATGAAACCGGGATCGCAACGGCTGCCCGCGACGCTGCGTAAAACCAAATGCCGCTTTTATCAGATTGACGGCATCATGCCGTGGAGAAGCAATGCGAACCAACAGTACCTTTATTTCATTGACATACGTATCAATAGTATGGGGACAGATGAAGAGATCGAATGCATAAAAAACGAGATGCGTGAAGTGGCCACGAATGCTATGTCAATTGCCAAAGACGGCGAAACAAAAGAGGATTTGGAAAATGTAAAATCCCAAACCGAGGAGCTGGCACGATTGGGTAACAAGTTAAAACAAGCTGTGGAGTAACACCATGGCTGAAACAGAACGATTTAGAGAAGTACTACAGCATGTATATTCCCTCCTTAACGGCTTGTAAATGAATACTTGGCCAGTGGCGGCGTCAGGGGCAATATCGACTTTATCTCGCAACTTATAGACGAAATATTGAGGTTGTTGGGGTTATGAGGCTGCTTGCGTATGTGGATCTTGGCGCACTGGTGTTCTGCATCGTTTCACTGGGCGTGATTGTATGGGATGTATATTCGCATGACTGGGCATGGGACACATACCACCCGATATGGATTACCATACTTGTCGGCATAGGAGCGTTCTGGATGTTCTTCATCATATCCTCATGGCCCAAACCTGCCACGCAGTTTCTTGTAACAAGATCCTGGTTTGCCCTGGGGGGTGCCGGGCTTGGCTGGTTTTATGCCTTGGGGCTTGTCGCAGTCATGGTGAACCACTATACTCCTGATGCCGTTTTTTTGATCGGGTGTGTTGGCGCTCTCCTCACCAATGCACGGGCAGTCATACCTGAAACGTTCTCTGTCATTGTATTTTTGCAAAACAGACGCAAGTACAAGTTTGAGTTTGAAAGATAACTCTTGTGTTGGTAAATTAGGTGATCAGGCCGGTAGATTTTACCAGCACCCTTCAATTTGCGGATTTTGTTGCGTACGCGGCATAAGGGGCTTAATCACGATCCGTGAAGTCTTTAGCGAAGGCGCGGCGCTAAACCAAGTGCCGCTTTTATCAGATTGACGGCGTCATGCCATGGAGAAACAGTGCGACATCTGCTGGTACAGGTATGACCGCGAGGCGCGCCGTTCGTGTCCCAACTGCGGGGAAACCAGTTAGTTTCTGCTCCTTTTATGTCATCATGCGTCTTGTATCATGCCCCCTGTCCTGCTGCTGGTAAACGAACTCAAATGCGAATTCTGCAAGCATTCCCTGTTTTATGACGCGATTGAATTCAAGCAGATGGTTGATGCCCACAGCGCGTGGGAGGAACGCGGGTGTCCTGCGTGCGGCATGAAATCATCGTACGGCTAAACCCGTTTCGTGTGGATTTGACTGTGCCTGAATGCCGATTCAACATAACCCCTTTTATTTGATTCATTCTTGCCTTTCATGCCAAACCGCCAAACAAGCAAGTTCAGGAAGAGAAGCGGCACGGTAGTCGGGTTCGACCCCGACAAGATAAGGCGCGTCATACAGATGGCGCTGACTGCAGACGGAAAGGAAGACGAATCCCTGGCCACGTCGTTTACCGCGCAGGTAGTGGAGAGGCTGGAATCCGAAGGCCAGGAGATGCAGTCCTCCGAGCACGTCCAGGATCTCGTCGAACTGGTTTTGATAGACAACGGGTACAGCGGAACCGCCAAGTCGCTCATCATACATCGTTACGAAAACCGCAAGATCAAGGACGAGAAGAAGACTCTCCTGAACATACAGACGCTTGATCCCGTGTCCAAGAAATTCGGGCTGAACAGCCTGCGCGTGCTGGCCTCAAGATGCCTGATGAAAAACCCGAACGGCGACGTGATAGAGACGCCGGCGCAGTGCCTGGAACGGGTCGCAACCGGCGTGGGGCTGGCAGACATGCTGTATTCGCAAGACACGTTTGACGTGGACGGCGGACACGAACAGGATGTAACGGAGGCGCGGGCGTACCTGAAAAAACTCGACGCGTTTGACAACAAGTTTTACATCGGCAAATACTATTTGAACAAGTACCATTTTCGCTCCCTGATCAACCACTACGTCAGGCTGTGCGACGGCGGCCACATGAAAGTCTCGTTCAAGGGGGTGCTGACCATGCTGGCGCAGAAGAAATTCGCCCACCTGGAGTCGACAATACAACGGTATTACGACGTCATGGAGGCGCAGGACTTCCTTCCAAACTCGCCTACGCTGATGAATGCCGGCGGCAAGCTGGGCCAGTTGTCAGCGTGCTTCGTGCTGGACGTCGGGGACAACCTTGGCGACATCATGGACACGGCCAGCCATACGGCAAAGATATTCCAGTCCGGCGGCGGAGTCGGGATCAACTACTCCAAGATAAGGCAGGAAGGCGAGATGGTGGCGTCCACGTTCGGCGTCGCGTCCGGCCCGGTTTCATTCATGAACATAATCAATACGGTGACCGAGGTGGTAAAGCAAGGCGGGAAGCGGCGCGGTGCCAACATGGGCATCATGGAGGTCTGGCACCCGGACATCGAGAAGTTCATCACCAAAAAGACCGAACCTGGCGAATTGGAGAACTTTAACGTCAGCGTCGGCATCTGGGAGGATCTTTGGGAGGCGCTGAAGAACGGCGACGAATACTACATGCTAAGGGACCCGCGGGACCAGCAAGTTGCCGGCAGGATCAACCTGCACCACCTCATGGACATCATATCGCATTCGGCATGGAAATCGGGCGAGCCCGGGCTGCTGTTCTTTGACCGCGTCAACCAGTACAACGTGTTTGCCAAAGCAAGGGGCGGTCCGCTAAGGACGACCAACCCGTGCGTGACGGGCGATACGCTCGTGTCGACGCGTGACGGGCTGCAGCGAATCGAAAGCCTTTGGGAATCGCAGAAAGACATCGAGGTGGCAGTGGATGGCAGAATGGGCGGAAAGACGTTCAGGCGAGCGCCAAAAGTGATTGCAAGCGGCATCAAGGACGTCTGGCGGCTTGTAACGCGGGAAGGATATGAAGTCAGGCTGACGCGGGATCACCGCGTCATGACGGACCGTGGATGGGTGGCGGCATCTGATCTCGACGGCGGTGACATGATACATATCATGAACCGCAAGGGCGGGTTTGGCGATGCCGGCTCGTACGAGATTGGAATGATTCTAGGGTGGCTGGTAGGGGATGGTACGTTGAAGACAGAAAGGGTGGTGTTGCCGTTCTTCGGGGAGAAAAAGGAACTGGCCCCGAAGTTTGCCCAGATGATGGAGATGGTGGTGCCTGCGGGCGTAGGCAAGAAAAAATACTATTCCATAAGCGTGTGTGAAATAAAGGGACGGGACGAGGTGCGCGTCAGCTCCGCGAGGTTTTTGAAGATTGCAGCGCAATACGGGCTCAGGTCTGGGCACAAGAATTTGGTGCCCGAGCAGGTGTTCCAGGGTACAGAAGGGATGCAGAAGGGATTTTTGAGGGCATTGTTCTCTGCAGACGGGCATATTAACAAGAGCGGCGGCATGACAGTGCGGCTTACTTCAATCTCGCACGGCATGTTGGTTGATGTCCAGCGCCTGCTCCTGAATTTTGGGATAGCCAGCAGGATATACAAGGACAGGCGTCAGGCAGGAACGCGCAACCTTCCAAATGGCAAGGGCGGGCTGTCGCAATACCATTGTAAGGCATGTCATGATTTGGCGATAAGCAAGGACAATGTATGCAGGTTTGCCACAGAGATAGGTTTTCTTACAAGGAAAAAACAGGACCGTCTTCTTGCCGACTTGGGTGCCTACACGAATGGGCCGAAAAAAGAGGGATTCGTGACTAGGTTTCAAGAACTTGTCCATGAGGGAGAGGAGCAGGTGTTTGACATTGTGGAACCAGAGACTCATTCATTTATTGGTAACTCATATGTTATGCACAATTGCGGTGAACAGAATTTATATCCATATGAATCCTGTAACTTAGGATCTATCAACGTCTCCAACATGACAAAGGACGGCAAATTCGACTGGGAACGGTACGAGGCGCTGATAAGGATGTGCGCAAGATTCCTGGACTGCATCATAGACGTCAACGAATACCCAATACCGGAGATTGAAACGGCGAGCATAGAGAGCCGCCGCACCGGCCTGGGCGTAATGGGTGTGGCTGACCTGCTGTTCAAGCTGGGAATCCCGTACAACTCCAAGCGCGGGTACGAACTGCAGGACAGGCTTGCAGAGGCCATTTCGTATTTTTCAATGGACGAGAGCGTCGAGATTGCAAAGGAGCGCGGGCCGTTCCCGCTGTGCTCAAAATCCGAATACCCAGACGGCAAGATCCCGATATCAGGGTACTATGAAAAGACCGGCCACAGGCACGACTGGAACGGGCTGATAGAACGGATCAAGGAACACGGCATACGCAACGTCCTCACGACCACCGTGGCTCCCACGGGCTCGCTTGGAATGATTGCAGAATGCTCAAACGGCATGGAGCCGGTCTTTGCCATAGCGTACGAAAAACACGTCGCGGTGGGCCAATTCGTCTATACGAATGATTTCGTAAAAAAGACGCTGAAGTCAGAGGGGCGTTACACAAGCGAATTGGCGCAAAAGATAGCGGACAACGGCGGCTCGCTGCGCGGGATCGCCAAAATCCCGGCCAAGTACCGCAACCTGTTCGTCACGGCCATGGACCTGCACTGGGCTGACCACATCATGGCGCAGGCGACGTGGCAAAACTGGATAGGAAACGCCATTTCCAAGACGATAAACATGCCGCACGACGCCTCTCCGGATGACGTCAAATCCGCATACGTGCTTGCACATGAACTAGGCGTGAAAGGAATAACCGTGTACCGTGACGGCTCAAGGCACGCCCAGGTGATGCACAAGCCAGGCGACGAGTCATGTTCGGTTCCAACCATGGCACCAAGCAAGTACGTCGTGGAATACGCAAAAAGCAACATCAAGACAAAATACGTGCAGGAGCAGCTTAACGGGTTTGCAGGCGCTGTTACCAGGAAGGTGCTAAAGGCGGACGTCCGCCCACCTGCTGCCAAGGAGGAACGAGATCTCTGTCCCACATGCAACAGCTCGTTGACGTTTTCTGAAGGCTGCGGGATGTGCGTAGAGTGTGGGTATAGCGCGTGTTCGTCAGGATAAGGTACTCTGACTTATCGCTGACTGTTGGCAGTCCGGCGGCTTTGGTAAATTCTAGTGATCGGATCACCAAAATTTAACAGTGCCGCCGGCATTGCAAGAACCCGCCGATACGCAGATTCCGCGTAAATGATTGCGGGTTTCACGCGGGCCATGAAGGTTGCCTGGCGTGCTCCTAGTCTGGACATTCCAATTGTCGTTTTCTGTCGTTTAAAACGTCAATGTTCATTGATGCGGGTTGACAAGTCATTGGCGTACATTGACTTCACGAAATTTTTCTTCGTAGACGGCAAGCCGTTTGTTAATGCTTTCAAGATCGCGTACGTTGCTGATGTCCATGTATTCGCGCAATTCCTCTTTGGTCATCAATGACGCGTCGCTTCCTTTGTTCTTGCAACGTCATATGCGCGGCGTGCCATTTCCAGTCCCAGCGCGGCGTCGTCTGCCGTGCGTTTCCCGTTGCCCAACAACGACGAGTGTTCTTTCTGCCACAGCGCTACATTTGAAACGTTTAGTTCCGAAATTACGGACTTGTCGGGCAACAGGTCGCACAAGTCGTCTAAGTAACGCGTGAACGGAAACTTGATTCTGTCGCGCAACAGCATGGATTTTACCGATGCGTCAATGGCCCTGGACGCCAGAAGACACGCGTAGTCAAGCCTTTTGTTTTCTATGGCCCTGCCAATGTCATTGATCGTAGTTTTTGCCACGTCCAACCAGTAGGGTGCGAATGCCGCGACATCGAAACCGTCCATGCTGTCGTAATCCAACACCATAGACGTAATCCGTAATTAGTCGTTAGGCACAAAGTGGGAATAGATGCTAGGCACGAAATGACCCAAAACTGCCTATTACGGATTATGTCTCATGTCAAGGATCTTCAGACCTTCCGGTTTCACGTGCAAGAGTTTTCCTTCCCTGAACGCGTTGTATTCCGTCGTCCCGTACACGTTCACGCACCGTTTCATCGATTCGAGCGTTTCTGGTAACATTGTCGTTTTGATTACTTCATTGCCGTCATCGTCAGTTATGGTCGGCCAAATACCGTCTTCCAATCGTTCCACCACATTCATAATGTCC
The DNA here is from genome assembly GCA_965238275.1 of Candidatus Nitrosopumilus sp. Taxonomy (GTDB): domain Archaea; phylum Thermoproteota; class Nitrososphaeria; order Nitrososphaerales; family Nitrosopumilaceae; genus Nitrosopumilus. The sequence goes on from OZ250186.1 coordinate 1,111,175, forward strand.
AAATCACTGCGTTCTGTCGCGTCCCCCCTGGCCTGTGACCCGAACACAAGCACGGCCAGTGATTTTTCGGGAATCCCGCCGATGATTTCAGCCAATGCCGTCTTTGCCTTGCCGGTGCATTCCAGCTCGTTTACGTCATGCACGGCATGAAATGCCGTCTTTGCCGTAATGCCGCGTTGTCTTGTTTTTGCTCCCGCCATGCCAAATATTGCAGTTTTTGTAAGTTATAAGCATGGTTTATCGCGGCCTGGCGGACTCGGGGCAGAAAAGCGAACCGACGTTGACCGGCGAAACCATCGAGTCGCTTGTCCAGCATGCGTTTTAGGACGTGCCGGTGGGGGCATGGTTCGTTGTCTTTTTTGAAAGGGGTTGGTTACAACAAACATGTCGTGCTTCAGGCATATCTTTGGAACAACCCGGGCAAGCCGAACTGCCGGTGAGGCGACAGCCACCCACCCCCGCATTCGCTGCATTGGTACAGAATGCCAGAATGCTTGCAGCCTGGCTCGTGTTTGAAACATTCCATGCTTGGCACGCATGTCACGTAATAGAAGATATGCGTAATCCGCCCATTTCGCCAACTCGGTCATAAAAAACCGGAAAAATACGGCCTAAAACTACTCGTGTCTGGCATGTGGCAAGTCCGTTCACCCCAAAATCCAAAATGACGTGCGCAGCCTTGCAGCACTTCATCGTGCCCTGAATTCTACTTGACCGGAGCTTGGGAGCAGGCCCTGTCCCAGTCTACTGACGTCTTCCACTGCCCCGGTGGTGGCGGGCCCTTTTCCATGCAGTCCCACAAAAGATTCAGGTTTACCAGCCCTGTGATCACGTTGAACTCCCTGTTGAACCCGGCTGCGTTGCCGTCGTACGGGTCGGTGAGGCGCGCGTAGCGCTTGAGCCTGCCTATCGTGTGCTCCACCAACACCCGGGTGGAGTTGATCCTGTGGTTGTGCTTTTTTTGCTCCGGCGTCAGCGGCGTGTCCCTGGTCTTCTTGTGCGGGATCTCCGGCGTGGTGCCGGGCAGGTGGTCTGCGATTCCCTGGTAGCCGCGGTCGACGAATGGGTGGCACCTGTCTGATTCTGGCAGGTCCGGATCGTGCATCGCCTTCTCCCACTTTCCAAACGGCATGGGGCGTTCCTTGAGCAGCGTGATGTCGCCGACTGACCCGACGGTGCTTTTTGATATGCCGATCACCACCCCGTTCCGGTTGGTGTACACGTTGGTATTGTTGGTAAACTTTTTCTTCTTGCCGGAGTATTTCATGCGCCGGACTGACTTTACGGACGGGCGCTGTATGGGGCAGTGCGTGCCGTCTATGAAGATCTCGCCCCCATCCGATCCGGGCACGATCTTCTTGAAATCTTCCCTGGTCGGGGCAGCAGCTACCTCCTCGGATATGTTGTCTGCCGTCGGAAGTATTCCTGCCAGCATCGCGTCCATCACAGGAAAGTACCGGGACACGGTGGACTGGTCTATCCCGAAGAACGCGGCAAGCGTTCCCTGCGTGATGTTTTCCTTTTTGTGCATCAGCGCCATGAGCAGCGCGTGCCTCAGGTGCAGCTTGCACCGGTTTCCGGGATCGGAGGCCCGGGATGCGTTATCGCAGAACAGCGGCATCTGGCCCGAATGCGTCAGAAACACCTTGGCCCGCTCCAGCATGTACCGGAACTGTTCCCCGTCTGCCAGCGTGGCATGGCGGAGCTTGTCCCCGTCGCGTATTATGTCGTCTAGCACCTCTAGCAGATGCAGCGCGGGCCCCTTGCCGGGGTTCCAGCCATCGTCCCTGCTCTTCCACAGGCCGCGCTCAAGGCCCAGCTCCCTGTCTTTCTGCTCCAGCTTTTTGTCTTTCTGCTTTAGAATATTTTTTAGGCTTTTGTTTTCCTGCTCCAGCTTTTTGTCTTTCTGCTCCAGCTTTTTGTCTTTCTGCTTTAGAATATTTTTTAGGCTTTTGTTTTCCTGCTCCAGCTTTTTGTCTTTCTGCTCCAGCTTTTTGTCTTTCTGCTTTAGAATATTTTTTAGTCTTTTGTTTTCCTGCTGCAACTTGTATATGATCTGATCAGGCGAGTCTGGCATTTGATGTGAGACACGATCGTGCCTGATCTAAATTTATCGATGTGGACAGGGGGATTACGCATATTCTCTAATGGGCGGCACGTACAAAAAAAGAAAAAAGGTCGTACGCTGGCATCAATAATCCATCCAACAGCCGCATTCGGAAGGAAACGTGCGCCTTACCTTCAGGCCGCAGTCTTGGCATTCGTAAACGCTTATCTCGGTGCCGCAATCCGAACAAGGGGTTGTCGTGGACACTCGTTCGGTGCCACAGTCACAATCTGTCATTGCGCGGGGTGGAACGGTTTACGTAAAAGGGCATGCTGCATCTCTGGTAAATTCTAGTGATCGGATCACCAAAATTTAACAGTGCCAGTCCGGCAACACCGAGCATTTGATCTATCATTTGGTGGTCGCGCGTCGACGGTCTCTTCTTAGAAGCCCGAATAAGGTACGCCACACTCCTGCTTGACGACGGCCGCGCCTGCAGCCTTGTCCCATCCTTTCACCGTATTCGCTTTCGCCAAAAACAACAACTGACGGCAAACTTGTCTTTGCAGTGACTTTTTTTTCACTGCAAAGGCAATATTTGGGGCAAAACGCCGGATTTTGGGATATCTGCACGTGCAGCAGATTGGTTTGTGCCTGCGTCAATCTGGATCGCCTGCAGCCTCGCTTCTTGGGCCAATTCCGGAAATCTCCTGGCGATTTCGTTTAGTATGCGGTTCTTGATTATTGGATAGACATAGTGTCTGCCTGTCACGCCGTGCGTATATCCGAGCGCATCGTCATACGCGGTACATTCATGGCGCAGGTAATTGACCTTTTGCCTGTCGCTGCCACAGAGTTTCACGTATTCCGGGAAATCGTACCTTAGATAAACCGATTCGGCCCACCGCGTGAGTCTGTGTATCTTGGTTCTCACGGCCTTTGCCGCCGCCTTCTTCCTTCTTGCATCAGGCACGTGTCTGGCAAACATTCCTGAATTTTCAGCCGCCTTGACCCGTTCGACTGCGTATAGTTTCATCTGCGGGCCGGATTTGTAGTGCGGGTTGTCAGCGTACTTGTCAGGCTCGCCAAGCAGCCTTTGTATCATTGCATTTGTCCAACCTCGCTTGCCTTTCAGGCCGGTTGGCGTGATGTATTGTTCTGCCATGCAGCAATGCAAACCTCCACGTATAAGCCCGGCAATCATGCGTATGGCGGGCTCTTCAAATAAGGTGATTTGACGCATATTGGTTGGATGAATTTTGTCCAAGAGTCATAATTTTGAAGAGGCATTCAAGTCCGTATCCTGACGTCAATCGTGATGGGAACGTTTGAATCATTGTGAAGAGCAATCCTGCTTCCGACGATCACGTTGCACGAATTTGATTTACTATACCAGTGATCATCGGGATCCTCGCACGTGTAATGGTAGCCCCTGCCGTCATATACATAGCCACTCACGTCAATCTCGGGCGGAAGCACGTGCAACGCAAAGGCACCATTCTTAGCAGGCACCGAGAACGAGTATTGTACATCTCCTGTGTTGCATATAGTATATGGAATGAACCATCCTGGCCTTAACGTGACGCTTGTTGTAAAGTCATAGTTGGCGCTGTCAGTGGTGCAGTTATTTGGAAACGACTGCCGCGCGACATCGGTGGTTATGCTGCCGTCGATCGTGATGGAAACGTCACGATCGTTGTGTATGACTATCGAGCTGCCGGCACGCACGTAACATACGCCTGGTTTGCTGTACCAGCGCTTGTCGGGATCCTCGCATGGGTAGTGATAACCCTTGCCGTCTTTTACGTAGTCCCCCACGTCGGTCTCAGGTGGAAGCACGTACAGCGAGATGCCTGCGTTTCTGTCTGGCACCGAGAACGAGTATTGCACGGTGCCCGTGTTGCATATTGTGTACCATCTATACCAACCGGGTTTTAACTCGTGGTTTTGGAGGTTGATGTTGTAGCGCTTGTCGTTGGTGTCACAATCGTTTGGGAATGACCGTGTTGTTGGCAGTGGGCGTGGATCCGGTGCCGTGACGGGCGGGGAGTCGGTCTGTCCGCCTTCTGCGAACTTGGACTTGTATTCAACCCGGTTGTTTGGGTTGGGAAACCCGTCCAAACCATAGAGGTGCGTCACTCCTGCCAAGTTAAGACTTGACGGCACGTAGTTCTTACTAGCAGAATCACATGTAGGTATGCCGTTCTCCACACTGCACATCATGTCTCCTGGCTTGTTGAACGTGTGCCCCAATCCAACTGCGTGGATGAATTCGTGTGCAGCAGTACCGCTGACTTGATAATTAGAGTGTCGTCGATCACCTAACGTAGAACAGACTGTGGTGTTGATTGGTTCTGATTGGCTCGCGAGTGTCTGTGCCCAGCCAAAGGTTATACCGGAACCATCACGCAGACATCTTTCTTGGCGTTCTGCTGTAACAAGATTCACAATGACATCCGGCCTTGATTCAAACCGTTCTCCAGGCACCACCACGTCAAACGTTACGTCCCAGTTTCCACCATATTTTCCCTCAAGGCCTGTCGTCCACATCATAATGCCCTCTTGAACTGGAACTATGTGGCCTTTGACTTGATTGTATGAGTCTGGCTCTGGAATTATGGCAACGTGCGGGGGGCGATTAAAGCTGAGGGAGCGATACAACTCGATATATTCCGCATTATCCGGGATGGTAGAGACGGGCGGACTGGGCGGAGGAGACGGATCCACGCGGCCAGATATGCGCAGAGGAAAGGTATCGCCGCACGTGGAACTGCACGTGGCCTGCCTGTCGTACCTGTCATCACCCTCAAAGACTGCAAAGATATCCACGGTGCTGTCAAAATCGGTATAATCCACAATCCAGTTTGCAGAAAAGCGCCCGTTTGATCCTACATAGCCAGTCGCGAGCAGTTCGTCCCTGCTGAAAGAATCTTCATCTTTGATGTGCACGACGATCCCTCCGGGATTCCCCCTGTCAAAACCCAGCGTGCCAGAGAATGTCACGGTCTGGCCCACCTTTGCCGTGCTCGGAGGCGGATCTAGCGTTATGTCTCCCCCGATCTTGGTAACGTACATGTCTTGTATGCGCGAAGCATCGCGTCCATAGGACTGGTCGCCCTCGAATACGGCGCGTATCTCGCGCTCGTCCTCAAATCGGTCGACCTTGGCGATCCATGTTATGTGGAACCGGCCGTACTGGTCTGTCGTGCCCGATTTAAGGTAGTCGTCTGGCCGAAATTCATCCTCGTCCTGTATGTACACCCTTTTCCCGGCAAGCGGTTGGCCGCCATGCGTAAGCGTTCCTGTGAATGTGACGGCATCGCCTGCATAAACATGTCCTGGGATCGGATTCAGAATCACCGCCGTGCCCCTGCGCTCGAAGACGTCCATCTCTTGGTTTCGCGTCCTGTCTTTTTTATGGTGCGAATCCCCTTCGAATATGGCATATATCTCAAACTCCGTCTCGATCGAGTCGGCTCTGACGTGCCAGTCTATGGAGAACCTTCCGTTTTGGTCAGTCCATCCACGCGTGAGAACCTCGTCAGGCCGCAAAAATTTGTCTTCCTGTATGTACACCCTTTTCCCGGCAAGCGGACTCCCGTCAGCATACAGCACACCCGTAAACGTGACGGTTTGGCCTTCGTAGGCACGTTCGGGGATCGGATCCAGCGTCAGGGAAGTGTCTGCGAACGCCGGCGGCGCCAGAGACGCGATCATGGTAACTGCCACGATCCCTGGCAGGATTTTCAGTAAGTACTTGTCAATGGGACCATGCATTCCACGAACACAACCAACGTCTTCATTGCATGATTGCTATGTGTATGTTATCTAAAGATTGTGTTAAGTAGGATGATTGTTTTTTTATGAACTTGTATTCATATGGTTATCCACGTCATGAATACAGACGGCCGGTTCAAATGGGTGTTCTGGTGCGCGTTGGTTGGTCATGCCTGAATCTGGATCCATAATTTTGACCAGCAATAACTTGATTGTAAGCTCACTTTTGAACAGTTGATTCCGCAAGATCCTGGAGAATATCCGTATAGCTTACTTTCGAACAGCAGATACGCCAGATCACAATAATTGAACAGAACCACAATCCGGCGAAACCGCCCGAAGAATTAACAGAGTGGGGCACCATACACCATAAATAGCCATCAAGAAGAGCACAAATAGAACTTTGAAAACAGACATTCTTACACCCAAAGATCTATTTGCAAAAGACGTACACTACATAATTCCACCCTTCCAGCGCCACTACGTTTGGTCCCAAGATGCACAGTGGGAGCCCTTGTGGGAGGACGTCCGCAACGTGGCCGAAAACTATCTTGAAAAGATGGGACAGACACACGCAGACGAACGGGAGGCTTGGGGGCGCTCTAGGCCTCACTTTCTAGGCGCCATTGTCATACAACAGATCCCCACCACTGCAAAAGAAATTGATCAGCGAAATGTGATCGATGGGCAGCAAAGAGTGACTACGTTGCAGCTTCTTTTGGATGCCATTCAGTGGATTTGTGAGGGTTCGGAATACCCATATCTCAATAAGACAGCAAAGCGTCTAGCCAAGTTTGTTGTCAACGACCAGGAACTTTTTGAGGGCAATCACATTTTCAAGCTTCGACCGACCAAAAGCGACGAGGATGCATTCAGGCACGCTATGGATAATGGACTTGCGACAGATAATTTTAGTGAATCACCCATTGTAAAGGCTCATGAGTTTTTCCAACGTCAGATTACAGCGTGGCTTGAGTATGGAAAAGAACCAATAGAAAACAGAATCGATGCACTTGTAGAGACAACAACTGCAATGCTCCAAATAGTTGTAATTGATCTAGATGGACAAGACGATCCAAACATAATATTTGAAACATTAAACGCACGTGGTACGCCTCTAGAACAATCTGATCTTATCAAGAATTTTGTATTCTCTCTATCAAGAGACTCAAAAAGTGATATCTGGGAGAATCTAAATGATAAATGGTGGAAAAAAGAGATCAGTCAGGGACGTCTTTATAGACCGCGCTTGGATATGATCTTCAACTACTGGCTCATGATGCGCAAGGGTGCAGAAGTACCACCATCAAAGGTATTTGACGAGTTTCGCAAGCATGTAAATAAACAGGATATCCAACAGGTCATGTCTGAAATAAGGCAAGACTTTGCTGCCTATCGTATGTTCGAAGAATCCCAAGGGCGCAATCCTACAGAAAAATCATTTCACCGTCACATGACCATTATGCAGGCAGGCGTGATAACACCAGTGCTATTGCTGTTGTTATCTGACAAGGCAGGAACACACACAAGAGCCCTTGATGCATTGGAGAGTTTCTTAATACGCAGAATGATCTGCCGAGATACTACAAAAGACTACAATAGAATGATGCTGGAGCTTGCCAGTCAATTACGTAACACTAATCCGAACAAGGCAAGTGCCACCATCATCGAATTCCTTAGAGAACAGGAAGCAGATTCAAGAAAATGGCCAAGTGATGAGGAGATAGAGCACCATCTAGGACAATCCCCACTCTACAACTTGTTAACAAGAGGCAGATTGAGATTGGTGCTTGAGGGTATAGAGCGGCAATTAAGGTCATCAGGAAAGACCGAACAGTACGACTTTGGAGAAAAATTATCAATTGAGCATAGGATGCCTGTTGGCTGGAGATCGGCAGGGGCTCAGAACTGGCCACTTCCAGACGGAATCAGTGAAGACAGACGCGACACACTCATCAACTCAATCGGCAACCTCACACTAGTGACTCAGAAACTCAATTCTGCAATGTCTAATTCCCCTTGGAAACACAAACGTGGCGAGCTTGGAAAACACAGCATTCTCCTATTAAACAAAGAATTACCCCTCTCTTGGGCCGAAAAAGACATCACTGCTAGGAGCCGTCGAATGGCACGCCTCGTATCAGAAAGATGGCCGGGCCCAAACTCCAAGAAATGGAATGACGCAGATATCCCAGTACCGAATTCCGGCAGGTAAAAAAATGCCTACAATATTTGACAATCTCCCCCCCCCCCGAATCACGCCTCTTGCCCGCTCTGCAAGATATGATGAAACTGTCCCACAAGGCAGATTTCTGTGTTGGATACATAAATCTCCGCGAGTGGGGGGGAGGACTGGCAGCTCATGTGGACCGTTGGGACGAGAACGAAGAATCATACCGCATCCTGAGACATAATCTGTAATTGGGCATAACCCCACTTCTTGATGGCATCCAAGGACACGTGGACGTGGCGCGGGAAGATCTTTCTGGCCAGCGTAGACTTGTCGCTTTCGGCGATGCCCATAGTCGTGGCCATAGCAATCCGAACACTTGCGACTTGATCCGTAATTGGCAGTCAGGCACAAAGCATGAATTTCTAGGCACGCTTGGACACGGCGTCGTCGTACATCGTGGAGAAGCTGCAGGACGCCGACGTGTGGACGTGCGAATGCAGGGACTTCATGGCCAAGCTCGTGAGGCACCAAGACAAGCGGTGCAAGCACACGGCAATCATGCGTAGTCGAAGTTGGTACGTATTTCAGCCGGTAAAGCAGTTTTCATAGCCTGCGTATGGTGGATTCGAGCCATCAAAGCAGTTTTTGCCCACAACGTATCCATACATCAATGGTTCTTCGCCACATACCGTGCAAAGCCGGAGGGACTTTCGCCTTTCATATTCTGCAAGACACAGGTAGTGTGAACTGTTGCCTGTTCCGTCCGGCACGTCCTTTCCACAAAAACCACAGCCCATCACAATACAGTCTCCTGCATGGTATAAGGACTAACTACAAAGATATTCATGTCACTAAACAAACAAACAACTCTGAAAGATATTTCAAATTCTAAAAAATGGCAATGACTAATAATTGAGAAAAGGGGATTGTCCGTCACATTGCTTACACCAAAAATTCCTGCCTGTTTCACGTTCTTTCCCGCACCGGACGCATTTCTTGCCGTCCATCCGTCTTTCAAATTCATTTTCGCATTTTTCATGGACGAGCCTGCCAAACGAAACATGATTGAATTCTTGCAGTTCCAAGTGACAATATCCACATGGGGTTGCCATGAATAATACGAATTTATATTATATTTAAATTTATTAAAAACGCGGGGCCGGGGTGTTTACGGTAGATAATTCTCCCCGGGACCGGTCGGTCGGTCTGTGGGTCACTGTAACTTTACAGTTCCGGCATTTCATAGAATACATTAATCTGTTAATTGCCGGTTTGTTCATTTGGCGGTTTTAAAAAGCCACACTGGCGTTCAAGCATTTGCCATGTCAACATACACTTTCGCGGTCGCCAAGTGCGGTTCTTGTAGCTTTTATTGCCACGATCCAATCTGGAATGGTAAGCCGCAGGTTTGCGCACAACGCGATGCCCATGGCTACAATTCCCAACGCTGTATAATCATCAGTCAGTACCGACAATGACAACCCAAGCCCGAGCAATATCGCGATGAAACTTACCCATCCTGCACCGACCCAATCCCACAATGACGGTGTGCGGCGGTGGATTGGGACAGGATTTGGCCAGTATGCACGTAGTCGCAGTCCAAACGCTATCGACATGACCACCAACACGATGAGCGTCAATTCATTCATGATCGTCAACCCGTCGATGAGAACCAATGGTATCCCGACCAGCATGGCTGCAAACAGTGCAAGATCATAGATACCCTTGGCGGTCATGGCAAACCACTTCCGAAATCCAACTCGCTGAGTTTTTCCAAGATCAGATTAATATATTCTAAAACATTTACTGGTATTTAGGCCTTGTTTAGATTTTCAAGTAATAACACTCTAAGTTGATTTAAATAATTATCAATTTCATCTTTGGTTGTCATTACTCTCCAACTTTGTCTTTCATTTGTAATAGCAGGTTCTTTTTTTCTTCGAGATCATCCGTAGATAACGCCTCATCTACCATGTCAATCAATTCCTTGACTGTCTCATTTTCATCCATGGGCATTATTAGCAAATCTGATATTAAAATTTTTGTATCTGTGTAGTTTTTTGATCAAATGTTGAACTCCATATCTACAATCAGAAAATCCGCGTCTGTCTAATTTTTTAAAACTATTTTTAATCACTTGATCGAGTTTTTCTCTCCGTCCTAATTTTTAGATCATTGTTGCCCACGGTTTGCATATGTCTGATGATAATTCCGAGTCAAGGATTGCAGAACTGGAGGAAAAAGTGGGTGTGATGGCAGAGCAGATGGCCGAAAAAGACCGGCAGATGGCCGAAAAAGACCGGCAGATGGCCGAAAAAGACCGGCAGATGGCCGAAAAAGACCGGCAGATGGCCGAAAAAGACCGGCAGATGGCCAAACTCGCTGATCTTTACGCTGCCGCCCTCAAACAGATCCAGGATCTCACGGCAGAGTTGCAGGAGGCAAAGGGCATCATATCGGCTGCCGTTGCAAGGAGCATCGGCGCAAAACCGGACAAAAAGACCGGCAGTACCCGGCGCCGCGCAAAGGGCAAGGGCAAGGGCAAGGGCAAGCCAAGTGACCACAAACGCACGGGCCTTGCGCGTCCTGAAAGAATAGACGCAGAGGAGACAGCAGATCCGCACACGTGCGGCAACTGCGGCAGCTCCGACCTCTCAGAATGCGTGTCCACGTACACAAAGGTGGTAAGGGAGGCTGCCAAGACGGAACTAAAGCACATCAAGGTGACAGTAAAGAGAAGGCGTTGCAGGAACTGCAAGAGGACCGTGTCCGGCAGGACTCCGCTGGCACTGCCAAACTCCAGGTACGGGATCAACTTTATGATAATGATGGTCATCCTCCGGCTGCACGGCATGTCAGACCTCAGAATATGCAATATTGTCATGATGATGTACTCGGCAAGAATCACGGAATCTGCGATAAACCGCATGGTGTGCAGGATGGCCCGGGAGCTCGGGCCACTGTACGAGAAGATCAGGGAGGAGGTAAGAAACTCGCCTGCGATAAACGGGGACGAGACAATCTGGCGCGTCGACGGCACAAACTATTGGCTGTGGGTGGCTGTAGCCAGGTACGCCGTAATCTACGAGGTGCACCGCCACAGGAACTCGAAGGTTCCAAAAAAGATGCTCGGCAAGGACTACCCGGGATGCGTCACGTCTGACTCGTGGGCCGCGTGGAACGTCATCGGGAGCATGCACCAAAAGTGCCACCTTCATTACGCCCGGGACATCAAGGACACCCTGAAATACAAGAATCCCGGCGATGACTACAAGCGACACGCAAGGACGCTGCGCGCGATACTGTGGGACTCGCACATCGACGGCGCCGTTCCGGGAGGAGCCGAAGCACTGGCAGCAAAGAAGAGGCTGGATCGTCGCATCGCGTCACTTATCGGCAGGCTCGAAAAGGACCGCGACTGCAAGCACTGCAACAGGATGCGCAAGAGGCTGGTGCGGGAAAAAGGCCACCTGTTTGCGTTTCTGGAGACAGACGGCGTCGAATACCACAACAACCGGGCAGAGCGGGCCATCAGGCCGTGCGTCATCCTGCGCAAGAACAGCAACGGGAGCAGGTCAAAGAAGGGCGCAGATGCCATTGCCACGCTGATGAGCATCAAGCAGACATGCAAGGCAAGGGGAGATGATCTTGGCACGATCCTGCGCGAGGGCCTGGCTCCACGTCAAAAAACTGCATAGACGCGCGTAGGCATGGAGTTCAACATTTGATCAAAAAACTATGCAGTTACAAATTTTTCTGTGTACGGTTCTGGTAAATCCAGGTGATCAGATCACCTGGATTTACCAGTGCCGAACCATGCCCGGCGTCCTGCACGCTCCTAATGCAGTCCTTATACCATTCTCATGCATGCACAGCATGGACAGCGTGTATCTTGAAATCGCCTGCGACGTGTGCGACACGGAAATCATTAACATCATGGCTACCCTGGACCAAAATCCCCGGATCGGCAACAGCGTGGACTACGACTGCCCAAAACGCGGCTGCGGCAGCAAGACATTCCATGTTACTTACGTGCATTATTGAGCGCGCACGTCACACGAAGAATCAGAAGTATGACTACAATCTCTATGCCTGCTCGGGCTGGATTATCTCCATCGGCTTGAGCCACGGGACGTTCTGGTCGTTCGTTGCCTGGATCCACATCAGGTACCTGAGTGCTATTTTGCGTTCCGCGTCAGTTACCTTGAAGAACGAGCCGCCTATCCAGCGCGGCGCTTCGGTTTCGTAGTAGACAGAATGCAAGTCGTCCCTTCCAAGATCACCCTGGACTCTGAACAACGATATCACGAGATCGTCAGTTATCATCTCCTCTGACAGCGTGCACAACAGGCTGGAGCAAACATTGCCGTTTTTGGTTTTCCCCAGTATGGCCGGATATCCGTGCTTAAATCGTACGTCCTCCAGCCTGAATGCAATTCCTTCGCCTTCGTAACCAATCTTGGCCTGGTTGGCATGCGTTTCAGGCCCCACGCCGTCCTGGAACCTGCGGAACGTGACAAATATCTTTTTTTGCTCGTCAAAATAACAGTCGTTCCAGACGTTTGTGAGCGATACGTGGGCCGGAACCTTTGCAGACCTCACGAGCGGCATGGTCTTGGCGCATTCCAGGTTTTTGCTTTTGGTGTTTGCCAGCGCCTTCCACCCGCTAATGCCGTCGTCTTCCATTTCGCCAGCTTCTATTGCCCTGATTCTCTCCTGCGTGTACTTTAGTTCTGACTGAAAGTAGTTTACCCTGAAATTCCTGGCACGTGCCTCGTCGTTGGCATCTAGCATGACGTGCTCAAAGACCAGTCCGACGTACTGGAACTGCGTGTCCAGCATCTTGGTGATCTCCTTGGCCGTGTAGAATCCTTCCTTGAGGCGCATCTGGAAATCCAACTTCTTGCCGTTCTCGGTCCACTTGACCGTTACCTTGTCCTTGTCGTCCTTTACCGATTCAATCATGTCGTGTTCCAAATGCAGGTATATCCCACGGCTGTGGTGTATGAAGAAAAACTCCATGTTAGTGACCAGGAGCCAGCCGTTGCCCTCCGGGGACGTGACCTCTTGCGCAAGCACCATGTGCTCGCCCTTGCGCATGATATAGCCTGACTCGTGCGCGCGCACGCTCGTGTCTGGTCCTTCCTGCGGCTCCTTTTTCTTCCTGCCAAACATCATACCACACCGGCATCATGCTTAAAAGGACTGTTTCTGCCCGTCATGCATGTTTTATGCGTGGATCGTTTAAAAATTATAGTAAAGACGCTATAACTATGTTCATTAACCCTTAAATCATATCTTGTACATCTATTGTTATGGAACTGATGTCAGACGAGGAATGGAACTCGATACAGCCAGACACCAACATATCCAGAAAGGAGAATGCAGATCGTTACGCCACGAGGCTGGCATCAACAGTGGACTGGAAGAACCTGCCGCCTGAGACTGCCAAGGACATCAAGAAAGCCATGCGCGACACGGCGCACGACATCATAGTGAAGCAAAACAAGATGCCAGGCGGGCATTTTATGAACAGGCCGATGGATATCGTGTTTTCGTAAGCGTTTATTAAAAACTACAAACCTTACAAAAACATGATCCAACACCAAACCCAAGTCTGCACAGAACGCGACCGTTTTGAAAAAAAAACACGCAGGCAATTAGTTTTACACACGTCCCAGACCATGCAGACGTTACGGTTTTGCCGTCGTAGCATTGATAAAATATGAAATATGTGGAGTGTATGCAATGATATCAAAGCCACCAACCCCGAGAAAACGAGTAGCCATTATCGGCGCTACCGGCTCGGTTGGACAGGAGTTTGTCCGGTCTCTTGACGGGCATGATTGGTTCGAGGTAACGCAGATAGCCGCCTCTGAACGCTCCGCTGGCAAGAACTATCTTGATGCAATCAGGGACGCAAGCGGCATCATCGCATGGGACGTTGGAGGGGAGATACCGGAGTACATAAAATCGATGACCGTGCGCCGGATAGACGGGCTTGACACTTCAAGCCTTGATCTGGTATTTTCCGCAGTAGAGTCAAAAGCGGCCCGCGACATCGAGACCAGGATGGCGGCCATGCTGCCGGTGGTATCCACGTCGTCCGCGTACCGGTACGAGAAGGACGTCCCCATACTCATACCTGGCATCAACGACGCGCAATCGGACCTGCTGGACGTCCAGAGCAGGAACCGCAACTGGAAGGGCTGGGTGGCACCGCTGCCCAACTGTACCACGACGGGTCTTGCCATCACGCTAAAACCCCTACTTGACAAGTACGGCGTTAAGCGCGTCTTGATGACGTCGATGCAGGCGATATCCGGCGGAGGCAAGACCGGGGTGTCTGCGATGGGAATCACAGACAACATACTTCCTTACATACCAAATGAGGAAGACAAGGTCAAAAAGGAGACTAGAAAGATACTCGGAACGCTCAACGGCGAGAGGATCGAGGACGCCGACATCGGGATCAGTTGTACCTGCACCCGGGTCCCCGTAATCGACGGGCATACCGAGTCGGTGTTCGTCGAGACTAGAAATGAGATTGACCCGCAAAAGGCAAAGGAGGCGTATCACGACTACAACCATGCGGTGTCGGTGGCCGGGTTGCCGTCGGCGCCAAGAGACTATTACGCGTTTCATGAGGATCCTACCAGGCCGCAGCCGCGCATGGAGCGGACCGTGGGCGACGGCATGACTACCACGGTCGGCAGGGTGGAGAAGGAGGACTTGTTTGAGAACGGGCTCAAATACGTGCTGTTCTCGCACAACAAGAAGATGGGCTCCGCAAAGGGCGCCGTCCTGCTTGCAGAGATGCTGTACACGAAAGGCAAGATTTGAGTTTCGTGCAAGACGCAACCATGATTCAGTTTAATGGCGTGGAACCGTTGATTTGGATTTCCTAAATCTTGAGCGTGTTGCCGCATTCCTTGCATCTCATGCAGCCAGATATGGATTCGCGTAAAAACGCCTGGATCATGGTTAAGACGGCAGGACTCGAAATTACTCTGCTGGCCATCAGGGTGGAATTGGAAGAATCGTCAAGCAACCGTCCCCACCATGCGCTGGTAACTATTTATGAAAAAAAACGTGCGCGAAGTGCTTGGCGTGTAGTGGATCAGACAGGTTATAAAATGCAAGCACTATGTCTTGTTAATGACAAGCGAATACGAGGAATTGGTGGCAGAAAAAGAACAAATTGAAGCAGAATATGGACAAATCGTTGAAGGCCAAGCACAAGCCATACATGACGGGCAAGAATGGGCATTAGATGATGGTGAGAGAAGGAAAGACGAAATACGGGTTAGGTTGGGGGAAATCGACCAGCGGTTAACCGAGATACGCGGTTCTTGAATTGCCTCTGCATGTATTCTATGCGTCGGCGCGAGGAATACGCCGTGTTGTCCGGCCCTTTCTGATCACAACACGGGGATCATAAGATGGCATGAAGTTTCTTTCGGCAGTTGGTAGTGAAATCGTTTGGCATAACGGGTTGGTTTTAGCGGGCAGGTTTGGCGCGAATTTGGTCGTTGCGAGAGGTTTTATTGATTACTTGGACTACCCTATGTAGCTCGGCCTGTCTTTGTCCTTTTTTGCCGCCTGTTCCACTTTTGTCTCTGCATCTACCTTTGTGGCTGCCTGTTTTTCGGCATCTGTCTGCTCCTTGAGCGCATTAAAGTAATCCTTCGAATCCTCGTAGTCTTTCTTCTTGGCGTCAATGCCGGCCTGCGTCATTTTGGACGCCTCCTTTCCAACTGGGTCGGAAAACTTTTCAAAACCAAAGCCCTTGGGTATTATGCCCTGCATCGTGGATGCGGCCCCGCCCGTGACTGCGCCAAACAGGAATGTCTTGATGATGTCCTTTGCCGACTGCTTGCCAGCATACAAATGCTCCGGCTTCTTTATCGTCTCGCCGGCCTTGTTCGTGACTTCATTTGGAAGAGCATCCCTATCGCTTTGTGAAATGGTCGTGTCTGCAGCTTTTGACTGCGACATGGTGCCGCCGGATGGGCCGGTACCTGATGAGCCGCCGGATGGGCCGGTACCTGATGAGCCGCCGGATGGGCCGGTACCTGATGAGCCGCCGGATGGGCCGGTACCTGATGAGCCGCCGGATGGTTTACCTGGAGGGCTGCTTGGCGGCGGGCTGCTTGGAGTGTTGCCGCCGGACTGACCAGCACCAGACGAGCCGTCACCCGGCCATGGTTTTGCCTTGTACGCGCCTGACCCCCCGTACATAGGCATGTCGTCTATTTGCCTTTTCGTCTCGATTTCTTCCCATTTTTTCTTCGCCGTTACATCCATGTTTACATCGACCTGTTCTTCTGCAGCCTCGTTCTGTTCCTTCAACGCCTTGAAATATTTTGCAGAATCCTCATATTCCTGCTTCTCAACGTCAATGGTGTCATGGGTCAGGTTGGCGGCTTGTTTCCCGACTGGTTCGGTGAATTTCTCAAAACCAAAGCCCTTGGGTATTATGCCCTGCATCGTGGGCGCGGCCCCGCCTGCTATGGCGCCCATGAGGAACGTCATGCCCATGTGCTTCTTTGTCGGCTTGTCTGTACGCAAATGCTCCGGCCGTTTTACCGTATTACCGGCCTTGTCCTTGACTTCCTTGGGGTATTGGCCTTCTTGCGCCGGTTCTTCCGGCTTTTCCATGCTGTCTTTTTTCTTGGCATTTTTGGATGTATCGTCTGCATTCTGCGCAAAGTCTGCGTCTGCAGCCCCTGACCGTGGCGGCCTGTTGTCAGTCGGCGGGTTTACGCCAAACCCTCCGCTAGGCTGCTGCTCGTTGTATCCTCCCGGCATGTCGCCAGCTCCTGCTTGGACCGTTCCGGGGATGCCTGGTGCTCCTGGCGGGGCTCCGGGCGGCGCATCCATAAATCCGGCATTTGCATTTACAGACCCGGGCGGCGCGCCGCCCGACCCTGCGTTGGTGTCAAGTATTTGTTGGTTCCCGTGTCCGGAATCTTTGCCGGATCTGCTGCCCACAAGACTGGCTGTTTCGGTCGCGGTTGCCATGGTCTTGGCGCCAGTCGTGGCAATGCCAGTTAACGCCTTTCCTGCCGCCGCGGAAGCACCCGCGCCTCCCATGACCGCGCCTATCCCGCCTGTGGCCGCTGCCGCAGTCGCAGTTGCAGCCCCTATCATTGCCGTCTTTAGCGCGCCCATGACATTCTGTTTTGCATCCATGAAGAACCCGCCTGCAAGCACCGTGACTGCAGACGAGCACAAAAAGCACACGCATACTGCCTGCAGCCAGCGCACCAGTTCATCCTCGTTCCTCGACGATGAAAGATACGCCAGGCCTATCGTAAACACGAGTGCCGAGAATATCGGGGCCAGCATCAAGCCCGACAACGTGCTCGTAATCTTTCTTGTCGCCTCGCCGAACTTTGGAATCAACGACAACGGGAGCATTATGGGCATCGCCATGACCGTCATCATGGTGGCCATTACGCGCACTATCCCAGACACCCACATCTCCATGGCAAGCAAAATCACCACGACCGCCTTGAAAATTCCTATGAATGCGCCGGTCAGTATGTTGTTGACTGCCTTGGCGGGATCAAAGATAAAACCGACCATTGATTCCGGTTGCCAGACGGTGGGCGGGATTATGCTCCCGGCCTCCATGAACAACCACGCGCCGCGCAGTTGCGCGTGGCTCTTGAAGCCGTCTTGCGGCGCGCCGACAAATGCCGCGACCGCGCCCACGTCTATGTACGGGTCAGATTCTGGCGGGAACGGCGCCATGAAAAACAGCGCAAGTTCCTCGATCATTATGGCAAGCGGATCCCAGACTGTCGGAAGAATCAGGATGAATATGATGTACGGGACTATTTTTTTGACGTTCTCGATTGCCTTGTTCTTGTCCGTAAGACCGGTGCCTTCCGCTACATACTGCGTTACCGCGATGCACATCACGATCACCATTATGGATATGCCTATGCCTGCAAGCAACCAATAATACGCGATGAAGACGCTTGGCTTCAGCTGGCAGTTTGGATCCGATCTGGCCCCGGAGCCCTCGCAGCCAGGCGTGAACCAAACGCAGTCTGCGGCATTATAATTGCCGGTGCGCTCGCAGGCTATCGGTTCGTACGCGCGGCCGCCGTCTTCGGCATAATCGTAGAACGTCGGCATCTCGGTAAGGATCTCCGGCAGCGCGAGTCCGGCCACGACCACAATGCCCTGGCTGATTATGATGATTGTGGCAATCACGGCAAGTATTATCGCAATTATCACTGGTGTGAATACGATGCCGCTCCGCTTTGCCATGCCTTGGAGGATGGTTTGGCATTTAAGGAGAAAATCCAGCCGGCGTGAGCGTACAGTAGCCATGTCCTGCTTCTTGACTGGGTTAGTCAACAATCAGGTAGGTGCGGAGGGCGTACTGCGCAAGCGCGGCGGCAACGACCATCTTGTCCTTGCCGTTGCCGCGTTCTGTCTGGAATGACGCCTCGGCGTTCTTGACGCGTTCGACGTATTCGGGAATCGACATGTAATAATCCACGGCCTTTTGCTCGGCTTTGACAATGGTCGGAATGCCAAATCCCGGAGACCTCCTGATGGAATTGTACAGCATGAGAAACATCGCCGAGTCGTCGTGCAGCATGCGCAGCGTGTTCACGGTTGGCTTGTAAGGCGCCAAGCCCAACAAGCCCTGGTGGCAATAAAAAAAACCAAAGTCATTGCCTACTGGACTCATGGAGTACTCGTAGTCCTTTTTCCCATGCCAGCAGCAATCCAGACGGATGAATCCCGCCAAATTTACCCCGGCGTCGCCGATGGCCTTGATGGCGTGCTTGATGCAATTTATCCTAGAATGCGCGTGCAGCGTGTCTGAGACGCGCCCATCGTCTGCGTTTGCCGTGTTGATCATCATCGATACGGTATCTGTCATGTTGGCGCCTATCGCGCCCCAGTCGGTCTGTTCGTCCCGGTTCCGGTAGTTTTTGTAGTTGTCGGTTGCCAATGGCTGCGTGCTGACGCGCACCTTGTATGTCAGGGAATTATATACAATAGTAAACAGCAGCCGCCGAAGGCGGCCCATGTCTACTCTTGTTTTTTTCTGAAGGCAATGAAGCACTTTGATTGGCTCTCTCGTGCACGGTGATTTCCCGCATATACGCGCGGGGCACCGCGTGCTCCTTTTTCCTCCTAACGACGACCTTCCCGGCCGCCTTTGCGCCGCGCGCGGATATGTTGACCGCCGCGTTTATGTCCGCGTGGTCTTCATGCCCGCATCTTGCGCAGATAAATATTGATTGCGAGCGCCTGGAATTCCTGTCCGAATGCCCGCATTCGGCGCACGTCGTGCTGGTGTAGTGCGGCTTTACCCTGTGGAATTCCTTGCCGTGCTTTTTTGCAAACCACTCTATATACGACAGCACCTCCCCGAGCGCGGCGTGCATTATTGTCCGGTTCAAACCCGTCTTGCCCCTGCCCTTCCGTGCCATCTGTCTCGGGTGGAGGTTCTCGACTGCTATTATTTCCGCGCATGCAAGGTTTTCCTTGACTGACTTTCTCATGAAATCCGTCCGGCGGTTGGTTGTCTTGGCGTTCTTTTTCCGGATGCGCTCCTGCTCCTTCTTCCACGAGTTGCTTCCTTTCTTGCGTTTTGACTGCGCTGACTTTCTCATGTCTGTCTCGTCTCCCTTGTACCGCATGGCGTTCTCCGGGAGAGTCAGCAGGACAGATTTACCGTCGTTCAGGTTGTGCATCGCCATCATGTTGACTGCGCCCACATCTATGCCGATAATGTCGCCATCGCCGTCGCGTTTTGGCTTATCCGCGTGTATTTGGACGTGCAGTTCATACGTACGGTCCTCTGGCTTTGTATTCCTGGTGATTTTTTTGGTGGTCTCGATTATCTGGAACGACTTGATTAGGCTGCGTTCAATCTCGGTGCTTTTGGGCACGATGCTGCAGACGCCACCCAGATTCCAGGAGCCGTCCTTGTTGCCTGCAGGCCTTCCATAGCACCCGATTGCCGGCTGTCGTCGTTGCACGCCCACGCGTTTTTTCCTGAACAAGCTGTCCGGTGACGTGTATTTGCGCTTGCGTTTTGGCCTCCATCGCTTCCCTATGTTTGATGCGCGGAACGCCTCGACTGCCTTCCGACCGCCGTCGATCGCGTGCCTGTGGGCATCCAGATTGACATCCAGCCAGCCGTGTTCTGCCCGCTTTTTCGTGAGGATGTTGTACAGGCCAAACCTTCCAAGATTGTTATCCAGTGCCTGCCGAACGCCTTCATTGTAGCACCAGTTTATCTGCGGACGAACATTCCAGATGAGGCGCGATGCCTCCCGGGATTGGTAAAATGGAACGGTGAATGTCTGCGTGGTGTATGAAAGTTCTTGCTTCATTGGTATGGTACTATACGGTACCGTGCGTTAAAAGGGTGTACTATGTCTGCTCAAGTATGTAATTCCCGTGCAATACGATGCTGTCTTGAAAAGCCTTACGTGATAAGGATTGGATTCATGTCTGCGCAGTGCCTGTCTGCCCACAACATTTTGGCGAGCATTGGCTTTCCAACAATCACTCCTTGGGAACAGCCAGAATTGATCTTATCTGTATCTGACGGCCACGTATGGCGGCGCAGCCGTTATCTCGGCTGCCGTATGCCTGTGTTTGGAGAACCAACAGCTGCCGCACACTGGCTTCTCGCAGATTGCGCAGGTCTCGTGGCAATGGTGGCAGAGATCCGCGTTGCAGCTGCCGCACACGCATTTGGCTTCCTCATGGCACTTCTTGCAATCCATCACTTGAGCGTGTAACCAATCATGTAAAAGGGGGTTTATCCTATGTCCTTTTTGCAGGCACTGCAGCGCCACGTTATCCTTTCTATTACCAGCGAGCCGTCGCATTTGTCGCAATCACGGAACCCGTCGCCCCGTTCGTAGCCAAATCCCTCGTCAACTTCGTCGCCTTCTTGTCCGCACGTATCGCACTTGAAGTACAAACACTTGTAATACTCGTCATGAGTGCATTCTCCCATGATCACGTTCCTGAAAAACGGTATAAGGGGTTGGCACGGTGGTCAGTCAAGCCTCAAGCAGCCGCACGTGGAAGCCGTTGTTTTCAAGCGACAGCAGGCGCTTCTTGTACTTGTCAAACTCGGCGTACGTCATGATTATGTCGTGCCGCTTGTTCTTTTGCTGGCTGTGCATCAGCCTGCCTGACAACTGCATTTCTTCTTGGCGTGAGCCGTAATGGAAGTCAACCTCGATGATGCGGTCCAAGTCCTCGATGTGCAGTCCTTCGGTGAACACGGATGATGCAACGAACGAGTGGTTCTCGCGCATCACGTCCAGCGCGGCCCAGATTCCGGTATTGTCTAGGCACAAACACGTACTGTTTTACGGATATTCACGCCTGAGTTTGAGAGGGACCTGAGCCTGTACCACCCGAACTTGTGAGAGTATTTATAGTTGGATCCGGTCAGTTCAATACATGCATTCACCAATTTGTTGCTTTATCATTTGATGATGCTATTTGCCTTGCACCAATACTGTGTTCGAGTTACTGATATCAAATCGCAACATGTTGTTTTCTATCTCATGTGGTATTTCATTATCATCCACCAATACAACTAAAGTTGTTACGTTCTCATTCGGGAATGATTCTTGAAACAAAAACAAAGGATTGTCCATCAGTACATACCCAACAGAGGTTTCACTGACCGTAAGTAACATAGAAGGTGTATCGTCTAGTATGGTAATGGCATACACATCGACATCAGATTGTAACACGAATTCATCATAAAATTCTAAAATTTTGGGATCTATGTTGGTATGAGAAACATCGACACTCAAAAAGTCAACAATGAACAAACTTGACAATCCAATACCGATTATGATTGGTAAGAAAAAAAGATTCATGCTAGTTTAAATGTTAGTTTAGTAAATAAAAAAGTTAGCGGTGTAAATTTATGGTGCCGGTTAGTATTTCCAGTGTACTTGCAGTATCAGCATATCTGGCATGTCAATGTCGTATTCAGAATGTGAGTCTATGTGAAAATTGTATGTGTCATATTCAGACCAGTCGCCTTGTGAGGCCTTGACAAGAACTCGATCAAATGCGTTTGGGAATAGGCACCAATCAAGATAATAGTATTGCCCTGAAAACGAATACCATCTCAATCCAGACGAACCATTAGACATGAAATCAGTGTATCAGTCGTTTCCGCATTGAGAATACTCATCATCGCCGAATTCATTGTTCGAATTCACAACTGGATTTACCCAAGTGTGCACGATTGTAGTCGGGGTGCCCGGTAGTACTAGACCATCTGCTTGTATTTGAGAACCGATCCTAGTCTGTCCATTTGTTTGTGTTCCATCGCTATTGTTTTCCCTGCCAATTTTTTTCGTTTCGTTTAGCATAGTGTTGTGAACTTCATATATATCAGTCTGTGAATCGTATTTGGCTTTGAATTCTATATCGTAGTCTCCAATTTCATTAGATTGTTTGTCATAAACTTGTATGTTCAAGACCACGTGTTTTGTTTGATCGTTATGCTCAACGACGATGTACTTCCACAATTCGGTATGTTCACCATTAATTTTTTGCGCCTCCCATGTGGTATGGACTCAGGTCCGTGCCTAGATTTTAATCGCTTGTGCATCAAATTAGACCATGCCGATTTATTGATCTCGGAATCCGCGAACCCACGTGAGCAAATCAGAGATATCGCTCCTACGCAGGGAGCTGGCAAGGGTAGTGACGGAGTTCGAGAAGTTTAAGAAAACGATGTACAAGACAAATGCCGAACTCACCAAGAAGGTGACGCTGCTCGAGATTGAAAACGACCGCCTGACCCTGGAAAACGCGGGGTACCGCAGGAGGCTCCGCAAATACGAAAACCCCAACATGTCCTCGTCCACATATTCGTTGTACAACTCGGACCGCACGGCATTCAGGAAGCGGATGGACATGGAGGCCAAGATGGAGTCCGATGGCAGCGGGCCCAAGGAAGGAGAAAAGTCCGAATCGGAAGGCGGACCTGAATCAGAAGGCGAAGGCGCCGGAGACAAGACCCGCAAGGGACCGCCGGCAGGACACGCCGGCGCCTCGCACAAGAACAAGGCCGAGAGGACCGAGAGTCTGCCAGTGTGCAGGTGCGAAAAGTGCGGACGCGGACACCTGGTCCGGATGCCGTCCATTGTCAAGATGGTGTATGATTTTCCCGACGACGGCGCCATGAGGATCGAGCGCGTCGCGTACCTGGTGGGACAGGGGTTGTGCAAGAGGTGCAATCACGTCAGCTCTGCCGTGCCTCCCACGATCCCCGGCACGTCGCTTGGCCCCAAGGCCCTGGGGTTTGTGGAGGAGTACTACGACAAGAGGAGCACGGACTACACCGTATCATACTATTTCAAGGCGCTGTACGGGTTTGGCATATCGCCAAACGCCATATGGAACGCGCGCAAGGCCCTCAAAAAGATCCTCAAGGGCGCGTACGAGGGCATACTGGCCCACATCGCCGAGGCCGCGTTCGTGCAGTTTGACGAGTCCCACATGAAGATGAACGGGAAGAAGGGGTACGTGTGGCTGGTCACCGCCGGGGACGCCACGTATCTGGTGGCCGCCCCGAGCAGGGCGGCCCTCGTGATAAACGCGCATTTTGCCCGGCTGCTTGGCAAGCCGGTGGTGGTGGATGGGTACACCGTCTACAACATGTTCCCAGTCAAGCAGAGGTGCTGGGTGCACCTGCTGCGCGCCGCAGAAGAGTACGCCATCAAGAACGGCGGCAACGATCTTGCCTGCTACCGCAGGCTGCTTGCCCTGTACCGGTCAGTCAAGGACAGGGAGTCTGCCGGATCCGGCGAGTGCCTGGACCTGGAAAGGACGGTGCTCCAAATCGCCTCGGACTACGGGGA
The DNA here is from genome assembly GCA_965238275.1 of Candidatus Nitrosopumilus sp. Taxonomy (GTDB): domain Archaea; phylum Thermoproteota; class Nitrososphaeria; order Nitrososphaerales; family Nitrosopumilaceae; genus Nitrosopumilus. Next base: position 1,135,065 of record OZ250186.1, read on the forward strand.
GTCCCACGACTTCCGCACGACGCTTGAGAACGCGGCCCCGTGCATGTTCACGTTCCTCAGGCATCCGGGCATGCCGCCGCATAACAACGCAGCAGAGCTTGAGATACGCGACACTGCGGTGCTGCACGGGAACGTGCGGCACCAGCTGTCCGAACCCGAGGGGCGGGAGGTCTTCTCGGTGCTGATATCAGTGGCGCGCACCTGCCACAAGCAGGGCATCTTCCCGCGCCAAGCAGTCGAGAACATCATCATGGATCCTGGCTGGAGCATATTCAAGCCACCCGAACAATATCAGAAGGTTTCTGTACCCGCAGTGGCAGCGTAGCGCAGTTTGGCGACCTGAGTCCATACCCCATGTGCCGGTTTCTGACAACGCTTTATTCAAAAAGTTATATTTCTCGTTGTCGTTTTCAGTAGGAACCACATCTGTATACCCAGAGCTCGTTCCAATCAGAGGAAGTATACCAGCAATGAAAAATTCATATCAAAATCGCTCATAAATTTTTGATGCAACAGCCGTCTCTGGAAATTACGAGGTGCGTTGAATTCCCAAATGACGGGAAAAGACGCCCCGAACATTAGACATTGCATGCTCTGGTGCGCCGTGCATGGCACACGCTAGGCGGCGTGGGTCCGGTGCGGTTTGATGTCGTTCTAGATGGCCCTGTACAGAAAGTTTTCAACGACCAGATTCGGTTTTTTGTACCTCGTGTACCTGGTGATCGCCTCGCGGAGCATGCTCAGGCTGGTGTACGGCACGTCAAGCACTGCCCGCTTGAGATCCCTCCAGTACGTCTCTATGGCGCTCAGGTCCGGGGTTGCAGTTGGCAGGAAGACTATCTCCAGGCCGTCTGTGCCATCAAGCAGTTTGCGTATGTTTGATGCCCTGTGCTGGGAGGCCTTGTCCATGATCAGGCAGATCTTCTTGAACCTGTACATCGCCTGCCTTAGAAAGTCCTCAAAGGTGTCCTTGGTAAACGCGTCGTACTGCCGGAACATGCCCCTGCCGTCCGTGGTGATTAGTCCATGGATTATCGTCTTGGAGTGTGAGCCGGTGTACGTGAAAAACGCCCGTATTCCCTTCCTGGTGTAGCCGCGTCTTCGCAGCCGCGCATCGGAGATTACTATGGACTCGTCCTGTATCGCTACGACTGTTCCTTCACTGTTCTTTTTTTTATAAGCTCTGGCATCTCTTTTTGGAATTTCCTGATCTCCTCGTCAGGCGCCCTTCTTGCATGTTTTCCTACGGGAACCTTCTGGGAGTAGCCCCAGCTCCGCAGCATGTACCGCACGTGCGTGAGGTTGTACTTTACCCCCGTCTTCTGCCTGATGTATTCCCGCATCTCCCTGCCCGTCCAGATCAGCTTACTGCGCGCGTTTTTCCGAATCCGCCCCATGTCTGTCCTGCTTACCTTGGTCGGCCTGCCGGAGCGCGGAAGGTTTCCCAGCCTGTCAAAGCCGACTTCCCGATAGCGTTTGTGCCACTTGCAGCCCCATGCCGGCGACTTGCCAAGGGATTTTGCAGCATCGCTCATGGTTGCTCCATCGCGCTTGATCATGATTATCAGCATCATGCGATCCTTGACATTGCAGTCTTTCTCAGCGGCGTATCTTTTCAACATCGTCTTGATCTTCATTGACTATGTGATTCGGGATGAGCATAACACTGCATGCGAAAAAAATCTTTTACAACCGTATGAAATATTTTTATTCACGGATTTATGTTCCGCGGTATACTTATGGGATTGCACATACAGAACCAGATTGCACAAGGTTCCACAGACCAACGGAAAGGCTGGAGCGGTTAAGTCATACAAAATCAGGGTTAAAGACATATGTCGTCAACACCCACCTACCCCAAGGGGCGAACGCACGTTGAGTTCTCCATAAACTCCGTGGATGACTACAACGGGGAGGAGCAGACCTTCACTGACCATAGTAAGCTGGAAATCAGATTCCGCAAGCCGGACGGGACGACTATAACCAAGTCCGCACTGGAGCGTAACGACGGCAAGGAGATCTACCATCTAGACACGGAGGGAATCTTTGATCATACCGGGTTCTGGGAATACGACGGTCGGGTTACATATTCGAACGGCCGCGTGTGGATCAGCAAGCGCAAGTCGTTCAATGTCGTCTAGTCCTGCGGTTTGAGCATTTTTTGGTGCAAAAGCCGGCGGAAACCAACAACGGACTGTTGCTCATAGACATCAGCCAAAAGAACCTCGAATTAGACATCAGACGCGACCTACGGAAGGTGGTAAAAAACGGCAGCAACTGGCAGAGTATCGACCATGTCATTGAGCATACATCTTTGTAGAATCACGCATGCATAGTATAGGCCAGAACAATCCGCTCACTTTTGGCTAAATTAATCCTGCAATCATGCATCTCACCAGGCATGACGTGGCTAAAACCACGGCTTGCACGGAAATCAGGCTACAGGCAACCAGGGATCCGCATTATTCCATACGCAAGAGTAGATTTTTCACGCCAGTGGCTAATCTACCAGATAGCCCACGAGCCGGTTGCCCATCTCTTTTTCAAGGATTGCCGTTATTGCCGCCTTTAGATCCTCCGGGGATTTGAAATACCTGCCTGCTAGTCTCTTCTTGAGATCCCTCCAGACGTTTTCGATCTGGTTCAGCTGCGGCGTGCGGGGCGGGAGAAATTCCAGCTCGATATCGCCGCCCGTGCCGGCCACGTACTCGCTGACCGTGTGGGAATGGTGGTACGACGCGTTGTCCAAGACCATGTAGAATTTCGGGTGGATCCTGCGCACATCTTCTAGTAATTCCTTGAACGTGTCCGAGTTTGCAGAATCTGCCATGCGGACGTAGAGCGTGTCTTTGCCCATGACGCCAAGCAGACTGACGGTCTTTTTTGAAAAACCCCTCGGGATCGTGTCCCTGCCACCGGTGGGTCTCCACCCGTAGCCCGGTTCCTGCGACATGCCGACTGCGGCCTCGTCTTCGACGAATGTGGCGTACCCGTCCTTGCCCAGTTCCCTTGCCCTCCTGCCTGCCACTGCCTTGAATTCCTCCTGCTCGCCTTCGGAGGCGGTCTTGGGCGGCACCAGGTCGGAAAACGAAGACAACCAGACGGGCAAGCGACAAAGGGCGCTAAAGAACATCGCGACAAAGTTCAGGTAGGCAGGGTTTACCGTGCTGTATACAGAGCTGGACGGTTCTGCAGGCACCCTATACCTGGAAAGCCTGACAATATCCGGGCACAAGTTGGTAGCCGGGCCACTATTGGAGAACAGAACTGCAAGCGACGGCTTCATCGGCGCAAGACCGGCTGATGCGGTTTACGTGAATGACGGAAGGCTTTACGCCCTGACAGAAAGGAAGTGCACGAGTGCAGAGGTGTTCCGCGACAGCCTGGGACTGGCTCCTGCGGTTTCTTAATTTCTAACCCCTTATGCCTCCCCATAGTAATCGGATTAAAGATCCGGAAAAGAGCGACCGTATACAATTGGTCAAACCGAAACACTAAGATCGGCGCCGTGCCCGGCACCCTCATGGATCGGTCGAAAAGGGTAAAACGCGGGGACGGGTTCCTCCCGGACATCGGCCTGCCCGAACTTGAGCAGCTGCACAGGGGGGAACCCCACGGAAAGACCAGAACCATGCTGCAGGCGGCCATGCGCCGAAAGAAAGGCGAGATCCTGGAGAGCATATCAAACGCCATCGGGGTGGCGATCAGCACCGTACACGACTGGCTGCTGCGGCTGGAGGAAGGCGGCCTGGAGCGCAGGCACGACCGCAAGAGCCCCGGCAGGCCGTGCCGCCTGTCCGATGAGCAGTGGGCGGCCCTTGACAGGGATGTCGACAAGGATCCCACGGAGAGCGGCTTTTTCCGCGATACGTGGACGGGCAGGCTCGTCGCCCGCCGCATCCTGAACGCGTTTGGGATCAGGTACAGCGACAGCGGCGCGCTCAAGCTGACGCGCAGGATGAATTTTTCAGTCAGGGGGGTTAGGCCCGTGCCGTACAACTCGGCCACGGCGAAGGATCTGGCGGAATATGTGGAGGAGACGGTCAGGCAGGTGAGGGAGTATGACAGGAACGGCTTCAAGATAGTATTCATCGATTTTGCCGGATTTGCCGACTCCCCCGCCTCCAGGCGCGGCATACGGCGCAGGGGCGGCAGGGACACGGTCAAGACCAACTGCTCCAAGAAGACCGTCAAGGTCGCAGGAGCCCTTGGCAGGGGCACGCTGGACATACAGTTCCACGAGTCTGCCAACACGGGGAGCGCAAAGGCCCTTTTGGAGCACCTTCGGCGGAAGTACGGAAAAGTCTACGCAATAATGGACAACGCCGGAGCCCACACCAGCCAGGAGATGAACAGGTACATTGAGAGCACGAAAGGCGACGTGGTTCGGCGGTTTCTGCCCCCGCGCACACCGCAGCACAATTCCATCGAGGTGGAGTGGAGGGAGCTCAAGGGGGCACTGTCGGCAACCTTCTTTGGCGGATTCGACGAGCTGCAGAAGAGAATCAGACAGCTGCTGCGCAGCGGGGAGGTCGCCATAGCAAAACTGATCCATTATGTGTTTGAGGCCATCGGCCCCCAGAGGGGGCCATGGAAGAAGGCGCGGCGCATACCTGTGGAACCCCCAAACCGCACTGCCTGACCCGCCGGTCGTTGAATGCGTGATCGTACCCAGACACTCCGCATCCGAACGCCGCAACCTGCCGAGAGCCATGCCCTGAGCAGAAAATTCTACGGGAAGGATTGGACCTGCCGGAAATTATCGGGCAAGTTATCATTAGTGGTGCGGCAACCCGTGCCGGCATGCTCATGGGAGTGCACCGGGCTGCCATGGATCTAAATCACGTGAGTGGGCTTTTCCGGATCTTTAATCCGATTACTACCCACATATGCTTCCATGGAATGCATCATTTTCGAATACAAGTACGGCACCAAGACATGCGATGGTTAGCGTCCGGGATCAAGCATTGTCTTTGTGCGACCGTACCATGATCTTGGCGATGCCAAAGCGCCGCCGGGCCAATGCATACGCCACGACCGCGAACCACATGCAGAATCATTTGTCCCGCGTCGCCGTTCCAGAATTCTGACGCCTGCACGCACGCCTCGTTCAGGCCATGTAGCCACGCAAACACACTGCTAAATACCCATCACGCGAAAGGCATCACATGCAATCATACGGAAAGGTGGACGCGTCTTGGGATGACGCAAGATTCCTAACTGTCATTGAAGACGTGCTTGAGATGGCCAAGGAAAACAAGAAGGCGTGTGCAGTATGCCAAGACAGTCACGGCAACGTCATGGCAACCGATGGCAGGATGAAGGATCCACATGTATACGCATGCTGGACATACGCGTACAGGGACAAGAAATTGCAAGAGGACAAACTGGAACTGGTGGACAATGTAGAGTACCATGATTATTCGGTTGAACAGATGGTTCCAAGGGTGCGCGACGCCCTGACAAAGGGAATAGTGGAGTACGGCGGATTGAGGTTCCTGTCAGAAGGGCGCCACCAGATAGGCGAGGCGGCCCATTGCGCTGGTATCTTAGTCAGAATGCATCACGGGCCGTTCATCGTGGGCCTGACCGCTGCGGGCATAACAGTGGCACCGATGTCCGAAAGGTCGCGCTTCGTGGAGCAGGCCGCGTGCGTGGTGACCAGACACGGGTGCTGGAGCTTGGCTGACAGGATTCCGGACGGAGAGGCCTACCGTGATTTTAGATACAGGAAGCGGGACATCCAGAACGGCAAGGTCGTGTCAGACAGCCGTTCAATCATGGTGGATCCTGTGATGGCCGTCTACATATCCACGTTAGAATATGGGAAGCAAAAACGCCAGAGTGCTTGACAGTGCCAATATTTGGCACATGATGACGTTGCAGAACCCATCAGATTAGATCTTTCGTTTCCCCCAGCTATGGCGGCATGAATTACAGAACCAGCGATGCGGATCCTCCGGAATGCAGCATCCGCCAAGCGTTATCCTGCCCGAATCCACTTCCTTTTTCCAATCCCAGTCCGGACTGGGAAGCCCGTAGACAATCTCTGCCATGCTGGCGCTTCCGCACTCTGGGCATTTCCTGGTCAACCATGTATGTCGTGGGTGCTTGGCAATAAGTCATCTGGATTGGTCGAATTCACAACCGCGTTAGTTTTCTGCAACCCACGAAGTTGTTGCACATTCACCACGATTGGGGAACCAGACAAATCCTCAAAATAAATTCCAGCGGCCGCACCGAGCTTGCGCATATAATTCCCAACTTGCCATTCACCATGTTGATATACTTGTTGCCATCATCAGTAGTTGGAAATGTGTCTAATTGCACATGCCCAACAGTCTTTACCAAACCCATGATTAGCAACTAACTGTCCACAAATCCCGAAGATCATCACAATTGACTGTCCTGCGCACATTCCGTTGGCACCCCGGCACCGGTTGCTGCATGTCCGCGCAGCCTTGCGGCCGGCACTTGCGTGTCAATGCGTCAAGAAACACAATTCACGTGGGTGGTTCGGCCAGGCCCAACTCTTTCATGAACCTGAGAAACAGCCTGAGCATCTTTATGAGCGTCATGTGCCTGCCGTGGAATGAGATCCGGAGCAGGTGGCGGACCAGCGCCCAGGCGTTGTAAATGAATATCGGGAAGAACAGCAGCAGCATGCGCACCGACTCGTTCCTGCTCGTGGTGCGGGGCCTGAGGGACTCGTAGTTGCTGTACGCAGTCTCCACTCCCCAGCGGAGGCGGTACTGTTCTGCGAATCCGTGTGCGCCTGTCAGGCCGCCGCCAGACTCGAACCCCAGCACCTGCGGCACCGTGGCGTTGGTGGCAAGCGTAAAGTGGCCGTTCTTCCTCTTTTGGATTATCAGTGTAAACTCGGCAGTATCGCGTCCCGAATCTATGGAATGCCGCGACACCGCCTTCCTCCTGCCGTCTTTGAACTCCTCTACGGCTTTTTTGACGCCCTTGGTCTTGATTGCAGGCACCATGAACGGGATCCCTTCACGCTCCAGCATGTTAATGATGTCCACAGAAAAGAACTCCCGGTCTATCTTTAGTGACTTGATCATTATCCCCCGCCTTCTGCAGTCTGCTATCAGTCCTGAGACCACCTCGAGGTCTGTATCTCCCCTTCTGACCAGCCGGGCTGCCAGAAACGCCCTGGAGTCTGCCACGATGCAGTTTGCAGTCGCCAGGCAGTTAAAGTTGTACGTTCCCTTTTTTGGTTTTGACTTTATGGTGTTGACGATCCTCCGGAACCTGTCGTACCTGCAGACCAGGTGTTTGTCGATTGCAATGTCCACCGGCTCCCTGAACATGCCGTGCCGCCTCATCCTGCGCACGGTGCGGTCTGTCACCGCCTGGCACCGCTTTAACATGTAGTCGTACCGGATATGGCGTATCCTGTCAAGCAGCCACCTGCCCGTGGGAATGCCCGTCCCGCCGTCCGGGTCGCTGGACCATGCAGTCTCTGCGTATTCGGTGTGCCTGCACATGCCAAACAAGCGTTCAAAAAAGTGGACCGGTCCGTACAGGGCGTTGTACCTGTCTGAGAACTTGATCTGCAACAGGGAAAACAGTACGGGACCGATGATCTTATATGCAGATTCGGCGGACTGTATTTGGAGTGATTGCTTGTTTTTCATTTGAACGTGTAAGACTCGCGCGCTCCATTTTTAACACCCAGAGTCTAATAATGGCGAACGCCTAGTGATCATAAGGAACGCGGCAAGATTAGGTGATCCTAAAAAAACACATTTCCATCTACTGATCATGCGGCATCATGGAATTAGACAAGGAACAGGTCGAGGCCGTGTCGTATGGCGGCAGGCACTTGCTAGTGAGGGCAGGTCCGGGTTCAGGCAAGACGGCAGTCATAACCAAACGTGCCAAAGAGTTGGCATCAGGCGGTTTACCACACGAGTCCATACTCTGTATGACGTTCACAGAAAAAGCTGCAGGCGAGATGCGCGATCGCCTGCTGGAATTGGGGATCGATGACATCTGGGTCGGCACGATGCATTCCCTCTGCTTGGAAATCCTCAAAGAACACGGGGGCTCCACTGGAATAACGGACAAAACTGGAATTATGGGGGAGATCTCCGGAAATGTCTGGTGCATCCGTAACGTTGACAGGTTTGGCTTGGATCCTGATATAGTCAAGATGCCCACGAACCCGCTGAACAAATGCAAAGCAATGATGGGTGCCGTACGCATGGCAAAGCGTGAAATGATCACAGTAGACGATTTGGGGAGATATTCGTCTTCTGAAGCGCAAGATGCCGCCGGAAAGAAAAAACGCGGCATCATGGGCGAGCTCGCGAAGGTGTATCGCGCCTATGACGCGTACAAGAAGAAAAACGACATGATCGACTATGACGACATGGTGAGCATGGTAGTGGACTTTCTGGGACGCGACGAAGCGGCACTGGAAATGTACCGCAACAAGATCAGGCATGTGCTGGTGGACGAATTCCAAGACAACAACTACGCCCAGTTCGAGCTGGCAAGGATACTCGCCAGCAATGGGGATATCACGGCAGTCGGGGATGAGAACCAATCCATCATGGGATTTCAAGGTGCGTTTGGCGGAATATTTGACGAGTTCAGCGGGGAATATGCAGACGGCGAAGAGATTACGCTGAGCAACAATTATCGGTGCACAGGCCACGTGACCCGCGTATCCAAACGCTTACTCGACGATCAAGAACAACCAACAGGGCGTCCAGAAAAATCCGACGGCGACGTAGTGGACATCGTGGAGGCGTCAGACGAGGCGGCCGAACTAAACTTTGTCGCCGACACCATATCCGGTTCGGACACGCCATACGGCAAAGTGGCCATATTGTGCAGCACCAACAATCTCTGTCAAAGGTTCGCCGCGGCACTACGCGCCCGCGACATTCCCGTATCTGTGGCAAATTCTGGTTCGACGACTAACAGGGATGGCGTCGAGATCATGGCGTTACTCCGCGTAGCCGATTCGCCCGAGACGACAGGCAAGTATATCGGGCACTTGTTAAGAATGCGGGGCATACGTGAATACAACGTGAAAGCCATAATGGCCAAGGCGCGAGAGACGCGCGACAGGCGCCAAGTTTCTGACTGCGTGTACCAGACGATCTTGAATCATTCGGGTTCCGATCAGGACGTTGAGATACGGGACATTGCTGACAATCTAGCCAAATTGGCCAGAGAAGCAAGGTCTACGCCGCTCCAAAAACTACTGCACGACATGATGGGGCGGCATTCGGATGTCTACAAAAGGCATGCCTGCGGCGAGGGGTCGCCGGAAGATCTAGCCTGGATCCAGAACATGCACAAAATGGCCTTGGACTACTCCAAGCACTACCCCGACGAGCGGTTGTCGGATTTTATCGACTATGCCACGGTTGTAGACGACATGGCAATTCCAGAATGGTCAGAGAGCAACGCCAGGGAACCCGACTCGGTGAAGGTCATGACGGTGCACAAGAGCAAGGGCATGGAATTCCATACGGTGTTCGTGACCGGGCTGAATGAAGGTTTTCTGAAAGGCGCCAGAAGCGGGAGGGATTTTGAGATGCCGGCAGAATTGCTCAAGGGCACCGGCCGCCCAAGCGACCACGCAGAAGCCAAGGCGATAGAGCGCAGGAATGGCTTGTATGTTGCCATGACGCGAGCAGAAAGCAGACTGTACCTGACGTATACTTGCAATTCTAATGGCCGCAATAGCAAGAAGATATTTAGCTTGCTCGATGGCTTGGCGGGCAACGATGATCCCGACATCCGCCAATATGGACATTCGTATGATGTGCCGCCGGCGGCTGTGGCGCAAGACGCGTTAGACATGGAAATGGGCCGCGTGCAAGAAGACGCGTGTAAGGCCGTGCGCGAATCTCGCCACGGGACGGCGGCAAAATTGGTGGCGCGCTTGGCAAGGATCGAGCATGTCCGCGTGCACGGGAACCTGGACGGATTCGATCCACATCCCATCTTGGACGCATGCATTGAGGACGGCCCGCCGATCCCTTTGCCTGACGCAAAACTAGTAAATGAAGACACGCTGTCGCTGTCTCCCAGCAAAATTGCCGACTACCAAAGGTGTCCGCTCATGTACATGTACGCACACGTGATTGGCTTGCCGGGCGGGCCGTCAATTTATCTCAGCAAGGGCGGGGCGGTGCATGCGGCACTAGAATACATCGGAAAGGCAAGGATGAACGGACGCGTTCCCGATGTCGCCGAGGCGGTAAAAGTGGCCAAAGATCGACTCAAGACGGATCGCGCCGCGTTCGCCGTGCGGGAGTATGATGCCGTCGAAGCATCGTTGGAAAAAATAGTCCGGGATTCGGCTGAATGGGATGCCAAATCGTCTAATACGGTGCTCGACGTCGAGTGCAAGATAGGCATCGTTCTTGACGACATACCATACCACGGAAAAATCGACAGGATTGAAAAGAACGCGTCGGGCGGATACGAGGTAATCGACTTCAAAACCGGCAAGACTCCCCTTGGCATTTCAGAGATTCCGCTGAACCCGCAGCTCAATATTTACTCCAAGGCAATGGAAGAAAAATACGAGTCGCTGCCATCCAAAGCATCTTTGGTATACGTGGAAAAGCTCACGAGCAAGCGCGAGTGCATTTTCACGCAGAACGCATTGAAGGAAGGCCTGGAAAAAGTAAAGGAGGCTGCACGGAGCATTATCGAAGAACAGTTTGATGCTACGCCGGGCCACCATTGTGGGCAATGTTCATACAAGGACTTTTGCCCGGACGCCAAAAAATGAGGCATGCCGTGCCAGGCGGCGGTTCGGCAGCAGCTTTGGGACTTGCAGAAGTGGCGGCAATGACGCATGTGGCTTTACTGCACATGCCCAAATTGCAGGGGCCTGCAGCGCTGGCCGGACAGGTGCCACGGCGTTTAAAGCATCCACGGGTGAAACACTGCGGCATGAAGTCATACGGAAAACCGGACGCGTCCTGGGACGATGCAAGATTCCGGATCATGATAGAAGAGGTAAGAGGTCGCCTTTGCGAAGCGATTCCGTGCCTGATCTGTTCCGATTAATTACCAACTGAGCTACGTTTTTGACCATAAATACCCGATTAATTGCACGTTATCAACACGGTCCTCAGGCAGGGCGGTTTTCGGATCAAGGCTCTTCCGGTTGGATCTTTTGCGCCGCATTTTCCGGCAGGCGCTGCGTGCCCAAAAGCTTTATGGATCATGCCTTCCCGTGTTATGGCGTGGCGCCTGTAATCGACCTGGAAAAGATTGACTGGAACTCCGTAACCGACACCAAGTCCCTCTTCGAATCCGTCTTGGACATGCTCAAATCCAAGGACGAGGAGAGCATGGCACTGAGAAAAGACATCGAGCAGCTGAAGGAGGAGGCAGAGGCCTTCTCAGGGGAACACGCGATGCTGACGGAGATGGATGCCAGGATCAAACTGCTGGAAGAAGAGAACGTGCAAAAGGACTCCGAGATAGAACAAAAGGACTCCGAGATAGAGAAACTGAGGGCAGAGAATGCCGCCCTCCTGCAGGGATGCGACGTCTCGCAGGCAGTCATGGACAGGATAGCCCGCCTGGAACGGCAGGCATCAGAGCATGCCTCTCAGTTAAGGGAGGCGCGCGCGGCCAACTCGGCGCTGGCAGCCGAGAATCTGGGCATCAAAAGCCGCCGCTCCCAGAAGCGGCTCCGGGAATCACCCGGGCCTGCACCAGACCCGTTCAGGAAGGTCGTCTGCCTGCGCACCGGCCGTGATCCTCCCCCGATATCCGAAAAAAAGCTAGTCGACATGCCCGCCTGCCCGCACGGCCATGCCCTCTCGAAGGAGCCCACCGAGGTGACCATCCGGGTAGTCGAGGAGATTATCGACGGGAAGCTGACCGGCATCCAGTATACCGTCGTCCGCAGGTACTGCAGGGAATGCGGCAGGCAGTTTGCCCCCGAGATCCCGGGGGTCGTCCCCGGTGGACGGTTCGGCGCCAGCCTGACGTGCCTTGAGACGACGATGAGGATGTACAACATTCCCTACGAACCCATCCGCAAGCTGATCAACATAATCTACCACACGGACCTTGCAAAGTCGACTGTCATCGGCCACGTGGATGCCGTGACAGGATCCCTCCACCCGCTCTACGAGGAGATGCTCGAGGAGATATTCTTCTCAGAGCATGTCTTCGGGGACGAGACCAGCTGGAGGGTAGCCGGTGTGCTGTACTGGCTGTGGATACTAGTCGGTGACAGCTCGACTGTCTTTTACGTGGACAAGCGCCGGGGAGGAGACGTGCTGGAGACCCTGCTTGGGGGGTACGCAGGCCACGTCACCTCTGATTCACACTCCGCGTGGAACCGCATCGGCAGGACCCACCAAAAGTGCCACTACCACTACCTCCGCGAGATCATCCGCACCCTGACCATGAAAAACCCGGGGCCAGAATTCAAAAAGTTTGCCAAGGCCCTAAAGGGGATAATCATCGATTCCTGGCACGCAGAGAAGGGACTCAACCCGAACGACGATGCGGCCGCGCGAAACCTCAAGGTGCGCAACCTCCTGGCCCGGGTGAGGCGCCTGATGTCTGGCAGCTACACCGAACCCCACTGCAAGCGGTTTGTCAAGCGGCTGCGGCGCGAGATCATCCACCTGTTCCCATTCATCCGCCTCAGCACAAAGTGCCATAACAACGATGCCGAGCGCCCCCTGCGGCCCAGCGTCGCATCCCGGAAGGTCTCAGGCGGCAGCAAGAGCCTTGCCGGCGCATACAACCACGCCGTCCTGGCCAGCATCCGCGAGACGTGCAGGATGCGCGGCGTCAACCCGCACGACTTTTTGGTCGACTACATGCGAGGCATGGTCGAAAAAATACCGGCAGCAGCAGCAGCGGCAGCAACGGTATAAATCCTGCAAAATCCATCCATGGCTGCCCTGCATGTCCTGCGCGACCCCCACAGCACCGGTTGCCTGACACATGTCAGGCCGCCGTGCCGGCCCGCCACCCGATTCGGGCACAACGCACCACGCCCGACAGCACCAAAAAAGGCCCACTTCGCAAGTCCGATCACCGGATCGGCCAAAATGCAGCTCAGCCGAGCCTCATCCCCGCCCGGAAAAAACCCTGAATAATGCCAATTAAATGGGCATTTATGGCCGAAAACGTAGCTCAGTTGGTAATTAATCGGGGCAGATCAGGCACGAAATCGCTTCGCAAAGGCGACCTCTTACTAGAAGAGGCACTCCGAATGGCCAAAAAACACGAAAAGACGTTTGTCGTATGCCAAGACATGAACGGCAATGCCATGGTGGCAGAATTCAAACGTGATGATCCCTGCGTGCACGCATGCCGGGCAAGCGCGCACAAGGGCAATGAGCCTTCGGAATGCGAGGTAAACTTGGCGGATAACGTGGAGTGGAGCCAGTACACAGTAGACGAGATGGTCCCCAGGGTGCGCGACGTCCTGACGAAGGGAATAGTGGAGTACGGTCCCTTGGGGTTCCTGTCCGAAGGTCGAATACAGATAGGCGTGGCCCTCGAATGCGCGGAGAGGTTGAGCGACATTCATCACGAACCGTTCATTGTGGGTTTAACCGTATATGACGCAACGGGTACACTGCTGTCTGATCTACGACATGCAAGTGGAATAAGGCATTCCCCGGATGACATAATGGTAACGCCGCTGTCCGAAAGGGATCGCTTCGTGGAGCAGGCGGCATGCGTGGTGACTGGGCACGAATGCTGGAGCCTGCCTGACAAGCTTCCTGATACACGGGAGTATCGGCATTGGGGGATAGACGTGCCTGACAGCCTGGAAGACACGATCGTGTCGGACCTGCGCTCAATAAGACTGTTAGATCCGGCAGGGATCATCTACAAATCCACATTGGAGCACTGGAGGCAGGAGCGCTAGAATGCATGAGCGCCGATTTGCATGCGTCAGTTTAACAACAGTATCTCAAACATGATGCCCGCCATCTGGATTCGTGGCCTGCCTTGAGGCGCGCCGCGCGCAACACCTCATACAGGTTATATGCCGCGTGCGAGACTTCTTTCCATGGCACTGCAACTTTTCCAGATGACTCCGACCGGGATCCGCCTGCAGAGCCGCTGGTTTGAAGAGTCAAAGGCGGCTGGTACCCAAGACCAGGAACAAAAAATAACGGAGCACGGCATGGTATACTTCAAGCAGGACGGGGAAACACAGGTGAAAGAAGAGCCCGCCGATTTTCCCAAGGCAAAATCAGAGATCGAGTCATTGGGTCACGGGGAATACAACCACTATATCGGATTCATAAACCAAAAGACCCGTGAGCTGCTTCAATTTGCAAGGTACGAGGCTGATGGCTGGTACGCGGACGTGCCGATCGGAGGCCGCCGCAAGGATTGGGCCGGCTATGTCTGGGGGTGCAGGACGAACACGGAGTCAGTCGTCTCCGTGTCCAAGCTATTCATCGAAGAGATGCCCTGGTTTGACACGCTTCCGTTCACGATGCGGCGGGTCCGCCAAGATTCATGATGCACGGGCCTCAGGCTTATGGGCAGCTGCAGCCTGCCGACAACTTCAACCCAAAACAACAAAACACTTACACCCGCATCAGCCAGACATTACGCAGATAAACATGAATGAGACTATTCTCTCCAAAGACAAATCACTGACAGAAATCAGGCAGCATCCGGATGAAAAATACTATGAAGATTTGCTGCAACGATCAGACGCCGCACACCAGAACATCACATACTGGAAGCATGGCAAGTTCGTGTATGTGCATGCCCTGCGTTTTGTTCCCATCGACTTGCAAAAAGCGCTGCGCGAGACAGAAAAATTACTGCATGAATACAGTGAGTCTATAGGATTCAGCAATGGGCGCAACAAGGACGCAATAAGCATTACCAGAATCGCAGATGACAAATGGGACGTCGAGGTTCCGGTGTTTACGAGAGACGAATGGGACGGGTACCGGTGGAGGACATCTACGGACACCAAAAAAATCATGGATGTCATAAAGATGTTCTTTGAGGAATTGGAGTGGTTTGGAATGCTTGGCTTTAAGATGGACCGACACAACAAGCATACATAAAATATGGCACATCATGAGGCGTTCCTGCACGTGTCACGCAACTTTTGTAACTAATCTGGCTTGAGTTTCCCTGGTTCCATGGCACGTGCCCTATCGTGGAATCTTAGTATCCGTGGTTTATGCGCACAAAATGGGCACAAGCAAACTGGCGTCTGGCAAGATACAAATATTCAGCCTGCCGGCGAAGATCGAATGAAAGTATCTTCGGATGCAGACTTGCCCGCACCCATACGGGACATCGCAGCAACAGACGCAAAGAGACTGCGCGTCATGGCCGGCCCCGGCACGGGCAAGTCATGGGCGCTCAAGGAACGCGTGAAGCGGCTGGTCGGGGAAGGGCAGGATCCGTCCCGCATCTGGGCCGTCACGTTCACCCGCAACGCCGCCAGGGAGCTTGCCGACGATCTTGACGACCCGGGAATCGCCGGCGGTGAGCTCATACGGGTCAGCACACTCCACTCATACTGCTTTGGCCTTTTGAGGGATCATGCGACCAGTATCGGCCGCATCCCCCGCATAGTCATGAGGGTTTCATCGTCCAATCCCTTGGGGTTTGAGAGTGGCATGCTGGTAAGTGATCTGATCAACGAGAGTCCGGAGTTTGGTGATGAAAAGGGATGCTCTGAACGCATAAAGAAGTTTGAGGCGGGCTGGGCGGAGATGGAATCAGACATGCTTGACGACCCGGTCAACCAGTCGCTTGAAAAGCGCCTGGGCGCATGGCTTGGTTTCCACGGGGCGATGCTCATGAATGAGCTCGTGCCGGAATCCTTGCGGATTCTTCGCGGCGGCATGGTCCCCGGCGCGCTTGCCGATTTTGATCACGTGATAGTCGACGAGTACCAGGATCTGAACAAGGCAGATCAGGAGATTACCAATCTCGTATCCGGGAACGGATCCCTGACGATAGTGGGCGACGGCAACCAGTCAATCTACGGCTTCCGTCACGCGCATCCGAAAGGGATAGAGGATTTTCAAAACAGGTATCATGACGCGTGCGACGTGTCGCTTGCGGAATGTCAAAGGAGCCCGGTCCGGGTCGTGGAGATGGCCAACAACCTGATTGCCCTCAATCACCCGTCCGGCACGCCGCCCGGCTTGCGGCCCAAGCCTGGCAATCCTGACGGGGAAGTGCACGTAGTCCGCTGGGGTACCATGGATGAAGAGGCAGAGGGCATAGCCAAATACGTAAGGCACCTGACGAATGATTGCTCCTACAAGCCGGAAGATATACTGATCATGGTCCCGCGCAAAATATTGGGCCACAAGATACATGACGCGGTAAGCGACCAGGGCGTCTCCGTGCACAACTTTGATCAGGACGTGCTGGCAAAAGACGTGGCGCAGCGTGCATTCGCGCTGCTCACGTTGTTGGGCAACGGCGAAGACAGGGTGATGCTCAGGTGGTGGCTGGGGCATGATGATCCCGGACGACTCAGCGGCCCATACCGAAAGCTTCGCGAATACTGTGAAGCCAGCGGCGTGTCGCCACGATCCGTGCTTGAGGACATGATGCATGGCCGAACGGACTTGCCCGACGCGTCGCCCCTGCTGGCGCCGTTTGGGAATCTGGTTGGGGAGACTGACCGGTTGTCCAAACTGAGCCTGCGTGGCTTGGTCGACGACTTGTTGCCAGAAGACAATGGGAACTGTGCGGTTTTGAGGAAGATTGCAGAACGCGCGCTTGCAAACAGCGAAAATATCCAACAAATGTACGAACGCGTACTGGAAGACATCATCCAACCCGAAGATCCAAGCGGCGATTCCGTGCACGTGATGACCATGCATAAAACCAAGGGACTGTCCAGCAAGGTCGTAATCGTGGCCGGCTGCTGTGACGGGCTGGTTCCTTTCAGAGACAACAGACTTGCTGACGATGAACGCAGTGCCGCAATGCGCGAATCCCGCAGGCTGTTCTATGTTGCAATCACCCGATGTAAGGAGATTCTAATGCTTTCTTACTTTGCCGCCCTCAGTCCATCCGAATACTCCAATATGCGCATTCCGCGCAGTGGGCAGGATCAAGGCAAGCAACTGTACTATACCAGACCAAGCCCGTTCATAGGCGAACTGGGTTCGGGTGTTTCTTCTGCAACGGACGGGATCGCGTGGCAGGCCGCCAAATATGTTGAACAGTCTTGATGTTCTAATCAGAACCCATGCTCAATCCACCCATTTTACCGGCTTCCATAAAAAACTGGGAAAATATGGTTTAAATCTCACCATGTCGGGCATGTGGCGAATCTGTCCGCCTAGGAACCCAAAAATGGCATGCGCAGTCCTGCAGCACTTCATCATGCCCTGAAAATCCTACTTGGCAGGCTTCTGGGAGCAGGTCCTGTCCCAGTCTATCTGCATCTTCCACTGGTCAGGTGGCGGCGGGCCCTTTTGCATGCAGTCCCACAAGGTCCAGGTTCACCAGCCCGGTGATCACGTTGAACTCCCGGTTGAACTGCGCCGCGGTTCCGTCGTACGGGTCGGCAAGACGCGCGTAGCGCTTGAGACTACACATGGCGTGTTCTGCTAGCACCCGGGCGGAGTTGATCCCGCCGTTGTGCCTAGGTCAGATTCCTCAGACCGGCATGGCAAAATCAGTGCCTGCGCATCGCAAGTCTGACCGGATTTCAATCCAAAGATTATATGTGGTTTTTACAAGTTGGTAAGGCGGCCAACCTAAATTGAGAATCAAGACTATTAGAAACATTTCTGATGACTATCAGATTTCGTTATCCACAGATTGTACAAAGAACATTAATTTTATAGTGGGTAGACCGGCAACCGGCAAAACCACCTTGTTTAATAAAATCCGGTCATGTCTTTCAGGCTCGGAAAAAAACGGCGGCATTGAGTTAGAATTAACTGAAAAAGGAGATCACGAGACCGATTATATTTTTGTAGACAGTCATGCACGTATTGACGAACTTTTAAAACATTTGAATGGGCTGGGGCTTGCAGACAATATTTTGGTGGATATAATTAAACGAACCGAACGGATGCTGCTAAAAATTCACGGTGTGTTTGACTATAGAAAATGTTTGTTAAAACTGGAAAAAGGCAAAGCCGTCATGCCAACCCCCCTCGCGCATGCCCCAAGTCGTATTCTCTATTTTGCGGTGCTTATTGCACTCAGGGAGCAGAGGGGAGTTGAACTGCCGTTGATAGCTGATTGTCCCCTCCGTAGCCAATACCTTATGTTTAGCAAGCGTCTTGTTCAAATGATTGCAGACAATACTGCTCAGGCCTTGTTTTTTGAATTGCCTTATGGCGTCACCGGCACTACCAGGGACAATTGGTGGGATGACGATGCCCCGGATGTTTCGTTATGTGACGATATGAAAAACAACGGCACGCTAGGCTCATTATATGTGTTGAATGGGGATCAAAGTAAGGGGCCGCGTTCACGCCTGAATCAGTTTTCTGCAACCCGGATGATCTGAATCGTGACCGGTTCGGGGCTTGCCGGCATGTCGGATCAAGACGCGACCGGACCAGACATTGGCTCTGATCTGTTTGCCTGATCTGATCGCTGGGGCGGGCCAGAACCCGAGCGCCACAATCGCCCGTCTAGATCTTTTGCCTTCCCCATTCGTGGCCGCAGGAATTGCATTCCCAACGACGCGGGTCGGGGGGAATGCAGCACCCACCCAAGACTACCTTGCCAGAATCCACGTCCTTCTCCCAATCCCAACTGGGACTGGGATACCCATAGACTATCTTCGCCACCTTGGCACTCCCGCACTCTGGACATTTCCTGGTCAACCATGTATGTCCCGCGTGCTTGGCAATAAGTCATCCTGATTGGGGATGGCTCATGGTTGGAAAGCCCACCGTGTGGTTCTCGGGTGCGCCGCCGGGCTTGCCAACCCCTTATACGATGAGCAGCACTACATCACATGGCAGACTGTACACACGCAAACATGGAATGGTGCAGATCATCAGTGGGACCTCTGGGCACGATAACCATCTACGAGTGCCGTGGTTGCGGCAAGGAAATCAAGAAACTTGAAGACTGATCCGTCTTCCGGCGCCAACGCAAAACTCATTTACCATTCAGGCGCGTCATGCCATTGTGGACTGTGAAGAACTGTTGCGCACTGCCACCTACATGTATGGCGTGGCAAAAAAAGAGACGGCCGCCGGCAGGCTGGAGAATGCCAAATTGGCCAAGAATGTCGGCCTGAGATTCGAGTGCATGTTTTACGGGTTCTATACCATGGAGTACGCGCACGGAATAAAGACGTGTGAGGACTAGCTGCGGCCAAGCTTGCGGCGCATTTTGATTATCTCGGTCTCCGTGGATTTGGCCTGCAGTTCCGCCATGTCCGCCGCTTTTTCCATCCCGGGGATCTTGCGCAATCTGGCAACCTCTTCGTTGAGCCGGGCAAATTGCCGTTCCAGTTCTGCCAAGTCCCGCCTGTCTTCTTCGGACATTGGATGCAGTGTATGTTCAGCGTAAAAGGGGCCCAACCCGGCCGTCTGGATGGGAAGGGCGGGATTTGAACCCACGAACTCCTGGGAGAGGGGATCTTAAGTCCCCCGCGTTTGGCCAGGCTGCGCTACCTTCCCATACGGTGACTGTTTGCCAGATATAAGAGGAATCCTGGATTATTGGAATGATCTTAGTTCCGGCCCCATGCACCTGCGAACCCACGTCGTGCCATACTGGGTAATCTGGTACTGCCTGACCGATACCGTGCCGTTATCGACCATCCCTGACTCTACCAATCCGTATCTTCCGAGTATTGACAGCCTCATTAGGGCTTCGGGTCTAGTCGCACCTACGGATTCTGTCGGAACCGCGTCTGCCGAAATCGGGCACTGTTTGGCTTCCATGTATGCCAGTATCCTGCGCGTTGCCTTGTCGGCTAGGATGCCGCAAAAATACAGGACCGCGTTCCTTTGTTTTTGCGACATTCGTTCAAGCAAGGCCGGCGCGTTAATCGTTGACATTGCCTAGATGCATTGGCCTGCTTAAAAGCCCCTGGAACAATGCCAGTCCTGGTTCATGGCACTGGCTGCTGCCTGTCCGGCCTGCACTTCCCGCACGGCATGGAATCAGGGTATGCCAGCCTCGCCTTCTCGTAGGCGTCGTAATGCCAATACTGTTGTTTTTTGAGTGGCCGCTTGCCCGCGCCGAGCCTTGCAGAGATGACATACGCGCACCAGCACGCCGGACGGTGGATCCTCGTTTTCTTTTCTGTTGGTCCGTAGCGCCTGTTCACCACTATGACGCCGTCTTGTAAGAGGTCGCCTTTGCGAAGCGATTTCGTGCCTGATCTGCCCCGATTAATTACCAACTGAGCTACGTTTTCGGCCATAAATGCCCATTTAATTGGCATTATTCAGGGTTTTTTCCGGGCGGGGATGAGGCTCGGCTGAGCTGCATTTTGGCCGATCCGGTGATCGGACTTGCGAAGTGGGCCTTTTTTGGTGCTGTCGGGCGTGGTGCGTTGTGCCCGAATCGGGTGGCGGGCCGGCACGGCGGCCTGACATGTGTCAGGCAACCGGTGCTGTGGGGGTCGCGCAGGACATGCAGGGCAGCCATGGATGGATTTTGCAGGATTTATACCGTTGCTGCCGCTGCTGCTGCTGCTGCCGGTATTTTTTCGACCATGCCTCGCATGTAGTCGACCAAAAAGTCGTGCGGGTTGACGCCGCGCATCCTACACGTCTCGCGGATGCTGGCCAGGACGGCGTGGTTGTATGCGCCGGCAAGGCTCTTGCTGCCGCCTGAGACCTTCCGGGATGCGACGCTGGGCCGCAGGGGGCGCTCGGCATCGTTGTTATGGCACTTTGTGCTGAGGCGGATGAATGGGAACAGGTGGGTGATCTCGCGCCGCAGCCGCTTGACAAACCGCTTGCAGTGGGGTTCGGTGTAGCTGCCAGACATCAGGCGCCTCACCCGGGCCAGGAGGTTGCGCACCTTGAGGTTTCGCGCGGCCGCATCGTCGTTCGGGTTGAGTCCCTTCTCTGCGTGCCAGGAATCGATGATTATCCCCTTTAGGGCCTTGGCAAACTTTTTGAATTCTGGCCCCGGGTTTTTCATGGTCAGGGTGCGGATGATCTCGCGGAGGTAGTGGTAGTGGCACTTTTGGTGGGTCCTGCCGATGCGGTTCCACGCGGAGTGTGAATCAGAGGTGACGTGGCCTGCGTACCCTCCAAGCAGGGTCTCCAGCACGTCTCCTCCCCGGCGCTTGTCCACGTAAAAGACAGTCGAGCTGTCACCGACTAGTATCCACAGCCAGTACAGCACACCGGCTACCCTCCAGCTGGTCTCGTCCCCGAAGACATGCTCTGAGAAGAATATCTCCTCGAGCATCTCCTCGTAGAGCGGGTGGAGGGATCCTGTCACGGCATCCACGTGGCCGATGACAGTCGACTTTGCAAGGTCCGTGTGGTAGATTATGTTGATCAGCTTGCGGATGGGTTCGTAGGGAATGTTGTACATCCTCATCGTCGTCTCAAGGCACGTCAGGCTGGCGCCGAACCGTCCACCGGGGACGACCCCTGGGATCTCGGGGGCAAACTGCCTGCCGCATTCCCTGCAGTACCTGCGGACGACGGTATACTGGATGCCGGTCAGCTTCCCGTCGATAATCTCCTCGACTACCCGGATGGTCACCTCGGTGGGCTCCTTCGAGAGGGCATGGCCGTGCGGGCAGGCGGGCATGTCGACTAGCTTTTTTTCGGATATCGGGGGAGGATCACGGCCGGTGCGCAGGCAGACGACCTTCCTGAACGGGTCTGGTGCAGGCCCGGGTGATTCCCGGAGCCGCTTCTGGGAGCGGCGGCTTTTGATGCCCAGATTCTCGGCTGCCAGCGCCGAGTTGGCCGCGCGCGCCTCCCTTAACTGAGAGGCATGCTCTGATGCCTGCCGTTCCAGGCGGGCTATCCTGTCCATGACTGCCTGCGAGACGTCGCATCCCTGCAGGAGGGCGGCATTCTCTGCCCTCAGTTTCTCTATCTCGGAGTCCTTTTGCACATTCTCTTCTTCCAGCAGTTTGATCCTGGCATCCATCTCCGTCAGCATCGCGTGTTCCCCTGAGAAGGCCTCTGCCTCCTCCTTCAGCTGCTCGATGTCTTTTCTCAGTGCCATGCTCTCCTCGTCCTTGGATTTGAGCATGTCCAAGACAGATTCGAAGAGGGACTTGGTGTCGGTTACGGAGTTCCAGTCAATCTTTTCCAAGTCGATTACAGGCACCACGCCATAACACGGGAAGGCATGATCCATAAAGCTTTTGGGCACGCAGCGCCTGCCGGAAAATGCGGCGCAAAAGATCCAACCGGAAGAGCCTTGATCCGAAAACCGCCCTGCCTGAGGACCGTGTTGATAACGTGCAATTAATCGGGTATTTATGGTCAAAAACGTAGCTCAGTTGGTAATTAATCGGAACAGATCAGGCACGGAATCGCTTCGCAAAGGCGACCTCTTACGCCGTCTTGTTGTTCCAGTGTTTTCTTGAAGGCACTAGGCGTGGAGAGTCGCTTCCTCATGGGGTTGTTTCCGGTCAAATTGCTATAATATGGTTGACAAGGCGTGCCTATACGCACTAACGGCATTTTGGCAACTCGGGATCATGTCGTGTCCCAATGATGAGCAAGCAAGTTCACAGATAACACCTATACGTGAGCAGACGGAGAAAATTATTCATGGAATTGAACTTTGAAGGAAAGTCTAGGATATATGCCCACCACGAGACCGTCCCGATCAGCCCACTAGTTCCCGACAAATCAAAGTCATTGAATCCAGTAGATGATGACAACCTGATAATACACGGGGACAGCCTACACGCGCTAAAGGCACTGTTACCGCGTTATGCTGGACGCGTCAACTGCATTTACATAGATCCGCCGTACAACACCGGCAACGGGGGCTGGACGTACAACGACAACGTTGACAGCCAGCTGATGCGGAGGTGGTTGGAAGATGCTAAGGAAGTTGATGGAGAGGATCTTGAACAACACGATAAATGGGCGTGCATGATGTGGCCGCGGCTTCAATTACTAAAAAATCTGTAAGAGGTCGCCTTTACGAAGCGATTCCGTGCCTGATTTGCCCCGATTAATTACCAACTGAGCTACGTTTTCGACCATAAATACCCGATTAATTACACGTTATCAGCGTGGTCCGCAGGCAGGACAGTTTTCAAATCAAGGCTCACCTGCCGGATCTTTTGTGCCGCATTTCTCGGCAGACGCTACGTGTCCAAAAGCTTTATGGATCATGCCTTCCAGTGTTGTGGCATGGTGCCTGTAATCGACTTGGAAAAGATTGACTGGAACTCCGTAACCGACACAAAGTCCATCTTCGAATCAGTCCTTGCCATGCTCAAATCCCGGGACGAGGAGAGCGTGGCGTTGAGGAAAAACATCGAGCAGTTGAGGGAGGAGGCAGAGGCCTTCTCAGGGGAACGCGCGATGCTGACGGAGATGGATACCAGGATCAAACTGTTGGAAGAAGAGAACGTGCAAAAGGACTCCGAGATAGAACAAAAGGACTCCGAGATAGAACAAAAGGACTCCGAGATAGAACAAAAGGACTCCGAGATAGAACAAAAGGACTCCGAGATAGAACAAAAGGACTCCGAGATAGAACAAAAGGACTCCGAGATAGAACAAAAGGACTCCGAGATAGAACAAAAGGACTCCGAGATAGAGAATCTGGGAACAGATGTGGAGAATTTGAGTGCAGAAGTAGAGAAGCTGAGGGCAGAAAACGCCGCCCTCCTGCAGGGATGCGACGTCTCGCAGGCAGTCATGGACAGGATAGCCCGCCTGGAACGGCAGGCAGCCGAGCATGCCTCGCAGCTAAGGGAGGCGCGCGCGGCCAACTCGGCGCTGGCAGCCGAGAACCTGGACATCAAGTGCCGCCGCTCCAAGAGGCGGCTCCGGGAGTCGCCCGGGCCTGCGCCGGACCCGTTCAGGAAGGTCGTCTGCCTGCGCACCGGCCGGAACCCTCCCCCGATATCTGAAAAGAGGTTAGTCGACCTGCACTCCTGCCCGCACGGCCACGCCCTCTCGACGGGGCCCACCGAGGTGACCTTCCGGGTAGTCGAGGAGATCATCGACGGGAAACTGACTGCCATCCAATATACAGTCGTCCGCAGGTACTGCAGGGAATGCGGCAGGCAGTTTGTCCCCGAGATCCCAGGGGTCGTCCCAGGGGGGCGGTTCGGTGCCAGCCTGACGTGCCTGGAGACTACCATGAGGATGTACGGCATCCCCTACGGCATCATCTGCAGTCTGATCAACATAATCCACCACGCAGGCCTTGCCAAGTCGACAGTCATCAGCCACGTGGACGCCGTTACGGGATCCCTCCACCCGCTCTACGAGGAGATGCTCGGGGAGATATTCTTCTCAGAGCATGTCTTTGGCGACGAGACGAGCTGGAAGATAGCCGGGATACTGTACTGGCTGTGGGTGCTGGTAGGTGACGACTCGACTGTCTTTCACGTGGACAAGAGCCGGGGAGGCGACGTCTTGGTGTCGCTGCTTGGAGGGTACGGCGGCCACGTCACCTCCGACTCCCACGCCCCGTGGAACCGCATCGGCAAGACCCACCAAAAGTGCCACTACCACTACCTCCGCGAGATCCTCCGCACCCTGACCATGAAATCCCCCGGACCCGAATTCAAAAAGTTTGCCAAGGCCCTGAAGGGGATAATCATCGATTCATGGTACCCGGACAAGGGGCTTGACCCGGACGACGACAAGGCCGCGCGAAACCTCAAGGTGCGCAACCTCCAGGCCCGGGTGAGGCGCCTGATCTCGGGCAGCTACACAGACGCCCACTGCAAGAGGTTTGTCAAGAGGCTGCGGCGCGAGATCACCCACCTGTTCCCATTCATCCGCCTCAACACAAAGTGCCATAACAACGATGCCGAGCGTCCCCTGCGGCCCAGCGTCGCATCCCGGAAGGTCTCGGGCGGCAGCAAGAGCCTTGCCGGCGCATACAACCACGCCGTCCTGGCCACCGTCCGCGAGACGTGCAGGAGGCGCGGAGTCAACCCGCACGACTTTTTGGTCGACTATATGCACGGCCTCGTCGAAAAAATTCCGGCAGGAGCGGCGGCGGCGGCAACCGCATAAATCCTGCAAAATCCACTCCCTGACTGCCCCATGCAGACCCGTCGCGCCGGCAGCCTGGCATAACCTCGCCTGATCCCGGCACAACTCACCGCCCCGGCCGCTTCAAAAAAGGTCACTTCGCAAACCCGATCACCGGATCGGCCAAAACGTAGCTCAGCCGGACCCTCCTTCCCGCCCGGAAAAACCCAGAATAATGCCAATTAAATGGGCATTTACTGCCGAAAACGTAGCTCGGTTGGTAATTAATCGGGGCAAATCAGGCACGGAATCGCTTCGCAAAGGCGACCTCTTACAAAAATCTGTTGAGTGATAGCGGCGTCATATTTATCTCCATTGATGATAATGAGCAACATCACTTACGTATGATGATGGATGAAATCTTTGGCAAAAATAACTTTGTAGGTAATTGTTTCGCTTTTTGAAGTACCCGGACGACTCGGCGGGCAGCTAGGGCACCTGAACTGAATCCAATAATTTTGTGCCAATGACGACAAAAATTGATCATTGCGATCCAAATACCAGTGGGTGCCAGTTCCTTCGAAGTACCAAATGAAGGAACCAGCACGCCAATCGTGGTTGGAAGCAGTGGAATTTAAGGCCATGGAATCCTCATCTGTCCTGCCGCAAATCCCACAGGATGCCGGGGCGTGCATGAAATCAGGATGCAGGTGCTGCCGGTTCTGGACAAGGGTGCTTGGTGACACGATCGGCTTGACAGGCAAGATCTTGGAGGCTGCTGCCGCCGAAGTTGCAGGCAGGCCAGGCGCCAACTGCAAGGAGATCGAGGGACTACAGGCACTCGTCTCATCCCTCACAGAGGACAACAAGAGGTACGCCAAGGCCAACAGGGAGCTTAACGCCAAGGCCAACAGGATCAACATCCCCACCGTGACCAAGAAAAAGGCAGGCCCAAGGAAGGCCGGCAGGCCCAAGGGGCAAAAACCCACCATCAACTGCAGGCCAAAACGCGTCGACCGCGTCGAGGAGATCGACTGCAAGGAATGTCCCGACTGTGGCAACGACAATCTTTCGGACGTGACTGACAGGTACGATCGCATCGTGACTGTCATGCGCGTCATACTGGAAAACGTCAGGTACGTCATCAAGCGGCGCTGGTGCCGCGGGTGCAAAAAACAGGTATCCGGGAGGGTTCCCGGCGCGGCAAAACACGCGCGCCGTTCATCAAACTTTGATGCGGCCATGACGTCCCTGAACATGAACGGTTTGTCGCATGCCAGGGCCGCAGAATTTGGCAGCGACGCGTGGGGGCACAAAATCTCGCGCCCGTCTGCATACCGCGGCAAGATCAGGCAGGCAGAGCGCATGGCACCGGAGCGTGATTCTGTAAGAAAGCGCGTGTTAGAGGCGCCACACCTGAACGCAGACGAATTCCACTGGCCGTTGGGCGGCAAACGCGGCTACGGGATAGTGGCCCTGGCAAAAGACGCCTGCCTCGTGGAGGTGACCGGCTCTCGGGACATCAAGACGCTTTGCCACACACTCCCGGACTACAAGGGAACCATAACGCAGGACTCGTATGCAGGATGGCTCCACGTGGGATCGTGCCGCCAGATGTGCGTGTGGCACCAGGAACGCCTGGTGCAAAAGGACGTCCTGACCAACCCCAAAGGTGACGTTCCAAAGTTTCTGGACAGGCTATCGGCAATCCACGATAAGATTTATCGCGCATCCAGGATCAAAGACGGGCACACGAGGATCGTCGCGGCCCACTGCATAGACGCGGAGCTGCGCGGGCTGATGAACGAACCGTTTGCAGACGATGGGCACGGCACCATCGCCAGACACAAGAAGAGGAACCCCCGGGAGGGATACTTTATGACCACCTGCCTGCACGTGGACGGCATCGAGCCTGACAACAACGCAGTGGAGAGGGTCAACCGGAGGTTCGTGGCCATAAGGAGCGACGGGGGCGGAAACCGCTCCCAGAAGGGCATGGATGCCAACTCGATCCTGTTCACGCTGCTGGCAACTGACAGGATCAACGCGAACAGTTTCTTTGATCATCTGGTCCGCTCGTCCTCTGGAGACAGTTGAGGCATCATCCAACGGCACGCGCGGTGCATCACGGGAAAAAAGATTTCACGGTAAGGGAAAGGCTGCACCCGCTCCACTGTTAGGCAGGCCACTTCAAAAAGCGAAACAATTACCTTTGTAGCAAGTATTATTTGGCAACATAGCCTGCAACCAAAGGGATATTCTGATAAATTTTCAATTCATCACAACTATATTCTTTGTTATAGAAATTCTAATGATTTTAAATTACAACTTCAAAAAAGAACCGATGCCGATAATGTTAATTATTCTAATCCCGATAATGATCCAAATGGGTTATGGCGTAGTGGCGATGTTCGTAATTCGCTATATCGTAAAAACTTAATTTTTGATATTACTTCTCCCTCTGGGAACATAATCAAGCCTCCTCCAAAGGGATGGAGATGGAGCAAGGAAACCATTCAAGAGAAAATCAAAGAGGGGGAAATAATATTTAACAAGAATGAAACAAAAATAATAAGAAAAATATATTTGAAAAATGTTTTAAGTCGAGCCATTGAAACAATATGGTTTGGTAACACTGTTGGAACAACTCGATCAGCCTCTGAAGAAATTAAAAGTATATTCAAAAAATCGATTTTTGATACGCCAAAACCGTGTATGTTAATAGAACAGATATTGCGCATTGGCGCAGACAAGAATGCCATAATCCTAGATTCTTTTGCGGGTTCCGGCACCACGGCACATGCAGTTCTTGGCCTAAATAAAAAAGATGGAGGCAACCGCAAATTTATCTTGGTAGAATGTGAATATTACGCAAACAAAATAACTGCTGAGCGCGTGCGCCGCGTGGTAAGGGGAATCCCCAGTGCCAAATCCGAATATCTCCGTGAGTCGCTTGGTGGATCTTTCACATATTGTACGCTTGGTAAACCGCTTGATGTCAACAAGATACTGACAGGTAAAGAACTTCCAGACTACAACACGCTTGCGTCACACCTCTTGTACACGTCTACCGGTCTATCAACCACCAAAAAACTAAGACCTAAAAATAAGGACGGCTTGTTCCACTCTGCTGACGGCAAGGATTTTTACCTCCTGTATAGGCCTGACTTGAAATATCTGCACTCCGATAAGGCTGTGCTTAACGTTGAACGTGCTAAACGAATAAGCAAGACAAGCAAAAATGCTGTTTTCTTCGGTGCTGGCGCGCACATGGAACCGCGCGATCTGGCCCGCATGCATATAGAATTCTGTTCCATACCTGACGAGATACGGCGGGCTTGACTGATGGAACTGAAACAGTATCAATCAGACGCACTGGACACGTTTTCCAAGTGGCTGAATGCGCTGGCCGAACAGCGCAAGCGTACTGAAGAGGCGATTGCGAAACTAGGTGGTGTGTTGGACGATATGTCTGAAGTTGAAAACTATCCCAAGAGAACTTGGACTGCCATGATTAAGGACAATCTAGTGAAAGATGCACAATACATAGACCGACAAGATGACAGTGGCAGGCCAATACCGCACATTTGCCTCAAGGTGCCCACGGGCGGCGGCAAGACATTGATGGCTGCTGCCGCAATGGAGAAGATCAACCACCGTACCGGACTCGTGTTGTGGGTGGTACCAACCAAAAAAATATACTACCAAACACTGAATTCTCTCAAAACACGCGGCAATCCGGTCCGCCAAAGATTAGAAAACGCCAGTGGCGGCCACGTCAAGATAATGGAAAAACCTGACACGTTTAGCAAGCATGACGTGGAAAACTACATGTGTGTGATGGTACTGTCACTTGCGGCAGCCAATCGCAACAAGGATGAGGATTTTTTAAAAATAAACCAAGATTCAGGCGGATACCAATCATTCTTTCCTGACCGCGACAGTGAAATCGGCAACGCAAATATGTTAAAGAATCATCCAAGTTTGAAGCGCGAATGTGGTTATATCAGGCACAGTCTGGCCAACGTCTTCAGAATAAACCGACCGGTGGTAATCCTAGACGAGGCCCACAAGGCATACGGCAGAAACCAACAGAAGTTTTCTGGGATGATCAATACTCTGAGTCCGGAGATGGTATTGGAGACGTCAGCCACCCCGAACCCTGGCATGAGCAACCTCTTGGTGGATGTGTCTGGTAACGATCTGTGGAAGGAGGAAATGATCAAGATGCCGATAGAACTTAAGGTTCAGAATGATTTTGACTGGCATGGTGTGCTGGACAATGTACACGACCACCTAGCGCGGCTAGAGCAGGATGCCGTGTCACAACAGCCGACGACCGGAAGGTATGTCAGACCTATAGCCTTGGTCCGCGTCGAGCGAACCGGCAAGAAACAGGACAATGGTAAGCACATACACGCCAATGACGTCCGAAAATACCTGATAAAGAAGCACGCGGTTCCGCCAAGCCATATCGCGATACAAAGCTCCGAACAAAACGATCTTGAAGACGTAAAATTGATGTCGGAAACGGAGCAAATACGCTGGATAATCACGAAAGATGCGATAAAGGAGGGTTGGGACTGTCCATTTGCATACATACTAGCCATATTGGACAACATCAAGGCGAAAACGGCAGTGACGCAGCTGCTTGGCAGGGTGTTGCGACAGCCGGGTGCAAGCCGTACTGCAGTAATCCCAGATGTGCTCACGGAGCCACGGGATCTGGCGGTGGCTCGGGCTGAATCGTAATATTCCGATAGATTGCTATTAGCGTGACAATTTTCATATACAGCTGCGTCACCGGAAGGACTCCGTCACGCAGCTTCAGAAAGCTGGCCAGCTGCGCGTTTACCAGCACCCACGCATTGAATAGCATCAGCGAGTACAGAAAGCAGAAAAGCCGGGCAGGCCTACTGCTGCCGAACGATTTCGCCCTGGCATTCTCTACCAGTCTGTAGCATGTCTCGATGGTCCACCTTTTGGAATATTCCTCTACATCCATCCACGGGGCATTGGTGGCAAACGCAATGTATCGATCTTCCGGCGCACCTGCCTTCTTGTCCCCGTTCTTCGCCCCCTCACTTTCCTTCCTTACTCTCTTCTTCTCTGCTATGATCATGTGGTACTGAACCGCTGCCTTGTCAGAATTCGTCATGTCGGATTTTGAGATGGGGCCGAGCGTTTTGGCCACGAACTTGCGCAGCGAGTCTTTCACCCTACTGGTTCTGGTGCACGGCATCAGGTACTCAAGGCTAAGACGCTCAATCTCGGATATTGAGTTCACTGAAAAGAAGCCCCTGTCAACCAGGATCAGTCCCAGCCTGGATCCGACGGCGGAGACGTTTTCTAGGCACGAATTGAGGATTTCACGCAGGGATTCGTGCACGGATGAGGACTTGTCCACGTATAGGGCCGCAAGGATAAGCCGCGATTTGGAGTTGACGCACTGCGCCGTGATGTACGCCTCGAATCTGTTGGTGCCGCTCTTGCGCTCTCCGCCTCTCAGGTCAGAGCCAAGTTTCTTGCTGTGGCACGGTATCAGGTGCATGTCGATGGCCACATCAAGCACATCAGGCAGCCTGCCAAACAGGTAAAGCTCATCCAGCTGTGCCCTTACCGCCTGGTTAAAAGTCTCAAGCGCCTTACCCTCGTCCGTCTTGGACAGGATATCGCGAAACCACTCGTCGCTTGGAGAATGACGTGAATATCTTGGATTCTCGATGGACTGCGCCGTGATTTCTCTCATGGCGAAGCTGCATCCGCCGACCGAAGTGTCAAGCATCGCGGCATGCAGCATGCCGACGTTAAAGTCGCTTGTGCCATATGTCGCGTTGTACCTTTTGGAGACCTCGGCGGACGGCACGATGCTTTCTCTCAGCACCTTCTCAACAGATTCATATATTTTGCCATTGTTCATCATATCGCGTCTCAGGCGATCTTTTTGGTGGTACATAAGGATCGTCTGGGCGTGCCCCCATTGATCTGTTTGCATCAGGTGCTAGATGGCACATCTGGGATTACTGTACTGGAACCGATAATCTTGACAAATCCTACGTGTATTGCAATAAGACTGACACTGGAAAAGTTGCTGAATACGTTAAGGCCGGGCTGACAGACATCGGCATGGGCGACATGAAATTCGCCGTAAATACTGACGAGTCAAAAATCAGTTCCAGGATGAATAGGAAGACAGTAAAAATTCAAAACGTGCGCCTGCCGCTCGTGTTGCACAAGGACGGTGACGACTGGATTGAATTGGATTATAAGCGACACGTGTTGTCCAGCGTGAGGTTTGGCGCCATAAGCGCGCCAGATCCAGGCCTGTTCCGAACCACACCGCCAGGCTCGCAGACGCTTATCGTAAGCCCGGACGGTGATGTCGATGTTTCCGATATTGATGTCCATTATGGAAAGGCCGCCAACGTTTCTGACATGACGCGCACGCTCTCTGATATCGTGCCTAACGTTTGGCAGGCTGCAAGGATTGCGCAGGAGTTTATCTCCAAGATACATGGATTAGGCAAAGACGAGGCCGATATCTACAACGGCATGTCTGATCTCGCGAAAAAACTGTGCGACCACGTGCATGGGGAAGTCGACAAGCGGGCAAAAAGGTTGTTCTGCGGCAAGGTAAGGCGCGGTAACATACGCTTTGATCTTGAAATCAGCGGCACACAATACGAAGTCAAGGACTTTGAAGTGAGGGGGGAAACTCCGTTCAACGTGGGTAGTGGTCTGACGGCCCAGCGCACGCTGTTTGAACCTGTATATGATGAGGAGTTTGACAATGACTTGGAACGCAGTTTTGCCAGATACATTGACGCCAAAAAAACTATCGACTGGTGGTATAGGGTGGCTGCGCGGCAGCATGATGGTTATCGTCTGCATGGCTGGAAAAAAGATCACATATACCCGGATTTCATAGTAATGAAAAACAACGACGGAAGCAAGGCGCGACTCGGGATATACGACACCAAGGGTGAGCACCTAGTGGGCAATTTGGACACGAAATACAAAGAAGATGTGCTGAAGACGCTCGAAGGAGCGTTTGACTGCGGCAACGTCAAAATCAACGGGAACAGGCTGCAAGGTGAGTTCCGTTTGGTTCTTGACGGTGAGTTTGCTGAAATAATGGTAGACTGATCCGCAAAACTTTAAACAATGATAAATTACTATTACAAAAAATATGAAATATAATTTAACAACACGTCAAACGTTTGCAATAGAATTGCTTGCAATGGCCGCACTTGCAACAGTCATATCGTCAGTTTCTATTCACGAGGCAGGTCATTGGGTTGTATGTGAATATTTTGACTCAGTACCTACATGGAACATTACAGAATACATGGGAATAACATGCAATCCTACTGGTTCGGAATGGATGCACGTTTACTGGGCGGCCGGTGGTTTTGTAGCGGCCTCTGTGTTATTTAGCATGTCATTTATTCTGCATAAAACTATCAACCAGAGTGCCGTAACATGGGGTTTGGTAGCGGCAGGATTTTATCAGGTATTCAACGCGTTTTGGGAAACATTTGATCATGCAGACTACATTAATGGAGATAAAACTCTAGTCTCCTTTGGAGCACTCATCGTAATTGTATTGATGGTTTGGATCTGGAAGGATAAAAAATGTGCTGTAAATATGCCATGACCATACAAGTCGGCAGAAACCTTTTCAATTCGTCATCTTTGAGCATATGCCAAAAAATCATTATCAGGTCAATTACACGCCGCATAATACGTCCAAACCCCGGTAACTTCGGCCCACCCGGAGGTAGCGGCTTCGGTCGTACTGCAGTACTCGGTGTAGAATTTCTCCAGATAACCGTGTTCATGCAGCCACGCCCCAGCGGTAGTGGCATAATCATTACCCTCACACCAAACCGTCCCCAAGTGGCGGCCGTACTTGTCGAACTGTCTAATGGAATCCTCGTCCATGTACGCGGTACTGCCCTTCGGGCACAGTTCCTTCAAAGCGTTGGTTGCCTCCCAGAATCCGTCTTCGTCGCGTTCCGGCGTGTCAATCAGGCTGAGCCTGTACTTGACGGCATCAAAATGTAGTGTGTCACCGTCGATTATGCGGGTTATCTTGCCCTGCACCGCGCTCGGGTGCACGCCAACAGGCCTGTCAACCGGCGCTGGATCGTGTGAGAGTTCGGGCAAACGGGGCTCCACGTCGTCCTGCATACCTGCAAACAGCGTGACTGCCAGGGCCACACCCAACACGACAACCAAAATGACGCCAAGAATTATGATTGTTTTGCCGTTCAACTGCATTCAATCAGACTGATGGCCTTGCTGCCTGTATCTCGTCATCCGTAAGCGGGGGCATTTTACACTTCCTGCATGTTTGATCTTTTGGGTTCATGCGCCCCTTCAACCATACCTTTTTGGCCTCTTCCAGCGTCTCACACCAAAAGTATTCGTTCCTTCCGTGGCCGGTACTGAGCGGGGTGTCCTGAACAAGGTTCGCGCCATAAAGCAATTTTATGGATTGGCACGACGTGGAATGTATGCGACTATCATCGGACCGGTGCTTCGTAAACAGAAATACGCCCGGCCCATCATAATGCTTAACCAAATCTCCTCTTTTTCCAGTTTCTCCATACTGGACGGCAGTCCCTCCCCCACATTTATGGTCTTTGCCCGGGCACAGGGCAACGTACAGTCGTGAAGTGGCAGTATGTGCTACCGACACTCGCGCCTCCGTGATCATGGATGTGGGTTTGCTGCCCCATCAAGGATATATTGCAGCCAGCCAAGCCCAACCCATGGCACAGACCAAGCCCGTAATCACAGTCGAGAACGTGGTTGCCACCGCGTCCGTAGGCCAGAAGATGGACCTGCGCGATATCCAGGAAAGGTTTCCCGGCACCCAGTACCATCCGGAACAGTTCCCCGGCCTGGTCTTCAGGCTTGCCGTACCAAAGACTGCCACGCTGATATTCCGGACAGGCAAGATGGTGTGCACCGGGGCCAAGTCAGAAGAGCTGGCGGCCAAGGCGGTAAACACGGTGGTGTACAAGATCAGGAAGAATGGCATCCATATCAAAAACGACGCGACAGTCACGATCCAGAACATCGTGGCCGCGATAAACCTGGGCGGTGGAATCCGCATCGAGGATGCAGCGCGCACCCTGCCGCGCAGCATGTACGAACCCGAGCAGTTTCCCGGGCTCATACACAGGGTGTTGGATCCCAAGACAGTCATTCTGCTGTTTGCCTCCGGCAAGCTCGTGTGCACTGGCGGCAAGACAGAAGAAGACGTGTTCCGTTCCGTGCACGGCCTGCATGCGCTTCTGGAAGAGAAGGACCTGATGATCTACTAGCCTGTAAGGCCATGGGGTGAAATGGAGTTGTGATTCATCGCTTCAGGATCATATTGAAATGTTAAAAATAACATACCGACGACTTCCAAGATCCGTTTATAGCGAGCACATTTGTAATACTATTCATGAAGACTATCTTGTTTGGTGTTTTGGCACTGACACTAATCATCACAATACCCATAGCCAGTGCAAACAATTCCACTACCCCATACCAAATGAATGAGGTTACAGACATCTGGACAGACGTTCCAATATTGGTTGGTGCACTCTTGGCTGGTGTTGCCGGGTTTTCAGTGAACATATTCTATGGTTTATACAAAGACAGGAAAGATAAGAAGAAACTAAGGAATATCCTTTCCAGAGAGTTTGGCATTGTGTATAGAGCACTAGAATCTATGAGTGATATCCAAAAAACCACGCTAAAAAACGCACAGAATGAACAGGAGGCAATAGAATCTGGAATTGTCGACCAACATGAAGCGCTTACTGGTTTTCAGTTAGTACGAGTAGACTCTCCGTTATGGAATGCTGTAATGTCCAATGATATTTTGTTCAAATTAAATGAAAATGAAATCACCGCGGTTCATCATGCAATACACAACATAGAAGTGTGTGATGCCAACACGACATATTTAATAGAAAAAGCAAAAAAAGATTTGAACCCACCATCAAATCAACTATTCCTAGACAATTCAACCATAAGTGATTATTTGTTAGAAAGCATAAACAATTGCTTGAGAACAATGAGGGCAATAGAAGAGCTTGATGAATTAGGCTGGTTTTATTCTAAAAAACTACCTGAATATAAAGAGGAAGTGATCCGATACGCAAACATGAAAATCTAAAAAATACTTTTGTCACAGTTGTTATGGTGATGTCACTATAACCATCGCTCACCTAATTGTCTTACAATGAATCAAAAAACACGTATAGCGACTGTCAAACACCCATCATTCGTTACTCATTGCCACAACCTCCCACTGTGACCATGTCCCACGTCCGCCTGGTCTGACAGCAGTGACTTTTTTGGGCACGCCGATAATGCGCATGCCGTTGCCACACATGAGCGCCTCCAGCTCGTCCAACGAAAAGAAATGCACGTGCAGACCGCGCTTCGGGCCGCCCTCGTACAAAATGGTAAAGCCATCGTTTGACTCCTTCGTGACATGGTGCGGCTGCAGCACGTCCGTATCTGATGCATTCACGCGCAGAAAGAACAATCCGCTAGGGACCAGCACCCGTGCCACCTTCTGAAAGTACGCCCCTGCAGTCTTGCCCGTTCCGTGCTGGAACGACTGTATTGAAACCAGGTAATCAAACGGTCCACCTGTATAATCCAGAAAGTCACTGCAGGTGAGTCTGGGTGCCAACCTTGGTTCTTTCTTTGCTATCTGGCTTAGCCCGACTGCGGACACGTCCAACCCCGTGATGTCCAGCCCCGACCTGGACAGCATGACGTAGTTTCTACCGTTTCCGCATCCCACGTACAGTCCTTTCCCATCTCGATGATCTGGTCTTTCTGACAAAAAGTCGATTATCTCATTCGCGAATTCCACCGGAGGTTCGCCGTCGTATCTGCCTAAATTATACTCTTCATCCCATGCGTTGGCAATGGTGCGCTCCAAGCTGGCAGTGTCGTTGTTGCGTGGCATGGTTTTCATAGGCGCGTTGAGCATTTAATCAAACCGCTCACTCAACGTGTGGCAAGGATCGGGGTCGCCCCCGTGGAATCAAAAAAAGAGAATAGGATTATCGTACGCGGACTGTAGCAGTCTGGATGATGGGCTCGCCTGCTGCTGTCGTGCCTGATACCTCTATGAGATACTCTTGACCTACAGCAAATGCGATTTTGTCTCCTGTGTTTCGTGCAGTCGTACTGGCAGAATCTGTAATTGCAATGCCACCTGATATGCTGGCAGTACCACCTGGTGCCAAATCATCTATGTCTGCACCACCTATGAGTATTGATGGCAACGTCCCTGGACCCGTAGATGCTGTTGGAGGACTGGTATATTGGGCTGCAACACAGTCAGTGGTTGCGGCCTCGAGGGCAGCGTTAGTGAGTGTGGCTTTTGCAGCAACCTCGCCATTACATACAAGCAATACCACTGCACTCAGATCCGATGCTGCATCTGTACCAGTGTTCTTGATGCTCAATGACACGTATGCTGTATTTCCAGTATTGTACGCCCTGGCGTTCTGTATCTCTACAGATGTTATGGACACCGCGCTGTCCGAAAGGTCAGACGTCATCACGTACAGTCCGCCCGCGGCCACGGCAGTAAGACCGAGGCCGAGCATGATTCCGACGATTGCCGATACGGCCCTCCTCTTTCTCATTAGTGTCTTTGTCGTTATGGATTTTGTCGTTATGGACTTCATTGAATTGCAAAAATGCTTTGCTTATAAGGGCGGTTTTTCATAGGGACTGGGAAGTTAACGGGAGCTGCATCTCGCTGGGAAGTCGGGAGCTGAAACGGGATCTTCTCTGGATTCGATCCCGTCGCATTTCGTGATTTTAAACGGTGACCCCAAATGATCTCATTGGTAACAGAGATAAGTCCCATATTCGGGCTGACGTTGTTGGAAATGATAGAATACACAATGTTCCTGATTCCGGGTGCGATTATTGCAGCCGCAGGCATAACGGGCACATTCTCATTGATAAGCATACTTCAAAACAAGAAGAATTTGGAGATGCAGAACAAGATCGCTTCTGCCAGCTTGATTCACAAGCACTTGGAACCTTGGGATAAGAACAAACGGTTTAAGCAAATGATTCTCAAACTAGAAACACCAAACGCGGTGTTTACCGACGAGGATCAAGTGCATTTCGTGCTTGCCAAATTTGAGGACATAGCAATACTGCGGCAAGACAAGTTATTCACTGAAACCCACGTACAGGAGTTCTTCGGGAGGGACATAGTCCGTATTGGTGCTAACGAATCCGTAATGAAGATTTTGGACGAGTACTACAATGAAGATCGCATCCACAATTACAACAACCTCAAGAAACTGCTAGATGATTCTAAAAAGTGGGGGATGAATCCTTATTCGTCTGAAGAATCGTCTTTGGTCTCGTCTTGACGTAAACCGGCATCAACGCGTCGTTTTGCTGCCGCTGCCACAGCTTTCCCAACTAGGGAAGACTGATCTTCTCCAGATTCCTCTGTTGATTGTTCCTCTTTGGATTCTTCATGCTCTGTCATACGTCGATCGATCCAAAACAGACCTCACTTAACGCTTGCGATCAAACCGGGTTCTCCTGGCACGGTTCTGGTGCCGCACTGTCCTAGTCTCCCTGCCCGGCATCCGTGATTTTGGTGACCCATGGGTCAATGTCGTCAAACCCGACAGTTATGCCGTCAACGTGGCATTCCGCACGTTCCAGCTGCCGCTGGAGGTCGCATATGTAGTGGCGGAATCCCTGAATACTCTGCTCCTCCGGGGTGAGAATGTTGTCCAGGAAATACGAGTACGAGTACGCCAGGTATGACGAAAACACGATTCCAGCGACCAGAACCCCCATGAGCACGCCGTAGTACCTTGCCTTCACGGGACACCGACCCCGGATTCACCTGGCACGCTGCCAAAGCGCACGGCCTCCCCGTCCACGAAGCATGACGGGTAGCCCAGCTCCTCCTGCAGGGCGCACACCTGCAGTTCGTACGCGTGTCTCTCGTCGTCCGGCAGCTGCGGCCTCTCGCCTACCATGTGATAGTAACCCGCCGCAATGACGAGCACGTACAGCAGCACGACAGACAGGACGATCACGACCGCCTTATAGAGTAATATTTTCATGATAAAGAAAAAAAAGGATCAAGGCTTATTATAGTTGCGAATCGGAGGAGGAACCCTCTTGGCGTCAATATCCGTGTCGCTCTAGGCAAATGCATGCATGTCCTGACCGCAGCCCGGAGAAGATCCATATCACCGTAACGTTACAGAACCCTCTGGTGGGTTCTACGTCCTCAACCACGGTTCAATCTAGAGAAGATCCGTATTTCAGGCACCATCACACGGATGTTACACTGCATTCCATCACACGCAGACGTTACAGCCTCTTTTCATATGAGTCTGCCGTACCGCAGACCATAACTGACTGTATTGGCATTATGCCTGCCCAAATGGGGTTTTAAGCACCGCGTTTCTTACAACCATGCGCCTCCCAGTAACCTCGCTGCTCGGAATGCTCGGCATCATGGGCGTATTCATGGTACTCGACTTGTACAGCCTGTTTGCCATGTCCGTCCCGACCTTCATCATACTGCTCGTGCTCACGCAGATAGACATCATGGACGTCTTCCACGAAAGAATCAGGCCACTGTTCTCAAGGGCGCGCAAGAAGGAAAAGAAGCCACAGGCCGCGGGTTCGGGCATCGCGGTCCAACACGGACGCTTCGGCGTACTCCTGGAGGCAAAACCAATAACAGCAGACCGCGCCATGACGATGCTCAAGCCATTCATGTCAATCACGCCCATACGAAAGCTCGAGAAATACCTGGTCGAAAAGGTGCGCATCGCGATATTCGAGTCCGGCCACGCCAACGACTCCATGAAGATCGCCAGGCACGGAATACTGTACGCCATAATATCCGTGCCGCCGTCAGCCGCGGTGGCAGTCGCGCTGGCATTCCTCTTCCACCCCGGCTTTCTCGGGCTGTGCGCGGTCCCGGTCGCCGTTCTGTTCAGCGGCCTGCTCCAACTAAAAAATGTCAAGTCGCAGCGCAAGTCGGCAATCGGCCACGAGCTGCCCGTATTCATCGCGTGCGCCAGCATAATGGAAAAGGTCGGCGTGTCATTCTACGAGTTCATCGAAAAGATATCAAAGTCCAAGACGACACTCTTTCCCATACTGCGACAGGACGCGCTGATCTTCCAGCGCAACGTCCAATACATGGCCATGTCGCACACCATGGCGCTGCGCAAGGTAGCAGAGACGCACCCGAACAACGATTTCAAGGAGATAGTCACGAATTATTCCGCCGCATACAACACGTCCGGCACGAACACCGCCAACACGATGATTGCGGCCACCGAATCCGCTTTCCGCGTGATGCGAAACAACGTAAAGTCCTACACCGACGAGGCAAACGGAATCGCCCAAATGGTGTTGCTCATAATGGCCGCCATGCCAATACTCGCCATAGCGACCACGTTTATCGCCGCCGGCAAGGACGCAGTCTCCATGACGATAATGGTGATGATCATCCTTCCGGTAATCATAGTGGCGTTGCTGATGGCAGTCGACGGCAAGCAGCCGCGCACGCACAACGCGGTCCCGCTGTACCGCCCGCCGCTGGTGCTGGCGTTCCTGTCGGTTCCAGTCACACTGATTGCAGGCGTGCCCTTGTGGGGCGTCATGGGGGCCGCGACCGTGATATGGGCGGGCATGAACGCCTTCATGGCAAAAAAGCACTTTTCCAACATATCGAGAATGGACGACGCGCTGCCGGCATTTTCGCAGTTCGTGACCGACGGCAGGCTGGAGGGCATGGAGATCCGCGAGGCAGTCGCGGCCAGGGCCAAAACCAAGGACAAGAAGGACGCGCTCAGTCCCGTGTTGCTGGACATATCAAAACAGATGATGTTCGGCAAGTCGTTGGCAGTAGCTGCAGAGTCGGCCCGCACGACGTCGTGGCTGTCCAGGATACTGTTCTTCGTGCTCTCGCAGGTGCAGGAGAGCGGCGGCGGCGACACGCACTCGCTGCAGACGTTTACTAATTTCGTCAAGGACTACGTGGAGTCCAGGCGCGAAATGATGGCAAAATTGCGCGGTTCTGTCATCATGGGGTACATCATACCGCTAATCATGAGATCCTATGCAGAATGTGCCTGACGTGGCAAATCATAAAATCATGTCAGAACTGCGCTAGCCGTGGCCATATTTGAAAATCTCGTCTGCCGTATATTTTACAAATTTGTCTTGCACGTCCATGTGAAAAATCCAGTTTCCAGTATTGGAAAATAAGGCACGTTCTGTGGATGTGCGGCATCCGTCCCCGGGGCGGCAGGTTGTTTCATGGGGAATGGTGGGGGAATTTGCACAAATATTGGATGCCGTGCGCGACATTCCTGCACTGCCTGATGCCACCTGCCTTTCACTCCGTCAGGCGGCTCGTGCCGCCCTGTCTCAGAGGCGCGCCCTTTTTTCGGCCAGCCTTTTGAGAAGGTCCGCGTCCCTGAGTTTTATTTCGTCCCACATCAGATCCTGGTTTACCATTCCCGCAATCGCGTTGAGCTCGTCGTTGTACTCCTCCTCGGTGCCGTCGTACGGGTCAGTCAGCCTCTTGTACTGTTTCAGGCTTCCGATAACGTGCTCTATGGCCACGCGGGAGCTGTTTACCCTCTTGTTGTAGGCGCGCTGCTTCTTTGTCAGGCCGCCGGTCTTTTTGTCGGCTCCACGCTTTTTCTTGTGCGGGTGCCTGATGTGCCATCCGGGATATTCCTCTCTTGTCCCTTGGTAGCCCTTGTCCATCAGGACGTCAGGCTTTTCCTCTTCGGGCACGTCCTTCTGGCCCATCCTTGCCGTAATGATTCCAAGGTTTGGCGGATCCTCGTTGAGCAGGGTCTTGTCGTGGACGCTGCCCGGAACGGTCTTGCTTATCGCCACTATCACGCGGCGCTTGTTGATCACGATGTTGGTATTGTACGTGTGCGCCTTCTTCTTGCCAGAGTACGTCTTTTTGCGTCTCTCCTTGTCCGCGGACCTTCTGACCCGGTTGTGCGTGCCGTCCACCATCAGTTCTCCTCCCCTCCTGCCGGGTATTATCTTCTTGCTCTCCTCGAGTGTCTTGGCCTTTTGTACAGCCTCGCTGATTTTGCGCGGCGCCGTGCCTGTCTCGCCGAGCAGCCTGGTCATCAACGGGAGATACCTGGAGACGGTGGCCTGGTCGACGCCAAACATCGCGGCAAGGGCTTCCTGCGGTATGCTCAGCCTTGTCCGAAACAGCCACAGCAGGTACGCGTGCCTCAGGGGCAGGATGCGCCTGCTTCCGGAGTTTTTTGATCTGCTCCCAACTTCCCAAAAGAGCGCAGTCTCCCCGTTCCGCTCCAAAAGCTCCTTGAGGCGGTTCAGCGTGTGGTCAAACCTTTCCGGGGTGCGCAGCGTCATGGCGTGCAGGAATTCAGGATATTTTATGATGTCGTCAAGAAACCTAGACGTGATGGTCCAGTGGTCAGTCAGGCGTTCCTTGAGGGCCTCGCCCTTCTGTCGGTCTGTCCTGCGTGCCTCCCTGAGGGCCCTGATCCTCTGCCTGTGGAGTTCTCCTGATTCCCTGAGCGACTCGTTTTCCTGCCGTATTCTCTGCACGATCGGTTCTGCCAGCATTGCCATCACGGTGTGGCGTAAAGACCACCGATCTTAATGTTTCGGTTGCCGTTCCTGGATTGGCATGTTTTACGGTTCCGTGGATATTCGGCCGTATGTGGTGCTGCACGTGGGAATAACCCAATTTAATTCAGTTTTTTAAGTCAGGCACATTCTGCATGAGATCTATGGTAGTAATGCTGGTCGTGACGTCCGAAATGACCAGCACGGTCACCGGCGACATAGAAGCGCTTGAAACTCTGTTTCCTAATTACACTCGACACAGATACTCGTCTGTGCAATTCTGCCTGCGTCGT
The DNA here is from genome assembly GCA_965238275.1 of Candidatus Nitrosopumilus sp. Taxonomy (GTDB): domain Archaea; phylum Thermoproteota; class Nitrososphaeria; order Nitrososphaerales; family Nitrosopumilaceae; genus Nitrosopumilus. The sequence goes on from OZ250186.1 coordinate 1,177,144, forward strand.
CGTCTCGCCCCCTTCCCTTGCAGTCCTTGGGCCGGGCTTGTAGGCTTGCACGATCCTTGGCGTGCCGTACCCGTTGTCGATTGCAGTATCGATCATCTGGTTGTGCAGCTGCACCTTTCCGTATATCTCGGCCTTGACGTTCTCCCACTTGCGCGCGCTTATGCACTCGCCCAACACCCGCTTGAACGTGGAAAATACAATCTCGACTGACCACCGGTCGTTGTACCCTGACTCCCTGCGCCACGCCTTCTGGAATTCCCTCTTTTGTTCGCGCGTGAGGCCTGCAAACTTGCGTTCTGCCGTCTTGTCCATGCAGTCCAGGTCCCCCAGCTGCCTGAATCCTGCCTCCTTGCGGGGCATGCACCCGTTCGCCTTTCCGGCAAAGTCGATGCGGACGGGAATCAGCGGCTCGATTCCCTGCTCGTCGCAGTACCTGCGGATCTTCTGGGTGTCGTACGCGCCGTCGGCTGCCGCCTTGGTGCCTGCAGAAGTGTCTGAGTTTGGTGATTTTTTTGCATTTGCAAGGGCCTGCCCCACCAGTTCCTCAAACTGCGGAGAGTCCCCGCACCTGTCGTCAGTTATTACCACGGCGTAGATCTTTTTGGTTTTGGCATCCACCCCGACGTGCAGCTTTATGAAGCCCCGCCTGGTCCCCCACTTTTCTGTCATCCAGTCGCCGCGGTTTGTGGGCTTGAGTCCAGTGGAGTCGAAGGCAAACAGCTTGATCTCGGCCCGGGTGCCGCCGTCTGAGAACCACGCAGAAGCCGTGCCGCTACCATCATCATTGTCTGCAACAGTGCAGCCAAGCTTGGTCATCCTCTTCTGGAACGCCGAGTACGTGGGCGCGTTTTCCTTGCCGACTATCGTCTCTGCCAGACCCTGGAGCTGCCTGTACCTTATGCCGGTGGCGTTTTTGAACAGGGATGCTGCTGCAAAGCACGCGTTTGAAAATACGTACGGGCGGCCTACCTTCCCGCAGTTTAGCTTCTCGACTCCCTGAGTCAGGATCTCCGGGCTTATCTGGAGCGTCCACAACCGGCCGCGGTCTATGTACCTGCGGTCATCGTACTGGAACCGGCGTTCTTTGGATTTGAAAGATTTTTTAGCCTCATGCGTGCCCGTTTTGTCTGGAGAGGATGTGTTTTCAGTCATGGCTGTTACCTGACTGCCTGCACACCTCTCTGATCAATACGGTTTTCTATTGAAGATGTTTGATATGATGTTCAAATTCAACTGATCTGGCCTAATTCTGAACCTGTTGGGTGTGACTGGCGATAATTAGGAAACAGAGTTGCGCTTGAGGCGATGCCGATAAACTTCCCCACGGTCGAGCAGACAGAAGCGATAGCAGAGCAGTCAAACTTCCTCATAGTCGAATGCACCATACTCATCGGGCTCTTGGTCTCCAAGATAACGTACTTTACAATGAAACACACCATGCACGTCTGCATGATGGCGGCATTCGGGACCGCGCTGTGCATGGCCCTGCCGTACATCAAGGAGATAGTCGGCGGGCTGGTTTAGGCCTGAACCCATTCTGCGCCGTGCGCAGCAGCACCTGCGCGTAAAAAAAATCAGTCCTTGCCAAGCGAGGATTCGTAATCTTGCTTGGCGAGATTGTATGCTATCGGATCCGTGCTCTTGAGCACCTTTGAAGCCGGGGCCGACCAGTTGCCAATCCTGACGTCGTCCTCGGCGACTTCGTCAATGTAATCGTCAAATTCCTCGTCTGTTACCATGCAGGGACGGCACCTTTAACGTAAAAGGAGTTATGAGACTCATGCCAAATATCGTGTCTAGCCATCAATAAAATGGAATGTAAGTTTCAAACAACCATAATGGGACCAAATGGTATATCGAAAGTCCGTACATCTAAGTTAACACCATGCATCTAAGTTAACAACCCCGCCAATCCGGAGAAACCTCTTGGAGAATTAACAAAGTGGCCATGGATAACATTTGAATACCACGTTGCCATAACTGATTTATGAAATTTCAGGAATTCTGGATCCAACTGTCAAGAAAACTACCCCGTTGCAGAAAATTCCATACCCTGCCACGATCAAAGCCGTTTGAGGCATATCTATCAAATGGCAACACGATCAAAGTAATACCTGGCTCGACCAAGGAACCCAGACTCGTCAAAATGACCGAGTTTCAAAAAATGTGGGACATCATGAAAGACGACATTCGAAGCGAGAGATACAAAAATAGAAAGAAGCGGTATTATCCCTTTTGGAACCCAGTATACGTCAGCGCGTTGATTGATTACGTAGTGGCTGATCAGAACATGGAATAGGCAGGCAACGGCGCTGTTCAACATCGTGTATCATGGTCAAACACTGCCAACACATGCAGGCCGGATCACCAAAAATGAACAGTGCCATCCTGACTGGAACAAACTGTGAGATTCACGTTTTTGACCGAACAGGCACGTCGCGCGAAAGCCGCGGCTATACTTCCATCCACGGCTCGATTGACAAGTTTATGTGCGAACTGTGGTTTTTGTGGATATCGTTGTGGCAATAATACGCCCCGCATTGCTGACATGGAAATATATCCCCACGGCAAAAGCGTTTACCGCAGTCGCCGCAGGCCACGTTGTGTTCAGTGCAAACGTTGCGCTCGCACTCACTGCACGTTCCAAAATGGTCGTTGCAAAACGCGTATTCGCAGTCGACGCATATCTCATAATGCACGTCGCACGCTAGCCTGCCGCACTCGGAACATTGTCCGGTTGCCACGCCTGACCCGCACCCATAACACACCTTCTGTTCGTCCGCCATGCATTGAAGAGACTGACATCGTATAAGCACTTGAAAACGTTTTACGACTCTGGTAGGTTGTGGTGATCAGATCACAAAAATTTACCAGAGTCTCATCCATCAAACCAACACGCCATAACCACGCGTTGTTCACATCACCATTGTTCCTTTTACGTCACCGCTCCATTCATTCCATGGCAACATGCGACCATTGCAAGCAGGAGATTAAGCCCGGAAGCGAGGCGTTTGACGACCCTGGCAGGGTACCGAGGCACGCGGCATGCCAGCAGGAGATCGTTGAACGATACGCCGAAGGCAGGTGCTTCCGGTGCGGAATCCTACTCAAGTTCAAGTCAAGCGGGTATTGTGATTCGTGTCCGTAATCTGACCGCGGCACACCTCTTTGTCAAAACCGCCACGAATGGGCTTTCAAAATCCGCGTGGCAGAATGGTTCGACTGCCCTTTTATCAAATCGCGACAACGTCTGGCATGAAGCCGTACAGTACCGGGATGTGGGATTTATTCAACCCATCAAGGCCATTGAAGGAAACCCTGTTGGTCCTTGCCGTCGTTTCGTTGGCAGTATTCATATTCAACACCTCGTACGCCATACACGAGTGCGGTTGGGACACGTCATGTGCAATACTGCAAATGACCGCCATTGGAACGTTGCTTACTGTGGCGTCCATGAGCGGCAGCGTGGTGTTACTGGTGTTTGTCTACAGGAATTTTCCCAAGACGTGCGTGCGAATGGCCGGCGGCGAATATATCCGCATATGGTGGCTGTTCCATGTGATGTTCGGCGCCAACGCGCTGATAAAATTCACGCTTTATGGCGAAACGCTGTGGGGAGAGACGTTCTTTTTCATGTTCCTGTTTACAGGCGCGCTGTACGCGATGGGAATTACATACTTGAGCAGACATAGTACACCCTTTTAACGCACGGTACCGTATAGTACCATACCAATGAAGCAAGTTATTTCATACACCACGCAGACATTCACAATTCCATTTTACCAGTCCGGCAAGATATCGCGCCTCATATGGGGGGCGCATTTCCAGACGGACTGGTGCTACAACGAGGGCGTTCGGCAGGCGCTGGAGGCCAGGCCCACGCAGTACGACATGTTCTCAATATTGAAGGAAAAGCGGGACGAACGCGACTGGCTGGACCTGAACGTGTGCGTGCACAGGTACGCGATTGACGGCGGCCGCAAGGCAGTCGAGGCATTCCGCGCATCAAACGCCGAAAAACGCTGGAGGCCAAAACGCAAGCGCAGATACACGTCCCCGGACAGCTTGTTCAGGAAGCGGCAGGACGGCAAAAGGCAGGCAGCCATGGGGTGCTATGCAAGGCCGGCAGGCAACAAGGACGGCTCCTGGAACTTAGGCGGGATCTGCAATGTCGTGCCCAAAAGCACCGGGATTGAACGCAGCAGCATCAAGTCTTTCCAGATAGTCGAGATGACTCGCAAGATAACCAAACATATACCAGCAATGAAAAATTCATATCAAAATCGCTCATAAATTTTTGATGCAACAGCCGTCTCTGGAAATTACGAGGTGCGTTGAATTCCCAAATGACGAGAAAAGACGCCCCGAACATTAGACATTGCATGCTCTGGTGCGCCGTGCATGGCACACGCTAGGCGGCGTGGATCCGGTGCGGTTTGATGTCGTTCTAGATGGCCCTGTACAGAAAGTTTTCAACGACCAGATTCGGTTTTTTGTACCTCGTGTACCTGGTGATCGCCTCGCGGAGCATGCTCAGGCTGGTGTACGGCACGTCAAGCACTACCCGCTTGAGATCCCTCCAGTACGTCTCTATGGCGCTCAGGTCCGGGGTCGCAGTTGGCAGGAAGACTATCTCCAGGCCGTCTGTGCCATCAAGCAGTTTGCGTATGTTTGATGCCCTGTGCTGGGAGGCCTTGTCCATGATCAGGCAGATCTTCTTGAACCTGTACATCGCCTGCCTTAGAAAGTCCTCAAAGGTGTCCTTGGTAAACGCATCGTACTGCCGGAACATGCCCCTGCCGTCCGTGGTGATTAGTCCATGGATTATCGTCTTGGAGTGTGAGCCGGTGTACGTGAAAAACGCCCGTATTCCCTTCCTGGTGTAGCCGCGTCTTCGCGGCCGCGCATCGGAGATTACTATGGACTCGTCCTGTATCGCTACGACTGTTCCTTCGCTGTTCTTTTTTTTAATAAGCTCTGGCATCTCTTTTTGGAATTCTATTGTACGAGAATTAGTTCGTCCTAATTTTAGGAGAACTATCAAGGAGTATTTTGTGCTGTACCGATCAAGAAAATCCATGGTAGCGAGGCTTACACAAAAGGCAGTACGGTATGCAATTACACAGTGTCAAAAGGGACAGAAGACATCCACAGTGGCAAAACAAGTGGGTGTGTCCCAGAGGCGCATCCAGCAACTGTATGCAGAGTTTCGGCGTACGGGTACCGTGCATGCGCTGCAGAGACCGGGAAGAAGACCAGTGCACGCGACAGACGCGGATGTGAGCATGGTGCTAGAGGAGCACGGGCGTGAACCCGTAGGCGTTCTGCAGACGGCCAAAAAACTGAGAAGGAATCATGATATTAGCTACGCCCTGACATATCGGATCATGAAGGACAACGGTCTGGTGACTGCGTCTCCTGCAAAGTCCAAGAAGAGAAAGTGGGTCCGCTTTGAGAGAAGATACTCAAACGCGATGTGGCATGTTGACTGGCACGTCATGAAGGATCCGCGCTTCAGGGGACTCAACCTAGTCACGTATCTGGATGACTCCTCCCGGTGCGTGGCGGCAGCGCAGCTGTTCACCGAGGCCACCTCAGAGAACGCGGTGGCCGTGCTGCAAAAGGCAATCGAGACGTTTGGAATGCCTGCCACCATACTATCTGACAACGGTTCGTGCTTTGTAGGCGCGGCAGGCAGGCACAAGAAAGGGGAAGACGGCAGGAGAAGGAAGGCACCTGCCGGATCATGGCAGCCTACCGCCTTTGAGGCCGAGTTGCTGGACCGCGGAATCGAGCTGATAAACACCAGGCCGTACCACCCCCAGACCAACGGCAAGCTGGAGCGGTTCCACCGCAGCATAGAAGAAGAGATTTACCACTACGAGTCATTGTCAAAATACATTGAATACTACAACGAACGCAGGCTTCACTGGTCCTTGGACATTGACAACTACGAGACCCCATTGCTTGCGTTTCGCAACAGAAAGGCCACTGAAGCGATCAGGAATGACAACCCAAAATGGATGGAGGTGGACACCGATGACTAGGCGAAATAATTATCATATATTACAATCTCTTTTTGGAATTTCCTGATCTCCTCGTCAGGCGCCCTTCTTGCATGTTTTCCTACGGGAACCTTCTGGGAATAGCCCCACCCGCGCAGTATCTGGCGCACATATCCGAGTTCGTACCTTACTCCGGTCTTCTGTTGGATGTATTGCTGCATCTCCATGCCCGTCCAGACAGGTTTCCTGCATGCGGCCTTTCTGATCTTCTTCATGTCTGCCTTGCTCGCCTTGGTCGGCCTGCCGGAACGCGGCATGTTTCCCAGCCTGTCAAATCCGACTTCCAGGTAGCGCTCGTGCCACTTGTAGCCCCACGAGGCTGACTTTCCCAGGGATTTTGCAGAATCCCTCATGGTTATCCCGTCACGTTTGACTCTGATGATCAGCATCATGCGGTCCTTGGTATCGCAGTCTGTCTCAGCGGCGTATCTTTTCAACATCGTCTTGATCTTCATTGACTATGCTACGTGAAATAAGCATAATTTCACATGGAGTTAAAATATTTTACAATCACATCAATTTTTCATCTTTGGTATACCAGGCCGGAGGACCGCACGTACGAGCTGCATGTCCAGGTACATATGGCCAAGCCAATATGCAGTGCCAGCGACATTATCGGTATAGACGTCGGCGCCGTCAACATGATGGCCGTGCACAACCTGAACAATGACGAGTCTGTCCTGCTGACTCTCCCGGAGAACGCCACGCGGTACAAGGGAGACTCCATTGACAGGAAAAAGTCCGCGCAGTCAAAACGCAAGAAAGGAAGCAACTCGTGGAAAAAGGAGCAGGAGCGCATCCGGAAAAAGAACGCCAAGACAACCAACAGGAGGAAGGATTTCATGAGAAAGTCAGTCAAGGAGAACCTCGCAGGCGCCGGAATAATAGCAGTCGAGAACCTCCACCCGAAGCAGATGGCACGGAAAGGCAGGGGAAAGACGGGTTTGAACCGGACCATAATGCACGCCGCGCTTGGGGAGACATTATCATACATAGAGTGGTTCGCAAAAAAACACGACAAGGAATTCCACAAGGTAAAGCCGCATTACACCAGCACGACGTGCGGCACCTGCGGGCATTCGGACAGGAATTCCAGGCGCTCGCAATCAATATTTATCTGCGTAAGATGCGGACATGAAGACCACGCGGACATGAACGCGGCGGTCAACGTGTCCGCGCGTGGCGCAAAGGCGGCCGGGAAGGTCGTCGTTAGGAGGAAGGAGCACACGGTGCCCCGCGCATGTATGCGGGAAATCACCGTGCACGAGAGAGCCAATCAAAGTGCTTCACTGCCTTCAGAAAAAGACAAGAATGGGTGCGAGTCGCTTCCGGCGACCTGTGTCTACTATTGTATATAATTCCCTATGTTTACATTCATGCATGCCATCCATGATGATCAACATTGCCGCGCGGTGGTCAGCGGTTCTTGAATGCCGTGACCGCGTCTGATATGCCTGTGCAGAAACCGCACACTCATGGGGTGAAAAACGAAGATTGCAAGTGGTTATTTGCCGCAGTTTGCTGTGCATTGGTTCCAACTGTCGGCCGGCTCGCCGCAACTGCACCGGCCAAATTTCTCGTACATGCATGACTTGCACCACCAAAAGTCACCGAACTGATCCCCAGTACCGCAAGTCACGCATTTTTTGGTTTCATGGGAGCAGTCAGTGCAAAGCTTGTCGCCTACCGTTTCTGTCCCGCATCTATTGCATTCCATGCATTAACGAACAGGCTGGCGTAAAAGGACTTGACTGCAAAAACGGAACGGCCAGTGATGCGGCCCCAAACATGACAAAAGGCAAACCATTATGGTTCATATAGTTATTACAAATATACATAATAGTTATATGCAGTAATACCGTATAATATTTATGAATCAGGTTTTAAAAAAATCAAAAGGAGGGCAGCAATTTTTCCACGTTCTTGGCACTGATGAGCAAACCACCTGGGTCCAGACACTGGAGGCAAAAACGCCCGAAGGTGCCGCAAGGGCAAATTTGTCAACCTACATTCTAGGCGAGGATTGTGGTCCGGCCAAAATTCACATCCAGGTCTATGACGCGGTGGTATCAGACAGGCACTATGAGGGCAACACGTCATCTGACGAATACGATTTTGCCCGCGTGCTCAAGGACCGCGGCCAGATGCCGGCAGGCGAGTTTGACTGCCGCGTGGGGTCTGACGGCATAAAGGTGGAGGCATCTGACTGATGGCCGATCACAATTGGCAAGAAGGGACTTATCTCAGCCGGTGCAAGGCGTGTAAGTTAATTCACACGCACGAAGGCGGTGACACGTCAATGGATGAAGAATTTGTGTTTGTTGACCAAAACGACGACTTACAGATAGTTCATGAAAGTTGGTACAATAGATCTCATGCAGAATGTGCCTGACTTAAAAAACTGAATTAAATTGGGTTATTCCCACGTGCAGCACCACATACGGCCGAATATCCACGGAACCGTAAAACATGCCAATCCAGGAACGGCAACCGAAACATTAAGATCGGTGGTCTTTACGCCACACCGTGATGGCAATGCTGGCAGAACCGATCGTGCAGAGAATACGGCAGGAAAACGAGTCGCTCAGGGAATCAGGAGAACTCCACAGGCAGAGGATCAGGGCCCTCAGGGAGGCACGCAGGACAGACCGACAGAAGGGCGAGGCCCTCAAGGAACGCCTGACTGACCACTGGACCATCACGTCTAGGTTTCTTGACGACATCATAAAATATCCTGAATTCCTGCACGCCATGACGCTGCGCACCCCGGAAAGGTTTGACCACACGCTGAACCGCCTCAAGGAGCTTTTGGAGCGGAACGGGGAGACTGCGCTCTTTTGGGAAGTTGGGAGCAGATCAAAAAACTCCGGAAGCAGGCGCATCCTGCCCCTGAGGCACGCGTACCTGCTGTGGCTGTTTCGGACAAGGCTGAGCATACCGCAGGAAGCCCTTGCCGCGATGTTTGGCGTCGACCAGGCCACCGTCTCCAGGTATCTCCCGTTGATGACCAGGCTGCTAGGCGAGACAGGCACGGCGCCGCGCAAAATCAGTGAGGCTGTACAAAAGGCCAAGACACTCGAGGAGAGCAAGAAGATAATACCCGGCAGGGGGGGAGGAGAACTGATGGTGGACGGCACGCACAACCGGGTCAGAAGGTCCGCGGACAAGGAGAGACGCAAAAAGACGTACTCTGGCAAGAAGAAGGCGCACACGTACAATACCAACATCGTGATCAACAAGCGCCGCGTGATAGTGGCGATAAGCAAGACCGTTCCGGGCAGCGTCCACGACAAGACCCTGCTCAACGAGGATCCGCCAAACCTTGGAATCATTACGGCAAGGATGGGCCAGAAGGACGTGCCCGAAAAAGAAAAGCCTGACGTCCTGATGGACAAGGGCTACCAAGGGACAAGAGAGGAATATCCCGGATGGCACATCAGGCACCCGCACAAGAAAAAGCGTGGAGCCGACAAAAAGACCGGCGGCCTGACAAAGAAGCAGCGCGCCTACAACAAGAGGGTAAACAGCTCCCGTGTGGCCATAGAGCACGTTATCGGAAGCCTGAAACAGTACAAGAGGCTGACTGACCCGTACGACGGCACCGAGGAGGAGTACAACGACGAGCTCAACGCGATTGCGGGAATGGTAAACCAGGATCTGATGTGGGACGAAATAAAACTCAGGGACGCGGACCTTCTCAAAAGGCTGGCCGAAAAAAGGGCGCGCCTCTGAGACAGGGCGGCACGAGCCGCCTGACGGAGTGAAAGGCAGGTGGCATCAGGCAGTGCAGGAATGTCGCGCACGGCATCCAATATTTGTGCAAATTCCCCCACCATTCCCCATGAAACAACCTGCCGCCCCGGGGACGGATGCCGCACATCCACAGGACGTGCCTTATTTTCCAATACTGGAAACTGGATTTTTCACATGGACGTGCAAGACAAATTTGTAAAATATACGGCAGACGAGATTTTCAAATATGGCCACGGCTAGCGCAGTTCTGACATGATTTTATGATTTGCCACGTCAGGCACATTCTGCATAGGATCTAATAGGGGGCATTTGGGAATCAGGTGTCCTGGTGGTTGGATCAATCTAATGACGCTCACTAAAAAAATGGAGGAATCCAACTAATGGACGACCATGTTGAAGAACGCCTCCTTTGGCTCACGGGGATCGCCGCTCTTGGGTCTGACGGCCGTTCTAATAATGGAGATTGCAGCCGGATGGCCGAATGTTGCTGGAATGGGAAATGAAGACGATAGCACAAACCATGAAGGAAGTACTGGAAGCCGACAACGTATCGTTTGCCGCGTGGGGTTCCATTGACAACCTAGACAGGTGCGCCGTATTGCTCGGGGAAAAATACATCAGGCTACACCCGCTAGAGCGGCACCGAAGAATCCTGAACGCGTTGGAGAAATCACCGCTGTTCGTCAAGCGATACGTCCGGATGCACCGGCTGGTCAGGTGCTTCTGGCTCAAGGGAACGGAGCCAAAATGAAACTCACAATAGCCCAGGCCATGAAAGAGGTACTGGAGGAAACTGACAACCCCGCCGTGATGTGGGGCGATGTAGGGTTATTCTTTCTATGTTCAAAGAAATTGGGCCACACCACCATGTGGCGGCCGAACCCCGGAACTGTGTACAGCCGGATCCTTGACGCCTTGCAGAAATCGCCGCTGTTCAATACGTATTATGTTGGGGCTCACTCCAACGGCAGACCGCGCGACGTCAGGATTTGTTACCTAAAGGACAAGGATCCCGAAACCAAGGACGGCGGATCATGATGAATGGCGGCGCGACGGCAAACCGCATGGCATATCTTAGAAACCGCGCGTCAAAAACGGTCAGGCGCGGCATGTGCGTGGGCTGCCGTCTGCATATCAAGGACGGCGTGCCAGTAGTATCGTGCGGCCGACGGAAGTTTCTCTGTGCCGACTGCTCAAATGCCAAGCGACCAGCGACGTGCCGCTGCTGCCGTCGCAAAGTCGCTGACATGTTTTTCTACCGCGTCAAATATTCCGACAAGCCTGGCCTGATCTGCGCCGACTGTCGGGGAAAATCAAACCTGGATGGTGTGCCTTCCGTTTGCCGTGGGTGCCTCTCTGAAATACCGGCAGGCGACGCGCTGGTCTATTGTGGAATACTGCGCTACGCATGCGTCGATTGCGCCAACGCCACCCGACCAGTCTATTGCAAAGGCTGCCACCGGACACTTACCGGCGAATACGTTTACCTCCACAGATATGCCGGCGACATGCGCAACACGGTTTGTGAATGGTGTTCGGCTGACATCAAGGCAGGCGTTCGTAGCTCGCAGTTCGCCGTGCCACAGGAGGCGGTTGCCTGATGGCCTGCATCCTTGTACACCCGCTGCACGGCCGCCAATGCGAAGCATGGCAGGTCATATTAGACGAGGTGTATTGTTCCCCGTGCAAGACGGCATACGTCCGGGCCGCACTGACGCGCTCCAAATACTGCCCCTGCTGCGGCCAGCGTGTCCGCATTTACAAACGATCCGAAAATCCAAAGGAGAGTGAATCATGACTACCTGTTCATTTTGCGGTGCCGGCCATCCAGACAACGCGGACGTATCACCACCGTGCGTCAAGCCAGAGCATTACTGGCAACGCGACGATGCAAGCAACGCCAATACTGCCAAGACCACGCATGTTTGTGCCAACTGCGGACTGCAACGCAAGTGTTTGGTCTGGTACGCCAGCGACAACGCGTCATGTTCAGACGACATGTCGCGCAGCGTGCTGGACTTTCACAGGAAACAAAAAATCAAGTACGAATTTGAAACCAGAAAAGTCACAGGCAACCCGACACTCAAAATCACCGACAAGTTGATCCGCACGTTTCTAATGCTCGGCCATTCCAGGGACGTGACACGCGACAGTGAAAACTGCATGAAACGGTCCACTTACGTTCCATGACAGTGTCAGCGCGAGGCGTCCAAATACGGGTCTACTTCGTCCACGATCAATGCGTGCTCTGAATTCACTTGGCGCTTTGCGACTCTTGTTGCTTTGCAAGGCACAACAGATTTGCTGTATTTGCGGAACGTGGGTTTGGCCCTTGAAAAATACTCTTCGTCAAGCGAAATCCGTTCCCCTGGTTCCAGATCATACCACGTTTTGCACATGTTGTTCGGGTTGGAAAAATAACGGTGCATCTCCTCGTCTGTGACATACGCCACGTAGCAGGTGACGTTGCTGCACGTTTTTTTGAACTTGGCTTGCTTGAAGAAATCATAAAAGAGTTCGCCTGCATTCATGGTCAAGGGGGAATGTTCGGTGTTCTCTGGCTTTCTGTGAAATTTGAACTCGATGGCGCAATCCGGGTCGCCTTTTCCACGCAGTATGACGGTGTCGATTTGGGTCCTTGGGACAACATCAGCCAAGTGCTTAGATACGTACTTGAAAATGAGAGTGTTGGTTTTGGTCTTTGGGATAACCCGCGGCTGGTATTCCAAAACCACTTCGTTTGGTTTGCATATCTTTCTTGAACAGACCAATATATGAAAAAAACAATAGCGTACAGAGTCTTCCGTGGTGGGAACATCCTTGGAGAACCGATCGTTGAGAATGTCGCACAAGTCATCCCACACCCCGGGGTCAAGCTCGGCCATGCTGGACTGAAAACCGCGTTCTATTTTAGGATGCCGTGGGCTCTTGCGTGGCCTGATGATTGGCCGGGCAATGCAGTGCCCGGCGGGACGACAATGGGAGTGCCGTCCATGCCATGCACCGACGTTTTTGTTAAAAGCCGATCATGCGGTACATGACTTATGCCGCAAAGTCTCACTATGGCGCGCCATCTTTCTGCCGCAAGTCATGCAGCGTTTTTCTTTTAACGCGCAATCGGCACAATAGGTAAGAGGTCGCCTTTGCGAAGCGATTCCGTGCCTGATCTGCCCCGATTAATTACCAACTGAGCTACGTTTTCGGCTGTAAATGCCCATTTAATTGGCATTATTCTGGGTTTTTTCCGGGCGGGGAGGAGGGTCCGGCCGAGCTATGTTTTGGCCGATCCGGTGATCGGGTTTGCGAAGTGGCCTTTTTTGGCGCGGCCGGGGCGCTGAGTTGTGCCGGGATCGGGTGACAGCCGGTACGGCAGCCTGACATGCGCCAGACTGCCGGCGCGACGGGTCTGCGTGGGGCAGTCAGGATGGCGGGTTTTGCAGGATTTATGCGACTGTTGCTGCTGCTGCCGGAATTTTTTCGACGAGGCCGTGCATATAGTCGACCAAAAAGTCGTGCGGGTTGACTCCGCGCCTCCTGCACGTCTCGCGGACGGTGGCCAGGACGGCGTGGTTGTATGCGCCGGCAAGGCTCTTGCTGCCGCCTGAGACCTTCCGGGATGCGACGCTGGGCCGCAGGGGACGCTCGGCATCGTTGTTATGGCACTTTGTGTTGAGGCGGATGAATGGGAACAGGTGGGTGATCTCGCGCCGCAGCCGCTTGACAAACCTCTTGCAGTGGGCGTCTGTGTAGCTGCCCGAGATCAGGCGCCTCACCCGGGCCTGGAGGTTGCGCACCTTGAGGTTTCGCGCGGCCTTGTCGTCGTCCGGGTCAAGCCCCTTGTCCGGGTACCATGAATCGATGATTATCCCCTTCAGGGCCTTGGCAAACTTTTTGAATTCGGGTCCGGGGGATTTCATGGTCAGGGTGCGGAGGATCTCGCGGAGGTAGTGGTAGTGGCACTTTTGGTGGGTCTTGCCGATGCGGTTCCACGGGGCGTGGGAGTCGGAGGTGACGTGGCCGCCGTACCCTCCAAGCAGCGACACCAGGACGTCGCCTCCCCGGCTCTTGTCCACGTGAAAGACAGTCGAGTCGTCACCTACCAGCACCCACAGCCAGTACAGTATCCCGGCTATCTTCCAGCTCGTCTCGTCGCCAAAGACATGCTCTGAGAAGAATATCTCCCCGAGCATCTCCTCGTAGAGGGGGTGGAGGGATCCCGTAACGGCGTCCACGTGGCTGATGACTGTCGACTTGGCAAGGCCTGCGTGGTGGATTATGTTGATCAGACTGCAGATGATGCCGTAGGGGATGCCGTGCATCCTCATGGTAGTCTCCAGGCACGTCAGGCTGGCACCGAACCGCCCCCCTGGGACGACCCCGGGGATCTCGGGGGCAAACTGCCTGCCGCATTCCCTGCAGTACCTGCGGACGACTGTATATTGGATGGCAGTCAGTTTCCCGTCGATGATCTCCTCGACTACCCGGAAGGTCACCTCGGTGGGCCCCGTCGAGAGGGCGTGGCCGTGCGGGCAGGAGTGCAGGTCGACTAACCTCTTTTCAGATATCGGGGGAGGGTTCCGGCCGGTGCGCAGGCAGACGACCTTCCTGAACGGGTCCGGCGCAGGCCCGGGCGACTCCCGGAGCCGCCTCTTGGAGCGGCGGCTTTTGATGTCCAGGTTCTCTGCTGCCAGCGCCGAGTTGGCCGCGCGCGCCTCCCTTAGCTGCGAGGCATGCTCGGCTGCCTGCCGTTCCAGGCGGGCTATCCTGTCCATGACTGCCTGCGAGACGTCGCATCCCTGCAGGAGGGCGGCGTTTTCTGCCCTCAGCTTCTCTACCTCTGCACTCAAATTCTCCACATCTGTTCCCAGATTCTCTATCTCGGAGTCCTTTTGTTCTATCTCGGAGTCCTTTTGTTCTATCTCGGAGTCCTTTTGTTCTATCTCGGAGTCCTTTTGTTCTATCTCGGAGTCCTTTTGCACGTTCTCTTCTTCCAACAGTTTGATCCTGGTATCCATCTCCGTCAGCATCGCGCGTTCCCCTGAGAAGGCCTCTGCCTCCTCCCTCAACTGCTCGATGTTTTTCCTCAGCGCCACGCTCTCCTCGTCCCGGGATTTGAGCATGGCAAGGACGGATTCGAAGATGGACTTTGTGTCGGTTACGGAGTTCCAGTCAATCTTTTCCAAGTCGATTACAGGCACCATGCCACAACACTGGAAGGCATGATCCATAAAGCTTTTGGACACGCAGCGTCTGCCGGGAAATGCGGCGCAAAAGATCCGGCAGGTGAGCCTTGATTTGAAAACTGTCCTGCCTGCGGACCGTACTGATAACGTGCAATTAAATCGGGTATTTATGGTCGAAAACGTAGCTCAGTTGGTAATTAATCGGGGCAAATCAGGCACGGAATCGCTTCGCAAAGGCGACCTCTTACCACAATAGGCGGTTTTATGGTAGACGACCACTTTCTTACAACCATTACAGGTAAACATGCCATCATACATGCCCTCATGGAATGGATTTATGTATAAAGACCACAGTTGAGATGACACAAATACAGACACCATGTCTTGACATCGCCAGGGAGTGCGGCCGCAGCCAGGTTACGGTAAGGGCGCACTTGCGCAAGCACGGCATGATTCCATGGAGCAGCAGAAAGCCCGCGCCGTCCTTTGACGAGCTTTGGGAGGCGTGTGTCGTGGACGGTTTGACGCACAGCGAGGCTGCCAAAAAACTGGGGTGCTGTTATTCTACGGTGCTCAGGCATGTGCGCCAGCACGGAATCAAGCCGAAACGTGAGGGAAAGGCGGCGCGGCCCGCGTGAAGCCGCGCTAGGATCCGCACGGACCGCCGACATCAATCCCAACAAAAACAACACGCTAAAATTTACCAAGTCCCGGCCGTCGAACAAAGGACATCCATATCCGCCCTGTTGCGGGAGATGCCGGCCCGATCCGGCAACAACCCAAAAACGTTAACCGTTAAACGTTAACGGTTTACCGTCCTTTTTCCCGCGGTCCTTTTGGGAGATCGGCTCAAAAGGCGCCCACCTCACGGAATCCCCGTCAAACACGGCCACGAATTCGACGTAGTGGCGTGCGTCATTGATCTCGGCGGACACGGCATATGGAGGGGTATCCGGATTGGCTCTTGCGGCATCGTCATAAACATCGTAGTGCTGCATGGCGTACTCGGCCTTAGGCTTGAATTTGCATAGTGCGGCCTCGACTGCCTTTGCAGGCGATTCGGCGATAATTATTTCCGGTGGCGACGACTCGCCCTGGCAATCACGGCAGATCACGCAGAATTCTTTGCCCATGGCGACGACTCGCGGTTTCCCTATTAGTGTTTGTTGATCATGTCGGCACTGTTGAATTTAGGTGATCCGATCACTGAAATTTACCAGGTTCAACTTACACAGAAGAGCGGCCTGCGGTCATGCAACGCCTGCGGCCGCATAGCCAAGACAAAGCACCGCGTATTCACAACCCTCATGCTCAGAGACACGGTCATTGTGCGCCTCTGCAAGCAGTGCTATGGGTCAAAACAGATAGTCTTGAGGTATGGGAGGGGGAATGCAATTACAAAAGACATGGTCATGCCAGAAGACCTGTCGCCGGGAGACCGGGAACTGGTGGAGCGGCGCATCAGGGAAATGGGTAAAATCGCTTAAACAAATACCCGGCCCCGACGGCTTTTGGTTGTCAGACTACCGGGATTTACCAAAATTGCTACATAGCCGAGCAAAAATGCATCGTTTGCAAGGAACCTGGAACGCTTCCAGGCATGGCGGTTCATGAAAGATGCGTCATGACGTCCATGGACAGGCCGGCATCGTAAAGAGGCACAAATTCAGATTCTGGGCTTAGTAGATCTTGGTTATCAGGCCACCAGAATTTACCAGCCGTCTGCACTTCAGCCACAATTAGAATAATCTAGGACAGTACGTCAAATCCCTTTTCACCGCATTCGCATTCATAATCGGCATCCAGGGCGTCACGTTCCATCGTGAAGACACGTCCGCATTGGGCGCACTTGATTGTAATGTCAGTCATCCCAAATTCTCCGACAACGTGTTTTGGCCAATATGTTGGACACTGCTGTAACGTAAAAGGGGTTATTGCAAAAAGGATCTCCGTGCCACGAATACCGAACCGTCATTTAATTTTCCCCACGTAGTACAGCACCATCAGGTTGACCAGGCTGCCACTACCATTGCGTTCCACTATCTTGATCTTCGGGACGCCGCACCTTCTGCACACCATGCAGATTATTGTCAGGTTCTTGCCTATGCTGGCAACATTGGGGTGTTCGCCGTCATGGACATCGTACTTTTTCCAGGTATGTGACATGTTGCTGCATTTTGGCCGCGAAGTGGTCCATTTTCCTATTGGAACATCCAGTATGGAATCGTACATACAATCAACCCCTGAGGAGGATAAAAGGGGGGATCATTGTACATGACGCGGGTTCATGGACACGACCAACATAGATATTTAGCATAGTTATCCACAGGACAGACATGGGAAAAGTAACCATAATAACTGAATCCGTGTTAGCGTGGTGCGACAACTGTGAGGCCGAATTCACTCCCCGGATAGCGCGCAAGATCCACACATGTCCTGACTGCAGAACGGCCGTACTTGGCGCCGAAGACGTGCCGCTTCGCGGTCCTGGCGTGCGCAAGGTGATTAAAAAGACGGTTGAAAAGGCCGCCGGCGCAGATGCCGTGATCAGTAAAAAGCCGAATGCAAAGTAAGCATGTCTGCCCTATTCCGTGTGACACTGTACGCACCTCATGAGTTTATAATAATTATTTACCATAACTATTTAAATTAGTTACGCATAAACGATACATGGGAAAGGTTACCATAATCACCAAATCCATAAAGGCCCATTGTGATGCGTGCGGGAAGGACTTTACGCCCAGGATAGCGCGCAAGATCCACACCTGTCCTGCCTGCAGGACTGCAGTTACGGGGGCAGAAGACGTGCCGCTTCGCGGCAACGGCGTCGATACGGTGGTAAGCAGGGACGTAGAAGCAGATGTGTAGCCGGGTTTTTTGAAGACTGGCTGCACCGTCGTCTGACAACAAGAACACTCCCATTGTAATATCGACTGGCATGGATGGCGCGGATTGGAATTGTTCCTTTTAAGCTATTTTCAATTCTGAATCCATGAATGACGAAGCGCTTGGTGCAACGCGCCCGACGTTTGGACATCATGGGATGATGGCATGAGGCAGACGTATTTCGGGGATGAGCCTGTCAAGGTTACCAACAAGAAGATAATCAAGTCAAAGGGGATACGGTTCTTCACGCCGTCGGCCGAGACGCCGGAGGCGATAATTCACGACTGCGAAGAGATATACGGGCGCGACCAGTTCTACGCGCTGTCAAGCGGCGGCAAGGACAGTCAGACCATGACGGACTGGCTGGCAGAGCACGGCAAGCTAAAGGCCGTCGTGCATATCAAGACAAACGTCGGCCTCAGGATCACGCTGGATTTCCTGAAGGATTTTTGCCAGTCCAAGGGATACCGGCTTCATGTCATCGAGCCGCAGCCGAAATTCATCTATGCTGCGTTCGTTCTGCAGTACGGCTTCCCCGGGCCCGCGCTGCATGGCATGGTGATGGGCGCGCTAAAGCTCAAGACGATGCGCGACTTCATCCTCAGTGCGGACCGCAGGCGCGGTTGCCTGGTGGGCGGGGTCAGAAAATTCGAGTCCCATCGGCGGTTGAAAAAATACCCACAGCCCATAAATTCTGACGGCAACATGTTTTTTGCCGCCCCGATGTTTTACTATACCAACGAGCAGATCTACAAGGAATACACGACGCGGGGCCTTCCGATATCGCCGGCGTACAAGATGGGGTTTGGCACGTCCGGGGAGTGCCTTTGCGGGGCGTTCGCGACACACGGGGAGAAAGAATTGATCCAGAAACTAGACCCCACGCTCACGTCATATTTACAACACCTTGAGGAACTGGTGCAATTGGTGGGCACGCCGCAGGCACGCAAATTCCCGACATGGGGCGGCAGCGCAAAGATGACTGAATTGGAAGAACAGCAGATACTGAGTGACTTTTTCGCCGAAAACCCGCACTTGGCGGACGCACAGGAACTGTCCAGCATAATATGCGGTCAGGAATGCGGGCCCGGGACAATGCGCGGGATGATTGACTACTGAGGGATTGGATGAAGGCATGCTGGCATGGATGCGCGCATCGGGCGCTGTACCGTGCCGGCGGTTTTGATTTCCCCCCTTATATTCAAACCATTTCATGGGTGCATGCTAAACAAAGACGACCCAGCAAAACAAGACACAGAGATAGGCGGCATCATAAAAAAAGTCATCATAGGCGCGGCCTTTTTGCTGATACTGCCGATAGCGGTTCCTGCAATCACCGGAGTCGACATAGTCCAGTTCTGCAACTCGGATGGCGCGGGCGGATGCCAAGATCCAAACATAGGCACAGACGAGGGAGCGGGCAAACTGAAAGAGGGATTTGACAAGATCAAACCCGTATTGGTTGTGTTACTGGACATCTTCTTCGTGATCATAGGGCTGGCGATACTGTTCGGACCAGGCAGGCAGCTGATCAGCTACCGGTTCGTGGTTTATGATGCAACTTCACTTGGATAAGCCCATTGCCGCGGTGGCAGCAGTCCTGATTTTTTATTTCATTTTAAACCAAGAGTACAATGTTGTGTGGATTCCAGTGCTGGCGGGAATCTGGATATACGGCGCGCGCGCCGATCTCGCATCCACATTCAGGCACGCAGACATGATGAAATACGAGTCAAACAGGCTGCTGGTGGGGTGCGTGCGGCGGTATGGTGCAAGACGCGCCGTGTCAATAAGCATTGCGTGCGAGACTGGATTCATCCTGATGATATCCGTGCTGCTGAGCAGGCCTGTCGGGTTCGATATCGCGGATTTTGCGTTTGTTGCAGGCGTCTTCGGCGCATATCATGTTTACTGTGCCAGATCAAACTACAACTTTAAGCCATGATGTTCTGCCAAGTATCGTGAACTTTCCGAGTATGTCAGCACACCCATGACTCATGGTAAGTCAACATCTCCGCACAGATTAACTGCTTATACCGTTTTCAATCCATTCGGTCATGACGTTAGGAGGAACCATCAAACCGTGTCCGGAATGCGGGTACACCAAGACATACCCTGAGACCATAGCAGGCGATGACCAGAGACAGATAGAGGCTGACGAGTGGGTGGCAAACGGCTGTCCGGATTGCGGCGCAAAACCATAATACACCCGGCTTTCCCTTTTTTACGAAGAGTTAACAGAGTGACATTGTAGGCTATATCTCGGGATACTATGCCGCGTTCGTATGAAATGAAAAATTCGTCCCCACCACACAGGACCAGACCTATTTTCTTGCCGGTTTCCACCCAATGCCCGCCGGACATAGAGCACCAACATCCATGCGTCCGCATCACACAGGGACGTCCCATTCCATGAAAAACAGAAAGCCGGCGTAATCAGGATTCGATGGCCTCAATGGCCTCCCGTATAACGGCGGCCACCTCTGGATCGTCAATATTCTTCTCGATCTCACGAAGTTCTTCTATATTTCCCATATTGTTACATGCTATCAACACTTTAATAAACTTCCCGTATGATGTACACGAATCAAATTTGGAAGACGACCTGAAAAAAAACATCGAGCGCGCTTACGATATTATCATGGATGAGTTGGAAACGGCACGGGAATCATACAGTGAGGCAGCAGCCCGGGTGACGCGGCTTACCGAAGTGGCCAATACGCTTCGCAATATGCTTGATTCATGATAATATGGATTAAGTACTATTATGGCTGGACACGCACCAGTTGCTACAGACTGACCCCATGCCGTTTAACGTGCATGCACGTAGCATAAGGGGGCTAAACTAATGGCGGCACTGTTCATTTTTGGTGATCTGGCTTGTATGATTTGACCTTAACCCATAATTCCGAACGGTGCCTACTTTTGTATGTAATTTCCTTTTGGGTCAATGCCAAACACTTCTGTCGGTGCGGATCATCTGGGCTTGCATGTCCCTTGACGGTACATTTCCCTTTTTAAGCGAGTCCGCCTACAATATATGGATTCAGATATACCGCAGGAACTTTCAATGAAAGAATTCTTAAAACATGCGTTCAAGACCACGTGCATAAGGCTGTCGGGTTTTTACACGGAAGCCATGAATATCCCACAAAAGGAAGCCTTGGCGGTCGCCAACAAAACCTACCAATCAATGGTTGAACCCTGGTTGTCCTTGCCTGACGTTGAAACCGCGCCCATGGAGATTTTACATGTGGCAAAAAACGTCGCGCTGCATTATTTCAACCGGGAGGCAGGGCGGCCCAGCGTAGACAAACTGGCATACAAGTATGAGGAATATGCTGAGGCAATGGAGAAAATCAGCAAAGACACACGGATTCTTTACGACGACATCATAAATACGGGCATGACAGGCCAAAATGAGACATGTTCAGTGGTTTTCGTCATCTTAAAAACGGCAACACCATGCCGGCCACTTTTGCCGCGTTTTTCATGACTTGCACGACCGATTCTGACAGATTGCATCGACATGTGGTCTCACGACATACATGACATTTGTTAAGCCTGTGCCACGTACACAGGTTGGTGCCACAACCGCCGCTGCAAACAGGTCCAAACCCTGGAATGTCATACCCAGTACATTCTTTCCCCTCGTTGGAACAACCATCCATCTCACATTCCATGCCTTTCATAGTTCAAAACGAGTTGTACGTGTTAAAGGTACTGTTAAGTTATCGGGGCTTGCCGGCATACCGGCCACTCCGAGCAATTTGAGCTATCACAAGATGGCCGCAAGCCTGCCAAACAAATCAGACATTTGGAGATCCGGAAACCACCAAATTCACTTATGATGAGTTCGGCCGCGCTTAAATCAGATGCGGCCCATATGATGTAGGGTTCAAGACGATGTTTACATGTATTCATATTTGAACAGAGCTGGAGTTGTTGTGTAATCTCGTTTGATCTCTTTTTATATACGCTCTGTCGGACCGTACACAAAACTTTCCCTGTACCAGATTTTCCGTCCCAGTTTTCCGGTCAATTTTAGATCAAGATTGGAAAAATGGCATATTTGGAGTTTTTTAGGCACAAAAGGCATACCGCAAACCAATATCAATTGCTTAATAATGGCAGCATGTGGTAAAGATAATAACATGAACAACAAAACAAAAACAATTTTAATGCTGGTTGCGCTGATAAGCCTTCCATTGATACCTACAGCACATGCCGATCATGACACACAATATTATTGGGTAGATGAAGACGTCGAATACAAATGCCTTAGCGGCATTAACAACATTCCAAGAACAGGTAATGTGAGTCCGTGTTCTGATTTTAGCACTGCCACAAACCATTAGAAAATATGCGTAATCCCCCTGTTCACATCGATAAATTTAGATCAGGCACGATCGCGTCTCACATCAAATGCCAGACTCGCCTGATCAGATCATGCACAGATTGGAACAGGAAAACAGAAGCCTAAAAAATATTCTAAAGCAGAAAGACAAAAAGCTGGAACAGAAAGACAAAAAGCTGGAACAGAAAGACAAAAAGCTGGAACAGAAAGACAAAACCCTAAAAAATATTCTAAAGCAGAAAGACAAAAAGCTGGAACAGAAAGACAGGGAGTTGGGCCTTGAACGCGGCCTGTGGAAGAGCAGGAACGATGGCTGGAACCCCGGCAAGGGGCCCGCGTTGCACCTGCTAGAGGTGCTAGACGGCATAATACGCGACGGGGACAAGCTCCGCCATGTCACGCTGGCAGACGGGGAACAGTTCCGGTACATGCTGGAGCGGGCCAAGGTGTTTCTGACGCATTCGGGCCAGATGCCGCTGTTCCGCGATAACGCATCCCGGGTCTCCGATCCCGGAAACCGGTGCAAACTGTACCTGAGACACGCACTGCTCCTAGCACTTATCCGCAAAAAGGACAACCCCGCCCAAGGCGTGCTTGCCGCATTCTTCGGGATAGACCAGACCACCGTGTCCCGGTACATTCCGGTGATGGATGCGATGCTGGCAGGAATACTTCCGACGGCAGACAACATATCCGAGGAGGTAGCTGCTGCCCCGACCAAGGAGGATTTCAAGAAGATCGTGCCCGGGTCCGACGGGGGCGAGATATTCATAGACGGCACGCACTGCCCCGTGCAGCGCCCGTCTGTAAAGTCAGTCCGGCGCATGAAATACTCCGGCAAGAAGAAAAAGTTCACCAACAATACCAACGTGTACGCCAACCGGGACGGGGTGGTGATCGGCATATCAAAAAGCACCGTCGGGTCAGTCGGCGACATCACGCTGCTCAAGGAACGCCCCATGCCGTTTGGAAAGTGGGAGGAGGCGATGCACGATCCGGACCTGCCAGAATCAGACAGGTGCCACCCCTTCGTCGACCGCGGCTACCAGGGAATCGCAGACCACCTGCCCGGCACCACGCCGGAGATCCCGTACAAGAAGACCAGGGACACGCCGCTGACGCCGGAGCAAAAAAAGCACAACCACAGGATCAACTCCACCCGGGTGTTGGTGGAGCACGCCATAGGCAGGCTCAAGCGCTACGCGCGTCTTGCCGACCCGTACGACGGCAACGCGGCGCAGTTCAACCGGGAGTTCAACGTGATCACCGGGCTGGTAAACCTGAACCTTTTGTGGGACTGCATGGAAAAGGGCCCGCCACCACCGGGGCAGTGGAAGACGTCAGTAGACTGGGACAGGGCCTGCTCCCAAGCTCCGGTCAAGTAGAATTCAGGGCACGATGAAGTGCTGCAAGGCTGCGCACGTCATTTTGGATTTTGGGGTGAACGGACTTGCCACATACCAGACACGACTAGTTTTAGGCCGTATTTTTCCGGTTTTTTATGGCCGGGTTGGCAAAATGGGTGGATTACGCATATCTTCTATTGGGATAATGTTTCTAGTAGCACTTGGGATCTTGATCCATACTCCCATGGAACGCGAATAAATATTACTGGCGCCTCACTTCAGGATGATGATTGGGCTGCCGTTGCAGGCGTAACACATAATGGAGACAACACTATTGAATATGGCTACGTCCAATTCAACACTACATTCTCAGAGATATTTGGAGATGTAACGGCAGGCGACAACAATACCGTTGACTTTGAATACGTTGCCGTGCACGAAACTGGTCATCTTTTGAGGTTTGCTCATAGTACAACTAATGGTAGCGTAATGGAAGCTGCTGTAGGCGTAGGAGATGATTTCACAGGCCTGCACTCACATGACATCTCAGAAATTCAAGGAAAATACTGAAAATGAGCCGTAAAAAATTGGTGTCCATTCCAGCCATTGGAGTTTCTCTAACGGTCATGTTGGTTTTTACTGTTGCAGTGATGGGATACATACCTCATGAAAGTAAAACACATGGGTTTATGGTCGAAGGCACAGCAGAAAAAATGGCAGAAAAAGCCGATATTGCCGTTAAAGGCGTCGTAGATGATTCAAGGACATATCTTACCTACTTTAGTGTAGGTGAATTGGTCTTCCCCAAGGTCTTTACACTGACTGATCTTCGTGTAACCGATGTGCTTTTGGGTGATTCTGGATTAGAGGGTGTTCTTATCACAATGAGGACTGTAGGCGGAACGCACAATCAAGTCACAACAGAATTTGAACCGGTTCCAACATTCGAGAGAAATGCTCAAGTCCTGGTCTATCTGGATAATCCAATAGATGATCTAGTACATGGAACATACTATGATTCACAAGGAATTCAATCTACATTTGTTCTACGTGAAAATGGTAAATACCATGAACAATGGGATGACGAGGCTCTAGACTTAGAAAAGATAAGAGAACATCTAGAAAGAGACGGATAAGACGTAGACAACTAACCTTTTTCTTTTTTTAAGCAAACCACGATAGCGTGTTGAATACATGATAACCCGACCCACTCACCACGTGCGACGGGCTGACCCCAAATCATGCACGGTCGTCAAGACTTTCGTGCTGAATGGGGCTATCCGAGCTGCTGGATTACTGGACTTCGAGTCCTAATATCCATGTGACGGACCTGTTAAATTTGGGTGATCTGATCACCTAAATTTACCAGTGCCTGTTTTGTAGGGACGTGGCACTCTGCGATGTACCCTCCCCTCAGCATGTCGGCCAGGATGCGCGCGTCCACCTTGTCTGTCTTCTTTTTTGACTCTGCGATTATCTGTAAGAGGTCGCCTTTGCGAAGCGATTCCGTGCCTGATTTGCCCCGATTAATTACCAACTGAGCTACGTTTTCGACCATAAATACCCGATTTAATTGCACGTTATCAGTACGGTCCGCAGGCAGGACAGTTTTCAAATCAAGGCTCACCTGCCGGATCTTTTGCGCCGCATTTCCCGGCAGACGCTGCGTGTCCAAAAGCTTTATGGATCATGCCTTCCAGTGTTGTGGCATGGTGCCTGTAATCGACTTGGAAAAGATTGACTGGAACTCCGTAACCGACACAAAGTCCATCTTCGAATCCGTCCTTGCCATGCTCAAATCCCGGGACGAGGAGAGCGTGGCGCTGAGGAAAAACATCGAGCAGTTGAGGGAGGAGGCAGAGGCCTTCTCAGGGGAACGCGCGATGCTGACGGAGATGGATACCAGGATCAAACTGTTGGAAGAAGAGAACGTGCAAAAGGACTCCGAGATAGAACAAAAGGACTCCGAGATAGAACAAAAGGACTCCGAGATAGAACAAAAGGACTCCGAGATAGAACAAAAGGACTCCGAGATAGAGAATCTGGGAACAGATGTGGAGAATTTGAGTGCAGAGGTAGAGAAGCTGAGGGCAGAAAACGCCGCCCTCCTGCAGGGATGCGACGTCTCGCAGGCAGTCATGGACAGGATAGCCCGCCTGGAACGGCAGGCAGCCGAGCATGCCTCGCAGCTAAGGGAGGCGCGCGCGGCCAACTCGGCGCTGGCAGCAGAGAACCTGGACATCAAAAGCCGCCGCTCCAAGAGGCGGCTCCGGGAGTCGCCCGGGCCTGCGCCGGACCCGTTCAGGAAGGTCGTCTGCCTGCGCACCGGCCGGAACCCTCCCCCGATATCTGAAAAGAGGTTAGTCGACCTGCACTCCTGCCCGCACGGCCACGCCCTCTCGACGGGGCCCACCGAGGTGACCTTCCGGGTAGTCGAGGAGATCATCGACGGGAAACTGACTGCCATCCAATATACAGTCGTCCGCAGGTACTGCAGGGAATGCGGCAGGCAGTTTGCCCCCGAGATCCCCGGGGTCGTCCCAGGGGGGCGGTTCGGTGCCAGCCTGACGTGCCTGGAGACTACCATGAGGATGCACGGCATCCCCTACGGCATCATCTGCAGTCTGATCAACATAATCCACCACGCAGGCCTTGCCAAGTCGACAGTCATCAGCCACGTGGACGCCGTTACGGGATCCCTCCACCCCCTCTACGAGGAGATGCTCGGGGAGATATTCTTCTCAGAGCATGTCTTTGGCGACGAGACGAGCTGGAAGATAGCCGGGATACTGTACTGGCTGTGGGTGCTGGTAGGTGACGACTCGACTGTCTTTCACGTGGACAAGAGCCGGGGAGGCGACGTCCTGGTGTCGCTGCTTGGAGGGTACGGCGGCCACGTCACCTCCGACTCCCACGCCCCGTGGAACCGCATCGGCAAGACCCACCAAAAGTGCCACTACCACTACCTCCGCGAGATCCTCCGCACCCTGACCATGAAATCCCCCGGACCCGAATTCAAAAAGTTTGCCAAGGCCCTGAAGGGGATAATCATCGATTCATGGTACCCGGACAAGGGGCTTGACCCGGACGACGACAAGGCCGCGCGAAACCTCAAGGTGCGCAACCTCCAGGCCCGGGTGAGGCGCCTGATCTCGGGCAGCTACACAGACGCCCACTGCAAGAGGTTTGTCAAGCGGCTGCGGCGCGAGATCACCCACCTGTTCCCATTCATCCGCCTCAACACAAAGTGCCATAACAACGATGCCGAGCGTCCCCTGCGGCCCAGCGTCGCATCCCGGAAGGTCTCAGGCGGCAGCAAGAGCCTTGCCGGCGCATACAACCACGCCGTCCTGGCCACCGTCCGCGAGACGTGCAGGAGGCGCGGAGTCAACCCGCACGACTTTTTGGTCGACTATATGCACGGCCTCGTCGAAAAAATTCCGGCAGCAGCAGCAACAGTCGCATAAATCCTGCAAAACCCGCCATCCTGACTGCCCCACGCAGACCCGTCGCGCCGGCAGTCTGGCGCATGTCAGGCTGCCGTACCGGCTGTCACCCGATCCCGGCACAACTCAGCGCCCCGGCCGCGCCAAAAAAGGCCACTTCGCAAACCCGATCACCGGATCGGCCAAAACATAGCTCGGCCGGACCCTCCTCCCCGCCCGGAAAAAACCCAGAATAATGCCAATTAAATGGGCATTTACAGCCGAAAACGTAGCTCAGTTGGTAATTAATCGGGGCAGATCAGGCACGGAATCGCTTCGCAAAGGCGACCTCTTACGATTATCTTCGTCCTGTATGGGTTGGAGAGCACCGTGTCAAGGCCCCGATCCTCGGTCATGAGCCGGTACGTCTCCCTCCATACCGACGACGACTCTATGACATATTTGGCACCGGCCGGAATCCTCCGCAGCGCGGCCCCGATGGCCTTGGGGGTGTTCGGGATGCTGCCGTTGAAGATCTCCCTGCCGTCGTCTTCCATTACGGCAATCTGGATCGTCTTCTTGTGCAGGTCGAGTCCCACGTATGTCATGCCGTCTCTTTTTTGGCTGATAATCTGTTTGTTCGGATTGCTTCGGGCTGAGTGCTTTACCGGGTATCGGGCGGCCGGTTCCTGCCGCCTGCCATCTGTATTGCTGGATCGTGTCACATATAGTTAGATGTGATTCTGAACCCAAATTCATCCAATCAACGTGCATCAGATCACCCCATTTGGGCAGAGTCGAGAATCCCATCAAGCAAACTCCCAATACCTCCACCACCCTAAGTTAACATTACGCCACCCTAAGTTAACACTCGATTTGATCCGGGGAAGCCAGTCTGGGATTGTAGAATATGCCACCCTAAGTTAACACCCTGCCCGGTCTGGGAAAAACACCCGAAGAATTAACAGAGTGCCATTCCATACAGTTTATTAAAAACAGATTGGAACATTGTCCATGAATGAGCACGTCCGACAATACAACGGCCGCCGGCCAAAAACAGTCCACATACTGGACAGTACGCTCCGCGAGGGAGAGCAGCACCCAGGCGTGTCGTTTACCGCAAAGCAGCGCGCCCAGATAGCATGGGAACTGGACTGTTTCGGCGTGGACCAGATAGAGATTGCGCCCGGCGTATCCCTAGATCATGCAAAGTCGCTAAAGACAATACTCTCGATGGGACTGCGCGCCGACATCGTGTCGCACGGACGGGCGATGAGATCCGACATAGACGTCTCGATTGACTGCGACGCAAAGTGGTGCGCCGCGTACCTGGGGATTTCCGAGATACACATGCGCGACAAGCTCAAGATAACGCGCGAGGAGGCCATGCAGAGGGCGGTGAGTTCGGTAGAATACGCCAAGTCGCACGGGTTGAAGATAAGGTTTACAATAGAGGACGGCAGCAGGGCGGATCCCGAGTTTGCCAAACATGTATGCAGGGAGATAGCATCGGCAGGCGTGGACCGCATAAGCCTGCCAGACACCGTGGGCGCTATGCTGCCGGGCGGCATGGCAGCGTTTGTTGCCATGGTAAGAAACGAAGTCGACGTGCCGCTTGACGTCCACACCCACAACGACATGGGGCTTGCGCTGGCAAACTCGCTTGCAGGCGTGGACGCGGGAGCCGACCAGATACACACCACGATAAACGGCATAGGGGAACGGAACGGAATACCGTCGCTGGCAGAAGCTGCCACGGTACTGTCCACGCTGTATGACACAAAGCCAAAATTCAGGCTTGACCAACTCTGCGATCTGTCAAGGCACATGGAAGTATACACTGGAATGCAGACGGCAGAAGACAAGCCGCTTGTCGGGGCGTCTGCGTACAAGCACAAGGCCGGCACGCACCTGGCCGCAGTGTTGCGCGCACCAGAGGCATACGAGATCGTCCCGCCCCAGACAGTCGGAAACTCCCGAAGGGTCGTGTTTGGCGGGCTGGCCGGAAAGACTGGCGCGGCGCACCTGCTGTCCGTGCTGGGAATAGAGGCAGACGACAAGCTGGCAAAGAGCGTGGCACACGCGCTAAAGTCGACTGGCAGGGGAGACATCATGGAGATGCCGCTGGAAGACAAGAAGAAGGTGGAGGTCCTGACAAAGAATGCGCGAGGCCACGCAGTCTGAAATCACCAGCCTTGGCATTTCAGGCTATTCTTGCGATGGCCTGACATCCATGACGACGGCGCGTACAAGGCGCGCTTTACTTACCATGAATGCCCCATGTGTTCGAAAAAGACGATAATATACACAAAATGGGACGGACTTGACAGTACACCAGAGTCGTGTTGCCATAGCTGTGGTGAAATATTTAGTGGTTTGCCGAAACTGTAGAATTTTACACCAATTGTAAAGTTCCAAGCACAAGCATGTCAAAACGCCTACTTTACAAAGTACTTATTGGCAATATGGGGCATAGATAACATCGGGATGCCCTCACAATGACAGTATCCTAGTCAGTGCCGCTATTACGAACTTTTTCTACAAGCTGAATAGTCTTGAGACCAGAATGAATCTGTATATCGGCTATGTTCTGTAGCGTCTTGCTGATCCTCTCAGAATTGGGTCCGGCGTAAATGAACACATCCCCGGATTTGATGGCATCTTTATCCTCGTCTGCGCCGAAGAACTTCATGCGCCCGTTTTTTTGATAGGCATATTTCAACGCGGCTTGGTAAATCTCGGTTTGTCTTATCTTCCCATCAACCTTCCTTGGTTTGCCTGTGACTGATTCGTCCATGTTGTCCCGCTGCTTGATGATGCCCTAGAGAATTGCGTATGTCCGCACTCCATCAGAATCCAGCCATGCGGGCGGTTCCACACGATGTTCTGCGTATGGTGATGGCGCTTACGCCTCCCGGGACAACCTAAAGGCATGCAGGGAGCACAACATGACCCCGCTCATCAAACTCAAGACAAGCTCCGCCCCAAAGGGAAAGGGCGCAGGCGACGTGTGGGGCGGGGCAATCCAGGACCCGTTTGGCGGCTCTTATCCCAATCGGGTAAAATGGCTGCCCGATGAGAAGAAGAAAAGTAATCAAAAGGAGTGGAAGGCCCGAGTCAGATACGGCAAGAGGTGGGTAGTGGGGATCGTGTTTTCCGCCTTCAAGAGAATGTTCGGGGGAACACCTGTACTCATTGAAATGGAAGAACATGATCCAGGAGGTCAATCTCAAAGTGGACGCCTACAACAGGCTGATAGACATGTGAGCAGGAGCAATGTAGAGTCGGATAGGCGAATCCGGTATAAGTTGTGGCAGAACAAGTTGAATTGTGCAACAGGGTATGCTTGGGTAACATTTTTGGCTCTGTTCAAACATGGTGATCTGCTACACGGCGATCCATGCAGAACTTCCCACATGTACCCGGTGGCGTCAGGCAAGCATCGCGCCCGCGTGGAATAACCTGCAATTTTCACGCCTCGTGCAGACTGGGCGTCGTCATGTTGGGGCCAAGGCGCGCTAAAGCAGCCCGCCTAGCCTGTCCTTGAGGTTCTGGCGGAAGTCCCCGTCGGGATCGCCTGACGCGTCGATGATGGCCTTTAACACCCTCTCGTTTCTTGATTCCACGTCTGCGCTCCTGGCACCCTCCCTGGCGATTTTGGCCTTCAGGTCGTTGACCTCCTTCTTCAGTTCCTCCACCTGTGCCTTGCTTGCCTTCAACTCTTCTTCTGTCGCGCCGGCAGGTTCGGTATCCTCAACGCTAGAGGCAGCCTTGGAGAGTATGTTGATTACGTGCGACGCCTTGGCGTATTCCTTCCTCAACGTCTTCCCATCCAGCCTTAAATAGGGGTCTTTGGACTTGTGGCCCAGAAAGTGGTCTGCGGCATGTGCATCACACCCGCACTCCACCATGGTGGTTTTCAGCAGATGGCGCGTCTCGTGTGAATGTATCTTGAGGGTGCGCAGACCCAGCTGCTTCTGCGTCTGGGCGTATTCGGCCAGATTTTTAAACTTGTCTGAAACCCACTCGATCGACATGGGCGCGTTTCTGGTGGTGAAGAATATCGGCCCGTCAGGATCGTGGGGACCGTGTTTTTCCTCCCTCCACGCCAGGTAATCCTTGATGGCCGACAGCGCGTCGCGGTCTATGAATGTGGTAAACACATAGTCCGTCTTTACCCGCATTATTTTGATGGGTATCGGGCACTTGTCCAGCGACCATTCCCTGTGGTTAATGGTGCCGCAGAATTTGGCTATCTGCGGGTGCGCGTGAAAATTGAACCTGTCCGCAAGCGTGCTCCTGTCAAGCCCTGCCTGGAACTTTACCAGCATCACGGCGCGCGTCAGGTGGTCTGTCTTGCCCACGGTCAGCATTTTGTAGAGTTCCGGCCGTGTCAGTTCGGGCGCGTCAGTGACTGCCTCCGTGTTTCTTTTACGCCCGTTAAACTTGACGTATGTCATCACGTCGTGCTTGTCAAAGTACGACTTTATCGCAGCGCACGTGCCTGTCATCGTGGGGCGTGTCTTGCCTTCGTGCATGGGATCCATCAGGTGCTTGTTTATGATCTTCCTTACCTCCCTGGCGTTGCCGTTCTCGTCTTGCCCGAAGTAGAGCAGTTCCTCCACGTTGGCAAACGACTTTTGGACGCTCTCGTGGACTATCTTGCTGTCCCTTGCGACTGACACGCGCATGTCGAACTTGCGGCCTGCCAGCCACTCGTTGAATGTGGTCAGTTTGGACAGGTAGACGATCTTGGTGCTGGTGTAGATGCCTTTGCAATTAGTGACGCCGCTCTCGTTGAGTTGCCCCAGCCAGTCCACCACGGTCGGAAACTTGAGCATGTAGTCCGATCGCTTGCCTTTCTTCCACTTTGTCATGCCTGGGGAGTCCCACTTTCCTTAAAAGGACAACCCAAAACCGCCTTGGAAACTATGAATAGACCGTTCAAAACCGCCTTGGAAACTATGAATAGACCGTTCAAAGCCGATTTGGGACCTAGAAATAGACCAGTCAAAACCAATATGGAAATAGAGTTTTAAGGGAAATCGACGTTATTATATGATGTATAATGGCCGATCAGCTCTTGGAATTTCGAAGGATAATCCAGTCAAGATCGTCGCCATCATCCCGCAAGCCGGACAAGCAAACCAGAAAGCTGCTCCTGTATCTGTTTACCAGTACCAGGGGGGGATTTACAAGAATGCGAATCATCATACTTTTGATTGACCGTCCCTACAACACCCACCAGCTTGCAAAGGAGCTTGGCATTGACTACAAGGCAGTCCAGCATCACATGAAGGTGCTTGAAAAGAACAACATGGTATCGAGGATCGGGGAAAAGTACGGTGCGATATTCCACCTCTCAAACCTGCTTGAGACCAACATGGCCGCCCTTGATGAGGCAATCTACAAGCTTCACAAAAAAATGAATTACAAAAAAGTCTACATCTGATGCCGCTGCACAACAACTGAGACACAACCGTTCAGGCATGTCCTTGCATGTGTTGGATTTTCCGGCATGCATCCAATCTGTTCCAGTATCTTCTGCGCTTCAAGTCGTCGGCACGGCCGCCCTACACCGACTCCTATCTGGCAGACTATATCCTCTGAGAATACCTGCCAGTCATTTGTCTTTGGCCGCATGACAGGACTGACACCATGCACAGATAAGACAAGCAGGTGCCTGTTCCTTGATGATTCGGGTTCAATACAGTTCCACCGATTTTACAAAAGTCCCAAACCCATGTACGGACTCTGGTCCGTGCCTAGATTTTAACCGCTTGTGCATCAAATTAGACCATGTCGATTTATTGATCTCGGGATCCGCGAACCCGCGTGAGCAAATCAGAGATGTCGCTCCTACGCGGGGAGCTGACAGGGGTAGTGACGGAGTTTGAGAAGTTTAAGAAAATGACGGACAAGACAAATGCCAAATTTACCAAGAAGGTGACGTTGCTCGAGATTGAAGTCGACCGCCTGACCCTGGAAAACACGGGTTACCGCAGGAGGCTCCGCAAGTACGAGAACCCCAACATGTCCTCGTCCACGGATTCACTGTACAACTCAGACCGCGCGGCGTTCAGGAAGCAGATGGACATGGAGGCCAAGATGGAGCCAGATGGCAGCAACGGCGGCGGGCCCAAGGAAGGGGAGGAGCCCGAACCGGAAGGCGGACCTGAATCAGAAGGCGAAGGTGCCGGAGACAAGGCCCGCAAGGGACCGCCGGCAGGACACGCCGGCGCCTCGCACAAGAACAGGGCCGAGAGGACCGAGAGTCTGCCCGTGCGCAGGTGCGAAAAATGCGGGCGCGGACACCTGGTCCGGATGCCGTCCATTGTCAAGATGGTGTATGATTTTCCCGACGACGGCGCCATGAGGATCGAGTGCGTCGCGTACCTGTTGGGGCAGGGGTTGTGCAAGAGATGCAATCACGTCAGCTCTGCCGTACCTCCCACGATCCCCGGCACGTCGCTTGGCCCCAAGGCCCTGGGGTTTGTGGAGGAGTACTACGACAAGAGGAGCACGGACTGCACCGTATCATACTATTTCAAGGCGCTGTACGGGTTTGGCATATCGCCAAACGCCATATGGAACGCGCGCAAGGCTCTCAAAAAACTCCTCAAGGGCGCGTACGAGGGCATACTGGCCCGCATCGCCGATGCCATATTCGTACAGTTTGACGAGTCCCACATGAAGATGAACGGGAAGAAGGGGTACGTGTGGCTGGTCACCACCGGCGACGCCACGTACCTGGTGGCCGCCCCGAGCAGGGCGGCCCTCGTGATAAACGCGCATTTTGCCCGGCTGCTTGGAAAGCCGGTGGTGGTGGTGGACGGGTACACCGTCTACAACATGTTCCCGGTAAAGCAGAGGTGCTGGGTGCACCTGCTGCGCGCCGCAGAAGAGCACGCCATCAAGAACGGCGGCAACGATCTTGCCTGCTACCGCAGGCTGCTTGCCCTGTACCGGTCAGTCAAGGACAGGGAGTCTGCCGGGTCCGGCGAGTGCCTGGACCTGGAAAGGGCGGTGCTCCAAATCGCCTCGGACTACGGGGAGTCCCACGACTTCCGCACGACGCTTGAGAACGCGGCCCCGTGCATGTTCACGTTCCTCAGGCATCCGGGCATGCCGCCGCATAACAACGCAGCAGAGCTTGAGATACGCGACACTGCGGTGCTGCACAGGAACGTGCGGCACCAGCTGTCCGAACCCGAGGGGCGGGAGGTCTTCTCGGTGCTGATATCAGTGGCGCGCACCTGCCACAAGCAGGGCATCTTCCCGCGTCAGGCAGTCGAGAACATCATCAGGGATCCTGCCTGGAGCATATTCAAGCCACCCGAACAGTATCAGAAGGTTTCCGTACCCGCAGTGGCAGCGTAGCGCAATTTGGCGACCTGAGTCCATACAAACCCATAGCATATTTGGTTTATATGGGACGAATGTTCGTGAGACATTGATATATTTGGTCAAAGTCGATCCCTTTGCAAACGCCACGCAGCAGGTAAACGATGCATGCGACATACTTGAAATTTCAGATGACGGACTACGCCAGTATCTGGCAATGCCAAACAAGGTACTGAGGGTAAAGATTCCAGTGAAGATGGATGATGGAAGCATCAGGATATTTACCGGCTTTCGGAGCCAGCACAACAACGACAGGGGTCCCTACAAGGGCGGCATTCGATACTTTGATCCAAAAGGCGGCGTCGAATATATGGAACGCGAGGTCATGGCCCTGTCCTCATGGATGACCTGGAAGTGTGCAATAGTTGATGTTCCCCTGGGTGGCGGCAAGGGTGCGATATACGTAAACCCCAAGACTGAAAAACTCAGTGACGGCGAGATGGAGAGACTGACACGCGGATTTGCCTACAAGATCTCCGAGATAATAGGACCTGAAAAGGACATTCCCGCCCCCGATGTCTACACCACCGGTCGGGAGATGACTCAGATTATGGATACATTTTCCAAACTAAACGGTAACAAGCACACCCCTGGCGTCATTACCGGAAAGCCAATCTCCATGGGTGGGTCGCTTGCACGAAACGTGGCCACCGGACTGGGTGCGGCATACACGGTAAGGGAGGCTGCAAAGACGTTGAAGCTGAGCCTGAAAGGCGCCAAGGTCGTACTTCAGGGATTTGGAAACGCATCGACATTTACAGGCATCTATCTTGAAAAGATGGGCGCAAAGGTGATTGCTGTCAGCGACTCTAGGGGCGCTATATCCATTCCAAGAGGGGCAAAGGTTGAGAAGATTCTTGGACACAAGCAAAAGACAGGCTCTGTAGTTGGCTACCGCGGCAGCAAGGGTATCACAACTGAGCAACTGCTTACCACAAAATGTGACGTTTTGGTTCCGGGCGCACTGGAGAACCAGATTACTGCCAAGATTGCAAGGGATCTTCAATGCAAGATTATTGCCGAGGCGGCAAACGGGCCCACACTCCCTGAGGCTGATCCAATAATATACAAAAACAACATCCTGGTAATACCTGACATTCTTGCCAACTCTGGCGGCGTCTGCATCTCCTATCTGGAATGGGTGCAGAACAACATGGGCTATTACTGGTCGTTTGATGACGTGGCAAGCAAGATGGAAAAGAACATCACTACCGGCTTCAAGGACGCATACGCCCTCTCCAAAAAGCACAAGATTGACATGAGAAAGGCCACGATGGTTCTTGCAGTGTCCCGGGTTCTTGAGGCATTCAACCAGAAGGGCATCTGGCCATAAACCAGACATACCTGTCAGTTACAAATCCTGAACCATACGTCGGTTTCCTAGAATACACCAGCACATATTAGGAATAGCCGGCCATGCCTTGTGTGATGTCCCGCGTACTGCTTGTACAGAACACGCGCACCGAGGGCTCAGGACACCTGGGCCGGCTGCTTGCAGACGACGGATTTGAGACCGTCTCAATAAATGCAAAACGTGATCCAATCCCGGACAAAGACTTTGCCCTTGTCGTCATACTGGGGGCGCCGGAGAGTGCAAACGACGATCTGCCGTACCTTCGTGCAGAACAGAACCTGATAAGGGACTCTGTTGACTGCAACATCCCTGTTCTGGGAATCTGTCTGGGCTCGCAGCTCATTGCCAGGGCCCTTGGCGGCAGGGTGTACCGGGGGCCAAAGACTGAGATCGGTTTTTACAGCGATCTGAAGACAAGCAGCGGTTCGCCGCTGTTTTCGGGATTTGAAAACCCGTTTACCGTCTTTCACTGGCATAGGGATACCTTTGACCTGCCTGACGGCGCGCTCAGGCTTGCATCCTCCGAGTACTATCCAAACCAGGCGTTCCGGTACAGGTGCGCGGTGGGGGTACAGTTCCATTTGGAAGTAGATGCCAGGATGGTCAATCTCTGGCTTGACAACTACCAGAGACATTCTGCAGGGACTCTGGATATCCAGCGGATCCGGGCGGATGTGGATGGGCAGATTCAAACCGTCAACTCAAACATGAACCTGTTCTATGACAACTTCAAATCGACGTTTGGGTTGTAATCTGCATCATGGCACCACACACCTGTTCTGCACATTGCCGTGCCGGTATGGGATTGTTGTATTATGCCAGATGAACCCCGCATGCCGTGCATCCTGGTGGTGGCCGGTTCGTGATTCCTGACGGCCCTGGATGATTTCTGCAATCCTGCAGACTGACCGGCAGTCTCCGAATCACGCGTACGCACTCAGGTCGGTGACTTGTCCAGGCACAAAATTGTATCCAGTCCTGCAAAACCATGCCTAGCCTCAAACGGGATCTGAGTGCAGTAAGCGTTCACGTCCCCCCTAGATACTGCGCCCACCCCATGCCAGTCATCCCCATGCCAGTCATCCCCATGCACAGGCGTCAAACAACACAAACCAATGAATGAGTTTTTTCCAAATCTGTGCTTAAAATGACAACGCATGAGTCAGTAAACAACGAATCCACATGAAACATGCGCGTCAATATCCATACACGAAATCAATATTTAAAAAAACCGATCCGGCATCCGCGGGATGCCCCGGGCAGGTGTCCCTTTAGGCATGGCTCCTTCTCCTCCTCCAAAATCCGAAAAGCTGATCCTGCAGGCGGAGCTGCGCCGCGCATGGGGCGTGGCCGACTGCCTGATCGGAGTGGTTGCGACGTGTTTGGGACTGGTGGATTCGCTGAGGGGCAGGCTGGCACAAAAAACCAGGGAGAATGACGACTTGAAAAAAGAGATAGTCAAGCTCAAAAGGATGCTGTCGGTCCACGAGAGTTGGAACCACTCGTCCAGGGAGGCAGTCCTGTTTGCCAAGAAGCGAAAAGAGTTCCAGAGGAGGGCCGGCGCCGGGACCGGCGGGGACGGTGGTGAGGAAGACGGCAGTGCCAGTCCTGACGGAAAACGGTGCGGACACCAGCCCGGGACAGAGGGCGTCTCCCACGGCCACAAGCCGACTGAAACCAAGACATATCGGGCAGACATGTGCAAAAACTGCAGCAGCACGGACACGCAGCCCGAAGGGATGTATTGGAAGATTGTACTTGATTTGACCCGATGTGATGGCAACAACAACATGGTCTGCCATGTGGAGGAGACCGTGCCGGCATACTGCACCAGGTGCGGCACCGTCACGCACCCCGAGACTGGCACCATTGCGGGATCATCACTTGGGCCCGGCCTGAGGAGAATAATCGCCAACATACACGAAGTCGTGCCATCCGTAAGGTCCATCCAAAGGCTCCTGGCATCAAACCACGGCGTCACGTTATCGACGGGGTGCATATCCAACTGCCTGTCGGGGGTGACCAAACGCGCAAAAGGGAACTGTCCGGAAACGACTCCCGGCCATGCAGAAACCCCGTTGGTCTCCAAGGGGCCGTTGTCGCTGCCGCCGCCGTCGCCTGCAGACTGCGGGCCGTATGACCCGAGCCGGGATGCCGTCTGGTCCGGCATGGCAACACAGCCGCTTGTCAGACAGATAGAGGAAAAGATCAGCATGGCCCCATGCGTGCAGATAGACGAGTCGCGAAAAAACATCGGAGGCAAACAGGCGCAGGCCCTGGTGCTGGACACAAAGGATGCTGTCCTCATACGCATAGAGAAGGACAAGTCCAGGAAGGCCATGGAGGGTGCCTTTTGGATGGCGCTGAACAGGCCGTTTGTGGCAGACATGTACCGCGGCGGCTGCGCCTTTGCAGGAGAGTTCCAGTCGTGCTTTGTGCACGTGAACCGCAAGAGCGAGGGCCTGGCCATTCGCCACGGCATCGACTCGTTCGAGTACGTCCTGTACGTCATGATGCGCGGCATATACCATGACGCCAAGGCAGCAGCTGCCAGGACCCTCGAGATGGCCGGGGGGCAAGCAGTGCAGTCTGCCTGCGACATCGGCGCCGCCGTCAGGACAGTTCCCGGACTGGCAGAACACGTCGAATCAAGCCGGTCTGACCTGCTCAAGCGCCTCGGAAAGGTGGCCCACGCATACCGGAACGGCGCAGTCTCTGATGATGCCAGCCGCGAGTTTGCAGGCACGCTTGAAAACGCAATGCCGTACCTCCTCACGTTCATCGGACATCCGGGAATGGAGGGCAGCACCAACGCCTGTGAGAGAACCATACGCGGGTATGTCGTGAGGCCGCGCAACATACAGCGCATACTTCCGAACCGGCGCGCCGCAGACAACCTTGCCACGCTCCAGACGATTCACGCCACGTGCGCAAAACGCGGAATATTCTCAGGCGATGCAGTCACCGCGTGCGACTCGTGGAACATGTTCGAGGCCGGGACGCCGCCGCCGATACTTCCGAATCTCAAATGACCGCGCCACGGCATCCGGCAGATCAGGGTTGTTGCCGCACCATTTTGGTTTAGACAGGACACGTTGCAGAACATGCCACAAAAAGCCGCAGGCATGTCTGCATGATGACATCTTATTCTTGCTATGCATTTTCACACACTGGCATATCTCTGATGGATGCTTCCATAATGGAGTCAGAATCACATACCCATGTATGACATCCCAGCTAGCGTGGAATTGGCAAGGGGGGACGTGAACGCTTACTGAGTGCATACAATCACGCCCACACAAGTTTAATATAATGAGCTTTAACCTCATCGGTATATCATGCCTGATGTCAAGACGATATTCGAGGAGACCATTCAGACAGACCACAAGATTATCACCGAGGAACTCTCAAAGTCCATTCTCAAAAAATACGACGTCAAGGTTCCTCCCTTTGCCCTTGTGACATCAGAGGCAGATGCTGTAAAAAAGGCCAAAAAGATCGGTTTTCCGCTGGTAATGAAGGTGGTATCCCCCCAAATACTCCACAAGACTGATGTCGGCGGAGTCAAGGTGGGAATCGACAATATCGGCGATGTAAAAAAGACATTCAACGACATGCATGGCAGGCTCTCAAAGAAAAAGGGCGTAAACGTCAAGGGAATCCTTCTTGAAAAGATGGTTCCAAAGGGCGTGGAGCTGATAGTGGGAATCCAAAACGATCCGCAGTTTGGCCCGGTAATAATGGTCGGGCTCGGGGGAATCATGACTGAAGTAATGAAGGATGTCGCATTCAGAATGCTCCCAATCACAACATCTGATGCAAGGTCCATGCTAAACGAGTTAAAGGGCTCGCAGCTTCTCAAGGGATTCAGGGGAAGTGATCCTGTTGATCTTGGAATGGTCGCCGGCATGCTGGTCCGCATTGGAAAACTGGGCGTGGAGAATGCAGACTATATCAACAGCATCGACTTTAATCCCGTGGTGGTATACCCAAAGTCCCACTATGTCGTTGATGCAAAGATTATCCTAAATGATGCTGTAAAAAAGAACTCCATCTCAAAGGCCAAGCCAAACAAGGACAACATGGAGAAGTTCTTTACGCCAAAGTCAGTCGCGCTCGTGGGAGCCTCTACAAGCAAGGGCAAGATTGGAAACTCCATACTTGACAGCCTTGTAAACTATGACTACAAGGGGGAGGTATACCCAATCAATCCCAAGGCAGATAAGATATTTGGGAAAAAGTGCTATCCGTCAGTTGCAGACATTCCCGGCGATGTTGATCTCGTGGTCATCTCAGTAGACCTCTCAATCACGGCTCCCGTCCTGAAGGACTGTGCCAAAAAGGGGGTCCACAGCGTGGTGATAGTCTCCGGCGGCGGCAAGGAGCTTGGAGGAAAACGTGCCGCGTATGAGGCAGAGGCCAAGAGGCTGTCTGCAGAGCACAACATCCGAATCATAGGACCAAACTGTATCGGAATGTTCAATGCTGCAAACAGGCTTGACTGTGCGTTCCAGGGCCAGGAAAGGATGATACGTGCAAAACTGGGCACTGTCGCACTACTCTCCCAAAGCGGAACCATGGGGATCAGCTTTTTGGAGACTGCCGATGCATTCGGGCTCTCAAAGATGGTAAGCTACGGAAACCGTTCTGACGTGGACGAGGCAGACATGATATGGTACCTTGCAAACGATCCCCAGACCAGCGTGATCCTGCTCTACGTCGAGGGGTTCGGAGACGGAAGAAAATTCATCAATACTGCAAAGCGCGTAATGAAGGAGACAAAAAAACCCGTTGTCATATGGAAGAGCGGCAGGACCGCGCTTGGCGCAAAACAGGCCGCATCGCACACCGGTTCCCTTGGGGGTTCCAACGCAATAATAATGGGCGCCTTCAAGCAGGCCGGAATCATCTCTGTTGACAGTTATCAGGAACTCGCAGCTGTTGCAAAGGCGCTTGCCTGGCAGCCGGGCGCAAAGGGCAACAGGGCTGCAATGACAAGCAACGGTGCAGGTCCGATGATTGGGGCAATTGACCACTTTGACAGAATGGGGCTGAGGCTTGCCAAGGTCACCTCAAAGTCACTCAAGCGCATGAAGGAGCATTTTCCGCCAACCTACGTGATTGGCAAGGGAAACCCCGCCGATGTCACCGGCGGCGCCAGTGCCGAGGACTATCAGTTTGTAATCAAGGCTTTCATGGACGATCCAAACGTGGACATTGTGATGCCATGGTTCGTATTCCAAGACGATCCTCTTGATGAGGTAATCATTGATTATCTGGCAGAGTTCTCCAGCGAGAAGAGCAAGCCTGTCCTTGTCGGAGGAAACGGCGGACCATACACGCAAAAGGTCTCACGTCTCATTGAGGCCAGAGGCGTTCCAGTCTATGACGACCTGCGGGACTGGGTGGCGGCTGCATCCGCGCTTGCCCACTGGGGAAGAATCTCAAAATAGACATACCCTGTAGGGAGGGGGAAGATTTTGATGTCCATGATGCCATGTTCTTTGGAGCCGGCGACAGTCACGTATTTTGGCGAACAGCAACAGCCCGCGTACATCATGTAAAGATAACGTTTAAGTCAAGCATGGCGGGGCTGATTATCATGTCACTGGTCACCACGTCCAAATCTGACGGCATATGCACTGTTACAATCAACAGGCCTGAAAAACTCAACGCCATGAATACTGCAGTCGCAAAGGAACTTATCTCGACTTTTGAGGCGCTGAATCTGGATGACGATGTTCGGGTCATAATACTGACCGGCCAGGGAGACAGGGCGTTTTCTGCAGGGGCGGACATTGAGTACATGTCAAAGATCTCCGCAGACGAGTCAGTGGAATATGCAAAGACGGGGCAGCTTGTCACTTCCACAGTCGAACTTGTAAGGCAGCCAACCATTGCAGCCGTCAACGGCTTTGCGCTTGGAGGCGGATGCGAACTTGCAATGTCATGCGACATCCGAATAGCATCCGATACTGCAAAGCTTGGGCAGCCTGAGGTTACCATTGGTATTCCCCCGGGCTGGGGCGGAACACAGAGACTCA
This sequence comes from Candidatus Nitrosopumilus sp., assembly GCA_965238275.1. Classification (GTDB taxonomy): domain Archaea; phylum Thermoproteota; class Nitrososphaeria; order Nitrososphaerales; family Nitrosopumilaceae; genus Nitrosopumilus. The sequence continues at coordinate 1,218,961 of OZ250186.1, forward strand.
TGAGAATCGTGGGAATCGCCAAGGCAAAGGAGCTTGTATACACCGGCAAGATGGTCAAGGCAGAAGAGGCAAGGGAGATTGGACTTGTCAATCGCGTCGTTCCGCTTGCATCGCTGCAGGAAGAGGCCCTCAGGATGGCACAAAAGATCTCTGCAAACTCTACCATGGGCGTTCAGATGTCCAAGGTCGCAATCAACAAGGGGCGAAACGCGGATCTTGACACCGGACTTGGAATCGAGCTTCTCGCGTGGAGAAACTGCTTTACCCATCCGGACCGGGAACAGCGCATGACTGCGTTTGTCCAAAAGTCAAAGAAATAACCACGACCATTCATTCTGATAAATTTTACACTCCAAGCCATGCCCGTAGAGGTACTGCCGACGTCATTATCACCGGGTATCCACGACGGCGGTTCCTTCAGCATGGAATGCATGCTGCCCCCAGCAGCACCACCATCCTGGGAATACAAGGTCACACCATTATTCATTTGTGTACCGGACTATTGTCCGTGTGGGCACCACCCACGCCTGGTTTTATACGGACGGTGCACCACCCTTCAAGGCTGTCCTGGCAGGATTGATTCTCATCAAACCCCGTTGGAAGGGCACGAAAAGCTTATTATAATTACGAGTGGTATTTTTACACATTATGGCATCTGAACAGATACAGAAGATGATCACAGTGACCTCAAAGGCTGCTGAAAAGATCAAAGAGTTCATGAAGGAGGAGGCCGAATCTCCCGAGTACCTCAGGGTCTATGTCCAGGGCGGAGGATGCTCCGGCCTGTCTTACGGCATGGGTTTTGAAAAGGCACCCGAAGAAGACGACATTGTTCTGGAGGAGAACGGAGTCAAGCTCCTAGTCGACAGTTACAGCGTTGATCACCTACAGGGCGCAAATGTAGACTATATCGAAAGCCTGATGGGCTCTGGATTCAAGATCAACAATCCCAACGTCACAAAATCCTGCTCCTGCGGTCACTCATTCAGCACCGAATAAGCAAGACATACTTATTTTTCGATTCCGGCCTAGCATGTGCTGAGCTAAACTGCTGCCCATCATACAAACCAGTATGCGGGACACGGCCACCTAACACGGTGGATGGCTCTGCCGTGCCTGTGTGTCCGGCATTGCATGTGCAATTCATGATAGTGCCCGGCACACGATCGCGGCCCGTCCGAACGGCCATGAACGGAATCCCAAACCCCGATGAGCGCATTGCACACGGGATTTTGTTTTTGGGCAGCCTGAAGGATTCATTCCTGCCTGCCTGAATGCGGCGCCCTCTGGATGCAGCAGCATGCCCCACAGGCACAAAAACGCCAATCCGATACCCTCATATATCGTGTATTGGAATCAATATCATGATTATTAGGGAGATGAATAATTTATGCCTCAATCAGGAATTGTCAAGTATCACGTTAAACTTTCCTACAAAGTTGATGGTCTAGTCGAGAGGGCGGACATAATAGGCGCCATCTTTGGCCAGACAGAAGGACTGCTTGGCCCCGAGATGAACCTAAATGAGCTCCAGCGCGTCTCCAAGGTGGGGCGCATCGAGGTCAACGCAAAGTCCACGACTAACACGACTTCAGGAGATGTTCTGATTCCGATGAGTACCGATATTGATACCTGCGCACTGATTGCCGCAGGCATTGAGAGCATAGACAAGGTGGGGCCGTTTGACTGCACGTTCAAACTTGATGCAATTGACGACGTGCGGGCTGCAAAAAAGGACGACATAGTCAGGCGCGCAAAGGAGATCAAGCAGAGATGGGCAACCAAGACTGTCAGCGAGGGTGAAAGCATGCTAAACGACGTTCATCAGGGCGACTCTAGAAAACTCTCCACATACGGGGCCTCAAAACTTACATGCAGTCCTGGCATCCATGACTCCAAATGGATAATCCTGGTGGAGGGAAGGGCAGACGTAATCAACCTTCTTCGTGCAGGCTATGACAACGCAATTGCAATCGAGGGTGCCAAGATTGACGAGTCAATAAAGACACTGTGTGCCACCAAGGACATAATCGTTGCATTCCTTGACGGGGACAGGTCAGGCGGCTTCATCCTAAAGGAGCTAAAGTCCGTCGTCCCGCTGGATTACGAACTCAGGGCCGACAAAGGTGTTGAAGTCGAGGAGCTTACCCCGCAGAGGATAGACGAGATCCTAAGACCGGTTGCCGACGAGATAAAGTCCGGAGGCCCCGCAGTCTCGCTCCGGGATGATACTGACAAGCCGTTGGCAGACATTGCCTCCAAGGTTTATCCTGATCTAAACGAGACCCTTGAGGCAGTGGCGCTGGACGACCGCAGCAAGCAGATCTTCAGGGTTCCAATCAGCGAGCTTGTCAACAAACTGTCTACGCAGTCCGGCGTCCAGTATCTTCTGCTGGACGGCATCATAACCCAGAGGCTTCTGGAAGGTGCCAGAAAAGCAGGCATTGCATGCATAATGGGTCACAGGATTGCAAGGCTCTCAAACTCTGACGGCATAGAACTCAAAACGTTTGGCGATCTCGGCATAGCATAGACTGATGACCGAACTGAAGATTCAGCACATTCTTACCCTCTCTTATCTTCTGTCTGCAGGCGCAAGACACAACTATGTCCTGATTACCACCTCTTCCCTTGGGAGAAGCATCAAAAGGTCACAGCAGGCAGCCTCGCAGCACCTTGTGGATCTTGAGCAGGGCCGGTTCATTGAGAGGATAATGAGCGGGGGGAGCATATCTGTAAAGGTGACTCCCAAGGGATTTGCAGAGGTATCCCGGCTCTCGTCCATTCTCCAAAAGTGCATCGACTCCTCGCCGTCACACGTGGACCTTGAGGGGGTGCTGGTATCCGGAATGGGCGAGGGTGCATACTATATGGGGCTGGAGGGATACACCAGGCAGTTCAAGTCCAAGGTAGGGTATGTTCCCTTTCCCGGCACGCTCAACGTAAGGCTTGATGAGCGGGTCTACCTGGAGGCAAAAAGACAGTTTGACGGCATGGACGGTGTGACGATAGATGGCTTTTCAGACGGGCAGAGGACATACGGGTGGGTCAGGTGTTTTTCGGCGGTGTTAAACGGCACAACCAAATGCCAACTTGTCGTGCTTGAAAGGACGCACCATGGCGACTCCATAATAGAACTGATCTCAAAGGTGTGCATACGGGAGGATGCCGGACTTGTAGACGGATCCCGCGTATCCCTGAAGATTCCAATCGGCTCAGATCCCGTGGATTGACTCGCCGTACTCTTCTTGTATCTTTGAACTGGAGATCTCCGGAATCGGGGACTGGAGCCTTGCAACCCGCGCATTCAGGTTGATCTTCTTGCATCCCTCGGTAATGAACTTCTCCTGGTGAATCTGATCGTATCCCAGGGCGATAATCTCGGGCCTGACGTTGTCCACTGTCTTGAAGATGTCATCCTCCTGTCCGACCAGACACAGATCCACCATCAAAAGCGATCTGACCATCTCCTGCCTCTGCTCCTGCGAGTGCAGCGGCATCTTCTTCTTCATCCTTACTGCCGTGTTGTCTGTCGCAACCACCACCACAAGCACGTCGCCCAGCGCCTTTGCAGCATTGAGGGTATGGATGTGTCCTGGATGGATGATGTCAAAGACGCCCCCTGCCAGTACCACATGCAGCGAGTCGCGGCCAAAGTCAGTCAGCGTCTTCCTGTCTGCCTCCACAAGCTGGTTCCTTACCAGATCATCGATGCTCTCCCCAATCTTCCTTGCCGAAAGCATGCTGTTTCTTCCTATCTCCGCCAAGGGAGACGTCCCTGTAATCTGGGACGTATACATGACTGCAAGAATCCTCTTCTGGCTCTGATCCAACAACCCCATTCATTCTCTCCCTATCTATAATTCATCATGCTACATCTTTGGCCCCAGGCCGTTTGCAATCATCAGCGCGTCTACCAGCCCGTCTGCATACCCGATACTCAGCACCGCCACCTCGTCGTGCCCGTCTGCCAGAAACTTTTCTGCGTCCCTGGCATACAGGTCCGCATTCTCCAGAACCTGCAGCGACTCCTGATCCTTGCAGTATGGCCTGACCTCCTCGATGGCCTCCCTGACCATCGGCACGTACTTTTCAAGCATCTGAACCGGTATCCTCTTCAGCCTGCCGGAGTTGTCAAGCGGTTCGTCGATGCACCTGCATGACGACTTTAGGGCGTCTGACTCTGTGAAGTGCATGCTTCCGGGAACAATTATTGCGTGTGGCGGCATGCCAAAGTCCGTCTTTTCAAGGCTGGATATCATGCCTGCAACGATCGACTGGTCTGCTGAGCCTATCCTTGATGCCACTATGCAGTATGTGGACGGCGTCATGACATTCCTTGCCTGGCCCTCCTCTGTCCTGATGAGCGCAGACAGCGCGTCCCCGGGATCCAGAAAAAAATCCCCGTCCTGGCTGTACTCCAAAAGGAGTATCGTGTGGTTTCCATGGATCATGTTCCTGTATGTCACATAGTATGGGGTTGTCAGGGACTTTGCCTCGTTCATGATGGTTGCAGGCCTTCCCATCTTGTAAAAATGCAGGCCGCACTCGCCAGTCATTGCAGTGACAGCAGATGATGCATGGATGCATCCTGTTCTTATGCCCTGCTCGGCTGCCCTTGTCCTCAGCTCCGTATGCGTTGTGGCTACAAAGGGATCCCCGTACGAGGCCAGAACCACCATGCCGTCTTTGGCATTCCTGAGGATCTCGCCGCCGTCCTCCACCTGCCATCTCTTGACGAGTTTGAACCGTCCTCCTCCTCCTCCTCCTCCTCCTCCTCCTGAGGCATCCCTGATCTTGGAAATCTCTGATTCTGCGACTGGACTGGTAAAATGCTCCAGATACACCATGTCTGCACTTGAGAGTATCCCCAGTGCCTCGTTTGGGATTGAGCCAAACCCGGATATCCCGAGGCCTACAAACCACAGCATGCCCTGTCCTTCCGGCATGCGCCTGTCCTCATGCCTGTGATCCTTCCATGCCGGTACCCGTGCCCAGCCTGCCGGCTCTTTTGTCGTGAAGCCTCTTCAGGTTGTGCAGGGTGCTCTTGATGATCTCAATTCCCTTCAGATACTCGCTGACGGAGACCTTTTCGTTGATCGTGTGGGCCTCGTGGGGGTTGCCGGGCCCGTACGTGACAACCGGGATGCCCCACCTGCTTCCAAGTATGTTCATGTCCCCGGTTCCAGTCTTTCTGATAAGCATGGGTCTGCCATTCCCGTTCTTCATAACACTGATGATTAGTGCCCTGACCAGCGGCGAGTCGTGGGGCGCCTCAAACGGCTCGGTCTCGTCAAGTATGGAGTATATGGCATTGACGCCCCGCTCCACCTCTATTGTCCTTACCGTGGTCTCTATATCCTGCTCCACAGACTTGCAGTTCATGTCCACTGGAATCCTGATGTCAAAGGTTATCTCGCACTCCTTGGGGGTTACATTGTGACTGCTTCCGCCCCTTACCTGGGTCATGGTCGCAGTCAGAAGCATTCCGTTGGTCTTGCCTTCCTGGCCCCTCTCCAGTTTCTCCTTGAGCTTTTCTGCAAAGATCATCGACTCTGAGATTGCATTCTTTGAAAGCCACGGTGCGCCTGCATGCGAGCTGTCCTTGACGCTTATCCTGAGGTTGATTGCAAGCCTTCCCTTGTAGGCAATAGTGATCCTGTTGATCCCGCTTGGCTCCCCAAACATGGCATAGTCTATATCCATTCTCTTCTTGACAAGGTTCTTGACCCCCGTTGCGTTTCCCTCCTCGTCTACTGCGCCGACAAAGATTATGGTCCCGCACTCGTCCTGCACTGATGCTGCTGCAAGCAGCATGGCCATCAGGGGGGCCTTTGCATCAGAGGCCCCGCGCCCGTAGAGATAGTCCCCGTCCCTTCTCACCTTGATCTTTCCGGGAACGACGTCCATGTGTCCGCAGAGGATGATCTTGGGGGAGCCGGAGCCCTTCTTTGCAACCACGTTGCCCACCTCGTCGATCACAGTATCCTTGAATCCAAGATCATCGCACATGTCTACAAGAAATTCGGCCAGCGGCTTCTCAGCCAGGGACGGCGTATAGAACCTGAGCGTCTTTTCAAGCATCTTTGTTGCAAATTCCGGCGTTATTCTTTCCAATCTGCCCTAACCCTGTCTTGCATACTCTAGCATGATGGATGGAATGTCCACTCCGCATACCCTTACCGTATTTTTGTACTCTGTCGTATTGTTTACCTCGTGCACTACAAGCCCGTGCTCCTCGCTCTCCATCAAATCCACGCCGACAATCTCCCCCTGCACCGCATCCTTTGCCTTGATGCACATCTCCTCAAGCTCCTGGGTGACCGGGCACGGTTCTGCAATTCCGCCAAGCGCCATGTTGGTCTTCCAGTTTCCGTCGCCGGAGATCCTGTATATTGCAGCAACCACCCTGTCCCCGACTGTGATCGCCCTAATGTCCCTTGGGGGCCTCTTGACAAACTCTTCCATATAGTGAATCTGGTATATGGGATACATGCCCTCCCTGCCCTCGATGATCCCCTCTGCCGAGTCCCTGTCGTTGAGCTTTGAGATGAGCCTTCCCCAGCTGCCCACTGTGGGCTTGATGACCCTGGGAAAGCCTTCCGTCTCCAGTGCCTGCAGGGCCGCATCCTTGGAGAACGCGACTGTTGCATCCGGGGTCGGAACGCCATTCTTCTTTAGCAGCATGTGGGTGAACAGCTTGTTCCCGGCCAGAATCCCCGTATTGAGGCAGTTGACCACCCTGACTCCGAGACCCTCAAGGGCCGCAGTCGAGTGCAGATTCCTGTAGTAGCTCACGCACCTCTGAATAACGGTGCCGTACCCCTCAGGCTCACTTTCCAGATTCAGTGCAAGCTTTTTGCAATCTACCATCTCTATGTCGACATCGTCTCTCCTGCCGGCCTCCAGCAGGGCCTTCTCCTCCCAACGAATGGTGTCATAAAGAATGGTTACCTTTGGACTCACTGCCCCCAATCCTCGCCAACCGTCTGGGCAGGCTTGAAATCAAAGCTGTCTGAACCTTTCACCAGTTCGAAACTTGCGCCACATTCCGGACATGCTACAATCTCCCCCTGCACCGCGTCATCTGGAATCGGAATATTTGCATCACATTCTTCGCATTTTGACATGTCTCTTCCTTCATATCCTCTCTATTTATCGTTTACAAGACGCTTTTTTCGCCCTTTTATAGAAACTGGATCACAGGATCATGACCACGCATTACGAGGTGCTGCGGCCGGTGGCCGGGGCCGATCTCGACGCCATTCCCTCCGTCGTGAAGGCGTTGAGGACGATCCCGGAAGACGGCATTATCGCGTTCAATATGTTCAAGGGCGTCAACAAGAGCGCCGCGGTAAGGACTGTGGCGCACGCCTGCAAGGCCGGGATGCTCAGGAGGGTGTCGCCGTGTCTTTCATTCTGCCTAGTCGGTTCATGCCGCTCTGCCTCAGAGACGCGCTCTTTCTTCGGCTGGCTTCTTGAGAAGATCCATGTCCCAGATTAGATAACCCACCCATGTCAACATCCGTTCCCACCAGACTGCGTCGATTCCAACCGTAGCGACGCGCAAAAATCCGCAGCGTTCCAAAAAGCCCAAAAAAACGCGAGATTTTTGGGCAAAAAATGCCAAAAAAACGAGAAGTTTTTGGGCAAAACCAGGCGCATGCCGCCTCCTTTTGCGCGGAACAGCGTTCGCTGTATGCCAATCTTGCGCGAGGAAACCCACGACGGGTTCCGCCGAGCCAATGACGATACCAGGCGTGCTTAAGATGTTTGAACGCGGCCCAAGAAAAATCCGCAAACAACCCCGAAATGGACAGTTTGGAAGGATCCTGGGAATTGGTGAATTTGAGAAAACCAAATGGCCCCGCCTGCCAAGATGCAGTCCGCAATCAACGAGACGGACGCAAACGATTCCGCGTCCGGAATCTGTTGTTGGTGCCTTGACAATCCTTATGAATCCGTACCGCATGCGAGCAGTGTTGAGCGAAGAAACACGCGAACGCCTGAAATGGATCAAAGACGAACATGAGAGAAAAGTAGCCGTCCTACTGGAAGACATAGGCCTTGATTTTGTAGATTATGACGTGAAAATTTTCGAACCGCCAAAGCCTGTAATAGGGGAGGTCGATCTCGTGTTCGAGTCAGGCAATACGCTGATTCTGGTGGAGGTGAGCGCTGGCAGGAACTCCATCAGCGATAAGCAGTGGGCCTTCTTCTCCAAATGGGCCAACGACCAAGCCATAAAGGCCTTGGTGGAAAAGATTGGCAAGCAATCGCATCCAATAACCCGGGTCCACTTCCATTTGAGGCCGCCCCCAAGCAACATGGGTGGGGCGGAAGCCGTGGGCGTGGCGAGGCCCGGCAGCAGAAACATGATATGCTACAAAGACGACTTCGATCGACTAACTGGCATGGTGGGACAAGACGGCGCTATGAGGGATGACTTCGTGCAGGCGCTGGCCGGCGATCCTGATTCCAGCAGAGACGCGCGTGGAAAACTCGGAATCAATATGGGGCTCGGCATGATTGATGTCTGATAAATTCTAGTGATCTGATCAACAAGGTCTACCACTAAGGTTCGGATGCGGCCATCTCATTTTTGAGCAACATTATTGGGTACATGACACTTTTGAACACCGTGCCAAAATGCGGCGGGATCGAACCTGGAGAAGATCCAAAAAACACACTTTTGAACAGGAAACGTTAGAGATCACCTAAATTTACCAGAGCCCAAAACCCACCAACCAATGTGTGCTAGATCACCTTGTTTGAACAGAGCCGTCTTGTCGGTCCTGTCCACGATACTTTGACACGCTCTGGAGTTGTTCGTCATGCCGCATCTCGGGCGATTTTTTTGGTGGACATGAAGCCGTCTGTGACGTGCCTTATTGATCTGTTTGCGTTGAAAGTTTGCCTAAACGTGTCACGTTTGGTTCATCTGTTTTTATAAAAACATTATATACACAACGTGTATACGGTATTACGTTATGCTTGATATTGTGCTTGGTGGCGTCGTGGCCGCATTGACGGTGGTCTGCGTTTTGCTTTATGGAAAGAACACCAAACTAAAAACGCAATTGGATTTGGGCAATTCGCGGGAAGGCGTGTCGGACCGGTTCGAAGTGCTGGCATCTGACGTGCTCAAGAAGAATGTGGAAGAATTCAAGACAAACACGGCAGATCCGATGGCAAAGTCGATGGAAAGCCTCCAAGCGACCATAACTACACTGAAGGAACAAAACGCAAGCAACGCTGCTACGTTTCAGACCAGCATGGAGGCCATGAAGGATACCAACGAAAATCTGATGAAGGACACCAAGACGATTTCAGGCATACTGGGCAGCTCGCAGAAGCGCGGAAGGTTCGCCGAGGTAGGGCTGGAGCGCGTGTTCGAGATGTCGGGGCTTACGAAGGGCGTGAACTACTACATACAGCAAACCGAGGACGGCAGGCGGCCTGACTTTGTAGTAAAGTTGTCCGAAGATCGACAAATAGCAATAGACTCAAAGGCGCCGTTGGACTCGCTGTGGAGGGCACAGGAAGCCGAAGACGAGGCAACAAAGGCAGACGAGCTGGACAAGCATGCCAAATCCATCAGGGAACACGCCAAGAGCCTTTCCAAGAAAAAATACTCCGAGGGCGGTGGGATGATGGACTACGTGGTGATGGTGGTGCCTGAACACGCGCTGCTCCCGGCGCTGGACAGGGACGGCGGGCTTACAGAATACGCACTTGAGAACAACGTAGTGTTGGTGACGCCTGCCACCTTGATGGTAGTGCTCAACGCGGTAAACCTCATGTGGAAACAAGACGATATGGCCAAAGCCGTAAAGGTGATAGGGAATCTTTCGACCGAGCTACATGCCAAACTGTCCAAGTTTGCGTCACACTACCAGAAGGTCGGGAAAGAACTGGACGGGGCAATCAGCGCTTACAACTCAAGCGTGGGTTCTTGGGATCGCAGGCTGATGCCTGCCGTTGAAAAACTGGAAGACGCTGGCGCAAAAAGCGGGGACGTTCCTGCAATAGAAATAATAGACGGCAAGGCACGCGAATTGCTCCCGGTAAAAGAAGAGCGCGAGTCCTGAAATCCAAAGCATGCATAAACCGACGTCGCAATCATTCATGCAATCCTATCAATACGGGAACATGACCTGGGGGTTATTGAATTGGCGATCCAGCATGCAGAATGATGCGGTTTGATTACGAGAGTGGAATCATAACTGCACGGCATTTCATGAGCCAGAATGTTGACATTCTCTGCGGTTCTTCATGCTCTGGTAAGTTTTCATGATCTGACTACCAAAATTTACCAGAGCCACTTGGCAGTAAGCTCACTTTCGAACAGTCGATTCCGCAAAATTCTGGAGAAGATCCGTATATCTCGCTTTCTAGCAGCAAATTCTCCAGATCACCACAATTGAAGAGCCACAACGGGCAGATCTGAGACATGATTCGTAATTAGAATCCCGGGCGGTCCGATGACCAGAAAAGATCAAGTACTGCCATTTCCAGTCCAATACCGTACTGCCCAAAGATAAGAAATACTTTACATCCGTCTGATTCCCAGATTCTTTTGACGCATGCCATAGTTCCATCAATCAAAACGGAAGCCTATTTTGTCCCGCAACATCGCCCTTTTCTCGATGCTCTCGTAGACGGCCTTCCTTACGTCGTCTTTATCCATGGCGACTTTGCCTGCAACGATGGCATTGGCCAGATCCACCAATTGGGCGTCGGAAAGTCCATGGTACTCGTAATGCGCCTCGTTGACGGCAGTGTCCGGCGTTGTCCCGTCATCTGATGGATCGGGAAGAAAAGGGAGTCCGGCTATGATCGCGTATGTGATTGGCCCCAATTTTGTGCGGGGGGCGCAGACAGCGACAGCTATGCGTTTTGCAGGAAGACTTGTTGACGTGGCATACACGGATAAGCCATCATCGGGTTTTCCTTTGAGAATCGCCACCATCCTTGAGTTGAGTTTGGCGTCAATTGTAACACAAGCGCCATACTCCCTTACAACTGACGGGGTTACCACCAGCACAAACCCGTCGTTCATTTTTCATTATTTGGAAACTACGGGAGCAATATTCCTGCTACTTGCTTCCAAGATAAACTCTACTATCGGCGGCGAATTGTTCTGTGGAGACATGTATTTGGTCAATGTAAGCAGCATCTTCGTATCTTCTGCGTTGCCAACATTTTTCTCAAGCTTTTTCGTCTCCCTTGGCAAGCTAGCCAACGGCATTTAGCAACGGCCCTGTGTCGATGTTGCGGAATTCCCCATTTATGGCAGCCTTGGACAGCCAGTTTGTCATTGCCTCCTTCACGGCTTCGTTGGATTCTGTCGCGTATGCGTCCCTTATTATGTCGTGCCGTTTCAGGTCGTGCAGGGCATCGACGGCCTCGTTGCGGACGATCCAACCCGGATGCGATTGCAGCACTCGTTGGAGTATCTCAACTCTCTTTTCCAAATGTTCCTGCTCGGAGTATCCGCAAAAATAGACCGCCCTGTAAACCGAATCAAACCCCTTAAAGCTGGGATCGAATATGCCCCCTTCGATGGCGTCAAGCGCGTCTGCCCCGTGTCTTGCTACCGCCCTTTCCAACTCTGCATAGAATGGATGGGCTGCATAATCAAAACAATCATTGCAGACAATGCGTTTATGCTCGCCAAATAACCTAATTATGTTTTCCTTGACACTATCCATGTATTTTATTGATCATTCTTTCGATATTTAAGTCAGTTAACGCAGAAGTAAGGCTTGCAGAATCCATGGCAGCCAGTAATCATGACCTTGAATGACCCTGCTGGTGTTCCTGCACGGCATCGTACGCAATCTGAATGTCCAAATTACATGCGTCCACTGCAGCATCCGCAGGATGGGAAAGACATCCTTTTCAGGGACAGATATCAGACGGTCCGACAGAATCTGTCCGGAAGACAGAACCGTTACGGCACGCGAGGACGCGGCAGGATTAATCCTGTTGGTTTCTAAAAAACCTGCACGGTCCCCGGATGATCATCGTGGCGTCCCGTCACGCAGCTACGGCGCACGTCAGGCGGCGGCTTTTGCCTGACCAGGTACCACGGAATGTTGTTTATCGGCCTGACCACCAGCACGTCGGTTTGCGTGACTGCCCGGTATACGCGATCAGATTTCTGCAAACCCGAGGTCAGCCTGGCATTTGCGATTACCCACGTGTTGTACAGGATCAGGGTGTACAGGAAGCAAAGCGCCCGGACCGTCTCGTTCTTGCTGCGGGTTCTCGCCCTTTGCTTTTCTGCCATCCTGTAGCCTGTCTCTATCATCCACCTCCGGGCATAATAATCGACGTTGATCCCCGGCATGTTCGTGGCAGAGGCAATGTATTTCTCCTCCGGCTTTTCGGGACTGCCCGTCTTTCTCTTTCTCTTGCGTTTTGTTATGATCATGGTGTACTCGGCATGATCGTGTTTGGATTTTGCTATGCGAAATCCCGATACTGCAAGGCGTCTCCCGCATGCAAACTCTTCGATGGCGCGCGTCACATTGGGGGTGTTGATGCAGGGCATGAGATACCTTGTGCCCATTCCGTCAAGTGTCCGGATCACGTCTGTTGAAAAGAACTCGCGGTCAAGCATGGCGACGCCTATTCTGACCTTCTTTTCCAGGCACGCATCGACGGCCTTGCGCACGAAATCGGCAGTATCAGTCAGGGCAGGCATGGGAAACGCCCCCAGGGTCAGCTGGATCCTCCGGGTCACGCACTGTACCGTGATGCATCGCTCAAAGAGATGCGTTCCCCTTTTGGCCCTTGATCTTACAAGCTCTGCGCCGTGTTTGTGGTCCCAGCGCGGTATCAGGTGCATGTCAATGGCAACATTCATCCTCCTGTGGCCAAGCATGCCCAGATCCTCAAGCTGGCTTACCTGTGAGGATACCATTTCATTAAATGACCGCATCAGGCTTTTCGAATCAACCCGGGAGCAAATGTCGCGCATCCACTCGCTGCACGGGGCGCGCCTGTGGGATCTGCCAAGCCCCCGCACGGCAGTCACCATCCTGCGCACGGCCGCAGCGTACCCCCCGATCGATATCCCGAGCACGGCTGCCATTGCCATGATTCTGTGAAAATCATCCGTCCCGTACGCCGCGTTGGGCCTTTTGGAGACTGGAAGGCTTGAATCAAACACGCGGGCCGCATCAGACGTCGTATCCTGGCGAACCCGGGGGTTGTTTTGCAGGGAGCGCTGCAGGTGGCCTGTCATGTCAGTCACTGCAGATACCACCCGGCAGGCACCGTGAAATGCCAATGTGCGTTCAAATGCTTAAATTCCAATTCCGCAAAGGCATGCTGATGCGTGAGTCTGTCTATGTTGGTGCATTGACAGATTTTCACCATCAATTCTTTTAAGCAGCAGGCTCCCCGTATGTTGACTGCCTAAGCCTTGTCTGGGCGAGTTTATTTTCATATTTGCTGTAACGTGCCGCAAGACACTCCCAGATCATTGTATCTTAGTCAGGTCTTACTTCTGCGTTAACTGATAATACAGCCACGCTACCGTATAATGCTGTCCACACCCTCATCCAAAATGCACACAAGTCCAAAGATCATTAGCATTATGCACCCGAAAAGTTTTGGAATACAGATCCCTTCCACAACCAATGAATTTCAACAGTTGCCGGGATCCCGTATGAGTAGTTCGCCCCCTCCAAGCCCTCCTTGACTTGGAGCTTAACGCCAAGGCCAACAGGTACGTGACCAAGAAAAAGGCAGGCCCAAGGAAGGCCGGCAGGCCCAAGGGGCAAAAACCCACCATCGCATCGACCGCGTCGAGGAGATCGACTGCAAGGAATGTTGGTGTTGACTGTCGCGTCGCTGGAAGGGTTCCCGGCGCGGCAAAACACGCGCGCCGTTCATCAAACTTTGATGCGGCCATGACATAATCGCGTCAAGATCAGGCAGGCAGAGCGCATGCGTTGGATTTTGTGGCACGGATCATGAATTTTCAGGATCAAAGACGGGCACACGAGGATCGTCGCGGCCCACTGCATAGACGCGGAGCTGCGCGGGCTGATGAACGAACCGTTTCGATGGGCACGGCACCTCCGGGAGGGATACTTTATGACCACTGCACGTGGACGGCATCGAGCCGGACAACAACGCAGTGGAGAGGGTCAACCATGGCTACAGTTGAGGCATCATTTCAAATTTTCTTCATTTCCACTCCACGCATGGCTACTTTCAAAAAATCATGTGCAGCATCCACTACGGGCAATGCGCGATTCTGACGTCGTGCCGGACAGTCATTCTGCGCGGTACTCTTGGCCCGTCGGGCCGTCCACTACCGTCTCCTCCGCCGGGGCATCTTTCTTTTGAACGCCCGTGCCGGAGTCTCGAGGTTGTCCCAGTCAATGGACATGTGCGGCCAGTCGTGGTTGTACCACTCCATGAACCGTTCCACGGGATCCCTTGCAGGCGCGACGCAAAACGGCCCTCCCACGTGGGAGTCTTCTGACGCGCCGCGCTTGGTCTTGGCAGACGATGCGGCCTCGAACCGGCGCAGCTTGCGCTGCATCTCCCCGTGCAGGCGCTCCAGCTTGCCGTTTGTCTGCGGGTGCCGCACGCGCGCCAGCATGTGCCTGATTCCAAGCTCGACTAGCCTCTGCTCGAACCTGGAGGCTCCCTTCCTCTTGGCCTCGGACTCTGTGGCGTAGAACCGGGTGCCGCGGTCCGTCAGGATCGATGCGGGCTTGCCGTGGTTTTTTATGGCCCCGCTGAGCACCTTCAGGGCGTTTTCGGTGGTCGCCTCCTGAGACTTGATTCATAATTGGCATCTTGGGACTGCCTGATGACCAGAAAAGATCAAGTGCCACCATTTCCAGTCCCATGTCATGTTGACACTTGGAAAACTGAGAGGAAACGTCAGAATGTTCAAGGCGTGTACCGGGATGCCCCTCCAGCAGTTTGATATTTTGCTTGCAAACGTGGAGAAGGCATACCCTGACGGGGAGACAAAGAGGCTCTCCCGGAAATCCCGGAAGCGCGGGATCGGCGCCGGACGCCGGCATTCGCTGGACATGCCAAAACGGGTGCTTGCGCTGCTGGTCCATTATAGGACGTACGCCACGCAAGACGTCCTTGCAGCACTGTTCAAAGTCGGCCAGGCCACGATATCCCGTTCCATTGATCAGGTTGCCCCGACCGTGAGGCAGTCGGCTCCAATCCCGGCAAAAATCTGCGCAGAGTCCAGAAAGACATCTGGCATGGACGAACTCGAGGGCATGTTTCCCGGACTGCCGTGCCTGACTGACGCCTCCGAGCAGCAGATCCAGAGGCCAAAACGCAAGGACATGGAAAAAGTCCCACTATTCGGGCAAGGCCCACGGACGCACCTCCAAGGTGCAGTACACGACAACGTGGGACGAGTTGATAGTCCACAACGCCAGGCACTCCCAGGGATCCAGGCATGACGCAAAGGTCTACAGGATGAGGCATCCCACGTTTCCCGCGGATCTGCAGTATGCCGGAGAGCCTTCCGATGAACGCCACCGGAAGCGCACGGCCCTGAGGCACTATGGCGACAACGGGTGCGTCGGGGCGGCAAAGGCAGCCAAGGGCATCGGCATGGTGCTGCCAATCAAGAAAAAACCCGGCTTGGAGCTTACCCCCCTGGAGAAAGGCTACAACAAAACCCACTCCAAGATCCGGGTGCGGGCGGAACACGCCATCCGCAGGGTCAAGGCATTCAGAATGATGGGCGGGGTGTACCGGAACCCGCTGAAAAAACACGATCGAGCCAACTACACCGTGTGCGGGCTGGTCAACCAAAGGGCTCTCCTGAAGAGGGCCGGAATCTGCTGAGCGCGGCATGCCAAAATGCAGGCAAGTGCGTTTGGTTTCTAATTACGGATCAAGTCTCTGGAACACCCCTAAGCCGGTCACGAAGCGCGAGGCGTCGTCCTCGTAGCACAGGAACCGCCTGCCGTCGTCAAGCTGTTTGTAGTCGGTGTGCCGCATCGAGTTGGGGCGCTCGCGCTCGTAGCGGATCCGCTTGCGGCGCCGGCTCTTCTTTGGCTGGGTGTCTGCAAAATCGGCACCCTTCAATATCCTGTGCAGGGCGTTGTGCGGGATATGTATTCCGGCAAGCGACCTTATGATGCGCTCCGGATGCTGCCCCGCGGATCCCGTCTGACGCGGCCGATAAAACCGCGGAATGATCCCGCCGCCCGGGCGCGCACTTTTTGGGCCTGCCTGCCTGCCCATGGGGGCGCGGGGCATGCGATCTTGTCCTCGTCCTTGTACCTCTTCCACAGCTCTTGGATCTTGGACCTACACCCCCATGCTTGCAGCGACTCCTTGTTGCGGGAGTCCTTGCGCTTCTCTTGGATGATCCATTCGACTTTGGACCGTTCAATCTTTTTCATTACTCGCACTCTCCGTCTTCCCATATGGCGCCACACGGCCGAGCGTCTCCGCCGGCGGCGGACCCACGCACCGTCGTTTCCAGTAAGGGACAGGCTGACTGCATTTCTCAGGGATTTTGCACGCGATGCCATGCCGGCGAGAATGTCTGTCATGGGGCATGTCCACCCCAGGCCGGAGCCTCATGTGGGGTGTGGGTGAACAACTTTTGGGACTATACACAAAACCGTACGTTCGTCCATTGTAACGAGGACACGATGAAATTCGTCAACTTTTGACCGCTTCACTGAACAAAGTTTGAAAACCTGGCGGATGGGCTATAAATATTGAAAACGTGTAATGAAGGGCAGTGGGCATATACTATGAGATACTGCGCCCCGTGAACAATGATGATTTAAGCAAGGTGGATCCGGAGACTGCCGCGATCCTCAAGGGACTGCCGCCGGGCGGCTACGTGGACGCAGGTAAACTGGATGCGCGTGGCCGCGGCGCGCTGGAGCGGGCCGCATCCTGCGGCATAACGCAAAAGACGAGGATCGGTGACCGGATCATGGGGCTTGAGAGCGTGCGGTTCTGGATATCGCAGCTGAACCCGACCAGACTGAGGAACTTTTCGCCGTCCAAGGGGACTAAGGACACGTACGCCGAGGCGCTGGACTCTTTTGACGGGTGGCTGCGCGGGAGGGGGCTGCCGGTGAAGCGCGGCACGGCACGGCACGCTAGCAGGGCGTTCTCTGACGTGGAGGACCTGCTGAGGTTCTGCGAGGACTCGGACCGCGGCATCCTGACGGCAAGGCGCGCCTTGAGGCAGTACCTGGCAGAATCCGCAGACTCTGGCACCTCGCTGTCGACTGTGCTGGTGCGCGCCTCTGCGATAAGGTCGTACTTTGCCGCGCACGACGTGACAGTCGACGTGAGGGTGAACCGGAACCGCCACGCCACCGGCAAAGTCCGGGAGGACTCCGGGATGGGTCTGCCGGACCTCTACAAGATGATGGTGTTTGGGGGGATGGATGCCATGATGAGGGCCATTGTGATGGTAAAGTTCCAGGCGGGGCTGGACTCGTCCACGCTTGCAGACCGGTTCAACTTCGAGGCGTACGGCCAGATAGTGAGGCATTTCGGGATCGAGGACCACGACGCGTGGGATCTGGACAGATGCCCGGTCCCCATAAGGCTGGTTCGGGTCAAGACCGGCATGCGGTACACCACCTTCATAGACCGCGACGCCGTCTCGTGCCTGCAAGAGTACCTCAGGTGGAGGGAGGTCAGGCGCAAAAAATACGACGGGACCGGGCCGCTGTTCGTGACGCGGCGCGGCACCCCGGTAAGGCCGGCCTGGATATCTGCCCGGTTTTCAAAGGCTGCTACAAACGCAGGCATACAGAGGAGGGTCTCGGATCACTTCTTCAAGGTGAGGTCGCACGAGGTGCGCGACCTGCTAAAGTCCACCCTGATTGTATCCGGGTGCGCCCAGCACGTGGCAGACCACGTACTCGGGCACGCCCCGAGGGACTCCTACGAGAAGCAGGCCACGCTGTACCCTGAGGAGATGCGCGCCGAGTACTCCAAGGCGTCTGGCCGCCTGAACATATTCACCAGGATCGAGCGGTGCCTGGCCATGCCAGACGACGATAACGGCGGCGGCGGCATGTCCGGGAACCGTCCCGGCGGGCCCGGGGCGGGAGGAGGCGGCGGCGGTAACAACGACGGCGACGACGGCAGGTACCAGACCCTCGAGGCGCGGCAGATGGAGATGCAGGACACGCTCCAAAAGATGGCAGGCGCCTTGTCTGACCTGCTCATGGTCGTGCAATCAAGCGCGGGCAAAACCGGCGTGCCCGACGGCCCCTTGCGCGGGCTTGCGGATCCTGGCGATGGCAGCAGCAGCAGCAGCAGCAGCAGCAGCAGCAACAGCAGCAGCAGCACAGCAGCAGCAGCAGCAGCAGCAGCAACAGCAACAGCAGCAGCAGCAGCAGCAGCAACAGCAACAGCAACAACAACAACAACAGCGGCGATCCGGACAGACGGTAGGGGCCCATTCGCGCAGTTCCGTCCCCGGGCGGCAGCAACCCGACTGCCCCCGTCGAGTCTTCGGCGACAGGCTGCCAAAGCCACAAAAACGAAACTGTAGTTTTTTGACATGGAACCGGGCCCCCGCGCAGGACCGTGCCAAGATCATCATCCCTTGCCCTGCCTGCCTGCCTGCCTGCCTGATGCCTGCCTGATGCCCGCCGGCGTGGCAATCGCCCCTGCCCTTTGCGCGGCGCCGGGCGCCGCCGGTCCTTTTGTCCGGCTTTGCGCCGATGCTCCCTGCAACGGCAGCCCATGTGACGCCCTTTGCCTCCTGCAACCCTGCCGCGGGATCCTGGACCTGCCTGGGGGCGACAGCGCAAAGATCAGCGGGCCTGGCCACCTGCCGGTCTTTTTTGGCCGCCTGCCCTTCCATCATCCCCGCTTTCCCCCAGTCCTGCAATCCTTGACTCGGAACCTTCATCAGGCATGATGCAAACCGTGGGAAACGATGATCCAAATTGGAATGGAGAGAAATTTGAGCAGATGCTCAAAAATAATTTCAAAAAATTACACAATTACACAAAAATATGTTCCATATAATGTATTACGGCGCCTAGTTTGGTGCATTTGTATCCCTGCCGGCAAGCCGTCCCGGAACCGCCCCGACTGCTACGCACGGTTTTGGCCGGGCCGGTCCTGCACGGGACTCATGAAAGGTTATTTATGGAAGTATGTAGCCAAATTATACATTATGATTAGGCAAAACATCCAATCTATGGTGCGTAATACATTTTACGCACCACGTATTCGCAATGAAAGCGCACGTCGGAAGCCGCGCCGCTACGCGGGGGGGAAGGGGAATAGTTGCATGACGGTGCCCAAGGCCGTGCTGCTCTCAGTCTTGGTTGCCGCGGCGGTATTCTCCGCGCTCGGCCTTGCGGATCAGTTCCAAGTCGGCGGCATTGACGCAGGCAGCATGGTGCCAGGGCACGCCTTTGCACAGGCAACGACAGATGAGACGGCACCGAAGTTCTCCTCTGCCGCGCTTGACCGCGGCACCGGCGTGCTGGTGGTAACCTTTGACGAGGTGATAGACGCCGGCAGCATCGATCCTGCCAAGTTCCACGTAAGGGCGCAGGACGATTCCACCGGCTACGTCACGCTGTCTATAGCGGAGCTTGACACGGATGCCGATTCTGCAACGGTCGCATTCACGCTGAATCTTGCCAACCTCGCGACGGTAAACTTGCTGAGCGTGCCGGAACTTGCGATCGATCCCTCGGTCGTCTCTGACTTGAACGGAAACGGGTTCGTGGGCACCATTGACGTGACTAGCGCCTCCTACACGGGCAATTTTTCAGTCGGATCCCAGGATGACACCCCCACCGGCATCGCCTTCTCCCCCGACGGAACAAAGATGTTCGTGGTCGGAGATGGCCGCGACAGCGTGTTCGGGTACGCGCTGTCCGACCCCTTTGACGTGACCGGCACCATCACCCACACGGGCAGTTTTTCAGTCGGATCCCAGGATGCCATCCCCACCGGCATCGCGCTCTCCCCCGACGGAACAAAGATGTTCGTGGTCGGAGGCAACAACGACAGCGTGTTCGGGTACGCGCTGTCCGACCCCTTTGACGTGACCGGCACCATCACCCACACGGGCAGTTTTTCAGTCGGATCCCAGGATGCCATCCCCACCGGCATCGCCTTCTCCCCGGACGGAACGAAGATGTTCGTGGTCGGAGAAGAACACGGCTCCGTGTACGAGTACGCGCTGTCCGACCCCTTTGACGTGACCGGTAACATTACCCACACGGGCAGTTTTTCAGTCGGATCCCAGGATGACACCCCCACCGGCATCGCGCTCTCCCCCGACGGAACAAAGATGTTCGTGGTCGGAGATGGCAACGACAGCGTGTTCGGGTACGCGCTGTCCGACCCCTTTGACGTGACCGGCAACATCACCCACACGGGCAGTTTTTCAGTCGGATCCCCCCTTGAATACCCAATATCGATAAACGGCCACGGGTACCTGCTGGGAGGCGCCCGGAACACGCTGGAGCCGCAGACGGTGCGCGCAGGCGAGGAGACCACCATCACGTTCACCATATACGACATCTCGCCGATAACGCACTTTACGATGTACATGAACCTGCACGGTTCTGACGACCAATATTCTGACAGCGACACCTACGTCAGGTACGACGCCGGCAGCGTCCTGACAGCCGACCCGCACGGCCTCATGGAATCATCTGCCGTCACGATCCAGGCCGACGGAGACAGGCAGACGGCCACGTTTACCATCACGTTTGCAGGCGCCATGGAGCAGACCAACATCGTGGTACGGCTGTGGAACGCCGACCTGTCATTGCTGAACGTGCAGGTGCTGGACGCCTTTGAGGTGGTTGCCACGCCCGAGTCGGCAGCTACCACCACCACCACCATCCCCGCCCCTGATGCAATCGTGGATCCTGAGCCCGGCGATGATGCCACGGCCGAATCCGGGGTAGGCCCCGGATCCGCGGCATCGCCCGGAACCGCGATGGACGTGCTGAAGAGGTGGGCAGGCTTTGCACCCGAGGTTGCCACCGACGCCGAGCTGCTCGAAGCGCTGGGCTTGGACTATCCGGGGGCCGACATCCCCGGCTGGGTGATGACCGAGCTGGGCCCGCTGGTGGCCAAGGGGCACGTCACGATGAGCGAGTTTATCGCGGCGCTGGAGTACGTGCTGGGGGAGGACGCGTAGCCAACAACCTGGTCGGGAGACATGATGATGCTGACAAGACCGCGACTGCCTGCCTGCCTGCAGGGACGCGCCGGGCCACTCTTGAAGGAGGAGAGGGGGGGGGGGGTTGGTACCCGACGTGAAACTCGTTGAATTGCACGACGGCCGGGGAATCGTGCCCGGCGGTGCATGGCGCCGTCATATTTTCAGGCCATGCGGTACATGGCGCCGGATACGTAAAGCTGAGGGCCCACACGCCGGCGCGCACAGCATGCGGCCGGGCTTTGGCACGACGCCGCGTACGCGGACGGCACCGCGTATCGCCCAAGGGTGGGGGCCTTGATAAACGACAACACTCCTCCCGGCAAACCGGATCCGTCAACCCTTGACGCTTTCGGATCCTCCGTGGCAGGCAATAGGCGGCCTGACGGCGACGGCACCGGACTGTCCGGGAACAGGCGTGGCGGCTCTGCGCCGCCGATCCGGCGGCAGGCCGCATTGGTGCTGGTAGCCGTGCTGCTCTCAGTCCTGGTTGCCGCGGCGGCATTCTCCGCGCCCGGCCTTGCAGACAGGTCCCAAGTCGGCGGCATTGGCGCGGGCGCGCCGGCAGGCATGCTGCCTGCGTGGGTGCCAGAACGCGCCTTTGCGCAGACCTCCCAGGATCCGCCGACGTTTGTCTCGGCCACGCTTAACAATGGCACCGGCCTGCTGACGGTGATATTTGACAAGACGATAGACGTCGCGCAGATCGATCCCGCAAAGTTCCACGTGAGGGAGGCCGGGACGCCTGCCCACACAGTTACGCTCTCGACACCGGAGCTTGACACTACTGCGAACTCTTCGACGATCACCTTCACGCTCAACTCCGCCCACCTGGCTGCCGTGAACGAGCTGACTACGCCCGAGCTCGTAATAGATTCGGGCGCCGTCACTGACACGAACAGCAACGCGTTCGGGGCCACCTTTGACGTCTCCACGGCCTCGTACGAGCGCCAGTTTTCAGTCGGATCCAATGACACCAGCCCCACAGGCCTCGCCTTTGCCCCCGGCGGCATCAAGATGTTCGTCTTGGGAGACGAAAACGACAGCGTGTACGAGTACGCGCTGTCCACGGCATTTGACATCTCCACGGCCTCGTACGAGCGCCAGTTTTCAGTCGGATCCAATGACACCAGCCCCACAGGCGTCGCCTTTGCCCCCAGCGGCATCAAGATGTTCGTCTTGGAAGACCAAACCGACAGCGTGTACGAGTACTCGCTGTCCACGGCATTTGACGTCTCCACGGCCTCGTACACGGACTTGTTTTCAATCACCGCTACAGTTACCTCCCCAACGGACGTCGCCTTTAACCCCGTCGGAACAAAGATGCTCGTCACGGAAGACCAAAACAACCGCGTGTACGAGTACGCGCTGTCCACGGCATTTGACGTCTCCACGGCCTCGTACGAGCGCCAGTTTTCAGTCGGATCCAGTGACACCAGCCCCACAGGCCTCGCCTTTGCCCCCGCCGGCACCAAGATGTTCGTCTTGGGAGACCAAAACGACAGCGTGTACGAGTACGCGCTGTCCACGGCATTTGACGTCTCCACGGCCTCGTACGAGCACCAGTTTTCAGTCGGATCCAGTGACACCAGCCCCACAGGCCTCGCCTTTGCCCCCGCCGGCACCAAGATGTTCGTCTTGGGAGACCAAAACAACCGCGTGTACGAGTACGCGCTGGGCTCCTCCTTTGACCTGACGCTGACCGAGGAGGGCAACCGGAGGCCGACTGCCGATGCAGGAGGCCCGTACCAGCCCGTAGGCGAGGGGGACACGGTCACGCTGAACGGCACCGGCTCGTCTGATCGCGACACCGGCACCACCCTGATGTACTTGTGGAATCACACCGGCAGCCCGGCCGTCACGCTGACCAACCCCACGACCGCGTCCCCGACGTTCACCGCGCCGGAGGTAGAACCGCCAAGCACCACGGTGAGGTTCACCCTTACCGTATCTGACGGGAGTCTGAACCACACCGACACGGTCATCATCACGGTCAGAAACGTGGTCAAGGAACCCGTCGCCGACGCCGGCGATGACTTGGAAGTCGGCGAGAATAGCAGGGTAACCCTGTCGGGTCCTTCTGCAACCGACCCACAAAACGACTTCCTGACGTATCGGTGGACGCAAGCCCCGGCAGATGCGGGAGTGGTATTCGACAACTCCACTTCGCTGCAGCCGACCATCACCGTGCCTGCCGTGGACGCGGACACCACCATAACCCTCACCCTGACTGCCCGCGACGGCGGCAGCAATGAGGGGACTGACTCGCTTGCCCTTTTGGTAAGAGAGACGGGCACGGCGTTCATCACCACGTGGCGCACCACCGCTCCAAGCGAGTCCATAACCATCCCTGGTACCAGCTCGTACCGCGTCATCTGGGGCGACGGCGCGGCAGACAACGAAACCAACGAGGCGACGCACGAGTACCCTAACGCCGGCACCTACCGGGTCGTAATCACCGGCGGCCTTGAGGCGATTCGCCTGCACGACAACGCGGCCAACGCAGCCAAGCTCGCCTCGATAGAACAGTGGGGCAACACCTCCTGGACCACCATGGAGAACGCATTACGTGGCGCATCCAACATGGTCTACAACGCAGGTGATGCCCCCGACCTGTCCCGAGTCTACAACATGTCCCGCATGTTCGTCGGCGCCTCCGCCCTCAACGGCAACCTCTCCGGCTGGGACACCTCGAGCGTCACCGACATGAGATCCGTGTTCTACAACGCCACCGCCTTCAACGGCGACATCTCCGGCTGGACCACGTCGTCTGTCACGACCATGCACGCCATGTTCGCCGGCGCCTCCGCCTTCAACGGCGACATCTCCGGCTGGACCACGTCGTCTGTCACGACCATGCGCGGCATGTTCAACGTCGCCACCGCCTTCAACGGCACCCTCTCCGGCTGGACCACCTCGAACGTCACCGACATGAGCCGCTTGTTCGACGGCGCCTCCGCCTTCAACGGCGACATCTCCGGCTGGGACGTCAGGCGCGTTACCGACATGGCGCAAATGTTTTTCGGCGCCTCCGCCTTCAACGGCGACATCTCCGGCTGGACCACGTCGTCTGTCACGACCATGCGCGGCATGTTCCAGAGCGCCTCCGCCTTCAACGGCGACATCTCCGGCTGGACCACCTCGGACGTCACCGACATGGCCGGCATGTTCCACAGCGCCACCGCCTTCAACGGCAACATCTCCGGCTGGAACGTCTCGTCTGTCACCACCATGCGCGCCATGTTCAACGTCGCCACCGCCTTCAACGGCACCCTCTCCGGCTGGACCACCTCGAACGTCACCGACATGGCCGCCATGTTCGCCGTCGCCTCCGCCTTCAATCAGGATCTCAACGACTGGGACACCTCGTCTGTCACGACCATGAGTGACATGTTCGCCCGCGCCTCCTCCTTCAACCGGGACCTCTCCGACTGGGACGTCAGGCGCGTTACCGACATGGCGCAAATGTTTTTAGGCGCCTCCGCCTTCAACGGCGACATCTCCGACTGGAACACGTCGTCTGTCACGACCATGCGCAGCATGTTCCAGAGCGCCACCGCCTTCAACCAAGACCTCGACGACTGGACCACCTCGGACGTCACCAACATGGCCGGCATGTTCAACGCCGCCACCGCCTTCAACGGCAACATCTCCGACTGGGGCACCTCGAGCGTCACCGACATGGCATTCATGTTCTCAAATGATGATATACACAACGACACCGCCTTCAACCAGAACCTCAACGGCTGGGACGTCTCGTCTGTCACCACCATGCGCGCCATGTTTGCCTATACCTCTGCATTCAATCAGGATCTCAACGACTGGGACACCTCGTCTGTCACCGACATGGCATACATGTTCGACGTCACCGCCTTCAACGGCGACATCTCCGACTGGGACGTCTCGTCTGTCACCAACATGACATACATGTTCCGGCAAACCGAGGCCTTCGACCGGAACCTCGGAAAATGGTACACCACGCCTGGCGCCGTCACCGTAAACCCCACTACCCTCCCCGGACAGGTCACCACCCTGTCCGCCCAGAACGCCATCTTGGACGGACACAGCCCGACCTACGCGATAGGGACCGGCCACGACTCGATCCTCTTTGAGATCACCGGCGGCAACGTCCTGAACATGACTGAGGCCAATCCCGCCTGCACCCCCTGCACAGTCAACGTGACTGCCACGGGAACCCTCTTTGGGAGCGACAGCAGCTACAGGCTCATCTCGGTGAATCTGGTCGACGAATCCCACTTCGTCACCATCTGGGAGACGACTGCTGCAGACGAGGAGATAAGATTCATCAGCCACGGCGAGTTCAACGTGGACTGGGGCGACGGCACATCAGACAATGACCTCACCGGAGACAGGCAAACACGCACGCACACGTATGACCGCGTCGACACGTACACCGTGACAATGTCAGGCCAACCCGAGCGAATCTACTCGACTTCTGCCAACATCCGCTCCATCGAGCAGTGGGGTGACATCGGGTGGACGAGCATGAACTCCATGTTCTATGATGCTGCCAACTTGGTATCCCGCGCAACCGACGTACCGGACCTCTCGGGCGTGGCATCCACAGCCGATATGTTCGCCGGCGCCTCCTCCTTCAACGGCGACCTCTCCGGCTGGGACGTCTCGTCTGTCACCGACATGGTCTCCATGTTCGAAGGCGCCTCCGCCTTCAACGGCGACATCTCCGGCTGGAACGTCTCGTCTGTCCGCTACATGGGAAACATGTTCGACGGCGCCTCCGTATTCAACCAGACCCTCAACGGCTGGGACACCTCGAGAGTCACCACCATGCTCCGCATGTTCGCCGGCGCCTCCGCCTTCAACGGCAACATCTCCGGCTGGGACGTCTCGTCTGTCACCGACATGGTCTCCATGTTCGAAGGCGCCTCCGCCTTCAACGGCGACATCTCCGGGTGGACCCCCTCGAGCGTCACCCAAATGGGAAGCATGTTCTGGCGCGCCACGGCATTCAACGGCGACATCTCCGGGTGGGACGTCAGACGCGTCACCACCATGCCCAACATGTTCTTCGGCGCCACGGCATTCAACGGCGACCTCTCCGGGTGGATCCCCTCGAGAGTCACCACCATGAACGGCATGTTCGCCGGCGCCTCCTCCTTCAACGGCGACATCTCCGGCTGGAACGTCTCGTCTGTCCGCTACATGGGAAACATGTTCAACGGCGCCGCCTCCTTTGACCAGCCCCTCAACGGCTGGAACGTCTCGTCCGTGACTGACATGTCCAGCATGTTTGACGGCGCCGAAATGTTCCATCAGAACCTGGGCAACTGGTACGTCGTGATAGATAACACTACCATCGACCGATCCGAAATAACGCCGGCAGCCGTCCGCGGCATAGCCGCGCAAAACGGCTTCCTCGGGAACCACAACGCCACGTACGGCATCGGCCCCGGCGGCGACTCGGACCTCTTTGAAATCTCGGCTGACAACATGCTCCGCATGGTCTCGCAGGGCAGCAGGGACTCATACACGGTCAACATTACCGCCTCGGGCCAACACGTGTTCGAGGGCGAAAACAACTGGCGCGAGGTAAGTGTGATGCTGATCGGCTCCCACGACCCCGACGCGTTTGTCACCACTTGGAAGACTGGCAGTAACGACGAGTCCGTAACCATCCCGGGCACCGGGAGCTACATGGTCGACTGGGGCGACGGCACCGCCGGCACCTCCGAAGCGGACGACGCGACCCACACGTACAACGACGCCTATACCTACAGGGTCTCGATCACCGGCGACCTTGAGCGAATAGACCTGAGCGGCGACCCGGACAACGCGGACAAGATCGTGTCGATAAACCAGTGGGGGACGATCTCTTGGACCACGATGGAGGATGCCTTTGCAAATGCCAGAAACATGCAATACAGCGCAACCGACGCCCCGAACCTCTCGGGCGTGGCGTCCACAGGCGATATGTTCAACGGCGCCTCCTCCTTCAACGGCGACATCTCCGGGTGGGACGGTCTGTCACCGACATGAACAACATGTTCGGCGCCACGGTCAACCGACATGTCACCGACATGAACAACATGTTCAACGGCGCCACGGCATTCAACGGCGACATCTCCGGGTGGGACGTCTCGTCTGTCCTCAACATGAACGGCATGTTCAACTACGCCATAGCCTTCAACGGCAACATCTCCGGGTGGGACGCCTCGTCTGTCCTCAACATGGGCCAGATGTTCAGCAGCGCCACGGCATTCAACGGCGACATCTCCGGGTGGACCCCCTCGAGCGTCACCCAAATGGGAAGCATGTTCTGGCGCGCCTCCTCCTTCAACGGCGACATCTCCGGCTGGAACGTCTCGTCTGTCACCGACATGCCCAACATGTTCTTCGGCGCCACGGCATTCAACGGCGACATCTCCGGGTGGACCCCCTCGAGAGTCACCACCATGAACGGCATGTTCGCCGGCGCCTCCGCCTTCAACGGCGACCTCTCCGGCTGGAACGTCTCGTCTGTCACCGACATGGCCTCCATGTTCGAAGGCGCCTCCGCCTTCAACGGCGACATCTCCGGGTGGGACACCTCGAAAGTCACCGACATGCACCGCATGTTCAACGGCGCCTCCGCCTTCAACCGGGACCTCTCCGGGTGGGTCGTTGTAATGGTGGAACGCATGGCTGGAATGTTCGTCGGCGCCACCTCATTCGACCAGAACCTGGGCAACTGGTATGTCGTGCTGCACGGCACGGCAATTAACCGGTCAGGCGTCCCCGGGTTCGTCGGCAACATATCGGCGCAGAATACTCCACTTGACGGCCACTCTCCCGCGTATCGCATAGGCGAAGGCGGCGACTCACCCAGATTCACCGTAACTGGCGACAACATGCTCAACATGGCCTCTGTAGATGACAGCACAATGGTGCATACGGTCAACATTACCGCCTCGGGTGCGAACGTATTTGAGAACGGAAACAACTGGCGCGAGGTGAACGTGACGGTGACAGACGGCCCGGTCCCGACCATATCGTCTGATGTGGGTCCTGACGGCACCATTACAAACGCCGCCCGGATTCCGTTCAGCGTGTCGTTCAACGAGGCCGTGACCGGATTCACCACCTGGAACCCCACCGTGAACGGCACCGCTGGCGTGGACGCAGTGAGCCCCGTTGTCGGCATCGGCGCGGGCCCGTACACTTTTACCGTCACGCTAGCCTCAAGCGGCACCGTGATTGTCAGCATACCTGCAGGCGTGGCCTTTGACTCCAACAACGACCCCAATGTCGAGGCCGGCCCGTTCACCATAACATACGACGGCACGGCACCGTTTATCGTGGATCGTGAAATCCCGCAGTCCCCCACAAACGCCGCTAGTGCCACGTTTACTGTCACCTTTAGCGAGCCGGTCACGTTCGTGGGAGACATCGTGGTTAGCGGCGGCGGCACGGCCGACCCCCCGCGTCCGGCGGGTACGGCAGAAGAATCCTTCACCTTTACGGTGGAGCCTGACATTGAAGACACTGACACTGCCCTCACAGTGATAATCCCGGCAGGCGCCGTGCGGGATGCTGCCGGAAATACCAACGCCGCGCCCGCGTCATCTGCCATCAGGTTTGACCACGTCGCGCCGACAGTGAAATCCCTCTCCACGCTGGTGCCGTCCCCCACAAACGCCGCTAGTGCCGAGTTTACTGCCAACTTTAGCGAGCCGGTCACGTTCGTGGAAGACATCGTGGTTAGCGGCGGCGGCACGGCCGACCCCCCGCGTCCGGCGGGTACGGCAGAAGAATACTTCACCTTTACGGTGGAGCCTGGCATTGAAGACACTGACACTGCCCTCACAGTGACAATCCCGGCAGGCGCCGTGCGGGATGCTGCCGGAAATACCAACGCCGCGCCCACGTCATCTGCCATCAGGTTTGACCACGTCGCGCCGACAGTGACATCCCTCTCCCTGACCGATTCGTCCCCAGACGGCTCAAGCGCTACTTTTACTGCCGTCTTTAACGAGCCGGTCACGTTCGTGGGAGACATCGATGTAACCGGCGGCACGGCCGACCCCCGGCGTCCGGAGGGTAAGACAGAATTATTCACCTTTACGGTAACTCCCACGGGCAGATCCATAGTTACCGTACAGATCCCCCAAGACGCCGTGCAGGATGATGTCGGAAACTACAACGACCTGGCATCCGAGGAGGCCACGTTTGACCCGAACGGGTTTCAAACCCGAATCACGACTGAGCCTAAATCCCCCACCACTGAACGATCCGTGGACTTTACGGTGATCTTTGAGGATGCCCCCGATGACGACAACTATTCCCCCTTCGAAACAGACGATATATTGGTCAATTTCCAACCGCCCACATCACCCGCATCATTCACAAGCGACCCCGCCCAATCCAACGCCACCACCTACACGTTCGGCCTGGGCGGGCTCAACGGCACCTACAAAGTGGCAGTCAAAGGCGGCGCCGTGTTCAACGCCGATGGAACCCCCAACGCGGCCGCAAGCGCCGACGTGCTCGTGGACCTCGTGCCCCCCGACATCACGTACTCTGGCATGACGACTATCCCGATCGGGAACCCGGTCCCGACGGCCACGTGCACAGACGCACTTGACCCTGACCCCGCCCTGAGTCGCACCGACCCTGACCCTAACCCCCACCTGGATCCACCCGACCCCAAAACATTTGAAAATGAGGGAGGCTCCGCCGTGACGTACACGTGCACGGATTGGGTCGGCCACTCCTCTACCCTGCAAGCCCAGTTTACCGTCACAAACGACCCCCCGGAACTCCGTTCGGCACTGCTCAAAAAGGGCTCCATGGAGCTGGTTCTCCGGTTCGACGAATCAGTCACGCCCCAAGATCCCATTGGAAAAATGTGGGTGCACGACACGGGCAACACTACCCGCGTGGTGGTAATGGGAGACGTTTTACTACGTCAGGGAGAATACCCCCTCAGCACCGTCACGATAGGCCTTAACGTTGCAACCCTTGACGCCATCGGGGACATGGGCAGGCCCCAGATTGACATTGGGCGGGACGCGTTTGTAGACAAGTACGGAAAGCAGATGAAGGAGGGCGGCGTCTCAAACCACACGATCAGGTTCCCGTCCTCGGGCGGCGGCGGTGACAGGGATCAGACGCCCCCGGTGATCGACCTTGGCACCCTGCGTTCCCTGAACGTGATCCCGCTGCCAGAACGCGTGGAGCAGCTGCTCGAGTCGTACGACCGCAACGTCCCCCTCTCCCCGGTGGCAAATCCCGGGCCGTTTGGCTTTCCGCTGACCATTAACGGGGACGCGTACGCGCTAGGATCCCCGCACAGCACGCTGATCCCCAAAAACGTCGCAGCGGGCCTCCCCGCGACGATCGAGTTTGTCGTCTACGAGGAGTCCTACCTGTCCCACTTTACGCTGTACATGAACCTGCACGGCGGCAACGCGCTGTACCACAAAAGCGACACCCACGTACGGTACACCGCCGCCGCCGCCGCCGAGACCAGGATCACAGACCCGCACGGGTACATCCAAGACGCGTCCGTGGAAATAACGAAAGACTCCTCCCCGATGACAGTCACGATCGTCGCGGAGTTTGCCGAGGCGATGGGAATGACCAACATGGCCGTCCGGACGTGGGATTCCGGGGGGAACGTGGCGGATCTGCGCGTGCTTGACGCCATTCGGGTAGTGGCCGCAGGAAGCGACGCCCTGGTGGACCCGGAGCCGTGCGGCGAGGACTTCGGCACGGTGGCGGCTGGCGCGGCAGGATCAGGCGCGCCGTATGTGGATCCCGAGCCGGACGTGGATCAGGAACCTGGGGTGGATCAGGAACCTGGGGTGGACCCCGAGCCGGTCATGGATCTGGAGCCTAGGGTGGATCCTGAGCCCTGCGCTGAACCCGAAGCCGCACCCGATCCAGAACCCGAAGCCGCACCCGATCCAGAACCCGAAGCCGCACCCGATCCAGAACCCGAAGCCGCACCCGAGTCCGCCATGGATCCGGGATCCGCACCGGACTACTCCGGGCTGTTAGAATCCCTGGGCCACTCCGAGACAGACGTTCCGGACTGGGTGCTGGAGCAGCTGGGGCCGCTTGTGGTGCGGGGGCAGATCGGCATGGACGAGTTTGAGGCGGCAGTACAGTTCGTGCTGGGACCCGCACCTGGACCCGAGGCCGCACCTGGACCCGAGGCCGCACCTGGACCCGAGGCCGCACCTGGACCCGAGGCCGCACCTGGACCCAAGCCCGCGCCGGAACCCGTGGTCACACAGGAGCCCGCCATGGATCCGGGATCCGCACCGGACTACTCCGGGCTGCTCGAATCCCTGGGCCACTCCGAGACAGACGTTCCGGACTGGGTGCTGGAGCAGCTGGGGCCGCTGGTGGCCCATGGGCAGGTCGGCATGGACGAGTTCAAGGCGGCGATACAGTACGTGTTGGGGCACGGGCCGGAGCACGGGCCGGTGTACGGGCCGGAACACGCCCCCCCTGAATCCGCGGCAGCCGCGGCCCCTCCACCGGAGACCGGCTCGCCCGGGCAGAACCTGGGAATGTGGTACGTGGTCCCGGCCGACACCGAGTACGACCTCGGCGAGGCGTCCCTCAACGTCACGACGATATCTGCGCAGAACGCGTTCCTTGACGGGCACGACCCGGACTACGGCATCGGCGACGGCGGCGACTCGCGCCTCTTCAACATGACCGGCAGCACCCTGATGTTCAAAGAGGAGCCTGCCTCTAACGGCACCTACGAGGTCAACGTGACGGCTTCAGGCGGCTACCTCGGCTCCGGCAACCACCGCGTGCTGGCAATAGAGGTCACCGGATTCGACTTGACGTCGTTTGTGACCACGTGGGAGGTTTCTGTCCCCGGCGGCACCGTGACGATCCCGACAGGCGGCGCCGGCGGCACATACTCTGTGGACTGGGGCGACGGCCTGGCCAGCGAGAACGTCACGGGCGACTCAAAGCACGCGTACGGCTCGGCCGGCACGTACACCGTCTACATCTCCGGGAACTTTTCGAGGATACACCTGGGCGACGCGGCGCTTGCAGACGCGCAGGCCAACGCGGCAAAGCTGCGATCCGTGGAGCAGTGGGGCGACGCGGAATGGGCCTCGATGGCCGGCGCCTTTGCCGGCGTCTCCAACATGGCATACAACGCGCATGACGCGCCCGACCTGTCCGGCGTGGCCGACATGTCCCACATGTTCCACGGCGCCTCCTCGTTTGCAGGCGACCTGTCTGGCTGGGACGTCTCGGCCGTCCAAGACATGTCCCACATGTTCCACGGCGCCTCCTCGTTTGCAGGCGACCTGTCCGGCTGGGACGTCTCGGGGGTCGATGACATGTCCCACATGTTCCACGGCGCCTCCTCGTTTGCAGGCGACCTGTCCGGCTGGGACGTCTCGGGGGTCGATGACATGTCCCACATGTTCCACGACGCCTCCTCGTTTGCAGGCGACCTGTCCGGCTGGGACGTCTCGGCCGTCCAAGACATGTCCCACATGTTCCACGACGCCTCCTCGTTTGCAGGCGACCTGTCCGGCTGGGACGTCTCGGGGGTCGATGACATGTCCCGCATGCTGGACGGTACTAGCTATGGGTAAAACACGATGCTTGACGGTGACTCCTCCCTTGATTGCAACCCTGGCAGCTGGCGTGTTGTGCAGGATCATGGGCAAAAAGGCACCCGGCATGATGGGAACGATGGGGGGGGGGAGATGACAAGGTGCGCGACATAATGCTGAATCGGCATGATCCCGATCCCCGCCCCAGCCCGACCTGGTTTCGCGGCAGGCGCCGGGTTTGGCTGCTTGCAGTGTCCGTGCTGGTAGCAGCAACTGGCGCCGTGATCCATGTGCCAGAACACGCCTTTGAGCAGGACGTCTTGGATCCGGGCGCGATGCCGGCGCCGGACGGCGCGGAGCCCGCATGGTACCAGCAACAGCAGCAGCAGCCCGGCCACGCATTTGCGCAGACGGCCAGCCCGGAAGAGATTGGGGTGCCTGAAAAGTTTGAGGGGCAGTTTTACGAACAGATACTTGCACTCGCAGGGGCGGGCGCGCAGCAGCAGCGGCCCGGCACCGACGCCGGCACGAAAACGCCCCCGGCGGGAGGCGACGGCGACGCAGGGCGGGATTTTGGCATCCCTCCGTACAACTTTGACGGCGACGACGTCTTCATCACGCCTGACGACGACGTCTTGTACCATACCGTGGTGATCATAGTGGCAAAGTACGGCCCGGACGGCGCCGACATATCCGGGCAGCAAAAGGCAGGGGTGGTCGGGGAGCTGGAGCTGGCAGGCGCAAGGGACATATCGGCTGCCCAGACGCTGCCGTTTGTAACGGCATCCGTGCCAGTCGACATGATAATCGGCCTTTCGCTGCTCGGGGAGGTACGCCTGATCGGGGACGGCCAGATCCAGATGCATTCGGATGCATCCGATCCGATTGCAACCATAAACGCGACTGCCGCGGCGCTTGCCACGGCACGCGGCACCACCGCAAACGGCACGGGCATCACGGTGGCAGTGATTGACTCCGAACTCGTCAACCATCCGATGGTACGCGACAAGATCACCGGCTACGTGGACTGTACCAGTAGTCCGTGTAGCAACGTGGCTGCCCCGACGGCCCCGACGCACCATTCAGACTTGACGCATGGAGGTCTCGTGGCGCATTATATCGGAACCTCCGGCCACTTACTCTACAACGGAATCGCCCCCGGTGCCGAAATAATCAGCATCGCCGCTGGCTCACACATCGCCGGGACTTACCGCTCCTTTGACTGGGTAGCCACCAACGACGTGGACGTTGTCAACCTGAGCCTTGATAGCGTTAGCCGTTGCAGCGACTTGCCCGGCCCGTCTGCATACCGCACCATACTTGATGATACCGTCCTGTTAGGGACCGTCGTCTCGATTTCTGCCGGAAACTCCGGTCCCGGGTATGGAACGCTCGGACTGAGCTGCTCGTACAACACCATTCACGTGGGCGGAATCGATGACCGCGATGCCGCCGCCATTACCATGTATGACTCCTCCAGCAGGGGGCCGTACGGCAATACTGAAGGCCCCATCAGTACCCACCAATTGCACCCCGTAATGAAGCCAGAGATCGTGGCTCCAGCAGTGCAAGTGCCGATTGCAATCAACGCCACCACCTACGGGCGTGCCAGCGGAACAAGCTTTTCAGCCCCCCAAGTGTCGGCGGCGGCCGCCGTGCTGATAGGCGAGAACGGCGATCTGGGTCCCGAGGGGGTGCGCGCGGCCCTCTTTCTCGGGGCAGACTGGCAGGGACCGAACTCGTGCACGTCGGCGCAGTTTGAACAAGACGACCCGGAAGACAACTGTTCCCACGCGCGCCAGCCGCTCGGCGACGATGCCAAATCCCTTGAAATACTCAACAACGCGGG
Organism: Candidatus Nitrosopumilus sp.; assembly: GCA_965238275.1. Taxonomy (GTDB): domain Archaea; phylum Thermoproteota; class Nitrososphaeria; order Nitrososphaerales; family Nitrosopumilaceae; genus Nitrosopumilus. Next base: position 1,253,564 of record OZ250186.1, read on the forward strand.
CTTTGGCATACTCAACGTGGGACGGTCCCTGCATTACGCCCTGCAAGGTGACGGGGGGATGGGCCGCCACATCGTCGCAGGCGACCTTTTCGGGGGTGACCAGCTGCAGTACCAATTCGACGTCGCCGCCGCCAACGCCACAGAACCCGTCAAGGTGATCCTGACCTGGCTGAACAACCCGTATGACGTAATCCACTACGACAGGGACACCGGCGCAGTTGTGGTTGAATATGCCAGCATCTACAATCTTGACTTCTCGGTGGACTGTCCGGGAATGGACACCGTCCACGCCAACTCCGTCCGCCAGAACAACGAGTTTGCAGTGTTTGTGCCAGTTCAGGCCGGGACGTGCACCGTTCAGGTGGAGCGCCTTGATGCAGGAAACGACGTAAAGGGGTTCGCGCTTGCAAGCACCGTCCATCTCCACCGATCCCCGTCGATGAGCATCGTTTCCCATACTCCGACTGCCATAGGAATAAAGGCCGACTTTGGCATGGCGATCAAGCCTGACACGTTTACAGCATCTGACATCGCGGCCTCTGTGGGGAACGTGTCTGAGCCTGTAACCGGGAACAACCAGACGTTTACGTTTGGCATAGCATACCGGGGAGACAAGGACATTACAGTGTCAATCCCGGCCGGCGCCGTGGAGTATGCAGACGGACGCGCAAACTTTGAGGCAAGCATCGTTGTGAGGAAATCGTTTACCACCGGATGGACCACTACCTCTGCAAACCAGACGGTCGGGTTCACGATGCACGTGTCCGGAACCGCCACCATAGACTGGGGCGACGGTTCCCCTGATGCCAGCGTCACAGGCAACGGCTCGCAGACGCACACGTATGAAAATGCAGGCAACCATGCCGTCACCATCAGGGGCGACCTGAAAGCCTTTCGCTTTGCCGGCGGTACCGACACCCCCGCGCTCCTCAAGTCAGTCGACCGGTGGGGGTACGCAGAATGGTCCACCATGAATGACATGTTCCACAGCGCAACCAATGTGGTGCATAAGGCGACTGACGCGCCGAACCTCTCCGGGGTGAAAAGCATGAGATACATGTTCTACAGAGCCGCCTACTTCGACGGCAACCTCTCCGGCTGGAACACCTCGTCTGTCACCGACATGACCGGCATGTTCCACGGTGCCACCAGATTTAACGGCGACCTCTCCGGATGGAACACCTCGCAAGTCACCTCCATGCCAAGCATGTTCTACAAAGCCGACAACTTCGACGGCAACCTCTCCGGCTGGGACGTCTCCGATGTCAGGGACATGAACAAAATGTTCGCCCAAGCCATAGTCTTCAACGGCGACCTCTCCGGATGGAACACCTCGCAAGTCACCTACATGTCAAGCATGTTCCAAGCGGCCAAGAGATTTAACGGCGACATCTCCGGCTGGAACACCTCGTCTGTCACCGACATGCACAACATGTTCGACAGCGCCACCGTATTTAACGGCGACATCTCCGGCTGGGACGTCTCGTCTGTCACCAACATGGCCCAAATGTTCTTCCTAGACGACGACTTCAACGGCGACATCTCCGGCTGGGACACCTCGTCTGTCGGAGTCATGAGTGGGATGTTCGCCGGCGCCACCAACTTCAACCGAGACATCTCCGGCTGGGACGTCTCGAAGGTATTCGTCATGAAGGACATGTTCAAAGCCGCCACCTCATTTGATCAGAACCTGGGGCCCTGGTATGTCGTGGCCGGTGGCACCACCGTAGTCCTATGGCCGGACGTGCCGCTCGGCCCCCGCGACATAGGCAGGATCACCCTGACCAGCTCGGCTCCCGGGACCATCCACGCTTCCTGGGCGGCGCCTGCCGAGAACCCCGCCAACTACAGGATATCCTGGGCCAAGGTGGGTGATGACTTCCTGACCTATATCGACCATACCGGCAACGCCTTCCCGACAGAACCACGTCATACCATTACGGGCCTGGAGGGTGGCGAGGAGTACAAGGTGATGGTGCGCGCCTCCAACGGCGACTGGAGCGGCGAGGTAACCATCACCGTTGCGGAGCCGCCTGACAGCAGCCAGTCCGTCGAGGATCCGCCGCCGTCCATCACCGTAGACCGCGCCGCCCTCCCCGGGAAAGTCGCCACCCTGTACGCCCAGAACGACGTCCTGACCAGACACAACCCGTACTACGCGATAGAGACCGGCCACGACTCGGCCCACTTTAGGATCATCGACGGCAACGTCCTGGACATGACCACGCCCAATCCCGCCTGCACCGTCTGCGCCGTCAACGTGACTGCGTCAGGCGACGCGGTGTTTGAGGACGGCAACAACTGGAGGATCATCCGGGTGATGCTGGTCGGCGAAGCCCCCGCCTTTGTCACCACCTGGCAGGCCACCGATACCGACAGAACCATAACCATCCCCGTCGGCGACTCTGTAGCCTCCTACGACATCGACTGGGGCGACGGAAATACCGGGGATGGCCTCACCGGCAGCCAGACCCACAATTACACCGACACCGGCAACTACACAGTCACCATTACAGGCGGCTTTGAGAGGATCCGCCTGAACGGCGGCTCGTCAGGCACCACAGCAGAGCAAGGCAACGCCCGGCAGCTCCTGTCCATAGACCGGTGGGGGACGATCTCCTGGACCGACATGGCAGACGCGTTTGCGGGAGCCTCCAACATGGAATACCGCGCGGTAGACGCCCCCGTCCTGTCCAGAGTCACCGACATGTCCCACATGTTCGAAGGCGCCGCCTCCTTTGACGGCGACATCTCCGGATGGGACACCTCGCGCGTCACCACCATGTCAAGAATGTTCGAAGGCGCCAGAGACTTCAACGGTAACATCTCCGGCTGGAACGTCTCGAAGGCGACTGGCATGACTGACATGTTCTCCGGCGCCACCAACTTTGATCAGAACCTGGGGCTCTGGTATGTCGTTCCCGACGGCGCCACCGTCATAGACCGCGTCGGCCTCCCCGGGAACGTCGCCACCCTGTCCGCCCAGAACGGGTTCCTTGACGGACACGACCCGTACTACGCGATAGGGACCGGCTACGACTCGGCCCACTTTAGGATCATCGACGGCAACGTCCTGGACATGGCCGAGGCCAATCCCGCCTGCACCACCTGCACCGTCAACGTGACTGCCACGGGACCGTACGTCTTTGAAGACGGCAACAACTGGAGGATCATCCAGGTGAATGTGGTCAGCGGAACAGACTTTGTCACCACCTGGCAGGCCACCGATACCGACAGAACCATAACCATCCCCGTCGGCGGCTCCAAGGCCTCCTACGACATCGACTGGGGCGACGGAAATACCGGGACGGGCCTCACCGGCAACCAAAACCACACGTACACTGACGCCGGCAGCTACAATGTCGCCATCTCAGGCGACTTTGAGAGGATCCGCCTGAACGGCGGCTCGTCAGGCACCACAGCAGAGCAAGACAACGCGCGACAGCTCCTGTCCATAGACCAGTGGGGGACGATTTCTTGGACCAGCATGAGCGGCGCGTTTGCGGGAGCCTCCAAAATGGAATACCGCGCGGTAGACGCCCCCGTCCTGTCCAGAGTCACCGACATGTTCCACATGTTCGAAGGCGCCGCCTCCTTTGACGGCGACATCTCCGGATGGGACACCTCGTCTGTCACCACCATGTACCGCATGTTCGAAGGCGCCGCTTCCTTTGACGGCGACATCTCCGGATGGGACACCTCGCGCGTCACCGACATGCGCAGCATGTTTGAAAACGCCGCCTCCTTTGACGGCTACATCTCCGGATGGAACGTCTCGAAGGCGACTAACATGACTGACATGTTCTCCGGCGCCACCAACTTTGATCAGAACCTGGGGCCCTGGTATGTCGTTCCCGACGGCGCCACCGTCATAGACCGCGTCGGCCTCCCCGGGAACGTCGCCACCCTGTCCGCCCAGAACGGGTTCCTTGACGGACACAGCCCGACCTACGCGATAGGGACCGGCTACGACTCGGCCCACTTTAGGATCATCGACGGCAACGTCCTGGACATGGCCGAGGCCAATCCCGCCTGCACCACCTGCACCGTCAACGTGACTGCCACGGGACCGTACGTCTTTGAAGACGGCAACAACTGGAGGATCATCCAGGTGAGGCTGGTAGGCGACTTTGTCACCACCTGGCAGGCCACCGATACCGACAGAACCATAACCATCCCCGTCGGCGACTCTGTAGCCTCCTACGACATCGACTGGGGCGACGGAAAGAACCAGACGGGCGTCACCGGCAACCAAAACCACACGTACGCTAACGCCGGTGACTACACAGTCACCATCTCAGGCGACTTTGAGAGGATCCGCCTGAACGGCGCCGCCGGGTCAGGAGGCACCACAGCAGAGCAAGACAACGCGCGACAGCTCCTGTCCATAGACCAGTGGGGGACGATTTCTTGGACCAGCATGAGAGGCGCGTTTGCGGGAGCCTCCAACATGGAATACCGCGCAGTCGACGCCCCCGACCTGTCCAGAGTCCTCAGCATGTCAAGCATGTTTGTCGGCGCCGCCTCCTTTGACGGCGACCTCTCCGGCTGGAACCCCTCGTCTGTCACCACCATGACAAACATGTTCAAAAATGCCACCAACTTTGACGGCGACATCTCCGGCTGGAACCCCTCTAGCGTCACCTCCATGTCCCACATGTTCTACGGCGCCGACTCGTTCAACCGCAACCTCTCCGGCTGGGACGTCTCGTCTGTCACCTCCATGTCCCACATGTTCGAAGGCGCCACCAACTTTGACGGCGACATCTCCGGCTGGAACCCCTCGTCGGTCACCTACATGAACAACATGTTCGACGGCGCCGCCTCGTTCAACGGCAACCTCTCCGGCTGGGACGTCTCGTCGGTCCACCTCATGTTCCGCATGTTCGAAGGCGCCGCCTCCTTTGACGGCGACATCTCCGGCTGGAACCCCTCTAGAGTCACCTCCATGTCCCACATGTTCTACGGCGCCGACTCGTTCAACCGCAACCTCTCCGGCTGGGACGTCTCGTCTGTCACCGACATGCGCCACATGTTCGAAGGCGCCGCCTCCTTTGACGGCGACATCTCCGGCTGGAACCCCTCTAGAGTCACCTCCATGTCCCACATGTTCTACGGCGCCGACTCGTTCAACCGCAACCTCTCCGGCTGGGACGTCTCGTCTGTCACCAACATGACAAACATGTTCAAAAATGCCACCAACTTTGACGGCGACCTCTCAGGATGGAACCCCTCTAGCGTCACCACCATGGAAAGCATGTTCGAACAAGCCATCTCATTCAACCGCAACCTCTCCGGCTGGAACGTCTCGTCTGTCACCGACATGCACAGCATGTTCAGAGGTGCCACCTCATTCAACGGCGACCTCTCCGGATGGAACCCCTCTAGCGTCACCACCATGGAAAACATGTTCGAACAAGCCATCTCATTCAACCGCAACCTCTCCGGCTGGAACCCCTCTAGCGTCACCACCATGCTTCGCATGTTCTACGGCGCCGCCTCGTTCAACGGCACCCTCTCCGGCTGGGACGTCTCGTCTGTCACCGACATGCGCCACATGTTCGAAGGCGCCGACTCGTTCAACGGCGACATCTCCGGCTGGAACGTCTCCGGCGTCAGGGAGATGAATGACATGTTCAAAGGCGCCACCAACTTTGATCAGAACCTGGGGCTCTGGTATGTCGTGCCTGATGATGCCACCCCCACCGTAGACCGCGCCGACCTCCCAGGAAACGTCGCCACCCTGTCCGCCCAGAACGGGTTCCTTGACAGACACAACCCGCACTACGCGATAGGGACCGGCCACGACTCGGCCCACTTTGGGATCATCGACGGCAACGTCCTGAACATGACCACGGCCAATCCCGCCTGCACCACCTGCGCCGTCAACGTGACTGCGTCAGGCGACGCGGTATTTGAGGACGGCAACAACTGGAGGATCATCCGGGTGATGCTGATCGGCGAAGCCCTCGCCTTTGTCACCACCTGGCAGGCCACCGACGCCGACAGGACCATAACCATCCCCGTCGGCGACTCTGTAGCCCCCTACGACGTCCACTGGGGCGACGGAACGACCGGGGATGGCCTCACCGGCAACCAAAACCACACGTACGCTGACGCCGGCAACTACACAGTCACCATTACAGGCGGCTTTGAGAGGATCCGCCTGAACGGCGCCAACGGGTCAGGAGGCACCACAGCAGAGCAAGACAACGCGCAACAGCTCCTGTCCATAAACCAGTGGGGGGGCGTCTACTGGGCAGACATGGCAGACGCGTTTGCCGGAGCCTCCAACATGCAATACCTCGCCACTGACGCCCCCGACCTGTCCAGAGTCACCCACATGAACAACATGTTCAGAGGTGCCTCCTCATTCAACGGCGACCTCTCCGGCTGGGACGTCTCGTCTGTCACCCACATGAACAACATGTTTACACTCGCCAAAGCCTTCAACGGCGACATCTCCGACTGGAACCCCTCTAACGTCACCGACATGTACGGCATGTTTTCAAGCGCCAGAGACTTCAACGGCGACATCTCCGGCTGGAACACCTCGTCTGTCACCACCATGTACGGCATGTTCGATAAAGCCTCCTCATTCAACGGCAACCTCTCCGGCTGGAACGTCTCGTCGGTTACCTCCATGCACAGCATGTTCAGAGACGCCGACTCATTCAACGGCGACCTCTCCGGATGGAACCCCTCTAGCGTCACCACCATGACAAACATGTTCGAACAAGCCATCAAATTTGACGGCAACCTCTCCGGCTGGAACGTCTCGTCGGTCACCACCATGACAAACATGTTCAAAAAAGCCACCAACTTTGACGGCGACCTCTCCGGCTGGAACCCCTCTAGCGTCACCACCATGACAAGCATGTTCGAACAAGCCACCAACTTTGACGGCGACATCTCCGGCTGGAACTCCTCCAGCGTCACCCACATGAACAGCATGTTCGAAGACGCCAGAGACTTTGACGGCGACATCTCCGGCTGGGACACCTCGCGCGTCACCCACATGTCAAGCATGTTTGCCGGCGCCACCAACTTCAACGGCGACATCTCCGGATGGGACACCTCGTCGGTCACCACCATGACAGGCATGTTCGCCGGCGCCACCAACTTCAACGGCGACATCTCCGGCTGGAACCCCTTGAGCGTCACCAGCATGCGCAGCATGTTCGAAAGCGCCTCCAAATTCAACCAGGACCTCTCCGGCTGGAACGTCTCGTCTGTCACCGACATGCGCAGCATGTTCAAATTCGCCTCCTCCTTTGACGGCGACCTCTCCGGCTGGAACCCCTCGAGCGTCACCAGCATGCGCAGCATGTTCGAAGGCACCACCCAATTCAACGGCAACCTCTCCGGCTGGGACACCTCAAAAGTCACCGACATGGACTTTATGTTTGACCGCGCCACCGACTTCAACGGCAACCTCTCCAGCTGGGACACCTCAAAAGTCACCAACATGAGGGGCATGTTTGACCGCGCCACCGACTTCGACGGCAACCTCTCCGGATGGGACACCTCGTCTGTCACCAAGATTCAACGCATGTTCGAAGGTGCCACTTCCTTCAACGGCAACATCTCCGGGTGGGACACCTCGTCTGCCCGCGACATGCACAAAATGTTCTCCGGCGCCGCCGCCTTCAACCAGGACATCTCCGGCTGGAACGTCTCGTCTGCAACCGCCATGACAGACATGTTCAACGGCGCCGCCTTGTTTGATCAGAACCTGGGAAACTGGTATGTCGTGCTGGATGACGCGCAGATCGCCAGAACCGACGTCCCCGTCCCTATCGGTGACATAACCGCCCAGAACGGGTTCCTTGACGAACACCGCCCCACGTATGCAATAGGCCAAGGTGGCGACCCGAACTTTGAGATAAGCGGCACCGAACTCCGCATGAAAAACGCGACTGCCGGTAAATACTCGTATGTAGTCAACGTGACTGCCTCAGGCAACAGGGTATTTGAAGACGGCAACAACTGGAAGGTGGTTCGGGTGACTGTGACAGGCAACACCGCCCCGGAGGTGGAGGCCGGCCCAGACCGGAGCGTAGCCGAGAGATCGACTGTCTACCTTGACGGGACAGTCACGGAGCATGATCTCGCAGACGCCCTGACCTACAAGTGGACGCACGCCCCGGACCTCGGCATCACGCTTGCAAACAGCACGGCCGTCTACACCACGTTTACGGCGCCCAACGTGGCCGCAAACACGACAGTCACCTTCACCCTGACGGTAAACGACGGCACCGCGTCAGTCTCTGACTCCATGATACTCACCATCACCGACAGCGAAAATACCCCCCCGACGGGCGTGGACGCCGGGGATCCCCAGACCGCGCCGGAGGGCTCGCCTGTCACGCTCGCGGGGACTGCCATGGATAAGGACCCCGAGGACGTCCCCAACCTGGCGTACTCTTGGTCGCACAACTTCACCGGCACCACCATAACGCTCACTAACGGGGATACCCTGGCGCCGTCGTTTGAGGCACCCGACGTCGCATCAAACACGACAGTCCAGTTCACCCTGACGGTAAACGACGGCACCGCGTCAGTCTCTGACTCCATGATACTCACCATCACGGACAGCGAAAACAGTCCGCCGGTAGTGAATGCAGGCGACGACCAGAGGGCAGCCGAGGGCTCGACTGTCACACTCGCGGGGACGGCCACGGATGATGACCCCGAGGACGTCCCCAACCTGGCGTACTCTTGGTCGCACAACTTCACCGGCACCACCATAACGCTCACTAACGGGGATACCCTGGCGCCGTCGTTTGAGGCACCCGACGTCGCATCAAACACGACAGTCCAGTTCACCCTGACGGTAAACGACGGCACCGCGTCAGTCTCTGACTCCATGATACTCACCATCACGGACAGCGAAAACAGTCCGCCGGTAGTGAATGCAGGCGACGACCAGAGGGCAGCCGAGGGCTCGACTGTCACACTCGCGGGGACGGCCACGGATGATGACCCCGAGGACGTCCCCAACCTGGCGTACTCTTGGTCGCACAACTTCACCGGCACCACCATAACGCTCACTAACGGGGATACCCTGGCGCCGTCGTTTGAGGCACCCGACGTCGCATCAAACACGACGGTAAGGTTCACCCTGACCGTCTCTGACGACACGGAGGAAGTGTCAGACGCCGTCGATGTCACCATCACCGACGTGCCGCCCCCGCCTGACGCATTCGTCACCACCTGGACCACCGACGTCCCCAACCAGACCGTGACCATCCCGGCTTCTGGCACCTACGACATCGACTGGGGTGACGGCATGACAAATGCCAGCGCCACCAACAGCAGCGCCCACACGTACGCCGTGGAAGGCAACCACACGGTCGCCATCACCGGCGGCCTTGAGGGGATCCGCCTTACCCCTCCCCCTCTCGAATACGACGATCAGAAAGCAGGCAACGCGATGCGGCTGGCCTCCATAGACCAGTGGGGAAACGCCACCTGGACCACCATGGAGCGCGCGTTTGCCGGAGCCACCAACATGGAATACCGCGCCACAGACGCCCCCGACCTGTCCGGGGTGGGCAGCATGTCTGACATGTTCATGAGTGCCCGGCAGTTTGACGGCAACCTCTCCGGGTGGAACGTCTCGTCTGTCACCGACATGGGCAACGCGTTCAACGGCGCCGCCTCATTCAACGGCGACCTCTCCGGGTGGAACGTCTCGTCTGTCACCGACATGGGCAACATGTTCAACGGCGCCGCCGCCTTCAGCCAGGATCTTGACGGTTGGAACACCTCGTCAGTCACCGACATGCGCAGCATGTTAAGCTACGCCACCGTCTTCAACGGCAACCTCTCCGGTTGGAACGTCTCGTCTGTCGAGAATATGGGCGGCATGTTCTACCACGCCGCCGCCTTTGATGGCAACCTCTCCGGATGGGACACCTCGTCAGTCACCGCCATGTCCAGCATGTTCAACGGCGCCACCGTCTTCAACGGGAATCTCTCCGGGTGGAACACCTCGAACGTCGCCGACATGAGATTCATGTTCCTCAACGCCGCCGCCTTCAACCAGGACCTCTCCGGGTGGGACGTCTCAAGCGTGACTCGCATGATGCAAATGTTCTCCAATGCTGACGCCTTTGTTCAGAACTTGGGAAACTGGTACGTGGTGCTTGATGACGCGAGCATCAACAGGGCCTCCGTCCCAGGGATCGTCGGCGACATATCGGCGCAGAACGACTTCCTTGGGAACCACAACGCCACGTATGCAATAGGCCAAGGCGGCGACCCGAACTTTGAGGTAAGCGGCACCGGACTCCGCATGGAAAACGTGACTGCCGGCAAATACTCGTATGAAGTCAACGTGACTGCCTCAGGCGGCGCGGTGTTTGAGGACGGCAACAACTGGAAGGTGGTTCGGGTGGATGCGGCAGGCAACACCGCTCCGACGGTAAGCGCTGGGGACGACCAGAAAATAGCCGAGGGCTTGACTGTCTACCTTGACGGCACTGCAACCGATTTGGAACCCGAGTATCCACTGATGTATGACTGGATGCACAACTCGACTTTGGCGATCCAGTTGGGGAACAGATCCGCAGTCGACACCTCGTTTACGGCCCCCAACGTGGCCGCAAACACGACGATAAAGTTCACGCTGACAGTAGACGACGGCACCGCGCCAGTCTCTGACACCGTCGATGTCACCATCACGGACAGCGCAAACACCGTCCCTGAGGTGGACGCAGGCGACGACCAGACCGCAGTCGAGGGCTCGACTGTCAACCTGAACGGCACCGCAACCGATTTGGATCCCGAGGACGTCCCCCTCCTGACGTACGAATGGTCGCACAACTCCACGCTGGTCATATCCCTTGACGACAACGCGATACTCGACCCCGAGTTCACCGCCCCCAACGTCGCCGAGGACACAGTGGTAAAGTTCACACTGACTGCAACTGACGGCATGACGCCAGTTGCCGCCTCGATGCTGCTGATCATCACCGACAGCGCAAACACCGCCCCGGTAGTGGACGCAGGCGAAGACCAGAGCGTCCCAGAGGGCTCGACTGTCAACCTGGACGGGACGGCCACGGATCCTGACACCGAGGACACCCTGGAATACACTTGGTCGCACGACTCGACGCTGGCGATCCAGTTGGGGAACAGCTCCGCCGTCGACACCTCGTTTGATGCACCCAACGTGGCTGCAAACACGACAGTCACCTTCACCCTGACAGTGTATGACGGCATGGCCACGGTGCAAGACACGATGCTGCTCCACATCGCCGACAGCGCAAACACCGTCCCTGAGGTGGACGCAGGCGACGACCAGACCGCAGTCGAGGGCTCGACTGTCAACCTGAACGGCACCGCAACCGATTTGGATCCCGAGGACGTCCCCCTCCTGACGTACGAATGGTCGCACAACTCCACGCTGGTCATATCCCTTGACGACAACGCGATACTCGACCCCGAGTTCACCGCCCCCAACGTCGCCGAGGACACAGTGGTAAAGTTCACACTGACTGCAACTGACGGCATGACGCCAGTTGCCGCCTCGATGCTGCTGATCATCACCGACAGCGCAAACACCGCCCCGGTAGTGGACGCAGGCGAAGACCAGAGCGTCCCAGAGGGCTCGACTGTCAACCTGGACGGGACGGCCACGGATCCTGACACCGAGGACACCCTGGAATACACTTGGTCGCACGACTCGACGCTGGCGATCCAGTTGGGGAACAGCTCCGCCGTCGACACCTCGTTTGATGCACCCAACGTGGCTGCAAACACGACAGTCACCTTCACCCTGACAGTGTATGACGGCATGGCCACGGTGCAAGACACGATGCTGCTCCACATCGCCGACAGCGCAAACACCGCCCCGGTAGTGGACGCAGGCGAAGACCAGAGCGTCCCAGAGGGCTCGACTGTCAACCTGGACGGGACGGCCACGGATCCTGACACCGAGGACACCCTGGAATACACTTGGTCGCACGACTCGACGCTGGCGATCCAGTTGGGGAACAGCTCCGCCGTCGACACCTCGTTTGATGCACCCAACGTGGCTGCAAACACGACAGTCACCTTCACCCTGACAGTGTATGACGGCATGGCCACGGTGCAAGACACGATGCTGCTCCACATCGCCGACAGCGCAAACACCGCCCCGGTAGTGGACGCAGGCGAAGACCAGAGCGTCCCAGAGGGCTCGACTGTCAACCTGGACGGGACGGCCACGGATCCTGACACCGAGGACACCCTGGAATACACTTGGTCGCACGACTCGACGCTGGCGATCCAGTTGGGGAACAGCTCCGCCGTCGACACCTCGTTTGATGCACCCAACGTGGCTGCAAACACGACAGTCACCTTCACCCTGACAGTGTATGACGGCATGGCCACGGTGCAAGACACGATGCTGCTCCACATCGCCGACAGCGCAAACACCGCCCCGGTAGTGGACGCAGGCGAAGACCAGAGCGTCCCAGAGGGCTCGACTGTCAACCTGGACGGGACGGCCACGGATCCTGACACCGAGGACACCCTGGAATACACTTGGTCGCACGACTCGACGCTGGCGATCCAGTTGGGGAACAGCTCCGCCGTCGACACCTCGTTTGATGCACCCAACGTGGCTGCAAACACGACAGTCACCTTCACCCTGACAGTGTATGACGGCATGGCCACGGTGCAAGACACGATGCTGCTCCACATCGCCGACAGCGCAAACACCGCCCCGGTAGTGGACGCAGGCGAAGACCAGAGCGTCCCAGAGGGCTCGACTGTCAACCTGGACGGGACGGCCACGGATCCTGACACCGAGGACACCCTGGAATACACTTGGTCGCACGACTCGACGCTGGCGATCCAGTTGGGGAACAGCTCCGCCGTCGACACCTCGTTTGATGCACCCAACGTGGCTGCAAACACGACAGTCACCTTCACCCTGACAGTGTATGACGGCATGGCCACGGTGCAAGACACGATGCTGCTCCACATCGCCGACAGCGCAAACACCGCCCCGGTAGTGGACGCAGGCGAAGACCAGAGCGTCCCAGAGGGCTCGACTGTCAACCTGGACGGGACGGCCACGGATCCTGACACCGAGGACACCCTGGAATACACTTGGTCGCACGACTCGACGCTGGCGATCCAGTTGGGGAACAGCTCCGCCGTCGACACCTCGTTTGATGCACCCAACGTGGCTGCAAACACGACAGTCACCTTCACCCTGACAGTGTATGACGGCATGGCCACGGTGCAAGACACGATGCTGCTCCACATCGCCGACAGCGCAAACACCGCCCCGGTAGTGGACGCAGGCGAAGACCAGAGCGTCCCAGAGGGCTCGACTGTCAACCTGGACGGGACGGCCACGGATCCTGACACCGAGGACACCCTGGAATACACTTGGTCGCACGACTCGACGCTGGCGATCCAGTTGGGGAACAGCTCCGCCGTCGACACCTCGTTTGATGCACCCAACGTGGCTGCAAACACGACAGTCACCTTCACCCTGACAGTGTATGACGGCATGGCCACGGTGCAAGACACGATGCTGCTCCACATCGCCGACAGCGCAAACACCGCCCCGGTAGTGGACGCAGGCGAAGACCAGAGCGTCCCAGAGGGCTCGACTGTCAACCTGGACGGGACGGCCACGGATCCTGACACCGAGGACACCCTGGAATACACTTGGTCGCACGACTCGACGCTGGCGATCCAGTTGGGGAACAGCTCCGCCGTCGACACCTCGTTTGATGCACCCAACGTGGCTGCAAACACGACAGTCACCTTCACCCTGACAGTGTATGACGGCATGGCCACGGTGCAAGACACGATGCTGCTCCACATCGCCGACAGCGCAAACACCGCCCCGGTAGTGGACGCAGGCGAAGACCAGAGCGTCCCAGAGGGCTCGACTGTCAACCTGGACGGGACGGCCACGGATCCTGACACCGAGGACACCCTGGAATACACTTGGTCGCACGACTCGACGCTGGCGATCCAGTTGGGGAACAGCTCCGCCGTCGACACCTCGTTTGATGCACCCAACGTGGCTGCAAACACGACAGTCACCTTCACCCTGACAGTGTATGACGGCATGGCCACGGTGCAAGACACGATGCTGCTCCACATCGCCGACAGCGCAAACACCGCCCCGGTAGTGGACGCAGGCGAAGACCAGAGCGTCCCAGAGGGCTCGACTGTCAACCTGGACGGGACGGCCACGGATCCTGACACCGAGGACACCCTGGAATACACTTGGTCGCACGACTCGACGCTGGCGATCCAGTTGGGGAACAGCTCCGCCGTCGACACCTCGTTTGATGCACCCAACGTGGCTGCAAACACGACAGTCACCTTCACCCTGACAGTGTATGACGGCATGGCCACGGTGCAAGACACGATGCTGCTCCACATCGCCGACAGCGCAAACACCGCCCCGGTAGTGGACGCAGGCGAAGACCAGAGCGTCCCAGAGGGCTCGACTGTCAACCTGGACGGGACGGCCACGGATCCTGACACCGAGGACACCCTGGAATACACTTGGTCGCACGACTCGACGCTGGCGATCCAGTTGGGGAACAGCTCCGCCGTCGACACCTCGTTTGATGCACCCAACGTGGCTGCAAACACGACAGTCACCTTCACCCTGACAGTGTATGACGGCACCGCCTCCGTCTCTGACTCCATGATGCTCACCATAACGGACAGCCAAAACACCGCCCCGGTAGTGGACGCGGGCAACAACCAGACCGCATCGGAGGGCTCGACTGTGAACTTTGCGGGTACGGCAACGGATGAGGATCCCGAGGATGTCCCCCTCCTGGCGTACTCCTGGTCGCACAATTCCACCGCGCTGACAATAACGCTTGACGACGGCAACACCCTGACGCCGGAATTTACCGCCCCCAACGTGAATGCCGACACGACAGTAAAGTTTACCCTGACAGTAGACGACGGCACCGCGTCAGTCTCTGATTCCATGCTGCTCACCATAACGGACAGCCAAAACACCGCCCCGGTAGTGGACGCGGGCAACAACCAGACCGCATCGGAGGACTCGACTGTGAACCTGGACGGCACCGTCACGGATCCTGACACCGAGGACATCCTGGAGTATGCCTGGTCTCACAACTCGACGCTGGCGATCCAGTTGGGGAACAGCTCCGCAGTGGACACCACGGCCACGATCCCCAACGTCGCCGAGGACACGACAGTAAAGTTCACGCTGTCAGTCTCTGACGGCACCGCCTCAGTCTCTGACTCCATGCTGCTCACCATAACGGACAGCCAAAACACCGCCCCGACTGTCAACGCCGGAGACGATCAGGAAAAGGCCGAGGGCTCGACTGTCAACCTTGACGGCACCGTCACGGACCCTGACACAGAAGACACCCTGGAGTATGCCTGGTCTCACAACTCGACGCTGGCGATCCAGTTGGGGAACAGCTCCGCAGTGGACACCTCGTTTACGGCCCCCGACGTGGAATCGGACACGGCAGTCCAGTTCACCCTGACAGTAAACGACGGCACCGATTCTGCGTCTGACGCGATGACGCTGACCATAACGGATGTCCCCCAAGGCTTTTTCACTACTGACATAACTGCGGCTTCGCCGACAAACGATTCGCCCATAACGTTTCGGGTCGTGTTTGGAAGCGAGATAGACCCGGCGACTTTTGCCGTCTCGGACCTCACAGTTACAAACGGCGCCGCCTCGGGCATCGAGGGCGCCGGGAACGGCACGACGTTTGCAGTCGGGATCGCCCCCGCCACGGACGGCGACGTCACAGTCGCAATCGGCTCAGGCGCGGTCCGAGACGCCCATGGCAGCAGTAGCCAGAACGCCCCCGCGTCCAGGACGGTCGTATCCGACAGGACGCCGCCTGTGCTGACGGTTCCGGATGACGCGGTGACCCGGATATCCCAGCACGAGGCGTACGCGATTCCCCAGGCCACCTGCGTTGACGGGCTGGATCCTGACGCCGTGCTCACCAGTTCGGGAATGGTGGATACTGCCGTACCCGGAGAATACACCATAGAATACTCTTGCGTTGACGGCGCAGGCAACGCGTCAAGCGACGACCTCACAGTCACCGTGACCCCCGCGTCCAGCGTCCCGCGCGAAGTCGTGGTGGTGGTGGATGACCAGTCCGGCGGCGGCGGTGGTGGCGGTACACCCGGGAACGTCCCCCCGGTGGTGGACCTTGGCACGCTGGATAAGATGCAGTACGTGCCGCTGCCGCAGGGAGCCATGGACGCCCTCCTGTCGTACAACGCGTCTGCGCCGCTTGGGCCGGTGGGTGGTTCGGTAGCGCTTGGCTACCCGTCGCCGCCCCAAACAAATAGGTGCCTGCCGGGCACCAATGCGGGCCTTGACAGCGCCGCAGATGCGTTTGACTACCCGCTCCGGATAAACTCAGCCGAGTACGCGCTTGGCGGGCTGGCCAACACGCTCGTGCCGCACGAGATAACGTCGGGGGAGACCGCCCTGGTCGGGTTTACGGCCTACGAGTCTACGGAGATTGTCCATTTTGCGCTGTACCTTAACCTGCGCGACGACTCGGCATCGTACGCCGAGAGCGACACGCACGTCGCGTACAACCACGGAAAAGTCACGGTATCCGATCCGCACGACTACGTCGCGCACGCCTCGATCACCGTGGAGCCCGACGGGGCGCTGCCGTACAAAAAGACGATCCGCGTTGTGGTGGAGTTCAACGGCGGCGGCGGGGACGGCCACGCCGGGGTGAGGCATGGGCGTGACCAACATGGTCGCGCGCATGTGGGACTCTCATGGCGGCCTCACGAGCATACTCGTGTTTGACGCGCTTGACGTGGTTGGCAGGACCGTGTTGGACCCCGAGCCGGGAGCCCCGACCGGTACGCTGCCGCCCTGGATGGACCCGGAGCCTGGCCAGACCGGCGCGCTGCCGCCCTGGATGGACCCGGAGCCTGGCCAGACCGGCGCGCTGCCGCCCTGCGTGGACCCCGAGCCCGTGCTGGAACTCGAGCCCGGCGTGGATCCCGAGCCCGGCGTCGCCGCGGGGGGCTTTAGCGCGTCCGAACTGCAGACGCTCCGGGACTGGGGCGGCTACTCGTCTGTGTACCTCGACGATGCGGGGTTCCTGGAGGCGTTCGGATTCCAGGGTGCGTCAGTCCCCGGCTACTTCAAGGGAATGGCAAAGTGGTTCCTAGACGGCACGCTGGACAGGCAGGACCTGATTAATGCGCTGTCATACCTGGAAGGACGGGGGGTGCTGGGATAGCATGGTGGCCAAACATGCCACGATCCTGATGGACGACGAACTGATACGCAAAATAAGGAAGCACCAGGCCAGGATGATGCTGGAACGCAACGCAGCGTACAGCTTCTCTGATGCCGTAAACGACCTGCTGGCAAGGGGATTGGCGACTTGTACCAAACGCGACAGCGGGGGAAGTGAATGCCAATGAATCGGAGGTTCGTGTTTGATGCGCTTGACGTGGTTGGAAGGACTGCGGTGGATCCAGAGCCCGGCGCCCCTGACGGGCTGCCGCCATGGATGGATCCCGAGCCCGGCGCGCTGCCGCCCCGGGTGGACCCGGAGCCCGGCGCTACTACTACTGCTGCTGCTGCGGAGGGGGGGCTTTAGCGCGTCCGAACTGCAGACGCTCCGGGACTGGGGCGGCTACTCCCCAGTGTATGTAGACGACGAGAAATTCCTAGACGCGTTCGGGTTCGGGAGGACGACTGTCCCCGGCTACTTCAAGGGAATAGCAAAGTGGTTCATCAACGGGGATTTGGGCAGGCAGGACCTGATTAACGCGCTGTCATACCTGGAAGGGCGGGGGGTGCTGGGATAGCGTGGTGGCCAAACCCGCCACGATCACGATGGACGGCGAGCCGGCACGCAAAGTAAGGGAGCGCCCGGCACGGCAAAGATCCAGCACCATTCGCCTAAAAGGGCGGCCGGGCCTTTGGGTCGTGTATGCAGCAGCGATTGCCGCCGGGATTCTGCTGTTGGCCGGAGTGAGTATGGCCGGGGGAGGAGAGGGGGAACTGATCCAATTCTCCCAGAATGATCACTGGCTGTCAGTTTTTACCTACTATGCCTTTGCACAAGTGCCTGGCGTCCTGGGACTGACAGCGGCAGGCAGCATCGGCGACTCGGGCTCCCGCGAGCTTGACGGCGCCACCGGCATTGCCACCTTCAAGTCAGGCGGCAAAACCTATGCCGCTGTCGCCTCGTTTTCTGACGACGGCGTCCAGGTAATCCGCCTGAACATCTCGCCGACAGTCCACGCCGGCTCCGACCAGGCAGTCGACGAAGGCGAACCCGTCACGCTGTCGGGGACGGCCGTCGACTACGAAGGCGACGCGCTGACCTACCTGTGGACCCACGACTCTGACCTGCCAATCAGCCTTACAGACGATACGGCCCTCTCAGCTGACTTTACCGCCCCCCAAGTCACCGACGAGGACTCCACCGTCACCTTCACGCTTACCGTCTCAGACGGCGCCGCCACCACGAAAGACACCGTAAAAGTCACCATCACCAACATCCTGGGCGTCGGCCCGACCCTGAGAGTGGGTGATGCAGGCAGCATCGACAGATCAGACGCCCGTGGCCTTAACGCTGCCACCGGCATAGCCACCTTCGAGTCAGGTAACGCCACCTATGCCACAGTCACCTCGTTTATTGAAGGCAGCGTCCAGATAATCGACCTGTCAGACCCGGACAACCCGGCGGCGGCAGGCAGCATCGGAGACTCGGACACCCTCAATCTTGGCGGCGCCGACGGCATAGCCACCTTCGAGTCCGGCACCACCACGTACGCAGCCATCGCCTCGTTTGCTGACAACGGCGTCCAGATAATCGACCTGTCAGACCCCGACAACCAGAGGGCGGCAGGCAGCATCGGAGACTCGTCCTCCCTTGAGCTTTACGGCGCCGACGGCATCACCACCTTCGAGTCCGGCGGGACCACGTACGCAGCAGTCGCCTCGTCCTCTGACCACGGCGTCCAGATAATCGACCTGTCAGACCCGGACAACCCGGCGGCGGCAGGCAGCATCGGAGACTCGTCCTCCCTCGAGCTTTACGGCGCCCGCGGCATCGTCACCTTCGAGTCCGGCACCACCACGTACGCCGCAGTCGCCTCGTTTGATGACAACGGCGTCCAGATAATCGACCTGTCAGACCCGGACAACCCGAGGGCGGCAGGCAGCATCGGCGACTCGGACACCCTCAATCTTGGCGGCGCCATCGACATCGCCACCTTCGAGTCAGGCACCACCACGTACGCCGCCGTCGCATCGTTTTTTGACCACGGCGTCCAGGTGATTGACCTGTCAGACCCCGACGACCCGACGGCGGCAGGCAGCATCGGCGACACGCCATTCCGTAATCTTGGCGGCGCCATCGACATCGCCACCTTCGAGTCAGGCAACGCCACGTACGCAGCCGTCGCATCGTCAGTTGACGACGGCGTCCAGGTGATTGACCTGTCAGACCCCTACAGCCCGGCAGCGGCAGGCGGCATCGGCGACACGCCATTCCGTAATCTTGAAGGCGCCAACGGCATCGCCACCTTCGAGTCCGGCACCACCACGTACGCCGCCGTCACATCGTATTTTGACGACGGCATCCAAGTAATCAAACTGAACACCTCGCCGGCAGCCTACGCCGGCTCCGACCAGACAGTCAACGAAAACACCACCGTCACGCTATCGGGGACGGCCGTCGACGACGACGGCAACACGCTGACCTACCTGTGGGCCCAATACTCGAACCTGCCAATCAGCATTACAAACGATACGGCCCTCTCGACTGACTTTACCGTCCCCCTGGTCAACGCCAACACCACCGTCACCTTCACGCTTGCAGTCTTTGACGGCATCACCACCGCAACAGACACTGCAGCAGTCACCATCATCGACGTCGTCCCCAACACCACGCCTGCCATCACCATTACCGGCTTCAACCCGGCCAGCATCAACGTGGGCCGCTACTACGCCGACGAGGGTGCCACCTGCACGGATCCAGAGGACGGCGACCTGGACGCCACGGTCGTCTCCAACACCGTCAACACCCATTCGACTGGCAGCTACAGGATCATCTATTCATGCACCGACTCGGCGGGCCATACAGTCAATAGACATAATCCGTAATTAGAAATTGTACATGTCATCCTATATTGTGTAGGTTGTTTGCCGCCTATCCGGTTGCTTCCCGGACCAATAGAACCCTGAGGTTGGCAAATCCGCAGACGATGTCATTGACGGTGTCGTATTTTTTCAGGCGATTTCGGTAGACGCCACTCATGATGCGAAACCGTTTGACCCTGCGGATGGCGTGCTCTACATACACCCGCATCTTTGAGTGTTTTTTGTTGAATTCCTTCTGTTCTGGGGACAGTTCCGTGCCCCGTGTCCTCTTGTATGGCACCACGGCATCCCTGTCTGGAAACTCCTTGTTGATTCCCTGGTATCCGCTGTCTAGAAGCTCCCTTACTTTGGTCCTTTTCTTGTCCTTGCCCCCGTCCTTGCATGGAAGATTCTCAGGGAACGTCGGGTGTTTCTTTTTGAATACTGTAAAGTCGTGGATTCTGCCTGGTCTTGTGGAGGATGAGGCCGTCCGTGGCCGATGTGTACTGGACCTTGGATGTGTGCCTGTGTGCCTTGCCCGAGTAGTGGGACCGTTCCATGTCCTTGCGTCCGGGCCGCTGTATCTGCTGCTCGGATGCATCAATCAGGGCAGTCAGGCCCGGAATGATCTCCTCAAGATCGTCAAGCGTTCTGGTGGCCTTGATGTCAGAGTATATCTTTGACGGAAGCGGAAGGCACTGCCGGATCGACGGCTCTAGTGCCCCCATGCTGCGGGACACACTGGCCTGACCCACATGGAACGTCAGGGCAAGAAGATCCTGCGTGGTGTACGTCCTGTAATAGAACAGGACCAGAAGAAACCTGTTTTTCAGATCCAGTTTCCACCTGCGTCCGGCGCCCATGCCGCGCACCCTGTCTCTTCTGGAGAGTAGCCTTTGCTCTGCCTTGGGGTATTTTTCTGTCAGCCGATCTGCCATCAAATCAAATTCGGAGACTCAGTCCAGTGCACCTGATGAACAGATTGGGCTTTTTTGCCAGTTTGTCGTACAATGACATGCTTTGACATTGGAAATCAGAATAAAACACGACTGACGTATCGTTTTGTTCATTGGGTGAGCCCGAATTGACCTGTAATCCCTGCAACCGACCGGATTTGGTTCGACAATGTGCCCAATCGCATGGTTATGCCCAATTACGGATGATGTCTCTTGTACCTCTTCCACAGCTTTTGGACCCATCTGACCGAGACGCCCATGCTTGCTGCAATCTCCTTGTTGCGGGCATTCTTGTGTTTTTGTTGGATGATCAGTTAGCACAGAAGTAAAAGATCCTGCCTGACATGCAGGACACGCCCGCGCCATCTCGTACACATCCGCACTGAATCTGCAGGCGTTGCCAAAAATAGTTGCCGGCAGGTGCAAATTACATGTCATTGCAGCTTAAAAGAATGGAGTGAGAGTACCCGTCAATGAACGACCATAAACGGGCTCACACACCATATCGGATTCACGGAATTGGAATTTAAGGTTTGCACGGCTGCTGCCGGAAACGGCGCCGCATCAGGCAGGAGGCAAAACCCGAAGTGACTGCCATGCCCGGCCCGCAGAACCGCATGCAACGTTCCCTGAAAAACAATCCGGCCATGATGGGCGGGCCGGTCATGGACGGGGTATCGGAGACATTTGATCCCGGAATTCCGTCCCCCAAAAGGCACAACACCACGTACGGGCCGGCCGATTTTCACAGGGTCATGGTGGCAGCTGCGCTGCTTGGCGTCTCGGCCTTTGGATACGCGTCTGCCATGCGCAATGCCACGACCTTCCTGTCGGGGCTGAAAAAATCCCACCGCCGGGCCGTCAGCGGCGAGTGGATCCGGGACACGATATCCAGGATCAAAAGGGATCAGCTGATCAAGGCGTTTAACGAAAAGATAGGCGTCCAGCTGGACAGGTTGCAGGAGCTGGGCATGCTTGCAGGCAGGAAGAT
This sequence comes from Candidatus Nitrosopumilus sp., assembly GCA_965238275.1. GTDB lineage: Archaea > Thermoproteota > Nitrososphaeria > Nitrososphaerales > Nitrosopumilaceae > Nitrosopumilus. Next base: position 1,275,627 of record OZ250186.1, read on the forward strand.
GGACGTGGCCATAGACATGCACCTGATACCCCGCTGGGACTCCAACCACAATGAAGACGTGGTGCGCTCAAAGAGCAAGGGCAAGACGGGCAGTTTTGAGCGCTACGTCACGGCGCAGTGCGTCAACAGGAGGATGAACCTTGCGCTTGGCGTGATTCACATGCCCGCCCTTGAAGACGCCTCTGATTTTGTACGGCGGATCATCAAAACGTGCAGGGACAACAGGGTCAGAATCGGGGTTGCCATGCTCGACCGCGAATTCTTTTCCACCGACGTCATCCGGACACTGCATGAGACGGGCGTGGACTTTCTCATGCCGTGCGTCAACACGACCAACGTGATCCGGGCCATCGCGCAGTTTGATCGCGGGGAGCGCATGGCAGTGTCCAGGTTCCGCATAGCAAAGACCAAGAACGACTACGAGGAATACACCATGATAATAACAAAACGCAAAAGAAAAAGCAGGAAATCAGGCGGCAAAAAGCCCGAGGAGGAATACATCGCGTTTGCCACAAGCGTGCCCGGAATCAAGCCAGACCTGTACTCCAAGAGGTGGGTCATAGAGACCGGATACCGAATGGTGGAGAGCCAAAGGGTAAGGACGCGCAGTACCTCCAGTACCGCGCGGCTGTTCTGTTTTCTCTACTCGATGATCCTGTACAACGTGTGGGTTCTGGCAAATGCCGAGCTGACACGCAATCCGGGCATGTCAGGCGGCAGCGGGGTGTATTTGACAATGAGGCAGATTGACATGAAGGCGATCCTTTTGCTGATGACCATTCCCCGGGATCTTGCCAGGCACAAGCCGCCGGATCCGTGCTGCATCTGCCACGCTGCCGGCCGCCGCATCCAAGGCACCCTGCCATCCCTGAAGTAGATTCCGCAGGGCCGTCTCTTGCAGGAATGAATGAATGAATGGACGGTGCGTAGCCATTCCGAAGAACCGGACGCAGTACTGCGTTTTGCCTTCAAACGTATCCAGCGTGCCACCAAATGTTCGTCTTTTGTCCATGGGCACTGCCACCGACACCAGGTACCGCCATGCCCACGCCATACATCCGGATCATGCAGGCAGGACAAGACATTGGCATGTTTGAGGCTTTCAACATGGGTATTGGAATAGGCATTCTATCCAATCATGCACTAAATTGTTGTTACTTCTGCGTTAACTGGATGATCCATTCGACTTTGGCCTGGTCCAGTTTTTTCATTACTCGCACTCTCCGTCTTCCTATATGACGCCACGCGGCCGTGCGTCTCCACCGACGGACCCACACACCGCCGTTTCCAGTAAGGGACAGGCTGACTGCATTTCCCAGGGATTTGGCACGCGATGCCATGCCACCGATGATGTCTGTCATGGGGCGTGTCCACCCAGGGCCGGAACCTCAGATGGGGGGTGAACAACTTTCGGGACTATACATGTCCGTCTTCAACCATGTGTCTTAATCCTCATGATCTTTAGCTTTTTCGGTCTGGATGATGGTGTATGGTGGTGCTCACTGTAACATGGTAGGCAGGATTATGCAATAAGCTACCATATACATAAGTTCTAATAGTCATATTGATCTGTATGTGGTAATGCTTGACCACACTAAACCCAGCAGGATGGCGCTGTTTGCAGTGGTGCTAATCGTTGCGGCCGTAGCCGCCAACCTCGTGTGGTATGGCGGGACGAACCAGTTTGTGGTTGATGGCGGGAAACCTGGGCCGGGACTGCTGCCGGATGGCACCGCCTGGCCGGGGTTGGAGGCTGCGGTATCGGCAGGCATGCCGGGCCACGCCCACGCCGAACAGAACCAACAGGTTACTGGTGGGTTGGATCTGGTGGCGTCCATCCATGATGGCACCGACGGCTTTACGGGTCTTCACCATCCGCGCAGCGTAGCTACCTTTCAGATGGGCAGGAACACATACGCGGCAATCGCCGCATCAGATGACGGCGTCCAGATAGTCGACGTCACCAACCCATCCAATCCTTCAGCGATCGCACACCTTAGGGACAGCGACACACGCGAACTCGATGGCGCGCGTGACATAAAGATATTCGAGATCAGCGGCAAGACATACGCTATTGTTGGGGGATCCAGAGACAACGGCGTCCAGATAGTCGACGTCACCGACCCGCGCCAGCCGGTTGCGGCAGGACGCATTACCGACGAATACCTGAAAGAATCTTACCGCCAGCATTACCGCACTCAGATCACGCCGGACTTTCACAATCCGCTTGGCGTTGCAATCTTCGAGAGGGGAGGGGATCTCTACGCGATCGTCACGGCAACAGACGAGATTGCCGTCCAGATCTTCAACATCACAGACCCGCTCAACCCAACCCCGGCGGGGCACATGCAGGACGACGACAATCTCGAGCTTAGAGGTGCGCTTGGTGTCGACACGTTTGAGATAGACGGTGGCACGTACGCGATTGTCGTTGGACACAGGGACGACGGTGTGCAGATAGTCAACGTGACCGACCCGCATGCCCCTGTTGCCGCAGGTTCCGTGGCAGACAACGCCAATTTGGAGCTATACCACGCCACCGGCGTCACTATATTCAAGTCCGGGAACAGCACGTACGCGGCGGTCGCGGGATACGAAGACTATGGAATGCAGATAATCGACGTCACGGATCCGCTCAACCCCGCTCCTGCCGGGAGCGTCACCAAAGTGAGTGATACACTCGGGTATAGCACCGCGTCTCAGGTTGACATCTTTTATGCCGGAGGCGGCACGTACGCGGTCGTCACGTCATTTAACGGCGGATACATCTATCTGGTGGATCTTACCGATCCCTACAACCCGGCCAACCTAGCATACATCCAAACTCCTTACCGCATGGGCAACGGAGGGTACGGCGTCGACGTCTTTGAGACCGGCGGCGGCCTGTACGCGATCACTACGGCATACAAATCGAACTACGCCCATATCCTGCAGATCAGCATGACAGTCGACCGGCCACCCTGGGTAGCCGTCAACTTGCAGCCGTTCGTATCGATACCGGCCGGCAGCGCCTATGAGGACGCAGGCGCCACCTGTACCGACGAGGCCGAAGGTGACCTCACGGGGCAGGTACTGACCGCCTCTAACGTCGACACCGCCGTACCCGGCACGTATGCCGTCACGTACACGTGCGCCGACACGGCGGGCAACGAGGCGACTGCCACGCGGACGGTGGTCGTGACGACGCCCCCTGCCCCGCTTCCTGTTGGCGCCCCGGTCATTGACGTTATCGGAGCCACTCCGGCCGAGGTGGCCGTCGGGGACGCCTACGCCGACGCGGGAGCCACCTGCACAGACGAGGACTATGGAGACCTGACCGACAAGATAAGGATCGCATCCGACGTCAACGTATATGCGCACGGCAACTACACAGTCACCTACAGGTGCGCTGACTCGGAGGACAACGAGGCGACTGCCACGCGGACGGTGACCGTGACGGATGCAGACGCCCCCAGCATCTCCCGCACCGGCCACTCCCCTGCCAAGATATACGTTGGGGACGCCTACGCCGACGCGGGAGCCACCTGCATGGACAGGGTGGAGGGCGACCTCACCGACAGCATGACGATCACCGGCAGCGTAGACACCTCTGCTGCTGGATCGTACACGATAACCTATTCGTGTGCCGACTCGGTGGGCAACGCGGCCGCCGACGCTTCCCGAACCGTGATCGTGCTTGATCCCGTTTCTGTAATTGCCGACGGGGTGGGAAACTTTACCGAGCTTGAAGGCGCGTACGGCGTCGAGATCTTTGAGAGTGGCAACAGCACGTACGCGATTGTCACCGGATCCCACGACGACGGCGTGCAGATAATTGATGTCACCGACCCGAACCGCCCCGCGGCGGCCGGAAGCATCTCGGACAGTGCCGTTCTGGAGCTTGAAGGCGCGTACGGCGTCGAGATCTTTGAGAGTGGCAACAGCACGTACGCGATAGTCACCGGGTTCTACGACGACGGCGTGCAGATAATCGACGTCACAGACCCGTTCAACCTCGCGGCGGCCGGGAGCATCTCTGACGGCGCCGGCCTGAAGCTTGACGGCGCATCCGACGTAGAGGTTTTTGAGAGAGGTGGCAGCACCTACGCGATAGTCGCGTCATACACCGACGACGGCGTGCAGATAATCGACGTCACAGACCCGTTCAACCCCGCGGCGGCCGGAAGCATCTCGGACAGTGCCGTTCTGGAGCTTGACGGCGCGTACGGCGTCGAGATCTTTGAGAGAGGTGGCAGCACCTACGCGATAGTCGTCGGACACGAGGACAACGGCATCCAGATAATCGACGTCACCGACCCTGCCAATCCGACCGCGATGGGCCACCTCTCCGACAGCCGCCGCCATCACCTTAATGGCCCGACAGATGTGGCCGTCTTTGAGAGGGACGGCAGCACCTACGCGATCGTCACGGCGCTCTACGACGACGGCGTCCATGTGATAAACGTCACCGACCCTGCCAACCCGACCGCAGAGGGGCGCAAGACCTACGACCCCAGTTACCTTGACGGCCTATATGGCGTTACCGTCTTCTGGGACGGCGACAGCACCTACGCGATCATCATGCAAGGCTTGCTCGACGGTGTTCGAATAGTGGACATCACCGATCCATCCAAGCTGGTTAACAAGAAGGTCATCTACGACAACGCAATTCTCAGGCTTGACGGCGCGAATGACGCTGCCACCTTCAAGATAGACGGCATCACCTACGCGATAGTCACGGCCAGGGATGATGACGGGGCCCTGATAATGCCCGTGGCCGCGTCTGCCGCCGCGCGCGCACCGCCGGTCATAGCGCTCAACGGGACGTCTCCCGTCCAGGTACCTGCGGGCTCCGCCTACGTCGACGCGGGTGCCACCTGCACCGACGAGACAGAAGGCGACCTCACCGACCTGATGCAGGTCATCCCAACTGTCGACACAGCTGTTTCTGGCAACTACGCCGTTACGTACATGTGCACCGACTCGATGGGCAACGAGGCGACCGCCGTCCGGGAGGTTCGTGTAGTGGATGCCCAACAGCCTGCCTTCACCGCCCCCGCCTTGAACGTCCCCGTCGAGGATTCGCCGCCCCCGCCGCCGCCCAACACCGTAGTCTTGGAGCCGCGCGGCTCCCGCGACATAGGCAGGATCACCCTGACCAGCTCGGTGCCCGGGACCATCCACGCTTCCTGGGAGGAACCCAGCGAGGATCCCGCCAACTACAGGATATCATGGGCCAAGGTGGGTGATGACTTCCTGGCCTGGATCGACCAGACCGGCAACGCCTTCCCGACAGAACCACGTCATACCATTACGGGCCTGGAGGGTGGCGAGGAGTACAAGGTGATGGTGCGCGCCTCCTACGACGGCACCGCCGGCGACTGGAGCGGCGAGGTAACCATCACCGTTGCGGAGCCGCCTGGCAACAGCCAGTCCGTCGAGGATCCGCCGCCCCCGCCGCCGCCCAACACCGTAGTCTTGGAGCCGACCGGGCCGCTCGGCCCCCGCGACATAGGCAGGATCACCCTGACCAGCTCGGTGCCCGGGACCATCCACGCTTCCTGGGAGGAACCCAGCGAGGATCCCGCCAACTACAGGATATCATGGGCCAAGGTGGGTGATGACTTCCTGGCCTGGATCGACCAGACCGGCAACGCCTTCCCGACAGAACCACGTCATACCATTACGGGCCTGGAGGGTGGCGAGGAGTACAAGGTGATGGTGCGCGCCTCCTACGACGGCACCGCCGGCGACTGGAGCGGCGAGGTAACCATCACCGTTGCGGAGCCGCCTGGCAACAGCCAGTCCGTCGAGGATCCGCCGCCCCCGCCGCCGTCCAACACCGTAGTCTTGGAGCCGACCGGGCCGCTCGGCCCCCGCGACATAGGCAGGATCACCCTGACCAGCTCGGTGCCCGGGACCATCCACGCTTCCTGGGAGGAACCCAGCGAGGATCCCGCCAACTACAGGATATCATGGGCCAAGGTGGGTGATGACTTCCTGACCTGGATCGACCAGACCGGCAACGCCTTCCCGACAGAACCACGTCATACCATTACGGGCCTGGAGGGTGGCGAGGAGTACAAGGTGATGGTGCGCGCCTCCTACGACGGCACCGCCGGCGACTGGAGCGGCGAGGTAACCATCACCGTTGCGGAGCCGCCTGGCAACAGCCAGTCCGTCGAGGATCCGCCGCCCCCGCCGCCGCCCAACACCGTAGTCTTGGAGCCGACCGGGCCGCTCGGCCCCCGCGACATATACTGACGCGCAAAAGTCTTTGAACAAATGCCCTAGCCAACCGCAAAGTTTCTAGATCAGACCCATTTCAGGGAATACATGGACAACACCAAACTGGAAGAACTCGAAAAGGCGTACAAAAAGGAAAAGGACCACAAGGTCCGAACCAGAATGGTTGTGGTGCGCATGGTGCGCGTGCGCAACATGACCGTGGAGGATACTGCCGACATCCAAGGACGTAGTCCAAACTGGGTCCGTAACTAGTTGCGCCGCTTCGACGACGGGGGCCTGCAAGGCCTCCGTGATCTTCCACGATGCGGACGGCCCAGAAAGATTTCACGAGACGTCATGGACAGAATAATCGTAAGGGCATCCTGCTGTAGAATCACGCCCTCGGAGTTGCAGCAGAAGATACGCAAGGACGCGGGCGTAAAACTTCACATCACGTACGTCAGGAAAATCATGCACCAGCACAACCTGTCCCAAAGGCACCGCGAAAGGTCCACGTCAATAGGGCCAACAAGAAGGCCGTGCAGAACTGGAAATATCGCTTCAACAAGCGCGTTTCACGCCTAGAAAAGGATGGTTTCACCGTATTAATGGAGGACGAGGCAATTTTCATACACGACGTGATAGTCGGCCGCAAATACTGGTCCCCGGTGGGCCGTTCCATAAGCGTGCCGTATACTGGCAGCCACAAGAGGATCGCAGCGTACGGCTCAATTACCCGGGACGGCAGGCAGTTCTTCCGGACGTATGAGAAATTCGACGGGCCCACGTTTGTCAAATACCTCAAGGATCTGCACAGGCACTTTGGCAAGGTGGCAGTGACCGCAGACAGGGCACCGCAGCACCGCTCAAAACTGGTAAAGGAATTTCTGCGAAATAACAAGGACGTCAAGATGATCTATTTGCCAAAGGGCTCGCCGTATCTCAACGCGATGGAAGAGTGCTGGCACCAGGGAAAGCGCGTCCTGCTTGTCTCTGAATATTACAGGACATTCCAAGACATGCACCGGGCAGTTTCGCTGTATTATCGAACTGTCAGATTCAAGCTTGACCTTCTCAAATTTACCAGCCGAAAATATGAGATGCTGTGCAAGGACTTTTGATCGTCAGTATAGGCAGGATCACCCTGACCAGCTCGGTGCCCGGGACCATCCACGCTTCCTGGGAGGAACCCAGCGAGGATCCCGCCAACTACAGGATATCATGGGCCAAGGTGGGTGATGACTTCCTGGCCTGGATCGACCAGACCGGCAACGCCTTCCCGACAGAACCACGTCATACCATTACGGGCCTGGAGGGTGGCGAGGAGTACAAGGTGATGGTGCGCGCCTCCTACGACGGCACCGCCGGCGACTGGAGCGGCGAGGTAACCATCACCGTTGCGGAGCCGCCTGGCAACAGCCAGTCCGTCGAGGATCCGCCGCCCCCGCCGCCGTCCAACACCGTAGTCTTGGAGCCGACCGGGCCGCTCGGCCCCCGCGACATAGGCAGGATCACCCTGACCAGCTCGGTGCCCGGGACCATCCACGCTTCCTGGGAGGAACCCAGCGAGGATCCCGCCAACTACAGGATATCATGGGCCAAGGTGGGTGATGACTTCCTGGCCTGGATCGACCAGACCGGCAACGCCTTCCCGACAGAACCACGTCATACCATTACGGGCTTGGAGGGTGGCGAGATGCTGTCCGATGCGGGCCGATCAGGGTGGAAAGCCGGCATGCGGGACTTCTCTGGATTGGGGGCTGTCAATCTGGGATTTTGCATGACGAATCTGGAAAGCTGCCCACCAGCGTCCCGATCCTAGCTGATGAGTCCCCTTGCCTTGAGTTTAGCCATTGTTCCGGCTACCTCATGCAACACAGATTACCTGGAGCGTAGAATTTTTCTAGCGATCAGTTTCTTCTTGGGATTGACCTTGACCTTACACACTATCGTATAGTTGGTGCTTGGCACATCGTTTCGCAAAATCATTTCATGAACAGAAATGCCAGCTTTTTCCAAATACGTATACCGACAATGAAAAATTCATATCAAAATTTTCCATAAATGCCTGATACGGCAACTGCATCTGGAAATCATGACACATGATAACCCCTTCCGGCTCGACGTGGGCCCTCTCCAGGGCCTCCTCCCTTGATATGCGAAGCTTGTCCTTGAGATGGACGTCTGAGATTCCAAGATATGCAGCGCACCACTTTGCATCGCACCCCAGCGAGGCGTCGATATCGCCCCTCCGTGGGATACGATGTCTGCCTTGAGTCCCTGTTTTATGATGGTCCTTGTAGCCTCCCTGTGATCCTCTGAGACGACAGGCGATATCTCAATCTGGTTCACCCCGAAATAATCCAGCATCCGGGCAATCTGGATCCTGTGCTTGTTTGTAAAGGAGACCCCCGGATGCTGCTCTCCCTCCCTGAGGGTGCTGTCAAGTATCCTGATCTTCTTCTGGTTCTTGTCGTATGCGTTGTACATGTCTGCATAGTGGTTCGGTTCCACCATCATCATCACCGAAATCGTTGGGGTTTACTGTCGATATAAACATATTCGTACCAAAATCGTTGAAAACAGCCTGAATTGATCCTGAATCCGTCTTAAACCGTTGTCATGTTGCGAAAATCGTCCTCATGCAATCTTCCGCAGGATGATCACCGTGTTTGTATCCATGACGCCGCTTATCTTTCGCAGCGCGTCAATGGTGGCATTTATCCCTGCAATGCTTGAGGAGCTGATTATTGTGGCAATGTCGTACTGCCCGGTAATCTCGTAGACTGTCCTGACCCCCTCCAGCCCTGCAAGGTTCACAGATACCTTGGACGTGTCTGTTGCAGATTCCACTGAGACCAGAACTATTGCGCTTGTGGCCTCCTCGTGGCCCATCTCCAGCGTGAACCTTTTGATGATCCCGCCGTCGACCATCCTCTTTACGCGTCTTCTGACTGCGGACTCGGAAAGCCCTATGCTCCTGCCGATCTCCCCCGATGACGTCCTGGAGTCGACTTTGAGGCGCTCTATGATCCTGTCGTCTGTGCTATCCCTGTACACTGCGCCTCTTCTCCTCCTCCTCCTGGCCAAGTACGACATCAAGTGCGTTCAGGGTATGCGCCACGTCCCGTTCTGATATCACCAACGGGGGAAGCATCCTCAGCACGTTTCTTCCCGAGTACAGCATCAGTACGCCCTCTCTTATCAGACCCATCAGGATCTCCCTGACATCGAACCTCAACTCGACTCCTATCATGAGACCCTTTCCGCGAATCTCCCTAATAATGGGATGCCTCCTTTTGAGCTCCTCCAGTCCGTCCCTGAACATGGCGCCCATCCTCTCGGAGTTTTTTACAAGTCCGTCCTGCGTTATTGCCTCGAGGGCGGCGGTTCCTGCCGCACACGACAGGGGGTTTCCGCCAAATGTGGAAGAGTGCTCGCCTCTGCTCATGGATGCAAGAATGTCCGGCCTTGTCAGCGTCGCCCCCATGGGAACCCCCCCTGCAATACCCTTTGCCAGGCACAGTATGTCCGGGGCAGTGTCCCAGTGCTGGCATGCCCACAGCCGTCCCGTCCTTCCAAGGCCGGCCTGTATCTCGTCAAATATCAGCAGGATTCCCTTCTCGTCGCAGAGCCTCCTTGCATCCTGCAGGAATCCGTCCGGGGCCACATTGATTCCGCTCTCGCCCTGAATCGGCTCCATGATGATGCATGCCGTGTCCTCGTCAACTACCGAGCGCAGGGACTCGGCATCGCCAAACGGCGTAAACGAGACCCTTTCGACAAGCGGCGCAAACGCCTTTCTGTACTTTGGATGGAATGTAAGCGAGAGGGCGCCAAACGACTTGCCGTGGTATGATCCCTTCATTGCGACCATTCCCTTCTTTTTGGTAAACTTTCTTGCAAACTTCATGGCCGCCTCGACTGATTCGGCCCCGCTGTTGTTCAGGTGCACCTGCGTCAGGCCGTCGGGGGCAAGGCCCGTGAGCGTTTCCAGAAATTTTTCCCTTGTCTTGTTGTACAGGGAGCTGTGCACCGTGATTATCCTGTCCAACTGCTCCCTTATTGCGCCGTTGACCCTTGGATTCTGGTGTCCGACCAGCGCCACTCCGTACCCGCCCATGCAGTCAACGTACTCCTTTCCGTCAGTATCCCACACCCGGGCTCCGATCCCCCTCTCTACTGTTACTGGAAACCTCTGGTACAGGTTTCCCATGAATGTGTCTTCACCCACGCTCGATCACCGTACAGCCGCTCCGTGAAATGGCAGATGATATGGGGTTCTCCCTCTGGCCGTTTGCAATCAGTGCGGTGCCGACTCCCATGTCTAGCGCCTCAGTCGATGCCAAAATCTTCTTCTCCATACCAGGTCCTATCTTGGGTCTTATCTTTTTTGCCTCTTCCAGCGTCAGCTTTGGCACCAATGTGTCATCCATTAGCAGTCCGTCCACGTTTGTAATGAACAGTACCATCCTGCTGCCTACGCTGCCTGCGACAAATGCTGCAGCCCTGTCCCCGTCGACGTTGAGAAACTCCGACTCCTCGCTGATCGCTATGGGTGATATGACCGGCGTCATGCCCATCTCCAAAAGGCTTCTGATGAACTTGGAGTTTACCTTGCTTATCTTTCCCGTGTATCCGCCGTCGATTGCCTGCTTTCTGCCCTTCTCGTTGACTATTATCAGCCTCTTCTTTCTGTCTGCCTGTATGACCCTGGCATCAACGCCTGATATGCCTACTGCATTGATGCCGTTCTCTTGAAGCATTCTGACTATGGCCTTGTTTATCCTGCCTGACATTACCATGGTAAATATCTCTGCAGTCCTGGCATCCGTATACCTGCTCCTGATTCCGCTTGGCGATGTAACGAATCTTGGCTCCACCCCAAGCTGGCTGCAGACCTTTGTTACCTCCTTTCCGCCGCCGTGAACTAGAATCACGCCCTCTGACTCTGCAACCCTCTTTATGTCCGAGATTGCCGACGGATGCAGATCGTCTACGACGCTTCCGCCGATCTTGATTGTAATCATGCCGCCGCCGCCGCCGTCCCTAAACCGGGGTCAGCGGGGTGTATCTGAGCCCATCCATCTCGTCAAAGCCGCACATTACGTTCATGTTCTGGATGGCCGAGCCTGCGGCACCCTTCATCAGATTGTCCGATGCAGAAAGTGCTATCAGCCTGTTGTTGTCCTCGTCTATGTCAAACCCGACATCGCAAAAGTTCGAGCCCACCACAAACTTGGGATCCGGAAACTTGTACGCCCCCTTCTTGTCCCGTATCAGCCTGACAAACCTTTCCTCGCCATAGGCCTTGCGGTATATCCTCCACAACTCCTTTTCGCTAATCTCCCTGTTCAGGAATGTGTGGTTTGTACACAGGATTCCGCGTACCACGTCGACTGCGTGCGGACTCATCGATACGTTGATCTTTCTTCCTGCAATCTCGCTTAGTTCCTGTTCAATCTCGCCTGTATGCCTGTGCCTTGCCGGTTTGTACGGCCTGATTACGCCTGCCCTCATTGCGTGATCCGTTCCTATGCCGGAGCCGGCACCCGACGATCCGATCTTAGAGTCCACGATGATGTGATCCGTATTTATTACATCTTCCCTGATAAGCGGGGCTAGCGCAAGTATGGATGTGACTGCCATGCATCCAGGACATGAGACCAGCTGTGCGTTTCGAATCTCCTCCCTGTGAAGCTCTGGTATGCCAAAGACTGACTTGGGGAGGTAGTCCGGATGCGGATGGGTCCAGCCATACCACTTGTCATAACCGTCCTTGTCATGCAGCCTGTAGTCTGCGCTCAAATCAATTATCTTCAGTCCCCTGTCGTACAGGGATGTTACCATCTCGCTTGCCGTTCCGTGAGGGACTGCAGTGAATACGAGATCACACTTGTCGGCAAGCCTTTCATAGTCCTGTTCTGAAAAGACGAGATCCGTGAATCCCTTCAGGCTTGGCTGAACCCTGTGGAGGTACTCCCCCACATGCTTTCTTGATGTAATCTGGGTGATCTCTATCTTTGGATGGTTTATGAGAAGACGGACCGTCTCGCCTCCGACATAGCCTGATGCGCCTACGATTCCCACCCTCATGATTATCTAACAGATTGTGGAGCATATTTAGAGTTTGTCAAAACCGATCAGTTGGATGCCGTGTATTGTAATCGTACATGTCTGCTGCGAGCCTTCGGTTCCCTCATGTCAAAGCCCCTGCCGGTTCTGGCAATCTGAGCACCCGGCTGCTGCCAGAAGCCATAACACCAGCGGCCTGCAGTCTCTCTTTCATTCAAAACCGGAATATTTTTGGACGCATCGGCACGTTTGCGCTCCTAGACGGAATGGACAGGGACGCACATTTTATGCGGCATGTAATGCTGCCTGTGCCTTTCCCGGTTAATCATCGACTGCCGGCATCGGTCTGCAAATTGATGAAGACGTGATGCGTCAATATTGGCGCCTTTTATTGCGGTTCCGGGAGAATCCGAAAGCATCCGATAATTAACGGCGTCCCAGTTTTTTTCGAATACCTTGTGGTCCTTCCTCAAGACATTATGGATAAAATGACGGTAAATCCTGACATGAACAGCGGCGGTAGTAATAATCCCTACAAATGTTTCTTGGAATATGTTTTGGAACGTATTTTGGAATATATTTTGAAACCTATGGATAGTAATATTACGATGCCCGTCACAAATAAAATCAACGTAATTGGGTTTTCCATGACGTGAGAGGGCCCAAACGATGTTAAATCCAAACGGATTTGTTGTGCCAGCAGTATCGAGCCGGCTCCAAGTATTGCCATTCCACAAAAACCCAACAATAACCTGGGATAAGCAAACCTGGACGGCATGGATTGTAATATCCGGCATATCCAATAAATCTTTTCTCGTACGTAGTTTGTTGCATAATCGTGCCTAGATCGTGTTTTATTGGTGAGAATTTACGCACGAGATTGGAGTTATGCAACAAACTACTCGTACGCGTCATTTAATTAATTTAATCCGTATCAAATCCATTGATGCTTATTTCATGATTTTTTAGGCAATAAATCAGGGACTGGATTTTAGCTTCAAGGCACCGTCCAGTTACCGTTTTTATCCACTGCTGTACTGTGCCATACTGTGCCATGCTATAGATCCAATGCAGAATGTGCCTTTGCTGACGATCAAAAGACTCCATGTGTTGCCGTTATGGCGGTGATCATGGCATTTACCCTGTTGGACCTGAGAGTCGGCACGAACTTGCCACTTGTGATGGCGTTCAAAAGGGTGACTCAAGGTATGCGGATGGTCAAATGCCGCTTTGACGGTGAATGGGAGTTTTCCGCTGGTCGGGCCCGACATGCTGCAAAGGAGGTGATGACACGTATTACATTGGAATGGACGTTCACAAAAAAATGCGTTTCAACCATCAAGGGCAAAACCAACAAGATGCTAAGGCAGGCCGAATCTGGCAACAATGTCCGGGGAATAACCGGATTCGTCAAGATGATCCGCAAGGAAGGATGCGTGCCGGCCACGGCCGTCTGCGAATCCACCGCCAACTACTGGATAGCCGTGCACGATATTCTCGAGGATGCAGGTATCAACGCCCTGCTGGCCCACCCGCACAACACGAGGATCATAACCGAAACCGTCTACAAAGACGACAAGGCGGACTCGGCAAGGCTGGCAGACCTGTGCAGGCTGGGCATGATCCCCGAATCGTTCGTGGCCGACAAGCCCGCGCGGGACATGCGCGAACTGACCCGCACCCGCCTGGGCATGAAGATGCACGCCGCCGGCCCCGAGAACCGCATCCACGCGATCCTGGCCAAATACCCGGCACGGGCAGCCCAAGGGAGGACTGTTTACGGGACCGGGACTCGAGTGGTTGCAGGCAGTGCCCCTGAGGGAGGTTGGCCGCATGGCGCCGGATCAGGCGCATTGCCAACACACAACATCAACGGGTTTGGATGCCCGTAACACATGGGGATTCGTGCACAGCGCCTCATATTTTCGGCTGGTAAATTTGAGAAGGTCAAGCTTGAACCGGGCGGTTCGATAATACAACGAAACGGCCCGGTGCATGTCTTGGAATGTCTTATAGTATTCTGAAACCAGCAGGATGCGCTTTCCCTTATGCTTTTGGCTATGGGTCTCGAGGATTACACAGAGCCCCCGATCGCGTAACTTAAGTAATGCTTAGAATTTATCCAAAAATATGAAAGCGACGGCTTCTGTGATGTTGGCAGCAGTACTCTTGTTTTCTGTCGTTCCACCATACAATGCCAGCGCCCAAGAAGATTCTGTAAGGATTGATGGGGCAGGTGCATCGTTTGCATTCCCGCTGATGGATTTATGGGGGGTAGAATATGCCAAGATACACCCAGACGTCCAGCTGAACTACCAGTCAATCGGCAGCGGCGGCGGCATCAAGCAACACATAGAAAAGGCGATAAACTTTGCAGCATCTGACGCACCGCTCCGGGAATCCGAGTACGAACATGCGCCTGGAACTATCACCATTCCCGGAATGATCGGCGCCATATCCATGGTGTACAACATCCCGGGCGTGGATTCTGGAATTAAGATCACATCCGAGGCACTGTGCCAGATGCACTTGGGAAATATCGAATCTTGGAACGATCCCCTGATTGTCGATGCCAACCCCGATCTGGAAATACCCGATCAGGATATCGTCATAGTGCACAGGTCCGACGGCTCGGGCACGACGTTTGCCTTTACCAGTTATCTTGCCAAGGTGTGTCCGGAATGGAACGAGAGAGTGGGCGCAGGCAAGAGCGTCCCATGGCCGGTAGGACTCGGGGCAGCAGGCAACGGGGGCGTCGCAGGAGTCGTATCCACAACACCTAGCTCAATAGGATATGTCACGCTTGCCTATGCATTCCAGAACGATCTTACCGTCGCGGCGATAGAGAACGGCGACGGCACAAACTTTGTGCTGCCGACATTGGAGAGCGCGTCTGATGCATCCCGGGGAACCGCATGTAGCCATACCTCTGGAGATCTGCTAGTCGAGTGCTTGGAGGACATGTCTGATCCATGGAATATAGTCCACGACCACTTTTCACACGCAGGCCTGCCTCACGCATCAGACAGCTGGACAGGCGTTGACCTGCTGGCAGCATCTGGAGAAAACTCGTACCCGATCACCAGCTTCTCATACATCCTGCTGCATCCCGATCTGAAGGGTTCAGTGGACGACTATGACCATGCCGTGGAGATTGTCAATCTCATCGCTTGGATAATCACAGACGGACAGGAGTACAACGATGATCTGCTTTATGTGCCAATCCCTGCACCCGTAGTCAATCTCGGGCTGGAAGGACTGGCGTCTATTACCTATGACGGGCAGCCTGTCTTTATGATTTCAGACGATCATGAAGACGATCATGACGATAAAATTCCTGCATGGGTGCAGAGCGTGTTCAAATTTTATGGGGACGGGTTGATATCCGAAGACGAACTGATCAACGCAATCAAGTTTCTGGTAGAACAGGGCGTCATCAAACTGGACCCGCACTAAGATCCTATCAATGCATACCTGCATGTGGCAAACCCAAAAGCATGGTCTCAAAAAGCAAAACACTTACAATTAAATGGGCATTTACTGCCGAAAACGTAGCTCGGTTGGTAATTAATCGGGGTAAATCAGGCATGGAATCGCTTCGCAAAGGCGACCTCTTACGCGTACAGTCGGATCTAGCCTGAGTTTGTTTTACCATGTGCCTGCCTGCAACAAAACCGCTCGTACAGATGCAGGTACTGCAGAACAGGGCAGTTGCGTAGTATGTGCCGGAATGTTCTGAGCGTTTCCCCCTGGCCAGGGCTCCCTGATCCGCGACATGGCAGATGGCGCCTGAATGCAAAGACGCGTTACGGGGTCGAATAATATTCTGTATCAGTGACTCTGGCCACTACGGCGTGTGGGTTGGCTGGCCTTTACAAGGGCATGCTGCATGCGATGGGACACCTGCAGTGTCCTGATAATGGCATCCTACCTCTTGGCGTACTCGAGGGCAAATTTTACCATCTCCCTTGGTATGTTCTTTTGTGCAACAGTTGCCAGCCCCTTGAACTCTACTGTGTTGTTTACCTCGTGTACCACCAGGCCCCTCTCCTCGTCTTCCATCATGTCAATTCCAAGTATTCCGCCGCCCATGGCCTCAGAAGCTGCCGCTGCCAGCTCCCCAATCTGGCCTGTCGTCTCGCAGGGTTCGGGATGCGACGCCTCGAGGGCAAGGTTTGTCTTGAACCCCCCGGACTTTCTGTACATGGCTGCAACCGGGGCGTGGTTTACGGTGATCACCCTGATGTCCCTTGGCGGCCTCTTGACGAGTTCCTGCAGGTAGTAAATCCTGTCATGCGGGCTGTCTGTAATGTCCCTTATCTCAAAGATGGCATCCTTGGTATCCCTGTCCTTTACCTGCATCACTCCTCTTCCCCAGCTTCCAATGACTGGCTTGATTACAAGCGGGTATCCGACCTTCTCGATGTTCTCTGATGCGCTCTGGCTTGAGAATGAAAAGTACGTCTTTGGCGTCGGAATGCTGCCTTTTTTGAGGCGCAGGGTCATGAACATCTTGTTGCCGCAGGTGTTTGCCACTTCAAACCTGTTGATTACTGGAATTCCCAGAAACTCCAGACCTGCCGTAAAGTGAAGTCCCCTAAAATAACTGACGCATCTCTCCAGGACCACATCTCCCAGGTCCATATCGTCCCTTCTGCTGTCAGTATCGAGCTGGGCCGTCTTTGCATCCAGCATGGTAACATCACATCCAAGCCCAGATGCCTCCTTTTGGAGCATCTTCTCTTCGGCTCTCAGGCGGTCAAACACAATACATACTTTTGACATTACTCTCCCCAGTCTTCACCAATACTCTCTGCCTGCTTGAGCTCGACATTTGATCCATCATTCTTTGATATCTCAAAGTCGGCGCCGCAATCAGGACATGAGACTATCTCTCCGACTGAGGCATCATCGGGGATGTTTAACGTAGCGTCGCATTCGTGGCAGTTCATGTTTTTGTTGACCTTTTCCTTTGTAATTTATTAGCTTCTGTTGACTGCATCCCCCACAGCTCTGCAAACCCTGTGGCAAGCCTTTGGTCGAATGTGGATTCGGTCCCATACGTGGCAACCTCCTGGCTGTACAGCGAGTTTTTGGACTTTCTTCCCACCACCTTGAGGCTACCCTTGTACATCTTGAGCCTGACTGTCCCCGAGACCGGCATCTGGGACGCCTCTATGAATCCGTCCAGATCCGTCCTGAGCGGATCCTGCCAGAGTCCCGAATACGCCAGATACGTCCACTGCTCATCAACAATTCCCTTGAACCTGTTCTGGTGCTTGGTGTGGACCATCTTCTCCAGATCCGTGTGTGCCTCAATAAGGCATATTGCCGCCGGCGTCTCGTAGACCTCCCGCGACTTGATTCCGACCACCCTGTCCTCGATATGGTCCGTTATCCCTACGCCTGCCTCCCCGGCTGCCGCATTGATGTGACTGATAAGTTTCTGGCCCCCCATTCTGGTCCCGTCCACTGCAATCGGGACTCCCTTCTCAAACCTGATCTCCATGTACCTTGGCTCGTCTGGCAGGTCCTTTGTCCTGACCCAGATGAAGGCATCATCAGGCGGCTCTGCATACGGGTCTTCAAGCACGCCCCCCTCGATTGCACGCCCCCACAGGTTCTGGTCGATACTGAATTTTTTGGCAACCGAGTCTATCTGGATTCCGTGCCGCCTGGCAAAGTCCAGTTCTGTCACCCTGTCCAGATTCTTGTCCCTGATGGGCGCAATTATTGGAAGATTCGAGCCTGAACGAAGCGTAATGTCAAACCGTACCTGGTCGTTTCCCTTGCCGGAGCATCCGTGGGCAAGCGCAGAGACCTTCTCCTTTTGTGCCACCTCCAGCACCTTCTGTGCAATCAGCGGCCGTGCAAGGGCCGTTGCAAGGCAGTACTTTCCCTGGTATAGCGCATTTGCCTTGATGGACGGGAATATGTAGTCCCTGACAAACTCCCTCCTCGCATCGATGTTGTAGTGTTTTATCACCCCGAGCCTCTTTGCCTTGGCTGCAATCTCCCTGCCACTCTCGCCATGTCCCACGTTTACCGTGACTGTGATGACATCCAAGTCGTGCTCCTCCTGCAGGTATTTTACAACAACTGACGTGTCAAGTCCGCCGGAGAATGCAAGTATTCCTTTCTTGGCCATAAAACACCTTTTTAGATTCGGGCTTGAAATATTATCTTTTTGATGGGAATCTGCCTGATCTGCGGTACCGTGGTGCCATATAGCTTGAGCTAAAATCCGATGATTATTTAACCGCCGAACATAACGCTGTTTTATGAAAACCCGTCTTCTTGCAGGAGCGGCCGGGGTGACAGCCCTGATTGCGTTGGGGATTGGACTCGGCTCCGGCAATACCGTACACGAGGAGAGAATTCGAATTGCATACTTTCCCAATATTGGGCATGCCGTTCCAATAGTGGGGGTGGAGAACGGACTCTTTGAGGGTGCAATAGGAAATATGACTAAGATCGAGACACGCGTCTTTGACAGCGGCCCGCAGGCAGTAGAATCTCTGTTTGCCGGCTCAGTCGATGTGGCGTATGTGGGACCGGGCCCTGCCATCAACGGGTTCCTCAACTCTGAGAACGGGAACGTAAAGATTCTTGCCGGTGCTGCAAGCGGCGGGGCAAGCTTTGTCGTACACCCGGACTCCGAGATTGGCCTGGCATCAGACTTTGCAGGAAAAAGGATTGCAGCGCCGCCCATCGGAAACACGCAGGACGTGTCCCTGCGCCATTATCTGTCTGAGAACGGTCTGAAGCCGGCAGATAAGGGGGGCTCTGTGATCGTCTACAACATTCCCAATCCTGACATCTATACGCTGTTTGTAAAGGGCGACGTGGACGGTGCCTGGGTGGCAGAACCATGGGCCACAATACTGGAGACTGAGCTTGGCGGCAAGAGACTCTTCCAAGAGGAGACACTCTGGCCCGGAAACGAGTTTGCATCCGTCCTCCTTATAGGAAACACGGATTACATTGCACAGAATCCAGAGACTGCGGCAGGACTTTTGCAGGCGCACCATGAGGCGGTGGAATGGATCAATGCAAACCCCGTCCAGACCAGAACCACATTCAACGGATTTCTTGACTCGTATCTGGGAGAGCCGCTGCCTGACGACGTAGTCGATACTGCACTCTCCAACCTTCTGATTACCTCCGATCCGAAACGGGACTCCGTGCTATCCTTTGCCCAGAAGGCAGACTCCCTGGGATATCTGGGAAGGAGCGGATACGACCTGTCTGGAATCTTTTACGGCGACGGACAATTTGTGGAGGATGATACATAGTTGGCCAAGCTTGAAGCACGGGAAATTGTCAAGTATTTCAGCCACGACTCCCACAGGCTCAAGGCCCTTGGCGGAATCAACCTGAGTGTCGATGCCGGCGACTTTGTATGTCTGGTGGGGCCGTCCGGATGCGGCAAGTCCACATTCCTGCGAATAGTAGCCGGACTTGAGGATCCTGACGGCGGACAGATAATCTTTGACGGCCGTCCCGTCACCGGCACCGGGCCTGAAAGGATCATAGTGTTCCAGGAGGGCGCGCTGTTTCCATGGCTCAAGGTTCAAGACAACGTGGAGTTCGGACTGAAGATGGCAGGAATTCCCTCCGAAGAGAGGGCAAAGATATCCCACAGGTACCTGGACATGATGCAGCTGACCAAATTTGCAGACTCGTACACGTACCAGCTCTCGACTGGAATGAAGCAGCGTGTCGCAATTGCCAGGGCGCTTGTAATGGATCCGGACGTGTTGCTGATGGACGAGCCGTTTGCCGCCCTTGATGCGCAGACGCGCGACCTTCTGCTAGTCGAGATGCAGCTAATCTGGGAGAAGACAAAGAAGACAATTCTGTTTGTCACGCACAATGTGGCAGAGGCCACAGTCCTTGGTACAAAAGTGGCCGTATTCAGCAACCGTCCGTCTGTAATCAAAAAGGAGTTCCGCAACGACTTTCCACGGCCGCGTGTCACAGAGGACGAGTCGCTGCTCCAGTTCCAGCAGGACATCCTGGCAGAACTCCGGCCGGAGGTCAAGAAGAGCATCAGGTGAGTGTGTGGTGGGCAAAAACTTTGTACCTCACAGGGTGGCATTCTATGTCGGAATCATTGTGGTGTGGCAGGTCACTGCAATGGCAGGCGTCTGGCCCGAGAACATCTTTCCGTCTCCGTATCAGGTGGCCGAGGATCTTGCGTATGGTGCAGCCGACGGCAGCCTGTTTTACGGAATCGCGACCAGCATGTGGCGGCTGATGGTGGGACTTGGACTTGCAATCGCCGGCGGTATCATCCTGGGAGTATTCATGGCACGTGTCGAGGCAGTCAATCAGACCATAGGATCCTTGGTCCTGGGACTTCAGTCGATCCCGTCAGTTGCCTGGGTTCCTCTTGCAATACTGTGGTTCGGGCTAAACGATGCGGGGATCATATTTGTCACTGCAATCGGGGCAGTCTTTGCCGTAACCATCAACACATACACCGGCGTCAAGAACATAGATCCGCACTTTATCGAGGCTGCAAGAAACATGGGCGCAAAGGGAAGCCAGCTGATTACTGCCGTCCTGATCCCGGCCGCATTCCCCTACATGATATCCGGATTCAAGCAGGGATGGGCCTTTGCGTGGAGGGGGGTGATTGGCGCAGAGCTGCTGTTCTCGTACCTGGGACTGGGATTCCTGCTCAATGCGGGCCGTTCCCTCAACGACGTATCCCAGGTGATTGCAATAATGCTGGTGATAATGGGAATCGGCCTTGCAGTGGACGGCGTCGTCTTCAAGAGGCTTGAACACAAGGTCATGTCAAGGTGGGGCCTGCGCTGATTCGGACTCTGAATCATGCCATGCCGGATCCAATGACGCAGCAGGCGTCAAACTCTGGCGGAGCAGTGTGGCCAGTCGATGCCTGCTCAATGCAGAAAGATGCGTGCCTGCGCATCAATTTAGCACATTGCGCATGTTGTCCTGAATTAAGAAGCCATTCTTGAAAAGAGTTAAACCGTACAGGGGAATCCTGAGATCAGATTGACACAGAAGGAACCATTCCTGGACGCACTGCGTGACAGGATACTGCTCTTTGACGGCGCGATGGGAACCGAGATCCAGGGGTATGATCCAAAACCCGAGGACTTTCCGGACTGCAAGGACGGCTTCAACGACGGCCTGATACTGACGCATCCTGAATGGATACGGCAGATTCACAAAAGCTACCTGGATGCCGGCGCCGACTGCATCGAGACAAACTCCTTTGGCTCAAACAGGATAAAGCTTGACGAGTACGGGTTCGGCGATCAGACGGTGGAATTTAACAAAAGGATCGCACGGCTGGCATCTGACGTGTGCCTGGAGTACCGTGACCGGCCGCGGTATGTGATAGGCTCCATGGGACCGTCCGGATTTCTTCCAAGCTCAAATGATCCCGATCTGGGATGCAGGCCGCTTGACGAGATAGAGGAGGCGTTCTCCTCCCAGGCAGAGGGGCTGATCCTCGGGGGCGCAGACGCGCTGTTAATTGAGACCAGCCAGGACATTTTGGAGGTAAAGCTTGCAATTGACGGATGCCACGGGGCAATGAAACGCATTGGCGGCAGCAGGGTTCCAATCATCGCAAACGTCACCCTGGACCAGTATGGAAAGATGCTGCTTGGCACAACCATACAGGCCGCATACACGACTGTCTCTGACATGGGAATCGACGTGTTTGGGATGAACTGCTCCACGGGACCCGTCGAGATGACTCCGAGCGTGCGGTGGCTTGACGAGCAGGAGGGCGGGCATGATCTCCTGGTGGTGCCAAACGCCGGAATGCCCGAAAACGAGGGGGGAATGGCAGTATACAAGATGACTCCTGAGGGAATGGGCCGTGCACTGGGCGACATTCTTGGCAGAAACAAAAGGGTGCGAATCATCGGCGGCTGCTGCGGGACAAACCCCGAGCACATCAGGATCCTCCGAGGGGTAATCGATCAAGGCGCCTTCAAGGGTTAAGTATTTAGAAAAACCCCGATGACATAATACCGTATTGACCGTTCCAAGAGTAAGCTCCGCACTGAAGGCAGTAGACCTGAGACAGGTTCCGCCCCCCATGATAATCGGGGAGCGAATCAACACGCAGGGTTCGCGCAAGGCAAAACGCCTCGTACTTGAAGACGACTATGACGGGCTGGTTGACCTGGGCAGGATCCAGGCCGAGGATGGCGCCCACTGCCTTGACGTGTGCGTTGCAACGACTGAGCGGGCCGACGAACGCCAGTTCATGCTTAACCTTGTCAAGCGGCTGAGCCTGGAGGTAGACGCCCCGCTCGTGATTGACTCCACCGATCCCGACGTAATCGAGGCATCTGTCCGACAGGTTCCCGGACGGCCGATAATCAATTCAATAAACCTAGAGGGGGACGGCAGCCGGTTTGCAAGGCTGGCGCCAATAATGGCAAGATACGGGCTGCCTGCAATCGCCCTGTGCATAGGGCCCGAGGGAATGGCAAAGACCCCGCAGCAGAAGGTGGACACTGCAGGGCTCCTCTACGAGACTGGAAAGGAATACGGACTGGAAATAGGGCAGTTTATCTTTGACGTGCTGACATTCACCCTGGCCACCGGGCAGGACGAGTTTCTTGACGCGGGGAAAAACACGCTGGAGGGCATACGTCTTGTAAAGGAGAGGTTCCCGGGCTCCTTTACCACGCTTGGCCTTAGCAATATCAGCTTCGGCCTGTCACCGAATGCCAGAAGGATTCTCAACTCCGTGTTCCTGTACCATGCGGTACGGGCAGGACTTGACAGTGCCATTGTCAATGCAAGGGAGATACTGCCGTATGCCGAGATTGGCATGAAGGAAAGGGAGATTGCCGAGAACCTCATCTACAACACCCACCCAAACGCCCTCTCTGATCTCATATCCCACTTTGAGAATAGGGGGGAGGATGCGCAGAACCGGCAGGGCACGGGAGTGAAAGTCGATCCGTCGTGGCCCCCGGGAAAGCGGGTCAACTTCCGGGTAGTCAACAGGCTCAAGGACGGAATCCAAAACGACGTGGTGTCTGCCATTGCCGCAAGAATAGGGCAGGATGCGACGGTGCAGGATGACGGCCGGACGCTGTCCCTGGATGCGCCGCCTGCAGTCACGCATGAAGGCGCGCTCGGGACGCTCAACGAGGATCTCCTCCCCGCAATGAAGGAGGTCGGGGACAAATTCGGCGCAGGCGAACTGATCCTGCCGTTTGTCCTCAAGTCTGCCGAATGCATGAAGGCAGCCGTAGGCGAGCTTGAAAAATACCTGGTAAGAAAGGAGGGGGCAAGCAAGGGCAAGCTGGTCCTGGGGACAGTCTATGGGGACGTTCATGACATTGGAAAGAACCTCGTCAAGACTATATTTCAAAACAACGGCTATACCGTGTATGACCTGGGAAAACAGGTTCCACTGCAAAGATTCCTCGAAGAGATTGACAGGGTCAAGCCTGATGCGATAGGGCTCTCCGCCCTGCTGGTATCCACATCAAAGCAGATGAGCCTGTTTGTAGAGCATGCAAGGAATACTGCCATGGCCATTCCCGTCCTGTGCGGGGGCGCTGCAATCAACAGCAACTACATCAACAGGATAGCAAAACAGGACGGCATATACGAGCCCGGGGTATTCTACTGCAACACCATGTTTGAGGGGCTCAAGACAATGGACATGCTGGTATCTGAGAAGAGGCCGGGACTCATGGCAGACTGGAGGGCAAGGCTGGATGCGTGGAGGGAGAGGCCCGTCAAAACAGTCGATCCTGCAAGCATTCCAAGAAGCACCGTCAGGCCCGTGCCGGCACCTGCCCCAAACAGCATCGGAGAACCGTTCCGGCTCAAGCCCGGCGATATTCCAATGGACGAGGTCTGGAACCTGCTCAACAAAAAATCCCTCTTCAAGATGTCGTGGGGACTCAGGGGAAAGAAAGGCGCCCTCTCTGAGGTGGACCCGGAACAGCTGCTGGAGCAGTGGAAGGCTAGGATATCCGGAGAGAACCTGTTTGAGCCTGAGGCAGTCTATGGATACTTTAGGTGCCACAGCAAGGGAGAGACCCTTACAGTCGACGGCCCGTCAGGAGAAGTGGAGTTTGTATTTCCACGATCCACGCAGCCCCAGCACCTGTGCCTGGCCGACTATTTTGGGGATGACGACGACGTGGTCGCATTCCAGTCTGTGACTGTCGGAAACAGGGTATCTGAGGTGATTGACTTGTGGAACAGGCAGGACATGTACACTGATGCATACTATCTGCACGGACTGGCAGTGGAGACTGCAGAGGCGCTTGCCGACTGGATCAACCAGAAGATAATATCCGAACTCGGCCTGCAGCAGGGCGGCGGCCTCAGATACAGCTGGGGATATCCCAGCTGCCCTGACGTGTCACAGCACAATCTGGTGTGGAGTCTGCTGCATCCAGAAGAGTCCGGCATGACGCTCACCGAGTCCGGACAGATAGTCCCGGAGCAGTCCACTGCCGCGATAGTGGTTTATCATCCCCAGGCACAGTACTTTGTGCTCTAGATCTGGAATTCTTTTAGAAATCCATTGAGGCCTGCAAAATCGTTTGGTGATGTAATCAGGACGTCCCCTGTAATGTCATGCACCTTGCTTACAAACTCCTCAAACCTTCTGCCGTATGACTCCAGATCCAGATTCAAAAATTCTGCAGACTTTGCATTCTTGGATGACGGGTACAGCACTATCGGTATGACCGAGAACCCGTCGAGTATCTTGACAAGATCTTGAACCTGCCCTAGATTATGAACCACCTGCGTCATGAATCCTTTTGGACGTGCCTTGATCTTCTTGCCAATCTTTGAGGGATCAGGCCTGTTTGGAACCGAAAGATACAGGTCAATCTTATCATCAATACCCTGCTCCCCGAGTCTCCTTACAGTGTCACTTGGAATCTGTCCCGAGTCGCCTACGCCTGTCTGTGAAGGATCCCCCATCAGAACCAGCACTCCTGTAAATCCCACCGAGACATACTCGCCTACGCACTCTGAAATCCTGTCCTGGCTCTTGTCCCTGACCCTCAGGCTGGCAGTTATGGGCATATCCGGAACATCCCTCCTGATCATCCTCCCTGCATCTATTGGAGGTACCCTGTGATGGCCAAGAACGTCCTCGGTAAGATGTATCGCATCACATCTCTGCGAGATCTCCCTCATCCTGTCCAAAAATACTGCAATCGTATCATCCATGCGGGTCCCGGGAATTATCTTGGGCGGGTTGGCCTCGTATCTGATAGTCATGTTGTCCCTCCTTTCAATCTTGATTAAAACCTTTGAGAGGAATCATGTCAAGGTACCGAACCGGGTGCAAACGATGCAATGATGCCTGACTCCGTTTTTGAGTCGGCCGGCTAGCCGATGTCTGTCCAATGCCGGATGGAGAGAATACATTCACCCTATTAAGCAGAGTCTTCTGAAGATGAGATATGATGTTGGATGACATACGATCTGCCCTTTCCAGTCCGATCACTCCGAACATAAAGGATGCTGCGGGATGCCGGCTGGCGTCGGTGCTTGTTGTGGTGTATGGACAAGACCCCTCCATAATAATGACCAAAAAGTCCAAACACATGAGGATTCATGCAGGCGAAGTCTCGTTTCCGGGCGGAAAGATGGATGGCGACTCTGATCTTCTGCAGACTGCGCTTCGTGAAACCGGCGAGGAGATCGGCCTGACCCTTTCAAAGGCTCAGGTGACTGGCCAGCTGGAACCCGTCGTCACCCTAAACTCCGGCTTTTTGATTCTGCCATTCGTATCCGTGGTTGATAATATTCCCGCACTCTTGGCAAACTGCGAGGTGGAAGAAATCTTTCACATACCATTGGAGCCATTACTGCAGACTGTCGCAGTCGACCCGGATCCGTCCCACAACATCACTGAGACGATGTACACGTTTCAGTATCAAGACCATGTCGTGTGGGGCGCCTCGGCCCGAATACTCAAACAGATTCAAACCCAAATCTTAGCTTCATTTAAAAAGAGCTCATAGTGGTAATTTTTCATGGCTGCACGCAAGTCTTCCCCAAGAAAGATACGTCTTTTAAAAAAGACCAAGCAGACATCTCCTGTGCCGGCTTGGATAATCCTCAAGACAAAAAGAGGCGTCAGAACAAACCCAAAGCGCAGGGCTTGGAGATCGACTGATGTCGAGGTGGGATAGATGTCCGAGGAGTCAGAAAGAGTATACACAATTAACCTAGGCAAGGTACTGCTCTCACAGTCACAACACAGGGCCGTCAGGGCAATCAACATGATCAGGGAGTTTGCACGTCACCACATGAAAGTGCAGGAGATTAAAATCGAGGAGGAACTGGCCCAATTGATCTGGGCGAGGGGTGTTCGAAGACCGCCAAGAAAGGTAAGGGTCAGAATGAGTACAACTGATGATGGCTACATACTTGTCTCTGCATATGATGAGGAACTTGAAGCCAGGCTGTCCCCGGAAAAGCAGGATTCAAAGAAATCGCCAGAACCTGCAGACGAGCCACCTGCCACCACGGAACCTGCCAACACCGAGCCGTCTGATGCAACAAATCCTACTACTACTACTACTACTGACAAGTCCGAGACCCTTGATGGGCTACATACTTGTCTCTGCATATGATGAGGAACTTGAAGCCAAATCGCCATGCGTGAATACCGGCCAGAACGCCGTGCAGGTGCTCAGGCAGGCCGTCCCTGATAAAAAGTCATGATAAAAAGTCATAACCTGCATCCCTACACGCGACCAATCCTGGGATGAATTTGATACAACACAGTCAGTGAGAAATCACGCACGTTGTAAATATGGCAAAGACCTGTTGGGGGTGAAAACCTACTCCAGTTGGTACAGATCCAGTTTGCAGTCTATGCTGCAATCCGGCATGTCCCAGTCAAGCGTATCCTCCTGTGGAATAACTCCCAGCGGATCATACTTGTCAAATTTTGTCATGCCCTGCACCGAGGACAGCATGACTACCCTGGATTCATCAGTAGACGACATTACCTCTATTTGGGAGTCATCCTCGTTTACAATCCCGCCTGCCAGGCTTGTAATTGATCCCAACACGCCTACGGGGATGTTCTCCCCCCCTACGACATACAGCATGGAGCGTTTGACTGCGCTTGGTGACGTGTTTCCATAAAGCATCTTCAGCGAATCCCTGAGGGATTCCTCAATGTCCTGTCCGTGCCTGCCGGTCGTAAGGATGCTTGTCTCTGATGGCATCTCGGTGGATCTGAGTGATCTTATCACGTGCCTGATTGCCGAGTTTGCAATTTCATAGCATGACTTGGGGCTCAGATCCGGATTGCTTTCAAGCAAGGAATCGTTGTCAAGGACAATCGTGCACTGGGAATTCTTCCTGACCCTCTTCAGGGACACCCCCGAATCAAAAATCCTGTCCTTTTCATACTTGAACGGCATGACTGCAAAAGAGATCAGTTCCTTGCCTGACTCTTTGCATATCTGGGATACGACAGGTGCCATGGCAGCACCCGCCTTTCCAGCCATGTTGCTCATCATAACGACTGTGGAATAGCCTGCAATTTCGGATCTTATCTGGTCTGCCATCTTGTATGCCGATCCCCTGATCAGCCTGACAGACGGATTGATTACTGAATCTGTCGAAACATGAATGGACTGGCCGTCCTGGGCAAAGTCCCTGACATCGTTGCTGATTATCAGACAGTCTGAACCCAGCGTATCTCCTGCGTCCGTGGCTAGTTTTGATCCCACCCCGCCTATTCCAATGACCAGAGTCGGTTTTCTCATCTGCAGGCTCATCTGGTTTCTATTTGCAGGTTAGATAAAAAACCTTCTTACATTTTTTTGGTTAGATTTTGAATCTAAAAAATTTAGCTAAACGATCTTTCCTCGAAGGGATTTCGTGCCCGAGCCTGTAATCTCTACTGTGTGTGATTGGCCGATCTCCACTGCATCCCGGACAAATACGGGCTTGTATGCCATGTTTCTGCCCTTGACACCGTCGTCTGTCTTCTCATCAAACAGGACTCTCCCCCTCCAGCCTATCCACTCCCTGTTGTTCTCTGCTGATATCCTGCTGATCTGCTCGAATACTGCCTTGCTTCGTCGCTTCACCTCTGCAACATCCACCTGTTTCATCCCTGCCGCGTCCGTGCCGGGCCTTGCGCTGTATCTGGACAGGTTTACAACATCCGGCCTGGCATCCTCAAGCAGGTTGACTGTCATCTCAAAGTCCTCTTCAGTCTCCGAGGGGAATCCCACGATGATGTCTGTGGATATGGTCATTCTTTCGAATCTCTCCCTTGCCTCCCTTGCCACCCTCCTGAACGTTTCGGCAGTATGGCCCCTCTTCATGTCGTGGAGCACCCTGTCACTCCCGCTCTGTACCGGAACGTGAAGAAACTTGAAGACCCTGTCGCTGTCCAATGACCCCATCAGCCTCCTCCTGATTCTTGGCATGTACATGGGGTTCATCATGCCGACCCTTATCATGAATTCCTTGGGAATTGAGGACACCGCATTTACGAGTTCCGGCAGATCCGTTCCGATGTCCAAACCGTAGCATCCGTTGTCAGTCGATGTAAGCCATATCTCCCTGCATCCGTCGTCAATCTCGGCCTTTACCTGCCTTACAATGTCGCCCGTCCTGTAGCTGGAAAGGCCGCCCTTTGCCAGCTTGGTCTGGCAGAACGTGCATTCGCTCATGCACCCGCTGGCAATCTCTACGATCCCTACAGTCTGGTTCAATCTGACCTTTGGAAGTCCCACCTTTGAGACATCCGTATCCTCAAGGGCGATCTGCTGTCTCCCTTCAAGTGTCGAATCCACCACCTGCAGCGTCCTGCCCAGGGAGTTTGGTCCAAGCATGCTTGCGTTTTCTGCAAACCTGCTGACCGTGCCCATCTCCGCCTTTGGAAGGCACCCTGCCACAATCAGAGGCCTTGATTCCAGCGACTTTATCCTGTGAATCATCTTGTTTGCCGTGGCGTCCTTGACAGAACATGTGACTATGACGTTCAGATCCGACTCTGAGGTATCATCCACTAGCGTGTGGCCGCCGTTCTGGATTAGCCCTGAGATCATCTCCGAGTCTGCAAAGCTTGCAGAACACCCATACGCCTCCACAAAGATTCTTGCCATGTCCTATCCGAACAGGGCGTCTACTTCCTTGTCAGTCATCATCTTCTTTGAGACGACCAGCTCCCTGATTGTTTTTCCCGTCTTTAGCGATTCCTTGAAGAGTTCTGCGGATCTCAGGTAGCCGATCCTTGGCGTCAGCAATGTCACGATTACGGGACTCTTTTCAATGCCTGCACGGAGGCTGTCGCTGTTTGCCTCAAGCCCGTCTATCAGATTGGCAGAGAATATCGGCAGAAAGTTCTTGATCATGTCTGTCGATTCGAGCATACACTTGAGCATTCCTGGCAGCATTACATTGAGTTCGAACTGGCCGCTTTGTGCGGCACACGCGACTGCCGTGTCGTTTCCAATCATGTTAAAACAGATCATGTTCATGCATTCTGCAAGGGAGGGGTTCACCTTGCCTGGCATGATCGACGAGCCGGCATGCACCGCGGGTATTCCGAGCTCGGCCAGTCCTGCAACGGGGCCCGAAGCCATTAGCCTGATGTCATTTGCAAGCTTGCCGATCTCCAGCGCCAGGTTTCTTAATGCCGCTGACGTGTTTGCCACTGCAAACCTGCTCTGCAGGCCGTGTTGCATGTCTCTTTCAGGCCTCAGGGAGATTCCGGAGATCCTTGCAAGTTCCCCGATTGCTATTCTTCTGTACCCCCTTGGCGTATTTGCGCCAGAGCCTACGGCGGTTCCCCCCAGGGGAATCTTCTGCAGCTCCCTTTGTGACGATACAATCTGATCTCTTGCCTTGGTGATTGATGTGGCCATTGCGGCAAACTCGCTGCCCAGCGTGACTGGCAGCGCATCCATGAGATGGGTCCTGCCAATCTTCTTGAATCCGGAAAAATATCCTGCCTTCTCTGAGAGTGATTTTATCAGGATGTCTACTGCGGGAACCGCCTCCTCCAGGTTCATCAGGATTGAGACGTGCATTGCAGTGGGGTATGTGTCGTTGCTTGACTGTGACATGTTTACATGATCGTTTGGATGCAGAAACTCGTACTGCCCCTTCTTTTTGTGCAGTATCTCAAGTGCCACGTTTGCTATCACCTCGTTGGCATTCATGTTGAATGCCGTGCCTGCACCGGAGTTTATCATATCAACTACAAACTGATCAGCATGTTTTCCTGCCAAGATTCTGTCACATGCCGAGACTATCGCGCCTCCGCGCTCTGCATCGATCGTCTTTGTCTCCATGTTTGCAACTGCAGCTGATCGTTTGATCATCACAAACGCCCTGATCAGGTTCCCGTGGGCCGTGTTGCCTGTGACATGGTACTGCTGGATTGCCCTGCCGGTGAATGCCCCATAGTACGCCTCGGCCGGAATCTTGATCTTTCCAAGGGAGTCCTGATCCAGCCTAAATTTCATATCTGCCCTATATGATCATGACCTATTATTCATTCCTTTTTTTAAATTGCAACCAGACACGCATCCTGACAAATCCCAAACCGGCAGGTATGTCGGTTCACGAGAGTTGGAACCACTCTTCCAGGAAAGCAGCCGTGTCGGCACTGACATTCATGACCATGCTGTATCGCCCATGCGTTGGGGTGCCTGGGAGTGAAGAGGAAGGGAGGAGGAGGGAGGGGACGTGGACGCTTATCTACAGATACTGGTACTTGATAGGAATTATTATATAGTGACTGCACATCAACATTCCCATGAATAAGCGTGTAAGTATGCTCTTTACAGTCGCAGCAGTGACTATAATGGGCGCAACCTTATTCGGAAGCACATACACACAAACCCAGATTTCTGGCCAAACAATCGACATCAGTCAAATGAATGCCGATGCACTTGACCAGATTCATCAGATGGGCGGCTTGCAGCTTGTAATGCCTGAGGCATTTGCAGAAACCGATTGTTCCGTACTGGAATCAACCGGGCGTAACATGGTCGAGTTCGATCTGACTGCTGAGAGCGTCGAACTTCCAATCATGGGAGGAAAGACATTCAACGCCATGACCTTTGATGGCCAGGTCCCCGGACCAACCCTGAGGGTAACCCAAGGCGACGTAGTCAAGATGACTCTGACCATTCCTGCAGATGAGCCTGTAGCACACGGCAACGACATGCACGCATCACAGATCTCATCTAGCGCGTTTGAGTCTGTCCTCCCCGGCGAAGTATCCCAGTACTGTTACATTGCTGAGGCTGCTGGTACCTTCAAGTACCACTGCTCTGGCATCAAACTGGTTGCCATGGATGAACACGTCTTTTCCGGCATGTACGGAATCGCAATAGTTGATCCTGCCAACGGATACAAGAAGCTGATGGTTGAGAAGACAAGCGGTAGCGGTGAGATAGACAGGGTGTTCTATGACGCTGATGCACTAGAGTTCCAACTCCAGTACAATCAGCTGTACCTGACTGACGAGGGCGGATACGACGTAGCAGCAATGCACAAGCATCACAACACTGGAACAGTCGTTAACGGAATGCAGTTTGGATATGTTCCAAACATGGCACACAACCTGCTTGTCAAGGGAGATGTAAACTCTAACATCTTCGTTGCACAGCCATGGAACGGCCTAGAACATAAGCAGTACCAGTCACAGCTCCTGTTTGTGGAACTCGATCAGCACGTGAGACTCTTTATAGAGAATCAAGGCAACGAGCCAGTATTCTTCCACATAGTGGGAGAGATTCTGGATCGAGTCGTACAGGGCAACCGTGTACAATCTGCAGCAACCGAGACATGGCTACTTGGTGGCTCACAGGGAATGACTGTTGATCTCGTATTTGACGAGCCAGGCGCATATGCAGCCGTCAACCACGATTACGCAGCACTCTACAGCGGAGCAGCAACAGTCTTTGTCGCAGGTGACCCATTCGGCCTGAACCCACTTCTGGTTGAAAAGGGAGTCATCCCAGAGCCTGTACCATCGTATGCGTATGCACTTGGTAACCCAAGCGATGCAGTTCCACCAATGGGCATGAACAGTATTGCACATCCTGCAATAAACATTCACGGCCTCTACACTGACGAAGTAGCTTCTGAAATGCAAGAAAGCGGTAAGATTGCACTGTGGGAAGTAATTCCTGTAGTTGCAGAAATTCTGACTTCTTAATAATCACACTTTTTACTTTTTTTGTCCTTCAGCCCCGCCTTATGCACAGATCGTTCTGGCAGGTGCCCCTGCCTTGAATTGAACCGCAATCCGATTTCCCTGTCTCTGCCTGGCTGTTCCGGTTATCCCAAACACATACTTATATTCAGTATCTTATTTGGCTAGTCCATGGGATTTGATGAGTCCGTACTGATATGCGACGAGGTGGACCCGATTCTTAAAAAGATTCTTGAGGATAACGGTCTGAAGGTCACATACAATCCTGAGATCACTCCTGAGGAGATTCTAAAAACTATTGCCGGTTTCCATATAGTCATCGTCAGAAGCAGAACCTCCATCACAAAGGAGATGATCCAAAAGGCCGAGTGTTGCAGGATTATTGCCAGGGTCGGTGTCGGTCTTGACAATGTGGATCAGGCCGCTGCCAAGGAGAGAAACATACGTGTAATCAATGCCGTAGAGGGTGCAATGAATGCAGTTGCAGAACTGGTCTTGGGACTGATGCTGGCCCTTGCAAGGCAGACTGTCCGGGGCGACAGGGGAATTCGAAACGGCCGGTGGCTCAAAAAAGAGCTAAAGGGGACGGAACTGAGGGGAAAGTATCTTGGAATAATCGGACTGGGCAACATTGGAAAGAGGCTGGGAAGGCTTGCACGCGCGCTTAACATGAACATCATCGGGTACGATGTAATTCCGATTGATCCCGAATTTTCCAAGGAGGTGGGCCTGATGAAGGCCGATCTGGATACCCTGTTGCAGAGCTCCGACTATGTATCAATCCATGTCCCGTTACTGGATTCGACATACCATCTTTTGAATGCACAAAAGATCTCCATCATGAAGAATACTGCCAAGGTCATCAACACCTCGAGAGGCGGCGTGGTTGATGAGGATGCGCTGTACGACGCACTCAGGAATGGCACTCTGGGCGGGGCCGCACTGGATGTATTTGAGACAGAACCCGCCCTTGGAACCAGACTGGCCGAGCTTGACAATGTAATACTTACCCCGCACATAGGCGCACAGACAAAGGAGGCCCAGTCGCTTGCAGCCAATGTGATTGGCGAGAAGATCATACAGATACTGCGTGGCGTGATCTGATCTACCTGCAGGGGATTCTCTGCATGGAATGTGCGGTTTGGGTTATGGCTCTGAGTAAAAAACCTTGACTTTTTCGTGATTAATTATCTGCTCACTCTTTTTAACATCCGCCTGCGAGCTAACAATCGTGTCAAGCAGAAATAACGTATTCGGGTCTGAAAGGATGCCGGGAGCAGGCATGCTGTCCGGCATTGTCATCGGCATGGTTCTGTTTACGATGACATTTTCCGCCCTGGCACACGCAGAGACCATACCCGTAGAGATTGATGGTGAATCATACGATGTTGTTTACGATGCAGCAGGCATGACCGTATCTGGCGTGGCCGCTGATCTGGATTTGATCTCGCTGATACTGGCTGTTGATGTTCCAGAACCCCAAGCTACTCTGGACATTACCTTTGATCGCATGTTCTTTGACTCTGTTATTGACGGCCAGGATTATGGATTCCTTGTTCTTTCTGACGGCGATAATGCAAATTTTGTTGAATCCCAGGCCGATTCTACAAGTCGGACTCTCAGCATCAGTCTGCCAATAGGAACCGAGGAGGTAGAGATTGTCGGTTCCATGTTTGGTCCATCGCCTGTGGATGTTGCTGTACCTGATCCTGTATCCGGCCAGACACCGGTTCAGACTATTGAACCCGATCCGACATCAGAATTGCCAGAAGATCCGGATCCGGCATTGGAGACTCCCGTCGTACCTGACACATCCATGGTAAAATGCGGAGACGGCACCGTTCTGGAGGACGGCATATGTGTTCTGGATGAGAGGTGCGGAGACGGCACCGTTCTGGAGGACGGCATATGTGTTCTGGCACCGCCTGCCCAACGCGGACTAGGCGGGGATCTGGCTGCCGGATCCGTTGGGGGCTTTATAGCTGCCGGAATCATTGCAGTACTTGCCATAATCGTAGTAAAGATGAGCAGGCGCAAGAACTAGGAGCAGGACAGCTCGTCCTGGCTCATGTATTGTTCAAACTCGAATCCTGGAATAAATGTTGTAGTCGAGTATGGTATAAACCCCATGATGGGCGTGCTTATCTGGACTGCCACTACAAACTGATTGGGATCCAGCCTCGCCTCCCCACCATTAAACTGAAAATCAAAAGTCAGAAAGACCTGCTGGGTCGCTGAGTAGTTCTCGGTTCTGAACGTTCCCTGCTGTACTTCTGAGGATGACGGGTTCAGGGTCATCTGTTCGACAGTATACGTGCCCATGTGGCTTTCTGCATAGAATGGCGCAATCTCAAATTTTTGAAGACTGATCCAAAACGGTATTGTGTTGCAAAATTCCACCTCTCCGTGGTTTGAGAGCGCAAAGAATGAAAATTCGCCAGGCGAATTCCACCTGTACTCCAGCTGCTGTGCTCCCAGAATACTCAGTCCGGAGAATGCAAACGGACTGACAATAACCACAATTGCCACTGCCGTAATCACCGAGTACCTGTTCATGTTCCGGTTCGTGGTCCTATGATGCCGTTACTTACCAGATAATTGATTGCCTGGGCAAACTCTTCGTCTGACACGGCATCACTAATCCACCAGTACCCGAGACTCTTTACCCATTCTGGAATGCCAATGTCATGTATGCTGTCCCCGTTGATCTCAAACGGGATGTTGATTATGTCACTGTCAACATATCTCTGAAACGCATCCACCAGAAATCCATCAGAGATGATTCCTGTCAGCCAGTTGGCCATGAATTCCCTGGCTACCTGTGGAATGCAGTCGACGTCAGTATCAATCAGAACAAACTCTGCAGTGGCTTGCGTACCAGAATACGCTACATCAATCGAGTATGTTCCGGGAGAAAATATCTCCCTTTCAAAGGCAAACGGGGCAGGAACCGGGGTCTGAAGGCCTGTTACCGGAATGGGGATTGCGCTGCTACTTTTTCCATTCCCGTCTATGATGTGGATTATTGCAAGATCATCTTCTGTAACCTCTGAGACTGTAATTGTATAGAACAACTTTTCACAGTACGTGTACGTGTCCTTTTCCATTACTATGGATACTGATGGCTCTGCGTGTGCAGGCAGAATGAAGACTGCCCCGATTAGCAGGAGCATGACTGGCAATGCCCTCATTGCATTCATCCCTTCATTGCACTCCCGCTGCCTTAATAATTGCTGTTCTGTAGAACGAATCCTGGTGATTGGAATGCCGGGTGTCTGTCGGCGTGACCACGTTTGGGCATCGCCCTGTATTGTTGATTGCAGAAACTTTTGACTTTTGCTTGGCTATGGGCACGATTCGTGTCTGGGCGGATCCGGGATCCGGCAATGCCATGGAGATCAATTATTAAAGGGTGTTTCATCATGCACTCTATGCCCAGTTATCAGGATCAGACGTGGATAAGACTCTGGAAGGAGAATGCCCCGGAGCTGCGTGAGCGCATAGTCAAATGGCGTAAGCAAAACGCAATTATCCGCATTGAAAAACCAAGCAGGATTCAAAGGGCCAGACGACTGGGATACAAGGCAAAGCAGGGCATAATCGTTGTCCGCATGAGGGTGGGAACCGGCGGTATGAGAAAGCAGAGACCCACCGGAGGCAGGAGACCGAAACATCTTGGAGTTAACCGAATCAAGGCAGACGACAACATGAAGACTGTTGCAGAGAGAAGGGCCATGGAGAGGTACCCAAACATGACTATGCTAGGCTCCTACTTTATCTACAAGGACGGAAAGCACTACTGGTTTGAAGTCATCATGGCAGATCCCAGCCATCCCAGGATTGCCCGGGATAAGGAATTAAACAAGCGGGTACCGCAAACCGCATAGGGGTTCATACTGATTACACGGAATGTCAACAACATTTTAAAAATCCTTTTTAGATGATTAGTTACACGTTCAAATGATGGACTGTAAAAGGTGCCATGATGAAGCCAAATGCGTGTGTGACAGCTGCAACGTGGATCTCTGCCACCATTGCCACGAGACTTGCGCAATCTGCGAGAAGCCCGTGTGTGGTAAATGCTGGTTCTCCAAACACAGGCATACGGCAGCTGAGATATCGGTAGCGCCGCCATACATGGCCGTACCGTACAAATAAGATCAATTCGGGTGGGTCCCCCAAGAAAGGGTTGTTGGAGAGCGAACGCTCACCGGAGCACTGTGGGCTGGTAAGCGCCTCCTGGAAAATACAGCCATAAAGACTCTTTTTACCCAGTACACGTGATGCACCATGGATAACCCAAAGGTTGCCCTGATAGGGGGGTTTGTCATAGTGGTTGTGCTGTCTGTGGCAGTTATCCTGATTCGATAAATCAGTTCTCGTCAAGAAGCCTCTGAATCATTCCGTCGATGTGCCCTGACTGGCCAAACGACACGTCCCTGAGAATTCCCCTTCTGTCGACTAGGATTGTCGAAGGCGTGCCCCGCAACGCAAACTTCTCAAAGGTCTCTGCCGAATACTCCTTTGATCTCATGTAGTCCCTTACCCTTTCAATGACCTGGTTTCTGTAATCCTCCGGATGCGAGTCAAACTCCGGAATCTGCGGATAGATAAACTCCATGATCTTCTCCATGCTGACCTCCCCTCCGGTCTTTGTAAGGCTGTCCATCCCGAGCGGAAACGGAATGCTGTATGCAAGCTTGTCGCCATCCTTGAGCTGCCCGTACGTGGCAAGCGCCTTTTTTGTCTCTCCTACCACCGTGCCTTTCTCTGCAAGCAGCCTTAGGTTCTCCAGCGTATTCTTGTCAAAATCCTCAAAGGCAGTGGCCATGCCCAGTACGCGTACCCCCTCATCCTTGTATTTGTTGTAGACGCTGATTGCCTCGGGAATCGCATGCATAAAGCAGCCCGGGCAGTTGACCTGAAACACCTCCAACATCACGATGTGATCCTTTTCCCGGTCAAAATTTGTAGGAGCCCCCTGTACCCATTCTGAGACCTTAAAGTTTGGCACCATGCTGCCTATCACTGCGCTCATAGATCTGCTGTATAGTTTTTACATTAAATATATACCTCCTCTCTATGGGGGCATGACCTGCATGTCTGGTAGGGTGCTATCCTGAGTGGCATCCGGAACGGCGTATCCCTACCTGCCTTCAAGTAGCCTAATATATGCCACTGAAAATCTCAAAATAAATTGCAGGTTGTAACTGACGAGCGGATGAAGGTATTTGCCGAGATGGAGTCAAGGTACGAGCAAAAGGACACCCAGTATTTTGTAAACCTCCTGAACCATTCTGACTATGTGGTCAGGACGCGGGCAACATGCATTCTGGTGGATTTTGGCGGGGAGGACAAGATTCCGTATATCGCGCAGGTTCTCAAGCATGATGAAAACGAACTTGTCCGGCACGAGGCCGCGTTCTCGCTGGGCCAGATGTGCTATTCCGGTTCCATACCCCCGTTGAGTGATGCAACCCTCAACGATCCAAGCATGTTTGTACGGCACGAGGCTGCAATTGCCTTGGGCGTGGTAGGCTCAAGGGAGGCAAAGGATACTCTTGAAAAGGCCCTTGGTGATTCTGATGCGCCGGTGGTAGAGTCGGCAGTGGTTGCCTTGTCCAACATACGGTTCATGGAAACGTTAAGTAAGAACGAAAAGTTTGCAAAACTAACAGGTGGTTAAGATGAATTTCTCCTATGGTATAATTGCTGCAGTCGGAATTCTTGTTGCCATCTCTCTGGGGTTCATTGCCATCTCGCCAGACGATGTCATTGAACCGCGCATAGTCAGCGAACCCACATTCTGCCCTGCAGAACTGGATCCCGTATGCGGCCTTGATGACCAGACCTATGACAACATGTGCATGATGGGTGAGGCCGGCGCCAGGCTGGATCATAAGGGCCGGTGCGTTCCCATCGTGATCATCCCGGCAGGGACATCTCTACCCGGATGTGAAGCAACCGACGAGTGCTTTGTGCCTTCTGCCATTACCATCTCTGCCGGCGAGGCTCTTGTATGGGAGAGCGAGGACAACGCTGCACATACTGTAACGTACGGTGATCCGCAGACGTTTCCCGAGCCAATATTTGACTCCGGACTGCTCCCACCAGGTGGCTCGTACGAATTTACATTTGCCGATGCAGGAACCTATGACTACTTTTGCATAGTTCATCCATGGATGCTTGGAGTGGTCACCGTAGAGTGAGATCCGGCCTCGACGGAATTGGCCTTGTCCTCCCGTAGTACTGCTGCCGCCGCATTCTGAACTGCGACAGCCGGACGTTCGGTTCATCAGTTATCCAAAGATTCATAAACTGAAATTTAGGAAAACAGCACACAGTGTTTTCAATATCCACCCTAGTTGATGTTGTACGAATTCCGCCCAACCTCTTTGAGACTACACTCAAGAAGGCGGCAATGAACATACTGAAGGAAAAGTACGAGAGCATGATTAATGCAGAGCTTGGATACATCATCATGATTCTGGATGCCAAGGTGGATGACATGGGCAAGATGATTGCAGGGGATGGCGGAACATTCCACAAGGTCCAGTTCGAAGCGCTTACGTTTTATCCAAAACTGCAGGAGATCGTCCAGGGCGAGATCGTCGACATTACCGACTTTGGCGCGTTTGTCCGAATCGGCCCAACAGATGCACTGCTCCATCTCTCACAGGTAATGGACGACTACCTGAAGAGCGACGTAAAGTCCGGAATGATTCTGGCCAACCAGAGCGGAAGAACACTCAAGGTGGGCTCAACAATCCGCGCAAGAATAACTGCCGTATCGCTAGGCAAGGCTGCAACGATGGGCAAGATTGGCATCACGTGCAGGCAGCCGTTCCTGGGGGCGGACAGCTGGATTGCAGAAGAGATCCAAAAGTCGGATGCAGAGGCGGACAGGTCTGCAAATGCCGAGGTAAGCTGAGATGGCACGTGAAATGGCATGCAGAAAGTGCAAGTTTGTCACAATCGGAAGGGTATGCCCTGTCTGCAAGTCCTCTGATCTGACGCCTGACTGGAACGGGATAGTCTTCGTAGTGGATCCTACAAACTCTGAGATTTCAAAGACCCTTGGCATTACCAAGAAGGGCAAGTACGCCATAAAGGTGACATAGCGGGAACTCAAATATTTAAAATCCTCCAAGAACTCATAATGACATTGTCGTCTGATACCAAAAGACAGCTGGCGCAGTTTCTTGCAGAGGATGTCGGAACCGGTGACATTACAGGTGCGCTTCTGCCCAAAAAGCAGATTCGTGCCAGAATAATATCCCGGGAGGATGCAGTGCTTGCAGGCACGGTGCATGCAAGGGACCTGTTTGGGATGGCAGGGTGCAGGGCAAGAATCCTTGTAAAGGACGGCTCGCCAATCCGGACCAATCAGACTGTGATGACTGTTGCCGGTGATGCTGCAGACGTTTTGGCATGCGAGAGGACCGCCCTGAACCTGCTTGCAAGAATGAGCGGGATTGCAACCCAGACTGACCAGATGGTTCGGAGGATTCCAGACGGGACGCTTTTGTATGCAACAAGAAAGACTGCTCCCGGGCTGCGATACTTTGACAAGGAGGCAGTCCAGGCAGGCGGCGGCCGGCCGCACCGGCTCCGGCTTGACGAGATGGTCATGATAAAGGACAACCACATCGCTGCCGGCGGCTCCCTTTTGTCACTGATCAGGGAGGCAAGAAAGACGCATGATACATTCGAAGTCGAGGTGGAAAATGCCGATGATGCCGTTCTTGCCGCAAGGGAGGGGGCCGCAATCGTAATGCTGGACAACTTTACCCCGGCGCAGATCAAAAGAACCATCCGGATTCTCAAGGATCAGGGACTCCGGGACGGCGTACGGCTGGAGGCGTCCGGCGGAATCACGCCGGGCAACATCTCAAGGTATGCCGGTACCGGAGTCGATATCATCTCTGCCGGTTCCATTACAAACTCTGTCAGGTGCATCGACATGAGTCTAGAGATCTGATTCTGCCTGTCGCAGCAGTTCTGCCACTGCCTTGTTCTTTGGATCAACCTCCTGAATCTTCTTACAACACAGGACTGCCTGCTTCATCTGGCCCAGCCTGTGGTGGGAGTGCGCCTTGAGCAGCAGCGCCTCTGTGTCATACGAGCCAATCTCAAGGGCCCTGTCAAGATACGTTATGGCCGTCTTGTACCTCTTTTTCATGTAGTATATTCCGCCGATGGTAAACAGGACGTCCTGGTTTCCCGGCACCCTTTTTAGATATTCCGTGCCTGACCTGACTGCCTCGTCGTATTTTTCATCCCTGACAAGCTTTTTGAACTCCTTTATCCTCCTTATATTCTCCTTCCTGTGGGGATCTGCAGGCCTGCCAAACAATCCTGTCATGGCCACATACACGGTCCTAGCTTATCTCAAGCATCCTGTTGATTGCCCGGCGTGCCTTCCTGGCAATGTCTGCAGGTACGGTAACGGCATATCTTTCGTTGACCAGTGCAT
Organism: Candidatus Nitrosopumilus sp.; assembly: GCA_965238275.1. Taxonomy (GTDB): domain Archaea; phylum Thermoproteota; class Nitrososphaeria; order Nitrososphaerales; family Nitrosopumilaceae; genus Nitrosopumilus. The sequence goes on from OZ250186.1 coordinate 1,316,579, forward strand.
CGTGCACCTTTTCAAGCGTGATCATCTTCATGTACTGGCATTCGGCCTTTTCTGATGCGGGAACAAAGGTCTTGCCAGGATTCTGCTGTCTCATCCTGTACAGTATGCCTGTCTCGGTGGCGACTACGAACCTGCTTGCCTTTGATCTGCTGACATGATTAAGCATGCCCTCTGTGGACAGGATGGACACGTTCCTGTCCCCGAAGCCGCCTGTTGCCGCATCATACATCATGGGCGTGGTGCAGCTGCATTCTGGATGTATGACAAACTCTGCATCCCTCATCGAGTCCAGCTTTCTGGTGATGTCCTGCGGGGTGATTCCGGCGTGGACGTGGCACTCCCCTGCCCATATCTTCATGTTCTTCCTGCCCGTCATCCTTGCAACGTAGGAGCCAAGGAACATGTCTGGCAGGAACAGGATCTCCCTGTCCTCTGGAATAGCCCTGATAACGTTTACCGCGTTTGACGAGGTACAGCAGTAGTCAAGCTCTGCCTTGATCTCCGCAGTAGTGTTGACATACCCTACAGATATGGCTCCGGGATGCTGCCTCTTCCAGTCCCTCAACTCCTTGACTGTGATGGAGTCTGACAGGGAACACCCTGCCTCCGGATCCGGAATCAGCACCCGCTTTTCGGGGCTGATGATTGCCGCAGTCTCTGCCATAAAGTTCACGCCGCAGAACAGGATGGTCTTTTGTGGAACGGTTGCAGCCTGCCTTGAGAGGCCAAGCGAATCGCCTGTAAAGTCTGCCACATCCTGGACATCGGGAATCTGGTAGTTGTGTGCAAGGATCACGACGTCCTTTTCCCTCTTGAGTCTTTGAATTTCGTCTTTCAATTGTGAAGACTGCTGTACGAGCATGCCTTATCCATTTGAATCCGAGGGGATTTAAAGAGTGGGAAATAGTCAATTATTCTCAAAAAACCCCTCCAGTGTGGCAATAATTGCCATATCATGTGCCTATCCGGATTTCGTCTGAGCAGTACTCCCTCAGGGTCTCGATTGCAGACAGGGTTGCCAGCCTGCTTGTCTTGGGGTTCTGCGGATCCGGAACGTTGCGTATCGTAAATGACATGCTCCCGAATTTTCCGACGGCCTCTATGTGGTGGGTGTTCCTGTCAGTGTTGGGGTCTGCAATTATTCTTACCGTGGTCCTGTCGCTGCCTATCCCTGACAGCGACAGCAGGGCTGCAACGTTGATGTTTGCAGGAAACATGCGTACTGCCTGTCCTGCGGTTCCCTCAAATATCGCAGTTGCAGAGTCGATACCGTCAGGATCAATCCCGGACTCCTCAAAGAACCTTGCCCCCTTCAAAGATGACGGGTGCTTTGTGGTGGTAATGCAAACGCTGTCCAGCTCGTCCCGGACCGCCCTTATTGCGTCCAGCCCCGCAATCGCGCCTGACGGCAGAAGGATGGTCCGCGAAAAGTCCCCGCATGCCTCTGAGAGCACCTCGTGGATCGACTCGTCAAGCAGCGCACCCACGCTCATTACCATCAGGTCCCTCCTGTTCTGCAGGACGCTCAGGGCCACATCCCTGACTGCATCCTGGGATGCAGCCTCCACCACGATGTCTACCGGATGCGATGAGAGGAGGTGGGGGTTTTCAACTATTACGGGCCTGCTCTTGAGTCGTCCTGCCAGCCGGGCAGAAGCCTCCCTTGATTCATCATACACGTGTGTAAGGGTCGCAGGAATCCTTCCCGAATCTATTGCCAGCGCGATTCGGGTTCCTATTGCACCGCAGCCCAGCAGGCCGATTCTCTTCAAACACCGGGATTGGGGACTGCTGTCTAATTAACCCTAGCTGGGATGCGGCACCCGTTGATGGCGAATGCCTGGCCCAATCTCTGTTCAGTCCCTCCTGGCGGTGACATCCTTGGGCAAATGTTATACAACCTGAACACGGCTGACTCGTTATGAGTGAAAACCCCCTGGAAAACTTGGTTGCAGATCTTGGCACCTGCCTGTCAGGTAGGAAGCATTCGGACGTCATACTGGGCAAGGATGATGCCGGACAGACCTATCCACTCATACCATCAGAATTCTCAGAGATAAGACCCGCTGAGACATCACGCAAGATGGCATTTGTCGACGGCGGCAACGGACTGCTGGCAGAGTCGGCAAACCATCTGATTACGGTTAACCGTGTGTATTTTTCCCTGTTTCAGGGAAGTAGGAGAGTCGCGCCGGTCTGTGGCCCGCGCATCCAGTTCTTCTCCTATGTGGTGTTGGATACGCCTGATACGGGCATCACATACAGCACAAGGCTGTTTCCGTACACAGACAACGACAGGAGGTTTCTTCCTGACGAGTCTGCCCTGTCCTCAAAGATCGAAGGAAACTCCGTACTTGACAGTTCAAGGTTCAGCTCCCTGAGCAGGAGGTTTGCCGAATGGCAGATGGCAATCCGCGTAGTAGAGTCCGAGCTGGAGGCAGGAGACATGCTGGTCATGGACGGCTCCCTGCAGACCAGTTTTGAAAACGAGGCGCAATACGCAGACAGGCTGTACCGGGCGGCGCAGGACAAGGGCGTAATAGTGTGCGGACTGGCAAAGACAAGCCGGCTGGTTACCAAGTCCGGCCACCCGCTCCTTGCAAGGGTTGCAGAGATTGCAAGGGACGTTCCGTATGGCAGCTGGTACGTGAAGGTGGCCGACAGGATCTCGCCTGACGGCAAAGAGTTCATGCTTGCAGTTAAATTCCACAATGAATCCAGATTCGTCTTCAGGTTTGAGATACTCCGGGATCAATTCCACAGCATGACCCCTGATGATCTGGACTCGGTACTTGGCAGCCTGGCTGAAAACTCCCGGGATGTCTCCATGATTGGCTATCCATACGGCGCACTGGATGCAGACAGGTTTGCCCAGATACGCACAAACGAATTAAGCATGTACCGCAGACATGCCAAGATAGAGATGCTCAAGCGGCCCGAGTGGAAAATGATGCAAATGTATGATACCAGCCTGATGGCACATGACGTTTTGAATGGTGCAACCGTATGAATGACGAAATAGTAGGGCAGGTGGTAGGCGGGGATTTTGGACGCATAATACTCCGGGAAAAGGACGGGGCAGGCATTGAGATTGGCAGCCTGCTGGTATCCCAGGAAGAGGACTCGTTTCTAATCATGCAGGTATTTGACATGGAGTACGGCTCGCAGATACAGGAGGGGATGCGCCAGATGATGTCCGGCGTGAGCATGGAGCAGATAATTGATGCCAAGTTTTATGAGCCGGAATTTGTCAACTACGTCCTGGCCAAACTCAAGCCGCTTGCCCGGGTGGACAGGAATGACAAGGTCAGGATTCCAAAATCACTTCCCACGTTCTTTAGCAGGCTGCGCCTGATCTCCTCTGACGACCTGAAGTTCCTGCAAAGGAACCGCGATTCAATCTTTGTAGGCAATATCCGGAGCGGAAGCACGTCCCTGGATGCCAAGGTCTGGCTGCCTGCACAGGATGTATTTTCACACCATGTGCTGATTCCTGCGGCCACGGGCAGGGGGAAGTCAAACCTGATAAAGTGCATCCTGTGGAACGTACTTGACACAAACAATGTCGGCGTGCTGGTTCTTGATGCACACGATGAATATTATGGGCGGGGAAGGAAAGGCCTGAAGGATCATCTGAGGGCCACAGAAAATCTTGCATACTATACGCCGTCTGATCCGCCGCCGGGCGCCAGGCAGCTGACGATCAACTTGCAGTCAGTCGAACCCGAACACTTTGAGGGGATTGTTGATTTTTCAGACGCGCAGCTTCAGGCAATCCGGACCGCATTTAGAAAGCACAAAAGGGACTGGATCAAGAAACTGATGCAGGCGGATCCGTCCTCTGGCAGCATTGACGGGTCAGACTCCAGCCAGGGCGAGTTCAAGTCATCGACCCTGATGGTGGTTCAGAGGCGGCTACGCATGCTTTTAAACCTGCACGTGGATGAGTCTGACACAGTCTCCTCCAGACATGAGGTGTTTGACGCTGACACGAGGGGCATGACGACTGTCAATGATATCGTAGACGAGATAGAGCAGGGCAGGGTGGTGGTTCTGGACACCTCTAGACTGGGAGACGAGGCAGAACTGATCGTCGGGAACATCATTGCAGACAGGCTGCTACACCGGTACAAGGATGCAAAGGCAAGAGGCCAGCTGGACCACAAGCCGGTCGCCACCATAGTCATTGAGGAGGCGCCACGCGTCATAGGCAGCGACGTGCTGGCATCAAACGACAATGTCTATTCCACGATCGCCAAGGAGGGGCGCAAGTTCAAGGTGGGGCTTACGGCCATCACGCAGCTCTCCAGCGTAATACCCAAGACCATCCTTGCAAACATGAACACAAAGATAATTCTGGGCAACGAGATGAAGCAGGAGAGGGATGCGATAATCGCCTCTGCCTCGCAGGATCTGTCCGGCGATGACAAGAATATCGCAAGCCTGGACAAGGGGGAGGCAATAATTACAAGCATCTTTGTGCCGTTTGCCATGCCGATCAAGATTCCGCTCTTTGATGATCTGGTAAAAAGCCAGCAGCGCCCAAAACCTGAAAAGATTAAGGTGTTCTAGTTTGAGATTTGCACACATGTCTGACATTCATCTGGGATTTCAAAAAGAGTCCGCACTGCAGGACGTGGAACGGCGTGTCTTTGAGGACGCGCTTGACAGATGCATGTCCATGAATGTCGACTTTATCCTGATGCCCGGCGACATATTCCATGTAAACATTCCCGAGATGCGCGTTCAAAAATACGCATTCACAAAGTTCCGGGAGGTATACGAGGCCGGAATCCCCGTCTATGTCGTGTATGGGAGCCACGACTTTTCCCCGGTGTCAAACTCGGTAATCGACCTGCTGGCTGCTGCAGGCTACATAATCAAGGTTGCAAATGCCACGAGTAATGATGACGGGACGATATCCCTTGGCTTCATATCCGATGAAAAGACAGGCGCCAGGATCACCGGCCTGTCCGGGCTCAAGGCCGGAAACGACAGGGAACACTACCAAAAACTTGACAGGGTTCCCCTAGAGTCGGAACCCGGATTCAAGATATTTCTGTTTCATGCAGGGATTGCAGAGATGAAGGGAGACAATACCAACGAGGGAGACCAGATGCCACTGTCGCTGCTTCCAAGGGGATTCTCCTACTATGCCGGAGGCCACATGCACAAGAGCAGCCATCAGACATTTGAGAGATACCCGCATGTCGTCTACTCTGGAACCCCGTTTGCAGGCTACCACTCGGATCTGGAGCATAATGCCCGGGGGACGGAACGGGGATTTTACACAGTCGAGTTTGAAGACGATGTAAAGTCAGTCGAGTTTGTCACCCTGGAAAACACCCGGTGTGAACTGATAGAAATCGACGCAGATGACAAGCCCGTAGAGTCAGTAAACCAGAAATTGCGCCGGAGCATAGATGAAATTGATCCCACAGACAAGGTCGTGATAGTCAAGATTGCAGGCGAGATGACCAGTGGAAAGACTGCCGATGTGGACATCTCTGCTGCAAGAAGCAGCCTTGCACAAAGGGGATCGCTTGTATCACTGGTCAACAAGAACCAGCTAAAATCAAAGGAGTACGCCATCACGCAGGCAAACGGTACTGACCGCACGGAGATCGAGACCAACATATTTTCTGAAAACATAGGACAGCTCCGTCTTGATCAAAAGGATCTGCTAGGAGAGCAGGGCGTCGATCTTGCGCGAAGACTGCTTCGAAAGCTGGGAGAAGAACCGCTGGCCAATGAAAAGAAAAACACATACGCTGCAAGGATCCAAAACGACGCACTGGCGATTCTGGGACTGGACGGGAATGATGATTCTTAACTCCCTTGTAATCGAGAACATTCGAAGCTATGTCCATCAGGAGATAGAATTCCAACACGGGGTGTCCCTGTTTGAAGGCGATATCGGTTCGGGAAAATCCACCATACTGATGGCAATCGAGTTTGCGCTGTTTGGTCTGGGCTCCCAAAAGCCTGAAGCACTGCTGGCCAAAAAAGAAAGTACAGGCTATGCCATATTGGAGTTTTCAGTGGACGGATGCAGATACGAGATTAAAAGGACGCTGAAAAGAACAGACCAGGGCATAAACCAGAACCCCAAGGAGACCTGGATAAAGACTGAAGGAACAAAGGAGCCTCTCTCCCCATCGGACCTAAAGCAGCGAATTCTGCAGATTCTCAGGTTCAACGAATCCCCGAATCCCAGGGCAGAGAGCAGAATATTCCGATATGCCATCTTTACACCGCAGGAAGCAATGAAGAACGTGCTTGATGATGCCGGCAGGCGTCTTGAGACCATAAGAAAGGCATTTCAAATAGAAGAGTACAGCACTGCCGAATCCAATGCCCGGGTTCTGCTGTCCTACATCAGAACCGAGGCTAGGGTAATGCAAGACCGGTTTGGTAATATTCCCGAGATGGAGTCGCAGATGGAAAAATCCAAAACCCTGATTGATACTATCTGTGACCAGGTTTCAAAGGAAGAGGCGCAGATGAGGGCTCTTGCAGACAATATTGAATCCGCCCAAGCAGCTTTACGTAAACTGCAGAATAAAAAAAATGACAAGATACGCCTAGAGTCTGACATTGACAGTCTGAAGGACAAAATTAGTCACAACACGGTGCGAATCGGACAGCTGAGGCAGGAAGTTGCCAGATCCAATACCGATCTGGACAGTGCCACCCGGGAATATGAGACTCTCTCCAAGACTGAAAGGCCAGATACTACAAAGAGCGTGACTGAACTTGCGTCTGAGATAAAAAAATTCCAAAGGATTCGCGAGGATCGCATACGGCTGGAGTCTGAAAAAGACATCATTACCGGTGAAATATCCAAAATACAAGACGGGCTTGGAAGTATGGATTCGAGTCTTGAATCCAGTAACAGTCTGCTAGATTCCCTGCAAAAGAAGAAACGATCATGTGATGATGCCGAGCAGGAGATCAGAGGCAGTCTTGATGATGTGCGCAGCCAGAAAACCCGGACACAGACTGGCAAAAATGCGTTGAAGGTCGAGATTGGCAAGTTTGTCAAGCTGGGGAACAAGTGCCCTACATGTGATCAGACCATTGACGAGCAGCACAGCCATCAGATGATCGATGACAAGCAAAAAAAAGTACTGGAACTGGATGGAGAACTTGCATCCATTACAGATGTGTTGTCCGAACTAAACTCCAGACTGAATAACACTCTGGAAATGCGGAGTTCGTATGAACAGGAGATCATCCGGATTCAGGATGTGATCCGAATGATCAAGATTCGTGATGAAAAGATGGCAAAAATACCGTCGATTGATGCCGGCATCCGGATGTTTAATCTGCAGTATTCTGAATTTCAAGGTGGGAATCCCGTTGATGTTCTGACTGACCTCAAGGATGCACTGATTCGGCATTATAACGCAACAGAGACAATCCAACGCATTGATACTGCAAGACAAAAGACAGAGATGTTCATCACAAGATGCCGCGAGGAGATCGAGTCTGCAACGTCACAGAACTTGGACTGGGAGTCAGAACTAAATCAGAAGAGATCAGATCTTGAATCCTTTGAGGATGTGGATGATGCCATATTACAAAAAGAGACAGATCTGGACAAGCTCCGAAGAAACTACAACACAGTCTCTAACGACATTACGGCAGGACAGACAAGGATACAAAATGAAAAAGCAAAACTGGAACAGGATACAACCCGTCTTGCAGAGTCCAAAATGTGGAAATCAAAACACCAAAAATTCTCACAGTTTCAGGAATGGTTAGAAGAGTTCTTCATTCCAACAACTGCGTATATTGAAAAACAGGTAATGCTGTCCATCCTGCAGCGATTCAACGAGACATACCATGACTGGTACTCTGTTCTGGTGGATGATCCTACTAAGGAATCCCGGATTGACGAGAATTTTACACCCATTATAGACCAGGATGGAATAGACCAGGATGTTGCATTCCTGTCGGGAGGAGAAAAGACCAGCATCGCACTGGCATACCGGCTTACCCTGAACTCCCTGGTACGGGAGGAAGGCTCGATAAAGTCCAACCTGCTGATTCTAGATGAGCCCACAGACGGCTTTTCCAAGAATCAACTGTACAAGGTCCGTCAGATACTCGATGATCTCGAATCCGAACAGATCATCCTTGTCTCTCATGACCCGGAGCTTGAGACTTGCGCCGACCACGTATTCCGGATCTCAAAACAAGACGGAATATCACGTGTCCAAAGCATGAACCCTGGATAGGAATTGGGAATACGCGCAGGAAGCCGGCCTGAACTCACTCCTCCTCCTCCTCCTCCTCCTCCTCCTCCTCCTCCTCCTCCTCCCACTCCTCCTCATGGCATGCTTGTCCAGATTATGCCATCTGGTTGGATACAGGCCAGCATCACAACCTGATTCCAACATGCTTCTGGAATGTGGCATACCCGAAACATTCCTGCTGCAGCGTCCGACTTATGTTTAAATAATGTCGGCAAACTTTTTGACGCAATGGTTGGAATCGATCAGGTACTTGAGAAGCTCAGCACCGTAATTGATCCCGACCTGAAGAAGGATATCGTCTCCATGGGCATGATAAAGGATCTGGAGCTTGCAGACGGCAACCTAAAGTTCACGCTTGAACTGACTACTCCTGCATGTCCCTTCAATGTTGAGATTGAAGATGACGTCAGGCGCGTGGTAGGCGAGCTTTCCGAGTTGAAGAATTTTGATCTGAACGTGACTGCAAAGGTGATGGAGGGACGCTCCCTTGATGCTGACACCGGAATGGCAACTGTCAAGAACATCATCGGCGTTGCAAGCGGAAAGGGCGGCGTAGGAAAATCCACAGTCTCCCTGAACCTGGCACTTGCGCTGTTCCAGACGGGGGCCAAGGTGGGGCTGCTTGATGCAGACATCTACGGCCCCAGCATCCCGCTCATGCTTGGAATGAAGGACGGCTGCATGGAAGTCGAGGACAACAAGCTTCAGCCTGCAGACTCCAACGGGCTCAAGGTGGTATCCTTTGGATTCTTTGCCGAGCAGTCGCACCAGGCTGCAATATACCGCGGCCCGATAATATCCGGAATACTCAAGCAGTTTCTTGTTGACACCAACTGGTCTGATCTGGACTACCTGATAGTGGATCTTCCGCCGGGCACCGGCGACATACCGCTGACCCTTGCACAGACTATCCCCATTACGGGCATTCTGGTGGTAACCACGCCGCAGGATGTTGCCAGCAATGTCGCAGTAAAGGCAATCGGCATGTTTGAAAAGCTCAACGTTCCGATAATCGGCGTCGTTGAGAATATGAGCCACTTTATCTGCCCAAACTGTGACGAGAGGCACTACATCTTTGGCGAAGGCGGCGCCAGGAAGATAAGCGAACAGTTCAATATGCCGTTTCTGGGAGAGGTTCCGCTAAACTCCGGCATCATGTCCGGATCCGATCTGGGAAAGCCCATCATGATTACAAACACCGATTCTCCAAGCGCCGTAGCCTTCAGGGTGGCTGCCAAGAATATTGCCGCCCAGTGCAGCATTCTTGCAGCAAAACTGCGGCAGGAGATGGAGTCTGAGGGATCAGAGGCAAGCGCTTCAAACTAGATGCGAACCCCCGTGAAACTGCCAGATTCCCTAAGAGATCACATGAAGGCCCCGCTGGGCGTGTTGCTTCCGGAAGGCAGTACCGGCACGGATGAGATTCAAAGCCATCTGCCAAAGGACGCCTACGTCATAACCGTGGGCGACAGGACCACTGAGAGGATGATCGGCCTTGGCATTGTTCCGTCCCTCCAGATAGTCGACGGCCTGGAGAAGCGAAAGAAGCGAAGGCCTCCCGCACTGTGTGGCGCAACCGAGATTACCACTGACAATCCTGCAGCAGAGATCACCACCCAGAGCATTCGGGCAATCCAAACCGCCCTTGCAATGCCGCCTCCCGTGAGGCTGCACGTCAACGGCGAAGAAGACCTGCTGGTGATTCCTGCCTGCATTCACGCACCTGCCAATGCCGTAGTCCTGTATGGCCAGCCAGACGAGGGACTTGTGGTGGTACGCGTCTCGCCTGAGATTAAAAACCGGATGCAGGCGCTGCTTGACATGATGATGGAATAGGCATGCAGAACAGCCTGTACCCCCGACAGAACCAGAATAGACCAAATCTTTTATAGCGGCGAGCGAAAGTTCGTACAAACAGATTTCTCTGTAGCATGTCCTGGTGCTCTTTCCGGCGCTCTGTTAGACCTTCCAATATTGTCGTCGTCGTCGTCATCGGGTCCAAGCCGACCTGTCGAATTGTTCATTCCAGAACTATCCGATCCGTGATCCTCGCGCCTTGTGACGACCTCGACACCTGCAATGGTGTCTCCACAATTCCCGTGGGCTTGGCCGCCAGTCTCCTCCGTATGGGGACAGTCATTATCCAAAATGTTTTTTGCCGCGTTCTTGTCGGCATGGTGGCACCATCCGCATGAGGTGCAGACAAATGATTCGCCGTTCCTGGACTTCTTGTCCACTACCCCGCAGGCAGCGCATCTCTGACTTGTATATGCGTGTTCCACGCGTTTTGTAATTCCGCCTTTCTTTTTCATCTGCCATTCAACTTGGCTCCGAAACTCGCCCATTCTGGAATAGGCCATCTCGCGGTTCAACCCCGTCTTTGAAGCCGTCCCGCAGGATCGCCTCATCTTGGTCAAATCCAGGTCTTCCAAGAACAATACGGACAGTCCTTTTGTTATCCGCCTGGCAATGTCGGCCTCGTTGTGTTTTTGCATGTTTGATGTCTTTTTCAACTCACGCGTTATCCTGCGGCCGATCTCTTTCCATCTTCTGGAGCCTGCCTGGCATCTTGATCTAAATGATTTCAGCTGATCAATCCTGTCGCCGTCATGCCTCTTGCAGCATCCGGGGACATTGTACAGTTTTTCGTTCCCATGCTCGTCTGCGACTGCCGCAAGGTGCCTGACTCCAAGATCCAGCCCTGCCTTGCATTTGTCGCCGCTGCCTGTCGCGTGTTCGGGGTCTGGGACTTCTATCTGCAAATGCAGTTTGAATTCGCGATCACCATCCCCGGTCTTACGCGTGACCTTGCCTGTGATATCAACCATCTGGAACGACACGAGCCTGCCTTCTGGAACCTTCGTGCGTGGCCTTGCTTCCCCGAGTCCTGGCAGAAATACGTCTCCGTCGTCGCGCAGTTTTGGTTTTCCGCGTGAATTCAGCGAGCGCAGCCTGGTTGTTTTCCTGCCGCGCCTCATCAGGCTGGACGGCTCGGTCCACCTGTTGTGCTTGTACGTTTTCTTTTTCCCCAGCTTGATCTGCTTCTTGCGCCAGATGCGCTTGTTGTGCTTGAGCCGGTTTGCCTTGCGGAATTTGACTGCCGCCTGGAAAGCCTGTTTTGAGGCGGCCTCACGCATGCGGACGCTGCAGGTCAGGCCGAATTCCCTGCGCCATCCTGTTGTCAGGTTGTTGATGTCAAACTGCGTGATTCTGGGATGTGCAAGTTTCATCATGATTGTTATGTCGTAAATGATGTCAGTTTCCCGGGAGCATTTCACGATCTTGCGTGATAGTTCCCGAGATTGTGTTATTTTGATGATTTTGCTGACAATCATGGGAGGGTTAACATAGATGCCTGTAATTGGGATTTATTTTCTTAAAAAGGATCTCAAAATTGTACGAACTTTCGCTTTTCACTATAGAACAATTGACACGGCATGATAAACGCAAATTGCATTACACCATGTTGTGAAGCTTGACAGTGATCTCAGGCTGGCAATACTTGAAAAAGTCGGAATCTACTCTGACAGGTTCTCCATTGCCGAGCCCAGGGTGCTTCTGACCACCAGGGAGGTGTTTGAGGCTCCCCGGGAGATGACCCATGGCCGAAGGACGTCTGCATACAAGTATTACGGAGTCTCCTATCTTCGATATGGCACCATATTCGTCAACGTCCGAAAGATCCCAAACGAGAAGATCCTTGAAAACACGATAGTCCACGAACTAATCCACATGAGATTCCCGTATCTTGCACACGGAAAGAGATTCAACGGGCTGGTAAGGCAGGGACTCTTGGGCGGAACATTTGGCCCGTACCAGAAGAGAAAGTAGCCATTCGGCTGCGGCGGCTGCGGCGGCTGCTCGTGCCTGATCCATATCGTGCCGGGCCGGCACCGCCGCCACCTGTACTCTATTTGATTTATATTTCCAAAGATAAGGCAAGCAGGGTATAGCATGGCTGTCCAGGAGATTCTGCCGTTTGGGGCGGGAATTGCATCATTTATCGTTGCCGGGCTGCTTGTGGCATGGATAACAAAACAACCCGCCGGAACAAAGGAGATGATGGAGATCTCAGATGCCGTGCGCGTAGGTGCCACGGCATTCCTCAAGCGTGAGATGAAGATAATCATTCCAGTCGCCATCGCGCTGTCTGTCATTATAGGGGCGTTCCTGCAACCCTCCAACGGAATTGCCTTTGCAGTGGGCGCAACGCTGTCTGCCGTCGCAGGACTGATATCCCTCAAGATAACTGTCAAGGCCGCAGTGAGGGCCGCGCATCTAAGCAGCAGCGGCCTGGGAAAGACGTTTGCCATGGCGTTCCGGGGCGGGGCCACAGTCGGGCTTGCAGTTCCTGCAATGGCCCTTATGGCAATTACCGGACTTTACCTCATCTACCCTGATCCAATCACAATTGCCGGCGTCGGAATCGGCGCCAGCCTCATCGCACTGTTCATACGAATCGGGGGCGGCATATTTACCAAGGCTGCCGACATGGGCGCCGACCTGGTTGGAAAGATCGAGGCAAACATTCCCGAGGATGACCCAAGAAACCCTGCCACGATTGCAGACAATGTGGGGGACAACGTAGGGGACGCGGCCGGAATGGGCTCTGATGTCTATGAATCCTACATCGTCACAATACTTGCAGCGCTCCTCATTGCAGCGCTGATTGGCGCACCTGACCTGTTTCTGTATCCTATCCTGATTGGCGCATCCGGCATGATTGCGTCCATTATTGGCGTTGTAATAGTCGGCTCCAAGGGCGTCACAGATGTGATGAAACCCCTCAACCGCTCCTTTTACGTCTCGGCTGCAATTGCCATAGCACTGAACTTTGTATTCACCACGCAGTTTATCGGAGATTCTGCAATCGCATACGCCCTGTTTGGAACCACCGTAATCGGCGTAATCCTGGTACCCGTGATCCAAAAGATCACCGACCATTACACCAACTACAAGTACGGCCCCGTACAGGAGATTGCAGAATCTGCAAAATGGGGCTATGCCTCCCTGATATTAATGGGAATCATCAAGGGACTCCAGTCCACCGGCCCGTTCATGATAGCCCTGGTTGTTGCAATCATCGTATCCTTTAGCATCGCATCCAATGCGGCACCCCCGGGAACCGATCCTGTCCTGTACGGCATCTATGGAACGTCCCTGACTGCCATGGCGATGCTGAGCCTTGCAGGAATCGTCCTGAGCATTGATGCCTTTGGCCCAATCGCCGACAATGCGGGGGGAATCGTGGAGATGACCGGAATGGGCGAGGAGAACCGCAAGGTCACAGACGAGATTGATGCCGTTGGAAACACAACCAAGGCAGTCACCAAGGGCTTTGCGATTGCAAGTGCCGCTCTTGCCGCGCTGGCCATGATCCAGGCGTTCCAGTTTGAGGCAGCCCATGTCTTTGAGGGAATACTGGACCTCAACTACAGCCTGACCAACCCTGCAGTGATTGTGGGGCTGCTGGTGGGCGGACTGATTCCATTTATCATCACAGGACAGCTCATCAGCGGGGTCTCAAGGGCTGCAATGAAGATGGTAGACGAGGTTCGAAGGCAGTTCAAGGCTGATCCGAAGATTCTTACCGGGGAGTCCAAGCCCGACTATGCCAGGTGTGTCGACATTGCCACTGTTGCATCCATCAGGGAGCTGTGGAAGCCCGCACTCATTGCAATCATTTCCCCGATAATTCTGGGAATCCTGCTCGGACCCACCGCAGTGGCAGGACTGCTGATGGGCTCTGTCGTGACCGGAATATTCCTGGCATACCATCTGACAAACACCGGCGGCGCGTGGGACAATGCAAAAAAGCTAGTCGAGATGAGGGGAGAAAAAGGCACAGAAGTGCACAAGGTTGCAGTCGTCGGCGACATCATCGGCGATCCCTACAAGGACACTGCCGGACCCGCACTGAACACTGTAATCAAGCTGCTCAACACCATTGCCATAGTCTTTGTGTCTGCCTTTGTGGCAGTAATTGCAATCTAGTCCAGAATCCAGCTGTCCTTGGGATTCGAAAAAACACGTGCCTGAATCTTCCATGATGCAGGCCATTGCAGATTATCCCCGCCGGCCATGTATCTGCATTGCCTGGCAGGAGACTGTGCATCCTGGCAGGAGACTGTGCATCCTGGCAGGATCCCAGTTTGACAAAAAAGGAAAAAATGTTTAGGAGCAGCCTTCCATCTTTTGGATGAAGTAGCCTCTCTCCCTGATTGACTGTTCTACAGGCGCCGGGGCACCCTGGGAATGGCAGAATTGGCACTCGTTTTGAGTCATTACTGCGTTCCCCTCGCCGACGGATTCAAGCCACTCCTTGCCATACGTGATGGCCTTGGTGTGATCCTTCTCGCCGGTGATTACGTCAAAGTGCATGGTGTGACCGTCTGCAGCCTTGACGTAGGTGTCGTATACGTGAATCTCCATGATACCGATGAAAAAAAGCCATATTTAATTTAGAATGAATACTCTATGGGGATAGAATGGATTTGATGCCTGCAGTCATCCTGTACCGGAACGACGCTCATGCAGTCTTCTGCATGTGGGGGCACGAGGCCCATAGCAGCCTAGGGCTCTGAATCCTGGCAGACTATCCGGATCTCCCTTGCACTGCCGTCCTGCTCCAGCACGTACCCCCTGAGATCCCTGTTTGCCCCTGAATAGATGATCCATGCCACCGGATTGACCTGCATGAACCTCCTGTCGGTTTCTGACGGGTATGCCTCCGAGACAGGATGGGAGTGGAATATTCCTACCACCTCAAGTCCCGCAGCATCTGCTGCCATGTATGCCTCAAGGAGCTGCTCTGGCGATACTGTAAACCTTGCAGACGGCGACATGTCTGTATTTTCAGTCAGAAACAGCCGCCTGACACAGTCATCCCTCCCAAGCAGCATTGCGCATGCCTCGTTGGGCATCCGGTCCTCTGCATGCCTAGTAAGCGTATCAATATCTGGGCGTGACAGGATTATCCTGTTCAAGTCTGCTATCCGACGGTGACTGTGCCGACCATCCATGGGTGGACCAGGCAGTAATAGTCATAGGTTCCTGCTTCGGTAAATCTAAACTCGTATGCAACCCCTCCATCAAACAGTCCAGAGTCAAACAGGTCTGTGAAGCCGCCATCCGGCGTACCTGAATTTACAGTATGCGCCACATCGTCCTGGTTGTCCCATGATACGGTGGTGCCTACAGGCACATCGATGTTCTCCGGATCGTAGTAGATCTCATCGTCCTTGACGAATCCTGAACCTGGCGGAATCACAACCGTGACCGGCTCTTTTGGCTCCTCAATTATCAATACCGAGTCCATCCACGGATGCACCAGACAAAAGTAATCGTACTCTCCTATCTCCAGATCCGCCGTGTCCAGCGTGTACACCAGACCCGCACCCAGCAGGCTTGAGTCAAAGGTCTCGCCCACGTCATCTGTGGAAGTTACAGTGTGGATGACTGCGTCTGCGTTTGTCCATTCTATCAGGTAGCCCTGCGGCACTACTGCAACATCCGGAGCATAGTCCGGATTCCCGTCAACGTCTGAGCCCTCCAGAATCTCGATTGCAAAGACCGGGGCATTGGAGGCCTCCTCTTCAGGCTCCTCGATTAATATCTCCTGGGGAATCAGATATGTGTCCGGACTGACAAACCCGAAGGCAACCCATACGATGATTCCCGTGGCTGCGGCAAGCCCCATTATCGTGCCCACCGGCTTTAGATACACCGGATACTTTGCTGCAATGTATGCTATGGCAATTGCCGGAAACGCGACTCCCATGAGGACTCCTGCCAACGTGGCAGTGTATACAGAGGTATTGAAGGTAAATGCGAATGTTCCAAACCCAAACATGATCGACAGGACTACCAGGGTAGTTGCCTTGGCCTTGTTGCTAGTCGATATTCCCCCGTCCAGGATCCCCACTGCAAGGAAGATCAGCCCCACAAACATGGTAAGGCCGGTAAGCGCATGCATGCCGTCGATGAACGTATGTGCTATGCCTGCATATGATATGGTAAGGCCTGCAATGCCTATGGCAGTCAGACCCATTCCTGGCATCATCAGATCCCAATTACTCATTTAGAATAGCTGGAATGGCTGATATACTTATTCGTTTTGAAATATAGGCGCTGCTAAGACACAGGTACCTAATTCTCGGTGTTAAACCGGGTACATGGGGGGGGAAAGTTATAACATCTTTGGCCCGAAATCGAGCGCATCGGCGTCCGTCAGTACAAGCCACGAGACGAGCACTGGAAACGACACGATCGGCGCCAGTGGCGTGGTTTCCAATTCACGCGATCCAGGACGTGATGTGGGAGAACTCCCCCTCGTATTCGAGGTAGAGGGACGGTTTCAGGTTGTCATAGATCCATTCGCCGTACTTTTCCGCTTCCAATGGGGGCAAGTCAATCCGGACGTGAAGGTCGCCGCTTGTCGAGTCGCTATACAGCCAATAGCGGTTCAGCGCACCGTCCCAGACTGCAAAGCCGCTCTCACGCAGAGGAAAGTCCTGTTCCAGTGCCACGTCGATCATCTGCCTGATTTTCGGAACATCTGCCAGGTCCGTGTCGGTGACGCGCGTCACGGAACCTACAACGGATTCGGCTGCCGCGTCGGGGTCGATGAAGCGCGTCAGGACGATGCCCTCGGGGTTGGCAAAGAGCCCTCCTGAAACAGGAAAAACAAATACCAATACCGCCACGAAGGCAGTTGTTGCCAGGACGGCCAGTTTAACCTTCATGGTACCGTCCATTTCGCACGGGGCGCGTGTGAAGTCGGAACGTGACTGCCTGTTGATGGCATGAAAAGCGGAAGATCCCTGAGATACAAATACTTGCCGCCCCTGATGCCGGCAAATCTGCAAGTTCTGTCCAATCAAGTAACCAATAATGCAATCAGTTTTTGGTTATGGGGGACGTCATAACCTCCTCTGGTACCAGGTTTAACGCCGAGAATTAGGTACCTGTGTCTTAACAGAGCCGAAATATGCACAGCAGCAGCATTGCCGGCAGGGAACCACAGTTTCGTATGCCGTGCCGCCGGCCAGGCCCCTCGCGAACTGGCACATGCATGTGTCATATGGCCGGAATGGTTCCCAAAACCCCCTGCACCCGACGAATAAATTAAATGGCTAGGAGTGGGACAGAGTAGGATTGGGCCTTAATGAGATAGTGGAGATCTCCAAACCTCGAATTGTCGTTCTTTTGGTTATTACCGCCGTTACATCGATGTATGCTGCAAGCAGGCTGGTTGACGGCGTCCCTGAACTTGGCCCCTGGATGTACCTGCATATCATACTTGCAGGCGCCCTTGCATCTGCAGGCTCCAGCGCCCTGAACCACTACTATGACCGGGACATTGATCCCATGATGAAGAGAACCAGCACAAGGCCCATCCCGTCAGGCCGGATGGCCCCGTCGCACGTACTGGCGTACGGCCTGGCCGTGAGCTGCGTGTCTGTGGTGTACGGGTATTTTGCACTGAATCCCGTGTCTGCATTCTTTATTGCAGTTGGGATATTCTCGTACGTGGTAGTGTACACGGTGTGGCTCAAGCGGCTAAACACGTCAAACATTGTAATCGGGGGCATTGCCGGCAGCGCCGCCTCCTGGGCCGGTTGGTCTGCAGCCACCGGAAGCCTGGATCTGCTGGGATTCCTGATCGGGTTCCTGGTGTTTGTCTGGACTCCGTCCCACTTTTGGTGCCTTGCAATGAAGATCAAAGACGAGTATGCCCAGGCAAACGTTCCGATGCTGCCTGTAGTGATTGGAATGCAAAAGACGTCCAAGTACATCCTGGGAAACACCATGATACTGCTGCCATTCTCCATGATACCCTCGCTCATTCCCGACGGGATGGGCCTGGTCTACACCGTAATTGCAGCAGTCTCAGGCGGCCTGATGCTTGCATACCACTACAAACTTACAAAAACCCCCACATCCGAGTTTGCATGGAAGGCATACAAGGTGACTGCCCCGTACCTTACGGTGATATTTGCAGCAGTCGCCCTTGATGCGGCGTTTCACATTCCGCTGATATAGTAGCCCTCTTGCAGGAACTGCATGCCTTTGGCAGACAGGCAGGAATCACGCCATCTGATGCTGTTGCGTGTGTTGGCTACTTTTTAAAACCTGGAAAGCTGGCCTCGTAGTCCTTCTCTACTGCGATCCTGTTCTGCTCTGCAACCTCATCGACTTCGGCTTCTGCTGCTGCGTACCTTTCTATCCTGCGCTCGCCCTTTGTAATCCACGAGACCTTGATCAGCCCCATAATCTCAAGATCCAAAAGCAGCTTGTTGAATCTGTCTTCTGCCACCGCGTGGCCCCCCTTTGCCAGACTCTTGTAGAGTTCAGCATCGGTCATGGAGCCTGCCTCTACTATCTTGTCATTTACTATGTTTCGGAGCGGAATTGTCATTTTTATCCATAAAATGCCTTATCCCCTGACTTGGGAACCACATTAGATATACCTTCCTTTACCGTGTTGTACCACCGGTCTACCTCCTTGGTGATTGACGGCCTGATGCGCTTGAGGCTGTTTGCAAAGTCCTGGCTGGTAATCCTTGCAGAGTTGTTCTTCATTGCAGTGACTGCCGCCTCCCTGCACAGTGCTGCAAGATCCGCGCCCGTATAGTTCTGCGTGGCCACTGCTATCTCTGTGAGCTTTACGTCTGCTGCAAGCGGCATCTTTCCAGTGAGGATTTTGATGATCTCAAGCCGCCCCTTCTCGTCGGGCGGGGCCACGTACAGGGCAAGATCCAGCCTTCCGGTTCTCAGCAGCGAGTTGTCCAGCACGTCTGGCCTGTTTGTGATGCCAATCACGATCACCCTTGAGGTGACTCCCTCCTCGATCTCCGTGAGCAGCTGGCTTAAAACGGTCTCGCCTACCCCGCCCTCGCCTGATTTGTAGCGCGCCAGGGAGTCAAGCTCGTCAAACACCACAACGCACGGCGAGGACATCCTTGCCTTTCTGAATATTCCCCTTATGGCCTTCTCAGACTCTCCTATCCATTTTGAGAGTATCTCAGGACCCCTTACCAGGATCATGTTTGCCCCGCTTTCAGTGGCAAACGCCCTTGCAATGAGCGTCTTTCCGCACCCGGGCGGTCCGTAGATCAGGGCGCCTCTTGGAGGCCTGATGCCGATTCTTGTAAACTTGCCCGGATCCTTCATGGCCACTGCCAGGTTGTCTGTCAGGGAGTCCTTGATGGCATCAAGCCCCCCGATATCCTGCCACATGACCTTTGATCTCTCGACGTAAAACTCCCTCATTGCAGTGGGAATGACCTCCTGCATTGCGTCATAAAAGTCGGCAATCTGTATCTGCATAGACTGGAGCACCTCTGATGAGATCCTGTCCGTCTCCAAGTCGATCTCCGGCAGATACCTCCTGATGGACTTCATTGCAGCCTCCCTGCACAGCGACTTGATGTCTGCGCCCGTGTACCCGTGCAGCTCTGCTGCCAGATTCTTCAAGTCGACATCCTCGCCTATGGGCATCCCCCTCGTGTGAATCAGGATGATCTCAAGCCTGCCGTCCTCGTTTGGTACGGATATCTCAAACTCCCTGTCAAACCTGCCGGGCCTTCTCAGGGCCGGATCCACGCTGTCGGGCCTGTTTGTGGCGCCAAGCACGATTACATTGCCCCTGTCGTTGAGGCCGTCCATCAGGGCAAGCAGCTGGGCCACAACCCGCTTTTCTACATCCCCGTAGGCCTCCTCCCTCTTTGGCGCAATCGCGTCTATCTCATCGATAAAGATGATGCTCGGAGAGCCGTCCTTGGCCTCCTTGAAGATGTCCCGCAGCCTGGCTTCTGTCTCCCCGTAGTACTTGTTCATTATCTCCGGGCCGTTTATCAGGAACATGTTGGCCTCTGACTCGCTTGCAAGAACCTTTGCAAGAAGGGTCTTTCCGCATCCGGGGGGTCCGTACAGAAGAATCCCGCTGTGCGGCTCGACTCCAAGCCTCGAGAACAGCTCCGGATGCCTCAGGGGCAGCTCCACTATCTCCCTCATTGCCTTGACCTTGTGCCGCAGTCCTCCCACCTCCTCGTATGTCACCCTGACCTTCCTGTCGACTGCCGACTCTGTTGAGATGGACAGGCCGGTGGCGCGGTCTATCCTTACAACCCCCTTCGGGGTGGTCTTGGCAATCTTAAAGTCCATGGAGTTGCCCAGAATCATAACCGATATCTCATCCCCCTGTGTTATGGGAAGTCCCTTGAGCCTGTTCTTTACAAAGTCTGTAAACTCCTTGTCCACCGTAACTGTATCGTTTACCGGCGTCAGGGATACTGTCTTTGCAGTCTTTGCCACAGACTTTTTAATCCCTACAAAATCGTTTAGCGCGGCCCCCACGTTCTTTCTTGTCTGGCCGTCCATCCTGATGATGTCCTGAAACTTTTCATCCTCGTCGACAGGCCAGACCACCACGCAGCTGGACTTTGAGCCTATAATCTCCATGATGTCTCCCGGTGTAACGTGGAGATGATCCATTGCCTGCGGGCCTATCCTTGCCCGTTTCTTGCCCACGTCCCTCTGCTTGGCCTCTCCGACTCTCATCTGCAAAGGTTCATCCTCGCGCACCAAGAAATCACCTATTTCATGTCGACTGACATCCGACTCATGTTGAGCACCTCAAACTCGCTCACACCCTCAGACGCCCTCACTGCATTCTCCAACAAGTCCATCTGACCTTCGCTGTCATCTAGGATAAATTCTGCCTTAAGAAACTCCAGCCCGAATGCCAAGGGCTCCTTTTGATACCTCCTCATGGTAATCTTTTCGCTGAGCGAGGACTTGATTGACTCTGCCATCCTGTCAAGATCTACGTCCGTTCCGGTGGGAAGAACCTTTGTAACAAGCAGCAGACTTGCCATGTCTTCACGGCCCCTGGAAGCTGCACGCGGTACAAGAGTACCCCCTTGCAGCATCTCTGCAGCTTTGGCACCTCCAAATTAGATCCGACCCGCAGTCCGGGCAGTTGAACTTGACGCACTTGTCATTGGGCATGATGTGCCTCAGACAACAACTGCATCTTGGAAGGGATATGGTAGACGACGACATGTTATGAAAAAATCCCCAAACTTCATTTATACCTTCCTTGCATCTCCCGAATGCCGCTTCTGAACCTGCTGCCGGCTATGGCACCGACTGCCTTGGCAGTGCCCCTTGCACCAAGCAGCCTTGCAATCGAGACTGCATGAAAGTCAAAGCCGTCGCTGCCTGAGATCTCGCTGATGACTTTTGGCGTGACTGCCTCGAAGAGTTTGTTGATGGTCTTGTTGTCAAGTCCCTCCAGCATGTTTCTTGCAAGAACCTGCCTTTGAAACTCGTCTCCAAACCTCCCGGTCCACTCCTTCTGGTACCGGGCAAGCTTGTCCCTCTGGCCCGTGGCCAGAAACCCTGACACGGCCCTGCCTGCAAGAATTCCTCCCATTCCCCCGGTAAATATTCCGCCTGCAGTCGTGGGCTTTGCCTGCCCTGCAGCATCCCCGACAATCACAGTATTGCCCTCTACAAAGTTGCCGATGGGGCCCCTTACCCATATCGGGGCAAAGATCTTCCTGACAGTCGAGGAGCATCCGCCCTTCTCACTGACGAGATCGTCTAGTACCCTGCCTGCATTGATGCCCCTTCCTGCAACGCCAATCTTTCCCCTTCCGTTCTCGGATGGAATCACCCATGAAAAGAATCCCGGGAACCTCATCTGGTCAAAGAACACCTGAACCTCCCCCTTTCTTATCCAGTCTGCGTACACCTCGTACTGTGCAGATGCAAGCACCCCTGTCTTGTCCCTGTGGATTGCCGAGGATATTCCCCTGGCATCCACCAGAATCCTGCACCCTATCTCCTCTTCCTTGGTCCTCACCCCGGCCTCTGTAACCTCCTGGAGGCTCGTCCTGACGCGGATCTCGGCCCCGCTTCTCCGGGCCTGCAGCGCTACCTGCTTGTCAAGTTCCCTCCTGCTTATCTCAAGCACGTTCTGCCTGCCAGAATCCACCGTGAAGCTCCGGCCGTTTGGAGCCGTGAATTTTGCCGTCGTTATGGCATGACCCAGTACCCTCCTAAACGGAATTATTCCCAGCTCCTCCAGTCCTGCACTGCTCACCAGGCCGCCACAGTGCTCCGGCGTTCCAACCTCGTAGTCCTCCTCTATTACAAGCACGTCGAATCCTGCAGAGGCTATCTCCCTTGCGCACAGCAGTCCTGCAATGCTTCCGCCTGCCACCACTACATCATACATGGGTCTGCTATACCTGCCAATTATTTAATTCAAAAGTTTTTCAACAGGCGCAATGTCTCATTACCGTATGGGGGAAGTCAAACAGGTAATAGTGGTGCGGACTGATCTTGACATGGGGCGCGGAAAGATAGCAGCACAGGTGGGACATGCGTGCGTCATGGGCGCAGAGCACGTCAGGCGGTCGCACCCCGACTGGCATGCCGCCTGGTGGGGGTCGCAGGCAAAGGTGGTCCTCAAGGTGTCAAGCCTCAAGGAACTGCACCAGATAAGGATGCATGCAGTTGATGCGAATCTGCCCTGGTCCGAGGTGAGCGATGCCGGACACACCCAGCTGGCACCTGGCACGACTACCTGCATCTCGATAGGGCCCGCCCCCGAGGACATGATAGACAGGGTTACTGGGAATCTCAAACTCCTCTGACCACACCCTCTCATGCAGTACGAATCCCTCCGTGGCGTGCCCGGGCAAATCCCGAATCTGGGTGCCCTGCTGCTGCTGTCGTCGTCGTCCTCTTGAAGAAATATTAACAGTATGAACCCAGTTGGTTCTGTGAAGAGAAGAACCAAGGGAATACTTGCATTTCTATTTTTGGGCGGGCTCATGGTGACCTCCGGTGTGACAATTGCCATACAGGGAATCGATCCGCTAGACGAGAAGCGGACATTTATCCAGAGCCTCACCCCTTGGGAGATAGAAAAATACCTGTACCGCGTCTGGCTCCAGGAACAGGCAGATATCGAAAGCCTTACCACCTCGGACAGATATACCGAGTACGGCATCTGGCGGAGTTCGGAAAGTATTGAGGACTCCCTCCCCTGCACACCTGACTCCCCGGAGGATATCTGCGACCTGAAACAAATAACCCCCGATGATCTTACCCCCGCATACTATTACACAAATGAGCAGCGTCCGCAGTTTTGCGGATCCTCGATTGCAAGATCGACAGACTATGTCCAAGAGTTCTCCATTCCGACTGCCTGCACGAATCCCCTGGGAATCGTCACCGACTATGATGGAAACGTCTGGTTTGCCCAGACCAACACGGGCCGCATGGCAATGTTTGATCCCATTACAGAGACGTTTACCGAGTATGACAACCCGGTGTGGCCGCCGGGCACGCGCTCCATGATGTGGGGGGCAGACTATTCCCCTGACGGCTATGTCTGGTATACCGATGATGCCTCTGACTCCATATGGAGGTTCTCGCCTGCAAGCGGGCAGTATGAGAGGCTGGGATATCCGTCCGAGACAGACTCCCTTCCGCAGCGGCTCGTCGTTGACGGCTCCCAGATAATAATAAACGACTTTACAGGCAACAAGCTCACGCTGCTGACCACGTCTCCGGACATTGGGGAGATAAGATACGTCAACGTCCCGTCACCCTTCGACAACTCCCAGACTGCAGACTTTGCAGTTGCTCCGGACAACAGCGTGTGGTTTACAACCTGGTCCCTGCAGTCAGGCGGGGTGCTGACAAAGTTTGATCAGGACAGCTATGCCGAGTCCACTGCAAACCCTGACAACATACCACTCCCGACGTCCTACTTTATGGAGATATTTGCATTTCCAGAAAACATGCTTACGCCAAACGGGGCTGCCTTTACCGCCGATGGAACCCTGTGGCTTGCAGACACCACGTCCTCGTCATTTTACAGCTTTGATCCCTCCACGGAACGGTTCACCCAGTATGTCACTGCCGACCCGCTTCCCGGCACATACGGGAACCACACCGGCATTGTCAAGTCCCCGATATCCCGCCCGTACTGGATCCAAGCCGACGAGACGGGAAACCTCGTCTTCAACTCCCAAAACTCAAACAACCTCTCGGTGATGAATCCCGCACTCCAGACGCTTGTGGAGTACCACGTCCCCTCAAAGAATCCCCACTGGGCCGACTGTTCCCCTGGGAACGGCACCCTGATAGCCGACTGCGGACTTGCACAGATCTTTGATTTTACCGTACACGGCAAGAATATCTGGTTTACAGAATGGGTGGAAAACAACATCGGAGTGGTGGACACCTCCGTCCCGCTGCCGTTTGACATACAGACAGACAAGCAGACAGTGATTCTCCCCCCGGGAGAGGCTGCCACTGTTAACTTGCAGGTGACCACCAGCAGCAGCAGCAGCAGCAGCATGTCAGAGGATGCCGTCGACGGTTCCCTGGTCCTGTCAGGCACGCACGACTTTATCACCGTCGGGCATGAGGCAGGCTCCGATACACTCAAACTCTTCCCCGGGGGAGAGGTCTCAATTGTTGTCGATATCACCGCCTCTGATGATGCCGTACCGGGCACATACAAGGTGCTGCTTGGAGTGCAGTCCCCTGATGTTGCCGTGGGCAAGTTTGTTACAGTGACTGTCCAGTGATTCCGGCCATCGACTCTGATATAGGAATATCCGTCTACAGCACCGGGTTTGGCGGAATCGGGGGAAGAATTCGTGCCAAACCCGAGGATTTTGCAGTCTCCGAGGTGATATCTGCAAGGGCGCAGGAATCAATCCTGGATACAGGAGCCTATGCCGTATACCTGCTGAAAAAGAGCAGGATGGATACCCGCCATGCCCTCTCTGACATCCTCAGGAGAAAGGGGATCCGTCTAAAGTCGCTGGGACTCAAGGACGCGTCTGCGGTGACTGAGCAGACAGTATGCTCCACGAGAAGGGGAACGGCAATTGCAGACTTTGCAACTGACAGATACTCCCTCAAGGCGGCAGGCTACTCCCCAAGGCCGCTTTCAAGCAGGGACATGACATCAAACCGCTTTACGATAAGGATCACCGGTTGTGCAGACGGGCTGCCCATGTTTGACGGGCATGACCGGGTTCTGAATTTTTACGGGTACCAGCGCTTTGGCTCCAGCCGGCCGGTGACCCATCTGATAGGAAAGGCGATCCTGCAGAGGGACTTTGGCAAGGCCGTCAGGCTGGTACTGGCATTTGTATCCCCGTACGAGTCCAAGAAGGATGATGCCAGGATCCGATGCGAGCTTGCAGACGAGGCAAACTACGAGAGGATGCTCAGGGAGATTCCGTCCTGGATGGATGTGGAGGGGGCGGTCCTTCGGGAGATGATCCGGCACGGGGATGCCCGCCGCGCAGTACGGGCCATTCCGCTGTCCCTGCGCAGGCTCTACGTCCGGGCATACCAGTCATTCATCTTCAACAAGTCCCTGAGCATGGCATGTCTGGACGGGCAGGACCTCTTTGAGGCGCGGGACGGCGACATATGCTATGATGCAGGCGGAACGATACGGAGGCATGACGGGGGGCAGGGCATGCGCCTGGCCATGCCGTTTGTGGGATATTCCTACTACAAAAAGACGAGGTTCGACCCCCAGATATTCATGGTGCTTGACTCCGAGGGGGTTGCCCCCAAGGACTTCTTCATAAAAGAGATGCAGGAGGTAAGCGACCAGGGAGGGTTCAGGCAGGCGGCCATATGCTGCTCGGACTATCATGCAGATGCCTCCACGGTGGGCTTTTCGCTCTCGCGTGGATCCTTTGCCACGATACTGCTGCGCGAGATAATGAAGCCCGAGGATCCGATTGCAGCCGGGTTCTAGGCAAGCCAACACCAACACCAACACCAACACCATCTCCTGCATGTGCAACCTGCCTGCACATGTCTGCCATCCTTTAAGTTACCGTACCGTCCTATTAGTAATGATTCCAATGGAAAAGGCATACGTGCTTATCAGCTGTGAGGCAGGCGAGGAGCATTCCCTGTCATCCCATCTCAGTGAGATTCCGGAGATCCAAAAATGCCTGATAACGTATGGAAGCTACGACCTGGTGGCCGAGATTGTGGCACCTGATGCGCTGCAGATGAACTCTGTCATATCCTCGCAGATTCGAATACTCCAGAACATCAAAAGCACCATCACGCTGCGCGTTACAATCTAGGATCTGCCCAAAGGTATCCTGCACCTGCCATGACCGCCCCTGCTATCATGATTCCGATCCCATACCCCACCCACTCCGAACTTGCATACATGAACGACGTCTCCGGGCCTACAACGGCCATGCCCTGAAGGTGAAAGAGCAGTCCGAATACGACTCCTGCGGCACCTGCAGCCATCAGCATACTTTTCGCACGCATAATGCACCGTTGCACGGCATCCGCTAAAAAGAATTGATAAACTGGGCAAATGATTTTTCGGTTCCCTGTTTAATGACTTTCCTGCAAACATATGAAATGTACAACTGGGAGAGCCAATCCAGTCACGGCGGCGGCGGCAGTTCTGTGTTTGTGGGACCTGTTCTGTTTGTATCTGCTGCATCCATTGCCATACTGTCGTTTCTGGTATTCTACCCCCAGATAGAGGCCATCAGCAGGGAGTCCCCGATACTGATCAATCTCATGTTTGTCCCTGCCGTTGCAGTGGGGTTCCTTTACGGGTACAGGATTACCGCCCGGGCAGTCAGGCCTTCCGAGTTCCGCAGCCCCCTGAGAAGATCATTTACAAAAATATTCCTGTTCTTTTTTGTAATTGGGGGAATGTTCAGTTCGGTAAGCTTTGCAATCAACGGGGGCAGCATACTGCCTAACTTTTCAATACTGGAGGAAGGACTCCTGCCGTGGATAAACGAGTTTATCATGGCAAACGGCGGGGCAACCTTTCTGATTGTCAGCAGCGTTGCCCTGATGGCAGCTGCCAGCAGGCGCATAGTCGGGATGAACCACGGCGTGATGAACAGGTTGGCCACCTTTGGCGGGACGTTTGTATTCTTTACGATGCTTGCGCTGAGCTTTACAAAGTCTGATCCCACGGCATCTGGCGTATTCCTGTACACGTTTTATCAGGCCGGAATAGTGGGCGGGGCCCTGTATGAGATGAACAAGCTTACCAAGAACCAGAACATGTTTGAGGACTATTCAAACGGGTTCTGAGGCATCATCATCTGTCAAGATCCACGTAAATTCCGGATATCTTGCTGTTGATCCTGTCCCAGTACTTTTCACAGCCGTCTGTCTGAAAGTCGTTTGCCTTGCACTCCTCAAAGTGTGCGGTACTGTCCCTTGCGATGTTGTCTGAATAGAGCACGTCTGAGCCGATTGCAAGCGCCAGGATGCCTATTGCCACAAGGCTTACAGACACCACAATCATCGACTGGCCAACCTTGGCATGATTGTGCGGCTCTTTCATTTATGGAAAACCCGTCACGCTTGAATTTAATCCTTTCAGACCGGAATGCCGCAGGTGTCTTCAGAACCGCATGTCGGATTCGGCATGCTGCTGCCAGAATCGTCTGCGGCATGCCCGCACTCGGGATTGGGCCTGGCCGGCTGCGTTGTACCCGTAGAGGGTGTGCCTGTTTCATGCAGTCACACCAATGAGAAAGGCTGAAAAGCCAGTATCGCCTTATCATGTTGTTGGGGATACAGATTTTACAGTACGAGTTTCTAGGACCGGTCCCGCTGAACCAGTGGGGCCCGCCCATGGAGAAACTGCTGTACCTTGTCATGTCGCGGGACAAGGACCGTTTCAGCATACTGTATGGCGGCAACTGTGAAAAGACCGATGAAAAGTCGTTCTTTGTCCAGCATGACCGGTTCAAGTGCTGGATGCAGCATGCAGGATCCGAGGAATCGCTGTACCTGGCAATACTGCCGATGTTTGACTCTGATGCCAAACACCGCCGGAGCACCCTGGCAAGGATAACTGCTCACTACAAGCCGCCGTGCAACGCAGGTGACGCGCCTGCCCCGTCTCCGGAATACGCGGTGCGAAGGGACACGCCCCCGGCAAGCCATTCATGTCCGTGCTGCGGCTCTGCAATGAAGCCTGAAAAGGCCCTCAAGGAATCCACCCTGTTCCGGTGCGCCGGCTGTGGAATGAGCGACACCCGGCTTAGCTCCTGACCTTGTTTTGAACCTCAAAGAGCTGCATGGTCAGAAGGTCTATTGCCTTTTTGAGGTGGTCAAACTCCCTGATCGAGTGCATCTGCCCCTGTACGAGGGCCCTCATAATCTTGACTGCGTTCTTTTCAAATCCCTCCGATGCGACAATCTCCATTGCGTTAATCTTTGAGAGTATGTTGTCAAGATCCGCTATCATCTCGTCTGAGGGCTTGTGCTTGTCCATGCTGGCATGGTGCGCGTCTTGATATATGAATTGATATCATGGACGACCAGACCGACCATCCCGTGGGCAGCTCCCATGCGCAACCGGAAAAAAGCCGGGACTGCAGACTCTTGGAGTCTCACAACGCGTCCTCGTCTATCTCCCTGATTGGGTCCACATACTGCCTGCACGTGCAGAATGGAATCCTGCACCTTCCCATCCTGATGATTGATCTGCTGTTGTCATCCCTTGCGTGCACCTCGTCTGTGTGGTGGCATCTCTTGCAGTTCATGCCCCGATGTCAGGGAATCAGGACTGCCCTTGCGTCAATCTCGGAGTCCTTGAGCCTCTTGAGCACCTTGTTTGCGTCCCTGAGCGGGAACTTTTCTGATACCACCTCGATGTTCTCCTCGCTGCATACCCTGATGACGTCCTCCATGTCCTTTGTGGACCCGATCAGGGTTCCCCTTATCGTCTTCTCCTCAAATGCCATGAATGGCGGGTTCTCTCCTACGGTTGCAATGACTACCATCCCGCCCTTCTTGATTGATTTTACAGCCGTGTCAGTTACAATGTCTGCAGGGGCAAAGACGATGGCCGCATCAAGCAGCCCGTGCCTCTCCTGCAGCCTCCTGAGAAATTCCGGCTGGTCATCCGAAAACGCCATGGCATCTGCAGCACCTAGCCTCCTTGCCACATCCAGATGCCTCTGTGCTCTGGAGAATGCAATCACCTCGCAGCCTTCCACCCTGGCAAACTGGACTGCCATGTGGCCGACCCCGCCTATCCCGAATATTCCAATCTTTTTGTGGGATCCAGGCTCTGCTGCCTTGACTGCCTTGTATGCCGTGATTCCGGCACAGAACAGCGGCGCTGCATACTCTGGGCTCATATCTGCCGGAATCTTCGTTGCAAAGTCTTCTGCAACCGTAATGTACTGGGTGTATCCTCCCTTGAAGGACTCGCCTGTTATCTCCGATGACTCGCAAAGGTACTCCTTGCCCTCCTTGCAGTATGCGCAGCTTCTGCATGCCTCAAGAAGCGGGGTGATCCCTGCCCTGTCGCCCACCTTGAACTTTGTCACGCCCGTGCCTGTCTGGACCACCGTTCCGACGACCTCGTGGCCTGGAACCGTGGGAAGGACGGGCGGAATTCCGATGTCCTTCCAGTCCCCCTCTATCCCGTGCAGCTGGGAGTGGCAGACGCCGCAGGCCTCGATCCTTATCAGTACCTCCTCTGGCCTCTGGATCTCATGCCTGTCAATCTCCACAAGCTTTAGCGGCTCTGTCTCGACGGGGGCGCACTCGTAGAGCACCATTGCCTGCATCTTTTCCATGGCAAATTTTGTACGGCGCGGGATTTTAAGATTCGTATGTGCCGTGGCCTGGACAGAACTCCGGGATCCCCCCCCGCTATGAAGATAAAGGACAGGATGCCAACTGCACTCATGCCCGAGATTACCGACGCGGATCGCGAGAGGGTCAGGCTGCTGCGCCTCATCTCAAGCTCCAAGGGCGGCTTTAACAGGCTGTCCGTAGAACAGCTCAAGCGGCTGCAGGCAATCCTTGAAAAGAAGGATTACAGCCACGACAAAAAGGCGAACAAATCCAAAAAGAAGCTGCTCAAGAGGATCAACGTCAGAATCTACGAGCTTGAAGAGGGAAGGGGAATCTGGGGATGAACTGTGTCTGCAGGGTGCTGCTGCTGCATTGCAGCCGGCTCAATTAGGTACAAATATCATGGAGCATCCGAGTTAGTTGTGACGCAAAACAGCCTCATCAACGAGACCAGCCCCTACCTGCTCCAGCATGCCCACAATCCCGTGGACTGGTATGCATGGAATGACGAGGCGCTCCGGAAGGCAAGAGAAGAGAACAAGCCGATCTTTTTGAGCATAGGGTACAGCTCGTGCCACTGGTGCCACGTGATGGCCCACGAGTCCTTTGAAAACGACGATGTCGCAGGATACATGAATGAGAATTTCGTAAACATCAAAGTCGACAGGGAGGAGAGGCCAGACATCGATGACATATACCAGAAGGCATGCCAGATGGCAACAGGCCAGGGCGGATGGCCCCTGAGCGTCTTTCTTACCCCCGATCAAAAGCCCTTCTACGTCGGAACATACTTTCCGGTACTGGACTCCTACGGCCGCCCGGGCTTTGGAAGCATCTGCAGGCAGCTCTCGCAGGCATGGAAGGAGAAACCTGCCGACATCAAAAAGAGGGCCGATGAGTTTGTCGGCGCAATGCAGGGGAAGGAGGATACGGCAGGCCCCGGGCCCGACGACCTGGACAGGATAATACTTGACGAGGCTGCAATGAACCTGCTTGGAATGGGCGATACAATTTATGGGGGCTTTGGCTCTGCCCCCAAGTTTCCAAACGCCGCCTGCGTCTCGTTCCTGTTTGCCTACTCTGAATTCTCAAAACTGCCCAGATTCCGGGAGTTTGCACTCAAGACCCTCACCAAGATGGCAAAGGGCGGGATATTTGATCAGATAGGGGGCGGCTTTCACCGCTACTCTACTGACGCGCGGTGGTTTGCGCCGCATTTTGAAAAGATGCTCTATGACAACGCCCTGATTCCGGTAAACTATGCAGAGGCATACCAGATAACCGGGGACCGGTTCTACCTTGATGTCATGCAAAAGACGCTGGACTTTGTACTGCGCGAGATGACTGCGCCTGAGGGTGGATTCTACTCTGCGTATGACGCAGACTCTGAAGGGACGGAGGGAAGGTTCTACGTCTGGTCAAAGAGCGAGATACGACAGATTCTTGGGGACGATGCGGATCTCTTCTGCCTGTTCTATGACGTGACTGACGGGGGCACCTGGGAGGGAAACAGCATCCTGTGCAACAACATCAACATCTCTGCTGTCGCATTCAAGTTTGGAGTCACCGAGCAGAGAGTTGGCCAGATACTGGCAGGGTGCTCCAAAAAACTGCTGGATGTCCGCTCCAGACGGACGCCTCCCGGGCTTGATGGCAAGGTGCTGGTCTCGTGGAACGCACTGATGGTCACCGCGCTTGCCCGAGGGTACAGGGTCACAGGCAACGCAAGATACCTTGACGCTGCCAAGGCGTGCCTCTCGTTTATCGAAGAGAATCTCATTAATGGCGATGCGCTTTTGCACACCTACAAGGACCGCACGGCAAAGATTGACGGATACCTTGAGGATTATGCGTGCCTGATAAACGCGCTATTGGACGTCTTTGAGATCGAGCCTGATGCCCGGTACCTGAAACTCTCCGTAAGGCTTGGCCGCCGCTTGGCAGGACACTTTTGGGATCCTGACAGTAACAGCTTTCTGATGACTTCTGACACCCACGAGGCCCTGATAGTCCGGCCAAAGAACAGGTACGATCTCTCGCTGCCGTCAGGAAACTCCGTCGCCGCGCGAGTCATGCTCAGGCTGTACCACCTGTCCCAGGAGACAGAGTTCCTTGAGATCTGCACCAGGGTGATAAAATCCAACGCAGAGGAGGCTGCGCGGAACCCGTTCGCGTTCGGCTACCTGCTCAACGTCATATCGACATACCTGCAAAAACCAGTCGAGATAACCCTCATCAACCCCGAGAACCAGGAACTGTGCAGGTCCCTTCTTTCACGCTACATGCCAAACGCGTTTCTAGTCACCGTCCAGAATCCCGGCCAGCTGGCAGGGCTGTCCGAATATCCGTTCTTTGCAGGAAAGGAGTTTGAATCCCGAACGTCAGTATTTGTCTGCAGGGACCTTTCATGCATGCCGCCGATGTACACCATTGACGACATAGAAAAGCACCTGTGAAACCTCACGCCGGCCAGGCACTGTTGGTTTTTTGCAGGCATGCTGCGGTTCCCTTTGATTTGTGCGCATCCGGGATATGCATGAGTCATGTAAATAATGCCTGATTTTGCAGACGTGTATTGTAACGAAATTATGTCCACCTATTCTTCGACGCACCCTGCGACTTCATTAACCGATAATGCCGACCAAACTTGATGATGCCAAAATCAAGTACGTCATCCGCGAGAAGAAGAAAGGGACATCCAACACAAAGATACGGTGTGGGGATAAGCACCCGTCATGTGCGCCGCCTCTGGTCCCTGTACGAGGCGACAGGATCATTACCTGTCATCAAGAGCGCAGGCAGACCAGCTGCCAAGATATCCGATGAGGATGTCAGGCGGGTGCTGGATGCGTATGGGACGAGGGTGCTGATGTGGGACGTGTTGCCAAGGCACTGAGGCATCAAAACATAAGCGGGCGGACCGTATACAAGGTGATGAAGGAACACGGGTTGGTGGAACCGTGCCCCACCAAATCAAAGAAACGCAAGTGGGTAAGGTACGAACGCCTTCACTCAAACTCCATGTGGCACACGGACTGGCACGTGATGAAAGACTACCGCATGAAGGATCTCTGATCACGTACTTGGACGACGCCTCAAGATGCGTTTTGGCCTGTTTGATGAGGCTACCGGCCAGAACGCCGTGCAGGTGCTCAGGCAGGCCGTCCAAGCATTTGGCGTCCCGTCATCCATCCTGTCCGATAACGGTTCGTGTTTTGTGGGAGTTCGAAGGGGCACGCCAAAGGGATCCTGGAGACCCACCATCTTTGAAAACGAGCTGTTGGATCTTGACATACACCTAATCAACTCCAGGCCATACCACCCCCAGACCAACGGCAAGCTAGAGCGGTTCCACCGAACCATTGAGGACGAGGTAGGACGGCACGACAGCTTGGAAGATTTCATCACATTCTACAACGAGAGACGATTGCACTGGTCACTTGACATAGATAATTGCCAGACGCCTCTCAAGGCGTTCCATGACAAGGCAGCAGACGAATCCACAAGAGCTACCAACCCAAACTGGATGGAATGTCCATGGATAAACAGCCACCAAAGGGGGGCGGACATAATTTCGTTACAATACACTGATTTTGCAGACGCTAAGTAATGCCTATTAATGGTATTTGCAGTAATATCTGTCGTGACAAGGATATCTTTTAGAATTAATCCCAAAATTATTGCCCTGTTTGCAGCCGCCGCCCTTCTGGCAGGCCTCTACCCTGCAAGTTTTGCATATGCCGGCGATTCCTCCGGCATTGATGGGAAATACCCGTCCCCGTTACAGCAGCAACGCGACGGCGTCCCGATTGATGCCATCATGTGCAACATGCCAAACGAGCTGTACATAAAAAACACCGATACCCCTGTGTGCCTTACCCCGTCCACATATGAGCGCCTGCTGGAGTACGGCCTGGATCTGGCCCCACACGATGAACACTCTGCAGACTCTGTCCTTGACACCATTACCATAGGGGCAATCACACCCCTGACCGGCGGCGCTGCCGGATACGGGCAAACCATCCTGGCAGGCTCGGAGCTGGCAGTGTCTGACTTTAACGAACTTCTTGAGGAGATGGGGGAGACGTGGCGCCTTGAGATGGATTCCCATGACAGCATGACTAGCGGCGATGAGCAGATGAACAGCCTGATGCTGCTCAACGAGAAGGGAATAAAGATTGTCAACGGCCCGTCAATTGACATATTCAACCAGGAGGCGCTGGACTATGCCAACGACAACGGCATGCTGCTCTTTAGCTGCTGTTCTGTCGTCCTCGCCCACAGCATAGCAGATGATGCGCTGCTTCGCATAGGCGCGGATCAGGCAAACCACGGGCGTGCGCTTGCAGGGGTGATGCACGACGAGGGAGTCGCGGCCATGGTGACTGTCGGCAGGGATGCCCCGTGGATTACCGACATACTTGATTCTGCAGATGCAAGATTTCTTGAGCTGGGAGGACAGGCTGCAGGCTCACACGTGCTGTATGACGTGTCCGGAGAGTTTGATGATGCCACCGTACAGATGCTGGCAGACAGCGTAGCAGAACATCTTGAATCCTATGACCCTTCCGAAGTTGGGGTTTTGTTTGTCGGGTTTGAGGAGAGTTATGACTTTTTGGAACGGGCATCCTTACATGATGTTCTTGGGGATGTGCAATGGTTCGGGGCTGACATAAACACAATCATTCATGACAACCAGGACGGCCTGGACTTTGCAGAGGATGTGGAGTTTATGTCGGTTCAGCCCACGGTGCCTGAAAGCGAGATCGGTACCACGGTGTCAGGACATGTCGCCGCTGCCATCGGCAGGACTCCCAGCGTATATGCCCTGCTGGCATACGATGTCGTACAGCTAATCGGGCATGCAATCCTTGAGGTGCAGGGGGACTCTGCAGCTGACGTGGCAGGGGCCATCCCGCGCGTGGCGCAGGGTTACACGGGAGCAAGCGGCCCCATATCGTTTAATGAGGCAGGAGACCGGGACAACATGACATATGCCGTATGGGCAGTTGAAGACGGCGTCTGGATGGTCGAAGGCATCCTGACACCCGGTGCCGCAATGCCCGAATCAGCAGAGCCCGGACCTGACACCTGGATCGACCAGGACTCTGGACCGGTGAATGACTCAGCTCCGTCAGCCCCATCCCCCGGCCATGGAACGCCCTATCTCGGCCAATCCCCCAGTGCACCTTTGGATAGCCTGAGTGAGAGCGTGGGGGCAAGTTCCGCGCCGTCCTTGGGATTTGCAGTCGGGGGCGCCAAGGACATAGACAACTTTAGGGCAAACATAGACGCCGGCTTCCTTCCCCTCCACACCGACGTCACCCACGAGGGACTGTTCTACGACTACTACTTTGACACCGGAGCCGCGCAGGAATGCCAGGACCTGTTCTGCCCGTCCTACCTGACTGCCGTGTCTGCGGACCCGTTCTCGGGTCAGAACCAGTACTATCTGTCCGTGGGGCTCAACTCCGGCCTGAAGGAGGCCGACTTTGAGCGCAAGAACCTCAACCTGGTCATCGTCATGGACGTCTCCGGTTCCATGAGCTCCCCGTTTAACCAGTACCACTACGACTCGCAGGGAAACCCGACACTCCGGGGCAATGCCGGGGATGATTTTAGCAGATCAAAGATGGATGTCGCAAACGAGTCAGTGGCGGGGCTGTTGGACCACCTGACCGACGATGACCGGCTGGGAGTGGTGCTCTTTGATAGTACCGCCCATGTGGCAAAGCCCCTTGAAAGCATGGGCGACACAGACCGGGAGAGGCTGGCAAGGAACATCCTTGACATCTATGCCGACGGGGGGACGAACATGGAATCCGGAATCACGTTGGGCACATCCCTGTTTGACGACGTGCTGGAGTCGGACCAGACCGGGTATGAAAACAGGATCATCTTTCTGACCGACGCCATGCCCAACACGGGCAGCACCGGGCGGGACCAGCTGTTCAACCTGATAGAGTGGAACGCAGAAAAGAAGATCTACACCACCGTAATCGGCATCGGAGTCGACTTTAACACCGAGCTCATAGAGTACGTCACAGACGTCCGGGGGGCAAACTACTACTCGGTGCACTCCCCGTCAGAGTTTCTCGAGCGCATGAGCGACGAGTTTGAATTCATGGTCACGCCGCTGGTCTTTGACTTGTCGCTGCGCCTCGATGCAGACGGGTACGAGGTGCTTGACGTGTACGGCGTGCCAGAGTCTGACTCCTTTACCGGCGACTTGATACACGTCAACACGCTGTTTCCATCCCGCGTCCAAGACGGCGAGACCCGGGGAGGGATCATCCTGGTAAAGCTGGCCAAGGAGTCTGACGCGGGACGGCTTGAGCTGCGCGCAAGCTATCTTGACCGCGACGGCCAGGCAGACAGCAGCACGGCAGTCGTGAGCGTCAACGACGAGGCCCACTACCAGAACTCGGGGATACAAAAAGGCATACTGCTTTCTAGGTACGCTGACCTGATGAAGACCTGGGCGTACGACGAGCGCAGCCGCCATGCAGGCACCGTATACGACTCTGACTATCTGTACTCTGACGGACTTTACGTGCCCGGACGCGTGAGTGTCTCGCTAGGCCAGTGGGAGAGGCAGTCCATACCGCTGACAGTATCGTCTGACTATGCTGCAGCGATTGCAGAGTTCTCTGCGTACTTTTCCCAAGAGGCCGACCTGATTGGGGATGTGACCCTGCTTCAGGAGGCCGACGTGATGTCTGCCCTCCTTTCAGAATACGGGCATGGGACTACTGGCGATACGTGGAACCCACAACCCTGATCTCTGCCCGAATCCATGGAATGTACGGGATTCATCTGCAAGTCACATCCCTGGGCAATGTGGCCTGACAAAACCCATAAAGCCTACACCGTCACTCGGCCTTGATCTTTTCTTTTTTTATCCAGGACGTTCCTGATTTGTGATCCAGCAGCTCGATGCCCATCTCCGATATCTGGTCCCTGATCCTGTCTGCCTCGTCGTACCGCCCGGACTCCCTCAAATCCTTTCTCCTCTGAATCATCCTGTTGACTGATGCAATGTACTCTTCTGTCATCTCAGGTATGTCCAGACCCAGAATATCCATACAGTACCTCATCTCCGGCATCATGACCTCTGATGCGCCCTGCGTCATCTGCCCGTCTGATGCCAGCCTGTTTACCTCCTTGATCATCTTGAAGAATGCAGATAATGCCTCATGCGTATTGAAATCCCCCTCCAGCGCGCGCGCAAACTCCCTCTTGCACTCCTGCGCCACCTGTCCTGCATCCCCGGCACCTCCTGCACGTGCCTGAACCAATTCATGCCATGCCGCCTCCACCTGTCTCCACCTGGTCAGGCTCTCCTCAAGTAGCGCGCCGGTGTAGTCGATCGGCTTTGAATAGTGGCCTGACAGGCAGAACAGGCGTA
Source organism: Candidatus Nitrosopumilus sp. (assembly GCA_965238275.1). GTDB lineage: Archaea > Thermoproteota > Nitrososphaeria > Nitrososphaerales > Nitrosopumilaceae > Nitrosopumilus. The sequence continues at coordinate 1,353,902 of OZ250186.1, forward strand.
TGGTGTTTGGGCCCCAGTCTTCCAGGACATGCCGGACCGTCTTTATGTTGTCCATGGACTTTGACATCTTGTCCCCGTTTATCGTAACCATTCCGACGTGCATCCACGCCCTTGCAAACCTGCCCTCTGAATACCCCTCCGACTGGGCTATCTCGTTTTCATGATGGGGAAATATCAGGTCCCTTCCGCCCCCGTGTATGTCAAAGTCGGCGCCCAGGTACTTGGCGCTCATGGCAGAACACTCTATGTGCCATCCAGGACGGCCGCGCCCCCACGGGCTGTCCCATGCCGGCCCGTCGTCTGCAAACTTCCACAGTGCAAAATCCAGCGGATCGCGCTTGTCCTCGTCAATTCCCACCCTTGCCCCTGCCTGCAGGTCCTCTGTCCTCTTCTTGGAGAGCTTGCCATACCCTGCAAACCTGGAGACTGCAAAATAGACGCCGTTCCTGCTGGCGTACGCCATGCCCTTCTGGACCAGACCCCCGATAAGCTGAATCATGTCTTCAATGTGCTCTGTGGCCTTTGGATACGCACGTGCCCTTTTGACGTTGAGTGCGTCAAAGTCCCTGTGGTAGTTTTGTATGTACCTCTCGGTAATCTCTGCTGCGGGCCTCTTCTCCATTCTGGCCCTGTCTATTATCTTGTCATCGACGTCTGTAAAGTTCTGCACCATGTCGACTGCATGGCCCACACTCTCCAGATACCTGCGCAGCACGTCAAAGACGATTATGGTCCTTGCATGCCCCACATGCGCCTCATCGTACACTGTCACCCCGCACAGGTATATCCTGATGCAGTCTCCAAATTCCATCTCCATGTCCTGCGCGGTGAGCGTATCTGATATTCTCATGACACCTATCGTGTCTGTTGCCTGAATAATTATTCCTTTTTGTCAAGGTTTTCCTGAAGGCTTTTCAAGAAAATACCATCGCAGGACGATGACTGCGTGGAAAAAGCCCGAGAGCAGACTACATGTTCTCGTTTTCCACCGTGAGGTACTGGCAGGCAGTTCAAGACGGCAGACGAGACTGCAGACCTAGTCAGGGAAATGATCGAGACGGGCGAGATGGGGCCCGTCAAGCTCATGAAGTATCTTACCCCGTTGGGATTTTTACGGGAATTTTTGCGACAGGACCATTTGCCATGAGCCTCTTTGGCATGATTTCAGATGGGCTGCAGTGTCTGCGTCTGACCCCGATTGGAAAATGAGCGAAACATTGTCCAGCACTACACATAGGTATTCGGGATTATGATTATGCCGGTGTGAAGCAGGGCGACGACTTCACCCGACACGACTGTGGCGGCAGCTACAATTCCAAGCGCCTTTGCCGTTCCGAACACGTTTATCCTCTTTACTGCCCTTGTGGTCACAATCAGGATCCATATTCCAAGCAAGGCTGCGACTATATTGTGCAGAACGACGGGGGCATTGGAAAAGAATGATTGCATGGATGGTTCGTGGATGATTGTGTGATGCGACTCGAATGCCAGTATGGGGTCAGGCAGTAAAGGGCCGGGCAGTATGGGACCAATCAGCACCGGGATGTACAGCATGTGTGTGAAAGATTGCGACAAACGTCCTTTTCCAGTACCGGTTGCCGCCTAGCCTCCTTCCGACAACGTAAATTATCAAGGGCATGGCCGCGCTGCGCGCTAGGATTGTCACTACATGCCTCCGCAAATAGTCCGTGCCTGATAAATCCAATTGCACGAAGGTAACGCCCGCCGATATGAAGATGATGCTCAAGATTGTCGCGAACAAGGACATGGCAACGACCCGCCCTACCTCGCCGGCAGAATCATAGAGTGACTGGTGCCATGACCCCGCCGGCACAGTGCAGAACTCCTCATGGTCAAGGCTTGCTACCGTGTCATCGTAACCCTGTGAATAAAAAAAGTAATCCCGCGATTTATCGAGGCAGCCAATACCGTAGTGGTCCAGATCGGTTATTTCGCCGGTACACGCGTCGGCGCGAAAGTGAACCGTTGCCCTCTTTCCGTCCCAGGACGAGGCAGAAAATGTATAGGGAAACAAGGACGAATCCTCCTCCCGCCCGTCTTGCAGGGCTATCTTGATTGGGTAGCCAGAGTATTTCTCGACAAACATCCCAAACAGCCCTGCCTGGCGTATTCCCTGAAGGTGGGCCGGAATGTTTTCTGCCAGGCCGCAGCCCTGAAATTTCCCATCAGCACTCTCCGCATTCCTGTCGAACGGGAAAAAACCCAAGGAGACCTCAGACGCTCTTATTCCAAGAGTGTCGCGTGTGGCATTGGCGATCCTATGCTGAAACAGCTCAGTCTGCTCGCCAAGCTTCTCCTGCTCGCCAAGCTTCTCCTGTTCGCCGTTTTGCCGGTAAATGACGGCCTGCTCGTTCATCCTTGAGAGTGCCTCACCGTGTGCCTCCGGTCTGGATTCCGATATGGCCAGATCCGCGGTCCTCTCCAAGGGCGTAACGTCTCCAACGGTGGCAGCGTATGCTGCAATGATGCACAAGCTCAAAGCCGCCATGATTCCCAAGACGGTGGGAATCTTCACCCGTTTGGATCACTGGCATTTGGTTCGTGGCGTCCTGAGACCGACACGTGGGTAAATCCGCGGATAACCGGGTACTGCTGGCTTGCCGGGGGCTGCAATGCGCCGCCGCGATTGCGGCGCGCCGCAGGCCAATTCGTCAAAAGGCAGCCTTTGAATTGTAGTTCAGGCGCCCAAAAAAAGGGGCCCGAGCATCAGGCATGCAGAAACTGTAAACTATTAGAGGCAAAAATTCTAGATTCATTCTCATACATCTACCAAAATGTCTTCCACGATAATTCGGATCTGCTTGCCATCAAGATCATCCACGTTCTTGTGGAATCGTTTTGGGATAACGATCACTCTCATTTTTCCCTGGTGGGACACCACGGATACAAAATCCAACACTTTATTCATGCTAGATATACACATTTACCTTTGATAAACATAGTTATATGGATATATGTATATATATAAATATCGATATATATACATATGAATATATACATATCAATTATATGGTTTAAGGATCATCCGTATAGACGCACGCTGCGAGGCTGCCACAAGCTGCATGGATCGAGGGATGCAGTAAAGCCATGTCTGACCGGCAGGCGTGCGCGGGCGGATCTGGCATGACTATGGAGCGATTGCTTGTTTTTCATGTGGTAATGCAAGACCCACACGCTCCATTTTTAACACCCAGAGTCTAATGATGACGAACACTTGGCGATCATAAGGAACGCGGCAAGATTAGGCGGTCCTGAAAAAACACATTTCCATCTACTGACTGTCACCCAACGTTCAAGAGTCGCGGGGCCGTTGCTGTTGTTGCACGCAATGACCATTTTCAGACCGGATCCGGCCGTCTTTCTTGTAAAACATGGCAGGAAAAAACATTCCTTTGTTCATGAGCAGTCAGGGATATGGTGTTGGGCGTATCCCTGATGCATTCAAAACAGTTTCGAACCTAGTCCTCATCGTATGATGATTCCCTTACCTTCTTGAGAATACAGTATCTCTTCAGCATGTCTCTTAGAGCCATCATGTTATATTCGTGGCTCTGATATATTTGAATTACGGGAGAATGCAGTCTGCAGACCGAAATGGACGCAGATTCTATCTGGCACACAATCTATAAAACCTCCATGCCCGCCCAATTTTTAATTGAAGGTCAAAAACATCTCCTCGACTTCTGCCCTGATAAACATGATGGCCGACGGGCAGGTGCATACAAGTGGTATTGCAAGAAGGTTTCTTGGTATGCTGGATCTGGATCCGGGAAGGGAACTTTTTGAAAAATGCGTCAGTTACTGGCCCCATTACCACCATGTGGTAAAAAACAGAAAGTCATGCATCCTGAACCTGGCCTGCAGTGCAATTGCAAACGACGGGATTGAACAGGTAGTCGTGCTGGGGGCAGGGCTTGATCCCCTCTCGCTGGAGATCCATGCACGCCATGCCGGCTGCAAAATATTCGAGATTGATGTTGCAAACATGGACACAAAAACTGCCATGCTGCAGTCCATCAGCCCATCAATCACCGACTTTATCAAGTGCAACACCCTTGACCTGTCCAATACCGATGCCATCATGCCAAGCCTCCTGAAGTCCGGATGGAATCCTGACGCACCATCGCTTATGATCCTTAGACATAATCCGTAATTGGGTATAACCACACGATTGGACGCATTGCAGGACAAATCCGGTTGATTGCACGGAATTGCATGTCAATTCGAACTTACCCGATGATCAAAACTATACGTCAGCCGTGTTTTATTCTGATTGCCCATGTCAAAGCATGTCATTATACGACAAATTAGCAAAAAAGCCCAAACTGTTCATCCGGTGCACTGGACTGACAGTCTCCGAATTTAATTTGGTGGCAGGGCGGCTGGCAAAAAAATACCCCAGGGCAGAGCAAAAGCGACTCTCCAAAAGAAGCAGGGTGCGCGGCATTGGTGCCGGACGCAGGTGGAAACTGGATCTGAAAAACAGGTTTCTTCTGGTCCTGTTTTATTACAGGACATACGCCACACAGGATCTTCTTGCCATGGTGTTTCAGGTGGGCCAGGCTAGCGTGTCCCGCAGCATGGGGGCACTGGAGCCGTCGATCCGGCAGTGCGTTCCGCTTCCGTCAAAGATCTACGCCAGCATCAAGGCCACCAAGACGCTTGACGATCTTGAGGAGATCATTCCGGGCCTGACTGCCCTGATTGATGCCTCCGAGCAGCAGATACAACGTCCCGGGCGCAAGGACATGGAACGGTCCCACTACTCGGGCAAGGCACACAGGCACACGTCCAAGGTCCAGTACACATCGGCCACGGACGGCCTCATCCTTCACAAGACCCGGCATTCCCCGGGCAGGATCCACGACTTTGCAGTATTCAAAAAGAAACACCCGACATTCCCTGACAACCTTCCACGCAAGGACGGGAGCAAGGACAAGAAAAGGATCAAGGTCAGAGAGATCCTGGATGGCGGATACCAGGGGATCAACAAGGAGTTTCCTGACCGGGATGCCGTAGTGCCGTACAAGAAGCAAAAAGGTGCAGAATTGTCCCCCGAGCAGAAGGAATTCAACAAAAAACACTCAAAGGTACGGGTGTATGTGGAGCACGCCATCCGCAGGGTCAAACGGTTTCGCATAATGGGCGGTGTCTACCGAAACCGCCTGAAAAAATATGACACCATCAATGACATCGTTTGCGGATTTGCCAACCTCAGGGTTCTCCTAGTCCGGGAAGCAATCGGGTAGGAGTCAAAAACCTACACAATATAGGAAAATATGCACAATTTCTAATTACGGATTATGTCTCTTGAAGGCATATCATACTATCTGGCAGCCGATGCCCTCTGGAAGACGATCGGCATACTAAAGAGCGCATCCGGGGCAAACCGAATCATTCTGGAATATTTTGTCCCGTCAGAGAAGATCTCCAAGGACCGGCTGCCCATAGCACGGTATCCGTTTGATCTGATTGCCAGCGATGCTGGTATTGCACATATTACAAGATATGATGTCGATGACATCGCCGCCCGCGCAGAACGCCTTGGTGGTAAACTGCTCCAGCATTACGACATGGGTCGGATGGAACAGGAAAGAATGCCCGAATGTACACTGTTTAAAGCCCCCCAAAGCGGATGGATCGAGGTGTGCATGTTTTCCGTCTGATCCCGGACGGTTTCTGGAAACCCTGACGGATTATTCCGATACGGTGTATGCAGATATCCAATTTTTGTGGCGTCGTCATGAACGAGGCTACAAGAGAACTGCAGTGCATGGCCGGCATGCAAAAGACGGCAGACGGTTCTTTAGAGTATGTGATTGACTCAACACATCCGCATTTATCAGCAATTCCCAAGATATACAGAAGTATCTTGAAAATGCGGTATTGAATTTTGAGACAAGAATTCCCTTTTCGCGCATGGCAGTTGAGACGGTATTGCTTTTTATTTGTCCCTTACAATTGTGCCGTATGGAAGATTTATTGGATGCGTCTTCAACCTTTATGACGCTAAATATAATACTTGGAGTTGTTGGAGGCGGTGCCCTGCTGGGAATCTATTTCTGGTTCAAGAGATGACACGACAGATCGTATCCGGTCGGGGCTCCACAATTGATTCCAAAATTCAGTTAATAAAATCCATTTTTAGCGGAAGTATATTCGACTGAATATGTCCTTGATTGACCATCTCATAGGGATTATGAAAAACATGGAAGAAAATCCCATGTGCGGGCAGTTAAAATTAAGTTTTCCTCAAGGGGAATAATAGAAAATATGCGTAATCCGGAACTTTTTCAAACTTCGTTGACATGTTAGCCCTGCTGTCAAAAATTTATGATCCATTCAATTAAAACCAAAATATGCCGGTTCATACTGTTGTCGAATCAGGAAACAAGTGACCTGCAAAAAGAGAATAGGGTTCTCAGAGACATGATCAAGCGCCAGGACGCAGCTGCCAGGCACGAGCAAAGCCTGTGGAGCACGCGGGACGGCTCCGAGTCCGGAGCCGCAGGAGAGCCCGCCCTGCTGCATCGCGTGGAGGTCCTTGATGAGATCATCAGAGTCGGGAAAAATCTTCATGACGCGGCGCTGAAGTGCAGGGAACAGTTCCAATACATGCTTGACAGGGCCGAGGCGTGGATAAGGCAAAGCGGCAAATCCCCGCTCTTCAGGAGTGACGAGACGGGGGCGTCGGATCCCGGGAACCGCTGCAAGCTGTACCCAAGGCACGCGCTGCTCATGTCACTGATGTACAAAAAGGGCAACCCCACGCAGGGCGTGCTTGCGGCATTCTTTGGAATAGACCAGGCGACCGTGTCCCGGTATATCGATGTGCTAGACGGGGTGCTTGAGGCGGTGCTTGAGGCGGTGCTTGAGGCGGTGCTGCCCACCGCTACCAACATCTCAAAGGAGATAGCAGGCACGGAGACAAAAGAGGATCTCAAAAAAATAATTTCCGGGCCTGACGGGGGCATCATGATGATCGACGGCACGCACTGCCCCATACAGAGGCCGGACGAAAAACAGATGAGGAGCATGATGTATTCTGGCAAGAAGAAGAAATTCACGCTCAACACCACCGTGTGCATAAACGAAAACGGGGCGATAGTCGCCATATCCGGCAGCACCGTGGGATCCGTCCACGACATCACGCTGCTCAGGGAGAGCCCGCCGCCGTTTGGAAGATGGTGGGACCGCATGTGCGACGAGAACACCCCCGAAGAGGACAGGATCCACACCCTTACTGACCGCGGCTACAAGGGAATCGCAAAGGATCTGCCCGGCACAAGCACCCTGCAGCCGCACAAGAAGACCAAGAACCACAAGCGCTTTACAAAGGAGGAAAAGGAGCACAACCATAAAATCAACTCTGCCCGGGTAAAGGTGGAGCACTCCATCGGCAGGCTGAAGCGGTACGGCCGGCTTACCGCGCCATACAAAGGAAAGATTGGCGACTTTAACAGGGAATTTAACATAATAGCCGGGCTTGTAAACCTGGACCTCGTGTGGAACTACCTGGAGAAGGGACCTCCTTCAGGCGGCACGCTGGGGCCGGTAATAAACTGGGAACAGGCAAACGCCCCCGGCAGCGCCGTTTCAAACAATTAATCCCGTGCACGTCGTGGTGCTGCAAGGCTGCGCACGTTATTTCGTATTTCGGGCAGGACGGGTTCCCACACGCTTGACATGACGGGAATTAAATCAGAATTTTTAATATTTTCCGGAATTTTCCGGTTTAATCCAGCGAAATGGGGGGATTACGCATAGCTTCTAATGTAAAACGGGGCTGGCTAACCGCGGAAAAGAACATCTAAAAGAGACAAAGCAAAAACTGGAAAAGGCAACAACACAGTCACAGGCAGGCATTTTTTATGCTGTAAAACGTATATATCTTAATGATCAAAAGAAATTATGGCATATGATTCTTATAAAGATGAAATAAAAAAAGCTAAAAATAAAATAGATTGTCTTAAAAAATAATTATAGATCTTGAACAACATGAATTATATTCACTTGCCTCTGCTGCAAGAGATGAGTTGGAACGCGTAGAACAGGAACTTGATGATTTGGAATCATTACGATAAAATATGATTGCCTCCGTGCTTTGGCAAGTTTGCGGGAGGTGGAAGGCATTAATATTTTTGTGATTTAATATCCAGTATGGCAGGCATGAAATTCCGGATCGGCTGGCCCTTCTCCCCCGAAACAACACATCCTGTGGGCATGTCCATTTTCTCCCAACTCGGAAGAAAATTCACGAGTCTGTGTACGAGCCAACAGAACCGGCGCGGTACACCAATCACATACTCTTTAGTATGTCATTGATGGCATCCGAGTAGCTGTAAGTCTTGTTGCTGCTCAGCATTACCTTTGCCTGGTGTTGTCGTACCTTCCGATCCAGATCATCATGGATCATGAATGTAACTCTTCTCCTCATGCTATACATACGCTGTTTCATTATTTATACCGCAACATCCATCTTTGATTATAACACTCATCCTGTGGGCTGCATAACGTCATTCATCACACTATTCATTATGGAGCGGGTTATGTTCGTGGTACCTAATGGGCATCCCATGCGGCAGATTGTGTTACTCGGGTTTTGCCATACCATGAGTATGAGCCGGCATCTACCCGTCTATGATACTTGACTCGCATATGCTGGCGTACGGGCACCTGCTACAGACATGACCTGGCGTCGCCTTGAAGTTTTCCTTGAGAATCTCCCCAACCATGTCTTTGATTGAGTTCATGGACTCCTCTACTGACTCCCTTTTAATGTCGTACTCGACCATTTTGTCCTTTTCAAGATAAAACAGTGATGCCTTTACCGGAAGCACCCCGTGCATCTTTTTTACTGCCTTTGCATAGATGTTTAGCTGCGGATCAATTCGTGCCTTTGGCCTGCTTAGGAGGCTTTTTCCCGACTTAAAGTCCACAACCTCATATCCGCCCTCGGGATTCTTCTCTAGCCTGTCAATTTTTCCATTAAACCTGACTCCTCCAATCTCCAGACTAAAGGGAATCTCGGTTCCCACCAGCTCGTTTTTGGACCTGCTGTCCCATCCCAGATATGTCCCCGTCATCTGTCTTATCCTGTCCTTTGCAGACTTTTCGTCAATTTTGCTCCGGTATGGCTTGGACCTCCATTCCTTTTCAAACATCTTCAGTCCGTCATCAAGTGTGGGCTCTTGGCCGTCTTTCTTCCTCCTTGAAAACTCCTCGGCTATCTTGTGTATGGCGTTTCCAAGATCCAATGCACTGCTTGTGTGCTGGGGAATCCGCATGATCTTGCCGAATTCAAACTGTTGCGGACATGTGATGTATGACTTGATGCTGGATGCAGAAAGGGTCAGGTTCTTGTGGTTGAATGCAGGCTGCCTGGCCTTTACAGGCGGAGCAACCTCTTCCATATCAACATCCAGTATACTTTTGGGATCAAAGCCATCGGACGTTCCAAATTTCTCACAATGCTCTATCCATGCAAGCTCGACTATCCTCAGGATGGCAGCCTTTGGATGCATGCCATATATTGCCTCTGATGCCTGCCTTTGTTTTTCTGCCTTTGCGTGCTCTTTGGGATCCGGACCTTGTATGTCTGACTGTCCGGATTCGGCAAATCTTATGAAATCTATCCGAGGGTTGGTCTCATAGTTTAGGGCAGTCAGAAACCGGGACGGTTTTGACTCGGTGACATTCTGTTCATATCTCCCCGGATACATTATGTACAGTCTGTTCATGGCTCTAGTTGCCGATACATAAAACAGTCTCCTCTCTTCGTCATCATGGGCCTCTTTGGAATCGCCTGTCTTGTTGACTCTCCCTGACAATCCCTCTGGCATCCCAAACAGTCTCTCACTGTACCGCACCGGAAACCTTCGATCTGCCACATCCGGAATAAAGACCACCGGAAATTCTTTTCCCTTGCTTTTGTGCATGGTCATTACATTGACTGCATCGTCCGGACCGTCATCCTCTGCCTCAATTCCGTTATGACCCAGAACCGGCAGATACTGCAAAAAGTCACCAATCCCATGATCCGGAAATACATCCTGATACTCCTTGGCCATCTTGTAAAATTTATTTAGCACCCGGATGCTTTTTCTGTCCTGCAAGCCCTCCCCGTCTACAAGTTTTTTGTAGACGCCTGATTCTTCCATCATTATCCCGCGTACCGTTTCGCTTATGGCAGTACCTGAATACTTTTTGATTATGTTGTCCAGACGTTCTGCAATTTCCAAAACCGCCTGTTTCTGGGTAATGTCAAGTCCGGAATACTCCCTCATAGTCTTCAAAACGCAGTCATCGCGTCTGTTGTCCGGCTCCCCTGCCGTTCTACGCGCCGCACCATTAACCACTATGATGTTCTGTTCTGATATTCCGTGTTTTTTTAGCAGCCTGAATATCTCCATCCCTGAAGTGGCAGGAGAATGTATGACTTTGAGGTACGCTACAATCTCAAGAATGATCTGGTTGGCACGGATGTCAGTATTCCCGATGAACGTGGCCGGTATTCCAAGGGATTTTAGCGCATGGGCAAATTTGTAGCCGTCCCTCTTACGTCTTGACAGAACGGCAATGTCCCTGTATGATATCTGACGCTCATCGCTGCCACAACGCCTGACCGGCTTGCCTATCAAATCCCGTACGGTCCTTGCAATGTATTCTGCCTCCCCCCCGTCAGTATCCGTGCAGACCACCGCGATCTTCTCCCCTGCCTCATTTTCCGTATGCTCCTCTTCTGTCCTGCCCAGAATCTGGTTTGCAACTGCTATGATGTTTTTAGTGCTGCGATAGTTTGTTGCAAGCTCAATCCTTTGATGATTGGGATAATCCCTCTCAAAATCCTCAAATGCCCCCTGATGTGCTCCCTGGAATCCCATGATTGCCTGATCGCCATCTCCGACCACCGTGACGTTTTGGTGTTCTCCAAGAATCTTGACTAGCTCCAGTTGGGTGTAGTTGTTGTCCTGAAACTCGTCAATCATAATATGCTGAAATTTTTTCTGGTATCTATTTCGCAGAACCTCATTGTCCGTAAGCAGCTTGGCTGCCCTGTATACCATGTCCTCAAAATCTATAAAGTTCTGTTCATCCTTGTACTCCTCATACTGCCGGTACACCTTGTTAAGCTCGTTGAGCCTGTAAACCAACTCTATCTGGCCGTCATCATCCTGCTTGGCATCTGCGGATTTCAAATCACCTGGGGGCTCGAATGCGGACATCTTCAGGTCAATTAACTCCTGCAAGCCATTGTGGCTGATCATCTCCTGCTTGAACCTGCTTATTGCCTCAAGTACTGCACTGTACAGCTCATTCCAGCCCCTTCCAACGTTGATGTATCTGGGATCAAGCTTGAACCTGTCGGTGTTTCTAAGACACCATGCTATCTGTAGCGGTCTGTCAAACACCCTGGCCCCATGCCCGATTCCGGACTCGATCAAGTTCTCCTCTATGAGCTCCTTTGAAAATGCATGAAACGTGGATACCTTGACATCTGCAACCCCTTTATTTTCCAATCTCTGTTTCATCTCGCCTGTAGCCTTCTCGGTAAAGGTCATACACAGAATGGATGATTCCGGGACTCCTGACCTTATCAGGTTGAGCACCTTGTTGACAAGGACAAAAGTCTTTCCGCTTCCGGGGCCTGCAACAACCATCAGGGGCCCCTCCCTATGATCTGCTACCTGTTTCTGCCTTTCATTTAATGTAACCAAACCGCTAATTCACAATCCCACACACAAAAATTGTTGCTGCTAGATATTTGAATGTGTTTTTCAGATCCGCCGCCACCCTCCTCATTCGGATTCCCTGCTGTCTGCATGCTGCTCGTCGTCGTAAAACCATCATGACTCCTGCTGTTGCACCCTCTAGCCGCGCTTGCCGTAAATCATGGGCTCGTCGTCATCGTCTTCAAACTCCCGGATGATCCTGGGGTATGACGCCTCTGCCATTCTAGATTCCCCCCACCCTTGAAGGATGGAACACTGCTATGCCGACCCAGCCTGAAACCTTCAAAAGCATCCTGTCAAAGGTTACCAGCACGTAGTCGTTTGCCCTGCAGATTGACAGAATCTGGTTGTCCCCCTCGTGGCACCCCCGGTACTGCTCAGTTACCATCCTTGCAGACCTGTCCTGCTCTGCTGTAAGATTCGATACCTGGACTGGCCTTCCAAGAAGCCTTGAGACCTTTTCAATTACGGCCCTGGCTGACAATCCCCTGACGCGCCTCACCTCTCCGAGCACCACATCGCACAGCACTATCCTGATTGACTTTCCCCGGAATCCCGCACGCAGCCTCCGTGGCAGGCCGGGATCCTCCATAAGGCCAATCACCACACACGAGTCGAGGGCTACTGTCTGTTCCATGGGTTATATTGACTAGAAGCATTATTATGTATAATAGACATACTATCAATAGTATGGCAAGTATCAATAGTATTGACAATCTTGATGTGCTCAGGGTACACATTGCACCAGTGGGCTTTGAGGTGGACAGGATCGTCATACCCCTGAGACAAAAAAAGGCAGACAGGCTCTGGCTTTTGGTCCATGAGAATCCGTCACTGGACCAGTCCGGGCCGTATGTGGAAAAGATAGAAGAGGAGTGCCGGAGACTCGGTGTCGATCTGAAAAAACAGTCCGCAGACCGGATGGACATGTTTGGCATGATAAGGAATATCAGCAACATCATCAAGGCCGAGAAGCGCAACCTTGTCTATGTCAATGTTGCATCCGGCTCGAAGATTCAGGCAATCGCGTGCATGATGGCATGCATGATCCTAAAAAAGTATGAGAACCTAAAGCCGTTTTATGCCATTCCAGAAAAGTATGCCGCCCTTGACGGCAAGCCGCAGTCCTTTGGGGTAAAAGACATGGTGCCGCTGCCCGTTTATGGGATGCAGATTCCAAAACCAAAACTGCTTCAGGCCCTAAAGATAGTGGCAGAACACAAGGATCAAAGGATTACCAAAAAGGAGATGGCGCAGGTAGCCGACGACAAAAAACTGATCACTGTCAGTGCCGGGGAATCAAACTACTCCCAGGTAAGGTATGCCAGCCTTCAGAACAACATCATAGACCCCCTGGAGAACCAGTGGAAGTTCGTCAGGGTTGAAAAGATAGGGCGCAACCGCTGGATAATGCTTACTGACGAGGGAAGACACGCCGTGGGCTTTATGGCGTGAGCCGCGCGGGCTTGTACCGCGTCCTGGACTGAACCTATGTCCTTAGGTTGATCTCGATCGTATCTCCGACCTGGGGCCGTTTGATGCTGTTGTATCTTGACTTGGGCATCGCGATTGTGATCTGAGTCTGCTGGTATGTCTTGATGTTTACTGTGGGCTGGGCCTGCAGTATGGCCTCTAGGAGCGGCATTACGTGCTCCTTGGTCTCCGAATCAAGCCTTTTTGAGACGTTTTCTATTATCATCTGCTTTTGCGATATTGGCTCGGTGGACACGTTCTCGATCAGTGTCATCTGGACGGTCTGGCCATTGTCTACTATCTGTGTAATCCTAAACTCGTTTGTCGCTGACAATGCCATGGTGGGGAATTTATCGTGATTTATCTCTAGCGAATCGAAAAGTAGAGTGCAACAGCAGCCGTTGTTACTGCGCCTGCCACGCCCAGGACAAAGATAATCTTGCCCCCCTCAACCTTCATGATCCGGTGTATCGCAGTCTGAATTAAAATTGTATTGTTTTGCTTTGCTTTGCTTTGCTTTGCTTTGCTTTGCTTGCCTAATCAGTCCTGCGTGGCTATGTCGGGAGTTTCCTGCGCCGTCTCTGCATGGGGTTTCTCCCCGGGAATCCCTGCACTCATCGACTCCATTATGGATTTCTTGATTAATGCGGACCTGCCTTTGAGTATATGGTTGAACTCCCTGATGTCATCCAGGCTTGGCGTCTGCTGCTGGGTCTGGTATGCCTGCAGGAATCCGGAATACACGCATCCTGCAATAACGCCAAATGCCGTGTCTGAAACCGACTCTACCTCCGGCACGAACTTCTCTGCTATCTGCCTGTATGACTCTGACTCGCTTATGTAGTAGTCTATGAGGTTGTCGATGAAGACCCTGTTCTCCTTGGAAATTGCCATACCATTCCTTGACCTCCTTGGTTATTTATCAATAGTTGACCGTTTATTAATTGACAAATCAATCCATTATAGCATTGTGGAAGCTGGATTTTGATGAGGGCTACTTTCGTATATACGACTCAAAGAAGATGATCGCAGGATACTTTGATCCCGACTATGGCGACATTAATTCGGACCAGGACTTTGAAGAGGTTGCCGCTACCATGATAAAGGATCGCGTGCCGGTTCCGGGGGGCGTCATAATGGTCCCGCTTGTAAAGTTTCGACTGTTTGATACCGACCTGAACGTCCTGCTGTCTAACGTGGAGCAGAACGTGCTCCGGGTGGCCGGGCACCTGCAGAAGTGGAGGCGTTTTCTCAGCGAGGCCGGCTGCAGGACCCATTCGGTAAGGATCTCCCACACGGATCAGGACATGCTGACAGTAACGTTTCCGGTAACCTTCTCGGGGCCCACCCCGCTGGATGCAACCCGGCTGATCTCCGAGATAAGCCCTACCCTGGACAGGCTGCAAAATTCCGGCCTTTTATGATTCTGCCTGAATACCTTGTCGCTATGATGCAGGCAGACAGCGCTGTCACAAGCAGTACCGTGACGCCCACTGGAAACTCGGGAACTGCTGCATACTCTTCTGATTCTGCGACCAGGGCGTATCTGCTGACGTCGCTGGTCTGGATCTTGTCTGGCACCGATACCAGAAAGAACACATCCCCGTCTGCCCTCAGGTAGTCCGGCTCCGGGTTGACCCTTGAGACGGCAGCCACGTCCCCGTTGTCATCATACAAAGTCGCAATCACTGTTACCGTATTTGCCGTAATCTCCCCCCTGTTGGTGACGATTCCCGTTATCATCAGGTTGTCGTGGATGTCCCTTGAAATCTCAGATCTGGTGATGTCTATCACCTGATTCCTTGGGGGCGCGACCCTGTAGTCAAGGTCCAGCAGGTATGACTGGGCCTCCCCTGCGATGCTGCCTGTCAGTATGAGATCAAACGGGCTCATCATGCCGGGCATCACGATGTTTACAAGCGAGCCTGTCTCCTCTGTCGCGATGGGGCTGCCTGATTCGTCAAGAAGCGTTATGTGCACTGTCATCTGGTTCAGCGGAAACTGCAGGTCGTTTCTGATCTCCCCGACTATGTGGAGCGAGCCGTCGTCGCCTATGTACTGCCGGTCGTTTTGGATGTACACCTCGCCAAATGCCAGCGGCATTCCCCCGGCAAGAATCATGGCCATTACAAGAAGCACCCTCATACCTGATCTTCCCCACACTTTGTCTAAAGTAGTTTTTGCCGGCATCCTATGGCAGGTGCTCTGTCTTCCATGCCTCTGCATCGCCGATGCATTCGGACCAGCCGGCCTCTGCTGCATCTGAGGCAAATCCTTCTGACCCGTCCCCAAACGCCTCGTCGCACTGGTTCTTCATGTGCTCGTACACGTCAATGACCACCTGCGTCAGCCCGCTCTGCGGCGCCTCGAATTTTTCTGGTTCGTCATAACTCTTGACGCCTGTCTTGGCCGAATAAAACTCGACTAGCCCAAACAGCTCATACTCCAATGATTCCTGAAGATGTGCATCCGACCTTATCCTGGCAGACTCGTCGCCCGTCTTGATCCACTCGATGAGCTGCCTGTCGCTTTCCATCTGCGTCTCTGAGGAGAGTTTGAGCAGCTCCACCGAGCCCCTGAACAGCTCAGGCGGATCCAGCCGGTCATACCCTGCAATCACGCCCAAAAAGTCAGCCAGGTGCCCGTCATAAAACTCCAGCAGCTGCTCCTTTGTAATGTCCCCTTCCTCCCATTTTGTCTTCTCCGAGTAGAACCCTGCCTGCAGCTGCCTTACGTCCTCCTGGATAATCTCCAGCTCTATTCCAAACTGCAGTCCCTTCTGTTTGGTCTGCTCGGCCGTGTAGCTGTATGCAATGACTGCCGATACCATTACCACTGCGATGATGCCGATCGTGATGTTTTGGATCTTTTTCTTCTTCAAAGGTAGTCGATATAGTTTCCGTTCTCGTCTAATTTTAATTCGATTGTAAACTCTGTTCCGCTGATAAACGACTCGTTCCTAGTTGACCTGACCCTTCCCACTACCAGCTCGTATGGCCATATCTCCACCACGATGGAGCCGATTGACACTGTGGGGGTTTCTGTAATCTCCATGTCCTCCCGTTTCACCCCGTGCCTTTCCAGCATGTGTATTGCGTGATCCAAAAGCGGTTCGGGGTTGTTGTAGTTTAGAACCCAGACCGGTCGCTCATAGTCAATCTTGCGCAATCTCAAATAATCCCGGGCACAGTCCTTATAACAATTATCATGTTTGCCCCGTGCCGCTTGGACATGGGATGACCCTACTCCGGAACAATCACATTCAGCGTCATCGTGCTCAGCACCCTGGAGAGCCGCCTGATCCCTGCAATCGTCTTTTCAAACTCGTCCTGGTCATCTGTCTGGATCTCTGCAATGGTGTCATACGCGCCAAATGTGATGTATGCGTTGTTCACATGATCCATCTGCCTTAGCTCGTCTACTATGTGCTCCTCTGCGCCAAGATCGCAGTTTAACAGAATGAATCCCCTGTACATTACTTAACATTAGTAGGCGCGATTCAAGTCTTTAAGTCTTGTAGATGTCTCTCACCATCTCTGTTGTACGAAAATTAGGTCCGCCTAAGATCAAGCGTTACGTAAAGGATTACTTTGTCCTTTACCGATCAAGAAAAACGATGGCAAAACGACTGACGGCAAAGTCCATCAGATACGCGATGGCACAGCTCGGCAAGGGCAGGGGCACGACGGAAGTGGCAACAGAGATCGGCGTGACGCCAAGACATGTCCGCAGGCTGCGGGCCGTGTTCCGTACTGCCGGCACTCCGCAGCGTCCCGGCCGGCCTGCACGGCCACCATCCCCAGAGGAAGTACGACTTGTGCTGGATGAATGCAGACGGGAACCGCAAGGCGTGCTGCGCACTGCCATGAACCTGCAGGTAAATCATGATATAGGTTACCAGAGGGTATACCGGATAATGAAGGAGAACGGCCTGGTGGTTTCGTCTGCGGCAAAGTCCAAAAAACGAAAGTGGGTTCGCTACGAACGAAGGCATTCCAACTCCATGTGGCACACAGACTGGCATGTCATGAAGGATCCGCGCATGAAAGGGCTCAATCTGGTGACCTTTCTGGACGACGCGTCAAGATGCGTGACCGGGGTGGGTCTGTTTACTGAGGCCACGTCCGAGAACGTTGTGAAGGTTCTCCGGGATGCAGTCAGGCAGTTCGGCGTTCCTGCCACCATCCTGTCAGACAACGGCTCATGCTTTGTGGGCGCTACAGGCAGGTACGTGAAGGGGAAGGACGGCAAGAGAATGAAGGCGCCTTCCGGATCATGGCAGCCCACCACCTTTGAGGCAGAGCTGCTGGACCTGAGCATAGGGCTGATAAACTCCAGGCCGTACCACCCCCAGACCAACGGCAAGCTTGAGCGGTTTCACAGGACGCTTGAAGATGAAATATGTCACCGCAGGAGCCTGGCAGAGTACGTCGAATACTATAACGAGAGACGCCTGCACTTTTCGCTGGACATTGCCAACCGCGAGACCCCACTCATGGCATTCCATGCCAAGAAAGCGACCGAGGAGATCAGGAATGAGAACTCAAATTGGATGGAGGAGGATACCAATGACTAGCGGACATAATTTCCGTATAATACAGATGTCTCTCACCATCTGCTGCGGCCGCCGTAGCTGTTCCGGTATCCCTTGTCGCTGGATCTTCTTCCTCCTCCATGCTGGTCGTCCCTTGAGTCGTGCCGTTTATCTGATCTGCCGTATCCGCCACCTCCTCCACCTGAGCGGCCTCCTCCCCTTGAATAGCCTCCCCTTGACTGGCTTCCGAATCTTCTTGGAGATGATGTCTGTCTCTTCAGGGGATCCGGAATCGATACCTTGATTCCCATCTCCTCGTTCAAGTCCTTGATGGGTACCTTGATCTGGCGCTTGATGATGTTCCAGTCGCCGACTGAGGAGTATGAGACAAATGTTATGGCCTTTCCCTTTGCACCCGCCCTGGCTGTCCTTCCAATTCGGTGAAAGTATACCAGTTCCTGGTTTGGAATGTCATAGTTGATCACCAGCCCCACCCTTGGAACGTCTATTCCCCTGGATGCGACGTCTGTTGCAACCAGAATGTGTGCCTTGTTGCTGCGAAACTTTGACATGGACTGCTCCCTTCTGTGCTGGGACATGTCACCTTCGATTACAACCGCATCAAATCTCTCCCTGTGGAGAAACCTGCCCACGTCCCTAGTTCTGTACTTTGTTGAACAAAACACGATGCACTGGCCCTTGCCTTGCTTGATAAAGTCAACCAGGTACTTGGACTTGTCCCTGTCCTTGATGACCAGGAATGACTGGTCTATTCCCTCTCCGCTCAGATTATCTGCATCCAGAAGAAACTGTTTCGCGTTGGACAGATACTCTTCTGAGAGCCTTAGAATCTCAGTCGGCATGGTGGCCGAAAAGAGCGACATCACCCTCTCCTCCGGGGCCAGATCAAGGATGAACTGGATGTCGTCGATAAATCCCATGTCAAGCATCGTGTCTGCCTCGTCAAGAACGATGTGGGTCACATCCCTGAGGTCTATGGAGCCCCTTTTGAGGTGGTCAATCATCCTTCCGGGAGTCGCCACGACGATCTCCACGCCTCTCTCAAGTGCGTCCAGCTGGAGTCCCATTCCCTGTCCGCCGTAGATTGTGGCCACCCTGATGTCCGTGTATTTGCCGAATTTCTTTATCTCGCCTGTTATCTGCATTGCAAGCTCCCTTGTGGGTGCCATTATCAGCCCCTGGATTCCGTTCTTTGGCTTTATCTCCTGCAGCATGGATAGTGCAAATGCGGCAGTCTTGCCGGATCCCGTGTGTGCCTGTCCGACGACATCCCTGCCTGTAAGCAGGACCGGAATCACTGCCTCTTGGATGGGAAATACATCCTCATACCCGAGATCCTCGATTCCCTTCAGTATTTCCTTTCTTAATCCCAATTCTTCAAACTTTATCATTTCATCTTCTACTCTTAGGCAATGGCGAAAAGGTGTATTGCGTCTCCGTCATCATTTTAACACATACATTCGGAAAATAGGTCTAATAAACCCTTGTTAGGGATCCGCAACATGGCAGTTGAGACGGCACTGCATGTATGTGCCCGGACCGAGCCCGGACGTGTGCCGTCCCGCACTTCCAAGAATTAAATATCTACGTGCCGGTACGGTACCATGACAGGCATCCGAATCGATGGAAAGATCATAGCGCAGTCGCTCAGGGACAAGATTGGCATGCAGGTTGCGGCATTAAAACGCCAGGGAATAGACCCGTGCCTGGCAACTGTCCTTGTGGGTGATGATCCGGCGTCTGCCACATACGTCAGAAACAAGCACAAGGCCTGCATGGATGTGGGAATTGCGACAAGGGATTACAAGCTTGATGCCGATGCCGCCCAGTCCCAACTGAACCAGACGATAGACGATCTGAATTCTGACGACTCTATTCATGGCATACTCGTCCAGCTTCCCCTGCCCGATCACCTGGACGAGTTCATGACAACCTCAAGAATCTCCCCTGAAAAGGACGTCGACGGGCTGACTCCGCACAACGCAGGACTGCTTGCCGTGGGAAAGGCGGATCTTGTGGCATGCACGCCGTCCGGAGTCATGGAGATGTTCAGGTATCACGGGATTGATCTGGACGGAAGACGCGTCGTGCTGATTAATAGGAGCAATCTGGTCGGAAAGCCGCTGTACCACCTGCTGCTGAATCAAAACGCCACTGTCACGACGTGCCATTCCAGGACAAAAGGGATACAGGGGATATGCCAGAATGCAGACATCATAATCACTGCCGTTGGCGACAGGGACAGGTTTGTGCTGACCCCTGGGATGATAAGGGACGGCGCAGTCGTTATTGACGTGGCCATATCCAGGTTTGAGGGCAGGCTTGCAGGGGATGCAGACTATGATGGAATAATCAAAAAGGCCTCCTTTGCCACGCCCGTACCCGGAGGCGTGGGCCCGATGACAGTTGCAATGCTGCTAAAAAACACAGTTACTGCAGCTACAGCAGCTACAGCAGCAGCAACAGCATCCCGGAGATCACGGGATTGAGCGACCCTGACCGGAGCTCGCTTCGGAATCTCTTACTGGAGCGGAGGGACGGCACCTCGTTTGATCTTCTGAGGATATCAAGCAAAACGATACAAAACAGGCTCGGCAGCATCGCAGCGTACAGGGACGCAGTCCGAATAGGGGCATACCACCCCATCGGAAGCGAGATCCTGACGCAGGAGATCATCCAGAACCTGATAAGCAGCGGAAAGGAGGTGTTCCTGCCCCGAATCTCCGGCAGGGACAACATGGAGTTTGGGCGGATTCGTGACTTTTCGGACCTTGAGAAGGGCAGCCTTGGCATCATGGAGCCCAAGGACGGATGCCCCGTCGGCGACCCCCTTGACGTGGTACTTGTCCCGACAGTCGGAATATCGCCTGACGGGGTGCGCCTGGGATACGGCCACGGATACTATGACAGGTTCCTTGCAGGCTGCAGTGCCGTGACAGTCTCGCTGACACTTGAAAAGCAGGTCATCAAGAAGATTCCACAGTCCAGCCACGACATCCTGATTGACTGGATTGTGACAGAAGAGAGGGTCATACAGACCCAAAAGTAGGAAAAGGCAACTTCTGCCGTTATCCATCCGGCAGGACCGCCCGTGATGCTATCCTGCTGCATGCGTTCTGATGGGGAGATTCAGATTATGCCTGCCATACCGTCCATGGTTTTATCTTTATAATGCCACGCCCTCATCTGAACCCTGATGGAATTCTCTGAAAGGTTCGATGCAAAGGAGATCGAGTCACAGGTAAAGAAATACATCAAATCCGTGGACCTGCAGAAACTAATCTCCGCATCCGGCCGGTCCGAGAAGGTCCGGTTTATCGAGGGGCCCCCGACGATGAACGGAATCCCCCATGCCGGGCACCTGAGGGGAAGGATAATCAAGGATCTCTGGTACCGGTTCAACACGCTGCAGGGCAGGCATGTCATGTTTGATGGCGGATGGGACACCCAGGGGCTTCCGGTGGAGCTGCAGGCCGAAAAGGAGCTGGGGGTGACAGGCGGAAAGACCGAGGCCATCAAAAAGTTTGGAATCGAGAGGATAGTCGCAGAGTGCAAGGGCGTGGTTGAAAAATACAACACCGCGTGGGTGGATGCGGACCGATCCCTTGGCATCTCCCTGGATCACGACAGGGCGTACTGGACGTTTCGGGACGAGTTTATTGAACGGGAGTGGCAGGTTCTAAAAAAGGCCCTTGAGGCCAGGATACTTGACGAGGATTACACGGTAATTGCATACTGCCCAAGCTGCCAGACGTCGCTGAGCCACGCAGAAGTCAACCAGGGGTACGAGGAGGTCCGGGATCCGTCCCTGTACTACAAGGTCAGGCTTGCAGACGAGGAGGATGCGTTTCTGATAGTGTGGACGACCATGCCGTTTACGCTGGTCACCGATGCCATGGTGGGACTGCACCCGGACGAGGAGTACGTACACGTCCAAGTTGGAAAAGAGACGTGGATAGTGGGAAAGACCCGGCTGGAGGGGTTCATGGCCGAGGCCGGCGTGGAACAGTACACCCCAGGCAAAACCGTCCTGGGCTCTGCCCTTGAGGGAAGAAGGTACGTGCATCCCCTCCTTGACGTCATTCCGGATCTTGCAGCGTGCGCCGAGGAGGCCGAAAACTTTCATGTTACGGTATCTGAGCCGTTTGTCGATGCCAGCACCGGCAGCGGACTGGTGCACCTTTCGCCTGCAAACGGCGAGGAGGACATAAAGATTGCAAACAGGCGGGGCGTCAAGGTGTTCAGCCCCATCGATGACGAGGTAAGATTCACGTCCGGGGGAGGCAAGTATTCCGGGATGTTTGTCAGGGATGCAGACGACGTGATAGTTCGGGATCTCAAGGAACGCGGCGCCCTGGTTAAGGTCGGCCGCATAAAACACAAGTATCCGCTCTGCTGGAGGTCGCACCACCCGGTCGTGTGGCTTGCCAGGCGGGGGTGGTTCTACAAGCTGGACAGGCTGGATGACATGGCAGTGGATGCCGCGCAGGCAGTGGAGTATTTCTTTGAGCAGCCAAGGAACCGGTTCCTTGGAATAATCAAGGAGAGGCACCCGTGGTGCATCTCAAGGGAGAGGGTGTGGGGCTGCCCGATGCCGGTATGGGACTGCATGGACTGCGGCAAGAAGAACTGGCTCTTTACGCGCCAGGAGATAGTCGATGCGGCAGCAGACCTTCCAGACGGCCCTGACTTTGAACTGCACAGGCCGTGGATTGACCGCATCACGACAAGGTGCTCAGGCTGCGGCGGCACCAACACCAAAAGGGAGGAGTTTGTCCTGGACACGTGGCACAACAGCGGTGCCGCGCCGTACTCGTCGCTTACCGATCAGGAGTACTCTGAGGAGATTCCGGGGCCGTTCTTCACCGAGGGAATCGACCAGACCCGGGGATGGGCCTACACGCTGCTGATTGAAAACGTAATACTCCAGCGCGGGCCGGTCGCGCCATACAAGTCGTTTCTGTTCCAGGGGCACGTGCTGGACAAGAACGGCGGAAAGATGAGCAAGAGCAAGGGCAACGTGCTGGACGGCGCGGAGCTGCTGGAAAGATACCCCGCTGATCTGATCCGGCTCTACTTTATGTGGAAGGCAAGCCCGATAGAGCCGCTCAGCTTTGACACAGACGAGATGGTCTCGCGGCCGTACCAGATTATCAGCACCCTGTTCAACCTGCACCTCTACTTTCGGCAGAACAGCAGGTATGACGGCTTTGGGGAGTCAAACGACCTGTCCTGGGCGCAGCAAAACGGCCTGCTGCTGCCGCCTGACACCTGGCTGCTCTCCAAGCTCCAGAAACTGATTCTGACTGTCACTGCCAAAAACGAGTCCTGCAGGTTCCATGAGGGCGCAAGGGCCATTGACGACTACATCATCAACACGCTGAGCCAGACGTACATCCCCATGACGCGCAGGGAGCTGTGGGACGAGGATGATGCAAAAAAGGATAGGCGAATGGCAGTGTATGCCGTGCTGGGCAGGGTGCTTGAGACACTCGATGTCCTGATTCACCCGTTGTGTCCCTTTACCAGCGAGTACCTGTACCAGACAGTGTTTGGGGCAGGGCCCAGTTTATTGCTTGAGTCGTGGCCGTCATACGACCCGTCCTTGGTAGATGATTCCCTGGAGGAGTCCTTTGACGCGGTACGAAGCGCGGTGTCAGTAGCTGCTGCTGCCCGCATGAAGGGAAAACTCAAGAGGAGGTGGCCGCTGGACGAGGCCAGGATCTGTGTCAGGCCGGGCCAGAAGAAGAGACTGGAGCCGCTTTTGGATCTGTTGCAGTCGCAGCTGAACGTCGAGAGGCTCAGCATTGCAGAGGTGCAGGCAGAATCGGGACCGGGACAGGTACTCGAGATGCGCCGGTTGGGAATGCCCGTAAAGGCGGCGGTGGATCTGGACCGGAAGAAGGTGGGGCCAAAAGCACGGCAGCACATGCCGGAACTTGTTGCAAGGTTTGCACAGACCGACCCCTGGGAGATAGTCGAGTCCCTGCAGGATGCCTCGGGATACGACTTTGAGGTTGACGGCAGCACCATATCCCTTGACGCTGCAGACTTTGCCGTCGTCCCTGATGCAGACGCAGGCTATGCCATGTCGGCAAGGGACGGCTATGCGGTGTTTGTCTCGGTTGCGCGAAACCGCGACATGATGGCAAGGGGGCTGGTCAAGGACGTTGCGCGGCGGCTGCAGACTCTGAGAAAGGAGAGGGGGCACAACCCCACCGATCTCCTGGACGTTGCATGCATACTGGGCCTGGATTCGGAGTCCTTGGAGATGCTCAAGGAGAGATCAAAAGAGCTGGCATTTTTGGTCCGGGTCAGGCGCGTCTGCTTTGATGACTCCTGCAGCGAGTACAAGGAAGTCGACATTGACGGCCAGACCATCAGAATCTCGGTGGAGTAAGCGGCGGCGGCAACAACAGCAGCAGCAGGAAACTGCGCATCGCTGCAGACGGCACACGCCGGTCTGCCTGACTGGCATGCAGGCGGCCACGCGTGAGTCTCATTGAAAAGGATCCAATCTGAAGATCCCTGGCTGTCTTCGGGACGGTTTGTCATGGCATCCTCTCTCATGTTAACTTCTGACTCGATTTACATCTTCGAAGAAAGGCTCCCGACACATGTAATCCATGCGTCCGTTGTTGCCGGCGTCGTTGGGTGCGGATTTTTTTTATAACCGGCAGGGCATCATTAAGATATCTGGCATTCTGGCCGGTTGTTCTTTTTCCATCACTGGTCATATTGGCAAACCGGTCATGACGCCTGCTTGGCTGGCCGGCGGGGCGTTGCCGGTGAATGGTTCCAGTCTTGAGATACCCTGCCCAGTCTCTGGATGTGCCGCAGCCGCGTCACGCGTACCTCCATTGCCACGGTATCGTATCCGTGTCCTTTTTTAGCTGCCCAATGACGCAACGTATGGACTTGTCGTCAGTCCGTTTTGGCCTCGCCGTCTCCTTTGTTCCATGCAGCTTGAAGCAGCATTGGTAAGTGTTCACGTGGTTTGAGAAAATTGCTTAATTCAGACACGAATTTGGTGTGCTTTGGTAACATTCCTTGTTTTTCTAGGCACGACGTGAACACATACCAGCATTGCATGGTGCGCATGAGTGTTTTCAGGCGGAATGATTTTTGTACGATATATAAGTATATATTAAACAATGCATTTATTAGATGATCATATTCCTGAAGATTCTGTAAATGAATTTATTAAGTAAATTTGTGTTTAGTTACCTAAGTGACGTAGAGGTGTCATGTTATAAATGAACCACATTCTGCCTGCCATGCTCTGCCTTGGGATGCTCCTTGTGGGGGTTGGGTCTGCCCACGCGCAGGTGTCGGCAAACGTAACCTCCGACACTGCCAATGGCACCTATACGGAGGGTTCCATTGATGTCCGGATGATATTTTCAGAGAACCTAACCTTTGAAGAGTTCAATATCGTTGATGGCGAACATGGTTTTGAAGAACTTGAACAGGCATATTCCATCACGACGACCCAAATTGGAGACAAACATTACGCCCTGGTCGCAGCTTACGGCGACAGCGGCGTCCAGATAATAGATATAACCAACCCTGCAAGCCCCGTGGCAACTGCCAACATAACTGACGGCTCAGACGGCTTCGACGTACTTAACGGAGCATATTCTGTCACGACGACCCGGCCTACATATTCACCGGATCTCAACCCAGTCGAGATGGTCTGGAAAGAACTCAAAATAGCCAACGGCCTGTACCGGCGTGTGGAGGACATGACGGGAGCCATGGACGAGATGATTCAGTCAGGAAGCAATCATTACGCCCTAGTCGCAGCTAACGGCGACAGCGGCGTCCAGATAATCGACATAAGGCAGGCGCCCAACCCTGCCATGGCTTTTGGGGAGCCCCGTGGCAACTGCCAACATAACTGACGACTCAGACGGCCTCAAGCCGATTCCGCAGGTCCAGCAACGGCGTGGACTTAATGACTCCGGTCTATGCGGCTTCACGGGAGGAGTCATCCATCACGACAATTCAGATTGCCCGGATGTCATTGGCAGATATTCCCTCCATCCCCCCTACGCCGGTGTTTTTCTCCGGTCGCAGCTGGGAGTGATATGATACCCGGTGAAACGACGACGGCTGTCCATTCCGGATAATCGGGACACTTAACGGAATTCTGTCCGACGACCCTGCATTAGCCCCAGCTGGCAAGCGGCGTCCTGCCAACATAACTGCCAACATAACTGAACTCACGGCTTCGGCGTACTTAACTACGGCTTTGGAAGCAGGCGTCGCAGCTTACGACGACGGCGTCCAGCGACATAACCAACCCTGCAAGCCCCGTTCCATAACTCACAGACGGCTTTGGCGTGCTTACGCACATTCCATC
This sequence comes from Candidatus Nitrosopumilus sp., assembly GCA_965238275.1. Classification (GTDB taxonomy): domain Archaea; phylum Thermoproteota; class Nitrososphaeria; order Nitrososphaerales; family Nitrosopumilaceae; genus Nitrosopumilus. The sequence goes on from OZ250186.1 coordinate 1,380,048, forward strand.
ACAACACCCAAATTGGAAACAGCCATTACGCCCTAGTCGCATCCTACTGGAACGACGACGGCGTCCAGATAATCGACATAACCAACCCTGCAAGCCCCGTGGCAACTGCCAACATAACTGACGGTTCAGGCGGTTTTGATACCCTTTTTGAATCACGTTCTGTCACGACGACCCAAATTGGAAACAGCCATTATGGTTGCATCTAGCGGCGACCACGGCGTCCAGATAATAGACATAACCAACCCTGCAAGCCCCGTGGCAACTGCCAGCATAACTGACGACTCGGGAGGCTTTGGCGAACTTAACGGAGCATATTCTGTCACGACGACCCAAATTGGAAACAGCCATTACGCCCTGGTTGCATCTAACGGCGACCACGGCGTCCAGATAATAGACATAACCAACCCTGCAAGCCCCGTGGCAACTGCCAACATAACTGACGGTTCAGGCGGTTTTGATACCCTTTCTGGTCCACGTTCTGTCACGACGACCCAAATTGGAAGCAGCCATTACGCCCTGGTCGCATCTAGCGGCGACCACGGTGTCCAGGTAATCGACATCACAAATCCCGCCTACCCAATAAACCCGCTTTTGCCATTCATTGCACTGGACACCACTCCGCCTGCACGTGCAGTATACAAGGAATTGGCAAGCGATACCCTGATCTTTGAGTATGATGTGAGGAAATACGACTATTCTCCTCGCCTTGCGTATACTGGAACGGACGCATTTCATGTCAATTCTTACACATTGACGGATGGCAATGGTACATCCATCCCAACAGCGCTGCCCCAACCAGGGAGTATCGGTTCGCTTAGCTACAACAAGGCTATCCAAATCGGTCTGACTCCGCCTAACCACATCAACCCTGTTATTCACAACACTGGTGCAGTAACAGTAAGTCAGGGTGCGACATTCGTCTCGTCGGTCACGTGTACTGATGACGTTGACAACCCCAAGAATATACTCCCGGATGCTGCAGTAGATACAAGCGAATTGGGCACGCAGACTGTGGCCTACACCTGTGCTGACAGTTCCGGCAACACCGTGACTGCAACTCAGAGTGTCAGAGTCACGCATGACCGCACGCTGCCCACCATTGTCATCCCCAGCGACAACCCTCTGACAATAACCGAGGGTGACCCGTACTCCGATCCTGTGGCCACGTGTACTGATGACGTTGATGCACTTCTGCCTCCCCAACTCTCACCACTTCTGGCACGGTAAATTCAACCACCCCAAGCACGTATACTGTAACCTACACCTGTACTGACCGTTCCAACACCGCGACTGCCATCTTGAAAGTGATTGTCAAGATAGACGTCGCACCGTATGTAGATTCCATTGAGACAAGAGAACCTGACACCATAATCGTGACCATGTCTGAGAATGTGCAGAGCGTGACCACTACTACCGGATTTACCATATCTGGTATCGTGTCCGACTCTTCCATCTTCATCAGTAGCGTTACATCCCTTTATGATATAATCACGTTGAGCTTGTCTGGTGGCATGCTTGATTCTGACTCTCCCCGGCTAGCCTACAACGACACCACCGGCTCCATAACGGATCTCAGAGGCAAGTCTCTTGCAAGATTTGACGAGGCAGTGAAAAACACCCTTGACACCACGGCCCCGACGGTGCGCTCTGTCACGATAGACAACTCCGGCACCGTCTACGTCAGGCTGTCCGAGGTCGTCTTTGAGGATCCAGTAAACGGACCAGGTGTCTTTACCACCAGCAACTCGTCAATTACAGTGTCACCAGCTGTCGTATCCGGATCCACCATCACGATGACACTCGACCCGATACCAGACGACGAGGCCCTGACACTCATCTATACCAGAGGTGCGGGAACTATTGCAGACGCAAAGGGCAACTTTCTGGCCAGCTTTGATGACGAGCCAATAAACAAAAAGTCGCGCAAGCGCTCCTCCTCCTCCACATCCGCGCCGGCAGTGGATCTTGCCTCCCTGCAGTCGTTGGGCTACATGGATTCCTCCAACATTACTAATCCGCATGATCCGCTTGCACCCATAACCCCCATGAATGCAGATGACTCGTCCAACTTTGCAATCGCCATAAACGACAGTCACTACCTACTGGGTGGCAGCCTGAACACGCTGGAGCCCCAGACCCTCCTGACCGGAGTCCCCAACACCATCAGCTTTGCCGTGTATGACCACGCAGAAATAGCACACTTTACCCTATACATGAACCTGCACGGACAGAACACCGAATACCGAGACAGCGACACCTACGTCACGTATGACATGGGCAACATCCGGATAGTCGACCCGCACGATCTCATCGCAGACGCCACAGTCTCCATCAAGACCAGCGAGGCAGATTCGGTAAGACACATAGTCGTATTCAGTATCACGTTTGAAGACGAGATGGAACAGACCAATCTTGTAGTCAGGACGTGGAACACCAATGCGTCCTTTACAATGGTACGAATCCTGAATGCATTCGAGGTGGTAACGCCTGTATCTGAGGCGGTAACGGAACCAGAGTCCGCAGTGGATCCCGAACCCGTAACCGTGCCCGGCGTGGATCCAAAATCCGTTGAGGATTCCGTGATTGGGCTTGGCAGTACCACAGCAGACAAAAACACGCCTGAAACGATAATCCGCATGTGGTCCGGGTTTGCACCAGAGTCTGCAACCGACAGGGAACTCCTTGCTGTGCTTGACCTGGAACCAGATGGAAACCTTCCTGACTGGACGATGACGCATCTGGGAACCCTGTTCTCCAAGGACCAGATTAGCCTAGACGAGTTTGTCACTGCCATCTCATACGTGCTTGAAAACTCCTGACGGCACGCCTGTTCTGGATAACAGCACACAGGGCAAAAAACCACACCGGTTTTCTCATTCCCTGGCGCAATACCTGAATGTGGAATTGAACCCATTATGACCATGCTGCGCGGCAATCCGCCACGGCAGGGAATTATTCCCCGACATATTTTTATTAGAATCGCAAACTGGAAAAAATGATGGCCGGTAAAAAGACGCCAAACGTGGTCGGAATCAACATTCTCAAACAAAACGGCCTTGACGTGGATGAACTCAAGAGGGTCCTGATCCACAACGCCTCAGTCGAGTTTACCGCGTACTATTACTTTACCAACCTGAGGGCGCACTGCACCGGCATGGACGGGGAGGGCCTCAAGGGAATCATCGAGGATGCAAGGCTTGAGGATCTCAGCCACTTTGAGTCGTGCCTTGAGAGGATCTACCAGCTCGGAGGCTCCCTTCCAAACGATGCTGCCGGGTTCATCAAGATGTCCGGCTGCGAGTTCCTGCAGCTTCCAAAGAACCCGACTGACCACAAGGCGATACTGGAAAAGTGCCTCAAGGCAGAACAGGGGGCGATCGTCAACTGGGACAAGGTCTGCAAGATGACGATGGGAAAGGATCCTGCAACGTACGACATCGCCAAGGACATCCTGGCAGAAGAGATCGAGCACGAGTCGTGGTTCCTGGAACTGCTGTATGGCAGGCCTTCGGGGCACATGAGAAGGAGATACTCCGGCGAGAGGCCGCACACCAAGAGGCACTCCCGGGCGCTTGACATGGCCTGAGAAAAGGGGTTCGCACCGCCTGCAGACGACCCACCTGCTGCTTAAATAGAAAAATTATGTATTGATGGCATGACCGGACAGATCAGCCTTGATGCGTTTCACATCAGCCATCTCTCGGAGCTGCTGACGAAGGGATCCGAGATAGTCAAAAAGACCGGCATGCCAATCATCCTGTACCGGCAGACGCTGGAGGAGGAAGACGACTCATACGAGGAGATAGTCTGCTCCCTTACGCCGCGCCACGTGATAGAGCAGGTGGTGGTGTCGGGGGGGATGATCGTCCCGACCTTTCGCCAGCAGAACGCCTATACATTTGGGGAATACTCCAAGATGCTTCAGCAAAAGAGCGCAGACAGGTTTCTGGAGGTCGTGGCCATCCTTGAGGAGCACCTTGCCCAGGTATCATAGTTAATAAATACCGGCCATTCAGTATTTTGCATGCGCCTACTTGAGTTTCAGGCAAAGGAGCTTTTTCGCGAATACGGAATCAACCTGCTTGAGAGCAAGGCCTCGCATGACATAGCAGACGGCAGGGTGCACGCAAAAGAACTGGGGTACCCGTTTGTGATAAAGATCCAGGTTCCGGTGGGCGGAAGGGGCAAGGCCGGGGGAATACAAAGATGCCACAACCCCGACGAGTTTGAGCTGCGGTACCCGCAGGTAATGGGCCTGACCATCAAGGGGGAGAAGGCAAGGGCCGTACTGCTTGAGAAGATGGCCGACATCAAAAAGGAGCTGTACCTTTCGCTGTTTCTGAACCGTTCCAAGAGGTGTTATACCGTCATTGCCTCTGCAGACGGCGGCGTCGAGATAGAGTCGGTAAAAAACCAGATAATCGTGGAGGTGGGACTCGGCGAGGTGTCCGGCGGGGTCGCAGCAGACATTGCGCGGCGAATGGGACTCGAGGGATCCATCGCAGACGGATTCGTGGACACCCTGATGAAACTATCCCGGCTTGCAGTGGACAAGGAGGCAGAGCTTGCAGAGATAAACCCGCTTGCGATCATGAACGATGACACCGTGATGGCACTTGACGGCAAGTTTGTCACAGACGACAACGGCAACTTTAGGCACCCAGAGATGGAAAAGTACCAGGAAAAGTCCGAGATTGAGAGAATGGCAGAGAAGAGCGGATTCTCGCTGGTGGAGCTTGACGGGGACATCGCGGTGGTCGGAAACGGCGCGGGACTCGTAATGTCGACCCTTGACATGCTGTCTGATAACGGCGGCAGGCCGGCGTGCTTTTTGGACGTGGGCGGCAGCGCCACCACAAAGTCCGTGTACGAGGCACTCACGCTGATAAGCAGGATCGACCGCGTCAAGGGGATCCTGGTGAACCTGTATGGAGGGATAGTAAAGACGACTGTGGTGGCCGAGGCGTTCCTGCAGGCATACGACAGCAACCTGATTGACGTGCCGGTATTCTCCAGGCTGAAGGGGACGGAATCTGACAAGGCGCGCGAGATGCTTGAGGGATCCAGGACCAGGATATTTGACTCGCTAGAGGATGCAATCAACTCTGCGGTAACGGAGGTAAACAGTTGAGCGACATATTTGAGATTCTCCGCGGCGTGCCAGGAGAGCCTGACTATGAACGAAAGGGCGTGATAGTGCAGGGCATTACAGGCGCGTACGGCTCGCTGCACACGAGAAACATGATTGCCTACGGGACAAACGTTGTGGCAGGCGTGACTCCCGGAAAGGGGGGGCAGAAGTTTGATGGCACCATTCCAATATACAATACCGTGCAGGAGGCAGTGGCCGCTACCGGCGCGGCAATATCGGCAGTGTTTGTTCCTGCCAAGTTCTTTTTGCCTGCCGCGCACGAGGCACTGGGTGCGGGAATCAAGCTGTTTGTCGCGATTCCCGAGCACGTGCCGGTCCGGGACACCATGACTGTCCTTGACATTGCAGAACAAAAGGGCGCGATAATCATCGGGCCCAACACGCCCGGAGTCATGATTCCGGAGGTGATTAAGATTGGAATCATGCCGCCCACCCCGTTCAAGATGGGCAGGATTGCCGTGCTCTCCAAGAGCGGCACCCTGCTGTACGAGATATCTGACGCCCTGACCAGCGCCGGGTTCGGCCAGTCCATCACGATTGGGATAGGCGGGGATCCTGTGAACGGCACCAGGCTTGTGGACGCATTCGAGATGGTAAAGGATTCGCCGGACCTTGACGGGCTGGTGATAGTAGGCGAGATAGGGGGGGACTCCGAGGAGATCCTGGCCCAGAGGATAATGGATTGCGGGTTTGACAAGCCTGCCGTGGCATACATTGCAGGAAGGGCGGCGCCCAAGGAGAAGAGGATGGGCCATGCAGGCGCCATAGTGATGGGGACGTACGGCTCTGCCGAGTCCAAGATATCCATGTTCAACAAGGCAAACATCCCGGTGGCCAAGAGGCCCGCAGAGGTGCCCGTGCTTCTTGCAGGAAAGATGGGCAAATCCGATTAGAATAAAAGAGAGGAATCCGGGAAGAGTCTGATGCCTGTTACTGATCCTGAAAAGAAGCGCATAGCGCAGAATGCCCGCCTTATCATGCAGATATGCTTCAACTGCGGGTGCAGAAACGACATCAAGGCCACGCGGTGCAGAAAGTGCAGGAACAATGATGATGGTAGCGGCACGGCTTCTGCGTGGTTCTCAGACGGCCGTACCTGCGGCTCAAGAACCGCAACATGGGCGCCAAAAAGTAGATTCTGAACCGGTCGTTTTCAGGAATACGGTTCTGGTCAGTTTTAGCGATTAGTTTACCAAAATTTTACAGCAAGGCTCGACGTGCAGTAAACTCGCCTTGGATCACGGGTTTTGCAATTAATTACAAGAGACTCATTTTGGAATACTTTTGGCAAAGTACCGTCATATGGCAAAATCGAATTCGTAGAAGATCCCAAAGTTCATTTTTGAACAATGAACGGCAGAGATCACTCGAATTTACGAGCCATCTGCTACTTGAGAAAGTCTTCGCGTGTCAATCCCGACTGCGTGATTATGGATATCAGAGTTCCTTTCTTCATCTCCTTCCTTTGCGGGATTGTGACCTTATGTTTCCCATCTGTCATGTACATGTGGCTTCCGGTTTGTCCGGTCTGCCAGAACCCATGCTTGCGCAGTATGCTCAGAATGTCTCTTGATGACAGAACGGGTAATTTTCTAGACACTGATCTCGATCACTTTGCTTTTTTTGGTGTTTTGTAGCATCTCCTTTTCTTCTGGAAACGATTCAAAATAACCATTCACGGCATCAGTCATCATCTCTGCAAGTTCTGATTCTGTCTCAGCTTGAGTTATGATTCCCGGAAATTCTATGCATTGCGCGCTAAATCCGCCTTCGTCTTCACTGCGTACCGTAAAAGAGAGCCTGCTTTTCTGTTTCATGAATATGTTGGTCGGACGTAGTATAAAATCAATTGTTTCCGTAACTGTTCGGTTTCCCGAAGTCACCTCATGATCTAGGCACGAATCTATCATGGAACGACCGTTTTTATCGGCAAAACGTGATTTTTTCGTGCCTGTGGTTGGTTTTACTTCGGGAAACCGATCAGTTACTTGTTTCCCGCAGTTCTTCTGCAAACGCGGGCGCTGATTCAAGATGCTGCACGGAAGCGCACAGCTTGGAGATACTATAGGAACAACGGGCATGCCTGTTTCATTCTTATTGGGAAATAATCAATGCCGTGGCAGATTGCGTTTTGACATATGGGCAGTCATCCGGGTTATGACGTCGCCTAACGCCACGTTTGCGCGCCTCTGCAACGACCCGGACGCATACCTGGGACAGTCAATAGTGGTATTTCTCGTCGCCTCAATTCTTGGGGCCGTCATTGCGGTGCCATACGAGATCATATACGAGAATACAGGCGAATTGGGCTGGACCCCGTTCCTTGCCAACATGGCGTCCGTACTGGCAAGCGGGGTAGTCTCCACGCTGGTCGTGCACCTTGCAGGACGCAGGCTTGGCGGCAGTCAGAACTGGAAGCAGACGTTCGTGACGCTGTTCCATGTGCACGTGCTGCTCGTAGTGGCAGCCGTGGCAGTCGGGGCGATATGGGTTGCAGTGCCACCGTCGGACCTGCAACATTCGGTACTCACCCTCCAACAGGACATTGGGCTGGCTCTTGCGTACTATGCTGTGGTGGTCGCAGTCTCGGCATGGATCATAGTCCTGTCCGTGAAGGCGATAAAGGTCGTGCACGCGTTTGGGACCGCCAAGGCGTTCGGACTGCTGGTCCTGTCCGTGGTTGCCGCCTACGCTGTCATCTTGCCTTTTGATCTCAGCGTATTGCTTGATGCGGGTCCATGATGGGGCTGCTGTGGCAGCAGCAGTGATGCCGGTCGTGCCACGGCGCGCATCAGTGCTGATTTTACCGGATCTAAAGGTAAAAAAATACCCCCCGCGCAGTCTAACCGGACCGGTCGTCTAGCCTGGTTTGGATGACGCATTCACACTGCGTAAGGAGTATCACTCCCGCAAGGGTCGTGGGTTCGAATCCCATCCGGTCCATATCTCTCAATTCCTTTTGATGGGTTCTGCGTGTACAGACAAGTATGAAGGTGACCAAGAATGAGATTGAAGGACGCAACATCCCGCCGCCGCCGCCGCCGCCGCCGCTGGACCTCTTCACGCAGGGAATACAGTCCAAGGAGCCGCTGGAAAAGTACACCCGGACGCTGCGCCAAGTCCCGTGCAGCTTCCTTGAGGAGATGCTGGAAGACGAGTTCGAAGAACGCGTAGCTGGTCACGCACACCAAGAAGGATCCGGAATGGACGCGCGACCTGATACTCAACGTGTCCCGGAAATTGCAGGAGGACAACGCTGCTTCCCAGGGGTGATTCCGACTACCTGAACCCGGCATCGTTTGGCAACTACTTCAAGACGATCAAGAACCCCTTTGACATGAACTACGTGGCGATCCTGTGGAAGAGACTCTACGCGACGTACCCGGAATCAGACAACATGTCCGATTTGGTGGACTGAACCCGGGAGGACGTAATGATGATGCTCAAGTACGCGCGCGCCCCGGTGGAAAAAGCGCTGGTGCTGGTGCTGGCAAGCTCGGGCGTGTGGTGCGGCGCACTGGACATGAACTGGAAAGATCTGGTGCCGCTGTACCGGGTAGGAGAAGACCTCTTGCTGGATCCAGAGGCCGAAAGCTGCCTGGTAGCGTGCGCTGCACTGTACGTGTACTGCGGTTCGGCCTACCTGTAATGACATTCATAACGCCGGAGGCGTACGACGCGCTGCAACTGTACGACCACGCGTGGGCCGAGCGCATGGGGCGCCCGTTACCGCCTGCTGCCTATTTTGGACCCGGTGCCGCCTTGAGGCGATGGTTCTGCCTGAAAGATGGACAATCTTAAAAACAACGAGAGGCATTGTAATGCATGTCAGAAACAAAACAGGCTGCGACAGACAGCCTGTGGCCAAACGAAGAGTATGCAATAGAACAATACGAATCTGGAAAGGACAAACCAAAATCATTTGAAACACCCGAAGCGCTAATAGAAGATCTTCGCAGGTCTGAATGATTTTGTGGCGGATAGAGAGAACAAATCTGTTTGTCAGCAGCTACAAAAAACTTTCATCACAACTGCAAAATCGCGTGGATGATGCCATATTACACCTTGCAAAATCTGAAAACCCTGAAGATGCAGGCATTCCAAAAAAAGGCAAGTTCAAAGGATACCTTGCATATGAGCTTGGACGCCCGTATCGGCTAATCTACAAGGTCATCAGCCAACAAAAGATCATTCTGCTGGTGGTCGTGGGAGATCACAAGTCAGTATATGGCAGAGACTAACTCTACAAATTCAGTACAAAAAAGACTGCCATCATGTAGCGGCGGTTGTGGTAAAAAGGGACAAACGACGCGTTCTGCCGTGGCGCGGCAGTTGACAGCCGTAAGCCATGTTGACTTGCATTCCCGGTACGTATGCCTCAAATTCCATGTCCTGTATGTGAATAATTTTCATGGTAGTGGGACAACCGTCGTAAGTACTGTCTCCATCACATCACAAAATCGCTTGGTTTGTTATCTGGCAGGTGATCCAAACTGGTGACGGGTTGCTGCTGGAATGACACTGGATGATTTTACAGGCACCGCGGAACCTGAAAATACCTTGTTATCGAGTGGAACCCCATCCGACTCATCTCTCTTTTGGATTCAAGTCTTTACCATGTGTATAATAATTGAATTAAAAATTCGGAAAACCAACCCAAGAAATTTAGATCTATAACCACTCAAGGTATTCTCGTAAACACGGCAGTATGGGGATTGGCGCATGCTTCCTGCCGGGCAGACGTCCTGATTACATCACACACAGTCAAACAATTCAATATCGATACGAATCCTGGATGTCATGTGGTGCTCAATCCTGTGTGCATTTCCATCCACTGGGCAAACAAAAAATGATTATAGTGCTGCTGGCAACAAGGAATCAGATTTGTCCTCTAGCACATTACCAAACCCAAAACTGTTCTTTGACAAGGGCACCATTCGTATTGAGAACAGCAGGCTGGTCAGAATCCCCGGCACAAAATACGACGAACGAACCAAATCCCTGAGATCCCATGGCCTGAGCTATTCAGAAATCGTCGAGTACTTGGAAAAGAGCGATCTGAATTTTGTAGATAACGTGCCTGATTTCATCCCGTCACCCGTGTTTCAAATCAGGGGTCTGGAGCTGCGGGACTACCAGCAACAGGCCATGCAAAACTGGGAGAAGGCGTTCATGAAGGGATGCGTCATTCTGCCCACGGGTGCGGGAAAGACCGCCTTGGGAATTAAGGCAATCCAGAGGGTAAACGCGTCTGCTCTGGTGGTGGTTCCGACGATTGACTTGATGGAGCAGTGGGCAGAGAACATCTCCAGGCACCTCATGGCTGACGATGATGACGACCACAATCCGCAAAGGATTTCCGTAGGCAGGCTGGGCGGCGGGGAAGACGACCTTCAGGCAATTACCATAGCAACATACGACTCTGCATACATCCGGGCATCGGCAATCGGAAACCAATTCAAGCTGGTAATATTTGACGAGGTGCACCATCTTCCCGCCCCGGGATACCGTTCCATCGCAGAGCAGCTCATCGCGCCATGCCGGCTGGGTCTGACTGCTACAATAGAAAGGGAGGACGGGCTGCATGAGCTGATCCCGCACCTCACGGGAGGCGTCGTGTTCCGCCTTGGATCCCAGGAGCTCTCAAGACAAAAGCATCTGGCAGGGTACACAATAGACCGAATCCAAGTTAGCCTGACACCGGACGAGCAAAAAGAGTACGAGGCCAGCCACGGCAGGTTCCTGGCAAACCTCAGACGGCTGGGATTCAAGACCCCCACAATGTACAATCTCAAGCGGCTAATCATGATGTCAAACAGAAACAGGATCGCAAGGGAGGCGATGCTTGCAAGAAACAAGGCAAACGAGATTGCACTAAACAGCCAGGCAAAGATAGACGAACTGCAAAGGATACTGCAGCAGTACGGTGGCGCAAAGACGATAATCTTCACGCAAAACAACAAGATGGTCTACCATCTGTCAGACAGGTTCCTAATACCACACATCACACACAAGACGGCAAGGGACGAAAGGCGGGATGTACTGGAGAGATTCAAATCCGGCAGGTATACTGCAGTGGTTACATCAAGGGTTTTAGACGAGGGGGTGGACGTTCCTGATGCGGAACTGGGCATAATCATGAGCGGCACAGGCAGCGGCAGGGAACTGATACAGAGACTGGGCCGGATTCTGAGGCCGAAACGGGATGGCAGACAGGCAAGGCTGATCGAACTGGTATCAAGACATACGCGGGAGACAAGTACCAGCGCAAAAAGGATAGCCGCGCTGAAAAAGAATTCGGCGTCCCGGGACGACTATGATTCGGCGACACAGGGGAACCAGCATGACGCCCAACAAAACAGCAAGAACAACGGAGGCCATGCCTGATGCTCCCGTCTGAACTTTTGCGCACCAGGATAAATCGGGGCAAGATAACTCCGCTGTTTTGCACTGCAACATCTGGCAGCGGCACCGATTACGATCTTGCCAGCAGGCTTGTCGAATTTTTCACAGATGCCCAAAAGGACAGACAGCGCAAAGGCGACCTGCTGCAAAAGATAGGATCGCTTGAATCCGAACACGACTACAAGCTGGTAAGGGGGCTGTCTGCGCTGTTGGAGCGGCGCTGCATTTTTGGGAGATCAAACACGTCATCATCATCATCATCGGTATCGGTTGCAACGCCCATGCTCATAAGGCAGAAACTGTTTGAGGAATCTGCAAGGCGGGGTCTGGCCCTGTCCGGCCTGCAAAGACAGGACATCATACGGCAGACTGCAACACGGATGCATATCTCATCAGACGACGTTGAGGCCATAATGTGGAGCGACAAGGACGAGAACCTGATACTGACCCGGTTTGATCCCATCAGCACAAAAGACCTGATCTTGTGGTACAACCTGTCCCTGTTTCAGACGCTTCTCTTCAGGTGTGCCAGACTGGAATTTTACGTAAAGGGCGGGGTGCACTGGAAGCAGGTTCTGCGCAACGTCAAAAGATACGGGCTGATGTACCACCTGGAGTACCATTCAGGCAACGACCCCGATGGGGATGACTCTGTCAAGTGCGTCCTGGAAGGACCGCTCAGCCTCTTCAGGATGACTGACAGGTATGGCACGTCCATGGCCAAGCTGCTGCCATCAATTGTACGCACGCCGGCCTGGAAGATCACAGGCTCCATAGTCAAAAGAACAGACGACGGACAAAAGATCTACTCGTTTGAGTTGTCAAATCAGGACACCGGCGAATTTCTCCGCCCAACAATAGATTCCACACGTCCGGACAGCGGTAATGCCGGAAACGGTGACGGCGGTGACGGTGCCTATGACAGCTCTGCAGAGGCGGCATTTGCAAAAAAGTTCTACCAGCACTTTGATCAAAGCGACAAGTTCGGATGGAGGATCTCCAGAGAGCCTGACCCGCTAGTCGCAGGCGGCAAGGCCATGATCCCGGACTTTCTCTTTGAGAGGTTTGGAAGAAAGGTGTACTTTGAGATCGTGGGGTTTTGGACAAGGGAGTACCTTGAGAGAAAGGCAGAAAAACTTCAGGCGCTGCTTGACGGTAGCGGCGACAAAAACGACAGGGGGGTTGACCTGCTGGTGGCGATAAATTCCGAACTTGCATGCTCTAGAATAGAGACGATCTCCAAGGAGAGGATTTTCACCTTTCAAAAGGACGTCTCAATCAAGCCCGTCTTGGAGCACCTAAAAAAGATTGATGCCGAAATCGTAGAGGAAAAAATACACACCAGAATAAGACTTGACGGGAACCGCCCGGATTTAATCTCCATAAAACAGGTTGCCCTCGAAAACTCCCTTCCGGAGGCTGCAGCATTGAAGATTCTTCTTGCCGATTATCCCGGGGATTATGTCGCAGTCGGCCCGTACCTGATCTCAAAGGAGAAGATCAAGGCCGCAGACGACAGCCTTGGCGGGGTTTCCAGGTTCGTCGATGCCTGTCAGATACTGGCATCGCAGAAGATTCCGGATTCCTGCCATGCCAGCCTGCTATCCAAGATGGGTTATGACGTGGTCTGGGAGGATCTGGATCCGGACAATGCCAGGATATCAAAAGGCAGGATGAGCTAATTATCCCAACAAATGGATGGCTGTCCAAAAAACTGAATTTTGCAGCATCCAGGCAACCCCGAACCTTGCAGGCCGTCCCGGCTGCGCTGCCCTCATCTCCGCCTTAACTCACCTGTCGTGAGAGGCACGCTGACGGCAAGATTGACAATGCTGCATTAAGCCGCATGCCCACGCAATGCCCCGAACGTGGAACTACGGCAGAATGGCGTGAGGTTTTGGTAAAAAACGGACTTCATCAAACGTTATAGCCTCATGCACTGTTATTTAGTAATGGCATCAAAAGCGTTCAAGACCGTCCTGTTTGGCTCCTTGGTTGCCGCAACGATTCTGCTGTTTGGTGATGTGGCTTTTGCGCAATCTGACGTAAAGCCGCCCCTCCAACAGGCGCGCGACGGCGTGCCGTTAAACGAGATCGCATACTCAGATAATCGCGTGTTGATTGCAACGCCGTCCGGGTCGCCTGCGTGCGTCTTTGCCTCGTCGGTGGGGGCCTTGGAGGCTCGGGGATTCATACCACTTGGTGCGGCACCCGCAGAACGGCCCGAAGACCTCACGCCCGAGACACAGGCTGACAGGGATGCTGCCTCTTCAATCGCAGTTGCGATACTTGCCGGGGATGAGTCGTCGGCAATACCAGGCAAGGTATCTTCTGCCAACAACGCATTTGCAATCGACATGTACAGGCAGCTAGCCGATGGCAGCAACACGTTCTTCTCGCCTCTCAGCATATACATGGCAGTGTCCATGCTGTACGAGGCGGCCAGCCCTTCGGCGGCAGAACAGCTGCACGGCGCGTTCGGCTTTGATCCCGACTTGCAGGCGCGCTACGAGGATGCCGCCCGCACTATATCCTCGCTGAACCGCGAGGATCCGCACGCGGAGCTGTCCATGGCAAATGCGCTGTGGCTGGCCACCGGCGACCCCAGCTACGAGTACGTTGAGACAATCCGCGACATCTACCGTGCAGACGTGTCGCCAGTGAATAATGTCGAACAGATAAACGAGTGGGCCTCTGAGAACACGAACGGAAAAATAGAGAAGGTCTTGGACGATCTGGGACCCGATCTCATAATGATCCTCACAAACGCGATATACTTCAAGGGAACGTGGGTGGTGCAGTTCGACCCAGATGACACCCGACTTGGTGACTTTTACACGGGCAGCGGAACCGTAACGGCAGACATGATGTCAGTGTACGGGGGGTTCGAGTATGCAAATACCGGCAGCGAGCAGGTGCTTCGCATGCCGTACGAGGGCGACCGGCTGTCGATGCTGGTGGCGCTGCCGCGCGAGCGCGACGGAATCGGTGCCTTGGAGGAGCGCCTGTCGGCCAACCTGTTAGAGGAATGGGGAGACGCGTTACACCCTACAAACGTAGAGGTCGAGTTTCCAAAGTTCGAGACACGCACACACTATTCCCTCAACGAACCCATGAAGAACCTTGGAACCACGGAGATCTTTGATGTCGGCTCGCTGCCAGATATTTCCTTCAAAGCATTTGTAAGCTCCGTGCTGCACGACGGATACCTGAAAGTCAACGAAGAGGGCACCGAAGCTGCGGCAGTCCCCACGGTAGTCGTAGCTACAGAATCCGTACCGCCCCCACCCCCATCGTTCGTGGCAGACCACCCGTTCCTGTTCTTCATACAGGACAACGAAAGCGGCGCGATACTCTTCATGGGAAAGATCGTAAATCCTACAAAATAGGCGGTGGCATCGGAACAAGCAGCATGCGTTATGTCTGAAACTTAAGTACCGTCTCATTCAAGCAACCTAATGAGAAAGGTCGCGATACTGGTGATGGCAGTCACGATATCCGTGTTGTCCACTGCCGGATTCGCAGCCTACGCCGAACAGGTTCCAACGCCCCTCCAGCAGGCGCGCGACGGGGTACCGTTAAACGAGATTACCTGCGGCGACGGGCGCGTACTCATGGCATCGCCGTCCGGATCGCCTGCGTGCGTCTTTGCAGGATCAACGGCGGCACTGGAACAGCGCGGGTTCGTGCTGCTGCTGGCTGAGGCTCCTCGTGACACTGCCCCTTCCACACAACCAGACATGTCAGGGAAACCCGAGGTTAATATTTCTGACACAGAAAATCCCGGCGACAGGCAGTTTGTCACCACGTGGAGGACCGTCTCGCCAAACGAGTCCATAACCATCCCGGTGGGTGGCACAACCGGCGCCTACACGGTAGACTGGGGCGACGGCAGCAGCGTGTCTTCCAACGTCACGGGCGACCAGAGCCACGCATACAAAAATGCCGGAGAATACACAGTCCGGATATCAGGCGACTTTACGAGGATACTGCTTGGCGAAGACTATGACAACGCCGGCAAACTCGTATCGATCGACCAGTGGGGCGACATCCGATGGGAGTCGATGGCATCAGCGTTCGGGGGAACAACGTTCACGTATCGCGCGACAGACGCCCCGGATCTATCCGGGGTGACTGACATGAGTGCCATGTTCCGATGGTCGTCCTTTGACGGCGACGTCTCAGGATGGGACGTCTCGAGCGTGGAGAACATGGGTGCGATGTTCTCCGGCACCCCTTTCAACGGCAACGTCTCAGGATGGGACGTCTCGAGCGTGGAGAACATGGGTGCGATGTTCTCCGGCACCCCTTTCAACGGCAACGTCTCAGGATGGGACGTCTCGAGCGTGGAGAACATGGACGAGATGTTCTCCGACGCCCCGTTCTTTGACGGTGACCTCTCAGGATGGGACGTCTCAAACGTGGAAATCATGGAAGAGATGTTCTTTGGCGCCTCCTCATTCAACGGCGACGTCTCAGGATGGGACGTCTCAAACGTGGGAGACATGCACGGGATGTTCAGCGAATCCTCCTTCAACGGCGACCTCTCGTCGTGGAACGTCTCGAACGTGGGAGACATGCACGGGATGTTCAGCGAATCCTCCTTCAACGGCGACCTCTCGTCGTGGGACCTCTCGAACGTGGAGAACATGGGTGCGATATTCTCCGGCACCCCCTTCAACGGCGACATCTCCGGATGGGACGTCTCTAGCGTGAAAAGCATGGGCGCGATGTTCCTTGGCGCCTCCTCCTTTGATGGCGACATCTCCGGATGGGACGTCTCTAGTGTGGGATTCATGGATCTGATGTTCGAAGGCGCCTCCTCATTCAACGGCAACCTCTCCGGGTGGGACACGTCTAACGTGAGATTCATGGACGAGATGTTCGAAGGCGCCTCCTCATTCAACGGCAACCTCTCCGGGTGGGACGTCTCTAGCGTGAAAAGCATGCTCGGAATGTTCGAAGGCGCCTCCTCATTCAACGGCGACATCTCCGGGTGGGACGTCTCTAGCGTGAAAAGCATGGAACGCATGTTCCGCGACGCCTCCTCATTCAACGGCGACATCTCCGGATGGGACGTCTCTAGCGTGACAGATATGAAAGCCATGTTCGAAGAGTCCTCCTTTAACGGCGACATCTCCGGATGGGACGTCTCAGAAGTGACAGACATGAGCTACATGTTTGTTTTATCTGATTTTAGCGGCGACATCTCGGGGTGGGACGTCTCAGAAGTAACAGACATGTATACCATGTTTGCCACCTCTGATTTTAACGGCGACATCTCCGGGTGGGACGTCTCGGGCGTGTTACACATGGAAGAGATGTTCGCACTATCCAACTTCAGCGGCGACGTCTCCGGGTGGGACGTCTCGGGCGTGATCAACATGAGGAACATGTTCCAAGACTCTGACTTCAACGGAAACATCTCCTCATGGGACGTCTCGAACGTGGTAGGCATGAGCGGCATGTTCTCCGGCACGTCGTTATTCGTTCAGAACTTGGGCAACTGGCACATCGTGCTTGACCGCACCGCAATCGATGACGCCACTGCCGGAATTGTCGGGAGGATATCTGCACAAAACAGTTACCTAGATAGTCAAGTCTCAGAATACGGCATCGGTTCAGGCGGCAATTCTGACTACTTTGAGATCGTCGACGGTGATGTGCTCAGGATGAAGGATATTGCAGACGTCTCGGAAAACCCCCCGTACACGGTCAACATCACGTCTGCCGGAGGGTATGGCACGGACAACTTCCGAGTGTTTGACATAACCATGAGTTAACTGCCTGA
This sequence comes from Candidatus Nitrosopumilus sp., assembly GCA_965238275.1. Lineage (GTDB taxonomy): Archaea > Thermoproteota > Nitrososphaeria > Nitrososphaerales > Nitrosopumilaceae > Nitrosopumilus. The sequence goes on from OZ250186.1 coordinate 1,397,396, forward strand.
ATTGAAAACTTCAGACGGTACATTCGGCGGCATCATTTTTCCCCAATACGGATCAGATTCGATCTTGGACAGGTTCAGCCAAAATTCAAGAATAAAGAAAAACTGTATCTTGCAGATGCTGCATGCAGAACACGCGGCGGGGATTGTTCGCAAGATGGAGCCGGATCTCCACGCGGAATGGTTTGATGCGTGGCCGGCGGATCCGATAAAGCAGGCGACAGGACAAGCAGCACGCGTTCTGTCTGAAACTTAAGTACCGTCAAACCCAAGCAACACCGTGAGACCGGTTGCGATGTTGGTGATGGCAGTCGTGATATCCGTACTGTCCGCTGCCGACTTCGAAGCCTACGCCGAACAGGCTCCAACGCCCATCCACTTTGAATCCATGTCCCCTTATCCATAACCGCCCTGCACCTGAATGGCAGGTCCTGCACGGGCACCTGTCTTGGATTATATGTTTTTAATAACCACACACAAAGGATTGTCATGTATGTTCTCCTCCTCCTGCTGCTGCCGCTGCTGGCCGCCTTTGCAGTCGGTGTAGGGGGTATGGCATATGCCGAACCTGTCCTCAACGATCCCGGGCTAGAATTTGATGTCTTTGTGTCTGATCTCTGCTGCGGGGTGACTAGCATGGAGTTTGTCAGTGACAGCGAATTGCTGGTCCTGCAAAAGGGCGGCAAGGTCAGGCTGATACGAGACGGGGTGCTGCAAAAGGAGCCGGTCCTGTTTGTGGAGACGCAGCCAATCCGGGAGTCCGGCCTGCTTGGGATCACGTCAGTCGGCTCCACGGTATACATCTACTATACTGCAACAGTGCCCAGCGAAGTCGAGAGGGTGAACAGGATATACAGCTATGTGTGGGACGGGGAACGCCTGAAAGACCCGGTCCTGATAAAGGAGCTTCCCGCAAACCTGTATCACAACAGCGGGGTGATGCTCACCGGCCCCGACGATCAGGTGTATGCAGTCATAGGAGACACCGGAAGGTACGGACCGCTGCAAAACAAGCCTCTGGAGTATCTCTTCCCTCCCGGAATCACCGACTATCTGGACACAAGCGTGATACTGCGGGTGGAGCCGGAAGGGCCGTATTACGCAGTTGGCATAAGGAACAGCTTTGGCCTTGCCATAGACCCGGTCACGGGCATGATGTGGGCCACGGAGAATGGCGATGATGACTTTGACGAGGTAAACATGGTGCCTGATGGATTCAACAGTGGATGGAATGCGATAATGGGCCCTGCAACCGACGAGGAGTTGGCAGGATTCATAGGGTACGAGGATTACACGTATCAGGATCCAAAGTTCAGCTGGGTAAGGACGGTGGCGCCTGCGGCCATCGAGTTTGCAGATTTTGCAGATACTGATGCGTACGACGATTCAATCTTTGTGGGGGACTGCAACAACAGCCACCTCTACAGGTTCCAGCTGAACCCGGAACGCGACGGGCTTGTCTTCTCCAGCCCGGATCTGCAGGATGCGGTGGCAGGCCTAGAAGACTCCCAGGATGAGATAATCACAGGTACGGGGTTTGGATGCATTACAGACATGGAGATGGGGCCTGACGGCCTCTTGTACCTGATAAGCCATGTGGAGAACACAATATACCGGATAGGCCCCAAGGGCTCTGCAGCCTTTGCAGAATCCGCAGTACCTGCAGAATCCGCAGTACCCAAGGGCGGAGGCGGGTGCCTTGTGGCTACGGCGGTGTACGGCACCGAGCTTGCGCCGCAGATTCAGATGCTGCGCGAGATAAGGGACGGGCACCTGTTGAACACAGAATCGGGAGCCGCGTTCATGGCAGCCTTCAACTCGGCCTATTACTCGTTCTCGCCGGCAGTGGCAGACATGGTACGGGAGTATCCAGCGGTGCGCGAGGCCGTAAGGGCGCTCATCCTGCCAATGATCCTAACGCTCCCAATAATGGGTGCGGCCGACGGAGGCACGGACGCAGAAATACTTGCCCTGGGGGCCTCGGTGATACTTTTGAATGTCGGCATCTATGTGGCAGCACCGGTAGCGGCGGCAATGCAGATACGCAGGCAGGTAGCCGGCAGGATGCGCCACGCCTCCTGAGGCTGTGCGTGCGTAGCGGCCAAAATATTTTGCTTCATGGAACCCGCACCGTCCGAATTTGATGTCTTGCTGCAAGGGGACTAACGTCCGGCATTATTCCCGCAGGCGATCCCTTCTCTCTATGACTGCGCCGTCAACGATGATGCTGCGCGTCCTGACTGCCATCCCCCTGATGCTGCTGCATTCTGCAGAGCATGCGCCCTGATCAAAGACATTCTCCGGAAACCTTCCATGCTTTGCCGAAAACACATACCTGATTAACTGCCACAGCCCCCTGCTTCCCCCGTATGCCTTGGTATCGGTCACGAACCACGACATCTCCAGGCCGTCGTACCCCTTGGGAAATATTCCCTGCTTGAATTCCGTTCCCTGCTTGGTATGGTGCCCGATCATCGTGATCCTGCCGTCGAGAATACTGTTGACCAGCCTGGCATAATCCATACACGGGGAGCACAGGTTGTCATAAATCAGTACCGGGTAATTCATGATACCGTTACGTGCAGATATGATTTAAAGTGATGCAGCCGGTGGCAGCAGCATCCCAACTGCGTACCCTGGACTGCCTTTGCAGGCATGCATGGGACAGGCGAACTTTAAAAGCAGAGGCATTCCATGGAACTCTGATGAAGGCGCGGTTCAACGGAAAATGTGTAGAATGCGGGGGTGCGATAAAGACCGGCAGGGAGATAGCAAAGAACTCCAAGGAACAATGGGTTCACAAGGCATGCTCTGACATTGAAGACGAGATTCCATGACGATGATGACGATGATTTGCAGAAATTTATTTAAGCCTCAACGGCACACCCCATAATGGCAATGATAACATCCGGTCTTCTCATGAGTGTCTCTGCAATGGCCGTACTCGGCATGATTGGCATCCCGGCAATAGTATCTGCAGAACCAAATGTCGGGACTGTCACAGTCGTCCCGCTAAACGAGGAGATCAGCATGGAAAAGACTGTCATACCGATGAACATCCCCCTGGCCAACACGCATCCCTGGGGGGCAGTCAGCGGGGAGCTGTCCGAGCACGTTGACGGGTATCCGGTAGTCATCCAGTTCTATCAGGGCGACGATCTTGTCCACACCGCACAAGTTGATGTGGCAGATGACGGATCCTATGACTACCAGTTCCGAGTCAGGAACCTTGATGCGCTGACCGGGGAGTTTGTAGACATCTTTTCTGGCGACTATGCCGTCCACATATTCAAGGTGGTTCCAAACAACAGTCTCCTGGTCTAGCCAGAATAATACCCTGACTTGCTGACGATGTTTTGGTTCCTGCAAGCCATCCTCCCCGCAAAACCATTTCTGATAATTCATGTGTCAAACGGCACCGCCTGTAGCCAGATGAGCAAGAACTTCTGGCACGACATCGAACCGGGAATCGACATCCCGGAGATCATCAACGTGATCGTGGAGATCCCAAAGGGCTCGATGAACAAGTACGAGTACGACAAGAAACACAACCTGATAAAACTTGACAGGGTCCTGTTCTCGCCGTTTCATTACCCCGGGGACTACGGACTTGTCCCCCAGACGCTTTCCGAGGACGGAGACCCGCTTGACGCACTCGTCCTTGTCACAAATCCCACATATCCTGGAATTCTCATAGAGGCAAGGCCCATCGGGCTGCTGCAGATGAGGGATGACGGAAGTATTGATGACAAGATAATCTGCGTCTCTACCAACGACCCGCGGTACCTTCACGCCGCAGACATCACAGACATCGAGGATCACTACCGCTCCGAGATTGCGCACTTTTTCCAGGTCTACAAGGATCTGGAGGGAAAGAAGGTCGAGATAATGGGATGGAAGCCGTCTGATGCTGCAAAGTCCGTAGTCATCAGCTCCATAAAGCGGTACAAGGACACCCTCCAAAAATACTGAGGCGCTGCAGGCATCCTGCACGCGCCGGTACCATTGATTTTTTAATGGTCGCAAAAGAGCAAGACCGATGGTCCAATACGCCCTGGGGGAATGGAGCCTGTCGGAACTGGCAGATGATCCAAAGGGCGAGGCCTTTCAAAGGCAGGTACGCAGGCTTGAAAGAAAGGCAAAAAAGTTTGAAAAGACAAAGTCAGAGCTGGTCCCCCAAATCCCCACTGAGAGATTCATGGGGATGATAGGGGACATGGAGAAGATCTCAGAGGAGATGCACAAGGTCGTGGGATACGCATCCCTGTCATACGCAGCAGACACCCAGTCAGACGATGCGACATCGCTGATGACGAGGATGCTCAAGCTGAGTTCTGATGTGTCCAACCGTATCCTGTTCTTTGATTTGTGGTGGAAGAAGGACGTTGGCGAGGCAGACGCCAAGAGGCTGGCAGGCGGGGCAGGCGAGCTTGCCGAGTACCTGCTGCACAAGAGGCTGCTTGCAAGGTATTCCCTCAGCGAGCCCGAGGAGCGGATAATCAACACGCTGGATGTCACGGGGGCATCAGCCCTGACAAAGCTGTACGACAAGATAACCGGCGCGTACAGGTACAAGATGAGAGTCGGGCGCAGGACCAGGACGATGACGCGCGAGGAGATTACCGGCTATGTCAAGAATGCAAATCCTAATCTCCGCCAGAATGCCTACCGGACCGTCCTCTCAAGGTATGCCCAGGACAGGGGGGTGGCAGGCGAGATATACCAGAACATTGTTCTTAACTGGAGGGACGAGGGAATCGAGATTAGGGGGCACAAGACGCCCATCTCGATTAGAAACATTGGAAACAACATAGACGACAAGACAGTGAATTCGCTCCTTTTGGCATGCAGGAAGAACGCGCCCATCTTCCAGAGGTTCTTTGTTCAAAAGGCAAGAATGCTTGACATGGACGCACTCAGGCGGTACGACCTGTATGCGCCTGTTACTGCGCGCACCGAAAAGAGATACTCGTACGACCAGTCAGTCAGGATGGTGTTTGATTCGCTGGAACGGTTCAGCGGCACCCTTGCAGGATACGCAAGGCGCGTCTTTGAGGAGAACCATATCGACTCTGCGATACGGCCCGGAAAGAGGGACGGGGCGTTTTGCAGCACGCTGACGCCCGGCATTACCCCGTACGTGATGGTAAACTTTACCGGAAAGTCAAGGGACGTCTTTACCCTGGCACACGAGCTTGGCCATGCAGCGCACAGCCAGGCTGCCGGGGGCAGATCAATACTGGTCCAGGATCCCCAGCTTCCCCTGGCAGAGACTGCATCCACGTTCTCTGAATTACTGCTCTATGACAGCCTGTCTGAGAGGATTGCCGATGATGAAAAGAGGGCGATGCTCTCTGAGAAGATCGACGATCTGTACGCCACCATACTCCGGCAGTCGTTTTTTACAGTCTTTGAAGTCGACGCCCACAAGCAGATCGGGCAGGGGGCCACGACAGAGGAGGTTTCAAAGACGTACCTGCAGAACCTCAGGGAGCAGTTTGGAGGCTCCGTGGACGTCTCTGAGGACTTTTCAGACGAGTGGCTCTGCATACCGCACTTTTACCACTCGCCGTTCTACTGCTATGCATACTCTTTTGGAAACCTGCTTGCGCTGTCGCTGTTTCAGAGGTACAAAAAGGAGGGCAGGGACTTTGTCCCGGCATACATCAGCATACTTGCAGCAGGCGGCTCCCGAAAGCCCGAGGGGCTGCTGGCAGAACACGGGTTTGACATCCACTCCCGGAGATTCTGGCAGGAGGGGTTTGATTACGTGGACAGGCAGGTAAGAGAACTCTCTTCACTTAATTAATTTGGGGCTGGCAGCCTAACGCATAGACTGCCAGCTTGTTCCCCGAACGGTTTGAATTCGATGTCACGGTATCGTGCAGTTTCGACGATTTAAACGTTTGAGATTCTGTAGTTTGTTGCACAACCCTGCCTAGAATCACCCCACTCCTGTGGCCTTGGGCATTCCTGCAGGCAGAATCTGCCGGGCATACGGGAGACAAGAATAGTGTATGTGCATGTGGCCACTGCAGGTTGACAAAAATCCGCCAAAACCGTCAATTTTTTTGCCCAAAAGGTACAAAGATCACCACTGCCCCCACATGTACGTGGCAGATGTAGAGGATGCCGGCGGGAAGAAATCCAGGCTCCACATAACCCATTCCCAGAACGACGCGAGGTATATAGAACAGGGAATGTTGCTGTTCCTGGCCCCCGATCCGGATTCTGCCAAGGATCTTGCCAGGATGAACAAGAAGAAAAACGGGCGCCCTTTTGACTACTCCGAGTTGACCATAATGGCAATCGCCGGGGTGAGGTACAAGCTCAAGCTCGCGTACCGGCCCTGCGAAGGATTGGCGATAAGTGCCCTGGGGGAGGGGGATGCCCCGGATCACACCACGCTGTGCAGGCGAATCAACAAGATGAATGTCACAAGCGCGGAGGGATGCGTGGAGGTAAGGAGCAAGGGGAGCATCATGCGGCTGATCCCTGACGGCACGGGACTGACGCCTTCCACGCGCAGCGACTGGATGCGCCACAAGCACAAGGTAAAGCGGGGCTGGATCAGGCTGAGCGTCATGATCGAGCACGACACGCAAAAGATCGTGGCATTCAAGGTGACTGACGAACGCACGGGAGATTCTCCGCAGTTTGAGGGCCTCCTGGAGGACTCGCTGGAGTGCCTCGGAATCGACGCCGGCAGGCTCTGCAGGAACGCCCGGCAGGGGGGAGGGTCGGCTGACAAAAAGGACCCGGCACAGTCCCCGTCATCTGACAGGAAGGGCCAAGGGGATCGACAACCCCAGAGGGAGTCAGACGTGATCGAACAGGCAATCAATGCCGCAAGCACGGCTGGGAATCTGGAAGAATCCGTCATAGCCGTCTTGGGTGACGGAGGATATGACACCCGGAAGATCCACTCGCTGTGCAAGAATCTCGGGATCTACTCGCTGATCAAGGTACGCCAGAATTCCAATTCCAGATCAAATGGCAAGGGCCGGGCGCGCGCCTTGGCTGCGCAGGATCAGCTGTGCGGCAGCAAGCACGGGCCCAAGGAACTTTCCGCACTGGACGCCGACGAGCGCTCCAAGAACCAAAAGGAATGGAAACGGAAGGTAGGCTATGGCCGCCGGTGGCTTGTAGAGATAGTATTCTCCGCGTTCAAGAGGCGGTTTGGCGACTTTGTGATGGCCAGAACCATGAAGAACATAATCAACGAGATCGGAATCAAGGTCAGGATATACAATGAACTGCTGGACGTGGCACGGGAGGCAATCATGAGGGCGTAGGAAGGGTGGCAGTACTGGCAGTACTTCCCCACGTCCATGGGTTCGACGAGGTTGTGCAACAAACTAAGATTCTGCGGGTGTGTCCTAGAGACATATACCCCCGGATGACAAAAGATATGGATCGGCAGATCACGGCATCGCCTAATGACTACAAAGAAACGCGATCAACGACAATACGATTTGGTTCAGCAGTACCTGTCTGGTCTCATGCTGAATACCGTGCTGGGAATAATCAAGGAGCTTGGGAATCCGTACGCCGTCAGGCCCGGCCTGGGCGGCATGACTGCATATCCGCCTGGCGCCATGGCAGCTGTCTGCATCATGCTTGAGGCACAGCGCACGACCTACCGTAAGATGGTCGGCATTCTCCGGAATAACGGCACCATGGCAGCCAAGATGGGCCTGGACCGGATTCCCTCCAAGAGCACGATAGCGCGCGCCTACGGCCTGATCCCGGAATGGTATCTGGCAGAGGCACACCGGATTGCCATCAGGGAGGTGGAGGCAGGCTCCCTGGCAGCAGACAGCACCGGATACTCGTACCTGCGGTTTGTCAGGTGGCTTGACGTCAGGACCGACAGTTTTCGCACCAGGAAGGGATGGGTCAAACTGCACGCAATCGTGGATATCCGCACCAGGGTGATAATCGACTGCATGGTGACAGACAGCGCGGTGGCAGACATAAACGGGTTGTATGTGATGCTCTGCAGGCTAAGCCGGGGCACCGGCGACTTTTGCCTGGATTCTGCGTATCTGGCAAGGCTCATGTGCAACATGATATCTGCCATGGGAATGGTGCCCCGCATCAAGCCAAAGTCCAACACCGTACGCAACGCCAAGGGAAGCCAGTCGTGGCGCGAGATGGTGAGCCTGTACATGGATGATCGGGACAAATTTGATTCGCAGTACCACCAGCGGAGCATCATCGAGGCAGTCTTTGCCGCCCTCAAGAAGATGTACGGGGATGGCACCAGATGCCGAAAACACGAGAACCGGGCAAATGAGGTTGCGATCCGCATCATGTGCTACAACGTCGAGCTCGTGGCCAGATTGCAGGCAAAAGACGGTAGGCTCACACAGGATCAAATCGCGATACTTGCAGCGTAACCGGCACGTCTTGACACGCGCCTCCTAGCGGAGCCTCCGCACAGCGTCTTGGATTTGGGGGATTTTATGGGTTGTGGGGGATCGACGGTGCTGCACTGTTGATGCCGACGGGTTCTGGCACCAATCGTGTCTTTGACATCTTGGCACATGGGATGGCATTTTTTATTACTAGGACACACCCAGATTCTGCAGGCTCGTTCTGTCCGGGTACAGGCATGTGATGTCCTCCCGTATCTGCGCCTGTATGTGGGTGGAATCATAACATGTGCTGCTGTATGTACTCATCCATGCCTGCAGAATCCACGTGTTGATTCTTGCTGCACGCCGATGACGCACCGCATTGCAGGGATAAGATTATAATTTCATTGCAGTGTGGAGATGTGCATGTCTTGGATGTTGCTGGCCGTAATGGCAGTACTGGCAGTGGTGGTGGTGGCCCAGTCTGGAACCGCCCACTCCCAGGAACCCGGCCTTGCCACATTTCAAGAGACTGCCCAGATAATCATTGACAAGCGCACGTCGCAGAGCGTGACTGCATCAGTAACGCTGCAGAGCACCGACATTGGCGAGATAATCATTCCGGAGGAACTGGCACGGCAGCTGGCAGGCGACCCCCTGATAGACGCCGTGGTGCTTACAAATCATGACCCGTGCATAGCTGGTGTAAGCGACCAGTCATGCATCCTGATAAACGTGGCAAGGGATCCGGAGAGCAACGGAATCGCCAGCCTCCGAGAATCTACAAGGGCGGTGGGGGATGCGTACATCGACGCGTTTAACCAGCTGTTTGATACCGGGGCCGCATTCCATTCCATATACATCCACACTGATGATGCGGCAAACCGAATCCTTGGTACCTCCGGCGCAGTATCCGGCAGGGGCACGGTATCTGCAGTATACACGATGCCAATGGAGGAGACGCACTTGATGTATGAGAAGATATCGACGATGCTTGTCTCCGAGGAGATTCGAAACGGCCAGGGGTTTTACGGCATTGCCCGGGATCTGTCGTCCCACGAGAACGCCAAGGTGTCATTTTCCATAATCCCGCTGGATTCGAATCTTCTTTTCCAGCTGAGACTCTCGACAGTATATGCCGGGGAGGAATTCCCTGAAAAAATCAGTCCGATGGACTATCTCCAGACAGGGGAGATTACAAGATCAGACTATCTGACATCCGGCGGATTCTACCCGCTGAACTCGCTGGTCCAGGTGGTGGTTTTGTCAGATGGGGACGATGATGATGCTGCCGTATCTGACGTCATGGGCAGTGTGACCCCGACGCAGCTGATCGACGGCCAGCAGATCCCTACGGACATTACCATAAACGGCTGGGTCTTTGATCCATCCGAGGGTGACACGATACAGGGAAAGTACATCTTTGGCAGCAGGACCTCCATAGGGCACGACGAGCTGGTGTTTTCACTTGGGGCAGGGCAGGGTATGACCCCGGATCAGGATTTGCCGACTGCAGAACCGCCTGAAGACCCCGATGCATTATCCTATGGGCTGATAGCAGTTGCTGCTGCCGGCGGCATCGCAGCTGCAGCTGCTGCCGGCATCGCAGTGTTTTATATCAGCCGGCGCAGGAAATGACTAGAGAAGGACCGCGGCTGCAAAGACTGTAGTCCACTTTCCGTCCTTGTCGCCCCTTGCAGACTGGGTAATGTTGTGCGTGTTGTATATCTGTCCCGAGATGGACCACTGCTGCCTCTTTTCATCCCAGTCCTTGTCCACGTCAAAGGGAATCCCAAGGGACGATGCAAGCATCTGGGCTGCAACATCCTCTGCATAGTCGCCTGCCTGGGTCTCGCTTTGTCCAAACGACTCGTACTCGGAGAGGTAGCCGTACCTGCTGTTGTCATTTGGCTGCGCCAGTCCCACGGATGCTGCGCACATTCTGTGCGGCTCGTTGGTCTGGTTCTTGGAATAGATTGTAAAGAGTATCTGGCCCGGCTTGATGATCTTGAGGCCGTCCTTTCTTGGGATCAGTTTGGCCTTTGGCGGGAATATGCTTGAGATCAGTACCAGATTGGTCCCTGCTATGCCTGCATCCCTTAGGGCATACTCGAAGCTTGTAAGCCGATCCTCATGAACGCCCTTTCCCCTTGTAAGAAACAACTTCTCTGCCACAAGATCCAACATCGCTGTTCTGGTGCGATTCGTCATTATTTATATTTCAACTGAGTGCGCCATGGCATCCCAGATTCCGGAGGCGGCAGGCATGTACGCGCCATGTCGGGGGCTCAAACCATGACGCCGAAGGTTTGTGGATGGGACTCATGCCGCACGCCCACTGTACACACCGTGCCTGATCCTAGTCGCGTTTCTTCTTCTTTCTTTTGTCAGGCGCCTTTTTCACCTGTGTCAAAAAGAGGTATGCAAAGAATGCGCCCAGCCCAAAGTTGACGACCCCCAAAAACGTAATAATTAGAGTTGTAGTCGGAGGCGCCACCACCAGCCCGACGGCCATGCCCATCGTGCCGGTTGCAAAGAACATCAGCATTAAAATCTTGACCCTTCTTGGCTCAATGTATCTCATAGCAAATATCACGTCACATTACTATTATAAATTGACGATGGTGCACCCGACGGAATTGCGTGAGTGGCAGGTGCGGACCGCGACCGGGGCTTACATCCGGCCTGTCAAAGGAATCGGGAAATTGTACCTCCCTAACACTTTAAACCTTCAAAAATTTCATTTTACATCGTGCCAATGTAGCTCAGCCTGGCTAGAGCATTCGCCTTGTAAGCGAAAGGTCGTGGGTTCGGATCCCGCCATTGGCTTTTAGTTATTCTGGTTCGTCCTGCAGCCCGCCGTGCTTCCGGGAAGCACCACACCCTGCATGCAAAGCCGGAACCATAACGGTCATGTCCGGGATCACTGCCTGCCTGCCTGCCTGCCTGCCTGCAGGTTCATCGGCTCCAGCCTGAATCCGACTGTTCCGGTTCAATACGATTAATTATGTCATAAATTGAACAGGTGACTGTGAGTAGCACAGATCCTGATGATAACACCAAGGAAACCGTTCCGGATGCATCATCATCATCATCATCATCTGATGGCAAGGATGCCGTTGCAGACGATCTCCGGGACTCGCACGCTGCACCTGATGACACCGTCAAGCAGTCTGATGCCCCCAAGGCAGACACTGGATCGGCCACCCGACATACAACCGTAAAGAATCCCCTGTCCGGCGGACTGGTCATGGGGCTGATAGTGGCAGTAGGAGTCGCTGCATTCTTTGCAGGATACTATGCCTCTGATGTCGGCTCCAATGCGATTACACAAGATGATCTCAACGACGCCCTGTCCAACCTGGAGCTTAGGATGATGCAGAACATGATGCCTGCAGGCCAGCAGCAGCAGCCGCCCGAACCGCCGGTGCAGATATCTGCCGACGACGATCCCGTGCTGGGTGATCCGAACGCGCCAATCACGATAATCGAGTTTTCAGACTTTCAGTGCCCGTTCTGCGCCAGATTCAGCACCCAGACGCTGCCGCTGCTTTTGGAGGAGTACATTGACCGCGGCGATGTAAAACTGGTCTACAGGGACTTTCCACTCCAGAACAGTCATCCAAACGCGGTACCTGCGGCCGTGGCAGCAGAGTGCGCACACGAGCAGGGACAGTTCAAACCGATGCATGACCTGCTCTTTGAGAACCAGGCCCAATGGAGCCCGCAGGAGACCATTCAGGCAGTCTCGACATTCAGCCAGTATGCTGCACAGATTCAACTGGATCAGGAAGTATTTGATACGTGCCTTACGACCGGCAAGTACGTAAACGAGGTTCGAATGGATCTGGAGGACGGAAGAATCTATGGAATCTCTGGAACCCCGGGATTCTTCATAGGCAATGACGATCTGGGGTACGTGGAGATATCAGGAGCCCAGCCGTTTGAGAACTTCAAGAGGGTCATTGATGCCCAGCTTGGGGTATGACTGGCGTGGTGGACATACGGCATCCATTTAATCCAGCGTGACGACTGACCTGCACTAAAACACGACATTGGAACGATACGAAAGCAAATTAAGCCGAATCATGCCACCCATACCATGTTTGTAATGATGGCCGACATTCAACTCAGGGATGGCATCGAGGATGACTTTAAGGAGTGGTTCTCAGAATCAAACCGGATCCTCTCAAAGTTTCCCGGATTCATCTCGCGGCGCCTTTTGCAGTCCAGCAACAACAACTCCTACCGTGTCATAGTGGAGCATGAGACCCGGGAATCCTTTGTCCAAATGCACCAGAGCCCAGAACACGAAAAGGTTCACCCCGTTGGAAGATCCTTTATGACCTCAGACCCGGCGCGGGAGACGTTTTCAGTGGTAGCCAAGTGAGTTGAAGTACAAATACAGCCTGTCCGAATGCCTCAAGGAGACAGGCAGCGACTCTTATTTTTACACCTTTATCAGCAGGCCCGGCCTGGCAGCCGGGGTCTTGGTTCTTGGGCCCGGGCAGCAAGACACGCAGGAGCCGCATGACAGTGACGAGGTGTATCTGGTGCTCTCCGGCGACGGGTTCCTGAGAATCGGGAACCGGGACCACAAGGTCTCAAAGGATACGATCTTTTTTGTGCCAGGGAACACGCCGCACCACTTCCATGGAAACACCGCTGATCTCAGGGTCCTGTACTTTTTTGGCGGCCCCGATTCCTGACAGGTACCACTGCTACTACTACTACTACTATTACAGAGACGCTCAGGGCCGCCATACCTGAAACAATCCCGGGACGAATGCCATACTGCCGCACCGCCATAAATCGGGATCTGCGTGCCTGAAACCTGCAGGCCGGAGGCGCAAACCTGTCATTTATATCAAATCCAATTGCCACCCTCCTCGTTGTCCCGACAGATAGCCATGACCAAGAACGGAATCCTGTGCAGCATTGGCCGAAGGCGCATCCTGCTGGATCCCAAGACTGCCGATCCCTCGGGCATCAATTTTGTCTCCCATGCCCATTCTGACCACCTTCCGTCCAGAAACGGCGGGGCCATCCTTGCCTCAGACGAGACAAGCCAGATATCCAGCCTCAGGGGGTTTGTAATGGAGAACAACGTGGATTCCCTTGAGGGCTTTTCCATGATTGACAGCGGACACGTTCTTGGCTCAAGGGGGGTACTCTTTGATGACGTCTTTTACACAGGGGACATCTGCACCCGGAGCCGCGGCTTTCTTCGTGGCGCCAGGGTGCCAAAATGCAAGACACTAATCACAGAATGCACGTTCGGGCTGCCGGAGTTTGAGTTTCCTAGGGTAGATGAGATTCAAAGGCAGGTCAACCAGACAATATCTGAACTGTATGGCAGGGGAATACCCGTGATTCTAATGGGGTACCAGCTTGGAAAGGCCCAGACCATCACCGATCTCTTTGGACACTGGGAGCCGCTATACCTTCACGACTCCGTAAGGGAGATGAACCTGCTACATCAGAAGTTCGGCATCCCGCTCAAGGACGGAATGGGCCACTCGGAGGCCGAAAGGCGGGGACTGCTTGAAAAGAAGCCCTGGGTGATGGTGGCGCCGATGATGTCAGGCAAGAACGGGTTCATCCAGGACATGAAGTCAAGATACGGGGCAGTAACGATTGGATTCAGCGGGTGGGCAAAGTCTGCCAGGTTCTCCTTTGGAAGGCGGACAGACTATTCCATGCCCATGAGCGACCACTGTGACTTTGGCGACCTCGTGGGGATGGTGGTGCGATCCGGGGCAGAAAAGGTCTACACCATTCACGGGTTTGTAGACGAGTTTGCAAAGCACCTGAGGGGCATGGGAATCGACGCAAAGGCGTTAAAGGCAGGAACGCTCGACGATCTTACTTTGTGAACTTGCCACACCTGCAGTCTGCAACCAGGCATGTCTCTGAGTTTCTGACGTGATCATGCAAAAAGTGCTTGCATTTGCTGTTCTTGCATATTCTGCGGGTGGCCTCCCTTTGCACCACCCTCCTTGCAATCTCGTTTGCCTTCTCCTTCGGGTATCCCCTCTTGTCCATGTAGTAGTGGACCACCCTGTTGTACAGCATGTCCGGCCTGAACTGTTTTTCTAACAACACTTCCTCCTGTTGCCCCTCCGGAACCTGGACTCGGTATGGCAGATGCAACTGCAGGACTCCACGCCGCACAGCGTCGTGCTGTTGTTCATTACCCCGTATGCGCAGTCGTGCTATTTCAAGTGCTCCCTTTTTTGGTTCTGTTACCTTGGCAGAAGAGGAGGAGGAAGAAGAAGAGGAGGATGAGGAGGGGGAAGTCTGTGTGTTACATTTCGGGAGGGAATGGTAAATCGATAGCAGGTAAAACTGCCCGACTGTTCTAGGTGGCCCCACACACTACTGGGAATAAATTCTTAAATAATGTATTTTGACATATAGTGCGGATTAATTTGGAATTTCGCATGGGCATGCCAGCGCATCCCTACATCTGCATGATGCTGCTTTTTGCCCTTGTCGCCGTGCCGGTATCATCAGCAGCCCAAGTTGAAGCGGACGGGGAGCCGTTTGTCACCACCTGGCGCACCACTACCCCGGACGAGTCCATAACCATCCCCGGATCCGGCACGTACACTATTGACTGGGGCGACGGAGCTGTATCTGCTGATGTCTCAGGGAGTCAGACTCACGAATATGCCGAACCCAGAGATTACCAGGTCCGCATATCAGGCGACTTTTCAGGCATCCATCTCAGAGGCGATCCAAACGCGGCAAAACTGCGATCCATAGATCAGTGGGGTGAGATGCAGTGGAGGTCAATGAGCTCGGCGTTTTCAGGCGCGTCAAACATGGTATATCGCGCAACCGACATACCGGATCTCTCGGCTGTGACCTACACGAATCAGATGTTTCAGGGTGCCACCTCCTTTGACGGCGACCTCTCTGGATGGAATGTCTCGGAGGTAATCAACATGAGTCAAATGTTCTTTAATGCCATCTCCTTTGACGGCGACCTCTCTGACTGGGATGTCTCGTCTGTAAACGACATGAGGAGTATGTTTGCCCACGCCACCTCTTTTGACGGCGACCTCTCTGGATGGAATGTCTCGGAGGTAACCAACATGGTCAATATGTTCTATCTTGCCTCCTCATTCAACAGCGACATATCTGACTGGGACACCTCGTCGGTAACATCCATGCGCTGGTTGCTTGCCCAGGCCTCCTCATTCAACAGCGACATATCTGACTGGGACACCTCGTCGGTAACTGACATGCGTAATATGTTCTGGAATGTCTCCTCATTCAACGGCGACATTTCAAAATGGGACACCTCGTCGGTAAACAACATGAGGATGATGTTCAACGGTGCCTCCTCATTCAACAGCGACATATCTGACTGGGACACCTCGTCGGTAACTGACATGAGCGTGATGTTCGCCTTTACCTCCTTTGACGGCGACATTTCAAAATGGGACACCTCGTCTGTCGTCAACATGTTCAGCATGTTCTCCGGGGCCACCTCCTTCAACGGCGACATTTCAAAATGGGACACCTCGTCGGTAACTGACATGCGCGTGATGTTCCTCGATGCCTCCTCCTTTGACGGCGACATTTCAAAATGGGACACCTCGTCTGTAAGCACGATGACCTGGATGTTCCTCGATGCCTCCTCATTCAACAGTGACATCTCTGACTGGGACGTATCATCTGCAACCGACATGCAAGCTATGTTCCACCGTGCCCCCTCATTCAACCAAGACTTGGGGAAATGGTACATCGTGCTTGAGGATTCTGCCATTGACCCTTCCACTGGAATAATCGGAAACATTGCCGCGCAGAATTCGTACCTTGACGGGCAGAATCCCACGTACGGTATAGGCTCCGGCGAGGGCGCCGAGTTCTTTGAGATGGACGGATCCACCCTAAAGCTAAGCGGGTCCCCGACCAGCCCGATCCATACAGTCACCATAACTGCTACTGGTGATATCTTTGGTACGGACAACTCCCGCATACTTGACATATCCGTGGACGGCACGCCCGCGCCCCCGGTTCCCGCCGACGGTGATCCCTTTGTCACCACTTGGCGCACCACATCCCCCGGCGAGTCGATAACCATCCCGGTTGGCGGCACCTCAGACACGTATACGGTAGACTGGGGAGATGGGACCGTATCCGAGGATGTCTCGGGGGATCAGACCCACGCATATTCCGTTGCCGGAGATCACACGGTCAGCATATATGGCGATTTTACAAGAATTTATCTAAACGGCAAGCAACCCAATGCGAACAAACTACAGTCGATAGACCAGTGGGGCGACATGCAATGGGCCTCGATGAACTCGGCGTTTAGGGGCGCGACAAGCATGGCATACGCGGCAGACGACGTACCTGATCTCTCTGCCGTGACCGATATGAGCCGGATGTTTTATGGCGTCTCATCATTCAACGGCGACGTCTCCGGCTGGGACGTCTCGTCGGTGACTAGCATGTTGGGAATATTTGAAGGAACCTCCGGCTTTAGCGGCGACGTCTCCGGCTGGGACGTCTCGTCGGTTACCGACATGTCGGAGATGTTTGATGGTACCTCCGGCTTTAGCGGCGACGTCTCCGGCTGGGACGTCTCGTCGGTTACCGACATGTCGGAGATGTTTGATGGTACCTCCGGCTTTAGCGGCGACGTCTCCGGCTGGGACGTCTCGTCGGTTACCGACATGTCGGGGATGTTCTTCGGTATCAACTCATTCAATAGCGATGTCTCCGGGTGGGACGTCTCGTCGGTTACCGACATGCATGACATGTTCGCCTTGGCAGATTCCTTTGACGGCGACATCTCCGGGTGGGGCATCTCGTCGGTTACCGACATGCATGGCATGTTCCAAGATGCAGACTCTTTTGACGGCAACCTCTCCGGGTGGGACACCTCGTCGGTAACCGACATGGACAGTATGTTTGCAGGTGCCTCCTCCTTCAACACGGACATCTCCGGGTGGGACACCTCGTCGGTAACCGACATGGACAGTATGTTTGCAGGTGCCTCCTCCTTCAACACGGACATATCCGGCTGGGACGTCTCGTCGGTTACCGGCATGGACAGTATGTTTGCAGGTGCCTCCTCCTTCAACACGGACATCTCCGGGTGGGACACCTCGTCGGTAACCGACATGCGCAGTATGTTTGCAGGTGCCTCCTCCTTCAACACGGACATATCCGGCTGGGACACCTCGTCGGTTACCGGCATGGACAGTATGTTTGCAGGTGCCTCCTCCTTCAACACGGACATATCCGGCTGGGACACCTCGTCGGTTACCGGCATGCGCAGTATGTTTGAGGGTGCCTCCTCCTTCAACACGGGCATATCCGGCTGGGACGTCTCGTCGGTGACTGACATGCAGGCCATGTTCGGCGGAGCCGACGAGTTTGACCAGAACCTGGGAAAATGGTACATAGTGCTCGAGGATCCCGCTGCTGATCCCGCCGCTTCCGGAACAATCGGAAACATTGCCGCGCAGAATTCGTACCTTGACGGGCAGGATCCCACGTACGGCATAGGCTCCGGCGAGGGCGCCGAGTTCTTTGAGATGGACGGATCCACCCTAAAGATAAGCACGCCCCCGACCAGTCCAGTCGACGCCATCAACATAACTGCCGCCGGAAGAATTTTCGGCACCGACAACTACCGCATACTTGACATATCCGTGGACGGCACGCCCGCGCCCCCGGTTCCCGCCGACGGTGATCCCTTTGTCACCACTTGGCGCACCACATCCCCCGGCGAGTCGATAACCATCCCCGCCAGGGGAGCGGCAGGCACATACTCGATAGATTGGGGCGACGGACGCGTATCTGCCAACATCACAGGAGGCCAGACACACACGTATGACGATGCCGGAACACATACAGTCAGCATATCCGGCGACTTTACGAGAATTTATCTTGCAGACCAGGAATCCAACGCGCAAAAACTGCAGTCGATAGAACAGTGGGGCGGCATTCAATGGGAGTCCATGGGCTCAGCGTTCAGGGGCGCCTCAAACATGGCATACAACGCGACTGACGCCCCCGATCTCTCACGCGTCACCTACATGGAGCGCATGTTTGCAGGAGCGTCCTCCTTTGACGGCGACCTCTCGAATTGGGACGTCTCTGGCGTGACCGACATGTCGTACCTGTTCCAAGACGCGACCTCGTTTGACTCCGACCTGTCTGACTGGGACGTCTCGCGCGTGACGGACATGGACGGAATGTTCTGGAACGCGACCTCGTTTGACTCCGACCTGTCTGACTGGGACGTCTCGCGCGCCACCAACATGTACGGCATGTTTGCAAGTGCCAGCTCCTTTGACTCCGACCTGTCTGACTGGGACGTCTCGCGCGTGACGGACATGGCCAACATGTTCAACCGCGCCAGCTCCTTTGATTCTGACCTCTTGGATTGGGACGTCTCGCGCGTCACCAACATGTACGCCATGTTTTCAATCGCCAGCTCCTTCAGCGGCGACATCGCAAACTGGAACGTCTCGCGCGTCACCGATATGGCAGACATGCTCAGGTCGACAAACTCCTTCAACAGCGACATCTCCGGCTGGGAGATCTCTAGTACGGTCCGCCTGAGTACCATGCTTTATCGCGCCGACGCGTTTGACCAAAACCTGGGTCCGTGGTATATCATCCTGGATGACGACTCCATCAGGGGCAGCGACATACCCGGCACGGTCGGGAGCATCTCCACACGAAACCCGTACCTGGACGACCAGAACCCGTCATACGGCATAGGCTCGGGCGGGGACTCTGCCCACTTTGAGGTTACAGGCAGCATCCTCAGGATGGTATCTGTGCCGGACGGTCACGAGGGACCCTACACGGTAAACGTAACGTCTGCCGGGGGCTACGGCACGGACAACTCCAGGACACTTGGGATAACTGTGATTCCATACAACAATACATCCCCTGACGCTGCAGTCGATCCAGAATCTGATATCACCGTAGACACGCCAATCGACACCGGACCTACCGTGAAACCTGACCCCGTAGAGGTTGAACCCGAACCTATACCAAAATCAACCGGGGATCCCGGATCAGTTGCAGAACCCGAACCGGTTGCAGAACCCGAACCGGTTACAGAGCCTAAGCCTACAGAGATTAAAATAGATCCAGAGAATGTTGCAAAACCCGAACCGGCTGCAGAACCTAAGCCTACAGAGATTAAAGTGGATCCAGAACCGGGTATAGATCCCGAACCAACAGGGACGGATCCAGAAACTGCCGCAAACACAGAGCCAACCACACAACCAGGACAGGAATCACCCACAGAACATGACGCCGCTGAAACGTGTGACACGGCCGACTGTGATTCGGATCCATTTTCACCCATCCTCGACTGGTTTAGATCGATATTTGGATTCCTTTTCTAAGCTGCCAAGACTGTCCGGGGAACCATGACGGCTTCAACGACGACTTGATACAGACGCATCCGGAACTAATCCGAAACGTCCACAAGAGTTACCATGCTTGTCCGGTACGTTTCAAATTCCCCTGAGGCACCTTGATTTTTTTTAATAGTTGACTCATCTAACTCTAACTGAATCATGCCAGCTGTCTTTTTTGGAATAAATAAAGTAAGAGGTCACGTGTTTCCTGTTGCTGGCGTGGATTTTTTTGAATTTGGATACTTTTCATGCCTGATATGCGCGAGGAGATGACCTCATACCACTCATGTAGGCAATGATAAAAAAATAATTCGAGTCACTAGCGTTGGGTTGGAATAATCGTACGAATTAACCTGCATGCGTGGCGCTACTGCGGGCCGGGCATTCAGGACAGGATGACTCCCACATCCATAAGGTTTGTGTGGGTGATGCCTGTCATTATGCATCCGTTGTTCCTTTGAAAGAACCCCCCCGAGTCGCTGTTTTTGAGATGCCCCTTGATGACGTCCCTGTCTGTCCTGACGTTTTCGATGATGGCTCCTGCATGGGGCGAGTTTCCGTCTATGCCGTCTGTCCCGATCGACGAGATGACGATCCTCTTTCTGCCCTGGGTGTTTTTCAGTATCCTCAAGACGATCTCCTGGGCCCTTCCACCGGTTCCCCTGCCTAGCACCTTTACTGTCGTCTCCCCGCCAAAGACAAGGCACGTCTTTGGCCTGTCAGGAATCCTCTCAAGAATTTCCTTTGTTGCCTCCTTGATACCCCCAAACACCTGAAGCACGGAGGTCTCGTATCCCATGTTCCTTGCAGTGTCCTCCATGGCCTTCAGGCAGTCCATGTTGTTTGCAATTACGTGGTTTCTCACAGCCCTCTCAGGCACTCCTGCAGGCTCCATGCCGCATCCTAGCACCTGCAGCACCTCGTCTGGCATCCTTCCCCTGAGCTTGTACCTCTCAAGGACGTCCATGGCATCTGCAGGCGTGGTCTCGTCCGGATGCGTCATGCCGGATGCAATTGACGAGATGTCGTCATCCTGCACGTCTGACATTATGAGGCCGATTCCGTGGCATCGCAGGTTCTCCACCATTTTGCCGCCCTTGATTCTTGACAGGTGCTTTCTGACGCAGTTGATCTCCTGGATCGTCGCGCCCGACTTGAGGAGCAGGTCCGTGGCACGGATCTTGTCCTCAAGGGTGATCCGGTCGGGCATGGCAAGGAGCGAGGATCCCCCGCCTGACACAAGAAAGACCACCAGCTCGTCACTGCGCCTGTTCTGGAGAAACTTCATGATCTCCTTTGCGGCCTTGACGCTTGTCTTGTCCGGTCTGGGGTGCCTGGCATTGAAGATTTGAAATTTTTTTCCGCGCACCCTTGATCTGGAGCCCTTGGGAATCACCACGATTCCGCTCTTTACGGGAATTATCGCATTAAACGCCTTGGTCATGGCGTCAGCCGCCTTGCCAAACGCAATCACGTAGACATCAGAGTAGTCCCCTGTCATGACGGCCTCCCCGCCTGTGCTGATTACGCCAGGATTTACATGCCTTGGAATGATTCCTTCAGGCTGTGCCGCCTGAAGGCCCGCCTCCAGAATCCTCAGGCAGTCCCCCTTTCCCCTGGAGGTTGCAAGATCATCCAGATTCTGAATCATGTAACCAGTGGAAGGTATAATAATAATAAGCAATCCCAGTGTTTCATGCATACCGTGCTTGTTCCAAAGATAATCAACTTTGGCGATAATGCGCTTTCTGAGACCGAGTATCCAAAAAACGCCCTCATAGTCACGACCGTTCCTCCCGAACTCTCTGACAAGTGGCTGGCAAGAATGGGAATCCAGGACTACATGCTGTATGACCAGGTAAAGCCCGAACCCTCAATTGACGATGTCAATGCCGTCATATCACAGTTCAAGGACAAGAATCCGTCTGTCCTGATAGGGCTTGGCGGAGGCAGCTCCATGGATGTGGTAAAGTATGCCGCACCCGAGATGAAAAAGGAGAAGATCCTGGTTCCCACGACATTCGGGACGGGCGCAGAGATGACTACCTACTGCGTACTCAAGTTTGACGGCAAGAAGAAGCTCTTGCATGACAACAGGTTTCTGGCAGACATGGCCGTCGTTGACTCGTATTTTATGAACGGCACCCCCAAACAGGTCATTAAAAACTCCGTATGCGATGCATGCGCCCAGGCCACAGAGGGGTATGACAGCAAGCTTGGCAATGATCTTACCAGGACCCTGTGCAGGCAGGCATTTGACATACTCTACGATGCAATCATGAACGACAAACCCCAAAACTATCCTTACGGCTCGATGCTCTCCGGCATGGGATTTGGCAACTGCTCCACCACGCTAGGACATGCCCTGTCCTACGTCTTTTCAAACGAGGGCGTACCGCACGGCTACTCCCTTTCATCATGCACCACCGTTGCGCACAGGTACAACAACTCCATCTTTTATGACCGGTTCAAGGAGGTCATGGACAAGCTTGGCTTTGACAGACTGGATCTCAAGGCAGACGTCTCAGAAGCTGCCGACGTTGTCATGACTGACAGGGGCCATCTGGATCCCAACCCGGTACCGGTATCCAAGGAGACTGTCGTAAAATGCCTTGTGGACATCAAGGCAGGCAACCTGTAGGTGCCATCCCTCTAGAAATAAAAAGTCTGCCTCATCATCCTTTTGCCAAACCGTGTTGGACCTGTCCCAAACGTGGCAGTTGGCGGTCTGCAGGGGCGGCACATCTGATTTTTTGATGCCATTGGGCAACAGGTTCTGGATTAACATCTGAGCAAACTTATTTATCCTCACGCTCCAAACCCTCTATACTTGGCAGGAAGCAAGCTGAAATTTGGTATTCAAAACGGGCTCAATGTTGCGCGGGCAGGCTACACAGAGGATCAAATTCTGACTGCATGCATGCTTGCCGACAAGACCGGCTATGACTCCATCTTTTACATGGATCACACCAACGTTCCGCAATGGAAGAAGGCGATTGTTCTGGACCCATGGGTAATGCTGTCTGCAATTGCAGCCGTAACCAACAACGTGGAGCTGGGAACGTGTGTCACTGACGCACTGCGGAGGCACCCGTCCAACATAGCGCTGGCAGCAATTACGCTTGACAGGATATCAAAGGGACGGGCCATCCTTGGAATCGGCGCAGGCGAGGCTCAGAACCTCAAGGAGTTTTGCATTCCGTTTGAAAAGCCTGTCTCAAAGTGGGCAGAACAGATCGAGCTTATCCACACGCTGTACGAATCCACCCCTGACAACACCGTTGATTATGACGGGACCTACTACAATCTAGAGGGCGCATGCCTGCAGGCACCGCCAATCCGAAAGCCGCATCCCCCCACATACATGGCATCCGGCGGCAAACGGACGCTTGGACTTACAGGAAAGCTTGGCAACGGCTGGCTGCCCATCGGATACACGCCGGAACTCTTCGAGGATCACGCCAGCCTGATCAAAAAATCCATGGATGAAAACAACAGGACCCAGGAGGACAAGGACGACTTTGAATACGCCCTTGACATTGACGTGTACTTTTCAGACGACGCAGAGGCGTCCTGGGCAAGGATGAAGGAGGCAGTAAAGGTGAGCCTCTTCAAGCCCGAGATCCTGAGGGTCCACGACATACAGGACGTCGCAGGATTTGACTTTAGGAAATACTTTACCGAATACTCCATGTCCAACCAGGATTGGATAGTCAAGATGAGGGAGGCTGCAACAAAGATACCCGACCCGGTTGCGCGCTCCTCGACTGCCGTGGGAACGCCTGACGATATCCTGCCTACCTTTGAGAGGTTCATGGATGCAGGCGTGAACCACTTTGTAATCAGGTTCTGGGGCTCAAACTACTTTGGCTCCATCGACAAGTTTGCAAGCCACGTGATGCCTGCCCTGCGTGAAAGAGCAAGATGCTAATAAAACAGAAAACCTATTTTATCTCTCATACACACTAATGGTATCGTGGACGACGAGGATCTAAAGAAGTGCCTTGACATGCTTGATGACACTGTGGACTTTCTTGCAGACCTTGAGCTGGAACTCAAAGACGAGCAGAAAGACGAGCTGGCTGCCGATGTGGGCCTGCATGAACTGTACGACATGGCAGAAGATGTTGCAGAATCGGCAAGACTTGGACGTGCAGAGTTTATGCTTGGCAGACGGCAGGCAGAGGAATCCCTGTGACCGGACTCTGAATTTATTAACCAAGCCCTCCCAATGATGCTCGTTGCAGCTAAAGGGGATCCTGCAGATGCGCTCGCAGGAAAAGATAAGGGAGTTTCTCAACGCCGAGCACGTGGGAAGGATCTCCACTATCGACTCGGACGGATTCCCGCAGACAATCCCGATGAACTTTGTGTACCTGAATGGCGTCGTCTACATGCACTCCCACGTGAGGGGGGAGAAGCTGGACAACATATCCAGGAATGGCAGGGCGGGATTCGAGGTGGACCGGGAGCTGGAGTTTCTTCCATCATACTTTGAGGATCCGCACGATGCCTCCCTTGCCGACACCCTGTACGTCAGCGTGGTAATCAAGGGAATGGCCTCAATCGTCACTGACCGGGAGGAAAAGACGCTTGCACTCAACGGCCTGATGGAAAAGTACCAGCCAGAGGGCAGGTACGAGCCGATCCGGCCGGAGATGGGAGTGCTGGATACAGTAAGCGTAATTAGAATATCCCCGCACACGCTGCGCGGCAAGTACAAGATCGGCCAGCAACTGCGCCCCGGCAGGCGCCTTGCGCTGGCGCAGAAGATCCTCCAAAGGGGGTCGACAACTGCGCTCAAGACTCTGGAGATAATGGGCTTTGAGGTAGTCGACGGCGAGCCCGTGATGGCCAGCGAGCCTAAATGGTAGATAGGGGTTTGGCCGGTTCTGCGAGTTTGGCAATAGTTAGAGATAAGTTTTGTATCCCCAGCAACATCTGTGTTGAGACGCGCCACCAAATTTGAGCTGGTATCAAAGTATGCGCCAGCAGGCGATCAGTCAGAGGCCATAGACTCGCTTGTCCGGGGAGTGAAGAAGAGAGCAGTCCAGACGTTGCTCGGTGTGACCGGCAGCGGCAAGACGTTTTCGATTGCCAACGTGATTGCACGGACAGGAAAAAACACCCTCATAATATCCCACAACAAGACGCTTGCCGCGCAGCTGTACTCGGAACTCAAGCAGTTCTTTCCAAAGAACAACGTGGGATACTTTGTATCCTACTATGACTACTACCAGCCCGAAAGCTACCTTCCACAGACTGACACCTACATTGAAAAGGACACCCAGATTAACGAAGAGATAGAAAGGCTGCGCCTAGAGGCCACGGCAATGTTGTGCTCCGGGGAGCCGACAGTCATCATATCCACAGTCTCGTGCATCTACTCCCTTGGCAATCCCGATGACTGGGACGGCATGGCAGTTCGGGCGGGATCCGACGAAGAGATACGCCGAGACGACCTGATCAAGAAACTCATCGACGCAGGATACGAGCGCAACGACATCGAGATAGCCCCTGGAAACTTTCGGGTAAAGGGTGATACCATCGATATCGTCCCTGCATACCATGCAGATATAGTGCGGGTGTCGATGTTTGGCGACCAGATAGAGAGGCTCACGCTCCTTGACCACGTCTCCCTTGCAGAAAAGAGGCGGGTTCCGTCCGTGACCATCTTTCCTGCGCGGCACTACATTATACCCGACCACGTCCGGGACGGGGCAATCAAGACGATTCGAAATGAGCTGGAGAGTAGGTTGCCGGAGCTGCGCGAACTGGAGCGACAGCGGCTTGAGATGAGGACCAAATATGATCTCGAGATGATAGAGGAGCTGGGGTTCTGCTCTGGAATAGAAAACTACTCCCGGCACTTTGACGGCAGAGCGCCCGGGGAGAAGGCATTTTGCCTGCTGGACTTTTTCAAAGACGACTACCTCTTGGTAATCGACGAGTCCCACGCAACCCTGCCACAGATTCACGGGATGTACAAGGGAGACTATTCCAGAAAGAGGGAGCTTGTCACGTACGGGTTCAGGCTACCCAGCGCATACGACAACCGCCCGTTAAAGTTTGAAGAGTTTGAATCATACATCAGAAACACCATCTTCGTCTCTGCCACCCCTGCAGTGTACGAGAGGGACAACTCGTCGCAGATAGTTGAGCAGCTGGTGCGGCCCACAGGACTTGTCGACCCGCCCGTGGTGATTAGGCCCAAGGATGGACAGATAGACGACCTCATATCTGAGATCAAGAAAAGGGCTGCCGTCTCAGAGCGCGTACTCATCACCACCCTGACCAAGAGGATGGCAGAGGATCTGGCCGAACACCTCTCAAAGAGGGATATCCGCGTCCGGTACCTGCATTCGGAGATAAAGGGGCTGGAGAGGACCGAGATCATAAGGCAGCTGCGCCTTGGAGAGTTTGACGCGCTGGTGGGAATCAACCTTCTCCGGGAGGGCTTGGACATACCGGAAGTCTCACTGGTTGCGATATTTGACGCCGACAAGGAGGGATTCTTGCGGGGTGCTATTAGCCTGATTCAGACGTTTGGTCGCGCTGCAAGAAACCTCAACGGTGCCGTCATAATGTATGCCGAAACCATCACGCAGTCGATGCAAAAGGCAATCGACGAGACTGACAGGCGCCGGGAAATACAGGTGCAGTACAACCAGCAGCACGACATTACCCCTACAACCATCACAAAGCCGATACCCGAAAAGGTGACTGACATTGACGACTTTAAGCTCAAGCCCTCGCACGACATCAAGGCCGACATCAAATTGCTCCGGGAGCAGATGGAGGCGTACTCCAAGGCGCTGAACTTTGAAAACGCCATCGAATGCCGGGATAGACTAAAAAGACTTGAAAAGGAACTTCAAAGCCGAGATGACAGAAAATAAGCTGAAGGTTCGCGGAGCCAGGCACCACAACCTGAAAAACTTGGACGTGGAGATTCCCAAAAACAGCCTGGTGGTGATCAGCGGGCTTTCCGGCTCCGGCAAGTCGACGCTTGCATTTGACACCATATATGCCGAGGGGCAAAGGCGCTACGTCGAGTCCCTTTCTGCCTACGCCCGGCAGTTTCTGGAGATGATGGACAAGCCCGACGTCGATTCCATCGAGGGCCTCTCGCCTGCAATATCCATCCAGCAAAAGACCACCAGCAAGAACCCGCGCTCCACGGTAGGAACCACCACCGAGATTTACGACTACATGAGGCTGCTTTTTGCACGAATCGGCACCCCGCACTGCACAAACTGTGATCGGCAGATATCCAGCCAGTCAGTCGAGACCATATGCGACTCCATTTTGCGGGACTTTGCAAAAAAGAAGATTCTGGTTCTTGCGCCGCTCATCCAGAGAAAGAAGGGAACGCACGAAAAGATCTTCGAGCAGATCAAACGCGACGGCTACTCGCGCATGCGGGTGGACGGAGAGGTGCTCGGGCTTGACGAGCCGGTCTCGCTGGAAAGGCAAAAGTGGCACAGCATTGAGATTGTAGTGGACAGAATCAAAGTGACGCGCCCCGAGCGCTCCAGGCTGTTTGAGGCAGTCCAGACTGCGATAAACGCATCCAAGGGCGACGTTATCATCGCGTCTGACGGCACCGAGGCGATATTTTCACAGCGAAACGCCTGCCCGCACTGCGGGGTCACCGTGGGGGATTTGGAACCGAGAAACTTTTCGTTCAACTCGCCTTTTGGCATGTGCAAGGCCTGCAGCGGGCTGGGGGTGAACATGGAGTTTGATCCGGACCTGGTGATTCCGGACAAGACACTCTCCCTTACCACGGGGGCGATTGCCCCGTGGAATACAAGATACTCGTCACACTACATGAGTGCAGTAGCACATCTGGCCAGCAGGCACGGCATCTCGATTAGGGCTCCGATGGAACAGCTGGACTCTGAAAGTCTTGGGATAATCCTTTACGGCTCGAATAATCAGCCCGGGAACGGGAATGGCCACGGGAGTGGTGAAGGTTACGGAGACGGCGGCAGCAGCAGTGGCGAAACCGACGGGTGGTACCCCAGCATGTCTGACGGCGTGCTCTCACACCTCAAAAGGAGTTTTGCAGGAACCGACTCTGAGGCAAAACGCCTCTGGCTCAGGCAGTTCATGATGGAGACGCTGTGCGATTCCTGCCGCGGGCGCAAGCTCAACCCCGAATCCCTCAACGTCAGGATCAACGGCAAGGGAATCATGGATGTCTGCGACCTGCCAATTGATCAGTGCCTTGACTTTTTCGGCACCATAAAACTTACCGACACCGAGGCGTACATAGCGCGCGACATCCTCAAGGAGATACGCGAGCGCCTCGAGTTTCTGCTCAACGTGGGGCTCAACTACCTTACGCTAAACCGGTCAAGCGCCACGCTCTCCGGCGGCGAGTCCCAGCGGATACGGCTGGCAACGCAGATAGGCTCAAACCTTACCGGCGTGCTATACGTGCTTGACGAGCCGACCATCGGACTGCACCAGCGCGACAACCGGCGCCTGATAAAGACACTCAGCAAGCTGCGAAACCTGGGAAACACGGTAATCATAGTGGAACACGACGAGGAGGTCATACGAAGCTCGGACTGGATAGTGGATCTGGGGCCGGGAGCCGGGGTGCACGGGGGAAGCGTCGTCTTTGAGGGCAAGATTGAGCAGATACTTGACAGCGACACGTCCGTGACCGGCAGGTATCTTGACGGCAGGTCTTCCATAACCCTAAAGGACAGGATCCGCAACCGGTCAGGCTCCCTGGTAATCAAGAACGCATCAGAGAACAACCTCAAGGGAGTGGACGTTGAGATTCCGCTGGGGCTGTTTGTCTCAGTTACCGGCGTCTCAGGGTCAGGCAAGTCCAGCCTGGTAAACGGCATCCTGCTAAAGTCCCTGATGAAACATTTCTACAAGTCAAGCCCCAGGCCGGGCAGGCATGATGAGATAACAGGCCTGCACGACATCGACAAGGTGATTGCAATTGACCAGTCCCCAATAGGCAGGACGCCGCGCTCAAACCCGGTGACATACATCGGCGCGTTTACCCCGATAAGGGATCTCTATGCGCACACCGAGCTCTCAAGGAGGCGCGGATACGCTCCCGGCCAGTTTTCATTTAACGTGCATGCCGGACGATGCTTTGCCTGCAGCGGAAACGGCGTAAAGCAGATCGAGATGCAGTTCCTCTCAGACGTCTTTGTGCGGTGCAACGAATGCATGGGAAAGCGGTACAGCTCCGAGACGCTCTCCGTGCTGTACAAGGGCAAGAACATATCAGATATCCTGGGCATGACCGTGTACGAGGCGCTGCAGTTCTTTGAAAACGTGCCCCCAATCAGGAAAAAGCTCCAGACCATATACGACGTCGGACTGGGATACATCAAGCTGGGCCAGTCCTCGACTACCCTGTCAGGCGGCGAGGCGCAGAGGGTAAAACTGGCATCGGAACTCTCCAAGACCAATACCGGCCGGACGCTGTACATACTCGACGAGCCCACGACCGGCCTGCACTTTGCAGACGTTCAAAACCTGCTAGACGTGCTCAACCGCTTGGTAAACATGGGCAATACGGCAGTGGTAATAGAGCACAACATGGATGTTATTCGGAACTCTGACTGGATAATCGATCTGGGGCCTGAAGGCGGCGACGAGGGGGGGCAGATAGTCTGCACCGGGACGCCAGACGATGTTGCACGGGCCCCGGGAAGCTATACCGGCCGATACCTCAAGAAGATGCTAAAAAATGCCCTTTGACATATCTGGCGTTGCAATACCCACGGATCCGGGAATCTACCTGATGAAGGACTCGGGCGGGACGACAATCTACATCGGCAAGGCAAAGAATCTCCGGAACCGCGTGAAATCCTACTTTGTAAAGAACCAAAACTACAAGACGCAAAAGCTGGTCCAGAACATATCTGCAATCGAGTTTGTCCTGACTGACAATGAAAGCGAAGCGTTCCTGCTGGAGTCCAACATGATAAAGCGGCACCGTCCGCGCTTCAACATAGAGCTAAAGGACCAGCAGAGGTACACGTACCTCCGGGTCTCTGATGAAAAATACCCCAGACTGCTGGTTGCAAGACGCACCAGGGACGGGAAATTTCTGGGCAAGGGCAAGACGTTTGGCCCGTTCACGCAGGGCAGCTCCAAGCTGCTGACCATCGGCGCGCTGCGCAAGGCGTTCCAAATCCGAATCTGCAAGACCCTCCCAAAGAAGGTGTGCCTGGAGTACCACCTGGGAAACTGCGAAGGGCCGTGCGAGTTTGAAGGCGCCCAGGAGAGGTATCCTGGGCATGTGGCAGCCCTTGAGGAGGTCCTCAAGGGAAAGGATCAGACCAGAATATTCATGGAGAAGATGCAGGCCGAGATGCTCCAGGCAGCAGAGCAGGAACACTTTGAGCGCGCAAAGGAGATACGCGACACCCTGATCAGGCTTGGAAGCCTGCAGTCCGGGCAGAAGATGGAGTATGTCAAGAACTCAGACGAGGAGTACTTTGGCATGGGAATCGAGGATGATGCCGCCACTGTCATGAACTTTAGGATGATTAACGGCGTCATCCGGGACAGCGACAAGTTCTTCTTTGACATGGTGGGCGACAACTCCCTTTCAAACTTTCTTTACCAGTACTACTCCACCCACAAGATACCCCGGTTCGTACTGCTCAGCGAACCCCTGCAGAATCGCGACCTGATGGAGTCCCTGCTGTCTGAGAAGGCAGGGTTCCGGGTACAGATACTGGTTCCGGCCAGGGGAAAGCGCAGGGAGATAATAGACCTGATTCTAAGGAACGTCCGGCTCATCCAGTCAAAGAGCGGCGAGCCGGGGCTTGCAGAGCTAAAGGAGATTCTTGATCTTCCCACCATGCCCCGCGTGATTGAGTGCTTCGACATATCAAACCACGGCACGGACTTTGCGGTGGGCTCCATGTCAAGCTTTGTAGGCGGCAAGCCAAACAAGTCCGGGTACCGGAAGTTTCGAATCAGGACAGTCTCTGGCAGGGACGACTTTGCGATGATTGCAGAAGTAGTCAAGAGAAGGTACCACCGGCTGCTCAAGGAGGGCTCTGATCTGCCGGATCTTGTGGTGATTGACGGCGGCAGGGGCCAGCTCAACGCGGCCCTGAACTCGCTGACGTCCCTGGGGCTCAAACTGCCGTGCATATCGCTTGCAAAGGAAAACGAGGAGGTCTATGTTCCAAGGCGGCCCAGCCCCGTGGTGATACCCCGGGAGAATCCCTCGCTGAAGATACTGCAGCATGCGCGTGACGAGACACACAGGTTCGGGGTGGCCTACAACAGGACCATCAGAAAAAACCAGATTAAATAAAAAAAGAAACAATACCGTGATTTTCCATGATGCAAAACGCATGTATGGCAGGACATCATAAATTCCTGCGCACAACAGCAGCAGCAGCACTGATATTAAAAACCATTCTGGCTGATAAATTTTATCAAATTAGGTTCTGTTACCTTGGCGGGGGGCAAGTTTGCGTGTTACATTTCGGGGGGGGGGAAGGTGATGAAACTTTGCTGGTACGCACGTGCCCCGACCAGGCTCAGGCAACTGTAAGACGCACCAATAAAGAGTCAACGATTTGGTAGCCAGGCTATTCTGAACAATATCCTTTTCAAATTTTTGATAATCATGTCATCCAGCGAGCTTGTAGGATCCAATCCAGCCGCATGTGCTATCCGCCACGTGTCACCAATGTTAATAGATATGATTTAAAATCAAAACAGTCATGAGAGTGTCCGTCAAGGGAACACCAGAGTTTGCGAAATTTTTTCAATCGTTGAACAAAACAGACAAGACATACAAAGAGTTAGATGTAATTTTAGAAGCGCTTGCAGAAAATCCAAGACTGGGAGACATGATAAGATTTGAATTGATTCCAAAACCGCTCAAGAAAAAAATATCCTGATCTGGACAACCTGTTGCGGGTAAGGGTAAACAGGGATCGGCGACTACTGTATACGCTGGTAGGATGGCCACAAAACAAAACAGTGTATGTCCTGATGTCTATGTCACACAAGGAATATGACAAGTTGTTTGGATACTGACTATTTGAGTGGAATTGAATTCTTTTCCAGATCAACTAGACCCGGCTTGTTTTTCGCAAAGATCCAGAATACCGCCCCATTCTTGTCATAAGATATTTTGTTTGATTCTTCCAAATACGTCAACACTTTCTTGAAGGTGGCATGCTGTACACCGCGTGGCAGTGCCCCATACAGTTCTGTTACGGTTCTAAAACCGTGATTTTTTTCAATCGTTTGCTCTATCATCTGTATGGTATCCAGATTTGGACTATGGCTTTTCTTCTTGAGCGCAGCGGTTTTACTCACACAGTATAATGTACATTAATGTATATATACATTATTGTATATAATGGATAACCCCGATGAGACTCATCTGGTAAACTTTCAACGCACATAAGACTATGAGGCCTCTTGCTAAGCATCACATCCTGTTAGCTCTTCGGCTGGCTGGGGTATCCGTTTGAGAACTTTGGCGCGTCAGTGTGGATTGGTGCCAAGGCGACAGAAAATTCCATGTCCGTTGTGAGAAGACAGGTGCATCCAACACCACCCATGGTGGAATAATTAATCCATATTGTCTATATCTTTTGAATGCAACGTTTATGATCATGTATTAAAAAAGATGCCCATGACAGAGTCATGCACCGCCTTTACAAACCTGGTCGACGGGCTAGTGGAATTCTCCGGGGATGATCCGGAACTGCTCAAAGAGATACGGTGGCTTGACGAACAGGCACGGCAAAAGCACATCTCGTTTTACGACATGGTCTTTGAAGTACTGTATCGGCATGATCAGAGCCCTGAATTATAAATCCTCCAAAATCACGCACACCCTGAATTTAAAACAGGCTTGCCGGCAGTCTGCAGGATCTGTACCTTATTTTAAAATTCATTTTATAAAATCCGGTTTTAATACACATATTTTTCATAATGCCGCGCACAAATCCTGATACCATCTGATTATTTGTGACAGTGATGCCCTGCCCGCGGCATCGTTTCTGCAATATTTGACAAATTTCAGCCGGTTTGGATTGGTTTTGGTGGCAAAATGTCGTTCATTTTGTATGTCTGCTGCGTGTCCGGTCAGCAGAATGGATCAAAAACAGCCGTGCCTGAAATCCGAGATGCTTCGGCAGGAATAATTTCATCACACCGGGGAAAAATCCCTCCACAAACATGTCTGCCCACCGGATGTCCCCAAATATCGCCGGTCAACTCTGCAGGCATGTGCGGTGCCTGACCACAAGATCCGCCGGGGAATCAGAATCTCAAATCCAATGTCTTGTATTCGCAGCCATCTGGCCCGCAATACTTTCCGACATACGTCGCCTTTGGTCTGTACAATGCAGGCTTTGGAGCAGCCTCTGCAAACTTTTCCTCTATTATGTGTGCGGCCCATCCCACAACCCTGGAGATTGCAAAGATTGGGGTGTTCATGTCTACTGGAATTCTCAGCATGTAGTAGACTGAGGCACTGTACAAATCCACGTTGGGGTAGATGTCCCTGCCTTTACTCGACTTCATCTCAGAGATGGTAGTCGTCTCGACTTTTTCAGTCATGTCAAACCATGGCTGGCCTGTCTTCTTTGCAAGGCTTCTTGAGAGATCCTTTAGAATCTGCGCCCTGGGATCATACGTCCTGTACACTGCATGCCCCATTCCCATGATTCTGTTGCCCTTGCCCATCTCTTCTTTGATCCAGCCTTCTGCCTTTTCTATGCTGTCAATATCCATCAGCATCTTCATGACCTCCGTGTTTGCCCCTCCATGAAGCTCGCCGCTTAGCGCCCCTATTGCCGAGCTTGATGCAGAATACATGTGCGCCCTTGTTGATGCAACCTGCCTTGCTGTAAATGTGGATGCGTTGAACGTGTGGTCTGCATGAAGAATCAGGCATACGTCAAAGATCTTCTCGACGTCCGGATCCGGCTTTTTACCTGACATCATGTACAAAAAGTTTGCAGCATGGCCAAGCTTCGGATCCGGGTCTATGATGCTCAAGCCGTTCCTGATTCTCTGCCAGCTTGCTATGATGGTCGGCACCTTTGCAATGAGGTTGATTGCCCTGTCGTAGCTTGCATTCTTGTTTGAAAACTCCTCGTCATAGTATCCTGCAAGCGCCGCCACAAACGCCTGGAGCATATCCATGGGGTCTGCGTCCTTTCTCCAGTTTCCCATGTTCTTTTGCATCTGTTTTGGAATGAACCTGGCGTCAATCAGCTTTCTGCTAAACTGTTCTAACTGCGGCCTTGTCGGCAGTTCGTCGTAAAGAAGGAGGTACGCTGTCTCCTCAAATGTCGATTTTTTTGTAAGCTCTACAATATCAAATCCCCTGTAGATGAGCCTGCCGTTCTCCCCGTCAATGTTTGAGATTCTCGTGTCTGCAACCTCGATCCCGCGCAGCCCTATGTTCTTAGTCTCCATACCCAAAAAGTGGACAAAATGCTTATTATACCTTCACTGATGTGTGCCGGTACCGGTCTTGGTCAGCATGCGTCAGGCTCTAGGCATAAAATAATGGATTCTACACGGGTTCATGCATGATTTTGAGGGAGGCCGAGACTGTTGCGCGGAATCCTGCAGCCTGCTGCTTACTGGAGGCGTCCTTTCTCATACCGGCATATCTGAAAGTATGCCTGATTCCAGGCAGGCGCCAGTGGCATCTATTTTACACAAACCATGTGTACGGGAGGCATTCCTACTACTACTACTATTACCCGCCTGAGTTCCTCCTGACCTGTTTAATTCATAGCGCGTCAAATGACTTGCATCGTTTTTGGCCTGCCTGGTTCAATTTTGCCCGGATTTTTTAGGCCCAATGGCATATTTCAAACATGCAATCCGGGCGTATATTTTTCGTGGGAATTATGCATATAAATTTAGTATTTAGTCTAACATGACAACCTTTGCTCATAAATTATAACTTTTGATTAAAAATTAAATGACACCGACAGAACGGCGACACTTGCAAGCCATTGACGATCTGATATTAAAGGCGTCTCCTGACGAACTAAAAAGGATTCAGAGAGTCGACTACCAAACACAGATGGACGGCATATCCTTTTATGACGTATATGTTGACTCTGACTCACTGATCAGCGGCAACATCAAAGAGTCGTTTGGAAAATAGCAGACATGCATATGGGAGTGATGGGTTGTTCCTACATCGTGCTCTCATGTGTGGCAGCAGAAGTTAATTTTCAGTAATTGCCTGGCCTGAAGGTAAAATGTCCGGTGGCAACTGTGGATTTAGAAATCAATAAAACTCAATTATTCGGGTGACTTTTGCATAAGATGATCACATCCTGCTGACTGCTGTCATGCCTCACAGATAATACCGCAATCCTGCCAAAACAGTCCCAAGCGTAATCCGTATTGACCACAGGCATTGTACAGGTTTGTTTAGTTTTTTCAAACCGCCCAGACTGCGCTCTGCCACACACCCATACTTCATTTAAATGAGGGCGGAAATTCCGTTACGTTGGATAGACCATGTCTAACACTTCTAAGAAGACTGCCAGAAATTCAAAAAACGTAACGGCTGCGGCTGTTGCTGCAAAGACGCCTGCCGTCCAGAAGACCAGAATAGCATGCATCTCCCACAAGGAGGATGCCGACGGCATCAGTTCTGCTGCACTGATAAGGCAGGCCTTTGGCGGCGACTCCATTCTGGTTGACTATCCGGGACAGATGGAGGCACTGCAGCAGATCGTCCAGGACGAGGAGCTCAAGTCGCTGTATATCTGTGATCTGGGCCTCAGCAAGAAGACGCAGGATGAATTCGTCGAAATCATGACCGCTCTTCGAAAGCGCAGGGTATCAGTCACATACATTGATCATCATGACATAGATCCGGACGTTGTTGCTGCCCTGCAGAAGATCAAAGTCAAGATGATCCATGATATCAACGAATGCACGGCAGTCCAGGTTTACTCTGCATTCAAGTCCAAACTTGATGATCATGCCTCCTTTGTTGCAGCATGCGCTGCAATTACAGACTATATGGAGGACAGACCAATAGGCTCAAGCCTGCTTCAAATCTATGACAGGCAGTTTGCACTGATTAATGCCACAGTACTGACGTACAATATTGTGGGACACCAAAAGGATCCCGACTACCTGCTGTACCTTGTAGAGGAACTGGCAGAATCCATGTTCCCGCACCAGATGCCAAACACGTTTGAGTTTGCGCAGATTCAGGTGGAGAAGCTTGCCTCCATGATTGCCCTGGTAAAAGACGAGATGAAGACCAAGAAGAACCTTGGATACATGGAGATACATGACGCAGGCGCAAGCGGTGCGGTCAACTTCGTACTTGGCCTGTCTGGAAAGAGCGTAGGCGTTGCATACAAGGAACGCATAGACCATGGAATCTACGCAGTGTCCGTACGCGGTTCCAAGTCGTGCAAGTTTCATCTTGGCAAGATAGTAAACATACTGGCCACCGATCTTGGAGGCTCCGGAGGAGGACACGACAAGGCATGCGGCGCAGTCATTCCAAAACCAAAGATAAAAAAATTCATCACCGAACTGAACAAGAGATTGGCAGATCCCGCGTGACTTTCTACCAGAACCGCCGCCACGTGCATGATAGTATAATTGGAATAATTTTTTAATAATTCGACGCCAAATAAGTGTCAGTTGAATCTAAAGATTGTCGCAGCTGCAGTTGTTGCAGGCATCGTGCTTGTAATGCTGGCAGGTGTGATTCAGAGCCAGCCTACAGCTAGCGACCCGGCACCCTCCGTTGATACTATACCGGTAACTGCACCAGACGAGACCGTGCCTGTAACTGCACCAGACGAGACCGTGCCTGTAACTGCACCAGACGAGACCGTGCCTGTAACTGCACCAGATGATGCGGATCCCGCTGATGCTAAAAGTACCGTAACCATCATGGAAACTGACGGCGTCCTGCATACCATACCTCTTGGGGAGATCAGAGGCGGCGGCCCCCCCAAGGACGGCATTCCATCCATCGACGATCCCGTGTTTGCAGAAGTTGCAGACTCTGCATTCATGTCAGATTCTGACACGGTAATAGGCCTTGAGATCAACGGCCAGGCAAGGGCGTATCCGCTCTTTATTCTGGTGTGGCATGAGATAGTAAACGACGAGGTGGGAGGAACCCCGGTATCTGTTACCTATTGCCCGTTGTGCTATACCAACCAGGTCTTTGAGAGGATCATTGACGGACAGACCGTGGAGTTTGGCACCTCTGGAAAATTGTACAACAGCAATCTTCTGATGTATGACCGACTGACTGAGTCCTACTGGAGCCAGGCAGTCGGTCTGGCAGTAAAGGGTCCGCTGAGCGGACGCGTGCTGGAGACTGTCCCGTTTGACGTGATTACATGGGGGGACTGGAAGGGCCTTCATCCTGACACCCTTGTACTTACCACCGACACGGGACACGCCCGCGCGTACAATGTCGATCCCTATGGCAGCTACTATACGGATCGCCGCGTGATGTTCCCCATAGACAACAGGGACGACCGGCTGCACCCCAAGGAGATAATTTTGGGATTTAGCATGGGCAATACCTCCAAGGCATATCCGCAGAGCGTCGTGGAGTCAGAGGCGCTCATCAATGATGCCATCGGAGACACCCCTGTGCTAATTGCCTCCCTGTTCCCAGAGAATGCCCGCGCGTTTGAAAGGACGGTGGGAGGCCAGGTTCTGGACTTTGAGTATGAAGATGGCCGCATAACCGATACCGGCTCCGGCTCCGTGTGGAGCTATGACGGGCTGGCAGTGTCTGGCACCCTTCGAGGCGAGCAGCTGGAGAGGCTGTCAATAGAGCCCGGATTCTGGTTTGAGTGGTTTGCGTTTCACCCACAGACCCTGATTTATGGTGATGGCAGCTGAGTCCTGCCAGAAAAGCAGTCCTCGCCGGTGCTGCAACCATTGCCATTTATCTTCTGGTGGTCATACTCACCACTCCCGCACTGGATCCCCTGGATGCAGTCAGTGCCGCCTTTCAGCTAAACTCTGTTGTAATAATGGGGATGGGAATTGGAATAGGGCTTCAGGTGTTCCTCTCCGGGAAGGCCAGGATGATGGGATGCAGGATTGGCAAGCCAAGAAGGACATTTGGGGGAAACTCCGGCAGTACGGCTGCCACGTCGTTCTTCTCGTTCTTTTCCCTGGTTCCGCTGGGATGCTGCGGCTGGTGGCTCTACCTGCTGTCACTGCTTCCTGGCGTGGTGGGTACCGGGGCCTCGGCTGTCCTGATAGAGCACAGCCAGGCATTGGCATATGCAGGGCTCGGGGTCATCTATGGGTTTGTAGGGCTTGCAGCATACCGGCTGAGAAGGGAGCGCATGATGCGCAGCCTAGCTAGGTCTGACTAGCAGTGCCACGGGATCCCCCCTGCCCCTGCTGAGAAACTTTGCAATCCTTGCCCTGAACCCATATCTCTTCTCTCTGAGCCTTACTGCCTCCTCTGTCCGGGAACTGTCCAGTATTGCAGCCGTGCCTGAAACCCACTCCCCGGTTACCACGCCCTTGATGGTGCATGCTGCAATTCTTACCTGGCAGTTGCCCCTGAGGCGCTTTACCTTGCCTGTCTGATCCCTTGTCACAATCAGGACGCCCTCGTCTGTCACAACAAACCACACCGGCGTCCTTACCGGCTTTCCGTTCTTTCTGTATGTCTCAAGCGAGACGTACTTTTCAGTACTTAGCCAGTCCGGAATCATACCCTACTTGGGCTGCATCTGTATAAAACTGATAATACCGTGTACGGAAACTGCATGCCAAGACACGCACTGCCAAATCCCCCTGAAACTGTGACCTGTCCTACCGTGGAATGTCCTACCGGTTGGATCTGTACGCCCTGATTATCCTTTTGACCTGCCTGTAGCCAAGGACGGGAAGCACGCACCAGGGACACCCTATCTGCGTCACAGAACAGCAACACAGACACTGGCATTTGCCCCCTTGATGATTACATTCTTGGCAGATCATACTTTTTGTTCCTAGGCTTTGTTCTTAACCTTGTCTTGCAACACGGACATACGATGTTGTCTACAAGAAAGAATCTTGCACAACGCGAGCACCATTTCTGGCCTCTCTTGTAGTGCAGTTTGTCCGTGAACGTCGTGACCCTCAACTGCTCACACATTCCCCTGCATACCTGGGCCATGCCATATTGGGTTACCAAATATATTTAAAACAACATCCAAATTCAATCCTAATGCCGCCGCAATCCTCATATATTATTAAATACTGCAACAGGACTACCCCGCTTCTCCATCTCAAACCATGCGCGGATGTCCCTTTTGGCCAAGTATCCGGACATGGCGTACAACATTTGCGCAACCTTTTGCATGTACCTATAAGCCGAGAACGGCGTCTCCTGTACAGTCACAGACAGATTCGTGGGAACCGGCCAACTGTTGCAGGACTCTGCACCATGCCGGGCCGGATCAGATGATTTGTGCGGTACTGCCAGTTTTGGACCTGCCAGGATGGGGGGCATGTACCGTCCTCCCGCCGCGACTCTTTCGTGTTGGAATCTGCGCATCCTGATTCAGGCGCAGACAGGATGTACCTGTGGTTCCAGTCTGCTTATCTGACACTACTCTCCTGCAACCTCTATTATTGCATCGATCTCAGTCATTGCATCCAGGGGAAGTCCTGCCACGCCGACTGCGATCCTTGAGTGCGTTCCCCTCTTCTCCCCGAATACCTCCACCATGAGGTCCGAGGCTGGATTGATCACCTTTGGATGCTGCGAGAATTCGGGGGACGAGTTTACAAATCCTGACAGCCTCACAATTCTGGATACCCTCTCCAGATCCCCCAGCTCCCTCTTGGCCTGCGCCAGGATGCCGACTGCGCACATTCTTGCAGATCTTTGCGCCTCCCCAAGGTTTCTGCCTGTAACCTTTCCTGTAAAAAGTACCTTGCCGTCCCTTATTGGGATCTGCCCTGATATGTATAGCAGGTCTCCTGTCCTGACTGCAGGAACGTATGATCCTGCAGGTGCCGGAGGCTCGGGAAGCACTATCCCAAGTGACCTGATTCTCTCCTCAATCAACATGACGGTGGGGGATCCCCTGACTGATTTTAGTTTTTGCTTATCCTGATGTGGGCGCTTTCGCCCTTGTGGGGGGTGTTCTGGAATACGGTCCTTGTCCCGTAACCCTGTTTTTGCAGGCACCTGTCGAGCACCGAGACCCACGGCAGGGAATGGCCGCTGTTCAGCCTTGACTCAACTGTGACACCCATGCCGTTTGGTTCAAGGACTACGCGTCCGGAACACGTGATCTGCACTATTGCATCCATCATCTCCACAACCTCCTCAATCGATCTTGATCCCAGAGATATCCCGTTCTTTTCCAAAAACTCAAGCATGTCAAAGTCCTGCCTCTTTGAGACCATTACCGAATCCAGCATGTACTCCAGTCCGGCATCGTTTGTCATCTTGATTATCTTGTAGATCTCATGCGCCTCAGCCTTTGTCATGTCGGCCATGGCTCTGGTCCGTATGGCACCCTTCCAGACGCCTGCAAATATCCTCTCTTGGTTCCCTCCAAGAATACCCGTCGATGAAAATATCACGCCGCTCCCATTGGCATTGTCGACTACCAGCAGCTGGGTGCCGTCAAAGATGAAGCAGTTCTGGGTAATCTCCGAGGCTCTTATGTCCACCCCGTCAGGTATTACCTTGAAGGGTTTTGAGCCTATGTGCGTGGGGGGGATTATGATGCTGATCCCGACATCCCTCCGCAGCGCCGACAGCATCCTGTCCCTGCACTCGGCAAGAAACTCCAGGCCGCACTGGTCTGCCATTATCCTGATTGATGACTTTGCACCGTCGATCATGTTCTGGAGCTGCAGCAGTACGTTGTTTGAGCTGAGCTGCACGTACCTCCTCTCCTCAGAGCCCCTTGATCTTCTGCTCTCCTCGCTTGTCTTTTTCAGGTTGAATATGAGCGAGTTCATCGCGTTTACCTTGTTGATCTGCTCGTGAATGATCTCATCAAAGGCGTCCTCCGGTGCGATCGGCGTGCACGTGATGGGTTTTGTCTGTGAGACGATTACGAGCTTTTTCTTTTCCAGCTTGAGCAGGGTCGGATAGATCTTTGTCCTTGGAATCTCAGAATAGTATGCAAGCTCACTTGCAGCGATCGTCCCCTTGGTGATCAGGGTGACATATGCCTGGGCCTCGTACTTGCTCAGCCCGAACTCTTCTAGGCTTATGGTCAGCGCAAGCTCGTTTGCCATGTATCATTATGGACTTGTTATTAGGTAAGATCAAAAGCTAAATTCCTTTACACATGTGCTTAAAAAAATTTAAAACTGTACCTGCGGCGTGGTGTGACCGTGGTTACTACGCTCTCTGATACAGGCCCCTCAAATACAAAATCTACGTCATCTATGTTGTATGTTGATAAAAAATACATCCTGCAGCAGGCCTCTCTCTGACACAATATTTCACTCTGTCACGCTTGTCCCAAGGCTGGAATACTGCGCCGGCCTCTTGGATGAGGCTGTTTGTATTATGGAGAGGATGACAGCTGAAATCAGAAGTTCAAACCGGAACATCGCATGCGATCCTGACGACTCTGACTGGAACCATGCAGACTCTGTTGAGCAGGAGAGGACTGCCGTGTTCTCTCTGGAGGTGTTGCTTCTGGTCAGGATGAGGCTGCAGAGGGTATCTGATGTGGGCATGATTCCCGGAGCCCTCTCGCCGCTTGTTCCTGTAATCCGTACAGTCAGTGCGGGACTGCACAAGACGGCCCCTGACTGCAGCCAAAACCTCTCCAAACTCTCAATTTACATGGGCAGCATCATACTTGATTCTGCTGCCCTCACAAGGGCAAGGTTTGACTTTGAGCAGTCCGGCAGGGAGTCCTCTGTCCTGCTTGATAAAGTAAAGTTGATGGCAGACTCTAAAATAAGTAAGCAGTACCCTAATGTTGATCCTTTCATACCGTATACTGCTTGACTATACTGAACCCCCTGCGGGGCTCTGACGGAGAGATCCGACGCGTGAGATCCATCTCGTCTGAGATCAACAAAAGACTGTCTGCGCTTGACTCCTCTGGAGATGATGATGATGATGATGATGATGATGCTGCCGCCGCCGCCGCCATCGCAAAACTCTCAACAGAAGAGATGCAGGACCTGAACAAGCTTGCAGGCATTGCAGACTTTTTGCTCTGCAAGTACGCCAACAAGAAGGATGCATACTCCATATTCAAGGAGTTTGCATCAATCGTTGCCAAGACGGCCGACTCCCTTGAGCAGATAGACGATGAGATCTCAGAACTGATGCTGTCTGCAGACGACTCGGTTGGCAGGATAACTGACATGCGTACCAGAATCTCAGGCGGTTCTGATTTTGATCCCAAGTACGGCTACGGCCCTGACTATACCAATGAGGAGACCAGCCTGACATTGGCTGCCGAACCTGAGCGTGTATCCGAGCCGGCAAAACGAGTGGAATTAATTTAACCAACTTTGTTGCATAGATTAACACATCAAAATACCAACCAAATTTTCAAGGAATAACCGGTAGATAAAAGAGATGAGCATGGCACCGCAAGAATTGGAAAATATGGCAAGCAAGTATGCCTCTGAGGCGATCAAATTTGACTCTCAGGGGGCCCGTGGCATGGCAATTACCCACTACCAGCACGCAATAGATGCGCTGGTAAAGCTGCTGCACCTGTATCCCACCAGCAAGCTGAACCAGATATACAAGGAGAGGTGCCAGTCATACCATAACCGAATTACCGTACTGCAGCAGGCACGCGGAGTGGAGCCTGCAGTGGATCCCAAGGCATCTGCCGAGGAGCAGAAAAAGTCAGTACAGAGACAGGAGACTGAAAACGACTTTGAGGATCTCGTGATGAAGGAGAAGCCTGACGTATCCTGGAAGCAGGTGATAGGGCTGGAGGATGCAAAAAGTGCACTGCGCGAGTCCATCGTATACCCTACCAAGAGGCCCGATCTGTTCCCTCTTGGATGGCCCAAGGGCATGCTGCTTTACGGACCTCCGGGGACGGGAAAGACCATGCTGGCAGCTGCGACTGCAAACGAGATGGACGGCTACTTTATCAACGTGGATGCCTCCTCTATGATGAGCAAGTGGCTGGGCGAGGCAGAAAAGAACGTCTCAAAACTCTTTAACATGGCAAGGCACTATGCCGAAAAGAAGGGCAAGCCTGTCATCCTGTTTGTAGACGAGGTGGACTCTTTGCTAGGATCAAGAAACAGCGAGGTTGGCGGGGAGGTAAGAACCAAGAACCAGTTCCTGACCGAGATGGACGGCGTCAACGGGAAGGGAAAGAATCTGATGCTGTATGTGATTGGCGCCACAAACAAGCCATGGAGCCTCGACTGGCCGTTTTTGAGGAGATTCCAAAAGAGGATCTACGTGTCACTTCCCACACACGAGGCAAGAAAGATGCTCTTCGAGCAGTACACTGCCCCGCTGAAAAAGAACATAGATGTGCGTCCTGGCGATCTCTCAAAACTCTTTGACGGATACAGCGCAAGCGACATCAAGGATGTCTGCCAGTCTGCGCAGATAAAGACGGTGCATGAGATATTCAACGCCCCTGACTACCACGAACCCACAGACGGGGAAGACCCGGTTCAGCCTAGGGCTCTGACCACTGCCGACTTTAGGGAGATAATGGGAAGAAGAAAACCCAGCGTCTCAGTAGAGATGATTCGGGCATACCACAAGTGGAGCGAAGAGTTCCAGGCGCTGTAGGCGCGCCTGCATGGGAATATACTGCATGCCTGGTTCAACGTCGAGATTTTCCCAGACACAAAGGTGGCAAACGGAGAATGACTTTAGAATTCCGCTTGGAGATACCATAGACAGGTATGTGGCATTTGGCGACTCCGTTCAAGGGGCCTGATTCTGCTCATGCCCCAAATTACACGACAGGGAAACTTTGAATCTGTAACAGACGCATGGAAGATGTTTCTATACCTGAAAAAGTTTCTTTGAAACGTGTACCCGAGAGAAATAAATACTTCTTAAATGGCAATCCAGAAACAAATTAGTTCAAATATTACTAGATATGATGCCAGTTTGGAAATAATGTTATATATGTTGGTGCGTACGCTACAACAGCAATGCCGTCTCAGAGGACAGTTTTTTATTCAAAGATGTTCAATGAAGTCGTCTCTCTGAATGACCACATACGTACTGTTGCAGTAATCAATCTGTTCGGGGATCTGGTCTACCAGAATGCGCACAAATCCGTAGGGGCTACCAGTAGCAAAACTCGGGAGCAGTTCAGACGGCTGTCCTCATCCATCAGCATGCTAACCTTTGAGGGCATAAAATTCATTCTGATGGAGCAGAACGACATAAAGACCATCCTCATCAATGCCGCTGAGACCAGCATCCTGATAGGAATGGATGAAAAGACGGTCTGGAAGGACGTCCTGAATGTTCTGAGCTATTTCTCGGACTTGCATCTTCCTAATCATAGTTAAATAATATACATCAGTGTATGTGCTATGATTACCGAAGAGGGGATAGCTGAACAGATTGATGTCCGAAGCATATGCTGCACACTACTGCCTGTCAGGACTGAGGGTTTGTCTTCAAAACAGAACCAGTCGATGCGGGAGCTTGTCCTGAGCATCAAGGAATACGGGCTTATTCAGCCGGTAACAGTCAGGCCGGTGAATTCCAGTTTTGAAGTTGTGGCCGGGCACAGAAGATTGCGGGCATGCAAGATTCTTCGATGGAAAAAAATCCCATGTATAATACGAATACTGTCTGACAAGGTCGCGTTTGAGATTCAGTTGGTGGAGAACATACAGCGGGAGAGGCTAGATCCCATCGAAGAGGCAGAATCGTTTAAAAAATACATTCTGGATTACGGCTGGGGCGGAGTCAGCCACTTGGCCAAGGTCATCTCAAAAAGCGAACAGTACGTCTCCAGCAGAATTCAGATGCTC
The DNA here is from genome assembly GCA_965238275.1 of Candidatus Nitrosopumilus sp. GTDB lineage: Archaea > Thermoproteota > Nitrososphaeria > Nitrososphaerales > Nitrosopumilaceae > Nitrosopumilus. The sequence continues at coordinate 1,442,133 of OZ250186.1, forward strand.
CGGCTGCCCAAAGAGATCATAGTCGAGATCTCGCAAAGGAACCTGAGCCTCTCTCATGCGATGGAACTAGTCAATCTGGACGAGGAAGATCAGAAGATTATGAAGGATGCGATCATCAGCGAGGGTCTGACTGTACGAGACGTCAGGGACATGGCCGGCTCTAAAAAATACCGACAGAGCCAGGAACCGCCTGATTGTGCGACATCTCCTGCAAACAAGGCAATCGCAAAAAAGATAAAACTGTTCAAAAAATCCCTGATTGTTTTTAGAATGTCACTGGCAAATATAGATGGCCTTATTGACGAGGCAAACACTACCCTGAGCAATAAGGAAAGAGTCAATCTTGTAAGCGCCCTGATGACGTACAGGATTCAAATCCATTCCATGATTGACGAATGCCTCAAATCATCTAATGAGCTAAAAAGAAAACTGTAATTTTGGTAACCAGTACGTGCAAGTGGCAAGTCCAAATGCCTCATGGTGCTACCACTCTTTCCTGAAGGACTGGCGCGGTGACAACCACGCGTTGTATCCAGATGGTGCTGCATGGTGAGGGCTTGGCCAGAACCGTGTCTTTTGGATATTTATGGATGTACGACCTGATGGAACCTCTCTTCGGACTGCGTAAGGATGTCCAAAATCATACGGGCATCTCAATTTTAAAATGTAGATAACCGCGCTTCTGAACTAACTATTTTTAAGGAAAAAGGTTCTCATGTATCGTTAATCATGAAAGATTTTTTTTCAAATCTGCGTCATGCGAAAAGTCTGGATTTTTTTGGATTCTGCTATCTGCAAAAATGGATAATCATAGGGGTGCTGATAGGAATTGTCGCAGGCTTTGGCTCCGTGGCGTTTTTTCTCATGCTTCAAGTTTCGACATTGTTTTTTCTAGGCTTTGGGGCAGGTTATGTCCCTCCAAATTTTGAGGTAATTAGCACATCATACACTACTGTTGCTGAGAGGCCGTGGATGATTCCCCTGATTACCGGGGGCGGCGGTCTTGTAGTGGGACTGCTCACAAGCAGGTTTGCTCCAGAGTCTGCCGGACACGGAACTGAGGCTGTAATAGATGCCTTTCACAACAAAAAGGGAACGATCCGTTCCAGAATCCCGTTGTTGAAGACAATTACTGCCTCGATAACCATAGGCAGCGGCGGGAGCGGGGGGCGCGAGGGACCGGCCGCCCAAATTGCAGCTGGCTTTGGCTCAATCCTTGGCAGGCTGTTCAAGCTGCGCACCGAGGATCGAAGAATTGCAGTGGCAGCCGGGCTTGGGGCCGGAGTCGGAAGCATGTTCAAGGCTCCGCTGGGTGCGGCCATCTTGAGCACGGAGATTTTTTACCGCCGGGATTTTGAAGTCAAGGCCCTGCTTCCGGCACTGATTGCATCTGTGACCGGGTTTGTAATATTTGGCTCCGTTTTTGGATGGTCCCCAATTTTTCAAATATCTGAATCTGCCCCCGAATTTAACCAGCCCCTGCATTTTTTACTGTATGCAGTCCTTGGGGTCTGCTGTGCGGGAACAGGCAAGCTGTATGTTTTTACTTTTTATAAAATTCAGCACACCTTCCAAAAATGGAGCATTCCAAATTTCATTAAACCTGCCATAGGGGGGCTGCTGGTGGGAATCATTGGCATGTTTCTTCCCCAGATTCTGGGTGGGGGATACGGGTGGCTGCAGATAGGAGTGTTTGATGACATAAGACTTTTCCCAATCTGGATTCTGCTGGCCATTTTGTTTCTTAAGATTCTGGCCACCTCCTTGACAGTAGGATCCGGTGGGAGTGCGGGTGTTTTTGGACCCAGCCTGATAATAGGAGGGTTTGTAGGCGCCGTAGTGGGAGAGGTATTCCATTCCCTTTCCCTGTTTACAGACCTCCAAGTTTCGGCGATAGCCATTGTCGGCATGGTTGCATTCTTTGGGGCTGTCTCCAAGGCCCCAATCTCGACTATAATAATGGGGAGCGAAATGACGGGGAGCTATGTACTGCTGCCGGCCATGATTCTTGCCTCCGTAATCTCTTACGGCCTGATTGGCCTGAAGACCACCATATACCAAAGCCAGGTAAAGGACAGAAATGAATCCCCGGCACATATGCATGAATACCGTGCCCTGCTGAAGAAACTCTCAGTCAGAGATGCCGTGAACCCCGACTTTAGCAAGATACATCATGACAGAACTGCATACGAGGCATCTGATATTCTAAAAAACTCCAAATCTGCAGGCATCGTAATCGTCGATGCTGACAGCAGATACATCGGTTTTATAGACTCCGACAGCCTGAGGAAACTGGACATACACGATACAAGCCTGTCAGAGATAATCTCTGCAGCCGGGGCCGTGCCAACCGTTGGAATCGAGGCCTCGCTGTACGATGCAATTAAGAAAATATCGGACTTGGAAACAATGGAACTGCCTGTCACAGACAAGAAGAATATTGTATTGGGAACAGTATCCGTGTCGAATATCATGAATGCGTATGATCGGGGGGTTGCCGATCTAGAGGACGAGCAGGATTGATTTTTAAAACCGGCCATGCGTGCCAGAAGGCTTGCAGATTTTTCTGCGTCCGGAATAAAATCACGTCAGTCTCTTGACTGGATGTAAAAATAAAAAAGAGTGGGTGCTACTCTACGAATGCCTTGAAATTAAGCCACTTCCCATCCATGATGATCGTGACTCTTTCATTGATCTGTGGAGTCGCCTCTTGGAGAGTAATTTCCGGTAGGGTGTTGCCTTCTGAGCGTCTCAAGACGTGGTAGCTAAAGTCTATCGCGCTCATGATCCCGTCTGTTCCACGTCCTGGCGCGTCGCCTGGCAATGAGAACGTCGAGAAGAGCTCGGCAATAATCTCCCTCACAGGGTCTGCATAGTTTGCAAGCACCTCTATTAGCCTATAGTTGAAGGGATCATTTGGCATTGTCGTGAATTTCCTTACTGGTGGACGATCATATTCCGCTTTTTGTTCTGGCGACAGGCCGAGGGCATCACAAAGTGTTTGCCTATCAGCTGCGCTTGGGTAGTGCGTCCCGTTGATAAATCCGGCAACGAATACCGGATTTTTGCCTATCAGCGCTGCCAATGACGTAGTCCCCGGAGCCGTTCCGGTGTACGAAAGTCCTTTTTCTCTCATGGCCAGTTTTGCGGCCATTATTGTTTCATCTGATACTTTGAAGTCAGTCATTATACGGATCATCACAAACAGCTTTCATATCTTTTCAGCTACCATGAATCTTTAAATATTGTTTTTTGCAGTCGCCTGTCGTACCACTGTCCGCGTAACCCTTGGGGCCCTGTTGATTCAATAATCCCGTATACCCGGTAGTGTTTAGGGAAATTTGATTACCTGATACCAGAAACCACATAAATGACTGCATACCTGGCGTTAATTACGAATCAAGTCTAAGGTACTGGCTTGCAGGTGGCCACGCACACGGTTTTGTTCATGACTGATTTGAGCATTCTGCAGAGACGACTCGGTATGACATTCTGGCTGGAAAAAAAATTACCCGATGTCGGGTAATTTCAAAGCATGATTCATGCTCTCCTGACCATGTTTCCGAAAAAGCAATTAACCAGCATGATGCATTCCAAAACAGTTGATTGCTAATCAGTTTCTGTTACTGGCATCAGTCTTGTTCCTAATGCCGCTAACAACAGCCGAGGTTCTTGGAGATATAATTGTCAATGAAATCGAACTTGAACCGGTTGAGGGGGAGTCCCAATGGTTTGAGCTGCATAATCCAACCGACTTTCCGGCGTCCCTAGAAAACCTTGAGCTGCAAATCCATGATGGTGATGCCGCCCGGATCATTCTGATACCCTTTTCAGATGGCGATGCGCTTGGTTCGGGGGACTATCACGTGGTGTCCTTGGAAGATTTTATACAGTATCCTAGCAACCTACAAAACACTACTATTACATTGTTTGATGGAGTGAAGAGTCTAGATGTCATTGAGGGATTAGGCGACGGGCTTGCAAGTGACAAAAACTGGCAGCGGTTTCCTGATGGAACGGATTCTGGGACATTCGGGGACTGGACGTTTAGAGCAGCCACAGAGGGACGAAGCAACGGCAACCTGGGCCAGGTAGTGGCAGAGTGCACCCTTGACCCGTTCTGCTGGGGATCACTGGATGTATTTTATCATAATGAGCACCATATCACAGTAGACGATCGCGTATTTTTGGTTGAAACCTTTTATGACTCGGAAAAGACGGAGGCGGATTTTGTCCTTGAAGAAAAAAAGATCGTTATATCGCTGGATTCTTCGAATTTTCCACGGTTGGGCGCAAGCTCGCCATTCGTACATGTGACAATTCCTGACGAACTTCTGAGCGGCTCGTACACCGTTTTTGCAGACGGCAAGCAAAAACCGTTCCATCTGGTGGTATCCAATCAGACAAACACCCGCCTGATCATCAATGACCTGGCAGATGAGAAACTCGTAGAGATTGTGGGTACGGAGGTGATCCCTGAGTTTCCAATGGGATCTTTGGCCATTGTCACAGTTTCAGTTCTTTCTGTGCTGATCTTTTATCGCTGCTGCGGCTCGAGATGTTTTTTAAAAGCATAATCCGGACCTGAGTGTCCTGAGCATGGTATCCGTTTTCCGGACATCATCATGTCTTCCCCTGTCTGTCTGATTGCAGCTATTTGCCTTAGGGAACACCCGTATGCCTTACGAGGCGCTCACTGGATACACGCGATATGTAAAATTAAATTTGGTCGTTGAAATTCCCTGTACCGGACTATCCAAGACAACATCAAACTACGTCAGGCATGCAGCTAGCGTGCGTCATGCGCAACGTCCCATTTGTCCACGGTGTCAAATATCCTGGAATTTTTGTTCTACCCATTAGACAGGCATCCATACCGTAATTCCCCAAGACGGTTTCCGGATTAAGCAATTATGGGAAATTTTAGCATGAATTTTTCATCGCTGGCATAAATGAATGGGAATGCCATGTATTCATTTTGTCCGACGTATGGGTTCTATTATAAGTTAATCCAATAATCCAATGCTTATTTACTATAGAACAGTTGCTAAAGGAATGAACATAGCTGACGATATCGCAGATACATATAGTTCTTTGCCTAATCCTGAACCGCAAAATGCTACAATGACGCCTCTGTCTTCGAGTATGGGAGCATCTCCGTCCTCGAGTCCGGGGGCATCTCCACCCACGAATACAATGGCACCATCATCTGTAACAAATTCTGCCGGCTCTAGTCCGCCGGGAGATTCCGCATCCGCCGCATCGGCCATTTCTGAGGAAGTGCCCCCACCGCCACGTATTATGGCCGGGTTATTTGGTATCCCGGACACAATAAAGACGCTAAGTAATATCGGAGTTGCCAAGACCAAGGTAAATCCCGCACAGGGAATTCTCATGGGCTGGCAATCAATGAGTTATCTTGCCTTTGCGGCGTTTTTCGCATGGATGATAATGTCTACAGTCGCACCCGATCTTTCTCCCGGACTTGGAAAATTCCTGATGTTCGGAGTGTTCGGTTTTGCAGCCTTGGCCCTTGTGGTTATCTACGGGTCCAATCTTGTAACCGGAGATTACATGACCTCGGGAATATCACTGATGACTGGTCAAGCTCAATGGCGAGAAGTGTTGTGGCAATGGACAATTACCCACTCGGGGCATTGGATAGCCGGATTCACAATCTCGTGGATGATAATTATTGGCGCAGACCAAGCGGGAGCCTCAGGCTCCGCACTGATGGAAATGCTGGCAGGCATTGGCAATACCAAAGTCAACGTACTTGAATGGGACCAATTATTCTACAGAGGCATCTTTGCCAATTGGATGATTGGCATGGGAGTATGGGGCGCGTTTAGAACCCAAGAAGTCATCGCCAAGATTCTCCTGATCGGAATCCCTGTATCAATATTCTTTGCTACAGGATTTGAGCACAGCATAGTAAACCACTTTGCTCTGTCCGCCGGAATCTGGGCTGGTGCAGAATATACATGGGGAGAAGCATGGCTCAAAAACCTCGTTCCAGTAACATTGGGCAATATTATCGGCGCGATGTTATTGCAGGGCATGGTGTACTGGTATGCAGGCGGAATGCAGTCGTGGCTTGGACCTGACAAATGGAAGAAGCCACACGGAACATACAAAGACTTGGTAAGAGCAATCCGAGACACATGGTCTCTTATGATCTTCTTTGTTGCAATGGCACCCCTGATGGCCGGCCTGATATTTGTCTACGCCGTTGAACCTGCCCTGGGAGTACTTCCCGGGACAAACGATCAGGGCTGGACAGTACCCATCGGGATCACAGTCTACTTCGTTGCCACTGCGCTGATTGTAAAGTGGGGCCTGATGCCAAGAAAACCGTGGTACAAGATTCCAGCAACCTAGCCCACCCTTCTTTTTTTTAAAACACATATTTTTCTATTAAGACGCCGTTGCAGACTGGAAAAACTGCAGCCTGAATTATTTCATGCCATGGTTGGAAATATTTTGGTCATCATCTATACCCACCAATTGGTTGATGCCTGGCCTGCCTTGCTCTCCATTACTTTTCGAAGGTTTTCATATTCATAAATCGTAATCTCCCCTTTGGCAAGCCTGGTGTTGAGGATTTTCAGCGGCTCGTCAAGCGCAGACGAATGCACCGACTGGTACTTCTCTGCCCTCAAGTTTTGTGTGAGGTCTGGGGGCTTGATCTCCTCTGTTTTGACCCCGTCGCTTCTACAAACAGTCCTCCTTTTGCCTTGGTTTGTATCCAGCCTTGCGATGAATGGCTTTTGGTCTGTTGCCACATAGAAAATAGTCACGGATTTTTGGGGATCCTTTGAGAAGGTAATGTTGGATCCTTGAGAACCCGAGGCAAGGGCAGCACAGCCTAATTTTTCTACAACCAAGGACGGTTTTGACTCTACTGAGTCAAATTGGATGGCTATCTGGTTGTCTGAGTTCCTGTTGTCAAACTGGAATACGGACAGGTATGCATGTTCTGGCACGCCCGCATGCGTTGATGGTTCCAAAAAGAATCCCTTGATCATTGTTTTTTTTCTTTTAACGGATTTTTGCATGAATCCTCCTCCTGCTTCAAGGTATTCTTGTCTCGTGAACACGGAGCATCTCATAAACTCCATGATCTTATTCCCCTTGAGAACTATCGCTATCTCGTTTGGAAAATTCTTGGATAATCCGGGATTGTCAAACTGGGCGTTGTCCTCTCTGCCAAACCTATGGTCAGAAATTGTATAAATTTTCAGATCGTCTTGTATGATTGGCTCAGACATGCAGTCGACAAAGCTTTGGCTCATCTTTACCGTGCCACTCCATAAGACATCAACATCCTCCTGCCTCTTCAAAATGTCATATTCCAATCCCAAAGAGGATACCCACGTTTAGTATTTAAAAAATTATTTTGCCGGTAAAATCGGTTTTAGTTCTGTATAGTAACACCCGGACAGGCCCAAACCCCTGCTACCAGGATTTCTCGTTGTTGTCAGACACGCGTAAAACGTGCCAGGGCAGGCCGTGTGCGGCATCTGCATCCAACTGTGGCATTTTGATCATGGGTGACGGACACATGATTCGTACTCCATGTTGTATTCCACAACCAAGCCCCGTTGGGATCCTGCGGGCCGCCCATATCGGGCCATCTGATTTTACGAATCACTGCTATGCGTGTTCTTTCAATTCACAGTACCCAACCCAGCAGGAAGAAAATTACAGCTCCTATGACAAAAACAGCCCCGTAAATCTTCCAAAACTTTCCCGACGCTTTTTTCTTTTTTGGAATCTCTTTATCTGGACTATCTTTATCTGGACTACCTTTGTTTGGAATCTCCTTTTTACGTTTCATCCTCTTGACTCTATTCGGGAATGCATAATGTTTCATTTAACTCTTATTTGCCATCCAATCAGCCTTGCCGTTCTGCCTAAAGTCATGTGAAACGATTGCCATGCCCTTCTCATAACTGTCCAGACGTGCCAGTCATGTGCGTTTTCTGGACGCACCTGAGAAGTAGCAACCAGACACGCTATGCGTGGAGCAAAAGCCAATGGCAAAGACGGCATGCAGCGGCAGTTGGGATCAAAGGCAATGCCATCTATTATTGCCAGCATGCTGCAAAATATAACCCTGACCGCAGTTGTAAAAATAAGAAAATTTGAGTTTTTCTTAACTCGGATGTGTTATTGGTGCCCCCATCGTATCTTCCTACCGGTTTCTCCAAAGAATTTTACGACGTCTAGGTCAAGCCCCATCTCACTTAATTCGGCAATCATTTCTGATTCAGGCGTGTTCTTCTCTTGGGTATTTTGCTTCATGAGCAAATAGATTATTGCATCCAATCTTTTAGTAACCGCCTCAGCATCTGTACTCATATAGCTAATCGCTAGGAAATGAATGTTAAAGGTTTGTCCCTGTTCTGGTTTTTTTAAGATGTTGCGGGGGACATGGGGGATTTACAAGGGCTCTCCTTCATTGAATACATTGTGCAGAACCCCGGAATTGCCTGTAGATGTGCCAAAGACAGTCACGGTCGTCAGGCACCATCAGACTGTACCGGCAAAGATGCGGCAGGAGACATGGCATGAACAAGATGGATCCGAATTACGCACCGACCCCGGCTCGTCCGCGTGTGAAGCTGCCATTTTGGCTGCTTTAAGGCGAACACTGACGGGCACTTTGACAGGCACGTCATCTTGGTTTTGTTCATGTTCAGATCAAATGATGTGGACAAAACGGTACTTCCAATCTGGCATTATGTATGGTGATGTTGGAACTAATTTGTCCCCGGGTTGCTTTTTGAGACGTATTCATTTCCCTAAGGCATGCTTTTCAAAGAAATTTCTTCTTTTACGGCGGTAACCCCTACGCATTTTTCTACAAATTCATAAAATTCCCCTATCGTGTAATTTGCGGCATGAACAAAATCAGGCCCCTTGATCGGAGTCATGTCAAATGCCACATATTTGTCTATGATGTCTCCAAACAGAGTTCTGAAAGAGTCGCTCTCCATGTTTGCCACCTTTGAATTTGGGAAAATCTTGACGTTGATCCAGTCATACTCCCCTCTGGTCCTGGCTGCAAAGGCAGCAAAGGGGGCACCATGAAGATAGTTTGTGAACATTGCCACGCGTTCCTCGAACAACTTAGATGTCTTGAAGGATATCAGTACGAATCGGATGATCTTTCCCTCGTAGTTTTGGGGTTTGGTTTTTAGCGTATACCCTGAGATGACTCCCTCCTGTTCCAGTCTATGAATTCTTCCCAAAACAGCCCGTTCAGTGCGGGTTATGCCGTTACGCTTGAATTCAGTCACGATTTCCTTGGTAGGTATCTTTGCATTTCTAGAGAGGCATGACAGAATTATCTCGTCCATCTTGGAAATGGCCAACGAACACGTTACGTATTACTGGTATTAACGTTTTATTGTGTGTGTGAGGAGTTGTCGCGTAATCGATCTATGCATAGATTATGATGTATCTCAGTTCCTCGGCACACTCCATCCTGTTGAGAACCCCCAGGCTCCAACCGATTGCCTTGAACAGCCCGAACTTCCTCTGGTTTGCTTTCTTCCGGAACCTGCAGTAAACTGGTGGTGTTCGGTCTCCTCTGCCCCATAGATCCCCTCTGTCATTCATGCCCCGCCTCTTGTAGATGCCGGGCTCGAAGATCTTTGCAGCCCTTGTCCTGAAATGTTTCCCCCGCCCTTTGCATACCTTCTCTGCTTGATGTTGGGCAGCAGCAGCAGCCTGCTGACGGCGTCTTTTCTCTGCTTGATGTTGGGCACCATGCCCATCCAGAACAGCTCCTCGACGTTGTAGTCGGCGTCATACCCGCGGTCTGCATCAAAGACGCTCCCCGAAAAGTCATACCCGCGGCGCCTGATCTCGGCCAGCATGACGGGCAGCATCGTGACGTCGTTGACGTTACCCGGCGTGGTAAACGTGGCCAGCACAATCTGTAGTCCCAGGATGGCCGTTATGTGGTATTTCCAGTAGGTTTTTTGACGCATCTCGACGAAGTCACGCTCCTTTTTGTAGGGTTTTTCGATGTTTTCGTACCTGGTAGTCTCCACCCCACTGCTGTCTGCGCCCAGCGGGCCCGTCGCGCCGGCCGCCTCGGCGATGCAGCGGCGGGCAGTCTCGGCCAGTATCAGGTCCATCCAGTCCGGCGGAATGGTCTGGAGGTGCCTGACCATCGTGGTGTGGTCCGGAACCGGCTCGTCGTCCCAGGGAGTCCGCATGTCGCGCAGGTCTGATTCGATCCTGCGGAAGGTGTTGTTGTAGGCCATCATCAGCAGGCAGGCAAAATCCATCTTGTCCTTGGAGTGGATCCTGGGACGGCCCCTGTTGCCGTTTTCGGGGCGCGGGCAGGGGTTCTCTCGAATCATTTCAATCAGCGTCCTCCTCAGGTGGGATGCCTCGACTTCGTTTGCAAGTTCGTAGTACTGCCAGTATCTTTCCCGTCGGTTGTGTTTGATCATTACCGCGTGCGGGCGATCATGGGATCATTGAATGTATCGGACGAGATTAGCAGCCAAAGGATTTACGCACCAACCTCCGCCCGGGCTAGTTTGTTGCACAACCTCGTCGAACCCATGGACGTGGGGAAGTACTGCCAGTACTGCCACCCTTCCTACGCCCTCATGATTGCCTCCCGTGCCACGTCCAGCAGTTCATTGTATATCCTGACCTTGATTCCGATCTCGTTGATTATGTTCTTCATGGTTCTGGCCATCACAAAGTCGCCAAACCGCCTCTTGAACGCGGAGAATACTATCTCTACAAGCCACCGGCGGCCATAGCCTACCTTCCGTTTCCATTCCTTTTGGTTCTTGGAGCGCTCGTCGGCGTCCAGTGCGGAAAGTTCCTTGGGCCCGTGCTTGCTGCCGCACAGCTGATCCTGCGCAGCCAAGGCGCGCGCCCGGCCCTTGCCATTTGATCTGGAATTGGAATTCTGGCGTACCTTGATCAGCGAGTAGATCCCGAGATTCTTGCACAGCGAGTGGATCTTCCGGGTGTCATATCCTCCGTCACCCAAGACGGCTATGACGGATTCTTCCAGATTCCCAGCCGTGCTTGCGGCATTGATTGCCTGTTCGATCACGTCTGACTCCCTCTGGGGTTGTCGATCCCCTTGGCCCTTCCTGTCAGATGACGGGGACTGTGCCGGGTCCTTTTTGTCAGCCGACCCTCCCCCCTGCCGGGCGTTCCTGCAGAGCCTGCCGGCGTCGATTCCGAGGCACTCCAGCGAGTCCTCCAGGAGGCCCTCAAACTGCGGAGAATCTCCCGTGCGTTCGTCAGTCACCTTGAATGCCACGATCTTTTGCGTGTCGTGCTCGATCATGACGCTCAGCCTGATCCAGCCCCGCTTTACCTTGTGCTTGTGGCGCATCCAGTCGCTGCGCGTGGAAGGCGTCAGTCCCGTGCCGTCAGGGATCAGCCGCATGATGCTCCCCTTGCTCCTTACCTCCACGCATCCCTCCGCGCTTGTGACATTCATCTTGTTGATTCGCCTGCACAGCGTGGTGTGATCCGGGGCATCCCCCTCCCCCAGGGCACTTATCGCCAATCCTTCGCAGGGCCGGTACGCGAGCTTGAGCTTGTACCTCACCCCGGCGATTGCCATTATGGTCAACTCGGAGTAGTCAAAAGGGCGCCCGTTTTTCTTCTCCCGTGTTCATCCTGGCAAGATCCTTGGCAGAATCCGGATCGGGGGCCAGGAACAGCAACATTCCCTGTTCTATGTACCTCGCGTCGTTCTGGGAATGGGTTATGTGGAGCCTGGATTTCTTCCCGCCTGTTTCCTCTACATCTGCCACGTACATGTGGGGGTAGGGTGATCTTTGTGCCTTTTGGGCAAAAAAATTGACGGTTTTGGCGGATTTTTGTCAACCTGCAGTGGCCACATGCACATACACTATTCTTGTCTCCCGTATGCCCGGCAGATTCTGCCTGCAGGAATGCCCAAGGCCACAGGAGTGGGGTGATTCTAGGCAGGGTTGTGCAACAAACTAGCCCGGGCATAAAACTTAAATTCACATTATTGCGGATTCAACGAGGGTTAAAATTACTATAAAACGATCAAACCACGCACAAAAGTTTGGAAAGCTGGTTTTTGACGACGGAACCGTTCTTGACGGTAATGGGTTTGGCAGCTCCACGACAGGGTTTGGCGAGATTGTATTCAATACCGGGATGGTCGGGTATACCGAGGCGCTGACTGATCCCTCGTATAACGGCCAGATCCTGACACTCACGTACCCCCTGATTGGAAACTATGGCGTTCCGGATCCCGGCGCAGTTGATGCTGACGGAATCCCCAAATTCTTCGAGTCTGACAGGATACAGGTCCGGGGGCTGGTGGTCCACGAGCTGTCCCTTGTGGCAAGCCACTGGAACCTCTTCATGACGCTTGACCAATGGATGCACAAGGAGGGAATCCCGGGAATATCCGGAATAGACACGCGCCAGCTTACCAAGAAGCTCAGAACCGGCGGCGTGATGATGGCAGCGCTTGCAGTCTCTGACTCTGAGATAGACGTCAAGCAGGTGCAAGAGGGCCTTGCATCCGCTGCGCACTACGACTCTGAGCAGTTCATGGATGCAGTATCCACAGGACAGGCAAAAACCTACGGGGATGAGTCCGAGTGCGTGGTGGTGATTGACACTGGCGCAAAGAATGCAATACTGAGAAACATCCGCAGCATAGGATACCGCGCAGTACTGCTCCCGTGGAACACCCCGTACGAGACGGTAATGTCGTACCGGCCGCGGGGCGTGGTGCTGAGCAGCGGCCCGGGGGATCCGCAGAGGTGTCCGGAGACCATCGACACCGTAAGGCAGCTGATGCGCAACGACGTTCCGACCCTTGGAATATGCCTGGGTGCGCAGATAATGGGAATTGCAGGAAACGCCGATACGTACAAGCTAAAGTACGGGCACCGGGGACAGAACAAGCCGTGCCTCAACCTGGAGAACAACCAGGTGTATGTCACAAGCCAGAACCATGGCTACGGCATAACGCCGGAATCCCTTGAGGGTTCCGAGTTTGACTTGTGGTTTACAAACGCAGACGACAAGACAGTCGAGGGGATAAGACACAAGACGCGCAGCTGCATTGCTGTGCAGTTCCATCCCGAGGCCGCGCCAGGCCCGCACGACTGCAAATTCGTCTTTGAAGAGCTCAAAGGCCTTATGGAGAAGGAGGAGGGGTGTCCTGCCAAAGAATGAGTCGCTAAAGAAAATTCTTGTACTGGGCAGTGGGGCAATAAAAATCGGAGAAGCCGGCGAGAGTCGCTAAAACGACCGCCAGTTTGACTACTCCGGTAGCCAGTGCCTCAAGGCAATACGCGAGGACGGACTGAAGAGTGTGCTTATCAACCCAAACATAGCCACCATTCAGACTGACACCAGGTTTGCAGACCAGGTGTACCTTCTTCCCGTGACGCCCGAGTACGTGGAATCGATCATAGAAAAGGAGAGGCCAGACGGCATAATGCTGGCATACGGTGGGCAGACTGCGCTGAACTGCGGCGTAAGGATCTCCGAATCCGGCATACTGCAAAAGTACGGCGTCGGCGTCCTTGGAACCCAGATAGAGGGGATTCAAAGGACCGAGGACCGGCAGCTCTTCAAGGATGCGATGACCGGGATAGGGGTGCCTGTGCTCAAGAGCAGGACGGTTACAAACTTTGCAGACGCCAAGAATGCCGCAGAGGAGCTGTCCTACCCCGTGATTATTCGGGTGGCCTACACCCTGGGTGGCAGGGGCGGGGGAGTGGCGCACAACGAGATCGAGCTGTACGAGATAGTCGAGCGCGGCATCAAGGCAAGCATGGTGGGCCAGGTGCTCATAGAGGAGTACATCGGGGACTGGAAGCAGATAGAGTACGAGGTGATGCAGGACTATGACGGAAACAACATAGTCGTCTGCAACATGGAAAACGTCCTCTCCATGAGGGTGCACACGGGGGACAACATAGTGGTTGCCCCGTCCCAGACGATCGACAACCACGAGTACCACATGCTGCGCTCGGCTGCCCTGCGCGCCACAAAGCATGTCCGGATCGTGGGGGAGTGCAACATACAGTATGCCCTGGCGCCCGACTCGGACCGGTATGCGGCAATCGAGATAAACCCCCGCCTTTCGCGCTCCTCTGCCCTTGCAAGCAAGGCCACAGGATACCCCCTTGCATACATGTCTGCCAAGATAGGCCTTGGCTACAACCTGTCCGAACTGGTCAACCGAATCACAAAGAGCACCACTGCCTGTTTTGAGCCGTCCCTTGACTACGTGGTGTGCAAGCATCCGCGGTGGGACTTTTCAAAGTTCGAGCTTGCCAACAGGAGGCTGGGCCCCTCCATGAAGTCCGTAGGCGAGGTGATGGCAGTCGGCCGAACATTTGAGGAGTCGCTGCAAAAGTCAATCCGCATGCTTGACATCGGGCGCGACGGGCTGGTCCTGAACCGGGAGAACGGCAGGACGTACGACGAGGAGGAGATAGAGGAGAAGCTCTCACACCATGACGACTGCATACTGTACCACGTGGCCGTTGCGCTGAGGATGGGCATACCGGTGGACAGAATCTACCACCTGTCTGCAATAGATCCGTGGTTCATTGAAAAGATAAGGAACATCGTGGCCGTGGAGGATGCCCTCAGGTCCCGGGAGCTTGATGCGGGCCTTCTCTGGAATGCAAAGAGGATGGGGTTTGCCGACAAGCAGATTGCGCGTGCAAAGGACAACTGCACGCAGGATTCGGTGCGCGCCCTGCGCAAAAAGCTTGGCGTGCTGCCGTCAGTAAAGCAGATAGACACGCTTGCAGCAGAGTGGCCTGCCGTAACCAACTACCTGTACATGACGTACGGGGGGGACTCTTCTGACATCAGGGTGTCGCCTGACGAGAAGGGAATCGTCGTAGTCGGCGCCGGGCCGTACCGGATAGGAAGCAGCGTGGAGTTTGACTGGGGGACAGTCAACATGGTCTGGGGGCTCCAGGAGAACGGGGAGAAGAACGTCTCTGTGGTCAACTGCAATCCCGAGACGGTGTCGACTGACTATGACATATGCACCAGG
Organism: Candidatus Nitrosopumilus sp.; assembly: GCA_965238275.1. Lineage (GTDB taxonomy): Archaea > Thermoproteota > Nitrososphaeria > Nitrososphaerales > Nitrosopumilaceae > Nitrosopumilus. The sequence goes on from OZ250186.1 coordinate 1,457,200, forward strand.
CTGTACTTTGAGGAGCTGACCCAGGAGAGGATCCTGGACATTACCGAGTTTGAGAACCCAAAGGGGGTCATCACGTGCGTCGGGGGGCAGACTGCCAACAACCTCACCCTCGGGCTCGCCGAACACGGCGTGCCAATCCTGGGAACAAGCGCGCGCGACGTGGACATGGCAGAGAACCGCTCAAGGTTCAGCGGGGAGCTTGACAAGCTTCACATACAGCAGCCGCGGTGGCAGGAGTTCCTGAGCCTGAAGGAGGCAAGATCCTTTGCGCAGGACGTGGGGTTCCCCGTGATAGTCCGTCCCTCGTACGTCCTGTCGGGGGCGGCCATGAAGGTGGTCTGGTCGCAGGGCGAGCTGAAGAGGTACGTCAAGGAGGCCACCGACGTCTCGCCGGATCACCCCGTGGTGATATCCAAGTTCATGCTCGACTCCCTCGAGGTGGACGTTGACGGGGTCTGCGACGGGAGCCGCGTGGTGATAGGCGCGCTAGTCGAGCACATCGACAGTGCCGGGGTGCACTCCGGCGATGCGATGATGTGCATCCCGCCGTGGCGCCTGAGCAACAAGATAATCGAGACGATAAACGAGTATGCAAAAAAGATAGCCCTGACCTTCAACGTGCGCGGCCCGTTCAACCTGCAGTTTCTCATACACGACGACCACGTGTACGTGATCGAGCTTAACATCCGGGCCTCGCGCTCCATGCCGTTTGTCTCAAAGCTTGTCCGGACCAACCTGATATCCCTTGCATCCAAGGCGATCCTGGGCATGCCGCTGCCTGCGATACCTGAAAACAAGTGGCAGAGGATAAGCAACTTTGGAATCAAGGTCCCGCAGTTCTCCTTCATGCAGCTTGACGGGGCAGACATCGCGCTGGGAGTGGAGATGCAGTCGACGGGGGAGGCGGCATGCTTTGGAAACAGCTTTTATGACGCCCTCTCCAAGGGGCTCACCTCGGTGGGCTACAACCTGCCCAAAAGCGGCGCGGCCCTGGTGACTGTGGGCGGCGCGCAAAACAAGAAGGCCCTCGTCGCAACCGTTGCCAAGCTCAGGGATCTGGGGTTTAGAATACTGGCGACAGAGCACACTGCAGAGTTCCTCCAGGAGAGGATCGGAGACGTGGAGACTGTACACAAGATATCAGAGCCTGACAGGAAGCCCAACATCGCGGATCTTCTCTACGAGAGGACCATAGACTTTATCATAAACATCCCTAGCACCTCCACGCTTGAAAAGTACGTCGGGATGCTTGAAGACGAGTACCAGATTAGGAGAAAGTCACTGGAGCTTGGCATTCCGGTGCTGACTACGATCGAGCTTGCAGAGTCGTTTGTAAACACGCTGGAGTGGCTCAAGACAAACCAGACCACAAGGGAGCCCATCGAGCCCTACGACAAGCTCGACTAGAAAGAATCCGCGGCATTATCTCCTGCTGCTATAACACCTGGTTAATGGCCGACTCGTTTCCTATTATGGTCCCGTCAAGGGTCACTATCCTTGCCCTGACTGACCCCCCCTCGAGCCTGTCGATGATCGGCGAGATCGATCTTCTGTGCCCGCCGCCGCCCCTGTGCGTCGCATAAAAGTACCTGTTAAACGAGGGCAGGACGATTATCTCCATCGGGCCTGACCTGTCCGGGAATATGCACTCCTTTTGCGCCATTATGGACACCCAGACCCTCTGTCCGTTGACCACCGAGCCCTCCTCAAAGAACACCGGGTGCAGGTGGCCCATGATGATCCCGTCCACGTGCGAGAATTTCTCAGAAGGCATCGTGTGCCCGTGGGTCAGCAGGATGTTCTCCTGGACCATCCCCGTCTGGCTGATCATGGTGACGCCGTCGGGGACCAGCCTCTGGATGTTGGCATCGTGGTTTCCAGGAACCACCACCACGTCGCACTTTGCCTTGATCTCGTCAAGAAACCTTGGAACCTCCTCCCACTCGCTCCTTGAGATGCCTCTGATGGTTGACTTTATGTCACCCAGCAGCACCACCGAATCCGGCCTCTCCGCATCTATCATGTCTGATACCTCCTGTATCGTCTGGTTTATGGTGGAGTTTTTTCCCACAAAGATGTTGTTTGCAGCCATGCTGCCTTCAAACCCTATGTGGATGTCTGAGACTATCAGGGTCCTCTCCTGGCCCTCCAGAATCAGGGCCGGCTTGCCTGGAACGATCCTTGTCTGGGGCATCAAGGTTATACCGTACGCATCCGATTAAACACTTGTGAGCAGGGATTCCAAAAAGGCTGAGTCCATCGTGTCTCAGAGGGGGGTAAAGATGCATGTCTTTGAGCCCAGCAACAGGCGGGTCTGGACTGTGGTGGGCAGGAAGGAGCGCTGGATAAACCCCGAGGTTGGTTACTGCTCGTGTCCGGGATTCTACTTTGCCAACATGCACGGGAGGCCGGGCTGCTACCATCTGGATGCTGCAAGGCTTGCCATGATGGAGGGGGCAGGCGCCGTTGAGAGGATCACCTTTTCTGACGAGGAGTTTTACGACTTTGTACTGGGACTGGTATCGGAGATGTAGCCTGCCTGCCTGCCTGCCTGACGGAATCTGTTAATAACCCGGAATCCTGAGGACTGTCATGAATGATGATCTGCTGAATGCCGAGATAGAAAAGATTGCCAACCTCATGGTTCATGACCATGTCTCTGCAGACGAGCACGATGTCGCGGTGCTCGAAAAGTACCGAGACCAGGTGAAAAGCGACTGCAGTCTTGATGACGAGGCTGCAATGAAGCTGGTCTATGAGACCCTGCTGTACAGAAAGCTCAGGAGCGCCGAATCAGGCAACGTACTGGAAAAAGGAAACGAGTTTGGTGCGGGATTCAGCTAGCTACTAGCCCAAGGGAACCTGGTCTATGTCATCCTTTGAGACGCCCTTCCAGAGGCCGATCATGCCTTCTGGCTCCACGTCGATGACTCCTGTAATCTGCTGGATCTTGATATGATCCGGATTCGGCGGCATCCACAGCATTGCCATGTAGTCGCCCACCTTCCCGACCTTGTCTGGCATTGCCATGACTATCTTGTCTGCGGCAAAGCCTTTTGTGGCAAGGGCGGTTGCTGCTTTTTCCCTGAGGTCCATCCTTCCGTGCAGGAAGAGGTAGACGTCCTTTTGGGCATCAATGTCAGTCATGATGTTGCTGATCCCTCTGGTTAAATCAACCTTTCCTCATGCGGCGCATCCGGCGTGCGCATCCAAAAAGGGTTAAATTAGAACGCACAGGAGTGGGAGTCGTGAAGGTTATGACTGTAGGCAGCAAGTCGTTTGTAACCAGTTTTCAGCTGGCAGGAGTGCCTGGAATAATCACCGCGACTCCTGATGCTGCCCTCGGAGAGATCAGGAGGCTTACTGACGACCCGGATGTTGCGCTGGTATTGGTCAGCGACGACATTACAGCGAGGATCAGCGACGAGCTGACGGCGCTCCGCACAGAAAAATCCGCCCTAGTCTTTGCACTGCCTGCGGCAGGTAGCGGAAAGACTGACGTGGACTATCGGGCCATGCTCAAGAAGATTCTTGGCGTATAATCTACTTATAATCATCCCCTGTAACATCCCGCGATGAAGAGCGTGTCTGTCAAGGAACCGTCTGTGGTGTCTGTCGATGACGTCCAGGGATCCGTTCCCGGCCCAGGCGACATACTGGTTCGGATGCATGCGTGTGGAATATGCGGATCCGACCTGGAAAAGGTCTACGGACAGTACGGACAGCCGTCAATGCGGCTGGGCCACGAGCCTGCAGGCGTGATATCCAAAACAGGTTCCGGCGTCGAAGGGTTTGAGGTGGGGGACAGGGTGTTTACGCACCACCACGTGCCATGCTATGACTGCCACCTGTGCCGTCACGGAAGCGAGACGATGTGCCCCAGATACTACGAGACAAACCTCTCCCCGTGCGGCCTGTCAGAAGAGTATGTTGTGCCTGCATGGAACGTACTGCACGGGGGCGTACTGAAACTGTCTGACTCTACAAGCTTTGAGGAGGCTGCGATGATTGAGCCCCTTGCATGCTGCATCCGGGCCTGGAGAAAGTGCAGCCATCAGAAGGGCGACTCGATTGCAGTCTTTGGGGCAGGGCCGACCGGAATGATGCACCTGCTGCTTGCCCGGGCAAAGGAGTTCTCAAGGATATTCTGTCTTGACGTGAATGACTTCCGGCTGGACTTTGCAAAAAAGTTTGGAGTCACCGGGGCGATAAATGCTGCTGACAAAGACAGGCAGAAAATAATCATGGATAATACTGGTGGGGAGGGCGTGGATGTTGCAGTGGTTGCGACAAGCAGCCTTACGGCCCTTGAGGACGCAATATGCGTGACAAGACGTGGCGGCACCGTCATGATGTTTGGCGTCCCGTCAAAGGGCGCCACGATAAACCTGGACATGGGCAGAATCTACTCCCGGGAGATTACGCTGGTTACAAGTTATGCAGCCTCGGACAGGGACACGGCAGAGGCGCTTGAGATGATCGAATCCTCACAGATTGATGTCGGGGGATTAATCACCCATACGTACGGGATTGCCGACTCACAGAAGGCGTTTGACCATGCCCGCAGCGGGGATCGTGCCATGAAGATAATCATTACCGGATAACATCCGAATTGGATGTCCGGTCATGGCATGAATTAAAAACAACATGATTTGATTGTGCCATTATTTCATGATTGTTTTAATCTCGTCGCTTGTCGATCCGTTTAATTTTCTGGCCATATGATAAATGACGTTCACCGTTTTTCATATTCATTTTATAATGACGCGCAAGAATTCATGTATAGCATAGTATAGGCCAGAACAATCCGCTCACCTTTGGCTAAATTAACCATATAACCATGCACTTGTCAAACCTGACGTGGTTGAAACCACGGCCTGCACAGAAATCAGGCCACATGCAAACAAAGATCCGTATTATTTCACACGCAAGAATAAATTTTCACACTAATGTGGCTAATTTACCAGATAGCCCACAAGTCGGTTGCCCATCTCTTTTTCAAGGATTATCGTTATCGCCGCCTTTAGATCCTCTGGTGACTCAAAGTACCTGCCTGCCAGTCGTCTCTTGAGATCCCTCCAGACGTTTTCAATCTGGTTAAGCTGCGGCGTGCGGGGCGGGAGAAATTCCAGCTTTACGTCACCGCCGGTGCCGGCCACGTATTCTCTGACCTTGTGCGACTTGTGGTACGACGCGTTGTCCAGAACCATGTAGAATTTCGGGTGGTTCCTGCGGACATCCTCGAGGAACTCCTTGAACGTCTCAGAGTTTGCAGAATCTGCCATGCGGACGTAGAGGGTATCTGTGCCCATGATGCCAAGCAGGCTGACGGCCTTTTTCGAGAACCCGGTCTGGATCTCGTCGCGTCCTCCCGTGGGCCTCCACCCGTAGCCCGGTTCCTGCGACATGCCGACTGCGGCCTCGTCTTCGACGAACACGGCGTACCCTTCATTGGCCAGATCCCTTGCCCTCTTGCCGGCCGCTGCCTTGAACTCTTCTTGCTCGCTTTTGGAGGCTGACTTGGGCGGAACCGGCCTTGCCTTTCGGTAGGAGAACCCGATCCTTTTGAGCATCCTTCGCAGCGTGCGCTCCTTGCAGTCCATTCCAAACTTCCGCCGGATCATCTCCAGCACCAAGTTGAGCTGCCAGGAGCCGGACTCGAATCCGTACTTTTTTGGCTCGTTGTTCAGCCACGCTCGAATTGTCTTGGAAAAAGACTTGGGCATCTTGCTTTTCCTGCCTCTGCGCATTCGGTTGAACCTGGCCCTCAATCCCCGCTCCTGCATCCGCACCAGCCAGTCGCGCACGGTGGAATACGGCATGACAAGCTTCCTGCAGATCTCCCTGATGCTGTGGCTCTGCTTTCTCATGATGCACGCAAGCATCCTGAGCTTGGCCAGAACGTTCTTCTCTTTTGCGCACATCCGCACCAGCTTCTTTTCGCTCACGTTCGGCATGAACAGGGATCCGGCCTCGAGCCTCTTTTGTCCGGATGCCAGTCCGGTTGCGGGAACGGTCCTTGCGCGACGGCCGGGGTCGGCGACGCCTTGTTTTTCTTCGGCAACAGTCATCATAAGCGCATATGAACATACCTATGATCTGAATGTATGCCCCGAGGCATTCAGTCCAACCGGACACAGCACTGACGGGCAAATTATTTCATGAGGCTCGGTAGTTTTCGGAATTATTGACCGAGGGTGATCGGATTGTTTTGGCCCCTACTAGGCATCATTAATTCAAAAATCTCATCAGCAGACACCATGCAGTGGCACTCAACATTTCTCATTTATTTTTTATTTATTTGTATATTTCAAACATTGGCGCGATTTAACTCTGAATGGTTCTTTCACTTTTCAACCGATTTTGGCGGACTTTCCTTAAATGACCTTTTGACTAAAACGGGCGTAATTATGATCGTTGCCAAAATCACAAAAATGACCGTGGAGTAAATTTCTTCTGAAAGGATTTCAAACGCCAGCCCAATCCCGGCTACGATGAATGCCACTTCCCCCCTCGCCACCATGCCATACCCGATTCTGAACCCGCTCTTTCTGCTTTTCAGTAACAGGGATGCGGGAATGCCACATCCCAAAACCTTTGAGAATACTGCCACGCAAAGAATTACCCCGAACAAGACCCAGTTTATTGATGAGATTTGTGTTATGTCTACGTGGGTTCCGATTATGACAAAGAACAACGGCGCGACAATCACTTTGAGCTTGCCTATAAATTCGCGTATTTGGAGCACCATCTTTGATCCTGCCAGTCCCATTCCCGCTGCAAATGCCCCTACAATCGGATTCAGGCCAAGGCCTGAGGCGATTGCGGCCAATCCGAATGCGGATCCCAGGGCAACCCCCTGCCTGATTCCTCTTCCCTCCAGTGTTGTCGGATGGGTCTGCCCCAATCCATGGACGATTTTTGGCAGAACATACACTGCGCCAAGCAGCATCAAAAACCAAAACCCTATCTGGACAATGGTTGTAATTGCTACCGACTCGATTGTTGGAACTATTTCCAGCGTGACCAGCGAAATCACTGCCGAAAGAATTGCAAGACCTATGACGTCGTCTAGCACTGCGGCGTTTATCAAAATGTTTCCTTCTGTTGTTTTTTCCTTGCCCAATTCCTCCAGAATTATGACCGACACGGCTATGCTTGTGGCCCCGAATGTTGCCCCTATCAGTATCGCGGCAGTCCAATCCAACCCCATCCAGACCATCACAAGATATATGGTTCCAAGTGGTACGATGACCCCGCACAGTCCGACTATTGCAGCCTTTGGACCCGCCTTGATGAGATCACGGAATGTAAAATGCAGTCCTGCAGAAAATAAAATTATGATTCCGGAAATCTGCCATAACGCAAGCATTACCTCGTTTAGTTCCACTATGGGCTTTCCAAAAATTGGGACTATTCCTCCTATTGCGGATGGTCCCAGAGCAATTCCTGCAATCACGAATCCGATTATTTCTGGTATTTTAAAATGGGAGCAAACTCTTCCAAGCAGTAACGCGGGAATGACTAAAAATAAAACGCCTATGATTGTCGGAATTACGTCAAACTCGGTAACCAATGAGGATACACCTCAAAGAAATTAAAAAAACCTTTAGATCGTTCAAAACAGGCATGCTGTATGAAAAGCGGTCCCTTCCCCGCTGAGGGGCAGGACTGCCGGGCGGCAGGACCGGCCTGACGCCGAATGAAAACAAGGGCGTGTGGCCAATGCCGGCGTGTTCCAGCAGGTGGCAGCAGCAGCAGCAGCAACAACAACAACAACATACGGGAATCCGGCAAGTACGCCTGGTGGGGAAACCAAGCGAATCAAAGACAGGGCGGATACTTTCGGAAAAGGCCGAGAGATTCGCCAACGCATACGTCTCCCAAGCCACGGGGGCATCGCCGCAGCGGGTACGGTATCTGTGGTCTTGGCGCGGAACCAAGAACGCACCGGCGTAACCTGCCAGATGCGCGTGGGCAGGCCCGCAAGCGGTTCCTCCTTGCCGTCACCCTGATGTTCTTTAGATTCATCCTGTGAGAAAGAATTAAGAGAGGCGCCCCTGCTCCGTTAGAAATGGACTGGGGACTGGAGAATCGGCTATCATCCATCATAAGGCCGCCACACAACCGCGCCCTCATGCTGGCAGTGGATCACGGATACTTTCTTGGCCCCACCGAGAGGCTGGAGAACCCAAGGAAGGTAATCGCCCCGCTGCTCAAGTACTGCGACTCTTTGATGCTGACGCGAGGCGTTCAGCGGACATCGGTTCCGCCTGCCACCCGCACCCCCATGGTGCTCAGGGTATCTGGCGGCTCCAGCATAATAGGCGATGATCTGTCCCAGGAGGACATCACCGTATCCATCCAGGACGCCATCCGGCTCAATGCCAGCGCGCTTGCAATGTCCATATTTGTGGGTTCAAAGTACGAGTATCAGACGATAGTAAACCTTGGAAAACTTGTGGGACAGGCACAGGAATATGGACTTCCCGTGCTTGCAGTTACGGCAGTGGGAAAAGAACTTGGAAAGGACGCCCGGTATCTCTCCCTTGCGTGCAGGATTGCAGCCGAGCAGGGCGCACACGTTGTCAAGACGTACTATTGTGAAGACTTTGAAAAGGTAGTCAACTCGTGCCCGGTTCCAATCATAGTTGCAGGCGGAAAGAAGATTCCCGAACGCGACGCGTTGGAACTGACATACAACTCTATCCAGGGCGGCGCAGTCGGGGTGGACATGGGCAGAAACATCTGGCAGTCAGATCACCCAGTCTCCATGATTCGTGCGGTAAGAAGCATCGTCCACGGCAACTCCGATGTGGAACACGCCTACGAGCTGTACCAGAATCTGGTCACAGCAGAATCCGAAAAGGCAAAGGATTCCGGCAAATAGATTTCTATATCCTTGACAGGTGTATGTGTGCAATCTTCCACGTGGGCTGCCTCACCAGTACAAATGTGGCCCTGCCATTAATCACCACGTGCTCTCCCGTGTACGCCTTGTTGTCAACCAGCATCCCTTTCTGGACCAACTCAATTGCAACCACTGCAGCGTCCCCGAATATGCTGATCTTGGGTTTTTTGATCTCGTACTGGTAGTCTGATATGCTCACAAACCTCAGCTCCTCAAGCTCTATGGTGGTCTGGTAGTCCTTGAGGTCGTACGGCGGCAGGTCGCTAAAGCTTGAAAACCTGGAATCATCAAGATGAATTTCCCTGAGCGGGGTGACGTCCTTTGTGATTCCAGCCTGAAACAGGGTCTCAATAACGTTGATGATATCCTCACTATCTGACAAAACAGCCAACTGTACTGATGCGGGCAACCAGTTAAGTCTTCTGCGGTGTGTCATCTCTGGTCTGGCCTCATCTCATCCAAGGAAAAACGGGATCAAACCATCATGATCAGTTAATCTTATAAACAATTATACAATTTGATATGTCATGACAGTTCCAGTACTACTTGACGTTCTTCTGCTGGATCTGCTGAACTGATTCCTCAGTCCTAACACATTAAAATTATGGCGATTGGTTTGATGAATAAAATGGAAAAAATGATTGGTGCAAAGGCCCTGATGGTGGCAATGGAGCGCGAGGGAGTCAAGCAAGTCTTTGGACTCCCGGGCGGCGCAAACCTTCCAATGTATGACGAGTTTGCCCGATGCGACATAAGGCACATTCTGGTAAGACACGAGCAGTCTGCAGCCCACATGGCCGACGGCTTTGGGCGTGTCAGCAGAAAGCCCGGCGTGTGCTTTGCAACATCAGGCCCCGGGGCGACAAACATACTGACTGGCATCGCAACGGCACAGGCCGATTCTGCCCCGATGGTGGCAGTTACAGGGCAGGTGCCTGTGGCCATGATAGGAAGGGACGCATTCCAGGAGAGTGACATCATTGGCATGGCAAATCCCGTAATCAAGTACGCCTTCCAGCCAAGAACCGCAGCCGAGATTCCGGATGCCGTGGCAAAGGGCTTCTTTATTGCAGAGACGGGACGGCCCGGACCCGTCCTGATTGACATTCCAAAGGACGTCCAGCAAGGCGAGGCCGAGATGGTGTTTCCAAACGAGTTTGGAATCCAGGGGTATCACCCGTGGACTGATCCTGACATCGTAAACGTGGAAAAGGCAATCGATGTAATACTCCACTCCGAAAAACCGGTAATCCTTGCCGGGGGAGGGACGGTCATATCGTCTGCATTTGCCGAACTGCAGGCAGTGGCAGAGGCCCTCATGCTGCCCGTGGTGACCACGTTCAAGGGCAAGGGCGCGTTTCCTGAAAACCACCCCCTCTCGCTGGGCCCGATAGGAATGCACGGACATGCAGAGGCGAACCGAATAATGACCGAGGCTGACTGCGTGCTGGCGGTGGGAACCCGGTTCTCTGACCGCTCCGTTGGAACCTTTGCGGCCTTTGAGAAGCGGCTCAAGATTATCCACATCGACGTTGACCCCTCAGAGATCGGCAAGAACCAGACCGCCCATGTGGCCGTGGTGGGAGACGTTCGGGCCTCGCTTAGAATCATGGTAAAACTGCTGCTCCAAAGGGCAATCAGACAGACCGAGGAGTCCCCGTGGATAAAACATGTCAAGGAGACAAAGGCCTACTGGAAGGAGAACCTCAAGATTCATCCAGGCGAGATGGGGGCAGCCAAGATTCTGCGCAAGCTGCGCCAGCTCCTGCCGCCTGAGTCCATAATTACCACCGAGGTGGGCCAGCACCAGATGTGGGCATCGCTGTTCTATGACGTGATCCAGCCTGGAACATTCTTCAGTTCCACCGGCCTTGGCACCATGGGCTGGGGATTCCCTGCCGCAATCGGTGCCAAGGTGGCAAGGCCGGATGTCCCGGTGGTGGACATTGCAGGGGACGGAAGCTTTAGCATGACTGAAAACTCCCTTGCGACTGCAGTCCTTGAGGACATTCCGGTGATAGTATTCATAATGAACAACTTTACGCTGGGGATGGTGGCCCAGTGGCAGAGGACGTTTTACAACCGGAGGATGATAGGGGTGGACCAGGGCCGGTGCCCGGACTATGTCAAGCTTGCCGAATCCTACGGGGCCCAGGGAATCCGGGCACAGTCCATGGACGAACTGGACCGAGCAGTCCGAACCGCGCTGGGCAGCGACGTTGCAACCGTAATAGACATTCCAATTGATCCCGAAGAAGACGTCTTGCCGTTTGTGGCCCCGGGAACCCCGCTTACGGAGATGATACTCCCGTCATAGTGATTGATCATGTGGGCAATTCTATCGATACTAGTTGAAAACAAGCCGGGAATCCTCTTCAAGGTGACCCACCTGTTCCGTTCCAGAAACTTCAACATCGACAGCATCTCTGTCGGGGTTACTGAGAATCCGGACTACTCCAGGATGACTATCACCACGGACGGTGATGCGCGCCGGATAGACCAGATAGTAAAGCAGCTTGACAAGATGATCGACACCGTAAAGGTGGTTCATCTCGACGAGCACAAGATCGTATACCGGGAGCTGTGCATCTTTAGGATAAAGCTTGCCAGTGCCGGCCAGAGCATGGAGGTAAACAAGATTGCAAACGCCTACGGCGGCAGGGTGCACGATGCAAGGGAGGACTCGATCATGGTGGAACTTACCGCCACGCCCGCACAGATTCGTGCCTTTGAGGAGCTTGTAAAGCCCTTTGGCATAGCCGGCATTGCAAGGACCGGCGTTGCTGCCCTGGAGCGAAGCGGGGTATGAGGGTCAGAATATTTGACACCACGCTGCGGGACGGGGAGCAGACACCCGGAATATCACTGACGCCAGAAAACAAGCTCGCCATTGCAAGAAGGCTTGACGAACTGGGAGTGGATGCAATCGAGGCGGGTTTTCCGGTAATATCCGAAGGCGAGATGGCCGGGGTTCAACTGATTACGGGCGCCGGGCTGTCCTGTGAGATTGCAGGACTTGCGCGGACCCGCAGGGAGGACATTGATGCTGCAGTGGACGGCGGCCTGGAGTACATCCATGCCTTCATTGCGACATCTGACATCCACCTCAAGTACAAGCTCAAGATGACTCGGGAGCAGGTCCTTGAAAAGGCAGTCGATGCAGTGGAGTATGGAAAGTCGCGCGGCCTTCAAGTGGAGTTTTCAGCAGAGGACGCCACAAGGACTGACAGGGAGTTTCTCAAAAAGGTGTTTGGCGATGTTGCAGGGGCGGGTGCTGACAGGATTGACATTCCGGACACCGTGGGGTACTCTACGCCAGAATACATGGCCGCAATTACCCGGGATGCGATAGATGCCACCGGCCTTCCGGTAAGCGTCCACTGCCACAATGATTTTGGGCTGGCAGTGGCAAACGCGCTGTCCGGGATTCGCGCAGGGGCCTCGTGCGCGCATGTCACCATAAACGGAATCGGCGAGCGTGCGGGGAATGCGTCCCTGGAGGAGTTCTCCATGGCGCTGCAGTGCCTGCCGTTTGATCAAAAGTACGAGACCGGCATAAAGTCCGAACTGATCTATGATACGTCACGGTACGTCTCGAGGCTTGTGGGGATCCAGGTGCAGCCAAACAAGGCAATTGTGGGCGACAACGCCTTTGGGCACGAGTCCGGCATCCACACCCATGGAATACTCAACAACCCGCTGACATATGAGCCGATCAGCCCCGAACTGGTAGGACGGAAGCGATGGCTCCAGGTGGGAAAGCATGCAGGCATTCACGGGATGAATGCAATACTTGAAGAATACGGGCTCAAACCGACTGGCAAGCAGTCACAGCAGATTCTGGAGAGGGTCAAGACGCTTGGCGACCAGGGAAAACAGGTCACAGACGTCGAGCTGCTCTCGATTGCAGGCGAGATTCTGGAAGGGGAAGGAATCAGGAGGATCGTGCAGCTGGCAGGATTCTCAGTATCCACGGGAATAGGCGCAATGCCGTACGCGTTTGTAAAACTCAACATCGACGGCAAGGAGTTTGTCAGTACCGACCACGGCGTGGGGCCGGTGGATGCTGCCCTCAAGGCGATCCAAAAGATTACCGGAAAGGTATCTGAGATTAAAATCAAAAACTACAACCTGGCATCGATCTCCGGCGGCTCCTCTGCACTCTGCGAGGTAACCATAACAGTAGAGGACGTGCACGGGAACACGGTCTCCTCAAAGTCCGTCGGCGAGGACATCGTCACTACCAGCGTGCAGGCAGTAGTTGACGGCATTAACCGCATCATGCTCAAAAAGATGATGATGCAGGAAAAAGACTAAATCCTAAAATCCCCCCGTTCCGGTGTGATACCATGTATAGCCTCTCGCTGATTACAGGTGACGGTGTGGGCCCGGAGCTCTCCGAGTCCGCAGTGTCGGTGCTTGATGCGATTAGCAACAACGACGGGACGGGCCCAAAGTTTGAGATTACACCACTGCCTGCAGGCGATGGCGCGCTTGCCGATACCGGCAGGGCGCTTCCAGATGACACCGTATCCCACATAAAAAAATCCGACGCCTGCCTAAAGGCGCCCGTGGGGGAGAGTGCCGCAGACGTGATAGTGGTGCTGAGGAGGATGCTTGACCTTTACGCCAACATCAGGCCCGCAAAGTCATACCCGGGCATGCCTGCACTGCGCGACGACATAGACATGGTGATAGTCCGGGAGAACACCGAGGATCTCTACACCGGAAAGGAGTTTGATTTGGGGGGGTCTGCTGTGGCATTGAGAATAATATCCGAGAAGGCGTCTAAAAGGATTGCAAGGCATGCATTTGAGACTGCCAGGCAACGGAATGGCAAAAAAAAGGTGACATGCGTCCACAAGTCAAACGTGATGAGGGTCACTGACGGGCTGTTTGCAGGCGCGTGTGCCGATGTCTCCAAGGACTACCCTGACGTCTCCTTTGAGGAGATGTACGTTGATGCGTGCGCCATGAACCTGATCCGCCAACCCCAGGAGTTTGACGTGATAGTCACCACGAATCTGTTCGGGGACATCCTGTCTGACGAGTCATCGCAGGTGGTGGGGGGGCTGGGAATGGCCCCTGCTGCCAACATAGGCGACTCCTTTGCGCTCTTTGAGCCGGTCCACGGGGCCGCATTTGACATTGCAGGCAGGAACATAGTGAATCCGTCCTCGTTTTTGCTCTCAATTAGGATGATGCTGGACTGGCTCGGCTCAAGGCACAGCGATCCGGCATGCATCAGTGCCGGCGCAAAACTGGAATCTGCAATATTTGACCTTGTAAAGTCGGGTGCGGCGACTAGGGACATCGGGGGGGACATGACCACCTCGGAATTTACAGAACAGGTTGTAAAATCCCTCTGACGCTGTGTGTGTATGTATGGGCCAGCTCCGTGCATTTCGGGTATAGTCGTACCGTGAAGGTTCATGCCGGATCCGATCGTGAATGCGGTATCTGGCACTGCCATGTGCCCATGATTGCATCCCTGCATGATCCTGTCTGGGCCATGACTCCGCCGGTTCCGGCTCCGCTTTGTGGCCCAACTTGGTTTGCGGCCCTGCCATTTGACGCGGTTACATCACCAATGTCCGTGTCCTAGGGCTGCGCTGCTGATTGGGACGCGCCTCTGGGTTCTGTTAACTTAGCGTTTGGTAATTCTTCGTGTTAACGGCTCTGTTCAAATATGGTGATCTCGTTTTAGAACAGTTAATTCTGCAAGCTCTCGATAAGATCAACAAATCTCACTTTTGAACGGCAAATCCCACAGCTCACCATATTTGAAGAGCCCTCATGGAATGCTCTGCTTACCAGCAATGTAATTCGCTGAGAACAGTCAAATTTTTATGATCATATTTGGTGTAAGAAATATGTGGGGTTTCTGGAACAAGTTTTAACGATACGAACTGAATCGGGAAACTATCAATGAAAATTTATATAATAGACATAATCCGTAATAGGCAGTTTTGGGTCATTTCGTGCCTAGCATCTATTCCCACTTTGTGCCTAACGACTAATTACGGATTACGTCTAATGTGTCTGATACATGATGGTATGGCATTACGGTATGTGAGAAGCTTGAACGCTAAGGACTGGAAAAATGTTGTAGAGACACTTGAGCGTGGACCGACTGAAGAACAAAAAAAGATTATGAGAATTGCTATAAAAGAAGCTAGCAAGATGAAAGTAACCAAATAGCCATGTTACGTCAACCCATTGATTTTCACGATGTCAAGATTAAAAGATTCAGAACCAACATAAGTGGCATACGTAATTTTGAATGTGCAAATGCAGAGATGACACACTAGATCTCATGCAGAATGTGCCTGATTTAAAAAACTGAATTAAATTGGGTTATTCCCACGTGCGGCACCACATGCGGCCGAATATCCACAGAATCGTAAAGCATGCCAATCCAAGAAGGATAACCGAAACGTTAAGATCGGTGATTTTTACGCCACACCGTGATGGCAATGCTAGTTGATCCAACGGTGCAGAGATTACGGCAGGAAAACGAGGCGCTCAGGGAGTCGGATGAATCCTGCCGGCAGAGGATCAGGGCCCTCAGGGAAGCACGCAGGACAGACCGACAGAAGTGCGAGGCGCTCAAGGAACGCCTGACTGATCACTGGACCGTCACGTCGAGGGTTCTCGACGACATCATAAAATATCCGGAATTCCTGCACGCCATGACGCTGCGCACCCCGGAAAAGTTTGGCCACACGCTGAACCGCCTCGAGGAGCTTTTGGAGCGGAACGGGGAGACTGCGCTCTTCCGGGAAATCGAGAACAGATCGAAAAACTCCGGGAGCAGGCGCATCCTGCCCCTGAGGCACGCGTACCTGCTGTGGCTGTTTCGGACAAGGCTGAGCATACCGCAGGAAGCCCTTGCCGCGATGTTTGGCGTCGACCAGGCCACCGTCTCCAGGTATCTCCCGTTGATGACCAGGCTGCTAGGCGAGACAGGCACGGCGCCGCGCAAAATCAGCGAGGCTGTACAAAAGGCCAAGACACTCGAGGAGAGCAAGAAGATAATACCCGGCAGGAGGGGAGGAGAACTGATGGTGGACGGCACGCACAACCGGGTCAGAAGGTCCGCGGACATGGAGAGACGCAAAAAGACGTACTCTGGCAAGAAGAAGGCGCACACGTACAATACCAACATCGTGATCAACAAGCGCCGCGTGATAGTGGCGATAAGCAAGACCGTTCCGGGCAGCGTCCACGACAAGACCCTGCTCAACGAGGATCCGCCAAACCTTGGAATCATTACGGCAAGGATGGGCCAGAAGGACGTGCCCGAAAAAGAAAAGCCTGACGTCCTGATGGACAAGGGCTACCAAGGGACAAGAGAGGAATATCCCGGATGGCACATCAGGCACCCGCACAAGAAAAAGCGTGGAGCCGACAAAAAGACCGGCGGCCTGACAAAGAAGCAGCGCGCCTACAACAAGAGGGTAAACAGCTCCCGTGTGGCCATAGAGCACGTTATCGGAAGCCTGAAACAGTACAAGAGGCTGACTGACCCGTACGACGGCACCGAGGAGGAGTACAACGACGAGCTCAACGCGATTGCGGGAATGGTAAACCAGGATCTGATGTGGGACGAAATAAAACTCAGGGACGCGGACCTTCTCAAAAGGCTGGCCGAAAAAAGGGCGCGCCTCTGAGACAGGGCGGCACGAGCCGCCTGACGGAGTGAAAGGCAGGTGGCATCAGGCAGTGCAGGAATGTCGCGCACGGCATCCAATATTTGTGCAAATTCCCCCACCATTCCCCATGAAACAACCTGCCGCCCCGGGGACGGATGCCGCACATCCACAGGACGTGCCTTATTTTCCAATACTGGAAACTGGATTTTTCACATGGACGTGCAAGACAAATTTGTAAAATATACGGCAGACGAGATTTTCAAATATGGCCACGGCTAGCGCAGTTCTGACATGATTTTATGATTTGCCACGTCAGGCACATTCTGCATAGGATCTACTATCTAAGAGATGGTGCCGATGATGATCAAAGAGACCAAAAAGGCCGAACGTGGGTTTTTTAGTATAAGAGAGGGGTAATTGGGTATATTACGATTGCAATGTCACACATGGATCCTATTGATATTTCCGAATACTCTAGCACGTTTAAGATTCCCGCATTGTTGGTTGGCTATCTTGCAGTTCATGAAATGTGGGAAGGATTAGGAGTGGGAAGGCATATGATGTATTGGGCAATGAGGAAAGCAAGAGACTATTCAAGATCAATAGGCTGTAGAACGGTAGTGGTATATCCATTACCTGATGCCATAGCGTTTTATGAAAAAATAGGATTTACTCATGCGGAGATGGATTATAGTATGTTTTTTGACATCGGTAGGGATGTTGATATTACGGATGAAATTACATTTGACAATTTATAGAAATATTACCACAAACATTTACCGATCATGTTTTTTTGTTATGGGCGTCTTGCCAAAATTCCAGACCACATGCTTGGATGAAGGCAAAGGGATTGGCGGCCATCTCTATTATTCGCTTGGAAGGCTCTGTTCAAATATGATGATCTGAGGGATTTGCCGTTCAAAAGTGAGATTTGTTGATCCTACCCAGAGCTTGCAGAATTAACTGTTCTAAAACGAGATCACCATATTTGCACAGAGCCTGTACCCCGATGCTTTCCAAGTAGAATCATACCCAGATAAGTTACCAGTGCACACCCATCGAAATTCATAAAAGATCTGAGCAGTCATATGGGATATGTTCGAGACCACCCGGATTGGAAAATTATAGGTACGATGACGGACAATCGAGATCAAGGCGACGGACATGCAGGTGGCAGTAATTCAGGTCAGGCCACGGTGATATTTGATAGCAGTGCCCTTCTCTTCGTGGTATTGGACGGGATGGGACTCAGACAATGCTCCGGATTCGAAGTCACAAAGGTACGTGGATTCATGGAAGGAAAAAACTTGGCGGTAGTGGGCACTGTTCTCACAGAGATCACCAACGTCGTCCTCGCCAAGTGTAACACAGGTACGCTGGGTAAGGATTATCAGCTAAAATCACCAATCGAGATTATCAGAATGGTGAATGATGTTCTGCCGAAGGGATATGAAAAGATAGATGTCAGGAGAATGGATTACGAGAAACACTTGAAGGCAATGATATCTATGATGGACAGGATTGTGGAGATGCCGGATAGCAAGACGGCAAGGAGATGGCTAAGACTCAAAAGAACGATGCTGCGTGATAAATGTGCGAGAAAGGAAGGCGAGAAAGGAGACGTCTGGACACGACGGAAACTTAGGTATCTGAGGAGAGAGGCAAAGAGAAACGACGCGAAGATGCTGGCCAAGGCGATGTGGTTATCTGATAAGAGGAAGGTTTACTTTGTATCGAATGACGGGGATCATCTCATATTCGATGAGTGGGCCGAAAACAGAACCGGGGGGAGGATTGAGATATGCAGGCCGTCTGTCCTTCCATGAGAACATTCGGACGCGTGCTGCCTAACGGGTTCGGACCATACCAAACGGTAGTTAACACGGAGAATTACCAACGCTAAGTTAAGAGTGCGCCTCTGTATGTTTTATTAGTCACATCATTTCATGTCCCCCATGGTAGTAGTGTGCTGTATCTGCAAGAAAAACCCCAGTACGCTGAAGATCCGCGATGGCAATCCCAAATACAGGGGAAAACCGATATGCAAGGAGTGTCAGGGGTACCGAAAACTGTTGCGGGAAACAAAATAACATTCAGGATTTGTTCTTTTTGACCCATTCCTCATACATGCCGATAAGATCATCGACATCCTTGCCGTCCTCTGCATACGTGACGATCACGCCAAACGCACCCTTGCTGTCATGGCCTCTTGCAAAATACCCCCAGTAGGCATCGGGCAGCTTGGCAAAATTCTTTCCGTCATGGGACACGCCTATGAGGTTGTTGCCTATTACCTCCAGAACCTTCTTCGCGCTTTCTTTTTCAATCATGGATTGGCATAATCCGGGTGGAATAAAAGTGAGTTGCATCTGCCAATCCACTGCCGGGTTATGACGCAAATCCCCGTGTTCGTATGCTGGTCATAATCCTGGCACTATCAAACTAATTGTAAAACCCCACAATTATTTATCAACGCATGGCGTATCTGATTCAAAACGAACGTTGTATTGTCGCCGTGTCTGCGGTTTATGCCATTGATTGGTTTTGGAATGACGGCTGCGTGTGAACAAAAAAAAAAAAAAAATCATAAATAACCACAATACAACATTTTTAGTAAATTCGAGATCTTTGACCAACATGTTCTGGAATTCAAAATTGTGGCACGATGACGCCAGAATCCCCAGGGCATCTGCTGTTACAGTGCAAATGAGGATCATGTTTTGTAAATTATGGCTTGCCTGCGATTCGAGTGTCCGATGCAATCCGAATACCACCACTCCCGACATGAAAAATACCGGAAATAAACCACAAAGTTCAGATTTAAATATGGTTTTTGCATAATTCTTTTGTTGTATTATGTGTCTGGGCTGCTTGCGATGGCAGTCGGCGTACTTGCAATTTCTGCTGTTCTTCCGGTTGCCTTTGGACACGGAATCGGAGGTGATCAGGCAGAACCCATCAGCTTTGAGGGCATGGAAGTAACGGTACGCACTGACATTACACCAGCTGATCTTACCATTGGAAGTATCGATGATGTCAACCTGAAGATTAGGTTCTTTGATCTTTTGACGGACAATACGCTGGAGAAGGTGACGTACAGGGTGGAAATCTGGAAGAACGAACTGCTTGCGGGAACTTCCTTTTATGATGATGACGGGATACTCTACGTGGAGGTTCGCCCAACTGCTGATTGCGATGATGTGGTTCTCTGGCGATGCACCATATACGGCGGCTCGGAGCACTCGCTATCCGTGGAAGCCCTGTACGTCCAGGGGCTGGAATGCAACGACGACAACCTAGATGCCTGTGCAAGGCCCACTATCACAGGACCGGTATTTGACAGGGGCGGCCTGTACAACATCAAGATAGACATCACTGGTGCAACCAGTCCGAAGGCGCTGGTTGCAGAGAGATTAAGCTACGATACGTTTGTCAGCATCGCACAGGAACAGGACTTTTTAATCAGCACGGCACACGCACAGGAAGTTCCCGTAGTCGTCAAGACATACTATGACGATGTGAAAAACTTTGCATTTGATGCCTCTGACAACTCCATCACGTTTGACATGCCGTTTGACTGGAGTCCAGACTATGTGGATCTGGTTCCTGTGGTGCACGAGGAGATTCAGATCCCGTCAAGCTTTGCACCATATGCCAGCGGAACGCAGTTCACGGGATACGTCAACGGGATTGAGCTTGGCCAGAGGGCGCTGCTCAACGATCCATACACCACAGACGACACAAACATCATTCATTTCCTGGTATCCCAGACCGAACTGCTAAAGATCAATGATGCCCTGGGTCCGGAACACCATGCCAACAAAAACATGAACTTTAGACTGGTTCCGTCAGACGGAGCCTCAAAGAACTTTGCAGAGTTTTATCTTGTGGATACGGTAAACTTCGAACCGACCCCGACTACCGTCCAACTTTCATGGGACAGCACATACGGTGCAGGCCAGACGGTTCCGTTCGAGTTTGCGTTCTTTGATTCGGACAGGCAGCTTGTCCGGGATGTCTGGTACGCATATTCTGTATCTGATGAATCCGGGCAGGAACTCTCCTCGTCTGTTGCACGCGATCCTGACAACCCTGCAATCCTCTCCTCTGAGGGAATCGATGTACAGGATATTCATGTCCCATCAGAGGGCCTGCTCAGGATTGACGTTTTGGTGGTGGGGGCCGGACTGGATTATGATGCCACCAACTCGGGAATCGGCTCTGCACGTGTAGAGGTGGGTTCAGGTCAGATATCTGCCCTTGCTGAGACCCCGCCCACGCCTCCGACTGATCTGCTGGAAACTCTGCCTCCGACTGATCTGCTGGAAACTCTGCCTCCGACTGATCTGCTGGAAACTCTGCCTCCGACTGATCTGCTGGAAACCACACCGCCGGATGATTCTACTGGAGAATCCAACGGAGGTGGCGGTGGCTGCCTGATTGCAACTGCCGCATACGGTTCGGAGATTGCACCGCAGGTACAGCAGTTGAGGGAGCTCAGGGACAATACGGTTCTGCCAACAGGGTCAGGCGCTGCATTCATGGCATTATTCAACCAGGTGTACTATTCGTTCTCTCCTGCAATAGCCGATCTGCAAAGAGAGCATCCAGTATTCAGGGAGGCAGTAAGGATAGCACTGACCCCGATGCTGGCATCCCTGTCCCTGCTGAATCATGCAGACATCGACTCTGAAGGGGAGATGCTAGGTTATGGAGTCTCCATAATACTGCTGAATCTTGGAATGTATGTCGGATCTCCGGTGTTTGGGGCTGCTGCAATAATATGCAGAAATAGGCAAAAAAAGATCAAGAAATTCTAGTCACGGCAGCCGTTTCCTGTCTTGGATTTTTCCTGCTTTCTTGCCCATGTTGCGTCAGGGGATCGCGAGATCCATGATTTTCAGTCTGACTGGTTTAATTTTGCATGAATTTTTTTGCGTCACTCGGGATGTGGTGGTGATGATGGTGATGATGACTGTTGTGGACGATGCCTTGCCGGATACACACGACTGCACATTACGGCCTGAGCCTGTCCGGATCCCTCGGATACAGCACGACCTCGCGGACGTTGTCCACCCCGATTATGGTGGCCATCAGCCTGTCCAGCCCCATCCCCCATCCGGAATGCGGCGGCATCCCCCAGTCAAAGGCCTTGAGGTGGTCTGTAAACTGGGCCGGGTCAAGCCCCTGCTCCTTCAGCCTGCCCTTTAGCACCTCGGGATCGTGAAGCCTCGTGCCACCTGAGGACAGCTCCAGGTACCCGTACTGCAGGTCAAAGGAGCGGGAGACGGCGGCATCCTCGTCCTTCTCCATTATGTAAAACGGCTTGAGCCGTATCGGCCAGTCCGTCAAAAAGAAGAACCCCGGATGGTTCTTTCCTATTATTCTCAGATGCGAATCCAGCAGGTCGTCTCCAAACTCCACCTTCTGATCCTCCCCGCGGAGCTCCTCGACGCACTGCCCGTACGTGATCCTCTCAAACGGGGATTTTGGGACGCTGATGGTATTCCCGATGGCCTCCTGCTCTGCCCTGCAGTTCTCTGATGCAGACTTGTACACTGCAGTCACCAGGCCCTCCAGCACGTCCATGACGTCGTCATAGTCCATGAATGCCGCCTCTATGTCTATGCTGGTAAACTCGCTCAGGTGCCTGCCCGTGTGGGAGTTTTCTGCACGGTAAAAGTTTGATATCTCAAATACCCTCTCCAGCCCTATGGTCATCTGCTCCTTGTACAGCTGCGGGCTTTGTGCCAGGTATGCCGTCTTTCCAAAGTATTCCAGCGAGAACAGGTTGGCGCCCCCCTCGCTTGCGCTGCCGATAATCTTGGGCGTCGTTATCTCTATGAATTTTTTTTGTGTCAGGATGCTGCGCAGGGACTGCAGCACGTGGTGTCTCATCTTGAATATTGACGCAGTCTTTTGGTTTCTCATGTCCAGGGCGCGATGGTTCAGCCTCGTGTCGATGTTGCTCTCCAGCCTGCCAATCGGGTCGACCGGAAGCGGATGGACGGCCCTTCCCAGCACCTCCACGGCATCTGCATTAATCTCAAACGAATAGTCCCTGGCCCTTGTCTCCTGGACTGTTCCGCTTACCCTGACTGTGCTCTGCCTGCTGATCTCTCCCATGCCCTCGTTTGTCTCCCCCTTTACGATCACCTGGGATATTCCCGACACGTCCCGGAGCGTGATGAATGACATCTTGCCCATCCGTCTGAGATCCTCGACCCAGCCCCCGAGGACCACGCGCTCCCCGATCATCCCTGCGCCGATATCTGCTATGTCATGCGTCTTGACAAACGTCATGGCCTGTCGTCCCCGAGGCGCCCCTGTACCGGGTACGCTGCAGACCATTCCGTGCACGCTAAATGTTCCAACCCAATCAGTCTCTGATGGTGCTGTTTATATCCCTTAATGAGGGCAAATGTTACAACTTGGATCTGAGGACATGGCGCTGCTAGATGCCCGCGGACTCTGTGTGACGTATGCCACGTCCGGAGGCTCAGTGTATGCAGTGGACGATGCAGACTTTGATCTGCGTGACGGGGAGTCGATGGGGATCGCAGGCGAGAGCGCATGCGGAAAGAGCACGCTGGGCCTGTCGGTAATCCGGATGCTCTCGGGCGGAACGGTGCAGGGCAGGATAACCCTTGACGGACACTCGCTTCTGGACATGGAGGAGTCCGAGTTTGATTCCGAGTACAGGTGGAAGAAGATCTCCATGATGTTCCAGGGCGCAATGAACTCCCTGGATCCGGTCTTTACAATCCGGGATCAGTTCATAGAGATCCTGCAGCGGCACAGGTTTGAAGGCGACTTTGATGGCGCGATATCTGACGCAGTCCGGTCCGTCCGCCTCGATCTGGCAGTTCTCCGCAAGTATCCGCACGAGCTTAGCGGCGGAATGAAGCAGCGCGTAGTCATTGCAATGGCCCTGCTGCTCAAGCCAGGCATAGTGATTGCCGACGAGCCTACCACCGCCTTGGACGTCCTGATCCAGGCCCAGATAGTCAACCTGCTAAAATCCCTAAAAAAACAGGGCGTCTCGTTCATACTCATTACGCATGATCTGGCAGTACTCTCCGAGATTGCAGACAAGGTTGCAGTGATGTACGGCGGACACATTGTGGAGTTTGGCACCTCAGAGGAGGTCTACAAGAATCCAAGGCACCCGTACACGCAGGGGCTGCTGCAGTCAATTCCGAGGCTGAGAGGCGACAGGCCAAAATCAATCCCCGGAATACCCCCGAGCCTGCTTGATGCCCCCACCATGTGCAGGTTCATTGACAGGTGCCCCCTGGCAGTTGAAAAATGCAGGGAGGTTCCGCCAAAGTTCAAGACCAGTACCGGATACGTGCGCTGCTGGCTTGAAGAGAAGGACCCCGCTGCTGCAAAATAAATCCGCAGCCACGATGCCTGGCGCATGATGCCCATGGGATGATCCTGCAGCAGGACTATTCTGAAAACTTTCTTACTATCGGCAGGCAGGAGTCGATGATCCTGAGCATCTCTGATCTGATCACCTTTTTGTCAATTGACAGCCACACCCTCAAGGATCCTACCCCAAAGGAGATCGTCTGAACCCTTCTTCTCTCCTCCCAGACAAACTCCACCTCTCCAAGACTCGTGTCAAAGGAATGTTCCATGCCCGTCTTTACGGCAATGTGTGCAAACTGGCGCGTGGTATTCTGCTGGTTTAGCAGCGGCACCATGTTCGACCTCCTCCTGTACGCCAAAAGATGGCCGTCCCCGTCTATGACGCCCACAAACCTGATGTACGGGCTGATTGTTGCAATCTCGCTGCAAATGTCATCAAAGGCTTGCTCCGTCATACCATTCCCATCAGAGCATAATATTTTAATCCTTATCCAGAGACGGGCTTGCAGGATTGCCGGAAAGGCCTCAAAATCACACTTTGGCGTGATTCTGGCAATCTCCGGACTGCGCAAAAACTTGACATGGTTGCCGGTAGTGTGGACTGGAACGTGTCCATTCTTTTAATAACGCCCGGACTGAATTCGTACGGCGTAACGCACGAGGCGGCCGTGCATGACTCGTCCGGCCATCCATCCCAGACGGCGGCTATGCCCCTTTCCCTATCTCGTTTATCTTGCCTATTATCTGGTCTATGTCGGCAGGCTTTGTCAGAATTGAGTGGATGCCCTTTTTTTGCAGATCCCTTTCCAGATATCCTGTTCCGAGATAAGAGGCCGTAAACAGCACTATCCTTTGCCGGTCCATCAGGCCATGCTTGATCAAGGTATCCACCACGTCGGATCCCATAAAGTCCGGCATCGAGAGATCCAGGAACACCATGTCATACGTCTCATTACGGATCTTCTCAAAGCCCTCCCTGCCTCCGGATGCCGAGTCAAACTCGTGTCCGAGGGACTCGACGGTCATCTCAAGCATCTGTATGATGTCCGGATTGTCGTCCACTGCAAGTATCCTCATGACTTTTTGGAAAAATAGTAAAGTAAAAAAATGCTTCCCTTGCACATGCCGTTCTGGAGGATGTGCCGGATCGCCCTTTGGCAGTGCATGCAGGCTAGAACCGCGCATGACGGCACAGTACTGCCCCCGATGCGTCACGGCCGCGTCCGGGACTGTCCGGCAGACGCCCTCTTGGGAGGGAGGGAGGGAGGGATCATGACGTCTGCACGCGGCGTCCGCCATGAGAGGCATTTGGATATCCACGGCTCTTGCAGAACAGCTGCACATAGAGTCTTTTAATTAACGCATGAAAGATCCCTGATCGTGGACATTGTCGATCTGTTTCCGTTTGCCCCCGAGGTCGGCTATCTGAGCCTTGGACTTGTAAACTTTATCGGCTCGCTTGTCCCGTTTGTCCCGCTGCCCGGATTCCTGCTGCTTGCAACCATGTCGGTAGGCGACCAGTACGACCTGCACATCCTGGCGATACTCTCTGCTGTTACTGCCACTGCCGCAAAGCAGATAATATTCTATGCAAGCTACGGGGGGCGACGAATAATCAATGAAAAGACCAGGCGCCGGATGCGGCCGTTTGAGAGGCTGGTCAAGAGGTATGGTGCGGGGGCCGCGTTCTTTGCAGCAGCCACGCCGATCCCTGACGACCTGGTATACGTCCCGCTGGGCCTTGCCCGGTACAATCCTGCACGCTTCTTTGTAGCCACCCTTACCGGAAAGATTGTCCTGAGTTATGTCATCGT
Source organism: Candidatus Nitrosopumilus sp. (assembly GCA_965238275.1). Taxonomy (GTDB): domain Archaea; phylum Thermoproteota; class Nitrososphaeria; order Nitrososphaerales; family Nitrosopumilaceae; genus Nitrosopumilus. Next base: position 1,482,954 of record OZ250186.1, read on the forward strand.
GTTTGTATCCCACCACCTGGGCCAGTCTATTGCAGAGCCGTTCCTGGTGAACATCAACGATGCAACGCCGGTATACATCGGCATCATCATATTTGGCGCCTCGATGAGCGCAGTTGTAATCCTGCTCCTAAAGCTGGACTGGCACAGAATCCTTGGGAGGGTCGCCCCGTGGACCATTGTTGATGACGATGGTGACGATCGCGACTAGCAGTAGCCCATCTTAAAGTTCCAGAGCCTGTCTGTCGCCTTTCTGATTCCCACGCGCGGCGAGGCTGCAATCCTGTCTGCCCTGATGCCCTCTGCAATGAACAGGCGGGGATCTGCCGTCAGGTCGGTCCCGGAGTGTTCCCGCGTGATGCACAGCGCCTGCGTCAGCTTTGCAGGCCCGTCTGAAAGAATCCTTGCATCGCGGACCCTCCTGTTCTGGAGCATTATGTCCATGCCCCTCTCGGGCCTGATTGCGCGGATGAGGACCGCGCCTGCCTCGGCCGTCCCGTCCCTTGCCACCACGTTGAAGCAAAAGTGCATCCCATACGTAAAGTAGACGTATGCCGTGCCCACCTCCCCGAACATCACCCTGTTCCTCTTAGTAACGCCCCTGAATGCGTGGCTTGCAGGATCGTCTTCGTGCCCGTAGGCTTCAGTCTCCGTGATGATCCCCGAGATCTCGCCGCCGCCTGTCCTCCTGACCAGCCTCTTTCCCAGAAGGGCTCTTGCGGCAGGAACCGTGCCCTGCATGTAAAACTCCCTAGGAAGAGTATTCAATGTCCGCCCTGACATCCATGCCTCTCCTCAGCTCCCCCACTATCTCAAAGAGCCTTGCAATGTCCCCGTTCAGCACGCCGACTAGCTCCTGCCTGTACAGGGTGGCTGCCGGGTGCACGGTGAGAAAGTACAGCTGGTTATCCATCCTGCATATCTTGCCCCTGACCTTGCCGATGCCGGTTCCGCCCAGTATGGAGCCAAACGCGGTATTGCCCATGATGCAGATTATCCTTGGCCTTACTACCTGCATCTCCTCGTCAAGGTGCCTCCTGCACGCCTCCCTCTCTGCGGCATCCGGGACCCTGTTGTCCGGCGGCCTGCACTTTACAACGTTTGTAATGTATACTGCATTCCTTGACGTTCCTGCAGCCTCCAGCGCCTGGGAGAGCCTCTGGCCTGCGGCGCCGACAAACGGCTGGCCCCTCATGTCCTCCGTCCTCCCGGGGGCCTCCCCGATGAACATGACGTCTGATGCAGGATTCCCGACTCCCGGGACTGCGCGGATCCTGGTCTTGCAAAGCTTGCATCCGGTACAGGATACGACCTCCTGCCTTAGAACCTCCAGCCTGTCCATTAGCCTGCGCTCCTGACTGTCGCCGTTCCCCGGATCGTGGGGCCGCCGTTTCCCATCACCATGGCCTGCATCGGATCGCCCTTGCCGCAGTTGGTGATCGGCCTTACGGCAAAGTCGTTCCCGCACGCATCAATTGACTGAAAGAACTCCGGGGCATTTCCCACCACTATCACGTCCCTGCACAGGTCCGTTATGGCGCCGTCCTCTATCCTGTGCGCATACTGGCACGAGATGCTCCAGTTGTACCGCCTCATGTCGATTGATGGCACCTTCATGTTCGATATCAGGTATCCGCTTTTGACCCCTTTTATTATCTCCTCCGGGCTCTGGGTGCCGCCCCCGATGCAGGTGCAGGCCATGCGGATGAGCGGCATGTGCCTATAGTCTGCAGCCCTCATGTTTCCAGTCGGCTTAGTGCCAAAGACGCTCCCCGTCTCCCTGCTCTGCATGTGGCCTGTCAGGACCCCGTCCTGCACAAGGGGCGTCCTCTCCGTCCTGACCCCCTCGTCGTCAAACCGGTACCATCCCAGGCTTCTGCTGATGGTGGGATCGTCAAACACGTTGAGCTCCTCTGAGCCGATCCTCTGGCCCGTCATGCCCTTCCACCATGCGCCGCCGGCCCATGCCATCTCCCTTCCAAGCACCCTGTCAGCCTCTGAGGGGTGGCCCAGTATCTCATGGGCAAGCAGCGCCACAAAGTCCGGATTCATCACCACAGTCGTCGCGGCCTTGGACTCTGCTGCCGGCCCCGCCCTGGTCAGCTGTGATGCCTTTTGTGCAATGTCCTGTGCGGTATGGTATATCCTGTCATGGTCTGTTATCATCTCCATTCCCCCCCTTCCGCCCTCGGTGGCATCCACTGACTGCGTCAGCCCGGAATCGTGTGCGGTGGCGGCCATGTGTGCCGTCACGTCAGTAAAGTTTTGCAGAATCCCTGCACCCTCGCTGCTTGCAAAGTATTTTGAACACCTGGAGTACTGCGGGACCACAGTCGACTTTATGACCCCCGGGACATCGAGCATCGCCTTGCCGCACCGCACCCCAATCCGTACCATCTCCTCCATGTCCGGCCTCTTCAAAACCGGATAGTCCACATTGGCCTTTACGGCGGTACCCGGATACAGGCCTATCCCGGGGCCTGACGGCTTTTCCAGGATGCCGTCTATGCCGCACCTGACCTGCTCAAATGACTGCGGGCATGTAACTGAAAAGAACCCCCACGAGCCGGATCCTGCCAGCCTCACCCCGATGCCCATGTCCCTGGCAATGCTGGCATGGTCGGCCTGGCCGTCTTCAATCCGCACCGCACCCCTCTCGTACTCTTCTGCCCTGGCGTCGCAGTACCTGGCACCAGAGTCTGCAGCATACCTTACTGCCCTGTCTGCCATCTCCTGCAGGTCCTGGTTCATATCCTACGTGGGATGCATGCACTGGTAAGTCTTTTGCTCACCTGCTCGATATGGCAGGCATGGTAAAATAGTACTCGTCTTCAAAGCCGTAGTCGGTGGCGCATCTTTTCCGCAGGTACTCAAAGTATTCTGCGCAATCCCTGTAGAACCGGTGGTTTCTGTCTGGCTGCATGGCATGTATTCTGGAATGAGGCTTTTTCTGACAGTGTAAGTAATTTTAGTCTGGCAGGTCTGTTTTCTTCAAGCATTCTGGAGTGGCCCGGCAGGCGCCTCTCCTGGGGCACGGCCCCCCGGCTCCCCGCAAGACTGCCTTAGAAAGGTAATTTAGGGCGCCTGCCGTGCCCATGAGCATACAATGTCCAAAATAGTGACAGACACAAGCGTCATAATCAACGGCCAGCTTATTGCCCAGATAGAGTCCGGCTCCATACGCAACTCCGAGATCATCATACCGCAGGCAGTCGTTGACGAGCTGCAGTCCCAGGCATCCATGAACAGGGAGCAGGGGTTTGAAGGGCTCAAGAAGATGCAGAGGCTTGCAGACATATCGGGCAGCTACGGCCTGCAGGTTGCGACACGCGGGGATCACCCGTCAGGCGATGACATCGTGCTTGCCGCCGGGGGGAGAATAGACGCCCTTGTCATCGACATGGCCAGGGACAGCGGGGCAACACTCTACACGTCAGACCGCGTCCAGCATCTGGTGGCCCGGGCGCAGGGAATCCAGACCGTCCTTTTGAGGGATGATGCCGGCCACAGCACGACCCTGGAATTCCTAAAGTTCTTTGACCCTGAGACCATGAGCGTGCACCTCAAGGAGAACCAGAAGCCCATGGCAAAGCGGGGACGGCCGGGCGCGTTTCTGCTGGATGTAATCGGCGACGAGGCGCTGTCTGCAGAATACCTGAATGTCATCTCCTCGCAGATGCTGGACATGGCTGCTGCCTCAGACGACGGCACAGTCGAGATCTCAAAGACCGGGGCGTCTGTCGTACAGTATCTGGACTACCGCATAGTCATAACGCGCCCGCCGTTTTCAGAATCAATCGAGATAACAATAGTGCACCCGATAGCAAAACTCACCCTTGAGGACTATTCGGTATCTGACAAGCTGATGATGCGCCTTACTGACAGGGCGGAGGGAATCGTGATATCCGGCGCGCCCGGTTCCGGCAAGAGCACGTTTGCCTCGAGCATTGGAAACTTTTACCACCAGCAGGGCAAGATAGTCAAGACGTTCGAGTCTCCAAGGGATCTGCAGGTTGATTCGGGAGTCACCCAGTACGGCAAGCTTGACGGCAGCTTTGAGAATGCAGCCGACATCCTGCTGCTTGTGCGCCCGGACTATACCATATTTGACGAGGTAAGGCGGCGGGAGGACTTTGGAACGTTTGCAGACATGAGGATGTCCGGGGTCGGGCTGGTGGGGGTGATCCATGCAAACTCGCCCCTGGATGCAATCCAGCGATTCATAGGCAAGATTGAACTTGGAATAATCCCCAACGTTTTGGATACTGTAATCTTTGTGATGGACGGCAGGATCAAAAAGGTCTACGACCTGGAGCTGAAGGTAAAGGTCCCCTCGGGAATGACCGAGTCTGATCTGGCAAGGCCGGTGATAGAGGTACGGGACTTTGATGACAACACGCTTGAGCATGAGATCTATACGTTTGGAGAGGAGAACGTAATCGTGCCGGTCGCAGGCAAGTCCCAAAAGGCGGGCCTCCAAAAGCTTGCAGAAGAGAGGATCAAGGACACCTTCCGGATGTATGATCCGGGCGCGCAGGTGGAACTGGTATCTGAGAACAGGGCAAGGGTGTCGGTGGACGAGCGGTCCATCAGGTCCATCATCGGCCGCGGCGGCTCCAACATCGAGTCGATTCAAAAGCTCCTCAACATCCATGTTGACATCGTCAAGAAGGAGTCCGGGAATGATGGTGCTGCCGCCGCTGCCGCTGCTGCAGAGTCCGGCGATCTTCCGTTCACCTTCTCAGAGTCGCGGGGCGCGGTGTTTTTGACTGTCAGCAAGAGGTACGCCTCGATGCATGCAGACATCTATGCAGGCGGTGAGTGCCTGGGGCCCGTACGGATAGGCAGGCGGGGGCAGATAAAGATCCCGCGCCACTCTGAGACTGCCCGCGAGATCACCGGCCTGAAGTCGTCTGATGACATCCGGGTATGCCTTAGAGACTACTGAATTCCTTGATGATCCCCGGGTTTGATTTCAGAAACGCGACAAACTTTCCCAGCTGCCTTGTCGTCTTTGGGTTGAGATGGTGCTCGATTCCCTCGGCATCCTGGCTTGCCGTCTCATACTCTATTCCCAGCATCTCAAAAAACTCCAGCAGCGTACTGTGCTTCTGCCTGATTCCCTCTGCCACCTGCGCCCCCTTGCGCGTCAGGTTGATGCCGTGATACTTTTCATACTCTAGAAACCCGTTCTCGTCAAGCCGCTTGAGCATCTTGGTCACGCTTGGCGCGCTGACGTTCATGTACATTGAGACATCCTGCATGGTCGCATACCCTTTCAACTCTACCAGCTCGGAGATTATCTCCAGATAGTCCTCCATCCTGGTGCTTGACTTGGTCCTCTCCAAGCGGTGGGCGGCCTTGATTGAGTCAAGCCTTCTTACGCTCTTGTCACTCATCTGATCTATTTGGACGATCCTAGTATAATTGGATGTCTCCTTCAGTCGTGCATGCTCGGACAGCCCCAAAACCGGGCATGACTGCTTGCAGAATTAATCGTACCCGCCTTTGGCCCAACGAATGCCGCCACCCTGTCTCCTGCATGGTGCCTCCCCCTCCCCCGTGACTCCCTCCGGACCGGCATGCACGTGTTTCCTGGGCGGGCTGTACGGCATGACACCCTGGAAGTTTTGTTATCCTTTGTTGACCTTGTAGTGATCGTATTTGATCATTGAATCTTAACTATTCATTCCATGATGGCATACTGTATGGATGATCCTCTAAAGGAACGACTGGACAAGCTTAGACGGCATTCTGCATCCGTGCACAGGATGGCAGACATGTACTCTGATGTTGCCCAGATGGACGACCGGCACGTGGCCGGCTCGCTTGGCGCACTTAACAAAGCCCCGGCACCTGGCAAAAAACTCCAAAAGATCGGACTGGCCATGATCTGGATTCCGGAGCCAACCTTTGTCAGCTGCGCAGTCGGCGGCGCCATGATTGCAACAGGCAGGTATTTTGACAAAAAGTACAACGGCACAACCATTACCGATATAGGCCATGAGACAAAAAATACAATCGGCGCCATTCGCGGCTTCAAGGAATCCGTATTCTGACCTGTCTGACATACGCAGATCCCACACCCTGGCATGCCGACTGCACACCCTGGCAGCCTAGTTTTAAAAAGGGGACGCCCCAACCTAGTCTGTGACCACCAGGACACAGGCACTGGTGCCAATCACGATTGCCGCTGTGATAATTGGCATTGTAGGGCTGATATCCATCCCAAGCGAAAGCAAGCTCGAATCAGTCGAGTTTCCCAGGGGAACAATCCTGATAGACGACATCCCCCTCGAGGTCCAGATTGCAGACACTGACCCGAGGCGGGTCCGGGGACTGATGTTCCAGGATCAGCTCCCGTATGATCAGGGCATGATATTTGTCTTTGACGACCCGGGCATCCATTCCATCTGGATGCTCAACATGCAGTTCCCCCTTGACATGATCTGGTTTGATCAGGACGGCACGGTGGTCCATATAGCAGAGGACGTTCCGCCGTGCAGGACCGCCCTTGAGATTACGACATGCACAAGTATCGTCCCTGACGGTGAGGCATTCTACGTCCTTGAAGTCACGGCCGGATTTGTCCAGCAGAACAACATCACCAAGGATTCGGTATTGAGCATCATCTCAATCTAGAATCCGCAGACGCCCCGGCCTTGGAAACCGTACCCTGGTTCCCTACCCGAACCCGACTGGGGATGTGATGCAGACGCATCAAGCCATGCGTAAGTAATCCTGTAAATACTGACGAATTCCAACCGCCCGCGGGATTCAGCGGCATTAATATATGATCACATGCGGACGACAACATGATGAAATGGCTGGTGGCAGTACCGATTATTCTTGGTGTGGCAGTGTTTGGCGAAGCGTTTGCCGAACAGGGCACGTACGTGGATTCCATCAAGTTCATCCAGTATCTGGATGAGAACATAGCGCTGGAGGAGGTCCGGAATGGAAACCTGGACATCTACTACTGGACAATTCCCTCAGACAGGCTGGAGGGCAAGGATGCCCAGCGGGGGCTGCACGTGTTTAACTCTACTGGCGGCTCGTTTAGCATGCTTGTAAATCCGGCCGAGACCGAGCAGTTCAACCCATTTGCCGACAGGGATGCCAGATTTGCACTGAACTATCTGGTGGACAGGAAGCTGTTTGTAAACGAGCTGATGGGAGGGTTTGGCGCGCCAACCGTGTCATACTATGATCCGTCACATCCGGAGTACCTGACAATCATCGAGCAGGTGGAGGGGTTTAACTTTGTATACAATCCGGCGCTTGCAGAAGAGATCATTTCAAAATCCATGATTGAGCGGGGGGCAGTCAAGGCCGACGGCATGTGGCTGGCAGACTCCGCGCCAGTCGAGATTACAATATTTATCCGAAGCGACGATCCAATCAGGAAATCAATAGGCGCGATTCTGGCATCAGAGCTGGAAAGGATAGGGTTCACAGTCTCCAGGGATTTTGGTGATCTCAACAAGGCGTTTGCCGTAGTTTATGGCTCGGATCCGGCAGGCCTGCAATGGCACCTGTACACGGAGGGATGGGGCAGTTCTGCGTTTGTAAGGTATGACTCTGTCGGAATCGGACAGATGTATGCCCCGTGGTTCTCAAGCATGCCAGGATTCAACGATCCGACGTACTGGAACTATGAAAATGAGAAACTGGACTCCCTGACCCAGAAGATATACACCGGAAACTATTCGGACGCCGAAGAGAGGGCCTCCCTGATCCAGGACGGGGTCACCGAAGGCATTTCAGAGTCCGTGAGGATCTTTCTTGCAAGCAACACCGACCAGTATGTGGTGAATGAGGGCACCTCGGGCATAATCAACGACTTTGGCGCAGGAGTTCCAAGCAGGTTTACCCCGATTAACGCAAGAAGCGATGACGGAGACATCGCCATAGGAGTCAAGCACATCTACCAGGGATCGTGGAATCCGGTGGCCGGCCTGACAGACCTCTACAGCAATCACATATGGGGCATCCTGTCGGATCCTGCAACATTCAAGCATCCGTACACCGGGGAGACGTTTCCTGTAAGGGCAGACTACCAAATTGAGACTGCGGGGCCGGACGGCAAGCTGGATCTTCCGGACGGGGCAATAACATGGGATCCGCAGCTGCAGGAGTGGACCAGTGTGCCGCACAACGCGTCTGCGACAAGCAAGGCGACATTTGACTTCAAGTTCAGCAAATGGCACAACGGCGAATGGATGGACATGAACGATATCATGTACTCGCTTTATTTCGTGATGGAGTGGGGAAGCGAGGCCGGTGAAAACGACAAGACGTTTGATTCGTCATTTACGCCAAGGGCCTCCCAGTATACCCAGACCATAATCGGCGTAAACCCCGTCGATGCTGACACCATCGAGGTCTACGTGGACTATTGGCACTTTGATGAAAACGAGATTGCAGACTGGGCCGCATTGTGGAGCTCCGTACCGTGGGAGATCACAGCGGCCATGGAAGACGTGGTGATTGACGGAAAGGCGTCATTTTCAAGATCAGCTGCCACAAGCAAGGGCATCAGCTGGCTTTCGCTGCTGATTCCAAACGATGCAGGCCTCGTAAGGGAGTCCCTGCTGGAGTTCAGCGATGAGGGACATGTGCCTGCTGCACTGGACGGCCTGGGTGCAAGATACCTTCAGGACAGGTACGGCGCATCTGCGGCATGGATTGCAGAAAACGACCATGCGGTGATAAGCAACGGTCCGTTCTACCTGGATTCGTACAGTCCTGAGGCAAGGACAATCCGCGTCAGCGCGTTTGATGACGAGTCATACCCGTTCCCGGCAGGCCAGTGGTCAAAGTTTGAGGAGGTCAAGTTCCCCACCATCCGATATGCAGACGTAGCAGACATCGTTCAAAAGGGAGAGGCCCTTGAGATCGAGATAGGCACCGAAGGCGCAGACTCAGTCATCTACTTTCTGACAAGCAGCAGCGGGGAGGTAATATCCCAGACACAGGAGATAAGTGCAGACCGTACTGTAATCACAGTGTCTGCAGAGGACACGCAAAGCCTTGGAATCGGCGCAGGCAACATCAAGATATTTGCAGCATCCGAGTCGGTCCTAAAACCTGACTTTTACGAGTCAAGTTTTCTTGTAGTTGATGACAGCGCTATTCTGCCCACCCAAATCACAACTGAAATTGAAGTTGTGGAGGCTGAACCCGAGTACGGGATATGGATTGCCCTCTTGGTCGCAATAACAATCGGAATCGGCGCATATCTCGGCGTCTACAAGAGACGGCAATCCGTGAAGGCATAAATTTCCATTCTCTCACAACAGCAACTTTGCCGTGCAAGGTGGCGGAAGTAATGAATTTTGAGAGCGGCAGTCAGCTGAGACTGGACATGCTCTACCATGTCTCCGGCAGCAATGCAGATGTCAGCGTGGCCTGCATGGACGATGCTCAGGACGTGCAGACCTACGTTGGTGGGCTGCTCGCGGAGAGCCTTATCAGGAACACCGACTGCGTGGATGCATCTGGCGGTGTCTAAATCTACACTGGTTTTCCTGTAGGTAGCCACCGAACCTTTCTTTGTTTAAGCGCCAGAATAACACCGACCGCCACTGCAACCGTAATCCCTGCGCCAATGGCAATCCCAATCAGATATGGTTCGGATGAATTCCAATCAAATTCTGATTCAGAACCTGCATCACTTCCGGATGTCACTACGTCGCCTTCTGATGCCCCATCACCAGACTTGTCGCCAATGCCGGATGTGTCCGGCTCTACTGCTCCATCAGGCCTCTCCACCACATCAGGCTCCGTGACCACCTCTGGCTCTATTGTCAGCAGACCTGATTCCAGTTCCGGCATCCCGGGTTCTCCGGTTATGTCCTTGGATATTGTATCCGAATCATCAGATTCTCTCATCCCCCCGTCGTCATCCTGCCGGGCTGCAGTCTCATCGCCTATAGTCTCATCCGTGTCATCTTCAGAACCACTTCTGTCTTCTGTATTGTCTGGGGTATCCGTTGGAGTGTCCTCAGCCGTATCCTCAGCCGTATCCTCAGCCGTATCCTCAGCCGTATCCTCAGCCGTATCCTCCGGAATCTCATTTTCAAAGATGCTTGTAAACAGGGCTGCAAGCGTGATGGGTTCGGTAACGGCATCCCCGCCAAACAGAGTCGAGTGTGTCAGCAGCGTGTATGTGCCGGTCTGGTTTATCGGCACATGCAGAACCGTTGATCGCTTGTTGTTGTTGTTGTCCACCGGGAAGAACCCGCCTCCCCCGCTGAACGGCGACGTGCCCAGCCAGTCAATTGAGGGCCAGTTGAGAAAGTGCCCGAATACCCCTGATGGGACGTTTGTGTGTATTATCTGGCCTGCCGGATTCGCTACAAACGCGGCGATGCTCGTATCCTCGCTCACCCACGATATCTTGATTGCCGCAGAGTTGATGGACTCGTCTTGCACGTCAAAATAGTACTGCCGCCAGTCGCCTGCCATATAGCGGCCTGTCATGTCAAATGCGCCCTTTGTGTACCCATTCCCGTACATCGGATCGCCGCCTTTGACCCCCATGATCAGCAACGACGGGTCATCTTCTGACACGGGGCTCCGGACTGCAAATGAGACCGGCGCGTTCACTACATGCGTGTCCCCTTCAAACTGCACAAATCCCTGATACACCCCTGTCTCCGTCCCGTCGGGGACCACCAGCGTCACGTCGACTGATGCAGACCCCCCGGGCGGAACATTCACCGTGTCCTGTCCGGGCCACACCATGGACCAGTCGTCCCTTTCGTAGTATCTTGCAGAGACGGTATACTCCATTGACGTTGCGTTCTGGTTTATGGCGCCGACCCAGTAAGAGTACTTTTCAGGAACAGGATACACCCCCACCAGCGGAACCCCCTCGAACTTTTCTGTAGGATCCGACACCCTCAGTTCCTGTACCGTGCCCCAGGAGCCGCCCCTGTTCACAAGCGACAGCTCGCTGCTTGCCACCTTGGAGTCTGCGTCTGCATCCACCCAGTCATACACGTACAAAGACGAGATCCTCAGATCATCGGCATAGATGTCTGCCGTCTTGTTCATAAACTCGCCAAACGGAAAGTGCACGTTTAGCACCATCAGCGAGGCCTCTTCGGGAATAGGATCGCCCCTGTCAAAAAAGTCTGCAGTGCTTGTCTGGTTTTGTATGTCGGCAAGCCGGATGTAGTTTGGGGCATATCCGTCAGCCGCCTCCAGTACGGGGTCCAGCTTGCGTACTGCAGTGTCCCCCTTGTAGAACCCGCTCTCAATGAGTGACATTTCCTGGGGAATCACCCTGACTGACAGCTCCTCGTCTCCCGGGTTCCGTATGGTAAACGAGGCAGTCGTCCGATCACCGGGCAGGAGGTGCCCTGCAAACCAGCTGGTCATGGTGGCAGGTAGCGTCGGAAATCCAAACTCCTCGATGTGCGCTGCTGTCGTATTGAACTGTGCCATTGCAGGATCAAGCACGTTTCGAATATTGTCATACGAGGCAGTATTGTCCACCACAAACACGCCCCGGTTCCCGTGGACGTAGTCAAGGGCCGTTCCCGCGTCTGCCAGGCCTGATCCCTGCACAAACGGATCATTGCCCAGATCAGTTGCAGTCGACATGAGTATGCTCTTTATCAGGGGCGGGTCGTAGTCCTGCGACTGCGCAGTCATCTCCCCCATCACGACTGCGGCAATTCCGGCAACCATCGGCGCTGCCATGCTGGTCCCGCCATACGTTGAAAACGGATCGGCAGTCGATTCTAGGTCAACCTTGGTCACCGTCTTTGGGACGAATCCGTATGCCCCGACGCTTACAGTGTCGGGCTTGGGAAATCCCATGGCGCCCGGACCCCTGCTTGAAAAGTCTATTATGTGATTCAGGTGTTCGGTGGTGTTTCCAAACCGCGGCTGGTCCTTGAGCGAGTTATACCCCACTATGACGTTGTTGTTTGTGGCGCCCACAGTTACGGCCATCGGGGACGATGCAGACGGCCCCATGGTGCCGTATCCGTGTCCTGCGTTTCCTGCACTTGTGACCATCAGCACCCCCGGATAGTCGTCATCCAGCGAGTGCGGGGTTGCAAGCATTCCTAGCAGCAGGGACAACGAATCGTACCCCGGAAACACCCCGATTCGCGGGAATGCCGAAATCCCCCAGCTGTTTGAGAGTATGTCCGCCCTTGGCGCCCCTGAAAACTTCCACGTGCCGTCGTCCTCTTCAAATCCTGCCGCCCACAGCCAGCCGTACACCACGTCCCCAAACCACAGCGCCTTGACCGGCAGTATGCTTGCATCCGGCGCCACTCCGGGCAGCGAGTACTTCTGGGTATCGTTGTAAAGGTCATAGGACATCTGGCCGCTTGAGGCTATGACTGATGCGCTGGCTGTCCCGTGGCCTGCAAAGTCAGTCATCACTCCAAAGAACATCCCGTCAGGATCCAGCGCGGGCAGCAGTGTCCCGTTTACGGCCCCCAGGACGTCATCAATGTCAGTCATATTCATGTCCATCACATCGTATATGTCCAGGACCCGCGCCCCCACGGTGCCTGCGCTGTAGTCATCCGTGCCGTCCTCGTCCGAGTCATACACCAGAAACTCGTTTCCGCTCCCGAGCACTATTGGCTTTTCATCAGTAAAGTCAAAGTCGTACTCTGGCGTCTGGCCAAGCTCCAGGCTGTTCCGGGTATAGTCGCTCCATGACGTGCTCAGATCAGGGATTACCGTATCGTACACCCCGGGCACCACCGAATCCACCACCAGCACCGGCACCACCTGCACCCCTGCAAGCGATCCGGACAGGTACCCCTGGTACATGGCGCCAAGATGGTACATCCCGCTCATCGATCTTATGTAGTCCCTGTTGCCATCGCCAATCTTCATGTCATTAATGATGGTGCCGTCAAGTACCGGTGATGGCCCTATGTCCGGATAAAACGAGTTATACACCTGGATTGTCGTGCCCTCGCCGCCCTGCAATAAATCCAAAAATACTCCGTCGTCATTGACATACACAGACGAGGTCACGTTTTCGGGAAGCTCCCTGTCATAGTTCCTGATTATTCCATTGTCATCTATGTTCCCAAAGAACGTGGAATTGGTGATCACTATCCCCTGTCCGTCCGGGTCAAGCATTACCGGGTGGCCTATGCCGTCACGTGCAAGCGAGTGCCGTATGTCCGGATTTGAAAAGTCGACTCCGGTATCGATTATTGCAACTGTCGCCCCGGCTCCGGCCGCGTCGTACTCCGGCCTGTCAAGGCCGGCTATCTGGGCCGTCCTTGATCCGTCATGCAATACGTCCCCAGAGTGAAAGTCCAGCTTAAAGTCCTCAATCACATGGTACCCCTGTCCTGCCAGAAACAAGGCCTCCTCCTCGGACAGCACCGAGACGGAGAGGAACCCTGCATCATAACCTGTCCCGTACGGCAGCAGCGACGGCGGCGGCGGCGCGCCTGCCTGCCATCCTCCAAGCACTATGTATCTCTTTGTGGTATCGGGATTGAACTCGTACTCTATCTGGATGATCCGGCTGTCGGGAAGCACGATGTCCTGCTGGAGCGCGACGGGTATCTCGTCTATTGAGACGGCATACGCATCGGCAACAGCTACAAAAAACACAAGCGTAGCCAGCAGGAGAATGAACCGGTGCACGTCATCCTTTTGTAGGTATTGGTATAACTATCTTCTTCTGGCAATGATGGCTATCTGCAGCGCCACTATGATTCCTATTGATGCAATGATTGGGAACAGCAGCGAGTTGAGCTGGGTTGAGGCCTCGCTGATAAAGTCCACAGAGTCCGTGATGGCCCCGGTGCCGTTGTTTATGGTGTCGCTTGCCTGGTCAAGGGTTACATCAAATTCTGCAATCTGGGACTTTAGCACGTCAAGCTCGGCTGAGGTCTCGTCAAGTACCGAGTTGAGCCGGATTATCTGATCAGATATTCCGCCAAGATCCTGGCTGAGCACATTGGTGGCAGTAGAGCCGTGCGAGGTGGTTCCCTGGGTGAATGCCACAACATGAAAGACGTGCGTGCCCTCCTCTACCGGGGTATAATCCACAAAGTGCAGTCCCCGGTGCAACGTCTCAAAGGAGTCTGAGAGTTTGACTGAGACGCCTGACGGCAGATGGACGTGCGTATCATCAAGCAGGTCTGCCGGACTGTTTCCAAGCAGCAGGCCGTCACTGGTAGTCTGTACAAACACCCTGATTGGCTGGTTGATTGCAGCAGTCTCGGGCGCAAATACCGATACTGTGACGTGCCTTTCTACCGGCACATCGCGCAGCTCTGCCGTGGATGAAAACTTTACATCAACGCTTTCTGACAGGCCGTTTTGTGCCGTGCTGATTACCTCCACCGTGTACGTCCCGTAGGGGAATCCGACGGTGGGCTCGGGCCACTCCAGCAGGTTGTAGTTGAATCTGCCGTCGTGTTCTGTCGTTACCTGGTCAAACTTTGCAATCGAGCCGTCTGGGGCAAAGAGGCGTATTATCAGGTTCTCTTCTGGAAGCGCGGTTCCATAGATCTGCAGGTTGTGTATCGGAGAGTACACCGAGCTTGATGTAAACACCTCAAGACCCTCTGAAAACGCATTCGGGGTGTATAAGAGGAATGGTATCAGAACCAGGGCAAGTACATATCTCATCTGGAATAACTCCGTTCTTCCTCATAGATATTACTTATGACAATTTGGGACTGTCAAGTTGGTGACGCGGGGAAGGCGCGACATGGGTGTGGGGCAGTAACCATCAAGTCTTCAAAAGGCGGTACTCCTTCAGGATGTCCTCTATCTGTGCCTGGTCTTCAAGCCCAGAGTACTCCTCAAGGAGGTGCCTGTTGAGATCAAGAAACGTGTGGCCCCATTTGAACTTGTCAAGCAGGCCAACGGCCTGCTCCTGAAATCCCATGATTGTCAGGGCCGCAGACAGTGCCTCGACAGTCGTCAGCTTGCCTAGTTTGGAATAGTTGACAGGATTTCCTGCAAGCAGTGGCGGAAGCCTTCTGCGGATGCGGCCAAACTGCCTTGAAAACTCTTGTTCTGCAAGGCTCCATGAGCAGTCAATCCCGATTATGGCGTTGGCCAGGAACCTGTCCCGGGGGAGCAGTACCTGGTCTGAGAACGGGTCCAGCACAAGCCCCCTCCTGCCAATCCTTTGGATGCTTCTGGCAAGACCAAACCTTACCATCTTTGCAGCCGTGCACTTTCTTGGGTCGTCCTGATGGAACATCAGGACCTGAAGATTCATCTCACCAGAATACGTGGCAGGCAGTATTTGGAACTTACTGTGCCGCCGCCGTCCTGTATGTGACCTTGTAGTAGAACCGTGAGACCTGTTCGTCTGCCTTTACCACTTCAATATTCCAGCCGGCATCCGGCAGGGCGGCATCGTCGGATTCAGGCAGAATTGTAAACTTTTCCACCTGCACATCCGGACCGCTGTACCGCACGTTGAGCATCATCCCGTCGACATCCACAGTGTCATATATCTGTCCTGGCCTTCGGGTGGACTCGGATACAAGACAGTCGTCTGCCGTGCCTATGATGCATGTTCCTGCATCGCTTAGAACCCTGAGGTTTACATCAGACGTGCTGCTTCCAGCTGTAGTAACCACAGAACCAAAGACGACCCTGGGCTCAAATGTGGTGCCGTCTACTGCCCTCTCTCCTGTGGCGACGGTGATCATTCTTTCAGGTATCCTGTGGCCCTTTTCAAATATTACCATGGGATCAGGCGTCTCCCCGACTATCTGGAACTGGGCCGATGCGGCTTCAGCCCCGGCCTCCACGACGACTGTGTACTTTCCTATGGCGGCTTTGATATCCGGAATGACGAAGGTGTGTGTGAACTGTCCGGATCCACCCGGAGCGACAGATGCCGTCTGGCAGACATCAGGCTCACATGCGGTCCCTGATATCTGAACTATGCTCACCTCAAACTCTGTTATGTCCGTAGGCCCGTTCGTGCCGCCCGTGATTACAATGGCGTCTCCCGGATTGTACTTGGATTTGTCCGGGGATGCAAACACCACGATACGTTCCTCGGCATCAGGTTCAATCTCGCTGACTACCTCAAACGAGGTCTCTGCCTGCGAATCTCCATAAATTGCCCTTACAAAATACGTGCCTTCCTCAAATACTGTTATTGGTATGTTAAAGACGCTTGAGAACTCGCCGTCCTGATCAGGATAGACCTGTGCCTCATCGATGTGCCTGAACGAGAATATCCCGTCATTTACCTGTATTGTGACCCTGTCTGGCACAAGCGCGCCGCCCTGGTCATCACCTACAATCACATTTCCGGTTACCCTAAACGTCTCCTCCACCAGGTACGCGGGTTTGTCGGTGCGGACAAGGATTGGGGTCTCTGTAAGTGAGTCGTTTTCAGGATCTTCTGATACCTTGAAGATGATCTCCCTGTCGGTGTTCTCCGAGGAGACGCCTATCGTGTAAAAGCCAAGAATATCCAGAGGGTCCAAGCCGCCCACGGGTTGGATGGCTGGAATGGTCCATGACCATGAGAATCCCTGGTCGCTGATGTCTGCCTGATGCTCCTCGACTGTCCTGTCAGGGCGCGTCAGCGTGATGTCAAGCGAGGTGACTGCACTTGGTGAGATTGTGCCGTTTAGGTATACTGTCTGCCCATACCCGTACACGTCCCTGTCAGTGGCAATTGCAGCATCGTCCAGATTCAGGGGCTCTACAATCTGGAACGTGTCCGTGGCAGCGCCGTCAATATACGTGGCAGTGGCAACATAGATTCCCGTGCCAAAGATGCTTGAGATTGCCTTGACCTGTGCTGAAAAACTGCCCGTGCTGTCAGGTAAAGATATGATGGTGTAATCAGACGTGCTGCCGGCCTGTCTGCTGATGCCTGCAGATGCTGCAGCGTTGTAGGATATGGTGATCTTGACTGGAGTGCTGGCGCTGTAGGAATCGATATCCTCGACTACCCCGCTAAAGAGCATGGTATCCCCCGTCGCGTAAACGTCCATGTCCGAGCCAACAGTCAGTGAGGCTGCCGTCTGGACGATGTCTGGAATCACGGGGCCTGTCACCTCAAAGGTTGCAGACGCATGCTGGTCCCCGTAGTCGGCTGTGATCACATAGGTTCCATGTACAAGATTGCCGGTGAGGGGTATGCGGTTGTCAAAATTGCCATCAGCATTAACTACCTTTTCTCTGTGGATCACCTTACCGTTGGGATCACTGACGTAATACGACAGAGCCTCGCCTGGAATGGGCACTGACGTCTGGGCAGACATTATGACTGTGTCGCCATAGACGTACTCGGACATGTCCGTATCCATCCTCAGAGGCGACTGCGAGGCATCATCATCATCTGCAGGCGCCTCTCCCCCCGCTCCCCCGGTCTGGGCATATGCTACGGCCCCAAGCAGGATCAGAAAAGGTATTACATACAGACTCCGGGCCACCATTGTTTTTTGTACCGTCCATATCATTTTAAAATAGAAATAGTAAAAATTGAGCTTGTTGTTAAAGTTATACATCTTCCCTCCGCCAAACGGGCATAATTCGGATTGGCCGGCATGGCGCCCTGCAGGCTCATTGTTCTTCTGCGTCGCAGACGGGACACTCCTTGCCGGATACCTTGGAGCCGCACTCCATGCATATTCCCTCTCCCACGTCGCGCTGTACCGACCGTTTTCGCTGTACCACGTACGCCTTAATTCCAAAATACATGGCAATCACTATGAGGGCCGCATAAATCGGAGGCATGAACGGCGTCAGCCCAATCATGAATAGCAAAAGCCCTACAATCAGGATTATGTCGCGTCTTTCAAAATTCAACAGGAATAATGGACACTATAATTCATAAAAACATGCCGGAGCTCAGCGCCAATTGGTTTATTTCACTGCATAATCATCATCATCATCACTCTAACTCTTCTTCATTGCCCGGCACCCACACCACATCCTGACTCGGTTATAACATATGGGATCGGCGAGATTTGAACGCGCGACCTCTGCGTCCCAAACGCAGAATCATACCAAGCTAGACCACGATCCCAACAAATCCTAAAAACAACCCAATTTAAGCCTCACAGGTAATCATTTTAATGGCATGCAGAGAACCCATGGTTATGCAGACAGACGACTATCTCAAGGCCGGAAAGATTGCATCCCAGGTAAGGGAGATGGTCAGGACAAAAGACTGGACTGGAATGACAGTTTACGAGATATGTGAGGAGGTGGAAGGCCAGATTAGAAGCAGGGGCGCAAAGTGCGCGTTTCCGGTAAACACCAGCATCAACGAGGTCGCAGCACACTATACGGCAGAACCAAACGATCCAATCACAATCAAGGACACCGATCTGGTAAAGGTTGACCTTGGGGCGCAGATAAACGGATACATTGCAGACACGGCAGTGACTGTGTGTTATGATGCCAGATATGACAGCCTCGTTGACGCATCCGAGAAGGCACTGAAGAACGCGATGGCGATGATAAAGGCAGACGTAAAGGCAAGGGATATCGGACGGATCATCGAGTCGACGATAAAGCAGATGGGGGCCAAGCCCATCATAAACCTCAGCGGCCATTCGCTGGACCAGTACACCATACATGCAGGAAAGACCATCCCGAACACATGGTCGATTGGAGGATTTTCACTTTCAAGCGGCGCAGCCTACGCGTGCGAGCCGTTTGTCACAACCAAGAACGGGGGAGGATTCGTAAGGAACGGAAAGACAAAGAACATCTTTGCCTTGAACTCCCGCAAGAGGACAAAGGATACGGAGGCAGACAGAATGCTTGACTTTATCTGGGAGAGCTTTAACATGCTGCCCTTTGCGCTTAGGTGGCTGACAGGGGAGTTTGAGGAGGCCGAGGCAAGAAGGCTGCTGGAGTTTCTGGTTAAAAAGAAGGCAGTCAAGGCATATCCAATTCTCGTAGAGATACACGAACAGAGGGTGGCCCAGGCAGAGCACACGTTTATTCCAAACGAGAACGGCGTGACCATCAC
Organism: Candidatus Nitrosopumilus sp.; assembly: GCA_965238275.1. Taxonomy (GTDB): domain Archaea; phylum Thermoproteota; class Nitrososphaeria; order Nitrososphaerales; family Nitrosopumilaceae; genus Nitrosopumilus. The sequence goes on from OZ250186.1 coordinate 1,501,927, forward strand.
CACAGAGGCAGTCTAGTAGAATACCGTCTCGCCAAAGATCTTCTCAATGCGCACCGTGCCCCCGCATGAGGCGGCGCATTTGCCAGACACGCTGAACACGATGTCGCCTGCAGAAAACTTTCTCTGCTCTGTGGCGCCGCACTTTGTGCACTTTTCAACGGTGTACTCCCTGGTGAGTTTCCTCTCCACGTGGATCATTGCAGAACCCCTGCCGTGTTGCCCACGCCAACCACCAGCACGGACTGGCCGGGCCGGGTATTTTCAAGAATCATCTCATACACCTGGGATCGCACGTTGTCTGCCTGATCGGATATGTCCCTGGTCATGAGGGTTATGGCCTCCCGGACTGACTGCTTTACCACAATCGAGAGTACCGGGATGCCGTTGTCAGTCGCAACTGCCTCGATTTGAAACCTCTCCGTCCCGATCCCCCCGATTGCCGCGCCAAACCCGTGCGCCACGGATGCAGACTCCTCGCCTTCCATCTTTAGCGCCGCATCAACCATTATTATCATGTCCATCCTGTCCTTGGAGATGATGCCCTCCAGCGCGTCTGCAGGCCGTCCCACAGTAGAGTCGGGCCCCTTTGCCTTGAGGAGAAGCACCGTCCTGCCCTCAAACTCGGTCCTTGCCAGAACCGTCTGAAACGCCACCGCCTCCTTTTTGTTCTCCAGCATCATTCTCCCAACCACCATGGGCCCTATCCCGTCGCCTACGGGCTGTCCTGACTTGAATGCGGGGACTGCCTCCTTCATCGCCACTGCGTGCTCCATTATGAATGGGAGAATCATCTGCAGGGGCAGGATCAGCGGATAGTTGTTTTGTCTTTTTGCCGTCAGGAACATGTGGTTGATGATCTTGTGAATCATCTGCAGCGAGGATGCAATCTCGATCAGGGTCTGAACCTTGCTCAGTTCCAGATCGCCGACTCCGGGAGAGAGTGACCGCGCATGCTCCCTGGTGTGGTCCTCCCTGGATCTGACTGTGTGCCTGACCTTTTCGACAATGCCTGCAGGATCCATGTCTACTGGCATGATTGTGAAATAGTCCAGAAAGCGGTCAATCTTCTTTGTCGGATCGTCTTTTGGCTCTAGGTTCTGATTCACATAGTTGATTAGTTCGGTTCTGGCCTCTGCCCTGAACCTGTCAAGCTTCTTGATGGCCTTGTTGATCTCCCCTGATGTCACATACAGCTGGATCCGCTGCCCGTAGAACACAAAAAGGATTATCGGCAGTATCCAGACCAGCATCAGCAGGGGATTGGCATCGCCGCCTGTTGAGAAGATTTGGTCAAAACCGATGTCTGTAAAATTCACTAGATGCTACCTGCCGCGGTTCTAAATTAAATCATTCGTCACAGGACGGGCACGTGCCCAGACTGCCCCGAAGCCGCATTGGCAGGATTCATGCCCGGACAGATTCCGGGCCGGGATGCCGGAACGGTGCTATGGCATGGTGACTGACGGCGCAGGATCCCTGCAGCCATGGCCAGGCGAGTCGGTTCCGGGCATCTGCGGTGCGCACCAGGGGAGTCTTGATGGCGCACGTGGTGGACTGTCAAGTCTTATTAGCGCTAAGGCGTCCTTAAAACAGTGAATAAAAAAATAATCATCACGACAGGCGCGTTTTCCGCGCTTTTGCTGGTTATGATTGTGGTGAATACGACAATCACGGAGCAGCAGGGTGTTGACTTTGAAGGATACGTGTGGATCAGCCTCATCGAACCGATGGACGGGGCCAATACTGTTGAAGCCTTGCAGAACAAGATTGCATACGTGACGGCAATAGACGACGTTAACCGCAAGCTGGAGCAAGACGGGGCGGACTGGAGGATGGCGCCGAGGATAGAACACTACGACCACACCATAACGGAATCATTGGCAAGCATCCGGGCCGACGGGAACGCGCTGCTGACTGACATTTACGGCAGTCCTGAAAACTCGCCTTACGGGTTCCAAGTGCTTGCCATAGTACCCGGCGATTACGCAAAATCCGACGACGTAATCACGTACGTTGACTCCCATGAGGACGTCATCATAGCCATGGCAGGGAGCGTTGACGAACATGAGAGGATCTTCATTGCAAATGATGGCGGTGTGGTTCCGGTGGGGCGCGTGGCCGACATTATTGAGACAGTTACAGGACAAAGCGTGACTGAACAGTCGCTTGCGACGTATGACTCCGTGTGGCTGTATGGCCTTGCCATAGAGAAGGCAGGGACGCTAAGGGTAGATGAAATCGCAAAGACGCTGCCTACGCTTGATCCGTGAATCGAAGACGAGTCAAAGTTGCTGGCTGACAGGCCAATCGTTCCGCTGAGACAAATTATGCCCGTGTTATAATCACTTGTAATGTAGACCTTGTGCATAGTAGCGGACAGAATGTTTCGCTCATTTGACGTCGAGGATTTTTGCAACAACGCACCGTTTGCTATGCCTTTCAGGCGTTGTTTCAAGCTGAACGACTGGTGCCTGTATGCAACCCGGATGGAAAAATGAGCGAAACAACATGTCCGGCACCATGCATAATCGGTGGCGGCGGTCCCGTGTCTGAAATATGGTGCCTGAGTCCTCCCAGATATGTTCAGGCACATATCCTGCCAGTACGATGACGACGACCCGTCAGGGAACCGTGCCGGATGTAATCCGGAAGATCCCACACGGCCATGCGTGATTTTGCAGCAGCATCCGTTGTCCCGTGAATGACACATCATGTTAAATGGCGACTCTGTAAGAGAACACTGGTGCGCAGTTGGGTTGTTGGGTATGACGCGACTCGCATACTTTCCTTTCAAGCACGCCATTCAAGCCGATCCTCGGTCTGTTCGGCACGAACGGCCCGGTTATGGCTCAGAATGGGCTTGGGGATTTACCGCACGCGTACTGGAAAAGCACTTTTTTATTATAGTTCAAATACCAAAAAGCGGAATATGCCACAAACGAAACCTATTGTAAGTGTGGAAAATGTTGTAGCCTCGGCATCTGTGGATCAAAAGATGGATCTCAATGAGATCACAAGGACGTTTCCAGACGTAGAGTACCACCCGGATCAGTTTCCCGGGCTGGTCTTCAGGCTAAAGGTACCCAAGACTGCAACACTGATCTTCACCTCGGGAAAGATGGTATGTACAGGCTCCAAATCAGAGGAGATGGCAAGAAAGGCAGTCAAGACGGTGGTTCAAAAGCTTCGCAAGGGCGGAATCAAGGTAAAGAAGGACGCAGTAGTGGAGATTCAGAATATCGTAGCATCGATCAATCTGGGTGGAAGGATTCATCTTGAGCAGGCTGCAAGGACACTGCCACGAAGCATGTACGAACCGGAACAGTTTCCAGGACTCATTCATAGAATGCTAGACCCCAAGACAGTCATTTTGCTATTTTCCTCAGGAAAGCTTGTCTGTACGGGTGCTAAAAAAGAGCCCGACGTTTACCGGTCAGTAAACAACCTTCATTCGATGCTAGAAGAGAAGGATCTAATGATTTATGACTAGCCATAGATCCAACTTTTTCATTTAAAATCGTCGCCTATACCGGGTACTGTCCGTGCAGTATTCGTCAGGGGCGTGCATGATCTGCCGTTGGCAGCCGCCGCTGCTGCCGGGCTACTTTACGGGACTTCCCGGAGGGACTTGCCCGGATACGGTAAGCCAGAACGGCCTGTCATTTACGTCTGCGGCCAGCAGCATTGCGTTTGACTCGACCCCGGCCAGCCTCTTTGGCTCCAGGTTCACAACCGCCACTGCCGTCATCCCTACAATCTCATCGGGTTGAAAATACTGTGCGCCCCCTATAATCACATCACGCTGATCCCCGTCTCCCAGATCAATGCGCCCCTTGAGAATCCTTGATTTTCCGGGTATGGGCTGGGCTGCAACGATTCTTGCCACCCGGATATCGAGTTTGGCAAAATCATCATACGTGACATCTGGCATGACGTATGCGTGTATTCCCGGCTTAAAATGAATTTCGAACCGGCGATCCCAGGCCGTGAAACCATGCCCTCACATGTACATTCCGGTTATCTCTTTTCTGTGCTTTACATACCTGTCAGAGAGCTCGTTGAACTCTGACTGAATCCTCTCGTCCTCCTCGCGCAGTCCGGCAGTATCTATGTCCATCTCGTAGAATCTGCCAAGCGCCTCAACGAGCGTTGCTGCTGCTGCCGAATCAGGCTCCGTGCTGTTTGCCCTTGCCAGCAGGGCTATGCCCTGGATCTCTCTTACCAGGCATTCGTTGAGTATGCCCCCCGGCATGCCTGTAATGAACCCCTGCGGTATCATGTTGATGTCCTTGGCTGCCATTGTCCTGATCAAGTCATCCTCTGCTGCGCAATACGCCTTGTTGTCATGCTTCTCGCTTGCAACCCCGTCCAAAATCACAATCTCCTTTGAGCCCTTCAATGCAGCCCAGTCCAGAATGGCCGATATCATCGAGTACAGTCCGTCCATCCTTAGGGTCACCTCGCAAATTATTGCACAGATTGTTCCTTTTTTGTTTGCATAGAATCTGAAGGGGTGGCGAAGCCTTCCCCTCATAAAGACAGTGGACGGGGGGAGATGCTTTGATCTTATCACCCCGACCTCGTCCATCTCCAGCTCCTTGATTATGTGGTTTATTGCCACCGGGCCTACGAGGCCGGCCCCTACAAATCCTGCAAAGATCACCGGACTGTTCATCTCTACGTCCCTTGTCTCAAAGACTTCCGCCTCGGGAAATTCATCCTGCATGATCTTGTGCTGCCTGATCCACCTAATTATCTTTTTGAGTGAAGAGATTCAGCATGGTCCTCCCCCTGCGCGTAATGGAGTATTTTACCCGGCATCCGACTGCCTCCCTTTTGACAAAGTTATAATCCACGCACAGGTGCAGGTAGTTCAGGAATGATCTCTTCATTCTGATCTCCGACCTTGTATACAGCTCTACAAACGACATGGGACTGCCCCTGAGCTGGTACAGCAGTTTCAGCAGGGACAGCATGCTAAAATCCCTCGTCTTTGCCCTTACCACATCCTGTGTCTGCTCGGCCCTCTCTATGATAAAGTCTCCAAACTGATCCGCCACTTCCGGAGTCATACACGTGAGCCTTGATTGCATGTACCGTATAGTACGGTACCATGCATTATAAACCTGTGGGGCAGGTCCCGCGTACCAAGATCCGGGATTTGTCGGTATGGATTCTGCCAATGGATCTGCGTATCCTGGAGGGACTTTCAATGCGTGCCAAGTCATGGTACGGGAACAAGACAGGTCATGGGGACGGCTATGCTGCTGCTGCTGCATATCTGGCCCTGACATTCTCCAAATGGGAGCGGCTCCTCATATGGCCTCTACCGGGACGCCGTCTATCCTGACTGACGGTGCGGCTGCCGGGCGTGATGCCCATTGGATGACGCTTCTCTGGTCGCTCCCAATCCCTGAGATGCCGCCAAGCATGGCATGCAGGTTGTGTATTATCCTGACTGGCACTCCTGGGACAACCGTGCCGTCCTTGATTATCCTTATCCCGCTTCTTGCCGTACATGAAAAGTCGCCCCTGATGGGATTTACCGGATACGTATACCAGAGCCTCCCGACCAGCAGCCCCCTTCTGGTATCCCTTATCATCTCGTCTTGGGACATCCTGCCTGGTTCTATCGTCAGGTTGTGCGCCGCAGAGTCGGGAACGGGATCACAGCTTCGGCCCATCGGAATGCCGTGCCTTGTGGCGTTTCCGGATGATTCTGCCCCCTCCCCCTCCCTGTAGCTGTCAAACATGTTTGAAAAGGTGCCCCTCATGACGCCCCTGTCTATGAGCAGCCTCCTTTGGGTGCCCACGCCCTCGTCGTCTATGGATCTTGTCCCTATTCCCTCTGGCATGTGGGGGTCGTCGGCCATGCTCAGCTCCTCTGCTGCAATCCTCTCCCCCATTCTGCCTGCAAAGCAGCTTCTCTTTTCTGCAAACGTCTTGAGGTTGAAGTTTGGCGCAACGACAAACGAGAGCAGCTCTCCCACCGAATACGGCTCAAATATTATCGAGTATCTTGCAGGCTCTACCTTCTGCGGGTTTATTGACCCGACGCACATGTCCTTTGCGTCCTGTCCCACACGTCCTGCCGAAAAGCCTGACAGGGTCCTTGCACTGGAGTGGCCAATGCCGGATACCGGCATGGCTCCGCGCTCAGAGTCTGCGTTGATGATTCCTGCAATGTATGTCGCATCGTCTGCGTGGTGCAGTCCGTTGGAGTTTTCTATCTCAAAACGCTCCGAGACTATGTTAAGCGAGCCTGTAATGGTGTCGATCATGTCGTCTGCCGCCGAGTTTATCATATCCTGTGCAATGTCTGCAGCCGTTGCCGCTGAGACGTCCCTGAGCCTCCCATCAAATGTCCCCTCAAGCGGCACGGGATATGCTGCATGCGGCAGCCCGCCCCAGAACTCCCTGGGCCTGAGGTTTTTTGACGAATCCAGAGCATCGTCTATTGCCCCTGGCAGCTCACCGCTGCCGGCAGTCTGAATCGAGGCAATCCTCTTCTGGTGAATCAGCCTGATTCCGTACCTGTCATCCAGGCCCTGCTTGACTTCTGCTATCGCCGAATCAGTTATCCGTACTGTAGTGACCCTTCTTGTAGCGCGGACCAGCTCGCATTCGTCGATTCCTGCATTCCTCGAATGGGCCAGCGCGTCCTCTAGGGCGGTCAACTCTTTCTTGGATTCTTGTAGTTGAACCTGTTGATCTTTATCAGCTCCGCGTATGATCCAAAGCGGGACGTGTCTGTGACGGCATCCAGTCCCTCCTCCACGCCCTCGTCCTCCCCGTCAAACCTCCTCAGGATGTTATACGTGGTGTCCCTCTCGGCCGGTACCCTTCCTATCTCCCTTGCCATCCTTCTGATCTCCATGGGCCTTAGCAGCTGTCCGTGGTCTGCGCCTGCAGACGTGGATATGCTCTCGTTGATCAGCGTTCCGCCAAAGTCGTTTGCGCCCCACATGAGCAGCAGCTGGGAGAGTTTCTGCCCTTCCTTTACCCATGACATCTGTATGTTGTTGATGGAGTTGTTGAGCATGATTCTTGCAATGGCGTGCGTGAGAAGCACGTCGTTGCCGCTGCCGCCCGGCCTGATTCCCTCGTGGAGGTGGCGGGTGTACATGGGCGCCTCGCTATGGACAAAGTCCAGCGGCACAAACTCCGTGAATCCTCCCGTCTCCTTTTGAATGTCCCTCAGCCTCACGATGTGCTCTATCCTGTCCTTGAGGGTCTCCAGGTGCCCGAACATCATCGTCGACGTGGTGTTTATCCCGATTCTGTGCGCCTCCTTGATTACGTGCTCCCAGTCCCTTACGCTTATCCTTCCCGGGGATATCTTGTCCCTCAGCTCCTGGTTGAGGATCTCAGCTGATGTCCCGGGCAGGGTGCCGACCCCTGCATCCTTCATCCTTTTGAGAAACTCCCTTACCGGCACCTGCAGCCTCTTTGCGCCGTAAAGGATCTCCTCTGGTGAGAATCCGTGGATGTGGATATCCGGAATCTCCCTCTTGATCTCCCTGCAGATGTTCTCGTACATGTCGCCTGGCATGTCCGGCGGCAGTCCCGCCTGGATGCAGACCTCGGTTGCCCCCAGGCTGTGGGCCTCCTTTGCCCTCCGGACAATCTCCTCGACTGGCAGGAGGTAGCCCTCCTCCTCCCTAAAGTCCCTGCTGAATGCGCAAAAGCCGCACTGCTTTATGCAGACGTTTGTAAAGTTGATGTTCCTGTTTACCACGTACGTCACAACATCCCCGATCCTCTTCCTTCTGATCTCGTCGGCTGCCATCCCTACGAGGTGAAAGTCCGTGCCTGCAGCGCCGTACAGCGCCAGTCCGTCTCTGGCAGATACCTCCCTGTCAGAAAGCGCCCTGTCCAGAATGCCTGCAATGACCGGGTCTGCATTCTTGAGAAGCGCCTCTGTAACTGTCATCTCCAGTACTCCTCCCTTACGAGCCCCTCCTCGTCCTCGATTACTGAGATCTTCTCCCTGAGCCTGCTGCTGCTGTTGCTGATCATTCCAAGGAACTCCGGATACACCGGAAACCTGCAGCCAAGCCTGAATCCTGCGTCTGCCGATCTCTTCTCCATCATGCCAATCTCGGGCCATGCAAACTCCGGATTGACATGATCCGGCGTAATTGGGGATATTCCGCCCCAGTCGTTTATCCCGACTGTGAGGAACTCGTGGTATGATTCGGGGGACAGGTTGGGCGGAATCTGGATGTTCATCTCAGGCATGATGACTCTTGCAAGGGCCACAATTATCTTAAAGTGGTCGTGGCCGGCAGGCGGACAGCCGCGCATCCCGGTATCTGGTTTTGGCTGAAAGTTCTGCAGGATTATCTCCTGGATGTTTCCATGCCTGTGATGAATGCCCCTTATTGCAAGGAGGGAATCGATGGTCTCCTCTGCAGTCTCCCCTATCCCAATCAGTATTCCCGTAGTCATGGGGATTTGAAGCCTTCCTGCATCCGCAAGCGTCTGCATTCTGGCCTCCGGCCTCTTGCTTGCCGCCATGTGGTGGGGCATTCCCCTCTCAGTCAGCCTCTCGCTTACGTTCTCAAGCATCAGGCCCATGGAGACGTTTGTCTTCTTCAACTCCCTCATGTCCTCCATGCTCAGGTTTCCTGCGTTTGTGTGTGGGAACAGGCCAATCTCCAGTGCGGCCTCTGATGCATGAATCAGATACTCTGCAGTGGTTCCAAACCCGTTGCCTGCCAGCCACTCCCGCACCTCGGAGTATCTCTGCTCCGGGCTCTCGCCGGTGACAAAAAGCGCCTCTACGCACCTGTATCTTTTTGCAAGACGCAGCATGTCTGTCGTCTGCTGCCATGACATCATCGATGCCTTCTCCTCCCCGGGCTCTGCCTTGTATGTGCAGTACGTGCATGTGTCCCTGCACAGGTTGACTATGTTGAGGAACGCCTTTTTTGAGAACGTGACTGCGTCCCCCTTGAACCTCTTTCGCAGGGTTTGTGCAGTCGAGAACAGCTCGCCAGGATTCCTTGTGGCATTTTGATAAATTTCAACTAGTTCCTGACGCGTGACTGCCCTGTTATCCAGTATGCCGTTTAAACTCTCCGAGCTTAATACAAGCTTGTTCAATAGAATGGATTCCGGACTGGCTGTATTTATTCTTGCGCTAATTCGGACCAGGCCTTGCCTGCAGCACGATTGTAACATCAATAGTCTGGCCGTCCCTTAGAATTCCCAAAACCATCTCGTCTCCTACCGTCTTTATCCTCTGAAGGTGTATCAGGATGTCATCGATCTTTCTGACATCGGTCCCGTCCACCGATAATATGACATCCCCGCCTACATGATAGTCTGTCCCGTCGACCTGGATGATCTCGTCTGAACCCCCGAGCCCCCCATTGTATGCAGGACTGTCCTCCACGACAGTTACAATCAGAAATCCTATGGACTCCTCCAGTCCTAAAACGTCGGCCAAATCCGGATAGATGTCGGTTCCGGAGATTCCGACCCACGGGTGCCTGTACTCCCCGGTCTCAATCAGTATGGGTATTATCTTTTTGATGGTCTGTGACGGAATTGCAAATCCCACGCCTGTAAATTCTCCTGTGGCAGACTGGATTGCAGTGTTGATCCCAACAGTCTCCCCCATCATGTTCAAAAGCGGACCGCCGGAATTCCCGGGATTGATTGCAGTGTCTGTCTGGATTACATCCGGTATGGAGTATCCCGTGTTTGACGGAAGGAGCCTTCCCAGCTGGCTTATTATCCCTGCCGTCATTGATCCTGACAGGCCAAACGGATTTCCTATGGCCGCCACTGACTCCCCCACGCGGAGACTGGATGAGTTGCCAAGCACCAGCGGATGCAGAAGCGATGCGTCTGCGTCCACCCTGACTACTGCAACGTCGGCAGACTCGTCTGCCCCTATGATCTCTGCCTTGTATGATCTTCCGTCCAGAAACGTGACTACCACCTTTTGTGCGTCCTGGACTACGTGTGCATTGGTTATGACATGCCCCTTCTTGTCAAAGACGAATCCTGATCCTACAGTCCGCCCTTCGTTATCCATGATCACCCTCTCCACATTGACCCTGACCACTCCTGGTTCTGCCCTCTCAAATATCTCCATTAGGGAGAAGACCTCCATTGGGGAATCCGATGCAGCCCCTGAGAGAATGCCTTCCATGGATTCACCCTGCTGCCCTGACAGGGCAGACACCTTCTCTGACAGGACAGATACCCTCTCTGACAGGGCAGACACTGCCTCTAGCGTCTGCTGTTCTGTCCCATCACCTCCTCCTCCTCCTGCAAGACCGGCAGTATCTGCCGGAGTGACTACTACCTCTGCAGGCGTGATGAAGGGCACTGATACGATTGCAGCTGCTATTATTGCACCAACTATCACAACGGTTAGCTGGTTTGAGACGCTCATGTGGTCTCTGGATCAGTTTTCTATCTAAAAGGCTTATGTTCCTGGATTTTTGACAGGCGCCCTGGTCAAAATTATACCCTGAATCATGTATGCCGTGAACAAACAGACACGCTTACCTGCACATGTGGGTGCAGACAGGATCTGCCATAATTTCTAGATGCGCACTCCTGACTGTGCCTGGCTGTGATCCGTCTTGGAGTAGCTTCTTCCCCTCCATGTTACAGAAGACGACTTGTTTGCCTGGAGCAGGCCGCTTAGGAACCCCAGCGTGACTACCAGCCCGCCTAAAGGCGCAGACAGCGCATAGACGGATCTCAGTCCGAGTCCGACCCTTGTCTCGACCAGCGCCCCGATGTGGACTAGCAGGGATGCGGCTCCTGCGACTGCACACAGCACGCCTGCTGATGTGGTGTCCGGCATGGATGCCACTGACGCAACGAATACCGGAAACGGCACAAACAGCAAAAATGTGACTGCGACAAATGCCCCCACTGCCATCCATCCGTTCTGAAGATACAGGGGAACCATCAGCCTCTTCAGGGCGTTCCACAGCGTGCCCCTGTCCCTGGCCCAGATTGCCTCTATTAGGTGCTCCCCCCTTACCATCCTTATACTGTGTCCCATCTCCTTTGCCTTTCTGCCAAGGGCACCGTCCTCGATTATCTCCTGCCTTACCCCCTCGTGTGTCCCTATGCTTTCGTAGGTTTTCCTCCAAAGTATGAAAAAGCTTCCAAAAAAGTAGCCTGTCTTCTTTGCCGGATTGTTTACATTCAATGCAGAAAACCGGGTATGCAGAAACGTCGAGATCATCGGGAGTGTGATCCTAGTCCAGACATCCCGCGTCAGCATCCTTGGAATTACAGACAGGGCATCCAGGTCAGACGAGATTAGATGGGCCACTGCCATCGATATCACCTTCTTGGAGTGTCTTGTGTCTGCATCCGTAAACAGCAAAAGATCCCCTGTGGCCTTTCTGTACCCTTCCATGCATGCCCAGTTCTTTCCCATCCACCCCTCGGGCTTGGGCCTTGCAGAGACCGGAACCACATTGGGGTATCTCTGCGCAAACTCTGAGATTATGCCCCATGTGCCATCCTCAGACGAGTCGTCGATTACAACTATTTCGTAGTCCTCATAATCCTGAATGGCAAGGGACTCCAGACACCTTCCGACAAATCCCTCCTCGTTTCTTGCAGGAATTATTACAGATACCCGGGGGCGTGACTTTGACGTGTCTGTAAACCTGTCAAGGTACGGGGTCAGCCTGAATGAATTCATCATTGATTTGATGAGGAATACCCATGCCCCGCACACCCCAACAAGAATCGCGGCCAGCAAATAGTTGAGGATGTCAGCTACCGGATCCATGAATCATCCCTCGACTTCGGCCTTGATGCTGTGCATGGCCTGTTCGGTCCCGCTCTTGATGTGGCTTTTAATCATGCCTGTAAACATCCCCATCATGCCTGTCAGCCTTATGTTCCATGTGGTGCGGAGTACGGTGTTGTCGCCTCTTGGCACCAGCAGTATCGTCTTGTCCCCGTCAATGATGCCCTTGACGAATCTTGCCTCGATCCTCTCCTTGGGGTACATTTGGACATCCTGCAGGCATTTTTGATCCCTGAATGCGATCGTAATCTCCCTGTGAATCTTGTTTTTCTCCCTGGATATGTTTCTGATCTCCTTTGTCCCCTTCCAAAATCTTGGCTCAGAGTCCACATCCGAGACTATCTCCCACACTGCATCGGGTGTGGCGTTGATCTCCACTTCGACGTCAATTGTGACCATGCCCTGCCTGTACTGTTCCGCATTAAATATATTAGATTGGCATCTTGGTACTAGTGACTGTGATGGGCAATATGCCTAAAATCCAGAACAGTAACTCCGGTTCTAACGGCATTTGCCACTCTTCCATCACAGTCAACTAAAATTATCTAGAAGCAAACGTTCCTGCAACCAATACGGCACTTTTATTAGAAAAACCGCCCTGCATGCCAGCCCACACAAATTCTTTTATTCAAAGAAGACAGGCACCTCATCATGCCGCTGACATACAAGAATGCAGGCGTGGACATCTCCAAGATCAAGCAGAGCCAGACCGAGATTGGCCGGATGATCGCATCAACGCACAATCTTCAAAACAAGGCAAGGGTAGCCCACGGCTTTGGACACTATGCAGGGGTCGTGGAGATTGCAGGCGGCACCCTTCTGGCCACGCATACTGACGGCGTTGGAACCAAGGTGATGATCGCAGGCATGATGGACAGGTATGACACGATAGGCATTGACTGCATCGCGATGAACGTCAATGACGTGATATGCATCGGCGCGACGCCGATATCCTTTGTGGACTATATCGCGGCAAACAGAAACGACCAGCGCATTATCCGGGAGATCATGGAGGGGCTGGTCAAGGGGGCACAGAGATCAGCAGTGCCGATTGTCGGCGGGGAGACTGCGATAATGCCTGATGTGATTAATGGTGACGGTTTTGCATTCGATCTGGCCGGAATGGTGGTGGGGCTAGTTGAGAAGGGCCGGATGATACTGGGCGACAGGATAGTGCCAGGCGATGTGATCATAGGGGCAGACAGCACGGGAATTCATTCAAACGGCTACTCGCTTGCAAGAAAGGCACTCTTTCCAAAGTACTCCATAACCGACAGCGTCAAGGGGGTCGGAACCATAGGGGATGCGCTTTTGGAGCCCACTGCAATATACACCAAACCCGTTCTTGAGATCGTTCAAAAGTGCCAAGTGGACGGACTGGCACACATAACGGGCGGCTCGTTTACCAAGCTGCTGCGCCTCAAGGACACAGGCTACGAGATAGACTCCCTGCCGGAGATGCCTCCAATCATGGGGCTCATAGAGGAGCAGGGGGTGGAACCAGAGGAGATGTACAGGACATTTAACATGGGCGTGGGGTTTTGCGTGATTGCGCCCGGAGATCAGGCCGCAGGCATCATGTCAATCTTCAAGGAACACGGGATCTCAAGCCATGAGATAGGCAGAATCACATCCCGCAAGGGCGTCTTTGTAAACTCTAAAAAGATTGCATGATATGTGGGCGGATCCCCGCTAGAATGGCCGCGATCAGCATTGCACGCTTTTGGGACGTGTCAGGGGATGAATAACATGGGCGACAAGAAGGCAAGATAAAGCGCAAACGTGATGATCCATTTTGGATTATACCCAATGATGAAATACCGGTCCTCGATGGCCATTACGCATGACTTTTTTTTAACACTACCGCTGATCCTAACTGATTCTGATTTTTTGCACAATGGGAATGCTTACGCTGGGCCGACACGCGTATCCGGCTGTTCTGGGAATCATTTTTAATTGGGCGTTTCACGCCATTCATCATGAGGATATCTGATGAATTGAAGCAGGCACTGGACAACCAGGTCCGACTCGAGTCTGCTGCGTCAAACGTCTATCTTGCAATGGCATCCTGGTCCGAGACTACCGGATATGAGGGCGCTGCTGCATACTTTTATGCCCAGTCCGACGAGGAACGAGCCCACATGCTCAAAATAATTCACTACCTGAATGAAATGGGAGCCTGTGCCACACTCCCCTCAATTGACGCACCGGCCAACTCCTTTGAATCCCTGGAATCCGTCATGAAAATCTCCCTGGAAAACGAGCGGGCAGCCACCAAGGCAGTTCACAACATGGTTGCCATTGCACAAAGGGAAGGGGATTACTCCACGCGTACATTTCTTGAATGGTTTGTAACCGAACAGGCCCACGAGGAGACAAAGTTTGAAGTAATCCTGCAGAAATTTGACCTGATCGGGCGAGACAAGATGGCGCTCCACGAGATTGACAAAATCCTCAGCACGCTAGCTGCAACGCAGGATCCCGGCACATAGATTCCCTGTCTTCAATCCCTTTGCAGTAAATGTCCTGTCTGGCAGTGTGGTGGGGATTTGGTTAAAATTGTCGCGCTCATCGTGCGTGGATTTTGCCGCACCAACACCTGTCTGCCTGTGTCATGGATCCGGCAGGCTGCGCACCCTGATCAAGCCGGAGACGGCATTTCCCAGAGGCAGTATCAGTCATCATCCTCTGCAGACGTCCAGACGCCTGGGAATACCATGTGTGCGACGGCGAGGCTTTTGTAGTATTTTTCGGGCTGTTTCATCATCCTGTGGATGGCCGAGGAACGCTCCATTAGGTGGTTCATAAGCCAGCATCTTACTTCCACATGGGTTTTTCCTGCATATTTTTTGTCGTCTATCTCGACTGCCCGGACTGCCTTGAGCGGGGTCTCTGCCTCCAGACAGACATATTCTGTTTCCTTCTCGTCATTAATCGACACCAGAAAATAGGGCACTAGTCACCGACCTCCCCATGTCTGGAGTCGGCGACTCCCCACAGACTGTACGAGCCTGTGCCTGCCTTCTGGTATCTGCAGGCGGCGACATACCCCGTCGTGTGCGCGGGTCACGGGCAGCGGACTGCGTCGGGTGCCTACCATGATCCGGAATCTTCTGCATGGTGATCTGGGGTTCATCCGGGGTTTGTCCCCGAATGTGCTGGCTGCGTCGCCTTTCCCGCATGCGGCATGCGGACTGGCAGGCCTTTGCCTCATCCGGCCCGTATCGTATTTCATATGCATGGGCTTCTAATAATGTGGTAGTATATATTTTCTAATATCGTCTTAAGACTCTAAAATCCAGAAAGTAATATATATATTATCATGTACCGGCAAAAAAACAGTCACGGATGAGCCAATATCACGTGCCTCCGGGCACTGTGACGTGCCCAACCGATCTTGGCTGGAGGCAGACCGTCCCTGTATTCATTTCGGCACACAGGGAACCCGAACAGGGAATTCATGCCTGCATAATCTGAAAGCCGGCAGATGTCTGATCTGCAGGTCTTATGAACGCCCTGCTACCGCCTATTCTGGGGAACTCTCCACGGAACGCCTGTCATGCTTTGCAGCCTAGTCCGAAGCCTTGCCTCTTGACCTGTCGTGCATCCTGCCAATATGCAGTGCCAGTTCCACAACCTCCGCACCAAAATCTTTTCCACAGAATTCACACTCAAACTTGTACTCGTTTGACATTATGCATCAGTGCCATTGAGTGGTATTAAAATTCTCGGTGCCACATGCTGAAATTATACTCAAGGGTTCATCGCATCAACATTTACCTGGATGGCACCGCCATGTGGCTCTGCACGTTGCCATAATTCTGAAAAGGATCAGACGGGAGTCAAATCCGGAAGGATCCGTCGGGCATCAAAAAAAAAGACAGGGAAACGCCACAGATTCTGGCTGTGTATCCCTGCATGTGATTCTGCTCTCCTGCAAGTGACTGGGAACCAATGACATCCCCGGCACCCTGCTAACCAAAAATCATGCAGTGCTCGCACTCGCAGACGCTCTGCTGCTTTGCCTTCTTTAGGCATTTTCTATGCTGTCCTGCCTGGCACTGGACACAGACCTCGTCAATATTGTCTACGCTTGTATATTTTTTGGACTGGTCAAATCCAAAACCTCCGTCCTGCGGGCCTACCATACAAATGCTGGCATCATGTGGTATTTCTACTTTGATCCAGCGCGTTCCTTATCGCGTCCTGCAGCTCCTTTTTGTGCGTCTCTATGACGCCCCTGATCTCAAAGGTATCCACGTAGCTCCCGACGTATGCGCGCGTTGCCTTGAGCAGATAGTGGAGCGAGCCCTCCTCGATCTTTCCCACATAGTACCCATAGATGAAATCCAGATCGCTTCTGCATTTCCAGATCTTCTTTACGGCTGGAAACGTCTGCCTGATCTCACTTGGAATCTCCTGAATCCGTCTCTTGACGTATGTGTCCAGCGACCTTCTTATGGATGAATCATCAAGCAATTACGATACTGGCTTACGGTGCATGCCTTTTAGTCATTGTCATCGTCTTTTGGCTTGTCCCACATGTGCATGGTGCCTCTGATCATAAAGGCGCCTACCACTATGGCTACTATGCCCCCTGCTATGAAGAGAAAAAACCTTCCAACGCTCCGGATGCCTACCAATAATGCCAAGAGCACAATTATCCTAATTATAACTGTCTAAATGTATGCTCTCCAATATGAAACCGTCATCATCCTACTGCAACTCGTCATGGGGAACCAGACCTGTGCTGGCTGGGGCATCCATCCTGCAACAAACACCCGACACCCCCACCCCACCACCATCGGCGCCACAAGCCATGCCACATTACACAACACTGCCAATCCAGCTGTCCCTCTCAATTAGATTCAATAGTGAGCCTGTAGAATCCCACACAAATGTCCAAACCCAAACAGATTGCAGCCTGGATTGCGATAATCGGAGGGGGAATAGGATTCTTCTTTCTCTCCCAGTTCCTGACAGAGGTCATGCGGTAGTGATACAGGCGTGCATGAGTGGCAATGATTACTGGTGAGATAAGCGCTTTTTTGGATCTGCAGAATCTCGGATACGTTGCAACTGTAAGTCCAGACCAGAGACCCAATGTCTCCCCCAAGGGCACGATAATCTGCTGGGACTCAAAGACTCTGGCCTTTGCAGACATCTGCTCGCCTGATACAGTCAAAAACCTACAGGGCAATCCCAATGTGGAGATTAACGTAATTGATCCGATTTTACGCAGAGGCTACCTGTTTCAGGGACGGGCCAGAATCCTTGACGGTGATGATGCACTCAGCAAGGCAGTCGTAAGCCGGTACCGGGATCGTGGCGTGACAAGCCCGATCAGGTCAATTATCATGGTGGACGTATCGCAGGTCTCCCAGGTCCTCTCCCCGTTGTACCATATGGGCCTCTCAGAAGAGGAGATAAAATCAAAATGGATCAAGCATTTTAAGGAACTGTGACTGTTCCTAGGATGCATCCTTGCCGTGTTCTGGCTCCTGCCCTGACTTGGTTGCGTCCCTCTTCCTGAATGACTCCAGCTTCTGCTTGGTCTTTTTGTGTTTCTCCCTCTCTTCCTCCAAAAGAGCCTGGACCGAATCAATCTTGTCCTGTGCCGCCTTGAGTTTTGATTTCAGGGAACTGACTACTGCGCTTGCCGCCTCAATTATTCCTGCAGAGCCTCTCTGATCAGTACTGCCCCCGTGAATAAACTCCTTTTCCCTGACGGTAAGGGGACCTGTCCCTTGGACTTTTGTCTTTTTATCCATGTCCTCCTTTGCGTTATACAGCATGGCGTTGGTCTCCTCCAGCTCCTCCCTTGCCTTCATCTGCTCCCTTTTTACAGTGGACAGGGCTTTGCGTTCCTGCTCTGCCTGCTCCCTTGCCTTCTCACGCTCCTGCGTTGCCTTCCTAATCTCCCCCTTGATTCCTGACAGAACCCTCTGCTCCCCTGCATCGCCGTGCTCTGCTGCCTTCTTAACCTCCTCCCTGATTCCTGACAGGACAGTCTTCTCCTGCTCTGCCTGCTCCCTTATCTTCTCACGCTCCTGCGTTGCCTTCCTAACCTCCTCCTTGATTCCTGACAGAACCCTCTGCTCCCCTGCATCGCCGTGCTCTGCTGCCTTCTTAATCTCCTCCCTGATTCCTGACAGGACAGTCTTCTCCTGCTCTGTCTGCTCCCTTGTCTTCTCACGCTCCTGCGTTGCCCTCCTAATCTCATTCCTTGTATTGAGGAGCAAATCTCTTGCCCTGGCAAGACTCATGCCAATCTCTGCACCTGTCTCGGAATTCCTGATCCTCGTTGAGACCTCCCTGTATTCCCTGTGTATGGAATCAAGATCCATCCTGCTCTGATTCAGATCCTTCTTGACTGACATCAGGGTGTCGACTGACATGTCATATTCCTTCTTTACTGTCTGAGCCTTTTGAGTGATGTCCTGCAGTTCAGCCCGCCGCTCCTCGCATTCCTCCTGAATCTTGTCCAGTTCACTTTGACTCTTATCTGCCTCGGCCTGTAGCACCTCTGAGCGTGCCTCAAGCTCCTCTTTTACAATGTGCTCGTCACTATCCTTGGAGACTGTGCCGCCCTTTCTGGGAAAGAATCTCACGCTCTTTTGTGTCACTTCTAATTGATGAATCTTTCCTTATCCGTTCCTTGAGCGTCCCCTTACAAACTTCAGATAGAACCCGATTCCTCCCACTACCATCCCCCCAATCAGGGCAGCGGTGCCAAGCTGGGGCATCTGGGGATAGATGTTGGGTGCAAGAAACAGCAGCAACGCGCCTAGGATTATCAGGGCAAACCCCCCGCTCTTCCTTGATCTGTTGTGCTCTGAGTGGACCAAATCTAGTTTAGTGTTTCTAGTCAAGGCTTTTAAGGAAACCGGATTCCTCTGCGAGTGCGGCTGGCGGCCGGACATCTTCATTTTTGCATTAATTTTGTATCAAAAATGCTGTTCCTGTACGGGATCCAAGTGCTGCTCTTGTACAAAACGGCATCAAATCAGCAGCAGCCCCAAACGCCTCTAGCCAGCCTGTCACAAGCATCCTGTGAACTAGCCCTGTCCCGGGATCTTTTTGCCGCATCAGGCAAGATGGTGCCATAGACGAGTCTGGTTGGGGGATACATCATGAGACATGAATCCGACCGTACAATACACTGCTTCGGGAGAATCGCCGAAACCGTGTACTTATAACTCGCTATTTTCAAAACGGGTTGTTGGTACTGGAGAGGTTTCAATTTTGAATCAATCTAAGATTTTTCTGGTTATTTTGGCAATCAGCATGATTTCAATTGCATCCCATGACGCTTTTGCTACGCCGCCTTCTCCTCCTCCAGGATTTACGCAAATGGAGATATCTGAACTTCCAGTACTGGGCCAGGAGTTTGATCTTACCATTTCTCCCATACCTGATAATTATGATAAAGACTGGATACAATCTTCTGATGAAAAAACATGGCCGACAGAATTTACAATCATCCTGCCAAAAGGCTTTGAAATTATTGATGATGATTTTTCTGACGGCCGACCTTATTATGGCATGCATGGCCAGGTTTCTGATGATTATCGTTTTTTTTCTGTTGTTAGGGATGTTGGATTTCCTCCCCAAACAACGGTGACAATCAAGCCAACAGAACCCGGTATTTGGCAAATTATTGCTACAAGTGGCCCATTCATATCTGGAAAAATATTCGTGACACTGACTGAAAGCTATTCGTATGTTTCTGACAAACCAAACAATGTTGTAAAAAGAGACACGTGTGGCAAAGATTTGGATGGCCGGTATGACCGTATATCCATGTTTGATGTTGCATCAAACTCGATAATAAGAAATGTAAAAAATGATTTTATGGCGGAGGAATCTTATAATGACTGGAAAATAATCACAAATCCCGCTACCGATCTTATTTACATCTATGAGCATTACACCACCATAGTCCCAATCATATATGGAAATTCTGGCGAGACAAAAGAGAATCTGACTCTATACGGCCCAAGATCCAGCGTGAGAGTGTCGGATATTGCCATAAATCCTGAAACAAACCTGATCTATATGGGGGACAATGGAAGAGTAAGTGGAAAGAGTGATGGCAGGATTCTGGTGCTGGACGGGGAAAACCATTCGATTATTTCAATAATAGAATATTATGACAGATCAGGTGAGGATGAATATGTTAAATCAATCACTGTAGATCCAAAAACCAATACTTTGTATGCCATGACAGGCGAAAATAGTCTGTATGTGATTGATCTTGATACAGAAGAAGTTGTTACAAAACTTCATTTGGGCGAGGGCGGATACTCTGGAACCCATGATGTTGAGGTAAATTCGGAAACCAACAAAATCTACGCATTGAATGGCGAGTTGTATGTGATAGACGGGCACACAAACGCTGTTGAGCATGCCATACCCGTTGACAATTGGGCAGACAAAATCCAGGTCAACGAGAGGGACAATGAAATCTATCTCCTAATCTATTCCACCGAGAAACTGCTGATAATTGATGGAACTGATCATCAGATAGACACAATAAATCTGCATCGCCCTGGACTCGATATGGATTTTGATCACGTACATGGCAAACTGTATGTTCCAAACGAGGGTGGTTCAGTAACCGTAATCGACACCGACGCGCTTGAATTTGACATAATGGATGACTGCAGCTTTATTTCGCGCATTTCCATAAATCCCGGAACCGGAGTTTTGTCTGCAGTGGATGAATCGCAATCCGTTACTGTAAACGTAATCGAAGACGTAAAACCACACCAAAATGATCGTATGTGGGTTGATGATTCAGAATATCCGAGAACAGAGTATTTGTCAGACGAGCAGATATCCTTCAGACTATCCAATATGGGCGATGCCGATATTGCAGTCGACTCTGTAAGGATAAAAAACACCAATACCGGAAATGTGGCCGTCACACTTACGGAATCGCAGACAATCGAGCAAAACGGGTTCATTGAGATTATGTGGGACCAAACTGATTCGAACGGAAAACGGGTTCCGCTTGATCGTTATGCTCTGATTATGAAGGGCCATGATGATGAAGATGCCATTTACGAGGCACACAAACTATTCTCAACCATAGACAAAGACAGGCTGGATCGTCTCAAATCGCTGCACAAAGACATGTTTTCCTATATAAAATCAAACGAAAGCAATTCTGAAGAGACCACCGCGCCGCCCGCATCCGATGATTCGGCACCTGCAAACACGGCTGATGATTTGACGGCCGGGCAGCCACAACCTGACATTCCAGATGACGTTGCATGTAAAAACAATCCCGTGCTTATGACCCGGAACTATGAAAAATTCATATGCGTCAAATTTACCACGTCTGAAACACTTGTCATGCGCGGATGGGAGATCGTTTCCACAGAACCCACTCCGGCTGTTCCTAGCGACACCTCGGAGAACATCACTGTGCCAAAGCACGACATCATGCCTGATTTTCCGTTGTCCAGCGAATTCACAGGTAATATCTTTGCAAGATTCAATGTAGAATTTTCTCAAAGACCTGTTTTGAATGAGGAATTTGACATTACTATAAAATATGAAATTTTTGACAATGAGTCTTCTAATAAAAAACCCCGCAAGACAGTTCCCTTTACTCTTACATTAGGCGAAGGGATGGAGTACGTGGGCGGAGACATGAACAAAATTGCAAGAAAATACAGCCTTGTTACCGAGCAATACAACACAATGTACAAGGCAGAAAACCCGAGTACTGTTCCTGGCATCTACGAATCCACCTCCATCATAAAATTCTCGCAGCCCGGAGAACATTATTTTGGATTACATGTCTCAGGCCAATTTGATGGGTTTTGGTTTTTTGTAGATGACGGTGGAACGGTATACCTGAAAGAGGACGTCATTTATGACTCCAGTGCGCTGTCACAGCTAATGCATATCTTGACTGCTAACTACCCGGAATCCATTGAAGACGAATTAGAAACCATCTTTGGCAGTAATGCAAAACGAGTTTTGGAGGACTATTATGAGTATTATGAGTATCAAAGACCGATTGCCCCTGTGGACCTGCTTACAACTAAGGTGCAACTGCAGGATGTGGTATGTTCAGGCGGCATATTTTACAAGTTTACCCAGAGTGAATGGGGAGGGCACGGCATGCAGTGTGGTTCAGAGTCCACGTTGGAATATAATTCCGAAAGGTCACGTGAAGTTGAAGTCTATGATCGCAATGAAGCAATAAAAGCACTTACAATCAACACGGATTCTGTCGCCATGTCTGAAAAAAACATATTTTTTGATACCCGAGACAATGACTATGATGATGGCTGGTTTCCATCACGTCAGTCAGCACATAAAGATAAGGCAGTGTTGCCTCCTCCCTACCATTATCTCGGGGAGCCGTGCTCGAACGATGCATTGTATGCCACGTTTGAGGCTCCCGAGCAGGTAAATGTAGGGGATGCATTTGATGTCGTGCTTACGTATAGCTGGACGGTGCCAAACCCGAACTGGGATGTGATGTCTGAAGATGATAAGAAAACGATGCAAAATCTACGCGATGAATATCTTCCACTGGTGGAGGCAGAGGAAATGGCAAACAGCGGCGGCGGCCATGCAACTCTTACTGAGCCGGAATTGGACGATCTTGGTGCTCAAATGGATGCATTACTTGATCGGATGGCGAAAATCTTGGACAAATATGGGTTGGAAGACCATGATTCCAACATATACGGATACCAGATAACAGAATACTATCCGGAATGCAAGGAACCCATTCTGAACATTGCATTTCCAGAAGAGCTGGAAATACTTTCAGACGGATTTGAAATATCTGGCAGCCCGGACCAGCACAAGATTGTAAACTATCGAGGGGAAAAAACGCTGTCCTTCAGCAATGATCAGCCCCAAACATACATCCTTACTATGATTGCAAACGAACCTACATTCCATCTGGTCAATTCATTGAGAATCAACGCTGCTGGATATGGTGCAAATTTTGTTTTTAGTGTCAACAACGGCACAGTTACCTTTACCCATAACTATCCTGATTATTTGGAACGATTAGCCCACACACCTCAAATTGACAAGTTTGGAAATAAAATACCAAGGCACGAACAGAGTGGTGGGGGATATTCTCTCAATAGCGTATTGTTTGAGTATTCCCAACTCCATGGCCTGAGTGTTGATAAGACAAGACAATTACAGCTTGAGTTTCTGAAACACCAGGTGCTAAACCCTGATGATGATTTTACTACATTTTACAAGATTTTTTCTGGCACGGATATCTCAGATGAGATCGATTATGTAAGTCTAGGGCCGCCAATGGATAGTTTTGCAGAATTCGCCAGGGAACACATTTTACAGGATGAAGACGATATTGAGGCATGGCTTTATTCCATAGATGACTTGCATGATGACTGGATCGAGGCGTTTCTGGCAAAATATCCGGAATTTAAAAATGAAACGTAGCTGTCGAATTACTAATTAAAAAAATAAATAAAACAAAAGAATTCCAGCCCCATAAAATCGCGACAAACGTATTTTCACGGTAAAAAACACCCATCTGTTTTGCAATCAGGTTTTACGGCATTTGACAACAATCCCCGCCTTGGCCAAACCCAAATGTCTGCCAACTTGGATCTGATGGTGGTGATGATGGTGATGGTGATGGTGATGATGTTGATGTGCAGTTGTGGAATGGTCCGTATCAGATGTACTTGGAAAGCATTCCTGCCGCCTTTCTTCTTCCGATGTCTGAGATGAACGGGCCTATCCTTGGACCACCGGCTGTTCCGAGAATCGCCTGGTAAAGTATCCTGAAAAAATCCCTTGGTTTGACGCCGTTTGATTTTGCAATCTGATAAATCGCGCCCTGGATGTCCTCCGGCTCCTCGTCTGCGCCCAGAACATCCACAAGGTCCCTCAGTGCGTTCCTTGCATGCTCGTCCAAATCAATGTGAACCGGCTCCTGCGTGTCAAACTCGTCTGAAAAGTTTCCTGCAAGCCCGACAAGCGCCTCTATCTCCGGCCCTGCGTCCTTTATGATTCCGTACTCTTGCAGCTTTTTTGTCACCATGCCCTTCCTGTCCTCCTTGAAGATCCTTGCCAGTTCGACTGCGAGCCTGTAGTTTACGTGCACGCCGGGCTGCCCTGGCGGCTCCAGCAGATTCACATACTCGTAGAGCCCCCTTGTTTTTGCAAGCCTTGCCTGGTTGTCCATTTTGACCCTTCCAAAGTAGACATCCTCCAGCTCGTTGTATTCGTTCATCAGGGACGGAATGTCCTCAAACCCTATCTCCCGGGCACCTGTGATTCTTTTGTACAGCAGCAGCAGTATTGACTTGGGACTGCCAAACCTTAGCCATTTCTGTGCGGTCATGACATTGCCAAGGGATTTTGAGATCTTTTTTCCGCCCTTGTCCAGAAACATCTCGTACTTTACGTGGTGGGGGTGGGGGAACCCAAGAATCTCCTGCGCAACCCAGTCGTTTACCATTACAGAATCCATGATGTCCTTTCCATACGCCTCAAACCTGATATCAAATGCGGCCCATCTGGCGGCAAACTCCACCTTCCATGCAAGCTTGCCCGGATCCCTTGTAATGTCTGCCTCCCCGATGTGGCCGCAGCCGCTGACCTTTCTTGAGCCAATCTCCACGTCATGGCACCTGTATTTCACCTTCCTCTCATCGGGGATGTATTCTGTGGATTCTGCAGTGTATATTCGGCCGCAGCTTGCGCATACTGGAAAGTACGGCAGGTACCTCTTGTACTTGTCCTGCCCGACCATGCTTGAGATCCTCTCTCCGATTCTTGCACCATTCGTGAGGATTGTGTGTATCTGGTCCTTTAGCAGTCCCTGCCTGTATGTGTCAACTGCCCTCCTGAACTCATACCTTATGCCGATTTTGTCCAGCCCGTCCAGCAGTATGCTGCTCATGTGCATGCCGTATGAATCGTGGCACCCAAACGGATCCGGGATCGAGGATACGGGTTTTGCCAGATGCTCTTCGAGTGATTCTGGAAGTCCCTCCGGAATCTTTCTGAGTCCGTCCATGTCGTCAGAGTACGCCACAAGTTCTGACTTGTAGCCCACGTCCTCCAGGGCCATCTTGATTCCATACGCCCTGGCCGCATCCCCGAGGCTGCCAATGTGCGGCACCCCGGATGCGCCAAGGCCGCTCTCCACCCTTAGCATGTCCAGGCTTCTGCCAAGGGAGGTCTCGCGCTCGATCATCTCTGAGGCCAGCTTGTCAATCCATGTCCCCCTTCCGATCATCTCCTGTCCTGGCATAGTATCACCCGTCCAGCCTCTTGGCCATGTATGGCCCATATAACGAGTACCCCATCTTTTTGTAGTACTCCCTTGTGCCTACCGCGCTTATCACCAAAAGCCTTCTTGCATCAAACTCCTCTCTTGCGATCCTTTCGGCCTCTGCCATCAGGCTCCTTCCCAGCCCCGAGTGCTGTATCTGGCCCTTCTCCCTCTTGCCGATTCCCAGCGACCGCCCATAGACATGCAGCTCCCTTACGATGCAGCACGAGTCTGCGCCGACTTCCTTTCTGTGGGCGTTCTGGCTTGGACTCCTCAGCCTCAAAAACCCGTATATGGACTCGTCTGTTCCCTCGTACGAGACAAAGACCTCGCGTCCTCCCGAGGAGTCATAATCAGTCCTGCTCAGCGCCATCTCGTCTGCATGCGGCATTCTGGACAGGCCCGCTTCCCTGCATCTTATGCACCTGCATGAAAGGCCCTGCCTGGCCAGGCTCTGATGGACCAGCTGCCTCAGGTTGCCTGACTTTGGCCCTGCAACTATCTGGCTTGACGGAATCTCCCTCTGAATGCGCATGATTCTGACCCACTTTGGCACGTTCTTCTTTACCTCCGTCAGAACCCTGATCATGTCCTCATCCGAGTACGGGGAGTACCGTCCCTGCACGTACTCCTCGTACAGCGGCGTGTCCCTGATTACCAGCGCCGGATAAATCTTTAGCATGTCCGGGCGCAGCTGCGGATCCGAAAACAGCCTTTGAAAATCCTCAATGTCCCCGTCCGGGCTCATGGTGGGCAGTCCGGGCATCATGTGCGCTGCAATCTTGTATCCGGCATCCTTTGAGATCTGAAAAGACTCTGTCACGTCGCCGTAGTCGTGGCCCCTGTTTACAATCCTGTAGACGCGCTCCTGCAGTGACTGGACGCCGATCTCTACCCTCGTAACCCCGTATCTGAGCATCCAGTCCACATGCTCCCTTTTGCAATAGTCCGGCTTTGTCTCGATTGTAAATCCCACGTTTCTGATTGCCGCACGTTCGTTGTTTGATTTTGCCTCGTCCAGGCTGCCCGAATCAGTCCCGTTCAGCGCGTCATAGCACGACTTTATGAAATCCTCCTGATACTCTGCCGGCATAAACAGAAAGGTCCCCCCCACAATCACAATCTCCATCTTTGACGGGTCGTGCCCGAATGCCACCAGCTTGTCAATCTTTGATGCTATCTGCAGCCTTGGATCATAACCGTTTTCAATGGCATTGAGGGTGGCAGGCTCGCCTCCGGTGTAGCTGTTCGGGGAGTTGTACTTGGTGCCGCCGGGGCAGTACGTGCACCTGCCGTGGGGGCATGCATACGGCTTTGGCATCAGTGCCACCACCGACACTCCTGATGCCGTCTTTGCAGGCTTTTTTAGCAGGACCCTTCTGAGCATTTCAAAATCCGCCCCCTCGGCCTTTGAGAGGATCTCGTGGTTTCTGGGGATCCTTTCAAGTGCATATTTGGCGCAGATCCTCCTGATCTCCTGCCTTACATGTTTTTTATCCGGATTGTCAATCACAAGCAGATTCTGGGTAATCTCGCTGCACGCTTTGGAGAATGTCGAATTCAGACTGCCCATGAACACCCATACCTGCCTGGACATAAATTCGTTAAATGGACAAAATATCAACCCCATTGTGCGTTCCTGCAGGATGTGTAATGAGAAACCACTATTCCATCTTTAGGGCCTCTTCGATCTCCCTTGCAAGAAAGACCCTGCTCTTGTTGACTATGTTTGTCTGCTCCAGTATGCCCAGATTCACAAGGTTCATGACCGTCCCCTTGGCAGATTGGTATGACACGTCAAGAAACCTTCCGGCTGACGGGACGGTGATGTACGGATTGGCAAACAGATGTTCCATCAGACTAATGTCATTTCCACGGGCATTTGCCTCTCGAAGGATCCGGCCGTACTGTTTTTGCAGTTGCACCATCCCCCGGATGCCGTTTATGGTGCTCTTTGCCTGTGCCGAAAAGGCGCGCAGAAAGAACTTGATCCATACGTTCCATCGGCTCTTCCGGCTCACTTCCAGCAGCCCATCATAGTACTCGCCACTATTCCTCTCAAAGAATGCACTCAAGTACAGTAGCGGCTCAGGAAGCATGCCTTTTTTGTGCAGCACCAGCGGCAGCAAGAGTCTCCCTATCCTTCCGTTTCCGTCGCCAAAGGGATGTATGGCCTCAAACTGGTAGTGCATCATGGCGCACTGGACAAGCACCGGTATGTTGTCGTGCCTCTCTTGAAGGAACCCCACCAGGCTCTCAAGCAGGGGCAGAACCCGTTCAGCCGGAGGAGGTGTGTAAATAATCTCCGTCCTTCTTCCGTATGACGCTATGATGTAGTTCGGATTCTTGCGAAATTCTCCGGGGTTTTTCTCTTGACCACGGACATCTTTCATCAGGATTCTGTGTGCCCTGCGTATGACATCCAGACTGATATTGTGTCCTGTCTCCCTTACAGTCATTAGCGATTGCTCCAATGCATTTACGTAGTTTACCACTTCCCACAGCCTCGTGTTGTCTGCCTGTCTTCGATCGATGTTGCCTACTGCCTCATACACGTTCAAGTCATCTAGGGATGCCAGCGTGCCCTCTATCCTGGAGCTCAGTACGGCCTCGTGTTTGAGATATGCCCTTAACAGGATATGTGGATTTTCAATCTCACCCCCCATGCCTTTGAGTTCCCCTACGCTCCTCTCCGCCTCGGCAAGCAGCAGGATCATCTCAGAATCATACGAAATTCTGGGGGGAAGATCCTTTGGGACAAATGCCAAGCGGTTGTCGCTGTTGGCCACAAAGACGCCATTGGGTTTTGTATACCGCTTCAAGTCTCTGGGTGCCGGATTGTGGCCTCCTTTAATGTTTTCATGCTTCATTACCAATAAACCTTAATTATCGTAATGAAATCGATTATAATATTTAAACATTATGAAGGTTTTTTTGACTTGTTTTTTGTTTTTGGCAGCTGCACATTTGGCATACAGGCGCCCGGCCTTGTCCCCATGGCGGTTTTTTTGCAGCCCTGCCAGGTCATGTCTCTGGCATTTCCTGCGGTTCCGTGATTCACTGCCAATCACTGCTGCCCGCGCAGCCTCTGCCTATTCTGTCTTGCGTGCTGCCTGCTGTCCTGGTGAACCGTCACTTTTTTTTTGCTCTTTTCTGTATTCCATCTTCAGCCAGATCGGCGTTATGATGGTCGTCACTGCCACCATGATTATTATCGTGGAATACACCTCCGAGGTCAGGACTCCGGTGGTGACTCCGACTCCTGCAACAATGAGGCCCACCTCTCCCCTGGATATCATCCCGATTCCTACCCGCATTCCCTGTGTCCTGCTCTTGAGGAAGAACATTGCAGGAAGGCCGCATCCGAACAGTTTTGTGGTGACTGCCACCAATATTACCACCCCGCTTATCATGAGAATGTTCAGATCCACTGCCCTCAGGTCGACTGCCGCCCCGATAATCGCAAAGAACAACGGCGCAAATATCAGGCCTATCTTGTTTATGAAATCCTCCACCTTGTGAAATACCTTGGTGGTTGATAGCGCCATCCCGATTGCAAACGCACCGACAATCGGCGAGAGCCCAATGGCTCCTGCAAGGGCCGCGGCCCCAAAGAACGCGGCAGTCGCTATCCCCTCTATGCTTCCCTTTGCCTTCCACATCCTTGAATTGACGACTCTTGGCATTATGATTATGGCAGAGACCAGAATGATTGCAAAGAATCCCAGCACCTCAAAGATGGTAAATATGACATGATCAATCTGGATGTTGTCTATCCCGCCACTGCTGCCTGCGACTGACGTTACCACGGAGAGCACCGCAATTGCCAGGATGTCATCGATCACTGCAGCCCCGATGATCAGCCTTGCCTCGCGTGTCTTGAGCTTGCCAAACTCGTTTAGGACCTGGATTGAGATTGCAATGCTTGTCGCAGTAAGCGCCGTGGCAATGAGCATCGACTGCAGGGCGTCAAATCCGAACGCCTGAAAGACTACCATGCCGGCAAAGAACGGCACGACCACTCCCAGGGTTCCGACAGTAAACGATGCCTTTCCTCCCCTGATGAACTCCTTTGGGGTCATCTCAAGTCCTGCCATGAACAGGATTACGATGGCCCCCATCTCCCCGAGAATCCTGATCTCCTCGTTTATCTGGATCAGCTGCGTGCCGTCAATAACCAGCACGGACCCAAGCGCAAACGGCCCTATGATCATCCCCGCCAAGAGTTCCCCTAGCACGATTGGAAGCTTTAGCCTGAGGAAGAGCTCGGCCATCAGTTTTGCCGCTGCAAGGAGTATGCCTACCTCGATAATTGTCTGAATAAGATGTCCTTCTACCACGTTTGTTTCAACATGGCTATAACCTGATTATATAATATTATATCCCTTTGATTGGGTGCGATACTTGGCCCGGAACGGGTCATGGCGCAGCAGACGGCCTGATTCCCGGAAGGATTCCCGTTTACGCCATGACTGCATGCCGGATCCATTCACGGCCTGCAGGAACCACGCGGCATCCCCACCACGGCACGAATCGTGGCACGAGTCAGCCCTCGGCATTTCTTCGGGTGAGCTCGGCAATATACCCCTCATACTCTGCCATCTCCTGCTTGAATGAACCGTATACCCAACTGTCAGGATCCTCAAGGCAGCCAAGATCGTTCATCTCCCCTTCAATCATCATGATTCTTGCCTGAAGTTCCTGCAGTCTTGGTGCGTCGGCAGGATCGTCTGGCTGCAGGTTGTCGCCTGCCACTTCGACTAGTATGTCGGCACTCTGGCGTACCAGGCTTCGGCAGCTGTCCACCACCTGGGAATCCAATGGCGCAGGGCGGCTCTGCTGCATGTCCAGATACGCGTAAAGCGTTATGGTCAGTATGGCCAGCGCCACCACCCCGGATGCAACCATCCTGCTGAGCCTATCCATGCGTCATGCGACCTTTTGAACCTTCCAATCCGCACCAACCCAGACTCCTATGACCTGTATGTCATACCCCCACGATCCTACGATGGACACGTCCTCCTTGATCTGGGCAAGCTGCTCCTCGTCAGATACCGGATTGCCTGCACAGTCATGATGGCCGGAAATGACTATCAGTCTTGACTGGTGCGCATTGATTGAGATCTCGGCCTTTCTCATTATGGATTCCAGGTTTTGATGGTGTGATATTACGCTGTCTACGCCGGGTTCGGTGATTGTATCGACAAAGTCCACCGGATAATTTTCCTTGATCCAGTGTATGATTGGCAGCTGGATGCGTCCGTCCATGCAGCTGATCGACGTTGCAAATCTTCCTTCAGGCATACATGATGCAGGCAGCCTACCAATAAAATCATTTTTGATGCATGAAGCAGCCCTCGGTATGGTCATTTACCATGCCTGTTGCCTGCATCATGGCATAGCATATTGTGGGTCCCACAAAAGTGAATCCGCGCCTCCTGAGATCACGGCTTAGCGCCTCTGATGTTTCCGTGTATGCCGGAATGTCTGAGGGTTTTTTGAATCTGTTTAGTATTGGCTTGTGCCTGACAAACCCCCACAGGTACCTGTCAAAAGAGCCAAACTCGGACTGTACCTTGAGAAACTGCCGGGCATTGTTGATGGCAGAAGTGATTTTAAGCCTGTTCCTGATTATGGACTTGTCCTGAAGCAGCCTTTGGATGTCTTTTTGGGCGTACCTTGAGACAGACGGGGCATCAAAGTCAGAAAATGCCGTCCTGTAGCCCTCCCGGCGTTTGAGAATCGTAACCCATGACAGGCCCGCCTGCGCACCCTCCAACACGAGAAACTCAAACAGCTTTTGGTCGTCGTGCTGCGGTATTCCCCATTCGGCATCGTGGTATGTCGTGTTTGGCTCCTCGCATGCCCAGCTGCACCTGCTTACCATGATGGATTCTGGCACCCGTACGGGATATTAGTTACACCTTGCCTAGTCAAGATTCTTGTAATAGAGACTTATGACCTTGTCTACTACCGTGTTTGTGTCGCAGTCCTTTTCGGTGCTTACGAGAAGCAGGCGGTCATCTCCCAGGTAGAACGAAAAGCGCTTGACCTTGTCATACTCGGCCATGGTGTATTTTGTCTTGCCAAGCCATTTTGCCATGTCCTTGCGGGACTTCCAATCGAGGGTGGCGAGGTTGACCAGCTCGCTTTCTGAGCGCTCCGAAAGCAGGTTTTCCACGCCGTCCCTCATGCCGCCTCCCAGGCGAACGGCCCACTCGTCATATGCGGTGGCAAACCGAATCTTGGATTCCGCATCCAGAATCTGCGAGCAGTATTTCTCGTAATCCAATGAGAATTCTACGTACGGGGGGGTATTAGAGTTTTAAAATTTGGATAAACGGACCCGACCGGATTTGAACCGGCGACCTAACGCTCCGCAAGCGTTCGCACTATCCAAGCTATGCAACGAGTCCGAATAGTGTGCATGGTTTGTGTTTAATTTGGATTGCTATTGACCAAAGTGCGCGCAAACACGTATGGCGTGTCGTCTGGCTCGTCAAACGTCCATGCCGTGGGCAGGGAGATGGTCCGGATCAGTTCGAGGCCGTTTTCGTCAATGAATGTGCCCCACCCGGCCTCGTTTTTGGGATCCGGCCGGTACTTTTGGGAGCATGTCCCTGCAAACACCCATCCTGCATCCACACGACCAGGCATCCCCCTCATCACCCCGGCGGCAAGATCACTTCCGCCCATCTGCGCAAGTCCGCCGATAAAGAATGCGGGCCTCTCCAGATCCAGTGCCGAGTAGTCAAAGGATGCAGCATCCGAGCAGAATGGATGAAAGTCAAGTATGTCCGAGGGACTATTCTGTATTCCGACTAACATCTCATCGACATCTATGCTGTAGGATTCCATGCCTGCAACCCTGCCGCAGAACGCTATCCTGCCATCCCCGGACCCGACATCAACCACCTGGCCGTAGCCAAGTTCCCTTACAAACAGCGAGCCTACGTATGCAGACATCATCCATGTAGGGGAGAACGGGGCGTGACTGGAGTCGTGCTGAATGCTGTTGAGCCAGTACCTGTTGATGTCCCCCTCATAGACAGTGCACGGGGTATCCCCGACTGTCTTTTCAAACGAGTTGTAATAGATTGGATTGCTCCCGGCGAATCGGTGCAGTAATTCCAGATCATGGCTGCCCATTGGAAACCGTTCGGATTTTGATGTCGGGATGACCTCTTGGATGTGGCCTGCCCCGTCATACTCCTCTGCAAACTCTCTTTTTAGAACTGCAAGGTTCTTTGCAAGATGATCAACTAGACAGTCCCTTCTCATACTGTCCTACAAACTCCCGGGTGCTCATCATTTGACGCAGATTCTCGTACGCTGCGGACATGTCAGTATTGTTCCCCGTATCCTGGGACTGAAGGTTGTTGGTGGATTCGGTGATCAGGTCGGCAAGG
Organism: Candidatus Nitrosopumilus sp.; assembly: GCA_965238275.1. Lineage (GTDB taxonomy): Archaea > Thermoproteota > Nitrososphaeria > Nitrososphaerales > Nitrosopumilaceae > Nitrosopumilus. The sequence continues at coordinate 1,534,433 of OZ250186.1, forward strand.
TTTGCCTGAATTCTGGGATGGATGTCAGAATTGAACCTCTCAGAAATTATTGATTCGGCATGGGTGATCATGTCCAGCAGCTGCCTGTGTTTGTCGGGGTCAATCTGCTGCCTGAGCATGAGGGCCATTGAGGATACGTTGATGACCTGATAGTAGATCTCCACAATCTCAGAAACAGGCAGGTCGGTGACCGCTGCGTTGCTGATCAGGCCTTCCAGCTTGTCCGATTCTGCATGAAACATTCTAGAGACATCTTCGTGATTCATGCTGCCAGGCACCCAGAAATTGTTAAAAACGTTGGCATCCGGGCTATGCTTCCTTTTCTGCTGGCTTGACAAAGACGTAGTTCATTATCAGGCCCGCTATGATTCCGCCCAGGATTGGCGCTGCCCAGTACAGCCAGTGAAATTCCCAGAATCCTGAGATCAGTGCAGGACCAAACGTCCTTGCGGGGTTTACCGATGCGCCAGTCAGCGGAACTGCAATCAGGTGAATAAGGAACACCATTCCGCCTATGGTGATTCCGTGCAGGCCCGGCGATGCCTTCTTGTGGACTGCGCTCATAAAGATTACAGTCACCAGGAAGAATGTCAGTATCGCCTCTACTGCGAATCCGGATGCGATGCTGCCGTTGATCAGTTCGCTTGGGCCGCCCTGCGTTCCAAAGTTGACTTTGGCGCCAAGCTCCGGCAGGATCGCCATGAGGGTGGCCGCTGCGGCTACTGCGCCAACCAGCTGTGAGGCGATGTAGCCGATTCCGTCGGCGATCCCGATTCGCCTGGTAATCATCATGGGTATTGTAACTGCCGGATTGATGTGTGCTCCAGAGACGTGTCCAAACGCATAGATCATCAGGGCAATGGCCCCTCCGTGCCCAAGGGATATGAACAGTACAGACTGCGTAGTTAACTCCTCGCCAAAGGATGCAATTGCAAGTATGACTGAAAGCGGGCCAAAGAACACCAGCCCGTAAGTTGAGATTGCCTCTGCAAGATAGGCCCTTGGGTTAACCATCAGAATGTAATCGCTTCAAGTTTCCATATAAAAGATTCGAATAATGTGGGATGCCCATATTTTTGGCCAGAATCACCGCAGGGACGGTAATCCGGGCGCCTGGCAGATTCAATGGGTGGCATGAGGTATTTTTGCATAAAACACGGCACAGACCATCAAAAGGTAATTATTTGTGGGGCCGGTGCCCTACCACATGGTTTCTGAAGGAGACACGGTTCCTGAATTTGAGCTGAATGATGCAGACGGCAACGCCGTCAAATCTACAGATCTGAACGGAAGAAAACACGTAATCTACTTTTATCCGAAGGACTTTACTCCCGGGTGTACGACCCAGGCCGACGAGTTTTCAAGAGATTATGAACTGTTCCGGAAAGAGGGAATTGACATAATTGGAATCAGCCCGGATGATACAAAATCCCACAAAAAATTCTGTGACAAGAGGGGAATCCGGTATACGCTCCTGTCGGATGTCGAAAAGGAGGTCTCAACCAGGTTTGGCGTATGGGGCAAGAAGAAGTTTATGGGCAGGGAGTACATGGGGGTGATGAGAAGCACGTTTCTTGTAAATGGCGATGGAAGAATATTTAAGATTTATTCAAAAGTAAAGCCTGCCGGCCATTCAAAATTGGTACTAGATGATTTTCTAAATTCGAAATAATGCGGTTCCTTATGATTGTGAAAAATTGCCAGACGCATGGGACATACGGGCCGTAGCCCAAAATGATACAAAATAATTTCCAGACACAGGCATTGAATGTTTTACTTGTATAAATAAAAGAAATGGTAGATGGTTTAGAAGCCTTTTGGAAGCGTGCCTCGGGAGGCTTTTGGTGGTTCTGGTTCAGGTTCTGGTGCAAACCCCTTGGGTAGAACGCCACGGCTCTTCTTGGCACTAGCTGCTGCTGCAGCAGCAGCCTCATCTTGCAGTGCTTTCTGATATGCCTGTTCTGCTTCAATTCTGTCTTGCTCGATTCTTTTGAGGTATCTGCTTTCATAATCCTCCAGTCGCTCTTGTCTCGATTTCGAGCTATTGTCGCTATAGCTTGCCTGCTGTGGGGGTGGAGCCTGCTGTGGGGGTGGAGCCTGCTGTGCTTGCTCTGGTTCCGGTGCCTGTGTGGTAGTGCCGCCTTCAAAACTCATACTCACGCCACTAAATGTCCCAAATGTCTTGTCGGGAGGGTGATATGCCAGTCGTGGTCTTGTTGCAAAGTACTGGTTGGATGGTTGCGTATAGCCTGTAACCTTGGCCTTTTGATCGTTCCAGTTGGTTGTCGGAACGCTTCCCACAGGTGCAGTCAGCCGTACATAGTATCGGTTCGGAGACGGTGAGTATCCGGTCACCTTTGTCCTGTATTGGTGGAAGTCAGTCTGTGGGGTTGCATAGTATGCATCCTCCAATGCGGCATTGAATGTTGCCGGTGGTGGGGATTTTGTTTCTGTAGGCTTTGGTGCCTCTTGGGGCTTTGGCTTGCCAAATCCCTTTGGAAGTGTTCCCTTGGGCTTGACAGTCTCTGCTGGCTTTGGTGCCTCTTGGGGCTTTGGTGCCTCTTGGGGCTTTGGCTTGCCAAATCCCTTTGGAAGTGTTCCCTTGGGCTTGACAGTCTCTGCTGGCTTTGGTGCCTCTTGGGGCTTTGGTGCCTCTTGGGGCTTTGGCTTGCCAAATCCCTTTGGAAGTGTTCCCTTGGGCTTGACAGTCTCTGCTGGCTTTGGTGCCTCTTGGGGCTTTGGCTTGCCAAATCCCTTTGGAAGTGTTCCCTTGGGCTTGACAGTCTCTGCTGGCTTTGGTGCCTCTTGGGGCTTTGGTGCCTCTACCTTGGCAGGCACCTTTCGTGGCCTGCCTCTCGGTCTTGGAGTCTTTGGTGCATCAGTAGTTACCTTTCGTGGCCTGCCTCTCGGTCTTGGAGTCTTTGGTGCATCAGTAGTTACCTTTCGTGGCCTGCCTCTCGGTCTTGGAGTCTTTGGTGCATCAGTAGTTACCTTTCGTGGCCTGCCTCTCGGTCTTGGAGTCTTTGGTGCATCTGTACTGGCAGGCACCTTTCGTGGCCTGCCTCTCGGTCTTTTAGATCCAGTCTGTGATGTCTTTGGCTTTTCGCTTGAACTTGCGTTGTCATTTGCCATTCCTTACAGTAAATACAGCACTGTTTATTTACATTTTGATTAGTGCGTACCCTGATTCAAATTAATTCATAAAATTAGACAAAAATTTGTAAAAATTTTATTGCCCTGCGATCGAGGCTTCAAGGGAGATCTGTGAGTCAATCAGGTTCCCAAAATGCCATTACATACATGCAGTTATTGCATCGCCAGAGATTTACATGAATTCCGTTGTCGGTGTCTGCAACGTATTTTCCCTCATCAGTCCGGCTTACCTTGGGCAGGTAACTCAATTCGGGGCTCTGTAGCCATTCCTTTTGTTGGCAATTGGGACACGTGATATTTGGAGGCATAAATGACATACGCAGTAATCAAAAAAAACATTTCTATGAAAAAGAGAAGAATTGTGAGGTTAGAAACCTTTTGGAAGCTTGCCCTTTGCGGGTTTTGGTTCCGATGCCTGCTCTGCCTGTGTGGTAGTGCCGCCTTCAAAACTCATACTCACGCCACTAAATGTCCCAAATGTCTTGTCGGGAGGGTGATATGCCAGTCGTGCCCTTGTTGCAAAGTACTGGTTGGATGGCTGCGTATAGCCTGTAACCTCGGCCTTTTGATCGTTCCAGTTGGTTGTCGGAACGCTTCCCACAGGTGCAGTCAGTCGCGTATAGTATCGGTTCGGAGACGGTGAGTATCCGGTCACCTTTGTCCTGTATTGATGGAAGTCAGTCTGTGGGGTTGCATAGTATGCATCCTCCAATGCGGCATTGAATGTTGCCGGTGGTTGGGATTTTGTTTCTGCAGGCTTTGGTACCTCCTGAGGTTTTGGCGCCTCTTGGGGCTTTGGCGTGTCAAATCCCTTTGGAAGTGTTCCCTTGGGCTTGGCAGTCTCTGCAGGCTTTGGTGCCTCCTGAGGTTTTGGTGCCTCTTGGGGCTTTGGCGTGTCAAATCCCTTTGGAAGTGTTCCCTTGGGCTTGGCAGTCTCTGCAGGCTTTGGCGCCTCCTGAGGTTTTGGTGCCTCTTGGGGCTTTGGCGTGTCAAATCCCTTTGGAAGTGTTCCCTTGGGCTTGGCAGTCTCTGCAGGCTTTGGCGCCTCTTGAGGTTTTGGTGCCTCTTGAGGTTTTGGTGCCTCTTGGGGCTTTGGCGTGTCAAATCCCTTTGGAAGTGTTCCCTTGGGCTTGGCAGTCTCTGCTGGCTTTGGCGCCTCCTGAGGTTTTGGTGCCTCTTGGGGCTTTGGCGTGTCAAATCCCTTTGGAAGTGTTCCCTTGGGCTTGGCAGTCTCTGCTGGCTTTGGTGCCTCTACATTGGCAGGTACCTTTCTTGGTCTGCCTCGTGGCCTTGCTGGCTTTGGCGTCTCTGTACTGGCAGGTACCTTTCTTGGTCTGCCTCGTGGCCTTGCTGGCTTTGGCGTCTCTGTACTGGCAGGTACCTTTCTTGGTCTGCCTCGTGGCCTTGCTGGCTTTGGCGTCTCTGTACTGGCAGGTACCTTTCTTGGTCTGCCTCGTGGCCTTGCTGGCTTTGGAGTGTCAAATCCCTTTGGAAGTGTTCCCTTGGGCTTGGCAGTCTCTGCTGGTTGTTGTTCCGAATCAAGACTTGATTGTATGTCTGCGGTGTAATCGCGTAGTGATGTTTCTAAATCATCAGCTTTGTCGTAATTTTTAGGCGATTTTTTTGCTGTTTGCATTGCTCTGAGTGAATGATCTGGGGTTTATGTATATTTGGGTTATCGTGGAGACCCTGGCACAGATGTCTGTGCACAAAATGCCTTCAAAAGGAGAATCAGCTATTGGCAAGCAGACTGGGAGAAATGCCATGGCGAGAAATGCCATGGCTTGTGGGGGAAATTATTTCTCGTACGCCTGAATCGTCATGGATGTCAAAATTTGAATAAATGGTGGGTTTTTTTGATTCATTGCGACCCGTACGTGTTTTGGGCATATCCTGCAAACACAGATTCATATCTTGACCACGCGGGTTCGGTCTTTTCAAAACGTAGCAATCAAAAACATGACACGTGTCATTGGCACGGTATGGCATGCGCCCCAGCATTGTCCGTGTAGCCAAATTCTGGCAGCCGCATATGGGGGATTGGCGTCACAATGTCGAATCTTTATTGTGGCTGGAGCATGATTCGCAGCAGGCAACCAAGCATGAAACAGGCGGCCTTGGTTTGATGGGACAGGAAACACCCGAATCTCAACATGATCAAGTTTTATATGCATAGGATGCTTATGGTGTTTGATGGATGACTTTGAAAAGGACTTTCCGGATTTTGACTGGAAGAACGTACCTGCATACGAACATCCCGGAGGCAAGGACTGCCCATGCCCAAAGCACGAATACATCCGGGAACAGATCAATTTTACAAAACAGGTAAATGAAAAAGGCAAGGAACCATCCAAGATCACGCTCAGATTTTGTCCTGATCACTACCGGGTCTACATGGATGAGGTTATTCCTGCAATGCCTCTGAAATACAAGCTGCTGACAAAGATAGCCCTGAGGATTGGCGCAATCCAGGTGGAGCAGTTAAAGTATATGGAATCCGGACTCTGCTTTTATTGCAAGTTTGGATCCGGAGGACACGACAAAAAGACAGAACTGCCCCCGATGTAGGGCAGGCATGCAAGAGTCTTCTGACAATATGGCTGCTGACAAAAGGGCATGACTGAGGCCGTCTACGGGACCAGTCCTGGGTGCCACGCACACACACGCTCTGAATCCAGTTAAGCTTATACCCAAACCGGCACCATACCCATCATGCCGATAAAAGACATTCACGAGCTCATCTCAGAGTTGGAAGGATGCGGGGAGCTGAAGCGAGTCAAGGCAAGTGTTGATGCAGACCTTGAGGTTGCAGAGATTATGAGGCGGGAGATGTACCGTGGGGGTCCGGCGATCCTGTTTGAGAATGTAAAAGGATATGACATGCCAATACTTGGAAACACGTTTGGTTCCATGAAGCGGCTGGAGATCGGACTCGGAATGACGGATTTTACCGAGATTGGCAGGCGCATAGTGGAGATGACAAGGATGAGCGTCCCATCGGGACTTTTGGGCAAGCTAAGAAAGCTTCCGGAGCTCTCAAAGATGGCAGCAGTGTTTCCCAAAAACGAGACAAGCGGGCCGGTATCTGAGGTCGTGTCTGCAGAGCCGTCATTTGATGGGATTCCAATCATAAAGTCGTGGCCGGGAGATGCAGGAAGATTCATCACGCTGGGACTGGTTGCCACAGTGCATCCTGAGACGGGGGTTAGAAACCTGGGCGTGTTTAGGATGCAGATTATAGACAGCACCCATGCCCTGATGCACTGGCAGAGACACAAGAGGGGGGCCCACCACGGCGAGATCTCAAGGGACCGGGGGGAGAAAATACCTGCTGCCATAATCATAGGCGGGGATCCTGCAACCGTCTTTTCGGCAATTGCGCCTGTTCCAGAGGGGCTGGACAAGTATCTGTTTGCAGGAATTACAAGAAAGGAGGGAATCAGTACGGTACGGTGCAAGACAGTTGATCTGGATGTTCCTGCAAACGCAGAGATTGTCATGGAGGGATATGTCGATCCTGCGGATCTCAGGGACGAGGGGCCTTTTGGAGATCATACCGGATACTACACGCCAGTCGAGCCATACCCGGTATTCACGCTTACAGGAGTCATGCACAGGAGGCATCCGGTGTACGTGACTACCGTGGTGGGAAAGCCGGTTCTGGAGGATGCATACATTGGAAAGGTAATCGAGCAGTCGTTCCTGCCGCTGATCAGGATGTTTCATCCCGAGGTGGCAGATTTCAGCATGCCGGCAGCAGGATGGTTTCAGGGACTGGCAGTCGTGTCGATTCTGAAGAGATACCCGGGTCAGGCAAAGAAGGTAATGATGGGCCTGTGGGGCATGGGACAGCTCTCCCTTACAAAGACGCTTGTGGTAGTCGACGAGGACATCAACGTCCACGATATGAACGATGTCATATGGGCAGTGACGACGAGGGCGGATCCTGCAAGGGATACGACGATCATTGCCGACACGCCTACCGACACCCTTGATCCGGCATCCCCGCTTGTCAATCTGGGCTCTAAGATGGGCATCGATGCAACGCAGAAGACAAGCGAGGAGGGATACCAGAGGGAGATTCAGCAGAAGGTGGGGGCAGACGAGAAGACAAGGAGCATGGTTGATTCCAGATGGCGCGAATACGGGCTATGATGTCAGGACGGGATTGTAAAAGTTGTCCCGCTCCTCTACGGTGTATCCAATCTGACGTATGGCCTCTGCTATGGTGCTGCCGGTAAGCTCAGTAGAGCGGGCCCCCGTGCAGGATACGACCTCCTCGCCGATGAGCGTTCCGCCAAAGTCATCTGCGCCATACTGCAAGGCAAGCTGGGCCATTCCGACCCCGTTTGTAAGCCAGGAGGACTGGATGTGCGGGATTGAGTCATCAAAGATCAGCCTGGATATGGCAATCATCTTTAGCAGCTGAATGCCGCCGGTTCCGTGCTTGACGGTCCCATCCTGCTGCATCAGCGTGTTGTTTGGCTCGAAATTCCATGGAATAAACGCCATAAAGCCGCCTGTCCGTTCCTGCAGTCTTGTTATCTTCATAAAGTGCTCTGCAATGTCTGCGTTATTCTCCACATGCCCGTACATCATCGTCGCAGAGGCCGGCAGTCCGATGGAGTGCGCCTCGCCCATGATCCTAATCCAGTCGTCGCTTGCAATCTTCTTTGGGCTGATGATGTCCTTTACAGAGTCGACTAGTATCTCTGCCCCGGCTCCGGGAACCGACTGCAGCCCAGAGTCCTTGAGCCGGGAAAGAACCTCCAGGGTAGAGGATTTTTCAACCTTTGCAATCATGTCGATCTCTGATGCGGACAGTCCGTGAAGGCCCACCATCGGAAACTTTTTGCGGATCATCCTGAATGCGTCCTCGTAATACTCTATTCTCAGGTTGGGATTGTGTCCGCCCTGGATCAGAACCTGGCGTATCCTGAACATGTCCCATGCCGCACTCACCCTGGATTCAATCTGATCAAGACTCAGCGTGTAGGACTCGTCGTCCCCGGGCGACCGGTAGAACGCACAGAACTTGCAGTCTGTAACACAGACATTGGTATAGTTTAGGATTATGTTGCTTACAAATGACGCCTTTCTTCCAAACCGCCTTCTTGCAAGCTGCCCGGAGACAAGCCCCATGAGATGAACCTCGTCAGACTCCAGAAGCCTCATGCAGTCATCGTACCCCGGCCTGCATCCGTTAAGCGAGTTGTCCAGAATGTCACCGACGCCGCTGTTTTTTATGTACTCTACGGCTTGGCTCATAATCCTGTGTTTCGTACGATTATTATTTAAACCAAATGCGCGCCAGATGTCGGGGATTTGCCCGGATGTGAACCTGCAAACAGCCGTGCCTGATCTTGGAGAATGACCGGGCGTGCACTGCCTGATTCCGGCACGGGTACACTTACGTTATTTTTAATTAGGGCGTGCAAGCGAGAATAGCACATGGTATCGGGTAGCCAGATAAGACTCAGCCGCATCCTCCGGAAGGGAAGGATGCTCTGCATTCCAATGGATCACGGGATTTCAAACGGCCCCATCAAAGGCCTTGAGGATCCTGCCTCGGTCATATACAAGTGTGACGGACGGGGCCTTACAAGCATAATCATCAACAAGGGAATCCTAAAGTCTCTGCCAAGACCGGTCAGGGCAGGAATCCTGGTTCACTTTTCAAGCAGTACGTCGCTTTCGCTATCCCCCAACCGCAAGATGCTGACTGGTACTGTAAAGGAGGCCGTCTCTATGGGGGCCGACGGGGTATCATTACACATCAACATTGGTGGAGCAGAGGAACCTGAGATGCTCAGGGATCTGGGAGATATCGCAGGCCAGTGTCACAGGTGGGGCATGCCGCTTCTGGCAATGATGTACCCGAGGGGCGAGAACATCAAGAATCCGCACGACCCGGAGATTGTGGCGCATGCTGCAAGGATAGGGGCAGAGTGCGGGGCAGACATAGTCAAGACCCTGTACACCGGGGATCCGGACTCTTTTGCAGCGATTGTAAAGAGCACGCCGGTTCCGGTTGTGATTGCAGGAGGCCCCAAGGCTGAAACAGACATGGACATTCTACAGATGACTGAAGATGCCATCGGGGCCGGAGCCGCAGGGGTGACATACGGCAGAAACATCTTTGCCCACAAGGCGCCAGAGAAGATGGTGGAGGCGCTGGCAGAGATAATCTTCAAAAAGGGGACAGCCGCAGAAGCGATGAAGAGAATTGACTAAGTCGCGAGAACTGATAATTTTGCCCAGCGTGCCGGATGCGCAGCTGCCCGAGTTTCTTGCACAACTTGCAAAAGAGGGCATTCAGACAGTCTATCTTGACCCTGCCAAGGCAGGCGGCATGAAGACGATTTGGGACTCGTCAGACGGCATGCTGGCAGGGAGGGATTCAATCGGAAGGAGGTTCAAGGTACTCTCAAACCAGGACATCGATGACATAATGACTGCAGCCGAGATGGGACTGGACTTTGTAATAGTGGAAGTCGATGACTGGAGGATAATCCCGCTGGAGAACATCATTGCCAAACTGCACAAGATAAACACCCGAATCCTTGCCATTGCAAGAACCCCTTCGGAGGTGAGAAAGATGTTTTCAATTCTGGATGTGGGGGTGGACGGGGTGATCTTCAGCACCTCGTCGATCGACGAGGTAAGGGAGGCCACCGTCTACCTTGGAAACAAGAGTTTTGAGATGAGTCCTGCAGAGATCACTGAGATCAGGGAGGTCGGGGACGGCGAACGCGTCTGCGTGGACACTGCATCCATCCTGCACATCGGGGAGGGGATGCTGGTGGGCAGCAGATCAAACTTTCTGTTCCTGGTTCACAACGAGGCTGTCGGTTCGTCATTTACATCGCCAAGACCGTTTCGGGTAAACGCCGGAGCGGTGCACTGCTACACGCTTGCACCTGACGGCACCACCAGATACCTCTCAGAAGTTGAGACGGGCACGGAGGTGCTAATCTTCAATGCCAAGGGGGGATCCAGGAGGGCGACTGTTGGAAGATCCAAGATTGAAAGAAGGCCGATGCTGATGATCAAGGCCTCTGTGGGTGACGAGACGGGAGGCATAATCGCACAGGATGCCGAGACGATACGCTTTGTAAAACCCGACGGGGAACTAGTATCAGTCACACACCTGAAGAAGGGCGACACCGTACTGGTACATTCAAAGGCTGCAACCGGCAGGCATTTTGGAATGGAAGTCTCAGATGAATACATCCTGGAAAAGTAACACGCCGTACAGGACGTGCGTATCTGTCGCAGAGCCTACCCCGCAAAAGACGGCGCAGGTGCTCACCGAGGCGCTAAAAAAGTCAGACTATGCCGAGGTGAGGCTCGACTATCTGGATTCCGGGGATGAAGAAGCAGGAATGCGGGGGGAGACCACAAAGGGGAGTCTGACTGCCAAGGCTGCCGCCACCCCCCCGATGCACTCCGGCGTGGTTGCAGAGACGCTGGAGGCCATAAAGGGAAGTCTGGACAGGACAGTCTGCACCCTCAGGCCGGTTGCCGGGGGCGGACGGTTCCAGGGGAGCGAGGAGGAACGAATCAAGGCCCTGTCGCTCATTGCATGGTACAAGCCGTTCCTCCTGGACGTGGAGTTTGAGACGCTGCAAAGATTTCCCATACTTGCAAAACTCATCAAGTCCGCCGGAACAAGGCTGCTTGTGTCCTGGCATGATTTTAACGGGACCCCTGATGCCGAGAAGCTGCAGGCGCAGATGGATGCGATGTCCGAGCATTCGTCATGGATAAAGCTGGTATGCATGGCAGAATCAAATGATGATGCCTCAAGAATGCTTGCACTGTACGGCAGAAAGGGCGACAGACACCTGATATCCTTTGCAATGGGCGATCACGGCAGCGCCTCAAGAATCCTGTGCCTGTACCTTGGCAGCCCGTACACGTACGTCTCGCTTGGACGCGCCGTCGCGCCGGGCCAGATTGATGTTGACAGGATGAGGAAGATAATATCTGGGAAATGCTGAGGCATCCGTCCAAGCTCATGCGTGAATTTTGGGATTGGTTGGGCATACCCAGGTGCCAGCGGCGGCACGGCATTCCACATGACCTGGTGCTACAGAGGCGTTCAGTCCGAACCGACTGCCCCCAATCTGCGTTTTGTGTATGCCACTTGCGTCAAGATGGTACTATGCAGGGTTTTGATCTGAAGGGATCCCAGCACGATTTTCCATGCATGCGGCCTGTCGCACTGATCGGAATGCTTCAAAAAACATAGCTGCGCCAGTCTGCGCGTCACGGACTGCCTGACTGGGCCTGTCTCACCAGTTTGTCTGCGAATTCATCGGCTAGCCGAAATGCCAGATTTTCCATCGCTTTTGATCTGGGCGAATCGGATTCAAACTTGTACATTATGGCCCTGCCCACATTTCTGGTTTTTTGCAGTATTTCCTCCCTTTCGAGCTTGCGAACTACGCCAAGGGTGGTTTTGAAACCAACGCCTGAGATCCTGGAAATATCCGATATCGAGTAGTCAAGGTCATTCATGGCAATCATGTGATCCAGTATCTTGGATTCCGAGCACGGAAGGAGGCGTTCGAGCGGTCCGGGCCCGTCAAGCGTGTTTTCAAAGGTCTCCGATTCTTGCGTCATCTTCATATGCTTTGTATGACATCTAGTTATATAAATTAGTATATGATGTTGTGTAATCTATAACATAATCGTTATAAGCAACTCGCGGTTATAATGTATGAGTTTGAGAGACATAGTAACAAGGCAGATTTTGAGAAAGATGTACTACGATGGATACATCGGGGCCAGACACACATCTGTGGACAACCTACAAAAGGGCTTCCCAAAACACGAGCGCGGGAATGCAAACGATGCCGTCCAAAAACTGATAAGACAAAATCTTATAATTCCCAAATCCACATCTTATGGAAAGCATTGTTCACTTAATCACAATGAAATTAAAGAGATTAAAAGACTGATTGGCGTCTAGTTCGATACAATGGTGCCTGGTGTTTCTGGAACTGCTGTTTTGGTAAAAGCAAGCACTTTCAGGATCGCTTGATGTGCCCGCTCCCGCCGTGCAAAGCAGGACACAAGAAATCATCGCTTCAGGCAGACTTGACAATGGGTTTTGGCGGATCGCTTGCGACTTGCCATGACTGTCGCAAAAGACTGACTTGGGCATGCCCGGAGGCAACTGCCTGATTCATCCTGTTAAGAATTTAAATTCAGTCATGCCGCCTCGAAGAGTACCATGACTAGGACGTTTGCCGTAATCGGTGATCCCATTGATCACTCCATGTCCCCAAACATCCACAGTGCGGCATTCAGGGAGCTTGGCATGGACTGCGCATACATCGCATACAGGATTCCAAGGGACGAGCTTGAGGAGGGCCTGGAGGGCCTCAAGAGGATCAAAGTCGACGGGTTCAACGTTACGATCCCCCACAAGATTGAGATGATGAGGCATCTTGACCGGGTCGACGAGTCATGCAGCCTGATCGGCGCAGTCAACACCGTTACAAACAGGGACGGACTGCTCAAGGGGTACAACACGGACATGGACGGATTCCTGGATCCCCTCAAAGAGAGGCGCCCTGACATCGGCGGCTCATCAGTGCTGCTGCTTGGCGCCGGAGGAGCCGCAAGGGCGCTGGTCACGGCATTTGCAAGGGAGGGCGCAGCAGGCATCACGATTGCAAACAGGACAGTGCAGAAGGCAGCCGGCCTTGCAGAGTTTGCCCAGAGGATGCATCTGAAGTCCAGGGCGGTCGGAATTGACAGCATAGGGGACTCTGCAAAGGACTATGACATTATTGTAAATGCCACTGCCGCAGGACTCAGGGGGGAGCCCAGCCCGATCTCCCTGAAGGGCATATCTGCAGACACCATAGTGTACGATATAGTGTACTCCCCGATGAATACGGACTTTATCCGGAAGGCAAAGGAAGAAAAGGCCGTCATAATCTTTGGTTATGAGATGCTTTTGGGACAGGCGGCAAGGACCTTTGAGATTTGGCACGACGGCACCAAGCCACCATACAAGGCCATGAAGCGGGCGCTGCTTGGAGGGTTCTGATGGCAGGGGCAAGGGCCACCGTTCACGGCGCAGTATCGCTTGTAAACGCAATAGCCATCCAAAAGGGCGCCACTGTGGGAATCGCCCTGAAGGTGGAGGCGACAGTACGTACGGCGCCTGGAAAGGGAGCAGTCGTCATACAGTCCGACAAGCCTACAAGCTCCCGACTCGTACGCGGCACGGTGGCAAAGATAGTCTCAAAGAGAAACAGGGATCAGAACAGGATCACAGTATCGCTTGACTCTGAGATTCCCGCAGGATACGGACTGAAGAGTTCCAGCGCCATCTCAAGTGCCGTGGCCCTGGCATGTGCGCGGATCTTCAAACCCGGACTCACAGACAGGCAGATTCTGCTTGCAGGCGTCAACGCCTCAATCGAGTCCAGGGTCAGCATCACGGGGGCGTATGACGATGCATGCTCATGCTACTATGGGGGGTTCAACGTTACTGACAATGCAAAGAGAAAAAGGATCGCATTCGAGGACGGCCCGTCAGACATGACTGCAGTGATCCACGTTCCCAGAAAGAGAAAGAGGGGAAACATCAGGAACCTCAGGAACCTCTCCTCCGTGTTTGGGCACGCCTGGGAACTGGCAAGGGACGCAAGATACTGGGATGCCATGACCATCAACGGGCTGGCGACTGCCGCCGTGCTGGGGGGACGCGATTCGGGAATCATTGCTGATCTTGTCGGGCGGGGCGCAGTCGGCGCATCAATATCCGGGAACGGCCCGGCAATCGCAGCGGTGGTCCAAAAGGGCAACGAATCGGGAATCAAAAGGGTGTTTGCAGCACTTGACGGAACCACCATACTTTCAGACATAAGCAACACAAAGGCGCATGTCCATGAGGTGTAGGGTGGAGAGATCAACCATATCGGGGAGCATCCAGTGTCCCCCCAACAAGAGCTACACGCACAGGGCAATCTTTCTTGCCTCGCTTGCAGGGGGCGGCAGCACGGTGAAAAACATCCTGTCCTCTGCAGACACGGCAGCAACCATCGAGGCCTGCAAAAAATTCGGGGCAGTCATCACCGCCAAGGGCTCCTCAATAACAGTCAAAAGCCCCATAACAACAGACGCGCGCGTGCCTGAGATTAATACGGAAAACTCTGGCACCACCATCAGAATCGCATCCGGCATTGCGGGCCTCTTCTCTGAGAGGATCACGCTCACAGGCGACCAGAGTCTCCAAAAGAGGCCGATGCAGCCGCTGCTTGATGCGCTTGCAAGCATGGGTGCCGAGTGCACCTCTACTGGCGGACGGCCGCCAATCAGCATCAGGGGAAGGATTCGCGGCGGAAGCATCCGGATTCCAGGCGATCTGTCAAGCCAGTTCATATCCGCCCTGATGATTGCAGCACCGCTGACAGGAAACGGCATAAACCTGGTCATCGAGGGAAACATGGTCTCAAAGCCATACCTTGATGCAACCATTGCAACCATGAGACGATTCGGCGTGTCAGTCCAGACTGTGATCCCGTACAAGAGGTACAACATAGCACCCCAGATATACCGGCCCGGGACATTTACAGTCCCGATTGACTTTTCAAGCCTTGCGCTGCTTCTCTCGGCTGCCGCGCTCAACGGGGACGGGATTACCATCCTGGGCAATATCGGCGACCTGCCCCAGAGCGACGAGGTATTCATTGACATTCTAGAACAGATGGGGGCAGAGATCCTCATCGGCGACGGGGAGATTGGCATAAAGGCGCCTGACCGGTTGAGAGGCGGCAGGTTTGATCTGAACAACTCGCCGGACCTGCTTCCGCCCCTCTCGATACTGGCACTGAAATCATCAGAACCCATTGAGATTGTAAACGTAAGACATGCAAGACTCAAGGAGACTGACAGGATTGCAGTAATCGCAAGGGAGCTTGAAAAGCTCGGCGTCGGAGTCCTGGAAAGGGATGACGGCCTCGTCCTGAATCCGCCAGACACGCTGCACGGGGCTGACATGAACTCGGAAAACGATCACCGGCTGTTCATGGCATTTTGCATAGCCTGCATGCATGTGGGGGGCTGCACCGTAACGGATCCCGAGTCAGTCAGGATATCCTATCCGGACTTTATCAATGAGATGCGCCGCATCGGGGCAATAATTCAGCAGGATGATGATGAGGAGTAGTGGCGCGATCCCGTATATGGCAGGACACACTCCTATCCACAACGCCTTTGCGTTGATAACATGCATTTTTCACGGGATCGCGCAGATTATGCCATGAAATTTACACGTTTGGCCATAATGTAACATATACGTAATTATGATATATAACAGTGTGTGAATCGCGCAGATTGCATGAAATTTACACGTTTGGCCATATAACATAGTAATTATGATATATAACAGTTAATTGCAATTTTTACAAGTAATGTACCCAAAACCATGATTTATTGGGCCTGGCTACGTCAGGACATCCCTCGGGATTCGGGTTACGCCTGTGTGAACCGTGCAGGCTGCCGTCGTGCCTGGTTGGATTGCATGGGCATGCACGCGCCATCTGCCCCATTCGGGCCCGGCGTGCCTGCGATGGGCATGGCAGGGATGAGGAATTATAAGCATGGCTTGATTCTGATATTGTATGCCGGGAAACTCCATTGGTCAGCGTCTGGTGCTTACAAGCTTTGGCGAAAGCCATGGGAAGGTCGTCGGGGCGGTTCTGGACGGATGCCCCGCGGGACTGGAGCTTGACGAGTCTGATATCCAGGGCATGCTTGACAAGAGAAGGCCCGGCCAGAACATCATCTCAACGCAGAGAAAGGAGACTGACGTTGTGGAGATTATATCTGGGGTCTTTAGGGGGCATACCACCGGGGCGCCGATTACGATGCTGATATGCAACAGTGATCAGAGATCCGGCGATTATGACGAGATGAGGACAAGGCTGAGGCCGGGCCATTCGGACTATCCTGCGATGATAAAGTACGGCAGATACAATGACTACCGGGGAGGGGGCAGGTTCTCCGGAAGACTGACTGCCACCCACGTGATGGGGGGCGCCATTGCAAGAAAGCTTCTGCTGGTTGCCATGGGGGTGAAGACGGACTCGTATACGCTCCAGATAGGCAGTACAAAGATGAAGAAGGGGTTCACCCGGGGGATGTCAGGCGCAATTTATAAAAACGAGGTCAGGTGCCCGGAGGCCGGGACCGCAGAGGAGATGCGCAGGGAGATCCTGAATGCAAAAAAGAGCGGGGACTCGCTTGGCGGAATAATCGAGTCAGTCACAACCAACGTCCCGACGGGACTCGGCGAGCCGATATTTGGCTCGCTGGAATCGGATCTGGGAAAGGCGATATTCTCAATCCCGTCAGTCAAGGGCGTGGAGTTTGGCTCCGGATTTGCAGGATCAGGGATGCGAGGCTCGGAGAACAACGATATCTATACCGTCCGAAAGGGAAAGATAGTCACGAGGACCAACAACTCGGGCGGGATTCTTGGCGGAATATCAATTGGCATGCCCATTACCATGAGGGTGGCCTTCAAGCCGGCATCGTCGATTGCCCAGAAGCAGGATACAGTAGACATCGATACCAACAGGAAGGCGGTGCTCAGCGTAAAGGGACGGCACGATCCGTGCGTGGTTCCCAGGGCCCCGCCGGTCGTGGATTCGCTTGTGGCGCTGACAATAGCGGATCATGCCCTGATGGCAGGAGAGATCAAGCCGGTTTTGTAGCATGTCTGAGATAGATAGGCTCCGAGAGGAGATGGACACGGTGACCCTTGACATGATACGGCTGCTGGGCCTCCGGATTGAGATATCCAAGAAGATGGGTGCTGCAAAGAGACGCAGCGGCGTGGCAGTCAACGACGAGGTGCGGGAGGCGGACCTGCGCGGCAAGGTAACACGCCTGTGCGGCGAACTCGGCCTGGACAGGTCAGTTGCAGTACGGTTCCTAAGCTACATGATAAACGAGTCAGTAAAGGTCCAGTCAGCAGACATCCGGACACACCTGTCAGTATTTCTCAAGGCAAAATCGCTGGAGGCGCAGGGCAGAAGGATAATACACATGGAAGTCGGCGAGCCGGACTTTATGCCTCCGGGCATCGTCCGGGATGCGCTGACAGATGCCTTTGACAAGGGGCTCCTCAAGTACGGCCCGGCCACGGGCATTCCTGCATTCAGGGAGGCGCTTGCCGGATACGCCTCAAAAAAATTCAATGCCGATGTGACACCAGACAACATCATCGTGAGTCCCGGTGCCCGTTTTTCAATATTTGCTGCAATCACGACGCTTCTCAATCCTGGAGACGAGATGATAGTAATAGAGCCTGCATGGCCTGCATACCGGGACTGCGCCTTGCACGCAGGAGTCAAGGTCGAGACAGTCCGCACTAGCATGGCAGACAGGTGGGAGCCGTCCGTGGAGCAGGTACAAGAGAAGATCAATGAAAACACAAAGATGATCGTGCTCAACTACCCAAACAACCCCACGGGCAAGATTCTGGATGCAAAAGTGCAAGATGGGATAATGAAGGCTGTCATGGAAAATGATCTGTATGTGCTTAGCGATGAGATCTATTCAGAGTATGCGGGGCCGGGCTGGAAGAGCATTCTGGAGTACGGCTACAAAAAAAGCATAGTCACGCAGTCCTTCTCAAAATCCCACGCCATGACAGGCTTTAGAATCGGGTTTGCAGTGGCTCGTCAGGACATAATCCAAAAGATGGCCCGGCTGTGGTCGCTCTGCATAACAAGTGTTGCAGAGCCTGTCCAGTATGCGGCCATGAGGGCCCTTGAGGCAGACACGTCAGGCAACGCAGAGACGATACGGGGAAGGCTTGAAGTGCTGGCACAAAAGGCCGGAGAGATAGGACTGGACTTTGTCGCCCCTGACGGCGCAATGTACCTGTTTGCAAGGGTCAGCCAGAACGGCTTTGACGGGGTCCGTTTTGCCGACAGGGCCCTTGAAAGGGGCCTGGCAGTGGCCCCCGGGGAGGGGTTTGGCAACTACAAGGACTTTATCCGAATATCGGCATGCCGGGATGAAAAAACACTAATTGAGGGCTTGCGTATATTGGGTGACATCATGGGCGAGGAACAATGAAGATCACAGTGATTGGTGCAGGGGGCCAGATGGGGCAGTGGTTTACAAAGTACTTTGCCAACAAGGGTTTTGAGGTGACAGGGTATGACTCGGAAAACGAGGTGTCCGGAAAGAATGTCGCTGTTGGAAACTCGCTGGTCGGCTCGATTCTCAAAACCGACTACGTCATGCTGTGCACCCCTACAAGAAGGACGCCTGAGATCATCAGGCTTATTGCAAAGGAGATGCAGAGGGGCACGTATCTCATCGATATATCCTCTGAGAAATCCAAGGTCGCATCGTCCCTCTCAAAGATGCCGGCAAAGATAAACCCCATATGCATACATCCGATGTTTGGCCCGGGGGTAAAGACGATAAAGGGCCAGAACATAATTACAGTTCCCATAAGGGATGCCAAAAAGGAGCTTGACATCGTCAAATCACTCTTCGGGGAGGCCAACTTTGTTACCATTGATGCAGCAGAGCATGACAAGAGAATTGCAGTGATTCTGGGGCTGACACACCTGATTAACCTGGTATTTGCAAGCATCATCTCAAAGAACGAGAAGGTCCTGCTTACCGAGAGGATGTCTGGAACCACGTTCAGGGTGCAAAAGACGCTGGCAGAGAGCATCATGAGGGAGTCCCCGGAGCTTATCGAGACGATCATCGCGAATCCGGATATCCGCAAGTTTGCAGAGGAACTCTGGAAGGACATCGGCAGGCTCATTACGTCTGTTCAGGAATCCAAGACAGAGGAGATCCTCCAGTACATCAAGGACTGTCAGGAAAGGCTTGCAGCGCATACTGACATTGACGAATCCTACAAGAGACTTGCAAAGATGGTAAAGGCAGTTGAAAAGCAGTAGCTAGGATGCGCTCTACAAGGATAGTCACATCGTTTATCATGTATGGCAAAAGGATACTGATCCTCAAGAGGAGCAGCAGCGTAAGGTCCATGAAGGGACTGTGGGCAGGCGTCAGCGGCATCATCGAGCGGAACGAGGATCCGCTAAAAAGGGCAAAGATCGAGATATTTGAGGAGGTCGGAATCCCGGAGGATCGGCTTGCCCTGATCAACTCTGCAGACCAGATGACAGTCAGCTCGCCGCAGTACAGGAATCACGAGTGGAGGATATTCCCGTTTCTCTTTGAGGCAAGGAGCCCGGCAATCAGGCTGAACTGGGAAAACTCAGAGTTCAAATGGATAGGAATTGACGAACTGGACAACTACAGGACCGTCCCCAGCCTTCAAAGGGTTCTACTCAGCCTGCTGTAGGACGGCGCTCTCGGCGTAGTTCTTCTGCTGTGGCAGCATCATGTAGACGCACGCCCCGCCGCACATGGTACACGGAACATTGTTCCCCGGGTGCTGTCCGGTCCTGCTGTGGATTCGTGCAGCCTCTTCGGGATCAATGGACAGCGCAATCTGCTTCTCCCAGTTAAGGGTGCGTCTGGCCTCGGTCATCTCCGTATCCCATTTGATTGCCTTGTCCCGAATCTTGACAAGGTCGCCTGCGTGTGCTGCAATCCTGTATGCCATGAGTCCGGCCTTGACCTCATCCACATTTGGCAGTGCCAGGTGTTCTGACGGGGTAAGATAACACAGGAGGTCAACGCCCTCGCTTGCAGAGATCGCCGCACCTATGGCGCTTGCGATGTGATCGTGTCCGGAGGCAATGTCAGTCACCAGCGGCCCGAGGACATAATAGGGCACGTCACCAATCAGGGACTTTGCCAGCCGCACGTTGGCTGCAACCTCGTTGAGCGGTACGTGGCCTGGCCCCTCCACCATCACCTGGACGTCCTGCTGGTGCGCGCGCTTTGTCAGCTGCGAGATGTTTATCATCTCCTGGACCTGCAGCTCGTCATGGGAGTCCAGTATTGATCCCGGTCTGAGTGCATCCCCGAGGCTGAACGTAACGTCATATTTTTTTGCAATCTCCATCAGGTAGTCGTAGTGTGTCAGGTACGGATTCTCCTTGTCGTGCTTTAGCATCCATGCCGCAGTAATTGTGCCGCCCTTGCTAACAATGCCGCCGTGCCGCCTGACCTGGAGTATCCTCTTTGCAATGGCCTTGGTGATTCCGCAGTGGATCGTGGTATAGTCCACCCCGTCCTTGGCGTTGTTTTCAAAGGCATTCAGATAGTCATCCTCAGTCAGGTTCAGCGGGTTCTTGTGGACGCTTACCCCGTAGTTGTACGCCTCATAGATTGGAACGGTTCCAAACGTTATGGGTGCCGAATCAAGAAGACTCCTCCGTATCTCCCCGACATCCCCGCCGTCACTGAGATCCATTATCGTATCTGCGTGATACTTTACAGCGGTCCTGGCCTTTTTGATCTCCTCGTCTAAGTTGACATTCAGTGTGGATGTTCCAATGTTTACATTTACCTTTGTCTTGAGGCCCCGCCCTATCCCGACATTGTGGATGTTTTGTGGGCGCCGGTTGTTGCTGGGAATTATGATTGAACCGCGGGCAATCTTTGGGATGAGCCATTCCAGGGAGACATCCTCGTCCCTTGCCACCTGCCGCATCTCGTCAGTGGCGACACCACGGCGGGCGGCAGTCATTTGCGTAGCCATTAATCAGTATGAACCATTACCTGATTTAAACAGCTACGGTATGTCCCCCTCATGAAGGGCTATCACACAGGGTCTTCCGGGCACGTGATGTTGACTGGCACGGAACTCCCTGCATGGCCGCCGTACCCTGCGACAGCGCCGCATCATCCCAGGACATGGCATCCTCGGGATGGATGGCGCTAATCTTGGCATCTGCCCCATTCGTCGTCGCACTTGCTGCAGGACCACCGATCAGCCAAAATAGTTAAATGAAAACGCAGTCATACCAATGTGATGAATGTCTTTGAAAAGCTCTTTGACTGGAAGACCTACATATTTACGGCACTTGCAGTGATCTCGTTTTCAAATTTTGTAGCGGTTCTCTTCGGGCAGACGATACCGGGAATAATCGTGGACTTTTTCAGGGTGGCCGGAGAGTATGTTGTTCTGGGGGCAGTCTTTGTCTTTGCACTGACGTGGCTTCTCAAGGCAAAGCCGCGCACCCGCCCAAAACAGTACTCCGTGGTGGTATTTGACGTGTTTGGGAACATGGACACGATTGACGGGATCCGGACCGAGTTCAAGACATTTGATGTGGCATGGAGCTTTATGAAGCAGTACAAAAAGTCATATCCGCTGTACAACTTTGCCATGGTCTCTGATCTTCCAAAGTCAGACAAGCCGACGATATTCAAGTACATCTGAATCAGATTTTTATTCATGACCGGGTAAGGGGTTGAAGTGGAGTTTTCTATACTAGCCCAGACCTTCCAAAGGATGGAATCGACTGCAAAGAGGCTGGAGCTGACCCAGATGCTGGTGGAACTGTTTGAAAAGACGCCGCACGAGGTCATTCCAAGAATCGTATACCTGCTGCAGGGAAAGATAAGGCCTGAATTTGAGGGAGTCGAGCTTGGCGTGGCAGAGAAGCTTGCCATGAGGGCAGTCTCAAAGTCATCGGGCATTCCAGTCAGCAGGATTCAAGACGAGTACCGAAGGAGCGGGGATCTGGGGCACGCATCGTCTGTGATACTTGCACAAAAGACGCAGACTACGTTCCTTGCAGAGAATATCACAGTAGAGAGGGTGTATGAGACGCTCTTCAGGATTGCAAAACTGGAGGGGCCGCGTTCGCAGGACAAGAAGATGAGGTACATATCCAGCCTCCTCAACGACGCAGAGCCACTTGAGGCAGGCTACATCCTTAAGATTCTTCTTGGCACCCTCCGCCTCGGAGTTGCAGAAAACACGGTAATGGATGCGCTGGCAGTGGCATTCACAGGAGACAAGGCAAACAGGAAGGCACTCGAGCACGCGTACAACGTCTCAAGCGATCTGGGCATGGTGGCAGGCACCATATCTGCAGACGGGCTGCAGGGAATCCTGGAGTTTGACATGATAATGTTCAACCCCGTAAGGCCGATGCTTGCAGACAGGGTCAAAAGCGAGCAGGAGGCAGTCGGGAAGATGGGCGGAGAGTTTGCAGCAGAGTACAAGCTGGACGGGGAAAGGGTACAGATTCATGTGGACGGCCAAAGGGTGGCGCTGTTCTCAAGAAGCCTGGAGAACATCTCAGGGTACTATCCGGATATAATGGAGAGGATTCCCGGGGCAGTTGCAGCCGACAGTGCGATTCTGGAGGCCGAGGCTGTTGCGATAAACGAGGACACCGGGGGGTTCCTGCCGTTTCAGGAGCTGATGCACAGGAGGAGAAAGTACAACATAGAAAAGGCAGTCATGCAGTATCCAATCGCAGTCAACTTTTTTGACATACTGTACTGCAATGGGGAGAGCCTCCTGGAGTCAGGCTACCTGGAGAGGAGAAGGATGCTGGAGAAGGTTGTAAAAGAGGACGGCTTTGCAAGACACATTCCCATGACGCTGGTCCGGGAGGCAGCAGACATTGAGGACTTTTTTGAGAACAGCATCAATGCAGGCAGCGAGGGGCTCATGCTCAAGACGGCTGACGGACCATACCGGGCAGGCTCCCGGGGAAGCCACTGGCTGAAGCTCAAGCGGGAGTACCAAAACGAACTCGGAGACAGCCTGGATCTGGTTGTAATTGGCGGATTTTTTGGAAAGGGAAGAAGGACGGGAATGTACGGCACGCTGCTTCTTGCAGCATACAACGAAGACGAAGACGTCTTTACAAGCATCTGCAAGGTAGGCACGGGGTTCTCAGACGAGGACCTGGACCAGATGTATCAGATTCTGCACCCCAAGGTCACGATCAGAAAGGATCCGCGCATCGACAGCGACATGGAGGCAGACGTCTGGTTTGATCCGGAACTGGTAATCGAGGTGGTGGCATCGGAGATTACCGTGAGTCCCATTCACAAGACGGCAATGGACAGCATAAGAAAGGACTCAGGACTCGCGCTGAGGTTCCCCAAGTTTACAGGAAAGATAAGGGTAGAAAAGGCAGCAGAGGATGCATCGACAAGCGAGGAGGTCATAACCCTGTACCAGGGACAAAACAAGGCATCATCCGGCACATGACAGTCAGGCAATCAGGCAGGCAATCAGGCAATCAGGCAATCAGGCAGGCAGAGCCGCCAATGATCAAATCCGGGACGGAATTTTCCACGATTCTCTTTTGGTCAGACAGGCTGTCAGTGGCAGCAACAGCAGCAGCAGCAGCTGCAGGTAACCCTGAGCCACATCCATGCACGGCCGTGCCCATTTTGCAGTTATAAGTATGATGAGCCATTAGTTGTTTGCAATGATTGAGCAGCTGTGGGTCGTCCTGCTGGGATTCGTGGCAGGAATGCTGGGCTCCATGATCGGTCTTGGCGGGGGAATAATCATGGTCCCTGTTCTGACGTTTGCAGGATTCATGCCATCTGCTGCCGTAAGTACTAGCCTCTTTGGGGTCCTCTCAGGCTCAATCTCGTCGACTGTATCCTACTCTAGACGCGTGGGAGTCGACTACGGCCTGGCCCTGAGACTCGGACTGCCCGGGGTCCCGGGGGCGGTTCTTGGCGCAACACTTGCAGCCGGCGTAAGGCCGGATCTTTTCCAGGCCCTGTTTGCCACGGTGATGATACTGGCTGCCGTATACCTGCTCATGAAGAGGAGAATCGAGGTTGCAAGGGTATTGCCGCGGCAGAAGAAGAGCATGATGATGCTTGCCATGGGCGTCAGCTTTCTTGCCGGAATCGCATCTGCATTCTTTGGAATAGGCGGCGGACTCGTACTGATACCGCTGATGGTAATCGGGATGGGAATGACGATGAAGCAGGCAGCGCCCATATCCATGATGGCCCTGATAGTCACTGCCTCGTCAGGAGTGCTTGCCCATACTGCCCTGGGCCATCCGGAATTCCTGCATGCAGGACTACTTGTAGTGGGCTGTTTTGCAGGGGGGCTGGCAGGTGCAGGACTGAACATGAGGATGAAGGAGACGAGGCTCAGGATGGCAGCGGCTGCATTCATACTGCTGGCAGCTGCAAAGCTGATTTATGACGTGGCAGTCGAGGGCGTGGCCCTTGGCATGATACCTGTCTGGCAGTATAGCGGCGAGTAAAAGTTCGTGCAAACAGATCTCTCTGTAGCATGTCCTGATGCTCTTTCCGGCGCTCTGTCAGACCTTCCAATATTGTCGTCGTTGCCGGATCCAAGCCGACCTGTCGAATTGTTCATTCCAGAACCATCCGATCCGTGATCCTCGCGCCTTGTGACGACCTGGGGGCCGACACCTGCAATGGTGCCTCCACGATTCCCGTGGGCTTGGCCGCCAGTCTCCTCCGTCTGGAGACAGTCATTATCCAAAATGTTTTTTGCCGCGTTCTTGTCGGCATGGTCCCTCCACTCCCATCCGCATGAGACGCACGTCGACAATGTACCTGTTCATGATTCCGCCGTTCCTGGACTTTGCTCCAAAAGGGCCACGTGTTACCCCGCAGGCAGCGCATCTTCTGGCTTGTATGTGCGGATTCCACGCGTCTTGAAATTCCGCCTTTCTTTTTCATCTGCCATTCAAGCTGGATCCTGAACTCGCCCATTCTGGAATAGGCCATCTCGCGGTTCAACCCCGTCTTTGAAGCCGTTTGATATGCCGCAGGATCAAGTTCGGGCCTCATCTTGGTCAAATCCAGATCTTAGTCTTCCACGGTCGAACAATACGGACAGTCCTTTTGTTATCCGCCTGGCAATGTCGGCCTCGTTGTGTTTTTGCCTGTTTGATGAAGCCGCCCCGCAGGATCGCCTCATCTTTTTCAATTCATGCGTTACCTTGCGGCCGATCTCTTTCCATCTTCTGGAGCCTGCCTGGCATCTTGATCTAAGTGATTTCAGCTGTTCAATCCTGTCGCCGTCATGCCTCTTGCAGCCTCCGGGGACATTGTACAGTTTTTCGTTCCCGTCCTCGTCTGCGACTGCCGCAAGGTGCCTGACTCCAAGATCCAGCCCTGCCTTGCATCCGCCGCCGCCACCGCCTGTCGCGGGTTCGGGGTCTGGGACTTCTATCTGCAAATGCAGTTTGAATTCGCGATCACCATCCTTGGTCTTACGCGTGACCTTGCCCGTGGTGTCAATCATCTGGAATGACACGAGCCTGCCTTCCGGAACCTTCGTGCGTGGCCTTGCTTCCCCGAGTCCGGGCAGAAACACGGCTCCACTGTCTCGCAGTTTTGGCTTTGCGCGTGAATTCAGCGAGCGCAGCCTGGTTGTTTTCCTGCCGCGCCTCATCAGGCTGGACGGCTCGGTCCACCGATTGTGCCTGTACGTTTTCTTTTTCCCCAGCTTGATCTGTTTCTTGCGCCAGATGCGCTTGTTGCCGGGAGGGATACTTTATGACCACCTGCCTGCTTGAGCCGGTTTGCCTTGCGGAATTTGACTGCCGCCTGGAAAGCCTGCTTTGAGGCGGCCTCATGCATGCGGACGCTGTTGGCCAGGTTGAATTCCCTGCGCCATCCTGTTATCAGGTTGTTGACATCAAACTGTGTGATCCCGGGATGTGCAAGTTTCATCATGATTGTCATGTCGTAAATGATGTCTGTTTCCCGGGAGCATTTCACGATCTTGCGTGACAGTTCCCGAGATTGCGTTATCTTGATGATTTTACTGACAATCATACCTGTAGTTGGGATTTATTTTCTTAAAAAGGTGCCCAAAAAATTGCATGAACTTTCGCTTTTCACTATAGCACTAACTACATCATGTGCGGGGCGGTTCTTTTTTTATCCTGTAGATGTTTCTCTTTGAGAGCACCACAGTCTCCCCCTCCTGCGTGGTTCCCTCGTAGTCTACGGTGATCCTTCCAAACTCCTCATCCACGTCCTCCTTTTTGGATATGGTAAACTTTAGCTTCAGAACCTGGTCGGTGTAAAACGGCCTGAGAAACCTGGTGCCCCTGTTGTCCCAGTCCGGATCCCCGTCGGTTCCAAGAAGGACCATGTGGTTTCCATATATCTGGCTCAGCCTTGTAAACTCGCCTTCCATTCTTGAGAGGATTGCCCTTCCCGAGACCATCTGTGCGTCATCATCACCATTCCCTGACTGCCCGTATTCCAGAAACGCGTTTCGCACGCGGGAGAAGTTGAGGTATTCCCTGAGCTCCTTGGATGATATGCTGCATGTGGAGTGGAACGAATCCCCCACGCGGAACTCTGAAAACTTTTTCATCTCAGCTCGTCTACGCAGAATATGACGGGGGACGACGAATCCCCCCTGCCTGACACAAGATAGTCAAAGACTGCCGTTATTCTGGAATCATCAGACTCCGTGCCTGCCACGGATCCCGGAAGAACCGTGAACAGCCTGATGCCGGATTTTAGGACGTCGCTGAGTTCCTGGTTTACAGTAGTGGTGAACGGCCTGAGTGCGCCCCTGAACACCTCGACCTGCGCCCTTTGCACCCCGGTAACCTTTCTTCCGGCAGGCATGTCGGGGCCTACAATCATGACTGCGCCCCTGGCATCCCTGTAAAGGCGCGGATCCAGTCTGCCGCCGGGCACAAACATCTCAAGGGTTCTCTGGGCGACGGTTGCAGGGGTCGTGATGAATTTTTTAATCAGATCGTCCCACTGGCCCCTTGTCAGTCCCGTCACCTGTGGTATCTCAGGCAGCCTGCCGGTAAGATGAACCACGCCCAAAATGTCTCCAAGGTTGGTCCTGGCAGTCTCTAGCCATCGTGCCACCTCCTCGGGATTCTGAATATCTACAACGTGTGAGTGGAACCTGCTGCTGATGTATTCCTGAATGTCTGCAGGCACCGACTTTGATATGAAGCATGCCACCTTGCCGCCATTCTTCTCAACGTGGCCTGCCAGGGCCTCTGCCCTCTGCGCGTCTGCCATGTCCGTTGCATCGACTGTAAGCACGACTGCCCTTCCCTTGAAGTCCTGCGTGTGGACCTCCGGGGCCGTGGTTGTGACATGGGGCTTTACCGGATAAAACACCCTGTCGCCGGGAACCACCTTTCCGTTTAGAATCCTTGCCATGTCATCGCCGCACAGGTTGAGGACTGATTCGGCAACCTGGCCCTGTGAGAGGAATTCCCGGTTTGCAATCATGCGGGACGTGTTCTTTTGAACCTTTTCTGCTATGGTCTGAATCTTCTCCAAAAGGCTGGTAAAGACGCCGGTCAGCTCTGCTGCATCGTGGATGCCTGCAAGCTTGTCTGCAGCCTTTGCAATGCCGTCCCTGATTACGTCACTGTCCTCGCCCAGCAGCGGAAGCAGTTCCCTGTTTGCAGCATCGACTTCCACGGGGGTAAGGTCACCAAAACCGCTCACCCTCATAAACTCGGCAGCCGCCTTGGGGTATACGGTCTTGTATATTCTGTCAGAGTGTACCGGTCCTGGATTTGTCGCAATTGATATTATTCCCTTCTCTGCAAGCTCCCACGAGATCATCTCTGCCAGCCGGTTCTTTGCCCCCTGCGATGCAGTGTACGGGCTTCTGAAACGGTACGGCCTCTGCTCCAGAGGCCTCTCCTCTGTAAAGAACGTCGAGATGGTGATTATCTTGCCGCCCTCCTTCATTACCCTCAGGGCCTGTACGGAGCCCCAGAACGTTCCGGTCAGGTGAATCCCAACCGTGCTCTTGAATTCGTCAAGGGGCGCGTTTGCAAAGCACGTGACCGGGCCGGAGACTCCGGCATTATTAATCACATAGTCTACTGTGACTCCGTCACGGTGCAAAGAGTCAAACATGCCAGTCATTCCGGACTCGTCGGCAACGTCCACGCCTGAAAATATCCTGACTGACGCACCCGTATCGTTCCGGGCGATTATCTCCTGCAGCATGCCTGACGTCTCTTCCAGGGGTGCCGGCCGCCTTCCAAGAATTATCACGCTGGCGCCGTTTTCTACAAACTTTTTGGCTATTGCCTGGCCGATGCCGGTTCCGCTGCCTGTCACCAGAGCGGTTTTTCCTTGAAATTTTAACATAGACAAGATGCCCACCTTTTGGCAATATTTAATTGGATTGATTCACGTGGTGCATGCGCTCCTGTCCGGGATGCCCTGGCAGGAATAATGCAAATGGCCGTCTATCCGGACGGCGATGCCGGCATGTCAGACCAATGGGGCATAACAGCCAGGTACGATGCACAAATTCCTAGGACAAGACGTTCCAAATTAATTTAAAATATCGGCCTGCCCCTGTGACGGTCTTGGGACACTGCGATCTCAATGGCAGCGGTCTAAATGGATGCCTTTCTGGCAAACTTTTAGGCACGGACATGGCCATGCCCTGGCAGCATCCCGGATGTCTATCTTTATTTGTGGGTATGATTCATGATTTCTGATGCACGATACGGAATCAGACACGTTTGTCCCTCAGACTTGGCCTGAGAAGTTCTCAGACATGCTAAGGGAGATTGATGTGGACTCTGAATCAAGGGATGTCGGCTCCTGTGATATTGAAAGCGGGGACTACTACAGCCGGTACTTTGCCCAGACGCCCAGGATGGTGACCAACAGGGGCTGCCTTGAGATAAAGGACTCCAACATTGACATGGTGCAGATAATCCAAAAGGGGTAAGTAAGACATGCAGGATCCAAATCCAATGCCATGGGGCGCGCTTGACAGGTATCAGGCGCATTTTATTGTAAAAAGGGATGCAGGGACCTCAGTCCAAAACTTTGTTGCAAGAACCACTCTTGAGACCCGGGGCCATTTTGCCTCAAAGACGATCACTGCAGTCCGGTGGAACGGTCCCGGCAGCCTGGCTGCAAGGCTGAATGGCGATGAGACCCTCAACGGCATGATCAAGGCACAGTCCCTCAAAGACGCGACAATCTATGTCGAACCTACCGACGATGTCATCCGAATCAGGGGAAAATGGGACAACCACCTCGCGTTTGGAATTACCCGCCAGATGTTTGACATCTACGACCGGATAGCATCCCACATAAAGGCGCTTTAGGCCTTCCACCAGTCGATGGCAAGAAAGTCCACCCTGTTCCCGCGTGGCACTGCCAGTATGAACTGCTTTCGTACGGCAGCTGCGAGCCTTCCTGCCAGAACGATTCCGGTGGATGTGACCGGCTCGCTTCTCTTGTAGACCTGGACCAGGTACGGGGCATGATCGATTCCGGGTCCCTTTTCATACACTGCAAAGTCACAGCCGAACTTTATTCCGGGATTCACAATGTACCCCTTGTCCCTGAAATTCTTGTAGACCAGGTATTTTTTGTCAAAATCCTGATACTCCTGCCGGCATACCTCCATCATGGCCTCCTCCGTAACCCTTCTCCTGGACCGAGTCACGGTAATCCTCTTGTTCTCCAAAAGGTACAGCCCCTCTATAAGATCCAGAATCAGCGGGGCGTCTATCTCTTCAATCTTTGGCTTTGGAATCCCTATGGGCTTTCCATAGTAGCCGCCGCCGAAAAGGGCCTTGGAATCCTCAATGTCCCATACTATGATTCTGTTCTCGATCAGCTCCCCCCTCATCACTTGTTGGGAATTTTTCAAGTATATGAACCATAATTTCACCGGTTACCTCCGGCGGCCGCCCCCTGCTGCACCACATGAAGACCTGGGGATTTGCTGGCAGCATGGAAAAAATGAGGAGGTGCCGTCTAAAGGCTCAATGCCAGCAGGATAAACGAGTCTGAGACCCTCTGACACTTGTCAGCCATCTCCTCGATTCCCTCTATCACGTCCTTCATCAGCATCAGCTCCTTTGTATCAGACACTCCTGTCAAAAGTTTGAGTGTTGCCTGCCTGTACTTGATGTCTATCTCCCTTTCGATAGTCTGCGTCTCCTGGGCCAGCTCAATGGCGCTTGCAGTGTTTGTGTTCAAGCTTCGAATGATCTCGTTTAGCTTGTAGACCTCGTCTACAACCAGTTTGATAAGGTTTGTCACATCCTTGTCAAGATGTGCGCTCTTTAGGGTTGAAGGCTTTACGTTTGATAGTTTGAAGGAGATTCCGGTGATGTAGCCGGCAATCTCGTCCATCGTATATGCCGTGTTGAGGAGGTTCTCACGGTTCATTATCAGTCCTCCGACGTCAGCCACTTCGCGCGTGATCTTTCTTCTCAGACTCTCAACTTCTTCTTCGATAGTCGAGATCTGCTCCAGTGAGTTCTTGATGCCTGCCCTGTCCTTTCTCATCATCAGATCCGGCAGCGTTGCAAGTTCCCTTGCCGCATTCAGAATTCGGTTAATCTCGTCTTGCAGGACTGCTATGGCCTTTCTCTTTGCCTGAACTTCAAGTTCTCCGCTATACATAACCATTGGTGAAGCCCTTACAGGTAATTTAAATCATTTATGACCGGATTCCGGCCAAACGCCTGCGGCAGCATGCCTGTCCCCATGGGGGATCCCCCCGGGAATGTCTTGATGCCCGGCGCGCATGGACGGGGATGATTCTGCATGCCCTGCCTGCATTCGGAGGGCCAGGCACTGCCAAAATCTATATCCCCTTGTAATTCATGGCATTTCGTTGAGGATTCACCCTGGAATGATTGGCGGGCTGAAGGGGATAATACCTGGCGGCGTATCTGTGGATGATTTTTGTGCAGTCACAGGCATGGGCAGTGAAGACTCCGGCCTGATTCTTGCCGGGCTGGTCAAAGACGGCATCGGCAGTACAGAGGATCAGTTCTATTACTTTCAGGACGGTGATCGGCTCAGGATTGCGATCGGCCTGCTTGAGGGGGGACTCCAAGCCGACGATGTCTCAGAGGCCCTTGGCTGGCGGGATTTTGAAGGACTGACGGCCCAGATTCTCTCCTCGGGAGGATTTGCAGTCATGAGAAACATGATCCTTGCAAAACCCCGAATGGAAATTGACGTAGTGGGCATCCGGCTGGGCGTTGCGATCCTGATTGACTGCAAGCACTGGAGGCGCTACAGCGAGTCATCCCTGAAATCCGCAGTCAGCAAGCAGATTGCCCGGACCAGGCACTACGTGGCAAAGACTGCCGGGGCAGTAGCCGTCCCTGCAATTGTGACGCTGTACCAGGACAAGCTGAGCTTCATCAACAACGTTCCAATAGTGCCCATCTCCCAGCTCTCCTCGTTTATTGACGAGTTTTATGGCAACCTTGATCAGATGAGGACTATAGAAACAGGCTAGTTATGAACAGGGTAACCCCCCCAATCACAAACCCCTTGGTGATCTTCAGGGAGTTGTCCAGCGCCTTTGAATAGTCCTCATAAATCCCCTGCCCCATCACCTTTACGCTTGTCTGGCTCTCCAAAATCTCAAACTTTGCCGGAGCCGTGCGCGCCTCTGCATCCCTTGCAATCTTTAGAAACCATCCTGTGAGCTTCTCGTTACCTGTAATCAGTCCCAGGTGATAGTATCCGTTTCTGTTTCTTGCCTTTACCGGGGCATAGTGCGTATCTGAGGTACAGATCTCAAAAAGTTCAAGATCCCTTTGGGCAAAATTGCTGATAATCTCCTCCCTTGCCCCGTTCTCCATGTTGTTTGCATCCGCCCATCCCAGAAAGTATCCCTTTTTGTTTATCTTCAGGCAGGCTACTCCGAGTCCTCCCATGCCCAGATCCTCCGTCCAGACGTCCATCCCTTCGGAATTTGCATAGCCAAACTCGACTGGGAACTTGTCCTTTGTACCCAGTGCGTCAAGGCATGATCTTGCGGCACTCTGCATGTCCCTGCCGTCCTCATCTGAGATTACATCCCCCATTGCGTTGTGGCAGTCCACTATCATCGGCCTTGCATAGTTTTTGCCGTGTGCGTACTGCTCGATGTCAGTCTTCATGTAGTTTGGAATGTCCTCCATGCCGTGCGGTGACAGCGAGAGGAGCAGCAGCGGGCAGTCGCCAAACAGCAGGCCGGTAACCCGTGCCTTGTTTGTCTGAACCGTGACAGGCTCCGTACACTGCATGCCCTCCCCCTTGACGCTGTTCTCATCCAGGCTGCCCAGATAATTTTTGACCTCGTCTTGTGTCGGAAGATTCAGCGAATGATCTGAAATACTGTGCATGACCATGGCCGATGACGACCATTTCTTGTAAATCCTGTACGGTATGTT
This sequence comes from Candidatus Nitrosopumilus sp., assembly GCA_965238275.1. Classification (GTDB taxonomy): domain Archaea; phylum Thermoproteota; class Nitrososphaeria; order Nitrososphaerales; family Nitrosopumilaceae; genus Nitrosopumilus. The sequence goes on from OZ250186.1 coordinate 1,566,703, forward strand.
GCTTCCGCCCACGGGGTGGTACGGGCCCGGATGAATCTCCGGGAGAACCATCCTGAACTCCGTGCCGCCGTCTGAGGATGAGATTCTTATCTGGGACGTCGACACGCTTGTCTTGCTTGAGCGCTGCTCCATAATCTCTTCTGCCTCTGTATAGTCGTCCTTTTGTGATGCAAGATACGCCTGTATGGTCTTGTGCGTGCTCTTCATTCCCGGCCTTCCGGCCCTGTCTGTGAGAAACGACCAGACGCTGGCAATTACCATAAACGAGATTCCATACCCGAGCGCGAGCGGCTCGGTAAGCATCGCAAGCCACATGTCGTGCGGGATTAATACCATGAACATTGCAAGCGGCTGTATGAGGCATATGGCCCACGCCTTCTTGATGCTCGCCCCGAGGGTGGTGGTGTAAATCCCTATCCTGAAACTTGCATACAGGAGCATTCCAAATGTTACAAAGAACAGGGAGGGCTCCTTGTCCAGTACGATGCTTGCCAGTATTCCCATCAGAATGGTAACCACCCACAGCATGTTTGCAAACAGTGACGAATGCAGCGATTTTGAGTACTCTTTCTTCCTTGCAAACCTGGTATCAAGCAGCTGTGTCAGTCCCAGCACGGCAACGATTATTGGAATTCTGTACCATACATCGTCAAAGGCAATCTGGCCAAGGTATCCCAGGTACGTTGCAAGCGCAATTACCGTCGCGATGGCCAGCGATGCTGCCAGCGAGAAATAATGCGACGAAGGGTTCAGCAGTGTAAGGGAAAACCTGTTGTGTATGTTGGAGACATTATCCGGATATTCTTCCATTGCTTTTTCACGGGACTAAAAATATGTCAATTAGCCATGATGCCACGATTAAGCTTATGGGGATTGATATTACGATCTTTGGATCCAGCTTGAATCCCTTGGTCTCATCCTCAAAGAACCTCATGAGGCCCCCGCTTGAAGCCGGAAGCGGTGCTGCTTTTTTGCTACTCATTCAATCCAATTGCGAGGATTTTAACATAAAAACTTTATTCTTCAGACGGGGTGCAGGCCCTGCCTCACCTTGTGCTGCGGGCAGTTTTCGTGGGTTTTGCCCCGCAGCACACCTTATCTTGCCTCCGATGCCGTATCCTGGCGTCGCGGCAGTCAGCCCGTGGTGCGATCCTGCAGCTGCACAGGTTCGATGTCTGCAACATTGTGGAGTTAGACATAAGCCTAACCGCTTGCTGCGATCACCATTACGTTGTACAAAAAGTAGTTCCTCCCCTAACCAACGGAGCCGGCGTGTTTGGAAGCAAGATCAGCTTGGTGTTGAGTGGAAGCAAGGGCGTGTGGGTAAGAACGTAACAGGAAGTGGCCTGCCTAACAGTGGAGCGGGTGCAGCCTTTCCCTTACCGTGAAATCTTTTTTCCCGTGATGCACCGCGCGTGGTAAGACGATGCCTCAACTGTCTCCAGAGGACAGTGGACCAAGTGATTAAAGAAGCTGTTTCCGCTTCCTGTCAGTTGCCAGCAGCGTGAACAGGATCGAGTTGGCATCCATGCCCCTGGGAGCGGTTTCCGCCCCCGTCGCTTCTTATGGCCACGAACCTCCGGTTGACCCTCTCCACTGCGTTGTTGTCAGGCTCGATGCCGTCCACGTGCAGGCAGGTGGTCATAAAGTATCCCTCCCGGGGGTTCCTCTTCTTGTGTCTGGCATGGTGCCGTGCCCATCGTCTGCAAACGGTTCGATCAGCCCGCGCAACTCCGCGTCTATGCAGTGGGCCGCGCGATCCTCGTGTGCCCGTCTTTGATCCTGGATGCGCGATAAATCTTATCGTGGATTGCCGACAGCCTGTCCAGAAACTTTGGAACGTCACCTTTGGGGTTGGTCAGGACGTCCTTTTGCACCAGGCGTTCCTGATGGCACACGCACATCTGGCGGCACGATCCCACGTGGAGCCATCCTGCATACGAGTCCTGCGTTATGGTTCCACCGTAGTCCGGGAGTGTGTGGCAAAGCGTCTTGATGCCCCGAGAGCCGGTCACCTCCACGAGACAGGCGTCTTTTGCCAGGGCCACTATCCCGTAGCCGCGTTTGCCGCCCAACGGCCAGTGGAATTCGTCTGCGTTCAGGTGTGGCGCCTCTAACACGCGCTTTCTTACAGAATCACGCTCCGGTGCCATGCGCTCTGCCTGCCTGATCTTGCCGCGGTATGCAGACGGGCGCGAGATTTTGTGCCCCCACGCGTCGCTGCCAAATTCTGCGGCCCTGGCATGCGACAAACCGTTCATGTTCAGGGACGTCATGGCCGCATCAAAGTTTGATGAACGGCGCGCGTGTTTTGCCGCGCCGGGAACCCTTCCAGAGACCTGTTTTTTGCACCCGCGGCACCAGCGCCGCTTGATGACGTACCTGACGTTTTCCAGCATGACGGCATGACAGTCACGATGCGATCGTACCTGTCCACGTCCGAAAGATTGTCGTTGCCACAGTCGGGACATTCCTTGCAGTCGATCTCCTCGACGCGGTCGACGCGTTTTGGCCTGCAGTTGATGGTGGGTTTTTGCCCCTTGGGCCTGCCGGCCTTCCTTGGGCCTGCCTTTTTCTTGGTCACGGTGGGGATGTTGATCCTGTTGGCCTTGGCGTTAAGCTCCCTGTTGGCCTTGGCGTACCTCTTGTTGTCCTCTGTGAGGGATGAGACGAGTGCCTGCAGCCCTCGATCTCCTTGAGCCGGTACATGGTCTGCCTGCAACTTCGGCAGAGCAGCAGCATCGGGATCTTGCCTGCCAAACCGATCGGTCACCAAGCACCCTTGCCCAGAACCGGCAGCACCTGCATCCTGATTTCATGCACGCCCCTGCATCCGGTGGGATTTGTGGTAAGGGCAAGGAGGGCTCGTGCGTTGCCTTAAATTCTTCCACCTCCAAGCATGTCTGGCGTGCACGATTCTTCATTTGCAATTCTCGAAGGGATTGGCACCCACTCATATTTGGATCGCGACGGCCCTTTGTCGTCCCGAGCACGAAATCATTAGATTCATTCCCGGCACCATGGATGTCCGCTAGGCCATCGGGGGCACTTCAAAAAGCGAAACAATTACGTAAGAACGATGTACTCCAACCGGTGGCGGCATATAGGAACCCGGAGAGTACGCATCATGAAAAAACTGGACGAATCAAAAGTAAGGTGGACTTTCGGAGAAGGACAAGGGATCCACCAATTCATACATCTCCAAGGCCATGGGGGTGTCACCGCGGTGGGTAAGGAAGCTGATTCCAGATACAAGGGACAGGAACGCAGCAGCGTGACATACCCGATGCGCACCGGCAGACCCGCATGCGGTCTTCCCGGCCGAAGGGAGCACTCTGCAGTGCTGTGCGCCAAGGGCAATGACCAGTCGGGGCAGTGCGCCTGCACGGGCACATAAGGAACTGCACCATGAATATTCCATACAACCGCATACACATGGTATTGCGTGACGAGGATCTTGCTGCCAGACAACCCAACAAGAGCAAGCGCCGCAAATGGATCCGCTTTGAGCGCACCTATTCCAATTCGAGCACACAGACTACAAACGACGGCAGGTGGTTCCTGCTACGAGGACGACGCGTCCAGATTCGTGACTTACGGCACATTTGAGCGTGCAACGACAGAAAACGCCCTGGCAGTATTGGACAAGGCGATAAGAAACCACGGCAAGCCATGCCTCCATAATGACTGACCGCGGGTCCCAGTTCTATGCCACCGCATCAGAGGCAAAGAAAAAGGGCGCATCCGAGTTCGAAAAGAAGATGGCAGAGCTTGGCATCAAGCAGATCTTGGCAGGCGTGAGGCACCCGCAGACCAACGGCAAGCTGGAGAGGCTGCACGGGGAGATCCAGCGAAAGCTGCCCGAATTTGAGGCGATAATGATGCGCAAGAGCGACCCGGTGGACCTCTTCATGCAGTGGTACAATTACGACAGGCCGCACATGTCACTTGGCTCGGACGGGGAGGAGACACCAGCCCAGGCGTTTGTGCGCAAGATGCCGCCCAAAGGAGAAGTAGTAATAGACGAGCAGACAGGGGAGGAGTATCATGTTCAATAAGGGAGGAACTACTTTTCGTATTCCACATGCTGCGATCACCATTCTGTTGTACGAAAATTAGGTCCGCCTAAGATCAAGCGTTACGTAAAGGATTACTTTGTCCTTTACCGATCAAGAAAAACGATGGCAAAACGACTGACGGCAAAGTCCATCAGATACGCGATGGCACAGCTCGGCAAGGGCAGGGGCACGACGGAAGTGGCAACAGAGATCGGCGTGACGCCAAGACCCCATGTCCGCAGGCTGCGGGCCGTGTTCCGTACTGCCGGCACTCCGCAGCGTCCCGGCCGGCCTGCACGGCCACCATCCCCAGAGGAAGTACGACTTGTGCTGGATGAATGCAGACGGGAACCGCAAGGCGTGCTGCGCACTGCCATGAACCTGCAGGTAAATCATGATATAGGTTACCAGAGGGTATACCGGATAATGAAGGAGAACGGCCTGGTGGTTTCGTCTGCGGCAAAGTCCAAAAAACGAAAGTGGGTTCGCTACGAACGAAGGCATTCCAACTCCATGTGGCACACAGACTGGCATGTCATGAAGGATCCGCGCATGAAAGGGCTCAATCTGGTGACCTTTCTGGACGACGCGTCAAGATGCGTGACCGGGGTGGGTCTGTTTACTGAGGCCACGTCCGAGAACGTTGTGAAGGTTCTCCGGGATGCAGTCAGGCAGTTCGGCGTTCCTGCCACCATCCTGTCAGACAACGGCTCATGCTTTGTGGGCGCTACAGGCAGGTACGTGAAGGGGAAGGACGGCAAGAGAATGAAGGCGCCTTCCGGATCATGGCAGCCCACCACCTTTGAGGCAGAGCTGCTGGACCTGAGCATAGGGCTGATAAACTCCAGGCCGTACCACCCCCAGACCAACGGCAAGCTTGAGCGGTTTCACAGGACGCTTGAAGATGAAATATGTCACCGCAGGAGCCTGGCAGAGTACGTCGAATACTATAACGAGAGACGCCTGCACTTTTCGCTGGACATTGCCAACCGCGAGACCCCACTCATGGCATTCCATGCCAAGAAAGCGACCGAGGAGATCAGGAATGAGAACTCAAATTGGATGGAGGAGGATACCAATGACTAGCGGACATAATTTCCGTATAATACAATGCTGCGATCACCATAGATAAGTTTATAAGTATGGAATTAGTAAATTTTAAATATTATAATGAAAGGTTGTGGAAGAATATGGTAAATGCAATGAGTCCAAAGGATCGGTGTCCGCGGTGTGGCCAGAGCACCCTTGTCACAGATGCCAATACGGGCGAGAATTTCTGCGGCAAGTGCGGTTTTGTCATAACCGACAAGGTTGAGGAGTCGGGGCCTGAATGGAGATCGTTTTCAAACGAGGGTGAAAACAAGAGCAGGACCGGGGTGCCGACCTCGCTTGCCATGCATGACATGGGACTGGCAACTGTGATTAATCCTCAAAACAGGGACGCGACGGGAAAGCCGCTTACGGCCTCGATGAAGAGCACCATTGAGAGGCTGAGGACATGGGACAGCCGGAGCCAGGTTCATGAACCCGTAGACAGAAACTTTCGGCAGGCCTTCAGCGAACTCGACCGTCTCAAGGACAAGCTGGCAGTGGGGGACGCCGTGATTGAAAAGGCAGCCTACATCTATAGAAAGGCACTTGAGAAGGGACTGGTGAGGGGGCGTTCCATTTCTGCCCTTATCGCATCTGCGCTTTATGCAGCATGCCGTGACACTGAAACGCCAAGAACCCTAAAGGACATAGGCCAGGCAAGCAACATCAAGCGAAAGGACATCGCAAGATGCTACCGGCTGCTCCTGAGGGAGCTGAACCTGAAGATGCCCGTAGTTGATCCAATCAAGTGCATCTCAAGGATTGCAAGCAAGGCCGGACTCTCAGAGAAGACCAAGAGAAAGGCCACCAAGATTCTGCAGATAGCAGAGGAGAACAAGATATCTGCCGGGAAGGATCCCATGGGGCTGGCAGCAGCAGCCCTGTATGTGGCATGCGTTACCAACGGGGAGAACAAGACCCAGAGGGATGTTGCAGAGGCTGCCGGGGTGACAGAGGTGACCATCCGAAACAGGTACAAGGGCCTGAAGGTTGCACTAAACCTCTAGGTTCCGGGCTCTTTTTGCACAGAACTTGTCTGCAAGTATTATGGCCGTCGATACCACGCCTGAGGCCAGCAGGAGAATCTCCAGTGACGGCATCAGGGAATGTGAGAACGCATCCTCGACGCTGATTAGGTTCAGCTGGGCTACCATGTTGGCATATGCGTATATGAAATAATTTGTGGCCCAGTGAATCAAGAGTGCGCTTACAAAGCCGTACCTGACATACACCCAGCCCAGAATGATTCCGCCGACTGCGGCTTGGGCAAACTTGCCTTCGGACCATGCCTGGCCAAATGCGATGTGGGCAAGGCCAAACAGCACGCCAACTGCAACGATCAAAATGATCGCCTTTCTGTAGTTGGCAATTTCCAGCTTGGACGGATTCCACAGGCACCCCAGAATGTATCCTGCAGAGGATCTGCAGGAGTACAGGGCAAGCAGCGGAATACCGATCAAGATGACGCGGAATCCAAACTCTTCAAACAGGGGGGCTGCCGTAATGTACAGGAACTGAACCAGGTTGTTTCCACCAAGCTGCGCGACAGTCGTAATCCCAAACCACTCCTGGGCATAATTGATTATTGCAGAGACCAGGACCAGGACGGAGAACCATTTTGTAGCCCCGAGCATGTAGTTTTTCCTGACATCCAGTCTTCCAAGCTGGATTATGGGAGAAAATGATCTTAAAAATCCGTATTTTGGACCCATGGCCGCAATTACAAATATTATCACATACAGGGCCCACAAGACGACAAACGCGTCCCCTATGCTGATCTCAAACGGAATATTGGCAAGCATGGTTCCCTCTAGAGCGTTCAGCTGGGCCAGGGGAAAATCATAGTTAATGTCCCCCCCGACGTCGCTTTCAAATACGACAAAAATTCCGATGGGAAACGATATGAGAAACAGTCCAAAGATGACTGATAAAAGCGCCGTAAACGGAATCCCAATGGACGCAATCAGTCTGTTTTTGGCTTGCAATTTGTCCTAGTGCAGCTCTATGCTGTCATCGGCAAATCCTAGACCGATCAGTGTGTCCTTGATGGTGTCCCTGTGGTCGCCCTGCAAGAAGATGTAACCCTCCTTTGCGGTTCCGCCACATGCATACTTGTTCTTAAGCTCCTTGGCAACAGTCTCTAGGTTGTTTAGCTTGGGATCAAGGCCCTCTATCATGGTGCCCTTCTTCTTAAACCGCCTAGTCTCCAATCTGATTATAATCTTGGTATTGTCTTTGGCAAGTTCGCCACAAGCACACAAATCTTCTGGAAGACCACAAGTATTACAGATTACTGCCATTCGTTCTACATGAATTGATTTGTACGTACTATTAAGCCTTGTTTAGAATTGGCATTCGTTATCTTGTGCCGTTTGGCACTCAGATTGGGATCATGCGGGATGAAGATCCCGACGAATGCCTGGAAACGGACATGCCTGATCCGGCATGCCGGCTGCGTTCTGTCACAGATGGCATGCCCTGGCCCTGAAAAATACATCGATCCTCGGGAACACGCACCTGGAATGATTGCGAATCAATTCAAGCAGCCTCAACGGCGTCGAACCGGCCGGCCGCATCGTACTTGGAATATCCGGATGTTAAATTTTTGAAAAAGTAATATGTAACAACGTATCTATTCTTGTTGTTCTAGGTGAAAATGATATGATTACAGTGCTTGCAGGGGGAACAGGTTCAGTCAAACTGGTAAGGGGTTTGGCAGCACAGGAATCCAAGGTAAACGTGGTCAGCAACGTAGGAGACAACTACTGGTTGTATGGACTCTACATCTGTCCGGATATTGATACGATAGTGTACGGACTGGCTGATCTTCTTGATCAGGACAAGGGATGGGGGGTCAAGAAGGACACGTTTAACTTTCTGCGCCAGATGGAGGTATTTGGAGAGGAGACATGGTTCCGGATAGGTGACAGGGATGCTGCAACGCATCTGATCAGAACCAACATGCTCAAGAATGGAAAAAACCTAAGCGAGATTACAAAATGGATGTGTGAAAAATTTGCAGTCAGCACAAACATTATTCCGGTAACCGACAATACCGTTGAGACAAGAATCATCACGGACAAAAGCGAGATGCACCTGCAGGAGTATTGGGTAAAACACAGGGGAAGAAAGCCTGTAGAGGGAATACAGTATGTCGGGGCAGACAAGGCGCGTCCCAACCCCGAAGTGGTAAACGCAATTCATGATGCAAGCCTTGTGGTTCTGGCACCCGGAAACCCGCTGACATCCATAGGCCCCATGCTGCAGATAAAGGGGATCCGAAAGGAGCTCTCAAAGATAAAGAGGAAGGTAGTTGCAGTAAGCCCGCTGATCGGAAACGAATCCATTACGGGACCGGCTGCAAAATACATGCGGGCTGCAGGAATAGAACCCAATGCATACGGCCTGGCAAAGATGTATTCGGACGTATGCTCAAACATAATCATTGACACCAAGGACAGGGTGCTTACAAAGAAGATCCAAAGTCTGGACATGAGGGTATTTGAAACCCGAATTACCATGAAGACCAAGCCTGCCGAAGAGGCGCTGGCAAACTTTATCCTAAAGCAAGTGCACGTGTGACTTGAAGACTGCAGCAATAATCCCGGTAAAGACGTTCTCCAAGGCAAAGACGCGCTTGAAGTTGCCGGAACACACAGTCAGGAATCTGTGCAGGACAATGCTGGAGGAGATCCTGTACACAGTCTCGACCTCGCCGCGGATTGACAGGACAGTCATAGTGACAAGGGAGCCGGAGGCCGTAAGCATTGCAGAGCGATTCAACTCTGTCACCATAACGGACCGGGAGGAGGGGGTCAATGCGGCAGTGGCGCTTGCAGACAGGTACCTTTTGGAGAACGGCTTTGATGCGTCAATCGTGTTCCCACAGGACATTCCCTACATCAAGACACAGGACATTGATTTCATGCTAAACTACATGACGCCGCCAAACTTTGCAATCATCGTTCCGTCTAGAAGGTTTGACGGGACAAACGCGCTGATGAGAATGCCGGTAAACCTGATGGAGACGCACTACGATCAGGACAGCTACAGGGCACACATGAACACTGCCAAGATGCACACGCTCAATGCCGCAATGGTCTTTGTAAAGAGGATCATGTGGGATGTTGACAGCATGGAGGATCTAAGATTCCTCTTGGAACAAAACGAAAAGCCGCACCTTGCAGAGAAGATAAAACAAATCCTCAAAGCCTGAATTTACTCCCGGTGTGCCCTGCGGAAATTCCGGACATGGCATATCTGATAAATGCATCCAATTTGTCCCTGCACGCCCGCTCTGCGGCGTGGCGCCATAAATCAAGGGATGCGGCCAGATGCTGGTTCCTGAATCACGTCGGAACGTCCTTGATCTTCTTCAAGGTGTCCAAATGCATGTTGACGGATTTTAAAATCTCCTGCTGCCTTTCGCTACTGTCTGCATGTTCCAACTCTCCTGAGAGGACTCTTATCTTTTCGTTGATTATTTCTGCCAGGGACGATACCGTATCCTGATTGCTGTCCTGTGGCAGATCCCTTTTTTCCGGCTCCCTGCCACAGCCGATACACAAGGCATGCCCGTCTTTGATCACCCGGACTCCTGCACAGTACGGGCACGGCTGGCCAAGCAGCGTGGCACCGTCCAGCAGCATCTTGGCTGCACGCCTTGTAAGATCCTTTGACATGAGTTTCAGCCGGCATTCTGCCTAAAAAATCCCTTGATCTCCGACATCGTCGCGGTACCGTCGTGCGCCTGCAGCGATGCCTGCCACGCCCGCGGCAGCAAGCAAATTCCATGACGCACGCCATGTTGGGGGACGCATCCTGAATTCATGCCACCTGGCACCCAACCGACCATTCTGGCAACAGCCCTTGTCTGCAGTCGTACATGATACTCTACAACACCATCTGACATTACCTACAGTGTGAGCCTGCAGGGATCTTCCTAGGAAAGACCAGAGCCGCCTGCAACTGCAGGCAGTATGTATATCTCGTCACCGCTTTTGAGCGCAGTCTTCATCCCTTCTGAGAATTTTGCATTCTTGCCGTTGACGTATATGTTGATGAGTGATCTGGGAGTCCCGTCAGCCTCTAAAACGCGCCTTCCAAAGTCATCACCCATGACTTTAACCGTTTTGGCAAAGGCGTCTGCCAGGGAGTCTGCAGAAACCTGCATCTTTTTCTCTCCGCCGCCCCGGTTCAAAACCGAGGGGATAACAAATGTAATGTCTGTCATCAGTTGACCGCCGCCGATACCTCTTGGATGTTTGCCCTGACTTCTGCCGGCCTCTTGAGCACCCGCATTATTGTCTCTATGGCCTTGAGTCCGTTGCCGGTCACATAACACACCACGGTCTGATCCGGATCAATCTCCTGCCGCTGGACCATCTTTTGAAGGGCTGCCACTGCCACGCCACCTGCAGGTTCTGTAAATATGCCTTCAGTCCTTGCCAAGAGTATGATCCCCTCGAGAATTTCCTCATCGCCTGACTCTACTGCAATGCCGCCGTACTGCCCGAGTCGTTTGAGTACGTACCTGCCGTCGCCGGGGTCGCCTATTGCCAGACTCTTTGCAATTGTATCTGGCTGCTCCACCGGAGTCACATGAGTGCTGTTGCTGTTAAAGGCATCAACTACGGGCGCACAGCCGCGGGGCTGCGCCGCACTCACATGCATGCCTGATACATCCTCAGTCAGCGAGACCTCCTGCAGTTCCTCAAATCCCTTGCAGATGGCATTAAGCATTGCACCACTCCCGACAGGAACAACCAAGTGATCCGGAACCTTCCAGTCCAGCTGCTCGGCGACCTCGTATGCAAGGGTCTTGGAGCCTTCGACATAGTATGATCTCAGATTGATGTTGACTATTCCAATCCTCTTGCGCTCGCCGATGTTTGCTGCCAGCGTGTTTGCATCATCATATGTCCCCCTGACCGGAATATAGTTTGCCCCGTATGCAAGCGCCTGGGCTATCTTTGCAGTCTCTATGTCTGCCGGGGCAAACACATGACAGTCAAGTCCGGCCTTTGCCGCATGTGCTGCAGTCGCAGATGCAAGGTTCCCAGTGGATGCGCATCCCACAGAATGTATGCCCAGTTCCCCCGCCTTGGAGACTGCCACGCCTGCCGGCCTGTCCTTGAACGAGTACGTCGGGTTTACGGAATCATTCTTAATGTACAGGTTTTTGAGTCCCAAGGCCTTCCCGAGCCGTTCGGCCTTTATGAGGGGGGTCATGCCTGCACCAATACTCACTATGTTGGATTTATTCTCTATTGGCAGCATCTCAAAGTACCGCCAGTATGTCTGCTGGCGGCCTGCAAACATGTCCCGGGTGATTTTGGGAAAGTTATACTTTACATCAAGCGGACCAAAGCATTCATCGCAGACATATTTGAATGACGTCTCATACTGCCTTTTACACTCCCTGCACTCTAGAAATAATCGCCCCATGTCTCAAGACAAACTCGGCTGAAACCATACTTAAAACGTCCTAATATTGAATCAAGTGTTACTTAATTTTGTTCTGAAAAAATTCAGTAGTATATATAACGACAAGTTATGTGCGGTGCCCTGTCCGGGACATATGGCCTCATTTGGCCAATTTGTTGTGAAAGCAGCTGGGATCGCCCTTGTGGCAGGCAGGCCCCGTAGGTTCAACCAGGTATATCAGCGCATCCGAGTCACAGTCGACTAGAATGTCCCTGACATGCTGGACATTCCCTGACGTCTCGCCCTTCATCCACAGTTTTTTCCGCGAACGGCTGTAAAACCATGATTTGGCCGTCTTTATGGTAAGCCCCAGGGATTCCCTGTTGGCGTATGCAAGGGTAAGTACCTGACGCGTGCTGGCGTTTTGCACTATTACCGGAACCAGCCCGTCCCCCTTCTCAAAGTCGATCTCGTCAATTGACTGTATCATGTGTGTGGGGTGTGGGATGGGTTCTATAATTATAGCGAAACTGGACCGGTTTGGTGCATGTCTTTGTGCTAACCCAAGACAAACGCAAATAATTTCATTTTCAGGATAGGTTTATTACCGTAATTTGCACAAAACTTGCATGATAAGGCGTCTGCTGCTACCTGCATTTGTGGCAATCCTTATTGCAGTTGGTGCTGCTACCCCTGTGTGGGCCGCGCAGCTAGAAGTTTTAATCAACCCTGACACTGAGTCATCACCATTTCATATAAGATACCAAAAGACTGTCTTTGTAGAGTACCCAGAAGACGGGCAGATACACGACCAGCTTGCCGGACAAGAGTGGGTCGTTGCAGGCATTGTGGATTCTTCAAACCCAGACGTCCAGAACCTTATGGGTCATCTCAACCAGAACATATTTGACGCAGGAAGCCAGGCATCAGTCTCTTATCTCGAAGTATCCTATAACATTCACCTCCAGCCGTTTGGCGACCATACGTCGATTGACTACACTGTGATTCTGGAAGGAACGATGTCCAACTATCTCATCACGCAGGATTCCCAGAGGTCGCTGATTGATATGGGCTGGAGGGGACTCAGTGCATATGATCCGGTTGTTATTGATGGCGTAGAGATCAACCTGCCGATCAGCATACTAGAATCCCACTCACCCGAGACGTACGGACTTCTTGCAGGGACCGCAGCAGACGACGTCCTTACAATACCCCTTATCAATGCTGATTTCATACTGGAACAGCCCATGACCAACTGGCACTTTCTGTTCGATCCCACCGGAATCAACGTCGACGCCGGAACGTTTGGTTTGAGTGACGAGATCGCAGGTCACGTAGTCAGCGCATGGACCATGGGCGAGAGCAGCATTCGTGAAGGAATCCAGACCGAGCGCGAATTTGAGGCGACCATCACACTTGACCGGGAATACACAATCAGGAGTCTGCAGTCTGCAGACAACGCAGTCGTTCGGGTGCTGGGCTTTGGCACGCTGGACATACTTGACGGTGTAGAAATTGCAGGCGTTACCCCCCTGGCTCCGGAGGGCTTTGGTACCACATCCACTGGCGACTTTCCCATATTCATCATATACGGTATGGCAGGACTTGCAGCCGTAGCCGGAATCGGATTCTTCTTTATAAGCAACAGATCCCTCAAGAACCAGCAGACAGAGCAGCAGGGAATTGATCCAAACCGGCTGGTGGGATATCAGACCAGCGCCTCATCCGGAGGATACCAGACCAACAGGGGCGAGGCACAGCTAAAGGACGACACTGACTATAAACAAACCAGAAACGTCTATGACGGATCCTCACAGGATGCTCCCCGGCCATCTGCTGCAACCCCTACAGTGTCTGATGCGACATGCGGCTGTTCTGCTTCTGCAGAGATGGGATCCGAGTGCGACTGCCAGATGCAGAGCTCCTGCCTGTGCGATGCCACATGCGACTGCGGCGCAAGCCTCTGCCGGGAAAACGCCGACATGATGAGATAGCAGACGTGCCAGTCTAGGCGATACTGGAGCAACCCTCTGTTTTGGCGATATTTTGCTTTGCAGCCCTGCCTGTTGCGGGAATCTGTTTGGCCTTGTCCCATGCAGCCATTTCTTGCTACTGCGTGATGCAGCGCGTGGGTTTGCCGGGTTCATCCCCGCTGTCCATCTGATTCATGCAATCCTGTACGGTGCGCCTGGGCACTTTCAGAGGCATACCCTGGATTATCATCTTGTTTTATAGTAGGTTTATTAGCGGAATTTGTGCAAGTTTGTCGTGGCAGGTCAATTGGTACTACCTGTATTTGTCGCAATCCTGATCATGGTTGGCGCATCCGCTCCTGCGTGGGCAGCCCAATTAGACGTTGTGATTAACCCTAATACTGAATCATCCCCATTTCATATAACGCACCAAAAGACTGTCTTTATAGAGTATCCAGAAGACGGGCAGATATTTGACTACCTGAGTGGACAGGAATGGGTGGTTGAAGGTACTGCAGACTCCTCAAGCCCAGATACCCAGGATCTTATACGCCAGCTCAACCAGAACATATTTGATTCAGGAAGCCAGGCATTCATCACTGATCTTGAAGTATCCTATGACATTCACCTCCAGCCGTTTGGCGACCATACGTCGATTGACTATACAGTGGTTCTGGAAGGAACGATATCCAACTATCTCATCACAAGGGATTCCCAGCAGGCCCTGATTGATCTGGGCTGGAGGGGACTCAGTGCGCATGACCCGGTTGTAATTGATGGCGTAGAGATCAACCTGCCGTTCAGCATACTAGAATCCCACTCACCCGAGACGTACGGACTTCTTGCAGGAACCGCAGCAGACGACGTCCTTACAAGACCCCTTATCAATGCCGATTTCATACTGGAACTGCCCCTTGTCGACTGGCACTTTCTGTTTGATCCCACGGGAATCGGCGTTGATGCCGAAACGTTTGGCCTGAGTGAGGAGATCTCCGGGTTTGTCCTTAGCAAGTGGACCATGGGCTTGAGTGACATTATAATAGGAGTCCAAGGTGAGCGTGAATTTGAGGCCGTTGTGACACTTGACAGGGAATACACCGTCAGAAGCCTGCAGTCTGCAGACAATGCATCCATCCAGGTGGTGGGCTTTGGTGCGCTAGGTACGTTGGATGGCATTGAGATTGCAGGAGTTACCCCCAATCCTCCACCGGATTATTTCAACCCCGCCACTGGCAAGTTTCCAATATTCATCATATACGGCATGGCAGGAGTTGCAGCCGTTGCCGGAATAGGATTCTTCTTTGTAAGCAACAGATCCCTCAAGAACCAGCAGACAGAGCAGCAGGGAATTGATCCAAACCGGCTGGTGGGATATCAGACCAGCGCCTCATCCGGAGGATACCAGACCAACAGGGGCGAGGCGCAGCTAAAGGACGACACTGACTATAAACAAACCAGAAACGTCTATGACGGATCCTCACAGGATGCTCCCCGGCCATCTGCTGCAACGCCTGCAGTGTCTGATGCGACATGCGGCTGTTCTGCTTCTGCAGAGATGGGCTCCGAGTGCGACTGCCAGATGCAGAGCTCCTGCCTGTGCGATGCCACATGCGACTGCGGCGCAAGCCTCTGCCGGGAAAACGCCGACATGATGGGCTAGCTAGATGTGTGTGCTGGGAGTAACCCTCCTTCTGTTTTCACGATATTTCGCTTTGCGGCCTACCTGAACCTGCTACAGGCATCTGTGGTTCTGTTTGGCCTTGCTCCATGCGGGTCGGCTTGTTTCATTCCGTTTATGGAAACCTCAGGTTCTACCATCACCGTGCGCCATATTGGATCTTTTCTGCTCCGTTGCCAGCCATCTCTGACTATCCATCTCCGGATCACATCTCCTGTACGGAGGGAGGAGTTTCCTCTGCCGTGGCAGCGTGTCGTGCTCCAGCTCACACCATGTCCTGGCACCCATTGAATTTGAGTATTACTCTTTGGGCCTGACGCCTGTAATGAAGAGCGTTCCAAGATCCCTCTTCCAATTCTCTGCATCTGACGGATCCGTCACCTGCCTCGTGTGCACGGTAAATCCGGCCCCCTGAAAAAGGGCCACCCACTGGTCCCTTGAATACAGGTGCATCCGAACCTTCATGTTCTCTGCCCATCCTGCAGTGGCGCGGTTCTCAGTGTAAAAATCAGTTCCGCAAAAGAACGCCCCTCCTGGCTTTACCAGCCTGTATATCCTTGGAGGAGGATCAAGCGCAGTTTTAACCGAGTCTGCATAGTACAGGGACTCCATTGAGAAGACATAGTCAAATGTTTCCCCGTACCCCCAGGACTCGATGTCCGTGTGGATAAATGACTCCTTTTTGCTCCGGGCCTTTTTTGCAGCCTGCGCAACCATGCTGCCGCTCTTGTCTATTCCGACTGCCTTTGTACAGTTTTTATGCCCTGCAATCATCCTGACCACCCATCCATTCCCGCAGCCGACATCCAGAAATGTAAACGGATGATCAAAGGAAACATCCTGAAGAAACCCTGTGACGTTCCTGCCATGTCCCTTTTCTAGAATCTCGGCTTTCCCGTTCAGGGCCCAGCTGTCAAACGTCCTCTCGACTGCATCCACATGCATGCAGCCTGTGCTCCTCTTAATCTTCTTTTGCCGGCCGGGCATTGCAGGGGTGATTCACGGTTTGCCGGTTTGGCCATATGTCGGGATGCGGGCAGTTCAGGAATACTGCCATGCCCCATGTCATCTTGTCGGTGTGCGGCCGCATCCGGCTTTAGCGTTGTGCGGCGCGTCTTCTTACCATGCCAAGCAGCTGCCTCACGGCAAGCCTTGGATGGTTTCTGGTGAGCCTGATTATATATGACAGGCCAAACTCGGCCCTTATAAAATCCAGAAACTCGTCTGGCTTTAGCTCGTTGATGACGTTGAGCTCCTCGTCCCACTCCCTGTCTGAGAATCCAATCCACCTGTTCTGGATGCCTCCTGCGGAGTTTATCTTTGACTCTATCCCGCTTCTCCACTCCTCCTCATACCTGTACATGCTGTCCCTGTCGGTTCTTCCGGTTCTTGCCGCATCCGATGCGACCTTTCCTGCGGTTCTGCCGTACCTTATGGCATACCTGATGCCCTCTAGCACCAGCGGGTTTGCCTGTCCTGCAGAATCACCCACCATGATCAGGTTGTTAAAGACTGTCCTTCGCACAAGCCCGTCGTTTGGAATCATGCCGTAGTGAAACTCTATTGGCGTTATCCTGCCCAGTTTTTTTATGGGTCCAGTTTTGTCCCTTATCAAGTCCTTGAGCCTCTGCGTGGGGTCTATGTCAGATTCGGGTTTCCCCACACCCACCCCAATCCTTACAATGTCCCCCCCGACAGGAAAGATCCACGCGTATCCTGCAGGGGAATACTTTTGCCCCACCATCAGCCACCATGTATCCGGATCCGCATTCTCCACCCTGGCCTCGTACTCTGCCCCGGCACCAAACCTCTTCCACTTGGGTGCAAGATTCATTGCCCTGCACACTACAGACGAAAACCCGCTTGCATCAATTATCACCTTTCCGTGGAACGTGACCTCCCCGTCAGGCCCCGTCCCGCTTACTCCTGCAATGTCGCCGCTCTTATTCCTGATGATGCCTGTAACGTTGGTTTTGACCATGATCTCTGCACCCGCCTTTCGTGCCTCCTCTGCCAGCCATCTGTACGTCCCCCTCACGTCCAGCACCGCCGCCCTTGGAACCGCATCTGTGATGGTGACTTCGTTGTTTGGAGAGCAGAACGAGAAGTTTTTTACAGGATTAAAACACTCGTCGGGAATTCCAAACTCCCTGATATCCTGAATCCATGTGACGCCGCTGGTCCTGACGCTCTCTGCAATGGCGCCCTCCTTCTCCAGCAGGACCACGCTTGCCCCGTTTTTTGCAGCCGCATATGCTGCAGAGGATCCTGCCGGACCTCCCCCCACGACTACTACGTCATAATGATACTCTGCTGGCAACTGATGGGCATTTCAATTACAGTTTAAAGTAGGTATTGGTAATGCTGTTGCACGAACGAGGGCCCCAACCTGCATTTGATCTCTCTATTCCAGAACCATCGAATGATGTCGAGCCGTTTATGGCATCGCTTATGGCATATGAAAAGGAGCATTCCCGGCTAAACATGCTGAAATTACTGGCATATGCGGCGGCTGCCTCAAGCAACCATGAGGAAGATGTTATTGAGAAAAAAATCCAAAGTTACCGTGGCATGTTCGGTTCCATCCCGGATGATCTTCTGATGCTACTTGAGAGCAGGGATGATACCTGAGTATATTTTGGGAATTAACGCGCAATTGGGAGGCATCTTGCAGGATTTTAGACCAAAGTCAACCGTTAAATTACTACCGAGGGTGGTACTGCCGGTGCGCTTTGATCTCAGAATACCATACCTGGTAATAATATCGCCAAATGCCGCATTTGCACGCATTAAAGACGGCAATGGCATGTATTTTGGACAGGCTGTTGTAATATTTTTGATCGGAGCAATCCTTGGCGCCGTCATCACATCATCACATATCTTCATCGGGCAATTGGAGTTATCAAGCCAGGCTAGTCTGTGGTGGCAGATGATATCAATTCTGACAAGCGGTGTGACCCTACCAGTGATAATTCACATTGCAGGAAAGATATTTGGCGGTAACCGGTGTTGGAAACTGACGTTTGATGCAATCTTTCACATACATGTTTTGTACATCTTGCTAGCGGCGGTTCTATTTGGGCTGGTTGGTACATTCTGGTCGTATTACTCAATCCCCTTTGATTTATCCGCGCCGTCAATCGCGCCCGACTTCTTTTCCTCTATCTCTTTTCTGTATAATGTAGTCTCAATCTCATTAGAAAATATGCGTAATCCCCCTGTTCACATCGATAAATTTAGATCAGGCACGATCGCGTCTCACATCAAATGCCAGACTCGCCTGATCAGATCATGCACAGATTGGAACAGGAAAACAGAAGCCTAAAAAATATTCTAAAGCAGAAAGACAAAAAGCTGGAACAGAAAGACAAAAAGCTGGAACAGAAAGACAAAAAGCTGGAACAGAAAGACAAAAAGCTGGAACAGAAAGACAAAAAGCTGGAACAGAAAGACAAAACCCTAAAAAATATTCTAAAGCAGAAAGACAAAAAGCTGGAACAGAAAGACAGGGAGTTGGGCCTTGAACGCGGCCTGTGGAAGAGCAGGAACGATGGCTGGAACCCCGGCAAGGGGCCAGCGTTGCACCTGCTAGAGGTGCTAGACGGCATAATACGCGACGGGGACAAGCTCCGCCATGTCACGCTGGCAGACGGGGAACAGTTCCGGTACATGCTGGAGCGGGCCAAGGTGTTTCTGACGCATTCGGGCCAGATGCCGCTGTTCCGCGATAACGCATCCCGGGTCTCCGATCCCGGAAACCGGTGCAAACTGTACCTGAGACACGCACTGCTCCTAGCACTTATCCGCAAAAAGGACAACCCCGCCCAAGGCGTGCTTGCCGCATTCTTCGGGATAGACCAGACCACCGTGTCCCGGTACATTCCGGTGATGGATGCGATGCTGGCAGGAATACTTCCGACGGCAGACAACATATCCGAGGAGGTAGCTGCTGCCCCGACCAAGGAGGATTTCAAGAAGATCGTGCCCGGGTCCGACGGGGGCGAGATATTCATAGACGGCACGCACTGCCCCGTGCAGCGCCCGTCTGTAAAGTCAGTCCGGCGCATGAAATACTCCGGCAAGAAGAAAAAGTTCACCAACAATACCAACGTGTACGCCAACCGGGACGGGGTGGTGATCGGCATATCAAAAAGCACCGTCGGGTCAGTCGGCGACATCACGCTGCTCAAGGAACGCCCCATGCCGTTTGGAAAGTGGGAGGAGGCGATGCACGATCCGGATCTGCCAGAATCAGACAGGTGCCACCCCTTCGTCGACCGCGGCTACCAGGGAATCGCAGACCACCTGCCCGGCACCACGCCGGAGATCCCGTACAAGAAGACCAGGGACACGCCGCTGACGCCGGAGCAAAAAAAGCACAACCACAGGATCAACTCCACCCGGGTGTTGGTGGAGCACGCCATAGGCAGGCTCAAGCGCTACGCGCGTCTTGCCGACCCGTACGACGGCAACGCGGCGCAGTTCAACCGGGAGTTCAACGTGATCACCGGGCTGGTAAACCTGAACCTTTTGTGGGACTGCATGGAAAAGGGCCCGCCACCACCGGGGCAGTGGAAGACGTCAGTAGACTGGGACAGGGCCTGCTCCCAAGCTCCGGTCAAGTAGAATTCAGGGCACGATGAAGTGCTGCAAGGCTGCGCACGTCATTTTGGATTTTGGGGTGAACGGACTTGCCACATACCAGACACGACTAGTTTTAGGCCGTATTTTTCCGGTTTTTTATGGCCGGGTTGGCAAAATGGGTGGATTACGCATATCTTCTATTTGGAGTGTGGCTTCTGTTTGTGACTACAAAGGCAGTAAAGACGATAAACGCATTCGGAACCGCAAAGGCATTTGGAATTGCCCTTGTCGCCATAATCGCATCCCTGGTATTCAGCAATATTGTTGCCGGTGAGACCATAATCCCAGCAGGATAGTCATCTAACGGATTCCCGGGACCTGCTGCCTTTAGGAAGCCTGCCCTGTTAGTGCAGTGCTATTGAAAATATCACGCCAATTTTCGATATGTTCTACGTTCAAGATCTTTTGGTTGTGTGACCGGAATCTGAAAAATCCTTGGTCTTAAATGGGTAAAATATTTTGTCTGCCGCTATGAACATACCGGATTCTGCCGGTACAACAGAGAGGAATTATCCATAGTACCATAACAGCCCAATGAAAAAAAGGGCAGCCAAGCACCGCAGATAAAATGGCCAGATCTCTTTTCCATTTGTAAGCATAAAGCCAATTGTATGCCAAGACATCAGCGGTAACAGGAATTGCAGGCATTGTAAATTGCCGGGGTTGCAAAATTATTGAGGGGAGTCAGCGGGTATTCTGACGGGTTTCCTGATGCTGATGTGTAAATAAAGACAATTACATTAAATACAAATAAAATTAAAACTACTTCAAATAACGGGAGTCACAATATGATTGGTTCCATGTTTATAAAAAAATAGACATGTTTAGTTTGTTTTAATTATTGTTTTTTTATATCCGATTCAACTATCAAGTTATATCCGGCAACGGCCAACAAGATCCATCCACTCGATATCAGGATTATTCAAATAACCGAATCCTATTGGTTGCCTGACCCTGTAGATGCGCCTGGACTTCCACACCATGGAAAAAATTGCATTAGTGGCATGTCTGGTCCTGACGGAACGGTGTGGCAAAATGGTTATTATTGCTTGATGCAGAGGATTCTATCAGATGGGTGACTCAGAAACGTTCGGGGTTGAAAAGGGGCATGCAGAAAAGGTTGTAGCGTGGCTTAATGAGCAGACTGCATCCCAGGGAATAAAACTGGAGGCAAGGCTGTACGGGTACAGCATCTCGACTAGAAATTTTGGGGACTTTGAGATGTTCTCGTGGATGGGGGACGTGCAGGCCGCAAGGAGGATGATAATCCGGGCTAGCAAGAGATTCAGGGTCAGGGTTATCGAGGGCGGGTACAAGCCCAAGGAAAGGGTATTTAGAATGAAAAAGGTCGACTTTGCCAAGGTCAGGAGGGGTGACAAGACTATTGGACAGCTGGAGTTCGTGGCATCGAGGCTTGGAGGCGGACAGTGGGAGATCAAAGACGAGGAGCGGCACTAGGATGACTCGGGAGACTGCCTCATGATGAGGGTGGGAATAATCGGGCTTGGCATGCTTGGGAGTGCAGTTGCCATGCATCTGCTGGATTCAGGGTTTGACGTGCTGGCATACAACCGGACCAAGGCCAAGACTGCAAAGGCCGCAGCTGCCGGCGCGCGCATCGCATCATCGCCAATGGACGTGGCACGTGATTCTGATGTTGTAATCACGATAGTACGGGATGCAGGCGCGGTAAGGGATGTCTCGTTTGGAAACGACGGAATCGTAAAGGGGGCGCACAGGGGACTGGTTGTTGCAGACATGAGCACAGTTGATCCCTCCGAATCTGCCGACATGTCAGTCATGTTCCGGAAACACGGCATTGAAAAGATTGACATTCCCGTAATGGGCGGCCCAAACGTGGCAGTCACCGGGGACTTGATCATGATGGCATCAGGCAGCAGGGAAGCATTCAGTAGCTGCAGGGACGTCCTTGACGGGATTGCAAGCCGGATATTCTTCCTGGGAGAAAGCGGGGTTGCACACTCTGTCAAGCTTGCCATGAACCTTCAAATCACAATGCTTGCACTGGCGCTCTCAGAAGGAATAACATTTGTCAGAAAGTCAGGCGTGGATCCCAAAAAATTCCTTGAGGTCCTAAACTCAACGTACTTTAAGACCGGCATGAGCCAGGGAAAGGCATACGGGATGATAGAGGGCATGCAGGATGCGACATTTACCCTTGCCAATCTGACAAAGGACATCAGCACCATGACGCACGCTGCAAGAGCCATGGGAATTGACCTTCCAATGATTGCAAGGGCAGAGGAGGTGTATCAGGATGCCATCAGGCATGGACTTGGCGAGATGGACTATACCGGAATCATCAGATACATAGAAAAATCCGGACATGCTGATTCCCAGACATGACTGCAGGCACGTTTGTCATGGCGCATTTGCAGTCATGCGCCGAAGGAGCGCTCCTGCAGGCAGAACCCGCAGAGCGCGGGAATGGCGGTGCGGCCTTCATGCCTGGCATGTGGGTGATGAGCATGAATCCGGTATTATATATAAAAATGAGCAAAAATTCTATAAAGGCCATGATATCGTATAGTGGTATGAGACTTGAAGGCAAGGTTGCCGTTGTTACGGGGGCCTCAAGCGACATAGGCAAGGGAATTGTCAGCAGGTTTGTCCAAGAGGGTGCAAAGGTGGTTCTCATTGCAAGGAATCTGGACGGACTGGAAAGCGCCAGGCAGGAGATCGGAAACAAAAAGTCGACAGTATCGATATCCTGCGATCTGCTTGACGAGTCATACACGACGCAGGTCATCAACCAGATTATGGACACGTACGGCAAGATCGACATCCTTGTAAACAATGCAGGAACCATAAACGACCCCGTACATTTTCACACGATGCCGACCCCTGAGATTAAGAGGGTTCTTGACGTGAATCTGTTGGGAATGTTTCACATTACAAAGGCCGTGCTTGCAAAGATGTATGAGGTGAGAAGCGGATCGATTGTAAACGTCGGATCCATCTCGGGGGAGAGGGCGATACCCAGGGTGCACCTGGCAGTGTACTCTGCAACAAAGGCTGCAATATCGATGTTTACAAAATCAATTGCAGTAGAGTATGCAAGGAGAACGATCAGGTGCAACTGTGTAAATCCTGGGATAGTCAACTCCGGAATGATCAAGCCGTATCTGGATGACCCGCATGCAAGAAAGGTGCTTGAGGACAGGCTGCCGCTTGCCAGGATAGGGGAACCATCCGATGTTGCAAACGCCGTGCTTTATCTGGCATCAGACGAGGCCCACTGGGTCACCGGGGCCATCCTGAACGTGGATGGGGGCAAGACGGCCTCCGAAGGATGATGACCATCCCCAGGCACAACATACCAGGATGGAATGTCTGGATGCCATGGTGTCCACGGGTCATGCCTGAAACGCATCAAGTGCCCTTGCGGCCAGACGCGATACCCGCACAGGCTCCGGAACCGATCCATGCAGCGTCAGCTTGTTGAGGATACATGCCGCATCGTTTGTGGTACACCCTGACACCCTTACAAAGACGTCATGCGACGTCCTTAATCGTATCCTCTGCCTGCCACCCAGTTTCCGGTATGCTGCAACCTTTGGTTCAAACGAATTCGGAAAGTTCTGCCGAATGGCGGACTCTATGCCGTCAGAGTCATGGTAGGAGAGCCCGATGACCGGTATCCTGAGGGCCTCATGCAGCTCTTTTAGATCCACGACATTGTACCTGGACAGTATCATGCCCGATACCAGTACATAGTTTACATCAGACCGTCCCAGCCTTGCATGCATGTCAAGGATTGCACATGTTGCATCGTTCCCTGCCAGCGTCGCACCTCCAAACACAAAACCATCAATTACAAGGTCGCTTCTCATGACGACTCCGGCAAGGACTGCCTTGTCATTATCCTGTCCAAAGCTCTCTGCAATTGTCAGTCCGCGCAGTCCCTTCTTCTCAGGATGAAACGATCTCATCGCTCCTCCTCCTCCTCCTCATGTACATGCGATAACTGAGTCCGGTGACAAGCATTAGAATCCCTGTAATCAGCGACCACATGGAAAAAGACGAGATTTCAAATTCATCCATGATTCATGATGGACGGGTGCGCATCTAAAGATTTTGTTTGTACATGCTGGCTACCACCAAAGCCAGGCATAATTATTTGGACGCCTCCTGCCTTGACAGCATGTCTGGACACATCTGAAACATCTAAATATATTCGACACAGACCCGACTCATGCCGGAGATGATATGCCCCGATTGCGAAATACGCATCTTCCACGAAAACCAGACCACGCTGGACATACAGGTAAAGATCCACTCAAAGTTCTGCAGAAAGAAAAAGGGCGAGACCCACAGCTACATGCACAGGGATCTGGACCACATGGAGACATTTGATTCTGAGCGGGAAAATGACACCGCCGGGACCCCCGTCCTGAAAAAATAGCCATCTGTCAGATGCCAAATTATATTCTATCGTGAGCAGGGGTTCTGCAACCAAACACAACAAATCTATTTAACGCCAAACACCTCGTAATAAGAAATTGGACGCACTGCATCTTGCCATTTTGGGGTTGGGATTCATCCTCATCGGTGCCCTGCCTGTAGCGTTTGGCGAGCCTGTACTACACGATGACAGTCTGATCCTTGAGGAGTTTGCGCATGGAGTCGGATGGGGACACACCACCATGACTTTTGTAGACGATGACATACTGATATTGCACAAAGCCGGCACCGTCCATCTGATTCGGGACGGAATCATGCAGAACGAACCCGTATTGAAAGTTACCATAGACCCAACCTGGGAAAGCGGACTGCTGGGAATAACCAGTGCTGACTCTGCAGTCTATATCTATTTCACAGCAGCTGGCGAGGGTGGGCACCAATTGGGAAACAAGATATACAAGTACGACTGGGGTGGGGAGACATTGGTCAATCCTGTTCTGGCCATGGAGCTTCCCTCAAACATATATCATGACGGAGGGGCGATGGTTACCGGTCTGGACAACCAGGTGTATGCGGTGATTGGGGATACCGGAAAATACGGCCCCCTTCAAAACAAATCCCTTGAGAATCTTTATCCCCCCGGCACTACTGACTATCTGGATACCAGCGTAATCCTGCGCGTGGATCCGGACGGGCCGTACCAAGCCGTGGGGATCAGAAACAGCTTCGGACTGGCCATAGATCCTGTAACCGGAAACCTGTGGGATACTGAAAACGGGGATGACGACTTTGATGAAATCAACCTGGTTCCGGATAGGTTCAACAGTGGGTGGAACAAAATAATGGGGCCTGCAACGCAGTCCGAGCTTGACAGCCTTGTAGTTTATGAGGATTACGTCTACAAGGATCCCGAATTTAGCTGGAAACAGGTTGTTG
Organism: Candidatus Nitrosopumilus sp.; assembly: GCA_965238275.1. Lineage (GTDB taxonomy): Archaea > Thermoproteota > Nitrososphaeria > Nitrososphaerales > Nitrosopumilaceae > Nitrosopumilus. The sequence goes on from OZ250186.1 coordinate 1,591,935, forward strand.
CGCCCACCGGTCTGAGTTTTGGAAAATTCAAGGAGACCAGTACCTATGATGACTCGCTCTTTGTAGGTGATTGCAACTACGGAAATCTTTACAAGTTCACGCTAAATCAGAACAGGGACGGATTCGAATTTATCAATCCGGATCTGCAGGACAACCTGGTAGACGACGGCGATTCCATGGATGAGATAATACTTGGCACAGGTTTTAAGTGCATTACAGACATTGAAAGGGGACCTGACGGTTTTCTATACATTGTATCCCACGGTGAAAAGGAAATTTATAGAATTGTTCCAGCAGAGGCCTTGGGTGAGGAATACGTATCTGACTCTCCGCCTGAACAGGTATCTGACATCAACCTTGTATTGGTTGCCCTGTTGGGTGCTTCTACTGCTGTTGCAATATTCATCGTAATGAAACAGAAAAAAAAATAGGAAAATCTCTGAAAAAACAAATACCAGTACCGTCCATGACTGGTATGGGAACAGCGCTCAAGGCAACATCAATCGATCATGTAAACATGCAGGTCAAGAATCTGGAGCAGAGTGTAATGTTTTACGCCGACCTCTTTGGTTTTGAAATAAAACAAGAATCCAACACAAACAAGGCGGATCTGCCGTCCAAAATCATTGGCAATGACGCAATCAAGCTTTGCATGTATGAGGTGCCTGACATGTCCCCGGGAGGCGGAATTGCCCATTTTGGATTCAACATTGCCAACTTTGATGAAATAATTGAAAAATGCAGGAAATCCGGGGTTGAGATACTTTATGGCGGCATAGTGGACTGGGAGACGTCAAGATCAGTGTACATAGTAGACCCGAGCGGCTATGAGGTGGAGCTTGGTGAAATTTCCGGCGGCGGAATATAGGAATAATCGTCCCTCAAACCAATCCTGTCTGTCCAGACGCAGTATGGGCGGCGGCGGCGGCCATGACATGTCCGTCTGTATTCGTGTAATTGTACAGCGCATCTGCAATCATTTCTCATAATATTTCTTGGAACTGATGGCCTCTGCACATGCCTGCCCCTGCATCTTAACGACGCCTCTCTTTTTTGACTTTATGTGGGGTGCAGTAATCCATCACACCCTGTGGATAATTGTTGGCATGATGCTGCATCCTGTCGTACACGCCCAAGCCACTCCCCCCAAAACCAGATATGGCCATTCGCAGAATCATTCATGCCTGTGCTTGGCCCTGAATTCCACATACTGTTAGACTAAAATATTGATCTCTCGGTGTTACTCTGTGCTAATAGTTGACTGCAAGGATGTACTGTCCATTAGAAACGATCTGCTGGTATATGTCTCCGATCAGGTCGCTGCCATTCCAACCCTGAAGAACAACCAGTTCACACTGTCTGCATTTGACGATGAGATGGATATAGATCTCAGCACCGTCGTTACGGCAATCAAGGAATTTCTGGATTCGATCGGCGAGGGTCGTAATTTTGCCGTAATCCCAGATGACGGGACGATACGCATCAAGTCCATATATGGCAAGACCATAGAGCATGAGGCTGCCCCTACCCAGGAGATGTTCTCATGCACCCATTGCGGATTCGTTACGAGGTACCAGATGGAACTGAACATCCACATGAGAATCCACTATCTTTAGGCCACTCCTCGTGTGTCCGTGACAGAATCATACCGTGTAACCAGCGCCTGCAACCGACCGTATCCGGCCTCCCGGTATGGTTGCGCATGGTTGCGAGTCTGGTTTTTCATGCATGCTCTGGCGACCTCATACCGCGTACAAGATCTTTATAAACACTGGATATGAAGGGCAGTCATGGAGGGGCCTGCCAAAAACAATTCCACAAAAGTTTACTGTTCCAGATGCGACATGATCTTCGAGTCCAGAAAAAAATTCCAGAGTCACCTTGACGTGCATTCGTCCGATTCTTCTTCTTCTTGCGAGCAGTGTCCCATTGACACTGTTATTGCCAAGCTTGTAGGGCTCTTTAGATTAAGATCATAATACCTGGAAAAGCATTGTTGTGGCGGAATTTTACCGAAGGCTTTTAAGAAAAAGACTGTCGCCTATATTCAGTGTCATATTGCAGGGCTCGATCGCCTTGAGATATTTGCCGAGTCTGTAAGGTATCTGTCCCTTCAGGGAATGCACCTCAGATCAATTATTGCAGATAGTGTTTTTTCCTGAAATTTTTCTTGAAAAAATAAGAGAATTTCTATACAATCAAATAAACCTGAATTTATTCCCAGTATGGATCCTTGTAGAATTTCTTTTTTCTTTACAATACAGGACGGTCCTGTGCTGCAGGATCTGAAAGAGAGATTTACCTTCCTAATGACCGATAACTTTGACGTCCATTATTACACAACACTACAATAATCTGAAAATCTTTTGGTTCTACATTTTATTTATGAATACATTCGATTTCAAGATCTTTAAATCAAAAGTCGAAACAGATAAATTCTTTCTCACTAACTCTGTTCATGGAAAGAAACCTTGATCTTGAAAACAATGCAAAAGAACTTGTGGTTCGTTTCATAGAATCACTTAGTCAAAATGATCTCAAAAGCGCTAGAGGCTGTGTAAATGATGATTTTGAATATATTAGTCCACTTGGGAATTATGATCGGGCAGAGCCATTCTTTAAACGCATGGAAGCGTCACCTCTAAAATTTAACATCAAAAAAGCCTTTGTAGATGGAAACGAGGTATGCGTGTTTGTTGATGTTCCTTTAGGATCTTTAACACTGCTTGCATGTGGCTGGTACACTGCGGAAGAACAAAAAATCCGTTCATTAAATCTAATATATGATCCACGGGTATTCCTGGAAGGAATATCCAATAAATAATATTTTTCCTAGATTATCTATAGTGCCGCTCACAAGTAATTACCTGTGTACCGAATAGCCGTAAATGCCCGATGGCAGACGCTAGTTGCAGACGCTGTGATGGAATCAGTCGTCTGACGCCTTGGCTCATGATTTGGTGTCCTGTCCTGCGCCTGCCGCAGACGCCACGGTTTCGATTTCAGATACCACGAGTATTCCCGCCTGCACTCGGTATTGTAGCACCGCCACGAACTCGGCATCGCTTGTCTGTCCGTTCTCCCAAAGGAGAATTTGCTGTGATTCGACTGCCCAGCGTTTAAGAACTCTGGAGCCGTTGTGGTACGCAATGACTAACAATACCAGATCTGACTGCCGGAATTGAAAAAATTTCCGTGAAAAAACAAGTGGAAAAGCATTTTTAAATAACATTTACTGCCATGCTTTGTGAATAAAAAGATCGTCATCATAGCAGCTATCGCAGTGGCCATAGCCATGGCAGTAGCCTCGTTCCAGTCATCACCGCCTGATAATCCCGGTGTGACGGATCGAACACATGGGACCATCTCCACTACCCTGGGATCTCCAATTCTGGGAGACCCGTCTGCCCCTATCACGATTATTGAATTTGGCGACTACCAGTGCCATTTCTGTCAGAAATGGTTCCATGAAACAAAGCCTGCAATAAGCAGCCAGTATATCGATACTGGAAAGGCAAACCTCGTCTTTGTCGATATGGCATTTCTGGGACGTGACTCTCCAAAGGCAGCCCAGGCCTCATACTGTGCAGAGGATCAGGGGATGTACTGGGAGTATCATGATACCCTATACACCTATCAGGAGGCCAAAATCGACGGGGGCTGGGCAAACTCAGAAAGGCTAAAGGCGTTTGCCTCTGACTTGGGCATGGACCTGGACCAGTTTACAGACTGCCTTGATTCTGGCAAGCATGCCCAGCGCGTCCAGTACAACACAGACCAGGCAAGGGCAACCGGAATAACATCGACTCCCGGATTCGTTATTGTAGGCCCCGACCAGCAAATACGGATAAGCGGGGCCCATCCATTCTCCACATTCCAGCAAACATTGGATTCCATGATCTAAATGGCGCAAGCGGTACGAATCGTATTTTCCAACATCCGGTTTACGGTTCTGGCAGCCGTCATCTTTACCCTCATGGCAACAGGACTGCTGATACTGTCCGAATACATCTTTTTGGAGCCGTATGTAGTAGGCCATCTGCCGTCAGGAGGCGAGCTTGGGTTTGCCCTGATCCTAATCATTTCGGCACTGTCTGCCCTGGTCATCCCCATGAACATCTTTAGAATAACTGTTCTGAAAAACTCGAAGCGGAAGATAAGCGGTGGTGCCTTTGGCTCTATAATCGGTGCCGCCGCCGGCGCATGCAGCTGCGGACCTGTGGGGTTTGCCGTCATCTCCACGTTTGGATCCGTCGGCGCCACTGCAACTGCATTCCTTACAAGCTACGAGATCCCGATCCGGATTGTGGCCATTCTGGTACTGGCCGTTACATACGTTACCACGGTAAAATCACTCAGAACCGAATGCAAGCTTGACTAGCACCCATGTGCTGGAAATACCCCCCCCCTCCCGCAATACCCTGAAACCTACCCGCGCCTGATTCCAGGACTACTCCTGCAGAACTCCATCCTGCATCCCGGACCCGTAAAACTTGATCTATTTATTTGACTCATTTGGGCTTAACGTAGTGCAAAACTGGAACCTGATTATAGGAATCATGATCATTGCCAGCCCCATACTCTTTGCAATGATCGTCTTTCCGGATTCGATAGCATGGAGCTGGAACGAGGGCAGGGGGGGCTATTTCTTTGCACTCATATTTGTTGTAGCCGAGATGATTGGGCTAAAGACTGTCATATCCAAAAGACGGCTGTATGTGGTAATTCCGATGGCGGTCCTAGTCATCGTATATCTGATCTCCTTGGAGCATGGCCTGCAGGATTACATCGTCGAGTCTGCAGACCATTTTGACGTGCAGCTGATCTACTCATGGACATGGATGTGGGACTTTGTGGTAATGGCCATATTTTTCGTTGCAGCACTGTCCATCTTCTTTGGAAGGCGGTGGATCAGGATTGCCCCGGCAGGACCGATATTTCTTACCGGAACCGCAGTAATACTCTCCCTTGATGCATTCTTCCCCTATGACACGCTGGGCCCATTACAGTATGTTGTTCCCTATTTTGTTCAGGCAAACGTCTGGGTAATCACCGTACTTGATCTTGGCACTGCAATAGCCAGAGACAATGTCATGTTTCTGCGTGGTGACCATGGCTCCATGGCACTCCAGGTGTTCTGGCCATCTGCAGGCGTTCACAGCATAATCATCTTCTCCCTGGTAATAGGGGCATTCATGCTCAAGATGAACATTGCCAGGCCCAGAAAGATCGTCTATTTCATACTGGGAATAATCGGCACCGTTGTAGTCAACCTGATCAGGATATTTTCCCTCTCCTGGTACGCCCTGAAGGTCACCACGGATCCTGTTGCCTGGGAGGAGTATCACAAGATCGCAGGCGAGATCATGTTCCTGCCGTGGCTCTTTGCGTTCATACTGGTTGTAATCCTGATAGAGTCCAGGCGTCTCAAGAAGCTGGAGAAGGGCTGAAAATGCATCAAAAATAATCTGTAATGTCCATCTGGCCCTGCATCTCTGAGAGCTCGGCTACCCTGACGCCCAGTCTCCTGACATCCGATGCCTGCCCCTCGAGCGCATCTGCCAGCAGCCTTTCTGCATTCCTTTGAAGCTCAGCCAGGCTTGATGTCGGATTTTTCAGCATCCTTGACTTTGTTCTGCCTGACAGATCAGAATGGATGAACTGGATTCCAACTGACTTGAACATCCTGTTGTTTCCCATGGCCACCTTGTGTACCTCATTGCACAATTCAATCAGATTTTCCAAGAGAAACCGGTAGTCCCTGGAATCCTTACTCAGTGTTGCAATCTTGCTGTACTGTACGCTTGCCTCCCTTTCCCTGACCGGCGCATCGTCAGTGCCTCTGGCTGCATTGAATATGTATGCCCCGTGCTTCCTGCCAAATTCCTTGTTCAGGGTAAAGATATCCAGTTTTTTTAAATCCAGCACCGTCTCCAGTCCCATTTCACGGAGTCTCTCCTCTGTCTTTTTTCCAATTCCCGGGATCGTCCTGATCTTTAGGGGCTCCAAAAACCCGTGCAATTCGTCCGGATGAACCACCGTCATGCCGTCCGGTTTTTGAAAGTCTGATGCAATCTTTGAGACCATCTTGTTAGGCGAGATTCCAACAGAACAGCTGATTCCTGTTCTGTGCCTGACTGCATTTTTGATCTGCTGGGCAAGGTGAGCGGCCCTCTTAAAATCGCCCTCAACTCTGTCTGTCACATCCAGGTATGCCTCGTCCCTTCCCACATACTCAAAGATATCCGCATAGCCCCTCATGACATCCATTGCATTTTCGGAGACCTCCGAGTAATACCCAAAGTCCACCGGCAGGAACACTGCATCCTCCCTATCCCTGAGCCGTCTTTTTGCAAATACTATCGGCATTCCTGATTTTGCCCCGTATTTCCTTGCCGTATAGTTGGCAGTTGCAATGGCGCCGCTGTCCCCACCCCTGCCTGAGAACACGCAGACACAGACAGGTTTTGACTTGAGTTCCGGCGTTCTGATCTCTTCACACTGCGCATAGAAATAATCAAAATCTATGTGACAGATTATCCTTCCTTCCGACATATCTCGACTACCCTGAACTGTCGTCATCTATCAGTTTTGGGTTCATCTAAATACCAGAGGGCTCAGTCCTCCTTGTGGAACATCCGATATCTGCCAACGAAAACGGCCTGAACCTCAAGCCTGAAAAGATGGAACGGGAGAAGCTATACCACTGCATATTCAAGGACAAGGCAATGCTCGTCTTCAAGGATTCCCAGGATGTTCTAAACTGCTATGAGGTGGAAGAAGCAGGACTGGTTGAACAGATCCGAAAATGCAAAACCGCTGACGAGTTAGAAAAAATATTTGACGAGTACCTTAAAAATCTCAGCACGAATAATTAAATACAAGTTCTGCGAGAAACTAATTATAGTGATGTATGGACTTGAGCGACGCCAATAATTCCAAAGATGCAGAAGAAATTTTATCAGAATTCGGTTCCAGAGAGTCAATTACTGAAAAAAAGGCAGAACCAACACCGGCCCCAACAGCCGAACCCGCTCCAGAACCAACACCCGCAGTAGCAGCTGAGTCCACTCCCGAACCAGCCGCAGAACCAGCACCGGCCCCAACAGCCGAACCCACTCCAGAACCAGCACCCGCTGAGTCCACTCCCGAACCAGCCGCAGAACCAGCACCGGCCCCAACAGCCGAACCCGCTCCAGAACCAGCACCCGCAGTAGCAGCTGAGTCCACTCCAGAACCAGCACCCGCAGTAGCAGCTGAGTCCACTCCCGAACCAGCCGCTGAACCAACACCGGCTCCAACAGCCGAACCCGCTCCAGAACCAGTAGCAGCTGAGTCAACTCCCGAACCAGCCGCTGAACCAACACCGGCCCCAACAGCCGAACCCGCTCCAGAACCAGTAGCAGCTGAGTCAACTCCCGAACCAGCCGCTGAACCAACACCGGCCCCAACAGCCGAACCCGCTCCAGAACCAGTAGCAGCTGAGTCAACTCCCGAACCAGCCGCTGAACCAACACCCGCAGTAGCAGCTGAGTCCACTCCCGAACCAGCCGCTGAACCAACACCGGCCCCAACAGCCGAACCCGCTCCAGAACCAACACAGGAAGTAGCAGCTGAGTCAACTCCCGAACCAGCCGCTGAACCAACACCGGCCCCAACAGCCGAACCCGCTCCAGAACCAACACAGGAAGTAGCAGCTGAGTCCACTCCCGAACCAGCCGCTGAACCAACACCCGCAGTAGCAGCTGAGTCCACTCCCGAACCCGCTCCAGAACCAACACCCGCAGTAGCAGCTGAGTCCACTCCCGAACCAGCAGCTGAACCCACCGGCCCCAACAGCCGAACCCGCTCCAGAACCAACACCCGCAGTAGCAGCTGAGTCCACTCCCGAACCAGCCGCTGAACCAACACCGGCCCCAACAGCCGAACCCGCTCCAGAACCAACACCCGCAGTAGCAGCTGAGTCCACTCCCGAACCAGCCGCTGAACCAACACCGGCCCCAACAGCCGAACCCGCTCCAGAACCAACACCCGCAGTAGCAGCTGAGTCCACTCCCGAACCAGCCGCTGAACCAACACCGGCCCCAACAGCCGAACCCGCTCCAGAACCAACACCCGCAGTAGCAGATGAGTCCACTCCCGAACCAGCCGCTGAACCAACACCGGCCCCAACAGCCGAACCCGCAGCTCCGTCCACCGCAGAGTCACAATCCGATTCAACTACGGGCAAAACTTCGGATCCATCTAAAGCACCTGAAAGACGTGATGTGATTTTTGTGGGCTCAAAACCAATAATGACTTATGTGTCTGCGACCTTGACACAACTTTCCACTAGATCTATGGTAACCATCAAGGCTCGAGGCAAAAAAATTACGCAGGCAGTTGATGTGTCCCAAATGATTGTCAAGAGAATGAATTCCGTTGGATACATCATCAAAGATGTGCGAATCTCATCCGACTCTCTTAAATCCCAAGATGGAAAACTGCGCAACGTATCCACCATGGAAATTGACATATCAAAAGGGTAAATTAAAAAAATTAATTCTAGCGGCAATTGGAATTTTAACAGTTGTAATTATACTTGCACTATCTGAAAATTCGTGTGGGTTACAGCACATTCAAATTTTAAATGATATATCCACATATGAAGAGACGTTTGATCCGGAGTTTTGTGAGGTCGTAGTAAGTAAGATCGATCTGTTTAATGATCAATGCACACCAAGGTTTGAAACCCTGGACTGCGGTTAATACAGGGCATCTATCAAAAACATTATTCCAAAATAAGTAGTATATTCTCAGGTATTTTATTAACAAACCCCTAACCATACTATCTAACATTTTGACAATTTCATCAAATTCGGTTGTTTTGATATCAAAAGATATGTTCAAATATGCATTTACTAGTTATTAGAAATTATTTAAAAAATGGATTTTTGTCCGAATCAATAACCGCTGCATTCAGCGGATCATCATTATAAAAGATACAAAAATTAAAAGATCATATCGTATCAGCATAAAAGATCCTATGCAGAATGTGCCTGACGTGGCAAATCATAAAATCATGTCAGAACTGCGCTAGACGTGGCCATATTTGAAAATCTCGTCTGCCGTATATTTTACAAATTTGTCTTGCACGTCCATGTGAAAAACCTAGTTTCCAAAACTGGAAAATAAGGCACGTTCTGTGGATGTGCGGCATTCGTCCCCTCCCCTCACCCCCGGCTGGGCAGCAGGTTGTTTCATGTCGGCCTCAAAGGCGGTGGGCTGCCATGATCCTGCAGCCCCTCACCCCCGGCTGGGCAGCAGGTTGTTTCATGGGGGATGGGGAGGAATTTGCGCAAATATTGGAATGCCGTGCGCGACGTTTCCGCACTGCCGTGCACCGCCTCCATGTCTTTCACTCCGTCAGGCGGCTCGTGCCGCCCTGTCTCAGAGGCGCGCCCTTTTTTCGGCCAGCCTTTTGAGAAGGTCCGCGTCCCTGAGTTTTATTTCGTCCCACATCAGATCCTGGTTTACCATTCCCGCAATCGCGTTGAGCTCGTCGTTGTACTCCTCCTCGGTGCCGTCGTACGGGTCCGTCAGCCTCTTGTACTGCTTCAGTCTCCCGATAACGTGCTCTATGGCCACGCGGGAGCTGTTTACCCTCTTGTTGTAGGCGCGCTGCTTCTTTGTCAGGCCGCCGGTCTTTTTGTCGGCTCCACGCTTTTTCTTGTGCGGGTGCCTGATGTGCCATCCGGGATATTCCTCTCTTGTCCCTTGGTAGCCCTTGTCCATCAGGACGTCAGGCTTTTCCTCTTCGGGCACGTCCTTCTGGCCCATCCTTGCCGTAATGATTCCAAGGTTTGGCGGATCCTCGTTGAGCAGGGTCTTGTCGTGGACGCTGCCCGGAACAGTCTTGCTTATCGCCACTATCACGCGGCGCTTGTTGATCACGATGTTGGTATTGTACGTGTGCGCCTTCTTCTTGCCAGAGTACGTCTTTTTGCGCCTCTCCTTGTCCGCAGACCTTCTGACCCGGTTGTGCGTGCCGTCCACCATCAGTTCTCCTCCCCTCCTGCCGGGTATTATCTTCTTGCTCTCCTCAAGCGTCCTGGCCTTTTGTACAGCCTCACTGATTTTGCGCGGCGCCGTGTCTGTCTCGTCGAGCAGCCTGGTCATCAGCGGAAGGTACCTGGAGACTGTGGCCTGGTCAACGCCAAACATCGTGGCAAGGGCTTCCTGCGGTATGCTCAGCCTTGCCCGAAACAGCCACAGCAGGTACGCGTGCCTCAGGGGCAGGATGCGCCTGCTCCCGGAGTTTTTCGATCTGCTCTTGATTTCAGAAAAGAGCGCAGTCTCCCCGTTCCGCTCCAAAAGATCCTTGAGGCGGTGCAGCGTGTGGTCAAACTTTTCCGGGGTGCGCAGCGTCATGGCGTGCAGGAATTCAGGATATTTTATGATGTCGTCGAGAAACCTCGACGTGACAGTCCAGTGATCAGTCAGGTGTTCCTCGAGGGCCTCGCTCTTCTGCCGGTCTGTCCTGCGCGCCTCCCTGAGGGCCCTGATCCTCTGCCGGTGGAATGCGCCCGACTCCCTGAGCGCCTCGTTTTCCTGTCGTATTCTCTGCACTGTCGGATCGACTAGCATTGCCATCACGGTGTGGCGTAAAAATCTCCGATCTTAACGTTTCGATTATCCTTCTTGGATTGGCATGTTTTACGGTTCCGTGGATATTCGGCCGTATGTGGTGCTGCACGTGGGAATAACCCAATTTAATTCAGTTTTTTAAGTCAGGCACATTCTGCATGAGATCTAAACATAAGTCACGGTGCCCGATACCCCATTTTTATCATCATCTTGCCAACAGTTTTTGCAACATCGGAACACATGGATTTTACCAGAGACAGGTCCAAATTGGATTCATAGAAATTCCGATGTAACATGCTTGCAAGTGAAAAAGAATGAAAAATTTCCTCGTCACGCTCCTCTTTGGATAATGTTCCGGCAAATTTCCCTAGGTCTCGATGGCTATTGATCGCTTTATTTTTTTTTGCGGCAACCGTTTTAAGCACGCAGGACATGGCACCCCACATCATTTCACTGGCCTTGTGATAATCTTTTGATTTCAAGTATTTTTCTGCGTTATGACTATAGTGCAAAACCATGCCGGCGTATTTGTCCGCCTCATTTTTTGCAGCATCAATCTGGGCAGACATCAGTCATCATCTTCTTCATCTACATCTATGTTGGCATATCCTGTAATTTTTCCAGAGTTTGCATTAACTTTTATCTCTTTTAGTTGCTGTCTCAAAAAACCAACATCAAAGACAAGATACCAGGTGCCATTTTTCAAACTTGATGATTCCAAATTCATTGTGTCGTGGCGTTCCCCAAGAAACTCTTCTGCCTTTTGTATTGCATCTTCCATATCATATTCTGCCATAGATTAAACTATGAAATGATAGAATAAATTCTTTGCTCATACAGCAGTCTTCCCAGAAGTAGCTCAGGGTAGCACCGGCGGCGGGGGTTCCGGCGGCTCTTTGTAGCCAAATACGATCAGCAACAGCAGCATGTCCCTGAGATCCTGCTGGGTAATCAGGGGATCCTTGGAATAAATCCCGGTAACGTGCATCAGCGTGGCGTTTGCCATTACCCAAGCGTTAAAGACGGCTACAGAGTATACAAAGCACAAAAGTCGCGCCACCGGATTCTTGCTGTGCGTCTTGGCCCTTGTGTTTTCTATCATCCGGTATCCCGTCTCTATGCCCCACCTGTTCCCGTACGAGTCCGGATCCACGTCGGGGACGTTGGTGGCAAACCCGATGTATTTCTCGTGCGGTAGCAGCTCGCCGTCGTCCTTTCTTTTCTTCCTCTTCTTCCTTTCTGTGATGGTCATCGTATACGACACCTCCTTGCCATCGCCCCCGACGATGACGGATTTAGAGACGCGGCTGCGCCTGCCTGTAGCAAACTCTGCGATGGCATCCACCACCGTATCTGTATTCTTGCATGGTATCAGATATTTGATGCCCATGTCCCCAAGCGTCCCCATTACATCTGCCGTAAAGAACTCCCTGTCCAGCATTGCAGTTCCGATGCAGGCCCCCGCATCCTGTGCAGAGCCGATGATTTTACGCACGAAATCGGCAGTATCCTCAAGTGACGGCATGTTCAGGACACCTAGCACGAAGCGAAAGTTCTGAACCGTGGACTGTATCGTGATGTACCTCTCAAAGACGTGCGTCCCGTCCTTGGCCTTTGAGCGCACCAGTTCTGCCCCGTAGCTCTTGTCGTATCTGGGTATCAGGTGCATGTCGATTGCCACGTCAATCTCCTGGCCTTTCTTGAGCAGTCCCATCCCGCGCATCTGGTCAAGCTGCAGGACGACTGTCTTGGCAAAGCATTTGTAGACGTCGCTGCCACGCGTCCTGGATGCCGCATCGCGCATCCACTCATCACTTGGGCGTGAGTCCCCGTCTGCACCGCCGATTCTCTTGGAGGATCTGGCGCATCCTGCCACCTGCCTGCCGTGCGCACACGCGCCTGCCATGCTCCTGTGAAAATCCTCGGTGCCGTAGATGGTATTGTGCCTGTGTGAGACCATGATGCACGGGGACATGCCTGCCCCTACCGTGTCTAGGACATCTTGATATATGCGTGGGTTGTTAAGCAAGTCGCGTCTCAGTTGGTTCATTGGTAGTTCGATGACCTTCTGAGATTGCCCTAATTGATCTGTTTTGGTTTTGGGCTGTTTTCAGGTACTTCTGGGAAGACTGTACAGCAGATAACCCAGATGTGATTCATTCTGGTAAACTTTCAATGCGAACAAGACTACGGAGTCTCTTGCTAAGCATCATATCGTCGGAACCATCGCCCGATCCTGTCGCACCGTGATCACATTTGGGTTATCTGTTAACCTGGCTCAGGGCAGATGAACGGCAGAACCCATGCCGGTTAAACCGGTCTTCCCCTTTTACGCTGGCCAAACCCGTGCTGCATGGCATGCAAGCATTGCGGCGGGCCAGTCGAGCGCGGCGGCAACCGGATGTGCCGGGCCTGCAGCATCAGAAAACGCGCCTGCATGCGCTGCGGGAATAAGCCGCATTATACCGGACACGGCAGCTCGTACTATGAGGAGAAGTGCTTCCGCGAACTGTTCGGCAAGTGTGGCAAGTGCGGTGCCACGTGGTGCCGGCATCGCGAGTTCGGTTCCTGATGCCGCGGACCGGCGCCTGCATGCGCTTAAAACATGTATTTTGGCAAACCATCGTTCCATGTCCCGACACCCCCGATGGAATCATGCCTGGATAACACTGGCATCCAAGGCCAGAACGGGGCGCGTTCTGACAGACAACACATTGCCCATGTTGCCGGACACATTCCTGGTGCCCATAACACGCTGAAGTCGCACTTTCCACGTCAGCATGCACTTTATGGGCACCGAGAGCATCATGACTGTGTTTTCAATTATCATGCAATCCAGTGACCAAATGAAAAATACCTGCCTTTGTATTCCATCAAATGCCCCGGAACGTTTTCTTGCAACCACCCTGCATGTTTTCGGGCTTCATACTCTGACATGCTAATCATAACTCTGATATCCTCGCCCCTCTGGTTCATCCAGTACGAATTAAAACCTGAATCAAACAGTACAAAACCATCATCATGCAACGGAAATTCTTGTTTTAGGGCAATCTCCAACATCCCTCGAATTCTGGGAACTTCATCAAGGTCCGTTTCAGTCATTGTGGTTACCGGTCCCATGTGTTGTCTGGTTATGATTTTTTGAGGATCTGTCTCTTTGTAGTAAGTCATGGAAATTCCTTCCACATATGGAGAATATCCGTTTGCAACTATGAACAGGTAAAATAAAAGTACTGCAACTGCTGCTACAGTCAGAATTGTGATTTTGTTTCTTGTTTTCATTCTGCCACCATGTGCGTGTTTTTCACCTGTTGGTTTGCAGCGTACAATATGACCCAAATGCCAAAGAGACAGTCAGAACAAAAAACAGCGCCTGCCAAAACGACGATTTTCATCTTCAATACATGATTGAGTATGCGGATTAAACTGTCACTGTCCCTTCAGATAACCCAGATGTGACTCATTCTGGTAAACTTTCAACGCGAACAAGACCATGGCGTCTCTTGCCAAGCATCATATCGCCGGAACCACCACCAGATCCTGTCGCACCGTGATCACATTTGAATACATGTAAACATCCTCCCCTGTTGCCGTTTTCGGAACGTGGGCAGGAATTCTCTCGGATCATTTCGATCATGACCCCTCTCAGGTGGGATATCTCAACTTTGTTTGCAAGTTTGCCGTACTGCCAGTACCCCAATGGGCCAAATAATGCCAAATGCTCCATTTGTTTTTGTCATTGGCTTACGGAAAATAACATGTTTACTCCGAAATAAACCAGTGCCAGGCTTAGCCCGAACACAATTATCTTCAAACTTCGGCTTGAAAGTATCTTTGCCCCTTTTGATGCAAGATGTGCGACAATGCCCAGCCAGGCAAAATCCATCCAGATATGTAGCGCAAACAAAACCAGAACACAATTATCTTCAAACTTCGGCTTGAAAGTATCTTTGCCCCTTTTGATGCAAGATGTGCGACAATGCCCAGCCAGGCAAAATCCATCCATGCCACCAAATGCCCAGATTAATAATGCATCCGAAATTAGCTTAAATCCGATGGTAATCCACCAGATTATAAAAAATGGGTTTAGTCCGCTAAGAGCCATTCCTGCAACCAGGGGGCTCCTCCTTGAATCCGTGACAAAATTCCCACCGTTCCCAAACAATGCCCTGATCTGCATGCCTGCAAACACAAAAAGGAAGGCTGCCCCCAGAATTGAAATTACTACCCTGTACTCTGAAAATGATTCAAGCGAGACTGCCCCAATACCCAGTATTATGACTATGGGAAATTCGACAATTGCATGTCCGACTGCCATCTTGAGGCCTGCCCTCATGCCCCCCTTTAGCCCGTATGAGATGCTTGCCACAAAGAGTGGTCCCGGCGCCATCACGCCTGATGCTGAAACCACTACTACCAGCACTACAAACTCTAGAACCTGGGTCATTATTCCCCGAAATAAGTAATCAAGAGGAATTCCGCCTTGGCCAAACCGTATCTACTTTAGCCTTGCAGCCAGTGCAGCATAGATAAACGGCAGTATCGTTGTTGCCTCTGCGTGAAGCGTAGCCTGTTTTGCTTCCTGCGTCACCTTTCCCCAGGATATTGCCTCCTTGACAAGTGCCCCGCTGAGACTTCCGTCAAACTCCTGTGCAGTTGTTATGTAGAATGCATAATCAAGTCCGTCCCTGTACTGATTCCACCACATCGTATGGTGTTTTGAGAGTCCCCCCCCAATCATGAACGCTCCCGATTTTTCCGCCTTAAAGACCAGCCCTGAAAGAAGATTCGCATCCCCTATCATGTCTATCTTGAAATCATTATGCTTCTGCGTGAACAGCCATATCTGGCTCCCGACTGCCCCGTCCATAATTCCGGGCACTACCACGCTGATATTGTTTTTGTATGCCCAATAAAGAAAAGAGTCCTCTGCCATATGCCTTCCAATCATTTTGCATATCTGCGCCGTAGTCATCTCCCTTGTTCCGTTTTGATACTCCTCCTCCAGAAATGCCTGCATCTTCTCTTCTATGACCGGGCCGTAGCTGCTCATGGGCACCAGTACGTTTCCCAACCTGTGAATCTCCTGCTCTGCCAGTTCCCCGTCGTCCATTGTAAACGAGCCTTCCTTGTAGTGTGAAAAATGTCTTGCAATGTCATGATCCAGCGCCCCGCAGGTCGTCACCACCACATCAAACCATCCGTTTTTTATCATGTCCCTGATGATCCCCCTCAGGCCAGTTGATACCACTGCCCCAATAAACGAGAGAAACTTGAGACAGTTCTCCTGCGGAATCATCTCCCCAAGAATCTCCAGCCCGTCTGACAGGTTTACCGATTCGAATCCTCCCGACTGGGACAACTCCTCAAATATTTTTAATATTGGAGTATCTGAATTGATCTCAATGTCCTTGACTGGTCGGCCCGGCTCTATCATGCCCATATTCGCTGAGGCCGTGTATAAAACTCTGTCTTGGTCTGCTATAGTGAAAAGCGAAAGTTCATGCAATTTTTTGAGATCCTTTTTAAGAAAATAAATCCCAACTACAGATATGATTGTCAGTAAAATCATCAAGATAACACAATCTCGGGAACTGACGCAAGATCGTGAAATGCTCCCGGGAAACTGACATCGTTTACGACATGACAATCATGATGAAACTTGCACACTCACGGATCACACAGTTTGACATCAACAACCTGATAACAGAATGGCGCAGGGAATTCGGCCTGACCTGCAGCGTCCGCATGCATGAGGCCGCCTCAAAACATGCTTTCCAGGCGGCAGTCAAATTCCGCAAGGCAAACCTGCTCAAGCACAGCAAGCGCATCTGGCGCAAGAAACAGATCAAGCTGGGGAAAAAGAAAACGTACAAGCACAACAGGTGGACCGAGCCGTCCAGCCTGATGAGGCGCGGCAGGAAAACAACCAGGCT
This sequence comes from Candidatus Nitrosopumilus sp., assembly GCA_965238275.1. Taxonomy (GTDB): domain Archaea; phylum Thermoproteota; class Nitrososphaeria; order Nitrososphaerales; family Nitrosopumilaceae; genus Nitrosopumilus. The sequence goes on from OZ250186.1 coordinate 1,608,497, forward strand.
GCGCTCGCTGAATTCACGCGGAAAGCCAAAACTGCGGGACGACGGCACCATATTTCTGCCCGGACTCGGGGAGGTAAGGCCACGCACGAGGGTTCCAGAAGGCAGACCAGTGTCATTCCAGATGATTGATATCACAGGCAAGGTCACGCGCAAGACCAGGGATGGTGATCGCGAATTCAAACTGCATTTGCAGATAGAAGTCCCAGATACCGAACCCGCTACAGGCGGATGCAAGGCAGGACTAGATCTTGGAGTCAGGCACCTTGCGGCAGTCGCAGACGAGCATGGGAACGAAAGGCTGTACGATGTCCCCGGAGGCTGCAAGAGGCATGACGGCGACAGGATTGATCATCTGAAATCGCTCAGATCAAGATGCCAGGCAGGCTCCAGAAGGTGAAAAGAGATCGGGCGCAGGATAGCGCATGAATTGAAAAAAATATCCGACAGGCAAAAACACAACGAGGCAGACATTGCCAGGCGGATAACAAAAGGACTGTCCGTATTGTTCCTGGAAGACCTGGATTTGACCAGGATGAGGAGATCCAACGGGGCCGCCCCAAAGACGGGACTGAACCGCGAGATGGCCTATTCCAGAATGGGCGAGTTTCGGAATCAGGTTGAATGGCAGATGAAAAAGAGGGGCGGAATTACAAAACGCGTGGAATCCGCACATACAAGCCAGAGATGCGCTGCCTGCCAAATAGTGGACAAAAAGTCCAGAAACGGCGAATCATTTGTCTGCACCCCATGCGGATGGTGCCACCATGCCGACAAGAACGCGGCAAAAAACATTTTGGATAATGACTGTCTCCATACGGAGGAGACTGGCGGCCAAGCCCACGGGAATCGTGGAGGCACCATTGCAGGTGTCGAGGTCGTCACAAGGCGCGAGGATCACGGATCGGATGGTTCTGGAATGAACGATTCGACAAGCCGGCTTGGACCCGACAGCGACGACAATATTGGAAGGTCTGACAGAGCGCCGGAAAGAGCACCAGGACATGCTACAGAGAGATCTGTTTGCACAAACTTTTGCTCGCCGCTATAGAGACGAGGTTCCAAACCTGCGTGCAGTCACACAATCCGGGGATCGCAGGCACGACATATCTTATTCTTCAATGGGTATAGACGCAAATGGGCAGCCAGCCACCCGTGTGTAGTTTGTTGCACAACCTCGTCGAACCCATGGACGTGGGGAAGTACTGCCAGTACTGCCACCCTTCCTACGCCCTCATGATTGCCTCCCGTGCCACGTCCAGCAGTTCATTGTATATCCTGACCTTGATTCCGATCTCGTTGATTATGTTCTTCATGGTTCTGGCCATCACAAAGTCGCCAAACCGCCTCTTGAACGCGGAGAATACTATCTCTACAAGCCACCGGCGGCCATAGCCTACCTTCCGTTTCCATTCCTTTTGGTTCTTGGAGCGCTCGTCGGCGTCCAGTGCGGAAAGTTCCTTGGGCCCGTGCTTGCTGCCGCACAGCTGATCCTGCGCAGCCAGGGCGCGCGCCCGGCCCTTGCCATTTGATCTGGAATTGGAATTCTGGCGTACCTTGATCAGCGAGTAGATCCCGAGATTCTTGCACAGCGAGTGGATCTTCCGGGTGTCATATCCTCCGTCACCCAAGACGGCTATGACGGATTCTTCCAGATTCCCAGCCGTGCTTGCGGCATTGATTGCCTGTTCGATCACGTCTGACTCCCTCTGGGGTTGTCGATCCCCTTGGCCCTTCCTGTCAGATGACGGGGACTGTGCCGGGTCCTTTTTGTCAGCCGACCCTCCCCCCTGCCGGGCGTTCCTGCAGAGCCTGCCGGCGTCGATTCCGAGGCACTCCAGCGAGTCCTCCAGGAGGCCCTCAAACTGCGGAGAATCTCCCGTGCGTTCGTCAGTCACCTTGAATGCCACGATCTTTTGCGTGTCGTGCTCGATCATGACGCTCAGCCTGATCCAGCCCCGCTTTACCTTGTGCTTGTGGCGCATCCAATCGCTGCGCGTGGAAGGCGTCAGTCCCGTGCCGTCAGGGATCAGCCGCATGATGCTCCCCTTGCTCCTTACCTCCACGCATCCCTCCGCGCTTGTGACATTCATCTTGTTGATTCGCCTGCACAGCGTGGTGTGATCCGGGGCGTCCTTCTCCCCCAAAGCGCTTATCGCCAATCCTTCGCAGGGCCGGTACGCGAGCTTGAGCTTGTACCTCACCCCGGCGATTGCCATTATGGTCAACTCGGAGTAGTCAAAAGGGCGCCCGTTTTTCTTCTTGTTCATCCTGGCAAGATCCTTGGCAGAATCCGGATCGGGGGCCAGGAACAGCAACATTCCCTGTTCTATGTACCTCGCGTCGTTCTGGGAATGGGTTATGTGGAGCCTGGATTTCTTCCCGCCTGTTTCCTCTACATCTGCCACGTACATGTGGGGGTAGGGTGATCTTTGTGCCTTTTGGGCAAAAAAATTGACGGTTTTGGCGGATTTTTGTCAACCTGCAGTGGCCACATGCAAATACGCTATTCTTGTCTCCCGTATGCCCGGCAGATTCTGCCTGCAGGAATGCCCAAGGCCACAGGAGTGGGGTGATTCTAGGCAGGGTTGTGCAACAAACTACCCGTGTGAAAAGCTTTAAACCCGTCTAATGGCTCATTCATTCGAATGGCAGACAGAATAAAGGTCGGACTGGTCGGTATCGGAAACTGCTTTTCAGGACTGATTCAGGGAATCGAGTACTACAGAAAGAACCCCTCCCAGGAGGTGACTGGAATTATTCATGATAATCTGGCCGGATATGGAATCTATGACATCGACTTTGTATGCGGGTTTGACGTGGGTGAAAACAAGATTGGAAAAACCATCAACAGCGCCATATACGAATACCCGAACATGGTTGACTGGATTCCCAAAGATGAGATGCCTGCAACAGACGCGCTGGTCTATGAGAGCCCGGTGCTGGACGGGGTTGGACTGTGGGTCGAAAACCGGGTCAAGCCAATCACCAGTAGCAAGACGACTGATCAGATAGCCGAAGATGTCAAGCAGATAATCGCCAAGACCGGTACTGAGATCATCGTATCCTATCTGCCTGTAGGCTCTGACAAGGTGACTGCGTTCTGGGCCCAAATCTGTCTTGATACCGGCACTGCATTTGTCAACTGCATCCCGTCATTTATCGCCTCAGACGCGGCGTGGGCCAAAAAATTTGAGGAAAGGAACATTCCCTGCATCGGCGATGACATCAAGGGGCAGGTCGGGGCGACCATCGTCCACAGAACCCTTGCCAAACTCTGCAACGACCGGGGAACCAAGATCGAAAAGACATACCAGATTAATGTCGGGGGCAACACCGACTTTCTAAACATGAAGGAGCAGGAGAGGCTGGTATCAAAAAAGATCTCCAAGACCGAAAGCGTACAGAGCCAGCTTGATACCCGGCTTGACGATGATCAGATCTATGTGGGGCCCTCTGACTTTATCCCATTCCTGAGGAATACCAAGCTCATGTTTATGAGAATCGAGGGACGCCAGTGGGCAAACATACCCTACAACATGGAGGTCCGCCTGGAAGTAGACGACAAGGCAAACTCTGCAGGAATTGTAATTGACGCCATCAGGCTGGCAAAAATAGCACTTGACAGGGGTATTGGCGGGCCAATCAAGTCGGCAAGCGCATATCTTATGAAACATCCGATAGAGCAGACATCCGATGTTGCAGCAAAGGCAGAATGCGAAAGATTCGTTGCCAACGAACCCGCTCCGTGACGGCATGCCTGGCGCCACGCGCCTCTCTCCTGGTAAACGCCTGCGTGCTGCAGACCGGACCACATCCACTTCCAAACCGTGCCTGGAGGAACCGCCGTGCCACATGACAGCCCATTCAATATTGCATATTGCCCGACAAACGGCCAAAATTTACCGGTTGTCTACACACACCGTGTCTTGCTTCCTCTGGAACCTCCATCAGGATGCCGCGCTCGGTCATCTTGTCGAGGCTTGACGGCTTGACACAGACCGGATCGCCCAAGCGCAAACGCGGAGACCATCAGCAAAAGGACAGTTTGGCGGCCAGATAACCGGGACGCTGCAAGGCGTGACGGGTGACCAGTCTCGGGCATGGTAAAATATGACATGCTGTCGATAAATGTATTGTGAGATTGCTTGGCTGGGTTCTTGCCTGTCAACCCCGAAATTTACGCACGAATCCAGAAGAATTGTCCTGCTGATTGGATTGGCGGCGCCAGGCAAGAACTCCTTGCTCTATGCAGTTTGAAGCAGTCTTGCATGGCATGGCTAAGCATTCAGATGGTTTTGTGCCGTGGGCTGCCAGATTATTCAGGTTGTGTTTATTAGCGGAATTTGCGTAAATCTGCCATGACTGGCAGGTTGCCACTGCTTGCATTTGTTGCGATTCTGGTTGTGACCGGTGCGGTCACTCCAGCATGGGCAGTCCTGATGCAAGTCTGGCTTAACCCTGATGGCGAGTCCTCGCCATTCCACATACGATACCAAAAAACCGTCTTTATAGAGTATCCTGGAGACGGGCTGATACACGACCAGCTGAGCGGGCAGGAGTGGATGGTTGCAGGATCCGCAAACTCCTCAAACCCGGGCGTCCAGAACCTGATGGGCCAGATCAACCAGAACATGCTTGACGCAGGAAGCCGGGCATCGGTATCCGATCTTGACCTATCCTATGACATGCATCTCCAACCTTTTGGCAGTCACACGTCAATCGACTATGACGTGATTCTAAAGGGGATGATGCCTGACTATCTCATCACAAAGGATTCCCAGTGGGCACTCGTTGATCTGGGGTGGAGGGGACTCAGCGCATATGATCCAGTAGTTGTTGATGGCGTGGAGATAAACCTGCCAATTAGCATAATAAAAGCCCATGCGCCTGACACGTACAAACTGCTTGCAGGAACGGCGGCCGATGACATCCTTCTCCGGCCGCTCATCAACGCCGACTTTTTCTTGGAGACGCCCATGACCAACTGGCATTTTCTGTTCGATCCCACCGGAATCGGCGTCGATGCGGGAGCATTTGGCCTGAGTGGGGAGATCTCCGAGTTTGTCTTTAGCAAGTGGCTCATGGGCGAATCCACCCTTGAGCGCTACAGCATTAAAGTTGAATCCGTCGTGACACTTGACAGGGAATACACCGTCAGGAGCACCCAATATACAGACCGCGCGGAGATTTGGGTATTGGGCTTTGGCACGCTGGACGTGCTTGACGGCGTGGATGTCGCATACATCTCCCCCTACCCACCCCCGGCCCACCCGTCCAGAGACAACTTTCCGTCCTTTGCCATATACGGCCTGGCAGGATCTGCGGCCGCTGCCGGAATTGGATTCCTCTTCTTACACAACAGGTTCAAGAAGCGGGCGGCCAGATAACGGGGAATGGTTTTCAACCGCCCACCGAATGTGATTGCAAGATGCCGGGTGCGTGCGGGCCGCGTGAAAGGCATGTCCAGCATCAGATACGGGATCACAGAATCTGGCAGGACGTGGATCGACAGGTGCATGAGACGCGAGTTGCGAACTTTCCACGACGCCTGACGTCAAGGGCGTTTGACTTCTGGGTTATGGGAATCAGTCCGTCATAGTTTAAGAACCGCATGGTATAACTACACCAATGCAGTCACAAAACTATATGGATAATGACATGTTGCCATGTTCATCGAAACTTATTCTGCCAACTAGTCAATTAAACTTGTCAGTCCCTAATTATTCCATATTATGCGGGTGTATCCTTATTGGTTCATATTAAAAAAGTGGAGATCTTCGGATTCAAGTCGTTTGGATTTCGAAACACCACCGTCCAGTTTGAGCCCGGACTCGTCTCCATCTCGGGCCCAAACGGCTCCGGCAAGAGCAACATCCTGGATGCCATAATCTTTGCCATGGGCGAGAACAAGCCCAGAATGATGAGGGTTGACCGGCTGCGATCGCTAATCCATGATATCGACGGAAACCGGCGCGGCCCCAAGATGGCACGATCCAGCGTCCACTTTGACAACTCTGACCGGAAGATCCCCGTGGACTCTGATGCAGTCGAGATAACAAGGGAGATGGACAAAAACGGCGAGAACACGTACTATCTCAACAAAAAAAAGACAAACAGAAGCCGCATCCTTGACCTTTTGGACATGGCAGACGCGGGACTGGGACAGCTTAACGCCATCCAGCAGGGAACGGTGACCAGGATATCTGAGTTTACCTCCGATGAGAAGAGAAAGGCGATCGAGGATCTGATAGGCCTGTCATACTTTGATGAGAAGAAGAAGGAGGCAGTGGATCAGCTTGACACAGCTGACCGGAGGCTTCAGATTGCCCTGGCCAAGATGGACGAGGTCAAAAAGAGAATAGACGAGCTGGACGAGGAGCGGAACCAGATGCTTCGCCACGACCTGCTGGCAAGGGAGATCGACCGGTACGGGGCCGTGTCTGCTGCCAACAGAATCAGGACAATCTCAGACCAAAAGTCTGCCAAGGCCGAGTCCCTCGACCAAACCGCAGAGAGGATATCATTCCTACGTGACAGGCAGAACACCCTGCGCGCCAAAATAGACTCCCTTGAAGCCCAGAAGACAGAGATGATGACTGCAGCAGACGACTACAGCAGGGCAAAGTCATCCCTTGACACACAGATAAGCACTGCCCGGGAACGGTACGAGGCTGACAGCGGTGCTGTGGGGACGGCCAAAAGGAGGATTGCGCAGATAAACTCCCGGACCCCTGCAATCAAGACCGAGCTTGAAGGGATCAGCGGCGCCAGGGCCGGCCTTGAGGCCAAGATCCAAAATGTCCGCAGATCCATCGATGCGATCGCCGCCCAGACCCGCAAAGCCGACGAGGCCCTCAAGGCGATAGATTCCCAGAGGGACACGATTCTTGACCGCCAGTCCACGGCTGCCGCCAAAAAATCCAAGACCGACGAGAAGATCAAGGGCCTGACGGCGCAGCTAAACCAGGAGAAACTGAGCCTCTCCAAGATCACCTACGAACGCGACGAATCCGACAAAAGAATCAGCACAAATCTTGCAAAACTGGACAGCATGGAAAAAGCAATCTCTGACCTGACTGCCAGCAAGATCCGACTGGAATCCATGATGACAAGCCATGACGAGACGATCCAGGGGCACAAATCCCGCATTGGAAAGATGCACAGTACAAGATCAAGGGTGAGCCGGGACATGGAGGAACTGGGAATAATACTGGAAAAATCCAACAAGGCTGCCATCCAGTACGAGTCAAGGATTAAGATGATCCGGAATCTGATGCATGAGGACTATACTATTGCAAAACTCAAGGCCGACGCATCCAGGCTGGGCATCGAGGGACTGGTCTATGAGATGATCACCTGGGACAAAAAGTACGAACGCCCGGTCCTTGCCGTCGGCTCTGACTGGATCAAGGCCATCGTGGTAAACGATTTTGCAACCCTGCTCGGAATTGCAGAGGTTGCAAAGAGCAGAAAGCTTCCAAAACTCAAGATCATCCCGCTGGATGCAATCCCAAAACTTGATTTTGAACCTCCCAAAAGACCCGGGGTCCTAGGCGTCCTTGCCGACTATGTCAGGTGTGATGCTGCGCACTCTGCACTCAAAACCCTTCTCTTCGGGAGCGTGATCCTGACTGACGGCAGGGATTCTGCCTTTGCCCTCTCGCAGGAGGGATACAAGGCAGTGACCCTGGACGGGGAATACTTTGAGGCAGACAACGGGGCAGTCGTAATAGAGATAAACTCCAAGATCTCAAAACTGACCAAGCTGATATCCATGAGCAGCGACATAGACGGCCTCTTTGAGTCCATCGGGCTGATCAAGAGGTACCTGGACAGAAAGAGGCGCCACCTGAGGAGGCTTGAGGGCTCCATCCAGTCAAGCACAGAGAACCTCTCGGCCTCTGAGACGTCCCTTGCCGCCATCGGCGAGAACCACTCCCACCTCCAGTCCGGCATCCCCTCTAAGATCGAGGCAAAAAAGATACTTGAGGAGCAGACCTCCGGGATGCGTTCCAGAATATCTGCGGCCGCATCCGAAACATCTGCCTGCAAGTCGCGCATCGATTCCCTGCAAAAGAGCGTCTCCCTGGCAGAAGCAGACTATACAGACGGCCAGCAGACGCTGATTGCCGCCGAACTTGCCGAAACCAACAAAAAAAAGATGGCCGCAGAACAGCTCCACACCCAAATATCCGGACAACACCGCGAGGAGTCCTCCCGGCTGGCAGTGCTCCAGGTCCAGACAAGCCGTGAAACATCCAGGTCTGGCATTCTGGACTCTGAGGCAGAATCCCTGGCATCAGAACTGCAGGATCTGCATGGGAAGATCCAAAAACTAGAGGCCGGCATGGCCTCAGAAAACAAGGTCCTCGTAGGACTCAGGGAGCAGGAGCAGAACCTCATTGCCACATCCGGCTCGTCAATAGGCAGGCTCAAAGAGTATGACACCCAGATCAAGGCGCTCCTGACAGATGAGCAGGGCGTGTCCAGAGAGACTGCCGCGCTGGAGCGCCGCTCAGACTCCCTGACGCGTGATCTGCAGGAGCTGACCGAGGCAGAGGCCGACCTGCAAAAGATCCTTGATGCGTTCGGGCTTGACCGGGATGCAGAAGTCTTTGATGTCGGCCCGGTCCTTGAGGGGCTTGAGGCAGAGATTGGCTCCCTTACGGCGCTGAACGCAAAGGCCCCCGAGACATACCTTGCAGTCACGGGCGGATACCGCTCCATGTCGGCAAGAAAGAACTCCCTTGAGGAGGAGCGAAACTCGATAGTCGCCTTCATTGAGAACGTCGAAAGGGACAAGCGCCAGACGTTCCTTGACGCCTTTGACCTGGTGGACAGGGAGATCCGCCTGATCTTCAACAAGATGACCGGCGGAAACGCATGGATGGAACTGCAAAACGAAGACGACATATTCAGCTCCGGCATCTCATACCTCATCCAGTTCCCCGACAAGCCAAAGAGGGAGTCCACCTCAATCAGCGGCGGCGAGAAGACGCTTGCCGCCATCGTCTTTGTACTGGCACTTCAAAAACTCAAGCCGTCGCCGTTTTATCTGCTCGACGAAGTCGACGCGCACCTTGATGCGCCAAACTCCGAGAGGCTCTCAAAGATACTGGAGGAGAGATCCCGAAAGAGCCAGTTCATCATGGTCTCCCTCAAGGACTCCGTGGTCCAGAAGGCGGGGCTGATTTATGGCGTATTTCCAAAGAACGGCGTCTCCCACGTGGTCGTGTACAAGGACAAGCGCGTGCCGTCTGTCCGGGCCTAGCCAATATCCACATAGCATGCGGCAAGGTGGCGGCCGTCTTCTGTCCCCTCCAGGTCAGGCTCCTTGACGCACTTTTCCATGGCATAGGGACACCTTGACCTGAACCTGCATCCTCCCGACACGCCTTCCTCCGGGGGCTCCTTGATCCTGATCCTCTTCTCCAGGTGCCGGTTCTCGGGATCGGGATCCGATATCGCATCAATGAGGGCCTGCGTGTACGGGTGCCTGGGACTCAGCAGCACCCTGTCTATGGGCCCCATCTCAACGATCTTTCCCCTGTACAGGATGCCTATGTCCTGCCCGAAATACCTGGCAGTCGCAAGGTCGTGCGTAATGTATATGAACGATATCTTGTGCTTTTCCTGCAGCTGGCGCATCAGCTCAAGCATCTCTATCCTTATGGAGACATCCAGCATCGAGACCGGCTCGTCTGCAATAATCACCTTGGGCTTTAGCGCCAGCGCCCTTGCCAGCACGACCCTCTGCCTCTGTCCGCCTGAGAGCATGTGGGGGTACTTTGCCATGACGTCTTCTGGCGCCATCCTCACCTCCCGGAGCACCTGGACGACCCTCCGGCGCCGCTCCTCCCCGTCCCCCATCTTGTGGATCTCAAGCGGCTCTGCCACTATGCTGCCCACCTTCATCCTGGGGTTGATGGAGTCGTACGGGTCCTGGTGAACCATCTGGCAGCCCATCCTGATCTCCTCCAGGCCCTTCCGGGTGTGCCGGACTGCCTTGCCGTCAAAAAAGACCTCCCCCGAGTCCGGCTGCAGCGATCCCAGTATCAGGCGCGCTATGGTGGACTTTCCCGAGCCGGACTCGCCTGCCAGCACCAGCACCTTTCCGCCCTCAAGCGTAAACGACACGTCATCGACTGCCCTGATCTCGGGAGTCGCGGATCTAAACATTCCCCGCTTGACAAAATACTTCTTTAGATGCTCGACTTTTAGAATCTCGCCCAACACCACTGATCCTGGCATTCCCGTATATCAAGAGAATGGTCAGACGACGACTACTACTACTACTTCCGGCAGCCATGCTGTACGTGGCAAGGAATTTATGTAAAGCAGAAACCGCCTTATTACTTGAATGTGACAACCCAGAAGGGCAGGTACAAAAAATATATCGTGGACTCGCGGCTCCGGTACTTCAAGCCGCACTCGACTAAGATAACACGGACGTTTGCCCAGGAGGTGTCATCAGGGCTGAGGGATGCGCCGAGGTCAATCCCGCCGATGTTCTTTTACGACCTGAAGGGCTCGGATATCTTCGAGGAGATATGCGCCCTGCCAGAATACTACGTTACCCGGACGGAGGTCGGCATACTGGCCGGACTCCAAAAGGATCTGCCGTCGTACATCGACGGTCCGGTAAGGGTCGTGGAGCTTGGCAGCGGCATGTCCGTCAAGACCCGGACGATCCTTGACGCCGTCGCCGGCATGCAGGAAGTAGTGGAGTACCTTCCAATCGACGTGTCTGACATCCTTGCAGAAAGTTCCGAGCAGCTGCTGCGCGACTACGACTGCCTGAGCATCACCGGAATCATCGACACCTACGAGGGGGGGCTGGAGTTTCTCAGGGACTATGGCGGCAAGAGAAACCTCATACTGTTTCTCGGCTCCAGCTTTGGAAACTTCTCACCCGAGGGGGGAGAGAAATTCCTGCGCGACGTGGGCCGCATGATGCGGCCAGGGGATCTCTTCATGATCGGGCTGGACCTTGTAAAGGACAAAAAGGTGCTAGAGTCTGCCTACGACGACTCCCATGGAGTGACTGCCCGGTTCAATCTCAACATGCTCTCTCGGATAAACGACGAGCTTGACGCGGACTTTGACCTGCAAAACTTTGCCCACCACTCAGTCTACAATGAACGGGAGCAGAGAATCGAGATGTACCTCAAGTCGCTTCTCAACCAGCCCGTGGTGATCTCAGAGTGCGGCCTGAAGATTGATCTCAGGAAGGGCGAATTAATCCACACCGAATACTCCCACAAGTTCACGCTGCCGCAGATCAGAGGACTCCTCGAGGGTGCCGGATTTCAGGCTAGGCGCGTGTGGCTTGACGATGACTGCTACTTTTCAGTCACCCTGGCATCCAAGCTACTACCCGGCGCACCGGAATCCTGATATCAGCCACCGCTCGTCCAGCCTGAAGAAGTTCCTGTAGCTTGCCCTGATGGAGTCGCCGGGGGTGCCAAACGAGCCCCCCCTCAGAACCTTCTGGTTTGTAAACCACTTGTCGTTGTACTCGTCAAACCCCGACTCAAACCCCGGATACCCTGTAAACTCAGACGAGGTCCACTCCCATACGTCCCCTATCATCTGCTGGCACCCGTAGTGGCTGGCACCGCTCCTCCCGTACGCGCCTGCCTCTGCACATCCCCAGACGTACGACTCCAGCAGGTTGCACCGCTCCGGGGTGGGCAGCTGATCCCCCCACGGGTATGCAGTCTTTGCCTGCGCCTTCTCGCTCCAGCATGCAGCCTTCTCCCACTCGGCCTCCGTGGGAAGCCTTCTTCCTGCCCACTTGCAGTACGCGTCTGCCTCGTAAAAACTGACGTGGCACACCGGCTCGTCCGGGTTGATACCCCTGATTCCGCGAAAGTCCCTCACGCTCCACTGGCCGTCGACCTTCTTCTTCTCCCAGTACATCGGGGCGCTCCATCCGTTCCCCTTGACCTTCTCCCATCCGTCTGAGAGCCAGTACTTGTATGTCTCGTATCCGCCGTCCTCTACAAACTCCAGAAACTGCCCGTTTGTCACCGGGAGTACGTCCATGGTGTACTCCTCCAGGTACACCCTGTGCTCGGGCAGCTCTATGTCATAGCAGTAGCCGTCCCCCCCGTGCCCCATGGTGTAGATGCCTCCGCCAATCCGCACCGAGCCTGCCTGTACTCTGCCCCCCTTGGGGGCGCTGTTTCTTCTTGCCGGCCTGTACTGCTCTGCCAGAAGGTGCTGCAGGTCGTACACCAGCAGCTCCTGGTGCTGGCACTCGTGGTGGAATCCCATGGTGATCAGCCTGGCGTCATCTCCGTCCATGTCGTGCGTCCGGATGAAATCCTCGACCCTCTTGGTAACCATCCCAAAGTATTCGAAGATCTGCTCTGTCGTGGGCCTTGAAATGACGCCGCGCAGCCCCTTGTCGTGCGGGACCCCGAACTGCTGATAGTACGAATTAAGGTACTCTGAAAACTCTTCTGAATAAAACTCATAGCCTGGATCCAGCTTGCTCATGATGGCCTCGTAGATCCAGCTGACATGGCCCACATGCCACTTTGGGGGGCTCATAAAGACGGCCGTCTGCACCACAAAGTCATCCTTTTCCAGCGTCTTTACAAGCTCCAGAGTCCTCTGTCTTGTCCTCCTGAACATGTCCAAAAGGGGTTCTCTGTCCTGTAGTACGGTGCCGCTGCTGCTGCTGCTGCTGCTGCTGCTGCCTGCCAACGTTTTCCCCCAAACAGCTCCATTATTATGTCTGATCCCGGATCCCCTGTCCGCCGGATACTGTCAGTATCCCCTTGCGAGAACCGGCCGTGATGCTGCCTGCCTATGGCAGCACATGCATGTATGATCAGGGCCCGCACCCTCCGACGGAATGAGCCTGATCTCGGCACCCGTGTCGTCCTTGATCTGTTTTTCACACTCTGCCCTGCCGCACCATGGCACGACAAAGAATCCTCCGCCGCTCTTCATCCTCTCCTTGAACTCCGCATAGTCTGTCACTCCGAAGGTGTTTGCCTCTGCCTGCTCCTGCGCCTTTCTGAACATGTCCTTCTGGATCTCCTCAAGAATTCCCGGAATCCTTTCAGTCTCTGCAATGCCGATGCTGCACTTTTCATGGCTGTGCCTCCTTACTACCTGCATGCTCTGTTCCTGGATGTCCCGCGGGCCTATCTCGATTCGTATGGGAACCCCCCTCATCTCCCAGTCGTTAAACTTGTATCCTGGCGAGAATCCGTCCCTGTCATCCAGGTGCACCCTGACTCCCCTTGATGCTAGGTCCCTCCTGATCCCTCCGGCCTTCTCCATCACAGTCTTTTTTGCAGTATCGTTCCTGTATATTGGCACTATTACTGCCTGTATCGGGGCAACCTTGGGGGGCAGCACCAGGCCCTGGTCGTCCCCGTGCACCATGATCATCGCACCGATCAGCCTCCATGAGACGCCCCATGATGTCTGCCATGCAAAATGCTCCACGTTGTCCTTGTCTGCAAACTTTACCTCAAAGGGTATGGAGAAGTTCTGTCCCAGAAAGTGGGACGTTCCCATCTGCAGCGCCTTTCCGTCAGGCATTATCGACTCTATGGTGTCCGTATACATGGAGCCTACAAACTTTTCATTCTCGCTCTTCCTTCCTGCAATGACTGGGATTGCCAGCTGTTCCTGGACGGTATCCCTGTATATCTCCAGTATCCTTGAGACCTCCTCTTCTGCCTCCTCCTGGGTTGCGTGTACTGTGTGCCCCTCCTGCCACAGAAACTCTGAGGTCCTGAGGAACGGCTTTGTTGCCTTGATCTCCGCCCTCAGGGCAGTGTTCCAAAAGTTGATCTTCAGCGGCAGGTCCCTCCAGCTCTGGATCCACTTTGCGTACATGGTGTATGCCAGCGTCTCTGAAGTCGGCCTTAGCGCAAGCCTGTCCCCTATGGCGTCCTCCCCTGAGTGAGTCACCCAGAACACCTCCGGATTGAACCCTGCAAAATGCTTCTTCTCCCTTCCAAGGAGCGATTCGGGAATCAGTATGGGCAGGAATCCGTTTCTGACTCCCTCTGCTGCAAACCTTTCATCAAACCTGACCCTTAGCGACTCCCAGATGGAGTATCCGTCAGGCCTTAAAACGATGAGTCCCTTGACAGGCGCATAGTCTGCAAGCTCTGCCTTTTGGACCACCTGGGTGTACCACTCGCTAAAGTCTTCCTTCTTTGAGACTGTGATGCCTACGTCCTCCTTGTTCAACCCAACCATCTGCGGAATAATTTAACTAATGAGCCTTTCGTAGATTTACAGCGGATCGCCCTTGCACAGGACCACGCCCTTGACCCTGCTCTGGAAGTTCGGGCACACAAAGCACTTGACAAAATGCGTCTCCTCTTTGAAGACCGGACAGTCCACAAACTCCATCTTCATCTTTTTGAGCATCTTTGGGCTGACGCCCTTTAGCTTCAGCTTGCCCTTCTCGTCCATCATTCCTGATGCCTTGAGTTCCGCCTTGAGGCTGTCATCCATCTTCTGCCTCTTCTCGGTTTTTTCAACCTTTACTTCGAACCTGTGTTCCAACTCGCCCATGCTGATTTCTCTGATGCCTGTGATTTATTGTTAACGATTCGGGGTGATGCATCAGGACGCGCAGTCCTGCCTGGGATGCGGCCTGGCCTGCAGGCACAAATTCAAGCTTTGACATTTAATTATCGCAAAATCCAGGGCAAGACGGTGACGGATTCCAATGAACATGTCTCCAAAGGAGACTCGCTTGCCAAACTGGGCAGACACGAGGAGGCCATACTGTGTTTCGATGAGGCGATACGAATGGAACCAAACGATGCCGGTGCCTACAACTGCAAGGCGCTCTCGCTTGCCAAACTGGGCAGACACGAGGAGGCCATGCTGTTTTTCAATGCGGCAAAACGAATGGATTCAAGTGACGGCCGTGTCAGTTATGTCAAGGCATTCTCGCTTGCCAGACAAGACAGGCACGAGGAGGCCATCCTGGGCTACGATGACGTGCTGCGAATGGACCCAAACCTTGTCGTTGCGCATATCAGCAAGGGAATCTCGCTTGCCAAACTGGGCAGACACGAGGAGGCCGTCCTGTGCTACGATGAGGCAATTGGGACAGAACCGAATCGTGCCAGCGCCCGTTACAACAAGGCGCTCTCGCTTGCCGAACTGGGCAGACACGAGGAGGCCATACTGTGTTTCAGCGAGGCAATACGGCTAGGACCAAATTACGTTCGCGCTTATATTGGCAAGGCGCTCTCGCTTGCCAAACAAAACAGACACGAGGAGGCCATACTGTGTTTTGATGAGGCAATACGAATCGATCCAAACGATGCCGGTGCCTACAGCGGCAAGGCACTCTCGCTTGCCAAACTGGGCAGACACGAGGATGCAAAAAAGGCACATGCCCTGGCCAGGAACAGGCGTGAATGTTGAGATGATCTCACATGAGACCTTGCAGGCGCGGGCAACCACGAAACAGAGGCAAGTATTTCTGGCAGGCCTTCCTGTATACTGTATTGTCTCCGGGTAGCTTGATAGCAATAGCAGCAGCCATTGGTGGTGGATTTATGCTTGTGCGTGGCCTACTTCCGACCATTTCGGGCGAAACGATTAATCTGGAATTTGCCGGGGTGGGGGCCATCATAATGGTGCTGGGCGTTGCTGTGTTGAAAAAAAGGAATTCCAGAAAGAAAAGATAAGGCCCTGACCGCCTTTACTGAGGCCGGCATCATCTCTGATTCCATGTGACAATGCGACTTGTCTTGACGCCGGGCACGGGATTCCCCACAGGCATCCGTTTTCCTTCTATCCCTTAAACCAAAACCCCCCACAGGCATCATGGCGATGGCGCCGTCAGGCCGTTCCTGCGGGGACACCGTTCCAATGTGGTGATTTTTTATGACAAACCGACGGGGACCGGAAGATAAACTTTAATATTCTTAGAAATTTTTTGCAGACCAGAGATCAGTTGCTTGTAATTTTTGACGTTGAGGGTGTTTTGTACGACGAGGAATACCTTCCCATCCTTGCCGAGAAGATGAACAAGGAGGACGAGATCTGGAAGATCACAAAGGAGGGAATCCAGGGGAAGATCAACTGGGAGGATGGCCTGCGGACGCGCATTGCAGCACTGAGGGGGCTGGATGAGAAGACATGCCGGGATGTGTCTGACTCGCTGCCAATAATGACCGGTGCCAAGAAGGCATGCCAGGTACTCAAGGCTGCCGGGTGGAAGATCATGGCAGTCTCAGGCGGCTTTACAATAATGATGGAGCGGCTTCAAAAGGAGCTGGGAATCGACTACATATTTTCAAACGAGCTCGTATTCAAGGACGGGAAGCTTGACGGCGTCAAAATCAGCGTAGACTCTGACAAGTCAAAATCTGCGCTAATAAAGATAGCCGAATGGCAGGAGAAAAAAGAAGACATCGTGTGCGTGGTGGATGGCGCCAACGACGTAAAACTCTTCGAGATATGCAGCCTGAGCATCGCGTACAGGGCGCAGGACCTCGTCAAGGATCTGGCAACCTCCACGCTTGAGGAAAAAGACCTGTCCGGAATCCTGGGAATAATCAACAAGCACTACGGACTGAACCTGGGTTCCGGGACTGCCGCATAAACAATTTTTACCCGACCGCCCCAGATGGTATGATGCAGGTAATTCCGGTCCATATTCCAAGGGAGATTGAACCGTCTGATGACCTGCCTGGAATAATATCCGAGCATGCTGCCGTGCGTGACGGGGACGTGATAGTCGTTGCCCAAAAGATTGTCTCAAAGCAGGAGGGCCGGACGGTTCGCCTCTCGTCTGTAACCCCGACACTGCTCTCTGAGGGGATAGCCTCCCAGTACCAAAAGGATCCCCGCATAATAGAACTGATCCTCTCCGAGTCCAGGCGCATCGTACGGATGGGCGACGGCATCATAATAGTCCAGACAAACTCCGGATTCATCTGCGCAAACGCAGGAATTGACCAGAGCAATGTAAAGTGCGGCTACGTGACGCTTCTTCCGGCCGACTCTGATGAATCGGCAAAAAGAATCCGCAGGGGCATAAAAGAGAGAACCGGCATGAGCGTTGCAGTAATCATCTCCGATACGTTTGGACGTCCGCATCGAATGGGGCAGACCAACTGCGCCATCGGAATATCCGGGATGAATCCCATCTTGGACTATGCAGGAACCATGGACTCCTTTGGAAACGTCCTGCGGGTCACTGCCATTGCAGTATCTGACGAGCTTGCCTCCGCTGCAGAGCTGGTCATGGCAAAGGCCTCAGGATGCCCGGTTGCAGTCATTCGCGGGTACAGGTTTGAGGCGGGGAGCCGTCTTGCCGGCGACCTGATACGGCCCAAAGCAGACGACCTGTTTGGATGATTCCCCTTTGGGACAGCCTGCAATCCACTCTATGCCGTGCAGGGACATCTGCCTGACCTGAAAACCCACGAACAAACCGGCAGCATGGGCAAACAACAGCTGGGAACTGCCCCTTCCCCTACCGGCATTTTCGTCTCTTGGCGCCTATCCTTGCGCCTTTTCCAGAAACTCGTGCAGATCCTTTGAGGGCTCCGGAAACTGCGGATTCATATCCCTTAGCGCACCGGCTATGATCTGCCCTACGACCCAGTTGCGGTACCACTTGTTGTCTGACGGTACCACATACCACGGGGCCCACTGGGTGCTGCACCTTTCCAGCACCTGTTCGAATGCCTCCATGTGCCTGTCCCAGTGCTTTCGCTCCTCAAAGTCTGCCTTGCTGAACTTCCAGTGCTTCAGGGGATTGTTGACCCTCTTGTCCAGCTTTCTCTTCTGCTCGTCCTTGCTTATGTGCAGGTAAAACTTGATGGTCCTGATGCCGTCGTCCCTGAGCATCTTCTCAAAGTTGTTGATGTGCTCGTACCTCTTTTTCCATCTCTCCTCCGGCAGGAGGCCGTGCACGCCGACTGCCAGGATGTCGCCGTAGTGCGACCTGTTGAATATCGTGATCTCTCCATGCGCCGGTGCCACCCTGTGAATGCGCCACAAAAAGTCGTGCCTTATCTCCACTGAGTTTGGGACCCGGAACGAGACCACCCTGCACCCTTGGGGGTTGAACCCCTGCATGGCATCCCGTATGGTGCCGTCCTTGCCCCCTGCGTCCATTGCCTGTAAAACGATCAGCAGCGCCTGCTTGCTCTCTGCAAAAAGCCGGGTCTGAAGGTCAAACAGCTCCAGATGTATATCGTCGAGTTCCTTTTTTGCCTGCTTCTTTGTCAGATCCCCGCCGTATCCTGCGTCCATCTTGTTCAGGCTAACCTTGGTGCCCGGCTCCACGCAAAAATCTGACTCGTTAAAGGCCAACCTGTCCTGTCTGTTCTACAGCATGTGTTATAAGCATGCCTTCAGCAGTTCATATCCGCCGTTGCAACTGACAGGATATCGCAACGCAACGGGTGGCAAGTCAGCGGTCCAGGCAGCAACCATTCAATAAGACTATTATCTTATGCCGGGGGAGTTTACTTGAAATGCCTGTCCGCACCGAACTGCATTGTCACAACTCATACTCGAACTTTCATCTTGGCAGCGACGATCCGCCGTATGACTGCGATATATCCATACGAGACCAGCTGGAGCGCTCCTACACACTGGGCCTTGATGCAATATTTGTCACAAACCACAACACGCTTGACGGATACTCGCAGATTCTGGAGTACAAAAACGACCATGAAAAGTTCAAAGACATCCGCGTCTTTCCGGCAGAGGAGGTTACGACTGATTCGGGGGCACACGTCATTGCATACGGGATACGCAAGACCATCCCTGCAGGACTCGGCATTGACGAGATTGTCGACTGCGTAAGGCAGCAGGGCGGAGTCTCGTCTGCGCCCCATCCGTTCAGCCTGCTTGATGCCCTGCGCGAGGATGCAGGAAAATGCGACATGGTTGAGGTCTTTAACAGCAACAACGTGGATGTGATCTCAAATGCGCGTGCCACGCAGTTTGCACTGGACAGGGGCATGACCCGGGTGGCCGGGAGCGACTCGCACATACTGTCAACCCTGGGGCGGTGCGTAAATGTCATAGATTCTGAGGATTCCCTTGACGATGTCCTGCACGGCATGCGGTCAACTATCAGAACATGGATCCCGGATTCATGAAGGAGAGAAACCTGGGCACGGCAGGATAAGAATCGAGCAGACCGGATATGCCATGCAAAAGGAGATTCTTGGCCACCTCCGGTACAAGGTCAACAGCTCGCGGGAATACATGACAGAGTACATCTCTGAGCACTATCCAAACTCAAAATGGCTGCTGAATCTGATGCTGAGAATCTACGATGCTGATCAGGACAGCCACCTGTGGGGAATGTTCTACAGGATCGCCCTTTACATCATGCGGAGGATATCAAAAAAGGTCAACTATCAGAACATGGATCCCGGATTCATGAAGGAGAGAAACCTGGCCACAATGTTTCGGATGGCGCTTTAGGACAAGCTCATCTTCCGTAGATTTTAATATGACAAAACACCTTCGATGGATGATATCATGTCTGAGACTGCCAAAAAACTGGATGCGACAGGACTGTTCTGCCCGGAACCCGTCTTTAGAACCAAGATAGAGATTGAGCGGATGCAGGTGGGCCATACCCTTACCGTCTCTGCTGATGATCCTGCAGCAGCAGCAGAGGACGACATCAGCCGCTGGGTCACAAGAAACGGCCACGAACTCCTTGACATGTCAAAGGACGGCGATGTCATAACGTTCCAGATTAAAAAGGTGAAGTAGCCGCACCATGACCCTCGTCAACACCTCTGTCCTGAACCGTGTGGGAAACACGCCGCTTGTTCCACTTGACTCCCTGTCTGAGGGTGCCACAACATACCATGCAAAGCTGGAAGGGCACAACCCCTTTGGCTCCGTAAAGGACAGGGCCGCCCTCTGGATGATACGGGACGGCGAGGAGAGGGGGATCCTGACTCCCGGCAAGAGCATCATAATCGAGCCCACATCCGGCAACACGGGAATCGCACTGACCGGGATAGCAAGCATTCTGGGATACAAGACAGAGGTCGTGGTGCCAGAGAAGGTAAGCAACGAGACCAAGGAGATCATAAGGGCCCTTGGCGCCAAGGTCTTTGAGACCAGTGATGATCTGTGTCCCAAGGTCGGGCCGGGCACAGACCAGAGCATCGCCCTTGCCACATCCATTGCATCCTCAAGGCCTGACACGTACTACTCCCCCAACCAGTATGCAAACGAGGCCAACTTCAAAGGCCACTACGTGGGAACAGGCCCCGAGATATGGAAGCAGACTGACGGCAAGGTAACCCATTTCTTTACGGGCGTGGGAACCGGCGGCACGATCACCGGAGTCGGCGCGTTCCTCAAGGAACAAAACCCCGACGTAAAGATAATCGGCTGCCAGCCGCAAAAGGACCACCTGATTCAGGGATGGCGAAACTTTGAAGAGTCGGCAAAGCCTGATCTGTTCTTGAAGCGCGAGGGCGTGGTTGACGACTGGATAAGCGTGGATAACGAGGAGGCCTTTTCGGTGGTGCGCGAAGTCTTTGAAAGGGACCGCCTCTTAATCAGCCCCTCGTCTGCAGCAGTATACGCATGCATGAAAAAGTATCCCGTGCAGGGAGATGCGTGCGTGGTCGGAATCTTTGCAGACGACGGAAGAAAGTTCAAAAGCGTCTATTCCTCCCTTGGGGTCATGACTCCAGACGAGTTTGACGATGCGCTAAAGGGCGCACAGCACATGTCAGAACTGGCATACTAGCCTGCAGCCATTCCACTCAGGTTCTTCTCGTAAAACTCCCTGAACATCTGGTTCATGTCCCTTTCATGGCGGAGGCATTCCTGGCTCTGCCGGAACAGCCTGTCTCTTACATCCCTGCTCCACTTGCTCTGCTGCCTGTCCTTGGAATCCACTATGGACGGGTTTGCCATAACCTCCTCCATCGTCTTGACGAGGGACGAGGCCAGCTGGCGCATCCGGCCCGTCCTCAGCAGAAACATCTGCGACTCCTCCTTGTTTACAAGTCCCATGACAGAGTATGCCTGGGCGTAGTACTCCATGCTAGTCTTGATGTATCCATCAAAGCCTGTTATTCTTTTCTCCCAGTATTTTTTGGACGGCTTTTCCTTCACCTTGTAGCTGAACCTGATCTCCTGCAGTTCCCTTGAGAGTTCTGCAAGCCTCTGGCTGCACTGTATGACGGCCTCTTTTAATTCCGAATTATCCACATGGCTGGAATGGTTTTTTCCTAATAAAGCGTTTAGCGTACTTTGAATCGTTATCTTGGCACGCAGACCCGGACTAATCTGGCGCAGGATATCCTGTTATATTAGACATCGCGACATGTACTCCGGATTGAATTATTTGGCTGTGTCTTTGATTATAATAGCATCGCTTGCAGCGTCGCAGTCATACGCTGCATTTGATTCCCCCCTAAAACAGGTGCAGGCAGGCGTGCCATCAGATGAGATACGGTGCAACGACGGCCGGGTTCTGGTAATCCTCCAAAGCGGCAATCCCGCATGCATATTCGAGTCGACTGCACAGAGGCTGGGATTGGATCCAATAGAACCCAGCGCCAACAATATCCTTGCCGATGTTGCCGTCATACATGCAACTGATGCAGACCCGATAACCCCGCCTGAAATTGCAACTGCGAACAACAATTTTGCAGTGGATTTTTACAGTCAACTCTCAGACGGTGACAAAAACATATTCTTCTCGCCCGTCAGCATGTATGTCGCGTTTTCAATGCTGTACGAGGGTGCCCAAAACAACACCGCAGAGGAGATGCAGCAGACCTTTGGCTTTGAGCCTGACCATACCCCACGTCACAACTCCACTGCCCAACTCATATCCTCCATAAACCGCGACGACCCTGATGCCACACTCGAGATGGCAAACTCGTTGTGGCTTGCCGACTGGTTTGTTCCCCACTGGGCATACACTGGTGTTATACGCAACACGTATCTTGCAGAAATGGAGGCTGTTGACTTTTTAGATACTAGTGATGCAGGCGGGGTACCGCGAATAAACGCATGGGCCAATGAAAAGACAGACGGCAAAATACCAGAGGTTCTGAAGTTTGATGATGTAGATGAATCCACCGCGACTGCACTTCTAAACACCATATACTTCAAGGGCACCTGGAGGACCCAATTCTCCGAAAAAAACACATCTGAATCGAGCTTTTGGACGACTCCCACACAGAGCGTCAAGGCGGATTTCATGCGCATGGAAGAAACCTTCGAGACAGCACAATCAGACGATCTCCAAATCCTGAAACTTCCGTACCTGGGCGACAGGCTGTCCATGCTGATAATACTGCCGTCTGACAGGGACGGCATACAGAAGATAGAAGAGACGCTCTCATATGAACAGATGGAGCAGTGGAAACAGAATCTGAGGTTTGAGAAAGGCGAAATAATAATACCAAAATTTGAAATTAGCACGCACTATGACCTCATACCGCATCTGAGGAACCTCGGTATGGCAGATGCCTTTGATGGGAATGATGCGGATTTCTCAGGAATACAGGACTCGTCTCCTCGGAACCTGTTTGTGGCAGTGGCGCTTCAGGACGCATATGTAAATGTAAATGAGAGCGGGACAGAGGCAGCTGCTGTAACTACCACGGGTCTTGTTTTGACGAGTGGGTCAACATTTGACTTTATTGCAGATCACCCATTCCTGTTTGTAATACAGGATGACGAGAGCGGGATGGTTCTATTCCTTGGAAGGGTCTCTGATCCATCATAAGGCCGCGCAGGGGCCATGATGATGTACGGTTCAGGCTGGTTCTGGCATGCTGCATGTGTCTGTCATTAAGATGAATAGTACGCCAGGGGTGACTGCCATACTGGGGGGATGCCGTTCCACCAAAATCTTTCTGGTGCTTGATGCCAATGATCTTTAATCTTATTGACACTTTTGTGCCGAAGGTGCAGACGACACCTGCGTTTTGGGAAACTATTAATTAATCGCAGCCAAGATGCTCTTCATGCAAAAGGCCACCATAGCCGAGCAATCGACCAAAATATTTGCCGACGTCCGCGAAGTCGAGATTACCCGCGCGATTGCAAACGAGTTTCACAGCGTTCTTATCGACAGGGCCGATTCTGACGTAATCATTATTGGCGCAGGGCCGGCAGGCCTGACTGCAAGCAGGGATCTTTCAAACATCGGATTCAAGGTGCTGGTAATCGAGCAGAACAACTATCTTGGGGGCGGCTACTGGCTTGGGGGATACATGATGAACCCTGTAACCGTCAGGGAACCCGCACAGAAGATCTGGGACGAGCTGGGTGTGCCATACAAGAAGGTCTCGGAGGGACTCTACATAACCCCCGGACCGCATGCAGTCTCAAAACTGATAGCAGGAGCCTGTGATGCAGGTGTCAAGTTTCTCAATCTTACAAAGTTTGACGACCTTGTAATGAAGAACAACCGCGTTGCCGGAATAGTTGTAAACTGGATGCCCGTCTCCGCACTGCCACGAAACATCACCTGCGTCGATCCGATAGCCCTTGAGGCAAAGATGATCATCGACGCCTCCGGACACGACTCCGTGGCCGTAAAGAGGCTTGTAGACCGGGGACTGGCAAACTGGAAGGGAATGAATCCAATGTACGTCAACGAGGGCGAAGAGCATGTAGTCCACAAGACCGGCGAGATATACCCCGGACTGGTGGCAGCCGGCATGTCAGTTACAGAGACCTACGGACTCTCAAGGATGGGCCCGACATTCGGTTCCATGCTGTTCTCAGGAAAGCGGGCAGCCGAGATTACGGCAGAAAAGATCCGGGAACTGGAAAGATAGTCCCTGTTGAAAATCTCCAAGATTATCCTCTGTAAAGAGCACGCATCCCCGGCAACCGATACTGGCCCGCTGAAGCAATTCCTTTCAGAGACGTTCGGGGTTGCCGTGGAGACAGGCGGGGATCTGTCCGGTGATGTGGCGCGTACCAGGATTCTTGATCTGAAGAGGCCGTTTCAGAAGCATCCCCCCGGGGCAGACATGACTGCAGTTGATGAGGAATTCAGGGCGTACGACGGATTCGAGCTTCAAAGGGTTCTGCGGGAGGAGTGCATCAGGGACCACACTGCAGATACGCTTTACATAGTAATTACGGACAGGCTGACCTG
The DNA here is from genome assembly GCA_965238275.1 of Candidatus Nitrosopumilus sp. Lineage (GTDB taxonomy): Archaea > Thermoproteota > Nitrososphaeria > Nitrososphaerales > Nitrosopumilaceae > Nitrosopumilus. The sequence continues at coordinate 1,632,630 of OZ250186.1, forward strand.
CACGTTTGATGCAGGCGACTTTAGGTATCATGCAAGGGCGGTAATCTGCGCCAACCCCGCAATAGTATCCACCACCGGCATGGTGGAGGCGCCGGCAAAGCCAAAACAGTACTATCTGGATGTGATATCAGGCCTCTCGAAGGATGATGCAGACGGCATCCGTCAAAGGTATGGGGGCCGGTTTTTGGAGCACTGCGACCCCCGCATACCGGAGGTCATGAAGGGTTATCTCCTCCAGGCGGTGATGTACTACGAGACCGGGGATGCGTTTTGCAGCGATGCCGAGTGCAGGCTTAACAACTCGCACTGGCAGGAGGATCTGCTGCGCCTGCAGCTGGGAACCAGAACGCTCTGCCCAATGCACCAACGGATTATCCGGCAACTGCGCCGCTGACAGCATCTGCTGTAGAATATATGGCTGCAGGGAATCTCATCAAAAGACACAGGGTCTGCGGAAAAGAATTCGCGGCCCATCTGCGGATCACGGATGCGTGTTCAAGCGCTCAATGTGGTTTATGCAACAGCCCCTTCTGCAGATTAACACTTAATTGCATATATTCTGCATACTAATCAAAATGAATGCCTGTACCAGCCAAAGACTTGCCATTGCGGCTCTGGTGGCAGTCGTGATTGCAGGCGGACTGGCAATGGTCTTGCTTGGCACTGCACCGGCGCATGCAGCAGATCCGTATGTAGAAGGGTCTGTATCCTTTGGCAGCAACTCGTATCCTGTACCGTTTGGCAATCAGTACTCCTAGAACGGAGGCGTCTCGCAGTTCCCGCTGCATCCGGCCTCGTGGGCCAGTCTCCAACTAGACCCAGAAGACCGGAGCCTGGCTGAAGGGGACGTTGTTGTGCGCGTCATGATCGTCGATGGTGACTACGACCTGACCGCATCGGGAAACGATCTCATCAGGGAGGACGTGAGGGATCTTGACGGGGAACGGGGTATCTGATGCGGGTCCCGCAAAGATCAGCATAACGCGCGGTGCCGATGAGTTCCTGGTGGGGTACGCAGGAGGCACCAGGTCGGGAACCGTGAACGGAACGTCCCACTTTGGAGAGTTTGCAGAGGACGGAAATTCCACATTCGTCGTGGATATAGAGTTAGGCCACGACATGGGACCTCGGAGTGACAGGTGTCCTGGCCCGGAGACTGAGAACAACTGCATACTCCGGGGCGACATGCTCCAAGTCGAGTACCTGGATCAAGTCGGCACCCCAGGCAACACCCGTCCCGTGTCAGCCGAGGCCATGTTTACGCTGTTTAGCGGCGTCACTCAGACAGACAGTTTCGAATACGATGCAGGCGATAGCGTGATATTCACGCTGATTGATCCAGACCTGAACCTTGACCGCGAACGGCCCGACTTCCTCAGCTTGGACCTGATAGGGTGGAGGTCCAACCAGACCACGACCACCCTGAGCGACCCGGCCTTTGATGCTGATCTGATTATGCTCCGGGAGACCAACGATTCAAGCTACGTCTTTCAAACTGTATTCGTAATACCATATGAGATTAATGGCAGTCCCTTGGAGGTGGGTGAGGTCATACTGGAATACGTGGACTGGGGGCCTGCTACAGCCGACTATGTGGGCCAGACGAACGAGACAATAAGCACAACCGTGCAGGTAAATGCCAACCAACCGCCGCCACCACCACCGGACGTGCAGAATGTGGGCCTCGTGACTCTGACCAGCACGACTCTTGGAACCATACATGCCTCTTGGGAAGCACCCGCAGAGGAGCCTGTCAGCTACGAGGTGTCATGGCAGAGGACAGGAGGGACATACCCTGCAATGAGCACATTCTCCGCCCTGCCGTCTTACAGCCTCTCCGGACTGGAGAGAGAAACCGAATACGGGGTAATGGTGCGCGCCCAATACGACGACACGGTAGGAGAATGGAGCGACGAGTCTTTCGTGACGGTTTCAAGTTCCTTTACCGCCGTGCCCAAAGTGAATCTGGATCTGCGCACATATTCCTGGACCGACAGGGTCTACATAACTGTCATATCGCTTGACAACAACTTTGATGACACGCAGATCGACGAGATAGGCGACACCGATGACTATCAGGTAAGCGTCGCCACCAGGGGCTACGAGATAGAGCAGTACAAGCTGGTCGAGACCGGTGTGTCCACCGGCGTATTCACAGGCGAGGTCACCCTGACCGGTTTTGACCACGACGTCGACGGCGACGGGATTCTTGACACCACCAGCAGCGGAATGTCCGGCAGCGGACCCACCGACGGCCTCCTGGAGTCGTCTGAGGATGACAGGATCGCAGTCACCTTTAGGTATCCTGATGACGAGGCCGTGATTAGCTCGTCGACGATCCGCTGGAATATGGGCGAGATCCAGTGGCTCGAGGCAAGCCATCCTGGCACCGGCACCGGCGTTATCCGCGTCATCGACCAAGACATGAACCTCGACCCGGATGCAGCAGACGACTTTAAGGTCAGCGTGCGGTCAGACACCCACACCGGCGGAATCAACCTGACAGTTACAGAGACCAGCCTGACAACCGGAATCTTCGAGGGCACCGTCTCATTCTCACTTGACGATGACACAGGCGGGAGCAACCTCGCCGTATCTGAGGGAGATACTGTTACCGCAGAATACGCCGACTACACACCGCCCAGCCCGTACCACAGAACTGAATCACTGGATCTGTCTGCCACCTCGCTCATAGATGTGTCCGCCCAGCCTCCAGATGTACCGGAGCCAGTACCGGAGCCAGTACCGGAGCCAGTACCGGAGCCAGTACCGGAGCCAGTACCGGAGCCAGTACCGGAGCCAGTACCGGAGCCAGTACCGGAGCCAGTACCGGAGCCAGTACCGGAGCCAGTACCGGAGCCAGTACCGGAGCCAGTACCGGAGCCAGTACCGGAGCCAGTACCGGAGCCAGTACCGGAGCCAGTACCGGAGCCAGTACCAGAACCTGAGCCAGTACCAGAACCTGAGCCAGTACCGGAACCTGAGCCAGTACCGCCGGAACCTGAGCCGGAACCTGAGCCGGAACCTGAGACAACACCAGACCCTGAGCCGATGCCCGATACTGGGCCTGACCCTGAGCCGATGCCAGACCCTGAGCCGATGCCAGAACCCACATGTGGAGCCGGAACTGAACGAGTCGATGGAATTTGCCAGGTCATACGGTCTGATGGAGGATCAGAAGAACAATCCACCGAAGACAAGCAGGAAGATTTTAACTTCATAACGTGGCTGTTTTCTCTGTTTGGTTGGTCATGACAACCTCTGGGTACGTCCATTGATCATGGCCATTCCTGTGCCTGCCGCGCACCCGATATCCGTCCGGTTTTTGGTCGTACCTTGGAATCAAGTGCCTGCCTATTACTATGTTCATCCTGCCCGGCAGTCCTAATTGTTCTGTTTTGGCTGGCCAATTTTCTGCTTTTTGAACACATTTGCGAAGACCGTCTGTCTCTAATAACTTAAATTATTGGAAAAATGAGCCACCCTCATGATGGCCGCAGATGCAAGCGCTGCCCTTCTGGAGGGCAGGGATGACGGTCCCAAGGTGCCGGACAAAAAGAAGACAAAGTTTGACGTGATAATAATCGGCGCAGGCCCTGCAGGGTACACTGCGGGAATCTACTGCTCAAGGGCAGGACATGACACGCTTATTCTGTCCGGAATTCTTCCAGGCGGGCAGCTGGTCAACACCACCGACGTGGAGAACTATCCGGGATTTGAAAAGGGCATAATGGGCCCTGACCTCATGATCGAGATGAGAAAGCAGTGCCAGCGGATGGGGACCACCATCGTAGACGACCAGGTGACAGATGTTGATTTCAGGCACAAGCCCCTCAAGGCCCTGACTGCATCCGAGGAGTACGAGGGGCGGGCAGTAATAATTGCAACCGGTGCAAACCCCCGAAAGCTCGGGCTGGACAGCGAGACGGTATTTGCCGGAAAGGGGGTATCGTACTGTGCTACGTGCGACGGGCCGTTCTTTAGAAACCAGGACATCGTCGTGGCAGGCGGCGGGGATTCTGCAATAGAGGAGGCCACATTTCTGACCAAGTTTGCCACCACCGTCCACTTGGTACACCGAAGGGAGGAGCTGCGCGCAAGCAAGGTGATGCAGCAGAGGGCCTTTGACAACAAAAAGATACAATTCCATTGGAACTCGTCAGTAGCCGGCGTCATTGGCGACCAGAGGGTGCAGCAGGTGGTTCTTAAGAACCTGAAGACCGGCCAGGAGAGCACGCTTGATGCAGGGGCCCTCTTTGTTGCCATAGGACACGAACCCAACACGGACATGTTCAAGAACCAGATTGATCTGGACGAGAACGGATACATTGCACTTGGAAAGGGAACCCACACGAACATGGACGGCGTGTTTGCAGCAGGCGACGTGCACGACAGGCGATACAGGCAGGCGGTCACTGCGGCCGGTTTTGGATGCATGGCTGCCATCGACGTTGACAAATATTTTGAAGAGTCTGGCACCGCTGCGTAGTTGCCACCGCACAAACAATGTCAAAAATTTATAACCGTAACGAATGAATGATACCCTGTTGACCGAACCCCACCTCAAACAAGTCATGCCTGATTCTGCCGGAATCGACTGGTCCCGAACCGAGGAGGCAGACAACTTTGCAAAGACTGTGAAGATGTTCCGCCAGGGGTGGTATGACGCAAACAGCTTTAGGCGGTTTCGGCTCCAGCACGGCGCATACGGCACCAGGATGACTGGCGACTATGCCATGGTGAGAATCAAGATTCCGGCAGGCGAGGTCTATCCAAAACAGCTTGAAAAGATATCCCGGCTAAGCGAGCAGTACTCGATCGGCAGCGCGCACCTGTCCACCCGGGAGAACGTGCAGCTCCACTGGGTGGTCCTCGAGGACGTCTCTGAGATATTCCGGGAGCTTGCACAGGTGGGCCTGACATCAAGGGAGGCGTGCGGAAACACCGTAAGAAACGTCATGTGCAGTCCGCTCTCCGGCGTGTGTCCTGCCGAGGCCTTTGATGCAACACCGTACTCCCTTGCGACTGCAAGATTCTTTCTAAGGAACCCCATGGCACAGAACCTTCCCCGCAAGTTCAAATTCAACTTTACATGCTGTGAGATGCACGGCATGGCCCGCATGGTCGATGTGGGGCTGATTCCCCAGGTACGGCAGCAAGGCGGCCAGACCCAGAAGGGATTCAAGGTATTTCTGGGCGGGGGGCTTGGAAACAAGTCGTACGTGGGCCACCAGCTGGAGGATTTCACTCCAGAGGAGGATCTTCTGCACACCTCGATTGCAGTGGTCAGGCTCTTTGACAGGCTTGGAGACAGAAAAAACCTTGCAAGGAACAGGATGCGCTATCTTGTACATGAAATGGGATGGGAAAAGTTCCAGAATCTGGTCCTCAAGGAGAGGGCCATCGTCAGGGCGACCCAGTCGGTGGTTACGAAGCTTCAAGTCGATGTCACCCCTGCTGAAATCAGGCGCCCAATCACGGTATCTGATGAAAGCGGTGCGCCCATACCTGACGGCTATGCAAGGTGGCTCAAGACAAACACCCTGTCCCAGCGGCAGCCCGGATACAGTTCCGTGTTTGTCACACTTGAGGCAGGCGACATAACTGCCAGCCAGCTTGATGCCATGGCCCAGATAATACGCGACTATTCTGCAGAAGGCAAGGCAAGGTGCGGGTTCATCCAAAACCTGGCACTGCGGTACGTGCACAGGGATGATCTGCCACTACTCTACTCTCGGCTTTTGGATGCCGGGCTTGCAAAATCCGGCGCCCTCACGATGGCAGCCCCAATCGGATGCTCAGGCACCACCTCGTGCAACCTTGCCCTGACAAACTCGCACCGGCTTGCCAAGGAGATTCAAAGAAAGTTCCTTGAACTGAACATGGATGTGGACGATGATCTTCGCGACTCGTCAATCAAGATAAGCGGCTGCCCCAACTCCTGCGGGCAGCATGGCATAGCAACCATCGGATTCTTTGGGGGAGGCGCGCGTGTCGGCAAGGACATGTATCCAAACTATCAGATGTCCCTTGGAGGCCGCTCAGACGGGGATACGATGCTCGGAATGACGTGCATCAGGGTTCCTGCAAAGAGGGTGATTACTGTAATTCTCAAAATCATTGATCTGTTCAGGGAGCACAAGAAACCCGGCGACACCCTCCAGTCGTGGATTCACCGGGTCGTCAACGGCGGCGGGGACTCTGGGATCAACTCAATCAAGGACATCCAAGGCGTGCTTGCGCCGCTGGTCGCGCCTCCCACAAAGGACGATGATCCTGACTTTTATCTGGACTATGGCAGCGACACCAGCTATCACACAAAGACTGGAAAGGGTGAGTGTGCTGCTTGAGATCCGAGGACATGACTCTGGATGCAGACTCGTTACGCTCTGAGATAGCAGACCGGAGCATCAGGGTAATCGATTAAGGCGGAAGAACGACTACGCAGGATCACATTCCGGGCTCTGTAAACCTGCCTCTGGCATCCGTTGCTGCTCGGCGGCGTGCTGCTGCTGCTGCTGCTGCCGGCACGGTCAGGAGATCTCGTTTCTGAGCTTCTTTGTAATGGTAACTTCCACGTTGTCAAGGAGTACCAACATCTTGTCCTTGTTCTCTGTGATGTAGTCCTCTCCCCTGTCCCTTAGCCTGATCTTCCACAGCCTGATCTCCCTGTGCTCGTCAAAGAAGTTCTCAATCATGTGCATGCCTGACTTTTCGGGGTCGACAAACTCGTCAAATACGTCGATGGTCTTCTGTACGTTCCCCTCCTCTATCGACTCCCTTGCCGCATGGATGGCCTGGCTCAGCTTCTTCAGGTTCTTGACAGGCTTTGGCAGGGTCTTTCGCGTGATGCCAAACAGCCCCTTCTTCGCCTTGCCCATCTTGTCTGCAACATTGGGGGCCAGATCATAAATTGGAATCCTGCTCAGCCCCTCCCGTTTTTCATTCTGCACTATCAGGCCCTTCTCGAGCAGCTTCTTTAGGGCCTTTTCGGCGTCTATCTTGTCAAGAAACGTGGTCCACACAATGGCGCCGATCGTGTGGTATCCCTGCCTGACGGACTCTAGAACCACCACCTCCTGAATCCTCTTGAACCCCTCCTCAATCCTTACATTGATAAAATCCGTGTCCCTGATGGATTTTCTTGCGTTCTTGACGTCAATCTCAATGGAGCGCTTGAGGGCCTCAAGGGACTCTGGAATCTGGTTCAACAGGGACAGAAAGCAGGCCTTGTTGTACCATGCCATTCCAAAGGTAGGATCCGTCTCGATGGCCTTTTCAACTGAGTTAAGCGCCTTGGAGTAGTTCTTTTGCTCGTAATGGACCAGCCCCTTCAGGTTCCACGCATCCGGGTTTGTAACATCTATGTCCAAAACCCTGTCATAGACTCTTAGCGCCTCGTCATGCTCGTCTAGGTGAAACCTTGTATATCCAAGCTTTAGCAGCGTCTCTATGCTGTCCGGGTCAATACGCAGTGCCATCTCAAAGACGGCTGTCGCATCCTCTAGCTTCTCGTCGGCCATCAGGTTGATGCCTTTTTTAAACAATTTTTTGCGGTTATAATCCGGATCAACCAGGCTGGTCTCCTCTTTTGCCGTCTTTGGAATGACCTCCTCCGGCTTGTCCTCCTCCGGCTTGGAACTATCTGATTTGCCGTCCTTTGATTTCCTTCCGAATGGCTTCTTCACTAGCTCAAAATACAGACTTGTCCAGATAAATACTCTCCTTAATTCATCCCATACGTGCCCAAGATGTCGGGTATGTGGGGGCGTCTCAAAACCCGCAACCCTGTTCTGCTGTAATTGAATTGCGTGTCAGGACAGACATCCGTGCACCGACTGTATGGGACCCATCAGGATATGCTCCGGCGGATATGTCCGGGTTTTGTGTCTGGATTTTATGAAATGCTACATTGGAATTCGTATCCGGGAATAAACCGGCACATCAAAGCAATCTAAATATAAAAATACATGGAGCCCACACAAACGATCATGTCATCGAAGCCGCGAATACAGATTCATGGCCGTGCACCATTCAAACAATCCGGCGTTTATGAGACCATAATCTCAATTACCGACTCCATGCCGTCAGAGCCGGATATAGTATCTGGCAAGTTTTCATCCCTGTGGAGTGATACGTTTCATCTGCGGGTCAAGGACGGAATGTTCTCTGAGACCCTTGGCACTCCGGAGAATCCGCTGCCTGCATCCATTGACACACTTGATAAAATTTGTATTGTTGTAACTGATCAGTTCTCCTCACTGCACTCCGCGTTTGATGTTCCCCTGGAGCAGGCACAGGGCAAGACTGGCACTGAACCCCCCAAACCCAAATCATCACCTAAATCCGCCCCAACCACTGCTGGTGGTGGCAGTGGTGGCAAAACACCGCCTGCAGGCCGCACAAGGCGTTCTACTGCAAGTACTCAGAGTGGTGTGAGTTCTGTCGGCGCTTCTGGCAGCAGGGATCTGTCTGAATACAAGGGCCCCACAGGCGACAAGGGATCGCGGGGCGACAAGGGATCGCGGGGCGACAAGGGCGAGAGAGGGGCATACGGCCCGCCCGGCGACAAGGGACCGCAGGGAGACAAGGGACTTACAGGCGACAAGGGCGAGAGAGGGGCATACGGCCCGCCCGGCGACAAGGGACCTGCAGGTAGCAAGGGATCGCAGGGCGACAAGGGCGAGAGGGGGGCATACGGCTCGTCCGGCGACAAGGGACCTGCAGGCGACAAGGGACCGCAGGGAGACAAGGGCGACAAGGGAGATCGGGGGGGCAGAGGCCCGCCCGGCCCTGCCGGCGACAAGGGGACAAAGGGCCCCACAGGCACGCTTGGCGACAAGGGCGACAAGGGACTCATGGGCTCCACAGGCGACAAGGGCTCCACAGGCGACATGGGATTGCAAGGCGACAAGGGCTCCACAGGCGACAAGGGTCTCCTAGGACATATGGGTGACAAGGGACTAACCGGCAAACCAGGTTTGGTCGGGGACAGGGGCTCCACAGGCGACAAGGGCCCCCCAGGCCAGATGGGCGACAAGGGACTAACCGGCAAACCAGGTTTGGTCGGAGACAAGGGCCCCACAGGCCCCACAGGCATCCAGGGTGAAAAGGGAATGCAGGGTCCTACTGGCTTAATTGGTGACAAAGGTATTACAGGCGACAAGGGCCCCTTGGGCATCCAGGGCGACAAGGGCAAACAAGGCCCCACAGGCGACAAGGGCCTCACAGGCCCCGTAGGCATCCAGGGCGACAAGGGAATCCAAGGCCTGATAGGCGAAAAGGGCCGACAGGGCCAGGCCGGAGAAAAGGGCCGACAGGGCCAGGCCGGAGAAAAGGGCATCCAGGGCTCACAAGGCCCTGTGGGACCCAAGGGCCTTACAGGCGTTCCGGGTCCCCAGGGAGAAAAGGGTGAAAAAGGCCCACATGGCCCGCCCGGCGACAAGGGCCTTACGGGCTCTACCGGCCTGTCTGGGGACAAAGGTTCGCAGGGTCCGCAGGGTCCGCAGGGTGAACGGGGAGTACCCGGTTCTTCAGGCGACAAGGGGCCCCAAGGACCACTGGGAATTCAAGGCCCACAAGGCGAGCGCGGTCCACCAGGCCCTGCCGGCTTTCCCGGAGAACAGGGACCAGTCGGAGAACAGGGACCAGTCGGGCCGGTGGGTTCAAGAGGACCTCCGGGCCCTCCAGGAGAGAAGGGGCCGTCAGGCGGAATGTCCCTGGAGCAAAAGGCGCTCTTTAAGGATCTTTTGGAGATACTGACCAACAAGGACGTAATTACAACCGAAGAACAGATCAAGCTGATGAGCTATTTTTACTAGCGTCCTGCCCAATTCCCGTGTGTACTTTCCAAGTTGGACAACGCATGTCCACCCTGTTGCATGTGGCAGGCTAATCACGGATGGCCCGCAGGATCATGTCTGCAAATGGGACTGGGGTAAAGGCACCCGTCATTGACAGCCTGTACCGGCTGATTCCTGCACCATCCATCCATCCATCCATCCATCCATTCCATGAATACCTCACACCCCGCGCACCTTGATTATTGTCAGGACATCCTCGTCCTGCAGTATGTGGCCCAGTCCCACCTTCTGCCCGTCAAACTTTGCACTCTTCCCCCACACCAGCCCGTATCTGAACTCACTTCGCATCCTGCGATGAATCTTGTTGCAGACGTCCTCGACGGTGTCGCCCTCCCTTGCAATTAGCGGTTCCTTGAAATCAGTCTCCCCGCCCTTTGGTCTCATGTAGATTCTGATGAACTTTAATTTCTCATATATCCTCTCCTTTAGAACATCTATGTTGATGTCCGAGTTTGCAGAGACCTCGATGACGTCCGATTCTATCTTTCCCTTCAGGTTGTCAAGAAACTCCCTGTCCACCAGATCAATCTTGTTTAGTATGGTCAGCGCCTTGGAATAGCTGATGTTTCCGGCAATGTGGTCTGCCAGCTGCTCTGATGTTACGTCCTCGCGCGTAACCACGCGCGCACTGACAACCCCATACAGGTGAAGAATGTCCTTGAGGTGCTTTTCTGTAATCTTTGTCAGCTTTACCTGCTGCGCCACGGCGATTCCCCCAATCGAGGCCTTTTCAACCGTGATGTTTGGCGGCAGCTGGTTGAGCCTTATCCCGATGTTTTTCAGCTCGTTTACCAGCACGTTTTCATGGTACGGCTGGAACACGTCCAGTATCAGCAGTACGAGATCCGCTGACCTTGCCACCGCCAGAATTCTCTTTCCAAGGCCCTTGCCGGTGGAGGCACCCTTGATGATTCCAGGAAGATCCAACACCTGAATCTTTGCACCCTTGTACTCCATCATTCCAGGAACCACGGTTAGCGTGGTGAACTGGAACGCCCCCACAGCCGATTTTGCCCCCGTCATCATGTTTAGCAGTGTGGACTTTCCGACGCTTGGCAGCCCTATGAGCACCACCGTTGCATCGCCTGTCCTTCTGACATCGAACCCGTCTGACTTCATGCCGGATTTTTTGATGGTGTTCTCCTCCTGCTCCCTCTTTAGTTTGGCAATCTTTGCCTTTAGCAGCCCTATGTGGTGCTCGGTCGCCTTGTTGATCTGCGTCCGTGCCATCTCGTCTTGTATGGCTTTGATCTTTTCAGGAATTCCCAAAACTACTCGTATGTTGGTGCATTTCATTCAAATAAAATCGTACATCTGCGCCCCGGATTCCGGTGCCCGCCTGCCTGCCTGCCTGCTACAGTCGCGGCATGCTGTTGCCTCGTGCGCAGATGCGCCCCCTACGCTGCCTGCCGCGTCCGGCGGCACAGCGCATGCCTGCGGCACGCATCGGTGGCATGCTGCATGCGTAGCAAATATTATTCGGTCTGTCATACCGGTACCGTGAAGAAGACTTTTGCAGTTGATATTGACGGCACCATTACCGAAAACGGCGGGGGCCGGATCCATCTAGACGCACTCGGGGCGCTGCGGCGTCTGAGGGTAATCGGCCATGACGTAATATTTGTCAGCGGACGCTCGTCTGTAGAAGGGTTTTTGCTTTCGGTGTTTGGCGGCACCACCAACATCGCAGTCGGCGAGAACGGCGGGTGCATCACACTTGGCCCCGACAAGCACATTCTTCTGGGAGACATTGCACAATGCCAAAAGGCGCTGAACATGATCAAATCATGCATCGACGGCGTGCAGGAAAAGCCCGTATTTCCAAGACTGACCGAGGTTGTTCTGGAGAGGACCTTTGATTTGGATGATGCGCGGGGAATCCTCTCAGAGAACGGCATTGACGTACGACTCTCTGACAGCATGTATGCGTACCATCTCAACTCCCCGGGAATCGACAAGGGATCCGGCTTTAAGAGAGTAATGGCCATGCAGTCGATTGCGCCTGGTGACGTGGTTGCAATAGGGGACAGTGCCACTGACATTCCGCTTTTTGAGGTGGCAGGAACAAGCATCGCCCTTGGAAACGCGTCTGATGAGGTGCGGTCCAGGGCCAGCATGACAGTCTCGGGCAGATCAGGCGACGGCGTAATAGAGGCTCTGGACATACTGGCGCCGGGCCTGTCCGGTGTGTAGCGATGGCGTTCAAATCCATAATTGACGAGGTCCGAAACAATCTTGACGGGATACTGGCCGATCTCTCAATTGATGTCAAGTTTGCAGTCGAGCCTGCCAAGCCCGGATTTGGCGACGTCAGCTCAAACATATCGTTCCTGCTTGTGCGCATCCTCAAACAGAGCCCGCAGGAGATTGCAAGGATGCTCTCTGAGCGGTACAATGCACGCACCCACCACCACCTGGTGACTGCATCCGTGGCACACCCGTCCGGATACCTCAACTTCCATGCCGACTGGGCCCGGCTCTCCGGCCTCGTACTGTCAGAATCGTACCGTGAGGAATTCGGCTGCCTTGAGATCGGGGAAGGATCCTCTGTAACAGTCGAGCACACCAGCGTCAATCCCAACAAGGCGCTTCACATAGGGCACATTCGGAACATAGTGCTGGGCGACACCATATCCAGAATCCTAAAAAAGGCTGGCCATCGCGTTCACGTGCTAAACTATGTGGATGACTCCGGACTGCAGGTGGCAGACGTGATAGTCGGGTTTCGGCATCTCGGGTTCAGCCTGGAGCCGCCTGCGGGCAAAAAGTTTGATCACTACTGCGGCGGCGACGTCTATGTCAAGACCACCCAAAGATACTCCGAAGAGCCTGCCCTTGAGGAGGTACGGCAGAACACCCTGCGGGATCTTGAGGACGGCGCCTCTGACACTGCAAGGTTTGCCGACGAGATCACCGGTCGTGTCCTGAGGGACCAGCTGAGCACGTGCTGGAACCTTGGAGTCTACTATGACTGCCTGAATTTTGAATCCCACATCATCCGTTCGGGCCTCTGGGGACGGGTGTTTGAAAAACTCAAAGAGATGTCCCTCATAGAGTTTGAGGACTCTGGAAAGAATGCCGGATGCTGGGTCATTCGCGGCGACGGCAGTAGCAGCAGCGAGAACGACAAGGTGATAGTCCGAAGTAATGGAACCGCCACCTACGTGGCAAAGGACATACCGTACGCTGCATGGAAGCTCGGACTGCTTGAGGATCCGTTCTCCTATGAGGAGTATGAGGGCGGGCCGCAGCAGCAGCAGCCGCCGCCTGCCGTACCTGAGACTATTCCTGCAAGTGCGGCGGCAGGCAGCCATCCCCGTACCCTGTGGAGGACCAGGCTGGACGGTGACGGCGCCGGGCAGTCCCGCTTTGCAGCCGGGAGGGTCATTACGGTGATTGATTCGAGGCAGGCAGGCCTGCAGAGGATAATCTCAACCCTGATGGGGAGGTTCAAGTCTGCCCCTGACGCATACGTGCATCTTGGATACGAGTCAGTAACGCTGAGCCCAGAGACTGCAAGGCTTTTGGGCCTTGACACTGACGGGCGGCAGGCGCAGATGTCCGGACGGAAGGGGCTGTACATAAGCGCCGATGCAGTATATGAGAAGATCAGGGAGAGGGTAGTATACGAGACCAAAAGGAGGAATCCTGACATGGACGGGGCCCAAGTTGGCAGCATTGCGCATGCCATCTCCGTGGGAACCATACGCTATGAGATGCTAAAACAGGACTTGGACAGGATCATCGCATTTGATCTTACAAAGTCCCTCAGCATGGAGGGCGATACTGCTTCATACATCCAGTATGCCGGGGCAAGGGCGGCCCGAATTCTGGAGAGGGCCGGCAGGGATGCAAGCCTGGAGGTGGACTTTGGACTGCTCCAGGAGAGATCAGAGCTTGACCTGATCCAAACTATCGGCATGTTTGACCTGTATGTCGGCGATGCTGCAAGGAATCTTGCCCCCAAGGTCATTGCGCGATACTGCCATGACCTGGCAGTCAGGTTCAACTCGTTTTACGAAAAGCTGAAGGTTCTTGATCTGGGGGACAGGCCCCTTGAGGATGCGCGCCTCTGCATGGTACACTCCTTCAGGCTCACACTGGAAAAGGCGCTTGATCTGCTTGGCATTGATGCGCCTGACAGAATGTGATGGAACTATTCTGGAGATACCTCCCGGGCAGAACCTGTCCGTACCAATTCCCTAGGCCGCGTCCTGAATCCAGGCGGTTCTCTCATTCAGTTTCTTCCTCCTCATATTCAGATATTAGATAAACATCGTCATCATTAGGATCTGTCTCTAAATGCACCATTTTTCTACAGTGAAAACACACGGAATCATGATGTTTTATTCCTTTTTCGTCAGAAGATGATTCAAACAGCTTGTCCTCCTCGATTACCAACACCTCGTGTTCTGCCATCGCACATCTCATTACATCTAGTGTGGGAAGTTCAAGATCCTTGGGATGTTCCTTTTCTTTTTTAATTTTTATCATTGCTTCATTCAATAATGTTTGTAAAAACACAGACATTTCAGCAGATTCCTTTCTGTATTCCGGATGTTCTTTTGTTGCAAGCAGATGATCGATTCTTCTCTCAACATATTTTTTAAATCCAAAAAAATGCAGAATTAAAAGTTTTAGCGTTGGGAAAAAGTTGTATCTCAACACTTTCATTGCAAAGCCTGTAGAGCCCGTCGAAGTAAGAGGTCGCCTTTGCGAAGCGATTCCATGCCTGATTTGCCCCGATTAATTACCAACCGAGCTACGTTTTCGGCAGTAAATGCCCATTTAATTGGCATTATTCTGGGTTTTTTCCGGGCGGGGAGGAGGGTCCGGCCAAGCTACGTTTTGGCCGATCCGGTGATCGGGTTTGCGAAGTGGCCTTTTTTGGCGCGGCCGGGGCGGTGAGTTGTGTCGGGTTCAGGCGAGGTTATGCCAGGCTGCCGGCGCGACGGGTCTGCATGGGGCAGTCAGGGAGTGGATTTTGCAGGATTTATGCGGTTGCCGCCGCCGCTGCTGCTCCTGCCGGAATTTTTTCGACGAGGCCGTGCATATAGTCGACCAAAAAGTCGTGCGGGTTGACTCCGCGCCTCCTGCACGTCTCGCGGACGGTGGCCAGGACGGCGTGGTTGTATGCGCCGGCAAGGCTCTTGCTGCCGCCTGAGACCTTCCGGGATGCGACGCTGGGCCGCAGGGGACGCTCGGCATCGTTGTTATGGCACTTTGTGTTGAGGCGGATGAATGGGAACAGGTGGGTGATCTCGCGCCGCAGCCGCTTGACAAACCTCTTGCAGTGGGCGTCTGTGTAGCTGCCCGAGATCAGGCGCCTCACCCGGGCCTGGAGGTTGCGCACCTTGAGGTTTCGCGCGGCCTTGTCGTCGTCCGGGTCAAGCCCCTTGTCCGGGTACCATGAATCGATGATTATCCCCTTCAGGGCCTTGGCAAACTTTTTGAATTCGGGTCCGGGGGATTTCATGGTCAGGGTGCGGAGGATCTCGCGGAGGTAGTGGTAGTGGCACTTTTGGTGGGTCTTGCCGATGCGGTTCCACGGGGCGTGGGAGTCGGAGGTGACGTGGCCGCCGTACCCTCCAAGCAGCGACACCAGGACGTCGCCTCCCCGGCTCTTGTCCACGTGAAAGACAGTCGAGTCGTCACCGACCAGCACCCACAGCCAGTACAGTATCCCGGCTATCTTCCAGCTCGTCTCGTCGCCAAAGACATGCTCTGAGAAGAATATCTCCCCGAGCATCTCCTCGTAGAGCGGGTGGAGGGATCCCGTAACGGCGTCCACGTGGCTGATGACTGTCGACTTGGCAAGGCCTGCGTGGTGGATTATGTTGATCAGACTGCAGATGATGCCGTAGGGGATGCCGTACATCCTCATGGTAGTCTCCAAGCACGTCAGGCTGGCACCGAACCGCCCCCCCGGGACGACCCCGGGGATCTCGGGGACAAACTGCCTGCCGCATTCCCTGCAGTACCTGCGGACGACTGTATATTGGATGGCAGTCAGTTTCCCGTCGATGATCTCCTCGACTACCCGGAAGGTCACCTCGGTGGGCCCCGTCGAGAGGGCGTGGCCGTGCGGGCAGGAGTGCAGGTCGACCAGCCTCTTTTCAGATATCGGGGGAGGATCCCGGCCGGTGCGCAGGCAGACGACCTTCCTGAACGGGTCCGGCGCAGGCCCGGGCGACTCCCGGAGCCGCCTCTTGGAGCGGCGGCTTTTGATGCCCAGGTTCTCTGCTGCCAGCGCCGAGTTGGCCGCGCGCGCCTCCCTTAGCTGCGAGGCATGCTCGGCTGCCTGCCGTTCCAGGCGGGCTATCCTGTCCATGACTGCCTGCGAGACATCGCATCCCTGCAGGAGGGCGGCGTTTTCTGCCCTCAGCTTCTCTACCTCTGCACTCAAATTCTCCACATCTGTTCCCAGATTCTCTATCTCGGAGTCCTTTTGTTCTATCTCGGAGTCCTTTTGTTCTATCTCGGAGTCCTTTTGTTCTATCTCGGAGTCCTTTTGCACGTTCTCTTCTTCCAACAGTTTGATCCTGGTATCCATCTCCGTCAGCATCGCGCGTTCCCCTGAGAAGGCCTCTGCCTCCTCCCTCAACTGCTCGATGTTTTTCCTCAGCGCCACGCTCTCCTCGTCCCGGGATTTGAGCATGGCAAGGACGGATTCGAAGATGGACTTGGTGTCGGTTACGGAGTTCCAGTCAATCTTTTCCAAGTCGATTACAGGCACCATGCCACAACACTGGGAGGCATGATCCATAAAGCTTTTGGACACGCAGCGTCTGCCGGGAAATGCGGCGCAAAAGATCCGGCAGGTGAGCCTTGATTTGAAAACTGTCCTGCCTGCGGACCGTACTGATAACGTGCAATTAAATCGGGTATTTATGGTCGAAAACGTAGCTCAGTTGGTAATTAATCGGGGCAAATCAGGCACGGAATCGCTTCGCAAAGGCGACCTCTTACCCGTCGAAGTGTATTTTTTTAGCCAATCTGCAATTTCCTTAATTAATTCTTCAATATCTTCTTGGTCGGTGCCTTTCGTAGATGCTATTTTCTGGGTAAATCTAACTGCATCAACTGGAACAGCCAAGTAATGATTATTTCTATACAGGTAAAGAAAAGCACAAAGCCCGTTCTTTTATTCCCATCATGAAATATGTGCCATCGGGTTATTGCCTCCATCAATACCGCAGCTTTTTCATAAATATCCGAATATTGCTCCTCTGATCCATATAGCGCCCTAGACTGTTTTTCCAGCGCAGCGCGTATTAGGCCTTCCTGGGATATGCCTCTCAACATTAGAAAATATGCGTAATCCAGAACTTTTTCAAACTCCGCGTTGACATGTTAGCCCTGCTGTCAAAAATTTATGATCCATTCAATTAAAACCAAAATATGCCGGTTCATACTGTTGTCGAATCAGAAAACAAGTGACCTGCAAAAAGAGAACAAGGCTCTCAGAGACATGATCAAGCGCCAGGACGCAGCTGCCAGGCACGAGCAAAGCCTGTGGCGCACACGGGACGGCTCCGAGTCCGGAGCCGCAGGAGAGCCCGCCCTGCTGCATCGCGTGGAGGTCCTTGATGAGATCATCAGAGTCGGGAAAAATCTTCATGACGCGACGCTGAAGTGCAGGGAACAGTTCCAATACATGCTTGACAGGGCCGAGGCGTGGATAAGGCAAAGCGGCAAATCCCCGCTCTTCAGGAGTGACGAGACGAGGGCGTCGGATCCCGGGAACCGCTGCAAGCTGTACCCAAGGCACGCGCTGCTCATGGCGCTGATGTACAAAAAGGGCAACCCCACGCAGGGCGTGCTTGCGGCATTCTTTGGAATAGACCAGGCGACCGTGTCCCGGTATATCGATGTGCTAGACGGGGTGCTTGAGGCGGTGCTGCCCACCGCTACCAACATCTCAAAGGAGATAGCAGGCACGGAGACAAAAGAGGATCTCAAAAAAATAATTTCCGGGCCTGACGGGGGCATCATGATGATCGACGGCACGCACTGTCCGCTGCAGCGGCCAGACGAAAAACAGATGAGGAGCATGATGTATTCTGGCAAGAAGAAGAAATTCACGCTCAACACCACCGTGTGCATAAATGAAAACGGGGTGATAGTCGCCATATCCGGCAGCACCGTGGGATCCGTCCACGACATCACGCTGCTCAGGGAGAGCCCGCTGCCATTTGGAAGATGGTGGGACAGGATGTGCGACGAGGACACCCCCGAAGAGGACAGGATCCACACCCTTACTGACCGCGGCTACAAGGGAATCGCAAAGGATCTGCCCGGCACAAACACCCTGCAGCCGCACAAGAAGACCAAGAACCACAAGCGCTTTACAAAGGAGGAAAAGGAGCACAACCACGCCGTCAACTCGGCCAGGGTAAAGGTGGAGCACTCCATCGGCAGGCTGAAGCGGTACGGCCGGCTTACCGCGCCATACAAAGGAAAGATTGGCGACTTTAACAGGGAATTTAACATAATAACCGGACTCGTAAACCTGGACCTCCTGTGGAACCAGATGAAGAAAGGACCTCCTTCAGGTAGCACGCTGGGGCCGGTAATAAACTGGGAAGAGGCAAACGTCCCCGGCAGCGCCGTTTCAAACAATTAATTCCGTGCACATCGTGGTGCTGCAAGGTTGCGCACGTTATTTTGTATTTCTGGCAGGACGGGTTTCCACACGCTTGACATGACGGGAATTAAATCAGAATTTTTAATATTTTCTGGGTTTTTCTGGTTTAACCCAACGAAATGGAGGGATTACGCATGGCTTCTATTAAAGGAAACTTTTTTTCAAGCTCAATATGGATGAGTTTGATGTCTTCATCACTTAAATTATTCATTAATGTTCATCTAATATCTCAAAAACAGTTTTGTTTTTGTCAATGGTCCTACTTATCAGTCGTTCCAACTCCTCTCTTTTTATTCCACTGCCTTTCTTTTTTCGGGTCATTGCATGCTTTACCTATGCATAGTCGTGGCCATAGCAATCCGGACACTTTTAGCAAAAACCCCATCATTTACCACAATTAAATCCCACATTATGCAGGTTTCATGCAATGCCAGAAAAATACGCCAGAATACACGTGGGCGACCGTGCAAGTCGCGTCATCGGTGCTGCGCCTGTAAATGTCTGACTATGCCCTAGGATGCTTGCGCATCCAGGCTGTCAATGAACAGGTTCCAAGAGACAAGCGGATCATCCTTTTTGGGCAGCAGGTAGTCCATCAGCTTGACCGGCCTTGCCTCGCCTCGTTTGACCATTGTCGTGATCGTCTCCTTTAGATCATCCACGGAATCAAGCATCATGCCGGCAACCCGTTTTTTGATCTCCCTGATCTGGATTTCAGTCGGGTTCAGCTGGGGCGTGTAGGGTGGCAGAAATATCAGTTCCAAGCCCAAACGCGGATCCTTGTTGACTGATTCGACATGATTCATGACTGTCTTTGATTTGTGGTACGAGGCGTTATCCAGGATCATGACAATTTTTGGGTATTCCCCCTGGAGTTCCTTCAGGGTCTCCACAAACGTATCGGAGTTTGTGGCATCGGCAGTCCACACGTGCAGCCCTCCCTCCCTTACGGCACAGAACATCTTGGCTCCCTTTTTTGAGAAATTGGTTGGAAGCGTGTCCCCTCCGTTGGTGGTCCGCCATGCGTAGCCGTTGTTCGAATACATCTGGACGGTTCCCTCGTCCCACGTAAATGCGACGTATCCCTTCTTCTCCGTGCGTAAATTTTTGTTCAAGCTTTTCATTATATGAGGATGAGTTTGATGTCTTCATCACTTCAGCTCCAGTATGGTATTCCATTCGCCGGCCCCCAGTCCGTGTTTGTCAGGTTTCTCTGCCAGCCATTTGCTTAGGTTCTTGAGGCATGCGTTGTCCAGTATCTTGTCGA
The DNA here is from genome assembly GCA_965238275.1 of Candidatus Nitrosopumilus sp. Taxonomy (GTDB): domain Archaea; phylum Thermoproteota; class Nitrososphaeria; order Nitrososphaerales; family Nitrosopumilaceae; genus Nitrosopumilus. The sequence goes on from OZ250186.1 coordinate 1,652,407, forward strand.
ACCTGCCTTTTGGTCCGCGCTTGTGCATCCTGAGCACAGTCATATACGGTGCTGCGCGGAACATACAGTTCTGCTGCTATCTTTCGAATGCTCATGCCCCTTTTTCTCAGACAGGCAGCCATCATCCTGATTTTAGCCACCCCCTTTACCCTTCTGGCAATTTTGGCTATGGTCCTACTTATCAGTCGTTCCAACTCCTCTCTTTTTATTCCACTGCCTTTCTTTTTTCGGGTCATTGCATGCTTTACCTATGCATGATACATATTCTTGGTTAAAAACTATTTGGTTTTGTGACCTGTTTCTATTACACAGGAATTGGTCCGGTTCCCGCTAGAATAGGAACGATCAGTATTGCACGCTTTTTAGATGTGCCGGGGGGAACAGCATGGCTGCTGACAAGAAGACCAGGTGGAGCACAAACGAGAAGATCCGCATCGTGCTATACGCATTCAACCCGAAGACCAAGGTTGCAGAACTGTGCCGCGAGCACAACCTGTCCCCAAGAGCAGCGTATGCGTGGAAGGAAAAATTCCTAGAGGGCGGCAAGGATGCCGTGGCAAGATCCGGCACAAACCGTAGATTCATATCTAAAATTTTCTGCCCCACATTGTGGACAAGATAAGGCAGGGCACCCCGGTACTATTCTACTTTAACCACTCCAAGAAGTGGCTTGTCAAGATATCCAAAAAAGAATCCCTTCACACCCACATCGGGGTGATAAAACACGCCGATGCAATCGGAAAGGAGTTCGGATCCCGCGTCACTACAAACAAGGACAAGTATGTCTACCTGATAAAGCCCACCACATACGACTATGTCATGAAGATCCAGCACGGGACCCAGATAGTATACCCCAAGGATCTAGGCTACATCGTGGCCCGGGCAGGCATACAGAGCGGCCAGAAGATACTGGAGATCGGTACAGGCAGCGGCGCCCTTACCTCCTTTATTGCAAGCATTGTAAAGTCATACGGGCACGTACACACCTTTGATGTAAACGAGGACTTTATCAAAATAGCAGCAAAGAACATCCAAAAGGCCGGCGTCTCAAAGTATGTCACGCAGTACAACATGGATCTCAAGACTGCAAAGGAGGTGCCCCCCCTGCCAGAGATGGATGTTGCGCTGATTGATTTGGGGGACCCCTGGGAGGTGATCCCGCAGGTGCGGCAGATGCTCAAGGGGAGCGGCGCAGTATTTGCCATATGCCCCACGATGAACCAGCTGGAACGGCTCACCGCATCCCTGGTCCAAAACGAGTTTACCGACATAGAATCCACCGAGCACATAATCCGGACCATCGAGGCAAGGGAGGGAAAGACAAGGCACTCGTTCCAGGGAATAGGCCACACTACATACCTGTGCTTTGCGCGCAAGGCCTTCTTTGAGAGGGGGTAACGCGCCGGCCAAGAGGTTCTCCTGCATCATCGGTTGGTGACGCAAAATCAGGATCTTCTCCAGACTCACTGGTCTGGCATGCGCACCATTGTGTCATCACCGGAAATGACAAACTTTAGTTTGTCGGGATTGCCAAGCATTTCAAGTATCGGTTTTGGTATGTATCTGTAGTTTGTCAGACGCTTCTCGTTTTTGATCACAGAGACGGTAAATTCCTTGGCGTCTTTGGCCCACTGGGCCATGAATTTTTTTAGCTGCCTGTTATTTAAGACTGGCAGAAAGATCTATGTAATAATGCCAATTGGTTTATTTGTGAACAGGGCAAAACGCGCCAAAACGGCGGCAAGGCAGGGACAGGTAGTCAGCGACGACCCAAAGCAGGTTCATACTGTCCCATGACGTGTCTGAGACAAAACTCAACTACAGACCCGCCCCCCTGTTTGCAGCCGCAATGAATCTGGCCGGAACCGCCCCGTGGGTGCTGGTAACAGACGACCTGCAGGCGTTTTGTCCTGCCGCCCGCAGGGCGTTTTGGAGATGCAACGGCTTCAGGCTGATCCACGTCCGGGAGATTCACCCGAAGAACCACTTCAGTCATAACAACAAGCACGAGAGGCTTAACGGCGAATTCAAGGATTGCATCAAGACCGCCCGCGAGTTCGGGACAGAAAGTCCCGCAGCAGCGGTAGCGACACATGAGCCTAGACTGGCCTTGGCGTGATGGATGTCCCATCAATGCATGTCATGGCGATGACTGGGATTATCCATCACAACTGGCAGGAGATCTCTAGAGGAATTATGATTTAATGGGGATTGGCATAACGGTGTGCAAAACAGGCAAGTAAATCTGGAGAAGATTCTGATTTTGTGTCACCAGCCGATGATGCAGGAGAACCCGGTCAAGACAAGACTTATTCAATCATCGCACCCATGTCACACCGTATTGAAAAGACTGACTGCCTCTGCCGTAAGACGGTTCGTTCCTGCGCGCAGCAGCACCTCGCGCAAGGGCCAGAACGGGACGGTCCTGATAGTGGGCGGGAGTCACACGTACCATGGGGCGCCAATCCTGGCATCACTTGCCTCGCTTAGAAGCGGCGCCGACCTGGTATACACTGCCGTCCCCAAAATCAACGTGGCGCCCACCCGGGCAACCTCCCCGGACCTGATAGTAATCCCGCTGGCCGATCAAAAGATCACCCGCGGTGCCGTCAACAAGCTTGTCGGGGCCCTGCCCCTGGGCCTGGATTCAGCTGCAATCGGCATGGGCCTTGCGGTGCATGACCGGAACGCCCTCATCCACCTTGTAAAGTCTCTGCTGGACCGGGACGTCCGGCTGTCCTTGGATGCGGGAGCGCTGCTCCCCGAGGTTCTGCCTGCCCTGGCAGGACACAATGTGGTGGTCACTCCCCATGCAGGCGAGTTTGGGAGGCTCTTTGGGCAGGCCGCACCCGAATCAGGGGACGGCAGGGTCATACTGGCAGAGGAGATGGCCAAAAGGCACGGCGTCACAGTGCTGCTAAAGGGACCCACCGATATCATATCTGACGGAACCACCACGTACCTCCACTCCAAAAGGACCCCGGCCATGACTGTCGGCGGAACAGGAGACGTCCTGTCCGGACTGGTTGCAGGAATCCTGGCACGAAACCGCAGCCCGCTTGAATCCGCATCGGCTGCCGTATTCATCAACGGGCTGGCAGGAGCCGACGTGCAGCAGAATCTCGGGCTCCACATGGCTGCAACTGATCTGCTGGATGCCATTCCGCGCGTAATGAGGCCGTTTGACAGGATGGGGTGATGGCCGGGATGGACGTATTCAGGCATGTGGATTCTGACATGGACGGGCTCATCTCGGACCTGCAGGCGCTGATAAGGCAGCCAAGCGTCTCTGCCACAGGTGAGGGAATCCCAGAGTGCGCCGGACTGGTGCACAAGATGATGACATCTGCAGGCATTCCCTCTGAGGTACTGCGCCTGAAAGACGGGGTGGCGCCAATGGTGTTTGGCCATGTGGAGTCCAGACAGAACCCCGGCCGGACCCTGATGTTTTACAACCATTACGACGTGCAGCCTGCAGAGCCGCTTGACCTCTGGGACGATCCGCCGTTTGGCGGAACCCGGAGGGGCAACCAGATATTTGGCAGGGGGGCCACAGACGACAAGGGGGAGCTGATCACCCGAATCAAGGCAGTCGAGGCGTTTTTACAAGAGACCGGAGACGTCCCGTGCAACATCAAGTTTGTCGTCGAAGGCGAGGAGGAGACCGGAAGCGACCACATTGCCCAGTACCTGGAGAAATACCGGGACATGTTTGCATGCGATGGAGTGATCTGGGAGTTTGGATACGTTGACGTGCAGGACAGGGCCGTCATCGGCCTTGGAATGAAGGGCCTCCTGTTTGTGGAGCTGCATGCAAAAGAGTCCGTGCAGGATGCGCACTCCAGCCTGGCAGCGCTGATAAGGAATCCTGCATGGCACTTGGTCGAGGCCCTGGCAACGCTGCGCGACCCCGAGGGGCGAATCCTCATAGACGACTGGTACCTGGATGCGGTGCCGCTCTCTGCAGAGGAGCTGGATCTGATACGCGATGAGCCGTTTGACGAGGACGCGCTCAAAGACGAGTTCGGGGTGGACTCTTTTGTGGGGGGGATGAGCGGATTCGAGGCGAGAAAGGCCCTGGTGGGCGGCGCCACATGCAACATTGCAGGACTGGTCTCAGGATACACCGGGGATGGCGCAAAGACTGTCCTTCCGGGACACGCGACTGCAAAGATTGACTTTCGGCTGGTTCCCGGGATGGACCCGCAGAGGCAGGCCCGGCGGCTGAGACGCCACCTAAAGTCCAGGGGGTTTGGCGACATAGGGGTGAGGGTGTTTCACGGGGTGGCTGCTGCAAGAACCAGCCCGTCTGATCCGTTCGTAAGGGACGTGCAGGATGCAGCAGACTCTCTCTTTGCAGGCTCCATCATAAGCGTCTCAAATGCCGGAACCGGCCCCATGGACTCCTTTGCAGGAATCCTGGACGCCCCGTGCATCTCGATAGGAAGCACCTACGTCTTCTCCAGGATGCACTCCCCCAACGAGTTTGCCAGAATCGATCTGCTGAACAAGACTACAAAATGCATCTGCACCATCATGCAGAATTTTGGCAGGAAATAACCGTGCAAAAAAAGAACTAGTGGAGGATTCTTGGAATCTTCTTGACTGCATGCACCAGTGATATCCTTCCTGGTCCTGCAATCATGATCACAAGCGCTGCTGCCAGCAGAATCAGGTCAAGCTCGACTCCGCCGTCGCCTGTTATGCTCCCGGCCCCCTTTACGTGGAATATTGCCCCCAACATCACTATCGACAGCATCGCTGCTGAAAACCTGTTGAGCACGCCTATGATCAGCAGTATTCCTGGAATCGTCTCTGCCAGCGCTATCGGGATCTGCATCTCTGCCGGAATTCCAAGGCTTCCTAAAAAGCCTGCAAACCCAGGGTTGAACTTTCCAGTACCGTGCAGGATGAATATCACGCCTATGGCGGACCTCATGCCCATGAATACGGCATCGTTTAGGATCCATCCTTTAATCTCTGCTGTTGCCATGCCGCAAATTGCCCATTCTGGTATATTACCATGTCGTTTCCAACACCAGCCTGTTCCATTGTATCAATTCAGGTCCAATATAACCACGTGAGTCAGATTTATCGATACAAGGCACTACTTGACCATGTTCAGATTGCAGCGTGCCAGAAATCTAATCATGACCAGATCCATGGATCCAGATCCCGTTCAGATTGACCATGTTCAGATTGCAGCGTGCCAGAAATCTTCGCGCATGCAAGAAGCGGCATGCGATTTGTACCGGAAATTGTTCTTGGCGACCAGACGTGCGGCAACGACCCGTCCGCCAGAATGTTTTGGGCAGCCGCGGCGGATCAGGCCGGGATCGCGGATCCCACCCGGCGTCCGGACACGGCTGCTGCCCCCGTCATGATGGGCGGTGGGATGCCAGAGGAGAAGATGTCCCAGCATGGATCCCGGGCCATCGCCAGCACCGCCTCGCGCGGGGATACCCCGTTCTTTCTGCACGTCGCCATGAACGTCTGGTGCGTCGAAAAGTTCCGCGCCGCAGCCTTGTTGGGGTGCGGCGCCCTGTGGCGGGAGGGTATGATGTACCTGCGTATCAGGAGTTCAGTCGAGTTGTTGTGAAGCGGCATTCCAGGGTAGCGCAGCCCGGTGAAGAGGTTGTCTAGGGCGTTTTCCAGCGTGGTGGTAAGGGAATCGCGCTGAAACGAGTCGATGATCATGCGCACGCGGTCCGTCAGGGACGCTATGTGTTGGTTGATGGTCTCTGCCAGGCCGGGCACCTTGGATGTGACATCCAGGTTGCTGGCGCATCGGATCGGACCTCCGGCTGCGGCCGTGATCAGGATTGCGGCCTTTTTGGCATCCTTGTACACTTCCAGCAGCATCCTGTGCCTTACGTGCTGGGGCGAGCCGTGCCCGTGCTTGATGGCCAGGGATTCTGACTTGCGGGTCACGTGCACGAAGCACCTGCCAAGCGGCCCGTCGTGCCACTCGTACCCGCTGGTCCCGTCACGCATGGCCGGGCGGTTGGCCATCCAATGGTGTTGCGCGCTGAGATCCGCGGCACTCTTGCCGCCAGTCACCTTGACGGTGGTGGTGCGGAGCGTGTTGGATACCAGCACCTGCGCGGCCTCCCCGGCCACCCTGCCGCCGGTCTCGTCGGTGGCCACGTACGGGTCCATCGACGCACTCTCCAGGATCGCCTCCATGACCGACAGGGGTACCGTCGGGTTCCTGTCGCAACTGCCGTCTGCGGCCGGAGCATCTGCGGCCGGAGCATCTGCGGTTCGTCCCTCCAGGTTCCTTGCCACGGCCGTGCGGCAGTGGGATATCGCCCCGGCCGAGAACTTGGCCCCGTGAAGTTCCTTCAGGAACATCCTGATGCTTCCCTGCCCGGTGTCGCCATCAAAATACGTCTCGATGGCGGCCCTCAGATTGGGTCCGAACGAGGTGCCCTCGATGGTATCTGTGTGTGGGATGGTCGTGGCACCACAGGCTGCACACTCGGCGAGCCAGATGTAATACATGAGGCACTCAAATCCCGCGCCGTCTTCGCGCAGGTCGTAGATCCTCTTGCGGATGATCCTTGTTGTCTGCAGGTTTGTCCTGCCGCAGTTCTGGCAGGTCTCCGGTGCGAACGTGCGCGTGCCTGTCGGCATGTCGTCGCGGGAGGATCCCTGCGTCCCGGGCTGCTTGCCGGGGTTTTTGGCAGGAGGGGGCTCCCGGCCTTCGGCTTCTGCATCGCGCGCCTCCTCTTCCCTGCGGAACTCCCTGCGCGTCTTGAGCGCTGGCCCGTTCTCAGAAGGCCTGCCGTTCCAGCCATGGGCGATTTTTATGGTCTTGTTGAGGTACGCGATCTCGTCGTCTCGTATCTTGATCCGGGACTCCAGCCTGTCTATTTTCTCCAGCGCTGCGGCAAGTTCGTTCTTGTCCTTTCGGCGTGCTGCGGCAAGCTCTTCTTCCAACCTGCTTACGATCGTCCACACCCGGTACAATGCCCCGCGCAGCACCTTCTTCTCATCATATGCAGGCGGTGCCGGCATGGACACGATGCCGGATCCCGAACACGCCGGGCATTTTGCGTGGCTGCAAGATGCCATGCCTAGCAGCATGCCTCCGTAATAAGGCGCCCATCAGTTCCCTTAAATTCCTCCTTGTTCAAGCGTGTTTGGTGTGTCGGTTTCTTCATTTGTGATGATCTGAAGGAACTGGCACCCGTTCATACTTGGATCCTGATAGTCTGAATTTGTTGGCAAGATCGTGAAAATACTAAACATGTATCGAGACGGTACGACCAGAACCTCGGAATGATGCTGCCATGAGCATGATCAGGACTGCTTGGTTATATTGGACCTGAATTGATACGTGGCCGTTCATACTTGGATCCTGATAGTCTGAATTTGTTGGCAATTTATCAGTGAAAATACTAAACAACGAGACGGACCAGAACCTCGGAATGATCGCGTCCCGAAGCTATGATCAGGAATGCTTGGTTATATTCCATTGTGCAAGAATCATGCCGCCTTCAGGACTTCCAAATACGGAGATTGCAGCATCCGCCTGATGATGATGATGCATCGCGTGCACCTGTCTTTCAACTCTGGACCTGCCGTCCCCCTTGGCCCATGCATCCTGTGGCATGCGCCTGGCTGCGTCCAGGCTACGTGATTCTTGGACAACAACAACAACAGGCATCTGCCTTGTTTAGAAAACCCTTTATTATGCCGACGGATTTTCTCAATCATGTCCATGTACATGCCAGGTGCCACCGCCGTTGGAATTACCTTTGACGGCGGCGTGGTGTTTGCAAGCGAAAAGCGCATCGCCTTTGGAAATTTTCTCGTAAGCAAGTCCACAAAAAAGACGTTCCCCCTCACACCCAAGGTCGGTGCAACCTGCGCCGGCCTCGTAGCCGACATGCAGATCCTGTCCCTGCAGATAGCTGCACTTGCAAAGATCAGAAAGATGGATCTGAGGCGTGATGTTCCGCCCAACACCGTGGCCAAGATGATGTCAAACATGATGTACGAGCGAAGATACTTTCCGCTGCTCACGCAGGTGATAGTGGGCGGGATGGTAGACAAGCCGGTCATGTATACGCTGGATCCCCTGGGCTCTGTCCTTCCGGACCAGTACGCTGCGGTGGGGACCGGAGCCGAGATGGCACTGGGCGTCCTGGATCCGCAGTTCCGTCCGGGCATGACCCGCGACGAGGCAGTCGATCTTGCAAAGCGCGCGGTGCGCTCTGCGTCCCTGAGGGACTCTGCAAGCGGCGACGGCATAGACGTCATGGTAATCACCAGCGACGGACTCAAGGAATTCACCGAATCCATAAACTAGTCGTGGATGGTCTTGCCAGTCTCCCAGAACCTGTCTGAGATGTAGTGAAGATTCTCCAGAACCTCTCCCCTTTCCATGGATTCTGCCTCCTCACTTGAAACCATGGCCCTTCCCACTGCCAAAAACTTGTGCCTAGACTCCTCTGCTATGCACACTATGGAGTCCTTTTCAAACTCGGTAAACGACGTGATTCCGGGCCTCATCAGGTTTGCCCCGTTGCACATGAACCTGACTGCCCCCATGTCCACCGTAACGCATGGAAACTTCTTCAGTACCTCAGTCTCTGAGAGAAACGGCAGGTAGCCCTTGTCAGTCTTGAGTATCTTTACGCCGCCTCCGGTAATCATCTGCGCATCGTCTGATATGCTGTGGACGGTCATGTTTCTGATCCTTGGAAACTCGACGCCCCACTGCTCGGATACGGCCTTGAGGATTACGGCCGTCTGGCTCTTTGAGATCATGTTGGATTTTATGCCCTTGTCATCTCCTGCCCGATGCTAAACAGATCCCTCAATCCCATAACTAGATGGAATGGAGCGTGCAGCTGTTCTTGGCATCTCCTGCCTGATGTCCAGCAGATCCCTCAGTATGGAGCTGGCAGTCTCGATGCCGCCGGCACCCCTCCCTATGATGGTCTGGGTTCCGGAGTGCTCGGATGTAAACGATATCGCATTGAGCGTCCCGTTGACGCAGAGCGGATCCTTGTTTGGAATCTCCTTTGGCCCCACCGTCAGACTCTTGTTGCACGAGGCAATCAGTTTTACGGTGCGGCCCTGCGATGCCGCCTTTTTAATATCTGCTGACGTGACGTTTCGGATTCCGACCCTGGCAATGTCTGGCATCGTCACCTTCATGCCGGCTATCCAGTTGGCCAGGATTACAAGCTTTGCTGCTGCATCCAGTCCGTCAAGATCCAGGGACTCGTCTGCCTCCACGTATCCCTTCTCCTTTGCATCCCGGAGCGCGTCCTCGAAGGAGAGCCCTGCTGTCATGTTTGAGAGGATGTAGTTTGTGGTGCCGTTGAGTATTCCTGCAAAGGACGTGATCCTCTCGCCCCTCAGGCTGTTCTTTGCGTAGTCCAGAATCGGCGTTCCGCCGCCCACCGTCCCGCTGAACTTGAACATGACCTGGTTGTACGCTGCAAGCTCCATGAGGGACGGAAACGCCAGCGCAAGCGGGCCCTTGTTGACAGATATAACGTGCATCCCCTTCTTCATGGCCGATGTTATGTGGGTCATTCCGGGCTCGGCATCGACGTAGTTGCTGGCAGTGGTCTCGATGAGCACGTCTGCCTCGACATTGTTTATCATCTTGATTCCGGACATGGAGTTTTTGGTGCGTGAGTAGTTTTTTACCGTCCCAAACCGCTTCTTTACCTCTGCCATCCTGTCAAACCTGAGCCCTGACGGATCCACTGCGCTGCCGCGGCTGTCAACGACTCCGACAACCCTTGGTTTCAGCCCGTACTTTGCATAGAGATCCTCCGATCTCGAATCAAAAAGCCTTACCAGGCTCTGTCCGACTACGCCAAACCCGCACATTATTATTCTCAATTATATCGCCTCTGTCTGTCACAGTACTCTCTTAATTTTCTTACCATTCCATGCGGTTCGCTACTGCTGCTGCTGCTGCTGCTGCCCTGCCTCGTCATGCTCAAGGGAGACGGAGTTTATGCAGTATCTCTGGTTTGTCGGCTTTGGCCCGTCGTCAAAGACGTGCCCCAGATGGGCCCCGCACCTGCCGCAGTTGACCTCCACTCTGAGCATCCCGTAAGACGTGTCTGAGATGTACTCTATGCTGTCCTCGTCCACGGGCTTCCAGAAGCTGGGCCACCCGGAACCCGAATCAAACTTTGCCTCCGACGAGAAGAGTCCTTCCCCGCAGCATACGCACCTGTAGGTTCCGTCAGGACTGCTGTATGCATACTTTCCCGAAAACGGCGGCTCCGTCCCATGATCCACGCACACCTCGTACTGCTCAGGCGTCAGCCGGCCTTTCAGCTCCTCTGGATTCTTTGCGTTCTTTGCCACGGCATGGAAACGGTGCCTGGATGTTATTAGTTTGTTGATTGCACCGACCGGAATCCCCAATACAGCGAGCCTCCGGCCCGGCAGCAGCGCAATCCGTGACGGATTCTGGCTGTGTGGTGCCACTGCCTGTCTGCTGCTACTGCCTGTCTGCTGCTACTGCCTCGGTCGTCCCTGGGGGGAGTTTTGCCGCAGTCCGCTTCTCGGACTCGAACCTCTCCAGGTCGTACTCCTTGAGGTCGGCAAACCTGATTATCCTGCTCAGGGTTGGATGGACCCGCTCTATGTGGCCGAATAACTCCTGTGCCATCTGCCTGTAGTCTGCATGCCCCTGCGGCACCGTCCTGAGTTCTATGAGGTGGCACGCCTCCCTCAGGTTGAGCCTCATCATGTATGGATAGTTGTAGGCAAAGTTCACAACATACTGGCCCTGCTCCGGATATCCCTTTCGTATCCTCCCAAAGGCGTCCTTGGTGGCATCCATGCACCCTGCAAAGTCCTTTTCGATGCCCAGCATGGCAATCTCCGGGGGCGTCGTGTAGCCGTGGTCAGTAGTCAGCAGCTGCCTCTGCATCGTGAGGGCCCGGTGCCTGTGAATGTCGCGGAACATCCCAAAGTTGTTGCACAAGTCAAACGTATAGTAGACCCCCTCAAAGGCCCTTGAAGGCTTCTGGCGCCTGTTTGAGCGAATCCGCGCCTGCCTGGCAATGATGCCTGCCTTTTTTTGCATTGGGATTGCTCGTACCTGCTCCAGCATCGCGCCGTATGACGTCCCCTGTGCATGCTCGTACAGCACGCTTGCCACAACCTTGTTTATGGCAGCCTCCTCTGGCTCGTACTCTGCCAGATTGGTTGCATAGCCTGTAGTAGTGCCTGCCGGTATGTTCTCACCTGTAAGAACCGCCTTTGACTCGTCGCTTACCCTCCTCAGGTACTCCTGAAGGGCCAGGCCGTATCTGTCGTCTGCCCTCTTCACAAACGAGCGTATCGTGGTGTCAAGCTCCGTCTTGATTCGGGATGCCAGATTCTGCTCCTCTTCCAGGTCAGAGGCGCCCAGGATGCTCAGCATATACTCGAACGCACGGCCGTTCCCGCATATTCCGACGTTTGTCAGCGTCGATGCGGGAAGCAGTCCCCTGAGTATGTCAAGTGCCTTAGCGCGCGTGGAGCCGCGGTATATCCTCTCTGAGGATTTTATGTCGTCGCTGCTGCTCAGTCCGGAGAACGGCTTGTCTGTTCCGTCAGTCGAGTCCCTGAAGGTGTACTGCTCTATGCTGTATCTCTCCCTGACATAGTTTATCATGGGCTCTATGTTTCTGGAGTAGACCTCAAAGGAGTGGTTGCATGCCTCCTCGTACGTGTCTGCAAACCTTGACTCCATTATGGTCCGGTCCCTGTGGAACCTGTACCTGCCGTTCTCCTTTCTGTTCCACGGGACGTACCTTGACGACTTTTCCAGGTATGACAGCCCGATCCTCCTGTCCTCTATCTTTTTTACTGCGATGTTTGAGAGCCCCTCGATTGCAATCTGGGCCTCTCCAAGCTCTGCGACAGAGTCATCCCCGTACTCCACAAGAATCCTGTTGTAAAACTCCTCCCCCCTGTTCGGGTTTCCAAGAAACTCGTCAAGAAAGATCCTCCTCATGCTCTTGTCCGTCCTGCTGTATCTTGACATGAGCGCGCCGCGGTCAACCTGCCGAGGTGTGGTGATCGCAAAGACGTTCCCGTCCGTGTTTGAAAAGTGTCCTGACAGGATCTCAGTCTCTTCTGGCGTAAACTCTGGCAACACTACATCCCGGACTGTGTCCTATTTTTGTCAATCTCAATTCATATGATATCCTAAGAGTCAAGCCGCATCCACCATACGGCACCAAATCGCAGAACCGCCCCCTGGGACTAGTGCGTGGCTACTTTTTTCTTCCAATCTGTATGAGGTCCGGACCATTGTCTCTGTCCCTGTCGCGACCCTTGGACTGCCACCTCAGCAGAACCTCCTTGAACGATGCGGCGTCTGCCTCGTTTTCAGTATACAGCAGGGTCGTAACCCAGAATCCGCCCTTTGCAGTCTTTCCGCCAATGGAGTTCATCCAAAAGTCGCTTGGCAGGCTTTCCAGAGGCTTGCTGTTCGGATCCCTGGTCTCTGCTACCCATCTGCTTGCGACAAAGTTCAGGATCTGCTCAAGCTCTTCTCTCTGAATCATACGTGTCCTGATACGGCTCTAAATTTTAAAATTACGCTTGCCCTCCCCTGCTGCATCATCCTGAAGACGCGGTTCGGCGAATGTGCACCGTCTCCGGAATCCTGCTTCGCGCATGAATGCGCATCGTGCCTGCCGCATGTTGTAAAATTAATCTCACAAAAACTCAAAACATTTCTTACACGTTATTGGTTATACAATTCCATCAAACACTACACATGACACATGACAACGTCGAGATTATTGGCAAAAACGTCAAGGACATGTACGGGTCATTCATGGGCAGCGTCGTAGGAACTGTAACTGACATAGACGGAAGCGTCCAGTCAGTGGGCATCGATTACGGCTCCCACGGACTGCAGCAGATCCCATACGAACAGCTGGTGGTTCAGGACGAGGTGGTCATCTTCATTCCGAGATGGAGGCTTGACTCACAGAGGCTCATCCGTGAAAAACAGCTTACGCTGCGCCGCCTCAAGGCCCTGATGGACATTGTTGCTGAAAACGATGACATGAAAGATGACGCTGAGATCATCCATGAGAAATACAAGTCAAAACTTGCATCTCTGGATGAGGCAGAGGCTGAAATCAGGGTCAAACTTGAGACAAGACTCTCCGAGCTCAACGAACAGCAAACGTCTGCCAAGACACTGCTCTTTGATGCAAAGGTGCAGTACAAGAGTGATGAGATCTCCGAGGCCACCTTTGAGATTGTAAAATCATCAACCAGTGGCGTAATCGAGCACATCGCACATGAATCCGCAGAGATCTCAAACATCAAGAGTCGCATTGCCGATCTTGAACTTGAATCCGAGCAGATCGAGGCACCGGCACACCCGATACAGGAGTCGGCCGTAACATACCTGGAGGCTGCTGCCACATCACAACAGATGACGCAGACAATGCTTCCGGAGGCACCGACAGAACCCGTACCAGAACAGATGCCAGAGCAGACGCCAGAGCCCGTAGAAGCACCGACAGAACCAAAAAATCTCAACCAATCTGCAGTTCCATTCGCATTCCCAAAGCCGCCTGTACAGACAGCTTCGGAACCTGTAGACGATGACCAAGACTGGCTTGCCCGAATGGAGGCACAGTAATTTTTTTAACTCCTGAATTACGTCTGGACAGTGACTAATCAGCATGATGACCAATTCAGGACGCGGCGGCCTGAGGGAAAGGGCCGAATCCGACTTTGTATCCTTCTGGGACGACCAGGCAAGGCGCCTGTCGTGGTTTGCCCCGTGGAACAAAACACTTGACTGGCAGCCCCCGTTTGCCCGGTGGTTTGTAGGGGGGAAGATCAACGCATCACACAACACGCTGGATGTACACCAGAAGGACAGGCCAGACAAGCCTGCAATCCTCTGGGAGGGCGAGGACGGCCGGTCGCGGACCATCTCGTACCACAACCTGTTCATTCTGGTAAAAAAATTCTCAAACGCCCTCAAGTCCCTTGGAGTCAGAAAAGGGGACCGCGTAACACTGTACCTTCCAATGGTGCCTGAGACCGTGGTTGCGATGCTGGCATGTGCAAGAATCGGCGCCGTCCACAACGTGATATTCTCCGGATTCAGCGCAGCCTCTGTCCGAAGCAGGATTGAGGACTGCGGCTCCAAGGTTGTAATCACTGCAGACGGGGGGTTTAGGAGGGGGGACGTGATCAGACTCAAGGATATAATCGACGAGGCAGTAGCCGGCCTTGACTCTGTAGAGCATGTAATAGTGCTTGAGCGGGCAAAAAACACGATAACGCCGGCACCCCGGGACGTATTCTGGCATGACCTGATGGATAGCGCATCTGACGCGTGCGATGCGGCGTGGCTTGACAGTGCCCACCCGCTCTACATCCTGTACACCTCCGGAACCACCGGAAAGCCCAAGGGGGTGCTTCATGGAACCGGGGGATACCTTACACACATCCATTCCACATTCGGATGGGCCTTTGGCATCCGGGACTCTGACGTCTTTTTTTGCACTGCCGACATAGGCTGGGTTACCGGCCACAGCTATGTGGTGTATGCGCCCCTGCTTCACGGGGCCACGATAGTGTTGTACGAGGGCGCCCCGGACTACCCCGACGTCTCTCGGATGTGGAACATCATTCAAAGGTACGGCGTCACGATATTTTATACTGCCCCCACGGCGCTCAGGATGTTCATGCGGTTTGGCAACGGCATCCCGGATTCGTTTGATCTCTCGTCGCTGAGGCTGCTTGGGACCGTAGGCGAGCCCATCAACCCCGAGGTATGGACGTGGTACCATTCCGTGATTGGAAAGGGCAGGTGCCCTGTCATTGATACCTGGTGGCAGACTGAGACCGGGGGCATGATGATCTCGGCGCTGCCGGGACTGGAGACGATTCCGCTCAAGCCCGGCTCCGGGACGTTTCCCATCCCGGGCGTGGACATTGACGTGGTGGATGGGGACGGCGCGTCCCTTCCCCCCGACACCAAGGGACACCTTGTCATTAGAAATCCGTGGCCGGGGATGCTCCTTACCCTGTGGAACAATGACGAAAAGTACCGCGAGTCGTACTGGTCAAGGTATCCCGGATGCTACTACTCTGGCGACTATGCGCTGAGGGATGCTGACGGATACCTTTGGCTGCTTGGAAGGGCAGACGACGTGCTCAATGTCGCAGGGCACAGGATTGGAACCGCAGAGCTTGAGAGCTGCCTGGTATCCCACGACGAGGTTGCAGAGTCTGCCGTGTGCGGCGTGCCAGACGAGATACGGGGCGAGGCGATCCTCGCATTTGTAGTGCTCACTGCCAGCTCCGCTGCGGGCCATGACGAGCTGCGAAAGGCCCTTGCCGGCAGGGTGCGCGACGAGATCAGCGCCATTGCAGTTCCCGGCAGGATTCATTTTGTCTCAAAGCTTCCCAAGACGCGCAGCGGCAAGATCATGAGGCGGCTGATCAAGGCCATTGCATGCAGCGGCAGCCCGACAGGCGATCTCAGCACGCTTGAGGATTACACTGCCGTAGCCGAGATGCAGGATGCCATCAGGGGTCCGAGCCCTGATAATTCCGGATAGATGCCGCACTGCACGTACGGCTGCCGGATCCCCTGGTTACTACTCCAGTCCGCCCAGGTCCAGGGACAAAAGCATGTCAAACATCTCCCTGAGCCCGTCATACTCTGACCTTGAGACATCATCAAACTTGTCATACTGCTCCTGCCGTATCTCATCAAGCCTGCAGCTTGCGTCGGTGAAGAACTTTTCATACCCTGCGATATCCTCCCGGGTCATCTGGGTCATGTCAAAGATTACCGTGTTGCTGCCAAGAAGTTCTGCATTCTCGTCATACAGGCTGGTTGCCTGCAGCAGTCCTGGAAACGTGCTCTTGTCGTGCCTCTGGAACGTGATCCTGATGTCCGTGACTGCCCCCGTCTCAAACCACGTCTTCAGGGAGTCGTTCATGGCATGCCATGAATCCTTTGGCACGTGCTCAAATATCGTCTTGCCAAGGATCTCTGACTTGGCGTATCCAAGATTTGCAGCATACGTGGAGTTGCAGTCAAGGATTATTCCTATCGAGTTGATCCTTCTCCACATTATCGGGGCATCCCTGAGAGTTCTCCTGGCCTCGGTCTGGTGCATTTCCACATGATCGTTTCGTCTGGTTCTTAATAATAATACTTGAAAGCATGCAGTCGTCGTTGTCGTCGTCGTGCCTGCCCGGATGCTGCCCTTGGACGGGTACCCGCAGTCGACGTCTCATCGTAGGGCAAGAAACGATCTGATGTGGGCGAATCCGTACTCTCAGAACAGAATATCTGCCGTGTCGCGTACCGGTTTGTGATTGCCATGGGATGTGGTTTCCTGCTTGGTTTTTGCGATGGTCCCCGGGGAGCCGCATGCGCATGCTATCGTTGATCAGATCTTCTTTTTCTCCAAACGACAACCCCCGCAATTATTGCCGGTACAGCTACAGACATGGTCAGTGAGGAAAGGCCGTATTGGCTAAAGAAATTATAGTCTTGCCTGTAGTGCTGTATTTGACCGTGCTCGTCCTCATGCGAATATTCATCAAAACCTGAAATCTGTTTTGTACTGCATATGCCGGTCTCGCCTGTGAACTGATTTCCACCGTACGTAAAGACCTGATACGTTTCCCCTACTTTGTAGTCAACACTACAGCTGCTGTATCGGCTACTGCCTTCACCGTAACGGATTATGCTAGAGTCCTCAAAAATATGGTCTCCATAGGGATAACTTCCTTTTTGTACCTGATGAATGTCAAAAACAACTTTTCGTGGGCCGTCGCCTGCTGGGATGTCTTTCACCGTTGCCTGAAATGCCCCATCAGACCCTATCCAGGTCATTAGAAAGTCCGGATGCGCCGAACAGGAACAGGCAAAGGAATCTTGAATCTGCAAGACTGCAAGAACTATCAGCAATGCGGCCAGAACCACCAGTCTCATCTTCTATCTCCCCAACACGCTTGAAGCTGTCCCACGGATAACGGCATGTCCGTGCTGTACATCAAGGGACCTTGCCCAAAAATTCTCTGAATTGCCACCGATCCAGTCTGCCGCATGGGGTTAAAAACTGATTACGTGAGCATGCTGCCAAATGACTTGTAAGGCGCATAGAAAAAAGCAGACAAGCCAAAGGGCAACAGCACCGGCAAGCTAAAGTTTGCCATTGGTGGGGATGGCATAATCGAACATGTACCGGATGGGTAAATTTTCTTGAGAGGATCTTGGATTTACGCCATCAACCGTTCCTGCAGGAGAACCCGGTCGCCTGCAGGCATCTCTCTGGCATGTTTGCCACCACCCGCGCTGCCACCCCCCCAAAGTCCTGTTTCCCTGCCAGACACATTATTTCGTAGGTCCGTCACTGCACCAACAATAATTTACCCTTGCATGAAAGGCCGGCAACCTTTTCCCTCAGAACCACTGATCCAGATTCTGGCTTCTCTTCTCGACTGACCTGCGCAGCCTGTTCAGCGTCGAGCGGACCCTCTCCTCTGAAAAGCTCCTCCCTGCAAGATAGTCCGTTATGCCCTCATAGTCCACCTGGCCAAACGTTATCTGGCCAACGTCAGTCACGTCGGGATTCAGGAAGATCTTGCGTATCTGCTCAAAGTCGATCTCCTGCAGCTGCTCCTGAATCTGCGGAATGTCCTCCAGCCTTGAATGCTGCCTTATCATCTTTAATGCCGTCTTTGGGCCTATCCTCTCAAACCCCTTTGGGTTAAAGTCGGTTCCAATCAGGATGCCCACATCCACCAGCTGCCCCCTTTCCAGTCCCAGGGAGTCCAGGGTCTTTTGCGTCTCGATGATCTCCGGCACCACATCCACGTATGCGTTCCTGTTGGGAATCTTCCTCCTTCCGCTGTTTGTAAAGTTTCTTACCAGTTTTTTTGCACCGCACAGGATGGAATCAAAGTCCTGGCTTGCGCAGGCGTATGCCTGCCCCGTGTTTGTCAGGTGTGCCGCAGTCGCCTCGCCCTCTGATGCGGCCTCCACGTATGGAATTCCAAACAGTTTCAGGATGTGCTTCGAGTCCCTGACCATTCCGTCCTTCATGGCAGTGGTCTGCTGCGCGTATTTTCTTGCATCCTCCATCTTTCCCTCCCTGACTGCCTTTTCGTACTTTACGGTGGCGTCCTTTTTGATCTGCTTCCTCCTTTCAATCTCTGCGGCCTTGAGGGACGGAGGCTTTCCGTCAAAGATGTAGACCGGCCTTATCCCGAGGGATAGAAAGTTGACGTTCCTGTAGAGCAGCCCGCTCAGGTGGCTGGTCACCCTTCCCTCAGAATCGGACAACTGCTGCCCGTCCGGCCCCCTGATGCTTGCCAGAAACTGGTAAATGGCATTGTATGCGTCAATGGCAACCACCTTGGCAGAAAACGCACCAAGGCTGGTCTTCTCCCTTTCCACTAGTTCCTTCAGGTTCAGTCCCATGACAACATATCCTGAAACGGTGTGTTATTTTGTGTTTGTCCTTTGCCCCGGACATCACCCCCCGGCGTCCGTCCCTGCATGCCCCCCTGCTGTCTGGCTGTAGCCGGTGCGGGGACCTGTCCGGGAACCGATCCGGGAACCGGTTTTAATATGGATGAGTCCCCGTAGGTGACATGAAGAGGCCCCCGCTCAGGCCATACCTAGAGGATCGGATATTCGAGATCAGACGTACTGACGGCATGGTATCCCAAATAACATCCTACTTTCCGCTTGGCGAATCCGAGATGCGGGAGATCTTTTTGGCCACCGGTGGTACCAAACCCGAGATACGCTCCATATTCGCCGATGAGATCAGCGACTAGGAGTGGGAGCGCACCCGGACGCAGATCAAAAAAAGGTTCAACGACGAGCTGATTGGCATTGGGCAGAAGGATCTAATCTGATTTATTTTGGGGTGCGTTTTAGCCTAATTGCCGGGATAGCCAAGCGGTAAGGCGGCCGTCTCGAAAACGGCTATGCGAAAGCATGCAGGGGTTCGAATCCCTTTCCCGGCGCCATCACAAAATCACCCTCATGGAATGTAAAAGCAGTGGTTTCCGTATATCATGTGACAGTTGGTAAACAGTAGGTAGAACGTCATGATTGACAGCGGCCCGAATATTAGAAACAGCGTGCGGTGGCTCATCCTGTTCAGCCACCCAAATACCCCCATGATTCCTGTACCCTCAGCGCACAATAATAGTTTGATATTTCAGAACCGCGCCGCTTGGCATCCAATGCCCCAGAATGCCCTCAAAATCTTTAAAGTCGCATGACTGCAAGACCTGCCATGACTGGAGAGACTGAATCCCGCATACTGGCATCGGGAATTCCCCTGGACAGGCTGATCCTTCACTTTCGGGAAAGGTGCAGGGTGTGCGGGCATCACCGGATAATGCACGACGAGGCTGGCTGCTGCGAGGGTGTGATGAACAAGCCGTGTAACTCCGGATGCGACGGCTTTGAGGCAGAATGAGCACGCCTCGGCGTGTCCACATCTTCCTCAAAAAAGTAACGTTACGCTTAAAGATCATTAGCGTCAGACACCAGAAAAGTTTTGGATCACCGATCCCGCTCACAATTAATGAATTCCAATAGAAAAAAGAGGAAGGCAAAGAACAGAGCCAAGGAAGACAAAGACAAGGAAAACAAGGAGAAATGGGTGCGGCCGAAAGGCTACAGCAAAGAATACGAGGTGAGAAGGAGTGGAGAGGGGAAACGAGTATCAATCAGAATCCGATCCCTTGCCACCACCCTGTACGAGATCTTCAAACCAAAATCTGATAAGGACCGGCGTGAGATCTCCTACTTGATCTGCCTCATGGACAAGGAGTTTCGCGGCAACTCATACCGGGAACACGTCTCGTACCTAGAGGCAAACCCAGGTTCACTGCACGTATGCGGCTTAAAAGCTGTTCCGTCCAAATCGTGCCTGCATGCGGCAGCCAAGAGGTTGGCAGAAAAGCAGGAGGTTCTGGCAGAGACGATCCTAAGACAGGCAGGCAGTGATGCACACGGTCCTCTCCTCGGGGACGCAACCGGATTCTCAATCAACGTCTACGCCGACTGGGAGGATGCCAAGAAGGGCATCGTGTCCAGGCGTCAGTTCGTCAAGCTGCATATACTGGTGGCCCCCCATGGAAAGATCGTCGCATGCATGGTGACGCCCGGACGCACCCACGACTCGCCGATATTCCGAAAGATGATTGCCCGCGTGCCAGACGGTGACGGGCACGTCATGCTGGATTCGGCATATGACGCACGCGCCAACTGCAAGATGATCTACGACAGCGGCAGGAAGCCGGTGATATGGCCCCGCAAGAACCACACCGCAAAGGGTTTCAACCCCCGGGCAGAGATGCTCCGCTGGTTCAGGCGGGATCAGGACGGATTCGAGAAGGTGTATCACCAACGCAGCCCTGTCGAGTCGGTGTTTTCATCCATGAAGGAAAGGTTCGGCTCCGTAGTGGCCGCAAAGACGCTCCCCATGCAGAGGCTCCAGGTAATTCTGCGAAACATCTGTTACAATCTGGTAGCATAGGGCTCCTGTAGGGGCAGAATGCCGGTTTCCGGTTCCAGCAGATGCTATACACCACATGATGAAAACGGCTCAAAAGCGACTAATAGTAAACCTGTCAACACCAAAACTCCCTTCGGAGTCCAGATTTGGGGTGCCAAAATAAACCAAAAATAGTGTGAAATAGAGCGGGATTATCAAAATGTGGACAACGCCAGCACGCCTCCAATCCTTTAATAGGTCACGCCATACCTGTGTATGTTGAGTCCGGATGATGCCCAAGAGAGAATCTATCCGCTCGGTTACGAGCCAAAGGACATTCCCGACACGCATGATCAGGACACCCGGAACAAGCTTCTCAACTTCATTCTTGCATCCAACACCTCTGAGGTTGTAGATACTGATCTATTTGCGGTAATGGCAAAGAGGCGCTCCACAAGACGGTTTCTTGACAGGCCGGTTGATGCAACCAAGGTAGACAAGATCATCGCGGCTGCAGACACGGCCCCTACTGCGGGAAACTATCAGGGGTTTGAGATATTCTATGTCCGGAATCCCGAAAAGAAGACGCGCCTGGTGGAGGCATGCAACAACCAGCCATACGTCAATGCGCCGGTGGTCCTTGCCTTTTGCAAGAATCCCTCCAGGGTGAGGTTTGACTTTTCTGAGTACATCCTTAAGAAATTTGCAATCCAGGATGCCACCCTGGCGGCAGGCTACTCGCAGCTTGCAGCACAGGCACTGGGGCTGAGTTCCATCTGGATAGGCATGTTTGACGAGAAGAAGGTGATGGCCGTGCTGGAGACTGATCTTGTTCCGTCATCGATCCTGTGCATCGGATACCCCAAGCAGACAAAGTTCCCAAAATCCCGACGAAACCTAAAGGATCTGGTCCACGTCGCCTGGTGATCCTGCTGACCCGCCAAATCGCCCATCTTTAAATAATCATGGCTTCTTGTGTAGCTTATGACTACTGCGTATGTCCTGCTGAACTGTGATCTGGGGGCAGAGTCTGAGATCATCGAGGCACTGCATGGGATAGAGCAGACAGTGGACGTCTTTGAGACAATCGGGACACATGACGTGGTGGTAAAGATTCAGGCAGAAAATTTTGAGAAGATCAGGGAGGTCGTATCCTGGAACATTCAGAAGATAAAAAAGATCCGCTCCACTGTCACCCTGATAAAAAAAGAGACCGCCGCCTAAATTCATGCAGATCCCCACAACCCCTAATAACACGCGTACCAGACGTGATGGCATGACTACGGTATACCTTGCAAGCCCGTACGGCTTTACCTCTGCAGGCGTGGAGTATCTGGCAAAGATCGTCCCGTTCCTGCAGGAACGGAACGTGACGGTGCTGGACCCGTGGAGAAACCTGCCCGGGATTGCACAGAAGATCAAAGACATTCAAGGGCTTCCTCTGGAGTCCCAAAACCGACACCTCGGGCGCCTCAACGACTCCGTGGCAGATCAGAACACCCGGGACATAGACCGGTCCGACGTGGTCGTGGCCGTGCTTGACGGTACGGATGTCGACAGCGGGGTTGCAGCAGAGATAGGATACGCGTTTGCACAAAAAAAGAGGATCTACGGGTACAGGAGCGACTTTAGGCTTGCAGGGGACAATTCTGCCGCACTGGTAAACCTGCAGGTGGAGTACTTCATAAACAGGTCCGGTGGCGCGATATTTGATCTGTTGGAGAACCTTGGAGAAGCACTGTCCGAAGAATTCGGCCACCAGCCGGCGGCCTCATAGTCTTTGATCACTTGGGATCGTCTGGGTTCTCTCTTCTGCCAGGCCCCACCATGTCCTCCGGCCGTACCCTGCTGTCCCAGTCTCCCCTCACCCCCTTGACAAGTGCGATCACCCCGGCGCCGATAATCCCAATCACCATGGACACAAACAGCACCTCGTTTCGAATCTTGTCTGCGCAGTCGACCTCCTGGGGCGGAATCTCCGTTCGAACCTCCTCCCATGGCGGCCACAGCGCATCCTCGCGAGGAGCCTGCACATACGTACCCTCGGATGCGTACTCGTAGCATGTCCCAAATTCGCTTGATTCCACAAACGCGCCGCTGTACTGGTCTCCGAGGACACCCAGCACCACAAACCCTGCAAAGATCAGTGCGATACCCATCAGAATGAACCGCATGTCACTCATGCCGGTTTTAGGCAGTCAGTCTATTTACGCCTTGGTTTCATCATCATCCCTCAAGCAGCCTCTTCAGGTTGCCAAGGGACTTTTCATAGAACGCACCCATGGATTCAACAAACGCAAGAAACTCCGCCTCTGACATCCCTTGGCTGTTCATGTACGACTTCCATGCTATCCTTGTCTGCCCCGCTGATGCCGGACTGAGCGATATCGTGGCGACATAGACCCGCAGCGGCAGGCCGTCTGTTGCAGCATATGTAAAGTGCTCCCCGTTCTTCCAGTCAACAATGTGCTCCTCGACCTTGTCCCCGTTTGCAAACGTGAGGAGCCTGACTGCGCCGACGCCCCTCTTCCTTTTGGACAGGTACACCGCATCCTGCACGCCTTCAGCCCATGCAGGCAGTCCCACGATGTTGCCCAGCGCCCTCCACACCCTTTCTGCAGGCGCCCTGACCCTGACGGTCCTCTTCAGCGTTCCTGTGTGGGATGGTTCTGGCGGCATGCTGACTTGCGCGTGGTGCCGGATTTAAAACTTGCACGGCAGGAACCATTCACGCCCACGCAGCCCGGGAGTCATCTCGCAGACTTTTCCCCATTCCGGCCAAAAAGCACCCATAAAGTCCAACGATTTTTAATCCCCAAATACCAATGTACTGGGATGGTGTTTGGCTGGGGCAAAAAGAAGCAGAGGGACGAGCCTGTCCGGGCGGCTCCTCAGCGCAGCGAGATCGGCCTGAATGATGTGCCCGGAATCCTTGCCGAACTGAACCAGACAAAGGCCGCACATGCAGTCCATGACATAATCTACCAGCGCGATGCAGTCACGCCGCTTATCGATGACCTGATGAGGATTGGGAACCTGCTAGAGAGGGACAGCCTTAACGTTGATGACATAGACAAGCATCTTGCGGTAATAGTAATCCGGGGAAAGAAGCAGGTCCTTGAGGTTATCAAAAAGGAGGCGAACCACCTGCCGCCGGTATCCTCCATTCGGGACGTACCTGCCTTTGAATCCGCCCTGAACCAGCTTCTCAAGAAGGTCGGATCCGTCCTGGGACGGCAGTCCAAGGTGATACACATATTTGCAAAAAAGTACGCCGGACGCCTAAAGACCAACCTTGAGACGATGACCAACCACCACAAGAGGATCCGCGAACTGATCTCCGAGTATGACTCTGCAGTGGCCAAATCTGATGAGATAACTGACATGATCAGCCAGATTGACGCCCTGAAGAACTCCAGGCAGGAGGGATCCAAGAGAATTGAGGAGCTGCGCAGAGACATCGGGGAGAGGGACGCTGCAATCGCATCCATCCGGAACCTGATTGCCAAGATAAAATCCTCAGACAGATACTGCAGGTATGTGGATTTGAAGAACAACCTTGATGCGTTTGCAGGACAAAAGGCCGAGATCCGGGCCAGAATAAACTCACAGTTTGCCAAAATCTCAAGGCCCCTGGGCAGGTACGAGTACGGCTCGGCCCTGGACAAGGACCAAAAGAGGATCCTTTCAGGGCTCATTGCAGACCCGTTTAGTATGCTTGTGGCACCAAACCTGGAGCCCATTGGCGAGATACTGGAGAATGTCAAGCGGGGAATATCATCAGGCTCAATCTCGGTCAAGGACGTCCCAAAGACGCTTTCATACATAGCAGAGACTGCGGGGTCAGTTGATGCGTTTGTAAGGCAGATCTCCGAGTATTATGCAGAGTACCGGAAACTTGAAGAAGAGATGAACGCCGTAAAATCAGACGATCTGCAGACCACAGAAGAGGATCTTGCCAAGAGCATCGCATTCAAGGAGAGCTCCGAGGAGAGGATCCAGGTGATTCGGGACGACATGGATGCTGCCGCATCAAGGATCATCCTACTGAAATCCCAGATTGAAGACGCACTGGTGCAGTCCACAAAATTCCAATACACATTGAAATCCTAAAATTAATCATACATGACAGCATTGGTGTGATATTCAAGACCAAAAAGATCGAGCGCAACGTCATGCTTCAAAAGGACGTGCTTGACAGCATACTGTCCTACTGCAAGATGAAGCATCCCAACGAGGGGATCCTGATACTGAAGGGCAAGTCAAGGAGGGGACAGATAAGAATCGACGGCCTTGTCATTCCGCCGTTCAGCGAGACGGGCCCCACGTTTGCCGGATTCCCACACTCGTTTCTCCCCTTTGACATGAGCTATGTGGGACTCGTCCACTCCCATCCAAGCGGCTCGGCCGAACCGTCAGTCACCGACCTGCATAACTTCTTTGGCCTGGTATCGCTGATAGTCAAGTTTCCATACGCCGACGAGTCCATATTTGCCTGGGACAGCGGCGGAAACCCCGTGCCCATGACCGTGGAGTGACCCAGGCATATGCATGTCTGAACCGTCTTGGGGGGGGGAGGCGCTGCAGTTTGAAGTTTCCAACCTTCACTGCCAATTGGTCCTGTCCGGGATCTGTCCTGGCATGAACAGGCGATCGCGCCTGATCCTGCAGACGGTACGGGCAACCAAAAATCGATAAAACTTTATATCCATTTTAGGCGTATATTCAGCAAGTTGTTTAACTACAAGGTTTATCTGATCTTTCTGCTTGCATCCTTGGCAATCAGCATCGGTCTCCAGATGGTGCTTCCCTTCCCATACGGGTTGGCCGCAGCCCTTGGAATCTTCATACTGTTCCCGCTCTTCCTCAGAAGGAAATACATGAGCCGCATGCGCGGTTACGGCGGGGACTCTGGCACGCGTGGTGGCGGGTTCTTTGGAATGGGCTCCCAGGAAGGCTCCGGCAGCGTAAAGTACGTCTGCCTTGTATGCAACAGCAAGCACAAGGGCGGCTCCTGTCCGCGCTGCGGCTCAAAGATGCAGCGCGCAGATTTCTGAGACAATATGTCCCTTGACGATCTTCGCAAGAGGGTGGCATTCCACAACTCCGTGGATGTCTGGATCGCCGCATGCCGTGAAAGGGACGCAGACTGGACCAACCCGGACGACTACAGGAAGTTCATCGCATACCTGCTCAAAAACAACCTCCACCTCAAGGCATTCAACCTGTGCGCGCACGAGGCAGGCGCCACAGACGAGGCAAAGACGCAGTTTGCCGATCTGCTCGCGCAGGCAAAAGACGATCCCTGCTCCCTAAACTACACCATCCGGCTAAGCAACTCCGCGCTGGCCCTCATCCGCAGATACTCCTGATCATCTCCTGAGCCTTGGATTTGCTATCGTATCCAGGGCGTTTCCTATGAATACAAAGGCCAAACCCGTAATCGCAATCATTATCCCCGGCGGCATTATCCACCACCACAGCCCCCTGGGGGATGCCCCAAACGTGTTTGCGTCGTGCAGTATCTGGCCCCATGTGGGAAACGACGGATCCCCCAGTCCGAGAAAGCTGAGTCCTGCCTCGGTCGTGATGGCTGCAGGGACCGAGATGGCGATGCTTGCAAAGGCATAGGGGAGCAGCTGGGGCAGGATATGCTTGAATATTATGCTGGATCTCTTCTGTCCCATGATCTCTGCTGCATCCACATACCCCCTGGTCTTGATCTGCAGCGACATGCTCCTTGAGACCTTTGCAATGCCCACCCAGCCAAATATCATCAGGAATCCAACCATCACAAATATGCTGTTGCTGACTGTCACTGAGAGTATCACCAGGAACGGCAGGGCCGGCAGGGCATACACCACGTCATTCACCCTCATCATGGTCTCGTCAGTCTTTTTGCCCCTGAACCCTGCATAAACCCCGTAGAGCAGTCCCATCACCACTGAGGCAATGGACACGACAAGCCCTATGAACAGGGCAAGGGGCGTTCCCCAGAGCAGCCCCACTGCCAGGTCGCGCCTGAGCTCGTCGGTGCCCATGACGCCAAAGGCCTTTCCCCCTATGATCAATTTGGACTCGGATACCTCCACTGCGTCTGAGCCCACCCCGTAAAAGTTCATTGAAAAGACATAGTTTCCCTTCAGGGGTACGTTTTCCTGCGTCTGTGAAAAGATCGTGTCGCTGACCGGGGCATGCCTGATGTCAAACCCGAACGGCTCTGCGTGCAGGTTGAGGTTCTGCCTTATCTGGCTGTCAGTCGAGAATATCCTTCCGCTGTGCGACGTCATGGCATCCGACTGCGGAAGCGACCTTGAGATCAGTTCCAGCTCGACCCCGTCTGGCCTGATCACCGAGACCTGCATCAGGGGGGACCCGGCATACTCTGCTGAGAACTCGTAGATAAAGTCGTCAGGAAAGTCGTCATAGCCAAACTGCACCTGGAACCTGTGCGATGTTACCGAGATTCCCCCGTCGGTGCTCTGCTGGACGGCAGGCGACTCCAGAATCTGGTGCTCCGGAATCTTCTCTGCGGTAAACAGGTTTACCCATGACGGGACCGCGGCCCTTGGATACTCTATCCATTTCTCCGGATTGTTCCACTGCTGGAGGGTGTCAAGCGGGATTGCAACCAGCGCAACCACCGACGTGGATGCGAGGATTGCAAGGATGCACAACCCGGCAATGCCCATCTTGCTCCTAAAGAACTCCCGCCGTATCTCCTGGAATGTGGTGGCGCTCACTGGCCTATCCTCACCCTTGGATCAAAGTAGCCTATGAGCAGATCCGCAAAAAAGACGCTGACCAAAAAGAAGGCGGTAAGGATGTACGTGGCGCCCACTATCACCGGCAGGTCCATCACGGTGATGGCCTCAAAGTACAGCCTGCCCATTCCGGGCCAGTCAAACACCGCCTCTGTGATTATCGCCCCCCCGAGGGAGCCTGAAAGACTGAGTGCCAGTATGGTGATGATGGGGGGCGCTGCATTCTTTAGCGCATGCGAGTAGACTATCTTCCTCCTCTTGATCCCTATGGCCTTCTTTGCCATGACAAAGTCCTCCTGCATGATTCCCACCATGAAGTTTCTCACAATGTACGCCCACGACCCAAAGCCAATCAGCACTATGGTGATCAGCGGAAGCGTCATGTGGTACAGAAGGGATCCCAGGTATGCCGGGTCAGAGGACGGGATGTCCGGCGTGGCCCTTGCGGGAAATACGTGGTATATGAACGAGAACAGAAAGATCATCAGCATTCCTATCCACCATACCGGAAAGCTGGAGCTTATCACTGCAAAGCTTGACGTGATTCTGTCTATGGGGGACCCCACCCTGCTTCCTGCCAGCGCGCCCAGAAATATCCCCAGCAGCGATATCACTACGGTCGCAGTGGTAAATAGGAGAATGGTCCTTGGCATCTTTTCAAATATGATGTCCCTTACATCCGACGAGCCTGCATCGCTGGTAAGAAACGTGGCGTATCCAAAGTCCAGAATCAGTATCTTGTACATCGTAAGCCCTATCCTCTGCGGCGAGTACCACGGCTCGTCCAGCCCGAGGTTTTTGATCCTCTGGTCTATGGTGTCCTGGACTACCTTTTCAAACTCCTCAATCGAGGCAAAGCCCTCGATCATCCTTGGATTCTCCGTCATCTCCGACCTGACCTGAAACGCTATGCCGTGCTTCAAAATGACATCCATGTTGGAGCCTACAAGGGCGATTGTGATTAGCAGGGTAATCATCAACACTCCAAACATCGTAGCCACCCTGGTTGCCACATATCTCTTGAGGGACGTGTCTGTGGTTGGTCGGATCATGTTATAATCATTATGTATTGAGGTAGGTATGGACTCAGGTCCAATACAATTCTAGGCACGAATTTGCAATGAATTATGGGGACTGGTAAGTTATCGCGACCTAAACTAGGGTGGAAAGCTGGTGATCTAAAATATTACGATTTCTTCAATGTTTAATCGGTACACTTAGCGTTCCAACTTGTCTAGTCGTTCTGCCAATCCCTCGATCCCTTGTCCGTTGGCTTGCACCACACCATACATTTGGGGCAGAATGTCCGTGTGCTCCTTGATGACATCCATGTCAGTTTTCATGGTGTCAAGCTTGTTGCAGTTGATGCCGACTTGCTCCTTGAGGCCGTCCACGTCTTGTTTGAGGTTTCCCAATTCCTGCCTGACGACCCTGATTTCTGTCAGAATGTCTTCATTGGTGCTCATGGTAATCTTTCCCGGGCTGGACATAAAAGTGTTAAATGGTGTTTAACATTTAGCCAAAAGGAATCGCAGAGAAGATCCGTTCAGGTCACCAACTTTCCACCGGATTCTGGGTCACTGTAAGTTACCAGCCCCAAATAATAGTAGTCTTAAAATATCCTATCAAATCATTATGTTGGCATGTTTGGCAGCCGGCCCGTCCATGCCCAGATAGCATTGGCCGGGCGGGCATGCCCTGCGGCGGCGGCGGCGGCGGCGTCCAGCTGGCCTGAGATGCCAGCCATGCCCGTACTCCCGTACGGCACCTTCATGCGGCATCCGATTATTTGCGGGACTCTGGCACCATGACTGTCCTGCCGGCTGTGACAGGCGGCGTCTGGCTGCGATGCGCTGCTGCGGTACAGCAACGGCATGATTTTTCATTAATAAAAATAAAAAAACCGGTGGGGGTGGCGCTGACTGCCATTATGCAGCAGCCGTGGCCTGTGTGCAGTCACATCCATCAGATGCTTCTTGCTAGCAAATCGTTGATTGCGTCTGAGTAGCTGTATGCCTTGTTGCTGACAAGTATCGTCTTGGCCTGAAATTGTCGTACTTTGCGATCCAACTCATCACTTATCATGAATGTGACTCGTTTTGTCATACCATGTGTGTGTTATTGCAGTATTTATACCAGAACCATCTTCACTGTCACAACCTGCGCGCAATCCAAAAACAAGACGCCACATGCATGCGCCGTGGCCTGGCACCCTGTTCGCAATCGTTTGGGCCGCCTGGATCCGCGTGCTTGAAGCGGCCTGCCCGGTTCCCGTGCGATGCCTGGTGCACGAATCCCGCAGAACCGTCCCCTGTTGGATCATCCTCTCATCATCAGAAATGTTATAAATCTGGCCGGTTCTGGGCATGTCATGACAGAAAAGCCTCCGTTTGACCCTGACAGTCTTGTCCTGACAAAGCCCGAGATTGTCGGGTTTTGTGATCGTGTGTTGAAAAAGTGGAATGAGGACCCCTCAAAGCACGCAAACGGCATACTTGCAATGAATGCAGTACGGACCAGCATACTGTGGACTGACGAGGAATCCCTCAAGATGATCTGGGGTGAGATCCTGGCATGGACCTTTGAGCTGCTCTACGAGAATGCAATGGCGCAGGACGCGCGGTGGGCCGACACCATGAAAAGGGTAGGGGCAAGACAGTGATGCCCTGGAACAGACAGGATTGCATGCATTTATGGTAGAGTCTGGACCTGCCGCATACTATGCCTGCGGCGGCCTTTTACACATCCACTTTTCCTACACTCGCCCTGTCCTTTGTGACAATTATCGGGCGCATGATGAGTCCGGGATGCTCTGCCATCAGTTTGATTATCTGCGAGTCCGTGTTTTCGGCGCTGTCCAGTTTGAGCTCCTTGTACATCTTGTCCCTCTTTCTCAAAAGCTCCGACGGCCTCTTGCCGCTCATCTGAACTATCTCCCTTAACTCTGACTCTGAAAACGGCTGCTTGAAAAAGTCCCTCTTTTCGATGACTGCGCCGGATTTTTCGATGCCTGCTATGGCCCTTTTGCATGTGATGCATGAGGACTTGTGATATATCTTCAACCAGAAACCGTGTGCCTGCCTGGCCTAAAAGTTGTTCGGGTGACGGGGGTGTGTCCTAGAGACATATACCCCCGGATGACAAAAGATATGGATCGGCAGATCACGGCATCGCCTAATGACTACAAAGAAACGCGATCAACGACAATACGATTTGGTTCAGCAGTACCTGTCTGGTCTCATGCTGAATACCGTGCTGGGAATAATCAAGGAGCTTGGGAATCCGTACGCCGTCAGGCCCGGCCTGGGCGGCATGACTGCATATCCGCCTGGCGCCATGGCAGCTGTCTGCATCATGCTTGAGGCACAGCGCACGACCTACCGTAAGATGGTCGGCATTCTCCGGAATAACGGCACCATGGCAGCCAAGATGGGCCTGGACCGGATTCCCTCCAAGAGCACGATAGCGCGCGCCTACGGCCTGATCCCGGAATGGTATCTGGCAGAGGCACACCGGATTGCCATCAGGGAGGTGGAGGCAGGCTCCCTGGCAGCAGACAGCACCGGATACTCGTACCTGCGGTTTGTCAGGTGGCTTGACGTCAGGACCGACAGTTTTCGCACCAGGAAGGGATGGGTCAAACTGCACGCAATCGTGGATATCCGCACCAGGGTGATAATCGACTGCATGGTGACAGACAGCGCGGTGGCAGACATAAACGGGTTGTATGTGATGCTCTGCAGGCTAAGCCGGGGCACCGGCGACTTTTGCCTGGATTCTGCGTATCTGGCAAGGCTCATGTGCAACATGATATCTGCCATGGGAATGGTGCCCCGCATCAAGCCAAAGTCCAACACCGTACGCAACGCCAAGGGAAGCCAGTCGTGGCGCGAGATGGTGAGCCTGTACATGAGATCCTATGCAGAATGTGCCTGACGTGGCAAATCATAAAATCATGTCAGAACTGCGCTAGCCGTGGCCATATTTGAAAATCTCGTCTGCCGTATATTTTACAAATTTGTCTTGCACGTCCATGTGAAAAATCCAGTTTCCAGTATTGGAAAATAAGGCACGTCCTGTGGATGTGCGGCATCCGTCCCCGGGGCGGCAGGTTGTTTCATGGGGAATGGTGGGGGAATTTGCACAAATATTGGATGCCGTGCGCGACATTCCTGCACTGCCTGATGCCACCTGCCTTTCACTCCGTCAGGCGGCTCGTGCCGCCCTGTCTCAGAGGCGCGCCCTTTTTTCGGCCAGCCTTTTGAGAAGGTCCGCGTCCCTGAGTTTTATTTCGTCCCACATCAGATCCTGGTTTACCATTCCCGCAATCGCGTTGAGCTCGTCGTTGTACTCCTCCTCGGTGCCGTCGTACGGGTCAGTCAGCCTCTTGTACTGTTTCAGGCTTCCGATAACGTGCTCTATGGCCACACGGGAGCTGTTTACCCTCTTGTTGTAGGCGCGCTGCTTCTTTGTCAGGCCGCCGGTCTTTTTGTCGGCTCCACGCTTTTTCTTGTGCGGGTGCCTGATGTGCCATCCGGGATATTCCTCTCTTGTCCCTTGGTAGCCCTTGTCCATCAGGACGTCAGGCTTTTCTTTTTCGGGCACGTCCTTCTGGCCCATCCTTGCCGTAATGATTCCAAGGTTTGGCGGATCCTCGTTGAGCAGGGTCTTGTCGTGGACGCTGCCCGGAACGGTCTTGCTTATCGCCACTATCACGCGGCGCTTGTTGATCACGATGTTGGTATTGTACGTGTGCGCCTTCTTCTTGCCAGAGTACGTCTTTTTGCGTCTCTCCTTGTCCGCGGACCTTCTGACCCGGTTGTGCGTGCCGTCCACCATCAGTTCTCCTCCCCTCCTGCCGGGTATTATCTTCTTGCTCTCCTCGAGTGTCTTGGCCTTTTGTACAGCCTCGCTGATTTTGCGCGGCGCCGTGCCTGTCTCGCCTAGCAGCCTGGTCATCAACGGGAGATACCTGGAGACGGTGGCCTGGTCGACGCCAAACATCGCGGCAAGGGCTTCCTGCGGTATGCTCAGCCTTGCCCGAAACAGCCACAGCAGGTACGCGTGCCTCAGGGGCAGGATGCGCCTGCTCCCGGAGTTTTTCGATCTGTTCTCGATTTCCCGGAAGAGTGCAGTCTCCCCGTTCCGCTCCAAAAGCTCCTCGAGGCGGTTCAGCGTGTGGCCAAACTTTTCCGGGGTGCGCAGCGTCATGGCGTGCAGTAATTCCGGATATTTTATGATGTCGTCGAGAACCCTCGACGTGACGGTCCAGTGATCAGTCAGGCGTTCCTTGAGCGCCTCGCACTTCTGTCGGTCTGTCCTGCGTGCTTCCTTGAGGGCCCTGATCCTCTGCCGGCAGGATTCATCCGACTCCCTGAGCGCCTCGTTTTCCTGCCGTAATCTCTGCACCGTTGGATCGACTAGCATTGCCATCACGGTGTGGCGTAAAAATCACCGATCTTAACGTTTCGGTTATCCTTCTTGGATTGGCATGCTTTACGGTTCCGTGGATATTCGGCCGCATGTGGTGCCGCACGTGGGAATAACCCAATTTAATTCAGTTTTTTAAATCAGGCACATTCTGCATGAGATCTATGGATGATCGGGACAAATTTGATTCGCAGTACCACCAGCGGAGCATCATCGAGGCAGTCTTTGCCGCCCTCAAGAAGATGTACGGGGATGGCACCAGATGCCGAAAACACGAGAACCGGGCAAATGAGGTTGCGATCCGCATCATGTGCTACAACGTCGAGCTCGTGGCCAGATTGCAGGCAAAAGACGGTAGGCTCACACAGGATCAAATCGCGATACTTGCAGCGTAACCGGCGCGTCTTGACACGCGCCTCCTAGCGGAGCCTCCGCACAGCGTCTTGGATTTGGGGGATTTTATGGGTTGTGGGGGATCGACGGTGCTGCACTGTTGATGCCGACGGGTTCTGGCACCAATCGTGTCTTTGACATCTTGGCACATGGGATGGCATTTTTTATTACTAGGACACACCCGGGTTACGGGGAAAACCACCGCATAAATCATTGCCAGGACGGCGTCATCTGCGATTATCAGTTGGGTGAGTGGCGCTTTCACCTGTAAAAGGATCAGTCACTGCGGCCTCCACAATGCAGGTTGCGGCAGTCTGGCCGTCACTTCTGTCCCTCTGCAGACCCTCGGGTTGCTTGACGCTTGGACTGCCTGTGCCGGTCCCGTGCCGGGCATGGCAAACGCGGACCTGCCAGCCGCCCACGCTGCATTGCATCCTGTAAAAAACTAAATCAGCAAGTATGCTCAAGCATGACTGGTGGATCTAGAAAAATTTCGCAACGACGTCTACGAGGTGACTGGCAGGCTCTCCGGGAACCTTGACGGTTCAGACATCCCCAAACTGAACCATGTCAGGCACCAGCTGATCGACATGTATCAAAAAAACCTTGTAAAGATAAACCACTCCGTGCTCGAACTCATCTGCGCTGCCGGCCTCATATCGCGCGGCTACACAGTTGACGTCGAAAAGCGCGTCTCTGAGATTCTGGTGTGCGACATTTATGCCCGAAAGGGCGACGGCAGCACCATCGTGGAGATAGAGACCGGCTTCACTCCCCCGGATCATGCACTGGACACCGTTGACTACTATGCGGCCAGAATCATGAGCAAGATTGCCAGGTACAGCAGCCACTGCTCAAAGTTCTCCCTGGCAACCCCGGTCATGGGAATCCTGCCAATTCCGGCCATCTTCCTGCTGCCGCCCAATGCAAGGAACGGCAGCGACGTGCAGGCAGTAAAAGATCTGTGCGACCGCTATTACAGGAACCCGCGCATCGGATACGACGACATCCTTCATGCCCGCCTGCATTCAATCTATCTTATCCACATAGACAGGGGGTTTGCAAGGGAGGTGGACCCGCAGGGA
The DNA here is from genome assembly GCA_965238275.1 of Candidatus Nitrosopumilus sp. Taxonomy (GTDB): domain Archaea; phylum Thermoproteota; class Nitrososphaeria; order Nitrososphaerales; family Nitrosopumilaceae; genus Nitrosopumilus. Next base: position 1,686,580 of record OZ250186.1, read on the forward strand.
TACCTGGATATGACCGGCGATCTTCTCCAAAGGAGCGAAGTCCGGTATTGAGGATGCGGCCTCGCGCGTGGCCGGCTCCCCGCCAGGCTCGTCAGGCACGGGCATCTGGCGTCCGGGCGTTCCCTCCAGTACCTGACGAGCCTGGGCACGCACGCGGCCGCTGCCTGTCTGGAAAAAACTAAATTCATCCGTCTCCAATACTATTAGATGATCTGTGCTGCATGCGAGACGAGAAGACACTTTGAATGCATTGACTGCCTGAACAGCCACAAGACCTACCTGTGTTCCTGTGTCTGCCATGACGAGAACACGAAACCCCATCCGGTCGGACGTTCCCACTGATTCCCGGCCCCATACGCCTTCCAGGCAGTTGAGGCCAGTCGGGACGCAGCGCAGCCCATGCCCAGACTGTGCCTGTAATGGCGCCAAAGGCACGCGGGAATCTGGAGGGCCGGACGGCGACTGCCTGATGATCCCCCACGCTTGCCAGTCGCTTGCCAATACCCAAGATTCATAAATCAAAACAACACCCTAACCTCAAACTATGGAACCATCCATGAAGACGATCGGTACCCTAGAGTACGTTCTTGACAGGTACTCCAAGGTGTGGAGCTGGAAGATTACAGGCGATCGGGCTGTAAACATGATTGCAAGGCTGGTTCCTGAGGCGTGGTACGGCGAGAGCGCAGGCGAGGTGATAGTGCCTGACAGCACCGAAAACGTCAGGCATCTCAAGCTCATCCTGGACCGATACCCGCTTGCGATCCTCTCAAAGTCAGTCTGGCAGAGGAAGATAATAAAGACCATAAAGCCCAAGCCCGTTGCGCCGTCTCCCCGGTACAACCTCAGCCGTGCAAAACCTGGCCCGCAGTTTCGGGGCAGCCTGCTGAACTTTCAAAAGGAGGGCCTGGATTTCCTGATAAAGTCCTCAGGCAACGCACTGCTGGCAGACGAGATGGGCCTTGGCAAGACCGTCCAGACCCTGGCATATGCTGCCACGGAAAAACAGACGTTTCCCATACTCGTGGTGGCCCCGCTGGTAACCCTGACCAACTGGGAGCGGGAGATTGAAAAGTTTCTCAAAAAGAAGAGCAGAAACGGCAGGATACAGGAATCCCGTTCTCCCAGCGTCACGACTATCCGCACAGGAAAGTCCGAGAATCTGCCAAAGACTGACATTTACCTGATAAACTACGACCTGCTCTTCAAGCGGTGCGGCGACATAGCCCGACTTGGAATCCGGACCATAGTGTGCGACGAGGTGCACAACCTGAGATCCAAGACGACCCAGAAGTACAAGGCAGTCAAAAAGCTTGCAGCCCTGCCCTCCGTACTGTACAGGATAGGCCTGTCAGGAACCCCAATCTATAACCGCGGCTCGGAGATATGGCCGATCATCGACATAATACGGCCCGGCCTGCTTGGAAGCTTCAAGGAGTTTTGCGAATATTTCTGCTACGTGAATGAAAAGGGCAGGGCGATAGTACTTGAGAACAAGCGCGCCTCGCTCCGAAACGAGCTGCAAAAGCACGTCATGCTTCGGAGAAAAAAATCCGACGTCCTCAAGGAGCTCAAGGACAAGGTACGCTACAAGGAGATCATAGCATCTGACACCGAGTACTACCTTGAGGAGCTGGACAAGATATGGAAGAACCTTGAAGAGGAGCAAAAGAAGGCAGACACCGAGTTTTCAAAGTCCGCATCATACTACCGGGCGATTCAGAGCGAGCGGCAGATAGCAGGAGTCGCAAAGCTTCCCCACGTGATAAACTTTGTCAAGAACATCATGGAAATTGAGGAGAGCGTGGTGGTGTTCTGCCACCACAGGCTGATACACCGGCTCCTCCATGAGAACCTGCACGAGTTCTCGCCGGTCTCGATCATCGGGGGGCAGTCAGACACAGATAGGCAGGCCAGCATAGACAGGTTCCAAAACGGCGCATCAAAGCTGATGATTGCAGGAATCCGGGCCGGAAACGTGGGAATCAACCTGACCCAGGCAAAGTACGTAATCTTTGCCGAGCTTGACTGGAGTCCTGCAATCCACAGGCAGGCCGAAGACAGGCTTCACAGGATAGGCCAGAAGAACACCGTATTTGCATACTATCTCATCGGAAGCGGCACCCTCGACGACCACGTGGCCGACGTGCTTGTCGACAAGACGTACGAGATTGACGAGATCATGGACGAATCCACCGAGAGCTTTGAGAACAAGGAAAAGGCCGAACTCATACTGGCGCAGATCCAGGACCGGATCTACTCCAAGTAGATCTCAGACCCCGATCCTCTTCTTCAGCGCGGCGATCCTTTCTGTGATTTTGTCCTTTTCTGCCTGGCTCATTGCAGCCCCTGAGACTGCCGCCTGAATCTCATCGATTATGGCCGTGGCCTCGCCTCCCCCGGATCCCGCATCGCCAGGCCCCGCCTCCCCAAAGCCCTCCGACTCTGTCCTGTCTATCCTCTGTACCCCGTCGGGAAGTATCTCGTACATCCTGAGCAGGCTCCCCTCCCGCCTCTGCGGGGACATCAGCACGTACTGCTTCCTTCTCAGTCCCTCCATGACCGGCTCAAGCCTGTCCTGGCCGACTCTGAGTATCTCTGCTACCTGCGCCATGCTGCACGACTTTATCTGAAGCAGGCGCAGCACCCTTGCCCATACCGGAACCTCTGATGCCCACAGTATCGTCCTTGCCTGCCTTGTGATTGAAAACGTCCTGTCTTGGTTGAGTGATATCATGTCCCTGTCCTTGAGCGATGCCAGCGCATCCAGAATCCTTCCCACCCCGAGCCTCTTCAGGCTGGAGCGTTCCAGGTCGTTTTCATTAAACGTGCCGCCGCGGCTCACTGCAAGATGCAGAATCTCCAGATCCGTGGTGCCAAGCCTTCTCATGGTGTGTGTGGTGGCGTGCAAGATTTATCATTCTTTCCACAGGCGGCATGGCATCCCAGAAGGCCTTTGAGGGACCCTACCTGCACCGGTATGGCATGGCCTGGTCCGGACGGGAATGATGCGTATTTGCGATTATATGTGGTGCGGACCAATCTGGTGCATGGTCCTCTACGAGCTTCCCAGACTGGCCTACGGGCATGACTGCCTGGAGCCGTTTGCAGATTCAGAGACGCTGAGGATCCACCATGAAGTGTTCCATCAGGAATGCGTCGACGGGCTGAACCGCGCCCTGGATGAGATCGGCGGCGGGTCGCACCCAAAGCACATCTCGGCAATCCTGTCGGATCTGGGCTCCGTACCAGAATCCGCACGGGATGCGGTGCGTTTCTTTGGAGGCGGCTTTGAGAACCACAGGATGTTCTGGGACGTGCTGGATCGGCTCGCCCCAGCACGTAAGGCACAGGATGCTGCTGGCGGCGGCGGCTCCCCGGGCGGCCTGCTGGGGGATGCCATTGACGTCTACTTTGACGGCTTTGAAAACTTTCAAAACGCCTTTTCACAAAAGGCGTCCGGCATCGAAGGCAGCGGCTGGTGCTGGCTTGCGTTCAATCCCACATACAGCAGGATTGAGATCATGACGACCCAAAACAATGACAGCCCCTGGATGTTCCAGAGGACACCCCTCCTGTGCCTTGATGTATGGGAGCATGCGTACCATTCCAGATACCCGGACAGCATACCTGACTATGTGGATGCGTGGTGGGGTGCTGTCAACTGGGACTATGTGGAGAACAGGTTGAGCTCCGGACATGGCCACCACACCTCCTTGGGTACCAAAACACGCAAAACCGAGCAATCCGGACAGCTGGCCATGCCCACACCTCCCACCATTACGTCATGCATTTTGAAATGGCATTGTACCAATGAGCACACAAAGATTGCAACTTGAAGCAAAGATTGTTCAACTTGCAGGCGCGCATGGCCAGAACAACTCACGTGCGCCACACAATCCTGGCAGTCCGGATGATGCCGGCAATTCCAAACCATACCAGGACAAACGAAGCTACAACGTAAGGGAATTCACCGGATACCCAACGGATTGCAGACGAGCAGACATGCCGCGACTGATCCCACAGGCACCTACTCCCGTGAGACCCAGGACCTAAATGCCGTACCCAGCAGACTGCGCAGGTCGGGGGCCCGGCGGAATCAATGGCCCACCCTGTGGGGGCAGACAGGTTTGAACCCCTGTACGACGATGTGTAATGGATTTCATGCTTGCCACGAAGCCATAGCACTCAAGGGAGCTTATCGTACCACAACAATTCCAGCGAACCTGAGAGGTTCTGCAGGGCGCGCAAGATCCATTCTGGTACCAAGACACGCAAAACCCCAATACCTAAATCCCGGCCAAACCCTGTATGTGTAATGGATTTCATGCTTGAAAGGAGCTTATCGACCTGATGACATTCTGCCTGCAGAACCCCGACTCGCCAGATGTTGCACAAAAACACCTGCGCATTACCGAGATTGGCAGGGAGCTGTACGACGACGGGGGTGTTGACGCCCTTGAGAACTTTGCCTTCGTCTTAAAGAACAGGATCACGCAGGAGATAGGACTGGATCCCTCCCCGATGCGCCGGCTGTGGAACGGATTTACAGACGAGTGGAAACACTAGCATTATTGGATTGAAGCGCCTGCAGCAGACGGCACCCAAATTTACCCCGGTTTGTCCCCCGCGGTTCTGGCATGAAAAATCCCTGAAAACGTGGCGGTTGCTTTTGTATTGTGATTTGTATCAATTGGCATGAGTGACGAATCTGATGAAATCGATAAAAAAAAGATAAAAGAGGAAGCCAGAGACTTTATCAAGAAAAATAAGGCAGTCTTTGATCGTTTGGCCGAAATTTGATCACGATTGCCACACCAACTGCACTACTGCATGAGATCATGCAGAAAATCCATATCTAAAAATGCCCTGAAAAATAAATTTGCGACGCTGGGCCGCAGGGGGCGCTCGGCAAATTTTCCAGAAAATAGGATTGGTTCCATTCCGGCTGCGGAATGGATTTACAGGCAAATAAAAATGCCCGGGTGTTATCCGCTGCCGATTCTAAAGATTGCAGTGCTACATGCAGGACAGGTACCCTTGACTGCCGGCCTTCCATTCTTCATGGTATACGGCCTGGCACTACTCATGCTACGCTTATCCCGACATTTGACACAATATCCAATTGTCATGGTTAAAGGGCGCCTGCAGCGCTATTAGCGCCTCATGTTGATTTTTTTTTACCAACAGACAAGCTTTGGATGCAAGTTACCGGCGCGGCCAGACTCGCCTCGGGGCATTTGGCACCATCTGCGCGCAATCAGGATCAAGCCCCGCAATGCCATCATGCACAATCCCTGCGTAAAAGAGGCTGCCGCGCCTCCGTCCAGGTATCGTTCTGCCGCCCCGCTCCTGAACCGCCTGGAGCAGCAGCAGCAGTCGCCGCCGCCGCCCCCTGCCTACGCCGTGACTATCTTGCCGGGGTTGAGTATGCCCTTGGGATCAAACAGCCTCTTTGCGTCTGCAAACGCCTGGCAGTTTCTTTTGCCGTACTGCATCCTGACGAATCCGGAGCGCGCCAGCCCGTCCCCGTGCTCTGCAGACATGGTCCCCCCAAGCCGGACAATCTCACCGAAATACTCCCCTGCAATGTCCTGGACTGACCCGATGTCACCCTCAGACACCAGGCGGACATGGATGTTTGCATCCCCTGCATGCCCGTACGTGATGGTGCGGGTATGATGCCTTTTGTTGATTCCCTCGAGTGCGGCAAACAGGTCCTGCAGCCTCTCGGGGGGAACTGCTGCATCCTCGATGATGTGTGGGATCCTGTGCGTCTTTCCTGCATCCTTTAGGCTGTAGTGGAGCGCCGAGCCCCTGTACCTCTGCCATCTGAGGATCTCCGCACCGTCCTCTGTCCGCGCAACAACCCTGCTGCCTGCAGTCTCCTCTGGCTCTGCATGCCCTTCCTCATCGTACTCTACAAACAGCAGGCACTCCGTGGAATGATCAATTCCGGCATCACCAATGTGTTCAAGTATCGCCCTGTCCACAAACTCGATTGCCGCCGGGCCCGTCCTGCGAATGACGCTGCAGTCCTGCAGTGCGGCGCGGATGGAACCATACCCCATCACGACAAGGAGCCGGTACTCCGGGATGTCGCGTGTCTTGAGTTCTGCTGACGTGACTATCCCAAGCGTCCCCTCCGAGCCGATGAGAACCCTGTGGGAGTCCCCGACTGTTCTTACTGCATCCAGCCTGTACCCTGAGGCGTTCTTTGTCACCCGGGGGAACCTGTCCCTCTGAATCCCCGATGCTATCCCAAGAACGCTCCGCCCCACATCCTCGTCATCCGGAAGCGTTATCCTGTTGCCCCTCCCGTCGATGAACGTAATCCGGGTAACGTTGTCAATCGTGCTGCCGTACTTGAGGCTCCTGCTTCCGCCCGCATTGCACCCGATCATCCCCCCTATGGAGCAGAATGCCCCGACTGACGGGTTTGGGGCAAAGAATCTTCCCTGGCCCTCCAGAACCATCCCGAGGCGTCCGATGGTGGTTCCTGCGCCCACGCCGACTATGCCCGAGCCGATTTTGTCAGGATCGATCCCGTCAATGTTTTTCATGTCAAGTATGATCCCCCTGTTCAGCGCGTTTCCAACGAGTCCGGTTCCCGCCCCGCGCACGGTTACCGGCAGGTTTGATTCTGCTGCCACATTCACCGTCCCGATAATGTCGTCCTCGTCCCTTGGAATGACCACTACGTCTGGAACCACCCGGTACATGCTTGCATCGACCGAGTACAAATTCATCATCTCGTCTCGCACCAGCACGTCTCCGCGGACCGCCCTCTCAAGCGCCCTGGCCGCCGTCCTCCTACTCCCCTTCATGTATTCCCCCTAGACCCTGACTCGATAATAGTCCCATCTTTCCGGATCACAATACCGGACAAACTCTGCATTCTCCTTTTCCATCCTGGCCTGGATCACGTCGCGCAGCGCAAAACTTGTCAGGTACTGGTATTTTTTGGAATGGGCCTGCATGATGAACAGGTGCCTCATCTCGCTTCCGCCCCTGAGGCCCCAGTATCCCATCTTGAGCACCAGCGGTTCCAGGAATACGGTGTTTCCGCGGCCGCGGTTTTCGTCTGCTATGTCTTCTCGAATCTGGTACCTCTCCAGCGGGCCGCCCTTTGCAAACCCCACGATCACGCCGTTTTTGTCATTGAGCCTCAGGGTGTTCAGGATGGTCCGGGAATCCATGACCGACTCGCCGAACCTGTCCTTTTCAAACTGCAGCGGCGTCGGAATCTCCTTGAATATGTCGTAAAGCGTCTTGATAAAGTTCGGATCCCTCCTCGTGCTCATCATCTCTATGGTGGGCACAAGCTTGAGGTTCTCGTAGGTGTGGTCTGCCTGTATTAGAATCTCCTGCTCCCTTATCTTCATAAATGACAGGACCGCGTTAAAAAAATTCTCCCTCATGGCCTTCGGAAGGCATCTGAGAACGGCCTTCGTCATCCTCTTCTCCGTATCAAAGAGCTCCTCAAAGTATGCCACCGTATTCCTCACTATGAGCGAGGGCCTCATCGCGTTTGCATGCGCATTCATCTTGGCCCGCTCCATCGATCTTGTAAAGTCTCCCATCGCATACCCGCTGATCCTGTCTGCCACTGACAGGCACATCCCCATGTCCATGACATACCTCCGTCTGTCCTCGGTGAGGTTCGATTTTTCAAAGCAACGCATTATCTGCTTTTCTGCATTGCTCTTCAACTCGCCCCTCCACGGGTACCCGGTTCTCAGAATCATCACCTTGATTATCTCAAAGTCGATTCCCGCGGCCTGCATCAACTCCTGCAGCCTCTCGTCAACGCCGATGAACCTTATGACGCTGGCCTCGTGCGGCTTGTCTACGTTCTTTTGCGGGTCAAAGTCGTGCAGCAGGGCGGCAACATACATGTACTTTATGTCCTCCTCGTTTATCCGAACCTCGTTTTGCTCAGTGGAGAGCAGCGAGACGTACGTTACCTCCAGCTCGTGGTTGATGTTGTGGTACCCGTAGTATCTCTTTCCCAGACCCCGGGTCTCAAACAGGTTGATGGTATAGTCCAGCATCTCCGTATAGCACTTGTCGTCGAGTCCCTTTCGTGCCATCATGTCGAGAATATCATCTCTCAGGGACTGGGTGCTTGCAATCTGCTGCAATACCACTATATCCCGATTGGCTCTTTTAAGCTCTCTGCTGCGGGGCTTGCATGATTCCGTGCTCTTGACTGGCCTTACCTGAACTTGAATGTCTTGACGGCATGATCAAAATGGTGCAGGTTTTCATAGTACTCGTCAAGCTCGCTCCCGTATGATACCGAATACATGGTGGTGCCTGCGACAGTGATCGTCTCCACGGCCTTGATGGTCGGCAGGCCGGAGTCTTGCATGTCGTCGATCGTATATTCCATGGTTATGGCCGGCCTCCCGCCCAGCTCGCCCCACCTGCTGTCAAGGATCGTGACGTCTATGCCGTATTTTGTCTCGGATGCTGCCATTATGTCAAGCAGCGCGCCCTCGTATTCGTCTCGTACCAAATCCGACTTTGCCGTGTGTATCATGATGTTGGCCGGAAAGACGCTGCCTGCAAGCGATTCGGGTTCGGCATACCCATAAAACTTGTTGTCGTGCACCCTGCCTCCGGTAGCCTCCCTGATTACCCCGTCAGTCTCCAAGTCAGACAACACGTTTGAGGGCCGGCTCTGCCAGTCGGCGGGCAGTTCAAGCTCGTACTTGTCGGCATGCAATACCTCGTAATCCCCCAGGGGCGTTTTGTAATCTAGAGCAACCCTGGCAATGGATCTGGAATCTGCCTGCTCGGCGTACATTATGCCGAAAACCACCGTCGTTACAGCCACGGCCGCAAGCGCACCCACGACCATCACGCGTTTCATCACGCGTCGTGATAAAGCCCCGCATTAAAAATCATTAGAGCGCAATCCCGGACCCTCGGGTCCCCCTGCCGGCATGCCGGCCCTGCCGTCAAAGATTCATGCCCGACGCCACCGTGTGCACGGATAAAAACGGGGCGATGGCTGCCATGGATGGGCGGCACCGTGGAATTTTGCGCATGATTCTGCCAGTCCCAAATTCTGCTTATCAGGCAATCAGGGATATGGCAAGCCATGCAACATAGACTGCCACGAACACGGCCCCCCAGGTACGTGGCATCTTCCCCAATATTGTTGCGGCAACAAACACGATGGTAAATGCCGCGGCAATGCCAAGATCCCACGAGACGCCGGGTCCTGCGGCAAGTCCGCCTGAAAGAAGTGCCGCTGCTCCGCCAATCAGCAGGATGTTTGCGATGTTGGATCCTATGACGTTGCCAAGGCCGATGCCGTACTCTTTTTTCTTGACGGCCATCACCGTCGTGACTAGTTCCGGGAGGGACGTGCCGATTGCTATGACTGTTATCCCAATGGTGTGATCCGACAGGCCGGCAAGGCTTCCCAGCGATGCTGCCCCGTCCACGGCGAGTATGGCGCCTGCCCACAGCAGGCCCGCGCCGCCGGCCGTCATCAGGATGGATCTTACCAGCCCGCCTGCCACTGCCGGCCGCGGGGGTTTGCTGCCAGGCATCCTGCCGTCTGCTGCGGCATCCTCTGTGGCAGTATCTGTCGCGGCCCCGTCTGCAAGCACGTCGACGACCTCCTCCCCCCTCTGCCTGGTGTGGCGGTGCAGAAGAATTGTAGTGGATGCGACGGCTGCAGCAAGCAGGATTGCCCCGTCAAAGAAAGACACGTCGCCGTCTGCCACCAAAAGCACGATCCCGACAGAACAGCCCACGACCACGAGAAACTCTCCCCTGTATTTGCGCCATCTCCCAAACCCTGCGCCCAACATCAGTGCGACGGCGGCAACCATCCCCACGTTTGCCACATTGGAGCCGGCGACATTTCCCAATACCATCCCCGGGTGCGGGTCCAGCGCGGCAATGCTTGCGGCCAGTTCAGGCGCAGATGTGCCGTATGCAACCACTGTCATGCCGACTACAAACCCGGGCAGGCCAACCAGGCGGGATATTCCCACCGCCCCCCGAATTAGGAGACTGCCGCCAAACACCAGTACGGCAATCCCTCCGGCTGTTACAAGTACGGATAAGAGAGCGTCCATCAGGATTCACCAAAGAGATTGTAGAGCCGCCTCCCCAATTCTTCACAATACGGGCTGGCTGTAGGATCCCACGATTTCCATTCGCATCCGCAACGTGGGCAATCCCCTGTAAACATGACACTGTCTGATGGCTGCTGTATATATAAGAGACTTGACTCGCAATTGTACGCGTCCCGGTTTGGCGTAAGGATCTACAAGGATCAGGATCGGTAAGATCATGTGTCCAGTACGAATATCAAGGAAGAAGATGTTAATGACTGGCGGAATCAATTTTCATATAATACGCATATAACTCTAAAGATAAACAGTTATAATCAAACAAACTTGGTGTTTTTCATATGTTATATGCCATATGCATTCTGGTTTTGTTGGTGGCAGGCATGGGAGCGAATGCGTTTGCAGACAATCATGCGACCACCGTTACATTGGAAGATCTGGGGGTGTTGCAGCTGGCCGCACATGACTTGTTTGACGTAAGGAGGGGAGACACAGTGACCCTCGAATCCTCTGTGGATTTTGAGAACGGGAGACTGGACTTGAGTACGCTGTTTATCAATACGACATCGGGAAATTATTTTGATGACGAGACCGTTGCAAAAGGCGGAGAAGTCAGAAACCGCGAAAACGTCTTTCTGTTTACAGTATCGGCTGTACTCGGCGAGGAATATCTTGGGCATATAGATTCTGGAGACAGCCGGGAAGTCGCTAGGGAGAAAACTATCGGGATGTATCATGAAATGTTTGCAACAGCATACAACAACACGTTTGGTGAAGAAATTCCAGAAAAGCGCAAGGGCCAGGCTACGCCTGACGGAAACACCGCCTTCAGAACAGTCCACGATTTCTTGCCGGGCAATATTACAGTCAATGGCACAGACACTGCCCTGCTAAGCATACCCCCAAACGTCAGGCTGTCGGATTCGGACATGATGCAGCAAAGTTCGCCTCTTGATGGGACATTAGACGAGGAGTTTCTTGCAATTGATATCAGCCACCCCGGCGGTCCGATGATTATCGTGAATCTGCTTGAGGCTGACCAGACATTTGGCGACCAGTTTGGAACGGAATTTGGCTTTGATGAATTGCTTGAAGAGCTTGTCGATGGGAAATACGATACGGGTGACAAGGCCATGCATGGGATCAGAAATCTGATCAGCATAGCATATCCTGGCGCATACCAAGACGAAACCCCGAAGCCTAACGCCGCACCGTACCCCGTCTCCATTGAGACCGGGGAACTTGACACCGTCGTCATGACCATGTCTGAGGACGTACGCAAGCGAGAGACGGAGAACGCCGGATTTAACATATCTGGCATCGCGTCTGGGCCTTCCATCAGCAACATTACATTATCTGGCAACACAATCACGCTGAGCCTGTCTGCGGAAATGGTTGATTCTGACTCCCCACGGCTGGCCTACAACAGCAGCACAGGCAGCATAGCGGATCCCAGCGGCCGGCCCCTTGCAAGCTTTGACAAGCCGGTGAGAAACACCCTTGACACCACGGTCCCGACGGTGCGTTCTGCCACGATGGACAACTCCGGCACCGTTTACGTCAGGCTGTCCGAGTCCGTCCAACAGGGCCTGGCAGGACCGGGAGACTTTACCGTCAACAACACGTCAATTACAGTATCGGAAGTTGGCGTATTCGGATCCACCATAACGCTGGAACTCTCCGGCCCGATACCAGACGACGAGGCCCTGACGCTCAGATATGACGGAGGTCCGGGCAAGATTGCAGACGGAAAGGGCAATCTTCTAGGCAGCTTTGCTGACGAGCCGATAAACAAGCAGTCGCGCAAGCGAGTCGCCTTCAAATCCGCGCCTGCAATGGATCTTGTCTCCATGCAGTCATTGGGCTATATGGATTCCTTTAACGGTACCACAAATCCGCATGATCCGTATGCGCCCATGACCCCCATGAATTCAGATGACCAGTTTAACTTTGCAATTGCCATAAACGACAGCCACTACCTGCTGGGCGGCACCCTGAACACGCTGGAACCCCAGACCCTCCTGACCGGAGTCCCCAACACCATCATCTTTGCCGTACATGATCATGCAGACATCGCGCACTTTACCCTGTACATGAACCTGCACGGACAGGACACCGACTATCGGGACAGCGACACATATGTCACGTATGACATGGGCAACATCCGCATAGTCGACCCGCACGATCTCATCGCAGACGCCGCAGTCACCATCAAGACCAACGAGGCGGATTTGTCAAGACACATAGTCGTGTTTGTCATCACGTTTGAAGACGAGATGGAACAGACCAACCTCGTAGCCAGGACCTGGAACACCGGCGCGTCCCTGACCATGGTGCGCATCCTCAACGCGTTTGCCGTGTCTGCAGCAGCAGCACTGCCTGATCCGCAGCCTGTACCGTCAGGGGATCCCATGCCAGACAGCGTCATGGGCGAACCAGAAGACGCCGGGGCCGCCGTCACCATTCCGGATCAGAACGCAGTTGAGATGACAATCCGCGTCTGGTCGGGATTTGAGTTCGGTTCCGTGACAGACGCGCAGCTGCTTGACGCGTTAGACTTGGAACATGACGGGGACATACCAGTCTGGGTCATGACGGAACTGGGCGTGCTGTGCTCCCAGGGCTACATCACCGTTGAGGAGTTCACCACTGCCATCTCGTACGTTCTTGCAAGCATCTAATGGCCAAAGGCGCAAGCTAGTGCGTTTTACATCACTTTTTTTAAAAAAACAGGTTTTAGTCCCAAGCGTGATCGTGGGCAGGGCGCACAATCCGCCGAGCAAAGGCATTCAGAAGAGCGTCATGGCGTTACATTGATCCTTCAATGAGCGCAGCACCCCGCAGTGCGTGGTCATGGCTTTCGATTATACAAAAAGGCAGCAAAGACCGGGTGCGAGGGCTCACCGGGGTATGGTTTTTCATGGTGTTTTGTATATTTGGCGCCATGTGCAGGCGGCACGCCCAGTTCGACGTATAACGTTGCTTTGAGTTTGTAAATCCTAAAGGAACGAACGAGTTGCGACTGCTGGTTGTTTATTTTTTGTACTGAATATTTATATTAGTTCAGTACAGTTACTATACACATGTTGTACGAACAGATAAGACACGCCCATACCGTCAGGGGGATGTACCGGATGAGGCACATGTTAGCCCAAAGAAAACGACATGACATGGGTACGAGGCTTAATTATCCCAAGTACAGCAAGCAGTTCTACAGGATCAAATCAAAACTTAGGGAAGAGTGCATAATCAGCAACCGCGGGACATTCATAGAGAGTCTCCCAAACCTGCATGTGGCAATGATGCCGCTGCGGGTAAATGGAGAACAGATCAACGTGCTTGGAAGCAGAATTCCGTACGTCATCTTCTTGGCCCTGATCATGGGCCCACCCCGAAATGCGGGATACTTGGCAAGAAAGTGCAGTTTTAGCAGAAAGGCAGTATACGACGCCCTGAGGAGGATGGAGGATGCAGGGCTCATACGGATGGATGGCTTCACGGCAACTGCCGATGGCGGTCCTGCCCGCGCGTGGCTTGCAGGATATCTGAATGCCGTCAAGGCGTGGATCGATGCGCGTGAAGATGCATTTGTTCTGTTTAACACAATCCCTTCGTACGTGGGAGGTCCACATGCACGCCGCGTTCTGGATTACGAACCCGGAAACACGATGGGTTCGGCTGAGATGCACATATTCACATACGAGCCGTTCCTTGACCTCATAAAGTCCATTGTACGGGAAAGTCTATACTTTAAGAGGCATCCAAAACCCGTGGTTGTCAAGGTTGCCCACGACAGGCATGCACGATGGGTGGATGGCATACCGTACCAAAAAGATATCCGAATGGCAGAGGGTTGAGACATGGGCATTTTCTTCTTCATCAATGACAGTTTGGTAAACCTTGACGACCCGACTGTGATGGTCAAGGATGAATACCATGAACGTTTTGCAAGAAAGGAATTTTCCCCATTCATTCTCTCTGAGGTGTGTGTGCTGGACATGCTGTACATGATTGATGACATGAGGGATGGGTACTACAGGGAAAGGCTCAGCCTGAAGGGCGGGTTTTCTGTAAGAAGCGTCGTGCCTCTAGCGGATCACCGGTTTTCGTTTGACGTCGACTTTGATCCCAACACACGAGGCGGATACACCTACGGGGACGTGTGTGACCTGAAAGCCGACATTACAAAGTATGGAGCGACGAGGGGGTGCAGAACTCCAGTTGAGATGACCCGAGATGATTCGAGACTGCATTTCATAGAGATCGGGTACAAGAAATCGCTAGGAAGCGGTAACCAGATAAGAGAACCTCCCAAGATCGAGGTGTGCAAGACTTGTCGTGTATTTGAAAATCCTGTGTCAGGTCCGATCAATACGATGATTGATCTGGGAATTCTGGGGTTGGAGCCTCCCATGATTAACCACCTGTCACTTGAGGAACAGTTTGCAACGAAGCTTTTTGTCATAGGATCTACTGCAAGACAGAGAAACCAGTTTGACGCATACGATTCGTTTAGGATATTCAAGTGCAACAAAATGGACATGAAAAAAGCGCGTAACATCTTTGAGACACTGTGCGAGCGGCGCAACACGAAACTGCACGTGTACGCATCGGAGTGTAGACACCAGCTTGACACAATGTTGAAGAATACCAAAAAGAGGGAAAAATTGGAGGATGCAGCGTTTGAAGGAAGCCTTGACTTTGATGCCATGGTAAACACAGTAAAGTCGTTTTACGATTTTTAGATGCCATTCCAGCATTAACTTGAATCGGGTTACGCCTCCTCCCAGATACCAAATCCTGTGCACGGTCACGTTTCCCAGGTATCCTCCTCCATCCAATTCCTGGTCTCTCGTTATAGTATTCGACGTACTCTGCCAGGCTCCTGCGGTGACATATTTCATCTTCAAGCGTCCTGTGAAACCGCTCAAGCTTGCCGTTGGTCTGGGGGTGGTACGGCCTGGAGTTTATCAGCCCTATGCTCAGGTCCAGCAGCTCTGCCTCAAAGGTGGTGGGCTGCCATGATCCGGAAGGCGCCTTCATCTTCACGTACCTGCCTGTAGCGCCCACAAAGCATGAGCCGTTGTCTGACAGGATGGTGGCAGGAACGCCGAACTGCCTGACTGCATCCCGGAGAACCTTCACAACGTTCTCGGACGTGGCCTCAGTAAACAGACCCACCCCGGTCACGCATCTTGACGCGTCGTCCAGAAAGGTCACCAGATTGAGCCCTTTCATGCGCGGATCCTTCATGACATGCCAGTCTGTGTGCCACATGGAGTTGGAATGCCTTCGTTCGTAGCGAACCCACTTTCGTTTTTTGGACTTTGCCGCAGACGAAACCACCAGGCCGTTCTCCTTCATTATCCGGTATACCCTCTGGTAACCTATATCATGATTTACCTGCAGGTTCATGGCAGTGCGCAGCACGCCTTGCGGTTCCCGTCTGCATTCATCCAGCACAAGTCGTACTTCCTCTGGGGATGGTGGCCGTGCAGGCCGGCCGGGACGCTGCGGAGTGCCGGCAGTACGGAACACGGCCCGCAGCCTGCGGACATGTCTTGGCGTCACGCCGATCTCTGTTGCCACTTCCGTCGTGCCCCTGCCCTTGCCGAGCTGTGCCATCGCGTATCTGATGGACTTTGCCGTCAGTCGTTTTGCCATCGTTTTTCTTGATCGGTAAAGGACAAAGTAATCCTTTACGTAACGCTTGATCTTAGGCGGACCTAATTTTCGAACCACAAAAACCGGGTGCAAAGGTTCAATAGAATTGGCGCCCTTTGTCACTGCATGACAGTGGATTCTGCCCTGCTTGACGCTCTGATGCGGCCGGACCCAAAACCCGCCCCGAGGTTTCTGCTGCATCTGGACGGCGCCTCGTACCCGATGGAGAATGTCGCCGTTGCAGATTCCCCCACCCCTGTCAATAGGCCCACGACGCGCGGCGGCGTATACTTTTCAGGCCGGTCCGCCCACCGCATCACCGGGACCGTGCTGGGCACCAACCTTGCGCCGTCCCTTACCGGAAAGATGCTTGGGCCAAGTACCGACTTTGAGGTGCTCCGGATCGACGCAGAGATTGCCTGCGATGGCAGGCCCGTCCGCCTTGCAATCACTGTCCACCTTACCAACAGCGTTCAGACTCCGGATTCGATGGAGCTTGGCATGACCATCGTGGGCCTGGAGTCAGCCTAGCCTGTGGTGCCTGTCGTACCTGTCCCTGTTCTCCTTGTCTGAGAGGATCTCGTATGCCTCGTTGATCTCGGCCATCATCCCCTCAGAGTCGCCGCCTGCCTTGTCCGGATGCGTCTTCTTTGCAAGCTCCCTGAACCTCTTCTTTATGTCCTCCGGCGTGGCGTCTGCGGCAACGCCTAAAATCCCGTAATAGTCCGGAAGATCCCCGCTTGCCGCAGCACTGCGAAACTCCCTGTCCATTCTGGTGTTCTTCCTGCTGCCAATCTCCTCATAGTCGTCCCCCCAGTCCGAGTGGTACTTTTCATACGTCTTCTCCTTCTTTGACTCGAGATCCTCCGAGTCGTACGACGTCCCTTTGCGCAGTATGACATCGCGCGCAAGATACAGAAACACCCCGATTACGGCAACTGCAAACCCTCCAAGCAGAACGGTCTTTTCAAGATCCGAGACCTCAAGAACCATGTCCGGGGCCTGCCCGGCCTGCGCAAAGGAGACCTGGGCCATCCCTGAAACGGCTATGGACACAAGAAGAAGAAGAATGACAAAGGCCATCATGTGCCTACACCAGTCTGAAATCTTCCTTTGCCGTGTCTAGGACCACATGAGTTATGGTATTATCCACATTGGGGGTTACTGCCAACTTCTTTACAAACCTGCTCAGATCCTCCCTTGTTTTGAATTTTGCTATGATCAGCATGTCTGTGGGCCCGGTAACGTCGTAGACTGCGCAGACGTTTTCAAGTTTTGCCACGCCGGCCTCGACGTCGATAATCTTGCTCTTCTTGGAGGCTATCTCGATTACCGCCGTCAGGGAATACCCAATCTTCTCGTAGTCTATGACTGCCGAGTACCTGCTGATGATTCCTGCCCCCTCCATCTTCCTTATCTTGGAGAGTACCGTAGCCGTGGAGACTCCTACCATGTGTGCCAGCTTTCTTGCAGAGAGCCGCGCATCCGTTGTCAGGTTTTTAAGAATGGTCATGTCCTTTTCATCAAGTTTCATACCGTATGTATCTTACAAATTTATTTAAACCTTCGAACAGGCCTGATTTTTGATCCTGACGCCGTGCGGCTTCGTGGCGATGAGGTGCCCGCATCCGGACACGGTTCTTCCCAGTCACGATTCTCTCCAATACTGGCAAATGGCGAATTCCCCTGAATGCAAGGCCGTGCACCGCTGTTCCAATAAAATATTCCAGAACATGCAGGCGCAGCGGCCTGGGGTCCCGGGGGCGCAGCCAAAACCAGACTGCATTAAATACGCGTGCGCAGTAATGGTACCTGTGACTGATACATCCGGAATCGTCCTGGAGGGAGAGAGGTGTATCGAGGCCGGACGGTTTGACGAGGCACTTGATCTCTTTGAGCGGGCGCTTGCCCTCAAACCAGACGATCCCGACCTTTGGAACCTCAAGGGGGTCGCGCTCAGGGGGATGGGCAGGTACGAGGAGTCGGCACGGTGCTTTGAGCGTTCACTCCGGATAGACCCGCGGGACAGGCACTCGTCCTGATGCCGTGCTTGTGCCATGCCGCCGTCTCATCCATCCCACCACGCTGCCTGGAATGCCGGCCATCTCCTAAAATACAGTCACGTCCCCGGGCGCAGGCTCGCGTTCTGACCTTACGTGCATCTCGGGATCCTCGTGTGCCGTGCGCTGGTGCTCTCTTAGCCCTTCCAGGTTCTCGAACCCCTCATGGCACAGGTAGCATTTTGGCCGGGATTCATCCACAATTGGAAGTACCATGTGGGGGATGACGCCGGCCGGGTACTTATCCTTTGAGATTTTACTTACGGGGTGCGGTGGTCCTGCCCTTCATGCGGGGGAGGGGACCCATTCCGTGACGGGCGTGGCCATGCCCCTGCAGTACCCGGTGCAGCCAAATACGCGCAGCCGGGCTTCAAGGATTATATAAAGAACCGAAGGTGTGATGAGCAATGTTAAACGGGCTTGCAGGCGACTCGCGTGCACTGGATCGTGCCATCGCCGGAGAGGAGCTCTCGTACAAGGACGGCGTCGAACTGATGAACTATGACAACATTCATCTTCTTGGGGCCGTGGGGGACGCGACACGCAGGAGGCTAGTCGGCGACACTGTGACCTTTGCAGCGTCATACTACATGAACTATACAAACGTCTGTGCGGCCAGCTGCCAGATGTGCGCGTTTTACAGAAAGGACGGCGCAGACGACGCGTACACGCTGACCCCCGAGGAGATAGTGCAGAGGGTCGGAATCGCCAGGCAGATGGGCGCCACAGAGGTGCACATAGTGGGAGGGTTCCACCCCAAGCTTCCCCTGGAGTACTACGAGGACATGATGAGGACCATCAAGGGACAGCACCCCGACCTTAACATCAAGGCCCTTACCGCAGCCGAGATATTCTATCTTTCAAAGCTTACCAAAAACTCCACAAAGGAGATCCTGCGCAGGCTCAAGGATGCGGGCCTTGACTCGATGCCCGGCGGCGGCGCGGAGCTGTTCCACCCGGACATACGAAAAAGAATAGTCCGCGGCAAGTGCTCCGGACAGGAGTGGCTCGACGTAATCGGGGAGGCGCACGACATGGGAATCCGGAGCAACGCCACCATGCTGTACGGGCACATAGAGAAGCCCGAGCACATAGTGGACCACCTGGTAAAGATACGTGATCTGCAGAAAAAGACCGGCGGGTTCCTCACGCTGATTCCGCTAAAGTTCAGCCTGGACAACACCGAACTTGAGCAGGAGCACCTCGTGGATCACGAGTGCTCGTCCGTGTACGACCTGAGGATAATTGCCCTCTCGAGGCTCATGCTTGCAGGCGTCCTTGACAACATATCCGTATACTGGGTGGCCTACGGCAAAAAGCTCGCACAGGTCGCACTCTCCAACGGCGGCAGCGACCTGGTGGGCACCGCGTTCTCAGAGGAGATCTACCGCGCGGCAGGAAAACCCACCTCGTCCTCAGTCGACGAGCTGGCAGTAATGGCAAAAGAGATTGGGCGCAGCCCGGCCCAGAGGAACACGCACTTTGGAATCCTAAGGCGCTTTTAGCGCATGTGCCTCTTTACAGACTCTACCTTCTCCTCCATGCTTGTGTCCCTGTCCCTTCTGGAGTCTATCTTGAGCACCACCTCCACCCTGCCCACCCCCAGGTTGTGGACGACCTCCATCATCCTGTCTGTGGCCTCGTGTATGGCGCCCATATCCTCTGACTCCAGGACCGTCCCCATGGGGTTGATCTCGTACCTGAGGCCGTCCATGCCCCGTATGGACTCTATCGCCTTTGCGACGTAAAAGCCCACGCTGGCATCCTTTGTGGCCATGGGGTATATGCTGATCTCGGCGTGTATCATGTGGATTGTTGCGTCATGGGGGTTTTTCAACATTCCCGATGCCCTTATGAATCCAAATTTGGAAGGCGATAGACATAGCAGGGGTACCACCGAGACCAACCTTGCGCTTGTCGTAATGATATATACCAGCTAGGCTGATTAATCTCATGCAAGAAATCCAAGCTGGACCTGATTTGGTCGTTCCACAACACAGGGAATTTTACCGGAAGGTTGCGGAGATCTTGGAGATGGTTAGGGAGAAACCCCTAGTTGATGGCGAGGTTGAGGTACTAGAGGGCATAATGGCAGACCTAGAGGCAGGCAAAACATCACCGTCTGGCTAGATCCCTCCTTCTTTCTTTCAATCTGGACTCTCGTATTTATTCTTGGTATCCAGTCATTTGCGTACGCCCGCATTTCTGCATAGATGCGTAGGCGTTCATCAATCTTTTCAATTGTATCTGGATCGTCCGTGTCAGAAAATATGTCAGTATCGTCTCCTGCCAATATATGCAACGTCCACTGATGCGTTAAAAGCAATTTGAAACTCAAACAGGTGGATTGGGGCGGATTCCTCGAAAGGAAAATGATTTTTGGTATCTGTGTAGTTTTTTGATCAAATGTTGAACTCCATATCTACAATCAGAAAATCCGCGTCTGTCTAATTTTTTAAAACTATTTTTGATCACTTGATCGAGTTTTTCTCTCCATCCTAATTTTTAGATCATTGTTGCCCACGGTTTGCATATGTCTGATGATAATTCCGAGTCAAGGATTGCAAAACTGGAGGAAAAAGTGGGTGTGATGGCAGAGCAGATGGCCGAAAAAGACCGGCAGATGGCCGAAAAAGACCGGCAGATGGCCGAAAAAGACCGGCAGATGGCCGAAAAAGACCGGCAGATGGCCAAACTCGCTGATCTTTACGCTGCCGCCCTCAAACAGATCCAGGATCTCACGGCAGAGTTGCAGGAGGCAAAGGGCATCATATCGGCTGCCGTTGCAAGGAGCATCGGCGCAAAACCGGACAAAAAGACCGGCAGTACCCGGCGCCGCGCAAAGGGCAAGGGCAAGGGCAAGGGCAAGCCAAGTGACCACAAACGCACGGGCCTTGCGCGTCCTGAAAGAATAGACGCAGAGGAGACAGCAGATCCGCACACGTGCGGCAACTGCGGCAGCTCCGACCTCTCAGAATGCGTGTCCACGTACACAAAGGTGGTAAGGGAGGCTGCCAAGACGGAACTAAAGCACATCAAGGTGACAGTAAAGAGAAGGCGCTGCAGGAACTGCAAGAAGACCGTGTCCGGCAGGACCCCGCTGGCACTGCCAAACTCCAGGTACGGGATCAACTTTATGATAATGATGGTCATCCTCCGGCTGCACGGCATGTCAGACCTCAGGATATGCCAGATTGTCCTGCTAACGTACTCTGCAAGGATCACGGAATCTGCGATAAACCGCATGGTGTGCAGGATGGCCCGGGAGCTCGGGCCGCTGTACGAGAAGATCAAGGAGGAGGTAAGAAACTCGCCTGCGATAAACGGGGACGAGACGACCTGGCGCGTCGACGGCACAAACTATTGGCTGTGGGTGGCTGTAGCCAGGTACGCCGTAATCTACGAGGTGCACCGCCACAGGAACTCGAAGGTTCCAAAAAAGATGCTCGGCAAGGACTATCCCGGATGCGTCACGTCTGACTCGTGGGCCGCGTGGAACGTCATCGGATCCGAACACCAAAAGTGCCACCTTCATTACGCCCGGGACATCAAGGACACCCTGAAATACAAGAATCCCGGCTACGACTACAAGCGTCACGCAAGGACGCTGCGCGCGATACTGTGGGACTCGCACATCGACGGCGCCGTTCCGGGAGGAGCCGAAGCACTGGCAGCAAAGAAGAGGCTGGATCGTCGCATCGCGTCACTTATCGGCAGGCTCGAAAAGGACCGCGACTGCAAGCACTGCAACAGGATGCGCAAGAGGCTGGTGCGGGAGGGGGATCACCTGTTTGCGTTTCTGGAGACAGACGGCGTCGAATACCACAACAACCGGGCAGAGCGGGCCATCAGGCCGTGCGTCATCCTGCGCAAGAACAGCAACGGGAGCAGGTCAAAAAAGGGCGCAGATGCCATTGCCACGCTGATGAGCATCAAGCAGACATGCAAGGCAAGGGGAGATGATCTTGGCACGGTCTTACGCGAGGGCCTGACTCCACGTCAAAAAACTGCATAGACGCACGTAGGCATGGAGTTCAACATTTGATCAAAAAACTATACAGTTACGATTTTTGCATGTTTACACAATAACCCACTCTTTCCTTTTTTTTAATTTTACAAGAGCGATTCTTCTGCAAATTCAGTTGATGGACAGAATTACCGCCCAAATGCGACATTGCCCGCCGATACTGTGATTTCATGACAAACGACAGCCCTTGAGACATATGCTGTCCATCTGTCGTACTTTACCCCCTGCAGATCCAGAAAAACAATGACAAAACAGTTGAGCCATCGTGTCGTATGCGGCACACAGACACATCCTACCTCTTCTCTTACAGTCACTGTGTCACGTGCCCTGTCTGACAGCCTCTGGTCAGCCATCCGGCTTGTTGCTGGAACTCATCTCATTTGGGCAACCTGTCCTACCCGTACGGTGCATTTGAAAACATCACATTGATCTTCAATGCATTCCAGGATCAAGATTTTTCGGTTGCAAAACGGTACCTGTTCGCATCCTCATGAGTGAAACGTTATGCCGCCTATTACGCAGTCACTCTGCGGCAGTCTTTTTTTCAATCTTTTTGGCGCTGTTTCGTCTTCTTGCGCCAAAGCTTACCAGCACCAGCAGGAACCCCACCCCGATCAGTATCCCTGACAGGGTGTTGTAGTCCTCTATCTCCTGCTGTGCTGTCCGGAGATCGATTATCTCCTCTTCTGTCATCCCCGTGTGTCCTGCTGGAATCGAGGCCGAAAGAAGGGTAGTCAGGATCACCCCTACAGTTATCATTGCAATGCCTCCCCCAAGGATCCTCTTGTCTACAAGAACCATGATGCCTGTCTACACTCCCACCGTATATTAGAAATTTTCCATGTCCAACCGTTCATTGGGCATCAGAACTTCGGATATACGCCGCATCCGCTAAAAGCCCTCAGGCGGCTTTTGGACAAACACGTTGCAGACAAGCACGTCGGTCTTGGTGTCCCTGTACTGCACGTTGCACGAGACAAACCTTCCGCGGAGCGTCCGTTCCAGCTGCTCCTGCGTGGTGTCCTGGTACTGCGGCTGGTCAGGGTCGTCAATCTTTGCAACCACTACCCTCTCGGTCTTTCCGTACTCGTCCTTGTTGTCCTTTCTGACGTGGCTTACGAGCATCTCAAAGGTGTCGCCTGTAAGTATCCTGACCACAGGGCCGCCGATTCCGTCTCCCATGCCTCACTCTCCACCCCATATCATGACTGCCTGGCCATGCTCAGCTCAAAGTCGGGAACCAAACCCCCCTTGCGTGCCATCTCAAACATCTTCCTGATGGATCTCTCCCCGGACTCTTTCATGTTGACTGTGACCTGGTTTACGTACATCTTTACAAACCGCCCAATCAGCTCGCGCGGCTTGCCCCTGGAGTACTGCATGGCATAGTCCAGCGCATCCTCCACGTGCTCAAGGCCGTACTCTATTGATTCCTGAAGGTACCTGTCAAACCTTGCTATGGTGTCTGCGCCCAGTTCGGTCCTCATTACGTTTATCCCGAGTGGCACGGCAAGTCCGCCGGTCGTGTCATTCCACCACTCCCCGACATCGAGGATCTTCTGGACGCCTTCCTGCATGTGCGACAACTGGGTCTCGTGTATCGCAAGGCCGGCATCCACGTCCCCCCTCTTTACGGCCTCTGGAATCTGGTCAAAGCCCATCTCCACATACTCGAATCTTCCAATCATAAGCTGGAGCAGCAGAAACGCAGAAGTCATCCTTCCGGGCACCGCGATCTTGCGCCCCCTTACCTCGTCTAAACTCATCACGTCTCGTCCTATGAGGATTGGACCGTAATTCAGCCCAAAGCTTCCGCCGCTTCTCAGGACAGTGTACCCCTTGATGTACGCGCAGGCGTGGACAGAGACTGCCGTGACGTCAAGGGACGGACTCTTGGCACCCCGGTTCAGGCTCTCGATGTCCCCGATTACATGCTCCACTTCAAACCCCGGGGACGGGACGGCGCCTGTCAGCATGCCATAAAACATGAATGCGTCATCTGCGTCAGGCGTGTGCCCTACAGTTATCCTCACAACCGGATTTGAGACTGAATTAATAAAAACCAATCCCCGAAGGCATCATAACCCTGTGTGCCTCGATCAAAACATTCAGAAGGTGTCGCTCATAGACCGGCCGCATCGGAGCCGGTCACCGGAAAGATGCATCTGAGAGGATAAAACAGGATCCAATGAAGTAGTTTGTTGCACAACCCTGCCTAGAATCACCCCACTCCTGTGGCCTTGGGCATTCCTGCAGGCAGAATCTGCCGGACATGCGGGAGACAAGAATAGTGTATGTGCATGTGGCCACTGCAGGTTGACAAAAATCCGCCAAAACCGTCAATTTTTTTGCCCAAAAGGTACAAAGATCACCCTACCCCCACATGTACGTGGCAGATGTAGAGGATGCCGGCGGGAAGAAATCCAGGCTCCACATAACCCATTCCCAGAACGACGCGAGGTACATAGAACAGGGAATGTTGCTGTTCCTGGCCCCCGATCCGGATTCTGCCAAGGATCTTGCCAGGATGAACAAGAAGAAAAACGGGCGCCCTTTTGACTACTCCGAGTTGACCATAATGGCAATCGCCGGGGTGAGGTACAAGCTCAAGCTCGCGTACCGGCCCTGCGAAGGATTGGCGATAAGTGCCCTGGGGGAGGGGGATGCCCCGGATCACACCACGCTGTGCAGGCGAATCAACAAGATGAATGTCACAAGCGCGGAGGGATGCGTGGAGGTAAGGAGCAAGGGGAGCATCATGCGGCTGATCCCTGACGGCACGGGACTGACGCCTTCCACGCGCAGCGACTGGATGCGCCACAAGCACAAGGTAAAGCGGGGCTGGATCAGGCTGAGCGTCATGATCGAGCACGACACGCAAAAGATCGTGGCATTCAAGGTGACTGACGAACGCACGGGAGATTCTCCGCAGTTTGAGGGCCTCTTGGAGGACTCGCTGGAGTGCCTCGGAATCGACGCCGGCAGGCTCTGCAGGAACGCCCGGC
Source organism: Candidatus Nitrosopumilus sp. (assembly GCA_965238275.1). Taxonomy (GTDB): domain Archaea; phylum Thermoproteota; class Nitrososphaeria; order Nitrososphaerales; family Nitrosopumilaceae; genus Nitrosopumilus. The sequence continues at coordinate 1,711,433 of OZ250186.1, forward strand.
AGGGGGGAGGGTCGGCTGACAAAAAGGACCCGGCACAGTCCCCGTCATCTGACAGGAAGGGCCAAGGGGATCGACAACCCCAGAGGGAGTCAGACGTGATCGAACAGGCAATCAATGCCGCAAGCACGGCTGGGAATCTGGAAGAATCCGTCATAGCCGTCTTGGGTGACGGAGGATATGACACCCGGAAGATCCACTCGCTGTGCAAGAATCTCGGGATCTACTCGCTGATCAAGGTACGCCAGAATTCCAATTCCAGATCAAATGGCAAGGGCCGGGCGCGCGCCCTGGCTGCGCAGGATCAGCTGTGCGGCAGCAAGCACGGGCCCAAGGAACTTTCCGCACTGGACGCCGACGAGCGCTCCAAGAACCAAAAGGAATGGAAACGGAAGGTAGGCTATGGCCGCCGGTGGCTTGTAGAGATAGTATTCTCCGCGTTCAAGAGGCGGTTTGGCGACTTTGTGATGGCCAGAACCATGAAGAACATAATCAACGAGATCGGAATCAAGGTCAGGATATACAATGAACTGCTGGACGTGGCACGGGAGGCAATCATGAGGGCGTAGGAAGGGTGGCAGTACTGGCAGTACTTCCCCACGTCCATGGGTTCGACGAGGTTGTGCAACAAACTACAATGAAGATCAAAGGGGATTCCAAACAAGATCATTACCCTGAGGATACTCATGTCCACCACCGGCATAGGCGTGAAAGTACGAAGCTGTTTACAAATTCGTGCCTAGAAATAATCGGAACCTGAACATGTATCCATGCGTAGAATTAACAAGGATTTCATGTGTTTTTAGCATGGTGGGGGACAGCATCTGCTGGGCGGTGTACGATACAAGTTTCAGATCCATCTTATATAATTGAGATTCATATCAAAGACATGGGCCAAAAGGAGGACTATAGCATCCTAATCAAAAAAGACGGCAAATTCCATGTCGGTTATTGTCTGGAGGTACCCCAAGCCAGAGGTCAGGGTAATACCCGACAGGAGGCAGTGACAGACACCAAAAAGGCAATCATACTATGCAAGTCCTATCTTGAGGATAAAAAGAAGGATTTGGCATCAAAGATAATCACCGTGTCACTTTGAGCCTTCCCGTTGTGGGATACAGGGAAACGCTAAAGGTGCTGCGAAAAAGAAATTTTTATCCCGTCAGGCAGACTGGAAGCCATATCATAGTTGAAAACGGTGTAGGGTTGTGGACTTCCATCCCCAGAAAAAAAGAGCTTGGAAAGGGGTTGCTGTTACAGATAATCTCCGATTGTGGGCTGACAAAAAAAGAATTCATCGAATTGCTGTAACTGATTGGGAATTCCTTGCTCCATAGGCGTACTGAAAAATATCAAAGCCTGTATGCAGTGTCTGAACGGTCTGGTCAGTCTGCACCTGTCATCCACTTCCCTCACAAAGCATACCTGTTTTTTCATGGGGATTGTCCCTGCTACATCCGGATGGACATCCTGATGTCGCCTCTGGGAGTCCTGTATCCTTGGTAGGCAGGCAGACACTCATCGGTACCCTGACATGCATGGGGGGGCAGGGGCTGCTGGGATGGTGCGTTCTGTGTTGTATGGCAGCCATACCCTGAACCACTACATCCGATCCCCTCCAGATACAGTATCTGCCGCATGCGGGGCTGGCCATGACTGGGTATTGTCTCCAGAATCCTGTTTGCCATGAACTGCTACACATACCGAACACTACGATGGCTGGATCAGAAATCCCAAGACGGGTTCAGGCATTGCAGGTTCTGAACCCGAACATGCCGTCGTGGCAGTCCCTCTAATATATCTCGGGAATAGTACCACCGTGTGAAGACCGTCGAGGCATACCGGCAGGAGATCAGGCTGCAGCCCGAGTTTCTCAAGTCGTTTGGGATGCAAAAACCAATACCTGCAGACGAGCAGGAGGGATGCGTCTTTTCGGGAAGCGGGGATTCCCTGGCCTCTGCGATGCTTGCAGAATCCCTCTCCGGGGGGCTCGTCAGGGCAATGGACCCACTGGATCTGTCCCGGAACAGGACCATGGCGCGCTCAAAGCATCCGTACATCGTCTCCATATCCGGAGAGACCGTGGCAGGAGTCCGGGCAGCCAAACTCGCAGGAGACGCCACTGCCATCACCGCCAATCCCCAAAGCAGGCTTGCTTGTGCCTCAAGGGACACGATACTGCTAGAGTTTCCCGGCAGCGGCGTATTCACCGCAGGAAGCATATCGTTTCTGGCAAGCGCCCTTACCTGCATCTCCCTGGTGAGGCGTTTTCGGATGCCCGACCCCGGGGAGCTGTTCCTGAGGGCAGAGTCCGATGCGGCAGGCGCGCACATCTCGGGACGCCCCTACATCCTGGGAGGCCAGTCTGCATACCCGCTTGCAATGTACTGTGCGGCAAAGCTCTATGAGACTGTCGGGCATGATGCGCACTACTCCCGGACAGAACAGTTCTCGCACATGGAGCTCTTCTCTGCGGGGAGGGGGGACACCGTAATACTGCTTGAAGGACGAAACAGGCACAACCGGACCCTCGCCGACGGCCTCCGGGACGCGGGAATCAACGTGGTTCATCCCGATGTCCCGTCAGGTGACATACGGGCCGTGATATATCGCACGTTTTTTTCACAGCTGCTCTCGCTGCGCCAGGCAGAAGCCGAAGGCAAAAGCGAGTGTCATTTTGTCACTGCCAGGGATCTTCGCAGCATCAGCAACCACATGATATACTGAGCGGTGGTGAGTTTGTGGGTATGTGATTTGGCGATCCATATGATTTTCTGCCAATGTCGCTTTCAGGCCTTTCCAATGCGATGTACTTATTTACTATTCTGATGAACAAGATATACTGTGTATAGTGCATTGGGAATAATTGCAGTGATTGCAGTCAGTCTAGCAGGCACTGGGGCGTATGCACAGGATTATTCAGGGGATTCGGCAGAGTCCACCCTTGAGGGAATAATCGAGATAGGCGCGCTGGTTCCAGTTACGGGCGACGCCTCTGGCCATGGCGAGGACATCAGGATTACCATAGATATTGCAGAGGATGATTTTAACAGATATCTTGAGGAAAACGGAATCGATTGGAGGCTCAATGTAGTCGTAGAGGATACGGCATCCCAACCCGTTATAGCACTTGAAAAGGTGACAAGCTTTAGTGCAAAGGGCATCAGCGCCGTGGCCGGACCGTACTCGAGTTCCGAGCTGCGCAATATCAAGGGATACGCAGAGAGCAACAACATGATGCTAGTCAGCTACTCCTCCACGGCTCCTTCCCTTTCCATATCTGGGGACAGCGTATTCCGGTTCGTGCCAGATGAGACAAAACAGGCGCCGGCGATTGCCAGGTACTTTTCAGAAGTCGGCATTACAAACCTGATTCCGATATGGAGAAATGACGAGTGGGGCAACGGACTGATAGATGCCGTAAGGTCGGAGTTTACTGATATCGGGGGCGTAATGGATGAAGGGGTGACGTACAATCCTGATGCAATCGAATTCTCCTCCGAGGTCTCGCTGCTTGCCGAGATAGTCGAGGAGCACGTAGCTGAAGTTGGCTCAGACAAGGTTGCAGTCGTAATCGTAACCTTCAGCGAGATTACACCCATCGCGCAATCCGCGTCACAGTACGACTCGCTGTCGCAGGTACTCTGGTTCAGCACGGATACGGTCGTAAACGACGCAGAGCTAAAAAATGATCCCATAGCCCAAAGGTTCTTCAACGAGTCGGGGTTGGTCATAACCGCGTATGCCTTATCCTCAAACCCGGTATCGGAGAGGATCAGTGCGCAGGCAGCCGAGATCAACGGCAAGGTTCCGAACACATACGCGCTCTCTGCGTACGATGTCATCTGGGGACTCGGACTCTCGATACTTGAGGCAGACTCGACGGAGGCAGACGCCATCACGTCCGTGCTGCCAACCGTGCTGGAGGATTACTCGGGGGCTCTTGGAACGATACTCCTGAACGATGCAGGCGATCTGGCCCAGGCCACCTACGACATATACAACGTGAAGGAGCATGTATGGACGCTGCTCGGGTCATACGACTCGGCGTCTGACTCGCTGGTATTTGTAGAGGAAGCTGGGATGGACGATGCCATGCCGGGTGATGATGAGGATGTTGTGACTCCTGATGATACCACGCCAGATGATACCACGCCAGATGATACTGTCACTCCTGACGACGGAGGCGGATGCCTGATTGCGACTGCCGCGTACGGCAGCGAGCTTGCGCCGCAGGTACAGTTCCTGCGCGAGATCAGGGACAACTCGCTCCTCTCTACGGCATCGGGCATGTCGTTCATGACAGGATTCAACCAGTTCTACTACTCGTTCTCTCCTGTAGTGGCAGACATTGAGAGGGAGAATGCAGTGTTTAGGGACGTGGTTAGGACGGCGATAACTCCCGGGGTATACGCGCTGAACATAATGGTGCTTGCAGATCCGGGATCAGAATTCTCCGTCATCGCATTTGGCCTGCTCTCAATTGCGGCCGTGGCAGGAATCTACGTGGTAGCGCCCTTGCTTGTGGTTCACGCAGTTGCCAGAAGGATAAGGAGAAACAGGCGCAGCCTGGAGAACCGACAAACCTTGCCTGAGTATTAGTGGATGATCTGACTAGCCGTGCACAGATGTCTGTTGATCCTTGCCTGTCTATAAATTCAGTGTCATAAAATAAGTTTTTATAGCCTAATGAATTATTATATGACACTGAAAATGAACAGGACGGCAATACGGCTACTGCAACAGGTTGATGGCGGGGTAACGGATGCGGCCGAACTGAGGCGCAACCTGGGAATAAGCGGTTCGCATTTCAACCGGCTGGCAAGGACTCTGACTGGGCAGCAGTATCTGGATCGGAGCGGGGAAGTACTGACGGCAGCTTTGAACCCAAAATACGCACTCTTTAGCAAGGTTGCAAGACGGTACGACATGCACGCCATACTCGGCAGCTCGAACGAGGGGTTTTGTGCCTGCAAGCAACATTATTCCAGGCAACCTTACGGTAACTTCCGAGTCAGCTCCACCATCCGGGGGCATCGTCGACAAGCACGCCGTCTGGAGCGTGAATGATGAAAATTCCCCCCACTGGAACCTGGAGACGATCCCGAACCCCACTGGCTACTGGGTGCCGATCATCGACACGGACGGGTTCGCGTCGCGTATGGCAGATGCTGCAGGTGACACCGTGCGGAAGAAGAGCGCGTCCGACGACTTCGGAACCGTGGTCAAGACGGAGAAAGGCAAGATCGTCCTCTTTATTCCGGCAATGCGGTTCAGCATCGTCTCAAGCACGACCGTGTCAGTCGTGCGGTTGGAAGTGATTCTGCAGGACAGTATGATCTGCAGTCCCAGCATCACCGTCACGTGCCACTTGAGGTACCTCTTTACCCTTTTTGGGACAAATTCGTGCCTGGCTTTGTCCGGCCTTTCGGCTGTTTCGTACCTGCCCGTCTCCACTCCAGTGCTGTCTGCGGCCAGTATCCCTTCAGTCGCGCCGGCCGCCTCCATGCATTGGCGCGCAGTCTCCGTCAGGATTCGTTCCAGCCACGGGATTGGAATTGTTTCGAGGAATCGCGCTATCGTCGAATGGTCCGGAACCGGCTCATGCCACGGAAGGTTCCATCCGGGCGCGCAGTTTTGCGCGTCCCTGGATGCGAGGCCCTCAAAGATCATGATGGTGCATACGCAGGTCATCTTCTCTACAGAGTGAATTCTGGGTCTTCCGCGTCTGCCCTTGCCTTGTTTTGCAGGCGGTGGGTTCTTCATTACCAAAGACACGATGGTTTTTATCAGAAAGTCGCGTTCTGTTGTGTGTGCCCTGTGATAACTATTCCAGTAGCTAGCCCTTCTCTTGTGTTTCATTGAAGGGGGGCACACTTTATGATCCTTAGCAGGTATGAGTCAAATGTGCGCGATCACACGCTCAACGTGATTTACGCGACAGCCTACTTCCGAACACTACGAGACGTTGGAGAACCTGACTCATGCGGTGTCCGAGTATTTCAGGACGTGTTCAATCAGGCTTGACATCTACAAGTTCCTGTACCGCTGCGTATGAAGCAAAATTTTCACTGATCGTTACTCTGGGATGTGCCCTCTCAGTTGGCAGCGCTGACGGTGTAGGACTGGTCGGAGCCTGAGGGGGTGAGGCTGGACAGCGGGTTGTTTGCAGAGTCCGTGATGTCGTTGTCTTGGGTTACGTCAAGATTGTACATGCCTGCCTGGGAAGAGTCTACCGTGACATAATACTGGCTGCCGGAGCCCGTCACGGACGTGATGGGGTCGACGCCCTCGCCTAACGCAAGGGACCAGCTGTTCAGGGTGCCTTCATCGCCGTTATAGTCGTCATGGATTCGCAGCTGCCAGTCGCCGTTGATCGAGACGCCTCCAAAGTCGGGAGTGTATGTCGCGACGATGTCGCGTGACGAGCCGCCGGTGCGGTTGTGGAGAGTCTCGGTAGTGCCGTCAGGCGCGATGAGCTGTACCAAAAGATCGCCTATGTAGGTGTGTGTGATGTTTACAGATACAGACACCGATGCGGCAATGGCAGAATCAGAGACGGCGATCGTGTCTGCCTTGCTAACGTTAAACGGTACAAAGAGGGAAGGCGCGCTGGACGAACGTCTGGGAGCCCGCACCAGGGCTGCCCGGGGACAGCCCAAAGTCGTCAGTGCCCACGCCGGTCACGGTCTCGCTGAAGGCCAGAACTGGAGCGTGTCACCCAGTAGCCTGCGTTGCAGGATCGTACCTCGTGATGGATGTGACAGATGGGGCCGAGTCTACGACGGTGACTGCGGTTGTGGAGAGTCTCGGTAGTGCCGTCAGGCGCGATGAGCTGTACCAAAAGATCGCCTATGTAGGTGTGTGTGATGTTTACAGATACAGACACCGATGCGGCAATGGCAGAATCAGAGACGGCGATCGTGTCTGCCTTGCTAACGTTAAACGGTACAAAGAGGGAAGGCGCGCTGGAATACGTGAACGTCTGGGAGCCCGCACCAGGGCTGCCCGGGGACAGCCCAAAGTCGTCAGTGCCCACGCCGGTCACGGTCTCGCTGAAGGCCACCTTGAACTGGAGCGTGTCACCGTCAGTAGCCTGCGTTGCAGGATCGTGCCTCGTGATGGATGTGACAGATGGGGCCGAGTCTACGACGGTGACTGTTCTGGTTACCTGGGTGGCAGAATTGCCAGCGTCGTCTGTACACGTAAAGGTCACCTCGTATGCCTGGGCAACGTTGGTGTTCACGTCGTTGGACACGGCGATCCGAGACGAGATGTCGCCGTCGGTGTCGTCTTCACACGTTGCACCATCGTCAACGTACGTTGTGCCCACGCCCACGCTTACTGCAGACTGGCCCACAAGCGTGATTACCGGCGGTGTGTCGTCGAATGGGGCCGTGACGGTGTAGGACTGGTCGGAGCCTGAGGGGGTGAGGCTGGACAGCGGGTTGTTTGCAGAGTCCGTGATGTCGTTGTCTTGGGTTACGTCAAGATTGTACGTGCCTTCATGGAAAGAGTCTACCGTGACATAATACTGGCTGCCGGAGCCCGTCACGGACGTGATGGGGTCGACGCCCTCGCCTAACGCAAGGGACCAGCTGTTCAGGGTGCCTTCATCGCCGTTATAGTCGTCATGGATTCGCAGCTGCCAGTCGCCGTTGATCGAGACGCTTCCAAAGTCGGGAGTGTATGTAGCGACGATGTCGCGTGACGAGCCGCCGGCGCGGTTGTGGAGAGTCTCGGTAGTGCCGTCAGGCGCGATGAGCTGTACCAAAAGATCGCCTATGTAGGCGTGTGTGATGTTTACAGACACTGACACCGATGCGGCAATGGCAGAGTCAGAGACGGCGATCGTGTCTGCCTTGCTAACGTTAAACGGTACAAAGAGGGACGGCGAACTGGAATACGTGAACGTATTGGAGACGGCGGCGCTTGGGCCGTCAGGGGACAGCCCAAAGTCGTCAGTGCCCACGCCGGTCACGGTCTCGCTGAAGGCCACCTTGAACTGGAGCGTTTCGCTGTCAGTAACCTGCGTTGCAGGATCGTACCTCGTGATGTAGGTAATGGTAGGCACTGTTTCAGAAGATGGATTGACCTTGATGCTGGCGGAAATAGATGGCTTTACGTCAAGTCCAATCGTGCGTATATTTGCAGTGTCGGCAGTTATTGTTATGTCATATCTGGATTTAGTAGAATAGTCAGAGACGGAATTGAGGACAAGCCGTCCGTCCGTGATTGTAAAGTAGCTAGCGTCCGTACCTGTAATGTTGTAATTGTCAATACCTGTATCAAACCCTACCAGTGTTGATATGTCAGCGACTGATGTTTGGCCGTTATCAACTGACGTATCTTCCAGAACAATAAACCACGATCCCAGATTCCCATCGAATTCGATGGCATTGTCGAACATTTCAAGCATACCATAATGGTGGGTTACAGAAGAGACGTCCCAGTTGGACAGGTCGCTGTTGAAGGAGCTGGCGCCAGCGAACATGCTTAGCATGCTTGTCACGGAGGAGACGTCCCAGTTGGACAGGTCGCTGTTGAAGGCAGTGGCGCCAGCGAAAGTAGGTCATGCGTTACTTTGGGTCCCAGTTGGACAGGTTTGAAGGAGCTGGCGTCGAATATGTTGCAGACTGGATTTGAGAGACGTCCCAATTGGACAGGTCGCCTGGTGAATTCTTGAACATGTGGCGCCGGGTTGGAGCGATAGATGTAGGGGTATCATCTGCCTCCATGTTACTTTGGATATGCGTCCCAGTTGGACAGGTCGTTGGTTGCTGGTGAAGAAACGTTCCAGGTCGCTGAGGCAACAGTAGTGGCTATTGGCGAAGGGCCATGTAACGCAGACTGGTCAGTCTTTGAGATGCCACAATGTGGTCTTATAGACGCAATTGGACAGGTCGCCGTGGTGAAGAAGTGGGGAATTCTTGAACATGTAGGTCACGCGCGGGTTGGAGGATAGATTAGGGGTATCATCTGCCTCATATTGCATGTTTACTGTGCCACGGAGCATGTATGACATATCAGACCATGCGGTGTCTCCCCACTGATCTAGGGATATGAGCAATTTAGGGGAATCGTTGGTTGTAACAGGATCGGTATAGTGAAAATAGAAACGTTCCAGGTCGCCTGAGATTGCAACAGTAGTGGTTATTGGCGAAAAGGGCCGGGAGTGTATATAACTTTTAGACACCTGCCCGCTTTTGGTGACGTTCTGTGCGGCACTGCCATCCCCCCAGTCTATTGACACCTGGCCTCCGGATGCCACGTCAATGTGGAATCTTATAGACGCGTAACGGTACTGGGACTGATCTGTAGGTGCTCCAGTAATATTCCACGTGGTGACAAAAGAAGAAGTGTCAGATACTTGTGCATACGCCTGTGGTAGTAGCATCGAATACACCTCCGCATCTGCCAGGCCAGGCCAGTTATAGAACGGGGGATGTGGCAGCTGAGACGTAATCCGTAATTAGTCGTTAGGCACAAAGTGGGAATAGATGCTAGGCACGAAATGACCCAAAACTGCCTATTACGGATTATGTCTCTGGTTCGTCTCTGCCTGCGAGGCCTCATCGTAAGGTCCTGCCAGCAGTCCAAACATCAGCACCGCACCCAACAACACAGCATATGCGATAGGCCTTCTGCGTGACTTGGAGCTGCGACTCTCCCCACAGTATGAAGACAAGCTAATATCAAGCATTCAGCAAATTCTACAAAATCGCATATAACTAGATACGGATCAAAGATTTTACACCTCCTGTAGGGTGTGTGTGAACTCAGGTCCGTTCCTAAAATTTGGCCTCCTGCGTATCAGATTAGACCATGCATCTTCATTGATCACGGGATCCGAGGATTCTCGTGAGAAATTCAGACATCTCGCTCCTGCGAAAGGAAGTGGCAAAGGTGGTGGTCGAAAACATGAATCTTCAGAAGAAGATGGCCAAGAACGAGGCCGAATACACCAAGAAGATAACGCTCCTCGAGTTGAAAGTCGGCCGCATAGTGCTGGTCTTTTTGTCCGGTTTTGCGCCGATGCTCCTTGCAACGGCAGCCGATATGATGCCCTTTGCCTCCTGCAACTCTGCCGTGAGATCCTGGATCTGTTTGAGGGCGGCAGCGTAAAGATCAGCGAGTTTGGCCATCTGCCGGTCTTTTTCGGCCATCTGCCGGTCTTTTTCGGCCATCTGCTCTGCCATCACACCCACTTTTTCCTCCAGTTCTGCAATCCTTGACTCGGAATTATCATCAGACATATGCAAACCGTGGGCAACAATGATCTAAAAATTAGGACGGAGAGAAAAACTCGATCAAGTGATCAAAAATAGTTTTAAAAAATTAGACAGACGCGGATTTTCTGATTGTAGATATGGAGTTCAACATTTGATCAAAAAACTACACAGATACGAATGATTTAATACCAGAGTTTTAGGCTGTGCGATATGGTCAAGTTCAAGTCCACCGGGGAAGTTCTTAAGATCATCAAAAACAAGGACCAGATCAGGAACTTTGGGGTAATAGCCCACGTGGATCACGGCAAGACCACCATGAGCGACAGCCTTTTGGCATACTCTGGGATAATAGCGCCCTCTGCTGCCGGAAAGGCGCTTGCGATGGACTTTGACAAGGAGGAGCAGCAGAGGGGAATCACGATATACCAGGCAAACGTCACGCTGCACTTTTCCCAGGAGGACAGGGAATACGTGATTAACATGGTAGACACCCCCGGGCACGTGGACTTTAGCGGAAGGGTCATTCGGAGCCTCAGGGCAATCGACGGGGCAGTCGTGGTGTGCGACGCAGTCGAGGGGATAATGACCCAGACTGAGACTGTGACCAGGATGGCCCTTGAGGAGCGGGTCAAGCCGGTGCTCTTCATAAACAAGGTGGACCGCCTCATAAAGGAGCTCAGGCTCACCCCCGAAAAGATGCAGCAGCAGCTGGTCGATGTCGTCTCAAACTTCAACCAGCTTATCGATACATATGCAGAACCCGAGTACAGGGAGAAGTGGAAGGTCGCCATCCAGGACGCCAGCGTGACGTTTGGCTCTGCCAAGGACAGGTGGGCCATCAACATTGATCTTATGAAGAAGCGGGGGATCACCTTCAAGGATGTCATAGACGCCTACGAGAACGGGACGGTCCCAGACCTGGTGGAGAAGGCCCCCCTGGCTGATGCCGTACTGGGAATGGTCGTAAAGCACCACCCCGCGCCGCACGAGGCGGTAAAGTACAGGATTCCCCAGATATGGAAGGGGGATCTCGAGTCGGACATCGGAAAGGCGCTTCTTTCATGCAGCGACGAGGGGCCGACCATAATGATGATAGTCAACATGGTGCTGGACCCTGCCGCGGGTCCTGTCGCAATCGGCAGGCTGTTTTCTGGCACCATCCGGGACGGCCAGACGATCAACATAATCGACGAGAAGCGCGAGGGGCGAATCCAGTCTGTAAACTTTTTCATGGGAAACCAGAGGGAGCAGGTGGGCCAGCTTGGCGCCGGAAACATCCCCGCGCTGCTCGGGCTGACCGAAGCCCGGGCCGGCAACACGATATCTTCAGTCAAGGGCATTCCGATGTTCGAGGGGGTAAAGTACGTCTCAGAACCAGTAGTCCAGGTGGCAGTCGAGCCAAAACACCCCAAGGACCTGCCCAAGCTGGTGGAGGTGCTGCGGCAGCTGACCATAGAGGATCCCAACCTGGTGGTAAAGATAGATGAGGAGAGCGGCGAAACCATAGTGGCAGGCATGGGGGTGCTGCACCTGGACGTGGCGACGCACCGGATCCAGGACGCCAAGGTGCCCATAGTCACCTCGGAGCCGCTGATCAACTACAGGGAGACTGTCAAGGCCTCATGCGAGCCTGTAATGGCAAAGTCGCCCAACAGGCACAACAAGATCTTCATGAGAGTCGAGCCCCTCGAGCCTGAGATTGCACACATGCTCAGGACCGGCGAGATAAGCGATCTCAAGGACAAGCAGATAGTCTCCGACCTGCTAAAGGGAGCCGGATGGGACACTGACACCATCAAGAGGGTGATGAGGTTTGACTCTCGCGGCAACGTCCTGATAAACGGGACCAAGGGTGTCCAGTTCGTCCAGGAATCCACCGACTCTATAAACTCCGGGTTTGACGACGTAATGAAGGAGGGCCCCCTGTGCAGGGAGCAGATGAGGGGCTGCAAGTTCATCTTTACCCATTTCGTTCCGCACGAGGACACCGCCCACAGGGGACTCTCCCAGCTGGGCCCTGCATCCCGCAGGGCGTGCATGGGGGCGCTGCTCACCGCGGGAACCGCCGTGCTCGAGCCGATGCTGGCAGTGGAGGTGCGCGTCCCGACTGACCTGGTCGGAAACGTGGCGACTGTCCTGTCAGGCAAGCGCGGCAAGGTTCTTGACATGGTCCAAAAGGGCGCATCAAGCATCATTACAGGCGAGATTCCTGCATCCGAAACCTTTACGCTATCTGACGAGATGAGGGGCCAGACTGCGGGGCGCGCGACATGGAACACGTCGTTCAAGGCGTGGACTGAGATTCCAAAGTCCCTGCTGCAGACGGCAATCTCTGACATCAGAAAGCGCAAGGGGCTTGCGCCCAGCCCGCCTGTAGTAGGCGAGTTCATCGACAGGGAATAATAGGGTCCGCCTCCCCACCCCTCCCGAATACACCACCACTCTAGTTTGCCTTCTGCCGTGCCAAAAGAAGATTGACCTTCTTTAAGACATCATCAACAATGTGACTGGCGGCATGGCACCTGAAACTGGCATTTCGTGCTCGCCAGTCTAGGTTCTTTATATGATCTGCCAGAACCACACCAGATACAGGACTTGAGAGTGGAAGATGTACCTCAAACGGATATCCCTTGATCTGGGACGTAATGGGACAAAAGAGTGCCAAACCGGTCCACCTTGTTATAAGAACACGGACTCAAGACCAAGGCTGGGCGACGACCCGCCTGCTCGTGTCCAGACTGAGGCGTAAAATCCAGCCAGACAATATCTCCTCTTTCGGGGAGATATTCCGGTTCTATAGTGAAAAGCGAAAGTTCGTGCAATTTTTTGAGATCCTTTTTAAGAAAATAAATCCCAACTACAGGTATGATTGTCAGTAAAATCATCAAGATAACACAATCTCGGGAACTGTCACGCAAGATCGTGAAATGCTCCCGGGAAACAGACATCATTTACGACATGACAATCATGATGAAACTTGCACACTCACGGATCACACAGTTTGATGTCAACAACCTGATAACAGGATGGCGCAGGGAATTCGGCCTGACCAACAGCGTCCGCATGCATGAGGCCGCCTCAAAACAGGCTTTCCAGGCGGCAGTCAAATTCCGCAAGGCAAACCGGCTCAAGCACAACAAGCGCATCTGGCGCAAGAAGCAGATCAAGCTGGGGAAAAAGAAGACGTACAAGCACAATCGGTGGACCGAGCCGTCCAGCCTGATGAGGCGCGGCAGGAAAACAACCAGGCTGCGCTCGCTGAATTCACGCGCAAAGCCAAAACTGCGAGACAGTGGAGCGGTATTTCTGCCCGGACTCGGGGAAGCAAGGCCACGCACGAAGGTTCCAGAAGGCAGGCTCGTGTCATTCCAGATGATTGACACCACAGGCAAGGTCACGCGTAAGACCAAGGATGGTGATCGCGAATTCAAACTGCATTTGCAGATAGAAGTCCCAGACCCCGAACCCGCGACAGGCGGTGGCGGCGGCGGATGCAAGGCAGGGCTGGATCTTGGAGTCAGGCACCTTGCGGCAGTCGCAGACGAGCATGGGAACGAAAAACTGCACAATGTCCCCGGAGGCTGCAAGAGGCATGACGGCGACAGGATTGATCAGCTGAAATCACTTAGATCAAGATGCCATGCAGGCTCCAGAAGATGGAAAGAGATCGGCCGCAGGATAACGCATGAATTGAAAAAGATATCAAACAGGCAAAAACACAACGAGGCCGACATTGCCAGGCGGATAACAAAAGGACTGTCCGTATTGTTCTTGGAAGATCTGGATTTGACCAGGATGAGGCGATCCTGCGGGGCGGCTTCAAAGACGGGGTTGAACCGCGAGATGGCCTATTCCAGAATGGGCGAGTTCAGGATCCAGCTTGAATGGCAGATGAAAAAGAAAGGCGGAATTTCAAGACGCGTGGAACACGCACATACAAGCCAGAGGTGCGCTGCCTGCGGGGTAGTGGACAAGAAATCCAGGAACGGCGAATCATTTGTCTGCGTCTCATGCGGATGGTGCCACCATGCCGACAAGAACGCGGCAAAAAACATTTTGGATAATGACTGTCTCCATACGGAGGAGACTGGCGGCCAAGCCCACGGGAATCGTGGAGGCACCATTGCGAGGTGTCGAGGTCGTCACAAGGCGCGAGGATCACGGATCGGATGGTTCTGGAATTCTCGCTCATAAATTTTTGATTTTCTGGTGCGATGCAGCTCGAGATGTGTGTTTATGTTCTTCATTGGAATCCAAATCAAACTGGGCATCGTCTGCATCTTGGTGCGTTATATACCAGCAATGAAAAACATATTCGCTCATAAATTTTTGATGCAACAGCCGTCTCAGGTCGGCTTGGATCCGACAACGACGACAATATTGGAAGGTCTGACAGAGCGCCGGAAAGAGCATCAGGACACGCTACAGAGAGATCTGTTTGCACGAACTTTCGCTCGCCGCTATACCATTCTTCGTTGCCTTGTGATGGGCCGGTATCCTGTTCAGGGTGGATGTTGTCAGGTTCTATACTGGTCAAAATGTCTGCCAAGTCATTTATTTTCTGGTGCGATGCAGCTCGAGATGTGTGTTTATGTTCTTCATTGGAATCCAAATCAAACTGGGCATCGTCTGCATCTGCTGGTGCGTTATATCTTTTACATGTCAGATCTTACATATATGCATAATTCGTGTTGGTATGGCGTTGTCCATACCTTCGTCAGAAAACCACTGATAATCTTAAAGATCATTAGCATCATGCATCGGAAAGGTTTTGGATCACCGATTCTGCCCTGCCCGGAATCCCTGCGGAGGCCGTGGCTTGCATGACGGTTCCCCCCTTGCCAGAAGCTCCAGTGTGTACCCCGGCAGGAGTTCACCTTCCATGGTACATGCAGGGAGGGTAGGGGGCCGCAGCAGCGCCATACCACGCACCCCCAGGTTATTTATTCAGGTACATCCGGTTACTACACCATGGGACTGCTGTACACAAAGTTTTACATGGATTTTGAGAGCGAGGAATGGGACCAAATCTCCAACAACCCCCTAATATTCCAGACAGTCAAGGACGGCGTGTCCCTTGAGATCGAGGACACGTCCCACAAGTCATACCGGCTCAACTTCAAAAAGGGCGGGCGGCTCAATATGTTTCGGGTCACCGGCAAGTTCAGGCTTACGTGGGATGACGGGGATGTCCTGGAATGACTGCTGCTGCAGAACCGCCGCACAACCCGGCAGGCGCACCACGGCGCCTACCCTCCCTGGAGCGGCAGGCCCGAGACGCGCTGCGCGGCTTTGATGGTACCCCTGCAGACGAGTTCCTTGGAATCATCAGCCAGATTCTGCCAAGCCTTCGCAGCGGCCTCACATCCGAATACCTCCGGGGCAAGATCCAAAAGATCCAGGCAGTCTCCGATGCAGCCGAAAGAAAACGCCTCTGCAGGGCGCTGACCCCGTACCTTGACTGGTACCTCCAGGGACTATGAAAACTGCCCCAGCCTCTCCAGCGCGGTACCGATGGATGCCAGGTCGCCTTCTGCCTCCCTCATGTCCCCCACAAGTTCCACAAAGTAGTCGTATCCGGAGTCCCGTGCCTTGAGGATGTCTGCCTCATAGCACGAAAGCGACTTTTTCAGAAACGGCACCTCTCCCCTCAGCTGGTCCATCTGCCTGGTGCCGTCCAGGCACTCTTGGATGGCCAGGACCGCCTCGTTGATCTTCGGGATGGTCTTTGCCGCCTGCTGGACCAGGACCGGCCCAAACATGGCTGCCGCACTCTTGAGCTCCGGGCTGCGTCCTATGGTCCTTAGCCTCTTTTTGTAGTGGTGCAGCGATTTGAGCACTATCCGGTACCCGCCCTCGTCCTTGAGGTAGATTGCGCCAATCCATGCCTTCTCCTCCTCTGACATTTCACTGCGGGTCTGTCTCATCATTATAAATTTGGTTGCGTGCTGCAATGACCCGGATGGG
Source organism: Candidatus Nitrosopumilus sp. (assembly GCA_965238275.1). Classification (GTDB taxonomy): domain Archaea; phylum Thermoproteota; class Nitrososphaeria; order Nitrososphaerales; family Nitrosopumilaceae; genus Nitrosopumilus. The sequence continues at coordinate 1,727,629 of OZ250186.1, forward strand.
TTATTGCTGCTGTTCCCATGTCATCTGGTGCCGGCCCGTACGGGAGCCTGCCGTGCCGGAGCCTTCCTGCGGATGCGCCTGCACCAACCCGTGCCGCGGCCGTCCCCCTCCCACCTTCAGACGCCTTCCTGCAGCGGAGGCGTGTTCCGCCTTATCAGGTGCAGCATGATGCCTGCAATGAACACCCCGATGCCGCTCAAGCCGATAAACGTGCCTGCATTCTTGACAAATCCCAGAATCGGCTCCGTGTGGCCCCGCTCTATGGGATAAAACATGGCCAGCCCCGCCGCAAACATGATAATTCCCGCCATGATGACTGCAGTCTCTCCCTTCACACCATGGATGCCCCGCCCCGACTAATAACAGTGCACGTGCTGCCTGCATCCTGATCCGGGCACATCGCAGGCAAGCGAACCGCCGATTCCCAAACAAGAAGGCGCGTACCGGCGCGTCTGCGCCTCAAATACGGGGGAATGACGCATGGCAATTTTTTAAATATGGCCCCATCAAACGAATCCCATGCGGGCCATATGGAACGACGTCGTGATTGCAGAAGGAAGCGACATAGTCGACCTTGACGGGACAAAGTACTTTCTGCCCGGGGCCATCAGGACGGAATACTTTGCAAAGAGCCAGACCACAAGCGTCTGCGGCTGGAAGGGGATGGCCAGCTACTACTCTGTCACCGTAAACGGAAAGACCAACAGGGACTGCGCATGGTGCTATGCAGAGCCAAACGATGCGGCCAAAAAGATCAAGGGCAGGATCGCGTTCTGGAACGGCGTGCGCATCGAAGGCTGATTCGGCACATCCCGGCAGTCCGGGGACCTGCGGGGCCTGGCGCGTGATCCTGGCTGCGGCTGCCCCTTGGTACTGTGATGTCTTGGAGGCCCTCCGGCGTGGATCTGCCGCACCTGCATATTTTGATAGCTTATATTTAGTCTGTAATCCTCCCAAAAATACATGTCAGTTCCAAAGCCAAATCTCCTGAAGATCGTCGAGGACGTTTTGGATCTCAGTCCGGAGATGAGGTTTGTTGCAATCATCGACCCGAAGGGCAACGTGCGCGAGGCCATCATGAAGGAAGGAAAGACCAACCTCAAGTCCCAAAAGGAGCAGGAGCACTTTTGCATGCAGGTGGCGCAGAGGCGTGCAATGCGCAAGGAGTTTGACAAGTCGCTTGGCAAGGTCAGGTACGTCCATGTTGAAAGGGAGCGCATATCGCAGCTGGTCGTGTACACGAAGCGAAACATCATCTATTTCACGACAGAGGCAGAGATGCCGCCTGTCACGGTGTCCCGCCTGATAACCAAGGTAAAGAAGATCGCCTCGACTATCTAGCAAACCATTAGATAATGCAGGCGCCATGAGTGATGCTGTTGGTTCCGCACAAGTACCTCGGGGATTCAAAGATGTTCGAGTATGACAGGCACTACAGGGAGTGCCAGCATTCGGGCAGGCCGTTTATCAGGGCAAAGACAAGTCCCGCACACGGAAGGTACCACGTGCAGATGGACATGGCGCCGTGCGACAGCCACCGCCGCCTGTCGCCGCGCCAGCAGGCCGCGATACAAGAGATGTTCGAGGCGGAGGCGGACTTTGTAAAATCGCGTCTTGGAGCATCCGAGGGATTCTCCATAGGCCCAGAACTGGTGTGGTTTGACGGCATGTCCCCTGAGCACCTGGATGCGCTGTGCTGCAGGCTGCATGATATTGTGCAGGGCGGCGTGGACTGAGCGGGACCGGCCCGCACGATGGCTTTAGTTTGTGGTCTTGCCTGGATCCTGCGTACCGGCAGCAGTATGTGTCTGTCAGTTGACAGGATCTGCTTCTGCGTCCCACTCCTCTGGCGTGACGTCTGGAAACATCTTCCTTATCCTGTCAAGATCCTGCTCCATGGCCCTGATCCTTCCGTCAAGGTGGCTCCTTATGGTGGGGTCTCCCTCGGTTCCCATCTCCTGTCTGATATCCGAGATGGTCCTGCGCAGTGACATGTAGTATGCCATGTGATCCCTTTTTGACGCCTCTGAGGCATCATCATCCTTGTCATTCTCCACAATCGGCAGTATGCCATTGGTGGTTAAGTACCTGACGCCTGCAGGGGCGGTATTTCACAGGACATGTCTGCCGGTCCTGGCAGACTGCATGACCCTGCGCACGCATGACGTCACGCGTGGCAGCATCCGGAAACGGCACTGCACTGACAGGTGCTGCGCTGTTCCAGGACACCTCAATCCTTTCATGTCTGGTGATGCATTTTTGATTTTGGCGGCAGCCTGCAGGTGGCCAGTATGTGATGCGCCCGTCCGCCCGGACAGGACATGTCCAAACATGTTAATACCAAGCAGCCTGCAAACTGCGCGTATGGACGCACTGCTTGACGAGATGTATGACGGCTTTGACGACAAGATTAACGGCCTCGGCCTCAAGTGCAAGGCGTACAGCGTCAAGAAGCTCTTGATTCAGGGCCATCCGCTCAAGACTGACTATTCTGTGATCAGCTATGTCAAGGACAACGGCATGGTGCTGATTACAGAAGATGTTGAAAACGGCAAGGCGTGCGAGGAGAATGACATCCCATGCATACTGATAAACCGCGATGTCATACTCGACGCCATGGTGGAGCAGCTCAAAAAGTACTGCTGATCTGCAGGACGCATCATCCGGATCTGAATGTAGTCACATGGTTGCAGCCTGCGCGTTCAGATGTGAAACCCTGGCAGGCATCGCCCCTGCAGTCACTGGGAGGCCCAGCGGGTGCTCTATGTCGTCAGCAGCACGAACCGGGCTGTGCGCCCGTCAGATGCCCTTTACCAGTAAGTCATTGACGGCCTTGGAGTAGCTGCATCCGTTGTTGCTATCCTGTATTGTCCTGGCCTGGTGCTGCCGCACCTTGCGATCCAGATCATCACTGATCATGATTGTAACTCGTCTTGTCATACGTCACATGTGTTGTTTCATTATTTATACCAGAACCGCCTTTTACAAGGGCACTGCGACGAGATACATTTCAAGATTCGCAGGGAGGCGCGGTGGCTTTTTGCCGTCATGGACGGCGCCAGCAGGTTCATACTGTCCCATGACGTGTCTGCGACAAAACTCAACTACAATCCCGCTCCCCTGTTTGCAGCCGCAAGGAATCTGGCCGGAACCGCCCCGTGGGTGCTGGCCACAGACGGCCTGCAGGCGTTTTGTCCTGCCGCACGCAGGGCGTTTTGGAGCCACAACAGCTTCATGCTGGTCCACGTCCGGGAGATTCACCTGAGGAACCGCTTCAGCCATAACAACAAGCACGAGAGGCTTAACGGCGAATTCAGGGATCGCATCAAGACAGTCCGCGAATTCGGGACAGAAAGCCCCGCGCTGGTGCGGCTGATGATCGTCCACCACAACTTTTTCCGCCCCCACGGCGGCATTGGCAAAATGACGCCTGCAGGGGCTGCGGGGATCATCATATCGGGAACAGACAAGCAGATCACCCTCATCAGCAATGCGGCAGCAGTGCACGCAGCCTAGGCGGACCCTGGCGCGATGGACGTGCAGTCAATGCATGCCATGGCAATTACCGGGATTGTCCGTCACGGCGGGGCAGACGTTCATCAGAAGATCATGGTTTGATGGGAATGGGATGATGGCGTGTAAAACATGCAAGTGAATCTGGAGAAGATCCTGAATTTGTGCCACCAACCGGTGATGCAGGAGAACCAACGCCAGACAGCCCTTGTATGAAATCTGTCTGGCATACCTGCCATCTTCTGCAATCCACACACATGCCGGTGCCGCCGTGGCAGGAAGCGCATACTGATGGTGGGACTGACAGACTATGCAGGATCGGTTTTCTTCCGGCATGGCGGAATGGCATGGCGGAATGGCCTGTTGGGCATGTGTGTTGATTTCAGCCGGTCGTGGATTTTACCGGTTCGGCATCTCCGGGTACACGGCAAAACCAATACCATCATCGCAGCCCGGAAGAAAACCAATCAATGCATGAACGAACCAGATGGCACGCCTGTCAGGTGCCCTTTGCCAGCAAGTCATTGATAGCCCTGGAGTAGCTGTATGCCTTGTTGGTGTCCTGTATCGTCTTGGCCTGGTACTGCCGCACCCTGCGATCCAAATCATCACTGATCATGATCGTGACTCGTTTTGCCATGGAATACGTAAGTCATTTTTAATATTTATACAAAACCCGTCTTGGATTGCAGTGGTTCAGGGGCGTGACACGTTGATGACAATATCACTCACGTCCAAATCCTGTGCATGACGCGCCTTGGGGTCCATTTGCCTCCACATTGGATGAACCATGACACCATGTGGCGGTGCCTGCCTGCCTGCCTGCCTGCCTGCCTGTAACTCTCCCCTTATACCATTTTGGGACATATCCGTCCATGATGTGCAATCATTGCGGAATGGACAGGTGTGAGAGCGGTGTGACTGTATGTGAATCATGCATAAGCGACGGGTGGTGCGACGACTGCGGCAAGAACAGGCAGGCCGGGTATGCATCGCAGTGCAAATACTGCTTTCTCAAGTGATCATGCAGCAGATGATACTGCCACGAGACACGCCGCTATTCGGCATTTAGGGGACGGAGCTTGGCGCGCGCCACGCAGGATGCAGGGGGAGAGAGGACCAGAACAGCCTGATGGAATCTTTTGGGTAATCGGATCGGCATGTCATGTCCGATATGCGATGTAAATATTTAAGATAGTTAATCATGGAACTGACATGGGAAAAGTAATCATAATAACTGAATCCGTATTGGCGTGGTGCGACAACTGTGAGGCGGAATTCACGCCCAGGATAGTGCGCAAGATCCATACCTGCCCAAAATGCAGAACAGCCGTGCTTGGAGCCGAGGACGTGCCGCTTCGCGGCCCGGGCGTGCACAAGGTGATTAAAAAGACGATCAAAAAGGCAGACAGAGCCAGTGCCGTGATCAGCAAAAAGCCTGCCTCCAAATAGGCCAAGGGACGTCTTGGGTTTTTGTTGGAATCGTGCGTGGACTGCATCGTACGATGGTTAGGCTCTGCGCCCTGGCAGGATGGGACAGGAAAAACCATAGAGGATGCAAAAGCAAGACAGTGCCCGGTGTAATTTTTTTGTGCCGCCCGTGCCGGGTTCATGTACATGCCCCCTGTTGCAAAACGGATGAAATCCACAACACGGATGACTGTGTACCGTGTTTGTATTAGTTATTTATTATAACTATTTAAGTTAGTCACGTACAAACGATACATGGGAAAGGTAACTATAACCACCGAATCGGTTCAGGCGCACTGCGAGGCATGCGGAAAGGACTTTACCCCCCGGATAGTGCGCAAGATCCACACCTGCCCGAACTGCCGGACCGCCGTTACCGGGGCAGAAGACGTCCCGCTTCGCGGTAGCCGCGTTGGCAGGGTGGTTGGCAGAAGGGTAGAGACCGCGCAGTAGCCGGAGTTTTTTTTTGTAATGCCGGCTGCGCGCTCTGCATTGGTGTAATCAGGCTCGCTGCCCGGCCACATCAGATTCCCCACTGGTAATAACACACCTGATCGAGGACGGCGTAATCAGCCTCGAGTTTGCAGCGTACGTCTGGATGCTGATAGACGTCACGCCGTTCCTGCTGATAGTCGGCGAGACCGGCAGCGGCAAGACCACGCTGATAAACGCCCTCATGTGCCTGTCGGATCCGCGCATGCACGTCATGGTGATTGAGGATACCCGGGATCTGAGGATGCCGCCTACTGGGCAGAGTACAACATTGCAGTCGAGGGAGGCGGCGGCAGCGGCAGCTCCAAGGGGAGTAATTCCGTACAAAAGGGCACCAGCATGATGGACCTGGTCCGCATGGCCCTTCGAAAAAAACCGCATTTCGTGCTGATAGGGGAGGTTCGGGGCGAGGAGACGCGGGAGATGTTCCAGGGAGCAGTATCCGGCCACGGGGCCATGACCAGCTTTCACGCAGCCGGGGTGCCAGAGGCGTTTGCCCGACTGAGATCCGAGCCCATCAACATCACTGACAACCAGCTGATGAACCTCTGGGGAGTGCTCCACATCAGCAATCTAAAGACACAGTCAGGCCAGACTGCCAGGCGCATGCTGACTTATGCCGAACTGTACGTGGACGGGGACGACGGCAGGATACGCCACCAGACAGTCTTTGGGTACGACCACAAGACAGACACGATCATGCCGCGCAGCAGCGCCGAGATCATCAACAACAGCAGGAGGATCCGATACGCCGCCGACAGGTTCGGGGTGCAGGACATCGCAGCCGAACTTGACCGGCGCAAGGAGCTGCTGCAGGAGTGCATTGATGCCGGCGCCTACACGGTGCGGGAAGTCTTTGACGTCACGTCCCGATGTTATGACCATGCCAGCCCCGCGGACCGCCCCTGAGCCAAAATAATCCCATCATGCTTGTCCGGTGTTTTTGTATGTGTATATATCATAAAGCAATATAATATTTATATAGATTAGTGCCGTACAATAACCATGAAACGAACCAAGAAATCATACAGGGAAGTCATGGGCGATCTTTTGGAGTCATTCAAGAGCGGCGATCTGCCTGAGGCGGTCGCAAGGACGTACATTGACTTTCCGGACGTGCCGTGCGCAAGGTATTCTGTCGTGAACAGGCTCTTGATTATGTTTGCCCGGACGGGCGACGCGCGGGGGTACAGGCAGTGGGAGAAGGCGGGGCGCCGCGTCAAGAAGGGCACCAAGGCGTTTTACATATTCGTGCCTAAAATCGTCCCCCGAAAGAACAAGGACGGGGAGGAAGAGACTGCATGTACGGGATTTGCGATGGTGCCGATGTTCAGGTACGAGGACACCGAAGGCCAGCCGCTTCCGGAGCATGCGCCGGTGACAATCCCGCCGCTCGTGGATGTGGCAAGGAAGGCGGGAATAGGCGTGACGTGGGGGAGAAGCACCCGCGGGGAATACGGGTACTTTAGCCCGGGCTCGAACCAGATTAACCTCTCAAGCGAGGATCCGAATGTATTCTTTCACGAGCTGGTTCACGCGTACGACAACAAGACTACAAAGCTCAAGGGTGGACAGGATCCCGTGCAGGAGTGCGTGGCAGAGTTTGGCGCATGCGTGCTGGCCAGGGTCTTTGGAATCCGGGTGGACAAGTCGTCTTACGACTACATCAAGGCGTACAACGGGGAGGTCCCAAACATGTGCCAGAGGGTGCTGACGAGGGTAGACAAGATAGTCCGGACGATCCTCAAAGACAACGAATCGGCCTAGGGCCATTTCCTTTCCTTTTTATACCAAACAATTTTCACGTGCGTGGACACAGGTATGGAAAGACAGGGGACTGAAATCCGTGTTGGTGCTTGGCGCGTGCTTGTTTGCAGCCGGTCTGTTGCTGTACTGCTTGATCTGAGTACTGAAAATCGTTAGGCCGTTTCCCTGGGTTCTCATACGCGGGAGATTTCACGCGTTCATGTCCAACATGGCTCGGGTAAATTCCAGCGGTCTGATCACCAAAATTTACCAGAGCCCGCGGCAAGAGGTGGGTTGTGGAATCTGCCTTCAGGGGGATGTTCTGAGGGCATCCGTATTCGTTGAAATGGATTCAGGAAGTCAATCTCAAGGTGACCGCGTACAACAAGCTGGTAAACATTGGAGCAGGTAAAATGTAGGACCAGGCGGATCCGGCACAAATCTTGTCAGACCCTGCTGAATCATGCAACAAGCTGCCAGATTCGGTGTTGTCCACATTTTGATAATCCCGCTCTATTTCACATTATTTTTGGCTCATTTTGGCATCCCAAATCCGGATTCTGAGGGGGCTTTTGGTGTTGACAGGTTTACGATTAGTCGCTTTTGAGCCATTTTCATCTGGTGGTGCATGGCATCGGCTGGAACCGGAAACCGGCATTCTGCCCCTACCGGATGTCAGGGTGTGCCATTTTGGATCAGAGCTGGGAAAGACGCAGGAGACTATCCGGGGGATAGAGGCCGGCGAAATTGAGGATGACGGAATCGGTGGCTGGAAATTACTGGAGGAGGCAGAAAAGAACAACCTGGAATGCGCCAGGACGATGCCGTTTGTGCGCTCGGCCAAGGTCCCGGCCCACATACAACTCGCACACGTCTGGAACGACTGTTACTATGACGAGAAGAGGAAGATATTTGCCACTTTCCGCAGGTTCCCTAACGGCGTGGGTTGTGAGACGCGCGCCAAACAGGACCAGCCAGGTTATGACGGAGAAGGGATGGCCTTTGGCTGGAAAGATGTACGGTTCAGATACGGTTATCCAACAGTAACGGCAAATGACAAAAAGGGCCTTTATTGCAGCAGCATGCTGTGCACAATGTCTGAGGAAATGATAACAGACGATCTTGTGATATCGCTGCTTAGGCTTCATGATGATTTGGGCAGATCTGATTTGGATACGGTCTACTACGAGACTGAGGCAAAGCGATGGATCGGCGGCAGGTTCTTCAAACTCACGGACGCAGAACGCAGGATCGGCCTAAAGTATTTGGCGTGGCTCCAGGCCACGAACAATCCCGACATCCCGTGGACCAGGCCAATGGAGTTCATCCGGCTTGACGAAGAAGAAGAAGAAGAAACGGTCGTGGCATAGGGCAGAATACACGCGCCGGTTTGGCATGTTATTTCAAGTTTGTCCAACCCAGTTCAGGTCCGTCCAATCGCTTGTGCATCAAGGGCGTTAGTACCATGCCGTCCTCGGCTGCTGCCCTGAATTCGTTTGCGAGTTCAAGCAGTCCCTCTTTGCTGGAACGGTTCGGCTCGGATCTGCAAACCCGATCATGCAGAATACCCTACTCCGCCATGAGAACGATTTGAATGGAGGTTTTGTAATAAATCCGATTTTTGTTCACGGATTTACGTTCCGTGCAGGAATTCCTCAGCGACAGGACTTCGGTGTTGCATATACGGATTTACGTTCCTGGAATTTCACGGCAGTCTCTTTATAACGCGCACTTTGGCACGTCTGTTCTAAATGTATTTTTCCCCTTTTTGCCTGGTGGTGATGTCGACTACGTCATCCATTGTAGAGATGAAAATCTTACCGTCGCCCGGCGATCCAGTATGCGCAGCATCTGCAATTATCGACACTACCTCGTCTGCCTTGGCGTCCTCAACGGCAACAAAAAATGTCAAAACATCATTGTATCGTTCGATGTAGCGTCCTAGTCCCGGTTTGATCTTTCTGGGTCCTTTTCCGCGACCCTTTGCAGAGGTTACGGTAAGCCCGCCAATTCCTGCTTTTTGCAGAGCGTCCACAACGTCTTTTTCCTTGGATGCGTGAACTATCGCGTCTATTCTTTTCATGTTTTTTCTTGCAAGTATGGGTTAAAAAGCTTAGTTTTTTCAGGATTCTACGATGGGCTTTTAAAGAAAACTCCATCCTAGGGCGATGACTCCGTGGAAAAAGGCCAAGCGAACGGACTGCATGCTCTCGTTTGCCACCGTGAGGTACTGGCTGGGACAGCTGAACGAGTGCGGAATCAAGCACGATATCAAGATTCCAATAAACACCAAGGACGTCTACCTGTACCACCTAACCACGTTCAACGAATGGCTGGCAGGGCGCGAGTTTGACGTGCGGGTGCAGACAGTAGTCGACGGCAGGATAGTCCGCAAGACGGTCCAGAAATCGTTTAAGCACGTGGAGGAACTGCTGTACTTCGGGGAGGACGAAAACACCAAAGATGTCAGGAAGATCATAAGCCAGCATCTGGTAGCTCCGCAACACAAGCACCTGAAACGCGCCACAAGGACCGTCATATGTTCGGCGATAAAGTCGTATTTTGACGCGCACGACGTGTTCACGAACGTCAAGGTTAACGGGCGCAAGAACAGCGAGGCGGAATTCGCCGACGAGCCGGGGCTTGACATCACGGAGTTCTACAAGATGATGACGGCAGGCAAGATAAACCCCCTGACGTGCGCCGTGATGATGGTAAAGTTCCAGGCGGGGCTCGATTCGAGCACGCTTGCAGACAGGTTCAATTTTTACGCATACAAACAGATAGCCGAATACTGTGGAACCCCCGACCATGAAAAGTGGGATCTTGAAAAGTGCCCCGTCCCGATAAGGCTGAGGCGCGTGAAGACCACCGTCAAGTACACTACGTTCATCGATCGCGATGCGCTGTCAGCGCTCAAGGACTACTTGGTGTGGAAGGAGGGATTACACGGCCCGCACGATCCCGAAGGTCCATTGTTCACTACCATCAGGTGTATTGTAACGAAATTATGTCCACCTATTCTTCGACGCACCCTGCATGACTTCATTAGGCTGCACCGATCAGGACGACCAATGCCGACCAAACTTGATGATGCCAAAATCAAGTACGTCATCCGCGAGAAGAAGAAAGGGACATCCAACACAAAGATAGCAGACGGTGTGGGGATAAGCACCCGTCATGTGCGCCGCCTCTGGTCCCTGTACGAGGCGACAGGATCATTACCTGTCATCAAGAGAAATTCGCAGGCAGACCAGCTGCCAAGATATCCGATGAGGATGTCAGGCGGGTGCTGGATGCGTATGGGAACGAGGGTGCTGGTGTGGGACGTGTTGCCAAGGCACTGAGGCATCAAAACATAAGCGGGCGGACCGTATACAAGGTGATGAAGAGACGTAATCCGTAATTAGTCGTTAGGCACAAAGTGGGAATAGATGCTAGGCACGAAATGACCCAAAACTGCCTATTACGGATTATGTCTAAGGAACACGGGTTGGTGGAACCGTGCCCCACCAAATCAAAGAAACGCAAGTGGGTAAGGTACGAACGCCTTCACTCAAACTCCATGTGGCACACGGACTGGCACGTGATGAAAGACTACCGCATGAAGGATCTGAACCTGATCACGTACTTGGACGACGCCTCAAGATGCGTGACAGGGTTTGGCCTGTTTGATGAGGCTACCGGCCAGAACGCCGTGCAGGTGCTCAGGCAGGCCGTCCAAGCATTTGGCGTCCCGTCATCCATCCTGTCCGATAACGGTTCGTGTTTTGTGGGAGTTCGAAGGGGCACGCCAAAGGGATCCTGGAGACCCACCATCTTTGAAAACGAGCTGTTGGATCTTGACATACACCTAATCAACTCCAGGCCATACCACCCCCAGACCAACGGCAAGCTAGAGCGGTTCCACCGAACCATTAAGGACGAGGTAGGACGGCACGACAGCTTGGAAGATTTCATCACATTCTACAACGAGAGACGATTGCACTGGTCACTTGACATAGATAATTGCCAGACGCCTCTCAAGGCGTTCCATGACAAGGCAGCAGACGAATCCACAAGAGCTACCAACCCAAACTGGATGGAGGCGGATGTCCATGGATAAACAGCCACCAAAGGGGGGCGGACATAATTTCGTTACAATACACCTACAGTTTTCCCCCCTCAGACTTTATCTATTACCGGAACGCCACACCATCATGGAGAGTTGCGACCGGCGCGTCCGGGCATACAAGAATGGAAGAACCCTTGAGCAGTGCCGCGACATTGCCGAATCAATGAACCCCGGATTCAAGGTACAGATAGAGCAGAATGGCCGCGTCCTGTGGAGTGAGATACTTGCGCAGGCGGATCATGACGAGCTTGTCTACAAGTTTACGCTAAAGTTTCTCAGGCGCGACGGCTACGACATCGGCAACTACAAGACCCCCGAGGTAAAGCGGTTTGCCTAGTCGCATCTGCTGCTGCTGCTGCTGCTGCTGCTGCTCTGCTGCAGCCTTCTTGCCATGACGTATGGCGTGGCAAGCAGTACGGGAATGGACACTGCTATGAAGAGCGTCTGCATCTGGGCCAGCGCAATGGAGAGCGCGATTCCGCTTGCAGTCCCCACAAAGACAGACAGGAACGTTCCGGCGCACGTGGGGCATGCAATGAAGAGTCCGGTTGCCGCGCCTACTGCGCCAATCCCCCTGCCCTTTTTGGATATCTGGTAGGCGCTTGCGGCAACTGCGGCATTGAGCCCGACCAGATACGAGACTGTCACCTGCAGCACCAGGTTGACTGGAATGACCTGCAGCCCGACGTGCTCTGTGAGGTACAGTATTATCTTTGGCATGTACCCCGGGGCATCGCAGCACGGGGATACGAACCCTGACGGAATATCCGCGCCGTAGTGGATTGCAAAGTTCACCTCCGGCTGGTACACAAGCGTTCCGGATGCAAGCGAGAAGAATATCCCATAGCATGCAAACGTGGCGACAAAGATTTTGCGTGACCTGGGATTCCACGTAATCCGGGCAATGACTGAGGACAGATCCCGTCCCGTCCCGCCTGCCTTCCATGCGTGGTACCTGTACATGCCTGCTGCAATTGCCCCAAGGGATGCGGCAAGTGCGATATAGAACCCGTATGCTATCCTCTGTATCGGGCCTATCGCGTCAGGCGTGAGGAGTTCCGGATCCTGGTACCTTCCATACAGCACAAACAGCGCCATGATCGCCCCGAATCCCAAAAGTATCATGGGCTTTCCCGTGCCCTGCGAGAGGTTCATGCCTTGTACTCTGCCCCGGTCTGATTAAATCCTATCTTGCATGGCTCCTCAGCTTAGCCGCGGGACAAAGATGTAGATGATTGCAATTATCTCCAGCCTCCCAAAGATCATCAGGAATCCCAGGTATATCTTGGTTGCCGGATCCGTCTCCGAGTCGATGACCCCGGCTGAGAGTCCGCCCGTGGTGATGACCCCCACTGCCTCGAGGAATGCGTCCTGGTATGGCACGTTCTCTATGGCTGCAAGGTGCACCCCCGTGACTGCCGAGATTATCAGAAAGAGCCCCAGTATGATGCTGGTTGATACGATCTCCTTTCTTGTCTGGTCTTCAAGGCTGCTCCATCCGGACCTTTTAAGCGCCCGGAATGCGTCCCTAAAATGAAAGAGCCTGAATATCTTCAGCCCCCCGGCAGTGGAGAACCCGCAGCCCCCTATAATCATGAGGATGACAAGTATCAACTGCGCCGGCCCCCCGAGCCCTGCAAGGCTCTCCAGCTGCAGGCCCGCAGTGGTGCTTGCAGATACGGTGAGAAACGCGCCGTCCAGCGGGTCGATACCGGAGATGGCCATGAACAGGAGCAGCGCGCCGCCCAGTATTGCAAAGTACGTCAGGACCTCCCTGCCAAGCTTTGGGGCAAGGAACTTTTTTCTTACAAACGCATAGTGGAACGTAAACGGCAGCGCGCCCAGGATCATCGCGCCCATCAGCACCACGTACTCCTGCCACATCAGGCCTTCAAGGATCGTCGATGACGGGACAAACCCCCCGGTGGCAAGCGTGCTCATTGCCAGCGAAAAGTCGTCAAGAAGGTTCCCCCTGCCAAGTACAAACAGCAAAAGCGCCACTATCACGATGTACAGGGCAAAGATGACTGTGATGGTAAGGAAGAGCTCCTTCATGTGGAGCGTCTTTCCGGATATGAACCCGCGCATGGACTGCAGCTTTGACTCGGGATAGAACGCAGTGATTACCAGGTATATGAAACTCATGCCCCCGACTAGCTGCGTGTAACTGCGATAGAATGTAAAGCTCTGCTGGAGTTCCTCCGGGTTCTCAAAGAGCGATATTCCTCCGGTGGTAAACCCTGCAGCGCTTGAAAAGAACGCGTTTCCAAACGTCTCCACGCTGGTGTCATCGTCGGGAAAGACGTACAGGTACGGCACGGTTCCAAAAAGCGACAGAAGAAAGAGGCTTGCAAAGACCAGGATGGATGCCTGCTGCAGGTTCAGGCTTGACTTTTCGCCATACGAGTTCAGAAAGAATCCCGTGACAAGCAAAAGGACGGTAGTCAGGTATATTCCGGTGGCAATGGTGGTATCCTCAAGTATGGTTGCAACGATTGCAGGAACAAGCAGCAGGACGCCTGCAAACTGCAGCACAAAGCCAAGGTTGCCAAGCACTGCCTTGACCGGGGGGCTCAGGAGCCTTGGCGGGATTGCAATTGCGTCCCTTATGGCATTTGCAATGGTCGCCTCAAAGATCATCCCGACGATCTCGTCCTTCTTTGAGAGGACCGGCAGTTTTCTGACATTGTTCTTCTTCATCGTGTCCAGTGCCTCCTTGAGTGTGGATTTTTCGCCGATTGTGATTAGCGGGGTGCTCATGACATCCTTCAGGATGGTGGTCTCGGCATAGACTGTCGCGTCACTTACCTTGCTGAGGATGTCATCGTCGGTGACGATTCCAATGGGGGTGCCCTGCCTGTCTGTGACTATGACGTCGTCCCTTTCATACCTGCGCAGCAGCCTGGCAGCAGTCCTTGTCAGCGTCCCCGAGGGCAGTTTCAGTACATCCTTGTCCATGTACTCCCTCACATGCTTGTTTCGGACGTAGGATATGGCCCGCTCCGGGTTTGTAGACAACAGGGTATCCACGGTTGCGGATTTTAAATAATTTGGGGTTGGGAGTCTGCAGCGTCATGCAGCATGGGTTTGTGCCCGAACGGGGTGCCTCTGTGTGAATTATGCTTATAAGCATTGGGGGTGGAATTCTGTCATGGATATCGACCAGGTCCAGGAGCCTGACTACGAGTCTGTGCGGATTGAATACGTCGGGTTCGTCGATCCGTATGCAGTGGAGGGATTGATCATCCTCAAGACCGATGACGGAAGGGAATTTCACATGAGGGCGTTTTCAGGCGAGGTTGCAAGGCACATGTCGGGTTTTGGCAGTGCCGAAGGCGAGTCCGTCCCGTCAGTATACCAGATGATAGAGGAGATCTGCGAGGAGAACGAGCTGGTGCTGGTAAAGGTAAAGATTTACGAGAGCGGCCAGGTGCTGCGGGCAAACCTCTACTTTACAGGCAGAAAGGACATGGTGCTGCGCAACTATCGCGCCTCAGACGCAGTCGCGCTGGGGGCATTTTACAACATTCCGATACTGCTCAGAAAGAACCTCCTCAGGGTCAGTACGGACGCATGATGCCTGCCGGGTTCAGGCAGGCGTGCCGGTTTTATGGCACCATCACACCAAAATCCATTGCCGCCCCTGCGGCCTGAATTGCAGGCGTCTGCAAAAAACCACAGCGCTGATGCACAAGATCAGATAAAATCACGCATTTGTCGTACTCGTGCATATTGCGTGGAAAATATTACCGCTCATCGGCATCTGTCTCCGTCTGCAGGCACGGGCAGGAGCACCCCTGCAGGATTGCATTACACAAGCGCACCATTTTACGTCCATCTCTGATGTATTCCAGGGCAGTGTCATCGCATGCCGGATGGTCCGGCAGATTAACAGGTTTGTCAATGTACTATTTTATACCACACTTAACAATTGGCATATCTGATTTTCCTGCAAGAGTGATCATCCGGTATTCGCTTAAATATGATCAACGCAAACAAATAACCTAGGAAGATAAATTAGGTATAAATACTGAATGTGTGTAATTATAGTATGGCAAGAAGAGTTACGATCATGATTCAAGATGATCTGGATAGAAAAGTGCGCCAATACCAGGCCAAGATGATACAAAGTAGCAACAAATCATACAGCTATTCCAGGGCTGTCAATGACATACTAAAGAAAAACATCTAAAATAATCCAGCATCAGACTGCATTGTGGTGATCAAAAGACCGTGCCAGATAGTTTGGTTTTCTGACGGCAGATTGGGAAATCTCCGGATTGAATCCGGGAAATCCGCGATACCCTGAGTGGAAACTGCGCATGTGCAAAATTTTTTGTGACATTCTGAAACCGGGGGGAGGGAGGGATCTGATGCAGTCATTCCCCCGGGATTGGGATGTGGCAAGTCTGGAATATCCGAAATTTGGCTAGCAGTGGCACAACTGGATATGAATTAAATCCGGAATGTGTCAGTATTGCACGTGCATGCCGCCTCAAAAGGCTGCGGGGTCTGCACGGTGTTGGGTTTGGCAGGCTCAATTTTGCACATGCCCCCGCAGCATAGAACGACGTGCCTGATTTGGTTCGGTTGTATGCTGCGGATGCAAACTCTTTTTTTGAGCCCGCCGTTTTGTATCTGCGTGGGCAGGACAATATTCATCAAGGAGATAATTGCAATCCTCAAAAAACCCGAATTCTGTCCCAGGTGTATGAAGAGTGACCGGCTAGAGGAGGGTGTAGTCCGGGAGGAAAGGACCGGGGGCAGCACCCTTTTGTGCACCAGGTGCGAGGCGCTGACGGTGGTTACAAACCAGAACATCAGGCGCGTGGAGCTCTCATCAAGCCGGGGGGACGTGATAATGCTCAAGGAGCCGCATCTCATCAGAAGGGTGGGCTGAGGTTTCAGGATGCAGTAATATAGGATAATGCCCGGACGCTAGGTGCTGATGATTATCTGACAACCTGCTGATGCGTGATGAGTTTGCCGAATTATGAAGCACGGGATTCCAATGGCGTCATTGCGCCTGTAATGGTTTGGTGCCAAGCCGGTTTGGCTGGCTTGTGCGGTTAACTGACGAATGGTTATATCATGTCCAGCCAATGTGTGTTGTGGTCTGGTACTATATCGCAATTGGGATTGCCGCAGCCGTAATCATCAAGCTTGCCATTCCGTATATCCGGCGGAGATACGTAGATAACGATGGTGCCGTGGCGTGCCCCGTATGTGGCAACCGATACACTAGGAATGAGGGGCCGTGCCCCAAGTGTGGCGTGGGCGGCAGATGACGGCCGGATGCATCCAGTCGTGCACGCTTGGTTTTGGTTCTTCCCTGTGCAGGGATGCTGCACAACCCAACTGCAGATCATGCGCATGGGATTTCAGGCAGATGACGGCCGGATGCATCCAGTCGTGCACGCTTGGTTTTGGTTCTTCCCTGTGCAGGGATGCTGCACAACCCAACTGCAGATCATGCGCATGGGATTTCAGGCAGATGTGGTACTAATCTGGAATAACATTTTAAAGCAAAAAACGCGGTTTTCCTGATATGGCAGAGATCACCCTTGCAATTGCCGCACTTGCGGGTCTGGGATCCTTTGTGGCACCGTGCATCCTGCCCATGATTCCTGCATTCATTGCGTATATCTCGGGAACCACCCTCTCGGATCTGAACCAGAGCAGGGGCTCTGGAACAGTCACGATAAACAGGACAAACATCATACTAAACTCAGTCTTTTTTGTGGTTGGGTTCTCAGTCGTGTTCTCGACGCTTGGCGTGCTGATCAACAGCGTTCTTTCAACGTCCACCGGGGAGATAGTAGCGGGGCTCAACCAGGCAGGCGGCGTCATAATAGTAGGGTTTGGAGTGTTTCTGCTTTTGTCAACCAAGATCAACAAGCTCAACATGGAAAAAAAGTTCTTCCCAAAGAGGTCCAAGGCAAGCTATCCAATGTCCTTTGTGTTCGGGCTTGCATTTGCCGTGGGCTGGACCCCGTGCGTGGGACCCATACTGGGCACCATACTGACTCTTGCTGCAACCACTCCCTCTGTCGCATTCAACTTGCTACTGGTTTATTCGCTGGGGCTTGGAATACCATTCATACTGATAGGCGTGTTCTATTCCAGGGCAAGCAGGCTGATCCGCTCAATGAGCAAGCACCTAAAGTACTACAACGTGATTCTGGGGGCATTCATAGTGCTGCTTGGAGTATTGGTGTTTACAAACCAGCTTGCATACATTGCAAACTTTCCACTTCTCAACGAGCTGTTGTTCCTAGGGTGATGATGACGATATGAAGCCAGAACTCAGAACCCCGCTGATACTTGGAATAGTCATTGTGACTGGAATAGGCGCCATGAGCCTCATCTTTTCTGCCTACGACGAGCAGGTTGCAGCACCGGATGCAAGCCTGACAGGAGCGGACGGCACCGCAGGCAGCGCCCTTTTAACCATCGACAAGTCGGGGTTCAAGACGGCACCGGGGATTGTCGGGATTGCAGACTATATCAACACGACTCCTGAGGCCCTGGCACAGGAGATGGAAGGCAAGGTGGTCCTGTATGACATATGGACGTACAGCTGCATCAACTGCATCAGGACCCTTCCGCACATTACGGCATGGGACGACAAGTATGCAGAGCAGGGGCTGCTGATAGTGGGGATTCACAGTCCGGAGTTTGAGTTTGAAAAGGATCTCAACAACGTGCAGACGGCAGTGGCCAAGCACGGGATAAGCTATCCGGTGGTGCTGGATAATGACAAGGAGACATGGAAGGCATTCGAGAACCGCTACTGGCCAAGAAAGTACATTGCAGACCACGAGGGGTTCATCAGGTATGATCACATAGGCGAGGGCGCCTACCAGGAGACTGAAAGGGTCATACAGCAGCTGCTAAGGGAGAGGTCAGCGTCGCTTGGAGTCCAGACTGCCTCAGCCACGGGTCTGGTTGATGTTGACGAGTTTGAGCATACGCTGTTTCGTACCCCCGAGCTGTACTTTGGGTACTACTTTGCGCAGGGCAGGAGCCAGATTGGAAGTCCGGAGGGATTCAGTCCCGGAAACACCGTAACGTACTCTGAGCCGGATGCGGTGAACCTGCACAAATTTTATCCGGTAGGGGACTGGACAAACCTCTCAGACAGCATGGAGCTGGAATCTGAGACCGGCGCCATCAAGCTTCGATACAACGCCAAGGAGGTAAACATTGTCACCGAGAACAGCGCAGAACTTGAGATATTTCTGGACGGTAAGCCGATCCCGCCGGAGCTTGCAGGGGCCGACATCACGTCAGGGAACATCCTGAACGTGGAGGAGCCGGACCTGTACAATATCGTGTCTGGGGATTCCAGTTCGGAGCACCTCCTGGACATCAGGGTCAGCGGCCAGGGATTCCAGATATTTACGTTCACGTTTGGATGATGCGTATTGGATGGCACCCATGCCGTCTTGCGCTATGATTGCAGCAGGTACTGGCCGGTGCGCAAGACGGGGCTTTTGGTTGCATGCGCGTCTGCCTGCTCCATTCTTATTGGAAAGCGGCCAAGCCGTGGCAGCCTATGCGTTTTGATATTGGGATAATTGCCCAGGTGGTGACATCCCCCAACTCTGCGTTTGCGCGCCTCTGCGGCGACCCGGACGCATACATGGGACAGTCAGTGGCGGTGTTCCTAGTCGCATCCATCCTCGGGGCAGTCATCGTGGTACCATACGAGATCATCCATGGGCATGCAGGCGGATCAAGCTGGGCCCCATTCCTTGTCAACATGACGTCCGTACTGGTAAGCGGGGTAGTCTCCGTGCTGGTCGTGCACCTTGCAGGACGCAGGTTCGGCGGCAGCCATGACTGGAGACAGACGTTCGTGACGCTGTTCCACGTGCACATGCTGCTTGTGGTGGCGTCTGCAGCCGTCGGGGTGATATGGGTCGCAGTGCCCCCGTCGGACATGCGCCATTTGATGCTCGCCTTTGAACAGGGCATTGAGCTTGCTCTTGCGTACTATGCCATAGTGGTCGCAGTCTCGGCATGGATCATAGTCCTGTCTGTAAAGGCGATAAAGGTGGTGCACTCGTTTGGAACGGCCAAGGCGTTCGGGCTGCTGGTTCTGGCCGTGGCTGCCGCATACGCTGCCACCGTGCCTTTTGATCTCAGCATGCCGCTTGTTGCGGGCCCGTAGCCAAGACTGTGGCAGCGATGCTTAATTGTGCCACGGCAGGTTGTCTCCACCATGGTACGTAATTCCTCCCAGCCGAAGTCTGACAGATGCGTCTTCTGATCAGTGATCCTGTATGCCCCGCAATGAGAACACCAAAGACGGAAAAGATACCGGCAGCGTTACGAACTTGCAAAGTCGAGTCGTTTCATCTGAACGGAGGATTGATCGATGTAATCGGGAGAACCCGTGCCCACATCCGAAAATCGGTAACCGGGTGGGTGTAACTGCACCCTGCTGTAACTGCAGTTACATGATGCATGGTAACACACCGGTTTAAAGCAAATATTTCAAGATAACCTGAGGAAACCAAGATTGTTAAGCAATTCCTGGAACAGGACAGAAAAAGAGAGCATCTCCCAGAAAATGATGGGCAGGGTAAGACCTGAAGAACCATTAAAGAACAGGATTGATGTTGCGCAGAAAAAGCTGCAATTCCAGATCTCAAAGCTTGAGAAAATCGGTGAAAAGTTGCAAATGAAACATGATGTGATCTTCGAAAAGATCGTCCAAGCGCAGAAAAGCAACAGAAACCGGTATGCTCATGCTTATGCAGGAGAGCTGGCGCAGGTACGCAAGATGAAGAACATGATCAGCGGCGCAAGATTGTCCATGGAGCAGATCAGGCTCAGACTGGATACTGTTTCGGAGTTGGGAGACGTAGTAGTAACTCTCAGCCCATGCATGTCGATCATCAAGGGCCTCAGTCCGTCGTTGAGCGGGATTATGCCAGACGCGAATGCATCCATGCAGGGTCTGTCCCAGATTCTCGGCGATGTGATGGCTGACTCCTCGATGAATCTCGGAAGTGACATAAGCGTGGATACTGGGAGCAACGCAGACACGCTTGCAATCCTGGAAGAGGCACATGATGTAATTGCAGGCCAGACAAAGTCTGCAATTCCGGATGTCCCAGACAGCCTCAAAGGGCAGCGCGTTGACAGGATGCGCGGCTCGATACAAGAGGCCTGAATGTCAGGGAGACGGCTGATCACCGCTTCTCTGGATCAGGGCCTTTTTTATTCTAAATATGGTGGGATAGCTGTATCCGCGCCTGCGGTAGTTTGCAATCATGATCTTCCAGTTCTTCAGCCTCCACCGGGCCTGCTCGGCGGTGACTGAGTGGACCTCCTTTTGGATTATGCTCTTTCGTCCCACCCTTAGGGTCCCTGCGTCCTTTGCAGACCACCTGTTTCTTGCAAACTTTAGCCCCGCCAGAATCTCGTCTAGCGGCATCTCCCCAAAGTATTTTTGCAGATCCCTCATCTGGGAGTCGGTGGGCTTTTCTGCTACCGGAAGCCGTATGGTATCCTTCACAGGATTATCTGGACCGCACCCACTTAATAGAATCACGCCTTTTCCCCCGGCACGGCGCCCTGACGGGATGCCTTCCGGTGTGGCTATGCCCGAACGCCAGGGTATGGATTGTCCGGGCATGCCGGGGGACGGTGCAGGTTTCCCCAAGAACAGGGTATTTACGGAGGCTGCCAGGTTCGCATCCAGGCAGACGGGACATGCGACAATTTTATAGGGTCCTGTGGAATTCATTGCATGGGTCGACTTACCAAGATTCTTGTGCTGGTTCCCCTGACTGCCTTTGGGGTTGTGATACTGGGGTTTGGGATGTACCTGACTCTGTGCAAAAACTCCAACATCCCGCTTGACTGCTGATGCCGGTCTGCAGACGGACGGACGGACGGACGGACAGTCGGATACTGCATGGTCAAAAATGCGCGTGGTTTGGCCACATCGGCATGTCCGGATGCAGCAGGCAGTGGTGGATTCCCACGCTTAATCTGCAGCATCCTGAACGGTGACGGTAAATGTCCCCCGGACGTTGGAATTCTGCAGGTTCCGTATCATCTTCCTTGGAATGGCATCTGAGGCCCCGTCACAGCGTATGGCAAGCGTCCTTGGGCATGTGAAGCTGCTGGTCCTGATCACAATGTCATGCTCATCAGACAGTTCAAGGTCGGGATGCCCGGACCCGTTCACGACAAACTCCGAGTCCCCAACCCGGATGGAGATGGCAACGCGCGCGCCGGTACTTCTGAGCATGGCCTTCATCTCGTCAGGCAGGCCGGCGCATCCTGATGCGGCCCCGACCCCGACGATGCAGTCGCCCTGCAGGGTCAGGTACGGCTCCCTTGTAATCTCTATGGTTCTGCCGTGCAGTGATCTGATGTTTGGGTGCCCGGAGAAGGGTATCTTAAAGTGCATGTACGTCAAACTGGCCTAGAGGTACCTTTTGTTCTTTTTGATGTAATATTTCATAAACCACTTTACAAAGAACATTTCGTCATTGTTTAGTTGCGATTTTTCCAGTGAACCAAAGTATGACCTCCTGTCCCTGCTTTCAATCAGCATGGGTGGGCATCCGTGCCTGATCAGCAGGCAGTTCATGATCATTCTGGATATCCTGCCGTTCCCGTCTGCAAACGGGTGAATCGACACGAACGCATAGTGTGCAAGGGCCGAGAACTCCACGGGGTTTCGCGGTTCTTCCTTGTCCAGCCACTCAAAGAACATTTTGATCCTTTTTGGAATCTCAAAAGACGGCGCAAACTCTATCTTTGGGTTCGTTATCACCCCCACCGTATGGCGTCTGAATGCTCCTGCCTCGCCAATCTTTGTCTGGCCGAATACTTTGGCATGCCACCTTTGAACTTCCTCTACTGTAATCCCGGGCGGCGTCCTTGCAGTTACCAGATCCATGAACAACTCATAATGTCTCTTCGTCTCGATCGTGTCTGTGTTTGACTTTCTTGCAGGGGTCACGCCGTGGACCAGCAAGTCGTTTGTGTCTGCCCTGCTCAGGGCAGAACCCTCCATCCTTTGCGTGTTGTAGGTAAACGCGATGCCAAAACTCTCAAAATTCTTCAATTTTATCGATTCTTCAATTCCGGCATTCTCCTTCCCGTAGTTTCTGATGATCTCTTCTGTCTTTCTGTCCCATTCGTGCCGGAAGAACTCCCTTTCAAGCGTTCTTTTCCGCTCCTTGATGTCCTTTGGTATCGTCCTGCCCAGGTATCTCTTCATGGATCTGCCGCCTGATTGGTGGACTAGATAATAGAACGAGGTATTCCCCTTTTTCTGGCAGATCACGTTGGCCATGACTTGGTAGGTATTTGATATGTTATAAATTTTGATAAAATGTAAAAAATAAATACCTACCAACCAACTGCCGCTGCGACACGCCGCAACAGCACGTTTTTTCTCAAGCCGTCTTGTTTCGTATCCCGTTTCCCGCCGTGTGGCTTTGCCAATGTCGTTGGTGCAGCAAGCAGTATCATGTCCACATTGGCCGCATCGGAATTGGACAGTGTATGCCATCGTGAAAAGATGATTCAAAGTCTCAAGAAGGTGAACTCTGTCGTGCTCACGGTACTTTGCGTCTGTCACAACCACAAGGCCGCATCTTGGACTGAATGGTAAGCCCCATCGAGGTTGCCGGCATTCATAAGAGTATGACAACAAATGGGTTACGCTTATCCAGAGCGCCGCAGAGTGTGCATAAAATGTTGCAAAAAACTATCCTAAAAACAAGGATCCACCCCAATCCGATGTTTTATTGTGCGGGGCAGGCACGTTGACTGCAAAAGTTCCGACTTTTATATCGGATTGTGCATACCGCCATATGGGAGGATCCTATCTCTCCGAGTTCAGATTTACAATACAGGGTGAAAGGCGGTGCATACTGGGCCCGCCGGGGCATGACGGCAAGACTGTTCTGGTGGGAGGGCACAAGGTTGTAAATCTCGGCAAATCGAGCCCGTGGCAGAAGGACAGCCGCGTGTTGTACAGTTATACAAAACCCGAACCGATAAGGTTCTCGTTTACCAGATCCCGCAACGAGTGGGGCGTGATCGGTCCGAAGGGACACGAGGGCATGACGGTGATGGTAAGGAGAAGGCATGACGGGTCCACCCGCGTAAAGCTTGGTGTTGTCTGGGAGATTAGGAGGAGCAGGGCGGTATACTCTATTGCCGAGAAGAGCAGCGAAGCTACAAAAAACCAGATCGGATACATCGAGTCCATGGCCTACCAGTTGGAGGCGTGCAGTCAGTTCACGCCGCCTGACACCATGTATATCCGCAAGGAGTACGCCCAGGCAGAACAGATGAATCCGCAGGAGATAGCAGCCGGAACCAGGGCGCGGATCAGGCGCGGCATCATGTTCCATGAGGCCGGCGATCTCATAGAGGAACTGCAGTACTATGTCTCCATGATACCTGGAACCGGCAAACGAAAAAAATCCGACTACAGGAGGCCCGTACCGGAACCCGAGACCACCAGGGATTAGACGCGGCCGCCGTCATTGCGGGCGGCGCTCGTGAAGCTGTCCATCACTTGGCTTGTAAATAACTGGCATGTCATCCCGCACGTTTCACGCGTTTGCCTTGTTCTGCGGGATTTCAGCGGACGGCTTGATCCCCCGGCGTCTGCGGTCCCGCAAAATCGCGTGTCTGGCACGATCATCCTGCATGTGATCTTTTGTCATTTGGTCCAATACCAAAAACAAACTCGACTTCTTTTCTACCGGCATTATTTTGTTCCAAAAGCCTGCAGACAATCCCGGGTTACCGTTGTGAATGGCGTGATCGCGCGTACGCGTGGATCTTGAATCCTACCAAGACAGGCGCCGCTACATACATTCCCAGGTTGAGCGCGATGACTGCCATGCCGAGTCCCAAAACCCCCGCCTCAGAGCTCTCGTCTGCGAGTGTCATAATGGACAGCGTGGCCAGCATTGGCGCGATGAATGCCCGGACTGCCTCGCGAAATATCGGGTTTTCCCGTTCTGCGTCTGCTATCACGGGTGAAAACGAGTAGTATATCTGGTTGAATCCGGACATGAATGATGCCCCTGCCGCGGTGCTCATTACCGTGCCGTCGCGGATCTCCCTTAACATCTGGACTTGGGGCGCAAGCTCGCTGCCGTATGCGGCAGTCGCAATGAGGCATCCGCCACCATCATCCCCATCATCATCATCATCACCAGCATCTGGGATGCATATGCCATCTTGCATGACGGTGCCGGGATCACACTCCTGTTCGGCTTTGGTGTCCGGATCCGCCATCACGGGTACCAGGCCCAAATCCGAAACGTACGTTCCTATGCGCTCCCATCCGGCTGATCTTATTCCCCACACGGCGTAGCTGGCCTCAGCAGAGTCGCCTACATCATTTAGAACTATGTTGCCCAACGCACCTTGGTAATCTGAGACTGCCAGTGGAATCTGTCTTTTAATCTCCTCAAAACCTCCGTCCCCGGCTGCCTCTATTGCAAGGCCAAGCGTCCATATTGAGTCATAGGAGGCGTACGTGTAGACGTTTGGGGTATCCACAATCCTCGAATCCGCAGACAGACGTGCGTTTAGCTGCTGGTATCTCTGGCTTGTCTGGTCTTCTGCAAATATGCACGCGGTAAAGTTGACATCCTGCATGAACTGGAATATCACCGGATCATCCACAAGGGAGTTGCTCAGTACGTTGGCATCGGATCCTATCCAATTTACGGTATGTAACACCGGATGGGCAGCGGCTCTCTGCATAAAGTCGGCAGTCTCAGCAGCCCCGACATACAGTACTGCCACCTTCTCACTGCCGTGGCTGTCCACGTACATTTGCACCTTCTCGCGCAGTTGCTCCGTCAGGGCATCAAAGGCAGCATCGTGACAGTTGTCCTCATCACACAATGGATAGCTTCCCAGATCATCCACCGTACCTCCAAGTTCCCCAAACTTTGCCACCGTACTATCATGCAGTCCGTTGCCAAACGGCCCGTCCCTCCAGACAGAGATCAGCACCGTCTTTCCATTATCCCACAACAGGTTGGAAATTACCGGTCCGTGAAGAGCGTCATCTGGAGCCATGCGGAACACGTTGTCCCCCTCAAATGCAAGTGATGGGGAAGTAGAGCAGCAGCTGACAATCAGCATGTCGTTGGCATCAGCATAGTCTTTTATCATGCTGACCCTGGAGCTTGCAGACGGTCCGGATATGAATTGGACGCCATCATCATGAAGCGACTTTACCAAATCCAACGGGTCTGCCGAGGGTGCGGCAGTGTCCCTAACATCCAAGTCCAGCCTCCATGATGCGCCGCTTGCCTCAAGATACTTGTTAAAGTCTTCAATGGCAAGCTCTGTGGCGACCTGCCTGTGGATGCCTGCCCCGTCGGGCCTGCTCACGGGTACGAGTGCCCCTATGGTGATGATCTCTGCATCCTCTTCGTTTATCATCTCGGATGTGGCGTCGTGCTTGCCGTCGTCCGGATCACCTGCCACGTCGGGTTCCGTATTTTCGGCTGCATCAGCATATGGTACGGGATTATAGTAGGTATCAAGAGTGTCTCTTTGCAGTTCCTCCGGCGCGGCTCCCTCGTCGGGGTGCAGGTCAAAGATCATGGTGTCGACGTTTGTGCCCTGACTTGCAAAAGAGTAACCGGTACTGAGAAGAACGGCCACAGACAGCATGACAAAGAAAAGGGCGTTTAATTTCATAGGATTTCTTAAACAGTGTTAGAATAATAAGTTTTGAGGCACGGGGGATGGACGGGTGATCTGACAAAACAAGATGCGCACTAGACAAAGCCACGTTAAAACAGTACGAAGAGGTCTCAGTAAACATGAGCAGTGGAGCTAAGATGGACGGATTGGGACGCAAGGAAGAAGCGTTCAAGTTCTACTCACAAGCCACGAGTGTGGTCGAATCGATACTGGGATGTGATATCCCTGACAATGTTCGCGAGGTGTATGCCAACAGGCACGGCTTGTTGAGCGACAGGATTGAGACGTTGCGTACTGAATGCTCCAAAGGCTCTGTTAACTCCCATGTGTTACGGGCATCCAAACCTGTTGATGTCATGTGTTGGTAATTCGTCTGATCTGGTCCAGTTTGGATTAGTCCAGTGATTTTTTAAAGATTTGCGGACATGTCCGGTGTAAATCTGGGCATGTCCGTGCCTGATCCGGCCGCTCTGTTCCCCAGGCAGAACAACATCAGCGGTTCTGCATCCTTTATGGGCTTGACATCTTCAGGCGAGAGATTCACGCCTCCAGAGGGTCGGTTTTGCTACAAAACGCATTACCAAAACATAAATTAAACTTTCAAAGAGTCATACCCGTATGCTTCCTGCACAGCAAGGTTATGACAGAGCCATTACGGTATTTTCCCCTGACGGGAGGCTCTACCAGGTAGAGTATGCAATAGAGACTGTGCGGAGGGGAGCCATCGCAATCGGCATAAAATGCAGCGAGGGAATAGTCATTGCAGTCGAGGAGAGGCCGCGGAAGCTCCAGATATCCAAGATAGCCCAGAAGATATTCCAGATTGATGATCATGTAGGCGTGGCAGCTGCCGGGTACATTCCGGATGCGCGCAGCCAGGTGGACAATGCGCGGTTCTTCTCGCAGAGCAACAAGATGATCTACGACGAGCCAGTCGAGGTGGAGACCATAGTGAAACATCTGGCAGACCAGTCACAGCAGTACACCCAGTATGCCGGAGTGCGTCCGTTTGGAGTGGCGCTGATTCTTGGCGGGGTGGTGGCAGGCAAGCCGCAGCTGTTCCTGACTGATCCCAGCGGGACATACATATCGTACAATGCAATTGCCATAGGATCAGGCTCGGACAGGGTGACTGACTTTTTGGAGGGTGCCTACGGCGAGGATCTGACCCTAGAGTCTGCATCCGTTCTGGCAGCCGCGGGAATATACCTCTCAAGCGAGGATCGGGAGGGGACTGACCACATCAGGATGGCACACGTCAGGGCCGACACCGGCCTTTACGGACTCGTACCTGACGAGGAGATTGTCAAGTATGCGCAGCAGGCCAAGGAAAAGTATCCGCATGATAAGAACTGACTGCGGAGATGCCGACGCGTATTGAACCTGTCTGTCGCAATTCCAGAATCTGCACTCTCTGATGAGTCCCTCAAGATAGACAAGACGCGGAAGGTATCATTAATTGCAAGGGCGTGCGCCATATTCCGCGTCGGCACCATATACGTGTACAGGGACGGCGCGGACGGCGACGGGGCCCTTCTTGCAACCATACTCAGATACCTTGAGACGCCGCAGTTTCTTCGAAGAAGGATGTTTCCGATGGTGAATGATCTAAAGTTTGCCGGAGTACTCCAGCCGCTGAAGATACCAAGCCATGTCACCCCGGCAGACCCCAAAAAGATCCAGACAGGCGACATCAGGGAGGGGATAACGGTGGCTGCAAGGGGCAGAAGCTTTGTGGACGTGGGCATTAACCGCCTGATACCGCTGCAGGGAAGGATGCCCACGGGCAAAAGGACGACTGTCAGGTTCAAGGAGGGGTATCCGAGCCTGGTCGCAAAGGAGATTGGCAGGGACGAGACGGGCCAGTACTGGGGGTATTCTGTGCACAGGAGGGCCGGCCTGTACCAGCTGCTTGCAGAGTGGAAGGGCAGCATCATAATAACATCAAGGAGGGGCAAGACGGCTGCAGGCTCAAGCATTCCCACTACGGGAGGAGGGGAGGCGCCTGTCCTGGTGGTCTTTGGATCCCCCGAGAGGGGGGTGCACGAGATCCTGGGAGGCAGCATGAAGAGGGTGCAGAATGCGCGGGTGCTTGACTTTTTTCCCGGCCAGGCAACCCAGACGGTACGGCTCGAGGAGGCAATGCTAGGGGTGCTTGCCGTACTGAACATGCAGGGGAATGGCAATGCCTGAGCAGAAGACGTTTTTGCTTCTGGCACTGGGGATGGGGGCTGCAGGCATCATTATTGGCGCAGTCACCATTATGGATATCATTGCAGGAATCAACGCGACAGGCCCGTGAACAAAAACTAGATCATCCCAAGGCATGCCTGCGTGGTGTGGGTTGCCGCAGTCAGTAACTTGTTCGGATTGGAATTGCGTGGCAACCCTGAGGTGGTGATTCCACGGACGGGATGCAAACGGCTATCCTGCAGCATCAAGCAGCGACTCGAAGACTGAGTACGGCTGAGCCCCTGCCACCTTCTCCTCCTCCTGCCCGTCAGACGAGATTATCAGGAATGATGGGGTGGTGCTCACGCCATGTGCCTTTGCATCTGCAGTGTTGCTGAGCACCCGCTCCTGATACTTGCCAGAGTCCAGGCACTCGCCAAAGAGTTCCGTGTCAAGTCCAAGCTCGGAGGCAAACCCCTTGAGGTTCTCCACCGAGGCCCAGCCGCCATCATAATCGGCAGCCTGGGACGTGTACAGCTTGTCGTGGTACTGCCAGTACATCCCCTGGTCCTCTGCGCAGTACGACGCCTGGGCGGCGCTGCGGGAGTCGTCCCCGATGAATGCAATGTCGACAAAGACCAAGTTGGCCTTTCCTGTCTGGATATAGTTTTCGGATATGTCAGGCTTGGTGTTGGTGAACCATTTCTTGCAGTTGGGACACTGGTAGTCGCCAAACTCCACTATCGTTACTCCGGCATCTGGGCTTCCCTGTACGGGGGATTCGGTCTCAGAAAATGCCTGAATGTGCACATTCCCCACTAGGGTGCCGTCGTCGTCCTGCTGCTGCTGCTGCTGCTGCACCCCGCCACCATCCCTCAGATTGGCGTTTTCTGCCTTCAGGGCCGCGTTCTCCTGCTGCAGGTCCTCGACTGTCTGCTCCAGCTCATTAATCCTGCTTGACTGATCAGTCTGGATGACCCCTGCGCCCACCAGAAACTCGATGGCGCCTATCAGGTCTGCATCGCTTACCTGCTCGTCTGTCCATGACTGGAACAATCCCTTTATCCATCCGGGTATTCCGGCATCTTGGGAGTATGCCATTCCGGCTGCGCCCCCAAGCGCCAAGACCCCTGCAAGTCCAAGGAGCAGTGCGCCCCTCCGAGTGCCGTACACATTCATCACAGGGTAATTGGCAGGCGTGTTTTTATGTTTGACTGATTGCCCAGCATCAGGCAGGCACGGGGGGATTGGATGCAAACGGCTGGTGGAGATAACTTCCGCACAATACTTCCGATGTTTTCATCGCGTATGCGTTTGCCGAGGCAGGATACGCAGGTATCGGGATTGACGTAGCAATCAGAAAAGGGATCATCCTGCAGGATATAATCGAGCCTTGAAGGAATGCAGGATCCGGATGCGGTTCTGGCAGAAGAGTGGGTTAACCTTAAAAAATATTGCAGTTAACGATGTTCTGCGATGGTTTAATAGTAGGATGCCAAGTGCGCCATGTCATGGGTGCAAGAAAGAACCACCAGCCCCGCAGGGGAAGCCTTGCGTATTCGCCGCGCGGGCGCGCAAAGAGCATGGAGGCCCGGATAAGGGCGTGGCCTGATGCAAACTCGGACAAGCCGCAGATTCTTGCACACTGCGGATTCAAGGCCGGATGCGTGCAGGTGGTAAGTATTGATGATCGTGAAAAGACCCCCAACGCTGGAAAGCAGCTTGTCAGTCTTGGAACAGTTTTGGTTACCCCCCCGGTGGCCATACTGGGAATAAGGGGATACTCCAATGGGCACGAGGGACGGCATGCAGAGTTTGACGTGTTTGCCAAGGACATCCCCAAGGAGCTGGACAAGAGCATGGAGAGGCGCACTGCAGGAAGCACCGCAGATGGCGCAGCAGCCAGGCTGGGAAGGATTCACGAGATATTTGCCATACTTGCAGTATCCCCAAGGGCCGCAGGCATGGAGCAGAAGAAGCCGTACATATTTGAGGCGCTTGTCAGCGGCGGCACCATACAGGAGCAGTTTGCGTACCTGCAGGAACTTTTAGGCAAGGAGATTAGGATTGACCAGGTATTTGAGACGGGCACCACCGTGGATGTTGCAGCCATCACCAAGGGCAAGGGATGGCAGGGCGTCATACAGCGATGGGGGGCAAAGAAGAAGCAGCACAAGTCGCGCAAGACCGTAAGGGAGATTGGCTCGCTGGGGCCAATATCGCCGCAGAGCGTCATGTATACTGTTCCCAGGGCAGGCCAGATGGGATTCCACCAGAGGACAGAATATGACAAGAGGATAATGATTATGGGAAACTCGGAGGATGATTCCATACGAATCAACCCTGACGGGGGCTACAAGCACTTTGGCCTGGTAAGGGGCGACTTTGTCGTGCTAAAGGGGTCTGTTCCGGGGACGTACCGCAGGCTGATAAAGCTCAGGCGCCAGATCAGGAACGCTCCTGCCCGGACAAACAAGCCGCGCATTCTGGAGGTAGTGGTATGAAGGGGACAGTACACAGGATTAACGGAGAAAAGGACAGGGAGATAGAACTTCCGCTAATCTTTGAGACGCCGTTCAGGCGCGAGCTCATACACAAGGCGTACGTGAACCTTGACTCCCACAGGTTCCAGCCCCAGGGGAGGCATCCCACTGCGGGAACGGACGTGGTGGCAGACACCAACGATCCGCCAACAGGGCGCGGCATCTCCCGTGTGGCAAGGGCCCGCGGAGGCGGAGGCGGAAGACAGGGCCAGGGCGCAGAGGTGGCATCCACCCGCGGAGGACGGCAGGCACACCCGCCAATAGTGGAGAGGGTGATATACAAGAGGCTCAACAAAAAGGAGAACAGGCTGGCACTGTGCTCGGCAATCGCAGTCACTGCATCCAGGGACATGGTAGAGTCACGCGGCCACAAGGTGGGCGGGGTAGTCTCGTTTCCGGTAATCGTATCTGACGAGGTGGAGGCAGTCTCCAAGGCATCCGAGGCAGTCAGGGTGCTTGAGGCGCTGAACCTGTATCCGGACGTACAGAGGCTGGAGGCGCGAAGGGCAAGATCCGGCAAGTCCTCCCTGAGGGGAAGGGTCAAGAAGGTGGGAAGGAGTGTGCTGTTTGTGGCAGCAGATGCATCAAACATTTCAAGGGCCGTAGGCGCCCTGCCGGGAGTGGAGGCAAGAAGCGTCGAGGACCTGAGCGTGCTTGATTTGGCGCCGGGCTCTGATCCGGGACGGCTCGTAGTGTATTCTGAATCCGCAATTAATCGCATTGGAGGGATACAGTCAAGGCATCTTGAGGTAATGGTGAGAATGGCATGAACGTGGATCAGGCAGTCAGGATTATAATAAAACCGCACATTACAGAAAAG
The DNA here is from genome assembly GCA_965238275.1 of Candidatus Nitrosopumilus sp. Taxonomy (GTDB): domain Archaea; phylum Thermoproteota; class Nitrososphaeria; order Nitrososphaerales; family Nitrosopumilaceae; genus Nitrosopumilus. Next base: position 1,759,223 of record OZ250186.1, read on the forward strand.
ACCTTCGAGATGGTCCAGCGCGACGGCAAGATATGCTTTATTGTCGAAAGGTCAGCGACCAAGCCGCAGATAGCAGAGGCCATAAACGTACTGTACAAGCAGAACGTGTTGGATGTAAACACTGCAAGGACCATATACGGAAAGAAGGCCTTTGTAAAGTTTGAAAATATTGAAAAGGCGACGCACCTTGCCACGGACATAGGAATGCTATAATATGGAACGCAAAGATCGTAGGATTGGAGGTATTTGAGATGGTAAAGGAGTTCTTGTACAGGGGTATCCCCAAGGAGGAACTCGAAAAGGTCCCACTGGACAGGCTCTTCCAGCTGTTCAATGCCAGGCAGAGAAGATCCCTTACCAGGGGCATTACAGACGGCAAGCGAAAGCTGATAGGCGAGATAAAGGCCGCAAGGGCAGGCACCCTGAAGGGCCCAATCAAGACACACCTGCGGGATCTCATAGTGCTGCCAGGCATGGTGGATGTTACAGTAAACGTATTTTCAGGAAAGGAGTTTGTCCCGGTACTGATAAAAACCGAGATGATAGGACACTATCTCGGGGAGTACGTGATAACCAACAAGAAGGTATCCCATGGGGCCCCCGGAGTGGGCGCCTCAAGATCAAGCCTCTACGTCCCGTTGAAGTGATTGTGATGGGAAGGTTCGAATATGCGTTTCAGGGTTACGATCCTACAAGGCATGTCCGCGCCTCCATAAGGGAGAGGCCCATATCGCACAAGCATGCCCGTGAGATTGCAGTGGCCCTGAAGGGGATGACTGTGGATTCTGCACGGGACTATCTGCATGACGTGAAGAACCACAAGAGGGCAGTCGCGTTTGGAAGATTCAAGAACCAGGTGGGCCACAGGTCGGATCCGGGGATGATGTCCGGACGGTATCCTGAAAAGGCGGCAGGCGAGATCCTTCTGCTGCTTGACAATTTGGAGGCAAACGCCGAGTACAGGGGGATGGACCTTGACAGGCTCAAGATAATAAACGCAACTGCCCACAAGGGCGTAACCGTAAAGAGGTTCATACAAAGGGCCATGGGACGGGCAACGCCAAAAAACAACGTAATGACCCACGTGGAACTGGTGGCGCAGGAGGTATAGGGGGATGTCGGCAATCAAGAATGTGATACGGGACAACTACAACATGATGCTGCTCCGGGGGTATCTCAGGGATGCAATCAAGGATGCAGGATTCTCGCATGCGGAGATATCAAAGACCCCCATGGGAACCCGCGTCACGCTGCATGTGACAAGGCCTGGAATAGTCATAGGCAGAAAGGGATCCGGAATCAGGGATCTTACAGAGAAGCTTGGAAAGGACTTTGGGCTGAAGAATCCGCAGATATCGGTAATCGAGATTGAAAAGCCGGAACTCTCCCCTAGCGTGATGTGCAACAGGATGGCCTCGCACCTTGAGCGCGGGACCGCATTCAGGAGGGCCACCATGTGGACACTCAAGCAGATAATGGAGAGCGGCGCGATGGGCGTGCAGATAACCATATCCGGAAAGCTCCGCGGGGACCGCTCCGCATTTGAAAAGCACACTGCAGGCGTCCTGCCAAGGGCCGGCCACCACGCAGAGGTCATAGTCGACGAGGACATAGCACATGTGGGCACGGCAATGGGGCTTATCGGCATCAGGATAAGGATAGCCCGAAAGGAGAAGCTGATACCGGAGTTTGAGATGAGACCGGACAGGGACGCAAAGCAGGTCATGGACAAGGACACCGGAAAGATGCGTGATGAGACGGCGGCAGAAAAGAAGGCAAGGACCGAATCAGAGCAGATTGCGCTGGAGGCAGAAAAGAAGAAGGAGACCGAGACGCACGAGGAAGAGGAGGCAAAGCTAAAGTGACCAGAATCAGCATGAAGACCGTACGACAGCTAAACGAAAAGGATCTCAATTCCAAGATTCAGGAGGCCCGGGGGGAGCTTGCAAAGCTCAGGACAGAGTCTGCAAAGGGCACATTGAGAAAGAAGAGCGGAAAGATAAAGCCCATGAGGAGGGACATTGCAAGGATGCTGACACAAAAGAACGGGATGAAGCAATGATCACGCCGGATAACGTAATGTCACACGAACTGATCGGCCTTGATGTGACGGTAACAGGGTCTGCAAACAGGCAACTCATAGGATTAAATGGAAGGGTAGTCTACGAAACAAAGTCAATGCTTGAGATAATGACCGGCGACCGGACCAAATCAATACCAAAGGGGCTGTGCACCCTCGGGTTTGCCCTGGGCGGCCGGCGCGTTAGTGTTGACGGTGCGCGAATCTCCAAGAGGCCGTACGATAGGATAGGGGCCAAATTATGACGCGCAGCATAGGGATTAGCGTGGATGCACCAAAGAGGGAGTGCAGCGATGTCCACTGTCCGTTCCATGGAAGCCTGGCAGTACGCGGCAAGCTGTTTGATGGCAAGGTGACAGGCGACAAGGCCAGGCAGACCATCACGCTGCAAAAGGACGCCCCGATATACTTTAGCAAGTTCAAGAGGTATGCACGCGGCAAGAGCACCATTCATGCGCACGTGCCCGGATGCATCGATGTGGAGTCAGGCGACAGAGTCCTTACCGCAGAGTGCAGGCCGATATCAAAGTCAGTATCATACGTGGTAGTGGAGGTAAGGAAGTAATGGCAAAACAGGCAGGCAAGGGCGTAGAGGAGTTCAGGCCGTACGTTACCAGGTCCATACCAATAGGCGCACGAATAGTGTGTGCAGACAACTCGGGGGCCAAGATTCTGGAGGTTATCAACGTTCCAAGGCACAAGACAAGGGTGTCCAGGCTTCCGGCTGCAGCAGTCGGCGACTTTTGCAACGTGGTGGTAAAGAAGGGTCCTGCCGAGCTCAGAAAACAGGTGTACGGGGCGGTGATAGTCAGGCAAAAGTACGCCGTAAGAAGGCTTAACGGCGTAAGGGTATGTTTTGAGGATAATGCAGCAGTACTGATTACCCCCGAGGGAGAGACCAAGGGGACTGACATCAAGGGACCGGTGGCCGCAGAGGCCTCGGAGAAATGGCCAAGGGTGGCAAACTTGGCATCGATGGTGGTATGAGATGAAGCCGACAAAGATGCGCAACAGACTCATTTACAAAGCATCACACGTGGTGCAGAGCAGCCAGCTTGGCTCCACACTGTCTGACGATCTTCGCAAGAGGTACGGCAAGAGGAGCGTCAGGGTGACCAAGGGGGACCACGTCTCCATACAGAGGGGCGAGTACAAGGGCGTTGACGGCAAGGTGACAGTGGTGCTTCCGGACAAGCAGTACGTTGCCATCGAGGGCATAAAGAAGGAAAAGACAAAGGGGGACAAGTTTGATGTTCATATTCACACCTCGAATCTCATGGTGACATCGCTAAACACGGACGACAAGTGGAGGATGAAGGTGTTGCACAGGGGTCAGGACGAGTCATCGGTCAAGAAGGATGAGGGTACTGTACCCGAATCCGACAATGTGACAGATGTTCCGACAAAGGCTGCAAAACCAGAGGTTGCAAAGCCAGCAAAGCCAGCAAAGCCAGAAGAGGCCGTAACGGTACCACCACCTGCAGAGGCTGCAAAACCAAAGGTTGCAAAGCCAGCAAAGCCAGCAAAGCCAGAAGAGGCCGTAACGGTACCACCACCTGCAGAGGCTGCAAAACCAAAGGTTGCAAAGCCAGCAAAGCCAGCAAAGCCAGAAGAGGCCGTAACGGTACCACCACCTGCAGAGGCTGCAAAGCCAGAAGAGGCCGTAACGGTACCACCACCTGCAGAGGCTGCAAAACCAAAGGTTGCAAAGCCAGCAAAGCCAGAAGAGGCCGTAACGGTACCACCTACAGAGGAGTCAGGCAAGGATGCAGAGGCACCCAAGGAAAAGGAGGATGTTAAGGAGTAATGGTAAGCATATCAGGCAGCAAGAAGCTCAAGCGCCAGATGGCTCCGCAGTTCTGGGGCATTGAAAGAAAGAACAAGAGGTTTGTAATTACTGTCAGGCCCGGCTCGCACGGCAAGAATCACTCCGTTCCCACCGCAGTGTTTCTCAGGGATGTCCTGAAGATCGTAACAAACCTGAGGGAGGCAAAGGCTGCAATATACTCAGGCAAGGTCAAAGTCGACGGCGTGGTAAGAAAGTCACTCCATCATTCCATCGGCCTGATGGACGTGGTGGAACTGGAGAACGTCCCACAGATATACCGCATGGTTCCAACCGAAGGAAAGCTGCTAAGGCCAGTGGAGATAAGCGATTCAGAAAAGACAAAGAAACTCGTACATGTGACCAGCAAGACCACCATTAACGGCGGAAGAACACAGATCGGATTCCATGACGGACGTAGCGTGATATCCGATGTCAAGATGAACGTCGGGGATACGTGCCTGATGCGGGTACCGGATCAGAAGATTCTCAAGGTTATACACCTGAAGGCAGGCTGCCAGGTGCTGGTGACGCGCGGGATAAACTCCGGACAGACAGGCAGGGTGGAGAGTGTCGAGGCAGGAACGTTCATCCTTCCAAAGAGGGTTACGCTTGCACTCCAGGACAGAAAGATAGAGATTCCTGCAGAGATTATAATGCCAGTCGGAACAAAGGAGCCCGTAATTCAGATAAAGTGATCACATGTCCCAGCAAACAGAGTCCGTAATGAAAAAGATATACCTTGAAAAGGTGGTGCTCAACATGGGCGTTGGGCGCTCCGGGGATGCCATTACCGCTGCCCAGAAGGCACTTGACCAGATATCAGGCAAAAAGTCATGCGTGCGCAACGCAAAGGAGGCCCAGAGGGACTGGGGGGTAAGAAAGGGCGAGCCCATAGGCGCATCAGTCACCGTCCGCGGGGATGATGCGCGTGCCCTTGTGGTCAGGCTCATGGAGGCAAAGGGAAATGTCGTTAACGGCCGTTCCTTTGATGACTTTGGCAACTACTCGTTTGGAATACACGAACACATCGACATTCCAGGGGTAAAGTACGAGCCGCAGATAGGCATACTGGGACTTGGGGTGTCTGTTGCGCTGGCAAGGCCAGGATACAGCATCAGGAAGAGGAGCAAGCACAAGGCAAGCGTTGGCAAGACGCACGCAATATCTGCCCAAGAGGCAAAAGATTATCTAGTCAGAGAGTTTGGAGTGACAGTGGAATAATGGCAAAAGACAGATCATACGAATTTACGGGAAGAAAAAAGCACGAGTTTGGAAGGGGTTCGCGATGGTGCAAGAGATGCGGCGACTATACTGCCGTTATTCAAAAGTATGATCTGATGCTGTGCAGACGGTGCTTTAGGGAGGTTGCTGTGTCCCTGGGATTCAGGAAGAACAGGTGAGTATGGATGCCGGCAAAGAATATCTTGGCAAACCTGTTTGTCACGCTGTACAACAACGAGACCCGAAGAAAGAGGGAGTGCACCATACTGCCCACCTCGAAACTCGGCGTCGAGGTGCTAAGGACGCTCCAAAAGGACGGATACATCGGTGAGTTTAAACACGTTGAGGACATGAGGGGCGGAAAGTTCAAGATAAAGCTGCTGGCAAAGATTACAAAATGCGGCTCCATATCGCCACGCTTCAAGGTCAAAAACGACGAGTTTAACGGCTGGGAGCAGCAGTACCTGCCGGCATACAACAGGGGGATGCTGCTGGTTACGACCAACCAGGGAGTGATGTCGCACCACGAGGCCGTGCAGAAGGGAATAGGAGGGTTTCTGATAGGATATGTCTACTAGGCAGGCCGAAAAGTTCCAAGACGAGGTGGCCATACCCGAAGGGGTTCGCGTCACGCTAAACAGGCACATGCTGGGATTTGAAGGACCCCTTGGAAAGACATTCAAGAGCTTTCGCAGCATTCCAGTCGCCATCGAGGTTACGCCCGAAAAGATCCTTCTCAAGGCCACCGGGTTCAGAAAGAGGGACTATGCCATACTGCACACGGCAAGATCAATAATCAAAAACATATGCGAGGGGCTTGTCACGGGGTATACTGTCCGGATGAAGGTTGTCTTTGCGCACTTTCCGGTAACCGTGAAGGTGAACGGCAGGCAGGTAATTATTGAGAATTTTCAGGGAGAGAGGGCGCCAAGGGTCACGCGCATAGTCGGGGACACAAAGGTCGTTCCCAAGGGGGACGATGTGGTGCTGACAGGGCATGTCTGGACAGACGTGACGCAGACTGCTGCAAACATCGAACTGAAGACCAGGGTCAAGAACAAGGATCACAGGGTCTTTCTTGACGGCATATACGTGTACGAAAAGAAAAAGGGCCTAGACTGACTGACAGATGGCACTTGATGCAGAATTTGCAAAACAGACCACCGAACTTATCCGCCAGACTCTGGAGCTGTACAAGAGTGCAGGCGCATCCCCGAGGGTCGGCGACATCTGGAAGTGTCAGAACGTGGGCGATTTTCTGTGCGGCTTTTTTGTAGGCGAGATGGTGGGTTCTGCGCTCAGCGCGTTTCAGATAGTCCACAAGAGGGAGCCCACTGCAGGCGAGCACATGGAGATAGTGGGGCTGGTAGAGCAGCATGCAGGGGACATCCAGGCGTTCTTTGCCAGGTTCAACTAGGTACGCACTCAAGTCGTAAGGATTAAATCACTTCTCAGATTCTGGAATGCTGTTGCCGCCCTAGCTCAGCGTGGTAGAGCATCCGACTGTTAATCGGACGGTCGTCAGTTCAAGTCTGATGGGCGGCGCCATTTTTGGTATGTGTGAGAACGGATTATTCCATGCGGGCATAAAAAAAGAGGTTTAGGTATTGAGGGCATGACGCGGGGACAGAAGGGGTATGGGAGAGGACGGGGCATGCATAATAGATTTATTTAATATTAATTGGTAGACTTTCTGTTGAACCGCACCGTTTTGATTGCCATCGGGGTCGCCCTGATTATTGCAGGAGGACTGACGGCCCTGCCCCCAGGACGACCAGACTGCAGACGTTACCACGGAGGAACCCCAAAATACCGACGGTGCCGTTGACTTTGAGGGTTCGGTATCGTTTAGCCTGCTTGAATCCAGTTACGATGAGAGGACCCTGTACGACAACCACACCAAGAGGTCATTCAATCTTGCCATAGAGGACTTTAACGCATATTTGTCCGAGAAGGATGTTACGTGGGACGCAGTCTCCAAGGTAGTACAGTTTGGCGAGAATCCGACAGAGGCGCTGGATGCGATATATGCCGAAGGCAATGTGCTTTTGGATGAGCCGGCAGCTGATTCGGGCGACGAGTCACAGCGTTATCCATTCCAGGCCTTTGTGGTGGGCCCCACCACCAGCAACCAGGTTGCAGACATCATGGAATACGTCCAAGACCATGACATGCTGGTGATATCGCATTCAAGCACCGCCCCGTCGCTGGCAATACCGGACAGGATATTCAGGCTTGTCCCGGATGACACCGGGCAGGCCCGTGCCACGGCAGCGGTCATGAGCGATATGGGGGTACGGGTGGCGGTTCCAATATACATCGACAACATATGGGGCACGGAGCTGTACGGTGCAGTGTCGGACTCGTTTGGCGCAATCGGGGGCATGGTGGACGAGGGGGTCTCATACAGTCCGGACACGGATGACTTTTCAGAGCAGACAGGAATGCTGTCAGAGAAGATAGACGCGTATCTGGATTCAGGGTATGCCAGCGACCAGCTGGCGGTTCTTGCCATATCATACGGCGAGATAGTCCCGTTGCTGGAGGATGCCGGTGCGCATGGGAACCTGGCATCAGTGGTGTGGTTCGGGTCAGACTCGTCTGCAAACACCAGCCCCATTACTGACAGCCCGGCGGCGCTGGAGTTTGCGCAGCAGGTAGGCCTCATCTCACCTTCGTATAGGATTCCGAACAATGAAAAGAGCATGCACGTGTACGATGTCCTGGTTGAGGAGACAGGGATCGCGCCCAACGGCCACGTGTATGCAGTGTATGATGCCGTCTGGATATACGGGCTTACCATAGAACGGGGCGGTACCCTGCAGGTGGACGTCCTCAAGGACATACTGCCCGAGGTGGCATCAGGGTACAGCGGCGCGCTGGGCTCGACTGAGCTGAATGATGCAGGAGACTTGGCAAGCGCCGATTACGAGCTGTTCTGGATTCATGACGGGGAGTGGCAGACATATGGAGTATATGATGCCTCGGCAGACGAATTCACAAAAGATTCCAGTGGTTGATGCCTGCCGGTTTCATCCTTGTGGAGATTTGGCGTCAAGAACTGTCTGGTGCTGATGCCAAGGAATTATTCTGAAAACCCAAACACCTGTCAGTGTCTGCATATCCAAGTTCCACTCATGTACGAGTATGGATGGTTTTGCAGACAGCCGTATCCGGTGCATCATGTTGCCATGCATGTACAGAATGGATTCCCTTTGATCATAGGTAACGGGCATGTCTGACAGTCAGTCAGTTGCGGTGGCTCGCCCTTTTGCAGACTGCACGGATTGCCAGGTATGGCCCTGTCACGTAGATGCCGGCAATGGCTCCTATTGAGAGCATGCCAAAGACCAGTACCGAGACTTCAGAGCCCGGATCCGCAAGTGTCATGATGTTCATGGTGTACAGGCCAGGCGTGATTAATGCCAGTACGGCATCCCTGAATACGGGGTTCTCTCTTTCAAGGTCTGCAATTGCAGGCGAGAAGGAGTAGTAGACATGGTTGAATCCGGTCATGAATGATGCTCCGGATGCAGTGGGGAGCAGTGTGCTGTCCCTGATTTCACGGAGGAGCTGGACCTGTGGTGCAAGCTCGCTACCGTATGTGGCAGTAGCAATCAGGCATCCGCCTGTCTCATCAGATATAGGCGTAGCAGTATCATCATCCTTCATGGCATCATCATCATCCTTCATGGCATCATCATCATCCTTCATGGCATCCAAGGTTATTGAATCGGTGGCCGAAAAGTACACGCCCCTCAGAACCCACTGATCATCCACTATGTGCCATATGTCATAGTCGGTCTGGGCAAGATCTCCTGCAGCGTTGAGTTTCGTGGAGCCGAGCGCTCCGATGTGCTCTTCTGCAATAAGTGGAATTTGGGCAGTAAGTGCATCAGCGTCCATGCCCTGCGTCTTCTCTATTGCAAGTCCGACCAGCCACACTGCGTCATAGGTGGAACTGGCATAACTGCTTGGCTCACGGCCAAGTACGTCCTTTACACCCTCGTTTACACGGTCGCTGAATTCATTCTTGCCTGATGCTACCTGAACTGTAGAGAATTCCGTACTGGTAACAAACTGTAACGCTATTGGGACCTCTAGGAGTTCAGGATCCCTGGAATGTGGATCCGCGCCAAACCACTGTACATGTGGGAGTATCTCATATTCTGCTGCAGACTGCATAAAAATTGCTATCTCACCAAATCCCATGAACAGTACGCCGACCTTGTCAGTGTCTGAGCGGTCTACTGCTGACTGAACCTGATCTGCAACAAGGGACGCGGATACTGAGAATTTGTCAGTCTCTGGGTCGTATCCAAGACCGTCAGCCATTTCACCGCCAATATCGGTAAATGCCGTCCTGGCCGACTTTGCAAGTTCAGAGCCCCATGCGTCTTCCCTCCATACCGGGACTGCAATCTCGATTCCCGCGTCTGCCATGAGTCGTGCAAGTGCAACCCCCTGGTTGGTGTCATCAGGGGATGTCCTGAATATGCGGTCGCCCTCGATTGCAAGGAGTGGTGACGTGGAACAGCAGCTGACTGCAACCATGTCGCTGTTGTCAACATACCCTTTGATGTTTTGGAGGATGCCGGCAACCATCACATTGATGCCCTTTGCATGCAGCGCCCGGACCTTTTCCAGTGCCACTGCCGGCTGTGTCTGGGAATCCTCAATGATCATAACAAGGGACCAGTCTGCTCCCTTGTCTGCCAGATACCGGTTAAAGTCGGTTATTGCGAGTTTGGCTGCCTCGCGGTTCTCCTCTCCGTGGTTTGAGACACCGCCGCTGATTGGCTGAAGCAGGCCTATGCTGACTTCGCCGGACAGTTCAGCAGATGCAGATTGAGAGAATGCGCCGATCCCCAGCACGCTGATCGCGACAACTGCGATAATCGTGTATGAATCCATGATAAAGTTTCAAATATGCAGGCTAATAAGAATTTCATGGCATTCTGGGGGTATATTCTGTGTATGATGCGGTCTGGGTATACGGGCTTACCATAGAACGTGGCAATACCCTGCAGGTGGATGCCCTCAATGACATACTGCCCGAGACGGCATCAGGGTACAGCGGTGCGCTGGGCCCGACTGATCTGAATGATGCAGGGATCTTGCAAGTGCCGATTACGAGCTGTTCTGGATTCAGGACGGGGAGTGGAAGACATACGGGGTTTATGATGCCTCGGCAGATGAATTCACAAAAGACTCCTGGACATGATGCGGGTGTGCTTATCTGCTAACTTGCGAATGGACAGATTATCCATCAGTGCTCCATCCATCCGAGCAGATCATCTTTTGTTCTGTTGAGTATCAACCCATATTTTTTTGAATTTTCAATTCTTTTCTTATGTGCTGTAGGATCAAGATAATGATAGGGAATTTTTTTTATTTTTTCGGAGATACTTCCTGAGATACTTTCTTCAATATCAAGAATTGAGAGCAGATAGCCTAGCCGTTTCAAAACCGCATTCACTCCTATCTTCTCTGCCATTTCAATTACTGTTTGCCAGTTGACTTCCTTTCGCGCATTCCACATTGCCTTGGTTACCTCCGCCATCCCCCCACTGGATTCCGATAGGGCCCGTGGACCTGCCAAGGCAGTTCAGCCATGCCATCATCGAGGGTATGGGGTCCGGCACGTCGTGGAACAGCCTGCGCAAGTCAGCAGAATTGAGCAGGTGGGCGACAACACAAGAGTACGCGCTGGCGCTAAAGGATCTGTCAGTTGCCGTCATGGTGTACAGGTATGACTACAAAAGAAAACGGCCCTGGATGGTAAAGGAGAAGAAGATATACTTTCACGATCCGTTTTATGTCCACATGTTTAGAAGCTGGGATGGCATGACGGATCCGTTTGATTCTGCCGAAGACTATCTTTCAGGCAGCATACGGTGCAGCAGTATGGCAGAGGGGGCGGTTGCAAGTCATCTGGGCAGGCTGGCCTGGGACATTACAAAAAACAAGCACGAATTCAACAGCGCCAACAGCGTCTTTTTCTGGAAGGACGGGAAAACAGGGAGGTGGACTTTGTCATGTGTCCTGAGCGTGCCGTGGAGATTCCCATCGAGGTCAAGTATAGGGAAAGCATAGACCACAGGGAACTTGGAGGACTGGCAGGCTTTCTGTCAGAGACTGGTACCAAGAGCGGCATCGTGCTGTCCAAAACCCAGATGGAGGAGAGGCGCGACTATCTGGTCATGCCGGTTTCGGTATTTTTGATGCTGGCATGATGGTACTGGACCTGCCTGATACAGGATATACAGGGGGATGTGACCGGATACTGGCAGGGCATCCGGGGTGTTCCACATACGGGGAGGGGCGGCGGCGTTGCCAAATCGCAGATTCGGATATAAATTGCGGCAGTTTGGCAACAAATCTTCCCAGCTGCGCGCATCCTGCACGATTCGGATCGAATGCCGTGGGACGGCACCAGTCTGGCCATTCGGCGTGGCGGCCATTGTCCCGGTATGAACCAGGCGGGCCTGGCTTTTGTGTCAGGCATGCTCGGCGGGTGTTGCCGTCTGACTGTCTTTTCTGCATGTGAATCCGCATTCGCCTAAGCGGCTGCGGATGTCCTGCGGAATCACTGCGATTTTCTCCTTCTTGAAGACAGGCAGCTTGCCTACAGGGTACCACGCACGTACGTTCTTGCGCATCCCGACGAACAAAAGGCCCCTGCACCGCAGGGAGCCGATTGTGGACAGCGGTCCGCCACTCTTGAACCGCCGTTTTATGGTATCGTCTGTGCCAAATTTCTTTTGCAGGCCGGCATGCCCTGCAACCCATCCGTTCCTGACCACGAACCGCAGGCAGTCCCTCTCAGATTCAGAAAGGCCGCCCACCACTTTTTGCAGCCTCTCAGATCGGAGTACAGATGAGATTACCCTTGCCTTCTCCCTTTTGGTGCTGCACTGCTCCTCAATTTCCAGGTTCTCCCATACGAGGTTCAGTATTGCCGCCGGAAGCTTGTTGAGTTCGGCAAGGATATTGGCGTCAGGCGAGATTGGTAATGTCGTGATGCGCCTTTTGGGTTTCATCTTGGGTCCGCCTGGCATTTTGCCGTACCCTGCGTACCCCCGGAGAAGATCGTCCATCCCAAGTATGCGGTGGGTGGAATCAGTCACCGCAGCTCCATGAAGGAGGCAGGAACCCTCACCAAAACGGTACAGCATTCCCACAAAGGATCTTGCAACCCTGAGCCTCTCTGCCGTGGTTTGGTCGGGGCGGATGCGGTAAATGGCGCCGTCGCTGCGCGATCTTGCCGTGATCTCCTGGCCGTTCCACTCCATCAGATCAAACTCGTCAAGGATTGCATTCTTCATCATGAGTATCATGGCTGCCAGGAAGCTGTCGTGCACGTAGCGTTCGACAAAGTCGTCAATCGGGGATTTTCCGCTGGCAGGATCTGCGGTAATGCTGAACCACAAGACGATCATCGCATCGTTGAACCTGTCTAGGTCCACGTCTGTCCTGTACGGGTACCGGCTACGGGCCGCCTCCAAGTCGTCGAGGCGTTCATTTAGCAGATACTCCTGAAAGACACCCGGGAAATTCTCTTCTGTTACGTCGCAGTCTATGCAGTGGGGTGGGCGCATGTGCATAATATGCTTTGAGCCGTTCAGACGACGTGCATTTCAGGTTCCGTATTGGCCTACGAAAACTGCCAGCCACCCCGCAAACAATCATGGCCAGACCCGAAGCCGACGCGGATGTGCGTTCGGGTGTGTGTGGCCGCGCTCAGACCGAGTCCAGCTCTGCCAGCAGGGCAGGACGCCTCGGGAACTCTTTGCGTATCGAATCGATAAACTTTTGAAACTCAAAGACGTGCCCCGGGACGGACTTCATCAGGCGCAGGTGATCGCCAAATCGTCTGTAGTCCTTGCCGTCCCTGCCCGGGTCGGCACCCTCAAGCAGCTTCCTGTACGCTGCATAGTACCTGTCCGGGTACTGCATGCACAGGGGATCATGGTACGTCCCCAGCAGATCCAGGCTCCCTGCAGATACCACCTCCGAGACTGCCCGGTCATTGTGGCCTTCCCGGAGGAGCACACCCACCAGGGTTTTGAGATTCCCCATGCGTCGGAGTCTGTCAAGGACTGACTCGACGGCATCCTGCCTGTTGTCAGATGACTTTGTCAGGGAGTTGTAGTAACTCCACATGTCCGTGCTGCAAAAAAGCGTCTCCAACAGGATCACGCGCCTGGGCTCCCCGTCATGGTACAGTTGGAGGGCCGCATCCAGCATGGCCCTGCAGGGGAACATGCCGATTCCCTCATCTGCCACGCTTTTGGCCCTGTCCAGATCCGACCCCTTTAGGTGCTCTATGTACTGCAGGCACACGTGTATGTTGGAGCGGTAGTTTTTCAGGTAGGCCTCCCCGCAGGACGGATCGCCGAGTTTGTCCAGGATGTGTATCTGCATGCTTGTCAGTGTCTCGTTGCTGATGTCGCGTTTCCGGCGCATCCGGTCAGCCAGTATCGGCTCCAGCAAACCCTTCCAGTACAGCAGATCCTGCCTGTCAGTGCAGACGTTCTTGAGGGCGTCTGCACAGTATTCGATGAAATACGGTGCATCGGACTTTGCCAGATCAAACAGGTGCGATATGTGCTGGCGCTTCTGCCCATGTTCAAGTTTCTGCCCGTTTATGCAGTCGGCCATTCCCTCAGCGGCCTTGGCAAAATAGTTATCGTAACGCGCCTCGGCATCGTCAACTTGCTCCATGTTGGCCTCCACTGCATCTGCCATGGCCGCGTATATGCTGAGTGCCTCTGCGTAGCCGGCCCCGTTTGCCATCGCCTTGGCCGTCTTGAAGAAGGGGCCTAGGTTCACCCGGGCATAGTAACCGTCGCTCCTGTATCCCCTGGCATACACCCGGTCTATCTCCTCGCGGTAGTTTCTATTGCCCTTTACCCCGTGGTATGCCATAAACTGGCTCCGCAGGTCCTTGTCGCGCTTCATGGCAAGTTCAAGGAATTCCCTGAGGGACTCGGCGGATGCGTTCTTGAGGATGCTCTTGACGCCGGGGCCCCTCTTGGCGCGGCCTGTTCGGATGCTGTCAGGGTTTTGGGATACGTAAAGCAGGACTGCTGCGATATGCTCGCAGGCGTTCTTCTTGCACGTGCAGTCGCGCTTTGCGCCGCCGGAAAGCAGGGATGCCGTGACGCGGTACCTTTCTGTGTCTGCCACATACGCAATCACGGCCCCGCCGCTGACCTTTACTGAGGTTACAGCGCCGCGCTCAAGCAGCCTTTTGCCCCTCTCAAGGGATTCTGCGGTGCCTGCGTCCCATGTCCTGGGTTCTGCGGATCCGTCGGAGGGGTAACTGCCAGACTCGGGCCATCCCGGCACAGGGGTTCTCATGCAGGATGCATGTGTGACGGGGTATTTTATGGATTCTGTGTGTGGCCGGAGGGAGACGTCTGCAGTTTAGTCGGGCAGGGGCATGGCTCGTGAGGGCACATGTGAACTGTCGTCTCTTTTTGTTGAACGGCAGCATGCCCGTCTCATGCGCCGCGGCAATCTGCGCAGATTCCGTGTGGGAACCCAGCCCTGCTCTCGGCTTTGGGCTTGATCTTTTTAGAAAAGCTGCAATCTGCGCAGATTCCGTGTGGGAATCCAGATCGGCATACGACTTGTGATTTCGCGTATTGACGATAACCTGCCTGTCTGTATTTCTTTTCATGCCCGGCTCTGCCTGCTTGCGCGGTGTCTTGCCACCCGGGACAGTATTCTGCTTGCCGATCCTTGGATCCTGGTTGCAAGTACCATTTGATTTTCCGGTCGGTTTTTTCACACATGGCTGATTCAGGCCACCACAGTTGTCATTGCAGGTGCTTTGCACGGATGAGGTTTGGTGTTTTCCAGTCGGGATCGTCCATGATGGGCGATTCTGCCAGTCGTTGTGGGGAGCCGGAGGGCATGGTTTATTTTCCAGTCGGGATCGTCCATGATGGGCGATTTCGTTGCGATGCGTGGCAGCATTCCCGGAGTGTCATGCGCAACGGGGAAAAGCCGCAACCGATGCGTCCATTCCGTGCAGGACTGCCGGTTATGAGCCAGGCGTCTGAGGCAGAATGCCCGGCGGCCGTCCCGAGTGGCATTGCCCGGTGGCAGAAGCCCTTTCAGACACGGGCGTGCAGACTGGTTTTAGACGGGGCAGATCCTTCTACCTGCCTGCCTGCCCCGGATGTCAGGGCTGCCACCGTTTCAGCCCGAGGCACCCAAGCCGGTACATGGCTGCAAGCAGGTCCGGGGCCATGTACGCCGCGTTGAACACTGTAGACTGCTGACGGAATGCTATCCGCGCGACAAGGCAGGCGTACTCTAGTTCGTCAAGCATGTCCTCGAATCCGCGCCCGAACCGCTCCTGCAGGTCTGAATACTCTGCAAGTCCGCCGCCACGGGCAATGTATGCCAGACAGTCCCGGGCTGCGGGGGTAAGCATTTCCAGTATCCTGCGCACCCTGTCCGTGGTGAGCGTCTTTGATATCTCCTGCGCCATCCGGGCATGCCCCATGCCGGACGGATCAATCCCAAGATTGTCGCAGGTGCCTTCCAGATCTAAAAGAGAATAGTTTTGCAGGAGCTGCAAAAGGCTGACGCCTGATGGAAGGTTCCCGGATCCGAGTCTGGCCATGGCCGATTCGGAGTTTGAATTAAAGGCAATTTGCGTAACGTGTACTGCCCCCACTATCCTGTGTGTCTTGCCGCCGTTCCACGGGTGCACCAGTCCTGCAAACTCCAGACCGGGCACCAGATCCCTTGCGACGTGTTCTTCTGTCTCCAGACAGATGATACCCTTGCCTGTCCGGGATGCGGCCGTTATCAGCACGCCCCTGCATTCGAGCACAGAAAACAGGTCATGTTCCATCTCCTTTAGCAGGAGGATCCTTGACTTGAGCCTGCTCCCGCGCACGAACCTGTCTGTGAATTCGTCTAGAATGGTGGTTCCGGTTGCAGTGTTGACCATCTTGCAGGCGGCCCACAGCGATGCCTGGCTGAAGTGATCGTCCCGGTCCGGAGGGGTTTTGTAAGGGTATTTCTTTCCCATCACGTCGATGATATCGCCATAGTTCCACGTCACAAAATTCATGAAGCGATCCATAAAGTTCCCCTCATCGACTTCCAGCATTACATGCGCGGTTTATGCGGGAGGATTATATTTCTTCAGCATGCAGGGATTCGTCCCGGAGGGGCATTCGTGTTATGTCCTGGGGCCAGTCAGGCCAGAGACTGTGCATGCAGGCAAGTACGTCTTCTGGGACTACGACATGCCGGTATTTGCTGCCGCGCTCCAGCACCCCCACGACGAGGAGGCCCCTCTTCCGGAGGTGTCCTATCGTGGATGTGGGCATCCAGGACTTCCACAGTTCTGCCGCGTCGTCTTTGCCAAAGTGCTTCTGGAGGGCGGCATACCGGATGATGCCCCCCGCGTCAGTCACATGAACCAGGCAGTCCATCTCTTTTTTGGAGAGGCCATATATCACGCCGCGGAGTCTTTCTGATGTGAGGAACGAGGATATCGCATCAATCTTTTCTGCCTTGATCATCTTTGCCGTGCTGATTTTCAGGGTAGTGGAGATTCCGTCTACCCACTTGAGCGTAAGGTTTGTGAGGATGGAGGCCAGAGTCTGCCCCCTGCCGACAGGTATGGACTCGGCACTCTTTTTGGCTCGCGCATCCATCTTTTGGCCCATCCTAAGCAGGCGGCCTACCGTGTCAGGATCCAGTGCGGGCATGACGTTTTGGCCCTCTCCAAATCGGGGAACAGTCGGCGCCATATGCGGGGGCAGAGCCATGATCAGTATGCCGCATGTCTTGTGCGTCCCGTCCTCAAGCCACGGGTGTATTATTCCGAAAAACTTCGCCCCCGCGTCATAACTCACAAAGGTTTTACGCGTGACCATGATTCGATAGTTTCTGCCTGCGCTGTTTCTGGCAGTGATGATTCCGTTGTTTGCGCCCCTCTGTCTCTTGCCCGTGGTCGTGACATCTGCAGTTACCTTTGAGATTATCGTAAACTCGTCATAAAACGCGCCCCTTGCCCGGAGCAACATCCCGGCAAGCCGGGCATCCTTTACAAATCTCCGGGTAAACTCTTCTAGTATGGTCATTCCAGTCCGGGGGTTGGTTCGTAGGAAGATGAACCATACGAAGAACTGCTTGATGGCGTGTTCCTCGTTGTAATCGTTCAGATTATACGGACACTGGGAGCGGCTTGGTTCAACGTCATCGCCGTATACTGCAACGGCGTAATCGTAAAGGTGCTGCTCAAAGTTGTCTGTTGTGGTTACCGGAATCATGCAGGATGCATGCCGTGTACTAGAAATATTTCTTTCCGTGCAGGCGTGTCCGGGCAGATGCCCGAAGGCCAGTGCTTGAACCGGTATGTCCCCGTGGAATACAGTTTGGGTGTGGGCCGGACCCCGCTAGAATGAGACCGATCAAATCCGAATGCCTTTTGGAGCAGGGGGTCGAGGGAAGGACATGAGCAAGAGACGTAGTCCCCAGGACAAGGCCAGGATAGTGATGGAGTTTTTTACCACCAATGTGCCAGCTGCCGAATTGTGCCGAAAGCACAACGTGTCGCCTGCAACCTTCCAAGACTGGAAGGACAAGTTCCTGCAGGGAGGCAAGCAGGCTCTCATAAACAGGGGGGATGCAGCCAAAAACCATTTGGCAGAGGTGGAAAACCTCAAGCGCATAATAGGCGAGATCACCGTAGCCAACGACATTTTAAAAAAAACTTTGGAGGGAACAAAGTGATGAGGATGCAGGCCGTAAGTGACGTAAGCAAGTGCATGAGCCTGAACAGGGCCCTGCAATACTGCGGCATGTCCAAACACTCCTGGTACTACACCAAGAAGCCAAGAGACATGGCCATGGACCCAGACGTGGTTGACGTGGTTAGGAAGATAGCCTCCAAGCGCCCCACGTACGGAACCAGACGCATGGCCGCGCAGGTCGCCAGGGAGACAAACGTTCCAACAAATCGCAAGAAAATACAGCGGATATATCACAAAATAGGCTGGATCGAGCCCAAAAAAACTAAAAACGACATCATTCGTGCCTCAAGGCGCAGGAGGTTCAAGCCCACCGCACCCAACCAGCTGTGGGAGACTGACATAGCGTACATCCACTGCGGGGTCGACGGATGGTGCTACTGTTTCAATGTCCTTGACGTATTTACCAGAAAGTGGATGGCGCACATGTTTGACACCACGGCTCCTGCCCACACGGCAGTGCAATCGGTGCTAAAGGCGGTGTCGTCTGCAGGAGAGATCTCAAACCTGAGGCTCAGGACCGACAACGGTTCCCAGTACAGCAGCCGCGAATTCAAAAAGGCCATGCAGGCGCTGGGGATAAAGCACGAGTTCATCTGGAAGCAGACACCGGAACAGAACGGACACGTGGAGTCATTCCACGGGACGCTCAAAAGGGAGTACATCTGGCCGCATGAGTTTGCGCGCTTTCAAGATGCAGAGGTCGTACTTGCAAAGGCCTTTGAGGACTACAACAAGGACAGGATCCACTCGGCTCTGGGGTATCTCACACCCGACGAGTTTATCGGCAAGATGGAGGTTGAGAATAAATGAGAGACATGATTATTCGGAAAAAGATGCAAAAAGTGGTACCAAAAACAAGGATCCAGATCAACATACTATAGCCTGGATGTAAAGATATGTGCCAGATATATTGTGCGCTTGAAAAAGACGGACCCCGACAGGGTATCAGAGATCAAAAGTGAGGGGGCAAAAATCTTCCCTCACACGGATTATTACTTTGAACAAAGCAGTATCGCAAATGGTGAGCCCTGGCGGGAAAAGTTCTGTTGACTGTCAGGAACGCATTCTGACTGCAGAACCAAATCCCACACGCCCTCAGGCGCATTTGATCGTCACCGTCAGTACATGGTATTTCCAAATTCGAATTTAGAATGCCCGCATTGCCTCACAAACAGCCACATCCGTCCTGCCTAGGCACCAGCATGCAGTATGTTTCTAAATTCGAATTTAGAAACATTCAAGATCCATGCCTCCAACCATACAAATAGAACCGGCGGCAACCCACCCCCATGAGCGCGTCCCGGATGAGAGACAATGTGGAGAGATGGCTGGTTCACCATGATCTCTCCTTCAAATCCGTCAAGAATACTGAAAACACGTTTCACATACTGGTACGGCATACAAACCATCCAATCGAGATATTCGAGCCAAAGGCCCAGCCCGGAACAATAGTGGTCGGGGCCAAGGCAGTCATGAGAAACAACCAGATCAGAAGGTACCAGGAGTTCAACGAGGACGAGAAGAAGAGATGGGAGGAAAGGGTCAGGGACTTTTGCACATCCATTCATGCCATAAACCGCAACATGACAGAGGACGGCAAACAGAAGATTGGAGTGTACATTGTATTAGACAAGGACATCAACCAGCAGGTGCTGCTAGATGCGATAGACCAGATAGCAGTCATGCATGAAAAGACATCAAGGTTCCTGATGAAGACGTTCTAGTTCGTGCCTGAACCGCATCACTCCTTACCCACATCGAGTCCAAAACCCCCTACCCTTTGGAGTGAAACATGCCATTACACACAGGCACAGGGCAGGCACGCAGGGCCACAACATGCCAATCCGTGCCTAGGTGCTAAACCCCCCTGCACAGCCACCACACCTAGGCACGATCCCATATTTCCAAAAACGGCCGATTTGAGGGGGGGTTTAGCGTTCGTGCCTAGGGGTGCGATGCAACCCCCAAACCACCCCGATAGCTCACCAGAACATGCCCAATCTTTTATTTCCGTGCCTGAAAGCTAAACCCCCCAATAATGGGAGTATCCATGAGGCTACAGGTGGTTCCAGGCACGCATCAGAATACCAGAATCAGTACAAGACAAGGCAGAGATGCCAATCAGACACGATGCGATATTCCATGTCCAGATTTCATCTTAGGAACCTTCAACTTTGAAGGCAGTAGGAAAACATTACATAGTGTCCGCGCATCAGAATGGCAAATGCAAACAGGGTACTGCTGTCAGCCTTGGTGATTGGAGGCGTTGCAGTATTGTTATTTTTTGTGATCAATAATGAAGAAAATACCATGCCAGAGCCACAGCCAGATGTGTCAAACCAGACCGCTGCCAGTATGCCTGGAGATGACGCAGACCCCATGCCAGAGCCACAGCCAGATGTGTCAAACCAGACCGCTGCCAGTATGCCGGGAAGTGTCACATACCCCATGCCAGAGCCACAGCCAGATGTGTCAAACCAGACCGCTGCCAGTATGCCGGGAAGTGTCACAGACCCCATGCCAGAGTCATCACGTGAGCATGGCATTCCAATAAATAAAATCACATGTCCCGATTCAAAAATACCTGTCTACTCCCCGGGCAACAGACCCGTCTGTGTATCTCCCCAGACGGTTCCAATGTTTGGATCTGCGGGTTGGGAATTACTATAGTGAAAAGCGAAAGTTCGTGCAATTTTTTGAGATCCTTTTTAAGAAAATAAATCCCAACTACAGGTATGATTGTCAGTAAAATCATCAAGATAACACAATCTCGGGAACTGTCACGCAAGATCGTGAAATGCTCCCGGGAAACAGACATCATTTACGACATGACAATCATGATGAAACTTGCACACTCACGGATCACACAGTTTGATGTCAACAACCTGATAACAGGATGGCGCAGGGAATTCAACCTGACCAACAGCGTCCGCATGCATGAGGCCGCCTCAAAACAGGCTTTCCAGGCGGCAGTCAAATTCCGCAAGGCAAACCGGCTCAAGCACAACAAGCGCATCTGGCGCAAGAAGCAGATCAAGCTGGGGAAAAAGAAGACGTACAAGCACAATCGGTGGACCGAGCCGTCCAGCCTGATGAGGCGCGGCAGGAAAACAACCAGGCTGCGCTCGCTGAATTCACGCGGAAAGCCAAAACTGCGAGACAGTGGAGCCGTGTTTCTGCCCGGACTCGGGGAAGCAAGGCCACGCACGAAGGCTCCGGAAGGCAGGCTCGTGTCATTCCAGATGATTGACACCACGGGCAAGGTCACGCGTAAGACCAAGGATGGTGATCGCGAATTCAAACTGCATTTGCAGATAGAAGTCCCAGACCCCGAACCCGCGACAGGCGGTGGTGGTGGCGGCGGATGCAAGGCAGGGCTAGATCTTGGAGTCAGGCACCTTGCGGCAGTCGCAGACGAGCATGGGAACGAAAAACTGCACAATGTCCCCGGAGGCTGCAAGAGGCATGACGGCGACAGGATTGATCAGCTGAAATCACTTAGATCAAGATGCCAGGCAGGCTCCAGAAGATGGAAAGAGATCGGCCGCAAGGTAACGCATGAATTGAAAAAGATATCAAACAGGCAAAAACACAACGAGGCCGACATTGCCAGGCGGATAACAAAAGGACTGTCCGTATTGTTCTTGGAAGATCTGGATTTGACCAAGATGAGGCGATCCTGCGGGGCGGCTTCAAAGACGGGGTTGAACCGCGAGATGGCCTATTCCAGAATGGGCGAGTTCAGGATCCAGCTTGAATGGCAGATGAAAAAGAAAGGCGGAATTTCAAGACGCGTGGAACCCGCACATACAAGCCAGAGATGCGCTGCCTGCGGGGTAGTGGACAAGAAATCCAGGAACGGCGAATCATTTGTCTGCACCTCATGCGGATGGTGCCACCATGCCGACAAGAACGCGGCAAAAAACATTTTGGATAATGACTGTCTCCATACGGAGGAGACTGGCGGCCAAGCCCACGGGAATCGTGGAGGCACCATTGCAGGTGTCGAGGTCGTCACAAGGCGCGAGGATCACGGATCGGATGGTTCTGGAATGAACAATTCGACAGGTCGGCTTGGATCCGACAACGACGACAATATTGGAAGGTCTGACAGAGCGCCGGAAAGAGCATCAGGACATGCTACAGAGAGATCTGTTTGCACGAACTTTCGCTCGCCGCTATACCAAATGTATCCCCCGGGCAGGATTATTTACCGCCCCCAATGCACTGTGATAAAATATGGGTGATGTCTCCAATCGGAGATCTGGGATGCGTGGAATGGTATACTGGTGTGGAGTTGGTATCTCAGAAATGGCTGGCCTTGGATCGTCATCCTGATGCTGAAAAGTATGGGCCCGAGATAGTTCGATATTTCACGCCCCATGCCGAAACCCAGCCAATTCTTAATCATACCGTGACGCTGTCTCTGTCAGAACTGCCAATAGTTGGACAGAATGTGACTGTCACTGCTACCGTGGAATCTGATGAGGCTGCCTCTGAAAGGAACTCGAGGGTAGAGTTTCTGTTTATGGGCGCATTGAACGTCACATCATCACATCCCGATGTTAATCCCGGTTCCCATGATGAATATTATCCAGGTACCTACTTTTCTACGCCATCAATTGCCCTGACACCTGGCGGAACACACCAATTCAACATGAATGTGGTGCCAACTGCAGAGGCTCTTGCCCTCATATCTGTTCGACTTCCATCATGGGGTTTTGCCGTAAACGATGATCGTATCTACCTCTCAATTGGAAGTCAAAAATCAGGCTACCAGTTGGACAAGGATTCACATGCACGGGACCCTGATGTCAACTATGTCTGGACTGAAAGGACAATCCCGCAGTGTGTCTATTATCCTTGGGATGAAACCGGTCAGACAATACAGCAATATTATGCGGATTTGGGGATCGTCGTTCTGGAAACAAAGTATCCGTCTTATCCATTTGTCGTCTGTATGGCATGTGGTTGCTATGGTAACTCAGTTTTATTTTTAATACCTGAGTCAGATTATGATCAGGTGCCCAGTCTGGACGAATGGGTGAATCCCCAGTCCGATCATCAGTAATCCTGACTGCCAGAATTCTTTTTGTATTCGTGTCCACCAGAACGCGCATCTTTACAAATCTGCGTCTTGCCTGTCACTTTTGCCTTATCCGCCCCCCCCCCTGAATGTTCCGCTTAAACTATATACTAAAATATGTACAGCCAGTCATGATACGAATCGGCATAATACTCGTGGTGGGTGCAATGATGGCATCCATGGCTGCAGCCATGTACGCATACGTAGAGTACCAGACAAACTACATCGAGGTAAATGCCGGCGACACCATCACCATCGGTCCGGTGGAATACGTAGTATTGTTTGACGGAACCCACGAGGGAAGCAAGGCTGTCAGGGCCAACAACACGTTTGTCCAGATCATGATCACTGCAAAAAACACAGGCGATGAGAGAACGCTCCTTTCAGGGGGGCAGATGTACATCCTAGATGCGGACGGAGAGAGGCACGAGGCGGTCCACGGCGCATTCTCGGCCAAGGATCTGCTCGTGGAATGGCTGGAACCGGACAGGGCAGTTGAAAGAACCACGCAGTTTGACATACCGTTCAATGAGGAGGGTAGGTATGATGTCCTCATAAGGCCGCAAAAGGAGCAGGCGTCATCGGACATTGCAGTGATCTGCATTGCCAACTGCCAGCAGGAAAGACCATAAAACCAGGATTTACCGCACGGTTGGAAAGTCTGCATCACCTGTTTCTGACAGGATACTGCAGTATCATTTTACGGCACACGTGATCATCACTACGGCACCCATCCTGACAAACCAGTTTTTGGGTATGGTCCTGTTGCCGGCCGGATTTTTGCAGAACCGGCGGGCACTTTCATCACATCTTGCACAGGAACTCGTGCCTTGCAGGACACTCCTCTCAGCGGCATCACCAAAAGGCATGCGGCAAAAACAGGCATTCGGACAGGCAGTACAGGACCACACACTTGACGCCGTCGTCCCTAACTCGAGGCTGTAAATATATGATGTTTCTAAATTCGAATTTAGAAACATTCAGGATTTAACATCGTTGATCTTTGGCCGCGGCATGACAAATACGCTGGCAGGCCTGATCCTCAGGATGATCCTCTTTTCACCGTCACGCCTGAACGGGTAACGATCACGGCCCATGTACTTTTGTGCAAGCCTGTCTGCATGCTCATAGTCATAGTCGGGGATAATCCCCACGACAGTGCCACGGACAGTTGCCATGTCAAGCGGACTGTCCCGGGATACGACAGAGACTGCAACACGGGGATCACGCAGGATGTTTTTGTGCTTTGTTCTTCCCTCCGCCGTATTGACCAGGATGTGGCTGTCCTCATAGTCGGCCCATACCGGGGAGACCTGCGGGGAACCGTCCTTCATGACAGTTGCAATAAAGACAAGATTTGCCTCCGAGAACAACCTTGCCGCCTGCTCATCCATGGAACATGTCACAGCGTCCTGTAAGAAAAATCTTCTGCAGACGGCAGGATTCAAAAGGGCACCATCCGGCCAGGATTCACAGCCTGCCGGTACGGGTGATGTCCGGTTTTCATGCACGGTTGTGCCTGCATCGGACTACTGTCAGAATCGTGTCCTGATACTACAAAAGCCGCAGAACGTGGCACCCCCAACCATGACGGACATCACGTGCGGGGGCTCTCACCGATGTCGTCTCCACGGCATCAACATGGTATTGGTATGATGTTTGTTGTACGGACATACGTGATACCAGTATGATACAAATGATATTGGTATGATGCTTATAATACTGATATGACATTCAGGGTATAAAGAGGATATTTATCCCACATATGGGATAAAAATCATATCTGCATGATTAAGGCAGTATCAATGGCATGGTTATGGCATGAGAGGAATCCGGATGATGCCAGCAGAATGACGGTGATGCCATGACACATACCCCCGTACCACGTCATCCAGCGGATGCCATGGCAGCGGTGTGATTCTTTTGAGACAGTGGCAAAAAAATCTCGCCCCGGCAGCCCATGTGCCGAAAGGCATCAAAAACAGGGGTCAGCGTGCCGTGTGCCGTAAAACAAAATTCGAGTCAGCATGCCTCTGCATGAACAGAACAGGCAGAATTCTGCATGCCCGCCAGCCTTCAATCAGGAACGTGTAAGGATCATCACAAGGATGGGTCAGGGCAGGTGCAGGCCTGTCAGTCTTTCATATGCTGCAGTGTAACGCCGTGTCATCTTTGCAACAATTTCAGAGGGAATCTCGGGTGCGACAGGCTCTGCTCCTGCGGCACGGGCATCATCAAACTGCTTTTGATAGCCGTTTGCAGTCAGCCAGTCGCGCAGCAGCTGCTTGTCATATGCCTCCTGTATCCGGCCCACCTCAAACGAGTCCTTTGGCCACAGCCGGTACTCGTCGGGGCCTATCGAGTCCCCAAGGGTGATGCGGCCGTCAAGAATCCCAAACTCCAGTTTCAGATCAGCCAGTATGAATCCTGCACCATCTGCAATTCGGGCCATCTTCTGATAAATCCCGATTGAGGTATGCTCAAGGATATCATACTGTTCGGGGCTTACCAGGTTCCTTTGGATTGCGCCCTCCCTGTCAACAGGGACATCATGCTCCGACTTTGTGGTAGGGTCAAAGACAGGTACCGGCAGTCTTGCTGCAAGTCTGGTGTCTGCACCGTCAGGAAGCCTTGCAGTGCCGCTCTTCCACCTGTTGACCAGGCTGCCATAAAAGTATCCGCGCACCACGCATTCAATGGGAAGCATGTCCATTTTTTTTACGACAATCTCGGTATCTGACTGGCGTCTTACAAAATGGTTCGGGGTCTCAAGCCTGTCAAACCAAAACTCTGCAAACCTGCACAGCACCTCCCCCTTCCTTGGAATATCCTGTCGAAACTTTACATCATACGCAGAGACCCTGTCTGAAAACCTGAAGAGGAGCGTCCCAGGATCCACCTCATAAATATCCTTTACCTTTCCGCTTGCAAGAAACCTCAAACACCCATGTTCAGTCAGGGCAGAATTTAACTGCTAGTGTCAAAAGTAAACGGGGTGCTGTGCAAATCTTGGATTCAAGATATTTAGTCTGTTGCCAGACTGCCCTAAAGAACGTGCTGAGTACTTTCTCCACGTCGCGTACCGGATGTGTTGATTCACCAGCGATTTTTCAGGCTCCGGCGATAGGTGTGTGTGGTATTGCTGCCCCTCACCACGAGGAGCCTGCATACTTTGCAGTTGGAGCACTCCTCGTAAATCTTGTAGTCGTCGCCACTCAGGGCAAACCAGCCCGGATTGGACTTTTTGCCCACCCTGCACCGCGTCCACGCGTGATCCTTCTTGGCACAGTCGGGGCAGTCCGGCGTCCATCTGTCCGGCGGCGCATCAGTCATTGGCATTTCCCTCCGCAGAACTGGTTTGGACTGAATTTAGGCTTTTCGGCAGTCGGGCCGTCGCGCCGTGATCACATTTGGGTCATGAGTGTGAATCGTTAAATATTATAGATATCTATATGCATCTATGGAACAGTCAAGTATTGCAGTTTCTAAAAAATCCAAAGAAGAATGGGAGCAATTTAAAAACCACCCAGGCGAATCCATGGAAACCATGATTAATAGGATTTTAAAATCCAAAGCTGAGGAAGATGCAGACCTGCTTACAGAAAAAGACATTCTAGAAATCAAGGCATCGATTTTGGAAATTGAAAAAGGCGACTACCAAACTCAATCCCAAATGAAAAAAAAGTATGGGTTATAAGTTTGGCACGTGGTTGGAGGGTGGTTTATTCCACCCAGGCTCAAAAAGATCTTGATGGCCTCGGAGAAGATCTTGCCAAAAAAATCATTTTATTGATGGATGAGATTGCTTTAGATCCTTACAGATTACTTGAAAAAATGACAAACTCGCCGTTTTACAAATTTAGAGTGGGAGCCTATCGGGGAATCGTGAATATCGTCAATGACAAACTGGTTTTACAGGTAGTCAAGACAAGGCATCGCTCACAGGCTTATAAAAAATAATTCTGAATGCCAGATAACCCAAACGTGATCACGGCGCGGCAGGATGGAATTGTTCATCATATCGCGTCTCAGGCGATTTTTTTGGTGGTACATAAAGGCCGTCTGGGGCGTACCTTATTGATCTGTTTGGATTGAAAATTTGCCTGAACGTGTCACATTTGCCTTTGCCGAACTTTTACCGCAGCGCCAGCGGCGTGACTGCCGTAAACACCGGAGACGACGGGTCCGATACGTCAAATATGTGGACTATGTTCTCGTCGTCCATCATGACAAGCGCAAGCGTCGCAGAGTCAGTATGCACTACCCCCACATTGCGCACCCCGTAGATGGTCGTGCCTTCCAGTCCGGCGCTAATCAGCCCTCCATCGTCGGGGATGCAGGATCACCAAAATCCACCACATGCACCTTGTCAGATTCCAGCACCAACGCATGGCTTCCAATCACGGCAACGTCAATTATGCCCGAGGAACTGTAATGCATCTCCATTGCGGCGCCGCAGTTCACTATCATGCAGAAGTTCGACTGTTCCATGCCTTCAAGCCCGTGCCGCTCATCCATCAGCGCCACCTGTACCGGAAACGACTGATCCGTAATGTCCACCACTGCGACTGTCCCATGGCCGGCAACAAGCGCAAATACTCCCCGTTCGGACGCCACAGTCTCGATATCGGAAATGTCATTTATTCCTTCAAAACCGTACTGGCCATCTCGGATTACCGACACCGGATTCGGGTTGGGAAGATCAGTCACGTCCAACACCTGAATCGCATCAACGCTTGCTATCATCACGTACGTCCGACCGTCGGATACAAACTGCTCTACCTCAGAGGCCTCCTCCAGTGCATAAAAGCCATAGGAGGCATCCCGGACATGGTTTACCAGCAGCGGCTCTTCAGGATTTGTCACGTCCACTATCTGAATCGTATCCCCCACGGCAAGTAGCGCGTACGTCCCGTCGCGCGCGTGTATCACCTCCAAGTCAGTCACCACAGAGTCGCCTGGATCTCCGGCCCACCCACTAACGACTGAGACGGCGGTAGGCGCGTACGGCTCAGTCACGTCCACAACGTGCAGGGCGTTGTCTGCCGAATCAACTACAAACAGGTAGTTGTGCCCATCGACTAACGCAACCTCCAGGTCTGCAGCCTCGCCGGTCTCAAACCCTGGCACGTGCACCAGATCCAGCGGCAGGTGGAGCGACGTGATATCCATGATTCGCATCGGCCCGTCTCCCACAACGTTATAGGTGGCATCACCGTCCACAAATATCGTCTCGGCGTATGCCGTAACGGGTGCCATGGCTGCAAACAACATTATGAAAAATACTAAAATATTCATTTAACCAATTGCATGATATAGTGTATTTAAATATTTAAGTAAGAATCAAGATAAACAGTCAGTTCGGTACACGATAATTGAACAACTTGTACCTAAACGCAGCATCTTACTGTCCAATTATTGTCTGAGTCCCGGCATTAAATGCCAAAGAACGCCGCAGGCACATTGCAGGATGCGACAGCTGATCCTGCAATCTTGGACGGGCAGGAACCAAGACCCTGCAGGCGGCAGCAGGGCAGGCACGTTTCAAATGACACTGCAAGCTACTACATGCAGTGCGCACACCGTTTCACTGTGAGGCTTAAATTGGACAACTCTCAGAATTTGACGGGATCGTAGTCTAGATTGGTAGGATTCTGCGTTCGGGACGCAGAGATCGTGCGTTCAAATCGCACCGATCCCATCTAAATCATCGTTATGCAGAAACGCGTGCAGGTACAAGTATGAAAAATCATGCAGCAGTATGAAAAACCTTGACCCATCATGTAAAATAAAACCTCGGGCAACACCACGTGATGCAAGTACGGACAAGAAGCAGCTGGTGGTACCTGCTGCCCATATTTCTTGGAGTGGTAGGTGGAATCATCGGATACTTTGTCATCCGCCATGACGATCCAAAAAAGGCAAAAAACTGCGTGTACCTGGGAGCCGCCCTGACCGCAGTCCACATAGTGCTAAACATCGCATCTGCGGCAGCAGGTTTTGTCTTCTGATTCTCGACCAATCTATGCATGACGCCCCGACCGTTGCATTTTGTGCAAGCCGTTCTTAATGCAGAACCTGGCTTCTTTGTCTACAGGATACCGCCTGTAGAGTCAGATGATGATGATGATGATGATGCTCGGCCACACAAGGCCCGGCGTGTTCCCCGCAACAATTTGGGTGCGGTACCTAGTGTTTGGGATTCTCAAGCACGTTTGTCACGGCCCGGTTCATAATCTCCACCATCAGATACTGGGAGTACTCCTCAGGCTTCTTTCCCTTTGGCGCATCCGACGATATGTCCAATCCCTGGAGGATCTTTTCAAGCTTTGCAGATGTCTTGCTTATGATTTTGGAGTACTTTGTTTCAAAGTCGTCTGGCGGCTGAAAGCCCATCAGTCGGACTGATGTGCCATAATACTTTGTGACTGCGCCCCTCTGTTCATCAATCCTTGTAATCTCAATCATTCCTGACACCTTTAGAACCTCCAGATGATGGCGAATCGTAGTCAGCGCCTTGTTAAAGCCGACTTTTTTGAGCCTTTGGGTAATCTGGTCTGCAGAAAGGCTCTGCTTGTACAGCATCTCTACGACCTTTGCCCGAATGGGATCCTCGATTGCGCGCGCGTGGGCTGTGCTTGTAGTGACTATGCGGTTTATCTTGATCGGTCTTTCCAGCAGCGTCGACATGCTTGGATTCCTGGTCTGATCTAAAAGATGCCGGTATCATATTTTTTTGTCCAGCAGCATTGTTTTTTTTCCGCTACGGGATCCGTCTCATCAGGTACGCCTGCACATGCCTGTTCTGGGAGGCTTTTGCAGGATCATGTCTGGTGGGAATCAGGAGCCCATCATGCCGACCATCTTGGGCAGTTCACGGTAGGCCTTGCTGACAAAGACATCGTTATCGGCACTTATCATGACAAACTCCATGGAGTTCTCAGGCGGAGGCGAGACTATGACCTTCTGTCCGGCCCTCAGGGTGCCCAGATCCAGCGTGTCCCCGTCTCCAAAATTGACGCGAATGTTGGTAAGGGGTTCAGAGCCGGTGTTCTGTATCGTTACCCGGCCCATCACAAACAGGCTCTGCTTGTCCAGTATCGGATCGACAAATATGTCATGTTTCTGCGTGGCCACAGACAGTTTGAGCACGTCGGCGCCAAACACCACTGCCATCAGCACAATCACCCCAATCCCCAACCCTACAAGCATGGTGTACTGCTTCACAGCAATGTTTGTTGCATCTAATAATTAAGGATCACATGACAGCAGTCATGCAGGGAACAAATTTTGCCATGACGGGTTCGGGCATTTCAAACCTGGTGCGATACCAGACGGCAGTCATCTGGCAGGGCAGAATTGTCGGATAGTTCTCATGCACCATCCAGAAGCGTTGCTACATACTGCCCTGAAATTCCTTGAAATTTTGTAATTGTTTCGCTTTTTGAAGTGGCCTGCCTAACAGTGGAGCGGGTGCAGCCTTTCCCTTACCGTGAAATCTTTTTTCCCGTGATGCACCACGCGTGCCGTCGGATGGCGCCTCAACTGTCTCCAGAAGACGAGCGGACCAGATGATCAAAGAAACTGTTTCCGCTGATCCTGTCAGTTGCCAGCAGCGTGAACAGGATCGAGTTGGCATCCATGCCCTTCTGGGAGCGGTTTCCGCCCCCGTCGCTCCTTATGGCCACGAACCTCCGGTTGACCCTCTCCACTGCGTTGTTGTCAGGCTCGATGCCGTCCACGTGCAGGCAGGTGGTCATAAAGTATCCCTCCCGGGGGTTCCTCTTCTTGTGTCTGGCGATGGTGCCGTGCCCATCGTCTGCAAACGGTTCGTTCATCAGCCCGCGCAGCTCCGCGTCTATGCAGTGGGCCGCGACGATCCTCGTGTGCCCGTCTTTGATCCTGGATGCGCGATAAATCTTATCATGGATTGCCGACAGCCTGTCCAGAAACTTTGGAACGTCACCTTTGGGGTTGGTCAGGACGTCCTTTTGCACCAGGCGTTCCTGGTGCCACACGCACATCTGGCGGCACGATCCCACGTGGAGCCATCCTGAATACGAGTCCTGCGTTATGGTTCCCTTGTAGTCCGGGAGTGTGTGGCAAAGCGTCTTGATGTCCCGAGAGCCGGTCACCTCCACGAGGCAGGCGTCTTTTGCCAAGGCCACTATCCCGTAGCCGCGTTTGCCGCCCAACGGCCAGTGGAATTCGTCTGCGTTCAGGTGTGGCGCCTCTAACACGCGCTTTCTTACAGAATCACGCTCCGGTGCCATGCGCTCTGCCTGCCTGATCTTGCCGCGGTATGCAGACGGGCGCGAGATTTTGTGCCCCCACGCGTCGCTGCCAAATTCTGCGGCCCTGGCATGCGACAAACCGTTCATGTTCAGGGACGTCATGGCCGCATCAAAGTTTGATGAACGGCGCGCGTGTTTTGCCGCGCCGGGAACCCTTCCAGAGACCTGTTTTTTGCACCCGCGGCACCAGCGCCGCTTGATGACGTACCTGACGTTTTCCAGTATGACGCGCATGACAGTCACGATGCGATCGTACCTGTCAGTCACGTCCGAAAGATTGTCGTTGCCACAGTCGGGACATTCCTTGCAGTCGATCTCCTCGACGCGGTCGACGCGTTTTGGCCTGCAGTTGATGGTGGGTTTTTGCCCCTTGGGCCTGCCGGCCTTCCTTGGGCCTGCCTTTTTCTTGGTCACGGTGGGGATGTTGATCCTGTTGGCCTTGGCGTTAAGCTCCCTGTTGGCCTTGGCGTACCTCTTGTTGTCCTCGGTGAGGGATGAGACGAGTGCCTGTAGTCCCTCGATCTCCTTGCAGTCTGCGCCTGGCCTGCCTGCAACTTCGGCGGCAGCCTCCGGAATCTTGCCTGCCAAACCGATCGTGTCACCAAGCACCCTTGTCCAGAACCGGCAGCACCTGCATCCTGATTTCATGCACGCCCCGGCATCCTGTGGGATTTGCGGCAGGACAGATGAGGATTCCATGGCCTTAAATTCCACTGCTTCCAACCACGATTGGCGTGCTGGTTCCTTCATTTGGTACTTCGAAGGAACTGGCACCCACTGGTATTTGGATCGCAATGATCAATTTTTGTCGTCATTGGCACAAAATTATTGGATTCAGTTCAGGTGCCCTAGCTGCCCGCCGAGTCGTCCGGGCACTTCAAAAAGCGAAACAATTGTAAGTGATTCGCTTTTTGAAGTACCCTGACTCCTCTGCCGGTAGTCACCGTGTCGGGACGGAACCAGAAGATTTTTCACGCCTTGTCAAAAATAATTGTCTGTAGAGATCCAAGTACTAGCGGGTGCCAGTCCCTTCAGATCATCACAAATGAAGGAACCGACACACCAAACATGCTTGGAAGCGGAGGGATTTAAGGCAATCCCGGGACGTTCCGCGCCGGACTGCGGCACCTGCATGGAGTCCGGATGCGGGTGCTGCCAGTACTGGTCAGGCGTGGTGCGCGATGTCGTGGATGCCGCCGGCGGGATCCTGAAAATGGCGCGCAAGATTGCCGGTACGGCAGACGGCAAGGAGACAGAGAACCTGCGGGCCAGGGTGGAGTCACTTGAAGGAGACAACAAGAGGCACGTTGACGCAAACCGCAGGCTCAGCGCCCGGGCAAACGGGATAAGCATGCCTTCCTCCAAAAAGAAGGCCAATCCCGGCAAGGCAGGCAGGCCCAAGGGGCAAAAGGCCACGATCAACAAGAGGCCCGATAAGGCAGACTGCACGGAGATCGTAGACTTTGACAGGTGCCCCGGGTGCGGCGGGAAGAACATTTCAGAGAACCCCACGGACAAATACGACCGGATCGTCAAGAGGCTGGACCTGATTGTAAAGACCATAAAGTACGTGACAGTCAGGCGCTGGTGCAGGGACTGCAAGAAACAGGTCTCTGCCAAGCCGCCCGAAACCTCGCCGCACGCCCGCTACGGCGCCAACATCGGCGCCGTGCTCAACTTTTTGAACATGTCCGGGCTGTCCCACGCAAGATCCGCCGAATTCGCAGGCGACGCGCTTGGCACGCCCGTGTCCTGCTCGTCTGCATACAGGAACAAGATAAGCAGGGCCAGACAGATGGCCCCGGAACGCGACGCCGTGAGGGAAGAGATTCTAAAGGAGCCGCACCTGGGGGCCGACGAGTTCCACTGGCCACTGGAAGGTGGCAGGCGTGGTTACGGCGTGGTCGCACTCGGCAAGAGATCGTGCCTGGTGGAGATCGTGGACTCCCGCAAGATAAAGTTCAAGGGCGTGCTGCCCGGCTACGGGGGAACCCTCACGCAGGACTCGTACCCGGCGTGGCTCCATGTCGGGTCGGCCCGCCAGATGTGCGTGGTCCACCAGGAGCGCCTGGTGCAGAAGGATCTGGAGTGGAACCCAGGCGGGGACTGGCCGAATTCCTAGCCGGGCTGTCTGCCGTGCACAAAAAGATCTACCGCGCCTGGCGCGTCAAGGACCCGCATTCCAGGGAAGTGGCAGCTGACTGCATAGACTCGGAACTAGCGGGGCTGTTTGCCGCCCCGTACAAAGACGACAAGTACGGCACCATCGCCAAATACCGCAAGCGGCGCTACCGCGAGGGGTACTACATGACAACCTGCCTGCGGATCCCGGGCATCAGTCCGGACAACAACGCGGTGGAGAGGGCCAACCGAAGGTTTGTCTCGGTGAGGAATGACGGCGGGGGCAACCGGTCCCGGAAGGGCATGGACGCAAATTCCGTGCTGTTCACCTTGCTGGCCACTGACCGCGTCCGGGGGGAAAAGTTCTTCGACCACCTGGTGCGTTCCGCGTCCGGCGACGGCTGACAACGGAGCCTGCGTCACCATTTATCCGGCACGATCCGCGCTCTCGGATGGGGAGACTGCGCGAGTATAGGCGCGCAAAGAGCGGAACTTCAAAAAGCGAAACTTACAAACAATTACGAAATTTTGTACATCATTCCGACAGGTCTCCGGATTTGCAGCAGAGTGCTGTACGGTTTTAATTTTTAAGGGCATGCAGGTACTGCAGGATCCCCGGATGGGCCAGAAATGAGATGTGTGCTGCAGAATCAGCGCCAATGCAGCATTCCACAGTAGAGTCTCCAGCAAAATAGTCCCTTGGCCTGTAAAATCTCGCGCGGCATCAAAAGACAGTTATAGAAACCTGCATAGCCGTATTCATGCCACTTACAAACAGCGTCATTGCAAAACTCAACGAGATAACGTCCCTGGTTGAGGACAAGTCACGCCTTTCAGATACGGAGGTAGACGAGATAAAGACCATCTTCAGGGAACTGGTGAAGAACGGGGAGATGTACAACATTGACGAGATTGAGTTTTGGTTTGAAAACGAGGGCAGCTGGACTTCAAGGGCATCCAGGGTGCGAATAACAAACATATCCAGTTATGTTCAGGACAAGTTTCAGCAGACGGCACACCTGAGAATGATTGACGACGGGTGCGGGTGCTAGTCCTCAAGCCGCTCCAAGAGGCGCCGGATTATTTCCGCATTCTCCCTGCGCTCGTCGGATATTGAATCCATTCTGGCCCGGTTACTGCCTCCGCTTGAAACAATCTCGAGGTATTCCCTGTCAAGATCACTGTTTGCCTGCAGTCTTTGGACTATCTCAAAGAGGATCCCGATTACCTGCTTTTGCGCCTCGATTAACTCGTCCTTGTCTCCTTCTGACATGACTCCTCAATACCGGCAAGCAGTTCTCTTAGCATGGGATTAGTAATTCCTGATCTTGCAGACTCGAGGAACGGCTCCAGCTCCCTCTTGGAGTATCCGTCGCCATGATACACCATTGCCTGAAGGGCCATCTCCAGCTTGTCAATCTGGTGCACGATTCGCGCCTCTGCCGAAGCGTTTTTCAGATACTCCTGCCAGATCTCCCTGTACTCGGATTCCATCTCACCAGGCAGGTCCCGGATAATTTTCTCAAACTCTGCATTCTCCAGCACCTTCTTTTCATCCCTGCCGACACTGCCTGGCGTGACGTCTCCAATCCCGGACTCGGCCAGATCATGCAGCAGGGTCATTTTAAGAACACGCTCAGAATCAAGACCCTCCAGTTTGGATACCACCATGCCCATCATGGCCATCGAGTATGAATGATCTGCGACGGACTCTGCATACGGCATGAACAGTCTCTCAACCCAGCCCTGCCGCCGAACCCTTTTGAGGTGGGCAGCTGTCTTGAAAAAATCCAAAATCATACATCATGAATCCCACGCGTCTCCTAATGAATTTTTTCTTTGCCTAAGAGTCGTCAAACGTCCTTCTTGCCCATCAGCAGATTTTGCAGAGGAGCCAACCAGAAAACGGCATCCGATGATGCCGGGCGTCATCTGAAGAAGAAGTTTGTAATCTTTTTCAGGGGGTTTCTAGTATCCGTATCGTCAAACCTTGTCGGTATCGTATACGTCGGTTTTTCGACGAGTATCCCCTGCGGCCGGTACAGCAGTATCACAATCAGGATCATGCCAAGCAGCAGGAAGTCAAGCCATATGACATCAAACGGAAGGAATCCCTCAAATGAGCCCTTGAAGAATATGATGGTCTTTCTCAGGGTCACGAATATCAGCGTGCCTAACAGGACGCCCTTGTTGTTGGCAAGTCCGCCAATCAGTATCATGAGGAACGGCCAGAATGTCCAGCTTGCCCTGTCGTATGCAAAGGCAATCGTTCCGCCCACATAAAACGCGTACAGCGCACCGCCGATTGCAGCAAGTGCGGCAGATATCATGATGATCTTCATCCGCACGTGCGTGGTATTCTTGCCAAGCGACTCGGCGGCATTTTCGTTGTCACGTACGGCCCGAAGCAGCCGTCCAAGAGGGGAACGGATCATCTTTTCGCTGTAAATATACACCACGATTGCAATCGCTACAAGCCCCAGCGTGGCCGCTGTAAACCGGAGATCATCAGGCAGGAACGACAGCGGATCCGGAATCTGGACTCCAAGGGTTCCCCCCACCAGCGGAGTGTAGTTGTTTCCAACCAATCGTATGGCCTCACCAAATGCAAGCAGGGTGATGGCAAGATAGTCACCCCGCAGTTTCACTGCAGGGTATGACGTAAGTATTCCCATTATCCCTCCGACGACGGCTGCAATTCCCAGCGTCAAAAAGAATACTGCAAAGCCGATCCCCACATTGTCCACCAGCCATGCATTGATCTGCGGGACCATCATCAGATTATTGGTGATAAAGTCACCCTCTACTCCTGCCAGGTCTGCAAGTATCCGCCCTGGAATTGAGGCGGCGACAAATGCCCCTGCAGCCACCGCCAGCACCTTTCCAAAGTTTGGCACGCCTGCATACCCAAACTCCATGTTCAGGCTGAGGTTGATGATTGCATAGACTGCAAACAATGCAAGCAGATCGATTATAAATACAAACTCAGATCCGAACACCAATTCTCCTCAACAACCTCGACCAGTTTACGCCTGCAAGCCCATTGGGCGCAACGAAGAGCGTAACTACAATAAACACAAGGGGTACAAGCGGACGGTACGCAATAAGCCACGGCCCAAACTCGCCTGCAAGAATCCGGGTTCCAAGCACCTCTGTGATTCCTATAAGGAATCCCCCTGCAATCGCCCCATAGATGCTCATGAATCCGCCCACTATGCTTGCAGCAAATATGCTTGGCAGTATCAGTGGTCCGAAGTTCGGATCACCCTGAAACCACATGGCCATGAACACTCCTGCAATCCCTGCAAAACCGCCACCCATCAACCAGGATATCGTGTATATGGTCTTGACGTTGATCCCCACCGTGCCTGCAAGATTGGGATTCTCGGTTGCAGCACGCATGGCAATACCAAACTTTGTCATGCGCATCATGATATGCAGTCCTATCCCAAGGGCTGCAATGCCGACGGGGGCAGCGACGACTATCAGTGGCAGCCCGCCAATATCTATATCATAACTGCGCAGCGTAAACTCCCTGGAGGAGACATGGTACGTCCGGACAATAAAGTCTGCCACTATGTTGATTGCGGCTATGAGCACCAGATCAAATGCAAGGGTTGCTATCATCAGGATGGTGGATGTCGCCCGCTTCCGAATCAGCGGTTTGAGAATGAGAAGGTACAGTCCCACGGCTATGGTTCCCGAGGCTACAAACGCAACAGGGATCACCACGTATGGGCTTACGCCCCAGATGTGGTTTCCCACCAGTGCCACGTATATGCCGACGGTTGCAAACGACGCATGCGCAAAATTTGGAATTCTGGTTGTAATGTAGGTAAGCGTAAGACCGATACTCAGGAATGCAAGCAGTGACGCAAGAATTACCGCATCCGAGTATATTGGATCCAATGCCATTATGAATTACTCTCCGATCTGAAATCCGGCATTTGCGTATCAACCCGCATTGTTAATTTCATTCTAGTGTCAGGCAGATGACCAATCAAGGATTCTGTCTGGATCAGCGTTCGTAGGATCCCAAGGATGGCATACGTTCTACTGAACATCATACCTGTTACAGAGATACATGCCAATAATACTTTCCCACGCAGAAGGTGCCTTACGAATTAATTTCTGCACAGTTGTCTCCTGATTATTCCAGTCATGTGTTATGTGTATGACTACCGTTGTGCCGTTCCGTTAACCAGCCGGGAGGGCGGATTCCGCCGGTTACTTTTATCTACGTTGCATATTTTGTACTGCAGTTTTTCAGACGCGTCTGTTTCTTCTTGTATTCTTGGCAACTGTCTTTTTTTTCCATTGGAATCATTAATCTTGAGCAGGGCCTGCGCTACGGCCCCTTTCTGATGCATGATGCCTCTGATCCATCCCGTTGACGGTTTTTTGACGGGAATTTGGACAACGTCAAATGGCCGCCATACGCTTTATGCCATCCGGATGGTGTCATGATAAGAGTAGGATGCCGGGGGCGGGATTTGAACGCGCGACAGCCCGGTCTTCAGCCGAGTGCTCTCCCAGGCTGAGCTACCCCGGCACTTAGAAAAAGGCACTCAGTTGATGAATTAAATCTTGCTTTTGCGGCCTGTCCACACGATATCCTTTGTGCCTCTTCGCTTGTTGACTAGGCGGCCTGCCACAAAGAGCAGATCCGAGAGTCGGTTCAGGTATGCAGTACAGTTTGGATTGATTCCCGCCTCCCTGCCCAGCTGGACTGTCAGGGCCTCGGCTCTTCTTGTAACGGTTCTTGCATGATGCAGATGGGCAGCTGCAGGTTCCCCCCCAGGTAGAATAAAGTTTGCAAGTGGAGGCAGTTCGGACTCAAAACGGTCAATGCAGGATTCCAATCTGCAAACCATGTCCTGAGATACCCTGTTGTTTGTGTCATCAGGATCCGGATTGGAGAGATCCGCACCCACTACGAAGAGATCATTTTGGATCTCGCGCATGGCGCTTCTTAGATCCCTGTCAATCGGACTTGCCAGGACTACTCCAAGTATGGCATTTGTCTCATCGACTGCCCCATACGCAGCTATTCTCGGGTGGGATTTGGATACCCTGAGGCCGCCCTGAAGGCCGGTATCCCCACCATCACCGGTACGGGTGTAGATCTTCATTGATATTCAAGATCGTGATTAATTATTATGTGATTCGAGGGAGCAGAAAGATTGCAACCAGATACGGCCAGAAGAAGAGAGATCTCACAGACGGCATGCTGCACAAGGAACCAAGATTCTAGTTGCGGCGGCTTATCCCTTTGCGGACCGTGTGGACTGCCAGGATTGGTCCTGCCACGTAGACTCCTCCGATGGCTGCAATCGAGAGCATGCCAAAGACCAGCACCGATGCCTCAGAGCCTGGGTCTGCAAGCGTCATGATGTTCATGGTGTACAGTCCCGGTGTTATCAGTGCCCTTACGGCATCCCTGAATATCGGGTTCTCCCTTTCAAGGTCTGCAATTGCAGGCGAGAAGGAGTAGTAGACCTGGTTGAATCCAGTCATGAATGATGATCCCGAGGATGTGGATAGCAGTGTGCTGTCCCGGATTTCACGGAGGAACTGTACCTGTGGTGCAAGCTCGCTGCCGTATGCTGCAGTCGCAATCAGGCATCCACCGTTGTCATCTATCACTTCTTCTTCATCAGTCATCACTTCTTCATCAGTCATCACTTCTTTATCATCTGCAAGCTCAATTGAGTCACTAGAGGCAAAGTACACGCCGAGCTGCACCCACTGGCCGTCTGAAATCGTCCATACGTCATAGTTTACCTGGGCCAGGTCACCATTCTCGTTGAGTTTTGTAGAGCCAAGTGCGCCGCTGTGCTCTGCTGCAACCTCTGGGAATACGACAGTCAGTTTGGCGACATCGGTGCTCTGTATGCGTTCCATGGAAAGGCCCAGAAGCCAGATTGCATCATATGCGGAGCTTGCATAGGTTCGTGGAGTCCTGCCAATGGCCTCCTCGACTGCCTCCTCTACCTGCTTGCTGATATCGTTCTTGCCTGATGCGACCTGGAGTGTGGTAAATTCGGTGGCGGTGGCAAATTCTAATGTGATTTGGTCGTCTATGATGACGGTATCCTTGGTGACAGCATCTGCGCCGAACCATCTGACATCGTCGAGTATGTCATGGGATGCTGCGGACTGGAAGAGAATCTGCGTCTCGCCGAATCCAAAGCTTGCGACGCCCACCTTGTCAGCGCCATGCTCATCTACGTATCCCTGGACTATCTCTGCCAGTAATGATGCCTCACTTGAAAAGTCACTGGCCTCCGGACTATACGCTATTCCCTCGTGCACTGTGCCTCCCGCGGCCGAGAATGCCTCGCGTATTGCGCTCTCAAGGCCCACGCCCCATGCCTCGTCTCTCCATATGGGGACGATCACCTCGATTCCTGCATCCTGGAGAAGACGGACCAGTGCGACTGCCTGATTGGAGTCGTCAGGGGCAAGTCGGAATATGCTGTCGTCCCCGATTGCAAGAAGTGGTGACGTGGAGGAGGGACTGATTATCATAATGTTGTTAGAGTCTACATACCCCTTGATGTTCTGTATGTTGCCGCTGGACTGTGGGCCTATGACGTGCTTTATGCCCTTAGCGTTTAGTGCCTGCACCTTTTCAAGCGTCACCGTGGGCTGGGTCTGGGAATCCTCGGACACTACTGAAAATGACCAGCCTGCATCCTTTTCTGCCAAGTACTGGTTAAAGTGGTCCACTGCAAGCTCGTATCCGATCTTGTTCTCCTCTCCGGATCTGGCAAGTTTGCCCGTGAGCGGTATGATTGAGCCGATCTCGATCTCGCCGGACAGCTTCTCCTCCATCATTGCATCCATGGCAACAGGCATGATGGAGTTGCTACCGGCATTATAGGTTCCAAGGAACGTCCACTCCTCATTTTCGATTGCCCATATGTCATAGTTTGCCTGGGCAAGATCTCCCACATCATTCAGGTTGAGGGATCCAAGTGCGCCCGTACGCTCTGCTGCAACCTGTGGGATCGCATCGGTCAGAACGTCAACATCCGTGCTCTGGGTTCCCTCCATTGCAAGACCCAGCAGCCATACTGCGTCATATGATGCGCTTGCGTAGGGTGTCGGTATAGTTCCAAGTACTGCCTCCACGGATTTGTCCACATGCGTGCTTAGATCATTTTGTCCTGAGGCCACCACTACGGAGGTAAAGTTAACGTTGGTCGCGAATTCCAGCGCGAGCGGATCATTGATGATTTTCTGACTCTTTGCGGTGGCATCCGTGCCAAACCATTCAACTGTGCTTAGTATGTCATGTGCCTGTGCCGACTGGAAGAAGGACACCCCCTCTTCAAATCCAATGTATGCCACACCCACGTTCCCTGCGCCATGCTCGTCAACAAGCCCCTGTACGATATCTGCCAGGACGGACGTCTCAGCTGAAAAGTCACTTGATTCAGGAACGTATCCGAATCCGGCGTCGACTGTACCTCCAATTGCTGGGAACGATTCGTTAAGCGCGTCCTTCAGCCCAACACCCCACGAGTCTTCCCTCCATACGGGAACCACCGCGTCGATTCCGTTCATTTTCAGAAGCTCCGCTATTGCGACTGCCTGGTTGGTGTCGTCAGGTGCCAGCCTGAATATGCTGTCGTCCCCGATTGCAAGCAGTGGCGATGTGGAACAGCAGCTGATGACCAGCATATTGTTGGAATCAACGTACCCCTTTACGTTCTGCAGGGAACCGCTGGTTTCAGGTCCTATTACGTGCAGAATGCCTTTGGCATAAAGTGACTGTATCTTCTCAAAGGCCACGGTCGGAAGCGTCTGTGAGTCTTCGGATACCAGTGAGAACGACCATCCTGCGTCCTTTTCTGCAAGGTATGCGTTAAAGTCCTCTATGGCAATCTGCTGTGCAAGGTTGTGCTGAACCCCATAGGTGGCAAGATCGCCACTGATTGGGACGATTGCGCCTATCTGGATATCGCCTGAGAGTTCTGCAGATGCGGATTGAGAGAATGCGCCTATTCCCAACATGCTGATCGCGAAAGCCATAATAATTGTGTATAATTGTAACTTCACCATAAATTGTCAAACCATACAGTCTTAATAAAAATTTCTGAAATTAGATTCCCCTGCAAGGCCGGTTGATGGTGTAAATTCAAGATCTTCTCAAGAAAATTTGCTCGTCCGGCCTGTGCACAATAGAAAGCGGCCGGCCGGCCGGAAAGTCTTTTAAGATAATATCACGCCGTTCAATTAATGTCCATATTGTCAATCTCAGGAATCAAGAAGAGTTTTGATGGCAACCAGGTACTTGATGGAGTCGACATGGAGCTTGATGCCGGAAAGGTATACCAGTTAATCGGGCCCAACGGATGCGGCAAGACTACGCTAATCAACATAATAACAGGGCTTCTCGAACCGGATGAAGGCAAGATTACCTTCGAGGGAAAGGATATCACACACAAGGGGCTATTTGACACATACAAGGCCGGTCTGATTCGGACATGGCAGACACCCCAGCCATTCAGGGATCTTACCGCCTTGGAGAACTTTATGGTGGCAGGTCCAGGCAATTCGGGGGAGTCGTTCGTATACGCGCCGGCAAGGCCAAAGTGGAGAAAGGATGAAGAGAGGCTATTAAAGATGACAGAAGAGGTAAGTTCCAAGATCAAGCTCTTTGACAAGAGCATGACACTGAGTGGCAATCTCAGCGGCGGACAGCAAAAGCTTTTGGAACTTGGAAAGACAATGATGTCAGGTGCCAAGTTGGTTATGCTTGACGAGCCCATTGCAGGCGTCAATCCCAAGCTGGCAGTAGACA
This sequence comes from Candidatus Nitrosopumilus sp., assembly GCA_965238275.1. Classification (GTDB taxonomy): domain Archaea; phylum Thermoproteota; class Nitrososphaeria; order Nitrososphaerales; family Nitrosopumilaceae; genus Nitrosopumilus. Next base: position 1,801,456 of record OZ250186.1, read on the forward strand.
TATTTGAGAGGATCGCAGAAACATGCAGGAGCGAGGGAATCACGTTCCTATTTATAGAACACAGGCTAGACATTGCTCTTAGTTATACAGACAAGGTGTTTGCTTTGAATCAGGGCAAGGTCATCGCACAGGGCACATCAGAGGAGGTCATGAACCATCCGGAGGTCATTGAATCCTATCTGGGGGTATGAGGCAGGACATGAGTGATGAGATGATGCGTTCGCCGACAAACCCGTTGTCAGGGACAGGCAGTAAACAGAGTACAAACGAGATCATCGTGAACATAAAGGACCTGCACGCAGGATACGTCAACACCCACATCATATTCGGGGTGGATTTTGAGGCCGTTCACAACAAGATTACAGTGATAGTCGGACCCAACGGATGCGGCAAGAGTACCCTGCTAAAGAGCATATTTGGCATTACCGATGTTTATTCCGGAGAGATCACATACAAGGGCAAACTCATTACAGGTCTTGCGCCGCATGTCATCGCAAGAAAAAGGGTGGCATACCTGCCACAATTGGATAACGTCTTTGCGAATCTATCCATCAAGGAGAATCTGGTAATGGCAAGCTATACGCTTGATTCCAAGACATTCCGGGAGAGGCTTCCGAAGATCTTTAAGATGTTTCCCGTGCTTGAATCCCGCAACGACAAAGCAAAGAAGCTCAGCGGAGGACAGCGTCAGATGCTTGCAATGGCCATGGCCCTGATAAGGGAACCAGAAACCCTTCTCTTTGACGAGCCCACAGCCAGCCTCTCACCAAAGCTTGCAGCAGAGGTGCTTGAAAAGATAGTCCAGATACGCGACGAGTTTGGCCTCACAGTCATTCTTGTAGAACAAAACGTCAAGCAGGCACTAAAGATTGGCGACACGGTATACCTGATGGCAAACGGCAAGAACGTATACAACGGGAGCGCAGCCGAGCTGCTTGAAAACGAGGATCTTGGCAGCCTGTATCTGGGCGTCAAGAACTGACAGTGCCGGATTTCCACGGGTGCTATGGCCGCGACTATGCGTTACCATCACATACAGGGGCGGCATGTTCGTGTTTCCAGGAGACGGCAGAGACTGCCTCAGGGGAGACCCGGAGACGAGGCATGTCCTATACAAGAGCCTGAATCCCGAGGAAGGCGACGTAATCATCATCTCGTCATCGGATGACGAGTTTACAGCAGAGATCTCTGCAAAGAACTCCGCCCTGCAGACATTAACTGCAGGCTAAGGGATGCGCCCAGAAATGATGGCAACTGTTTGCACGGCCCATGTAATCACAAAAAATCCAACCACATCCCCGGTACATGAGCAGTTAATTAATATTCAAACAGTCAGAAAACCCCACAAATGACAAAGATCAGCATAGAAAAACAGGATTCAGTCAAAATCTACAAGATTAGAAAGATTCTTGACGAGTTGTCACAAAAATCAGGCAGGGGAACCGAACTCATCACAGTGTACATTCCCAAAAGCAAGCAGCTTCACGAGATCATAAACTCGCTGCAGCAGGAACAGGGTACGGCAGACAACATAAAGTCGGATCTGACAAGGACGCACGTGGTGGGATCCCTGGGAAAGGTAGTCCAGAAACTCAAGATGTATAAAAAGACCCCCGAGAAGGGGCTGGTGATATTCTGTGGCGCGCTGCCCCCGGAGGGAGGCTGCCCCCTTGGAGGCGAGGTCCTCCAGACATGGGTGATTGACCCACCCAAGGAACTAAACCAGTATCTGTACAGGTGTGACGATCACTTTCATGTGGATATTCTAAAGGACATGCTAAAAGACGACAACCTTATCGGGTTTCTGGCAATTGATGCAAAGGATGCAGGATGGGGACTTCTTCACGGCGACAGAATCGAGGTGCTTGCCCAGACAGGCTCGGGGGTTGCAGGAAAGCACAGGCAGGGCGGCCAGTCTGCAAAGAGGTTTCAAAAGCTCAGGGAGATGGAGCTGACGTACTACTTTAACAGGGTGGCAGCAACCACAAAGGAGTACTTTATCGACATCTATCCGGTCAAGGGCCTGATTGTGTCAGGCCCCGGACCCACCAAGGAGGATTTCATCAACGGCAGCTATCTGGAGTACAGGCTGCAGGACATGATACTGTCTACAATCGACTCGTCATACTCGGGATCAGAGGGCGTGAGGGAGGCGTTTGTAAAGTCTGCAGACATCCTGTCGGACTTTAGAATGGTCGAGGAGCGCAAGCTGGTAGAGGATCTCTTCAAGGAGATAAACTCGCACTCGGGACTTGGCTCGTACGGGCTGGAGGAGGTAGTCAGATACCTGAAGAACAACGTAGTCAGCACGCTGATCATCACGAACAACACCGGCCTGCACAGGATCGAGGGCAGGTGCAGAAGATGCCAGCACGTTCAGGAGGAGATCATCGAACGATCCCGGGTGATTCCAAAAAAGACAGAGTACACAGGCAGTCCATGTCCGGGCTGCGCTGCAATGGAGGTTGTGGCAACAGAGCAGGACATTGTGGACTATCTGGAGCTTCTGGCATCCCAGACCGGCTCCAGGCTGGAGATAATATCTGGGGCTGCCGAACACGGAAACATGCTTGCAAGCCTGGGAAAGATAGGCGCGATTCTAAGATACAACCCGGGCCACTCTAGATGAGAATGCTGCGGATCCTTTGCGCAAGGTCTGATAGCTCTGCATCGTCGGGGATGCTGCGTTTTGTCCAGACCGAGCCCCTGCTGTTGTATCTGGGAATTATATGTATGTGGACATGCGGGACTATCTGCTTTGCTGCACGGCCGTTGTTCTGGCCCACGCTAAAGGCGTCTGCGCCGGCAGCCTCCAGGACGGCGCCGGCAATCTTGGGAACCAGTGAAAATATCCTTCCCACGGCCTCAGGGGTCATGTCAGTGATCCTTTCATGGTGGCTGCGCGGTATTATCAGGCTGTGGCCCACATCAATCGGATACTTGTCCAGCAGTGCGACGTGGTCCTCATCAGAGTACAGCACGTGCCCGTCCATTCTTCCTGCAAGGATGTCACAGAATATGCAGTCCATTGTCCTGTTCAAAGGGTAATTTTATTTATTGTTTTAAGATGGATTTGGCGTGGCAGCATTACAGGGGTACACGTGAAAAATCCCGGAGACGCATCTGCCCGGCCGCTGCCATAGTATGCACTAAGATCCCGTTTGAGACTAGGCATGGTTTTGCAGGACTGGATACAATTTTGTGCCTGGACAAGTCACCGACCTGAGTGGTATCAATTCAGGTCCAATATAACCACGTGAGTCAGATTTATCGATACAAGGCACTACTTGACCATGTTCAGATTGCAGCGTGCCAGAAATCTAATCATGATCAGATCCATGGATCCAGATCCCGTTCAGATTGACCATGTTCAGATTGCAGCGTGCCAGAAATCTTCGCGCAGGCAAGAATCGGCGGCATGCGATTTGTACCGGAAATTGTTCTTGGCGACCAGACGTGCGGCAACGACCCGTCCGCCAGAATGTTTTGGGCAGCCGCGGCGGCGGATCAGGCCGGGATCGCGGATTCCATCCGGCGTCCGGACACGGCTGCTGCCCCCGTCATGATGGGCGGTGGGATGCCAGAGGAGAAGATGTCCCAGCATGGATCCCGGGCCATCGCCAGCACCGCCTCGCGCGGGGATATCCCGTTCTTTCTGCACGTCGCTATGAACGTCTGGTGCGTCGAAAAGTTTCGCGCCGCCGCCTTGTTGGGGTGCGGTGCCCTGTGGCGGGAGGGTATGATGTACCTGCGTATCAGGAGCTCAGTCGAGTTGTTGTGAAGCGGCATTCCAGGGTAGCGCAGCCCGGTGAAGAGGTTGTCTAGTGCGTTTTCCAGCGTGGTGGTAAGGGAATCGTGCTGAAACGAGTCGATGATCATGCGCACGCGGTCTGTCAGGGACGCTGTGTACTGCTTGACTGTCTCTGCCAGGCCGGGCACCTTGGATGCGGCTTCCAGGTTGCTGGCGCACCGGATCGGTCCCCCGGCTGCGACCGTGATCAGGATTGCGGCCTTTTTGGCGTCCTTGTACACGTCCAGCAGCATCCTGTGCCTTACGTGTTGGTACGAGTCGTGCCCGTGCTTGATGGCCAGGGATTCGGACTTGCGGGTCACGTGCACGAGGCACCTGCCAAGCGGCCCGTTATGCCACCCGAATCCGCTGGTCCCGTCGCGCATGGCCGGGCGGTTGGCCATCCAATTGTGCTGCGCGCGGAGATCCGCGGCACCCTTGCTGTCGGCCACCTTGATGGTGGTGGTGTGGAGTGTGTTGGAGACTAGCACCTGCGCGGCATCCCCGGCCACCCTGCCGCCCGTCTCGTCGGTGGCCGCGTGCGGGTCCATCGACGCCCTCTCCAGGATCGCCCCCATGATTGGCCTGGGAGCCGCCGGGTTCCTGCCGCAACCGCCGTCCACTGCCGGCTCGTCCACTGCACGTCCCTCCAGTTTCCTTGCCATGGCCGTGCGGCAGTGGGATATTGCCCCTGCCGAGAGCTTGACCCCGTGGAGTTCCTCCAGGAACATCCTTATGCTTCCCTGCCCGGCGTCGCCGTCAAAATACGTCTCGATGATAGCCCTCAGTCTGGGCCCGAACGAGGTACCCTCGATCGCGTCGGTGTGGGGGACGGCCGTGGCGCCGCAGGCTGCACACTCGGCAAGCCAGATGTAATACATGAGGCACTCGATCCCCGCGCCGTCTTCGCGCAGGTCGTAGATCCTCTTGCGGATGATCCTTGTCACATGCAGGTCCGTCCCGCCGCAGTTCTGGCAGGTCTCCGGGATAAACGTGCACGTGCCTGTCGGCATGTCGCCTCGGGAGGATCCCTGCGTCCCGGGCTGCTTGCCAGGTTTTTTGGCAGGAGGGGGTTCCCGACCTTCGGCTTCTGCCTTGCGCGCCTCCCCTTCCCTGCGGAACTCCCTGCGCGTCTTGAGCGCCGGCCCGTTCTCAGAGGGCCTGCCGTTCCAGCCGTGGGCGACTTTCATGGCCCTGTTGAGGTACGCGATCTCGTCGTCTCGCACCTTGATCCTAGACTCCAGCCTTTCTGTCTTCTCCAGCGCCGCGGCAAGTTCGTTCTTGTCCTTCCGGCGCGCCGCGGCAAGCTCTTCTTCCAGCTCGTTTACGATCGCCCACACCCTGCACAATGCCCCGCGCAGCACCTTCTTCTCGTCATATGCAGGCGGCGCCGGCAGGGACACGATGCCGGATCCCGAACACGCCGGGCATTTTGCGTGACTGCAGGATAACATGTCTAGCCGCAGGCCTCCCCGTAATGAAGACGCCAGTCAATCCCCTTAAATTCCCCCTTGTTCAAGCGTGTTTGGCGTGCTGGTTTCTTCATTTGTGATGATCTGGAGGAACTGGCACCCGTTCATACTTGGATCTTGGTAGTTTAGATTTGTTGGTAAGATTGTGAAAATATTAAACACGTATCGAGGCGGTACGGCCGGAAACTTCGGAATGATGCTGTCATGACCATGATCAGAACTGCGTGGTTATATTGGACCTGAATTGATACCAGGTTCCACCGGACAGGTTCCACCGAACAGTCTGATGCCGGTTTCTGGGAAGGACGCCTTTCCCATTCTGCGGATGCTGCAGTGGACACACGCAGTTAGGACGTTCAGATTGCATACGATACCGTGCAAGAACGCCAGCCGAACCATTCAATGCCATGATTACTGGCTGCTATGGATTCTGCAAGCCTTACTTCTGCGTTAACTGGAATAATTCCCTGCCGTGGCGGATTGCCGCGCAGCATGGTCATAATGGGTTCAATTCCACATTCAGGTATTGCGCCAGGGGATGAGAAAACCGGTGTGGTTTTTTGCCCTGTGTGCTGTTATCCAGAACAGGCGTACCGTCAGGAGTTCTCAAGCACGTACGAGATGGCAGTGACAAACTCGTCCAGGCTAATCTGGTCCTTGGAGAACAGGGTTCCCAGATGCGTCATCGTCCAGTCAGGAAGGTTTCCATCTGGTTCCAGGCCGAGCGCAGCAAGGAGTTCCCTGTCGGTTGCAGACTCTGGTGCAAACCCGGACCACATGCGGATTATCGTTTCAGGCGTGTTTTTGTCTGCTGTGGTGCTGCCAAGCCCAATCACGGGATCCTCAACGGGTTCGGGATCCACGCCAGGCTCGGCTACGGGTTCAGGATCCACTGCGGACTCTGGTTCCGATACCGCCACCTCAGATACAGGCGTTACCACCTCGAATGCATTCAGGATTCGTACCATTGTAATGGACGCATCGGTGTTCCACGTCCTGACTACAAGATTGGTCTGTTCCATCTCGTCTTCAAACGTGATACTGAATACGACTATGTGTCTTACCGAATCTGCCTCGCTGGTCTTGATGGAGACTGTGGCATCTGCGATGAGATCGTGCGGGTCGACTATCCGGATGTTGCCCATGTCATACGTGACGTAGGTGTCGCTGTCCCGGTATTCGGTGTTCTGTCCGTGCAGGTTCATGTATAGGGTAAAGTGTGCTATTTCTGCGTGGTCATACACGGCAAAGCTGATGGTGTTGGGGACTCCGGTCAGGAGGGTCTGGGGCTCCAGCGTGTTCAGGCTGCCACCCAGCAGGTAGTGACTGTCGTTTATGGCGATTGCAAAGTTGGACGAGTCACCTGCATTCATGGGGGTTATGAGCGCATACGGATCATGCGGATTAGTAATGTTGGAGGAATCCACATAGCCCAATGACTGCAGGGAGGCAAGATCCACTGCCGGCGTGGATGTGGAGGAGGATGAGCGCTTGCGCGACTGCTTGTTTATTTCCTTGTCAGTAAAGCCTTCCAGAGGATTGCCATCCCCGTCTGCAATATCTCCGGTACCTCTAACATAGCAGAGTTTCGGGGTGGGGTCATCTGGTATCGTCTCAAGGAATTCCAGCGTGATTGTGGATCCGGATACGTCAACTGTTGACGCTGTAATTAACGTGTCGCAGATGGTAAAATCGCCTAGTCCGGTCATGTCTTTCCCGACGGACTCAGAAAGCCTGACGTAGACGGTGCCGGAGTTGTCTATCGTGACAGAGCGCACCGTCGGGGCCGTGGTGTCAAGGGTGTTTCTCACTGCCTCGTCAAAGCCTGCAAGGGGCTTGCCTTTGAGATCCGTTATGGAGCCGGTGGTGTCGTTGTAGGCTAGCCGGGGAGAGTCAGAATCAAGCATGCCACCAGACAAGCTCAACGTGATTATATTAGCAAGGGATGTAACGCCACGGATGAGGATGGAAGAGTCGGACACGATACCAGATATGGTAAATCCGGTAGTAGTGGTCACGCTCCGCACATTCTCAGACATGTTCACGATTATGGTGTCAGGTTCTCCTGTCTCGATGGAATCTACATACGGTGCGACGTATATCTTGACAATCACTTTCAAGATGGCAGTCGCGGTGTTGTCGGAACGGTCAGTACATGTGTAGGTTACAGTATACGTGCTTGGGGTGGTTGAATTTACCGTGCCAGAAGTGGTGACGGCCCGGACACCGTCAACGTCATCAGTACACGTGACCACAGGATCGGTGTACGCGTCACCCTCGGTTATTGTCAGCGGGTTGTCTCCCGGGATGTCGATGACAGGCCGTGTGCTGTCGGGCGTGACAGTAACGCTCTGAGTTGCAGTCACGGTGTTTTTGGAACTGTCAGTACAGGTATAGGTTACAGTCTGTGGGCCTGGACTGCGTGTATCTACTGCAGAATGCGTGGCAGTCAGGATGCCGTCAACGTCATCAGTACACGTGACCGACGAGACGAATGTCGCACCCTGACTTACTGTTACTGCACCAGTGTTGTGAATGACAGGATCGATGTGGTTAGGCGGTGTCAGGCCGATTCGGATATCCTTGTTGTAGCTAAGCGAACCGATACTTCCTGGTTGGGGTAGCGTTGTTGGGATGGATGTACCATTGCCATACGTCAATGTGTAAGAATTGACATGAAATGCGTCCGTTCCAGCATACGCAAGGCGAGGAGAATAGTCGTATTTCCCCACACCATACTCAAAGATCAGGGTATCGCTTGCCGATTCCTTGTATACTGCACGTGCAGGCGGAGTGGTGTCCAGTGCAATGAATGGCAAAAGCGGGTTTATTGGGTAGGCGGGATTTGTAATGTCGATTATCTGGACGCCGTTGTCAAGGTAAGATGCAACCAGGGCGTAATGTTTGCCTCCAATTTGGGTCGTCGTGACAGAATACGCCGCGTAAAGTTCGTCAAAGCCGCCTGAGCCGTCAGTTATGTTGGCAGTTGACACGGGGCTTGCAGGGTCGGTTATGTTAATTATCTGGACACCGTCATCGAAATCAGATGCAACTAGGGCGTAATGTTTGCCTCCAATTTGGGTCGTCGTGACAGAATGCGCCCCGTAAAGTTCGCCAAAGCCGCCTGAGCCGTCAGTTATGTTGGCAGTTGACACGGGGCGGGCAGGGTCGGTTATGTCGATTATCTGGACGCCGTCGTCGTTGTAAGCTGCGACCAGGGCGTAATGTTTGCCTCCAATTTGGGTCGTCGTGACAGACCGTGCCCCTTCAAGTTCGCCAAAGCCGCCTGAGCCTTCAGTTATGTTGGCAGTTGACACGGGGCGGGCAGGGTCGGTTATGTCGATTATCTGGACGCCGCTGTCTCCGTTAGCTGCGACCAGGGCGTAATGTTTGTCTCCAATTTGGGTCGTCGTGACAGAATACGCCCCGTTAAGTACGCCAAAGCCGCCTGAACCGTCAGTTATGTTGGCAGTTGCCATGGGGCGGGCAGGGTCGGTTATGTCGATTATCTGGACGCCGCTGTCGGAATCAGATGCAACCAAGGCGTAATGTTTGTCTCCAATTTGGGTCGTCGTGACAGACCGTGCCCCTTCAAGTTCGCCAAAGCCGCCTGAACCGTCAGTTATGTTGGCAGTTGCCACGGGGCTGGTAGGGTCGGTTATGTCGATTATCTGGACGCCGCTGTCTCCGTATGCTGCGACCAGGGCGTAATGTTTGCCTCCAATTTGGGTCATCGTGACAGAATGCGCCCCTTCAAGTTCGCCAAAGCCGCCTGAACCGTCAGTTATGTTGGCAGTTGCCACGGGGCTGGCAGGGTCGGTTATGTCGATTATCTGGACGCCGTCGTCGCCGTAAGCTGCAACCAAGGCGTAATGTTTGTCTCCAATTTGGGTCGTCGTGATGGAATATGCCTGAGCAAGCTCGCCAAAACCGTGTCTGCCATCAACGATATTGAATTCTTCAAAGGTTGGGTTTCCTGAAAGTATCATCCGGACATCAATGGAACCCTCCGTATAGGTGCCATTGGCAGTGTCGGAGGTTACGTTTGCCGACACCTGCGCGTGGGCAGACCCAACCCCCACAAGGAGCATCCCAAGGCAGAGCATGGCAGGCAGAATGTGGTTCATTTATAACATGACACCTCTACGTCACTTAGGTAACTAAACACAAATTTACTTAATAAATTCATTTACAGAATCTTCAGGAATATGCTAATCTAATAAATGCATTGTTTAATATATACTTATATATCGTACAAAAATCATTCCGCCTGAAAATACTCATGCACGCCATGCAATACTACTGCTTCAAGCTGCATGGAACAAAGGAGACGGCGAGGCCAAAACGGACTGACGACAAGTCCATACGTTGCGTCATTGGGCAGCTAAAAAAGGACACGGATGCGGATACCGTGGCAATGGAGGTACGCGTGACGCGGCAGCGGCACATCCAGAGACGGGGCAGGGTATCTCAAGACTGGAACCATACACCGGCAACGCCCCGCCGGCCAGCCAAGCAGGCGTCATGACCGGTTTGCCAATATGACCAGTGATGGAAAAAGAACAACCGGCCAGAATGCCAGATATCTTAATGATGCCCTGCCGGTTATAAAAAACCCGCACCCAACGACGCCGGCACCTGAGTGCGTACCTGCCATACTCGGGTGTGTCCTAGAGACATATACCCCCGGATGACAAAAGATATGGATCGGCAGATCACGGCATCGCCTAATGACTACAAAGAAACGCGATCAACGACAATACGATTTGGTTCAGCAGTACCTGTCTGGTCTCATGCTGAATACCGTGCTGGGAATAATCAAGGAGCTTGGGAATCCGTACGCCGTCAGGCCCGGCCTGGGCGGCATGACTGCATATCCGCCTGGCGCCATGGCAGCTGTCTGCATCATGCTTGAGGCACAGCGCACGACCTACCGTAAGATGGTCGGCATTCTCCGGAATAACGGCACCATGGCAGCCAAGATGGGCCTGGACCGGATTCCCTCCAAGAGCACGATAGCGCGCGCCTACGGCCTGATCCCGGAATGGTATCTGGCAGAGGCACACCGGATTGCCATCAGGGAGGTGGAGGCAGGCTCCCTGGCAGCAGACAGCACCGGATACTCGTACCTGCGGTTTGTCAGGTGGCTTGACGTCAGGACCGACAGTTTTCGCACCAGGAAGGGATGGGTCAAACTGCACGCAATCGTGGATATCCGCACCAGGGTGATAATCGACTGCATGGTGACAGACAGCGCGGTGGCAGACATAAACGGGTTGTATGTGATGCTCTGCAGGCTAAGCCGGGGCACCGGCGACTTTTGCCTGGATTCTGCGTATCTGGCAAGGCTCATGTGCAACATGATATCTGCCATGGGAATGGTGCCCCGCATCAAGCCAAAGTCCAACACCGTACGCAACGCCAAGGGAAGCCAGTCGTGGCGCGAGATGGTGAGCCTGTACATGGATGATCGGGACAAATTTGATTCGCAGTACCACCAGCGGAGCATCATCGAGGCAGTCTTTGCCGCCCTCAAGAAGATGTACGGGGATGGCACCAGATGCCGAAAACACGAGAACCGGGCAAATGAGGTTGCGATCCGCATCATGTGCTACAACGTCGAGCTCGTGGCCAGATTGCAGGCAAAAGACGGTAGGCTCACACAGGATCAAATCGCGATACTTGCAGCGTAACCGGCACGTCTTGACACGCGCCTCCTAGCGGAGCCTCCGCACAGCGTCTTGGATTTGGGGGATTTTATGGGTTGTGGGGGATCGACGGTGCTGCACTGTTGATGCCGACGGGTTCTGGCACCAATCGTGTCTTTGACATCTTGGCACATGGGATGGCATTTTTTATTACTAGGACACACCCGCCATACTCCGAATGGTTAATTAGTGCAGATTTTTGAATTAAACTAGTCATGGGTAGAAAGGAGAGAAGGGCACGCGAAGAGAAGCGCGAGAATTATGCCACAAAGCACACTGCCCAGAAGAGAAAGAACATGCTGATTGCGATCGGCGTCCTAGGAGTAATTACCGCCATCGTAGTCTATGCTGCCTTTATCTTTGTCACATCTACCGGGGAGACTCCGGGCGGGCCGTCAAACGCAGGGGTAATGGGAAGTGCCCATGATCATGCAGGCATCCTGGTAAAGATATTCAATGACGAGTTCGACTTTTCAACGACTTCATACCAGATAAAATCCAACTGGATTCACTTCGAGGGAAGGGACGGAACCACTGTCCACAAGCACGCCACGGGAGTAACATTGGGATTTCTCTTTGAGACACTCAACATTAGACTCGATGACAAGTGCTATGTGTTCCCGGACGGAAGGGAGTTTTGCACCGACGATGAATACGACCTTAGATTCTTCATCAATGGCGAGGAGCTTTCAGACATCAGGGACTATGAGATATTCGAGGACGACAGGATTCTAATCTCATATGGCGCCACGCCAGAACAGCTGGAATCCCAGATGCTTCAGATAAGCAACCAGGTCATAGTAAAGTAGAACTCGGGTGGTAGCAGCATCATGCCACACACGGGGCGGCGGCAGCTGCTTTTGGGACCAAACGGCACAAGGCAAATGTAAATATGACATGTCATGGCTGATGCCATCATGGAGATATCCAGCAGGAACGTGGTGGAGGGAACCGCCAGAGCTCCGCACAGGGCCATGTACAAGGCCATGGGGCTTGACGACGATGATCTGGCCAAAAAATTTATCGGCGTATGCCATACCGGAAACGAGGCCACGCCATGCAACATCCACCTTCCAGAACTGGCCCTCAGGGCAAAGGACGGCGTCAGGGATTCGGGGTGCACGCCAAGGGAGTTTTCAACCATAGCGGTAAGCGACGGGATTGCAATGGGCCACGAGGGAATGAAGTCATCACTGGTCTCCCGCGAGGTCATTGCAGACTCGATTGAGCTGATGGTCAGGGCGCACCAGTATGACGCGCTGGTGGGAATTGCAGGGTGTGACAAGAGCCTGCCTGGAACAATGATGGCAATGGCCAGGCTGGACATTCCGTCCGTGTTTGTCTATGGAGGCACCATCATGCCGGGAATGCTTGACGGGAAGGAGCTTACAATAGTTGATGTGTACGAGGCGGTAGGGGCATACGATGCAGGCGACCTTACGCTGGAGGGCCTCAAGAGCATAGAGGACGCTGCATGCCCAAACGCAGGATCCTGCGGGGGCATGTTCACTGCAAACACAATGGCCTCCATATCAGAGGCCATAGGTCTTGCGCTGCCAGGAAGTGCCAGCCCCCCTGCAGAGGACAGCCGACGGGGGAAGATGGTGTATGACACAGGGGCCGCATGCGCCAAACTCCTGGATATGAACATAAGGCCCAGTGACATCCTGACATTTGAGGCCTTTGAGAATGCAATTACAATGCTAAACTCGGTAGGCGGATCGACAAACGGCATCCTTCACCTACTTGCGCTTGCCGGCGAGGTCGGAATAGACCTGACGTATGATGACTTTGAGAGGATTCGAAGGAGAACCCCACACCTGGCAGACATGAAGCCGGGGGGAAGCTATGTGATGAACTCGCTGGACAAGATAGGGGGAATTCCGCTTGTCCTAAAAAAGCTGCTTGAAAAGGGGCTCATCCACGGCCAGTGCATGACTGTAACCGGGAGAACCATCAGGGACAACATCATGCAGGCAGACATTGCAGAGCCAGAGCAGCGCATTGTAAGACCGGTGACAGATCCCATCCACGCAGAGGGGACTGCACTCATACTAAGAGGGAGTCTGGCACCGGATGGGGCAGTAATCAAGACGGCAGGCGTGGAAATGTCAGAGTTTACTGGAAGGGCCCGCGTCTTTGACAGGGAAGAGGTAGCATTTGATGCAGTCTCAAAAGGCATGATAGGCGAGGGGGACGTTGTGGTGATTAGGTACGAGGGGCCAAAGGGAGGTCCCGGAATGAGGGAGATGCTTGCAACCACTGCGGCGCTTGTAGGGCAGGGACTTGGCAGGAAGGTTGCCATGGTGACTGACGGAAGGTTTTCAGGAGGCACGCGCGGGTTCATGGTGGGCCATGTGGCCCCCGAGGCGTACGTGGGAGGAGCAATAGCACTTGTCAGAGACGATGACAGGATTACAATCAACATCAACACCAACACCATCGATCTCCACGTATCCCCTGACGAGATTCAGAAGAGGAGACGCATGTGGAGTCCCCCAAAACCCAACTACACGACAGGCGCGCTTGCAAAATACGCCACGCTGGTAGGCTCCGCGGCCCAGGGCGCCACAACCAGGCCGAACCTGTAACGAAACGGATCGCCTGCAGTCCAGAACACGGATTGGCGCAGAGGCATGACCGTGTTCGTTTTTCAGCACACAAGGCACGCGGGGAGTAGCTCCCCATTATTCTTGTGCCGGCACGCTACACAAGCTCGCTCTGTGCGGAATGCGGGGGGAAGGTACGCCTCAGACGCAGACGCAGGATACACTGCAGGACGTGTGGCACACTCGCAGACAGGGATGAAAACGCGAGTAAGAACACACTCTTTCGTGGCCCCGGGACCCGGGCCAGACTGGGCGCATGTGAGACGATGGTGAAGGAATTCCCTGGCGGGGCAGTACGACTAGTCGATGTTTGCTCAATGCAGAAAGGTGCGTATCTGCGCATCAATTACGCATAAGGCCCATTCCCAAAACGTCGCGGTATGCAGCAGGGATCATCTTATGCGCACGAAACAGGATGGTGTTTACGGCCTTGTCAAGTACGTAGGTCCTCGCCCAGTCATCCTCGCTCCGAATCGAGCGCCCAAATCCCTGCAACAGCTTGATGAGTGTCTGGGACTGGTACCAGAGGGGAAATCTCTTCATCTTTGCCTGGACCCGATTCTCGGCGAAGCTTGGATAGGGGATCTTTGCAATGATTTGAAACCGGGACAGATCATCCTTCAGATCCACACCCTCCCACAGGGAGGACGAAAGCAGCACTCCGGTGGGATCTGTGGCATGCTCGGAGAGTACCTCACTTTGGGTCTTGCCGTTCCTGTTTTTGCTGTGACAGATTCGAACCCTCCGGGCATTCCTAGGAGAGAGGTTCATTAGAATCTTGTAGCACCTTGGAATCGACGAGGTCAGGATCAGTCCCCGCTGGTCTGAATGGTTCTCAAGAATCTCATCGATGGTCCTGATGACTGCAAGCTCGTCATCCTCGGTGGAGCGGTAATTGAGCTGCCTGACATTGAGCATCTCTATGCTCCGGTGTTCCATTGGAAACGGGGATCTTGGGGTGTCGATAAACGCAACATCCTTGGGATCCATCCCCATGTTCTCACAAAAGCTTGACTTGTCAACTGTTGCAGACATGAACAGCTGGTACTCGGTATCAAAGAACTCGTTTGTGAATTTTGAGATGTCGATGGGCTTTACGGACAGGGAGTCAAAGCTTCCGTCCTGATGGCGTGCAGGCCTGCCTGCCACAAAGTTGTCCTTGTCCCTTAGTATGTCAATTCTGGCCTGTGCTGCCCGGTCATACTGCCTTTCAAGCCTGGTCACCAGTTCATAGTCGGGATTGTTCCGGAATGACGGGCTCTCCTTGACATTCCTGATCTTTTTAGAGTATGACTGGGCAATATCGTCAAGCATTCCCGTTACCGAGTCCAGATCATCCAAGGCATACCGGTCAGGGTTGATTCTGCATTCCTCAGTCTGCCAGTGGGAGATCTCAACGCCCACAAACTGGATTATCTGGTCCTCTATCTTGTGCGCCTCGTCAAAGATGGACACCTTTCGGTCCAGGTATGGCTCGAAGAGCTTCTTGTTGTACTTCATTATCTGAAAGAATGAATGATAGTTCCACAGGGAGTGCGGGGATGCCAGCGCATGATACTTTTGCAGGTAGTAGTGGCACGACCCCGAATCATGCATTCCGGCCACGACATCGGCGATGGCCGGCTTGAACTTGCACACCTCGACGAACTCCTTGCCTTCCTTTACCCTGCGCTCGACACACTGCCCCTTCTGGCACGTCAGCCCCGCCTGCATGGCCATTTTTGAATCCTCGACCTTCTTTACAGACATGAGTTTGAGGCACGGAAAGTTCTGCTTTCCCTTTACGGGTTTTAGGAACGGAAGATCCTGGGCATACTGATCCTGAAGGCTCTTTGTAGCCGTTACAATAAACGACCTTCCAAAGTGTTCAGATACGGTAACGCCGACAAGCGACTTGCCTATTCCCGTGGGCGCGCACAGAAGAATCTTCTTGTATCCAGAACCAATGCTCTGGTCAATCCTAGAGAGGATCTCCTTTTGAATCTCCCTGGGCACAAACTGCCTTGGAAATTTTGTAATCAGTGACAGGATTTTTGATGTTTGCATTCGATATTAAAAGTATGAAGATTTGGGGCGTCATGCCGGAGGGGTTGCTGGAAAGAAGCTTTGCCGAGCAGAGATTCAATGCAGGCAGGGGATACGACTCGGACAGCAACTGCGAGGCCGTCTTTGCGCTGGGCATGCTGCCCAACATCAAGCAGAGAATGTATGCAAAGAGCAGGGACAAAAGATTCAGAACAAGGGCCGCAGAGATCTTTGAACCCAGTACTCACAAGAGACGCGGGATGATAGGGGGGGGATCATTGGGCAGGGGAGACCGAACACCACCAGTTGTACCGTGGGTTCCGGAAGAAAGCAAACCAGAGGAAATTCGGACTGTTCAATGCAATCGGCTGGAACCCGGAGGTTCTCAACAGGATGGAGTGTACCAAGGAATTGCGACATAGCATAATATATGCATAAGTCGATTTACAGTCTTCCCAGAAGTGACTCAGGGTAGTACCGGCGGTGGGGGCTCGGGCGGCTCTTTGTAGCCAAATACGATCAGCAACAGCATCATATCCCGAAGATCCTGCTGGGTGATCAGGGGATCCGTGGGATAAATCCCGATACGGTGCATCAGTGTCGCGTTTGCCATTACCCATGCGTTAAAGACGGTTACAGAGTACACAAAGCACAGTAGTCGCGCCGCCGGATTCTTGCTGTGCGTCTTGGCCCTTGTGTTTTCTATCATCCGGTATCCAGTCTCTATGCCCCACCTGTTCCCGTACGAGTCCGGATCCACGTCGGGTGCGTTGGTGGCAAACCCGATGTATCTCTCGTGTGGTAGCAGCTCGCCGTCGTCCTTTCTTTTCTTCTTCTTCCTTTCTGTGATGGTCATCGTGTACGGCACCTCCTTGCCGTCGCCCCCGGTGATGACGGATTCAGAGACCCGACTGCGTTTGCCTGCCGCAAACTCTGCGATGGCATCCACCACCGGATCTGTGTTCTTGCACGGCACCATGTATTTGATGCCCATGTCCCCAAGCGTTCCCATTACGCCTGCCGTAAAGAACTCCCTGTCAAGCATCGCCATCCCGATGCAGGCTCCCGCATCCTGCGCAATACCGATGATTTTACGCACGAAATCGGCAGTATCCTCGAGTGACGGCATGTCCAGGACGCCTAGCACGAGGCGACGGTTCTGGTCAATGCACTGTATCGTGATGTACCTCTCAAAGATGTGCGTCCCGTCCTTGGCTTTTGAGCGCACCAGCTCTACCCCGTATCTCTTGTCGTATCTGGGTATCAGGTGCATGTCGATTGCCACGTCAATCTCCTGGCCTTTCTTGAGTAGTCTCATCTCGCGCAGCTGGCCAATCTGCAGGGACACCGTCCTGGCAAAGCATTTGTAGATGTCGCTGCCACGCGTCTTGGATGCCACGTCGCGCATCCACTCGTCACTTGGGCGTGAGTCCCCGTCTGCACTGCCGATTCTTTTGGAGGATCTGGCGCATCCGGCTACCTGCCTGCCGTGTGCGCACGCGCCTGCCATGCTCCTGTGAAAATCCTCGGTGCCGTAGATGACGTTGTACCTGCGTGAGACCACGATGCATGGAGACATGCCGATCCCTACCGTGTCTAGGACACCTTGATATATGCGCGGGTTGTTAAGCATGTCACGTCTCAGTTGGTTCATTGGTTGTTCGATGACCTTCTGGGACTGCCCTAATTGATCTGTTGTGGTTTTGGGTTGTTTTCAGGCACTTCTGGGAAGACTGATTTACGCAACAATTCTCCTGTTCCAGAGATAAAACAGGATATAAAAAGGAAAACGATTAATTCAAGATACGTGCATGAAAGTCATGCATCAATGCTATTATTGTGAACAGCTGTTCGAATCAAAGGAAAAGTTGTACGAGCACCTAGAGGTACACTCAGATAACGACAGAGACAGGGAAGCAGAGAACAGAGACAAGGGTGTGGAGAGTAGAAAGAAGAGTACCAAGACAAAAGGCAAAACCAAGACAAAGTGATTTATTCAGAAGGCATGTATGGGATGGTTCCAGTCATGGGGTTCTCAGCCCTGCAAAGACTGCGTCGTACTCTGACTGCCTTTTGGGGTTGTGGCCAAAGTCCGTATCTGCATCATACTTTTGGCGCCTCTGCTCGAGGGTGTTTTTCAGGGACTCGGCATCGCCTGCAATCATCCGTCCCGAGTCAGACCTGGCAAACTGCTTTCTCTGCTCCTCGTTTTGCCCCCGTGTTGGAAACGCCCTTCCGTCAAACCTGTGCCGTACCATCCCAATATTCTCTCGGACCACCAATTCTGCCAGATCAAAGTGTCCCTGCTCATGCCGCAACAGGCTGGCATCGGATTGGGATATTCTGACCCATGACAGCTGCCTGTGAAACTCTACGGAGATCTGTATGTCCCGTACGATAAACACGACATCGCCTCCAACCTGCTCAGAGTCCACCACCCATGTAGGCCTGTACCGGATTATGCTGTGCGAATCCTCATAGACTGAAGGGTTGGACTCTGCCTTGAAGTCAGACCACGAAAGAAACGAGTCCTTGGACCAGACAACTATGTCATTCTCACTCATGACCCAGATTCATTTTGAGCTTGAACCGCTTATATGGCTTTGCCGGCGACTCGAAATCTGTCAGGACATGCAGATTCGACAAGCAATCATCATGCCCGGTTTGGCCGACAGCCGACGTATGTGCATCCGGCTCATGATCGGCAGCAGACACAAGACAGACCGATCCCCTTAACATGGCCGTACCTGCCGCAGACCGAATCCCGGCAGCGGGTGATAATTCAGGGCGAACCCTTTTCAGGCTGCAGACAGCACCATCATGTCCTGATTGCAGCGGTGTCTACAGTCACACTACAGCGAAACGCCAGCCGTGGAGGCTGCCAACCGGTGCCAGACTCCAAACTATTAATCCCGTGCATCCAGACACACATCATGAACAGCAGGTTTTATTTCTGGATGGGGATCTCGATAGCCGCATTAGCTGCAGGATTCATCATACTGTTTTCATGACACTGTTTCAGGATGCCCTGCCGGCAGGCGCGCCTCTGCATGCATGGACTAACTCCCGAATCATTCGGACACGCCCTGACGAGTACGACGCAGCGCATGGGGGCATTACCCGGGCAGGATTATTGCCATAGTTTTCAGTTTGATTTTTTGTTCACGGACCCGTCCCATGTCAGGCCCGAACGCGCAGTCAGCACCACGCGTGCCAGGCCAGGGAGTGCACAGTCACATGCCAGGACCGATACTGCCACAAGCATGTGCTCTGACTTTAGCACGGTTCACATTCATCCGGATGCAGTCATGATTCTGCATACGGCAGCAGAATGGTTCTGAGAGGACTTCAAAGATGCCTGTGCGGGCCGAATCACAATAAATCAGCTAAAATACTAGAACGAATTGAAAGATGCATGGAAGGCAGGAGGCCGTTTAAAGGATACAGGCGAAAGGAGTCGTTCCTTACCATCGAGCAAAAGGTCGAACAGTTTGTGCTGAGAAACTCCAGAAACGGTTTCTTTACCAGAATCTCAACAGTCCAAAGCAAGTTTGAGGTTTCAGAGGAAAGGACATGGGAGATTGTAGGTGAATTGCTGGCAAACGGCTCACTGGAATCCACGCACGATCCCGGTACAGGAGAGATGAAGCTCTGCGAGATAGACAAGACGTATTCAATAATGGGCACAAAACGAAGGAAGCAGAAATATGACAAGAGGGGTTCAAAGAAACCCTCCCCAAAATCAGGCTCTGGCCTCACGCGATAACTCAGGCGGAACCGCCGTCAGGACTACTCGTGACGCATGCCAGGCAGGCTATGGAACCGGACTTTCGCCGTGTTTGCCGGCGGGGGATGTATCAGCACATGCCAGGCAGGGTGCAAATCCTACACATTCGGGATGATTGATGGCGGGCATGTATCTGTGACACACAATGTATCTTTATTGAACATTTGATTGGTTAATATAAATATTCTATATGGTTGTTTAGAAATTTATCCAAACAGTTTATCAACTGTCTCATGCAACATATGTTATGAGGGGAGTAGAGATTATCAGAAACATACGTGAAAAGTGCCAGTCATGCATGCAGGCATCAGTGTATTGTGACTGCATATGTTCCTATTGCGGCAGTAAGGAATACTGCGAATGCGACGCGCTGCCGCAGCCGATCCTGCCATAATTTTTTTGCGTGGCGGGCAAAATTTTGAGTCAGCGGCTAGAAAAAATTTACCCCTGCTGTGTAATATCAACTGGGTAAGCATATCTCATGTCTATAATGGAGGCGTACGATTTCAAGGCACGAAAAAAGGTGCCAATAAAAGACCCACAGCCATACCTCATGAACAACGGCATGTGGGCAATCAGGGGCACTAGCTCTGAGACTGGAACAACGGTGTTTAGAATTGTCGGAAAGACAAAACCGTCACTGCAACAGTCAAGATTCGGTGCATTCAAGAAGATCTTTACGAGCCAAAGATGAGAATGCGCAAAATCATGCTATAGTGAAAAGCGAAAGTTCGTGCAATTTTTTGAGATCCTTTTTAAGAAAATAAATCCCAACTACAGAGACATAATCCGTAATAGGCAGTTTTGGGTCATTTCGTGCCTAGCATCTATTCCCACTTTGTGCCTAACGACTAATTACGGATTACGTCTCAGGTATGATTGTCAGTAAAATCATCAAGATAACACAATCTCGGGAACTGTCACGCAAGATCGTGAAATGCTCCCGGGAAACAGACATCATTTACGACATGACAATCATGATGAAACTTGCACACTCACGGATCACACAGTTTGATGTCAACAACCTGATAACAGGATGGCGCAGGGAATTCAACCTGACCAACAGCGTCCGCATGCATGAGGCCGCCTCAAAACAGGCTTTCCAGGCGGCAGTCAAATTCCGCAAGGCAAACCGGCTCAAGCACAACAAGCGCATCTGGCGCAAGAAGCAGATCAAGCTGGGGAAAAAGAAGACGTACAAGCACAATCGGTGGACCGAGCCGTCCAGCCTGATGAGGCGCGGCAGGAAAACAACCAGGCTGCGCTCGCTGAATTCACGCGGAAAGCCAAAACTGCGAGACAGTGGGGCGGTATTTCTGCCCGGACTCGGGGAAGCAAGGCCACGCACGAAGGTTCCAGAAGGCAGGCTCGTGTCGTTCCAGATGATTGACGCCACAGGCAAGGTCACGCGTAAGACCAAGGATGGTGATCGCGAATTCAAACTGCATTTGCAGATAGAAGTCCCAGACCCCGAACCCGCGACAGGCGGTGGCCGCGGATGCAAGGCAGGGCTGGATCTTGGAGTCAGGCACCTTGCGGCAGTCGCAGACGAGCATGGGAACGAAAAACTGCACAATGTCCCCGGAGGCTGCAAGAGGCATGACGGCGACAGGATTGATCAGCTGAAATCACTTAGATCAAGATGCCAGGCAGGCTCCAGAAGATGGAAAGAGATCGGCCGCAAGGTAACGCATGAATTGAAAAAGATATCAAACAGGCAAAAACACAACGAGATCGACATTGCCAGGCGGATAACAAAAGGACTGTCCGTATTGTTCCTGGAAGACCTGGATTTGACCAAGATGAGGCGATCCTGCGGGGCGGCTTCAAAGACGGGGTTGAACCGCGAGATGGCCTATTCCAGAATGGGCGAGTTCAGGATCCAGCTTGAATGGCAGATGAAAAAGAAAGGCGGAATTTCAAGACGCGTGGAACACGCACATACAAGCCAGAGGTGCGCTGCCTGCGGGGTAGTGGACAAGAAATCCAGGAACGGCGAATCATTTGTCTGCGTCTCATGCGGATGGTGCCACCATGCCGACAAGAACGCGGCAAAAAACATTTTGGATAATGACTGTCTCCATACGGAGGAGACTGGCGGCCAAGCCCACGGGAATCGTGGAGGCACCATTGCAGGTGTCGAGGTCGTCACAAGGCGCGAGGATCACGGATCGGATGGTTCTGGAATGAACAATTCGACAGGTCGGCTTGGACCCGGCAACGACGACAATATTGGAAGGTCTGACAGAGCGCCGGAAAGAGCATCAGGACACGCTACAGAGAGATCTGTTTGCACGAACTTTCGCTCGCCGCTATAGTCCTTATTTTTAACCATCAGTAAGCCACATGCTCGGCCCCCCCCCCAAAGTCGGACACGGCTATTTGCAGGATTCATGCCTGACAGATGCTGTACATGCAATCACGCGTCGTGATCCGTCCGGAATTCGAAACCGTTAATTTGGCAGTAATGCAACAGAGCACATGTCATTTGAGATTGACTGGCGAAGTGATTTTTACGGAATCTCATGGGCGTACGAGAAGAGCAGGTTGGTGGTATCGACGATATTTGAGGACAAGAAGAATGCAGTGGAAGTTGCGATGGACATAGACAGCTGGAGTGACAAGTTCACGCGGATGACAATAATAGAGAGGGACAACGGCGAATTTGCAATCTGTTGCTATCAGGACCCCCAGGTAGCAAAGGGCAAAAACCCCATAGGGCTGTTCAGGACAGGAATGATACAGAGCGGCGGATACGAACAGGCAAAGCCCATGATTGAGGAGAGGTCCCCCCTGCTACAGATTGCATACGCAGCAGATGTCAGGGATATGAGTACATACGAGCAGATCTCCAGGCTGGTGCCCATAAGAAAGTGCAGGATAATCTCTGAAAAGGATTTGAAACGGCAGGAATACTATTACGAAAAGGGCGCGTGTGAAAAATCAGCATAGGCTGCATGATCACGGCGACGCAGCTGCCTTTCAGGATGCTGCGGCGCGCCACCACGCCTGCACTCCAACGGGAGGCATGCCCGCCTGACTGCATTGGCATGCCGTGCTTGGGTTGTAAAGCCAGTCATCATCCAAACCCAATACTTTAATTGAACTTGCAGGACAATGCAATAATGAATTATGACAACCTTTTAAAGAGAATCATGGCATCGGACGTGAATATACGGCACAGCATCATTACAGACATCGAGGGAGCCATAAAGGCCACCGGACACCGGGAGGGGATTCGAAACTATCTTTCCCAGGAGGAGACAGAGGCATCATTGAAGAGGGCCGCATATGCATGGAAACAGAGAAAGCAGCTGTATCCAAAGATTGGAAAGGGGGTATACGCAGTGGCAGTCTTTGAGAAGATAACAAGGATTACATTTCCTGTGGACGAGGATCATCTGATATTTGTCAGCATGGGGTTTGAGCAGACACGAACGAATCTAGACGCAGGTGGCCAAAAGCACATCATTGACAACGTGCTGAACATATTGAGCCGTGATCCCACAAGGGGAGTAAGAGTCTAGGGTCTTTGCGCCCGGAGGCACCACGGTATTTTTAATTTTAAAAGGGATGGCTGTTGTTGCCGCATGCGGGTTCGGGACGCCTGCCCGCAACTGGCACCGGCGGCAACCGGTTCACAATATTCATTAAACTCTTCAACTGACAACAAAACGTGACAGAGTTTGTCTACAGGCCGTACAAGCGGGTTTACGTAAGGGATGTGATCAGGCTGAACCTTGATGACTTTATCGGGATGATGACCTCGATGGAATCCATAAGCGCATACTGGGCAGACGGGGTCATGTTTGCAAGTTTTGCCATGACAGAGTCCGAGGAGCTGGCCAAAAAGGAGATGCAGGACGAGATGTACCTTGACAGGATAGTGTTTACAAAGTACGATAACTATTCCAAGACGGCCAGGTCTGCAAACAACCTAGAGATAGGCATACTGAACGTGCAGAACGGCCCTGTATACAGGAAGTTGGTTGCGTGGCTCAAGACCCAGACGGCATGGAACGAATAACGCCGGCGTAAAAAACCGGCCTGCGCAGAATCTAGGCTTTGTGCAGCAGGGTAATAAAAAACCAGGTGTTTACTACTGCGGCGTGTAGTGCAGATCACAGAACAGCGCGTTTCCGTTTGGTAGCGTCCTGGCAGTTATGCTAAAACCGGAATCAAGTCCCCTTCCACAGACATAACATTCCACGCTCTTGGCCGAACTCCAAACATGTTCTGGTTTCTTGAGAATCTGCATGTCCTGTATGATCGTCTGGTTTGTCACCCGGGCCGTGGTGGATTTTTGACATGCAGTAGTATAGAACAGGTTGGTATTTAAAAGTACCGTACCATAACCGTACTATTAGGTACACAGCCGTTTGGCGGCAGCAGAACAACTCATTCCCAGACGGCTCATTTTGTAGCAGACAGGGTTGCCGGCAGGTATGGACAACGGTTGTGCGGCTTGCCTGCAGTCAGAATCCCGTCATGCTGCTGCACGGTGACTGCAGCCGGCACGCCATCCGTGTTCTGCCGGATTTTATCCGGTAGCATGAGCGGCATTCTCATCAATTTAAATAATAAGGCATGATGATTTACCGTATGGGTGGACATCTTTGGAAATGCTCAGGCAAGACTGATACCGCTGGATCTGTCTGAGAACCAGTTTCAGATTTACAACAGAATCTCACGAAACTATTCGCACTCATTCCTCTTCGAATCGCTTACAGGGCCAGGCAAACTCTCTGAGACATCAGTAATGGGCTTTGATCCGGCCGTGATCCTCAGGGGATACTCTGACAGGGTGGAGATAGTCGCAAAAGGACAGACCAGAGTCATCCGGGATGCGAATCCGTTTGAGGAGATAAGACGTCTCCTTGGGGGGACGGCAGACCAGAGATACAGGTATCTTGGAGGGGCAGTCGGAATTGTAAACTATGACACAGTCAGGACAATAGAGGACATTCCGGATTCGCACGGTGCGCCTGCTCCGCTAATGGAGTTTGGGGTGTACGACGATGGAATACTCTACGACAACCTGCACAAGAAGCTGTTCTACTTTTACCACGACCGGGACAGGTTTGAGGAACTTCAAATCGGCGACGGGGAGTTTGGCAGATTCCATGCCGGTCATGTCAGGTCAAACATGAGCGAGTCAGGGTTCTCAGAGATTGTGGAGAGGGCAAAAAGATACATCTACGACGGGGATATCTTTCAGGCGGTTCTCTCGCGCAAGTTTACATTTGATGTCAGCGGGGACAATCTGGCATTGTACAGTGCACTTCGCAGGCTGAATCCGTCGCCATACATGTACCACCTGAAACAGGGCAGCAGCACAGTCATTGGCGCGTCCCCGGAGATGCTGGTCCGCGTCACAGGAGACACGGTAGAGACGTTTCCGATTGCAGGAACAAGAAA
Organism: Candidatus Nitrosopumilus sp.; assembly: GCA_965238275.1. Taxonomy (GTDB): domain Archaea; phylum Thermoproteota; class Nitrososphaeria; order Nitrososphaerales; family Nitrosopumilaceae; genus Nitrosopumilus. The sequence goes on from OZ250186.1 coordinate 1,826,265, forward strand.
GATCACAAAGGATGAAAGGCAGAACCAGGCACTCGCAGACGAGCTGCTCTGCGACGAGAAGGAGCTGGCAGAACACACAATGCTGGTGGACCTTGGCAGGAACGACATAGGGAGGGTCTGCAGGTACGGAACCGTCCATCCCGAATCCCTGATGAAGGTGAGGAGGTTCAGCCATGTGCAGCACATAGTCACACACCTGGCAGGCAGGCTGGCTCCCGAAAGGGACATGTTTGATGCGTTCCAGTCCGTGTTTCCCGCAGGGACAGTCTCAGGGGCGCCAAAGGTTCGGGCCATGGAGATCATCGACGAGCTGGAGACGGATGCGAGGGGGCCGTATGCGGGGGCAGTCGGATACTTTTCACACAACGGATGCTGCGACTTTGCAATCGGAATCAGGAGCATATTCATTAAAGGGAACAAGGGATTTGTGCAGTCCGGCGCGGGAATCGTCTCGGACTCGGTTCCCAGAAACGAGTTTATGGAGACAGAGTACAAGGCAGACGCGATGCTTCAGGCGCTAAGGGAGGCATCGGATTGAAGGTACTGATAATAGACAACTATGACTCGTTTGTGTACAATATTGCGCAGTATGCAGGGGAGCTTGGTGCCGAGTGCGATGTCATCAGGAATGACAGGATCACTCCAGAGCAGATAAGACAGAAGGGGTACGATGCAATAATAATCTCGCCTGGTCCCGGAACCCCGGAGGAGAGAAGGTACTTTGGCATATGCTCTGATGTCATATCCGACATTGGGCCGACTGTCCCAATACTGGGCATCTGTCTTGGGCACCAGGGAATCATTCATGCCTTTGGCGGCAGGGTCACCAATGCAGGATGCGTAAGACACGGAAAGACAAGCCCCGTAATCCATACGGGCTCGGATCTGTTCCGGGATGTAAGGTCCCCGTTTCAGGCAACCAGGTATCACAGCCTGGTGGGCGACAAGACGATAATTCCAGACGACTTGGAGGTTACTGCCACGGCAGCCGACGACGGGGAGATCATGGCAGTAAGGCACAAGACGTATCCCGTCCAGGGGGTGCAGTTTCATCCCGAGTCGATAATGACCCAGGACGGAAAGAAGATTATTGGGAATTTTATGAGGCAGGCAGGAGAGGCGGCACGATGATTCCACACATCATCTCCAGGCTGCAACAGGGACTGGACATCACATATGAGGAGGCCGGGGCCGCCATGACAGAGATGCTCTCGGGACGGACAGACGGCAGGCAGAATGCAGAACTCATATCCGGCCTTGCCGACAAGGGGGAGACAGACGAGGAGCTGCTGGGAATGCTTGATGCGATGCAGAGGTTTGTCCTTGTGATGAGGCCCGGGGATGATGATGATGATGCCAAAACCACAATAGACATGTGCGGGACCGGGGGAGACGGGCTTGGAACATTCAACATATCCACTGCAGCCTCGTTTGTGGTGGCAGCGGCAGGAGGGGTAGTGGCAAAGCACGGGAACCGCTCAAATTCCGGAGCCACGGGCAGCGCCGACGTGTTTGAGTACTTTGGGTATGATCTTGGCATGGAGCCTGCAGAGGTCTCAGGGATCCTGCACAGGCACGGCATATGCTTCATGTTTGCGCAAAAGTTTCACCCGGCAATGAGGCATGTGGCAGCTGCCCGCAAAGCCCTTGGGAGAAGGACCGCATTCAACCTGCTGGGGCCGCTTGCAAACCCTGCAGGCACAAAGAACCAGCTCGTCGGGGTGTCCTCAGAGGACATGCTTGAGAGAATCCCGCTCATCCTCAAAAGGAACGGGGCAGAATGCATCATGACTGTGCGGGCTGCAAACGGGTTGGACGAGTTTTCCACCAGCTCCCCCAACTCGGTGTGCATGCTCAAGGAAGGCAGCATAACCAGGAGCGTGGTAAAGCCCGAGGATGTCGGACTTTGCAGGTCGAGCCTGCGCGACATACAGGTGAGCACGGGCGACGAGGCGATGAGGGCCTTTGTGGGTGTGCTTGACGGAACGGCAAACAGGGCGATGATTGAGACGGTGGCCCTCAATGCCGCAGGCGGGCTTGTCGTGGCGGGCATCTCAGAGAGCATCGGAGAGGCAGTGGAGACTGCGCTGGGCGTCATGGACGGGGGCGGCGCCTTTTCACTCTTGGAGAGGTTTGTCGCAGATACTGGCACCGTATCACTGATAAGGGGGCTGCTGCAGTGATGGCCCGGGGCGTCCTGAAGAGGCTGGTAAACAACTCCAGAATGGCAATCGATGACGGAACGTATGACGTGGCAGCAGCAGCAGCAGCAGCAGCAGCAGCAGCAGCAGACCTGCAGGGATCAGGGGAGGATCTGGAGGACATCATCAGGCTCAACGCGCACCCGACGCTGATAACTGAGATAAAGTTTGCATCGCCGTCCCAAGGCAGGATAAGGACGCAGGCGGATCCGGCATCCATTGCAAGGCAGATGATTGCAGGCGGCGCAAGGGCGCTGTCGGTTCTGACCCAGCCGCACCTGTTTAACGGCAGTCCGGAATACTTTATGAAGGTAAGGCAGGCGGTGGACGTGCCGCTGCTAATGAAGGATATCATGGTGGACAGGATCCAGATTGATGCAGCATCCAGAATCGGGGCAGACTACATCCTGCTAATCCAGTCGCTCTTTGATCAGGGCCACCTACAGGAGATCGACGAGTTTGTAGGGTATGGTCACAAAAGGGGACTGAAGGTACTGCTTGAGGTGCACACGAGGACGGAGTTTGAGGCAGCCATTGGTACAGAAGCTGACCTGATAGGAATCAACAACAGGAACCTTGACACGCTGGAGATTGATCTCGGTACGACTGAGAGGATTCTTTCATCGGCAGACGGTTCCAGGCATGTTCTTTCCGAGAGCGGAATCAGCACGCCGGAGGAGATCCGATATCTAAAAAAATGCGGGGCCTCTGCATTTCTTATAGGATCAAGCATAATGGGAAGCATGGACATAACAGGGAGCGTGCGGGAACTGGTGGGTGCATATTGAGGTATCCCAAAGACGGCAGGTTTGGGGAGTTTGGCGGGAGATACATACCGGAGACTCTCGTGCCTGCAATCGAGGAGCTGGAGAAGAGCTACCTGAGGTTCAGAGGCGATCCCGACTTTAAGAGCGAGCTGAGGTACTATCTGAAGTCATACGCGGGACGCCCCACGCCGCTGTACTATGCAGAGAACCTCTCAAAGAGGCTGGGGGGCGCAAGGATATACCTCAAGAGGGAGGATCTGCTGCACGGCGGGGCCCACAAGATCAACAACACGCTGGGCCAGGCACTGCTTGCCAAGAGGATGAGAAAAAAGAGGATAATAGCAGAGACCGGGGCCGGCCAGCACGGGGTTGCCACTGCCATGGCATGCGCGGTGCTGGGGATGAAGGCCGAGGTATACATGGGATACAAGGATACCATAAGGCAAAAGCTCAACGTGTTCAGGATGAACATGCTTGGATCCAGGGTCCGTCCCGTGGAGTCAGGCTCCAAGACGCTCAAGGATGCCATCAACGAGGCGATTCGGGACTGGATTACAAACGTCAACACCACGTACTACCTGCTGGGCTCGGCAGTGGGCCCGCACCCGTATCCGGTGATGGTAAGGGACTTTCAAAGCGTGATAGGAAAAGAGATAGCCTCCCAGATGAGGGGGATTGGCAGGAGACCGGATACCGTTATTGCCTGCGTCGGCGGAGGATCCAACGCGATAGGCACGTTTTATCCCCTGGCCTCGACTGACGCGGAGATGATCGGCGTGGAGGCTGCGGGGCTGGGACTCAGGTCGGGCAAGCATTCGGCATCCATTTCTGCGGGAAGCAAGGGCGTGCTTCACGGCATGATGACGTACCTGCTCCAGAACAGGGAGGGGCAGATAATGGAGACGCACAGCATCTCAGCAGGGCTTGACTATCCGGGCGTGGGGCCGGAGCATGCATACTACAAGGACTCAGGAAGGGTCAGGTACAGGGCGGCAAGGGACGCCGAGGTGATTGACGCGTTTCTGATGCTGACCAGGACGGAGGGGATAATTCCGGCGCTTGAATCGGCCCACGCGGTGGCCGAGGCCGTCAAGGTTGCAAAAAAGGGCAAGAAGACAGAGTCGGTCGTGGTGACGCTGTCTGGACGCGGGGACAAGGACGTGGAGGAAGTGCAGAGGTACTTGAATGAAAATGTCAAGAATTAGGGACAGGCTTGCCAGGCTGCAGGCAGACAACACCAGGGCGCTGATACCGTACGTGATGGCAGGATTTCCAGACGAGGACGCCACGGTCTCTGCGGTAAGGGGGCTGGTAAAAGGAGGGGCAGACATAATTGAGTTGGGATTTCCGTTTTCCGACCCGCTTGCAGACGGGCCGGTGATTCAAAACGCAGGGACCGTATCGCTGGAGAACGGCACGAGCATCGCGGGATTCTTCAGGATGGTCAGGAGGATCAGAAAGGAGACTGACATCCCGCTGGTGCTGATGACATACGCCAACATCCTGTACCACCGGGGGTATGCAAGGTTCGTATCAGAGGCGGCAGGGGCTGGGATAGACGGGCTCATCATACCGGACATGTCAGTGGAGGAATCAGAAGAGTATCTTGACGCTGCAAGGGGCAGGGTGGACACCATATTTCTGATATCACCCAACACTGCCAAGGCAAGGGTGCAGAGGATTGCAAGGGAGTCGTCGGGATTCCTGTATCTCGTGGCCGTGTACGGCACGACCGGCGTGGGCAGGGGCATCAAGGAGTACACGCTCAGGGCAATCAAAAACGCCAAGGAGTATACGGGGGGAGGGATTCCCGTCGGGGTGGGTTTTGGCGTGTCGAGTCCGCAGGATGTCAGGGCGTATGTCGCGGCAGGCGCAGACGCGGTGATTGTGGGCAGCGCGTACCTGAAGCTTATCCAAAAAACGCCAAAAGACGAGATCGAGTCTGCCGTGGCGTCGTTTACGAGGGAACTCAAGGAGCAGACAAGGCCGGGCTGATTCGGTGCACACATCTGGAGGCGGTTAGGCAAGTCAGCTGCAATGAGAAGAGGATAACATGACATCTCGTCAGTCGACTACATGGAGGGAATACTCTAGCGCACTTTGACATCAGAATGCGTACATGCCTGCAGGAATCATCCCCACCCCAGCATCAGTCAATACGTTGTCAGCCAGTTCCATGTCATCTGCAAGACTTTGGAAACAGGAATATGTCTTGGGAACCGGATGTGATTTGAAGGGTGACAGATATCCACAAATATAAGTAGGCAGGTTGAATCAACGATATGCCACTAAAACGCGCCAGCAGGGGCCGCACCAAGGGCGGAAAGGGATCCTCTGGAGTCATCCAGTGTACAAACTGCGGACAGACTGTTCCAAAGGACAAGGCAAAAAAGGTCACATCAAGGCTGAATCTGGTTGAGCACACGCTGGCAAAGGAGCTGCGTGCCCAGGGCGCATACATTGCATCGCCGACGGTCCTCAAATGGTACTGCATCTCCTGTGCAATCCACTTTAAGATTCTAAAGATAAGATCCGCTGACAACAGGCGAAAGCGCGGCAGGCTCTAGTCACGAATCTGTCTTGCAGTGACGATCATCCTCTGAACCAGCGTGATTCCTGCAATTATGATTACGATTATCACGGCGTACTCCATGAATCCTATCATCCCTATTATGGCAACCACCAGTAATCGTTCGGCCCTCTCGCCGATCCCAACCCCCTGAAGCCTTATGCCAAGCTGATCCGACTTTGCCCTGGCATAGCTGACCAGCAGGGACAGCGTCACTGCAAGCAGCACGAGTATCGGATCTGCGTACCCTCCCACAAGGATTCCCAGAAATATTGCAACCTCGGCAATCTTGTCAAACATCGCATCAAGGTAGGAGCCCTTGTTGGAGGTCTTGCCGATGACCCTGGCCACCTGGCCGTCCACCATGTCAAAGAATCCGGATACAAGCAGCAGTACGCCCCCGATTATCAGCCCGTACTGGATTCCCAGGCCGTACGATACGGCAGAGGCCAGCGCAAATCCAAGCCCGACGGCAGTCCAAAAGTTTGGAGACAGTCCGGTGGATGCAAACCCGCGTCCAACCTTCTCAAGTGCAGGCCTCAGGGTATCCCTCAGGTTGTTGAGCATATGATGGACTCGTGTATATGGTATAATAACATGAATAGTGTCAGGCCGGAGATGCATGCCAGGTGATCCTGCCGGTACCCCCAATATGCCAAGATTCTGCGTGTCTGCTACCGGTCCCGGGCAACGCCCTGCGCAACCAGCACGGAGATTATCTTTGCGGCAAGCGATGCGGTGGCGCCGTTGTCATGGTATGGGTTCAGTTCCACAATGTCGGCACCGGACACCTGCACGTCGCGCAGGGAATGAATCATGTCAAAGAGCTCCCGCGATGTGATGCCTACCGCCTCGGGGCTGCCCACTCCGGGGGCAAACGCGGGATCCAGCACGTCCAGGTCAAAGCTGGAGTACACTGCACCAAAGGAGGAGGCATAGTCTCGGAGCAGCTGCGGTCCCTGGCCTGCCCGTATCTGGCCGTCTGAGATGGTGCGGATGCGGTTCTCATTCAGAAACTCTAGCTCCTCGCCTACAAACGCCCTGGCCCCGACATGCAGGATGCCGTCAGCGCCCCTCTCCTCTGCTATCCGCCGGAGATAGGATGCGTGGCTCAGCCGCGTCCCGTCAAACTCGTCGCGCAGGTCGTAGTGGGCATCAAACACCACGTATCCCGTGTCCTTGGGAAAGCTCATGTATGCGCCATACGTGATGGAGTGCTCCCCCCCAAGCATTATCACCGGACGGCCCCTGCCGACCAGTTCGGCAGTAACCCTCCCCACCATCTTGATCATCTCAGAGGAGACTGCAGTGTGGCGGATGTTTCCCACGTCATCAATGTGTGCAGATTCCAGGTCCACGCCAAGCTCGGGGTGGAATATCTCGATGTTGTCAAACGAGTTGCGTATTGCATCCGGTCCGAACCGGCACCCGGGCTTGTAGGATTGGGTCGCGTCAAACGGAACGCCAAACAGGGTTGCAACAGGCATTGAGGCATCACCAGACGATGTGATTGACGAGTTTGCATTGAGGTACAGATCAGCGTAGCTCATGCCTACACCATCAGCTGCGGGCGTCGGGACATGTGCCGCGGCATGTTCAGTCCTGCAAACGGCATGTCGCGTGTCTGCATGCCGGTCTCCTCTATAAACTCCTCAAACGTCAGATCCCTTACGCCTCCTGTCACCCTGTCACGCACGCTGAGGGTCTCGGAGCCTGACTCCTTTGGGCCCACCACCATGATGTACCGTATCCACTCCTTTTCGGCATCGCGTATCCTCTTTCGGATGCTCTCGTTTCGGTCGTCAATGTCCACCCTGAGACGGCAGGCAGTCAGCCTGTCTGTCAGGGATTCGCAAAAGTCGTTGAACTCGGCCTGTATCGGGATGATTCTCACCTGTGTTGGCGAGAGCCAGAACGGAAGGTGCGGCTTGATTCCCTTTTTGGAGTCGGCATCGGCCTTTTCCAGCAGCGCATAGATTATCCTCTCGATTGCCCCGCTCGGGGAGTTGTGAAGGATTATCGGGGGTATTGCCTTGTTGTTCTCGTCGATGAACTCTATGCCGTACCTGCTCCCGTTTTCGATGTCTATCTGGTCAGTCGAGAGGGCAGATGCCTTGCCCATGCCGTCTACAAAGTTAAACTCCCACTTCATGACAAAATAAAAGAACCTCTTCTTCCACATCTCCACGAGCACCGGCTTGCCGTGCCTTGCCACCATCTCCTGGACTGCCTGCCTGTTCTCGTCGTAGAATGACTCGGTCAGCCTTACTGCCATCTCATAGTCAGAGTCCTCGATTCCAAGATTGTTCAGAACCTTCTGCGAGAGATCAAAGCGCACCTTGAGCTCCCCTACTGCCTGATCAATGTCGGTGCAGAATGCATGGCAGTCAGGCATGGTAAAGGCCCTGAGCCTCCTGAGTCCGACCAGCTCGCCGGACTGCTCCCGCCGAAAGCTGTACCGCGTCATCTCGTACAGCCGGTACGGCAGGTTCTTGTATGACATTTGGAACTGGTTTGCCATGAGAAACTGCCCGAAACATGCGGCAAACCTCAAAAAGAGCTTCTTGCCGTCCGAGTCGATGCTGTACTGCCTTGCAGGAAACCTGTTAAAGTAGCTCACCATGCTCGGGTGATCCGAGTCGTACATGATCGGGGTCTCTACTTCGTATCCGCCGTACTCTTTTACCATCTTGGTGACGTAGTTTTCTATCAGGGACTTTATCAGGCGGCCGTTGGGAAAGAACCTCATGTTTCCAGAGTCAGATGCGGACTCGTAATCTGCAATGGCCAGCTTTTTCATCAGGGATACGTGCGGGGGCGGTGAGTCGACCCGGCGTTCCTTTTTTGACTCGTACTTTGCCAGCGTCTCCAGCTTTTTGTGTCCTGAAAAGTCAAACTTGCCCACGTCAGTCAGGGTTCCGTCAGGGGACATTATCTTCCAGTACGAGCGCATGCCTGATTCGCCCTTTAGGGCCTCAGAGGTGGCCTCGCCATCATGGGTGGCAGAATCTGCAGTTATCGTCTTGGAGCTCTCGGCCAGCGGGTGCCCCTTTACCTGGATGTGGTAGGACTTTGTCCAACCAAACGGGGAACGCGATACTTCAAGATCAGAGGGAATGCCGTCCATTACGCGGAGTATTGCAAGGGCCTCAGACGGCCTTGCCAGGTCGGAGCTCAGGTGTGCATACGGGTACAGCAGGAGCCGCTTGCAGCCGATCTTTGCCATGGAGTCCTTAATCTGGGACATGGCGTTTCTGGCAACATCCGGATTGTCGCCGGACTCCACAGCGACAAAGGCCACCACCACCTCCTCAATCCTTGTGGTGCCGGCATCGCCGATCTCCTCTGCCGTCTTGATCTCCCTTTTTGTGGGGGTGTACTCTATGCTGTCGCAGTGAAGCTGCAGTATCCGCATAACTTCAAACAGAAGTGCTAATTGAAATAAATCTTTACTTTGGAATTTTCGCCATATTTTTTAACCTTTGTATCTTTTGGGAGGCAATGCGGACGTACGAGATCTGCAAAAAGGCGACACAGGAGGATTTGGAAGCGGTGCAGCCAAGGTTCGCCGACATCGTCGAAGATCTGGGTGAAGTCGGGGACACGTTCAGTCGTGCCGGGATCATCAAGATGCCAGAAAGCATGTGCCAATGAGCACGAATATGTCCTGAATTCAGGCACCCGTTAGATTTGTCAGTCGAGCCTAACAAAAAACCGTTTAACAAAGTTTTGATAATTCCCGCCGCAATAGCGGCAATCGTCGTGCTGGTCGCCGCATTCGCAATCAACGCAGACATTGAAGAACGCAGAGCATTTGAACAAGTCAAGACCGACTTATGCGACGTGTACCTGGACGGGTTTGACGTAAAGCTAGAATTATGCATGCCCAACCCGTCCTCGACAGATGCCAAGGTGGACAGGATCGACGTCCGTGTCTTTGCAGGTGACAACAACATAGCAGGGGTCACCATCCCCAAACACATCACAATACCTGAGAGTGAAGTGGTTGTTGTCGATGCAGACATTACCATTAAAAAAACGGGTTTGTTGGCTGCTGGCTTGGATTACCCTTTCGACAAGGATGTCAGCCTGGTGGTCGAGGGCACCGTGTACTATGATTCATCGTTTGGAACTTACGAATACCACTTCTCAGAACAACCCAATTCGTCCCAACGTCCCAACGAAGCATCAATCCGACAACAATGTAGTGGCGCCATTAATGATCTTTTGGATTATTGGGGATATGCCCTCCAGGACAGCTCGTCCAAAGCAGAATTTGAACAGATGGTGCTGGGCAATGGCTACGACTTTGAATCTAGGACACTGAAAATTCATGAAATATGTGATGTTAGATCGTGGCAAGGACTGACGAGCGCCAGCCCGCATTTGGACGCGCAGACAAAACAAAGATTTGTCGATTTTTTTTCTGAACTAAATACGATGACCGGTTCTTGATCCAAGGCGTCTTTTGGCGACAGCGTGTTGTAATTCTACAAGTCAGGCAATCCGGCCTTCTCCTTATACGCTGCCGAACGCGGGGTGCATGACATGCAGGCATTGCGGCAGACCGGTCGAACGTAGCGGTAACATGATGTGCAGAAGATGCAGCGGCAAAAAATATACTTGTGTGCGTTGCGGGAACGGACTGCGCCACAATGACCCCGCCCACGCGGATCAGAGCCATGCGTGCGACAGGAAAAGCCCCTTTAGGATCCCTAGCGCCACTGTAAACGCGTATGTGGCGGCTATTGCCAATGCCAGAACACCGACCGCCTTGCCCGTCCCGAACCCGTGCGATATCTTTGTCGCCTTTACGAACAGCACAAAGGCCCACGCCATGAAAGAGGCCAAAAATGCGTTTTGAATTAGGAGGATGATACCGTGACCGGCGAAGTCGAGCGCGTATGACGGCGACAGGTCTGGATCCTGGTCTAGCGAGCCCCCTCCCACGTAGCCGCCACGCATTGATTCTAGGGGATCAAACAGGTGCATGCCGGCCAGGGTGGTGGCGACCAAAACCGCGATTGGGATCAGACAGAATGACAGCGTCGGAAACGTATCCCTGAACTTGCGGTTTCCTCCATACCTGCTTCCGATCCAGAATATCGCAGCAATGAACAGGAGGTTCTGCAGGATGGCACTGATGAGCGATATAGCGTATGCCCACATGCCATCGCCAAAGCCACTGAATGTGCCGCTGCCCGGCTCGGGCCATATGGCGGCAGACGGCAGGGCAGACACAAGGCACACGGCCGCAAATACCGCCACGGACGATGCAAGATAGCGGTCAGGGGCCATGGATATCGTCCTGAATGTGTCGCCCGGTCTTGCCATCGTGCCAGCAACGGCACAGAGCGCGCGACTACACCCGACTCCTTCCATGATACACGCCCGTATGCTGATCCGGCATCTTATATGTCATCATCATTTTGGGGCACGAGTCGCGCGCGGGCCGGCCTGACACGCTCCGGACGTTTGCCGCGCATGCTAGCAGATCTCGGCCGACGCGCGTCCTGCGTGCCCGGCCCGCTTGTGCTCATGTCAGTAGCGGTACCGGTGACCATTGGCGTCTTGGTGAGCCGGGTGTTGTCTTTCATTAGGCGGAGCGGCGTCCTTGCCGGCTTGTCGGTGACGGCTGGCCTGGCGGTCTTCTTCATGGACGTGGCCATGATCGTGCATGTACAGAACAGCTAAAACTGCGCACTTGCCGCTGCCGCCGCTTGCAGTCCGAATATGTACAGTTGTGGGAAATCAGACCAGCCATAGGAGTAATCGCCGTGATGGCGCACGCGTGGCGCGCGACCGGGTGGTGACGTCTTGCCGTCCTAGTAACCGGAGCGCGCCGCCCCTGCGTATTCGTTGTTCCAGCACGTCTCAAGCAGAGGGCCTAAGGAATCTACCATGCGCGGCTCGGTAGGAATCGTGATTTGGCCGCTTAGGAAGTGCCACGCGGGGGGTCAGGAGGGGCCAAACTGTAGTGATATGGACAAGACTGCGACAGACACAATCGCTTTAATAAACGGACGCGCGAGGCACTTCATGGACGGAAGGGCTACGAGGTTTTTTTGGAGCAGGAAGGGGTTCACCATAATATTCATTTTGGCGGCCATCGGACTGGCGTCCGTCGTTTCTAAAGCGATATATTCGACGCTCAACCTGTTCCGCTAGTCTCGTTTGCCCAGAAATAAACGGCGCGTGCTAATGGAGTTTGCTGGCGGGAATCCAATCGGTGCGCTTTTCGGGGTTGGCCTTCTGGTACGCCCTAACCCCCTCACAGGATTGGCGTCACGCCAAGCTTTCTCCAGCGCGGGGCGCTTTTCTTTGCCTTTTTCCAAGTATGCGGCAACCCCCTCAGAATTGGCGTCACGCCAGGCTTTCTGGTAAGCATACACCTTTTCCTTGTTCTTTTGGCGGTACGCCTTTTGCTGCGCGGCTACCTTTGCCTTGTTCTTTTGGTGATACTGTTTGGCGTATTCGGATTTGCTCGTTCGGGAACCGGATGCGGTCTTGGCAGGTTCGCCTGGCAGGTTCGCCTGGCAGGTTCGCCTGGCAGGTTTGGCCACGGTACAGTCATGGAATGGCCTTTATTTTGTCTGTCGATGCCATATGCACCGCACGGGAACCACCTGCGCGGCATTCGGCCGCCGTGTGCATCCAGCCGCAACCGACGAAAAGATGCAAAGGGAAAGTAAACCGCTGAAAACTACACCCACAATAAATCTTTGTAGTTGGTTTTGTTTGCCCTTTTATATAGCGGCGAGCGAAAGTTTGTGCAGACAGATTTCTCCGTAACGTCCTAGTGCCCTTTCTGGCGTTCTGTCAGATCTTCCAAAATCATCGTTGTCGGGTCCAAGCCGACTTGTCAAGCTGTCCTTTGCAGGACTGCCTGAACCGTGATCCTCGCGCCTTGTGACGACCTCGACATCTGCAATGATGCCTCCACAATCTTTGTGGGCTTGGCCGCCAGTCTCCTCCATGTGGAGACGTCCGTTAGTGAAAATGATTTGTGCCGCGCTCTTGTCTGCATGGTGGTGCCATCCGCATGCCGTGCAGACAAATGATTCACTGTTCCTTGATTTCTTGTCCACGGTCTTGCATCTCATGCACGTCCTGCTCGTGTTCTTGTATTCCACGCGTTTTGGAATCCCGCCCTTCTTTTTCATCTGCCATTCAAGCTGGCCTCGAAACTCCTCAATCCGGGAGTATGCCATCTCGCGGTTCAGTCCGGTCTTTGATGCCTTTCCGTTGGATCGCCTCATTTTGGTCAAGTCCAGGTCTTCCAAAAACAACACGGACAGATTCTTCGTTATCCGTCTGGCAATACCTGTCTCGTTGTGTTTCTGCCTGTCAGATATCTTTTTCAATTCGCGTTTTATCTTGCGGCCGATTTCGCTCCATTTGCGCGAACCATGCACGCATTTTGACCGGCGTAACTTTAACTGGTCAATCCTGTCACCGTCATGCCGTTTGCAACCGCTGGGAACGTTGTACAGTTTTTCGTTCCCATGCTCGTCTGCGACTGCCGCCAGGTGCCTTACTCCAAGGTCCAGTCCTGCCATCGAACCGGCCGCCTGTTCGGGGTCCGGAACCTCGATCTGCAAGTGCAGTTTGAATTCGCGATCACCGTCCCTGATCCTGCGCGTAATCTTCTCTGTGACATCAATCATCTGGAACGACACGGGCCTGCCTTCGGGGATCTTCGTGCGCGGTCTTACTTCCCCGAGTCCGGGCAGGAATACGGTGTCGTTGTCCCGCAGTTTTGGCTTTCCGCGTGAATTCAGCGAACGCAACCTCGTGATTTTTTTGCCCCTCCTCATCAGGCTCGACGGTTCCGTCCACCTGTTGTGTTTGTACGTTTTGGTCTTGTCGAGCCTTATCTGTTTCTTGCGCCAGATACGTTTTACATGCTTTACTCGGTTTGCCTTGCGGAATTTGGCTACAGCCTGGAATGCCTGTTTTGAGGCGGCCTCATGCATGTGGACGCTGTTGGCCAGGTTGAATTCCCCGCGCCATCCAGTTATCAGGTTGTTGATGTCAAACTGCGTGATTCTTGGATGTGCAAGTTTCATCATGATTGCCATGTCGTAAATGATGTCGGTTTCCAGGGAGCATTTCACGATCTTGCGTGACAGTTCTCGTGATTGTATAATTTTGATGCTTTTGCTGACAATCATGTACACAATAGAACTTGTTTTTTTAAAAAGGAGGTGCATTGATTGCAGGAACATGCTCTTCACTATAGGAATGGGGCAATTAACTGAATCTTGCGCTTGGCATTATGCGCGTGGGTGTCGTCTGCTCCAGACAGGTCTGGAAGGGCGGCATTGGCAGATGCAGGAGAATTCATCCACGGAGCGAATCCAGAGTGCTGCCCGGTTCCCTCACAGTTTTGAGCCGATTGCAATGATTGAGCGGAGGATCAGGGCGGACAGTCCCATCTGAGATGTAAGAAACTTTACTGCACCTGCAAGGGGTTCTTCTCCACGGTATCCCTCGTCATAGACCATCTCGATTGAACCCCTGTCAGTATCCACAAAGGATGTTATGATGGAGTAGGTGCCATGCGTCTGGTCTGTCTGGTAGAGACGCAGTTCAACCCGGCGCACTTCAAACCCGTCCTGTACAAAGCCACCCGAGGAGAGCATAACCTCAACGTCATCAGGACTGCAGTCCACCCTTTGGGCATCAGGAACATCAACTATCCGCATCATACTTCCTGTGAATGCATTCACATAAGTATAATTTTGGCGAATCCTCTGGCATCGCCTCTGTGGCAGGAGTGTGTGTAGACAGTCGCAGTTCGGCCGTGCGCCATTTTCCCGGCCTGCCCGATATTCAAAATAGTGGCGCACACCAGAGCATCCCTGGAATAGAATGCATGGCAGTTATTGCAGACTCAAAATACATGGGAGTGTGACTGGGAATTTTTGGATATAATTCTTGGGCATTGGCTGTAAGACTTTTTATAATAACGGGGGCGCCTTGGAGTCATGCAGTACTTTGTGGCTCTGAAGACCGGACAGAAACGCGTCGCATCCGCAAGGGAGTATCTTAACGGACTCACAGGTGGCAAGGCAATGCCGGCACTGGCACTGGCAGATACAAAATCAGGCGTCTGGGAGCCGGTCGGCGAGGAGAACCTGTACGCGTTTGTAGACGAGTCCTCAGGGTTTGTCCTGACGGACAACAGCGGATACATCCTTGCGCTGGTGGACAAAAGCGGTGCCTCAAAGACGATAGTGCAGGGCGTCACTGTACAGCAAAAGGAGGCGCTGGAAAAGACGTTCCGCTCAGACGGCATAGAAAAGTTTGAAGGCAAGGTAATCCTGCCGGTATGACCCAAAACAACGTAAACCTTTAGTTAGACTCGTTTAAAGAAGAGTAAATTGGACGGATTTTCCGAAGAAGTCGAGGCAAGCGGTCATCTGATTGACTCCATGATAATGAGCAGAATCTTTGAGAGCATAATCAACCTTCAGGGAGACTTTCAGATTCAGGAGATCAACATCGGAAAGAGAAAGACGGACAAGTCCTATTTCAGGCTGCGCGTGACCGGCAGGGACAAGAAGCATCTTGAGGTGCTCCTAGAGGAGATTCACAGGGAGGGGGCAGTCTCCAAGATTCGAAAGGAGACAAGGCTGGTAGAATCCCCAAGGGACTGCGTTATGCCGGATAACTTTTACAGCACGACAAACAACGACACTGAAATCTTTCATGACGGGAGATGGGTTGCAGTGGACAACATGATGATGGACAAGTGCATCAGGGTGCAAAATGGTGCAGCATCCTGCGTCCCGGTCAGGGACGTAAGAAAGGGAGACCAGATAGTGGTAGGCGAGGACGGGATAAAGATCACGCCGCCTGAGCGTCCAAGGGAGGGGGCCAACATATTTGAGTTTATGGGAAGTTCAAGCTCTAGCGAGAGGCCGACCCAGCACATTGCAAGAAAGGTGGCAGACGACATATACGATACCAAAAAGGCAGGCGGCAGGGTGATTATAGTAGGGGGCCCTGCAATCGTACACACGGGAGCTGCAGATACCGTGGCAGAGATGATACGGCTGGGATTCATAGACGGAATCCTTGCAGGAAACGCACTTGCAGTACACGACATAGAGTATGCCACGCTTGGGACGTCGCTTGGGATGAATGTTCACGATGCGTCCCTGGCACACCACGGGCACAGAAACCACATGGATGCAGTCAATGCCGTGTTCAAGGCAGGCTCGATTGCAGAGATGGTAAGGTCAGGAGTGCTGACAAGGGGAATAATGTACGAGTGCATACAGAACAACGTTCCGTTTGCCCTGGCAGCCTCAATCCGGGATGACGGGCCGCTCCCTGACGTGACAGTCGACATAGTCGAGGCACAGCGAAAATACAAGAAGATCCTCAAGGGCGCAGACATGGTAATAATGGTCTCCACGATGCTCCACTCCATCGCAGTCGGAAACATGCTGCCTGCCAACGTCAAGGTGATTGTCGTGGATATCAGCCAGCCGACAGTCACAAAGCTGATGGACCGGGGAACGTGGCAGGCGCTGGGGATTGTAACTGACGTGGGCGCGTTCCTGCCCATGGTGGCAGATAACATCCGAAGAAGGATGAAGACGGACGACAGCACTCAGACGAATCCCGGATCCGCACGCATCTCCAGCACACCAGGCAGTTCATGACAACGGCATTCCCGAGACGACTCCCAGAAGGTTCCACCTAAAACAATACGGCATCCCACAGTAGCCAGGATCATCTCATGCCGAACCGTCATGCAAGATCCGTCCAGCACGGAATCTCATCGAGGACCTGCGGATTCTCAAGGGACGACAGGTCGCCGAGGTCCTGTGCAAGCAGTTTTGAGCGCAGCGCGCGCCTTAGTATCTTCCCGGTTCGGGTTCGCGGCAGATCAGAGACTTGTATGACCATCCGCGGTCTTGCAATCTTGCCGATTCGGCGTGCCACCATGTCTGCAATCTCTGTCTCCAGTCCATCTTCTGCCACAACAAACACCACTACTGCCTGGCCGGTCAGTTTATCGGGTACGGCAACGGATGCCACATCAGAGACCCCCGGATGCGACAGTGCAGAATCCTCTATCTCTGCAGTGCTCATCCGGTGCCCTGAGACGTTTATGACATCGTCTGCCCTTCCGCGCATGTACCACAGGCCGTCCCCGTCCACAAGGACATAGTCGCCATGAAACCAGACATCCTTAAACCTGGACCAGTAGGTCTTGATGTACCGCGAGTCGTCATGGAGCAGGCCCCGAGTCATTGCAGGCCACGGGGATTTGATCACAAGGTATCCGTTTTTGCCCCTGACCGGTTCTCCCTGCTCGTCCACCGAGTCAAGGCTCATGCCTGGTATCGGGATGCCCACCGTGGACGGCTTGATGCGCATTCCCGGAAGGACAGACAGCATCGCGCCGCCAATCTCGGTTCCCCCGGACAGGTTCACTATCGGGATCTGCCTTCTCCCCACCCTCTCAAAGAGCCACCACCACGAGTCCTCGTCCAGCGGCTCCCCGGTTGTGGCAATGACTCTCAGATGGTCCAGTTTGGGCGGCGACGGCTGCACGTTGCTGCGCCTGATCATCCTGGCTGCCGTGGGCGATGTCCCAAATATGGTTGCCTGCGTACTGGAGAGTATCTGCCATGTCCTTCCGGCGTCAGGAAAGTCCAGGGCGCCGTCGTAGATTACGGCAGATGCGCCGGTCAGCAAAAGTCCGTAGACGTTCCATACTAGGCCCGTAATCCAGCCGATGTCAGCAGGCCAGAAGAGGGTGTCGGTTCTGTGCATGTCAGTCAGGTACGCGGACTGGTAGCCTGCAAAGACTGAAAACCCCCCGTGCGTGTGAACCACGCCCTTGGGTCTTCCGGTGGTGCCCGAGGTGTACAGGATGAATAGCGGGTCCTCAGAGTCCATGCTCTGAGTGGGGCACCTGCCCCCTCCCTGCGACGAGATCAGATTACCATAGGGCGTCACTCCGTCTGAGGGTGCGTACCTGTCAACTCCCATGTACGGCACCACGATGATCCTCTCCACTGCGGTATTCCGGACTGACTGCATGACGGTATCTTTTGCAGATACCGGTCTTCCCCTCCTCTGAAAGCCGTCGCACACAAAGAGCACCTTGGCATTGCAGTCACAGAGCCGTACGTGAAGGGATTCGGCGCCATACCCCAAAAATATGGCAGTCTGGACTGCGCCGATCTTGGCAGATGCGAGGATCGCCAGTATCGCCTCGGGGATCATCGGCATGTATACGGCAACCACGTCGCCTGGCCCCACCCCGATACCGCGCAGGCCGTTTGCAAGGGCGGATGCCTTCCTGTCCAGTTCGGCATATGTCAGTCCAGACGACATGCCGTTTTCTGAGACGAATGTGTATGCGGTACTTTGAGGATTCGACTGCGCAAACCTCTCAACGGAGGAGCAGTATATGTTGGTCCTGCCCCCTACAAACCAACGGGACCACATGATTCCCTTGGAGGAGTCAAGTATCTCAGAGTATGGAGCATCCCAGACTATCCCGATATCCTGGCCTACTGCCTCCCAGAACCACTCGGGGTTACCTGCAGCCATGGCAGACAGATCCTCCAAATTTGATATTCCGTGCCTCTGCATGAATCCGAACATGTTGGATTCGGCAGTCTGCTTTGGGGTCGGGGTAAACTCAAAGCCGGTCAACAATCCAACCGGGGATGCAATCTAAAAAGACCTTTCGGACTTTTTCAAGTATTGTCCAGGTCTATGCAGGTACGGAGCAAAATTCTCATCAGCCTGCATGTCTTTGCATTTTTGTGGTAAACGGATGCTTTGGACACTCCGGATAACGCTCCAAGCCATACAAGATTGCCTCGGTTCAGCATGCCAAGGCAAACCACTTTTGGGGCACGCATATGTCAGTAATCAACGAAATATTTAAATAAAAACAATATATCATTATAGCATGGACTATTTAAAGAAAAACAATATGATTGTCAATAGTGAAAGAAAGAGTGCAATCAAATCAAGACTTGCACGAGTGCTGCTAAACCATCCTGAGGGACACCTAACAAAATACAGAGTTGCCCAGCTGTCTAAAAATAAGTATCCATGGACACATCAAGTTCTAAAAACTTTAGAAGAACAGGAAATTGTGAAAGGAACAAAGGTTTTAAAGTTTCAAATCCTGTTCAAGCTATGGATGAAATGGGAATTACCGTACAAAACCATGAGCTATCTAATAAAAGATCCAGTAGAGTTGTTAATGAAAACAAAATTAAAATATGCATTGACGACATATCAGGCAGAGAATTTAATACAGAATTATCTATTCCCAACTAGAATTGATTTTCATATTAGGCCAGACGACAAAATTAAATGGCACAAACTACTGGCAAAGAATGGATTAGTCGGTGCAGGAAACACTAGGATAATAATTTCCAACGAACACGTATTCTATAATTCATTTAGGAGGGATGAACTGGATGTATCCTCGGTTCCACAAATAATTTTTGATCTCTATAACGAAGGTGGGGTATGTATCGAAGCCGGTGAAATGTTAACGGACAAGGTGATAATGAATGCTATATCATGAGTACGAAACCAGCGTATCAAAAAACAATCTATCATCACGGGATCAGGATACGGAATACGTCTAAAGGTCATGCCGAATTGTGTAACATCCGGAAAACCGTGTGCCTGTCAGCCTGTTCCAAGCCTGTCAGGGCATGTGTCAATCTTGAGATTCCGGCAAACTCGAGGGTCTAAACATCTGGATATCACCCGGATGATTCCTGAATCTTTCTTCTGAGCAGCTCCAGGGTCTTCTCCGGATCCGCCTTGCCCCTTGTCTTTTTCATGACCATGCCCACCAGGTAGTGGATGGTCTTGGGGTTTGAGGCTGCCTGCTCCACTGCCGCTGCCTCCTCGGATATCACCTCGGATACCACCTTGATTAATGCCGACTCGTCAGAGACCCCCTCCAGATCAAGATCCCGGATCACGTCAGGCAGTCTCTTTCCGGTCCGGACAATCTCGTACAGTGCGTTCTTTGCAGAGCTTCGCGAGATTCTCCCCGACAGGACAGAGTCTGCCAGGTCCCGCAGGTGTGATGCAGTGACCAGCGAGGAGTCCCTCTTCTCCCTTGTATCGACCACCCCCATCAGATCACTGGTAATCATGTTTGCCACCTCCTTTGCATTGGAGTCCGTATGCGCCTCCTCAAAGAGATCAGAGTAGTACCGGTCAGACGAGAGGATCTCTGCAACCTGTCCTGCAATGCCGTACCTTGATACGTACCGCTCCCGCCTGGAACTGACGCTTTCGGGCATCTTGGATCTCAGACCCTCCAGCATGTCATCATCCATCCTCACCCAAGGAATGTCCCCCTCCAGGATATACCGGTAGTCAGATTCGGTCTCCTTGGAGCGGGACGGGATTGTAATCTTTCTCTGGTTGTCCCAGTGGCGCGTCTCCTGGATTACCCTTATGCCCCGCGAGTGCAGGCTCTCCTGCCGCGTAATCTCAAAATGGACCGCCTTTTCCAGATCGTGAAACGAGCCGATGTTTTTTATCTCCACCTTGTTTCCCCCCTGGATTGATACGTTGGCATCTGCCCTCATGGCCCCCTCGAGGCCCGGATCAGAGACCTTGAGGTTCTCAAGCAGCACAGACAGGATGTTGAGGAACCCCCTGACCTGTCGGGGGTTCTCAAAGTCCGGCTCGGTGACGATCTCGACTAGGGGGGTGCCTGCACGGTTGTAGTCTACCAGGGTGGTTCTGTTCTTGGATGGCCCCTCGTAGATCAGCCGTCCGGGATCCTCCTCCAGCTGAACCCGGGTGATCCTGATCTTTTTGTCCCCCACCATGACGTGGCCCGCACCCCCGATGCTGGTATCCCCGTAGATGTTGAGCTGCGTTATCTGGAAGTTCTTTGGCAGGTCCGGGTAAAAGTAGTTCTTTCTAAAGAATGCAATCCTCTCAGGCATCCGGCAGTTCAGCGCCATTGCAATCATTGTTGCCTGCCGGACCGCCTGGCCGTTGAGCCTGGGAAGGCTTCCGGGGATGCCTGCACAGACCAGGCATATGTTCTCGTTTATCTCCAGTCCCCGATAGTCGGCCCTGCACGTGCAGAACAGCTTGCTTTGCAGGCTTGTCAGCTGGCAGTGGATCTCCAGCCCTATCATGGTCATATCGGCGGCGCCTCCGGCAGGCTGACTGTCTGCTCCAATGCGCGTGCTGCCTGCAGCAGCATTTTATCCTGCATGGAGTCGGCCATCAGCTGCACCCCTATGGGAAGCCCGCCTGATACTGCAAACGGCACGGATACGGCAGGCTTGCCTGTGAGGTTTGCAGTCACGGTGTTAATGTCAACCAAAAACATGGAGACGGGATCGTCGATCTTCTCGCCGATCCTAAACGGCAGTACCGGGACGGTTGGTGCCATCAGCAGGTCATACCTCTTAAACGCCTCGTTGATCTCCCGTGTCAACCTGCTCTTGACCTTGAGGGCCTTGAGGAAGTACCTTCCCGCATGCCCTGCAGACGGGACGAACCCCCCGATGATCATCCTGCGGATTACCTCGGGGCCGAACCTCTGCCTTGCCTTTGAGATGTATGCGTTGAACTCGTAGCCGTCTGTCGGAAACGGATAGCCGTACCGCAGGTTGTCATACCGGGCAAGGTTGCTTCCGGCCTCGGCCGAAGTTATGGTGTAGTAGGCTGCAACCGAATACTTGACCATGTCCAGCGAGACCTCCTCGCATACGGCTCCAAGCCCCTCAAGTTTTGCAACGGCATCCCTTGTTGCAGACAGCACAGTGGGATCCGCGCCGTCGGAGGTCATCTCCCTGACTATCCCTATCCGTTTGCCCTCTATGCCTGTCTCTATTCCTTCCAGATACCCGGCATCTTTGCCATTATCCACCGTGGTGTCGTCGTTGGGATCAGAACCCGATATTATATCCAGCATGAATGCCGCATCGCTTACAGTCCTTGCCAGCGGGCCTATCTGCTCTATGCTGTTGGCGTAGGATATCAGGCCGAACCTGCTGACCAGCCCGTACGTGGGCTTGTATCCCACCACCGAGCAAAAGCTTGCCGGGTTTCTTACCGAGCCGCCCGTGTCAGAGCCCAGCGATGCGACGCACTCGAATGCGCCTACAGATACCGCGCTGCCCCCCGACGACCCGCCGGGGACAAATTCTGTATTCCACGGATTCCTGCTTGCCCCAAACGCGCTAAACTCCGTTGTCAGGCCCATGGCAAACTCGTCGAGGTTTGTCTTGCCTACAAACACGGCATCTGCGGCCCTCAGCCGCGAGACCACCGTGGCGTCATACGGGGCCACAAAGTCCTCAAGCATCCTTGATGCACAGGTGGTTGTGCCGTCCCGGACGCATATGTTGTCCTTGATGGATACGGGCATCCCGAAGCACGCCCCCACCTTCTCCCCTGCAGCCACCCTGCGGTCTACATCCCTTGCCGTCCCGACTGCATCGTCATTAATCGAGAGGAACGCGTGAAGGGTATCGTCAATTTTAGATATCCTCTCAAGGGTGGCTGCTGTAAAGTCCTCTGCAGATATGTTCCCGTTTTGCACGCCCCTGGCGTAGTCAAGGGCCGATATCCTCAGGTCCATCAGGACATCTTTGGCGCCCTGACGTAGGTCCCCTTGTAGTTGTTGAGTCTATTAATCAGCCTCTGATCGGATGCGACATGGATGTCTTGGCGCAGGTCGGAGGCGGGAATCTCGCGCACGGTAATCTCCTCGTCCTCGACTCCCGCAGAGTCCAGTATGTCAAAATAGCCTATCATCGACTCGACCTTGTCCACGTACTCGTCATACTCCTGTATGCCAATCTTCATCATCCCTGCAACAAGTTTTATCTCCTCGCGTGTAACCATGCCCCATCACCTACGGCATCAGCCGGTCCACATCACGCGGATAGAACGTCGTGTCCCGTATGTTCTCCGTGCCCGTAACTGCCATCATCAATCTCTCAAGGCCGATTCCGCACCCGGCATGCGGGGGGACGCCATAGTCAAAGGCTGCAAGATGGTACTCAAAAGAGTCCGGATCCATGCCCTTGATCTTCATCCTCTCCACAAGCTCGTCGCGCTTCTCGATCCTTGTGCTGCCAGACGACAGCTCCAAGCTGCCAAACATCAGATCAAAGGACTCGGAGGTCTCGGGGTTTTTGCCTGCCTTGACATAAAACGGCTTGGGGCCAAGCGGCCAGTCCGTGATAAAGTAGAATCCCTCCAGGCCAATCTTGGCCAATCCCGACGGATACAGGTCATCGCCCCACTGGGTCTTTACTCCCGCCTGCTGCATCATCTCCAGCAGCTTGGCATAGGTGTACCTTGGAATGCTTTCTGGCACCTCCGGGACTGCAAACCCCGTATCCGGGTTCTCTGCTGCGTGGGAGGCGGCCGTGTCGACGGACGTTCTGACTATCCTGTCAATCCTGTCCATGACGTCGTTGTAGTCTACAAACGCCTCCTCCAGGTCCACAGATATTGCCTCTGCAAGGTGCCTGTTGGTCCTTGAGGACTCGGCCCGGAATATGGGGCCAATCTCAAAGACCTTCTCAAAACTCATGGTAAGCTGCTCCTTGTACAGCTGCGGGCTCTGGGCCAGAAACGCCTCCTTGTCATAGTAGAATATCGGAAACAGCGCGGATCCGCCCTCGGTGGCGCTGGCAATCATCTTTGGCGTGTTGATCTCGGTGAATGACTCCCCGGTAAAATATCCCCGGATGGACGCAAGTATGCTGCTTCGGACACGGAATATGTGCTGGAGCGGCATGCGCCTGAGATCGATGGACCGGACCTCCAACCGGGTCTCGATGTTCTTTACGGTCCGCGCCAGCGGATCAAACGGAGGGGTCTTTTGCACCTCGGAGAATATCCTCAGCTCGGACGGGACTATCTCAAATCCGCTCGGGGTCTTCTGTGATGCCTTTATCCTACCGGTGACTGCCACAGAGGAGTGTGCCTTGAGTGAGGAGAACTTTTCACGGATCTCATCAGGGCACTCCCCCTTCTTTGCCACAACAAAGAGATCGCCGTTCTTGTCGCGCATGGTGGCAAAACTGATGTTTCCGTGTCCCCGCACCGTCAGGATCCATCCCATGACGGTAACCGTGCGGCCGTCGTCGGTGCCTGACAGGTCGTCAGAATAATGTGTCCTGCGCAACTCCCCTAGTTCGGTATCAATCATAATTTACATACCCACCATCCAACGGTGTAATTAATTTTTAGGCTCCGACAGATCTCGATAAGTCAACAGAGCCCATACCCCCCATAATGCTTATAGTAAGTATCATTCGAGTTCAAGGCAAGTTGGACATTCTAATGGGCCTTGTCATAGTAGCCATTATAGTCACTGCAGGCTATATCGGGTATCATGCATCGCAGGAAACTGAGGTAGTCGAGGAGCATGGCATTGCCATCCTGCCAGAAGCACTAGAGGGTGCACCATCCGTCCACGCCCTTCAAGAGATAGTGATTCCTGCAAGGCTATAGCCAAGACACGCAATTTGGCCAAATCGTATCCGCCCGGATGGCAGTTCCGGGCATACAAGACGGATGCAAAAATTTGAAGACCGAGGTCTCACACTTCCAAAAGGCGTTGCGCCAATCAGCACACAGCCATGTTGAGAGTTTTGGAATTCCAAGTCAGGCAAACTTTTCTGCGCGAAGCACGCCGGCATCACTCACGTATAGGACCAGCGCAAAATTGGCAAACAGTGTCCGGGCAATCTCCTCTACAACATCGTGCAGCTTCTCCTCGTGCATCAGCGCCTCGATTTTGACGTTTTTTTCGTCCTTCAGTCCCCGGCCGCGCAGGCCGCGCGTGCCGCTCCCGCCGACCTCGTATGTCGTGTATCCGGATACATTGTGTCTTCCCAGAATGTCAATGACGTTCTTTTGAACAAGAATCTCGCAGGTGACTGTAAGAAGTTTTACGTTGTAGAATTTCATGTTCAGGCTTATGGAATGAAATTGAATAAGTCTATCGATTCCGGGCTGTGGGTGAACGACGATATGGCAAACATGACGGGAAGCAGCACGATGATGTTGTACGGGAACGTGATTCCCAGCGCGGACGTTATGTACAGACTGGGCTTTGCCTGCGGGATGGCGTGGCGCAGCACCGCAGGGGCTGCAATGAACGATGCGCTTGCAAGCAGCAGCCCGAACATCACAGAGCCCCCCAGGCTCAGCCCGAGCGCGGTGGCGACAAATACGCCCACGATTCCGTTGAACGTGGGCATGAGTATCGCAAAGGAGATCAGAAACGGCCCGACCTTTTTTATGTCGTCCAGTCGCTGGCCGGCAATTATTCCCATCTCTATTAGAAATATGGCAATCGCGCCTGTAAACAGCTCGTCAAAGACTATGCTGATGGACTCAAACCCCTCCTCCCCTATCAGATATCCAATGATGATTCCGCCAAGCAGTATCACGATTGCCTTGCCGGTAAGGGACTCGTGCAGAACGTGCCTGATGCCGGTCCTGCCCTGTACAACCCCCATATCAAATTCAGCATCAGCATCGCCAAGCTGCCCGGCAGACATCTTTTTTGTCTTGATCTGTTTTGAGACTGCCATGTTTGTAAGAAATATTGCCAGGATGAATGCCACAGGCTCCAGTACTGCAAGTATTGCTGCAAGATACCCTTCGGATCCCACACCCTGATTGTTTAAAAATGAGATTCCGACGGAGAACGTGACAGCGCCCACGGCACCATATGTGGATGCAAGGGCATACGCATCAAACAGGTTGAATTTTCCAAGATGTTTCAGGATTTGGTAGTGGTTGAGCGTGAATAGCAGCGACAGTGCAACTGCGACAGCCATCGGAAGCAGCATCTGCTCAAACCCGGTGGAGCGCATCTCCAACCCCCCGTGCAGGCCAATTGCCGCCAGAAGATAGATTGGGAGAAATTCGGATATCGCATCAGGCATCCTCAGGTCGGACTTGATTCGTGCAGCAACGATTCCCAGTATGAAAAACAGCACGATTGGAGTCAGGAGGTTTGCCTGAATCAGTTCCAGAATATCCATTTGATGATTCAGGGGTTTTGAAGAGGGATAAAAACCAAGATAGTGTGCACCCACGTTTGGACCAGCAGCAGCAGCAACAGCACGAGCTGGGAGGAGTGCATGTTCTGGAGGGCTAACGCAAATTCCGGTACAACAAATCCACATCTCGACGAATCAGGGATGCCTTAAACTGATCCGTGATCTGTCCAATCACACTCCAGTCAATATCTGAGTACCTCCGTCTGGCTATGCTGACAAGATCCTCTATGTCTTGTTCGCGATTTGCAGTGTATTTTGCCACTATCAAGGACTCCAAGCCTAGCGTGCGCAGGGCGCGTTTGGAACCGACGGCACACTCTGCTGCATTCCTGACTATCCAGTCATGGGAGACGCCTGGAATGTCTCCAGAATATATGTCGATTTTAATGTCTCTGGGAGTAGACCACGGCTGCTTTCTGGCAGTCGTTTTCTTGTATCCCTTGGTAATCAGTTCGTCGTCAGGAATGTTTCGCTCTACGACAAAATCTATGTCACGGGAATCCCGTCCCTCATTGGTGTGCAGGTGTACTGCCAAGGCACCGATGAATATGACATTACCCAGCTCTTGGGTTATCATTAGTGCT
The DNA here is from genome assembly GCA_965238275.1 of Candidatus Nitrosopumilus sp. Lineage (GTDB taxonomy): Archaea > Thermoproteota > Nitrososphaeria > Nitrososphaerales > Nitrosopumilaceae > Nitrosopumilus. Next base: position 1,852,461 of record OZ250186.1, read on the forward strand.
TCCCTAGACAGACCGTTCAAATCATGTCGTCCTGCACCTTCAGAACATTGCCGATATCAAACTTGCCGTTGACACTCAGCATGTCGCCGTATTTTATCCCAATTGCAATGGCATCCAAGATGCTCCTTCCCCCCTTTGCGATGCAGTCTAGGTACACCTGCTCTACCGTATCCTTGGTGGCAGGCTGCTTCTGCAGCAGTACCACGTGCCCACGGGATCCTTGACTAAAGCGGTTTTTCTTTAAAAATCTTGATGTCTCCAGAATATCATCCACATAAACATAGAGATCATTGGGCACCTGATACTTGGTCAGATCCCAGCAACGGTGGTCTAGGGTCACAATAGCATTTTTGGGCAGTTTGCCCTTGAAGAAGGAGATGTCCGACGCGCGGTACTTTCGTCCAAACCTTATCGCGCCTTTAAGCGCGATCAGTGATGGTAAAAGGTGCTCCAGCACATACATCGGTTGTCTTGCGGTCCGACTGATCTGGAACCTGCCCCTAGATAGCGTGGCCAGGCCGTACTCCTTTAGAGTGTTAATCCTCCGGTATGCTGTAGGGACAGAACCCGCAATGGCTGCCGCGTCCTTTATGGTGTGGGAGATTTGAAGCGGCATGCTTGAGGCAAAGGCATGTCCTTGCGACAGTCCCGATGATCGAACTTGCATGTATAAGATACATGGAAAATATTTATAAACATTTATCATATATGATTCATTTTCTGCATCAAATTCCCCAAGCATGGCAAATCATTATCCACGGGTGATTCTGACCGCATCCATAGCCCTGTTTTTGTATCCGTGCGGTGCGCCAATTCAGACTCGGGCATTATGGCGGCGCCGGGGAGCCTGAACGGTTACAGCGTCATGCATGTACAGCACTCGCAAGACAGATTAACCCGGCATGGGACCTGAATGCTGATGGCAACGCACGAGGTCCATGTCACCATAGAGAACAAGCCGGGCATGAGCGACCCCGAGGGAGACACCATCCTCAACGACTTGGTCTTGAGGGGCAGTCACGAGGAGGTTACAAGGATAAGGGCTGCAAGGATGCTCAAGTTTACCATCAATGCTGCCGACTCAAACGACGCCATAGCCAGGGTGCAGAAGATCTGCGACGAACTGAGAATATACAATCCGGTGGCAAGCAGGATCTCGCTCAAGGCACGACAGCAGTAACCCGGAATCCGCACGTCGGTGCGTGCGACTGATTTCAATTAAATATCGCCAAATCCAAACGGTTCTGTGAGCGTAGTCATCGTGGTGTTTCCCGGAAGCAACTGCGATCGCGACATGCACCACGTACTGAGGGACGTCATCGGCTTTGACGTGCAGTATCTCTGGCATGAAAGCCCCATGCCTAGTGATGCAGATGCGGTGATTCTTCCCGGCGGGTTCTCGTACGGCGACAGGCTCAGGGCAGGCATCATCGCGGCACACAGCCCCATAATACGCGACATCAAGAGGATGGCAGATTCTGGAACCCCAATACTCGGAGTCTGCAACGGGTTTCAGATTCTTGCAGAATCGGGGATACTGCCAGGCGTGCTGCTCAAAAACGAGTCGCTGAGATACATGTGCGAGTGGTCCGGCATAACAGTGGAGAACAACAGGACCCCATTTACAGGCAGGTTCCGGTTGCACCAAAAGATCCCAATCCCGATTGCAAACGGCGAGGGAAGATACTTTGCAGACGGGGACACGCTGGAGCGGATGCGCAGGAACAACCAGATTGTATTTCGGTACGAGGGGCCGGTAAACGGCTCCATACACAACATTGCGGGGGTATGCAACGAGGAGGGAAACGTGGTGGGCATGATGCCCCATCCTGAGAGGGCTGCAGAATCCGCGATTAATCCGTCAGGCGACACCTCGTCGCTGCTAATCTTAGAGTCCATGCTTGAGGGAGCGGTGCGCAGTTGAGCCTGGAACCGCATGAGATCGAGGAGCTTCGGGCAAGAATCGGCAGGGAGCCCACCAGCACAGAGTTTGAGATGGTGGCAGCAGAATGGTCCGAGCACTGCTCCTACAAGTCATCAAAGAGGCACCTGAGGATGCTTCCGATGGACGGGCCGCTGGTAATTACAGAAAAGGGGTACGACTCGGGGGTGCTGGATGTGGGGGACGGATACGTGATAACTGCCCACATCGAGAGCCACAACCACCCTTCAGCAGTGGAGCCGTACGGGGGCGCGGCAACCGGGGTCGGCGGGGTGATACGGGACATACTGTCTGCGGGGACCAGGCCGGTCGCAATACTTGACGGGCTGCGCTTTGGGGACATCAGGAGTGACGCGCATGCACGGTGGCTGTTCAGAAACGCCGTGAGCGGCATTGCAGACTATGGCAACTGCCTGGGAATTCCCACCATCGGGGGCGAGACGGAGTTTGATTCGTGCTATTCGGGATATGCCATGGTGGACGTGGCTGCAGTCGGATTTGGAAAAAGGGAACGCCTGATACAAAACCATGCAGAGCCCGGGGACCTGGTGGTTCTGGTGGGCGGCGCCACCGGCCGCGACGGCATAGGAGGATCACAGTTTGCATCAGACACGCTGGAGACAGACGACCGCTCGGCCGTGCAGATACCCGATCCGTTCATTGAAAAGCTGATAATCGAGGCCATACTGGAGGCAAGGAACGCAGGCGTGATTCACGCCATGAAGGATCTTGGAGGCGGCGGGCTTGCATGTGCCGTATCCGAGACTGCCAATGCCCTTGGCGTGGGAATGGACGTGGATGTGGAAGGCGTCCACACCAGGGGGGAGGGGATGGATCCGTGGGAGATCATGGTATCAGAGTCGCAGGAGAGGATGCTGCTGGTTACCGGAGGCAGACAAGTCAGGGTACTGGAGGAGATATGCAAAAAGTTTCGCATCGGCTGCTCTGTCATCGGCTCAGTTACGCCAGACGGGATTGTGCGGATCCGGAGGGGCCAGGAGATCTTTGCCTGCCTGCCTGCAAAGGTCATTACCGATGCCACGCTCCTTGACCTGCCCTCGAAAAAGCCAGAATACCTCAAGACCATACACGCAGAGAGCCTCAAGGAGGTCGCGGACCTCTCAGACGTACTGGCAAGCCTGCTTGGCGCGCCCAACATCGCAAGCAAGATCTGGGTGTACGGCCAGTATGATCACGAGGTGGGAATCAGGACCGTCACAAAGCCTGGCGGCGATGCCTCCGTCCTGCGCCTTGACAACGGCAGGTTCCTCTCGGTAAAGATCGACGGAAACCCAAAGCACTGCTATGTCGATCCCCGCAACGGCGCCATCGGCTGCTTTGAGGAGGCATGCAGGAACGTCGCGTGCACCGGCGCCAGGCCCGTCGGGATGCTGGATCACCTCCAGTTTGGAGATCCCAGGGATCCCGAGATATTCTGGACGTTTCTCGAATCGGTCAGGGGCATTGCAGACTTTGCAAGACACATGAACATTCCGTGCATCGGGGGGAAGGTAAGCCTGTACAACGAGACTGCCTCGGGTCCCATCAAGCCCACCCCTCTGATCGGAGTCCTGGGGCTCTCAGACAAGCAGCCTGCGCCGCAGAGGATCACACCCGGAGACTGCCTTGTGATGGTGGGGGAGACAAAGGACGAGATGGGCGGCTCCGAGTATCTCGAATACATACACGGGTGCGTGGGCGGAAGGTGCCCTGCCGTGGATTTTGCCGCATCAGAGAGGAACATGAACGGCGTGCTGGACTGCATCAGGAAGAACCTTGTAAGGTCGGCGCACGACTGCTCAAAGGGAGGCCTGGCAGTCGCAGTATCCGAGATGTGCATGACCGGCCGGATCGGCTGCAACGTGGATACGGGAATGGTGCCGCATGACGTGATGATGATGGACATGGACAGGATACTGTTCTCTGAGAGCCACTCCAGGTATCTGCTGGCAGTACAAGAGGACAACCTAGAGGAGGTCAAAAGAATCCTTGAAGGGTACGGGGTCAGGTTCGACCAGATCGGAGGGTTTGGGGGCGAATCCATACTGTTCAGGGGCAAGAACGATGCAGTCAATCTAAGAGTTGATAAGGCACGTGAGGTATGGTTAAACTCGTTGAAGAGTCTGGTGCTACATGGATAAGCCAAAGGAGAACTGCGGCGTTGTCGGGATCTACTCTGCCAGCGGAACAAACGTGGTTCCGATGGCAATCGATGCGCTCAGGGCACTCCAGCACAGGGGACAGGAGGCATGGGGGATTGCAGTTCCCAACAAGCCGCCGTTCAAGAAGATCGGACTGGTCTCAGCAGCCGCATCAGAACTCAAGTCCATCGCAAAAGACTACGCATCGCATGCAGTCATCGGCCACGTGCGGTACTCCACCATGGGAAGAAGCTCCCTTGAGAATGCGCAGCCGCTGAAGGTAAAGGATCTGTGTGTGGCCCACAACGGGACAATTGCAAACGCGCAAGAGATCTCAAACCTTGTGGGCGGATGCTCGTTTACCCCCCAGAATGCAAGCGACACGCTCGTTGCAGCGCAGCGGCTGGTCTCGCTGATATCAGAGAAGGGCGGGATGGGAAGCGCCATGTCGGTATTGAAAGACGAGATGAAGGGATCATACTGCTTTACGTTCATCTCAGACGACGAGTCAGTCTATGCGGCCCGCGACCCCATGGGATTCCGTCCAATGGTGCTAGGACACAAGGCCGCAGATGACACGTACATCGTGGCATCCGAATCCTCTGCCATCTCTGCAGTGGGTGCCAAGATGGAGCGCAACGTCGTGCCAGGCGAGATGATAAGGATCAACAAGGACGGACTGAAATCCGAGATGTTCTCAAGGAATACCGCGCGGGCGCACTGCTCCTTTGAGTTTACCTACTTTGCGCATCCGTCAAGCAATATGGAGGGCGTCAACATCTATGTCACCCGCAAGAACATCGGCAGGTTTCTTGCAAGAAAGTTTCCTGTATGGGATGCTGATCTGGTGATACCGGTTCCGGATTCTGCAAGGCCCGCGGCCCTGGGATACGCGCAGGAACTGGGAGTGCAGTTTGACGAGGGCCTGCTAAAGGACAGGTACAGCAAGAAGGGGCCCCTGCGAAGCTTCATCGAGCCGCACCAGAGCGACAGGGTGGAGATAAACAGGTGGATAATTCCAATCCAGGAGATAATAGAAGGCAAGCATGTCGTGGTGATTGATGACAGCCTGGTCAGGGGGACAAGCTCCCGGGCAATAATCAAGGCACTCAGAAGGGCGGGGGCAAAAAAGATCAGCATGATGATAACGTATCCCCCCATACAGTTCCCATGCTATGCAGGAATCGACTTTCCGTCCCAGGACGAGCTGGCAACATTCTCGGATAAGGAGATGAGTATTGAGGAGAGGATAGAGATGGTCAGGCAGAGCATAGGTGCCGACTTTTTGGGATACAACGACGCAGAGAACCTTGCAGCCGCAGTCGGCATTCCAAGGGAGTCGATGTGCTTTACGTGCCATTCCGGGGACTATACCCCCCTGGGAATAACCCCCAAGTTCAAAAGCCGCATAGAGATGAAGGGGTAGTAGGAGTAGGAGTAGCCGGTCCGGACCAGGGCATATCCGTAGAATCCGCACGTCTGAAAACCATTTGGTATATTCCGTTTAACATGATGCGTCTAATACCGGATTACAGACAGTGTGTGTAATGCAGGAGTGGACATAGTGGTCAGAACCAGGAGAGCCAACAGGTACTGCGTGGACTGCGGTGCAAGGCTGGTGTACTATCCAAGACTCTCAAACCCCAAGGCGCCAAACGAGTACAGGGTGCTGGTGTATGCGTGTCCCGACTGTACAGACGACTTTGAAAAGCCAAAGATGTTCTCGATTAAGAGAAACAAGTCCGAGGATCCGCTGGAGACTGTAGAGATTGAGATAACGCAGGTACAAAAAAAGATTGCAGCAAGATGACTGGGGATGCAGGTCATGTGCATCATGGAGCCGAGTACACGCCCGGATTCCAGTCAGAGAGGGGCGCAAATGCCGATGCAGTCATGTCTGCGGATCCGGGCATGCGCTGCCGTGCCGGTTCCATTGGGAATTTATACCAGCATATCCCACGCACACATGATGGCAAGATCAAGGTACTGGAAGATCACACCAGACGAGATGGGCGATTATTCATATGACCACCAGTATCTTCTCAACTGGGAGATAAAATGCGTCAGGGAACCTGAAAGCGAGGCGCAGTTCATCGGGGTCTTCATGTACAGGAACGGCACCCCGTACGACTACGAGTCCATAAGGGGAATATGCTATTTCTACAACAACATCAGCGGAAAGGAGATTCCAGCAATCACTGGGTTCCTCAAGGACAAGTTCGGCGGAAAGGAGATTGAAAAGGGGGAGAGGATGATCCTCAAGGGATCAGAGGAGATCTATTCTGGCAGGGACATAGCAGGCCTTGCAAGGGAGCTGGAGGACAAGTTTGACGCAAAGGCCGTGATATCCCTGGAGTTTGAGAACCTTACCACAGAGCAGCTAAAGGATGCGGGGCTGCCGGAGGCAAAACTGCTTCCAATACCCAGCAAATAGATATTACCCTGAACGTACAAATGATGCAATGTCTGAACTGAAGGAGTTCGGTCAGCATCTTGACGAGCTGAGAAAGAGATTACTAAAGATTGCCATAGTGATTGGCGTCATTACAGTGTTCATACTGACGTTCCATTTGGAACCCATCCAGGTGGGGGAGACTGTCCTGTACTATCCCACCCCGGAACCGCTTGACAACATTGCAGCGCAGATAACAAACCACATGAGGGACAGCCTGGTGCCCGAGGATGTGGAACTGATTCAGACATCGCCAGGACAGGCATTCTTTGCGCAGGTATACATTGCAGCCCTCGTGGGGATTGTATCCGGAATGCCGGTAATAGTGTGGAACATGGCCGGATTCATCAGGCCGGCCCTCAGGGAGAGGGAGATAAACGTAAGCAGGACCATCACGATTCCGGCAGTGGGGCTGTTTGCCACGGGATGCGCGTTTGCATATGTTTTCGTGGTCCCATACATGCTGGAGTTCCTGTACAGGTATGGTGAGTCCTCCGGGCTCGTGACATTCTTAAACGTGATTGACTTTGTCGCCTTCGTCCTGCAGTTTCTTCTGGCATTCGGGCTCTCGTTCCAGCTGCCGCTGGTAATGTATGCTACGTCAGTGTCAGGGGCCACGGATGCAGGCTTTTGGAGGAGGAACATAAGGTATGCCATAGTGGTCATAGTGATATTTGGGGCGGTGATAACGCCTGACGGGAGCGGAGTCACCATGTGGTTTATTGCAGGCCCGATGATTGCCCTGTACCTTACAGGCATGTTCATCATAGAACGCAGGGAAAAAGTTGAACACTTAAATTCAAACTGAGGCAATACTGTACCATGTTCGGATCCGTTTTGGCCGGTTTCATCGCAGGACAGGAGTGGATATTCATAATAATCATCGCAGTCGTGTTCATCTTTGGGGCAAAGAAGATACCGGAGCTTGCAAAGACGTTTGGCAAGGCCAAGGGCGAGTATGAAAAGGGCAAGATAGAGGGCGAAAAGGAACTCAAGGATTTCAAAGACAAGTCGTCATCCTGATTCTGCAGCCGCTGCAAGGTCATCTAGAATGGCGCCATAGTCGCGCTTGTATCTGCCGCGGTCAAGCATGGAGTTTATCCCCATGGCCAGGCCCAGCCGCAGGTTCACGTCAGTCACAACCAGGGTGTCGTCTCCTGCCACGTCAAACCTCTGCAGGATACTTGACCCCTTGAGGCTGCCCCCGATTACAAACAGGTTGTGCGTGGACGGGGGCAGGGACAAATGCCTTGCCATGATGACAAGGCGCCGCCCGCCAAGGTTCATGTGCTCCTCTACTACTGCCACATCTCCCCGGACGGAACGGACCCGGACCGACGGAAAGTGCTGGGGGATCGTCTCGGGGTAGGACCTAAAGCAGGACATTGTATCGTATGTCTTTTGCCGTTGTGCATGAACCATCTTCTCCAATCTGAACCTTGGCAATCACGGTGTGGTGCGCCTGTCTCGGGTATAAACCATGATTGTCCGAGGGATCAGTCGGCAGGAACAGCCGGTACCCGAAGGAATTCTGCTGCATGGAGCCAGGCTCCCATACATGATGCAGTGCCCGCCGGGCGTTCCTTTACGCTGCCGGCTTGAAATTTTTATATCCGCAGGAGACAGACCCGGTGGAATGATTGACGGGATAGAGGGCATGACAGTCATGGTCTCAGACCAGCAAAAGGCAGTGGAGTTTTACACGCAGAGGCTTGGGCTTGAAAAAAAGGTGGATACGGATGCGGCAGGATACAGGTGGGTCGTGGTTGGCCCAAGGGGATCAGAGACGGTGATCAGCCTGGCAGACCCTGCCCAGTTGAAAGACTGCGACCCAGAACAGATTGAACGGGCAAGGGCAAGAATCGGGGCACCCACCGGAATCTGGTTTTACACCAAGGATATCGAGGCGACATACCAGGAACTAAGATCAAGGCAGGTGGACATCACCAAACCCGAAAGGCAGGCCTGGGGCGGAGTGATGAGTCGCATCCATGATCAGGACAGGAACACCATCTGGCTGGTCGGGGATTCCAAGGAATAGCCCGCGGTTTCTTCAAGGCACCAAAAACCGGTTTGCCGATTCCTCATGTGGGACAACTTGGCTCGGGTCAATGCCACGGTGTGGCTGAGTGCATCAGGTCGTGCGTGGGTCGGAGCATCCTCAGGCGCATGCAGTAATCTCACCAGGATTCAAGGGGCGTCTACCTGACAACACCGGACATTCCTAGAGTGGATCAATTGCCGGTGCCCCACCTAGTGTACAGGCCGTGATCTATTCCAAACTGATCCAGGCATTTTCCAACGCCGTGGTTTATGATGTCGTCCACGGACTCGGGCTTGGTATAGAATTCAGTCACCGGGGGCAGTATCACTATTCCCAGCCTTGCAAGCTTTAGCATGTTCTCCAGGTGGATGGCAGACAGCGGGGTCTCCCGTGCCATGAGTACCAGCTTTCTGGACTCTTTTATCGTGACGCCTGCAGCCCTTGCAATCAGGGTGTCGTCGTATCCGCCTGCGATGGCAGCCAGCGTCTTCATGCTGCACGGGGCCACTATCATCCCGTCTGTCCGGTATGTTCCGCTGGACACCCCGGATGCCATGTTTGCCTCGTCAGACACGTCCGTTGCCAGGGACTTGACGTAGTCGATTGTGTATTCAGTCTCCATTCCTATGCAGGTTCTGGCCCACTTGGAGACTATCAGGTGCGTCTCAACGTCGGCCTCCCTGAGTACCTCAAGCATCCTCACCCCATAGACTGCGCCGGTGCTCCCGGTCATTCCTATAACAAGCTTCAATGATACTAGTATACCGCTGAGCTATTTTATCCCTTAGATCATATCAGGGCTGGTGCCGGAGGCATCCTGTTCCTCCTCCTCCGCCTCAGGCTCCCTGTACCTTCTGCGCTTGATCCACAACGATATCCCGCCTGCGGCCATGGCAGTCAGCAGGATCACCCCTGCCATCTGCAGTTCGAAACTGTACAGCATGAACAATGTATGATTACATATGGGAAAAGTCTTGTGGCACGACAAAGGATGCAGAACGGGAAATTCCCAAAGACTAGTTATATTACATCCATTCATTCAAGATGAAACATGATCGAGGACTCTGATGTGAAGAGTGTGGTAAAGGGCTACTCGGATGTGAGGGTAGGCGTTTTGGGCAGCCATTCGGCACTTGAGATCATGGACGGGGCAAAAGACGAGGGACTCTCCACAGTAGTCTTTTGCCAGAAGGGAAGGGAGCTGCCATACCAGAGATTTTCAAGGATTGCAGACGAGATCATAGTACTGGACAGATTCAAGGACATGGCGTCTGCCAAAAACCAGGAGAGGATGAGGGAGTCAGGAACGATTGTTGTTCCGCACCGCTCCCTTACTGCATACCTTGGATACAAGACCATAGAGGAGGAGTTCAGGGTGCCCATATTTGGAAACAGGCGGCTGTTCCAGGCAGAGGAGAGGACGGCAGAAAAGGGCCAGTACTACCTGCTTGAAAAAGCGGGCATCCGATACCCCAAGGTGTTTGCCAGTCCGGAGGACATAAACGGGCCGTGCATAGTAAAGGTGCAGGAGAAGGACAGGCCCCTTGAGAGGGCCTTTTTCACTGCCTCAGGATACAATGATTACAAGGTTAATTCACATTACAGAATCACACAGGGTACGATATCAAAGGAAGACCTGGAAGCGGCAAGCATCGAGGAGCTTGTCATCGGAACATACATGAACTTTAACTTTTTCCACACCCCGATATCAGACCAGGTGGATTTCATAGGGATTGAAAGGAGGCTGCAGACTGACATCCACGACTACAACGCGCTTCCGGCAAACCAGCAGCAGCAAATACGTATTACCCCGCAGAACATCGAGGTCGGGCACACTCCTGCAAGCATCAGGGAGTCCCTGCTTGAAAAGGTGCTCGAAATGGGCGACAAGTTTGTTGCGGCGGCAAAAAGAGAGTACGCCCCAGGAATCATAGGGCCGTTTTCTCTCCAGAGCGTGATTACCAGGGATCTTGAGCTGGTAGTGTATGACGTCTCCCTGCGGGTTCCGGGAAACCCGATAGTCGCCACGACCAGCCCGTACACAAAATACCAGTACGGCACTACATTTGGCATAGGCAGAAGGATTGCCATGGAGATCAGGCGGGCCATGGACGAGGACAGCCTGGACAAGATTGTAACATAAATCCAAGAGTGACGGTTCAGTGTACGCTTGGCGGTGGTGGTGGTGGTGGTGGCCAATTACGCACCAGACTGCCTTGCGCTAAATTCCTGGTATCGTTTTTAACTGAGGCATATCCATCACACCCCATGAACAAGCGCTTTGTGATGGTAGGCATAGGCCTGGGAATAATTATCACAATTGCAGTAATCGTCGGCTCGCCTGCGCTAGGCGGCTTTGATGCCACACGCTGATCAGCAGAACCGCCCGTGCGCGCTCTCAAAGGCGCCAAGCGACTCTTTGATGTCGGCATCTGTAAGCCATGCCGTAACTGATATCCTCAGCCTTGCCTGGTTTTTTGGGACCGTCGGGTACCGGATGGGCTGTACAAAGACGCCCCTCTTGCGAAGAAACTCGCCCATCTCCAGCGCATCGCGCTCCCTGCCAACCACGACCGGGATGATGTGGGTCTGCGATGTCACGTCATAGCCGATCCTTTTCAGCCCGTCGGCCATCTGTCTGGTGTTGCGCGCAAGCACCTGCCGTCGTGCCTCCCGGTCAGACAGGAACCGTCCCAGGGAGTGCTCCACCAGAAACGCCGGCAGCGCAGACGTGTAGATGAACGGCCTTGATTGGTTTATGCACATCTGGATTATCCGCTCGTCAGAGGCCACGTATCCCCCGAACGAGCCCAGCGCCTTGCTCAGGCTGCTGATGTAGATGTCCACCTTGCCTGCAACCCCGAACAGGTCAGGCACGCCCCTGCCGTCGCTGCCTGCCACAAAGTCCCCATGGGCATCGTCAAGTACCGTCACGGCGCCGGTCCTGCCTGCAAGATCCACAATCTCCCGTATGTCTGAATAGTCCCCGTCCATGCTGAATATGCCCTCGGTGACGATGAACCTGTTCCCTGCGCCCCCCTCAAGCTTTTTCTCAAGATCATCCATGTCGTTGTGCCTGTATACGGAGACCCGGGCGCCGGACAGCCTGCACGACTCTATTATGCTTGCATGGTTCAGCTCGTCACTGAGAATCAGGTCCCCCTTTTGCGCCACTGCAGGCATCACCCCCGTGTTTGCCATGTATCCGGTCGGGTATACCAGGCTGCCCTGCTGCGACTTGTGTCTTGCAAGCGCCTCCTCCAGCTGATCATAGACGGGATCGTTTCCAGATACCAGTCGGGAGCTGGACTGGGACTGTCCGGTTCTGACGGGCGTTGCGGGGATTCCAAGGTAGTCATTTGAGCACAGGTTGATGAGCCTCTTGCCGTCAATCGTAATGTACTGGCCCTGCACCGTTCCGGACTTGAGCGTCCTGTATAGTCCGTCCTCTTGTATGCGATGCAGCCTGGCATCGGCAAAATCCAGGCTGTTATGCCTTGAGTCCAATTCTTTTGATCATCCCGGAGTCTTTCCCGGCATCATTCCCGCCCATGGTCAGGTATCCTTCGGTTATTATGCCGTTGGCGCCGCTCTGCAGCAGCTCCTCGCCGGAGTCTGCAAGACGCGTCTCCCTCCCCCCGGATATCTTGATTATTGATTCTGGCAGCAGGAACCGGATGACTGAGAACATCCGGACGATCTCGTGGTTTGGGAGTGCCGTCTGCAGCTCAAGCGGCGTTCCCGGTACGGGCACCAGGATGTTTATCGTGACCTCTTCTGGGTGCAGTCCTGCCAGCTCCAGCGCAAGCTCCAGCCTCTGTCCCCTGCTCTCCCCAAGGCCGATTATTCCGCCGGTGCACAGTTCCAGGCCGGCCCTGCGGGCAGTATGCAGGGTGTCAAGCCGGTCGTCATACGTGTGGGTTGTGCAGATGTCATGAAACTTTGATCTTGCAGTCTCTAGGTTGTGGTTGTACCTCCTCACGCCCAGATCCTTGAGTCTTTCTGCCTGATCCGCGCTCAGGAATCCAAGGCTGCACTCTATGCCGATTGGAATGCAGCGGATGGCCTCGATTATCCGGCACACCTTCTCAAAGTCTGCCGGGGACGGCCTCCTCCACGCAGCCACCAGGCAGTATGATGATGCGCCCTGTTCATGGGCCCTTTTGGCCCTGTCAAGTATCTCCTGCGGTTCGGGAAGCTGGTATGATTCAATCCCGGTATCATAAAAGGCGGACTGTCCGCAGAACGAGCAGTCCTCGCTGCATGCGTTCTTTTTGATGTTGTTGAGCTGCTCCACGTCAACCCTGTCTCCGTTAAATTTCCGGGTAATGGCGTCAGCTGCGCATGCAAGATCCCGCAGCTGCCCGTCGGGAACATAAAACAGCATCCTTGCCTCCTCTGCAGATATTCCCGCCCCGGAGGTCACCTTGTCTTGGCAGGCCGTTATGAACTCCGCACCCATAAAGTGCGTGGTGCTTTTCCATTTATAATGATACTGGAAAGGTTAACCTGCCTGTGGCACCCCGGTTAACCGTCAGAGGATTCTGGCAGAGGCGGTACGGACGGTCCGAAGCGCCCTCTCAAGAAGGGTGTGCAGCTCGGATTCTGAGATTGCCAGGGGCGGTACCAGCAGAAGGATGTTGCCAAGGGATCTCAGGTAGATTCCATGCCTTCTTCCCTCCTCGAACAGTATCTTGTTGAGGGATGTCTTGGAGGTTATTGGGGTCTTTTTCCTCTTGTCTGATACCAGTTCTATTCCCATCAGCATTCCCTTGTGCCTTACGTCCCCCACCATCTCGTGCGCCAGGAGGCCCTGCCGGTACTCTTCAAATATTTTGGACGTCTTTTGGATCCGCTCAATCAGGCGTCTTTTGCGGTACATTTTGAGATTCCTGACTGCAACGGCGGCTGCTATCGGGTTTCCCGTGTACGTGTGGCCGTGGAACATGTGCCGTGCATCCTCAAATTCTCCAAGAAAAGAGTCATAGACCCTGCTGTTTGCAAGCGTGGCTGCCATGGTAAGGTACCCCCCGGTCAGCATCTTGCCGTATGCCACAATGTCAGGGGTGCATCCCTGTTCGGCGTACTGGACCATCGAGCCAAGCCTGCCAAACCCGGTGGCAATCTCATCGAGTACCAGCAGCACGCCATGCTTCCGGCACATCCTGCCTATCTCCCTTTGAAACCCTTCAGGGTAGATTCTTACGCCTCCTGCAACCTGGGCGCCGCTCTCCATTACAAATGCGGCAGTGTCATCCCTGGACAGTACGGACTCTATCATGTCCAGGCAACGGTGCTTATCCTCAGAAGGGGTGAGTCCCCGAGGGGTGCGGTATCCGTCAGGGACGGGCAGGCGCGTGGCTGGGAACAGCTGTCGTTTGAACCTGCCAAAGAATTCCGGAACGTATCCGACGGACATTGCGCCAAACGTGTCCCCGTGGTATCCGTTCCTGAGCGTGGCGATTCGGGTTCTCTTCTCCCCGGCGTTATTCCAGTACTGCAGTGCCATCTTTATGGCAACCTCCATTGCCGCAGAGCCGTTATCCGAGTAAAACACCCTGTGCATTCCAGGCGAGATGCCTATGAGGCCGGCTGCCAGGTCTTCTGCAGGCCCGTGGGTCAGATTGAACAGGGGGGTGTGCTGCATCCTTTTAGCCTGCGAGATTATGGTGCCGACAAGTTCTGCATCCGAGTGGCCCCATACGTTGCACCACATGGAGGCCACGGCGTCTATCATGCGTCTCCTGTGGGAGTCTACAAGCCAGACGCCCTTTGCGCTGGTAATCCTGTCAAAGGACTCCCACTCGCTCATCTGCGTGTTCGGATGCCAGACAAAGCTAGTATCGTTCAAACAGTATTGGTGGGGGCATTCCTCCTAATAATTATAGTTGGCCGCACGCCCGGGTAACGGCAGATGCGGACATGCCAGGTTTTCAGTGCGGCCCGGGCACAGGCGGGATAACCACTCGGATAATAATCAGTAGGATTTTAACGGATTGCGTCGACAGGAAACATCGTGGATTCGCTTTTTGTCACGGGAACAGACACCGGGGTGGGCAAGACGCATGTTGCAGCAGGCCTTGCCATCACCCTCAGGATGATGGGGATAGACGTAGGCGTGATGAAGCCGTTTGCCACAGGGGATGCCCAAAAGTCAGGCTTCAAGTCGCAGGATGCAGACATTCTTCGCCGGGCTGCACAGTCTGATGATTCAGAATCCCTGATAAATCCGCAGTTCTTTCCAATCCAGGCGTCCCCGTATACTGCCCGGATGAATCTGGGGATGAATCCGGATGTAGGGGCCGTCATAGAAAGATACAGGAGGCTGGCCAAGATTCACGACACGGTCGTTGTGGAGGGGATTGGCGGGGTGATGACTCCCATATTGGAGGAATATTTTGTCGCAAACCTGATTGCAGAGATGGGCATACCTGCGGTTGTGGTTGCAGGCAGCAAGGTCGGAACCATAAACCACACGGTCATGACATGCATAGCATGCCAGAGGCATGGGGTCAGCATCAAGGGGATAATCATTAATGATTTTGCCGGCGGCGGGTATCCCGTATCGGATCTGTCAAGGGATCTTGAAGCCCTGACCGGAGTACGGGTTCTGGGCTCGGTTCCGTTCATAGAGGACATGACCGATGATGATGATGCCATGTATGAGGCCTTCAGGAGCAGTCTTGATGTGAGGGGCATCATTCAGGACAACAACCCATCCTCGGGTGTTTAGGGACTGCATGCGGTGCGTGGCAACCTGCAATGCCGGCAGACAGATGTCTGCGTTGTTGCAGGCGCATGGGGAACGGGCCCGGCCACGACTGCCTGCGTCAGTACGACAGATCATGCGGGGCACATGTGGATTCTCAAAACCGAGACAGTGATTCCAAGACAGACTCCGGAAAATTCATTCTGCAAGAGTGTGGTGTAATACGACACGGAATGGAATTAGGCATATTCTGTCATATTGCCAGATACCGTACCGCACCAGACTGTGCAACAGCAGTCTATGCAATGCCATGCAGGGCCACGTAACAGGGGGTTTTTGCAGGATCATGTGATGCGTACTCGTACGTAAATTCGAGAACAAAAGGCCAACAGAAGAAATAATAGTAAAAAAATGTCCATCATGCATCATGCACGAGGAGAGAACCCGAAGCAACTGGTGGTTTTTGCTGCCAATATTAGTCGGGGCGCTTGGAGGAATTATTGCATATTTTGTACTGAGGCGTGATGATCCGCAAAAGGCAAAAAAATGCCTGTATCTGGGTCTTGGCCTTACGGCGCTGCAGTTGGTGCTAAACATAGCGTTCATGTATAGTCCAGCAGGCATTGATTACTATCCGGGCGTATCCACTGGATTCTAAATGACAGGATGTTTCAGAATCGCAGCATCCAAAAATCATGTCGTTGCCCGCCTATACTAACGCGCCAAAGTTCGTGTGCGAATAATCGAAAAGTTTGTAGATCAGAACTCATTCCAGCGACACATGGACGACATTAAACGGGAAGAACTCGAAAAGGCGTGCAAAAAGGCGAGTCGGGCGAGAAAGACTGTGAGATCAGGATCGCCGCTGATATGGAGGCAACGTCGACGACGATGATCGGCATGATCGTTTTTGTTCATCTTTTCACAGTTGCCATACTTTGGTGTTTTTCTCATATAAGCGGCTGTGTGTTCTACTTGGAGTTTTCATCTTTTGCCTATAGAATATTGGGCGCACGTGACTCCCGAGTTCTGCAATCTCTTGGATGTGTACAGGACATACTGGAGAAGCAAGTTCATGAGGGGGGCTTTTCCCAAGATGCTGTTTCTGATTCAAACTGGCACAGGATGTCATAGCCGTCAACATCATGGATCTGCGTATCCATTGTTTTTGTTCATCTTTTCACAGTTGCCATACTTTGGTGTTTTTCTCATATAAGCGGCTGTGTGTTCTACTTGGAGTTTTCATCTTTTGCCTATAGAATATTGGGCGCACGTGACTCCCGAGTTCTGCAATCTCTTGGATGTGTACAGGACATACTGGAGAAGCAAGTTCATGAGGGGGGCTTTTCCCAAGATGCTGTTTCTGATTCAAACTGGCACAGGATGTCATAGCCGTCAACATCATGGATCTGCGTATCCATGCAGATCCCCTCACATACGTATTCAAAGGAGCGATGGCGTTCCGTCTCAGCGAATGCACCCTTTGATTTTATTATGGTGCAGTCCCCCTGCTCTTCATCCTCTGGAATCATAAACATTATCAGGGGCGCGGTAATCATCACTACGGTAGGAAGTGCCCATATCGCCAGCACAAGTGCAGCAAGCATCAGCACGCCGCCGATAACTACCTTCTTGTATACCATGATACCATTAATGGAAAAAGGGTCGGTCAGATCGTAAAGGTCAACGTTAAGATCGGTGATTTTTACGAACCTAAACCTATTGGGAAAACCGCATTGTTCACCATCGCGATACGCATTTGTAGATATAACGCCAAAGGAATCCATCTGTTCGACATTGTGGCACCTGCTGTGGCTGTTTCGGAGAAAGGCCAAGACACTCGAGGAGAGCTCACCTGATTTGGAAACTCGAAAAAATACTTTAAAACCTTTGATTTGCACTATTGTCTTTTTGAATAAGTATTCTTTTTTTTTACATATCACTGCGTAAAAACAATATTTCTTCCAAGCTGTTCAAGTATCTTGTAGATAAGATGCTTGACAATGAGATAGTCTGATTCATTTTTTATCAATGGCGATAGTCCCGCAAGCCTGTTCTGTCCAGTCATCATTATCTTGAACATTGTCTCTATCCTGTCAAATATTGACGGTTCCAAAACGTCTTGGAACTGCTCTGCTATCTTTTTCAGCTCCCCCATTAGATTTGAATGAGTTTGCGAGAATTTAGAAATATCTTTGGATTCTTTTCTCCTGTCTTCTAGGCTTGGCTCTTTACCTAGGCTTGGCAGATTTTGCCCGTCTTTTAGCTCCTTGAGCCTGTCCATGTTCTGTTCCAATAAGACAAGAATCATCTCTATCATGTCTTTAGCAAAGCCCTTTCTGCGTATATTGAAATTAACGTCAATTGCCTGAGCAATACCATCATAGTTGTAGTCTTGATAGGAATGTCTATACTGTTTTTCAATCTTTCTTTGAAGTTCCTTTTCATTTGATTTATCAGAGTAAAGAAAATAATCTGCAAGTGAGAGCCCAATGGCGACTGGAATGCTCAAAGATACGTCTTTGCCGCTCTTAACTTCCTGTTCGTCATCGTCAACTATGTTGAGATAAACCTCCTTGGGAAACTGCTCTGTTGCTAGAAAACTGGCTTCGGTAGAGGCAATTTGCCTGTGTGCAATGTCTTGGGGAATGGGGATTGAGATCGGCATTCGCTTCTTGTCTTCTGGTCCAGAAAGAACCTGCCATACCGGTTTCTCATTTTTGTCATACAGTGGGACTTGCATTCCTTCAATTGAGGAGATGTGTCTTGTTTGTCGTTCTATGATGTTTTGATGTATTATGATAGAGTCAGGCAGGAATGCCTTTTCCTCCACTATGACATAGTTCCTGTCAGTTACAAAATATGCCTGGCTTTCACATGAGTAAAAAAAGCCAGAGCCCGCATTTGCAATTACGCTTGGCTTGCCGCCTTTGCCATACTGTACAGCGTTGAATCGTGCCACCTTACCGTACATCTGAATTATTGGAAACCTCAAGGTGTTTTCCTGTTAGTAGTCATGTAAAACAAGATAATATTCTTTTCTATTGACTGTCTAACTTGCCATGTATAGCATCCGCAAACATGCCGGTTTTCACCATTTGTCAAAAGCCTGGACTTCCTTTTCAAACCAGCTATTTTGGCGGCGGGTTGACAGGAATTCGATATTCCCATGGGCCTTCTACAATCACCAGCTTTGCAGGATGCATTGGTTCTATCGGCGTCATGAATGGAGGTTCTCACCAAACTCAGACACTTCTGCAGGCACCAAGGCGGCAGCCGACGGCGCGTACGACACCCAGAAGATCCGCAGGTACTGCGACGAGCAGGGAATCGAGCCGCTGATTCCCGTCCGCATCGACTTTGCCGGAAAGGCGAACGGGTGCATGCCCCGCAAGGAGGCAGGATTCAGGCAGCTGGGGGACCTGGACTGCATGGACAAGACGGCAGAACGCAAGTTTCAGGCCTCACGCGCGAACAAAAGAGGGAATTCCAGAAGGCGTGGCGCAGGGAGTCAGGGTACAACGACCGGTGGTCAGTCGAGATTGTATTTTCCACGTTGCGGGTGTTGGGCGAGTGCATAAGCGCGCGCAAGTGGGAGAACCAGGCCGAGATATACGGAAAGGTGCAGCCTACAACCAGATGATCGATACTGCAATCGACAACGGGTACGGCACGCCTGTGCAAGTGCAGGCCCGGCCAAAGGACTGCAAGGGAAGGGGGCAAGACGACGACGTAGGCAGAATGAAAAATCTGTGTCGAGCGTAATTAGGAAACAGAGTTTATTGACTGTCTAACTTGCCATGTATAGCATCCGCAAACATGCCGGTTTTCACCATTTGTCAAAAGCCTGGACTTCCTTTTCAAACCAGCTATTTTGGCGGCGGGTTGACAGGAATTCGTGGGCCTTCTACAATCACCAGCTTTGCAGGATGATCTATCGGCGTCATGAATGGAGGTTCTGTAGGCGGTGGCACCAGATCAAGTGCATTTCTCTTTTGCTTCAGCCAGTAAATTTCCTTTATGGTTATGACCACCTCCCTTGCATTACTGTCAAGTGCAGGTGCAAAAAACCGTTCCCATGAAAAATTCGAAATGATCTCTCTTGTGATCGGGTCAGGTCCGCTGGAACCGCCACCGCCTCCCTCGCCCCCCATTATTGCAGGGTACTGGTTTCCCAGGTCATCTTTTATCTCAATAACAGGCATTAGATTATCACTGATTCTCGTCATATCTCGCATCTTGTTCATCTTTTGCGGGTCACCAAAGTCTGATTCGGGAACCTTTACCCGCTGGTGAGAGTACCAGATTAGCTTCATCCTGCCAGAGTATACTTCCAGCGAGGGAATAATAAATTCAGTGTCTTCAACAGACAGCTGTTTTGAGATGGGAATTACGTTTACCAGGTTTTTTGACCTAAACCCTGGTGGCTCGAACATTTCTAAAATGTCTGCATTTTCAAACTTAAACTTGGTGTCCTCTGTTATCCTCCAAAATTCCTTGCCTTCAGGGCTTGCAGCAAATATTGCAGACTGGAGTGCTCTTGGAAAAAATGATTCGGGTCGCCTAGGACGATTTGGCCGCCTTGCATTTTGTTGGCTGCTTTCTTGTCTTTGTTGCATCTCCTTTTGCTTTTCTTCGAGCCATTTCTGTTGAAAAGGAATGTTTATTCTGTCGCCTTTCGAGATTATGAAATCTTGAACCTCGTCATAGTCTAGATTATCTTGGTATTGTGGCATCATCTTTTCAGCCAAATCTATTGTGGCAAGGGTTACGGTCTGTGCATTGCATACGTTTTCTGCGCTTCCTTGGAACCCCGGAAACTTGGATATTGTGGCTGTTCTTTGCAAATCCATCGTCTGGTCTACGTTGCATGATACCGGACCGTAAATGATTGCCCTGGGTGGAAACTGCATCTTTTTTTTGGGATTGTTCAGGTATTCCACCACCGGGTCCGGAGACAAAGCCGCAAGCTCTTCTAACTCGCCCGGATCTGCTTGAAGGCAGACTGCGGCAGTACTTTTTGTGTTGCCGCTTACTTTGACTACATCTCCCTGTTTTATGCCAAGACTCTGCATGTGGCGCGGTTCAATCTTTACTATTGTTTTACAGTTGTTGTCTTTTTCATCTATCTTTGTCCTTCTAGGATACACAAGTCTGAACTCAATTGAGTCGTTGTTTTCTTTTGCCATTTGACATCCTCTACCCATCTGGATTATCTGGGATGGACATATTTCAAGCTATACTGACGATCAAAAGTTCGTGCACAGTGTCTCATATTTTCGGCCGGCAAATTTGAGAATGTCAAGATTGAACCTGATGGTTCGATAATATAACGAAACGGCACGTGCATGTCTTGAAATGTCCGGTAATAAATTTTATAGAAATACGGGGGGTAACGTTTGGTTGGCTATGCGACATAATTTGTGACCGGCGGGCGGCCAAAACATGCCTTGAACCATCCAAGGAGATGGCAACAGTAGTAGTAGTAGTAGTAGTAGTAGTAGTATAGTGGCGATCAAAAGTTCTTGCAAAATAATTCAGCTTTTCTGCTAAAGTATTTGATCAAATCCAGATTAAATCTTGCAGTTCGATAATACTGGGAGATGGCCCTGTGCATGTCCAAGAAGGTTTTGTAGTATTCTGAGACAAGCAGGTTCCGTTTTCCCTGGTGCCAGCATTCTTCCACGGCGTTGAGATACGGTGAGCCTTTTGGCAGGTATATGATCCTGATGTTCCTGTTTTTGCGCAGCAGCGTCCGGACGGCTTTTGCGCGGTGTGGGGACGCCCTGTCCACCATGACGGCCACCTTCCCAAAATGCCTCTGCATGGCCTTGAGATACGCAACAAAAGTGGGCGCGTTAAACCCGCTGGCAGTCCTGAAGAACTGCCTGCCGTCCGTCGTGATTGAACCGTACACGGCAATTCTTTTGTGGCTTCCCGTGTATGGTACGGTTATTGGCACCCCCACAGGCGACCAATACTTGCGGCCCGATTTTACGTCGTGTATGAAGAACGCCTCGTCTTGCACGGCCAGGACAAAACCGTCCTTTTCTAGGCGTGAAATTCTCTTTTTGAGGCGATATTGCCAACTTTTTACGGCCGTTTTGGTGGCCCTGTTGATGTGGATCTTTTGCGACCCCTTGGGAGACAGGCCATATTTTTGCATGATTTTCCTGACATTCGTCCTGTGCATCTTTGTTCCCGTTTCCCTGTGTATGACCTGCTGCAGTTCGGCAGGAGTGGTCTTGAACCGGTCTACCTTGTCCAGTATGCCGTCCATCGCTTCCGGCGAAATCTTGGGCGGCCTGCCGGATCTGGGAAGATCCCGGAGGCCTTCGAGGCCTCCTTCCTCGTATCTGCGCATCCAGCGGTATACCCACCGGTCAGCCTGCAAGAGAATGTCTGCGGTATCGCTTATGCTCATCTTGCGCACGTGTACCATGTGCACTGCAAGCATTCTGACACGCACCCTGCCGTCTTTTTCCTTTTTGTACGCCTTTTCGAGTTCTTCCTGTTTTGTTTCGTCCATACTGCGTTCAAGGATCACAGATCTACATAGTTTTCGGGCAGAATTTGTCAAAACTTTTGCGCGTCACTATAGTAGTAGTAATTATGGCTACACCTGCAGAATCTTAAACTTGCCTGTCTTGTTGAGACTGACGAACCTGGAAATCTCAAATATGATCCCCGAGAACGTGTCGTGCCTGTCAGAGAGGATGAATTTTCGGTTCTGTATCGGAGGGGCGTCACGGGCCAGAACCACCCATATGTTCTGAGCCTCCGGCTGGACCCTGCCCAGCTGTGCTATCCTGTCTTGTATGGCACCAACATCAGATGACTTTGGGATGCATACGAGCAGCGCCTTTTTGGGATCCGCCTCCAGCGTCCGGATGTCAGGTATCACTATGTCCAATTCCACCCCCATGTGTTCCACCTTTCTCTGGCTTGGGATCATTGCGTTGGTAAGAAGGTAGTGGAGCAGCCCGGTTGCAAGCACCCCGACGGCCTCATCACCCATGGACATGACTGCACCACAGCCATCCATGGCATCCTTTATGATCAGGTCGAATCTCTTCTCTGAGAGGAATCCCGGGACGGCGTGTGAAGTTTGGATATGCTCAAACAGGAGATCCTTGATTGGGTTGGACTCTTCAGGCATTATTCGTTAAAGGCGTAGCGTCTCTCGCCGCGGGATTCGATATCCGTGTTTACGTTTACCAGAACAAACTCGTCTTTTGTGTACACTATGGGCTCGCTCGGGGTCAGCATGTTCTCATGAAGCTTTTCATACTCTACCAATGTCAGTCTCGTTCTTTGTCCTATCTCGGTCTCCAGGTTCATGTTTCGTACAATCTCCTTGTATCCAGGCTGGATGGTCCCGCTGAATACCATGGCGCTGCTTCCGCTCCCATACGAGCCGAATCCGACCCTCTTGCCTTCTAGGTCTATCCCCTTTTTGTACTCAAACTCCAGGCTGCTTCGGAATCCCAGATACAGGGAGGCAGTATAGAGGTTCCCTATCATGCTCGAGGCGACAAGTGAGCTTGCAAGCTTTGATTCGTATATCTCCTGAAACTCCGGGGTCTTGGTAAGCAGTCTTGTAAACTTTTGATCCTTTGTCATGAACTCACCGTCTGCCAGTATGGACTCGATTGTGCCCCGCGGATCCTTTGGGACCGGTTCTGGTACCCCCACATGCTGCAGAATATTCTTCCATCGCGGGAGCTGGCGCCATTCGTGCCGGACCAGGTACGCCAGGGCCTTCTTTCCCATGTTGCTGTACGGCAGGTGCATGTTGATGTAGTCCATGTGGTCCAGAATGGTTCCATCCGGCTCCAGCTTGATAAGCCCCGTGGAGAGCGCCTTCTTTTTGTATGCCTCAAGGGCCTTTCTTACCTGAATCATGTAAAGCAGATTGGAGTACTGTCCGTGTACAATCGGGGTCTCTTTTCCAAACGGCCTGTAAAAGTCATACTCGTCCTTGATTGATGTGGCCGTAACCCGCGGGTCAAACGAGAGCAGTCTTGGCTGATCGTTGAGAAGCAGTACCAGTGCACCTGCGCCCTGCGTCATCTCGCCGCTGGAGCCCAGGTCGTACTTGGCAATGTCAGATACTACCACCAGGGCGTACTTGCCCTCTGACTCCCCGGCCCTGATCCAGTTTGTGTTGTCGTAAAGTGCATAGGAGCCGCTGACGCATGCAAACTTGGTCTCGACGCCGCCGCAGTGCTCGAATGTATCCGGCCCATAAATCTGCTCAAGCATGCCGACCACATACGAGTTCATTGCCTTGGACTCGTCAAAGGAGGACTCTGTCGAGACGTACAGCCTTCCGATGTCATCAGGGGACAGATTGTTCCTCTGCATGACCTTCAGGCATGCGTTTGCCGCAAGGCATGCGGGATCCTGATTGGCATCAACCATCGCCATCTGCGATATGCCCAGGCCCTTTTGCAGTTTTACCGGATCAACCCCCCTGGCTTCGGCAAAGTCCGAGGCGTCCATGTAGAGCCTGGGAATGTAGATTGCAATGTCATCAATTCCCGCTGCCATAAGCTTGGCTTAGAGGATTCCCTAATAAGGTTATGTGACAGATCATGGTATGGACTCAGGTCCGTGCCTAGATTTTAATCGCTTGTGCATCAAATTAGACCATGCCGATTTATTGATCTCGGAATCCGCGAACCCACGTGAGCAAATCAGAGATATCGCTCCTACGCAGGGAGCTGGCAAGGGTAGTGACGGAGTTCGAGAAGTTTAAGAAAACGATGTACAAGACAAATGCCGAACTCACCAAGAAGGTGACGCTGCTCGAGATTGAAAACGACCGCCTGACCCTGGAGAATGCAGGATACCGCAGGAGGCTCCGCAAGTACGAAAACCCCAACATGTCCTCGTCCACATATTCGTTGTACAACTCGGACCGCACGGCATTCAGGAAGCGGATGGACATGGAGGCCAAGATGGAGTCCGATGGCAGCGGGCCCAAGGAAGGAGAAAAGTCCGAATCGGAAGGCGGACCTGAATCAGAAGGCGAAGGCGCCGGAGACAAGACCCGCAAGGGACCGCCGGCAGGACACGCCGGCGCCTCGCACAAGAACAAGGCCGAGAGGACCGAGAGTCTGCCAGTGTGCAGGTGCGAAAAGTGCGGACGCGGACACCTGGTCCGGATGCCGTCCATTGTCAAGATGGTGTATGATTTTCCCGACGACGGCGCCATGAGGATCGAGCGCGTCGCGTACCTGGTGGGACAGGGGTTGTGCAAGAGGTGCAATCACGTCAGCTCTGCCGTGCCTCCCACGATCCCCGGCACGTCGCTTGGCCCCAAGGCCCTGGGGTTTGTGGAGGAGTACTACGACAAGAGGAGCACGGACTACACCGTATCATACTATTTCAAGGCGCTGTACGGGTTTGGCATATCGCCAAACGCCATATGGAACGCGCGCAAGGCCCTCAAAAAGATCCTCAAGGGCGCGTACGAGGGCATACTGGCCCACATCGCCGAGGCCGCGTTCGTGCAGTTTGACGAGTCCCACATGAAGATGAACGGGAAGAAGGGGTACGTGTGGCTGGTCACCGCCGGGGACGCCACGTATCTGGTGGCCGCCCCGAGCAGGGCGGCCCTCGTGATAAACGCGCATTTTGCCCGGCTGCTTGGCAAGCCGGTGGTGGTGGATGGGTACACCGTCTACAACATGTTCCCAGTCAAGCAGAGGTGCTGGGTGCACCTGCTGCGCGCCGCAGAAGAGTACGCCATCAAGAACGGCGGCAACGATCTTGCCTGCTACCGCAGGCTGCTTGCCCTGTACCGGTCAGTCAAGGACAGGGAGTCTGCCGGATCCGGCGAGTGCCTGGACCTGGAAAGGACGGTGCTCCAAATCGCCTCGGACTACGGGGAGTCCCACGACTTCCGCACGACGCTTGAGAACGCGGCCCCGTGCATGTTCACGTTCCTCAGGCATCCGGGCATGCCGCCGCATAACAACGCAGCAGAGCTTGAGATACGCGACACTGCGGTGCTGCACGGGAACGTGCGGCACCAGCTGTCCGAACCCGAGGGGCGGGAGGTCTTCTCGGTGCTGATATCAGTGGCGCGCACCTGTCACAAGCAGGGCATCTTCCCGCGCCAAGCAATCGAGAACATCATCATGGATCCTGGCTGGAGCATATTCAAGCCACCCGAACAATATCAGAAGGTTTCTGTACCCGCAGTGGCAGCGTAGCGCAGTTTGGCGACCTGAGTCCATACAGATCATGGTACATCCCCAGATCCAGATTCAGATTAGGCACAAGAACACGCGATTGTGTGGATATTCACGCCCGAGTTGGAGGGAGGCCTGAGCACGTACAGAACAGGACAGACGCCCCATTGCAGTCATGGACGGGCGTGGACATAATTCCCCACCTGCGGGAATCATCCCACGGATGATGATGATGCCACCACCTCAAAGATTACAAATCAGCATCAAGCGCATCCTCAAAGGCCCGCTCAAATGTGTGATACGGCTGTGCGCCGAAGATGCGCGTAACGCTGCCGTCAGGCCCAATCACAAAGAACGCGGGGGTTCCGCCAAGTTCCAGCGTTTTTGCATCATCGTTGCTTGCAAGAATGGTCCCGGAGTGTGGTCTGTCGGCCATGCATTCAGACCACCTGTCAGTATCAACTCCGACATCCATGGCAAACCTGTCCAGATTCTCCAGTGATGCCCATCCGTTGTTCTCCCCGGTCCAGTTGGAGTACAGCGTATCATGGTATTCCCAGAACAGCCCCTGATCACCTGCACAGTGGGCCCCGTGCGAGGCATTAACAGAGTCCGGGCCTATGATGTTGTAGTCCTTGAATATCATTTTGACCTGCCCGGTATCCACGTACCCTTCCAGAATCCGCCCTTCCGTAGAGTGGAAGAAGACGTTACAGAAATGGCACTGATAGTCGCCAAACTCCACAAGGATTATTGGCGCATCCGCATCCCCCAGAACCGGGGAACCGTGTGCCAGCAGCGTCTCTGCGGCAATACCAGAACCGGTCCTGATGTCCTCAGGATGCTCCAATATCGGCGTGTCCTCTGAGCCTCCGGACACAAGCAATGCAACAAGCACCCCGACAGCAGCAACTGCACCCCCAAACCCAACCAACAGACTGCGCCCCAACAAACCACGACGGACAGAAATACATTTAGTTCTTTGGGGGGCAATGCTGGGAATCATGCGCAAAGGTATGCGCTGCCAATCTCCAGGGCTTTCCCGGGGTCAGGGACGTGGCGGTTTCATGGATATCCAAAATAATCTAAATAAATGGGTCGGACCCCATCTCATCTGTGAAGAAGAAGATCTTTGTCAACGGGTATGGCTCCATCGGAAGCAGGATTGCCGCATTCCTGATGGACGACCCGGAGGTGTCAGTTGTAGGTGTTGGAAAGTATTCCCATGACGAGGCAGTGGATGAGGCCATATCCAGGGGCCTTGCAGTTTATGTCCCCCGGGACAGGCAGGAACGCTTCCCGGAACACAAGGTTTCAGGAACCGTCGAATCCGCACTGGACGAATGTGATCTGGTAATTGATGCATCCCCGGGGGGACGCGGCTTTGCAAACAAGAGGGACCTCTACGAGCCCAGGGGCATTCTGGCCATATACCAGGGAGGAGAGACGGTTACAGGGCCGGATGCAGTCTCAAAGATCCTATTCAACTCCAGATCAAACTACGATCAGGCACTGGGAGAGCAGCATGTCATGCAGGGCAGCTGCAATGTGACAGGCATGGGAAGGATGCTCGAACCGCTCCGTGACAGGTACGGCAGTCGCCTGTCCCGCTTTGATGTGACCCTGATAAGGAGATGGGCAGACATGGAACAGGCAGACAAGGAGGATGTTCCAGACACCATAGAGATGACAGAGGGGCCCCATCACGGGGATGACGTCAAGGCGTATTTTGGAAGGGACGCGCCGCTCTTCGTAAGGGCCGTAAAGGTGCCCACAAGGCAGATGCACCTGCACATCATGGATGTCAGGTTTGACGGCACTGCCCCAAAGCCCTCCGAGATTCACAGCATATTTGCAGAAGAGCCCGGGGTTGCCGTTCTCTGGACTGCCAGGGGCACCAGGGATGTAAGGGAGTATGCCAGGAACATGAAGTTCCACTTTACAGACACCAACATGATTCACATACATGCCAACATGACAGTCTCCATCGGGGACACCGTCCAGATGATGTACTCGGACGACCAAACCGGGATAGTCATTCCGGAGAACCACATGCTGATGCAGGCAATGCTGTTTGGAAGGGGATACCGCGAGGCTGCAGCACACACAGAGTCGGTGTTCCACATGGCAGAAAAGAAGCGCCAGCTGCAGCAGCACTTCAAGGCCTAGCCGTGGATTCTTCGTATCCTTACACGCTGCGGGATGTTCTTTGATACCGCCTCGACTATTATCCTCAGGTTGTCAATCTCGATCTTGTCCCCCTCCTGCGGTATGTCATGAAGCCTCTCGTGCAGCAGCCCGCTGAGCGAGGCATAGTCATCGCCCTCCGGAACCTGGGTATTGAAGATCTCGTTGATGGTGTCAATCTCGATCTCCCCGCTGGCGATTATGGTGTCGCTGTCTATCCTTTCGTATCCGGCAGGCCTTGCCGCATCAGCCTCATCCTCAATCTCGCCGACTATCTCCTCAAGCAGATCCTCCAGGGTAACTAGCCCCTCAGTCCCGCCGTGTTCGTCAATAACGATTGCCATGTGCGTCTTTCTTCCCTTCATCTCCTTGAGCAGGGAGCTGACCGTCTTTTCCTGGGATGCAAATACAGGCTCCCTTGCCATCTGTTTGAGCCGAACCATCCGGTTATCCCCTTCAAGCTCCTTTAGGACGTCCCGGACATGGACAAACCCGACTACCTCGTCCCTTGAATTCTCAAATATTGGAATTCTCGAGTGCCCGCTCTGGTTAATCAGGGGCAGGGCCTCAAAGAGCAGCATTCCTGAGGGAAGCGTGAACATCCGCGTGCGCGGCGTCATGACAGAACGGATCACAGTATCGTCAAACTTTAGGGCGCCTGCGGCCATCTCCATCTCATCGCGCTCGATTGCCTTCTCCGCCAGTCCCTGAACAATCACTCCCCGTATCTCATCTTCGGTGATTGGCGGAGGGGTGTGACTGCTTCCTGTCAGCCGGACAACGCCCAGGGTGATAATCTCAAAGAACTTGACTACGGGGTAGAATGCATAACTGAATGCCAGCAGGACAGGCGCGTATCTGAGTGCAATCTTTGTAGAGTTTGCATTACAGTACGTCTTGGGGGTGATCTCCCCGAATATCAGAATCAGAAACGTCATTATCCCGACTGCGATTCCCAGCCCCTCGTCCCCGAACAGCCTTATTGCCACGCTGGTTGCAAGGGCGGAGGCCCCCACGTTGACAAGGTTGTTTCCAAGGTTTACACTTGACATCATCCAGCTTGGATTTGTCTTGAGCTTGTGCAGGGCCTTGGCGCCCTTCTTTTTGTCATTTAGCAGCTGGGCTATCTTTGATTTGCTGACTCCGACCAGCGCTACTTCCAATCCGCTAAAGAAGCCGGACAGCCCGATGAGTACTGCCAGTACCAGTGCTTCAATCCAAAAATCTGCCAACATTCCCTCCGAAAGAATTGCTTGGAATAATTGTGCCTTTGCTCATTTAGTTCTTTGACACCATCTCTTGGTTGCAGTATATGTGCCGAACATGGATTTAATCTTTTCATTTTGCCGGCACTGGGAAGTTGCTGGGGTATGATTCTCTCCGGGAAACGTCGGGGTATAGCATGACTCGATCTTCTCGGCAGTATGAAAAGTTCAGATTCAGACAAAACAACGCTCCACGCAAGGCGTTGTCCACATTTTGATAATCCCGCTCTATTTCACACTATTTTTGGTTTATTTTGGCACCCCAAATCTGGACTCCGAAGGGAGTTTTGGTGTTGACAGGTTTACTATTAGTCGCTTTTGAGCCGTTTTCATCATGTGGTGTATAGCATCTGCTGGAACCGGAAACCGGCATTCTGCCCCTACAGGAGCCCTATGCTACCAGATTGTAACAGATGTTTCGCAGAATTACCTGGAGCCTCTGCATGGGGAGCGTCTTTGCGGCCACTACGGAGCCGAACCTTTCCTTCATGGATGAAAACACCGACTCGACAGGGCTGCGTTGGTGATACACCTTCTCGAATCCGTCCTGATCCCGCCTGAACCAGCGGAGCATCTCTGCCCGGGGGTTGAAACCCTTTGCGGTGTGGTTCTTGCGGGGCCATATCACCGGCTTCCTGCCGCTGTCGTAGATCATCTTGCAGTTGGCGCGTGCGTCATATGCCGAATCCAGCATGACGTGCCCGTCACCGTCTGGCACGCGGGCAATCATCTTTCGGAATATCGGCGAGTCGTGGGTGCGTCCGGGCGTCACCATGCATGCGACGATCTTTCCATGGGGGGCCACCAGTATATGCAGCTTGACGAACTGACGCCTGGACACGATGCCCTTCTTGGCATCCTCCCAGTCGGCGTAGACGTTGATTGAGAATCCGGTTGCGTCCCCGAGGAGAGGACCGTGTGCATCACTGCCTGCCTGTCTTAGGATCGTCTCTGCCAGAACCTCCTGCTTTTCTGCCAACCTCTTGGCTGCCGCATGCAGGCACGATTTGGACGGAACAGCTTTTAAGCCGCATACGTGCAGTGAACCTGGGTTTGCCTCTAGGTACGAGACGTGTTCCCGGTATGAGTTGCCGCGAAACTCCTTGTCCATGAGGCAGATCAAGTAGGAGATCTCACGCCGGTCCTTATCAGATTTTGGTTTGAAGATCTCGTACAGGGTGGTGGCAAGGGAATCGGATTCTGATTGATACTCGTTTCCCCTCTCCACTCCTTCTCACCTCGTATTCTTTGCTGTAGCCTTTCGGCCGCACCCATTTCTCCTTGTTTTCCTTGTCTTTGTCTTCCTTGGCTCTCTTTGCCTTCCTCTTTTTTCTATTGGAATTCATTAATTGTGAGCGGGATCGGTGATCCAAAACTTTTCTGGTGTCTGACGCTAATGATCTTTAAGCGTAACGTTATCTTTCGGCCTGTTCTTTGCCTTCCTCTTTTTTCTATTGGAATTCATTTTTTTGACTTTTCTGGTGTCTGACGCTAAGATCTTTAAGCGTAACGTTACTTTTTTGAGGAAGATGTGGACAACGCCCTCCACGCAACAATGCTTTTTATAGCTCTTTTCAGGCAAAATGCCGTGCAACAGACACATTACAACAAACTCATCCTTGTAATGCTGGGCCTTGTCGTGTTTTGCTCAGTCGTCGCGTCCCTGGTCGTGGTCTTCTTTTTAGCTCCAGTGGTGATTTATGGCGGCGGACCGTTCGGGATGGGCGAACCCCCGGATATTCCGGATGACGTGCTGCAGGATCTAAAGGATGAGATTTACGCACTAGAGTCCGTAACCACGTTCAAAGAGGCATATCCAAGTTACAGGGAGCACTTTGAGGAACACTATGGTGTGGAATACGTCATACAGGCCAGAAATTCAAACAC
Source organism: Candidatus Nitrosopumilus sp. (assembly GCA_965238275.1). GTDB lineage: Archaea > Thermoproteota > Nitrososphaeria > Nitrososphaerales > Nitrosopumilaceae > Nitrosopumilus. The sequence continues at coordinate 1,883,290 of OZ250186.1, forward strand.
GGGCAACATATTATCACTAATGATCAACTATTACCCCCTGGGGCCTCCCGGAAGCACCGACGAATTCCAAAGCAACTCCCACCTGGAATGCATTCCGGGAGAGGGAATTTTGGGACCCGAAAGCATGATGATGCAAAACATGTTCAGAGGGGGCGGGGAGGACCTGTTCATTCACGAAACAATCAGTACCACAAACTGTCTTGATGACGATTGGGAACCGGTCATGGTAACCGACAGGTAGTCACGAGGGTGCCGATCCAAATCCCGCTTACACATTTCCAACCGATGATCAGAACGTTTACGTTGTGGGTCACTCTGGCAAGTCACTAAGATGGGTTCTCATACCCCGATAACTTCCCAGTACCTGTAAAACCGAACTGTTGCCATACCCCGACGTTTCCCAGAGAGGATCATACCCCGATAACTTTTCAGTATTGTCGATCTACTGAATTTCCCGCGTAGAATGATCTACCGATAACTTCCCAAAACTATTTTGCCGAATGAGATTCACAACTCAGGGTCACAGGCACGGCATACACATATGGTTGATGCAGGGCAGGCTAGTTCTTGGGAGGCCTTGCAAATATGTTTTCAGGGTTGTTATGGTACGTCACAGACAGCATTGCATCCTTTTGCCTGCCGGTAAGAATTCCCACCACGGTGTCATCCTTTTTTATCACTTCCTGGCCAATCAGTTTTTTCACGCCCACCACGGTGGCACCGGATGCCATCTCGCAGTCAAATCCGTTCAATCCGACAACGGACATGCCATCAAGCATCTCAGAGTCCGAGACGGTAGTCACCACGCCGTCTGTAAACTCCAATGCACGCAACCCCTTGAGAATGTTTGCAGGTCTTCCTATCTGAATTGCAGTGGCGTGGGTCTTTGGACGCAGCCTCTCCTGGTCCAAATAGTCATAGTATCTGGCAATCAGATCGGTGTTTGGGTGCCCCTTGTTCCATCGCAGTTCCTCGCCTTCAAATTCCCCATTGTACAGCTCAGACAGGGTAGAGGCCCCATGCGCATTAATGACTGCAATCCGCGGGATCTTCTTGATCCACCCCAGATCATACAATTCCATAAGGGCCTTGCCGCAGCTTGAGGTGTTTCCCAACGCACCTCCCGGGTATACTATCCAGTCGGGTGCCTCCCAATCAAGGTATTCCAGGGCACGAAACGGAATAGTCTTTTGTCCCTCTATCCTAAACGGATTGACAGAGTTTACCGTGTATCCGCCGTGGTTCCTGGCATTATCCAGGGACTGGTTTAGCGCATCATCAAAGTTCCCGTCAACCTCCACAATCTGGGCCCCGAACTGGTATGCCTGGCTTAGCTTTCCTGGGGCTATCTGTCCTGCCGGTATGTAGACATCGCAGTTTATCCCCTCGTTGGCTGCAAACATTCCGGCAGAGGCAGAGGTGTTTCCCGTGGATGCGCAGACTATCTTTTCGGCGCCCACCATCTTGGCGTGCGTTACGGCAGTCGCCATTCCATTATCCTTAAACGAGCCGCTAGGGTTATAGCCCTCAGGCTGCAGCCAGAGGAACTGGCTCGGAATTCCGATAAACTCTGCGACCTTGGACATCTGATACGGTTTTGACTGCCGGCCTTCGGCTCCGTCCAGGGACACGAGATTCTCCGAGCATTCCTGTACATCCTCTGTATCTATCTGACAAAAGTTCAGCAGGTCCCTGAACCGCCACACCCCACTCTCGTTGAATATGCTGCCCTGCGGGTTCCGCCTCATGTAGAATGTCTCCTTGAGGCTCTCAGACGGCCTGTCCCGGTACATCACGTCAAGCAGGTGTCCTTTGGCACACTGCACATCGGCATACTCTACTGGATATTCCAGACCGCATCGGGGATCAATACACTTGAGATACGCGCCGGCGCCCATCGTCATTACAGACAGATTGTGATAATTTAAAGTGCATGCAAGTCAGGGCCTGCCCGTACACGGATACGACCTGCCCGGATGGGGGCCGTGTACGGCGGATTCTGCCATGGGAGGGCAAGGCCACAGGCCGCCGTCCTGATGGCGTGGGCTTTTGCATGTGATATCCCCAAGGCACATGTCAGGACCACCACGCCCAAAACCAGACAGGACTTTGCAGAGTCTATCACATTTACGCTTGGAGGGATTCCAAACACACGTCCAGAAACTTCCGGGTGTGTCCTAGTAATAAAAAACACCATCCCACATCCCTGAATGCAGGGAGATACGGATGTCAGAATTCACGCGCGCCGGATCATGCCGTACCATCCGGACACCCGCAAGCAATAAAATCCCCCGAATCCAAGAATGATGCGCAGGCTCCGCTAGGAACGGCGCGATGCGAGACGCGCCCGTCATGCTGCGAGAGTTGCGATATGATCCTGTGTGAGCCTGCCATCTTTTGCCTGCGATCTGGCCACGAGCTCGATGTTGTAGCACATGGCGCGGATCGCAATCTCTTTTATCCGGTTCTCTTGTCTTCGGCACCGGGTGCAGTCCCCGTACATCTTCTTAATGGCGGCAAAGACTGCCTCGATGATGCTGCGCTGGTGGTATTCCGAATCAAACCTGTCCCGGTCATCCATGTACAAGTCGACCATCTCGCGCCATGACTGGCTTCCCCTGGCGTTGCGTATGGTGTTGGACTTGGGCTTGATGCGGGGAACCATTCCCATTGCAGATATCATGTCGCACATGGCTCTTGCCAGGTACGCAGAATCCAGGCAAAAGCTGCCCGTGCCCCGGCCGAGCCTGCCTAGCATCGCGTACAGCCCGTTTATGTCTGCCACCGCGCCGTCAGTCACCAGGTGGTCGATTATCACCCTGGTGCGGATGTCCACGACGGCGTGCAGCTTGATCCATCCCTTCCGGGTACGAAAGCCGTCGGTCCTGACATCAAACCACCTGACAAACCGCAGGTACGAGTACCCGGTGCTGTCTCCTGCCAGGGAACCTGCTCCCACGTCCCGGATGACGGTCCGGTGTGCCTCTGCCAGGTACCACTCCGGGATCAGGCAGTAGGCTCGGGCTATCGTGCTCTTGGAGGGGAACCTGTCCAGGCCCATCTTACCTGCCATGGTACCGTTGCTCCGGAGAATGCCGACCATCTTGCGGTAGGTTGTGCGTTGTGCCTCAAGCATGATGCAGACAGCTGCCATGGCGCTAGGCGGGTATGCCGTCATGCCGCCCAAGCCAGGCTTGACGGCGTACGGATCCCCAAGCTCTTTGATTATCCCCAGCATGGTGTTCAGTATGAGGCCCGGCAGGTACTGCTGAACCAAATCGTATTGTCGTTGATCACGTTTCTTTGTAGTCATTAGACGATGCCGTGATCCGTCGATCCATATCTTTTGTCATCCGGGGGTATATGTCTAGGACACACCCGAAACTTCCGAAAAGCATTATAAACAAAAGAATTTCAAAAATTGTATGAGTTCAAGGGAGTTTAGCGTTAATGGAAATGACTACGTGGTTGTCCTGACAGAACAAGTGATAGGACAGGTCAACAGCCTCAAGAGCCTGTACAACGTAGCCTACGAGGATCCTGAGAGTTTCGAGGACGTGAGTGCAGACATCTCCACTACGATTAATGCGATTGCAGAAAATGTAACCCCCGGTGCTCGAGACAGCGATCTGGACGGAGTAATACAGGAGATCATCCGGGCCGTTGACAATAAAAAGGAGGCAATTGAAAAGGAATTGAAGGGAAAGGACAAGCCTCCCAAATCTAAAAGATAGCCTTTAACCTCAAACTCATAAATAATCTGCCGCCGAAATATATTCATGCACGGGTGCCAGGATTATGTCCAAGAGTTGTGAGTGTGGCATATGCGATCATCACTACGAGTCGGACTGTCTTGAAAAGGAATGTCCGTGCTGTCTCAACTTTCACCAGAGATCCGGTCCCAAGCGCGGTCATCTGTAGCATGAGCATTTCTTTAGAACGTGCCTTGAGCATCCAAACAGCTTGTGATCCCGGCAGCCACACAAAATACAGGTCTTTTCAGTCACAGGGCACCTGCCATCTCTGCTGCCGCAGCCATCATCTTCCTGTCTTCAAGCGCCTCTAGTATCTTTAGCCGGATGTTCTTGATTCTGTGCGTGTCGGCAGGATATATCTCAATTATGGTGTCGATCTCCTTTTCAAAGTAGTAGCTCTCCAGATAGTGCCGGAACTTTTTCTTCAGCGGACCAAAGTCAGACATCTGTATCCTGTCCTCTTCGATGTTATTTGAGATTACCCGTAAAAACCCGTTTATTCTCAGCAGCTCCATTTTGATCGAGTCGAGATCCCCGGGCCTGTCCTGGATTTCACAGAGCGTGTCATAGGACTTGAGAATATGGCCGAGTATCCCCTTCAAATGCTCACCATGCGTAACCATGAGGATTTTTTGGGTTCATCTTATCTAAATTTTAAGACGCCGACGAGGGTCGCCCCTTTGCAGTTCCAGCCGGATCCGATTCCTGCAGAACAGGCCCCATCATTCAGGTCTGTAAAATAAATACTGCAGACAGATACGTCTGTCATGACATTGTCCGAACGGGAGAGAACGGTTGCCATCATTGCAAACGGAATTGCAGTGTACTCCCTACTGCAGGAGAGGGACGGCCTGCCCGAGGGAGTCACGCTGTACGACTTTGTTCTGAAGGTGGTTCCGGAGGATGCCAGGCGTGCACTGAGTGCAGGGCTCATTGACGAGGTGTTTGAGTATGTCTCGTCTGCACATAATTCATAAGGCACAGGACCCAATTCCGATTACAATTCATGACTGCCATTGCAACGCTGGGCTCGCACTGTTCATTACAGGTACTAAAGGGAGCCAGGGACGAGGGATTTAAGACGATACTGGTCTGCGAGAAGAGGCGTCAGAGCCTGTACCGGAGGTTTCCATTCATCGACGAGATGGTGGTGGTGGATTCGTTTAGGGAGGTTCTTGAGCAGAGATGCCAGTCGGTTCTAGATGACAATGATGCGATCCTGATTCCGCACGGAACCCTGATAGCCCAGATGGGCTCCGGGGAGATCGAATCCATAAAGACGCCCGTCTTTGGGAACAAGTGGATTCTTCGATGGGAATCTGACAGGACGATGAAGGAGAGGCTCATGAGGGCAGCAGACCTTCCAATGCCAAGGCCGGTCACGAATCCCGAGGACATTGACAGAATGGTGATAGTAAAAAGACAAGGCGCCGCAGGCGGGAAGGGGTATTTCATTGCAGCCAATCCGCAGGACTATGACTCCAAAAGAAGGCAGCTTGTATCAGGGGGGATCATATCAGAGGATGAGACGCTGTACATTCAAGAGTATGCTGCAGGAGTGCTGGCATACCTGCAGTTCTTCTACTCGCCTGTCAGGGATGAGTTGGAGTTCTTTGGGGCTGATCAAAGGCATGAATCGGACATAGAGGGGCTGGCAAGGATACCGGCATCAGAACAGATGAAGGACAGCAGCAAGGTTCCCTCGTTTAACGTTATTGGGAACAGTCCGCTGGTACTCCGGGAGTCATTATTGGACGAGGTGTACCGCATGGGCCAGAGGTTCGTTGATGCCTCAAGAAGACTCGTATCGCCTGGAATGAACGGGCCGTTCTGCATCGAGGGGGTCTATGATGAGAATGCAAGGTTTACCTCCTTTGAGTTCTCGGCCAGAATTGTTGCAGGAACCAACATCTACATGGACGGCTCCCCGTACTATTCCCTTCTGTTTGACCAGCCCATGAGCATGGGCAGACGCATTGCAAGGGAGATAAGGGATGCTGCAGACTCGGACATGCTGGACAGCGTCACCACATAATTCCAAGGGATGCGGCGGCCATCGCGCAACAAAACTCATGAGTGCCGATTTGGCACCCGGGTACGAGACATACAGGATTCCATGCACAGCAGCTCCTGCCACCGCATGCATACATGCATGCGTAGTAATCGGATTAAAGATCCGGAAAAGCCCACTCACGTGATTTAGATCCATGGCAGCCCGGTGCACTCCCATGAGCATGCCGGCACGGGTTGCCGCACCACTAATGATAACTTGCCCGATAATTTCCGGCAGGTCCAATCCTTCCCGTAGAATTTTCTGCTCAGGGCATGGCTCTCGGCAGGTTGCGGCGTTCGGATGCGGAGTGTCTGGGTACGATCACGCATTCAACGACCGGCGGGTCAGGCAGTGCGGTTTGGGGGTTCCACAGGTATGCGCCGCGCCTTCTTCCATGGCCCCCTCTGGGGGCCGATGGCCTCAAACACATAATGGATCAGTTTTGCTATGGCGACCTCCCCGCTGCGCAGCAGCTGTCTGATTCTCTTCTGCAGCTCGTCGAATCCGCCAAAGAAGGTTGCCGACAGTGCCCCCTTGAGCTCCCTCCACTCCACCTCGATGGAATTGTGCTGCGGTGTGCGCGGGGGCAGAAACCGCCGAACCACGTCGCCTTTCGTGCTCTCAATGTACCTGTTCATCTCCTGGCTGGTGTGGGCTCCGGCGTTGTCCATTATTGCGTAGACTTTTCCGTACTTCCGCCGAAGGTGCTCCAAAAGGGCCTTTGCGCTCCCCGTGTTGGCAGACTCGTGGAACTGTATGTCCAGCGTGCCCCTGCCAAGGGCTCCTGCGACCTTGACGGTCTTCTTGGAGCAGTTGGTCTTGACCGTGTCCCTGCCGCCCCTGCGCCGTATGCCGCGCCTGGAGGCGGGGGAGTCGGCAAATCCGGCAAAATCGATGAATACTATCTTGAAGCCGTTCCTGTCATACTCCCTCACCTGCCTGACCGTCTCCTCCACATATTCCGCCAGATCCTTCGCCGTGGCCGAGTTGTACGGCACGGGCCTAACCCCCCTGACTGAAAAATTCATCCTGCGCGTCAGCTTGAGCGCGCCGCTGTCGCTGTACCTGATCCCAAACGCGTTCAGGATGCGGCGGGCGACGAGCCTGCCCGTCCACGTATCGCGGAAAAAGCCGCTCTCCGTGGGATCCTTGTCGACATCCCTGTCAAGGGCCGCCCACTGCTCATCGGACAGGCGGCACGGCCTGCCGGGGCTCTTGCGGTCGTGCCTGTGCTCCAGGCCGCCTTCCTCCAGCCGCAGCAGCCAGTCGTGTACGGTGCTGATCGCCACCCCGATGGCGTTTGATATGCTCTCCAGGATCTCGCCTTTCTTTCGGCGCATGGCCGCCTGCAGCATGGTTCTGGTCTTTCCGTGGGGTTCCCCCCTGTGCAGCTGCTCAAGTTCGGGCAGGCCGATGTCCGGGAGGAACCCGTCCCCGCGTTTTACCCTTTTCGACCGATCCATGAGGGTGCCGGGCACGGCGCCGATCTTAGTGTTTCGGTTTGACCAATTGTATACGGTCGCTCTTTTCCGGATCTTTAATCCGATTACTATGCATACATGCACGCAAGGCATGGATGTCAGTTGCCATGCAAATTCGGTCGCGAGGACGGCGAGTCGGCCAATCAGATGTCAGCCGCTTGACTTTAGGCCGAACTGTTTGGATACAGGTTAAGGATCGGTGTCAGATTCTCCATGGTAATCTCCACCCTGCCAACCCGGCTTCTGTACTGCTTGATCTTCTTGCCATCTTCTGAAAAGACGTACCTGCTCACCTCTACAAGTGCAAGATCTTCCAACGTGGACAGTGTCTTGTAGACAGTCGAAAGTGAGATTTGCAGCTCGTCGGCAATCTGGGTTGCATCCTTGGAGTGATCCTTGACAGAGAACAGTACCGCCCTTGTACACACATTGCTAAGCGATCCTATTATCCTCTGGGTAATGTCCACTTCGGATAGCTGGATGATGCTTGGTTTTGCCATGACCCCTAGTTTGGTATCAGAGTCAGGACGGGTTCGGATCTCTTAATGAAGATCTCGGCCCTCTGTACCCTGCTTCGATATATCTTGTACTTTCTTCCGCTGTCAGAGAGCATCCATTTTTCAACCTGGATCAGCGTAAGATCCTCAAGCTCGGTCAGTTTCTTGTATACTGAGCTGAGGGGAATTTTGAGTTTGCCAGACAGGTCAGCAGCCGTGCTTCCCTCCTTGACAATTGCAAACAGAATGGCGCGGGACTCAGCATTGGCTAGCGCCTCAATAACCTTCTGGGTGATATCATATCGCTTTAACTGCGGAAGCGTAAGTCGCCTAGACATACAGATAGTAGGGATCAATTCCGCATATTTAAACGAGGCGTTTTCATTCTCATTCTATGTTCTTAGAACAACTATTCATACTGTCGGGTTCTCTGGACATCTGGTCGGAGCCGGATCCAAAACAGCCCCATAATGACCCCCACAGACGCCCAGAAGGCAGTAACCGTAAGGAATGACGCGGTCTGGAAGCTGCCGAGTAGATCCGTAGGGGAATCAGTCCCGACAGCATTCCCAGGCATTATAAGAAAGGTCACGGCAATCAGAACCACATAGCCTGCAAGGGATGCGATCTTTCTGTTTCCCTCAAACCGTCTTGACAGCCGGTAGAAGCCCAGCGCTCCGAATCCAGAGACCCCGATGACAGACAGGTACAGGACAGAACGCACAAGCAGCGTCTCGCCGTCTCCAGCACCTGGAAGGTCCGGCGGATACTTTAGGAATGGCACCACATACAGCGCGGCCCACATGATGCCTGCCAGGATTACGGATCTCATCAGATCGTTTTTCCCGGGAAGGGATCGTCTGGACAGGGCAAACACGATTCCAAACAGTGCGCCTACTGAGATCCCATATATCACCCCTCCAAGAACCTGGCCGCCCTTCTGCCAGAGCCTGTAACTTTCATACTCTATCTGAAACTGATCCGCATCAGATATCTGGCCGGAAGCAAACAGGGCCTGGTTTTCGATCTCGATTGCCTGATCAAGATACGGCACAACCACTGCGAGGTTTGCCACCCCGAATACAAGTCCGGCAAATGCCCCGGACGCTAGGACTATTAGAATAAAAAGGGATGTTCTCATGGTGGCGTGCTCCTAGTGACAGGGAAAGCCGGCTGCGTGTCTCATGTCATGGGTAAGCTCATGTATGTAAAGATCAACAAATGCCTGCTCACCATACGGAAAAAACCAGACTGAACATGTGTCCCTGATCAAATCCCACAATGAACATTCCTGCAGCAAAGATTACAGCCAGTACGAACACTGCCAGTTTTGGGATTGGCCCGGATACATGGGTCTGTCTTGTTGTAGACATGAAGGTTAACGTTTGGCGAATCTATTTAAGCTCTTGGATAATTTATCCAATTTATAAGCACAGCCTGCGACATGGCAGGTTCTACAGAATCAGTATCGGCTTGGAATCACCAAATAGGGGACACGCATTCGCAGGCAGGCACGCTGGGGCCACGGCGTTGTCCAAACTTTGAACTGAAAATCAACGAAAAGCTTAAAGATCGCGGATCGCGCGCCGCTTAATGAACAAAAAACGTGATACAAACACGAAGCACGGCAAGAACAAGAAACGATGCAAAAGCAAGAGCACCGACGCCAAGAAATGGGAACGTCCTGCCGGATACTACAAGGAATACGAGACAAGGAGAAGGGGTGAAGGCCACACAACCAGATTACGGATCAAGGCCCTCACCGCCCTGCTGCTTGAGATCTACCCGCTTGCCACTTCTGGCAATGTGCGTATGATCCCATACATGGTATGCCTTGCAGACCGGGAGTTCCGCTGCCATTCATACCGTCAACATGTCTCATACCTGCAGACACATCAGGGAACACTGCACATGTATGGATTAAAAACCGTTCCATCAAAATCCTGCCTGCACCATGCATCCACCATAATCGCAGATTATGACTGGCTGCACGAAATAATAGAACGGCAGGCAGGATCCTACGCGCGCGGTTCCCTCCTGGGCGACTCCACGGGGGTCGCCATCAACCAGTACGCAGACTGGGAGGATGCCAAAAGGGGCCTCATCTCCAGACGCGGATTCGTCAAGCTGCATGTGGTGACTGATGTCAAGGGAAGAAAGATCGTCTCCTGCGCAGTCACCAGGGGACGCGCGCACGACTCTCCCGTATTCAGGGAGATGTTCGGGAAGGTTCCGGACGGTGCGGGATGCGTGATGCTTGATGCCGGGTATGATGCAGTCAAAAATTACAAGATGATCCGCGACGCAGGCAGGAAGCCGGTCATATGCACCCGCAAGAACCACGTCGCAAAAGGATTCGGCCCGAGGGCAGAGATGATCAGGTGGCAAGAAAAGAACCCCGAAGAGTTTGAAACGACGTACCATCAACGCAGCATAGTGGAGTCGGTGTTCTCGTCATTCAAGTGCAGGTTCACCGCAGTGGTCCAAGCAAAGACGCTGCCGGCCCAAAGGCTGCAGCTGTTACTCAGGTGCGTCTGTTACAACCTGCTATCGTGATGTCATGGTGCAAGAATGCATGTCATGTGTCTAGCGTGTGCTATGCTTCCAGGCACGGTTCTGGCACCTGATGTATTCTGCCATGCCCTGGGCACGGAAAATCCCGCCAAATGAACGGAATCATAACCAATAAAACACGTGTAAATGAACAAAAAATGGGTCTGTAGAACTAAGATTTGGACAACGCCTGGGGCCACAGGTTCTCCTGCATCATCGGTTGGTGACACAAAATCAGGATCTTCTCCAGATTCACTCGTCTGGTCTGCGCACCATTATGTCATCGCCGGAAATGACAAACTTTAGTTTGTCGGGATTGCCAAGCATTTCAAGTATCGGTTTTGGTATGTAGCTGTAGTTTGTCAGACGCTTCTCGTTTTTGATCACAGAAACGGTAAATTCCTTGGCGTCTTTGGCCCACTGGGTCATGAATTTTTTTTAGCTGCCTGTTATTTAAGACTGGTAGAAAGATCTATGTAATAATACCAATTGGTTTATTTATGAACAGGGCAAAACGCGCCAAAACGGCGGCAAGGCAGGGACAGGTGATCAGTGACGACCCAAAGCAGGTGAGGATGACCAATCTCAGACGATGGAATGTGGCATCGCAGTCTATTCCAGGACTGTGGTATCTGGTGATTCTTGGCTCTGCCGGGTTTGTATGCGCGTGCCAGCATTACGTCAATTGTGACGGCCTGTGCAAGCACGTGCGGGCAGTGGACGTGTTGCTTGGCCGGATGTGGGACCGGTGCAGGAACCAAAATACAATTGTCATTAGCATGCCTCAGACTGCATGCCACCATTGCAAGTCGACTGTGTTTGCACGCAACGGGCACCGACACAACGCGTACGGGCCGATCCGGCGGTACCGGTGTAAGCCGTGCGGCCGGACATTCTCCGGACGGCCGGGCTTCAAGAAGCGCCATGCCGGCCCAGAGGCGATATCCCGGGCACTCAGGGAGGCAGCGTACGGGCTGTCCTGCGCTGCGGTGCAGGCAGTGATGGCACAGGACGGAACAACCGTGCATTCAAGCACGATATACAGGTGGACTGCGCATTATTCGACGCTGATGGATGAATATTCAAGGCGGCTGCAGCCGCGCACGAGCTACAAGTGGCACTGTGACGAGATACATTTCAAGGTTCGCGCGCAGGCGCGGTGGCTTTTTGCCGTCATGGACGGCGCCAGCAGGTTCATACTGTCCCATGACGTGTCTGAGACAAAACTCAACTACAGACCCGCCCCCCTGTTTGCAGCCGCAAGGAATCTGGCCGGAACCACCCCGTGGGTGCTGGTAACAGACGGCCTGCAGGCGTTTTGTCCTGCCGCCCGCAGGGCGTTTTGGAGACGCAACGGCTTCAGGCTGATCCACGTCCGGGAGATTCACCTGAAGAACCGCTTCAGTCATAACAACAAGCACGAGAGGCTTAACGGTGAATTCAAGGATCGCATCAAGACCGCCCGCGAGTTCGGGACAGAAAGTCCCGCGCTTGTGCGGCTGATGATCGTCCACCACAACTTTTTCCGCCCCCATGGCGGCATTGGCAAAATTACACCCGCAGAGGCCGCAGGGATCGTCATATCTGGAACGGACAAGCAGATCATCCTCATCAGTAATGCAGCAGCTGCTGCAGCAGCAGCGTAGTCGCAGCAGCAGCAGTAGCAACGGCAGCTGTAGCAACGGCAGCGACACACGTAGCCCAGACTGGCCTTGGCGTGATGGATGTCCCATCAATGCATGTCATGGCAATGACTGGGATTATCCATCACAACTGGCAGATTCTCCCTAGAGGAATTATGATTTAATGGGGAATGGCATAACGGTGCGTAAAACAGCAAGTAAATCTGGAGAAGATCCTGAATTTGTGCCACCAACCGATGATGCAGGAGAACCGGGGCCACACAATGTTTAAAAATAAGCCCAGCCCCTATTTTTCGATATTGGCAACTGAAAAAAAACCTACAGGAAAGAAAGTCGCAAAGAGGGATCAGCCCGAAACTAAGGAAACCGCACCTGGGAACGACTCATCCTCAGCTGCAGAATCCATGCCTAAAGAGGATGGGATGGTAAAATCCACACCGGAACCAAGGCATGCTACGAGGATGCCAGCTGACGATATGGGGATCGTCATAGTTGAGGACGACATACAGATTGATCAGGAGAGGGTAAACGAAGAAAGAAGGGCATATCTCGAAGAGGCAAGATCTCAAGAGGTATTTGATTAGACTGGAACTGTTCCATGATCGGGTGGCGTCAGGCAATCACAACCTGAATGCGTAACGCATAGTAGGGGCCAGAGCAATCCGATCACCGTGGGTCATTAATTCCACAAATTACCATGTCTCATGGGATAATCTACCCGTCATTACTACAGTCAGATTGCCGCCGAGATACATTCAGATCACAGGCACACGCCCACGTGCTTATGATGATTGTAGCCGACGGAAAGCAAGGCGTTGCCGAATCAGTCCATCACGCAAAGGCAAGTTCAGTACCGGATTCCAGGCAAAAGAAGCTCGAGGTTGGATCCCGGTTCATGCCGAACGTGAGCAAAAAGAAGCTGGTGCGGGCGTGCGCAAAAGAGAAGAACAAGCTGGCCAAGATCAGGCTGCTTGCGTGCATCCTGAGAAAGCAGGGACGCAGCATCCGGAATATATGCAAGGAACTGGTCATGCCGTATTCCACAGTGCGCGACTGGCTGGTGCGGATGCAGGGACGGGGGTTGAAAGCCCGGTTCAACCGAACGCGCGGGGGCAGGAAAAGCAAGATGCCCAAATCATTTTCCAGGACGGTTAGGGTGTGGCTTGGCAACAAGCCGAAAAAGTACGGATTCGAGTCAGGCTCCTGGCAGCTCAACTTGATACTGGAGATGATCCGGCGGACGTTTGGACTGGATTGCTGCAAGGCGCGCACGTTGCGAAGGATGCTCAAAAAGATCGGGTTCTCTTACAGAAAACCCCGGCCCGTTCCGCCCAAATCCGCCTCCAAAAGCGAGCAAGAGGAGTTCAAGGCAAGGGCCGGCAGGAAGGCGGGGGATCTGGCCAATGGAGGATATGCCGTGTTCGTAGAAGACGAGGCTGCAGTCGGCATGTCGCAGGAACCGGGCTACGGGTGGAGGCCCACGGGAGGACGCGACGAGATCCAGACTGGGTTCTCGAAAAAGGCCGTCAGCCTGCTTGGCATCATGGGCACAGACACCCTCTACGTCCGCATGGCGGATTCTGCAAACTCGGAGACGTTCAAGGAATTCCTCGAGGATGTCCGCAAGAGCCACCCAAAATTCTACATGGTTCTGGACAACGCGTCGTACCACAAGTCGCACAAGGTCAGAGAATACGTGGCCGGCACGGGCGGTGACGTCGAGCTGGAATTTCTCCCGCCCCGCACGCCGCAGCTGAACCAGATCGAAAACGTCTGGAGGGATCTCAAGAGACGGCTGGCAGGCCGGTACTTTGAGTCACCGGAGGAGCTAAAGGCGGCAATAGCGATAATCCGTAAGAGGTCGCCTTTGCGAAGCGATTCCGTGCCTGATCTGTTCCGATTAATTACCAACTGAGCTACGTTTTTGACCATAAATACCCGATTAATTGCACGTTATCAACACGGTCCTCAGGCAGGGCGGTTTTCGGATCAAGGCTCTTCCGGTTGGATCTTTTGCGCCGCATTTTCCGGCAGGCGCTGCGTGCCCAAAAGCTTTATGGATCATGCCTTCCCGTGTTATGGCGTGGTGCCTGTAATCGACTTGGAAAAGATTGACTGGAACTCCGTAACCGACACCAAGTCCCTCTTCGAATCTGTCTTGGACATGCTCAAATCCAAGGACGAGGAGAGCATGGCACTGAGAAAAGACATCGAGCAGCTGAAGGAGGAGGCAGAGGCCTTCTCAGGGGAACATGCGATGCTGACGGAGATGGATGCCAGGATCAAACTGCTGGAAGAAGAGAATGTGCAAAAGGACTCCGAGATAGAACAAAAGGACTCCGAGATAGAGAAGCTGAGGGCAGAAAACGCCGCCCTCCTGCAGGGATGCGACGTCTCGCAGGCAGTCATGGACAGGATAGCCCGCCTGGAACGGCAGGCATCAGAGCATGCCTCTCAGTTAAGGGAGGCGCGCGCGGCCAACTCGGCGCTGGCAGCCGAGAATCTGGGCATCAAAAGCCGCCGCTCCCAGAAGCGGCTCCGGGAATCACCCGGGCCTGCACCAGACCCGTTCAGGAAGGTCGTCTGCCTGCGCACCGGCCGTGATCCTCCCCCGATATCCGAAAAAAAGCTAGTCGACATGCCCGCCTGCCCGCACGGCCATGCCCTCTCGAAGGAGCCCACCGAGGTGACCATCCGGGTAGTCGAGGAGATTATCGACGGGAAGCTGACCGGCATCCAGTATACCGTCGTCCGCAGGTACTGCAGGGAATGCGGCAGGCAGTTTGCCCCCGAGATCCCAGGGGTCGTCCCCGGTGGACGGTTCGGCGCCAGCCTGACGTGCCTTGAGACGACGATGAGGATGTACAACATTCCCTACGAACCCATCCGCAAGCTGATCAACATAATCTACCACACGGACCTTGCAAAGTCGACTGTCATCGGCCACGTGGATGCCGTGACAGGATCCCTCCACCCGCTCTACGAGGAGATGCTCGAGGAGATATTCTTCTCAGAGCATGTCTTCGGGGACGAGACCAGCTGGAGGGTAGCCGGTGTGCTGTACTGGCTGTGGATACTAGTCGGTGACAACTCGACTGTCTTTTACGTGGACAAGCGCCGGGGAGGAGACGTGCTGGAGACCCTGCTTGGAGGGTACGCAGGCCACGTCACCTCTGATTCACACTCCGCGTGGAACCGCATCGGCAGGACCCACCAAAAGTGCCACTACCACTACCTCCGCGAGATCATCCGCACCCTGACCATGAAAAACCCGGGGCCAGAATTCAAAAAGTTTGCCAAGGCCCTAAAGGGGATAATCATCGATTCCTGGCACGCAGAGAAGGGACTCAACCCGAACGATGATGCGGCCGCGCGAAACCTCAAGGTGCGCAACCTCCTGGCCCGGGTGAGGCGCCTGATGTCTGGCAGCTACACCGAACCCCACTGCAAGCGGTTTGTCAAGCGGCTGCGGCGCGAGATCACCCACCTGTTCCCATTCATCCGCCTCAACACAAAGTGCCATAACAACGATGCCGAGCGCCCCCTGCGGCCCAGCGTCGCATCCCGGAAGGTCTCAGGCGGCAGCAAGAGCCTTGCCGGCGCATACAACCACGCCGTCCTGGCCAGCATCCGCGAGACGTGCAGGATGCGCGGCGTCAACCCGCACGACTTTTTGGTCGACTACATGCGAGGCATGGTCGAAAAAATACCGGCAGCAGCAGCAGCGGCAGCAACGGTATAAATCCTGCAAAATCCATCCATGGCTGCCCTGCATGTCCTGCGCGACCCCCACAGCACCGGTTGCCTGACACATGTCAGGCCGCCGTGCCGGCCCGCCACCCGATTCGGGCACAACGCACCACACCCGACAGCACCAAAAAAGGCCCACTTCGCAAGTCCGATCACCGGATCGGCCAAAATGCAGCTCAGCCGAGCCTCATCCCCGCCCGGAAAAAACCCTGAATAATGCCAATTAAATGGGCATTTATGGCCGAAAACGTAGCTCAGTTGGTAATTAATCGGGGCAGATCAGGCACGAAATCGCTTCGCAAAGGCGACCTCTTACGATAATCCTTGAAAAAGAGATGGGCAACCGACTTGTGGGTTATCTGGTAAATTAGCCACATTATTGTGAAAATTTATTCTGGCGTGTGGAATAATACGAATCTTTGTTTGCCTGTAGCCTGATTTCTGTGCAAGCCGTGGTTTCAACCACGCCAGGTTTGACGAGATGCAGGATTGTATGAATAATTTAGCCAAAGGTGAGCGGATTGTTCTGGCCAATACTACGCACCCATTATTTTGCAGCCGTTTGGACAAAAAATTACACGTATTTTCAAAGATTGGGTTAGTCTGCGTGCCACACAGACAAGGTTCGATTGATTTCTGTGTAATTTCTTATCCACGTGATCACATTGGCTGCATATGGCGTGGTACGGACTGACATTAGTCCCTGCACCAAATTTGCCAACAGCCTGTCTGACTCTTCTGAGCAGGACACGCGCACCCCCCCCCCTTCCATGAGGCAGTTGGCCCGACGCCTTGGGTACGCCCTGGTGCACTTGGTGGCCGTCCCGGCAGTCTCCGCAGACTGGAACGATCCTAATTAGCAGGGTTCGTCTCAGGCAGGAATTATTTCCAGACATCCGCTCTGGTGGTTCCTTGCGGGGAGGTCACATTCCCATCAAGCATGGAATGCCGGTGCAGGGAGATGTCTGTTCGTCTGAGCAAGAGCGTGAACGGGTCCAGAGGTTGCCTTTTTTGCCACAACTCCCAGGAAATACTTATCCGTCACAGCAGTATATGACATGTATGCGTGCACTATGTTTGATAACTGTGCAGCCAGGCAAGGTTGATTCTGCCGTGCTGATACTAAGGAAGAAACGAAAGATAATCAAGCAGATAATGATAGTTACCGGCAGGGCGGACATCAGCGTGCTCATGCAGGGCAACATCAATGAGATCAACAGCATGGTCATTGACTTTAAAAAGATCAAGGACATCGTTACTACCGAGACGCTGATCGAAGTGGAGGTGAACCTGGGATGGTGAGGGCGATAATTTTGGTAAAATCTCCCAAAAAACTCATAGCAGCACGGCTTCGCAAGGTAGCAACAGTCACGGAGTCATTTCCCACCAGCGGGCAGTTTGATGCAGTGGCCGTAATCAACGTCGAGAAGCTAGTCGAGATAAAGGACGCGGCCAACCAGATCCAGAACATCAACGGAGTGTTGCGAACCGAGACGATGGTCGAGGTTCAATGAAAATGGATTTAAGGAGCTTTGAAATAGAAATCCTGTGAATATCAAGAAGATCGGAAGCGTAATGCTTGCAGTGCAGGACATGGATCGATCTCTGCAGTTTTATCATGATTTTATCGGACTCCCGATTAAAGAGCGTGGGGAATCATGGGTTGGTTTGGGTACGTCCGGGCCTCTGCTGAGCCTGCATCTTGCATCACAGCCACAGCCTACAAACAAATCCATTGAGGAAGGAATTGCAATTGGCTTTCTTGTAGGCGACGTAAAGTCTGCAATCGAGGAGCTGACGGCAAAAGGAGTTCGGCTTCACAGGGATGTTGCAGACGGCAGCAACAAAAAGGATGCAATCGTCATGGATCCTGACGGCTACCTGATATCCCTCTTTGAGCCAACCTTCGAAAACAAGGCCCAGCAGACAGGCGGATATCACGGGTTTACTCCTGCTTGATCGGCTTCTCAATTAGGGCGACAACGCTCCCCAGTTTTTCTAATGTTTGTTTATGGCGATGTAAAGGGCGGCGTCCTTTTGTGGCAGAGCAATAATTATGGCCCCGCCATAACGGGATACGGCATGGTTGAGCATTCCGATGCCCCCGGCGGCGTTTCTTCCCAATGCGAAGAGTGTTGAAACTAAATCCCTGAATCAACCTTCAAAGACACCGCCCAGCAAACAGGGCCGGCATTATGGGGGGCCTACGCCCTCTTAATCTGTTTCTTGACTAGGGCTATGGTATTCTCTAGTTCTTTCTCGTGTTTGTTTATGGTGATGTAAAAGGTGACGTCCTTTTGCGGTATGGCGACAATTATGACCTTGCTATGATGGAATACGGCATGGTTGAGCATTCCGATGCCCCCGGTGGTGTTTCTTCTCAATGCAGAGAATGTTGAAACTAAAAAGAACTCGTCTTTTGCACGGTTCGGTTTGAGCAGTGGTTTTAGATCAGGCTTGATGATTCCAGTCAGGGTTCTGCCGTACATGTTCATGACTCCGACATATCTGATGCTTTTGGAGAGGCTCAGGATGCTCTTGCATTGTTCCCGGTATCTGGTTATAGTCTCAATCCACTCTTTATTGTCAGAACGGGTCATATTCAAGAGTCCTATGAGAAATTAATAAGGCTTTTCCAATGCTTAACTCTGTGTGGGATCCCGAAAGTAGTTCGCCCCCCTCCAAGACTTGGAGGTACTTGCATGTTTGATGTTGCCGGTCGTTGCATAATTGTCTTACGTCGGATCCTGCGGCCCGGATCACGAATTTTCTTCATTTCCACTCCACGCATGAGATCTTTTCAAAAAATTATGCGCAGTATCCCCTGTAGATTGCACGAGGCCTGACCGTGTCGGATCGCTGCTATTCTGCGCGGTACTCTTGTCCTGTCTGGCCGTCCACTACCGTCTCCCCAGCCGGGGACATCTTTCTTTTAAACGCCTGCGCCGGTGTCTCAAGGTTGTCCCAGTCAAGGGACATGTGCGGTCGGTCGTGATTGTACCACTCCATGAAACGCTCCACTGGATCCTTTGATGGTGCGGCGCAAAACGGCCCGCCCACGTGAGAATTCTTTGACGCGCCGCGTCTGATCTTGGAAGATGATGCTGCTGCCTCGAAGCGGTGCAGCTTGCGTTGCATCTCCCCGTGCAGGCGTTCCAGCTTGCCGTTTGTCTGCGGATGCCTCACGCGGGCCAGGATGTGTTTGATGTCAAGCTCAACTAGCCTCTGCTCAAACTTGGAGGCTCCCTTCTTCTTGGCCTCTGACTCGGTGGCATAGAACTGGGTGCCGCGGTCCGTCAGGATTGACGCCGGCTTGCCGTGGTTTTTTATGGCCTCGTCAAGCACCTTCAGGGCGTTTTCGGTGGTCGCCTCCTGGAATACCCCAAAGCCAGTCACGAAGCGCGAGGCGTCGTCCTCGTAGCACAAGAACCACCTGCCGTCGTCAAGCTGCTTGTAGTCGGTGTGCCACATCGAGTTGGAGTGCTCGCGCTCGTAGCGGATCCACTTGCGGCGCTGGCTCTTCTTTGGCTGTGTGTCTGCAAAACCGGCATCCTTCAATATTTTGTGCAGGGTGTTGTGCGGGATATGTATTCCGGCAAGCGACTTTATGATGCGCTCCAAGGATGCTGCCCCTTGGACCTCGTTTGATGCCGCCGAGAGGACCGCAGAATGATCCCGTCGTCCGGGCGCGCACTTTTTGGGCCTGCCCATAGGGGCAGGATATGCGATTTTGTCCTCGTCTCTGTACCTCTTCCACAGCTTTTGGACCCAGCGGACCGACACCCCCGTGCTTGCAGCAATCTCCTTGTTGCGCGTATTCTTGCGTTTCTCTCGTATGATCCATTCGACCTTGGCCTGATCCAGCTTTTTCATTACTCGCACTCTCCGTCTTCCTATATGACGCCACACCGCCGAACGTATTCTCTGACGGACCCACACACCACCGTTTCCAGTAATGGTCATGCTGACTGCACTTCCCATGGATTTCACGTGGGATGCCACGCCGTGGATGATGTCCTTCATCGGGAATGTCCACCCGGGGCTCGAGTCTCATGTGGGGGGTGAACTACTTTTGGGACAATACACAATGCTTAACTCTGTTTCCTAATTACGCTCGACACAGATACTCGTCTGTGCAATTCTGCCTACGTCGTCGTCTTGCCCCCTTCCCTTGCAGTCCTTGGGCCGGGCTTGTAGGCTTGCACGATCCTTGGCGTGCCGTACCCGTTGTCGATTGCAGTATCGATCATCTGGTTGTACAGCTGCACCTTTCCGTATATCTCGGCCTTGACGTTCTCCCACTTGCGCGCGCTTATGCACTCGCCCAACACCCGCTTGAACGTGGAAAATACAATCTCGACTGACCACCGGTCGTTGTACCCTGACTCCCTGCGCCACGCCTTCTGGAATTCCCTCTTTTGTTCGCGCGTGAGGCCTGCAAACTTGCGTTCTGCCGTCTTGTCCATGCAGTCCAGGTCCCCCAGCTGCCTGAATCCTGCCTCCTTGCGGGGCATGCACCCGTTCGCCTTTCCGGCAAAGTCGATGCGGACGGGAATCAGCGGCTCGATTCCCTGCTCGTCGCAGTACCTGCGGATCTTCTGGGTGTCGTACGCGCCGTCGGCTGCCGCCTTGGTGCCTGCAGAAGTGTCTGAGTTTGGTGATTTTTTTGCATTTGCAAGGGCCTGCCCCACCAGTTCCTCAAACTGCGGAGAGTCCCCGCACTTGTCGTCGGTTATGGCCACGGCGTAGATCTTTTTGGTTTTGGCATCCACCCCGACGTGCAGCTTTATGAAGCCCCGCCTGGTCCCCCACTTTTCTGTCATCCAGTCGCCGCGGTTTGTGGGCTTGAGTCCAGTGGAGTCGAAGGCAAACAGCTTGATCTCGGCCCGGGTGCCGCCGTCTGAGAACCACGCAGAAGCCGTGCCGCTACCATCATCATTGTCTGCAACAGTGCAGCCAAGCTTGGTCATCCTCTTCTGGAACGCCGAGTACGTGGGCGCGTTTTCCTTGCCGACTATCGTCTCTGCCAGACCCTGGAGCTGCCTGTACCTTATGCCGGTGGCGTTTTTGAACAGGGATGCTGCTGCAAAGCACGCGTTTGAAAATACGTACGGGCGGCCTACCTTCCCGCAGTTTAGCTTCTCGACTCCCTGAGTCAGGATCTCCGGGCTTATCTGGAGCGTCCACAACTGGCCGCGGTCTATGTACCTGCGGTCATCGTACTGGAACCGGCGTTCTTTGGATTTGAAAGATTTTTTAGCCTCATGCGTGCCCGTTTTGTCTGGAGAGGATGTGTTTTCAGTCATGGCTGTTACCTGACTGCCTGCACACCTCTCTGATCAATACGGTTTTCTATTGAAGATGTTTGATATGATGTTCAAATTCAACTGATCTGGCCTAATTCTGAACCTGTTGGGTGTGACTGGCGATAA
Organism: Candidatus Nitrosopumilus sp.; assembly: GCA_965238275.1. GTDB lineage: Archaea > Thermoproteota > Nitrososphaeria > Nitrososphaerales > Nitrosopumilaceae > Nitrosopumilus. The sequence continues at coordinate 1,904,454 of OZ250186.1, forward strand.
TTAGGAAACAAAGTTCCAATGCTTCGGCGCTGCCAGATTCCAAAAATAATATGCCTCTTGGCACCATACGCCATCCTTATTCCTTACCTCCGGCTTGTGGACACGGAACTGAGAACCGGTATGGAGGCGGGCCTGCCATGGATCCTGATGGCCGGCCGTACGGCAGGGATGTTTTTTGCGATGATGCATCGTGCGGGCCTTCTTGGCTTTGTCGTCTCGAGATATTTATGCATATTAAATCCCACAACATGCACATGGCTGCGTCCGGGCAGCATAATTTCCGGAGAACAGACCCGCACCGGTTGGCAAGGCAAGGGTGTGTCCTAGTAATAAAAAATGCCGTCCCATGTGCCAAGATGCCAAAGGCATAATTGGTGCCAGAACCCGTCGACGCCAACAGTGTCGCACCGTCAATCCTCCACAACTCATAAAATCCCCCAAATCCAAGACACGGTGCGGAGGCTCCGCTAGGAAGCGCGTGGTGAAACGCGCCAGCTATGCTGCAAGTGTCGCGATTTGGTCCTGTGTGAGCCTGCCGTCTTTTGCCTGCAATCTGGCCACGAGCTCGATGTTGTAGCACATGACGCGGATCGCAGTCTCCTTTGCCCGGTTCTTGTGTTTTCGGCACCGGGTGCTGTCCCCGTACATCTTCTTGAGGGCGGCAAAGACTGCCTCGATGATGCTGCGCTGGTGGTATTGCGAATCAAACCTGTCCCGATCATCCAGGTACAGGCTTACCATCTCGCGCCACGACTGGCTTCCCCTGGCGTTGCGTACGGTGTTGGATTTTGGCTTGATGCGGGGCACCATTCCCATCGCAGATATCGTGTTGCACATGAGCCTTGCCAGGTACGCAGAATCCAGACAAAAGTCGCCGGTGCCCCGGCCTAACCTGCCGAGCATCGCGTACAGCCCGTTTATGTCTGCCACTGCGCTGTCAGTCACCATACAGTCGATTATCACCCTTGTGCGGATATCCACGATTGCGTGCAGTTTGACCCATCCCTTTCTGGTACGAAAACTGTCGGTCCTGACGTCAAACCACCTGACAAACCGCAGGTACGAGTACCCGGTACCGTCTGCTGCCAGGGAGCCTGCTTCCACCTCCCTGATGGCAATCCGGTGTGCCTCTGCCAGGTACCATTCCGGGATCAGGCCGTAGGCGCGAGCTATCGTGCTCTTGGAGGGAATTTTCTCTAGGCCCATCTTGGCTGCCATGGCGTTATTGCTTCGGAGGATGCCGACCATCTTACGGTAGGTCGTGCGCTGTGCCTCAAGCATGATGCAGACAGCTGCCATGGCGCCAGGCGGGTATGCTGTCATGCCGCCCAGGCCTGGCCTGACGGCGTACGGATCCCCAAGATCCTTGATTATTCCCAGCACGGTATTCAGCATGAGGCCTGACAGGTACTGCTGAACCAAATCGTACTGTCGTTGATCGCGTTTCTTTGTAGTCATTAGGCGATGCCGTGATCCGCCGATCCACATCTTTTGTCATCCTATGGTATATGTCTCTAGGACACACCTGCAAGGCAAGGCACAAATAAGGCAGACGCCTGAGGAAAATTGTTGGATAATCACATAGATGGCCACCTGAGGAACCTGTATGGATTGAATCCGGACACTCCCCACATAGCTCTGCAGTTTCCAAGGCTTCCCCCGATGGCTGGCAGACCCATGTTTGGGACGTACGGGGATCCAACCAAGGAACAGTTCACCCAGGATACAGCATCCATCAGCCACAATCTTTATCGGTTTCATCATATGTTTCAGCAACACGCAGCAGGCCTGTTGACCATGAACTCCTCAATAATTCCTCCCGGTCATCCGTTATACAACAGAAAGAATTCAGTCGAGATGCTCCAGACCGAAAATGACAAGCTGCAAAAGGAGAATGCAAGGTTGAAGAAGATTCTCAAAAAGGAATCTACAGCAAACGGTTCCGGTTTCAACATCCCCTTCTGACAGTCACTCGCAGAAGTGAGTCTTTCTCCCCCCCCCCCGCAACACGCCAGAACCACGCAGTAATCAGTCTACGCACCAACGACGTACCGCAACATTCCATGAACGCCGTTTTGCCTCTGCAGATACCCCCACAGTTGGCGGGAAGGTCCTGCGTGTTATTGTGATTTGAACCCGTAGACCTGGTAGATATCGCCGGTCAATCTGGAACGGTACCTCCACTCATCGTTCCTCCAGACAATCCGTTCAAACTGATTCTGGAATGTGGGGTGCAGCCTTTCGTAGACGTCGCTGCCGATAAGGATCTGGTTGGGGTGCGCCATGCCTTGAATCTTGGCTGCAATATTCATGGCGGGACCCATCAGATCCACATGGGAGTATTTTGGATCGGCGCCGTATCGAACCACGATGTTCTGGCCAAAATCTACGCCAATCTTGGCCCGCAGTTCCGGATAGTCATACTGGTTCAGGACGGGGTTGATCCCGTCACGCATTACAGATACCATGGATTTTGCGCAGTTTGTCGCGTAGTCGTTTGCCAGCAATCCGTTCTGCTCGGCGATAAAGTATCCAATGACGGCATCGCCGACAAACTTCAGGACGTATCCATGGTGCTGCCTGATGACAGACGCCATCTCCTGGGAGAACGAGCTGACGATGATTGCAATCTTCTCAGCAGGCATCTCCAGTGCCATGTTGGTAGAACCTACAAGATCCACGTACAATACCACCATGTTCAGCTTTGCAAAGACGTTTTGCCGCAGAAAATCTTCGGACTCGTCAACCACGGCAGTGTACTCGTAGCCCTTTTTGAGCGCCGCCCAGACACGCTTTTGCGTCTCCATAATCATGGTAGCAGAGTCAAGTGTTCTTGCCCGGCTCTTGCCCAGAAGCATGTCCACTACACGGGTGTCCTGTTTTTCGGCACCTGATTCTTTTGTATCTTCGGACCTGTCTTTGCTCATCTTCTACCCCGATGAGGAATCCGTCCTAAAATGCAGGGTCATTCTCCGGACATCATGACAGGCAGTGATCATCCAGATGGGATTCGGGCATGCAGTGTACTCATCCATGCTCATGTTTGTCGGTGCACTATTTAGACATTAATGGTAAGAGGTCGCCTTTGCGAAGCGATTTCGTGCCTGATCTGCCCCGATTAATTACCAACTGAGCTACGTTTTCGGCCATAAATGCCCATTTAATTGGCATTATTCAGGGTTTTTTCCGGGCGGGGATGAGGCTCGGCTGAGCTGCATTTTGGCCGATCCGGTGATCGGACTTGCGAAGTGGGCCTTTTTTGGTGCTGCCGGGCGTGGTGCGTTGTGCCCGAATCGGGTGGCGGGCCGGCACGGCGGCCTGACATGTGTCAGGCAACCGGTGCTGTGGGGGTCGCGCAGGACATGCAGGGCAGCCATGGATGGATTTTGCAGGATTTATACCGTTGCTGCCGCTGCTGCTGCTGCCGGTATTTTTTCGACCATGCCTCGCATGTAGTCGACCAAAAAGTCGTGCGGGTTGACGCCGCGCATCCTGCACGTCTCGCGGATGCTGGCCAGGACGGCGTGGTTGTATGCGCCGGCAAGGCTCTTGCTGCCGCCTGAGACCTTCCGGGATGCGACGCTGGGCCGCAGGGGGCGCTCGGCATCGTTGTTATGGCACTTTGTGCTGAGGCGGATGAATGGGAACAGGTGGATGATCTCGCGCCGCAGCCGCTTGACAAACCGCTTGCAGTGGGGTTCGGTGTAGCTGCCAGACATCAGGCGCCTCACCCGGGCCAGGAGGTTGCGCACCTTGAGGTTTCGCGCGGCCGCATCGTCGTTCGGGTTGAGTCCCTTCTCTGCGTGCCAGGAATCGATGATTATCCCCTTTAGGGCCTTGGCAAACTTTTTGAATTCTGGCCCCGGGTTTTTCATGGTCAGGGTGCGGATGATCTCGCGGAGGTAGTGGTAGTGGCACTTTTGGTGGGTCCTGCCGATGCGGTTCCACGCGGAGTGTGAATCAGAGGTGACGTGGCCTGCGTACCCCCCAAGCAGGGTCTCCAGCACGTCTCCTCCCCGGCGCTTGTCCACGTAAAAGACAGTCGAGCTGTCACCGACTAGTATCCACAGCCAGTACAGCACACCGGCTACCCTCCAGCTGGTCTCGTCCCCGAAGACATGCTCTGAGAAGAATATCTCCTCGAGCATCTCCTCGTAGAGCGGGTGGAGGGATCCTGTCACGGCATCCACGTGGCCGATGACAGTCGACTTTGCAAGGTCCGTGTGGTAGATTATGTTGATCAGCTTGCGGATGGGTTCGTAGGGAATGTTGTACATCCTCATCGTCGTCTCAAGGCACGTCAGGCTGGCGCCGAACCGTCCACCGGGGACGACCCCCGGGATCTCGGGGGCAAACTGCCTGCCGCATTCCCTGCAGTACCTGCGGACGACGGTATACTGGATGCCGGTCAGCTTCCCGTCGATAATCTCCTCGACTACCCGGATGGTCACCTCGGTGGGCTCCTTCGAGAGGGCATGGCCGTGCGGGCAGGCGGGCATGTCGACTAGCTTTTTTTCGGATATCGGGGGAGGATCACGGCCGGTGCGCAGGCAGACGACCTTCCTGAACGGGTCTGGTGCAGGCCCGGGTGATTCCCGGAGCCGCTTCTGGGAGCGGCGGCTTTTGATGCCCAGATTCTCGGCTGCCAGCGCCGAGTTGGCCGCGCGCGCCTCCCTTAACTGAGAGGCATGCTCTGATGCCTGCCGTTCCAGGCGGGCTATCCTGTCCATGACTGCCTGCGAGACGTCGCATCCCTGCAGGAGGGCGGCATTCTCTGCCCTCAGTTTCTCTATCTCGGAGTCCTTTTGTTCTATCTCGGAGTCCTTTTGCACGTTCTCTTCTTCCAGCAGTTTGATCCTGGCATCCATCTCCGTCAGCATCGCGTGTTCCCCTGAGAAGGCCTCTGCCTCCTCCTTCAGCTGCTCGATGTCTTTTCTCAGTGCCATGCTCTCCTCGTCCTTGGATTTGAGCATGTCCAAGACGGATTCGAAGAGGGACTTGGTGTCGGTTACGGAGTTCCAGTCAATCTTTTCCAGGTCGATTACAGGCGCCACGCCATAACACGGGAAGGCATGATCCATAAAGCTTTTGGGCACGCAGCGCCTGCCGGAAAATGCGGCGCAAAAGATCCAACCGGAAGAGCCTTGATCCGAAAACCGCCCTGCCTGAGGACCGTGTTGATAACGTGCAATTAATCGGGTATTTATGGTCAAAAACGTAGCTCAGTTGGTAATTAATCGGAACAGATCAGGCACGGAATCGCTTCGCAAAGGCGACCTCTTGCCATTAATGAAGGTTTAAGGAAGGTAGCATGCAGCGAAATTCATGAGGCTTGGAAACCGCACCTCCAACGAGTTCATTCTGGGACTAAACCAGAGGAATGACCTCATCCAGAAGGGGTTCCTGGGCAGGATGACGGATCTGACAAGGATGTCAGAGACGACTGTAATGATGGGGGATTCAACCATAGTCAAGCAGAGCACGTTTGAACCAAAGCAGGTGACAGACTACTTCAAGGGAGTCAATGCCTGTCTTGCCGGGTGGTCCGTGCAGGACGTATCAGTATCAAACAACGAGGACATCCGTAGAATCTTTACAAAGTCAGGGGTGATGGTGGGAAACTACCTCATATCACTGCACCTGTCGGTACAGTTCCACGTATTGCTATACTACAAGCCGGTCCAGCGTGTACTTGACTGCCAGAAGGAGCTTGCTGGCATAGTAGATCTGACAAAGAACAGGGAGCAGCAGATCTCAGACAGCAGCGACCAGCTCGTCCTGAACAAGCTAAGGGAGATGGGATGCAAGGACTTTGATCACCAGGGGCTCTTTGAGGTGCTGTATGAAAATGACGAACTGCGCGAGAAGGTCTATGCCGAGATCGAGCACAGCACGGATGCGGAGCTAAAGGAGGTTGCGGACAGAAAGTCCATGCTCTTTGAGGAGCTGGATTCGCTGCTTGTCGAGACATACCAGACTGCCCCGGTATTAATCGACGACACAAGGCTGGTAACAGGCGAGGAGGGGTGCCTGTGCATGATTGATCTGGAGTTTGTCAAGAACAGGAACAGGGAGGGACTCTTTGATCCAAGAAAGATTCCGGATGCCGTAGGGCATGCCATTACAGAACGCCTGGACGAGCTTGCAGGCGCCATAGGGGCATGACATGCCAGACTGCATGGGATGGCCGCTGTCGCCGTCATCATCATCATCATCATCATCATCATCACCACCACCACCACAGCATGTACCGGCAGCCGGGCCAAGCATGAACTCAAATAAATAACCTACCAGATAACATCACTTGTGAAGCCGTCATATGATGAGATAGTACGGGCATACTCCATGAGGGGCAGTGCGATAAAGAGAACCCCGCTTATCCACTCGTCGATACTGAGCAGCATGGTACAGTCCGACGTATATCTAAAGCCAGAATTCCATCAAAAGACAGGCTCGTTTAAGATTCGCGGGGCATACTACAAGATAAAAACAATGCAGGATGCAGAGAAGAGGCACGGGGTGGTTGCAGCATCCGCAGGAAACCATGCGCAGGGCGTGGCCTTTGCCTCGTCCCTTGAAGGCATTCCGTGCACCATTGTAATGCCAAAGAACGCGTCCCCGGCAAAGGTGGCAGCCACAAAGTCGTACGGGGCAAGCGTGATTCTGGACGGGGTAAACTATGAGGAGTCCTTTGCAAGGGCCGAGAGGATCTCCAAGGAGACGGGCGCTGCCATGATTCATGCCTTTGATGATCCCCAGATAATTGCGGGCCAGGGGGTCATAGGGCTTGAGATACTAGAGGACCTGCCAGACGTGGACGAGATTTATCTTCCCGTGGGAGGCGGCGGGCTTGCAGCAGGCGTGCTGATTGCAGTAAAGGAGAAGAACCCGAAGGTCAGGGTTATCGGGGTACAGACAAGCGCATTTCCATCAATGTATGAATCAGTAAGGAAGGGAGTCCTGACCTCCAGCCCGGGCTCAAAAACGATTGCAGACGGCATAGCAGTCAAGATTCCCGGGCAGCTTACGTTCTCGGTGATCAACGAGCTTGTAGACGAGATGGTTCTTGTCGATGATGCAGACATTACAAACACCATGTTTATCCTCATGGAGAGGTCAAAGTTTGTAGTAGAGCCTGCAGGGGCTGCAAGCCTGGCATACCTCATTGCAAACAAGCCAGCACCCGGAAAGAAGGTGGTGGCCTTGATTGGAGGGGGCAATGTGGACATGTACCTTCTAGGGCAGATAGTCGACAAGGGGCTTGCCGCGATGGACCGGCTGCTCAAGATATCCATAATGCTCCCGGACAGGCCAGGCGCACTCAAGGAGATAGTCGATGAGATAACCATGGCAAACGCAAACATCGTGGAGGTTGTTCATGACAGGCTAAGCTCAGGCATCACGGTGGGCTCTGCAGGAGTTATCCTGAGCCTTGAGACGCAGGGAAGGGAACAGACAGACGCACTGATTAAAAGACTGCAAGGAAAGAAGGTCCAGTTCACCATACTCAGCTAGACTGGAGCCGGTCTGCAAACTCGGACAGGCCGTCGTTTCTTAGCTGCTCGGACTGGCGCACCACGGAGTCATACTGGGCAGACTTGTGCTGCCTTATTGCGTCCTGCAGCGCGGGAAACTCGTTTGCGAGGATCTTGGCAGCGTATATCCCGGCATTGCCTGCCTTGTTGATGCCTACTGACACAACGGGGGATCCCGAGGGCATCTCGGTGATTGACAGCAGCGAGTCCAGCCCCCCAAACGCAGAGAATCCGGAGTTTGGTTTTCCGGGATGCTTGTCGTTGTAGACTAGTATCGGAACCCCGATGACGGGTATGACTGTGTGCGATGCCATCATCCCGGGCAGGTGCGCGGCGCCCCCGGCACCGGCAATTATCACCCGGAGGCCGGTCTCCTCGGCATGCCTTGCATACTCGGACAGCCTAGAGGGGGTTCGGTGTGCAGATACAATCTGATCCTCGTGTCCTACCTTGAATGTGTCCAGAATCTCGGCTGCCCCCTTCATGATCCTGCTGTCAGAGCTTGATCCCATGATGATTCCTACCAGGGGCTTGTCAGAGTATCCCATGATACTACAACAGGCAGAGGGTATTTAATAACTGCCCGCACGCTGTCCTGGCATGTTCTGCATTCAGTATGATGGTGCAGGATACTGAGGGGAGGGTGCGTGCAGGCGCACCAGGTCAGAACTTCAAGAGTATGGCATGCTGCGGTACGGTTTCCTTCAAGGATGGTTACGGGGGTTTTCCGGTGCTTTAGAGCAGGCATGCAGTATCTATTTTTAGCCGTATGACATCCGGAGTAATGATGGGAAGGGTCCTTGGCATTATTGGCGGCGGTCAGCTTGGAATGATGATTACGGAGGCTGCAAGGAGGATGATGCCAGAGCACATATCCGGGGTGGTAGTGCTTGATCCCACAAGGGGCTGTCCGGCATCTCAGGCAGGCGCAGAGCAGATTGTTGCAGACTTTAAGGACAGGAATGCAATCGTCACCCTGGCACAGAGGGCCGACGTCATCACATACGAGATAGAGTCAGGAGACAGCGACGTGCTCAAATCAGTAGAGGGGGATGTGGAGATAAATCCGTCACCAGACACGCTGAGGATAATCCAGGACAAGCTGCTGCAAAAGTCGTTTCTGGCAGAGCACGGCATACCGGTTCCGGAGTTTGCCAGGGTAGACGGACTTGACGATCTCAGGGACCACCTGAAGGATTTTGGGTATCCTGCACTGCTCAAGGTAAGGAGGGATGCGTACGACGGCCGTGGAAACTTTAAGATTGACTCAGAAGACGAGGTGCAGGAGGCGTTCAGCCATCTTGGGGGAAGCGGCCTTATGCTGGAGAGGTTTGTGCCGTTCAGGATGGAGGTGTCAGTGATTGCATCAAGGAGCACCAGGGGGCAGATTAAGACGTACCCGCTGGTTGAGAACATACACGAACACAACATACTGCAAGAGACGATAGCGCCTGCCAGGGTCTCAGGACAGGTTGCAGAAAAAGCCGAAAAGATTGCAGCAGACACGATGGCCGTCCTCAAGGGGGCAGGGGTGTTTGGGATAGAGATGTTTCTCACGCAGGACGACCAGATAATAATCAACGAGATTGCCCCCAGGGTGCACAACTCTGGCCATCACACGCTCCAGTCAAGCCACACCTCGCAGTTTGAACAGCACCTGAGGGCAATCCTTGGCCTCGAACTTGGCGATACGGGGCTTATCCACCCCACCGTAATGTACAACATCCTGGGATCGCCCTCCTTCGAGGGCAGGTACCGTCCCATCTCGATCTCAGAACCCGGCGCGTACCTGAAGATGTATGGGAAGGAGATCTCAAGGCCCATGCGAAAGCTAGGCCATGTCAACCTGGTTGCACAGGACGGAGAGACTGTAGACCAGCTGCTCGAGAGGCTGCCTGCACTCAAAAAGGATCTTGCAACCATGCCTGCCGTATGATTTTGCCGGTTCCATTGAATCTGGGAACTGGGACCGCGTACATGCCTGTAGCCGGAAACGTTGAAAGTAGTCCCACCACCACACCACGGAGAACCGCGTCGAGGTCAACAGACTAGTGCGTGAGGTACGCGCGTTCCGGTGCCAATGTTTCACTCGTCATGACTGTTACGCGTTTTCATCTTGGCACGACTGTTGCCAGTTAAGAGAACACGTCCAAGATTTCTTTTGCAACATACATTTTGTTCCGCTTTTTTGAACCAATCTGTTCAAGAATGCCCACATCAATCAGGCATGTAACGGCCTTCTTTGCAGTAGGATATCCAGTTTTGAGATACTCAGCAGCTCTTGAAATCGTTATCACAGGGTTGGAGAACAGGTGCCCTGTCAGAACAATGGCGCTGCCAATGGCTTTTTCGTAATTGTTTCGCTTTTTGAAGTGGCCTGCCTAACAGTGGAGCGGGTGCAGCCTTTCCCTTACCGTGAAATCTTTTTTCCCGTGATGCACCACGCGTGCCGTCGGATGGCGCCTCAACTGTCTCCAGAAGACGAGCGGACCAGATGATCAAAGAAACTGTTTCCGCTGATCCTGTCAGTTGCCAGCAGCGTGAACAGGATCGAGTTGGCATCCATGCCCTTCTGGGAGCGGTTTCCGCCCCCGTCGCTCCTTATGGCCACGAACCTCCGGTTGACCCTCTCCACTGCGTTGTTGTCAGGCTCGATGCCGTCCACGTGCAGGCAGGTGGTCATAAAGTATCCCTCCCGGGGGTTCCTCTTCTTGTGTCTGGCGATGGTGCCGTGCCCATCGTCTGCAAACGGTTCGTTCATCAGCCCGCGCAGCTCCGCGTCTATGCAGTGGGCCGCGACGATCCTCGTGTGCCCGTCTTTGATCCTGGATGCGCGATAAATCTTATCATGGATTGCCGACAGCCTGTCCAGAAACTTTGGAACGTCACCTTTGGGGTTGGTCAGGACGTCCTTTTGCACCAGGCGTTCCTGGTGCCACACGCACATCTGGCGGCACGATCCCACGTGGAGCCATCCTGAATACGAGTCCTGCGTTATGGTTCCCTTGTAGTCCGGGAGTGTGTGGCAAAGCGTCTTGATGTCCCGAGAGCCGGTCACCTCCACGAGGCAGGCGTCTTTTGCCAAGGCCACTATCCCGTAGCCGCGTTTGCCGCCCAACGGCCAGTGGAATTCGTCTGCGTTCAGGTGTGGCGCCTCTAACACGCGCTTTCTTACAGAATCACGCTCCGGTGCCATGCGCTCTGCCTGCCTGATCTTGCCGCGGTATGCAGACGGGCGCGAGATTTTGTGCCCCCACGCGTCGCTGCCAAATTCTGCGGCCCTGGCATGCGACAAACCGTTCATGTTCAGGGACGTCATGGCCGCATCAAAGTTTGATGAACGGCGCGCGTGTTTTGCCGCGCCGGGAACCCTTCCAGAGACCTGTTTTTTGCACCCGCGGCACCAGCGCCGCTTGATGACGTACCTGACGTTTTCCAGTATGACGCGCATGACAGTCACGATGCGATCGTACCTGTCAGTCACGTCCGAAAGATTGTCGTTGCCACAGTCGGGACATTCCTTGCAGTCGATCTCCTCGACGCGGTCGACGCGTTTTGGCCTGCAGTTGATGGTGGGTTTTTGCCCCTTGGGCCTGCCGGCCTTCCTTGGGCCTGCCTTTTTCTTGGTCACGGTGGGGATGTTGATCCTGTTGGCCTTGGCGTTAAGCTCCCTGTTGGCCTTGGCGTACCTCTTGTTGTCCTCGGTGAGGGATGAGACGAGTGCCTGCAGTCCCTCGATCTCCTTGCAGTCTGCGCCTGGCCTGCCTGCAACTTCGGCGGCAGCCTCCGGAATCTTGCCTGCCAAACCGATCGTGTCACCAAGCACCCTTGTCCAGAACCGGCAGCACCTGCATCCTGATTTCATGCACGCCCCGGCATCCTGTGGGATTTGCGGCAGGACAGATGAGGATTCCATGGCCTTAAATTCCACTGCTTCCAACCACGATTGGCGTGCTGGTTCCTTCATTTGGTACTTCGAAGGAACTGGCACCCACTGGTATTTGGATCGCAATGATCAATTTTTGTCGTCATTGGCACAAAATTATTGGATTCAGTTCAGGTGCCCTAGCTGCCCGCCGAGTCGTCCGGGCACTTCAAAAAGCGAAACAATTACGCTTTTTCCTCCTTTAGTCTCTAGATCCTATGCAGAATGTGCCTGACGTGGCAAATCATAAAATCATGTCAGAACTGCGCTAGACGTGGCCATATTTGAAAATCTCGTCTGCCGTATATTTTACAAATTTGTCTTGCACGTCCATGTGAAAAATCCAGTTTCCAGTATTGGATAATAAGGCACGTCCTGTGGATGTGCGGCATCCGTCCCCGGGGCGGCAGGTTGTTTCATGGGGAATGGTGGGGGAATTTGCACAAATATTGGATGCCGTGCGCGACATTCCTGCACTGCCTGATGCCACCTGTCTTTCACTCCGTCAGGCGGCTCGTGCCGCCCTGTCTCAGAGGCGCGCCCTTTTTTCGGCCAGCCTTTTGAGAAGGTCCGCGTCCCTGAGTTTTATTTCGTCCCACATCAGATCCTGGTTTACCATTCCCGCAATCGCGTTGAGCTCGTCGTTGTACTCCTCCTCGGTGCCGTCGTACGGGTCAGTCAGCCTCTTGTACTGTTTCAGGCTTCCGATAACGTGCTCTATGGCCACACGGGAGCTGTTTACCCTCTTGTTGTAGGCGCGCTGCTTCTTTGTCAGGCCGCCGGTCTTTTTGTCGGCTCCACGCTTTTTCTTGTGCGGGTGCCTGATGTGCCATCCGGGATATTCCTCTCTTGTCCCTTGGTAGCCCTTGTCCATCAGGACGTCAGGCTTTTCTTTTTCGGGCTCCTTCTGGCCCATCCTTGCCGTAATGATTCCAAGGTTTGGCGGATCCTCGTTGAGCAGGGTCTTGTCGTGGACGCTGCCCGGAACGGTCTTGCTTATCGCCACTATCACGCGGCGCTTGTTGATCACGATGTTGGTATTGTACGTGTGCGCCTTCTTCTTGCCAGAGTACGTCTTTTTGCGTCTCTCCTTGTCCGCGGACCTTCTGACCCGGTTGTGCGTGCCGTCCACCATCAGTTCTCCTCCCCTCCTGCCGGGTATTATCTTCTTGCTCTCCTCGAGTGTCTTGGCCTTTTGTACAGCCTCGCTGATTTTGCGCGGCGCCGTGCCTGTCTCGCCTAGCAGCCTGGTCATCAACGGGAGATACCTGGAGAGCCTCGCTGATTTTGCGCGGCGCCGTGCCTGTCTCGCCGCAGCCTGGTCATCAACGGGAGATACCTGGAGACGGTGGCCTGGTCGACGCCAAACATCGCGGCAAGGGCTTCCTGCGGTATGCTCAGCCTTGTCCGAAGCAGCCACGGCAGGTACGCGTGCCTCAGGGGCAGGATGCGCCTGCTCCCGGAGTTTTTCGATCTGTTCTCGATTTCCCGGAAGAGCGCAGTCTCCCCGTTCCGCTCCAAAAGCTCCTCGAGGCGGTTCAGCGTGTGGCCAAACTTTTCCGGGGTGCGCAGCGTCATGGCGTGCAGGAATTCCGGATATTTTATGATGTCGTCGAGAACCCTCGACGTGACGGTCCAGTGATCAGTCAGGCGTTCCTTGAGCGCCTCGCACTTCTGTCGGTCTGTCCTGCGTGCTTCCCTGAGGGCCCTGATCCTCTGCCGGCAGGATTCATCCGACTCCCTGAGCGCCTCGTTTTCCTGCCGTAATCTCTGCACCGTTGGATCAACTAGCATTGCCATCACGGTGTGGCGTAAAAATCACCGATCTTAACGTTTCGGTTATCCTTCTTGGATTGGCATGCTTTACGATTCTGTGGATATTCGGCCGCATGTGGTGCCGCACGTGGGAATAACCCAATTTAATTGTAATTGTTTCGCTTTTTGAAGTACCCCGGATGGCCTAGCGGGCATCCATGGCGCCGGGAATGAATCTAATGATTTCGTGCTCGGGACGACAAAGTTAGACCGCCGCGATCCAAATACGAGTGGGTGCCAATCCCTTCGAAGTACCAAATGAAGGAACCGGCACACCAGACATGCTTGGAGGTGGAGGAATTTAAGGCAATACACGAGCCCTCCTTACACTTACCACAAATCCTTCCTGATGCCGGGGCGTGCATGAAATCCGGATGCAGGTGCTGTCGGTTCTGGACAAGGGCACTTGGTGATACGATCGGCTTGACAGGCAAGATCTTGGAGGCTGCTGCCGCCGAAGTTGCAGGCAGGTCAGGCGCCAACTGCAAGGAGATCGAGGGACTGCAGGCACTCGTCTCATCCCTCACCGAGGACAACAAGAGGTACGCCAAGGCCAACAGGGAGCTTAACGCCAAGGCCAACAGGATCAACATCCCCACCGTGACCAAGAAAAAGGCAGGCCCAAGGAAGGCCGGCAGGCCCAAGGGGCAAAAACCCACCATCAACTGCAGGCCAAAACGCGTCGACCGCGTCGAGGAGATCGACTGCAAGGAATGTCCCGACTGTGGCAACGACAATCTTTCGGACGTGACTGACAGGTACGATCGCATCGTGACTGTCATGCGCGTCATACTGGAAAACGTCAGGTACGTCATCAAGCGGCGCTGGTGCCGCGGGTGCAAAAAACAGGTCTCTGGAAGGGTTCCCGGCGCGGCAAAACACGCGCGCCGTTCATCAAACTTTGATGCGGCCATGACGTCCCTGAACATGAACGGTTTGTCGCATGCCAGGGCCGCAGAATTTGGCAGCGACGCGTGGGGGCACAAAATCTCGCGCCCGTCTGCATACCGCGGCAAGATCAGGCAGGCAGAGCGCATGGCACCGGAGCGTGATTCTGTAAGAAAGCGCGTGTTAGAGGCGCCACACCTGAACGCAGACGAATTCCACTGGCCGTTGGGCGGCAAACGCGGCTACGGGATAGTGGCCCTGGCAAAAGACGCCTGCCTCGTGGAGGTGACTGACTCTCGGGACATCAAGACGCTTTGCCACACACTCCCGGACTACGGTGGAACCATAACGCAGGACTCGTATGCAGGATGGCTCCACGTGGGATCGTGCCGCCAGATGTGCGTGTGGCATCAGGAACGCCTGGTGCAAAAGGACGTCCTGACCAACCCCAAAGGCGACGTTCCAAAGTTTCTGGACAGGCTGTCGGCAATCCACGATAAGATTTATCGCGCATCCAGAATCGAGGACGGGCACACGAGGATCGTCGCGGCCCACTGCATAGACGCGGAGCTGCGCGGGCTGATGAACGAACCGTTTGCAGACGATGGGCACGGCACCATCGCCAGACACAAGAAGAGGAACCCCCGGGAGGGATACTTTATGACCACCTGCCTGCACGTGGACGGCATCGAGCCGGACAACAACGCAGTGGAGAGGGTCAACCGGAGGTTCGTGGCCATAAGGAGCGACGGGGGCGGAAACCGCTCCCAGAAGGGCATGGATGCCAACTCGATCCTGTTCACGCTGCTGGCAACTGACAGGATCAGCGGAAACAGCTTCTTTAATCACTTGGTCCACTCGTCCTCTGGAGACAGTTGAGGCATCGTCTTACGGCACGCGCGGTGCATCACGGGAAAAAAGATTTCACGGTAAGGGAAAGGCTGCACCCGCTCCACTGTTAGGCAGGCCACTTCAAAAAGCGAAACTGTTACATTTAATTCAGTTTTTTAAATCAGGCACATTCTGCATGAGATCTACTGTTTCAAGGAATCAATTATCCCAAAGATAACATCGCCAAAATGTTTCCAACAAGGGGAGAAATTCAGTGTATGAACTGTAAACTGCACATATGGTTTACCCACAAGGAGTGCCATTTGTAAAAAACTATACTAACGATCAAAAGTCTGTGCAGTGTCATATTTCCGGCTGGTAAAGTTGAGAAGGTCAAGCTTGAACCGGACGGTTCGATAATACAACGAAACAGCCAGGTGCATGTCTTGGAATGTCTTGTAATATTCGGAGACCAGCAGGATGCGCTTTTCCTGGTGCCAGCATTCCTCCATCGCGTTGAGGTACGGCGAACACTTTGGTAAATAGATCATCTTGACGTCCCTGTTGTTACGCAGAAACTCCTTTACCATTTTTGAGCGGTGCTGCGGTGCCCGGTCTGCTGTCACTGCCACCAGAGATTTGAGGTGGATAGCCAGCAAGAGCTGAAACGTGTTCAGCAATAATGCTTCTTGAACCCTCCGATGTGTATGAATGAGGAACCGCACTTGGGGCACCTGAACGGCCTGGCAGGATCGCCAGAGAGTATGCACGGCGGGACCACGTCGTTGCCGTGTGTTTTGCCGCAGAACCTGCATGCCATGGTGGACGTGGGGCACGGCACGTAAAAAATGATGCCGTTATGTGACGGCCGGCACTGGCATGCTTCTGGAAGAATTGCCGTCTGACTACAGGGAGTCTTTAATACATGCAGGACGCAACCGTGCCCATGATTGGGACAGAACCATGAAAGACTGCGAGGAAGGCCTGCGCATGATAGCCGACCTGCGCCGAGATGCTGACAAGCAGGAAAAGGCCGGCAGGGCAAAATCTGCCAAACTCATCAGGCATATTGCAGTCAGGTTCGAATGCATCGATTACGGACTGTACCTTTTAGAATACAAGCACGGTATCAAGATGTGCGATGACTAGCGTGTCGAACCAGACCAGCGGAAAACTCCCATTCACCGTCAAGGCGGCATTTGGCCATCCGCATACCTTGGGTCAGTCTTTTGCACACCATCACAAGTGGCAAGTTTTTGTCGACTCTCAGATCCAACAGGGTAAATGCCATGGTCACCGCTATAACGGCAACACATGGCGTCTTTTGCGCGTCGCTATAGGCACTGAAGGGGGAATCGCTACCTGCAAAGGACGTCATGGAACTCGAACGCAACTACAGGCAGAAAGAGCCCGAGCAGTTCCTTGAAATGTATGATGCGGTGCGGGAAAGCCGCAAGCAAAAAGATAGGGAATAGCAGCCATTTTAGAGAGGCATACGGCTCGCAGCCAGCACTTGGTTTTAAGGAATGATTGTGCCTGTTGCAGGCAAGCGCCTCTGATGCGACTAAACGGCACCTGACATGTAAATGATGAAAACAAAAATGAAAGGAATGACAGTCAGTTTCCAGGAGTCGTCGGGATTGCGATGAATGGCGTTCCGCCCTCACCTACTACAAGTGGTAGTTTTCCATCCCATGCCTTTGTCTTGAGCCATTCAATGTAGTTTGGATTTGTAGCCAGTGCGTCATTGATGATGGCTATGGCTTCTGCCTCTCCCTTTGCCTCTGCGATGTTTGCATTTGCAAGACCTACGGCGTTGGCCTCTCTCTGTCTTGCCTCTACCTCGATTCTTCTAAGGTCGTTTTCTGCCTTGAGGGCCTTTTGCTCTGCCTCCACCTTTGCCTCTATTGCCTGCGAGAACAATGGCGAGAACTCAAAGTCGGTAATTGATATGACTTCGGTTACCATTTCGAACTGGTTCAGCCTTTCTCGAATTGATATCTCTATGTCCTGCTTGACTAGGGGACGTTTTGTAATCAGTTCTTCTGCGTTGTAGTTGGCCGTTACCTGCTTAACTGTCTCCTCAATCGCGGGCTGGATAACCCTGTTTTCATAGTCCAGTCCCAGATTCTTGTATAGGCGGTGTATTGACTCCTTGTCCGGGTGGTAGTTTACAGTTACAGTAGTCTCTACTGTCTGCAGATCCTTTGATGCGCTTCTGGAGTGCTTTTCATACTTTAACGTACGAACCTCAATGTTGACTACCTCGTCCTGAAATGGCACTACAAAATGCAGCCCCTCATCAAGCGGAGGAATTGACACATCCACTGCGTTCCAGTGTAGGAGGACGCCCCTGTGCCCCGAATCTACAATCTTTACTGATGCAAATACTGCAACACCAACTACTATGAGTACTATGATGACTATGGCTACTCCTTTTGCCACATTCATGTTTACGTTGGTTCCAGGTGTTCTGTATCTTGACAATTGTACACGTATGAACATGCCCCTCTATTAGACCTTATGCATAGTACAACTCTGTTTCCTAATTACGCTCGACACAGATACTCGTCTGTGCAATTCTGCCTACGTCGTCGTCTTGCCCCCTTCCCTTGCAGTCCTTGGGCCGGGCTTGTAGGCTTGCACGATCCTTGGCGTGCCGTACCCGTTGTCGATTGCAGTATCGATCATCTGGTTGTACAGCTGCACCTTTCCGTATATCTCGGCCTTGACGTTCTCCCACTTGCGCGCGCTTATGCACTCGCCCAACACCCGCTTGAACGTGGAAAATACAATCTCGACTGACCACCGGTCGTTGTACCCTGACTCCCTGCGCCACGCCTTCTGGAATTCCCTCTTTTGTTCGCGCGTGAGGCCTGCAAACTTGCGTTCTGCCGTCTTGTCCATGCAGTCCAGGTCCCCCAGCTGCCTGAATCCTGCCTCCTTGCGGGGCATGCACCCGTTCGCCTTTCCGGCAAAGTCGATGCGGACGGGAATCAGCGGCTCGATTCCCTGCTCGTCGCAGTACCTGCGGATCTTCTGGGTGTCGTACGCGCCGTCGGCTGCCGCCTTGGTGCCTGCAGAAGTGTCTGAGTTTGGTGATTTTTTTGCATTTGCAAGGGCCTGCCCCACCAGTTCCTCAAACTGCGGAGAGTCCCCGCACTTGTCGTCGGTTATGGCCACGGCGTAGATCTTTTTGGTTTTGGCATCCACCCCGACGTGCAGCTTTATGAAGCCCCGCCTGGTCCCCCACTTTTCTGTCATCCAGTCGCCGCGGTTTGTGGGCTTGAGTCCAGTGGAGTCGAAGGCAAACAGCTTGATCTCGGCCCGGGTGCCGCCGTCTGAGAACCACGCAGAAGCCGTGCCGCTACCATCATCATTGTCTGCAACAGTGCAGCCAAGCTTGGTCATCCTCTTCTGGAACGCCGAGTACGTGGGCGCGTTTTCCTTGCCGACTATCGTCTCTGCCAGACCCTGGAGCTGCCTGTACCTTATGCCGGTGGCGTTTTTGAACAGGGATGCTGCTGCAAAGCACGCGTTTGAAAATACGTACGGGCGGCCTACCTTCCCGCAGTTTAGCTTCTCGACTCCCTGAGTCAGGATCTCCGGGCTTATCTGGAGCGTCCACAACTGGCCGCGGTCTATGTACCTGCGGTCATCGTACTGGAACCGGCGTTCTTTGGATTTGAAAGATTTTTTAGCCTCATGCGTGCCCGTTTTGTCTGGAGAGGATGTGTTTTCAGTCATGGCTGTTACCTGACTGCCTGCACACCTCTCTGATCAATACGGTTTTCTATTGAAGATGTTTGATATGATGTTCAAATTCAACTGATCTGGCCTAATTCTGAACCTGTTGGGTGTGACTGGCGATAATTAGGAAACAAAGTTCATAGTACGAGGTTGGTGAATACATGATAACCCCACCCACCCACCACATGTGGCGGGCTGACCCCTGATTACGCATGGTCACAAAGACCTCGTTGGTGAATGGGGCTATCCGAGCTGCTGTGTTACTGGACTCCGAGTCCTGATAGATGTATGCAGCTACCGGCCTGTCACACAAAAAAAGGGAGGTGAAAGAAATAGAAAAGAGTATTGGAATCGACATAGGAAAGAGAAAGTGCGTAGTGTGTATAATGAAACACAAGGGGACAATTCTCGAAGAGTCATCGTACGACAACACGTCCCGGGATGCATTGGATTTTGCAGAATACGTAAAGGCCACATACGGCCAGTGCAAGGCAGTCTGCGAATCCACCGGAAACCACTGGATAAAGACTGCAGACGCCTTTGAATCTGTCGGAGTCCCGCTGACTCTTGCCAATCCGTTCAAGGTCAAGGCAATCGCATGGGCCAAAATAAAAAACGACACCATAGACGCAAGAACGCTTGCCCACCTGCTGCGGGCCGACCTGGTTCCAGGCTGCCACATAGGTTCGGCCGAATCCCGGGGAATTAAGCAGGTCCTCAGGTACCAGATGACCCTAGTGCAGAACCGAACAAAAGTGATCAACTTTATGCACACGCTGACAGACAAATACGACATAAATCCAAAGAATGCAGGAGCCAGCGTCTGGAGACCAAAGGTCCTAAAGTACCTTGAAGAGGCAGACATGAAGAATTCCAGGGACAGGTTTGTTCTGGACGGCTGCATATCGCAGATACGGTACTACAACGACGAGATAAAAAAGACCGAAGACGAGATCAAGCGCTACGTCCGAGACGCCCACGCCCCGAAGATACTGCTGAGTATGACGGGGATGAACGTGTTTTCTGCGGCGCTGCTGGCAGCAGAGATCGACACTATCGAAAGGTTTGAGAACCCAAAAAAACTCGTATCCTGGGCAGGCATGTGCCCGACGCTTCACCAGTCAGGCGACACGTCATACCACGGCAGGATGAAAAAGGACTCGAATCGGAAGGTCAACTGGATCATGATCCAGTGCGCGCTTGTGGCAGTGTTCCATGACGCAAGGATGAAGGAATACTACACGCGCCTCCTGAAGAGGCACAAGCACCACATCGCCATAACGCACGTCGCAAACAAGATGCTGACGATCATCTGGCACATGCTGACAGAAGGCAACCTGTACGAGGACAGAAACGAGAAACTGTACCGCGCCAAGATCAAAGAAGTCATGAAGGCGTAGACGCAGAACCGGCAATGTCAGTAGACGATGATGCCGGATCTAGCGGATGCTGTGCACGAATCATGGGAATGGCGGGTGTTTTTACATGAATACGGGGTGTTTTTACATGAATGCTGGGGGGCCAGCCCCCCAGACCCCCCGAAGGAGGATTATGCATGTCACGCCGCGGGGCAAAAGCCACATTTTCTGCGGATCCGGCAGGATTCTACTCGCAGGTAACGCTTAAGAAGGCAAAAAACATACCCAAGGTGACAAGTTGGACGCAAAACCTGGATAAGTCCGGGGATGGGTTAACATAGATGCGTAATTCCGATATGTCCTAATCTGAATATTTCCCGCCGCATTCTCACGGGCGGGGTCAGATACGGACGGGTTGGATCATCAGGCGCACTCCGTGCAAACCGGGCCGCCGTAGGACGGTATCGGTATATTTAGCCGGCAGGCACACTCAAACCGGTTGAGGACCCGGATGTTCCATGAGATTGCTCGTCCCTTGGCAAACCGGCGCCGATTGTCTTCGCGCACGAACCTGCAGTGAAGCTGGTGCCGCCGGCTCTCCTCGGCCCCGAATATGCCTTCCACCAGGGCTCTTGTCTTGTACTCGTGCGAGTCAAACAGCCCGGCTGCCTTCTTCCTGCTTGGCTTGCCCCTGCTGACGGCGTCCTTTCTCTGCTTGATGTTGGGCGTCATGCCCATCCAGAACAGATCCTTGAAGTTGTAGTCGGCGTCATACCCGCGGTCCGCATCAAAGACGTTCCCCGAAAAGTCAAACCCGCGGCGTCTGATCTCTGCCAGCATGACTGGCAGCATCGTGACGTCGTTGACGTTACCCGGCGTGGCAAACGTGACCAGCACAATCTGTAGTCCCAGGATGGCCGTTATGTGGTATTTCCAGTAGGTTTTTTGACGCATCTCGACGAAATTACGCTCCTTTTTGTAGGGTTTTTCGATGTCTTCGTACCTGGTAGTCTCCACCCCGCTGCTGTCTGCGGCCAGCGGCCCGTCCAGAAACCGGACATGAATCCTGAGATCAATGAATTTGGAGCATCGTGCATGGCACAAGCTGTCTGCGTGCGTATCCGTCGTGGTTTGGTGCCTTCTCAGATGACCAGATACGGAAAATTCTCGACTACCAGATTCGGTTTTTTGTACCTCGTGTACCTGGTAATCGCCTCTCGGAGCATGCGCAGGCTGGTGTACGGCACGTCAAGCACTGCCCGCTTGAGATCCCCCGGTACGTCTCTATGGCGCTCAGGTTCGGGGTTGCAGTTAGCAAGAAGACTGTCTCCGGGCCGTCTATTCTAACATAATACGTATTGTCACATCATTTGTAGCACATCAAATCTGGCCAGTGAAAATCCCCATTCACCGTCAAGACGGTATTTGACCATCCGCATACATTGGGCCACTCTTTCGCACGCCATCACAAGTGGCAAGTTCGTGTCGACTCTCAGGTCCAACAGGGTAAATGCCAAGATCACCGCTATAACGGCAACACATGGCGTCTTTCGTTTTTCACCATAGTAGTGTATGTTGTTCAGGACTCAAACGCATCTTTGAATACATCTAACGAGGCAAGGGGACTCTCTCTTCGTACCAAATCTTTTGCTTCATTTAGTGCCTTACGGCCTTTTTCAGTCATAATGTAATATTCGTATCCATTGACGGTTTCAGGTTGTCTTTTCTCTACCCACACAATCGACACCAACTCGTTCATAAGGTTAGCAAAGTCGCTACCTTCCTGTGCGCGTATGTTTGCATTTTTTGCAATGTTGTTTTTCGTTGCTGCTGGCGGGTTAATCGATCCTAAATACACCATGACTGCAAGCTTTTTTCTGTCTTTGGAATGATGGGTCCTCTTCTTGTACGATCTTGGACGTCGATTATGCGGCACAACAACTCACTTGATCCTAAATATTTACGAATATCTCCTAAGCCTCGACCATGTTTTTGAATCTTGCATCTTGCCAGAACCTGACAAATAACTCTTCTGTCTTTGCCCTCTTCTTGTTGTCGGGATTTATTGAAACTGCTACGAGAAGAGAATCAAGTGCTTCTTCTTGGTTTTTCTTTGAGAGAATTCTTGCCTTCTGATACCATGTCTCATCGTCTGCAGGATCTATGTTCTGGGCCTTTAGAATGCACTCCACTGCCTCTTCTGACCTCCCAAGCCCGTACAATGCTTCTGCTTTGTTTCCCCACGCCATGGGATTGCTTCCGACGAGAGTTATGGCCTTGTCGGCAACTTTCAGCGCTTTTGAAAAATCTTTCACCAGTATATGTTCGCCAGAAAGTGAAACGAGCATATCAACTGACCATGGATCCAAATCTGAAAGCTCCTCTAGCTGGGCTATGGCCTCATTGTGCTTGCCCATTCCCGAGAAGGTTTCTGCCCTGAGATCCAGCACGTGTGTATCTTTTGGATTTTCTCTGAGGAGTTTCTCAATCACGCCCATTGCTTCACCATACCTTTCCAACTCCAACAACGATCCAGCCTTTGTTGTTTGCACCCAAGATTCATCCAAACCGCATTCAACGGCCTTGTTTGCCGCATGAAGGCTGTCTTCAGGACGATCCATCGCAAGAAAGGCGATGCTTTTATTGACCCATGTTTCTGGAAAATCAGGATTCAATTCTAAAATTTTATCGTATGCAAGGGATGCCTCATCAAATCTCTCCATATCCGAGAGAATCTCTCCCTTCAAGGTCCATAACTCCAGACTGTCTGGCGTCTTGACCAGTTCCTTGTTTGTCATTAGTAGCGCGTCATCAAGGTCATCTTCATCCATCAGATCTCCGATATCATCGATTATCTCTTCTGGTGCAGGATCCACGTATTCAATGGCCTTTCGAATGATCCTCATGTGTATAGGATTGGAATTAGAATATTTAAGGAAGGTATCAGAACTTTTGATGGTTGCATCAGGACTTTTGATGGCAGTGTCAGGACTTCTTTGACGGCATTCAGATTTTTTGTTTCCTGTTTAAAATAGATCAAACTTATCAATCACCACATGAACAAAACAAAAATCTCCTTTGAAGGTGAGGAATCTGCCCTCAAAAAAACTCGGGTTAAAGATTTTCCTGTACCAGCAGATAAAAAACCGGTTCAAACTCGTCAACAGAAAATTTCGTAATTGTTTCGCTTTTTGAAGTGCCCCCGATGGCCTAGCGGACATCCATGGTGCCGGGAATGAATCTAATGATTTCGTGCTCGGGACGACAAAGTTAGGCCGTCGCGATCCAAATATGAGTGGGTGCCAATCCCTTCGAGAATTGCAAATGAAGGAATCGGCACGCCAGACATGCTTGGAGGTGGAAGAATTTAAGGCAACGCACGAGCCCTCCTTGCCCTTACCACAAATCCCACCGGATGCAGGGGCGTGCATGAAATCAGGATGCAGGTGCTGCCGGTTCTGGGCAAGGGTGCTTGGTGACACGATCGGTTTGGCAGGCAAGATCCCGAAGGCTGCTGCTGCTGCTGCTGCCGAAGTTGCAGGCAGACCATGTACCGGCTGCAAGGAGATCGAGGGCCTGCAGGCACTCGTCTCATCCCTCACAGAGGACAACAAGAGGTACGCCAAGGCCAACAGGGAGCTTAACGCCAAGGCCAACAGGATCAACATCCCCACCGTGACCAAGAAAAAGGCAGGCCCAAGGAAGGCCGGCAGGCCCAAGGGGCAAAAACCCACCATCAACTGCAGGCCAAAACGCGTCGACCGCGTCGAGGAGATCGACTGCAAGGAATGTCCCGACTGTGGCAACGACAATCTTTCGGACGTGACTGACAGGTACGATCGCATCGTGACTGTCATGCGCGTCATACTGGAAAACGTCAGGTACGTCATCAAGCGGCGCTGGTGCCGCGGGTGCAAAAAACAGGTCTCTGGAAGGGTTCCCGGCGCGGCAAAACACGCGCGCCGTTCATCAAACTTTGATGCGGCCATGACGTCCCTGAACATGAACGGTTTGTCGCATGCCAGGGCCGCAGAATTTGGCAGTGACGCGTGGGGGCACAAAATCTCGCGCCCGTCTGCATACCGCGGCAAGATCAGGCAGGCAGAGCGCATGGCACCGGAGCGTGATTCTGTAAGAAAGCGCGTGTTAGAGGCGCCACACCTGAACGCAGACGAATTCCACTGGCCGTTGGGCGGCAAACGCGGCTACGGGATAGTGGCCCTGGCAAAAGACGCCTGCCTCGTGGAGGTGACCGGCTCGCGGGGCATCAAGACGCTTTGCCACACACTCCCGGACTACGGTGGAACCATAACGCAGGACTCGTATGCAGGATGGCTCCACGTGGGATCGTGCCGCCAGATGTGCGTGTGGCACCAGAGACATAATCCGTAATTGGGTATAACCACACGATTGGACGCATTGCAGGACAAATCCGGTTGATTGCACGGAATTGCATGTCAATTCGAACTTACCCGATGATCAAAACTATACGTCAGCCGTGTTTTATTCTGATTGCCCATGTCAAAGCATGTCATTATACGACAAATTAGCAAAAAAGCCCAAACTGTTCATCCGGTGCACTGGACTGACAGTCTCCGAATTTAATTTGGTGGCAGGGCGGCTGGCAAAAAAATACCCCAGGGCAGAGCAAAAGCGACTCTCCAAAAGAAGCAGGATGCGCGGCATTGGTGCCGGACGCAGGTGGAAACTGGATCTGAAAAACAGGTTTCTTCTGGTCCTGTTTTATTACAGGACATACGCCACACAGGATCTTCTTGCCATGGTGTTTCAGGTGGGCCAGGCTAGCGTGTCCCGCAGCATGGGGGCACTGGAGCCGTCGATCCGGCAGTGCGTTCCGCTTCCGTCAAAGATCTACGCCAGCATCAAGGCCACCAAGACGCTTGACGATCTTGAGGAGATCATTCCGGGCCTGACTGCCCTGATTGATGCCTCCGAGCAGCAGATACAACGTCCCGGGCGCAAGGACATGGAACGGTCCCACTACTCGGGCAAGGCACACAGGCACACGTCCAAGGTCCAGTACACATCGGCCACGGACGGCCTCATCCTTCACAAGACGGCATTCCCCGGGCAGGATCCACGACTTTGCAGTATTCAAAAAGAAACACCCGACATTCCCTGACAACCTTCCACGCAAGGACGGGAGCAAGGACAAGAAAAGGATCAAGGTCAGAGAGATCCTGGATGGCGGATACCAGGGGATCAACAAGGAGTTTCCTGACCGGGATGCCGTAGTGCCGTACAAGAAGCAAAAAGGTGCAGAATTGTCCCCCGAGCAGAAGGAATTCAACAAAAAACACTCAAAGGTACGGGTGTATGTGGAGCACGCCATCCGCAGGGTCAAACGGTTTCGCATAATGGGCGGTGTCTACCGAAACCGCCTGAAAAAATATGACACCATCAATGACATCGTTTGCGGATTTGCCAACCTCAGGGTTCTCCTAGTCCGGGAAGCAATCGGGTAGGAGTCAAAAAACCTACACAATATAGGAAAATATGCATAATTTCTAATTACGGATTATGTCTCAGGAACGCCTGGTGCAAAAGGACGTCCTGACCAACCCCAAAGGTGACGTTCCAAAGTTTCTGGACAGGCTGTCGGCAATCCACGATAAGATTTATCGCGCATCCAGAATCGAGGACGGGCACACGAGGATCGTCGCGGCCCACTGCATAGACGCGGAGCTGCGCGGGCTGATGAACGAACCGTTTGCAGACGATGGGCACGGCACCATCGCCAGACACAAGAAGAGGAACCCCCGGGAGGGATACTTTATGACCACCTGCCTGCACGTGGACGGCATCGAGCCGGACAACAACGCAGTGGAGAGGGTCAACCGGAGGTTTGTGGCCATAAGGAGCGACGGGGGCGGAAACCGCTCCCAGAAGGGCATGGATGCCAACTCGATCCTGTTCACGCTGCTGGCAACTGACAGGATCAACGCGAACAGTTTCTTTGATCATCTGGTCCGCTCGTCCTCTGGAGACAGTTGAGGCATCATCTGACGGCACGTATGGTGCATCACGGGAAAAAAGATTCCACGGCAAGGGAAAGGCTGCACCTGCTCCACTGTTAGGCAGGCCACTTCAAAAAGCGAAACTGTTACCAAAATCCATCCATGGCTGCCCTGCATGTCCTGCGCGACCCCCACAGCACCGGTTGCCTGACACATGTCAGGCCGCCGTGCCGGCCCGCCACCCGATTCGGGCACAACGCACCACGCCCGACAGCACCAAAAAAGGCCCACTTCGCAAGTCCGATCACCGGATCGGCCAAAATGCAGCTCAGCCGAGCCTCATCCCCGCCCGGAAAAAACCCTGAATAATGCCAATTAAATGGGCATTTATGGCCGAAAACGTAGCTCAGTTGGTAATTAATCGGGGCAGATCAGGCACGAAATCGCTTCGCAAAGGCGACCTCTTACGAAAAAAGGGCCTTTTATGCATGGGAGTGGTGTTGGGTAGATGTTCGGAAGAAAGAGGCAAAAGCAGCAGGAGGTTTCCGACACCAGTGTCCGCACCCACGAGTCCGGATATATCATGCGGATCGGCGAGAGCCTGGTGCTGGCTCAGGAAGCCACGTCTCCAGAGGGCAACGGCTGGTTGTTGGCGACCAACAAGTCGCTTTTCTTCATCCACGGCAGCCGAGGCGTCTACCTGTACTTGGATCACGGCATGATCAAGTCGTTGGGGAACGAGAAGGGTAAGATTACCATCAAGTGGCTGGAGAAGGGTCGGCAGTTCGAGTTCCAGATGAGGCTGAAAGATGGGTTTTATACACCAAACGAGGCAGTCAACACACTCAACACGCGGTTCCAATACGCGGGGTCGGCATTCGAGCACATCGAACTGACCGGGAAGGAGATCTGGGAAGCCAGGAAAGACAGGCTTGAACGCATAGGACGGATATTGGGAAACATACGGAAGGAAGTAACCAGGCTGCAGCAGAAGAAAGAACTGGACCAAGAAGAACAGAAGGACCTAAAACGGGCCTTGTTCCATCAAACCGCGGCCGCCAAAAACGAGAGGTGTATTACGTCCATGCCGTTCGTGCGTTCTGCCAAGGTTCCAGCGCACGTTCCGCTTACCATGGTCTGGAATGATTGTTACTTTGACAACAAGAGGAAGTTGTACGTTACGTTCCGTAGGTTCCGCAACGGCTTGGGTCCGGAAACACTGGCCGACCAGAAGAAGTTGAATCCGGACGGTGAAGGCACGGTGTTTCCCATAGACATGGTGGACTTTCGTCACGGCTACCCCGCTATCGAAGTGAAGACCGAAGACGGGCACTATACTGCCAGCCTGTTGTGCACCATGGCCGAGGAGATGATTACCGAAGAGCTTGTCACTGCACTGTTGGGCACCCACGTTTCCTGGGACAACAGCGAAGAGGCGTACATGGGGCGGGTCTGGTACGAGACCGAAGCCACGCGCTGGATAGGGGGAGGCTTCTTCAAGATGACGGACGCCGAACGCGAAAAAGCGATAAAACACATTCCGTGGCTGAAAAACACCAATGATCCGGGCATTCCCTGGACAAAACCGTACAAGATCATTCCATTGAATGAAGGACAAGCAGCCAAACTGTAGGGCCATGCAGGCAACATGGCTCGCACCACATTCCGGCCGCACATAAATACGGATTCCGCAATCACTGATGTGGAAAGATCATGGTTCAGCCGATCCCGACGACGTCGTGGAACGCTGCAAGGTATTTTGGCATCTCCGGTATTGCCAACCCGTCCCACCTTGCCAGGCCGGTCATGACCCAAAAGAACACGTGGCCGGCGTACCATAATCTGGAGGGCGTTTCAGTCGTCGGTGTTTGTCCCATGGTTTTACGGCCCGGTGAGCGCAAAAGGCCTTTTTTAACAGATGCCATTCCTGTCTGTATGCTGCAGGAACTGGTATTCTTCAGGAACACGTCAACCCTGGACGAGACGCTGTACACAAGTCCGGCCGGAAAGCTGTCGATACGGCAGACGATGATCCTCGGGGCCGGATGCGGCATTGTCATGCTGGCGGCCATGAACGCGTACAATGCAGACAACGACTTCATGGACGCGGCATACTACCTGCCGTTCCTGGCAATCCCGCTGGTGATCGGCCTGTACAAGCCCAAGATACTGACCATGGACGAACTGCTCTATTCTGTCATGCTGTTTCTCATAAACGGCTCTTCGGTCAGGCAGATCCCCAAGCCAAAAAGGACCAGGGGCAAGGCAAGGGCGGTCAGGAACCCCAGCAGGCGCATTGGATATTACTCGCTGGAGCGGCAGTACGTTCAAAAGGAGAGGATCAGGGTCGTCACGGTGTCAGACCTGGGCAAGCCGACCAGGCTCAAACTGGTAATACAAAAGCCCGACGGCGGGGCCTTCAGGAACCATTTCGTCTCGATATACCTGGACGGCGTGCGCGTGACTGCGATGACCACGGACAGTGCAGGAGAAGTCGAGGCGCTCGTGACGCCAGGAACTGAAGGTAATCATTCACTGAAAGTCATGGCGAAAGGATACGACGAACCCGTCATAGACGGCGACATCAGGTTCAGGCGGGGATGAGGTATTGTTAACTTATCGGGGCCTGCCGGCAGTCCGGCGACTCCGAGCAATTTGAGATATCACAAGACAGCCGCGCACTGGCGGTTCCTTCCTTGGAAGCCCGAACAAACGGGCGCCGTCCTCATGCTTGACGACGGCCATACCTGCCGCCGCGCCTCCCCGAACCGATATGTTCACGGAGGCGTTTTCGTCCGCGTTCATTACGGACCTGCAACACGTGCAGTGGAAATCTGCCTGGTTTTCCCGGGATCTGGAATCTGTCGTTCCGCACCGGCAACATGTTTGGGACGTGTATGCTGCGGGCACAGTTTCATGGAGCGTGCCACTTTTTCTACAGCCCCATTCTATCGTATCCAGAAGGGAGCCGACGCGGGCGTATGCCATGCTGCGGTTCAAACCACGGTTACCCGGTGTGTCGTATTTTCGCTTCGCCATTGCCTGAAGGTTGAGATCCTCCACGACTATCTTG
Source organism: Candidatus Nitrosopumilus sp. (assembly GCA_965238275.1). Lineage (GTDB taxonomy): Archaea > Thermoproteota > Nitrososphaeria > Nitrososphaerales > Nitrosopumilaceae > Nitrosopumilus. The sequence continues at coordinate 1,933,607 of OZ250186.1, forward strand.
CCGGCAAGTCCGGACAAAAAGCTCGCAGCCTGGCGCTCCCAGTTTTGGGCGCGGTTTGCAATCTTTTTGGCCTTGGTCTGGATTCTCCGGGTTATTGATTTGTAATCCCGGGAGCCGCGCTTTTTCTTGGCTCGCTTGGAGTACAGTCTGGCAATGTCATCGTCCTTGTACCTTCTTGCATTTTCGGGCGGATCCATGAACCAGACGTGGTTGGTTCCGTCCTGCTGGAGCGAGACTGCCAGCGCGTGCTTTACGCCTGCGTCTATGCCGATAATCGGCCCGCCCACCTTCTTCTTCGGGGGATCGGGCTCGCGTATGCTGACGTGCAGTTCAATGTGGCCGTTCTTCCTTGTTAACGAGTACGACCGCATGTCCATGTCAGGCAGTCTGCGCGCGAGTTGGACTTGGCCAACGCCTGGAAGGTACAGCTTTCCACCATTCCGTGGTTTGGGTGTGGCCTGAGATATTACGGTATGCTGATTCTTGAACAATGTTTCGGGGTTCTTGCATCGTGGCTTGCGGCCGTCTTTGGCCAGTTTGCTTCTGGACCATCGCTTCTTCATGTTGGAGTATAGAAAACTGGAAACCGTTTCGCGCGCGCGGCAGCACGCGGCTCTCTGCAGGAGCGCGGGTCCCAGATTTTTGCCGCGCCTGAACTCGGTAAGCTTGTAATACGAATGGTACGTTCCGGGCAGGCTCGTCCATACCAGTCCGGGTATGGAATCCGGCTCCGCGCCCTGTTCCTCCAAAAACTCCCGCACGGTTTCTGCCTCGTCGTAGTACCACGCGACGGCGTGCTTGTAGACAATATCGTAATTTTTCCGCGCAGTCTCGAAGGAATCCTCGAACCTGGAATCATAGTATATTGGCACGCGGACGGTCTTGTACATACAGAATTATGGGCCGCATTTCATTTAAGCGCGGCAGAACTCATTACAAGTGATCACGGTCTAGGGTTTGGCAGCCTGTTCCTCATTCAATGGGATGATCTTGTACGGCTTGATCCATGGAATATCGGGGTTGTTGGTGTATGCAAGCCAGGGCAGGTACTTCAAGCATATCTCCCGTTCTTTTTCCGTCAATTTGAAGAACTTGCCGCCTATCCGGCGCGGGGTCTCGGTCTCGTAATAGACAGAGCCCATGTTTATCAAGTCCTTTCTGTCAAAATAATGTTGAAGTTTAAACAATGTAATGACAAGATCTTCTGTAATCATTTCCTCCGATAGTGTGCAGAGGATGCTGGTGCAATAATGACCATTTTTTGTCTCCCCTTGGAAAAGATCTAATGTTGCAAGTTTAAACAATGTAAGTGCCACTACCACTACCTGGATCATTTCCTCCGATACCGCTGGATATCCATAACAAAATGTCATTTCGCCCTGTGGGATCACTACTCCCTCACAATCGGGATTGAGTTCCTTTTGGTTCGCTAGCATCTTTGGACCCAGGCCGTCGCGGAACTTGCGGAATGTGACGAAGACTTTCCTTTTTTTGTCATAATAACAATCATTCCAAATGTACTTGAGTGGGATATGGGCAGGGATTTTGGTAGATTTAACAACCGGCATCATTTCAGCATATTTTACATTTTGACTGTAGTCTATCGCTAGACGTTGAAGAATCTCAAGTTCTTTTTTAGTCTCCTCGTTAAGTTGATCATTCTTTAGTTTTTCAATATCGTTCTGCAAATCCTCCAACTCCTTTTTATGAATACTAACCCTGTCCTTCCTATAGCGGCGAGCGAAAGTTCGTGCAAACAGATCTCTCTGTAGCATGTCCTGATGCTCTTTCCGGCGCTCTGTCAGACCTTCCAATATTGTCGTCGTTGTCGGATCCAAGCCGACCTGTCGAATTGTTCATTCCAGAACTATCCGATCCGTGATCCTCGCGCCTTGTGACGACCTCGACACCTGCAATGGTGCCTCCACGATTCCCGTGGGCTTGGCCGCCAGTCTCCTCCGTATGGAGACAGTCATTATCCAAAATGTTTTTTGCCGCGTTCTTGTCGGCATGGTGGCACCATCCGCATGAGACGCAGACAAATGATTCGCCGTTCCTGGATTTCTTGTCCACTACCCCGCAGGCAGCGCATCTCTGGCTTGTATGTGCGTGTTCCACGCGTCTTGAAATTCCGCCTTTCTTTTTCATCTGCCATTCAAGCTGGATCCTGAACTCGCCCATTCTGGAATAGGCCATCTCGCGGTTCAACCCCGTCTTTGAAGCCGCCCCGTTGGATCGCCTCATCTTGGTCAAATCCAGATCTTCCAAGAACAATACGGACAGTCCTTTTGTTATCCGCCTGGCAATGTCGATCTCGTTGTGTTTTTGCCTGTTTGATATCTTTTTCAATTCATGCGTTACCTTGCGGCCGATCTCTTTCCATCTTCTGGAGCCTGCCTGGCATCTTGATCTAAGTGATTTCAGCTGATCAATCCTGTCGCCGTCATGCCTCTTGCAGCCTCCGGGGACATTGTGCAGTTTTTCGTTCCCATGCTCGTCTGCGACTGCCGCAAGGTGCCTGACTCCAAGATCCAGCCCTGCCTTGCATCCGCCGCCGCCACCACCGCCTGTCGCGGGTTCGGGGTCTGGGACTTCTATCTGCAAATGCAGTTTGAATTCGCGATCACCATCCTTGGTCTTACGCGTGACCTTGCCTGTGGTGTCAATCATCTGGAATGACACGAGCCTGCCTTCCGGAGCCTTCGTGCGTGGCCTTGCTTCCCAGAGTCCGGGCAGAAATACGGCTCCACTGTCTCGCAGTTTTGGCTTTCCGCGTGAATTCAGCGAGCGCAGCCTGGTTGTTTTCCTGCCGCGCCTCATCAGGCTGGACGGCTCGGTCCACCGATTGTGCTTGTACGTCTTCTTGTTCCCCAGCTTGATCTGCTTCTTGCGCCAGATGCGCTTGTTGTGCTTGAGCCGGTTTGCCTTGCGGAATTTGACTGCCGCCTGGAAAGCCTGTTTTGAGGCGGCCTCATGCATGTGGACGCTGCTGGCCAGGTTGAATTCCCTGCGCCATCCTGTTATCAGGTTGTTGACATCAAACTGTGTGATCCGTGAGTGTGCAAGTTTCATCATGATTGTCATGTCGTAAATGATGTCTGTTTCCCGGGAGCATTTCACGATCTTGCGTGACAGTTCCCGAGATTGTGTTATCTTGATGATTTTACTGACAATCATACCTGTAGTTGGGATTTATTTTCTTAAAAAGGATCTCAAAAAATTGCACGAACTTTCGCTTTTCACTATAGGATGCTGCCATACATCCCATGCATTTTTTGACACGTAATGCAGATAAGGGATCATGGACGTCGGGTGCGGGCTCCACGACAGCAACATGGAAGTCAAGGACTAGTGTCCTGCATGCGGTGCGTCTAAGACGGTACTGGTTCGTGTCCTGTTTGCCTGCAGCGATGGGCGGCCGTGGCAAAGTTGCCATTGGGCGGGAAAAATTTTTCCCATTCAATGGAAATCCGGGCAGCCGTGCAGAATTCGGCGTCATAAACTGCCGCCTGGCGTGCTGAAGGTGTATCTGGTGTGGATGCAAGGAATGCGTTGGCAACGGACAGAATCTCATAAAAGAAAGTTATAGCGCTCCCGCTATGCTGCTTAAATGCCGAGCGATTCTTGTCGGTGTGGGAATGCACGTCAAAAAAATAAAGAAAGGACGGTACCTGTATTTTACCGAGATGCAGGGCGGCAAAAAAGTGGAGACGTACTGCGGCTCCGTTGACAGCCCTGCCTCGAAACTTAAGGTGCTGTCGTTGGAGAAGAAAAGATTGGAAAGGACACAGCAGGAGGATCTGGCCAACTTGGAGGCAATCCAGCTGCAGTTGGAGCCAATGACGGTCGCCTAGCCTCTTTTAAGTAGGACGGCCACGGAATGCGTGTCTGAGTATTACACCGAGGGGGCAGAGTCCGGTGGCCGAAAAAAGTACATCGTATTGGGCGCGGCTGGAATCGGAATAGTGGTGGTGGTGGTGGTGGTGGCGTTGCTGGCGTTTTCGGGAATGCTGGACATTACGGTAAATGACGAGCCCGTTGAGGTTCCAAAGATTGATGAAAACAGGCTGTACGTGTTTACGGGCATGCAGGAGATAATGGAAGGGTTGGACGTGCCGGAAATAGAGGTCGTCCCAGTCCAGGAAAACGTTGGCGGCGCCAACACCGGGCTGGTTCCAGCAGAGAATGGGGTGATTGAGGACGTGCAGGATGGCGACGTCCAAAGCCTTACGGAGCTGGCAATAAACAGGCTCGTCGATGCGCGCGAGGAGTTTGGGCTTGCCGACGAGCCTGCAGACGACGACGGCGGCCTGACCATGGAGGACATACTTGGGAGTGAACCGCCGGATCCGGAGGACGTGACGCAGCCGGGTGCCGACATACTTGAAAAGGTCGAAGAGTTCAAGAAGATACCCGCAGAGCCCGTCCCCGACGGCGCGACGTCCGGCACCGTGACGTGGGTGCTTACCGGAAATACCATCAACATAAACGAAGTCCTGATACATCTGACCGGAGTGCCTGCAGGCGGCGGGGTAGGCGACAGGGACAAGCTGATGCGGGAATGCCCGCGTGACACGCTGGTGCTGTATACTCTTGACGGAAGGGCGGATTCTGACGGCAGCAAGTACGGAAAGGTGTGGTGTTACGGCTATCCCCCGACTCCGCCAGAGAACAGCGTGAACAGCATCCTCAAATGATTGCCCGCGTGACACGCTGGTGCTGTATACTCTTGACGGAAGGGCGGATTCTGACGGCAGCAAGTACGGAAAGGTGTGGTGTTACGGCTATCCCCCGACTCCGCCAGAGAACAGCGTGAACAGCATCCTCAAATGATTGCCCGCGCGGCATGCCTGCTCTTTACGCGCAACAAGGCGGCACTGTGATGTCAAAAGACGACAAAAAGAGGCATGATAAAGACAGGCTGACCGAACTGCAAACTGCCAGCCGGCCTGCAAGACAAGATTGACGAGTACAGTAGAGATTCGGCAAAAAAAAAGAACCCAACCACGCCAAGATGATGGCACAAATGCAGGGACGAGATCAACGAATTACACAAAAAACCGGGATGCTAATCTTCGCACATCTTGACCCCGTGTTCGTACTCGATGGCGTACAAGCCGTATGACAGGCAGTCCAGCATGACGGCTATCCTTTTCCTATGTTCGGCAGTGTCAGGATCGGGATCCTTTTGCCCGGACAGGCGCATGTATTCGGCACCGCGCAGCAGTTCTTTGCAGTAATTCATGACATGGTGGAGGTGAGGTTTGATAAATGGATTCTGCGTGATCAAACCGGAACGTTCGTTATTCTGGCCTGAACATCTCCTATCTTCCTTATGGTGGTTGGCGGTTCTGCTTCAAATGCGGAAAAAAGTGCTGTTTTGGTTGCGGGAAAATCCATTGCACAAAAATTAATTTCGCCTAATTTTCGTATGATCCATAATGTGATACGCTGTTACCCAACATATCAGGTGCGTTTTAAATATGCTGATGAGGTCGGCTAGCGCCCCCTATCCCAGATTGTCCACCCCGAACAGGCGTTCAGTCCGGATGTTGGGTTGGTCGTGTTTTGGCAATTCCCTGTTTTGGGAGACTTGTAGCGGCAGGCCCACCTGTTCACTCGAATCTTTGAAAGAAATGGCGCCCGAATACAAAATGTGGTTACTGCACTCGACAGCATCGTGGTGTATAGCGTTAATATACTCCAATCATTTCAACCAACGGGTTGACCGTATCGTCCGTATCTAGAATGCAACTGACCCTGGAGGTCCTGGGAAAGGCAAAGGCCACATGCAGCCTCAAGAGGCACCTGTCTCCAAGAACCGTCGGCATCATAACAAGATCCCTCCCGATGGAAGGCTACGTCCACATGCTGGGCAAAAACATTCTGTATGTGGAGACCAGCATCGATTCCGGAATCGAGAGGGCAAGATCCGAGTTCAAGAAGGGAGATATTGCATTTCTGCCGTCCACCGGAAGCATGTGCTTCTTCATCAACGATGTTGTCTCTGCCAAGACCATGACGCCGCTTGGAAGGATTGAGGATGTCGATGCGCTCTCAGGCGTCAGATCCGGCGATACCCTGCACATCTATGATGATGCTGCCTGATACAGGCGGTGTCCTGAATATCCGCCCACCGTCTTCACGGTTCCCTTGTCTGCCTGCTCCCTTAGGAAGGCGTTTGCAGTGGATATCTTGATCCCTGTCTGCCTGGCAAGTTCCTGAACCGTGACCACCTTGGCATTTTGGATTATCCTCATGGCCTGCCGTTCGTTGATCCTGACTGTGATCTCGGCCTTTTTTGGTCCGCCTTCCTTGTCCTTCTTTCCCTTCTTTGTATCCCTGGACGATGATCTGTCCTTGGATGCTGGAGTGGGTTTTTTTGCTCCGCCCATGCCGATTCGGGCGGATATTCCTCTTATAAACGATGAATCCAGATGAAAATAAGAACCTAGTAATTATTCAAACCTCTCGTATGCATGCGCATCCATTTGGAGTCAGGCCAGACCGGCCGTCTGGCTTGGATCATGCGGCGTCTTGTATTCCGGATGGGATTGCCGGCCTGTTTGGTATTGCCTGCATGGCATGTGGCAGGCAACCCCTCCCCTGCCAAAAGGATTGCCGGCGTATTGCTTTTGGGCCCGCAGCATGAAATGCCCAAAATGGGTTTTTTTTGGCGGTACGGCCAATCTTGGATGGGAACGGCGCAAAAACAGTTCCGAAAAGTACCTGCAAAACCATCCTGCCCAAATCCTGACGGCGCAGACGCATCCCATTTTGCAAAACATACAAAAACAAGACACTTGTTTCATTAATGTGCAGACGAGGTTTATTTTTGTCACCGGGGGAGTGATGTCCGGTCTTGGAAAAGGCATAACCACATCGTCCATTGCAAAACTGCTGCAGCTGGCAGACCAGAAGGTCTCATGCGTCAAGATAGACCCGTACCTGAACTATGACGCAGGCACCATGAACCCTGTGGCCCACGGCGAGGTCTTTGTTACCGAGGACGGAGGCGAGTGCGACATGGATGTTGGAAACTATGAACGGTTCCTGAACCAGAACATCCCAAAAAGCCACAACATCACAACGGCCCAGGTGTACTCTGCGGTAATCGAGGCCGAACGGAGGGGCGAGTACCTTGGGGCATGCGTCCAGATAATACCCCATGTGACTGACAGAATCAAGGACAGGATCAGGGATATAGCCCGGGATGAGAATCTGGACTTTCTGATTGTAGAGTGCGGCGGAACCGTGGGTGACATAGAGTCGCTGCCTTTTCTAGAGGCCCTCAGGCAGATGCGAGTCGAGGAGGGCTCCCGCGGGGTAGTCTTTGTACACGTCACACTGGCACCCGAGCTTGACGTGGTGGGGGAGCAGAAGACAAAACCCACGCAGCACAGTGTCCAGGAACTGAGAAGGATAGGCATCCAGCCTGACCTCCTGGCGGTAAGATGCACCTCGCCGTTGCAGGAGGGCACGAAGAAAAAGATCGCGATGTTTACAAACGTGACTGCAGCAGACGTGCTGTCATGCCATGACGTGGACTCGGTCCTCAAGGTGCCCCAGATTCTGTACGACCAGGGAATCATGGACTCGCTGTTTACAAAGTTTGGAAGGGTGGGAATGGTGAATGCCTCTGCCAACTGGGACAGATGGAACAGGATAGTGCGTGAGATGGCAGGTCACAGGGATCACAAGGTAAGGATAGCAATGGTTGGAAAGTATGTCACACTCTCTGACAGCTACGTAAGCGTAAACCACGCCCTCAGGCACGCAGCCGCACAGATAGAAAGATCCGCAGACATCCACTGGCTGGACTCTGAATCCGTTACAGACGACTCGCTTTCCGGGTATGACGGCATTCTGGTTCCGGGAGGGTTTGGCCACCGGGGCTCGAAGGGGATCATCGGCGCTGCAGACTATGCGCGCAGGAACAACGTACCCTACCTTGGAATCTGCTTTGGATTTCAGATGGCCGCAGTGGCGTTTGGAAGATCCGTCATGAACATGCCTGGCGCGGCCTCCACTGAGATGGATGCCGATGCCGGCGATCCCGTGGTGGACCTGCTTCCGGAGCAGAAGGACGTCACTGACATGGGAGGATCACTCAGGCTGGGCGCAAACACCATATCGATAAGGGATGGCACCATTGCGCGGGGAATCTACAATGCCGAGGCCATCTGCAGGAGGCACCGGCACAGGTACGAGATAAACCCGGGATACATCCCAGAGTTTGCAAAGAACGGCCTGCTGTTCTCTGCTGAAAGCGACGGCGGGAGGAGGATGGAGATACTTGAGATACCAGGCCACAAATTCTATCTGGGGGTCCAGTTCCATCCGGAGTTCAGCAGCAGGCCGGGATTCCCTGAGGAGTCCTTTGCGGCATTTGTCAGGGCAGCAGCAGCATCCGGGGGCTGATGAGGCGGCTACCCTGCCTGCCCTATCCTATCTTCGATATGACGTAGATCCTCTGTCTTGCATCCCTGGTGGATACCTTCTTTTTGACGTATCCCTTCTTGAGCAGATGGCTCAGGGCCAGCCTGATGGTTCTCTCCGGGAGCAGCGTCTTGCTTGCCAGGTTCTTCTGCGTCAGGGCGCCTTCGTACTCTAGCGTCTTTAGGAGCAGCTTGGAGCTTGGCGGCATGCTGAGCAGATCCTCGGCAAGATGGACCTTCTTTGCCAGGGCAGATATTGCAGTGGAGTCTTTTTTGAGCCTGACTATGCTGGCAGGCGGAAAGAACTGGGTGCACTCCACAGTCTTGCCCACCTTGTAGCGGTCCCTGCCGTCAAGGACAACCTCGCAGTGGTACCTTGCAGAGATGTCGTCTATCTCAATCGAGCTGCTGTTTGATACTATTATCGGCCTCCTAGTCACGTCAATGGAGTTGACAGAGATTATCCCAAATACTGCAGAGTCCTGAAACAGCACGGGACCGCCTGCAGACATGGAGTATGCAGAAGAGCCTATGGGGGTGGAGACTATCACCCCGTCGCTGTTGTCGTGCCACACCTCCTCCCCGTTGACGCGCAGCGTATGCTCCATGAGTATGGCGCTCTTTGCAGAGAACACTGCAACGTCGTTGAGCACGGGATATACGCTCCTGCCGTCTATCTTTACTCCGAGACGGGGAACCTTGTCGACTACGTACGTTTGCGTCTTTAGGATGCCTGCGTAGGATGCAAACTCCCGCAGATCAACCTGTGCAAGGATTCCGTCTGCCTCGCCTTCGTTGATTCCCAGTACGGGCAGGGTCACATCAAATGTTTGATGAAAGTAGCTTCTGACTCCCCTGTCTCCGCCCAGGACTATTATGCAGTCTGCGTTCTGTATCTTGGATTTTGTAATTACAAACGACTTGATTCCAAGATCATCTAAAATCTGCTTGATGGTCCTTGCCGCCTGTTCGGTGTTGCCAGATCCGTAGATTCCTATCTGCACCAAGAGAATGGGCCGTCAGGGTAATAAATCCATTCGTGGTGGTTTTTGCGGCCCTTTTATACAAACTGGGGCATTGGGGCATGACATCGCACTACGGGGTGCTGCGCCCGGTAACGCCAGGCGATCGAGAGTGGGTTGTGGTTAGTCCGGCATCTGGAATCGGAGGGGCTGACCGAACGTGACATGGAAGGCTCTCGGTGTGCATAAGGGAGACGGAGTGCCGGGTGGAGAGACGGTAGCACTAGGCCAGAGTGAGCGGACGGCAGGCATGTGATAGCATTCAGTGTTTGCCCAAGAATGAAAATGTGCACATCATTACAAAACCGTGCCAAGATGAACGGAACATGATTTTATGCAGCCACGCATGCGCAACGACATATTAGCACATGCAGCATCCACCAAAAGAGATTGACAATTTTCACAGTAACGTGGCAGGACGTACAAGACTACCTAAGATGTCCCAAGATTGTGGCAGTCAAGACACGCAACAGTCTGCGCACCCGGACACCCATACGGGCTGCCACGCCCAAACGATCTGGTATCAGTACCCATGAAATCGGTGTTGCCGGTGAAATAACCACAAAGCACATGCTCACGGGGGTTGAATCCGGATACGCATCGCCAGAACTGGGAGGCGGGCATCTTGGCAGTTCTGACTCCAGAGACGACCGCGCGGAGAGAATATCCCGCATGAAGATAGATCTGGAAAAGCACGGCGTGGCGCTGAACGGTGCCATTAGGGACATACTGAAAGACACCATAGAAGGCATGGACGAGATCAAGAGACAGATTGGTGACCAGTATGGGGATGTCAGCATCATAGGACGCGGCGAATCCCGCAATGGGTGGTTGCTGAGCACATCCAAGCCAGACTTTATCGCACTTGCAGGAGATCAGAAAAAGCTTGTTCTGGTAGAGGTCAAGAATACCGAGGCGGTAAACTCCACCGCGCACAGGTTCCAAGCCCAGTTTTACAACACGGTGGGTGCAAAATTCGGCATAACCGTAATGGAGACGTACGGTCAGCCCAACTTGATGAAGATAGCGCCCATGACCACGCACCACAAAACGTCAGAAACCATACTGGTCTATCCGAGACACGGCAAGTTCGAAGTGATCAAGGACAAGGTAAGTGTAGACAAGAAGATAGTGCAGGGAATCTGGATGGCAAAACAGCTTGGAATGAAGGGCAAGGCTCCAAAGACGGATTGCGACAGCAGCTGTCCGCACCACCGCTATTGCCGGCTTCCAGAGGGAAATATCGAGGTTGCAGTTCCGTTGCCTTTGGCATATTCAAAGGGCAAGGTGGAACACGGTGTTGACCTTGACTCCGTATACTGGAAACGGTTTCTCTCCAACAGCGGCATTACTGGTATCCGGTCCAGATTCAGGCTGGACTCGTGGTATGAAAAAATCGAAATTGGCAAGATCACCGATCCCGCAGAGCGCAAGTCCAGACTCGGGAGCCTAGAAAAATCAAAACGTGATTTTGAAGACGCCATTGTAGAGAGGACCGGGATCGAGAAAAAGTGGTTCGACGGCAAGGCGTACTTGAAAAGCGGTGGCACCGAGACAGACAAAGATGTCGAAAGGGACATGCCAAACGAGTTAGAGGCGTGGAAAAAAATCCTGGGTGCAAGGAGGCTCAAGAGTAGCAAGGTTAACGCAAAAAAGCAGGCAACGCGCATATACACGCTCCCGCAAGACAGCACAAGTTTTGTAAAAAAATCTTGGGGGAAGTGGATTTGATCTTGCTTCTGCTCCACTCCACATGCGCCCGCATCGGATATTCCTTTTATCCAAACATACATCTCATCTCACGCCGTCCGTGCTGATGCTGGTAAAGATCTGAATTGCAGGCATTCACTGTTCTGCGGCCGCGGCGAGTTTGACAGTACGGTCAAGGACGGCAGAACTGGGAATAGAAGAACTGCTTCCAGCAATGCCGGCGCCAGTCAGCCGAACCTGCCAGCATCACGGCGCTGACTGCAGGTGTCAAATGATCGGATCCCCTTTTATCTGATTCAAATCTGCCTTGCATGCCAGAGACGAACCTATTCCAAAAGAGAGGCGGCACGATTGTACTGCAGAGAAACGTGCACCACAAACTGTCCGTGGCCGAGGGAATGCATGTCTTTTCGATGCTTGCCTCAGTTGCCCACAAATGTCACAAGCAGGAGATATTGCCACGCACCGCTGGAATCACTCATCAGGGATCCAGACGGGACAATATTCAAACCGCCCCCGTGTGAAGAAGAAATACCCGCAATAGCAATCACGGCTTAAATTATTGAGGAACCTGAGGATATACAATTTATATACATTACAAGTTTATATACATACAAATATATACACATACAAGTTTGTATAATACTGTGAATACGGGGCAGGGAACAAGACGTCATAGCCCCAATCTGGACACCGTCCTCATGGTCGAAAGGCTGGTCGCCAAAGAGCACGAGTTTGCCTCAAGACACCAGCTCTGGCGGGCGCTACCAAAGCAGGTCCAGTACCAGACGTTTAAGGGAATTCTGGAGTATCTGGAAGACTCTAACAAGATCATGGTAGACAAGAAAGGCAGCGTGACGTGGATTTTCACGGACAACCCAAAGCTGGAAAATCTGCACAGGGTTTCCAAAAGGCTGCGTTAGCAGCGTCACTTCAGTACCCAAACCTGTTTTCGTATTCCCCGTGATCCAGAACTTCCAGTATTGTGACTACTTTGGAATCGCTAGTTCCTGAAACCGTATACGTCATCCTATGCCCTTTGCCTAGCCTTATCCTGAAGAGGGTGTGGATCCCGTATCTTCTCACATACAGTTTAGGCCAAAGGCTGCGTTTGATCCTGTCCCCAAGCTCAGGGTTCCTTTTCAGCAAGTCCAGAACATGGTCAATCTCCCTGTATTGATCCGATGAGTCGTCAAGCGACGAAAAAAACTTGAGAAATATCGGTCCACCCTCAACCATAATTTCAGTCACAGGTTTTCCAGATCTTTCAAGTCCAGTTAAGCATTTAGACTCTGTTCAAATAAGGTGATCTGACACATACTGGCTGGATGTTGGTTGGGATCCACAATTTTGAAGAGCCGGAATTTTGGAACGGAGCCTTGAGGATCTAAAACGAATTTTTGGTGTGGTACCTATAGATAGTTGGCTTGCCCGCGGTGCTGTGGCCCGTATAGATACCTTGTTTACTACTCATGCTTGCCCCCACTCGATCTATTTTTCCCTGATCGAAATACTGATTCAGGGCCACTTGGATTTCCTTTTCTTCAAATTTGTTCAAGCGTCTGATGTTCGCAGCAATATCAGACGATGATTCGACACTCATGATCGTTGATTGTAATTCATACAGTTCCTCTCGGGTATGACGAGTGTCTTGAAAATATCTGTCATCATAATCAAAGAAATGTGTGGTTGCCATGGTGGACAAAAAAAGAGCCAGATTGTATTTAGGTTTTACGTCATTGCAACTTTGTTTCCTAATTATCGCCAGTCACACCCAACAGGTTCAGAATTAGGCCAGATCAGTTGAATTTGAACATCATATCAAACATCTTCAATAGAAAACCGTATTGATCAGAGAGGTGTGCAGGCAGTCAGGTAACAGCCATGACTGAAAACACATCCTCTCCAGACAAAACGGGCACGCATGAGGCTAAAAAATCTTTCAAATCCAAAGAACGCCGGTTCCAGTACGATGACCGCAGGTACATAGACCGCGGCCAGTTGTGGACGCTCCAGATAAGCCCGGAGATCCTGACTCAGGGAGTCGAGAAGCTAAACTGCGGGAAGGTAGGCCGCCCGTACGTATTTTCAAACGCGTGCTTTGCAGCAGCATCCCTGTTCAAAAACGCCACCGGCATAAGGTACAGGCAGCTCCAGGGTCTGGCAGAGACGATAGTCGGCAAGGAAAACGCGCCCACGTACTCGGCGTTCCAGAAGAGGATGACCAAGCTTGGCTGCACTGTTGCAGACAATGATGATGGTAGCGGCACGGCTTCTGCGTGGTTCTCAGACGGCGGCACCCGGGCCGAGATCAAGCTGTTTGCCTTCGACTCCACTGGACTCAAGCCCACAAACCGCGGCGACTGGATGACAGAAAAGTGGGGGACCAGGCGGGGCTTCATAAAGCTGCATGTCGGGGTGGATGCCAAAACCAAAAAGATCTACGCCGTGGCCATAACCGACGACAAGTGCGGGGACTCTCCGCAGTTTGAGGAACTGGTGGGGCAGGCCCTTGCAAATGCAAAAAAATCACCAAACTCAGACACTTCTGCAGGCACCAAGGCGGCAGCCGACGGCGCGTACGACACCCAGAAGATCCGCAGGTACTGCGACGAGCAGGGAATCGAGCCGCTGATTCCCGTCCGCATCGACTTTGCCGGAAAGGCGAACGGGTGCATGCCCCGCAAGGAGGCAGGATTCAGGCAGCTGGGGGACCTGGACTGCATGGACAAGACGGCAGAACGCAAGTTTGCAGGCCTCACGCGCGAACAAAAGAGGGAATTCCAGAAGGCGTGGCGCAGGGAGTCAGGGTACAACGACCGGTGGTCAGTCGAGATTGTATTTTCCACGTTCAAGCGGGTGTTGGGCGAGTGCATAAGCGCGCGCAAGTGGGAGAACGTCAAGGCCGAGATATACGGAAAGGTGCAGCTGTACAACCAGATGATCGATACTGCAATCGACAACGGGTACGGCACGCCAAGGATCGTGCAAGCCTACAAGCCCGGCCCAAGGACTGCAAGGGAAGGGGGCAAGACGACGACGTAGGCAGAATTGCACAGACGAGTATCTGTGTCGAGCGTAATTAGGAAACAGAGTTGTCATTGCAAAAACATTGACTGTGGATTGTATGACATCACCTACTGCCGTTTGTGAAAATCTGGATTCATTGAACTCAGCGGGAGATAGCAAACCTATTGCTGTCACGAATTCATCATGGTCATTGTAGAGTTTTAGCAAGCCACCTTGCGCATTAACAATTTTCATTTCAATGTTAATGTCAGCCCATGTGCCAGAATTTACAAAAGCCAACGTAAACGGTTCATAATACTCTGGAACGAGCTCTGGTAAGTTCTAGTGATCTGATCACCAAAATCTACCACCAAGGTGCAGATGTGACCAAGCTCGTTTTTGAACAGACCCGTGGAAAACACCACACTTTTGAACACCGTAACGAAAGGCGGCGGGATTGAATCTGGAGAAGATCCTAAAACACACTTTTGAACAGCGAATGGCAGAGATCATTAGAATTTAACAGAGCCTTGATTTGGGGCTCTGTTAAATTTTGGTGATCTCGAATGTTTACTGTTCAAAAGTGCGTTTTTGGTTCTTCTCCAGATTTGATTTCACTATATTTCATCATGGTGTTCAGGTGTGGTGCATTCCAAAAGTCTGTTCAAAAGTGAGATGAACGGCATCTGAACCTTGGTGTTAAATTTTGGTGATCAGATCACTAAAAATTCCAGAGCCCCCAAGGAGGCTCTGTTAAATTCTAGTGATCTCTGCTGTTCACTGTTGAAAAGTGTGTTTTTGGATCTTCTCGACGAAGGCAAATTCGATTTTGTATCGACTAGCAACCTGCACCATTTAGAAATACATGCCGGCAAGTTCCTCACGCACATGCACAATCAGCTCAAGGAAGAACTGCACCAGGAACACAACAAAGACACGGACGGTTAACGTTCTATTCAGCCATAGCGATATTCGATTCTTTTTGTTTGATAGTATAATAGAAGATATGCGTAATCCGCCCATTTCGCCAACTCGGTCATAAAAAACCGGAAAAATACGGCCTAAAACTACTCGTGTCTGGCATGTGGCAAGTCCGTTCACCCCAAAATCCAAAATGACGTGCGCAGCCTTGCAGCACTTCATCGTGCCCTGAATTCTACTTGACCGGAGCTTGGGAGCAGGCCCTGTCCCAGTCTACTGACGTCTTCCACTGCCCCGGTGGTGGCGGGCCCTTTTCCATGCAGTCCCACAAAAGATTCAGGTTTACCAGCCCTGTGATCACGTTGAACTCCCTGTTGAACCCGGCTGCGTTGCCG
This sequence comes from Candidatus Nitrosopumilus sp., assembly GCA_965238275.1. Lineage (GTDB taxonomy): Archaea > Thermoproteota > Nitrososphaeria > Nitrososphaerales > Nitrosopumilaceae > Nitrosopumilus. The sequence goes on from OZ250186.1 coordinate 1,949,102, forward strand.
TCGTACGGGTCGGTGAGGCGCGCGTAGCGCTTGAGCCTGCCTATCGTGTGCTCCACCAACACCCGGGTGGAGTTGATCCTGTGGTTGTGCTTTTTTTGCTCCGGCGTCAGCGGCGTGTCCCTGGTCTTCTTGTGCGGGATCTCCGGCGTGGTGCCGGGCAGGTGGTCTGCGATTCCCTGGTAGCCGCGGTCGACGAATGGGTGGCACCTGTCTGATTCTGGCAGGTCCGGATCGTGCATCGCCTTCTCCCACTTTCCAAACGGCATGGGGCGTTCCTTGAGCAGCGTGATGTCGCCGACTGACCCGACGGTGCTTTTTGATATGCCGATCACCACCCCGTTCCGGTTGGTGTACACGTTGGTATTGTTGGTAAACTTTTTCTTCTTGCCGGAGTATTTCATGCGCCGGACTGACTTTACGGACGGGCGCTGTATGGGGCAGTGCGTGCCGTCTATGAAGATCTCGCCCCCATCCGATCCGGGCACGATCTTCTTGAAATCTTCCCTGGTCGGGGCAGCAGCTACCTCCTCGGATATGTTGTCTGCCGTCGGAAGTATTCCTGCCAGCATCGCGTCCATCACAGGAAAGTACCGGGACACGGTGGACTGGTCTATCCCGAAGAACGCGGCAAGCGTTCCCTGCGTGATGTTTTCCTTTTTGTGCATCAGCGCCATGAGCAGCGCGTGCCTCAGGTGCAGCTTGCACCGGTTTCCGGGATCGGAGGCCCGGGATGCGTTATCGCAGAACAGCGGCATCTGGCCCGAATGCGTCAGAAACACCTTGGCCCGCTCCAGCATGTACCGGAACTGTTCCCCGTCTGCCAGCGTGGCATGGCGGAGCTTGTCCCCGTCGCGTATTATGTCGTCTAGCACCTCTAGCAGATGCAGCGCGGGCCCCTTGCCGGGGTTCCAGCCATCGTCCCTGCTCTTCCACAGGCCGCGCTCAAGGCCCAGCTCCCTGTCTTTCTGCTCCAGCTTTTTGTCTTTCTGCTTTAGAATATTTTTTAGGCTTTTGTTTTCCTGCTCCAGCTTTTTGTCTTTCTGCTCCAGCTTTTTGTCTTTCTGCTTTAGAATATTTTTTAGGCTTTTGTTTTCCTGCTCCAGCTTTTTGTCTTTCTGCTCCAGCTTTTTGTCTTTCTGCTTTAGAATATTTTTTAGTCTTTTGTTTTCCTGCTGCAACTTGTATATGATCTGATCAGGCGAGTCTGGCATTTGATGTGAGACACGATCGTGCCTGATCTAAATTTATCGATGTGGACAGGGGGATTACGCATATTCTCTAATGGGTGCTTGGAGCATGTTTCATTTGTGGCTGTCTCGCTGCTGCACTAAACTGACTATCTTCGTCGTATAGCCTAACCACTCGTCATAACACGCTTCTTCTTCTGATTTTGCGCGCACCATGCCGCCTGCGTGGCCGGCAATTTCGCATTTTTCGCGGCGGTTGGTTGCGTTTCCGAGCCTCTTGTCTGCGTCCCTCACTTTTTCTTCAAGCGATGCAAGCATGGAATCATACGATGTCATCTTCCAGCCCCGTCGCGGACTTTCCGCGCCAACTCCAGCACTTTCTCGTCTTCCGGGTGGCGGGGGTGCGGCAGGTCGTTTTTGATATCGGATGAAATCTCCCCGGGCCGCTTGGTGAACCGTATTATCCTCGTGCCAAGCACAGCGGCCTCCACAGGATCGTGCGTCACGAATATTATGGTCTTGTTCGTGCGCTGCCAGATCAGCTGCAACTCCATCATCAGGTCGGTCTTGGTGGAATGATCCAACGCGGAGAACGGCTCGTCCATGAGCAGCATGTCCGGATCCATCGCCAGTGCCCTGGCGATCGACACGCGCTGCTTCATGCCCGTGGACAACTGCTTGACGTACGTGTCGGCAAACGTGCTCAGGCTCATCATGTCGAGGAACCTGGCCGATATCTTGGCGCGCTTTTCTTTTGGGATCTTTGCCATCCTCAGCCCGAACTCCACGTTGTCGCGCACGTCCAGCCACGGGAACAGCGTGTCCTCCTGGAACACCATTATTCGCTCCGGCGACGGGTCACCTATCTGTTTGCCGTACGACAGTATGCGGCCGCCGTCCGGTTCCATGAAGCCGCTAATCATGCGCAGCAGCGTGGACTTGCCACACCCGCTGGGCCCGGTAAGGCAGACGAACTCCCCCTCGCGGATCTTCAGGCTCACGTCCTTTAGCGCCAGCAGATCCCCGGCGACATGGTATGTCTTGCAAACGCTTACGCTTTCAATGGCATGCATGATGAACATCATGGCATGGTTTGTTAAAAACGCTCGCTTGATCCGACCATATATTAAATTTATATGATGTTTCGATGATAAAACAAGCATGGGAATCGGTCAGTGCGAGTCATGCTCTGGAAAAACACATACTGCATTGCGTCTATGTGAAACGTGCGCAAATACACAGGACAGGTGTGCACAATGCGGGGAACACAGACCCAAAGTCGAAGGGCTTATGGTGTGTGAAAATTGCGACAATCGCTAGCCCTAGATGAGACTTTTGTAAATTGGCCGTGTCATTTCTTGCGCCGGCGCCTGTCCCTCACGCCGCCTAACAAGTCGGCGTAGTCGCGATTCTGCCACACCGTGTATCATTTCTTTCCCCGTATAGGGGTAAGTCAGCTCTGGTAAATTCTAGTGATTTGATCACCGAAATCTACCACCAAGGCGCGTGTGTGGTCCAGCTCACTTTTGAACAGCATTATTGGGGGCATGACACTTTTGAACACCCTGACGACATGCGGTGGGGACGAATCTGGAGAAGATCCTAAAATGCACTTTTGAACAGCGAACATTAGAGATCACTAGAATTTAACAGAGCCCCCAAGGACATGTTGTTGCAGTTGATCGTATTTGACTACAAAAGGTTGCCAGAACCCCCACTGTCGGTGCTACCGTGAGTTACTTCTGGGAAGACTAGGGTTTGAAGAAAATTTAAAAGAAACAAATGACAATTACATTCATGAGCAATAATGATGATTTGGACAAAGCCAGACAAGTCGCGAATGACATGATAAACACGCTAGAAGAAGCAGACCAAGCCTTGGAGAATGCAGAAACCATTGAAGAAGCAAGACAAATTTGCGGTGAAATAGAGTCCGATGCACGAAACCTACAGAATGAATTGCCAGACACTGCATAGAATTGGCCAACGAAAAAGACACTATAGAACAGATACGTGCAAAAATACGCGAGTATGTTGGAAAATTAACGGAACTGCTGTCTGGCGGACCGCGCAATCCGGAAGAGATTGCGTATTTCATCAATCAGGTTGCAGAATTGCTAAACGTTGGCTGGGTTTTTCGGTGGTTTACCTTGAACTACAAACGGATGCTGGATGTGGCAGGCTTGTCGTTTTGCATCGCCGGCATCATGTTGTTGATGTTTGGCAATGATTTCACGGTTCCAAATGTTGTCTGGCTTTCAGTGCTTGTCTTCACTACGGCTGGCTGGGGCGTTTTCCTCCTGATGTTTCCCGGCCCGGCTTCCTTTGGAACGAAGCCAAAGACCAAAATCGACGCCGCGTGGTGCCTGGCGTTCATGGCGTGGATGGCGTTTGTTGCGCTTGGCGTTACGGCAGCAGCGATACAGACGGCAAACCGCGGATTCGCTGATCCTGCCGGTTATGTCGTGGTGGCTGCTGCTGTATTGGCCACTTACAGGGTGGCAGTGCCTAGAATGGTATTTGGGGCCAACGCCGCATCGATTTTACGCGGAAGATCCATCAAATAGCTGGCACTACAGGCGGCTCTGGAACTTTTAGTGATCTGATCACCAAAATTTAACACCAAGGTTCAGATGCCGTTCATCTCACTTTTGAACAGACTTTTGGAATGCACCACACCTGAACACCATGATGAAATATAGTGAAATCAAATCTGGAGAAGAACCAAAAACGCACTTTTGAACAGTAAACATTCGAGATCACCAAAATTTAACAGAGCCTGATTTGGGAAAAACACACAAAGAGTTAACAGAGTGCATCCACGCAAAGGTAACAAGCCCTGACGCCCATGTGCCTATGAGGATAATTCACAAATCCGCCTGCCGCCTGCATGTGGCACCAAATACACAAAACGCCATGAAAAACCCCATGCAACAAATCCATTACAGATCCCGAAACTTTACCATGTTGTAAAAGTACGACGCGTTTGTCTGGATGGATCCCCTGCGTGGAATCTTCTGCAGTCCGACGTTCTTTGAGTCGAGTGCCGCCTGGGCGGCGCCCCCGGCAAAGCAGAGTGCCCACAAAAAGTCCCTCTCCCTGAGCATGGTACAGCAGAATGCCGCACAAAAGATGTCGCCAATGCCGGTCGTGTCGTGAATGCGCTTGCTTGGGATGGTAATGGAGTATATCTTGTCCTCCACCAGAAGCGAGACTTCTGTCTTGTCTGTCAGCAGGACGTATTTGGCTCCCTTCTTCTGGAGCGCCCTCATCATGTCTGTGCCGGTTCCCCCGTCAACCATGCATCTGGCCTCGTCAGGATTGACCTTGATGGCGTCGACTCCGGACAGGTCAAGATCCGTACCCTCTAGTATTATGCGGTTTTGCGGATCCGTCCCCCTTAGAAACCCCTGTGGATCAACAAGAAGAAAGCTAGAGTCGCCCTTGATTCCCTCAAAGACATCGTCGGATATCTCGTGAAATATCGGGCTCACTATGTGCCCGTCTGCATCCGTCTTAGAGTACGGTATCGGCTCGCACCGGTTTTCAAGCACGAGCGTCCTGTCTGCCCCGTCAATGGCGATGGCAAACCTGGTGGTTCCCCTGTCAGATTCGCATCCTGTGTGGCTTATCTTGTTCTCTGCGAGGTACTGGCTTGGAAAGTCTGCGCCGAACCTTGTATGCAAGTCTACATCAAACTTGAACTGCCTGGCAGTAATCCCGCAGTAGCATGCAGGGCCGCCAATCTGTTTATACCTTTCCCCGCCGATTGTGATCGTGTCTATTGCGCAGTGGGCAAAGATGGACAGCTTCACCATCTACACAGTCATGATATGGGATTTAGTTTTTTGCATTTTCCTTTTCGCAACAGTCCCTGCAGATGATTTTTCTCTTTAGTACCACCAAATCCATTCCCGAGCGTAGGCATTCATGACACAGACCGCGCATTACATATCACCTATAATTACGCCATCCATGCTTAAAAGATGCTACTGCGGCGCGACGCAAAAGTCCATTCAAAACAAAAGAAAGCGGTAGTGCGTGGGGTCATGGCGGTTCGGGACCCGTCAATACAAGGAAAAGATTTTTCTGCCCGGCCTCTGGATTGCCCGTATTGAGAACCGCCCTTCTGGCACTTGTTGTACTGTTTCTTGTACTGGTTCCGTTGTCCGTGTGGCTGACAGAGGGATCTGGCAGCGTAGACGGGATCCCGACAGGCGGCCCTGTTGTCTTGGGAGTCACAATCGCGTTATCCATAATGTCGTGGTCGGCCTTTTCGTGGACATCCAAGAGATTCAGCCTTTCTGGAGTCCTGCTCTGCGTAATTACGGGTGCGTCCCTTGTGCTCCCGTTCCTCAGTGTTCTTGGGCCGTTTGCCGGGATCATCGTGGGGATTGTCGCGGGATTTTCGGCCTCGCGGCTGCAAAGAAGGATGGAGGATCCCTCGCAGAATCGACAGTTGAAGCTGGCCGTCATGACGCTTGTTGCAGCATATATTGGCTTAACGGCAGTTGCCTTGGGAGCGTCTAGTCCGCACATCTGGGACACCGGCGATGGCATCGGCGCATGGACAGGCACTCCGGAAGGAATGGAGCAGCAGGTTCTTCCGTTCGACCTTGTTGGGCTTGTCCCGCTTTTGGCGTCTGCCACGTCCTTGGGGGCAACCGTACTGCTAATCCGGGTCCGGAAGTGAGGCCTGGAAGTATTCTGTCCGGGACGGAACCATTTTTTTGTACAGTTCTCATCAAATACGACAACCGGTTCACGCCAGTCGTCCTGCATGCGCATTTCCCAGACACGGCCAGGCATCCGAGCATGGCGTACGATATCTGCACAGACTTTTGCGTGCCGCTGTGATTAGGTCCGGTGGCGTGTGGCATGTGGCAGGCAGGAAGAGACCATACCTGCACACATTCTCAAGTATAAATAGCGTCTATTCCATGCCCTGTTATGGGAGTAATATCCAAAGGTGCAAAGTGCAATGTGGACGGGTGTGACCTGGATGGTGCGCGATCCATTAACACGCTGCGGGTGCAGAGTGCGGGGCTTCGCGTAAGCTCTGCCGGGAAGAAGGCCGTGTTGTGCAAGGAGCACTACAAGGAATGGAAGAAGGAGTCAAAGGATGATCGTGACCTTGAGCGCGCCAGGTATGACAGATTTTAGCCTGTCTGTGTTCTTGATGTGATGGGAATTAATTCCGCCTTGATTTGGCCAATGATGCCATTCCCAACCGACGCCTGCTATGCATTCTTGTGTGAGTCTTTTGAGATCTTTTTACGGACGGGATTATCAAAGTAGTCCCTGCTGAGCCTGTCATACATGCTGCCTATCCTTTTGTACAGCCTTTTTGGCTTCCTTGGCTTCTGGCCGCTAAGCACGTACAGTGCCAGAATGGGAAACGCGATGGTCACATCAGCATACACTGTCACCATTCCCTGGTGCGCGTCCTGAACCTTGCCCCAGCTCTTTCCCTCCTGCAGCGTGGCACCTGACAGCCCTCCCGTGTCGGGCCGTGCGTCTGTAATCTGAATGATGTAGTCCTGTCCCCCGTCGTCTCTTCTGAGTATCTGGTCAAGCAGCGGTCCTGTCTGCTGGGCCGTGTTCTTTGGGACCCCTCCCCCCAGTTCCAGAATGCCTGACTTTTCAGAGTCGTACAGGAGTTGGCCGCGCGCGCCTCCCTACACTGTCACCATTCCCTGGTGCGCGTCCTGAACCTTTGCTGCCTGCTCGATTATCTCCCTTACAAAATCCAGGTTGTACCTCTTGTCTCTTAGACGGTGGACGGCCAGGTTGAGGGCCAGCGAAGAGTCCTTTATGGTGGATATGTACACTTTTCAGAGTCGTACAGGATTGCTGCCACGTCGTACTCGTATGCTGCCGTGACAAAGCTCTTCTCGGGATGTTTTGCGTTCTCTGCACTGATCCTTCCCATCATGTTGCAAAACTCTGCAGTCGTAAACGGCCTGTCCGTCATGCCTGCCCCGATCTTTTGGATTATCTGATCCTCTGCCTCCAGCGTCTCATAAAACTTGATAAACACGTCCCTGATCCTGACGATCTCGTTTTGATACAGCCTCATATCGTCCACCTGGGAGCTTCCCTGCTTCACCGGCAGCCCCCACGCAAAATGATCCTCGTGGTATACGTTGGCGCCCGTGGTAATTATCCAGTCTACAAACCCCCTCTCAATGAGCGTCTTTATTATTCCCCCGAATCCGACCGGCGTCAAGGCCCCTGACACTGTAAGGCAGATGGTCGCATCCTCCTGGATCATCCGGGCATACAGCTTTGCAGCCTCCCCAAGCTTCCTTCCGTTGAACCCCGAACCCTCAAAGACGTCCACCAGATCCCCTATGCCCATGCCGGGCTCAAGCTTGATGTGCGGTATGTCTTTTCCATGAAACTCGTGCGGGTTCACATCTGAAAAATAATCTGTACTGTAATAATACTTGCTGGTTGGAGGACTCGCTTGGGTTCAGAGGCGTGCCGGGATCCGGTTGCGTGCGTCGGCCCATGCCAGACTACTACTTGGTTTGCATCTGAATGCGGCATCCCAAATTGGGCTCAGAACATGATATAGTCAAGGGCAGACGCATCACTGATCAGTCTTGTGTGCCTGGTGCCCAGAACGTAGCCGTTTTTGATATCAACCACCGGAATCCATCGGTTGGTGGATGTGTAGTGCCTCTTTTCTGCAAGCTCGCGCTCTATTGCCTCTATGTTAAACTCGCCCTCCTCCACCTCCTGCGTGGTAAGGTGCTTGATTGTGATTAGAATCTTGGTAACCTTTACCCTGTCTCCAAACTTCCATCTTGAGGTCGGTATCTCGTCGGAGACCTCCAGAACCTTGATCTTCATCTGTTTCTTTCCAAACGCGTCGTGGCTGACCAGCGTCTTTTCATCCGTAAACTCTTCAAAACTGATCCTGGAGTTTACCTCTGCATCAGATATTGTATCCAGCAACGATTTTGAGTCTAATCCGGGGGGAGATGCATCGGACTCGTTATCACTCATGGGTTGAATCCACATTCATCATTAAAAACGGTTTGCAAACCTAGTGGCACTACCCCCATGGCAGATATTGGAATGCGGACTAGGCATGCAGCATGTATCGAATGCGTGTTGTACCCCACTTTGAGCTGGAACCATTAATAACGTAGAATCATATACAATACATGGGGAGTGACACAGCTGAAGAGTGAATACGAGTACGTAATGTCCATAAGCGATAAACTGGGTAAGTATCTGGGAGATTGGATGTCTGTAGTTGATGAGGATATATACCAGCAATGAAAAATTCATATCAAAATCGCTCATAAATTTTTGATGCAACAGCCGTCTCTGGAAATTACGAGGTGCGTTGAATTCCCAAATGACGAGAAAAGACGCCCCGAACATTAGACATTGCATGCTCTGGTGCGCCGTGCATGGCACACGCTAGGCGGCGTGGGTCCGGTGCGGTTTGATGTCGTTCTAGATGGCCCTGTACAGAAAGTTTTCAACGACCAGATTCGGTTTTTTGTACCTCGTGTACCTGGTGATCGCCTCGCGGAGCATGCTCAGGCTGGTGTACGGCACGTCAAGCACTGCCCGTTTGAGATCCCTCCAGTACGTCTCTATGGCGCTCAGGTCCGGGGTCGCAGTTGGCAGGAAGACTATCTCCAGGCCGTCTGTGCCATCAAGCAGTTTGCGTATGTTTGATGCCCTGTGCTGGGAGGCCTTGTCCATGATCAGGCAGATCTTCTTGAACCTGTACATCGCCTGCCTTAGAAAGTCCTCAAAGGTGTCCTTGGTAAACGCGTCGTACTGCCGGAACATGCCCCTGCCGTCCGTGGTGATTAGTCCATGGATTATCGTCTTGGAGTGTGAGCCGGTGTACGTGAAAAACGCCCGTATTCGTAACTGTTCGGTTTCCCGAAGTCACCTCATGATCTAGGCACGAATCTATCATGGAACGACCGTTTTTATCGGCAAAACGTGATTTTTTCGTGCCTGTGGTTGGTTTTACTTCGGGAAACCGATCAGTTACCCGTATTCCCTTCCTGGTGTAGCCGCGTCTTCGCGGCCGCGCATCGGAGATTACTATGGACTCGTCCTGTATCGCTACGACTGTTCCTTCACTGTTCTTTTTTTTATAAGCTCTGGCATCTCTTTTTGGAATTTCCTGATCTCCTCGTCAGGCGCCCTTCTTGCATGTTTTCCTACTGGAACCTTCTGGGAATAGCCCCACCCGCGCAGTATCTGGCGCACATATCCGAGTTCGTACCTTACTCCGGTCTTCTGTTGGATGTATTGCTGCATCTCCATGCCCGTCCAGACAGGTTTCCTGCATGCGGCCTTTCTGATCTTCTTCATGTCTGCCTTGCTCGCCTTGGTCGGCCTGCCGGAACGCGGCATGTTTCCCAGCCTGTCAAATCCAACTTCCAGGTAGCGCTCGTGCCACTTGTAGCCCCACGAGGCTGACTTTCCCAGGGATTTTGCAGAATCCCTCATGGTTATCCCGTCACGTTTGACTCTGATGATCAGCATCATGCGGTCCTTGGTATCGCAGTCTGTCTCAGCGGCGTATCTTTTCAACATCGTCTTGATCTTCATTGACTATGCTACGTGAAATAAGCATAATTTCACATGGAGTTAAAATATTTTACAATCACATCAATTTTTCATCTTTGGTATAGTTGCCGCTGGGCAGGATGCAAAAGCAGTATATGATAAAGCTAGGAAGAAGTATCTTGGCCGAACTCCATTTGTCATGAAGATTCCCAAAGAAACAGTAATGCTGCTTTAGCCTGGATTTCAATGCCCGCTGCATACCAAAGACGATCGACAATCACCATTCGCTACATTAATCATCGTGATCCCGGTGGCGCACAATAAAAACTCCCAATATACATTTCTCAAAATCCTACGCAATTTATAAAATTATAATTTTTAAAAACTGTCCGTAGATTGAACTCAAGATTTGTTAGAATGGATCTATTGCATGACGGCGACTATAAAATACGGTATGTCTGCTGTTTTATGTGGGCATGATTGTTTTATGCGCGATTTATTTAGTATCCCATATTGGCAGATTGTGAATGGGTTCATACTGGTATAATTATGACCACTATGCCAGTTCACAATCATCAATTCCAAGTTATGATGATTTTTGTTCTTTGCTGTTTTTTTGGATATGGTGTTGGCAGTACACAAGACCATCCTATTCTGCGGCAAACGGCATTTTGTAATCCTTCAGGGTAATCTCCTCCCGCAGGCTGCCTGTACCTGCAAACGTCCTGCCGTCATAGCTGCATGTGCAGCTGGTGACGTCCCTGGACTCGTCCCACACCTTGTAAAACTCCCGCAGTTTTCTGCCCTCATATCTTCCAAGGCCCACCCTCTTCTTTGAGAGGAACTTGAAGGCAAGCACCACCTTTCTCTTCCTGTATATCTCGAATATGTCCATCCACTCCATGCACCGCATTATCTGCTCTGCGGGGACGGGAAGGGACATGGTGGTTCCTGACTTTGCCTCTATCACGAGCATGGTTCTTTTGGATGTGCTGACTGCCAGCACGTCTGGCAGTCTGATGCTAGGCGATCCCAGCCGAAACGCCTTCCAGTCATGCGTGCTGTTGAACCTCCTGACCAGGGTATCCTCCCACGCATACCCTCTCTGCCTGCGTATCCTGGATGCCGCTATGTTGTTGCTGTTGGATGCCTCCCTTGGAATCTCCTCTGTCCGTGCCACCACAATAGCATCCAATCCAGTGCGATATATGTTAAGACAGCCGTCTGCTGACGATGGTGCATTACCGGATTTGTCCTGTGGTCTGACTGCTTCCCTCCCTCCGGAGTTCTCCTGCTCCTTCAGACAGAATCCTGCTGCTGCTGCTGCTGCTGCTGCTACTGCTACTGCTGCTGCCTGTACGCAGTGAGTTTATCAAACCCATGCGCCTCATCTGATCATGCTTGATGGAATGGTCAGGGACCTGGCCATGATAAAACAAGAGTTTGCGAGAAGTTATGACCGGGGCGCGCACATACAGGAGGTGCTTCCGGCATCGGCATCTGACAGGTTTCCGATTGACGAGGATCACGTGAGGCTCCTGCACGGCTTTGCCCAAAAGAACCCCATCTACACCGGCTCATACGAGCAGACCTTCGCGGGGGTTCGGTGCCGCATCTACGAGGGCGACATCAACGAGTACTGGCTGAACAGCATAAAGCACGGTTCCAGCTGCCAGCCGTTCTACCCCACGTGGATGGTATCGGCGTATCTGATGGCGCTGACTGCACGGGATATGGGATACGGCCACCTGGTGGACATAGGATCCGGCGACGGCCGCATAGCATTCTGTGGGAAGATACTGGGGCTTGGGGCGCGCAGCATTGAGATTGATCAGACGCTGGTGGACCTGCAGGAGACGATTGCGGATGCCACCTGCCAGAACTTCAATCCGGAATGTGCAGACGCATTAGAGTACGACTACTCCGGGCTGGACATGGATCGTCCGGCCTTCTTTATCGGCGGGCTTCCTCAGATGGGGGGAGACATTCTGGCAGCCAGCATAGTCGAGAAGATCAGCGGCATGCCGCAGCTCAAAAGGAGCGCGGGACTGGTCCTTGCAGGGACCCACTCCAAGAGGCACCTCTCGGGAAACATCAAAAACGGGGGCTGGAACCCCCTTCTTGACAGGTATGGGCTGGAAGTGGTGGATACAGTCTCCCTGCCCACCGTCTGGACATTCGACCAGGCATCTGACACGCCCTACATCTACGCCCGGTTCAGGGATACGGTACAGTCCTGATGAGTATCCTATTCCACGTGGAACCTGTAGTCTCCTTCTGATGCTACGGCGCACCGCCGCATCCGGACTGCCTGGCCCACCCTTGGCGCCTGTGAAATCTCTGCCATTACCCTTACGGCGCCACCCTCAAACTCCACCATGCAAAAGTACCTGCCGCCCTGTCCGGAGTATTCAAGGATTCTGCCCTCAAAGCTGCCCCTTCTAAGCGACACGGGACCCATGCACCGGCTGCAAATCTCGGATGCAGGCCAGACCACCCTTCTGCACGCGGCGCATTCGGGGATGCAGAACCTGCCCCGTGCCAGCTCGGACCGGAAGCTCATCCCTCCTCCAGCACCAGCACCGTCGATGACGTCGCGGCAGCCGACATGTTGTGGACCAGTCCGACGCGCGCATCCTCAACCTGTCTGGGCCCTGCCCTTGCCTGGAGCTGCCGTGCAATCTCCACTGTCTGGGCTATCCCGGTGGCCCCAAGCGGATGCCCCGCCCCGATCAGGCCCCCGCGCGGATTAACCGTAAAGCTGCCGGTATCATACGCCTCCTGTATCATCCCAAGACCCGCCCCTTTTTTTGCAAGCCCCGTGGATTCCAGTGCCAGGGGTTCGCAGACGGAGAATGCGTCATGCACCTCTGCCACGTCGATATCTTGTATGTCGCAGCCTGCCATCTCCAGGGCGTGATGTGCTGCATCCCTTGTCGATTCCAGGGAGTCAAACGAGGAATTCCCTCCGAATCCTGCCGACGTGGTCTTTTGTCCAATCCCCCTTATCCACACCGGCGCGTCACATATTCCCCTCATTGCCTCCTCTGAGGCAAGAAGGATCGAGGCGCCGCCGCTGCACGGCCTGGAGCAGTCCAGCATCCTCAGATCGTCAGTCAGTCTCCGGGATGCTGCCACCTCCTCCCTGGTGTACGTCCTTTTGGAGAGTGCCTCCGGATTGCCGCGCGCCTGCCTGTGGTTCTTTACCGGCACCACTGCCAGATCCTCGTCTGATACGGCAAACCGCCTCTTGTATGCCCTGGTAATGATGCTGCCCCAGAATATCGGATGCTTGAACTCCCCCCGGGAACTGTCCCATTCCAGAACCCGTCCGGGACTGTCATGCCTCTCTGCCCCTGATACCAGGACAGTCTCTGCCAGGCCTGATGCGATATATGCATACCCCGAGACTATCGAGTTGGTACCAGAGTTGCACAGGTTCTCCACCGAATGGGCGGTTCGGGGCCTGATTCCCATCGTCTCTGCCAGGATGGGGGCAAGGTACTTTGAGTTGCTGTTTGTGGATACCAGGACGGCATCCACGTCGCCCCTGTCTATGCCCGGATTATTCACAAACAGGTCTCCTGCAGACTGCTGCAGCAGCACCTCAACCTGTATGTCCTCCATGGTAAACGGCGTCGTCCCGTATCCTGCGATTCCGACCCTACCTGCCAAGAAACGTCTCCACCAGCAGATTAAACGACTCCATGGTATTGTCTCCAACCGGATTGAACTGGATTATGGGCAGGTCCATTCCCGTCTCCCTGAACCTGGCAAGCTGCCTCCTGCACTCCTTGGGGGTTCCATATATGGCAAGTTCGCTTAGCATGGAGTCCGGTACCAGCCTGTGGTTTGTCTTGAACCCAGTCCTCTTGAACTCGCCATATATCCCTGCAGTCTCGCGCTCATACCCACAGCGTCCAAGAAACTCGCGGTACACCCTTCCCACCGAGATGTAAAACGCCAGGGTTCTTTTTGCCCTGGCAATTGCAGCCTCCGAATCCTCCGAGACGCATGTGATTATCTGGCATGCCACGTCAATCTCCCCCTTTGGGCGCATCTGCCGTATGGTATCCCTCATCTCCTCCAGCGGCCTGAGATAGAATATCACCCCGTCTCCAACCTCCCATGCCAGGTTTACCATCCCCTGGTTGACGGCAGCCAGGTATATGGGAATCCTTCTCTTGGGGCGGACCAGCAGCTCAAAGTTCTTCAGGTGGAATGCCTGCCCAGAGTGGTTTATCGGATCCCCTGACAGTGCCTTTCTGATCACCCCGACATACTCCCTCATCCGCTGCAGGGGGCGCCTGAACCCGTATCCGTGAAGATCCTCCACTATGGGCATGCTGCTGGTGCCCAGCCCCAGAACCATCCTCTGGCCGGATAGTGCGTCTGCGGTGGCTGCCCCCATGGCAATCAGCGCAGGGCTCCTTGAGTATATGTTGATTATCGAGGAGCCTATCCTCTGCGAGGTCGTGACGCCGGATACTGCCCCGAGCATTGCAAAGTTCTCCATCCCCCATGTCTCCGGAATCCATATGGTGTCTACGTGCGTGCCTGACAGTATCCGGGAACACTCCATCACCTGGTCCACTGTCAGCAGGGATCCAAGGCTGCATGAAATCCGCATGAATGCTGTACGGCCATGCCATATTCTAGTGTATGGGAATCATGCCCGGAAACCCACACCACCAGATGATGCCAAGATGCCATCTGATGCCTTGTCCTTTTCTGAGGCCCCCGCAGGCTCCGCCGGATTGGATTCTCCTCTGATCTCCCCTGGGGCGGCATGCCAAACGTGCAGGCCCGGTTCCCTTGCAGGAGCCGATGCCGGCTTTTTGCATGTGCGCGGCATGGTACCTGATGCCATACCCTGAATGTTCAGTTGTTTTAGCAACAGGTAAATTTTGATTGAGGCTGGGTATTATCATATTCTGAATGGAACAGTAGACATGAGCGAACAGATTGTCGGTAAGGGCCCACACGGCCATGCATTCTGGCAGGATGTTGCAGTATACGCATCAAGCACCACTGATGAGGGATTCGTTGAAGAGATGGCATACATGATAGTCACGCTGTACCGAACAGGTGCCTGATACTATACCGTTTTCATTCTTGATGCGCACTCTTCTATGTCCTTGAATGAGTCTATCGAGTACCACCAGACGTCCCTGAACTTTACCGTGCCCAGCCTGCCTCTTCTGGCGTACTCTGGAAAGAGCGTCCTTTCTATGTCCCCGACGTCTGGCAGATCCCCTGCTATGTCCCTTTGAAGATGGTATATCCCGGCATTCATCCACATGTCGTGAATCCGGCCCTTCTCCTTGAATCCCGTTATGGTGTTGCCGTCTGTCTCCAGTATGCCAAACCCCGTCTTCAATTCGACTGAGGCCACGGCGTTGGGTACCCCGATGATCCTCTCCAGGTTGATATCTGTCAGGACGTCGCCGTTCATTACCAGAAACGACTCGCCTGCAACCCTGTCTGCTGCCCTCTTGATGGCGCCGCCGGTACCGAGGGGGGACTCTTCCACTGAGAACCTTACGTTGATCCCCATGTCCTTGGCGTGCATGTGGTTCTCTATCATTTTGGACTTGTATCCCGTGCAGACTATCACGTCTGCTATCCCGTATTCCTTGAGGTATCTCATCTGCCATTCTATGAGAGGAACGTTCCCTACGGGTACGAGGGGCTTTGGGACATAGTCTGTAACGGGCCTGAGCCTCTTACCGCGTCCCCCTGCCAGTATTATTGCATCCAACCAGAAATACTCCGTTCCCAGGCTATATCAAAATTTCAGATCATGGCCGGGTGCATGATGGCGTGACGTCGAATCCGGCAGCAATCACTGCTCTGTCAGGTAGTAGTGCAGCTCCGTATAGCACTCTACACAATAGTCCTCAAAGTCTGTATGGTCGCAGTCATAGACCTTTGCCACGTCTGCACTGCACTTGGCACACGTGGGCATGTGCCTCAGCCTGCGGCGCGGGATTTTCTTATCTTTATCCCACCCAGTGCCATGATTATGGCGCCGACTGCAATCAGCGCGCCGCCCTCGCCTACAGCCCTTGCCGTGTTCCCGTCTTCCCCGGCGGCTGCTATGAAGATTCCGCCTCCGATTACAACCAGGACTCCGGTTATTATCAGCATGATGCCAAGTCCCATAAACGGCGGCTTCTTGGCGATAAAGAATGCAATGAACGACAGGATTATCGGGGGAAATCCGAACCCTATTCCGCGGACCATCCCGTCAAATGGCAGAAATCCGTCCCCTCCGCCGCCTCCGCCTACCATGACGTCGGCACCATACACCACCAGCAGCACAATTGATATTCCGGACAGCACAATCGGGACAGATACCATGTCTGAGATCTTCACTATGAATTAATAAACCTACTACGACGGGATTTTCCGACCGGCTTTTAAAGGAAATTCCATCGCAGGGAGATGACTGCGCAGAAAAGGCCAAAAAAAGGAGACCGCCTGCGCGCGTTTGCCACCGTGAGGTACTGGATTGGGCAGCTGAACGAGAGCGGAATCAAGCACGACATCAGCATTGCCACAAGCACCAAGGATCTCTACCTGTACCATCTGGTCATGTTCGACGAATGGCTGGCCGGGCGCGAGTTCGACGTGCGGGTGCAAACAGTAGTGGATGGCAGGATAGTCCGCAAGACCGCCCAAAGGTCGTTTGAGCATGTGGAGGAACTGCTGTATTTCGGGGAGGAAGGCAACGAGAAGGAGGTAAAGAAGATAATCAGCCAGTACCTGGCGGATCCGCGGCACAGGCACCTGAGACGCTCCACGAAAGTCGGCATGTGCACGGCGATCAAGTCGTACCTTGACGCGCACGACGTGTTCACGAACGCCAAGATTAACGGGCGCAAGAACGACGAGGCGGAATTCACCGAAGAGCCCGGGCTTGACATCACGGAGTTCTACAAGATGATGACTGCCGGCAAGATAAACCCGCTGACGCGCGCCGTGATGTTGGTGAAATTCCAAGCTGGGTTGGACTCGTCCACGCTCGCCGACAGGTTCAACTTTTACGCGTACCCGCAGATAGCAAAATACTGCGGAATCCCCGACCATGAAAAGTGGGATCTTGACAAGTGCCCCGTCCCGATCAGGCTGAGGCGCGTGAAGACCACCATCAAGTACACTACGTTCATCGACCGCGATGCCCTGTCCGCAGTCAAGGACTACCTGGCATGGAAGGAGAACCTCCACGGCCCGCACGACCCCGAAGCCCCCATGTTTACCACCACCAGAGGCAAGCCGATACACGGGAAATGGATCTCGGATGCGTTCAAAAGAGTCGCGAACAGTTCCGGAACCCAAAAGCAGCTGGCACCCGGCGTCCTCAAACTAAAATCGCACGGCGTGCGGCACCTGCTGAAAAGCACGCTGAAGGCCTGCGGGTGCATGGATTATGCAGCCGACCACATCATCGGGCACGCGCCCAAGGATCCCTACGACCAGGGGGCAAAATATTACCCAGAGACGTTGAGGCTCGAATACGCCAAGGCGTCGCACAAGATCAACATATTCTCCCACGTGCAGTCGGTGGTGGACGACCCCGAACCGCCGGGAGGCGCCGATGAGAAACTGAACGACGCCCTGGCCGAGATGAAGGAACTGCGTAGCCAACTCAACGAGATAAAGGACGCAAACGAAAAAAGGATCGAGAGGGGGAACGGTTCGACCGCGACGAACGCGACGCTGCGCGAACTGTTGCGCAAACTTTTGGACGGCGACGGCGATGCCGGCACGGTAAGCGCCATCAGGAAGCACCTGGACGGAACAGAATAGGGCCTTTTATTGTAAGAGGTCGCCTTTGCGAAGCGATTTCGTGCCTGATCTGCCCCGATTAATTACCAACTGAGCTACGTTTTCGGCCATAAATGCCCATTTAATTGGCATTATTCAGGGTTTTTTCCGGGCGGGGATGAGGCTCGGCTGAGCTGCATTTTGGCCGATCCGGTGATCGGACTTGCGAAGTGGGCCTTTTTTGGTGCTGTCGGGCGTGGTGCGTTGTGCCCGAATCGGGTGGCGGGCCGGCACGGCGGCCTGACATGTGTCAGGCAACCGGTGCTGTGGGGGTCGCGCAGGACATGCAGGGCAGCCATGGATGGATTTTGCAGGATTTATACCGTTGCTGCCCGCTGCTGCTGCTGCCGGTATTTTTTCGACCATGCCTCGCATGTAGTCGACCAAAAAGTCGTGCGGGTTGACGCCGCGCATCCTGCACGTCTCGCGGATGCTGGCCAGGACGGCGTGGTTGTATGCGCCGGCAAGGCTCTTGCTGCCGCCTGAGACCTTCCGGGATGCGACGCTGGGCCGCAGGGGGCGCTCGGCATCGTTGTTATGGCACTTTGTGCTGAGGCGGATGAATGGGAACAGGTGGGTGATCTCGCGCCGCAGCCGCTTGACAAACCGCTTGCAGTGGGGTTCGGTGTAGCTGCCAGACATCAGGCGCCTCACCCGGGCCAGGAGGTTGCGCACCTTGAGGTTTCGCGCGGCCGCATCGTCGTTCGGGTTGAGTCCCTTCTCTGCGTGCCAGGAATCGATGATTATCCCCTTTAGGGCCTTGGCAAACTTTTTGAATTCTGGCCCCGGGTTTTTCATGGTCAGGGTGCGGATGATCTCGCGGAGGTAGTGGTAGTGGCACTTTTGGTGGGTCCTGCCGATGCGGTTCCACGCGGAGTGTGAATCAGAGGTGACGTGGCCTGCGTACCCTCCAAGCAGGGTCTCCAGCACGTCTCCTCCCCGGCGCTTGTCCACGTAAAAGACAGTCGAGTTGTCACCGACTAGTATCCACAGCCAGTACAGCACACCGGCTACCCTCCAGCTGGTCTCGTCCCCGAAGACATGCTCTGAGAAGAATATCTCCTCGAGCATCTCCTCGTAGAGCGGGTGGAGGGATCCTGTCACGGCATCCACGTGGCCGATGACAGTCGACTTTGCAAGGTCCGTGTGGTAGATTATGTTGATCAGCTTGCGGATGGGTTCGTAGGGAATGTTGTACATCCTCATCGTCGTCTCAAGGCACGTCAGGCTGGCGCCGAACCGTCCACCGGGGACGACCCCTGGGATCTCGGGGGCAAACTGCCTGCCGCATTCCCTGCAGTACCTGCGGACGACGGTATACTGGATGCCGGTCAGCTTCCCGTCGATAATCTCCTCGACTACCCGGATGGTCACCTCGGTGGGCTCCTTCGAGAGGGCATGGCCGTGCGGGCAGGCGGGCATGTCAACTAGCTTTTTTTCGGATATCGGGGGAGGATCACGGCCGGTGCGCAGGCAGACGACCTTCCTGAACGGGTCTGGTGCAGGCCCGGGTGATTCCCGGAGCCGCTTCTGGGAGCGGCGGCTTTTGATGCCCAGATTCTCGGCTGCCAGCGCCGAGTTGGCCGCGCGCGCCTCCCTTAACTGAGAGGCATGCTCTGATGCCTGCCGTTCCAGGCGGGCTATCCTGTCCATGACTGCCTGCGAGACGTCGCATCCCTGCAGGAGGGCGGCGTTTTCTGCCCTCAGCTTCTCTATCTCGGAGTCCTTTTGTTCTATCTCGGAGTCCTTTTGCACGTTCTCTTCTTCCAGCAGTTTGATCCTGGCATCCATCTCCGTCAGCATCGCGTGTTCCCCTGAGAAGGCCTCTGCCTCCTCCTTCAGCTGCTCGATGTCTTTTCTCAGTGCCATGCTCTCCTCGTCCTTGGATTTGAGCATGTCCAAGACGGATTCGAAGAGGGACTTGGTGTCGGTTACGGAGTTCCAGTCAATCTTTTCCAGGTCGATTACAGGCGCCACGCCATAACACGGGAAGGCATGATCCATAAAGCTTTTGGGCACGCAGCGCCTGCCGGAAAATGCGGCGCAAAAGATCCAACCGGAAGAGCCTTGATCCGAAAACCGCCCTGCCTGAGGACCGTGTTGATAACGTGCAATTAATCGGGTATTTATGGTCAAAAACGTAGCTCAGTTGGTAATTAATCGGAACAGATCAGGCACGGAATCGCTTCGCAAAGGCGACCTCTTACCTTTTTTCACCTTCATACATAAGAGACATAATCCGTAATTGGGCATAACCACGCGATTGGACGCATTGCAGGACAAATCCGGTTGACTGCATGGAATTGCATGTCAATTCGAACTTACCCAATGATCAAAACTATACGTCAGTCGTGTTTTATTCTGATTGCCCATATCAAAGCATGTCATTATACGACAAATTAGCAAAAAAGCCCAAACTGTTCATCCGGTGCACTGGACTGACAGTCTCCGAATTTAATTTGGTGGCAGGGCGGCTGGCAAAAAAATACCCCAAGGCAGAGCAAAAGCGACTCTCCAAAAGAAGCAGGGTGCGCGGCATTGGTGCCAGACGCAGGTGGAAACTGGATCTGAAAAACAGGTTTCTTCTGGTCCTGTTTTATTACAGGACATACGCCACACAGGATCTTCTTGCCATGGTGTTTCAGGTGGGCCAGGCCAGCGTGTCCCGCAGCATGGGGGGCCGGGGCCGCGCGTTCCGCGGGCCGGCATCCGCGCGTGCCTTGCATGCTGCCAAGGCAAACCAGTTTATAGCCAGAGCCGCCCAACCGAGACATCATGGCCGCCTGTAACCTCTTCCGATTCGATGCGTTCCGGGCCCTGGCCCACTTTGAGGCAGCCTATGGGTAGCTTGCAGCGTCCTGACGGTTGCGGCCGCGGCGGCGTCCTGCGTGGGGATCCCGCCCCCTCCCCGCGGCGCGAAGGCGGGGGAAGCGTCTTGAGCAAAGCCGTGATCCAGCAGAGGACGGACAGCCACTTCTCAAGGATCGCCCCGAGGTACGGGGACCTGCGGACGACAGACTCTGATCACATCCTGCACATAAGGAACCGGCTGCCCAAAAAGTCCCGGATCGTGATGGCAGACGTAGGCTGCGGCGACGGGCGGTACTCGGCGGATCTTCTGAGGTGCCTGGGGGACGGCTGCTACCTTCACTGCATCGACTTCAACGAGAGCATGATCAGGCACCTGAGGGCCCGCCTGGCGGGCCGCGGCATCCTTAACTTCTGCGCCGCGCCGGGGGATGCCGGCAAGCTGCCTCTGGAAAACGACACCATGGACTGCATCGTGACGTTCAACGCCATCCACCACTTTGACGTCCAAAGGTTTTTGGCGGAGGTCTACGGGTGCCTCAAGGACGACGGCCGCGCGTTCATCTACACGCGGCTGCGGAGCCAGAACTCGAGGAACATCTGGGGACGGCACTTCCCGCTGTTTGCCGAGACCGAGGATCGCCTGTACGAGCTCGACGAGCTGCGGCACGCCGTCAGGAAGGCGGACATGAGGGTCGCCCGTGCCGACGTGTTTGGACACGACAGGGCGTCCAGCTTGGCGGACCTCGTAAGCAGGGCAGAAAGCAGCCACTATTCCACGTTCGACCTGTACGGCAGATCCGAGTTCAGAGAGTCACTGGCCGCGTTCAGGCAGAACCTTGCCGACAACTTTGACGACCTGGACGACATCCGGTGGCGGGACGAGAACATCCTCATCGAGATCAGCAAGTAGCGCCGCGGCCGGCCGCTGCGTCGGGGGACGGGTCAGGCACGACCGCGTACCGCCTGCAGGCGGTGCCGCCCGGCTGCAGGACCTGCCACGTAAGGGTGTTGGTGGAGCACACGATAGGCAGACTCAAGCGCTACGCGCGCCTCACCGACCCGTACGACGGCAACGCAGCCGGGTTCAACAGGGAGTTCAACGTGATCACAGGACTGGTAAACCTGAATCTTTTGTGGGACTTTATGGAAAAGGGTCCGCCACCGCCAGGGCAGTGGAAGACGTCAGTAGACTGGGACAGGGCCTGCTCCCAGGCTCCGGTCAAGTAGAATTCAGGGCACGATGAAGTGCTGCAAGGCTGCGCATGCTGTTTTGGATTTTGAGGGGAACGGACTTGTCACATGCCCGACACGAGTAGTTTTAGGCCGTATTTTTCCGGTTTTTTATGGCAGGGTTGGCAAAATGGATGGATTACGCATATCTTCTATTAGGCAGATGGGGAAAATTACGTGTAAAGGACTATTCGTATCGAGTTGGACAGGGTTTACATTTACCATCCACTAATGATGCATCTTCACGGCCAACGCAACTACCATGTTCGAATTGCAACGTGTCACGTGCTTGCGCACACACTCTTGAATCACTCTTACACCACATTACACGTTCTGCCATGTTTCATTGCATAACCACTTTTAATTATAGGTTCCTTCCACCGAGTTTTTCCTGATTTAAATAAAATCCGTCCCATAACAAATCATGGAACTAATGTCCGACGAGCAATGGAAGGTGATTCAGGATGACTCCAAGATGCCATTGCAGGAACGCGCCGAACTCTTTGCCAAGAGGTGGCTGACAATGACTGATTGGGACAACCTGCAGTCAGAGTTTGCCGCCGTCGCCCAAAAAACACTACATGACGATGCAGTCAACACCGTGCTCAAGGCAGGCAACATTCCTTCTGGAATGGAGAAAAGAAGGCCACGCGACATCATGCTGCCGTAATCACTATTGGTACATCTGTCCAAACATTCTGCTGTCTTTGGGTTTCTGTGCATCTACGTCGTTTTTGAATTCCGTAACTTCTGTTTTCTTCGGCTTCGCCATCTCGGCACAATTCTCCTGCATATTTTCATTGAACTGCGTCGCCCGTTCCGCAAGCGGCTCAGTCACCTCCCCTATCCCGAATTCTTTCGGAAGCGCGCCTTGCATTATCGGGCCTGCTGCACCTGCCATGGCACCAAGACCAAACGCTGTCGCCTTGTCCCAGAATGACGGTTTCTTTGCCCCTTCTGGCAGTTCCGGATTCGGCTCCGTAAGGCCGTGTTTCTGCCAAAATGACGGTTTCTTCTTTGGCGTCTCTTTCTGTCCGGCATCATCTGCGCCGGCATCAGTGCTGGCATCATCAGGAACATATCCACTGCTGCCCGCACCAGGAGGCGGTGTCCTCGTGTCGCCGCCTGGCATCACGCTTGGAATGACGCTTGGCCCACCACCCGCACCAAAACCGGTAGTACCGACACCGGGAGCGCCAGCACCGGGAGCGCCACCTGGCATTATTTGGGCCTCGTTGACATTTGGCTGCATGCCTCCGCCGCCGCCTCCGCCGCCCAACATGCCAGTCTGGATGGCCGAAGAGACGGTACCGCCGACCACGCCCTTAGCAACGCCCAGTGCTGGACCGGCAGCGCCGCCTATTGCACCCGCGCCACCTATTGCACCCATGCCGCCACTTACTGCCGCGCTTACAGTCGTGGCAGCAGCGATCAATGCGGCCTTCATCGCTTCCATCACCTCACCCTTGGTAGTCATCAACAACGAGCCGCCGACAGACGTGACTGCAGAAGAGCACAGAAAACACACGCATACCGCGGACAGCCAGCGTATCAGTGCCGGCTGGTCAAACGACGACTGCAGGTATGCCACTCCCGCGGTAAATATGATGGCAGACAATATTGGCGCCATCATCAAACCAAATATGGCGTTGACGTAGTCGCTGGCGTGCCGGTCAAATTTTGGAATCAGCGTCATCGGGAGAAATACCGGAATGGAAATCAAAATTATCATGGTGAGCACCACGCGCAGCACCCCCGTCACCCACATCTCCATACCGAGCAAAATCACCACGTACGCCTTGAAGACGCCCAGGAACGCAATCGATATCGTCTCTTCCATGAATCTTGCCGGATCCACCAGGAACGTCGACCATGCCTCGGGATCCCACGTGCTTGGCGGTATGATGTGCCCTGCCTCCATCCACAGCCACGCAGAACGCGCCGACGCGCGGCCCTCCAGCGTGGTCTGGTCTATCACAAGTCCGGTCAGGCCGATGTCCGTCCTGTCCTCGGGGAACGGCGCCATCAGGTACAGCGCCATCCCCTCTATTACCATCGCGGCCGGATCCCAGATGATTGGAAGTATCATGATAATGACCAGGAACGGGATGACTTTCTTGACCCGCTCCACGGCGTTGGACTCGCTGGTAAAGCCGGTGCCGGACATCACGTACTCCATGACCGATACCGCCACGACAAACATCATTATCACGATTGAATACTGCGCCAAAAACCAGTAGAACTTCAGGTATCCGGTCTCCTTGGCCTCGCACCCGGATCCGCCGCCGCCGCCGCCGCCGCCGCCCTCCGTGCATGTTTCAGACGCCTGAGCGCATTCCCAGGAAACGTGGTCTCCGCTTTCGTTGCATTCTGGAGTAGTAAGCACCCGCGCCCCGTCGTCGGCATACTCGTGGAACGTCGGCATGTCGGTGAGTATGGTCGGCAGTTGCAGCCCGGCAAGCGTGACAAACGACTGGCTTACGGCGATTATGCCGGCAACCACAATTAGCATGATGGCAAGCATTCCCATTATGGTAAACACGCCGCGCCGTTTTGCCATGGTTTGGAGGATGCTTTGGCATTTAAGGGGCAAAAACCGGCTGCCGGCCTTTTATGCCGCGCGCAAATTCATCCCATGGAAGAGATCCGCATGGCGTTGTTTCTTGGAATGTTTGCCGTGCTTGGGTGGTATGACTTTCGGACCCGCGAGATAGACGACAGGCTGTTTCTCGTATTCGGTGCTGCCGGTGCCGCACTGTACGTGTTTGACTGGCAGGACACGGACTCGTATGCGGTGCTGCTGGTACTGTGTTCTACATCGGCTGCAGTCATGCTGTGGAGGCTCAAGGTGTGCGGCACGGCCGACATGTTTGCCATAATTGCCGGCGCCGTCATATACCCTGTCTACGCGGGGTTCGTGCCCACCATGCTGATGGTGTTTATCGGCGGTATAGTGTTTGGCGTGGCCTTCACTGTTGGCGGGAACGTGCTGTTCAACGTGTCTGATGCTGCACGTGGCAGGCTGTTTGGCGACGTGTCTGACGGACGCATGCGCAAATGCCTTGCGTTCTTTTTGGTTCACCGACAGCGCGGGTTTGACAAGCACGTCTTTCTGGCAGAAGATACCGTGAAAGGCAGGCGCAGGCTGAAGATGGGGCGCAAGTCGGCCAGCCAGAAATTTGCAGGGCCGTCCACGCGCAACTACGTCGAGTACGCGCCCCCGTTCATAACGTTTGCAGCCGTGTCAGCGTTCTTTGTGGTTGCAGTCGCGTACGCGTACCAGTGGTAGGACGGCCGGAACCGCGTGTTGTGACCAGCATCTTGCCTGTCGTGCTACCACAAAACTCATTTACCATCCACGCACCATGTCATCATGGACTGTGAGGAAGGCTTGCGCATGGTAGCACGTCTTCGCCAGACCGCAGACGAGGACGAAAGGGCAGGGAAATTAAAATCGGTCAATGCCTTGAGGGAACTCGCGCTCGCCTTTGAGTGTGTGGATTACGGCCTGTACATGTTCGAGTACAAGTACGGGATCAAGACGTGTGACTAGATCCCGAGTTTTTTGCGCAATTCGGCTATCCTGTCCCTGTAGCCTTGTGCTAGCGGCAACGCGGCTGCAAATTCAACCGCCTTCACGGGATCGTCGCATATTTGCTTAGTCCTAGCCGGGATCTTCGCGTACTGTTTCTTCAGCACATCCAATTCTTCCTCGCCGTCTTTGGACACGGGATGCAGTACGCGTTCAGCATAAAAGGAGTCGCATGAGCCAATCTATGACTTGGCCGTTCCTTGAATGGGAAGGGCGGGATTTGAACCCGCGAACCCCTTGGAGAGAGAGGGGGGATCTTAAATTCCCCCGCATTTGGCCAGGCCGTGCTATAGTGAAAAGTGAAAGTTCGTGAATACATGATAACCCTGCCCACCCACCACATGTGGCGGGCTGACCCCTACAATTGCATGGTCACAAAGACCTGGTTCGTGAATGGGGCTATCCGAGCTGCTGTGTTACTGGACTGCGAGTCCTGATAGATGCATGCAGCTGCCGGCCCCGCATAATGATTAAACCGCTCAGAATATAACAAAAACCGGTGCAAGGTTGAAGTTTGAGGAACGGATGTGGAGTGATCTGGATCCTGCCAAGAAATACGCCGTGATGGACACGATGGTGCTGCTTATGGCGTTCCGTTATTCCGGCTAGACGACAAGAGACATCAGGGACACACTGGACGGACGCGTAATACTCATGGTTCCGTGCATCATTCGCGAGGCGTTTAACGTGTACAAAGAGATGGGCATCAGGGAGGACATCCTGGATTTTGAAGCGTTCGTAAATGAGAAGATGTGGGCCAGGTTCGGCGCATTGGTGACGGTAGGTCCGAGCCATAAGACGCGCAATGCCGCGTCAAGGACCCACAAAGAACAAAAGTATTGCAACAAGGAAGGCGCGTGCCTTTCGTACGTGGACTGCCTGATGCTGCGCCTGGCAGTCGAGAACCTGAACGTGGACGTACTGACCGAAGACGCCACGCTAATACGGGCGATATGCGCAGAATGTGGGTTTCTTGGTCGTCCGAGAACTTGTCGTGCCCTGAGCAACTACTACAACAGGCGGTTCTACGTCTCCAACATGATCCATTGGCTGGCACGCGGCAATCCTTTCGTCAACATACAGGACGTGTTGTGGGACACGGAATACGAGTTCGACGGCTCGTGGCGCGTGATCGTGTCTGAAACGCCCACGCTGAGCGTCAGAATGGAAAAGATTGGAGACACGCGTGCGCCTTGCCCGTTTGCAGACGAACGGGGGGCGCTTGACGCGATACTGGCGTGCTGGAGTGCCGAGTACGGCGACTACTGCCGCAGCCACCATTCAAGCGAGTTCATGGACACGTGCACGTGTGGAAGATACCCGTATGATGAAAATACGGATTCATGACTGGATTAGCCGAAAGCCTGCAGGTTCCTGTACTTGCAGCCTGTCAAACGCAGGAATGAAATCGTGCGGCTTGCACGGTCGTTTGAAAGATTTTACTACAGGCTGAACGGGTCAGACAAGCCAATGGCTTGGCCGAAGTGGGGCATGCAGGACAAGATGCGTCCAGCGTGCAGATGACATGTAGATCATGATTTCTAACTTGTGATTGTAACAGAAATATACGCACTGGCAGTCAGCACATGCACCATATTTTTATAAAAACGCCCATAACGTGACGCATGGACTTTTTCGAATGGTGGGATTCGGCCCCGTGCAGGCATGCCAACGCGGCATGCGGGCTGTACGGACACAGCATAATATTCGGTTGCACCAACTGCCGCACACAGGCAACGTTCTCGCTCCATGACGACAAAACGGAATTTCACGTATCCATATCAGACGGCGGAAAAACGAGATTCAACCACGTCGATATGGGCGATGCCGCACGGTTTGCCATGCGGATGGGCCGGATATTCATGCCCGAACAGGGCGCGGATCCGGAAAGCAGGACATTTGAAAAAGACCGCGCAAGGCTTCGGGAACTGGTCGGGCTGCTTGACAGGCACGCGGATCTCACCGGCGGCGGCAAACTCATGCTGGTGGACGGCGCCGGGGCCACGCAAAAGTGCTCAAGATGCGGCGAGGCAGGATTCGAGGAGGCAGGGTGCCAGGCGTGCGGGTACATGGCGTCTTGATGTGGCATCGTGCATGCCTGATTGCGGCTCATGACTGTGGTTCTGCCGAATTTCCCACATAGAATGATCTACCGACAACTTCCCAGTCTCTTTGGGAATGCATCAACATGGCATTGCGCCCATGTTGCCGCTGCTGTACTCATAACGCCTGTTTTTCATGTGGTGTTGATACCTGCAGGGAGAAAGATTTCTTGCTCGGGGTTCTGGCGGCAGGCGTTGCCATTGGAATTGCGGGCATGTTTGCTTACACGTCATTGGAACGGAACAATCCGTTCAAGGCACCGTCATAGGGGAGCACGTGGATCCCTCGGACGTGCTCGATTTTGCACTGGGGTTTGCGGCCGGTCCGGACACGTTCCTGACCCACACACATGCAGCCGACATCATGCAGAAACTTGATTCGTAATCGGTAACAGGATCTGGCCGTGGAGCATCATTCGTGTGCTGAACTCCGTTCTCAAAATAAAAAAACGCATTAAAGTCAACGCCATCAGGCCATGCCCCTTCCATTGCACCCTCAAGCCTGAAACCAGATGAAGAAGTACAGAACAGGCATAATTGCACCGGCCGCTGTTCTTTGCCAGCTCCTCGTCACTGCAGACGCTGCGTGTGATGCAACCCATGTGGTTTGGATTGGATGCACGTATACGCGTCAATTGACGGCATCATCAGATGACGTACTATGAGAGAAAACTCTCTTCGGCCTTCCTGACCCTTGCCACCACATATATCCGGCTTGGGTGTTTGCCGCCTCCCGGTGACATGTTTGCGCCAAAAAAGTCAGGCTCGCCGAGCCGTCTGATGTCGTCGTTGCTCCATGCCCGCTGCCATGAAGGCGGGTGCGGTGTGCCAAGCTGGGTTTTTCTGACGTATTTTTCATGTTCCCCGGATCTAATATCATGGTTTATCTCCCGGGTGCAGCCATCACAGAGATACCTCTTCGTGCCCCTGTCAATCCACTTCCAATACTGTTCCTTTGTACGTTCGGGTTCCATTCCCTGACAGGCCGGACATGCGTATGCCATACCGTGCAACGGTACGGATTTTATAAAATTGTTGTCAGTCACCGCCACGCTCCAGCGCCCTCTTGATGACACCCGGCGTGGAGAATCGCTTCTTCATGGGTGCTGGAAGTGCCGCCCAGGGTCAGTGCATGACTGGCTTGCCCCATCACTGATATATGGCAGGCAAAAAATCCCAAACCATGCCGAGCCCGTGGCAGACCAAGCCCGTAATTAAAATAGAGAACGTGGTCGCTACCGCGTCCGTGGGCCAGACGATGGACCTGCGCGACATCCAAGAAAAATTTCCGGGCACCGAGTACCACCCGGAACGGTTCCCAGGTTTGGTGTTCAGGCTCGCGGTGCCAAAGACTGCCACTCTGATATTCAGGACAGGCAAGATGGTGTGCACAGGTTCCAAGTCAAAAGAGATGGCAGCCGAGGCGGTAGACACCGTGGTGAAAAAACTCAGGAAGGGCGGCATCGACATACGAAACGACGCGACAGTCACGGTCCAAAACATCGTGGCCGCAATAAACCTGGGCGGAAGAATCCACCTTGAAAAGGCCGCAAGGACGCTGCCGCGCAGCATGTACGAGCCCGAGCAGTTCCCGGGTGTGATACACAGGGTCGTGGATCCAAAGACTGTCATACTGGTGTTTGCCTCAGGCAAGCTGGTGTGCGCCGGCGCCAAGAAAGAGGAGGACGTGTTCCGCTCCGTGCACAACCTGCACGCGCTTTTGGAAGAGAAGGGCCTAATGATCTACGAATCCATGTGAATGGAATTCAACGAAACACCTTTCTACCCAAACCCGCAATCCGTGCTGATGTCGGAACGAACCCGTAGCAATTGGTGGTTTTTGTTGCCCATATTTTTGGGCGTGGTTGGCGGCCTGATATCGTACTTTGTCATACGCTCGGACGATCCCGACAAGGCAAAGAACAACCTGTACCTTGGCATCGCACTGACCGTGGTCGAAGTGGCGGCAAGTTTGGCGTTCTACTGGATTCTCTTGAATGTTAACTTGTTCCCGGGTTCTTCTGCAATCCCTGGTAGTGACTGAGGTTCTCCTGCATCATCGGTTGGTGGCACAAATTCAGGATCTTCTCCAGATTTACTTGCTGTTTTACGCACCGTTATGCCATTCCCCATTAAATCATAATTCCTCTAGGGAGAATCTGCCAGTTGTGATGGATAATCCCAGTCATTGCCATGACATGCATTGATGGGACATCCATCACGCCAAGGCCAGTCTGGGCTACGTGTGTCGCTGCCGTTGCTACAGCTGCCGTTGCTACTGCTGCTGCTGCGACTACGCTGCTGCTGCAGCAGCTGCTGCATTACTGATGAGGGTGATCTGCTTGTCCGTTCCAGATATGACGATCCCTGCGGCCTCTGCGGGTGTAATTTTGCCAATGCCGCCATGGGGGCGGAAAAAGTTGTGGTGGACGATCATCAGCCGCACAAGCGCGGGACTTTCTGTCCCGAACTCGCGGGCGGTCTTGATGCGATCCTTGAATTCACCGTTAAGCCTCTCGTGCTTGTTGTTATGACTGAAGCGGTTCTTCAGGTGAATCTCCCGGACGTGGATCAGCCTGAAGCCGTTGCGTCTCCAAAACGCCCTGCGGGCGGCAGGACAAAACGCCTGCAGGCCGTCTGTTACCAGCACCCACGGGGTGGTTCCGGCCAGATTCCTTGCGGCTGCAAACAGGGGGGCGGGTCTGTAGTTGAGTTTTGTCTCAGACACGTCATGGGACAGTATGAACCTGCTGGCGCCGTCCATGACGGCAAAAAGCCACCGCGCCTGCGCGCGAACCTTGAAATGTATCTCGTCACAGTGCCACTTGTAGCTCGTGCGCGGCTGCAGCCGCCTTGAATATTCATCCATCAGCGTCGAATAATGCGCAGTCCACCTGTATATCGTGCTTGAATGCACGGTTGTTCCGTCCTGTGCCATCACTGCCTGCACCGCAGCGCAGGACAGCCCGTACGCTGCCTCCCTGAGTGCCCGGGATATCGCCTCTGGGCCGGCATGGCGCTTCTTGAAGCCCGGCCGTCCGGAGAATGTCCGGCCGCACGGCTTACACCGGTACCGCCGGATCGGCCCGTACGCGTTGTGTCGGTGCCCGTTGCGTGCAAACACAGTCGACTTGCAATGGTGGCATGCAGTCTGAGGCATGCTAATGACAATTGTATTTTGGTTCCTGCACCGGTCCCACATCCGGCCAAGCAACACGTCCACTGCCCGCACGTGCTTGCACAGGCCGTCACAATTGACGTAATGCTGGCACGCGCATACAAACCCGGCAGAGCCAAGAATCACCAGATACCACAGTCCTGGAATAGACTGCGATGCCACATTCCATCGTCTGAGACTTGGTCATCCTCACCTGCTTTGGGTCGTCACTGATCACCTGTCCCTGCCTTGCCGCCGTTTTGGCGCGTTTTGCCCTGTTCATAAATAAACCAATTGGTATTATTACATAGATCTTTCTACCAGTCTTAAATAACAGGCAGCTAAAAAAAATTCATGACCCAGTGGGCCAAAGACGCCAAGGAATTTACCGTTTCTGTGATCAAAAACGAGAAGCGTCTGACAAACTACAGCTACATACCAAAACCGATACTTGAAATGCTTGGCAATCCCGACAAACTAAAGTTTGTCATTTCCGGCGATGACATAATGGTGCGCAGACCAGACGAGTGAATCTGGAGAAGATCCTGTGCCCGTTTTGTCTGGATTGTGTCACCAACCGATGATGCAGGAGAACCGGCCATTACTAAGGCATAAATAACGTTTTAAACGAAACTTAACACTTGCCGGATATAAAAGAGGCTGAGCTGACAGAGCCGAAGGCTTTGGATGCTGAACCCGAGGAGAATGTAGGTTTGAACAAGGCACTTGCCACTTATCGAAAACTGATAGAGAATGACGGCAAAAACGTACTGACAGAAGAGCAACAGGAGTCACTGGAGAAGAAGATAAAGGAGATCGAGAACAGGGAGGTGGTAGAGAGGATTGATGATCACGAGCCAGTCGAGATACCGTTTGACGGCACCATACTGATTGGCCCTCCGACGCTGACTAGGTTTGAGAAGGCAAGAATTATGGGGGCAAGGGCACTGCAGCTGTCACTGGGGGCACCTCCATTCATACCAATTCCAAAGACTGCAAGAATCTCGCTGGACATATCCATGGAGGAGCTGGAGCAGAGGGTCATACCAATCACCATACGAAGGGTTCTGCCAAACGGCGACTACCAGAATATACCAATTACCAATTTTGAAAAATGAACCATTGGTCGATAAAACTTAAAAGAATAGAAAATTTCTGATTGTTAAATAATGTCACTAAGAGGAGCAGACGGAACGATACAGGATCGCATAACGATTGAACACGATCCAGTCATGGAGTCAGTGGCGTACGTGCTGTCCAGACTGGATGGTGTCGGCAGACTGGCCTTGAGATCAAAAGGCAACTCCATCCCAAACGCGGTGGCAGTGGCAAACATCATCAGGGATATGAACACGGGGGTCAGGGTGCAAAAGATTATCCTGGATACGGAATCGGCCCCCGGAATAGGCAGAATGACATCAACAGTAGAGATAATACTGGACAGGTCCTAGTAGACGCTTCCGGGACCCTTGAGCAGCATGTTCTCGCATTCTTTGCACACCTGCTCATCAATGTTGGACTCTAGGTTGTGGTGTATCTCGCATATCAGCAGACTGGACTTTATGTAATTGCAGAGTCCGATGAATTTTGAGAGGCTCGAAGGCGTGTAGGCCAAGTCAGACGAAAGGTGGTCGCTCAGCTCGTCTATCATGACTGCGACCTGCTCTTCTGCCAGGAGCTTCATGATCAGGGACGGATCCCCACGCGTGCCGCGGATGTAGTTGCTTATTGCCGCCTGGGTGACGCCGAGCATCTTTGAGATTTCATCCTCCCTGATGTTATGTTCCTCTGCAAGCTTTTTTGCAAGGATGGCCCTCAATGCGGGAATCAGGGTCTTGGACTCAATCTCGGCAGGCAGAAGCATCAACTCTTAAAAACCCATAAGGGATTTAAATCTTGCAACGCAGGGTGCTGCAAAACCAGTTGACGGGCACCTGCCGGTACGCCAGACGGAGGGTGCCGTCCCCACATCGTTTGTAATATGCAGTTTATGCTTGTCTGAATTTGGTATCCACCTTGGATCCGGCTGCTGCCAATCACGTCTCCTGCAGGACAGTGGCATAGTCATGACGCTGGGGCTGTCATTTTGGAGACGCTTTGGCCATCAGCCGATTTTGCAATAGCCCGGAACACGTGTGAAAACAGAAGGGGTTATCCCAGACTAACAGATGATGTCTGCAGTTGCCGTCAGGAACGCGATGGCCTCTGCATGGTTCAAGTGGGGTTTTGCGGCGACTGGCAGGGGACGCCACGGCAATCCAGATCGGTTCGGCTACAGGTTACAGATGGCATCTTGTCCGAGGACTGGCCGAGATCCGGACAGGCTTTGCCACGAAATCAGCGAGGCTGTTTGGCGCATTGGGACCAAACAGGCTACGCCTCATGTCAACTGACGCGGCAAACTCCTGGGCGTTCATAGCATATCCTTTTGGCATGTTGCGCGGCCTTAATTCACAGTTTCTTTGAGATGCGAGGGACCGTCAGGGTCTGAGGTGTGTCTAGTCTGCCAAACCTTGCGGCATCTGCTATTCTGCTAGCCATCTTACCAAGGCTTTGTTTGGATCTGCAAGCTCGTCTATGCCTGTGTAGTACCAGTCTTGCCAGCCTTTCTTTGGCAGACCCGTAAACAGCATCAGGTTGAGCGGGTACGCATCGCTGTCAGCGCACCGGCGAAAATCATCACGGAACAAAAATACATCCTTGCCCCACGCGATTGCCATGCCAAGCTCAACCATCACGCCCTCGTCTGGCGGAGTTCCGTTAACCACCGCAAAAATTCCGTCTGCGTCTTTAACGTCTTGCATGTCAGAACGGCCGATCTTGTACGGACTGTTGTCTCCGGGCCTGTCTTTTTGGTTGTTTCGCTCAAAAGGCTCCCACACCTCGGCTCCGAGTTTGTCTAGCAGCTTTACAAGATCTTGCAACGGTCCCGCTTTTTGTTGTGCGGAGAACCCGTACGGGTTTGCAAGATAGAGCGTCTTTTTTGTCATTCCTTAGTACTTTCTTTTTGCATTTTGTTTGTATTTGTTTCGAAATGTGTAATCTTGAACACATGCATAATTCTGCCTACCGATTGCAGTAAGGAATGCCACCCCAATACACATCCCCTAGGCCGAAAGGAATGCCACCCCAATACACATCCCCTAGGCCGAAAAAGCTATCATGAGAACCAAGACATCCGGTTGAAGACGGACAATAGGAGATACATCCAGGACGGCGCGTCTTACCCGATGACCATATTTTAAAAAAGACACCAAACTATCATCACGAATACCGAAGGAAGTATCCTCAATTGGCTCAAGTCCAACGGCATAAACCTACGCAAGCCGGATGGACATTACACGCTAGCGCACCGCGGTGAAAGGCCGAACACGCATCTGGGCAGACATGAGACATAATCCGTAATTAGAAATTATGCATATTTTCCTATATTGTGTAGGTTTTTTGACTCCTACCCGATTGCTTCCCGGACTAGGAGAACCCTGAGGTTGGCAAATCCGCAAACGATGTCATTGATGGTGTCATATTTTTTCAGGCGGTTTCGGTAGACACCGCCCATTAGAGAATATGCGTAATCCCCCTGTCCACATGGAACAGGAAAACGATAAATTTCTAATCAGGCAGCTGGAACAGAAAGACAAAAAGCTGGAACGATCTGGAACAGAAAGACAAAAAGTCCTCAATCTAAAGCAACAAAAAGCTGGAACAGAAAGACAGGGAGTTGGGCCTTGAACGCGGCCTGTGGAAGAGCAGGAACGATCTGGAACCCTGCATGCACCAGAGGTGCTAGACGGCATAATACGCGACGGGGACAAGCTCATGTCACGCTGGCAGACGGGGAACAGTTCCGGTAGCTTGCATTCGGGCCAGATACCGCTGTTCCGCGATAACGCATCCCGGGTCTCCGAGCAAACTGCTGCTCCTAGCTTATCCGCAAAAAGGACAACCCCGCCCAAAGCCCGGTACAATGGATGCGATGACTGGCAGGAAAAGCTGCTGCCCCGACCAAGGAGGATTTCGATCGTGGATATTCATAGACGGCACGCACTGCCCCGTGCATCTGTAAAGTCAGTCCGGCGCATGAAATACTCCGGCAGACGTGTCGCCGGGGTGGTGATGATCAAAAAGCATCAGTCGGCGACATCACGCTGCTCAAGGAACGCCCCAGGCAGCAGGAAAACAAAAGCCTAAAAAATATTCTCCACCCGGGTGTTGGTGGAGCACGCCAGAAAGACAAAAAGCTGGACGTGATCAGAAAGACAAAAAGCTGGGACGCAGGAAAACAAAAGGGCCGATAAAAAATATTCTAAAGCACGACTAAAGACAAAAAGCTGGAGCAGAAAGACAGGGAGCTGGGCCTTGAGCGCGGCCTGTGGAAGAGCAGGGACGATGGCTGGAACCCCGGCAAGGGGCCCGCGCTGCATCTGCTAGAGGTGCTAGACGACATAATACGCGACGGGGACAAGCTCCGCCATGCCACGCTGGCAGACGGGGAACAGTTCCGGTACATGCTGGAGCGGGCCAAGGTGTTTCTGACGCATTCGGGCCAGATGCCGCTGTTCTGCGATAACGCATCCCGGGCCTCCGATCCCGGAAACCGGTGCAAGCTGTACCTGAGACACGCGCTGCTCATGGCGCTGATGCACAAAAAGGAAAACATCACGCAGGGAACGCTTGCCGCGTTCTTCGGGATAGACCAGTCCACCGTGTCCCGGTACTTTCCTGTGATGGACGCGATGCTGGCAGGAATACTTCCGACGGCAGACAATATATCCGAGGAGGTAGCTGCTGCCCCGACCAGGGAAGATTTCAAGAAGATCGTGCCCGGATCGGATGGGGGCGAGATCTTCATAGACGGCACGCACTGCCCCATACAGCGCCCGTCCGTAAAGTCAGTCCGGCGCATGAAATACTCCGGCAAGAAGAAAAAGTTTACCAACAATACCAACGTGTACACCAACCGGAACGGGGTGGTGATCGGCATATCAAAAAGCACCGTCGGGTCAGTCGGCGACATCACGCTGCTCAAGGAACGCCCCATGCCGTTTGGAAAGTGGGAGAAGGCGATGCACGATCCGGACCTGCCAGAATCAGACAGGTGCCACCCATTCGTCGACCGCGGCTACCAGGGAATCGCAGACCACCTGCCCGGCACCACGCCGGAGATCCCGCACAAGAAGACCAGGGACACGCCGCTGACGCCGGAGCAAAAAAAGCACAACCACAGGATCAACTCCACCCGGGTGTTGGTGGAGCACACGATAGGCAGGCTCAAGCGCTACGCGCGCCTCACCGACCCGTACGACGGCAACGCAGCCGGGTTCAACAGGGAGTTCAACGTGATCACAGGGCTGGTAAACCTGAACCTTTTGTGGGACTGCATGGAAAAGGGCCCGCCACCACCGGGGCAGTGGAAGACGTCAGTAGACTGGGACAGGGCCTGCTCCCAAGCTCCGGTCAAGTAGAATTCAGGGCACGATGAAGTGCTGCAAGGCTGCGCACGTCATTTTGGATTTTGGGGTGAACGGACTTGCCACATGCCAGACACGAGTAGTTTTAGGCCGTATTTTTCCGGTTTTTTATGACCGAGTTGGCGAAATGGGCGGATTACGCATATCTTCTATTATGCGAAACCGTTTGACCCTGCGGATGGCGTGCTCCACATACACCCGTACCTTTGAGTGTTTTTTGTTGAATTCCTTCTGCTCGGGGGACAATTCTGCACCTTTTTGCTTCTTGTACGGCACTACGGCATCCCGGTCAGGAAACTCCTTGTTGATCCCCTGGTATCCGCCATCCAGGATCTCTCTGACCTTGATCCTTTTCTTGTCCTTGCTCCCGTCCTTGCGTGGAAGGTTGTCAGGGAATGTCGGGTGTTTCTTTTTGAATACTGCAAAGTCGTGGATCCTGCCCGGGGAATGCCGGGTCTTGTGAAGGATGAGGCCGTCCGTGGCCGATGTGTACTGGACCTTGGACGTGTGCCTGTGTGCCTTGCCCGAGTAGTGGGACCGTTCCATGTCCTTGCGCCCGGGACGTTGTATCTGCTGCTCGGAGGCATCAATCAGGGCAGTCAGGCCCGGAATGATCTCCTCAAGATCGTCAAGCGTCTTGGTGGCCTTGATGCTGGCGTAGATCTTTGACGGAAGCGGAACGCACTGCCGGATCGACGGCTCCAGTGCCCCCATGCTGCGGGACACGCTAGCCTGGCCCACCTGAAACACCATGGCAAGAAGATCCTGTGTGGCGTATGTCCTGTAATAAAACAGGACCAGAAGAAACCTGTTTTTCAGATCCAGTTTCCACCTGCGTCCGGCACCAATGCCGCGCATCCTGCTTCTTTTGGAGAGTCGCTTTTGCTCTGCCCTGGGGTATTTTTTTGCCAGCCGCCCTGCCACCAAATTAAATTCGGAGACTGTCAGTCCAGTGCACCGGATGAACAGTTTGGGCTTTTTTGCTAATTTGTCGTATAATGACATGCTTTGACATGGGCAATCAGAATAAAACACGGCTGACGTATAGTTTTGATCATCGGGTAAGTTCGAATTGACATGCAATTCCGTGCAATCAACCGGATTTGTCCTGCAATGCGTCCAATCGTGTGGTTATACCCAATTACGGATTATGTCTATGGAGTCCAGGGCGTGATAGTGCGCACGTACAATGACAGCGAGTCCTGCTTCGTCTCGCTTGCCGTCCACAAGTTGGGCGCCGAGGACATCACAAGTGCGGCCGCAATTAGCACGAATTTTAGTAACTGCATAGTTTTTTGATCAAATGTTGAACTCCATGCCTACGCGCGTCTATGCAGTTTTTTGACGTGGAGCCAGGCCCTCGTGCAGGATCGTGCCAAGATCATCTCCCCTTGCCTTGCATGTCTGGGACCTGTTAAATTTTGGTAATCAGATCAGTAAAAGTTACCAGAGCCGCCAGCCAAGCGCCAACGTGGTGTTTTATTGCACGTTGCGCGCGACATGCAGTCCGCATTCTTTGACGCCACGTTCCCACCACCAACGGCCCGCGCGCGGATCTTCGCCGGGTTTCACAGCCCTAGTACATGGTTCGCATCCTATGCTTGTGTAACCCCTGTCCAACAACGCGTTGTACGGCACGCCGTGCGCCCTGACGTAGCCCCAAACGTCTTCAATACTCCAGTTTATTATCGGATTTATCTTCACTATCCCGCCGTGCGCCGAATCCAATTCGAACATTTCCATGTCGCGCCTGGCTTCGGTCTGATCGCGCCGCAAGCCGGTGATCCACCCGTTGAGCGTGGCCAGTTTGGCATTCATCGGTTCGACTTTGCGGACATGGCAGCACGTTTTGCGTCCCTCGACGCTTTCGTAAAACAGGTGCGTGCCGCGCTCTTCGACCATGTGTTCGACGCGTTCGGGATCCGGTTTGAGCCTTTCGACTTTGATTCCATACCTGTCTTCCACGGCCGCGATTATGTCCAGTGTCTCTTTCGGCAGAAAACCTGTGTCTAGCGTGAAGAATTGGAATTCGGGGGTGATTTTCACCATCATGTCGATTACTGCCGCGTCTTCGGCGCCGAAGCTTGACGCCTTGCCGACTGACGGACAAAGGTTGTCAGACGCCCACCTGAGCGCTCCTTCGGCGGTAGTTATTTCAGAATTCAACAGCCGCACGTCGTCTGCGGTAAGCCGTTTACGTGCCCATTCGCTCTTCAATTTTTTCAAGCTCCTTAGTACATTCAGTGCTGTCGCTTTCCAAGGCTGAAATTTGTTCATCGTAGTTTTCAATATCATTTTTAAATTCTTTAATTTCGTTTTCGTCATTTGAATTGTCGATCCGATACTTTGTAGCTTTTCGAAGTTCGCGAAGCCTGTCTAATTCCCTATTGTTTGTTCTTATTCTTTCTTTAAATGCTTCTGCTGCACCTTCTGCACCGTAGTTTAATCCAGTCATGGTTGCATCAGAATACAAATAACATTATAATAAAGGTACTGAAAAGTGGCGGCGTGTTGCATAATCCTGCCTGCCATGTTACAATGAGCAGCACCATACACCATCATCCAGACCGAAAAAGCTAAAGATCATGAGAATCAAGGCATCCTAGTGTGACCTGTTAAATTTTGGTGATCAGATCAGTAAAAGTTACCAGAGCCCATGTCTGCTTGATGCTCATCAGCGTGGCAATGGCATCTGCGCCCTTCTTTGACCTGCTCCCGTTGCTGTTCTTGCGCAGGATGACGCACGGCCTGATGGCCCGCTCTGCCCGGTTGTTGTGGTATTCGACGCCGTCTGTCTCCAGAAACGCAAACAGGTGATCTCCCTCCCGCACCAGCCTCTTGCGCATCCTGTTGCAGTGCCTGCAGTCGCGGTCCTTTTCGAGCCTGCCGATAAGTGACGCGATGCGACGATCCAGCCTCTTCTTTGCTGCCAGTGCTTCGGCACCTCCCGGAACGGCGCCGTCGATGTGCGAGTCCCACAGTATCGTGCGCAGCGTCCTTGCGTGACGCTTGTAGTCATCGCCGGGATTCTTGTATTTCAGGGTGTCCTTGATGTCCCGGGCGTAATGAAGGTGGCACTTTTGGTGTTCGGATCCGATGACGTTCCACGCGGCCCACGAGTCAGACGTGACGCATCCCGGGTAGTCCTTGCCGAGCATCTTTTTTGGAACCTTCGAGTTCCTGTGGCGGTGCACCTCGTAGATTACGGCGTACCTGGCTACAGCCACCCACAGCCAATAGTTTGTGCCGTCGACGCGCCAGGTCGTCTCGTCCCCGTTTATCGCAGGCGAGTTTCTTACCTCCTCCCTGATCTTCTCGTACAGCGGCCCGAGCTCCCGGGCCATCCTGCACACCATGCGGTTTATCGCAGATTCCGTGATTCTTGCCGAGTACATCATCATGACAATATTGCATATTCTGAGGTCTGACATGCCGTGCAGCCTGAGGATGACCATCATTATCATAAAGTTGATCCCGTACCTGGAGTTTGGCAGTGCCAGCGGAGTCCTGCCGGACACGATCCTCTTGCAGTTCCTGCAACGCCTTCTCTTTACTGTCACCTTGATGTGCTTTAGTTCCGTCTTGGCAGCCTCCCTTACCACCTTTGTGTACGTGGACACGCATTCTGAGAGGTCGGAGCTGCCGCAGTTGCCGCACGTGTGCGGATCTGCTGTCTCCTCTGCGTCTATTCTTTCAGGACGCGCAAGGCCCGTGCGTTTGTGGTCACTTGGCTTGCCCTTGCCCTTGCCCTTGCCCTTTGCGCGGCGCCGGGTACTGCCGGTCTTTTTGTCCGGTTTTGCGCCGATGCTCCTTGCAACGGCAGCCGATATGATGCCCTTTGCCTCCTGCAACTCTACCGTGAGATCCTGGATCTGTTTGAGGGCGGCAGCGTAAAGATCAGCGAGTTTGGCCATCTGCCGGTCTTTTTCGGCCATCTGCTCTACCATCACACCCACTTTTTCCTCCAGTTCTGCAATCCTTGACTCGGAATTATCATCAGACATATGCAAACCGTGGGCAGCAATGATCTAAAAATTAGGACGGAGAGAAAAACTCGATCAAGTGATTAAAAATAGTTTTAAAAAATTAGACAGACGCGGATTTTCTGATTGTAGATATGGAGTTCAACATTTGATCAAAAAACTACACAGATACGAATTTTATTATATTTCACAGTACTCATGTATATAATAGATTTTTAACTGTCTATTGACTCATGAACATAAGTTAGCATGGCTTTAATTTATGGAATTTCCGGTAGCGAAAGGGGGCTCTTGAACAAATATCCCAGTGCAGTGCAAAAAATTGAAGATATTGAGAAAGCCTACAATGACTTGAAAGAACATATGAAGGAAGAAGATAACGGGTTTTTCGGGCGCATCAGGAAATGGAGCAAGCAACAGCAGCTAAATAGGTTTGAAAAAAACAAAGGTGATCCGATGCACGCAGGCACCCGCGGTGAATTGCATGTCTTAAATGAGCTGTCCAAGTTACCTGACGATTATCACGTTTTGTGTGGACTTGATTTTGAATTGCCGCATTACGTGACTTACAACAATCGAAAAAACCTAAAATCAGCACAGATGGATTTCGTGGTGGTTTCCAAAAGAGGAGTGGTCATAATCGAAGTCAAAAACTGGAGCGACCGATATTATGAACAGCATGAAGGCATCAGTCCACACGAGCAAGTGGACCGTGCGGGACTGGTGCTGTGGATTTCGCTAAAAGCATGGAGAAGCCCACAAAACCCTCCGGTTACAAAAATCTTGCTGCCGGTGCAAGAAAACATGGGATATGATCTAAATTTCAAGTTTGTTTTGGTAAGGCATTTGGCAAATATCAATTCATTCATTGTAAACCAAAGAGAATTGTTTTCAGAAAAAGAAACTCAAAGGGTCGTTGACAGGTTAAAAGATCATGTCACGCAATGATCAATCCGCGTGTTTGTAGACAGTCTTACCGGAATTATCCTTCAGAGTATTTCCCCAAGACGCGCAGCCATTCCCCTGCAAGCCTGAATGTGCAGAATATTTCCCCCACCGTGAGAGTAATTTAAATGGGATTTTACAGTTATTTTTACGACAAATCCAGTTTTTGTTCACGAATTTATTTTTCACTGCATATCGGATTCCATAATTTGGGACAGAGGTATTTTGGCGGCATGGCATTGGCCGGAAGGTTGGCGGTAAGAAATTATTGCTACCGTCGGATTTATAAATAATTTTTAATAGTTTTTATATTTAGCCTGGTTGGCGGAATTATCATGATAGCATTCTGAACACATCTTAGAATACAATAGCATTACGGCATTGCCACAAAAAATGCATTCATCATGCTTTACACGCCTCCCATGCTCCTCAGGACATTTCTTGTGAACCACGTCAGCCCTCGTGACATCGGCTTCGTCGGGCAACATGTCCAATTCATCTTTCCCCTTGCATTCTTGAGTATAACTTGCAATTCACCATGAACTGAAGCAGGGTTTTATTTTATTGAAATTTAATGGGTGATGAAGGCGTATTCGACTCGGCATGAATCAGACATGCTGGAGACGGCCTAACTCATGGTGGAAGTTAGGTGTCCGTTTATGCCATGCATGCAGTATGCCAGACATATTGATGGCAGTTGCACGGTCCAACACATGCATGATGATGGACTTGGAACGGCTTTTGACATCAAGTTGACATGATTTCTGCAACGTCCCGAGGGATTACCATAGATTTCCACATGTGGGCTGCAATCATGGCCAGGCCGGATCCAGATGATGTGCCCTTGGGCAGTCGTACCGGAGACCGAAGAATCTAGGGGTCTTTCCTCCCCCCCCCCTCATACCGGCGCATCCGGCGATGCATCCGCAGGCCAGATTGCAGAGACGTATAGGCAGTATCACTTATGCCTGTTTAACGCAGGCAACCCAGACATGCTACAGGCATTCCTGTACGTATCCTAATTCCCTTTTTGTACGCCCTTTTGAGTTCATCCCATTTTGTTTAGCCCATATTGCAGCAAGAGGTCGCAGGATCTGTAGTTTCGAGTGTGGTCGGTTCAACCTTGCATGGACTTTTTTGCGTCAGCATGGATCTAAACGAATATTGTAGAGTCCCAAGGTACACACAGCCAGATGGCAGGCGAAATATCAGACAGGCTCTACAGGGTTCTTGAAGAGTCCTGCGCATCCTGCAAGTCGAACCTGATCTCGCTGTCAGGGGGACTGGACAGCACCATCATCGCATACCTGTCAAGACAGCGAAGTCCAAAGGGGGTGGCAGTCATTGCAGAGGACTTTGTCTCGACTGACCTGACATACTGCCAGATGGCGGCAGGAAAGATGAAGATGCCCCTGTCAATATACACGGTAGGTACGGCTGAAATCCTTGAGGCCGTCGGGGAGACTGTCAGGATTCTGGGAAACTTCAACGACATAGAGATTCGAAACAGCGTTGTCATGTATCTGGCAGCAAGATGGGCAAGGGACAACGGGGAGGAGTCGATCATCACAGGCGACGGCGCCGACGAGCTGTTTGCAGGATACAGGTTTCTCATCAACAAGCCGCAGGGGGAGCTCGAAGAGGAGATCAGGAGGGTCTGCTCTGTGATGCATTTTCCCACGCAGAGGATTGGGGACGCCCTGGGAGTAGGCATAGAATCACCGTTCCTGGACGAGTCGGTGCAGGAGCTTGCACGGGAGATCCCGGCTGACTTGAAGGTCAGAGGGAGAGGCAGGGAGAGGCACGGAAAATGGATACTGCGCAAGACGTTTGAGGGGCTCATCCCGCCCAGAATTGCATGGAGGCCCAAATCCCCAATGCAG
The DNA here is from genome assembly GCA_965238275.1 of Candidatus Nitrosopumilus sp. GTDB lineage: Archaea > Thermoproteota > Nitrososphaeria > Nitrososphaerales > Nitrosopumilaceae > Nitrosopumilus. The sequence continues at coordinate 1,991,846 of OZ250186.1, forward strand.
GACGGATCCGGGACCGCAGGCCTGACGGGCCTGTTCGAGTCAGTTATCGACCGGGACGAGTTTGCCGAAAAGGTAAAGGCGGTACAGGGGAAAGACGGCATCACCATCAGGAGCAGCGAGTCGATGTACTACTATGAGATCTTCAGGAGGCATTTTGGGCCTCCTGCACGTGTTCCATACGGCGCGTGCCCATACTGCGGATGCGCAATCAGGGATTCCAGATTCTGCAGGATGTGCGGCGCGTTTCCGGTCTAGGCGTTGTTCCTATACTTGCGCGGTTTTTTAATGAATATCCGCCTGCATCCGTTGCAGCAAAAGTAAAACTTTGTCCCGTCATGCTCGTGCAGCAGTGCAAGATCCTCGTCTAGTTCAATTCCGCACACGGGATCCACTGGCATGATTTACCCATTCTGAAATTCCTTATATTTGATGTGTAATTTCGAGGAAACCGGCAGCATCCAATGGAATTCCTCTCAAAACAGTCGCCTGCAAAAGCCGGACGGGCTGCTGTTGGCACGCCCGGTCAGGAATGGACGATATCCAGAATCTTGTCTGGGAGCAGTCCGTAATCGGCATCAGGCTCAAAGACTGCATACAGTATGTCGTCGTTAATCAGGACGCTGATTGCAAGAATCCGCTCACGCAGGGCCATGGCAAATTTTACAGGGCCGAGCTGCTTGTCAAACTCTTTTCTCATCTTTACACGCAGTGCAAGCTCCATGAAGATCATCTCGTCATCCCTCTCATCCTCGAGCGACTTGATGCTCTCCTTCATTCCCCCTGCGACAAGCCTGCCCCGCTCGTTAACAACGCCGACAAACCGGATCTTTGGATCAAGGGACATTACAGAGTCACAGATTCCAACATAGTCATAAATTTTCTCGGCCAATCTCAATACTAGTAAAAAATTTCTGCTTATTATCTTTATACGGCACAATAGTTTGTTGTACAACCCCAATCTAGTGCGTAAATTCTCACCAATAAAACACGATCCAGGCACGATTATGTTCAACAAACTACGGCACAATGTCTATGAGGTAAGCTTTTTGATGATGCCAAGAAACTCGTCTTCTGCAAACGGCGGGATCTTCATGACTTCAAGGTTTTCAGACACGTGTTCTGGGAGCTTTTGGCCTGCCAGGGGGGCTAGAACGCCGGGAGCCGAACGTATGAACTGCAGCGCGCGCAGCGAGGGCTTGAGTTTGTCAAACTCGGGCATCGCCCCTGGTTGAAGCAGCCGCCCCTGCATGAATGGCACGCTGGTAAAGACCCCAATTCCCAGAATCCTTGCAGCCTCCAGCGCGGATACGTCTGCTCCTCCTCCGCCGGCCTGCTGGGTCTTTGCAAGAAGCGCCTGGTCATAATACATGTTAAACGGTATCTGGATGAAGCGGAATCCGTGGTTCTTTCCGCCCGCCCTTGCCGCCATCTTCAGGACATCCCCAAGCTCGAGGTGTTGCGGGTTGCTCCGTGGAATCCGGAAGCACTCCCATGTGGCCATTCCGTAAAAGGCCAGCTTTCCCTCATCCCGCTTCTGCTCGTACAGCTCGAAAACGGATTCCAGGTTCTTTAGGAACTGATCCCGGGATACGTCCTTTATCTGGCCCTCTATGGCGTTGTGAACATACATCAGATCAACACACTCCAGCCCAAGATTCTTCAGGCTTCTGTCCAGCTGATCAGACATGTACGCAGGGGTCATGCAGTGGTATCCTGACGTGATGTCGCCCTCTCCGACGATGCCATTTTGGACATACTCCCTCTGGACGTACTCCCAGAAGCCCATCTGCACGTCAGCGTCATTTGTGACATATCCGTTCTTGGTGGAGATGAATACCTGATCGCGCGAGATCACCCCGTCCTGGACAAGTTCGGATACTGCCTTTCTGACTGAACGCTCGGCCTTTTGGGATCTGTAGTTGATTGCAGTGTCTATCACGTTGACTCCTGAGGCGACAGACTGCTTGACTGCAGCAGAGACCAGATCGTCTGTCCTGGAATCTGCATCGCCGAGGTATGTTCCAATGCCTACGTTTGACAGGGTAAGGTCCTCAAACACCTTGAAGTTGGCCTGGTTCACGCCAGAGTCTATGGCAAACTTTCTTGTTCCTTCAGGCGTTGCAGAACCGGAGATCATGCAACAGATCACCACCGCTCAAATTTATGTCTAGAGCCCAATTAGGAGTCCTGCAACAAGCAGCGCTCCTGTGATCCGGCTGGATAGCAGCGTGGAGGACATTGACGGCACCAGTTCCTCCACGGTGTCGTGCCTCCTTCCCAGGCCGATTCCCGACTTTACCATCAGTGGCAGCCCCAGGAGGCTGACAAGGGACGAGGCAGGAAGCAGGCCGGCAGACACGCCGGAGATTACGGCACAGTACGAGACTGCCGGAAATATCCAAAAGAGGACAGGCGCCCTGTTCCGGCCGGCGGCGATCACCAGGGTCTTTCTTCCCTTGGCCTTGTCAGCGTCGTGATCGGCAAAGGATGCGACAAAGAGCACCAGCGAGGACAGGGAACCCACTGCGGCCCCCACCAGGACAGATTCGGCTGTAATCTGTCCGGACTGGATGTAGAAGGCCCCGATGGCAGTCAGGGAGCCCTTGAGGGCGACAAAAAACTCGCCCAGGCCGGAGTCGACGATCTTTGTGGAGTAAAAGTAGATGGACAGGACTGCAAATCCAAGAATCACGGCAATCACCACGCCGTCAGTGAGGACAAAGTATCCCCCTATGGCAGTGCCTATGACGAGGAATATGATGCCTGCACGGTACACAGAAGATGCCTCAAGCAGGCCCTCGGGCAGGACCCCGGTGCCGCCGCTCATGGATGTCCGCTTCGTAATCGTGTCGATTCCACGCTTAAAGTCCCAGTAGTCGTTAAACAGGTCCACGCTGGCATGAAGTGCCATGACCCCGGCAAATGTCAGGGCAGCGTCAAACGGGCTTATCGCCAGGTTCTGCCACCAGCCAAGTGCCAGTCCGGCAGATACTGCGATCACGGAGGCCAGAAGGAAGCGGACACGGATGACACGGAACCAGACAGACAGCATTTGAACCAACATCCGTTCTCGGGCGTAATATTCATGAGTTTTGGATCCTGCATGCCTGTGTTTATAACCTGACTGGCCCGAACCGGTGTATGATTCTTGGAAGGGTGTCAGACGGCGAGCCGGTGGTGAGGCTCGAACTGGAGATACGCTGCAGCAGCTGCAAAAAGGGCGTGCCCGGAGGCGTGACAGTCTCGGAGAGGCTTTACGGCAGTGACGGATTTGCCGCAGAGATTCAGGCGTTCAAAAGGGACTACCTCTGTGGGATATGCAGGGACAAAGAGAGGGTCGGCAGGAGAAACCGGCACCAGTGATTTTAGTGTGGGCGCGCCGTCCTGGTTGCCTGCAGTGTGTAAAGGCGGGCATTCCATGATGCCTGCAGACTGCTGCCGGCATTCATCACACTAGGGATTCGTCGTTTACCTCAAGGGGCTTTCTTCCCATAAAGCCGGAGTCCGTTTCATGCCAGAACCGTATCTCAGTCTCGCCATACTTCCAGCACAGCCAGACCTCCTGGTTGAACCTGTTTGAGGGAAAGTCAAGAAGGCCCTGATCTATGCTCTTGACTACAACGCCGGTCTTTTCCAGGATCTCAACGGATTCGTAAAACCGGGTTACTGCCGAGTTCAGTTTCTGCTTGAGTACGACATACGCTTCAAGGGAGTTTGTAGTTGAGAGGCTGGCCTGCAGTTGCTGCTCGTATTTTGCCACCCCTTTTTTACATGACAGGGCGTACTCGAACTTTTTTATGACGTCAGGCAGCGCCGCGTTGGCCTTGTTGACGGTAAAGAGATGTGACATGCATGACATCAAACATTGCAGATTAAAAAGATTGATTTGCTCCAGCCGGCCACACAGCCTGCCGTGCAGATGACCGGACAATCCGGGTTCTCCTGCATCATCGGTTGGTGACACAAAATCAGGATCTTCTCCAGATTCACTCGTCTGGTCTGCGCACCATTATGTCATCGCCGGAAATGACAAACTTTAGTTTGTCGGGATTGCCAAGCATTTCAAGTATCGGTTTTGGTATGTAGCTGTAGTTTGTCAGACGCTTCTCGTTTTTGATCACAGAAACGGTAAATTCCTTGGCGTCTTTGGCCCACTGGGTCATGAATTTTTTTTAGCTGCCTGTTATTTAAGACTGGTAGAAAGATCTATGTAATAATACCAATTGGTTTATTTATGAACAGGGCAAAACGCGCCAAAACGGCGGCAAGGCAGGGACAGGTGATCAGCAACGACCCAAAGCAGGTGAGGATGACAAGTCTCAGACGATGGAATGTGGCATCGCAGTCTATTCCAGGACTGTGGTATCTGGTGATTCTTGGCTCTGCCGGGTTTGTATGCGCGTGCCAGCATTACGTCAATTGTGACGGCCTGTGCAAGCACGTGCGGGCAGTGGACGTGTTGCTTGGCCGGATGTGGGACCGGTGCAGGAACCAAAATACAATTGTCATTAGCATGCCTCAGACTGCATGCCACCATTGCAAGTCGACTGTGTTTGCACGCAACGGGCACCGACACAACGCGTACGGGCCGATCCGGCGGTACCGGTGTAAGCCGTGCGGCCGGACATTCTCCGGACGGCCGGGCTTCAAGAAGCGCCATGCCGGCCCAGAGGCGATATCCCGGGCACTCAGGGAGGCAGCGTACGGGCTGTCCTGCGCTGCGGTGCAGGCAGTGATGGCACAGGACGGAACAACCGTGCATTCAAGCACGATATACAGGTGGACTGCGCATTATTCGACGCTGATGGATGAATATTCAAGGCGGCTGCAGCCGCGCACGGGCTACAAGTGGCACTGTGACGAGATACATTTCAAGGTTCGCGCGCAGGCGCGGTGGCTTTTTGCCGTCATGGACGGCGCCAGCAGGTTCATACTGTCCCATGACGTGTCTGAGACAAAACTCAACTACAGACCCGCCCCCCTGTTTGCAGCCGCAAGGAATCTGGCCGGAACCACCCCGTGGGTGCTGGTAACAGACGGCCTGCAGGCGTTTTGTCCTGCCGCCCGCAGGGCGTTTTGGAGACGCAACGGCTTCAGGCTGATCCACGTCCGGGAGATTCACCTGAAGAACCGCTTCAGTCATAACAACAAGCACGAGAGGCTTAACGGTGAATTCAAGGATCGCATCAAGACCGCCCGCGAGTTCGGGACAGAAAGTCCCGCGCTTGTGCGGCTGATGATCGTCCACCACAACTTTTTCCGCCCCCATGGCGGCATTGGCAAAATTACACCCGCAGAGGCCGCAGGGATCGTCATATCTGGAACGGACAAGCAGATCACCCTCATCAGTAATGCAGCAGCTGCTGCAGCAGCAGCGTAGTCGCAGCAGCAGCAGTAGCAACGGCAGCTGTAGCAACGGCAGCGACACACGTAGCCCAGACTGGCCTTGGCGTGATGGATGTCCCATCAATGCATGTCATGGCAATGACTGGGATTATCCATCACAACTGGCAGATTCTCCCTAGAGGAATTATGATTTAATGGGGAATGGCATAACGGTGCGTAAAACAGCAAGTAAATCTGGAGAAGATCCTGAATTTGTGCCACCAACCGATGATGCAGGAGAACCGACAATCCGTATAACTTATAGCATTTGATGTGAATATGGATACAATGACATACGACGGCAAGCCCGGTTTACCGGCGGTCTGGATAGCAGGGATTCAGATGATCCCCCTGCAAGTCGCGGATGGGATGTGCAATGATGCAGCGGCAGCAGCAGCAGCGGCAGCAGCAGCGGCCAAGGCAGGTCCTGCCGGCGGCAGCAGACCAGGTGGGCGCGTATGACTTCATGTGCCGGCTGCAACATGCCGCTGGGATGGAAAAAGTACAACTTTCAAAAGCAGTGGCGCGTACGCGGATACTTTTGCAGGGAATGCATGAAGAGGATGGGCCAGGACTTTGACGCCCACGGAAAGGTTACCATACCAAGAAAGGCCTGTGATTCATGCCACCAAGAGTTTTATTTTTTGGAATCAGTGTGGCATGGAAAGAAACAGAAGCACTGCTGCAACGTCTGCAGGGACGTAGGATTCACCGAAAGATCCGCCAACGAACTTCCCCCAATCCCACCCAGGATCCCGATGATGATGGCAATCTTTGCAGCCTTTGGCGTCATGCTGATGATTACAGGGTTTGTATACGTGATGCTGGTGGCACCACAGCAGGAATCCAACATACTGCATATCATAATAGGGAGCTGCATGTCAGGCGGAGGTTTCATGCTGGCACGCAAGATGGTAAAGGTGCGCAACATCATACTTGGAAAGAAAAAGGTATAACTGGGAATTACAAAACCTGCACCTTCAAGACGGCAGTCTTACCAAGCCGCTTCCCACGTAAGCACAGATCAGATCGTCTACTTGGAGTACCGTCTTTTGATCCTGAATGAATGTGATGAGAATCATGGCCATCATGCACCATCCACATTTGGAGTAGATTGCCCATCCAAAAACAATTAAGAGAAGAACCGCGGCAAAACTGCATGTCAAACAAGATAAAGTGCTCGCACATCCTTGTCGCAAAACAGAGCGAGGCCATAGCCGTCCTGGAGAGGATCAAGGGCGGCGAGAAGTTTGGAAAGGTGGCAAAGGAGGTATCAATTGATTCGGGCAGCGCAAAAAGGGACGGCAGCCTCGGATATTTTGCAAGGGGCAAAATGGTAAAGCCGTTTGAGGATGCCGCATTCAAGATGCGCATCGGGGAGACATCAGAACCGGTCAAGACAGAGTTTGGATACCACGTAATCAAGAGGCTTGCATGATACTTGGATGCTGTCCTGCTGCACGGGGCAGGTGCCGGACAGACCGAGCACAACATTTTTTGCCGTTCCGGGAGGATTCAGGTTATGGTGCTAAACGAGGAGAGTCTGGAGGGGATTCTGGCATACCTGGAAAGATCCATCACGCGCCTTGCAGCAGATGCATCCGAAAACCTCGGGATGAAGGGTACCGGCCTTGAGGACTTTCTTCAAAGGCAGTTTGACTTGAGGCTGGACCGCCTGCTTGAGGCAAGGGACGGCAGCAGCATACACCACCTGGAGTCCGGAATGAAGAACAGGATAATACAGAGAAGGCAAAATATCCTGGACGGCATCATGAGGGATTAGACAAACGCGTCAAGCCCTGCAGGGGGATCCTCTGGCGGGTTCCCATCAGTATCAGGCTGGTTCCTCTCAAGTACTGCACTCATCCGGCTGCCCATGGATCGTGCGGCGGTCATCTTTCTGCGCCCTATCCAGTAGTATGCCTCGTCGATGGTGTCCTTTGCTATCAGGACCACCAGATTTCCGGTGTCCTTCCTGCCGGTCCTGCCCCGTCTCTGAACGTATCTTATGGAGCTTGGAACGTTGTCATAGAATATCACCTGGTTTACCTCGGCAATGTCCAGGCCTTCCTCGCCTACGCGGGTGGCAATCAGCACGCGAAACACCCCGTCCCTGAACTTTTGAACGGCCTGAACCTGCTCCTTCTGTTTCAGCCCGGCCTCGCCTGCCTTGCCTATCAGGATTCCGCACGGTATGCCCGCAGCGTTGAGGTTCTCGGAGATCATGCCGACAGAGTCCCTGTAGCTTGTAAATATCAGCACCTTTCCGGGAACGGACCCGACTATCTCCTTTAGTTTGGGAATCTTGGGGTGTTCCACCCCCCGGGACTTTGCCTCCATGGCAAGATGGACCGCCCGGGTAAAGTTGGGGTCAACCTCGAAGAGTTCCTTGACTCCTGCCCCCTTCCTTGCCCGCGCGCGCTTGCAGAACTCCAAAAACGGCGTGATCCCGTGCGCCTCAAGTATGTTCAGCGCGTAGTGGATTCTGATTGCGGTGAACAGCGGCTTGGCCGAGCGCCGGTTCTGGCTCAACACAAAAGTCCGGATTCGAAGCAGTGCAGAAAGCGACTGCTGCCCGGACAGGCTTATGCCGTTTCCCTTCAGGGTGTCATACCTTTGGTTCAGGGCCAGTTTCAGCAGCGTCTGGATGGCCTTGAGTTCCGGCGGGAGCGCCACCCTTATCCATTCGGTGCGCGTCTGCTGCGTGTACGGTATGACGTCAGGGCTCTCCTCGGTCCTCTCGGCGACGCTTGATATTCGGAGCCTTGTGAGAATCTCGGTGGCCTTTTCTGTCTCGCTTGGAAGCGTTGCAGTCATGCCGAGAATCCTGACTTGTGCGTGCAAGAGGCGCTCGGCGATTCCAGAGTAGGCATAATCCCCCACCGTCCGGTGCACCTCGTCAAACACCACGAGGCTGAACTGTTCAGGGGACACTATCTGCCGATCCAGATCATTCCTTGTTATCTCCGGCGTCGCGCACACTACGCTGCTGCCCCACAGCCCCTTGCGCTTCTTGACCGGATCGCTGCCGGTGACAAGCGAGATGTCGTCCAGGGTGAGGTGCTTTTGCAGGAACTCGTAGTGCTGGTTTACCAGCACCCGCGTGGGGGCCATGAACAGCACGCCCCCGTCCCCCCTCGAGAGATACTCGGCCATCACCTGGAGTGCTATTGCAGTCTTTCCAAGACCGGTGGGCAGGACGACGATGCAGTTTTCAGAGACTGCCTGCCGCGCAAGGTTCACCTGGTACTCCCTCAGTTCCATGGAATCCTTTCGGACATACTTTTTCTCAACGTACTTTGTCAACACACGGAATCAGGGATTACAGATTTTATGTCTTCGTAAACACGAGATCCAGCATTTGATGATGCCTCCCAGTACACCATTCTAATATATGGAGCAGGCAATGAGCCTACATGAGTGCGGGGTTTGCAAGACCGAGTTGGGACGAGTATTTCATGCTGCAGGCAGAGCTGGTTAAACTGCGCTCCAACTGCATGACCAGAAAGGTGGGCGCAGTCATAGTCAGAAACCATATACAGCTGTCCGCAGGGTACAACGGCACGCCGCCGGGAATCACAAACTGTTTTGAGGGCGGATGCAAAAGATGCACGCTTAGGATGGAGGGAAAGATAGAGTCCGGCGCGTCCCTTGAGAGGTGCCTGTGCAACCACGCAGAGTCAAACGCAATAGTCCACTGCGCAACCCTGGGCATATCGACAGGAGAGGGCTCCATCATGTATACCACGTACGTGCCGTGCATGGAGTGCACCAAGCTGGCAATAACTGCAGGAATCAAGAGGTTTGTCTGCCTGGAGTCGTACCCGGAGGATGACGGCGGACTGCTAGAGGAGGCAGGCGCAGAGTGCGTCATACAGGACAGGGAGCCCATTGCGGGGTGGGTAAGGGAGCTGGCAAAAAAATACGAGAGGGCGTAAGATGCAGGCAGTCCACACCACAGAGTCGATACCCCCGTCCATGCTCGTCTCGGCAACATACGACGGCGCGCTGAATCTTGCGATCCTCAAGTTTTATGATCCCGAATCCAAAAGGCTGTTCTTGTGGAAGGATAACACCGGACACAAGCCGTACTGCTATTCCAGGCTGTCCCCGGACGAGCTGGGGTTCCTCCAGAACAGGGACGACGTCCTCGAGATAAAGACGACACGGAGATACGACCTGGCAAGAGACGAATCGGTAAACATGTCAAAGATAACTGTTGCAAACCCCCTTGCAATCGGGGGAGGGGCAGGAGGCAGGGGCATCAGGAATCTGATCGAGACCTGGGAGTCTGACATCAAGTACTACGAGAACTATCTTTATGACACGAGGCTTGTCGTTGGAAGGTACTACAAGACTGAAAACAAAAAGATAGTGCCCCACAACATGGAGATCTCCGAGGAGGTCAAGCTTGCGCTCAAGAGCCTGCTGTGGGACAAGGTGGACAGCAAGAGCATGGTGGATGCAGAAGAGTTCAAGGAGTTCATCTCAGAGTGGGCGGATCTGTTGAACCAGCCGATTCCCAAGATCAGGAGGCTGGCAGTAGACATAGAGGTGGAGGCCGAGACTGACAGGATTCCGGATCCCAAGGTTGCAGAAAAAAAGGTCACCGCGGTAGGCTTCAAGGGTTCGGACGGTTTTGACCAGATCTTTGTGCTCAAGACCGAGGGCACCCCCATGGGTACAAACGATCTTGGCGATGAGATCAAGGTCGTCTTTTACGAGGAGGAAAAGGGGATGCTGCAGGATGCCTTTGAGGCAATCGGATCATTCCCGTTTGTAATAACGTACAACGGGGACGAGTTTGACCTGCCATACCTCTACCACAGGGCCAAGAGGCTTGGAATCGAGGATGCGCAGATTCCAATCTACATGATGAGGAACTCTGCCACGCTAAAGGAGGGCGTGCATCTGGACCTGTACAGGACCATGTCCAACCGCTCGTTTCAGATTTATGCCTTCAGCCAGGCATATACGGACTTTTCGCTAAACAGCGTCTCAAAGGCCCTCCTTGGAAAGGAGAAGATTGACTACGGGCTGAACCTAGACCAGCTTACCCTGTACCAGACTGCAAACTACTGCTACAACGACTCCCTCCTCACATACCAGCTGACAAGCTTTAACGGCGATCTCCTCATGAACCTGCTTGTAATCATCGCAAGGATTGGAAGAATGCCGATTGACGACATTGCAAGGATGGGGGTCTCTCAGTGGATCAGGAGCCTGCTGTACTACGAGCACAGGGTCAGGGACTACCTCATCCCAAACAGGGCGGAACTGGAGAAGAGATCAAGGGACGTCATGTCAGATGCCGTAATCAAGAGCAAAAAGTACAAGGGCGGCCTGGTAGTCAGCCCCAAGGAGGGGATTCATTTCAAGGTGGTCGTAATGGACTTTGCGAGCCTGTATCCAAGCATCATAAAGGTCAGGAACCTGTCATACGAGACTGTCAGGTGTCCGCACGAGGAGTGCAAGAGGAACACAATCCCGCAGACCAACCACTGGGCATGCTCAAAGAGGAACGGGCTGACATCAATGATCATCGGATCCCTGAGGGATTTGAGGGTAAACTACTACAAGAGCCTCTCAAGGAAGGAGACCCTTACAGACGAGCAGAGGCAGCAGTACACGGTGGTAAGCCAGGCACTCAAGGTTATTTTGAATGCCAGCTACGGCGTAATGGGGGCAGACATATTCCCGCTGTACTTCCTTCCCGCAGCAGAGGCGACCACTGCAATCGGAAGGCACACCATCCAGGAGACGATCAACAAATGCGAATCCGCCGGAATCAACGTGCTTTACGGGGATACGGACTCGCTGTTCATCAAAAAGCCAACGCCTGCACAGATCCAGATGGTAATAGAGCAGGCAAAGAGGGATCACGGGGTCGATCTCGAGGTTGACAAGGAGTACAGGTACTGCGTGCTAAGCAACAGGAAGAAGAACTACTTTGGGGTTACAGAGTCCGGAAAGGTCGACGTCAAGGGGCTGACGGGCAAAAAATCGCACACGCCGCCGTTCATCAAGAGGCTGTTTGGCGAGATCCTCGTGGTCCTCGCAAGGATACAGACAGAGGGCGACTTTGAGGAGGCAAAGAGGGTAATCTCAGAGAAGATTGCAGGGTACGGCAAAAGGGTGGAGTCAAGGGAGATACCGTTAAAGGATCTTGCCTTCACCGTCATGCTCAGCAAGTCGCCTGCAGAGTATACAAAGACTGTCCCCCAGCACATAAAGGCTGCAAAACAGCTAGAGGGCAGCAGGATCATAAAGAGGGGGGACAGGATCTCATACATCAAGGTCATAGGCAGGATCGGGGTAAAGCCAATCGAGTTGGCAAGAGGGGACGAGATTGACGCCAAGAAATACATGGAGTTTATGGAGTCCACCCTGGAGCAGATTACCTCGTCGATGAGCCTGGATTTTGACAGGATCCTGAATAAGCCAAAGCAGTCAGGCATGGACGAGTTCTTCTGGGGCTAGCCCGGAGCGGGTGTGTGCCCCCTTGAAGCGATTGGCCTCTCGCCATGCGGATTCCTTGGCAGAGTCTATGCGGCCTGCAGGCAGGATGCCACAGGCAGGCAGATAATCAAGGATTAAATAGAAAACCGGACACCCAAGTAGGGATGCTGGTCATTAACTGCAAGAACTACATGGAGGTTGCAGGAGACAGAATTGTCAGGTTTGTTGAGACTGCCGAAAAGGTCTCAAAAAGATACAACGTGGAGATTGCCGTGGCGCCGCCACAGCACCTTATTGGCGCAGTCGCAGGAAGAGGCGGCAGCAACAGCAGCAGCATACCCATTCTTGCCCAGCATGTCGACGAGTCAGGCATTGGCAGCACCACGGGATTCGTGGTGCCAGAGATGCTAAAGGAGTCAGGGGTGAGCGGATCCCTGATTAACCACAGCGAGCACAGAATTCCAGATGCCGCGGTACAAAGGCTGGTGCAGAGGATGAGGGGGCTTGGAATGATCTCCATCGTATGCGTTAGGGATGTGGCAGAGGCCGGAAGGTATGCAGGATTCAACCCCGACTACATAGCAATAGAGCCTCCTGAGCTGATTGGCTCGGGCAGGGCAATCTCAAAGGAGAGGCCGGAGATGATCACCGACGCAGGCGATGCAATAGCAGGTGTCGGGAGTCAGGCCGGGCTGCTGTGCGGTGCCGGAATCATCTCAGGGGCAGACGTCGCAAGGGCCGTCGAGCTGGGAGCCAGGGGCGTTCTGGTGGCAAGCGGAATAGTAAAGGCGGCAGACTGGGACGGGATAATCTCAGAGTTTGCCAGATCAATAAGATAGCCATCCCCTGGCAGGATCCCGGATGAACCGGCACGCATGCATGCCATGAAATACTGATAAAATATAAAACAACATAACCAAACAATACACCATGAACGGAACGACAACGTTTGCGTGCTTTGCACTGCTAGCAGCAGCCGCGCTGATTCCCGCCACGCCTGCGTATTCCCAAGACGAGGATGTCGATCCGTGTTCCCTGACACGCTTTGATCCAGACTGCAGCCCGTCAGGGTGACCCATTCCCTCGACAATCCCCCTGCAGATGGACAGTCCCAGTCCCGTGCCGCCGTGCCGGCGGGTTACGGTCGAATCCACCTGGTAGAACTTGTTGAAGAGTTTTGCCTGCTTTTCCTGCGGGATGCCTATGCCGTTGTCTTCGACGCCAAACCAGAGGAACTTGCCGTCCCGCTTGACAGTCACAGTTATCCGGCCGGTGTCAGCCGGCGTAAAGTCGACTGCGTTGTATATCAGATTGTTTATGACCTCCTCTATCCTGGATCTGTCCCCCGTGACGCGTCCCTTCTCCAGCACCTGCATGATCAGTTTGATCCTTTTTTCGTCTGCCGTGTAGGCCATGGTGGATTTTATGCTCTCCACCATATCTTCAATGTCAAACTCCCCAAAGTCAAACTTCATCCTGCCCAGCTCCAGCTTGTGTATGCTCAACAGGTCTGTTACCAGATGGCGGAGGTGGACTGCGTTGTTGAGGATGGTCCTGATCGCCTTGGTCTGTTTTTCGTTCAGATCCCCCAGCATTCCGGGCTTGGCCAGCGCCTGCGAGAATCCGATTATTGGCGTGAGGGGAGTCTTGAGCTCGTGCGTTATGCCGGTGAGAAACTCGTCTTTCATCGTGTCTATCTGCTTGCGCTGGTCAAGCATGTCTGTAGTCTCCTTCATTTTGGTAAGGTCCTGTATGACCACGTTCCTGCCCAGCAGTGCCCCATCCTCGTCAAACAGGTTTGTGGGGGTTATCAGTGCCGGAAACTCGGCGTGATCCTTCTTTTTCATCCACGACTCGACTGGCTGGCAGGCCCCGTTGACGCGCCACTTTGCCATGTTTATCAGTATGCCCGAGACGGACCTGTCTGCGGTGTGTTCTGTCAGGTTCTTGCCGATAATCTCGGACTTTGTGTAGCCGAGCTTTTCCGCATAGGCCCGGTTGCAGTCTACTATCACCCCCTCCACATTCACGGTCCGGTACATGTCAGGCGAGTTCTCATAGAGGCTTTCGTACTTGCTCAGCCTCACCAACTCCTGAAACTGCCTAACCTCCTCATAGTCCAACAGGGTCGTCCTGCTTCGGACCAGCTTGCCGTTGGTGCCGACCACGTCCTCCACGGTAATCAATACATCAAATGACCTGCCGTCCTTTGTCAGCAGCGGAAACTTGTGGTTGTGGACAGGTATGCGTTTCTTCCAGTTTTCAAAGATGTTTCGGATGAGATCATGGTGCTCCTTGGGAGTGTGATCGAATATGGACATTCCCACGACCTCGTCCCGGATGTATCCCAGCATGCGTGCGTATTTGTCATTGCAGCTGATTATGTGTCCATCAAGATCCACCACCCTTTGCATGGGCTCCAGCGTGGTACGCACCGTATGGCGTTTCTCAAATTCGGTACTCATTGTATCGCCCCTTCACACTGTAATAACTGGCAGTTGGCATATTCAGTTTGCATGTGAGGGTATCAGGTAAATATCTGTATTGTGTGTTGGCTGGTGCGGCCATCTCATAGGGTTGGGGACACAAACCCATGGCCGCGCATTACTGGGCGTGGCGCCAGGTAACTCCGGGCGATCTCGACGCACGTCCAAAGTTCATCGAAATGTTAAAGATTATCCCGCCTTGTCATGTCGGCCACCATCTGAGTTCCTGGATCGGGTCACATGTGGTTATTTTCGTACAACAAAAACACGCCAAATTCTGAAAACACTTATGAACAGTCCGTTTGGCATACCGACTATAATATACCATGGAAAGACTGTCAAAATTTGCAATTTATTTGGGAATTGGGATTGGCATGACCGTCTTCGTATTGTTCCTGATTGCGGCACTGCCAAATATACTTGAAAACTCCGTCCGAGATTGGGAACGCCTCGACAAGAGCGGCTACTCTGAAGAAGAACTGCGTGCAAAGTTTACAGAACACCCGGCATACAAGGCAATGTATGAAAGGTTTCCGGATACAAAGGAAGATTTCACATATTATGGAGAAGGAGACGGAAGCATGATGTTGGGAGTGATAAATTTTGAGAACAACAATCAACTGATGCTTGATTTAAACTATCACGACTATGAGGGCAAGGTCCGTGCAGGCGCATACTGCAACACAGAATCAGGCCGCGACGGATTCTATGCAGACGAATTGTTTGCAGAGGGCTTTATACGAAATACCGACTGCCTGGAATTGACAGACGACGACAAACCGGTCGAACCCTAGGGTGCCGTTACGATGACTCCCCGTACGGGGCATGCGGCAAGTTGACTAAGAGATTTTGATAATTGCCTGCGACGGTTAAAAGGAATTCATGCGGATGCCGGGTGGGCAGGTGCCTGTGCGGCTTGGAGGCATACCCGGATACGTCAGATACATGTACAGATTAATGGTTTAATACCCCCTTGCAGATGCCATATAGTTAAAAATGAAACAAATCTACTTTTACGACGAGGGGGACGGAAAGAATGCCATATAGTTAAAAATGAAACAAATCTACTTTTACGACGAGGGGGACAATTTGGGCGGAAAGGGCTTTTGGGCGGAAAGGGCCTGCCTGTGCGAGATGACAAAGCTGAAGCTGCCAGTCCCGCCCGGATTTACAATAACCACCCAGGTCTGCAAGAAATACTATGAAAACAAGAAGGGCCTTCCAAAGACGCTCATGGCAGAAGTGAGAAAAAACATCGCAAAGATTGAAAAGAGGACCGGAAAGGGGTGGAACTCCGAGTCAAACCCCCTGCTGGTATCGGTTCGATCCGGCGCTGCAGTATCCATGCCCGGCATGATGGATACGATTCTAAACCTGGGACTCAATGAGGTGACCGTGTCAGGGCTTGCAGAGAGGAGCGGCAATCCAAGGTTTGCATGGGATTCGTACAGGAGGTTTATCCAGCTGTTTGGAAAGGTGGTGTTTGGCGTGGACGACAAAAAGTTTGACGGCGTGCTGGATGCGGCCAAGAGAAGGCAGGGCGTAAAGAATGACAGTGATCTGAACGAGAAGTCGCTAAGGGGGATAGTAGGCAGGTACAAGAAGATCTGTGAAAAGCATACCGGCAGGGCGTTTCCCGCAGACCCCACAGAACAGATAGAGCTTGCAATCAAGGCAGTCTTTGGCAGCTGGATGGGCCACAGGGCAGTCGTGTACAGGGAGAAGAACAACATCACGCGGGATGTCGCAGACGGGACTGCGGTGAACGTGGTGTCCATGGCGTTTGGCAACATGGGCGATGACAGCGCCACGGGGGTCGTATTTACAAGAAATCCGGAGGACGGCACCCGCCACATCTACGGCGAATACCTGATGAATGCCCAGGGCGAGGACGTGGTTGCAGGAGTGAGGACAGGAAAGCAGGTAGACCAGATGAAAAACGATCTTCCAGAGTCATACAAGCAGCTTGCAAATACATGCCAGATGCTCGAAAGGCACTACAAGGAGCCCCAGGACATAGAGTTTACGATAGAGCAGGGAATATTCTATCTGCTGCAGACCAGGAACGCAAAGATGAACGCAGTCTCGATGGTAAAGACGTCAGTGGACATGGTCAGGGAGAGGCTCATAGACAAGAACATGGCCCTGACCAGGATTCATGCAGAACAGCTGGAACAGATGCTGCACAAGAGGATGGATCCCGCAGATGTCAAAAAGCACGAACGCGTGGTAGGGGGGATCGCAGCGTCGCCCGGCGCTGCCAGCGGGATTGCGGTGTTTGATGTAACGAGGGCCGCTGCCATGGGGGAAAGCGGGGAGAAGGTGGTTCTAATCAGGGAGGAGACAAAGCCCGAGGACGTGCCTGCGTTCTTCGAGTCGGTGGGAATACTTACCAGCAGGGGAGGCAAGACGTCCCATGCCGCAGTGGTCGCAAGGGGAATGGGCAAGCCGTGCATTGTAGGATGCTCCGACCTGGAGATAGACTACGAGGGCAGGCAGTGCAGCGCAAACGGCAAGACCATGCGCGAGGGCGACACCATCACAATTGACGGAAACTCGGGCGCAGTGTATACGGGTTCGGTACAGATGATAGAGCCGGAGATTACCGCAGACTTTAGGCGGATTCTGAAATGGGCCCAAAAGTCAAAAAAGATCGGGGTCAGGGCAAACGCCGACACCCCGGACGGCGCAAGGCTGGCAAGGGAGCTTGGAGGCCAGGGCATAGGGCTGTGCAGGACAGAGAGGATGTTTAACGCAAGCGACAGGATAGGGCTGTTTGTGGATATGATCATGGCAAGGGATACCAAGGAGAGGGGCAGGGTGCTCAAGAAGCTCGGCCGCCTCCAAAAGAGCGACTTTATCCAGATCCTAAGGGCCATGGAGGGATACAAGGTCACAATCAGGCTGCTGGATCCCCCGCTGCACGAGTTCCTTCCAAACCCCGAAGAGCTTGCAGAGAAGATTCGAAAGATGAAATCGCCAAAAGAGATAGACGAGGCAAAGAACGTCCTGAGAAGGGCAAGGGAGCTTGCAGAGGTCAACCCCATGATGGGGCACAGGGGGGTAAGGGTCGGAGTCACGTATCCCGAGATTTACGAGATGCAGATCCGCGCAGTCTTTGAGGCGCTTGCAGAACTTGCGCGCAAAAAAGTCAGGGCGCGTCCCCAGATTATGATTCCGCAGATAAGCAGCGTCTCGGAACTGAACCACATCAAGGGAATCTACGACTCAGTCAAGGCCGAGATGGAGGCCAAATACAAGACCAGGCTGACGATAAACTTTGGGACCATGATCGAGGTGGTGCGGGCGGCCCTTACCGCAGAGGAACTTGCCGGTACTGCAGAGTTCTTTAGTTTTGGCACAAACGACCTGACCCAGGGCACGTTCAGCTTCAGCAGGGAGGACGTGGAGGGCAAGTTCCTTCCGGAGTACATGGACAAGGAGATCCTGGAGAGGAACCCGTTCCAGTCCATCGACGAGGGCGGCGTCGGCAGGCTGATGAGGCTGTGTGTCGCCGACGGACGCAGCGTCAGGCCCGACATGGAGGTCGGAATATGCGGGGAGCACGGGGGGGATCCAAGGTCCGTCAAGTTCTGCCACGGCCAGGGCCTCAGCTATGTCAGTGCCTCGCCGCACAGGATCCCGATTGCCATAGTGGCAGCGGCCCAGGCGGCAATAGAGCAGTCTGAGAAATCCCAGTGATTAAAAGCCAGGGGTTTTGAATAAACCGGCAGGCATGGTTCCGGATGCAGGACAATAATATTCTGGCATTAAACGTGAATGCATATTGATGTTTGTTTGTCCGACATTCTGTAAATCCTCGGAATATTCTGCATATTCATTAATGTGAATTTTTGGCAGTCACGTAAGCCAATTAAAGTGTCATTTTCCAGTTATCGGCTCCTTTAGATAATTGGGGAGAGGTAATTTTTCGTCTGGACAGTGTCCGGCAATATCACCTTCAATCAGATATATGCCCAATATTGGCGCAGCCGCGGCAATTATGGCCATAAATGCTTGTAGGATCTTTCCAGAAACATTATGAACCTGCCACCGGCATCGGATTGGAACCATGGGCCACAGAACATGATTTTGTTGCATAGGTTAGTTTTTATTTTTGGAGCCACAACTGATCATCATGCAAGGGTTTAACGTACCAGGGGCCCTATACCAGCAGAAATGCAGCAGGCTTTTACAGGAGGGCGAGATGCGCTTTGCAGGAATAATCGACAAGGGGGGCGCACTCGTGGCCGGAGGGTTCAAGGAGACCGTGGTGCCGTACGAAAAGGACGAGACCAACCTGCAGTCTTTCTTCGAGTTCATCTCGAAGATATCCATCAGGCACGACTACGACGAGAGCCTGGGGCCGATCAACTACCTTGCGGCGCGCCGCGACAAGGTCATACTGATGGCCTTCCCCTTCCCGGTGTCAAACATCGTCCTCTTGATATCCGCAGAGCCCACAGTCAGCATCGAGGAGACGGCAGAAAAGGTGGTGCGCATATTCACGGACTCTGGCCAGCGGTGAGGGAAAAGGCATCAGGTTTGTCATTATCGCAGCAGCAGCCTGTTGCATGGTTTGTTTCAGGATATTATCGTGAATTACGCCGTCTGCCAGGAACTGAAAAATCGAAAAAAGACGACCGACACAAAATCCCGCTCCAAAAATCCAGATAGACGTGCCGTACCTTAAGCCTCGGGAAAGCCCGTGCGCAAAATACACTTTAAAGCCATCTGCGCCCAACCATACCCATGCTTCCCAGGATAGAGTCCATCAGGCAGATAAGGCAAAAGATTGGGGTCACGCAAAAAAAGCTTGCAGGCATGACCGGCGTCAGCACGTCGATGATAAACCAGATAGAGTCGGGCAGGAGCAGGCCAAGCTACGAGACGGCAAGAAGGATATTTGACAGCCTGGCAACGCTGGAGGGGGCGTCCTCGTCGCACACGGTGGGGGACTTTTGCAGCAGCGACATCATAAGGCTAAAGCCCACTGACACGCTGCATGACGCAATCAGAAGGATGCACGAGATGTCCATCAGCCAGATTCCGGTATTTGACGGAGTCGACGTGGTGGGGCTGATATCCGAAGACGGCATCGTAAGGCACATCTCGGAGATGGGGGAGGCCGAAATCAAGAAGGCAAGGCTCTCAGACACCATGGAGCCGACACCTCCGATCGTGGATCACCAGACTCCTGCAAACGTGCTTGTCCCGCTGATAAGATACTCAAAGTGCATACTGGTCTCAAGGAACACGAGGATCGTGGGGATAATTACGGCCTCTGACACCCTCAAGATGATGGAGTGACTTTTGGGTGGGAGCAGAGTTCTGCAAGCACGCCTGCAAGCGACTTTGGATGAATGAACGTAACCTGCGTTCCCGCAGAGCCGGGCCTTATCTTTCCCAGGAACCGGATTCCGCACCCCTCCATCCTTTCCACCTCGCCTGAGATGTCGTCAGTCTCCAGCGCGATGTGGTGGAGTCCCGGCCCCTTGCGGTCAAGGAACTTTTTAATCGGGCTGTCCGGGGTTGTGGGCTGCATCAGCTCGATCCGGCCGTTCTCCAGCGTGATTATCGCCACGCGGACCCCCTCAGACTCCACCGTCTCAAACTCGACTTTGTCGACTCCGAGGGCCTGCTGGTACACGCGCGCCGACTCCTCCACGTCGTTTACCGCAATTGCGACGTGATCGATTAGCACCTAAAATACCTCCCTTGGGCGGTACTGGCCAAACACGTCACGGAACGCGTTGCTGATCTCGCCGGTGGTGGCATACGCCCTTGCCGACTCCACAATGTACGGCATCAGGTTCTCGTCGGTGTCGGCTGCCGACTTCATCGCATGCAGTGCGTCCTGGCATCTTTTCTCGTCCCGGGACGCGCGCAGCGCCTTGAGCGCCCTCTTCTGCTGGACCTCTATCTTGCCGCCGATCCTGAGCAGCTTGGGCTGCGCCTCCTCCTCTGAGTATTTGTTGACTCCCACAAGTATCCTCTGGCCCTCGTCTGCCTCCTTTTTGAGCCGGTAGGCGTTCTGCCTTATCTCGGACTGGAAGAACCCCCTCTCGATTGCCCGGACCGAGCCGCCCATCCTCTCAATCTTTTTGAGGTACCGCCAGACGCCTGCCTCTATCCCGTCGCACAGGTCCTCAAGATAGTACGAGCCTGCCATCGGGTCGACAGTCTTTGTGATGCCGCTCTCATGGGCCACGATCTGCTGCGTCCGGAGCGCGATCTTGGCAGACTCCTGCGTCGGAAGGGCAAGCGCCTCGTCCCGGGAGTTGGTGTGGAGCGACTGGGTGCCGCCCATCACCGCAGCCATTGTCTGGACTGCGACCCGGACGATGTTGTTGTCCGGCTGCTGCGCGGTGAGCGATTCGCCGCTGGTCTGGGTGTGAAACTTTAGCTGCATCGAGCGCGGGTTCTTTGCATGGAACACCTCCTTGAGTATCTTGGCGTAGACCTTTCTTGCGACCCTGAACTTGGCCACCTCCTCGAAGAACTCTATGGTACAGCAGAAGAAGAACGAGAGTCGGGGGGCAAAGTCGTCAATCTTGAGGCCCCTGTCAAGGCACGTCTGGATGTATGCAATGGCGTTTGCCAGCGTGAATGCGACCTCCTGGGTCGCGGTGCATCCGGCCTCCCTCATGTGGTACCCGGATATCGACACCGGATACCATGACGGGACGTGCTCTGCGCAGTACCCTATCATGTCGCCGATCAGGCGCATCGAGGGCTTTGGCGGGTAGATGTACGTGTTTCGCGCGATGTACTCCTTGAGGATGTCGTTCTGGGTCGTGCCCCGCAGCTGGTTACTCTGGAACCCCTGGGACTGGCCCACTGCGATATAGTATGCAAGCAGCGTGGATGCAGTGGAGTTGATGGTCATGGAGGTGCTGACCTTTCCCAGCGGGATCCCGTCAAAGGCAGTCATCATGTCCTTGATTGACGTGATGGAGACGCCGACCTTTCCCACCTCGCCTTCTGCCTGCTGGGAGTCAGAGTCGTAGCCTATCTGGGTCGGCAGGTCAAATGCCATGCTCAGGCCCGTCTGGCCCTTCTCAAGCATGAACTTGAACCGCTCGTTGGTGAGCCGCGCGTCGCCGAATCCGGAGTACTGCCTCATCGTCCAGAGACGGTCCCGGTACATCCCGGGATGGATCCCCCTGGTGAACGGGTACTTTCCGGAGTCCCCGGACGGCGGCCTGTTTTTGGAGGATTTGTGGTGGATTCTCTTTACGGGGATGTTTGAATCGGTAAATATCTTGGCAGTATCAGCAGGCTTTGCATTCATTATTCATCACTTTAGTACGGATTTGGTTATCCTGGCCCCCGCCTCAAACGGATCCATGCTGCCCTCCTGCACCATGTTAAGGTGTTTGGCGGTGGCCTTGTCAGAGAGTAGCATGTCATCGATTTTGCTGCGAATGTTATTTAAAATGATATCCCTTAGTTCGGCCTCGAGGCGCGGCCCGCGCGTCTCCTTTTTGGACTCTGCCCGGGACTTCATCATGCCCTTGAGCACCTTTGCAAACTCGCCGATTCCCGTGTTCCTCTTTGCAGACGTCTTGAGGACGATCGGCCTTCTCTCAGAGCCCCCTATGAAGTCCTGCACGGCATCAAAGAGCCGGCTAGAGCCTGCAAGATCGCTTTTGTTGATGAGGTAGATGTCGCCAATCTCAGTCAGCCCGGCCTTGATGGTCTGGATGCTGTCGCCGGTATTGGGGTTGAATACCACCACGGTGATGTCTGCAATCTTGGATATCTCCACTTCCGTCTGTCCCGCCCCGACGCTCTCGATTATTATCGGGTCGAACCCGGCATACTCCAGCACGCGGATGCTGTTTCTCAGGGAACCGGATACCGCGCCTGTAGCGCCCCTTGATGCGATGCTGCGGATATACGCGCCAGAGTCGGTGGACTCGCTCATCCTGACCCTGTCCCCGAGTATCGCCCCTCCGGTGATGTGGCTCGTGGGATCTATTGCCAGCACCGCAGGCTTGGTGCGCAGTTTCCTCAGGTCCAGAACGGTCTGGTTGATAAGCGAGCTCTTGCCGGCGCCTGCAGGCCCGGTTATCCCGATTATGACAGAGTTTCCTGTCTCCCCGAAGATCTCCTTGAGCAGTTCCCGGGTTCCTTCCGGATCGTTTTCCACCATGGTGATGGCCTTTGCAATGGCGCCCCGCCTCCCCTTCTTCAGATCAGGTATCAGATCCAATACGGTCATGGCTCCAAGGGGCAATAAAATTCTGTTTACCGCGCAAGGGAGGAATGCAGACATTAATGGTGCCACAGGATGGGAATGTACTCATGGATCTTGGCCGGCCATGTCCTGCCGGTCTGTATTATTCCCCGGCATAGATTATCGGGGCGGCGGGATCCCCATGGGGTCGGATCTCAGTCTTTATCTGCACGTGTCCGAACTCGCTGTGCTCGACTTCAAGCACCACAGGGTGTACCGCCCAGCCGTGCTTGGGGGTACCCTGGAATGGCACAGTCTCTGTAAACCCGGATCCCTCAAACCCCTTCTGGAACGATTCGGACATTCCAAGAATCTCAAGCACCACAGAGTCGGTGTTGCCGGAGACGTCATCATAAATGATCTCCACATCTCCAGTGTCATAGTATACGGCGCTGACATGAAGCGCCTCCCGAAGGGCCGCATCATCCCCACCCCGGTCCCCTGTCAAAAATAGGAGTGCAAGTACCGTGACCACCCCAAGAAGTATCGGGGCCGTAAACCTAGCCATCCCCGAACTCCCGGTTCATCCTTCTGAGCAGCGCAGAGCGTATGCGCACCCTTTCAAGCATCTGTGCCTGCGTCCTCTCTGTTCCGGGTGCGGGGTTCTCCTTGAAGAATGCAGTTATCTCAGATTCCATGGAGTCGTCTGCCACAGACGATATGCTGGCAACTATCCGATTGAGCAACGGGTTTCCGGAGCCGACCTTTTTGTTGAGGCGCTTCCAGTTCTTTTTCAGCCATGGCCACAGGATCTTCCTGCCGTGCGGGTTGGCAGCCACCTTCATGATTGGCAGCTGCATGTTCTGGGAACGGACCTCGGATGTCTGTGAAAAGTTGAGGGTTCTGGTGAGGAGTCGCGTGTCTTGGAACCCGCACATGGTGCCCAGGAACCTGAGCCTCTCCTCTGCGGTGCCTGCGTTCCTGTACAGTTCCAGCAGCTGGGCAAACGTCTTGGCGTTTCCGTTCCAGGCTGCAATGGAGCAGACAGGCTCGACCAGGTCGGGCCCGAGCGAGTCGGGAGACTCCAGGAATCGGTCGTACCGTGCACGCGCCTCGGCAGTCACTTCCGGGTCGTTCATCCGCCCCAGCGCAGATATCACAAACGTGCGCAGCATGGCATCGGTGTGGCTGTCCGTCTTTTTGGAATTCCATCCCAGGCGCGAAAGCATCGCCTTGAGGTGGCGCCGGGCATACATGCCAACCTCTCCTGAGAATCCCTCGTGGAATGCGCCAAAGTACAGCGATGCCAGATTGTGTGCGACGTTGAGGGATGCCATGTAGCTCTCCTCGTCAAGGTATGCGTCTGAAAAGTCAAGATAGTCTCGTACCGTCTTGTCGCCTGACACGCAAAGCGAGAAGAGATCGTTTTGGACCGCCCACCGGTCTATAGCGGGAACCTCCTTTTTGTCCACCATGGGCTTCAGGTCAGAGAGCATCGCGTCGTCGTACCTGACACGATAGAATCCCGTCCGTCCGTGGTTCACGACTGGTCCTCTGGTACCTTTGGGAATCCTTACCGATACGGACTCTTTTTTGAGGAGTTTCCTTGATGACCCGTCTTGGAGTCCCATGGACAGTGGGATGTGCCAGAGGCCGCCTGAGTGATCCTCGTCATGCTCCAGCAGGTAACGCCTCTGCTCAAGTTTCAGGGTGCTGCCTCTCCGGCTTGCCAAAACCAGCGGGAACCCGGGCTGCTTGAGCCAGGTGTCCACCATGGATGCCACCGGCATCCCCGACGCCCTGCCGATCGCTTTCCACAGATCTTTTCCCTCGGCGTTCCCGTACTTGAAGTCAGACAGGTACTTCTTGAGGCCCTTTTGGAAGTTCGGCTCGCCGACATAGTGCTCAAGCATCCGCAGTATGCATCCCCCCTTGTCGTATGATATCGCGTCAAATATTTCCCGGATCTCTGCCGGCGAGTTTACCGTGACGTCTATCGGATGGGTGGTCTTTAGGGAGTCGATTCCCATCGCAGCCAGCATGGCATCGTCGACAAACTGGCTCCACAGGTCCCACTGCGGATAGAACCGGTCGACAAACTTTGTCGCCATGAACGTGGCAAAGCTCTCGTTGAGCCACAGGTCGTTCCACCACTTCATGGTGACCAGGTTTCCAAACCACTGGTGCGCGATCTCGTGGGAGATGACTTCTGCGATAAACTGCTTGGTCCGGGTGGAGGAGGTCTTGGGGTCGTAAAGCAGTATGGTTTCCCGGAACGTGATGGCCCCCCAGTTCTCCATGGCGCCTGCTGCAAAGTCCGGGATGGCAATCAGGTCCAGCTTGGGCAGCGGGTATTCTATCCCAAAGTATTCCTCGTATGAAGTCAGCAGCTTCTTGCCCAGGTTCAGCGAGTATCTTCCGCGGGACTTGTTGCCCTTTGTGGTTACGACCCGGATCCTGGTCTTTCCTGCCTTTCCCGAGAGGTATTCAAACTCTCCCACGCCAAGATAGACAAGGTAGGTGGGGGTCACCGGGGTCTTTGCAAACCGGTGCAGCGTCCTGTTCCCGGATTTTTTCTTTGAGATGACGGGCATGTTTGATATCGCAGAGAATCTGTTATCGGCCAATATGGATATCTCAAAGGTGGCCTTTGCCATGGGCTCGTCCCAGCACGGAAACGCGCGCCTTGCATCGGCTGCCTCAAACTGGGTCGTGGCAAGATACTTTGTCGTGCCGTCCTGCTGCTCATACCGGCTTCTGTAGAATCCAAGGAGCCGGTCGTTTAGCGTCCCCTGAAACTTTATGGATATCGTTACGGGGCCCTTGATCTTCTTGTCCAGTGTTATTTTCAGTTCCTCTTGTTTATCGTCAGTGGCATGGGTGGAGCCGACCGTTTTGCCTTCGTGCTCTACCACGCACGATTTTATCTTCAGCTCTGCACAGTGCATTGTGATACTGTCAGTGCGCACCATGCAGGACGCAGAGATGGTCTCGGTTCCATCAAAGACAAACTTTTCAAGATCCGGCTCAAAGATCAGATTATAGTTGATGGGTTTTACATTCACGGCTGTTCTTTTTTTGTTGCGCCATAAGTAGATTTTCCAGCATGTGGTTCTTGCAGGCCAGGACGCACTGGATTTTGGGGGAGGCAGTACAAATCTGTCAGGACCTACACGCAGATGTCACTTATACAGTGTGACCTGCCCCGAGTGCTACAGTCCAATCTTTTCTTTGATCTGGTGTATCTCGTTTTCTAGTCTCTGGAATCGGTCATCCATCATGTCGTGCATGTTGTTTGAGAGGCTCCGTATCTCTGCAGTGGTCTGATCCTGTTTGCCCGGCATCTGATCCTGCTTGCCCGGCATCTGATCCTGTTTGTTATTCATGCTAGCAAGACAGCTGTATTGTGTAGAGAAGCCTTCAATCATCTCTTCTGCCAAGTCCCCGTGTGCGATTTTAAAGGATTTGAATTCGCCTGTCGCAGTCTGATATGATGTCTGAACATCATCTATCATTATGGGATGTTTGGCATCGCGTATGTCTTGAATCAATGATTCGATGTTTTGTCGGGTACCCTCTGCTATGATCTCTACAGGGCCATCATCCAAGTTTTTAATGCGGCCTTTGATTTTGAGGCGGTGGGCACTGTTACGCAGCCTGTATCTGAATCCAACTCCCTGAACTATCCCGTGTACAGTGATTGTAGCCCGTTCCATGACATTATATGCAATCTTTATTTTATTATGCTTTTCAAAGACATGTTTCGCGTGCGGAGCATAACAGGATACCTGAGTAATGCAAACCTCAAATACGCTCGCTCCATGTGTAGTCATGTTGGATTTTGAAGAGATGGAACACTTTATCCGGCACAAGATGAAGATGGCCCACGTCTACCAGCCACTGTTGATCAAGACCATGTACCTCAAGAAAAAATTTGGTGATAAAGAGTACCTTGAACACCTTTTGGGGATGTATGGGCGTATGGCCGGAACATGACTAGCGCTTCATTGGGAACCTGACAAGAATTTTGTAATTGTGTCTTTTTGCGTTCCCATAGTGCCAGTCTATGTCGTGGGTCCCATGGTTTAGGCTGTGCAGTGATTTCTCCATCTGCCCGAGTGTGGCATGCTCGACATTCCTCTTCTTCAAATTCTCAATATACTTCTTCGGTGGTAGGTTGTTCAGTTTCCTGCAGTTGCACTCCTGGCAGGCAAGCACCAGATTCCACAATTCCGTGTCGCCGATATAGTCGTATGGGATCACGTGGTCTACATGCGTCTTGTCAGGTTCCAATGCGTCCTTGCAGTAAAAGCACGTATGCGTGAATGACTCTAGGAGTCTGCGGAATTTTGCCTGGTCTCTCGGGCTGATGTCGTTTGCTTCTATCTTGCTGACCAGTCTTGGCATCCCGAGGTTGCGCGTCTCAAGGAAACGCACCCATTCGAGAATGACTGCCTTGAATAGTATGTCGTGGTTATCCTTGAAATATCGCATCGCATCTGGATTCAGGCGGATTCCGCCACCGGGGTCGATTTTTTTGTTGTCTGCTGAGTCGTTGTAAGCCTTTGCCAGATAGTCAAAGAAGATCTTCTCTTTTTCCTGAAACCGTGGCACCACGTCGTCAAAACACTTTTTGGTGATTCGTTCAACGCATCTCTGTATTTTTGCCGGTTCCTTTTTCTCCAACTCTTTGAACGTGTACGGGTATTCCTCTCCGGTAAACTCCATACGTATTATAGTAATGATTTCCGGTTGCTGGTTTGACGGTCCCTGAAGGAGCTTGGACTTGCATTCCTGCAACCAGTAGTAGCGAAAAAAATATTTTGCAATCACCGAGTAGCGGATCTGCACCGCATCACTGGAGTTGCTGTAATCCAGCAGGAATCTGGCCAGCGCGAACTTGTAGGTATTGTTCTTGCTGCCTCTTGTCAGTATCCTCATGAACGCGGTACGGAACTCATAGTCGGTCCTTTGTTCAAACTCCACACAATTCTTGTTATGGAACGGTAGATATGTGATTTGGTGCGCGGTACGAGACGTGTTCCCGGTACGAGTTGCCACGAAACCACTTGTCTGGGAGGCAGATCAAGTAGGAGATTTTGCGTCGGTCCTTATTGGATTTGGGTTTGCAGATATCGCACATATGGCGGTAGGATTGGATGCCTCTAATCACTTGCTTCTCTTCTACACTTCTTCGTATCTCGCATTCCTTGCAGTCCGGGTTCCATAGTTAATATTTGTGTCATTTCCACCACATCCATGGCAAAGACGTGGAAGGACGAGGAGATCAGCCTTGAGAAGATCAAGAGCCAGACAGTTGCCGTGATTGGTTATGGAATCCAGGGAGACGCACAGGCCAACAACATGAAGGACTCCGGGCTAAACGTGATAGTCGGCCTCAAGGAGGGCGGCAACAGCTGGGGCAAGGCAAAAACAGACGGCCACAACGTAATGCCGGTCGCAGACGCAGTCAAGCAGGCAGACGTCATCCACGTGCTGGTTCCAGACATGATCCAGGGCGAGATGTACAAAAATGTGATAGCCCCCAACCTTTCGGAAGGCAACGCGTTGTCATTTTCCCACGCAGCTGCCATCTATTGGAAGTGGATTGAGGCTCCAGACAACGTTGATCTTATCATGGTTGCGCCCAAGGGGCCAGGCTCCAAGGTAAGGGAGACGTACCTTGACGGCTTTGGAACGCCGTCCATAGTGGCAGTCGAGCAGGACTTTACAGGAATGGCGTGGGACAGGACACTTGGAATCGCAAAGGCCATTGGGAGTGCAAGGGCCGGCCTCATCAGAACCACCTTCAAGGAGGAGGTGGAGACTGACTGGTTTGGCGAACAGGCAGACCTGTGCGGCGGTGCGGCATCCATGGTGACAAACGCCTTTGAGACGCTAGTCGAGGCAGGCTACCAGCCGGAGATTGCATACTTTGAGGTACTGCACGAGCTGAAGCTTATAGTTGACATGATTCAAAGGTACGGCATCAATGGCATGTGGAACCGTGTCAGCGAGACTGCAAGGTATGGCGGCCTGACGCGCGGGCCGATGGTGATGGACGAGGCAAGCAAGGAGAGGATGAGAAACGTTCTGACCATGATTCAGGACGGAACCTTCAACGCCGAGTGGGTATCAGAGTACCAAAAGGGCGGCAAGGACGCGTTTGCCAAATACATGAAACAGTACGATAACCACCAGATAGAAAAAGTCGGCAAGCAGATGCGCAAGATGATGTGGCCAGATTCCACCGAATAAGACTACTACTAAATTCTTCCCAGATCAGAGACGCCCGTATTGATGTGATCTATTATTACCGGTAATGGCGTTCCGGGGCCAAACACGTGTTTCACGCCTGACTTCATCAGCGCCTTGTGATCCACGTCAGGAATCACGCCGCCTCCGACTACCAGCACGTTTTCAACGTCCCTCTTCTTCAGCTCCTTTATCACCCTTGGAAACAGCGTTCCGTGTGCGCCATTAAGCAGGCTCATTGCAATTGCATCCACGTCCTCGTCCTGGGCAATCTGCGCCACCCTCTCGGGAGTTGCAAACAGGCCCGAATAGATGACCTCCATGCCG
Organism: Candidatus Nitrosopumilus sp.; assembly: GCA_965238275.1. Taxonomy (GTDB): domain Archaea; phylum Thermoproteota; class Nitrososphaeria; order Nitrososphaerales; family Nitrosopumilaceae; genus Nitrosopumilus. The sequence goes on from OZ250186.1 coordinate 2,020,940, forward strand.
GCATCCCTGAAGGCCCTGCAGAGGACAAGCGCCCCCCGGTCGTGGCCGTCAAGGCCGAGCTTGGCAACCAGAATCTTGATGCTTCGGGATGCGACCTTTTGCTTCATACCGGTAACTGGATTATTGATCTTTTAAAATCCTTCTACAGGATGTCCGGATACATGGAGGCTTAACATGCACGTGCGTGCACAGAGGTCGGATAAGTTGCAAGAGACCGCGTCCTCAAATCCCCGATAACTTTTCTGTGCAGTTTAAGAAACAATTTTTAAGAATCCACTCCAGCGCAGTACGTGGCACGCCCAAAAATTACCAATACCTTGAAAGGGGCCCTTGGCGAAACCTACTACAAGGAGCTCTGTTCGCAAAGGGGCTGGGCATACTGCTCGCTTGAAGTCATATACCGTTCCAAGGATCTTGACGCCGTGACTTTCAAGATGGGATTTGAGAGGGTTCGTGTCAACATTCCTGAATCTATGAGGCCAGAAGTCCTGCGAATAGCAAAACCATCCAACCGATCTTCCCACAACCCAAGCTTCGTGTTTGACTACCTGGCCTGCAAGATAGGACAAGCAGACACATCACGAATTCAGCGTCCTCAAGTGCGCGATTTCTGCTGGGCTGAAGTAAAGACTGGATTGGGGATTTTCTCGGACAACCAGTACAAGACGCTGTCAGAAATACGCCTGCCGATTGCCATTTTCCACATAGAAGACGTTCTAGCCGAACCGAGGCACATAGAGATGGATTGGGAAATGACGTCCGGGGCTAAGTTTGCGCGCATGTTGGATGAAAATGACGATGATTACAAAGATGACTATCGCAACAGTGGCAGGAGCAATTCCAAACGCAACGATTACGGCAACAGCCGTGGAAACGACTACAAAAACAGCCATGATTCGAGCCGTAGCGGCATGGTGGCAAAATTTGGCGGCACGTGCAACATATGCAAGCGCAAAATAATCGCCGGCAAAGACAGGGTAGCACAGGACAGGTACTCGAAATGGGTTCATGCAGGATGCGCGCCACGAAGAAAATATTGAACAGCGTGAGTCAGATTACGCGTGTCCTTCATTCATAATACCCGCACTTGCGGATGGAAAATGATCCAGATAACAGCCCACTGTGGGTTCGAATCCCTTTAGACCCGCTCCCTACAGCATGTCAGATCTTAATTATCCGGTTGCACGACCTGCACTTGACTACAACCACGCCGTCGCCTGGAAGCCGGACAAACCTCTTTGAGCCGCATCCGGGGCAGATTGGGCATGCACGGACCGGCTCCATCAGTGTTTGGTGGGAACTGTGTCTGATTTAGATATTACCTCAAGCCTTCCCCTGGCGTTGATTCCCGTAAGAAAAGCATACACCGCATCCGGCACAAGGCTCTTCCAGTCCCCACCGGAGGCTATCAGCGAGCGGATGTTCGTGGCGTTGTACCTTGAGGCGTCCAGAAACTCCGGTGCCACCACCTCCACCCCGGAGTCAGAGAGCAGCATGGAGACGTAGTCGTTTCCGCTGTATACGCGCTCAAAGCTGGGCAGCGCGGACCTGAGGTAGGAGTGCCAGGTGGCAACGTTGAACTGGTTTTCGATTGAGAGGACAATAAATCTGGACAGGTCAAGGCCGGAGGCCTTGAGGGATTCGCGAATCATCTCGATGCGCTCTCCTGCCGTGAACGGATCCTTCTCCAGATAGTTGAACTGGGCGCTTGTGACTGCTATTATCACCTCGTCGCAGTCCCCAAGGATGCGTTCTGCCAGATGCAGGTGGCCAAGATGAAACGGCTGGAACCTGCCCATCATTAATCCGCGCACATCAGGGACTGGTTTTGGATTTTATTAAGTTAGACTATGGTGCCGCTTCCAAGTATCCGGACGGTGGGGGATTCTGGTTTCAGGATTACCACTGTGTCTCCCGTCCGGCAGACCAGCGGCTTTTCAAACTCCAGCATTACCGGATTAATGGATGAGAACCGCGCGGCCTTTACCTGCAGGCCCGCGCTCACAAGGCATCCCTGGTTCTGTGTGATTTCGCCCTTGTAGAACCTGTTGGGCGTAAAGTCAAGCGTGATTGCCATTTTAGTCTCCACTGCCCCCTCGGCGCACAGCACGTCCCCGCGTCCAATCTCGTCGGGCCGCACCCCCTTTACCGCAAGCCCCACCCGGGCAGGGGAGACGGATTCCGGGGTGGGATCATCATGCATCTGAATCGACTTTATCAGGACGTCGTGCCCTCCGGGGTAGTGCCGGAGCGTGTCATACTGTTTGATTCGGCCGGAGGTCACCTTTCCCAGCACCACTGTGCCCACCCCCCGGACATCAAAGCAGTGGTCAACTGTGACTATTGGCGGGCCGTCACAGGATACCGGGCCCAGCTTGGTCATGGCGTCTCTCATCTGGTCCTGTTCAACCCGGACATATCCTTCCACGACTGTTCCCTTGATCATCGCATCAAGCCTTGAGCCGTCCACATCAAACGTGTGCGACAGGATTCCCTCGGTCTTGTTCAGCAGGTCAAGGGCGATTATCTGCTCTCCCGTAAACCTGTCCAGCGCATCCACGTGAAATATGACATACTCTGCCAGGTTGATTGCCTGGAGCAGGGGCTGTATCTTGTCCGGGAACCCGCTCGGGGTAACCCACGTCCTGATGGTGCCGGACTCTTTTCTGTCATACATGGAGAGATCCGTGACTGTCCCCTTTTTTCCAAACTCGGATGCAGTGTCCTGTTTGCCCAATACTACAAAGTTTACAGACTCCACAGGGGACGTGCCGGTGCACGACCTTATGAAGTTTTGAATCATGCGCCTGCAGGCCAGAAGAGTTGCAGATATCGGGTGCTGCTGCACGTGAAGATGGCCGGCCGGCCTGCTACCAGTCCACCATGTTGCGTAACCGCGCCGACACCACGCCGGCGTCATCACCGGGCACAGACACCACATACGGCGTGTTTGCGGGACGCCTCCCCTCAGAGACTGCAAATGTATCACCGCCACTATTCCACAGATACGCCACCGTACCACGCCCGACTGCAAATGCGGCCGCCTTGCCTGCACCATCAAACCTGCTGCCGCCTGGCTCCAATGCACCAATATCATTTCGCGCCAGAAACAGTCTGACTGCCCGCACGTACGCCTCATGCTCCTTCAGTATGATGCGGTCAGACAGCGTATCCTCGGTGTCCCCGGGCATGACAGGCACTGCATCCTGCAGGATTATCCCCCCGGTGTCCACTCCTGCATCTGCCATGTGGACGGTGCATCCGGAATACTTTACGCCGCCATCTACTACGGCCTGCCTCTGTGCATGCAGTCCTGGAAACAGCGGCAGCAGCGAGGGGTGTATGTTCATGACGTTGTATCTTTCTGTCACATGCGAGGGCAGAATCTTCATGAATCCTGCCATGCACACCAGCCCCGGATCAAGTGAGTCCAGCACAGATACGATGCCGTCCATAGCAGGCTCCACAACACATTCGATTCCCATATCCTGCGCAATTTTGATTCCGGCCGCACCAGGCACGTTACAGACTACTGCCTGCACGTCTACATTTTTGGCCAGAGACTCCATGTTGGAGCCGCGCCCGGATATCAAAACTACAATCCCAGTCAATTCAGACCGCCTGCTGCATTGCTCCCACAGGAACATGTCCTGACATGGCATGCCCCGATACGCTTGAAACCAAACATGAAAAACGAATTACTGCCAAGGAGGATCGGATCAGCCTCTCTTCGGGGTTCTGTCCCACAGCACATGCAGACTCCCATGAACCAGCATTGCATGCACGGCTAAAAGATTCTTTGTGTCCGGGAGTGGTAACCGTACCGGTGCACCACCACCACCATCATCATGGAAACGATTCCAGCACGGCAGCATAGCTTACAAACCTGTGATTCTCCGGCCGGACGCGTATTTGCCGGTACTTGGAGGAGACCGGCCTGCCTGCAGCACCGCAAAGGCCTAGCGGGCCGCGTATGTATCCCGTATCATTGGCATAATTGAGCACCTCGTCGGTAGGCGCGTAATGGTTGACTATCTTTTCAGACACGGCATCATCAAGAATCCTGCCGTACTTTTCAGACGACGGGATCTGGTCAGAAATTGAGGCGCCAAACAGGTAGACGCTATTAACCGCAGGATTCTCCATCCTGCCTGCAAGATACTCTAGCGTGCTGAGAATCACCTGGGAGCCCAGCGAGTGTCCCATTAGTCGTATCGCAGTGTTGGGGCTTGCACGCCTGAAATCCTCGATGAACCGGCCCAGATGGTACCCGTTCATCACGGCGATCTTTTGGCCGACCTCCAGTGCGGACTTTTCATGCTTTACCAGGTGGGCGCCGGTGGTGTTAGAGTCGTAGCTGAACCCCACCACCGGAAAGTCATACCCGAGATGGTGTAGGCGCTCCCGGGCAATGACCGCCTTTTGAATCGCGCCGCGGCTGTCGTTTCTCAGCCCGTGAATCATTATCGTGACCTCTGCAGAGCCCCTGAGGCCCTCAAAGTACCGCCTGGGGTACAGGTAGTATGCGTCGTCTTTGAGCCTCCGGCCCGTGGACAGATCATAGTATCCCCTGGTGGAGATGCGCGGAATCCTCCTACTCATTGGTGTGATCCCAGATTCTTCTTGTACACTGCAACCTCAGACTCCTCTACCTTTGCAAAGAGGGGCGAGACGCTGCCCAGCGCGTGTCCGGGCTTTACTCCCAAGGAGGACATGCCATCCCACGTCGAATCCCCGACATTCCCGTCCAGTCCCAGCTGGTCCCATATCCTCTGGGCGCTCTCGGGAAGAAACGGCATTATGGCGATTGCCAGGCTCCGCACCGCGTTGACAGACAGAAACACGCAGTTGTTGGCGCCATTGCCTCTCTTCCAGGGCTCCTTGTGCTGGAAGTACTGGTTGAAGAACGAGGAGAACTCCATTATTTTTTTCAGGGCCCGGTCCAGGTGGTTCTGCCTCATGAGCATGCCCGTATCAGCGGCAAGGGATAAGATCTGTTTTTCTGCCTCGGCGTCCATCTCGTCAAAGGGCGTGGCCTCGGGGACTATTCCCCCAAAGGCCTTTTTGGTGAATCCAAGCGCCCGGTTGACGAGGTTTCCCAGGTTTCCGATAAGTTCCGAGTTGATTCGGACGGTAAAGTCGTCCCAGTCAAAGTTCAAGTCGTCCTGGGAGTACGGGTTGATGGAGACCAGGTAGAACCGCAGATAGTCAGCAGGATAGTACTTGAGAAACTCCTTTAGCCCGATGTACCAGTTCCTGCTCTTGGAGATCTTTTTTCCCTGGAGGGTCAGGTGGCCCCGGGTGGGGATGTAGTCGGGCAGCTTGTACTCGCCGTTAATCCCCAGCCTCATTGCAGGCAGGAACAGGTAGTGGTGGTATGCTATGTCCTTGCCGATAAAGTGGTAAATGTCTGCAGAGTTCCAGAATTTTTTTCCGTCAATTCCCCGGTCGTTGAGAAACTTTACCGCAGTGGAGATGTATGCCAGGTGGTTGTCAAACCACCCATAGAACACCTTGCCCCTCGCAGAATCAAGGGGGACCGGAACGCCCCACGGGATGTCCCGGGTGATGTCCCAGTCGATGAGCCCGGACTTTATCCAGTTCTGGACATATTTTTTGACGTCCTTTTGGAGGTGCTCGTTGCCATCAAGCCATTTGGACAACGAGTCTCCAAAGTCCCGGAGCCGGAAGAAGTAATGGGTGGTCTTTCTCTTGGTGGGGGGCTGGCAGCATATGGAGCATCTGGGATCGGCTATCTCGTCGGGCACGCGCCCGCAGCTCTCGCAGAGATCAGAGTATTGGTCGTGCGCATCGCAGTACGGGCAGGTTCCCTGGACGTACCTGTCAGGCAGGAATTTTTTGTCGTGCTCACAGTAGAACTGTATTATCTCCTGCTCGTAGATGTATCCTGCATCGTTGAGCTTGCGAAACACGTCCTGGACGAATTCGATGTTCTCAGGCGAGCTGGTCCTGTAAAAGTAGTCAAAGTTTATGTTGAATGCGGCAAAGTCCTCAGAGTCGCGCCTGTTCCAGTGGGCGACATACTCTGCAGGGGTCTTTCCCTCCTTTTCGGACTGGATCAGTATCGGGGTTCCAAAGTCGTCAGAGGCGCAGATGTAGTATGCGTCGACCCCGTTGAGCTTGAGAAACCGCGTCGTGACGTCTGCGGGAAGGTACGTGGATGCGACATGCCCCAGGTGTATCTCCCCGTTGGAGTAGGGGAGTGCGCTTGTGATGATTGCCTTTTCTGTCAATATGGGGGGGGTAAGTCAGGCTAATCTTAATAGTGTACGGTTATCGGAGGGTGTGTCCTAGAGACATATACCCCCGGATGACAAAAGATATGGATCGGCAGATCACGGCATCGCCTAATGACTACAAAGAAACGCGATCAACGACAATACGATTTGGTTCAGCAGTACCTGTCTGGTCTCATGCTGAATACCGTGCTGGGAATAATCAAGGAGCTTGGGAATCCGTACGCCGTCAGGCCCGGCCTGGGCGGCATGACTGCATATCCGCCTGGCGCCATGGCAGCTGTCTGCATCATGCTTGAGGCACAGCGCACGACCTACCGTAAGATGGTCGGCATTCTCCGGAATAACGGCACCATGGCAGGTAAGATGGGCCTGGACCGGATTCCCTCCAAGAGCACGATAGCGCGCGCCTACGGTCTGATCCCGGAATGGTATCTGGCAGAGGCACACCGGATTGCCATCAGGGAGGTGGAGGCAGGCTCCCTGGCAGCAGACAGCACCGGATACTCGTACCTGCGGTTTGTCAGGTGGCTTGACGTCAGGACCGACAGTTTTCGCACCAGGAAGGGATGGGTCAAACTGCACGCAATCGTGGATATCCGCACCAGGGTGATAATCGACTGCATGGTGACAGACAGCGCGGTGGCAGACATAAACGGGTTGTATGTGATGCTCTGCAGGCTAAGCCGGGGCACCGGCGACTTTTGCCTGGATTCTGCGTACCTGGCAAGGCTCATGTGCAACATGATATCTGCCATGGGAATGGTGCCCCGCATCAAGCCAAAGTCCAACACCGTACGCAACGCCAAGGGAAGCCAGTCGTGGCGCGAGATGGTGAGCCTGTACATGGATGATCGGGACAAATTTGATTCGCAGTACCACCAGCGGAGCATCATCGAGGCAGTCTTTGCCGCCCTCAAGAAGATGTACGGGGATGGCACCAGATGCCGAAAACACGAGAACCGGGCAAATGAGGTTGCGATCCGCATCATGTGCTACAACGTCGAGCTCGTGGCCAGATTGCAGGCAAAAGACGGTAGGCTCACACAGGATCAAATCGCGATACTTGCAGCGTAACCGGCGCGTCTTGACACGCGCCTCCTAGCGGAGCCTCCGCACAGCGTCTTGGATTTGGGGGATTTTATGGGTTGTGGGGGATCGACGGTGCTGCACTGTTGATGCCGACGGGTTCTGGCACCAATCGTGTCTTTGACATCTTGGCACATGGGATGGCATTTTTTATTACTAGGACACACCCGTTATCGGACATGTGCCTTCCCAGGATACTCCCAACGTTGAGCAGGGCTGGTCATTGGAATAGTGGGGGCATCGTGGTGCTTGGAGGGATGTTTTCCAAGACGTTCTCCAATTCATCCAGCTCCATCGCCCCGTATTCCATCATCTTCCCTAGCCACTTCAGTGAATCGTTTTCCATGGCATCCCTGCAAATGAACAGGGGCCTGCCCAGTCTCAGCGTCTCCCAGCAGTGGTGCATGGAGCCGCTTGATTCCCCCGCTTCCACCACTATCGTTCCATCAGAGATTAATGCCATTGTCCTGTTCCGCAGCACAAAGTCTCTTGGCCTAGTGGCGTGATCAACCGGATACTGTGAAACTGCCAGGTGATCTTTCATGATTGTCTCTTGTAGCCCAGAGTTCTCCTTGGGGTACGCCCGGTTCAGAGGAGTCCCAAGGACTGCAATCGTACTGCCCCCATATGCCATGGCAGCGGTGTGGGCCGCTGTGTCAATTCCTCTTGCAAGTCCGCTCACGATGGCTATCTTGTTTTTAGTGAGAAACCGGACAATGTTCTTGGTTTCCAGAAGTCCCGTCTCCGATGCCCTCCTAGAACCTATAACAGAGATCCGGGAAGATGATAGGGGAATCTCCATTGGTCCAACGCAATACAATATTTTTGGGGCAAATTTTGTTTCAATATCGTTTAGCGGGTGTCCCAGTAGTGTTTCTACCTGAATGGACGTGTGTGCAGACTTTATACCCATGTCAATCCCACGTGACTGCACTGCTTCATTTATGTCTCATATTGGATTCCATGTTATATCCATGTTGTGTAATTTTGTAATTAGTTCTACCCAATTGTTGTTCCCATCTTGGTAACTCTTACAGATACTCACGACTACCTCACCCACACTACTGTATTTTCGCTGGATTGTGCCTCTGCACGATGCATTTTGTCGGTTTGGTCATCCATTCATTTTGTAATTAGTTCTACCCAATTGTTGTTCCCATCTTGGTAACTCTTACAGATACTCACGACTACCTCACCCACACTACTGTATTTTCGCTGGATTGTGCCTCTGCACGATGCATTTTGTCGGTTTGGTCATCCATTCAGATTACACTGCATCATCATGGAGTACCGATGCGGGCGTACGAGCCATCAGACACCATTATGTCAGGGAATAGTCCTGGCCGGATTATCCTAGTTAGTATCTCCAGGCCGTCAACTGTTCTTGGGCCGGACTTGCTGAAGAACGAATCCGCATCAACTGCAAACACGTTGTTGCCCCTTACCGCCCTGAGCGTGCGCCACGTCCGGTCATCCCTCAGAGATTCATACTCTGAAACGGTCCTGCCTGTATCAAAGCCGCACGGCATCAAAATTATGATGTCGGGGTCCGCCCTGGCCGCCTCTGCGACATCCATCTGTCTGGAGTATTCGCCGGCCCTGCTTACCATGTTCTGCCCGCCTGCAATCTCGACCATCTCGGGAACCCAGTGGCCCGCGGTAAAGAGGGGCTCAATCCATTCTATCGCAAGGACCCTTGGCCGCTCAGGGTTTGGCACGCCGCCGGCAATCCTGTCAATCCTGGCCTGGAGGGCGCGCGTGACCTCTGACGCCCTTGCAGGCACCCCCAGAATTTCTCCCAGTTCGGTCACCGAATCAAGTATGTCCGAAAGGCTGTGGGGATCCATGGAATAAACGGTAGGCCTCCTTGCAAGGATTCGGAGTGCGTCATCCAGGTGGCCGGTGTGTGCCGCACACGCCTCGCATGTCTCCTGGGATATGATAACATCAGGCCGTGCTTCCCTGAGCACCTCCTCGTCGATCCGAAAGATCTCCTGGCGCTGGTTTATCAGGTTGTACGTTGCAGCATTAATCTGGCTGCTGGTCATACCATCAGGGTTGATTGCAGAACTTATCACCCTGGGTTTTGCAGCAGCCTCCGGGGGATACCTGCATTCGTGGGTAACCCCGAATATTTGATCCCCGAGGCCAAGCTCGTACAGGATCTCGGTGGCGCCGGGCACCAGCGAGACTACTCTTTGCATGCCTTTGCTGGCTGCAGTCTCCCTCTTAAAAATATCATCTCCCGAAATGATTCGGCAGATTAATACGCATAATCCAGGCATGTACTGCGATGCGTTCGGACTCCCAGAGAATACGCCGTGCAATCCTGGAAGAATGGCACAGGAACATGTCCAAAAACAGGGATCTCTTCTCGTCAGACTCTGTCAGCGGAGCAAGCCCGCCGTCAGTCTTTGTGGGATCATACAACTATCCCAAGGTCTTTGTGGGTCCGATGGTGCCGCCGGCCCACGGGGATACAAGCCTGCTGGACAGCCCGGAACGGTGGAAGGGAAAGACCCTGGAAGAAATAGTCAACTTTAGGCTGAGCCTGGTTCGCGGAATAAAGCCTGTCCCGGTGCAGCAGACCGAGGGGCGTTACGTTGAGAGCCTTCAGGAGGTTGCAATGGCATCGCGGCCCACCGACTCTGACCTGTCATTTAGCAGGCCGGTATCCTCATCTGGAATCTCAATCGACGGGGAGAGCGCCCCGTTTGGCCCCGCAGGCAGGATAGAATCTGCAAGGTTTTCAGGGGTGTCCCCCGTCAGGCAGATTGAGAAGGCATTCTATGACGGCGACCTCAAGGCACAGGATGCAGTCATGAACCTGTACGGTTCGGGAGTCGAGATATCCAGGATTCAAAGGTGCCTCAGCATCGGGATGCTCGGCATGAAGCGGAGGCTTGTTCCCACCAAGTGGAGCATCACTGCGACTGACGATATGATCTCGTCTGCGCTTGTCGAGGACGTCCTGGAGTACCCCCTGATTGACTCGTGCAGGGTGTTTTCCTTTGAGCACCTGGGAAACGTCTTTGCAGTCATACTGTTCCCGCGCAGGTGGCTCTACGAGATGATCGAGGCATGGCACTCTGACGGGACCGTCGGGTTCGGCTCCGACTCCGAGGATGCGCGCGGGATAGGCCATCCGCCTGCCATAGACGGCGCCTATTTTGCGGCAAAACTGGGGGTTGCAGAGTACCTGCACCGGAACGGGATCCAGGCAGGCGCCGTGATCCTAAGGGAGATCAGGCCAGAGTACGCAATACCTGTGGGCGTATGGCAGGTCAGGGAGGGAGTCCGCCAGGCCATGAGGCAGGAACCGGCAATTGCAGGTAGCCTTGGCCACGGGCTGCTTTTGGCATCTGAAAGGACCAGCATCAGCAAGACAGAATGGCTCCGGCACGGCAGCATCTCGGGACTGGTCAGGCAGAAGGTCCTGTCAGACTTTTTCTAGGATGTGCCGGGGAGGTATTACAGGGTAATGTTTTGGTAGGCATTTTTGGGTATTGTCAGCGCGATCCCGTGAAAAATGCATGTTATCAACGAGGTTTTTGCCGGCTTTTTATGCTCTCCATGTCTCTTAGGGCATGGCCGACCAGCCACTTCACGTCGTCTGCCGTGACATCCATTACGTCTTTAGCCAGATACAAAGAACCCGAGTGATTCTTCACAAACGTTGCGGCGCAATCTTCGTTGTTGTCGATCCCACACATGGTTTTGAATCTGGTCCAGCCCGCACAGTCCAGAATTCCACAACACAAACGCGCATGCAGTTACAACCACCAGTGCCGACCTAAAAATAAATCCCCGTGTTGCTATAACTAATTTTATATGCCGAGTTGGTAGTAATTGTGAGGGATAGGGTGATGCCGCATGGGAGTTAAAGAAAGGGTACTATACCAGCAAACAAAATTTCAGGGGATTGTAAAATATTTTTTCCACGTGCAGGGTTATGCTCATTCCAAATGGTATAATCAATGAAGATCAAGACGATGCTGAAAAGATACGCCGCTGAGAATGACTGCAATGTCAAGGACCGCATGATGCTGATCATTAGAATCCAACGTGACGGAATAACCATAAGGGATTCTGCAAAATCTCTGGGAAAGTCAGCCTCGTGGGGCTACAAGTGGCATGAGCGCTACCTGGAAGTGGGATTTGACAGGCTGGCTGACATGCCACGCTCCGGCAGGCCCACTATGGTGAGCAAGGCAGACTTGAAGAGGATCCGAAAGAACGCATGCAGGAAGACGGTATGGACGGGTAGGGAGATGCAGGAATACATCCAACAGCAAACCGGAGTAAAATACAATCTCATACACGTACGCTACATACTGCGGAGCTGGGGTTATTCCCAGAAGGTTCCGGTGGGAAGACACGCAAACAGGGCCCCTGACGATGAGATCAGGGAATTCCAAAAGGCGATGCCGGACATTATAAAAAAAAGAACAGTGAAGGGGCAGTCGTAGCGATACAGGACGAGTCCATAGTAATCTCCGATGCGCGGCCGCGAAAACGCGGCTACACCAGGAAGGGAATACGGGCGTTTTACACGTACACGGGCTCACACTCCAAGACGATACTCTACGGCCTGATCACCACGGACGGCAGGGGGATGTTCAGACAGTACGACAAGTTCAACCAGCATGCCTTTGCAGATTTTTTGATGCAGGCAGTATACAAGTTCAAAAAGATCTGCCTGATCATGGACAAGGCCTCCCAGCACAGGGCAACAAAGATACGCGAACTGGTTGAGAGAACAGACGGCCTGGAGATAATCTTTCTGCCGACTGCAACCCCTGACCTGAGCGCCATAGAGACGTACTGGCGGGATCTCAAGCGGGCAGTCCTTGACGTGTCATACACCAGCCTGCGTATGCTCCGCGAGGCGATCACCAGGTACACGAGGTACAAAAAACCAAATCTGGTCGTTGAAAATTTCCTGTACCGGGTTATCTGAGACGGCATCAAACCACGATGGATACGCACGCAGGCAGCGTGTGCCATGCACGATGCTCCAAACCCAGCGGTCTCAGGACTCATGCCCGTTCCTGGACGGGCACACGGACGTTTTAATTTCCAGAGGGAGTTATTGGCTCAAAATATCGGGGGAGTTTTGGTATGAATTTTTCATTGTTGGTATAGATAACTGTGACGAGCTGCAAAAATTCATCATTCTGTCCGTCCATGTCAACGGCGAACCAATCAGGGGCAGAACAAAGATTCAGAAGATATTGTTCCTGTTGTCGGATGTAATCCAAGATATCAAGGATCAAAGCAGCTACGAGGCAGACAATTACGGCCCATACAGTGAAGTGGTTAACTCGGAACTCGAGTACCTAGAACAGATAGGTGTGCTGCTTTGTGGCAATGCAGAGATTTCAACAACCAATGTTGGTAGTGAAATAGCAGAAGAACTTGCAAAAACCGAGGACAAGGACACCATGGTTCTGCTGTCTGATTACAAGGCATTCCTCAACGATCTACCCACCAACGAAGTACTCGCATACGTCTATTCCGCATATCCGGACATGACAATAGAGTCGGCGGTAGTTGATAAGATAAAGCCCAACATGGAGCGATATATGTTGTCTCTGGTAAAAAGACAAAAGATCAGTTCCCAACGCGCCGCTGAACTGCTGGTCAAGCCCCACAACCATGTAATTGAGCGGATGAATGAGGCTGGCATGACGGTACTGGAATAGACAATGAAGACACTGGACTCCTCTACTGTAATTGCCAAGCCAGATCTGAAGATCCAGAACACCTTCAATGTAGAACAGCTGGCACTGGAAAGCATGAATCTGAAAAATGCCATCACAGGTTCTGAGCCAATCCTAAATTATCTGAGAGGAAAATCTAGCCTCAGAGAAGACGATGTTAAGATTTTAAAAAACGCCAAAATGAAGCAGAGAAGGTAAACATACTATAGATGTCCCATAGTGCCACTCACAATTAATTCCCGATATTGAGCCGTCTATTCATGCATGCAAACAAATCAAGATTGAATCTTACAGTCCTGATACTGCAAGACACTTTTTCATAACGTCAAGCGTGGGCATTCCAGGACACGGACCGGTTCTATTCGGCAGCAATCCTGTTTTTGTCATGCCGCCTCTTCTTGAGCAGGCTGTACATGATCATTCCGACATTAATGATGGAGACGATCTCAATCAGGTCCACCCCGTAGAGTAGCCAGTCCAAGACCGGATGTACCCTTGAGATAATTCCTGCCTCCAGCATCAGGTCCGCGTTCCATACCATGTGCGGAATCTGAATAAACTGTATCAGGGCAATGATGATTATGCTTCCCAGAATCTTGTTCTCGTACCATTTCCAGAATTTGTTCCATGCGTTCATGCATCACTTTGGCTCCTGATTCTATTAAACGGTGTGAAAATTAGATTGTCCTAACTTTACATGTGTTGGTTCTCAGCCGGTCCCGAGCGCCAGCGCGCCTTCCCTCTTGTGCCTGCTGTTCCGGTTCATCTCCCGGATTTTCTTGATTGCAGATTCGGGGATTCCAGTTATCGTATGTGTGTCGCCTGCTGACATTTTCTTCTCAAGCATGCAGTACAGGACCGAGTCGACCTCCTCGTATGTGACTCCCAGCTCGTCTTCTGCCTCGTGCCTCTTCCACAAATGAGGGCTGCTCTTCTTTTCGATGATGTCCGAGGGTACTCCGAGGTGTCTTGCAATCTGGCGTATCTGGAGCTTGTACAGGGAGATGATCGGCGTGATGTCTGAGGCGCCGTCGCCATGCTTTGTAAAGTATCCAATCTGGTACTCGCTTTTGTCGCTGGAGCCAAGCACAAGATAGTTCTTGGCGTTTGCATAGTAGTACAGTATGTTTGCCCGGATCCGTGCACGCAGGTTTCCCTGGGCTGCGGCATTGGGTTCAAGGTACATCGAGTACTCGTGAACGATGGGCCGGATGTCGACGAGCTTGTACGGGATTCCAAGCAGCGAGATTATCCTCATGGCATCGCTGGTCTCGGATTCCGGGGTTACTGCAGTATCAGGCATGACGACTGCGATGGTGTTATCCCTGAGGCTGCTGCTGTTCCTGCCGCACAGGTATGCCAGGACCGCAGAGTCCACCCCCCCGCTGAGCCCGAATATCACCCCCTTTGCACGGTTCTGCTCAACCTGCTCGGAGAGGAGGCTCCCTATTGTCCGGGTAATCCCAGAATAGTCCTGATCCTTGATCTCCTTTAGTATGTCCGGATTCAACAAGTATGCTAGACGGCCTGTAAGAATAAATCTTGTGCAGTCACCGCGGGCATGCCAGCTGCTGCCTTGTCCAGGACGACGCCTCAGGCGTCTACGTATATGCCGTCGTCTCGGACCTCTACAGGGTACGTCCTCAGCTTGACATCCTTGAGATAGTCCATAAGATCCCCTGTCTTGATGTTGTAGTGCCAAAAGTGCAGCGGGCATTCCACGATGTCGCCGTCAAGTTTTCCCAGCGCGATCGAGCCGTCTTGGTGGACGCACAGGTTATCCATTGCATGGTACCCGTCCTGGTTGAATATGGCAATCTTTCTTCCGTCCATGTTAAACGCCCTGCCGCTTCCGGGATTCACGGCGCCCTTGAGTGCGATCTTTTTCCAAGCCAATGGTTTTAGGGTTTTATTGGCATTTATTTAGATTCGTATGAGGGGGTACCCCGAATATGAGGCATTGCCGTTTTTGGGATTGGAATGGTGCAATGCATAGATCATATCTCCGGACGGTTGCCAGTACGGATCTTCGTGTATGTTGTTGTGCCCAGCCTATTACTACCAGCTGCTTGCGTATCTCTTCTGCTCGGGGGTAAGCCTGTCAATCCCCACATCCATGGCCTTGAGTGCGTCAACTGCCACCTGCCTGTCAATCTTGGCAGGAACGTTGGTTATCTTGTTTTCCATGGTGCCGTGGTTTTCAAGGATGTGCATGATGGAGAGGATCTGGTTTGAGAAGGACTGCGCCATGACCTCAGGGGGATGGCCCTCTGCGGCAACCAGGTTTGCAAGACGGCCCTGCCCGACAAGATACACCTTCTTTCCATTACCCAGCGTGCACTCGTCAAGGTTTGGCCGCACCTCCCGGACGGATTCAGACTCGTTTAGGAGAAACTTGCAGTCAATCTCGACATCAAAGTGGCCCACGTTGCCCAGGATTGCACCGTCGCGCATCCTGAGGATGTGCTCCTTTCTTATCACGCTGGTCATTCCTGTACAGGTTATGAAGATGTCCCCGATTCTTGCAGCCTTTGCCATCGGCATCACCTCGAATCCGTCCATGTGTGCCTCCAGGGCCTTGACGGGATCAACTTCGGTAACTATCACCTTGCATCCCATGCCCCGGCACCTTGCAGAGACGCCCTTGCCTACCCAGCCATACCCCACGACGACGGCACGCTTTGATGCCATGAGCAGGTTCATGGCACGCAGGTAACCGTCGATGGTGCTCTGTCCGGTGCCATACCGGTTATCAAACATGTGCTTGGTGTGCGCCTCGTTTACCAGTATTACGGGATACCGCAGCTTGCCCTGGTTCTCCACTGCGCGTATTCGGGTCACCCCGGCAGTGGTCTCTTCGGTTGCCCCGATAATCTTCATGCTGCTGAACCTCTTATCAAAGTGCGCCTTGATGTTCATGTCGGCACCGTCGTCAGTCAGGATGACCGGCTTGTGTTTTAGCACCTGGTCTATGCACCAGTCGTACTCCTTGACAGACTGCCCGTTCCAGGCATACACGTGAATTCCCTGAGATGCCAGAAATGCGGCAACGTCGTCCTGCGTGGTCAGCGGATTCCCGCCGCAGCAGGCAACGGTCGCGCCAAGCTCCTTGGCGCCCATGAGCAGGACCGATGTCTCCTTTGTGATGTGCAGGCAGAACCCGATGGTTATGCCCTCAAGGGGCTTTGAGGGCCTGAGCCTGTCAATGGTGTTGTTTAGAATCTGCATGTGCGACTTTGCCCATTCATAGGATCGCTTCCCGTCGCTGATCATCTTCTTGCTGGTCTTTACCTTGCTCAACGACGAAACCTCCTGACCGGAATATAAAATCCTATCAAAGACTGGCCCGGCATGGTCTGGTTGATTCTGCAAATAGCCTGTCTTGCTGTGGGCGGCGGCCTGAACCGGCACACGCAGGCTCAGCCGTCAGATAACAGTGTACGGCACCAAGAAAAACACCCGGATGACAACATCAGGCGCACCGGTCACACGAAAATTCCATGGCATGGTATGGTTATTTTTTTGTGGCACTGACCAGGGATATCACGTCCCGGTCCCTCAGTTGGTAGTCTGTGGGAAGTCTCAGGTTGTATCTGAGATCGTTTGCGTACAGCAGCCCCTTGGTCAGGTCCGTGTGAATCTCCCTTGCAAGATCCCGGACAGTCGAGCCGTCCTTTAGCAGGATTAGATCAGGCAGGATCCTGCCCTTCCCGTCAGAGAGGTTCTTTGCATCGGCCACGGGATATATCGAGTTCATCTTGAGCAGTTTGAAGACTGCCACGTTTATTGCAAACTGGACCCCGGTCTGCATGTACTCGCCCATGATCCCCCTTTTGATGATGTCCAGGGCCCCGATCTGCTTCTCCGTGAGATCCTCAGGCCGGATTATCTCAAACTGCTCGGAGCCCGGGGAGTATCTTATCATGCCCTTTTGCTCTGCGCGCCTGAGGCTGAACTCGCTGTCGCCGCTTACCGGAATCACTATGGAATCAACATACCTCTCCCTAAGCCGTACAAAGTTCTTGTCTGCGCCTTCAACGTCGATCTTGTTTGCCACAATCAGCGTGGGCTTTGAGATTTTTCTGAGAACCGCCACAAACTGCTTGCTCTCAGTCATGTCAAAATCATCAAACGGCTTGTCCCCGAGTTTGGTCTCTGCCAGCGCGGCCAGGACGTGTGCCCTTTTGACCCCGATGCCGCGGTAGAGATCGGTGATCGTGGTGGCAGTATCGGCACCGTCGTTGATCAGTTTTGAGACCTTGCCCCGGTTTCCCTCCAGAATCTTGTGGTACCACATGAGCAGCTCCTCTTCAATGTCTGCAAAGTCAGAGATTGGATCGCCTGTCCCGACGCTGGTGATTCTTCCGGCAGAGTCGATTCCTCCGGAGGCATCGACTACGTGAAGCAGTGCGTCAGACTGGGCTGCGACTGACAGGAAACGGTTCCCAAGGCCCTTTCCCCTCCACGCATCCTTGATCAGGCCCGGCAGGTCTATGAGTTCAATCGGGATGTATCTCCACCCGTCAACGCACTTTGAGTTGTTTGGGTTGTCCTGGACTTGGAACTCCGGATGCACGCACAGCGACACTGCGTGTCCTGTTCCGGAGACGGGGGACTTTGTGGTGAACGGGTACGATGAGATCTTTTCAGAGGAGATGGTGGCAGAGTTGAAGAACGTGGTCTTGCCGGTATTTGTCTTTCCTACAAGGCCTATCTTGAGGGTCATGTAATGGTTGCAGCCTCAGAATATTTATAATGTTAGAGTCGCGGCGAAGGCTGCTCAGTCATGGCAGTCAGCATGTGCGGATTTCTTGATTCTTTCAATGGAGTCGCTGATGTTTCTCAGCGCCCAGTCAATCTCGGAGAGATCCTCAGGGGACAGGGAGTCGTGCCATTTCTCCAGGATTGGGTCTGCAATGTCAGAACAGCCTGACAGCACCTGCCAGTACGGATGGTGCTCGGCAGTGGCATGTGCGAGTTCTGCCACGTCGGACAGGCCGGCCTTTGCCCTTGCAATCGGGGTGATCCTCTGATCGAGTATCCTGATGATGCCAGAGTCGGCGTCCCCCTCAATCTTCAGATGGAGGCCATGCCGCTCATGCCTCTCTGCCAGATTAATCAGATCGTCGTAAAAGTCCTCAAGGCTGCTGCCGGTCATGACAGCAGCCTCCTGTGTTCTGCCAGCATGCACCTGTTAAAGACGATTGGGATTCCCTCCCTTGCAGCCAGGTCCTCGGCATCCTGGTTGTGTATTCCCTCCTGCAGCCAGATTACCTTGGGCCTCTTTTGGATGGCCTCCTGCACAAACGGTATCACCTGATCAGAGGGGCGGAATATCTCTATAACGTCAACATCGTTTTGTATCTCCAGGACAGAACCGTACGCCCTGCGTCCCATGATTTCATCTGCTGCAGGATTAACCGGAATCACGTCATAACCATTCTCCGAGAGGTATCTGGGCACGTAGTGTGCGGCCTTTGCAGGGTCCCTGGACATGCCGATTACGGCCACGCGCCTCAATGAAAGGATGTCGCGAATCTGCCCGTCAGTATGCGTGTCGGTTTTCATGATATGGGTCAGGGCATGCAGAATATAATTTGAATTATCGGGCATCCGGATGATTCTTGCACATCCGGTTATTGTGGCGGCGTCATCTTCAGTCAGAATGCCTGGCAGATTCAGTCATTCCAGACATGATCCGGGCATTCCCAGGTATGATGAGGGTACAAAGGATTTTTTAATGACACGCATTTGACCTAGTCATGGAAGAAGAACCGAATGACATGATGGTTTTGGGCGCCATAATGCGCGGCACGAAAAAATTTCAAAAGATACAAAAATCCACAAAGATCGACCCCGAGGAGCTCGAATCAATCCTGGAAAAGCTAGAGGAGCGCAGATTCATCCAGATAGTGGATAAGAAGGGATGGATGGGAAGGAAGGTCGAGATATTCGTCACAGAAGAGGGGGCAAAGGAGGTTGACGAGCGCATCCATGAGCTCCAGTCAAAATGGGGCCAGATGTCGGCAGTCTACAAGACAGGAAACAAGGAAAAGATGAAGAGATGCATGGATGACAATAGATCATTCCTGCCCATGATGATGTTCTTTGGAATCATGGACATTATGATGTTTAGCATGATGTTTAACATGATGGGCATGACAATGACAGACTATGTCCCTGCAGAAAGCATGCCAGAGGGCATGGAGGGCGCCGGCATGGATGATGCGGGAGCCGACGCGGGCATGGACGGGGACATGGGCGGCGGATTTGACTTTGACGTCGGATTTTAGGCGGCATTTTATACGGGAACCAAAGATCACCCGTAATTGAACTACAACTCCTTTGAGAATCCGGGACTGGTAAAGGTTCTCAGGTTCCTGCAGGCACACAGCGACGAATACCTGTCAGGGCAGGACCTGAGCGACGTGCTGAGGATCAGCAGGGTGGCAGTATGGAAGCACATCAGGAAGATCCGGGAACTGGGTTACTCTGTAGAATCAAGACAAAAGCTTGGATACAGGCTCTTGGCAGACTCTGACAGACTGCTGCCGTGGGAGGTTACCTCAGGACTGAAGACTGATGTCATCGGGCAGAGGGCATACTACTTTGAATCCACAGACTCCACCCAGGCGCAGTCCCTAAGGCTTGCAGCGGATCCTGCAAACAACGGGGCCATAGTAACTGCGGCAAGGCAGACTGACGGAAGGGGAAGGAGCGGGAGGAGGTGGATCTCGCAGGATGGCGGGATCTGGTTTTCAGTCATACTGCAGCCGGAATTTGAGATCTCGGATGCCACGCTGTTTCCAATTGCGTCATCAGTCGCCCTCTCAGAGGCAATAGAGAAGACGTTTGGAATTTCTCCGGAGTTGAAATGGCCAAACGACCTGACCATTAACGGCAAAAAGGTTGCAGGGATGCTAGTCGATGCGTCGATGGAGTCAAACAGGATCCAAAACATGATCCTCGGGGTGGGGATAAACTTCGATGTCGATACCGGCAGAATAGAGGATGCGCTAAAGGACAGCCCGGGATTCTACGGTGCATCGTCGCTGAGCCACGACGGGGAAAAAAAGGTCAGGCCGGTGCAGCTGGTCCAGGCATTCCTGATTGCGCTGGAAAGAGTCTGCAACGAACTGGGTGCAGGGCGTGCAGAAAGGATAGTTTCAGAATGGACGGGGAGATCATCTACCATCGGGAGGCATGTGGAACTGGATGCGCCGGACGGAAGAATCAGCGGGAGGGCCGTAAGGATTGACACGGATGGCGCCCTGGTGGTCCTGCAGAGTGGCGTATCACACAGGATCATAGCAGGGGACATAACAAGTTCGTCCTGATTATCATGTGCGGCACATTGAACGCGGGGCGTCTTGGATGGCAGCCGGCCCAGCCGGAACGGACTGCCCCGGGGATCCGGCCACGTCAATCGCATCATGCGCCGTCGCGCGCATGCCGCACTTGTGAGAAGGGCATTGCAGTGATTCATGTGGGCGCTGGCATCTGCCGCAGCCGCAGTCGTTCTGGCAGACAACCATGTCCGGTTTTTGGAACGGCCCGAGTGTCCCCATGAAGAGATCGATTTATTATAAGCCATACACATGGGGAGCTTATGCAATCAAATTCCCCCAATGATATTACAGACCGCTACAAGCATTTGTCGCTGTTTTGGACCGACATCCTACACCTGATGTCAGGCAAGCCACATGCGCTTACCTCCGTGGGTCCGATGAGGGCGTTTGCTACAAACTCAAAAAAAATCTCCACGGAGATGATTGAGATTAACGAGGACCTGATGGAATTCAACAAGTACCTTGCAGAATACTATGAACAGCTCATGGAGACGTGGAATACTGCCCAGAAAAAGGTCAACCAGAAGGCGCTGAAGATTCCCCGGGATACAGAACAGGCAGAGGCCCTCAAAAGGGCATGGATAAACATCTTTGACAATGACTTTACGGAGCTGTTTGATTCTGCAAAATTCGGGGAAAATTACGGAATGCTAGTCTCCAAGGAGCTAGAGCTGGCAAAGCACTGGAATGTCATAGTCAGCACCATCCTAAAGTCTGCAAACATTCCAAGCAAGGAGGAGATGGACGAGATATACAAGGAGGTTCACTCTCTTAAAAAACGAATTAGCAGGCTGGAGATGGAGCTAAAAAAGGCGGGAATGAGAAAAAATGCAAAGTAGTCCCAGGCTGGATCCCAGAATAATAGAGGAGATGATCAGGTTCGGCGAGAACGTGGTCAAGGCGCCAAGGATGGTCGCAGCGCCAGACGAGATCAACATGGAGGTAACCCCGCACAGCGTGGTGCAGAAGATCGACAAGACAAGGTTGCTGCGCTACAAGCCCCTTACAGACAGGCAGCACAGGACGCCGTTGCTCATATCGTATGCCCTGATCAACAGGTTTCACATACTGGACATCCATCCCCAAAAGAGCTGGATACGAAACCTGCTGCTGCAGGGGTTTGACGTATACGTGCTGGACTGGGGAACGCCGACCAACATGGACAAGTATCTTGATTTTGACGACTATGTAAACGGGTATCTGGATTATTACGTAGAGTACATCAAAAACGAGTCAGCAGTCGAAAAGATCTCCCTTCAGGGGTATTGCACAGGCGCCACCATCACCACGGTATACGCAGCGCTGCACCCGGAGAATGTAAAGAACTACGTATCAACGGCGCCTGTCATTGACGGATGGCACGACACCACCGTAATCAGCAATCTTGCAAAGCACATGGATGTGGACAAGATGGTAGAGACTATTGGAAACATGCCCCCGGAGTTCATGTACTACTGCTTTTCGGTGCTCAAGCCGTTTGAGCAGGGACTGGAAAAATATGTCAACTTTTTCAAAAACATAGACGACAAAAAATTTGTCGACGGCTTTCTCAGAATCGAGCGGTGGTTAAGCGACACGCCGCCGATT
The DNA here is from genome assembly GCA_965238275.1 of Candidatus Nitrosopumilus sp. Lineage (GTDB taxonomy): Archaea > Thermoproteota > Nitrososphaeria > Nitrososphaerales > Nitrosopumilaceae > Nitrosopumilus. The sequence goes on from OZ250186.1 coordinate 2,042,945, forward strand.
CCAGGCGAGCTGTTCAGGCAGTGGATCAAAAACATCTACCAGGACAACCTGCTAATCCAGAACAAGATGTACGTGGGCGGGGACCACATAAATCTGAAGAACATAGACATGCCTGCATTCACCCAGATAGCAGTCGGGGATCATCTGGTGTCCCCGGAGTGCAGCATGCCGCTGCACTACGCCATCGGAAGCCAGGACAAGACGATGAGGATATACCCGTCAGGCCACGTTGGAATGATCGCCAGCTCCCTGTCGCAAAAAAGGGTGCTGCCCGAGCTGGGGCAGTGGCTTGCCGAGAGATCATAGGCCGTGTGCACGAAAGTCTGCAGGATCATGACTGCGCCCGTCAGATGCCGTGTGATTCGCCTCCAAGGATAATGCGTGCCAGGACCTGGCAGCAGCAGCCCCGTCATTCCCGAAGGGATTGGACAAGAACCAAGCCCGGGCGGGCAGGCAGGCAGGCAGGCAGGACGTCAGAAAAGGACGGCAGTCCGCGCATCACATTCACAACGACAGACATATTACGTATTCAATGAAAATCATGGCATGAAGGATGTTAGCAAACTGCTGGTCCCCCTTGACGGATCAGAAAACTCCATGAGGGGCCTGGAGATGGCAATTGTCCTTGCCAAACAGTGCAACGCATCCATTACATCGGTGCATTCCATACACACCCAGTCACACTCGTCGTTTCAAAGCATGCACGTGAATACTGAGGGTACAGACGAGTACATACAGAAAGTGATGGAAAAGGCCGAACACAACGTGACAGAGAAGGGGATCAAGTTTGACTACAAAGTGCTAAACGGCGACATAGGATACAACATAATCAAGTTTGCCCAGGAGAACGCCTTTGATATGATCGTAATGGGTTCGCGCGGAAGGCACGGCATAAAGATGCTGTTTGGGAGCGTGACAAACTCTGTCCTGCAGTCCTCAAAGATTCCCGTGCTTGTCGTAAAGTAGTTCTTCTACGACAGTCCGTGCTTTTTAAAGTATTTTTGATGGTACTCCTCTGCACGATAGAACACGGGTGCCGGCACAATCGTAGTCACGATGGGTCGGTCGTACCGTTTCGAGCCATCCAGCCGTTGTTTGGAGGTCTCTGCTGCATCCTTTTGTTCCGGGTTGTGATAGAATATTGCCGAGCGGTACTGGATGCCAACGTCAGGTCCCTGCCGGTTTAGTGCGGTCGGATTGTGGTTGTTCCAGAATATATCAAGGAGATCGTCATAGGAGATGATCTCCGGGTCGTAGTCGACCTCCACTGCCTCTGCATGTCCGGTCCTGTCGGTGCACACCTCCTCGTAGGTGGGGCTCGGTATGCTGCCGCCGGTATACCCGGCAGCGGTGGATCTCACGCCGGGTGTCTTGCTAAACAGATCCTCGACATGCCAGAAGCATCCTGCGCCAAACGTAGCCTTCAAGTTGGCAGGTATTGGCACCTGTCAAATTAAAACCATGCCATTGTACACGCGCCCCCCATACGGGACACTCAAAACAATGGACTTTGGCATGCGCTAGCCGTCAGTAGCGTCTCGAATATAAAAAAATATCAGGTGGCCGTCGCTGTAAGGCTGCCCGGCCGCCGGATTATAAAAAAATCAGATTATAGTTATTTGGTCTTTTGTACGAATATAGAAACCCATGACTGGAAGATGTTCTTGTTTAGATCAACGAATGATTTTGTGTTGTCGTTGAATGTCTTGATGTTTCTCTGTGCTGCATCGATGGTTGCAAGTGCAATCTGGTTCTGGGTTGTTGCAGTCTTGATTACCTCGTTGCTGGCACTCTGGATTGTCTTAAGTGTGATTTCAGGAATCGTGGCTGCAAGTCCGGTCTTTGCTACATATGCCTTTTGCAGTTCAATAGCTGAACCTGTAATGCTCTCATATGCCTGAATGTACTCCTGCTGCATGTTGGTAACTGCCTGGTGGTACTGTGGCACTGACTGTCTGATGGCGCTAAACACTTTGTTCGTGTTGCTCTGATACATGGAAAATATGTCCTTTGGGTGTTCTGTGTGTTCTGTTTTACTCATTTTTTCACCTCCTCATTATTTGATTTTTTTGCTATTGGCAGTACAATTACTTGAACCAGGTCACCGTCCGAAAGGCCAAGCGCGTTGCGCTCAGCTTCCGGAATTGAGATCCTGCCGTTGCTGCTGATGGTCGTCTTGTATGCACCCCAGTTCATAAAGCACGAAAACATCTGTCCGATGTTAAACATCGTATCCATGCCCTTGTTCTGCATCGAGTACATGTTCTGCATCAGGTCTGACTGGGTCTGTTTGGTCTTATCAGATATCTCCTTCAGCGTTGTCAGGGGGTTGAATGTCTGGTTGTTCTGATTCGTCATCAGAGAGCCAAAGTTCTTTACGAACTCGGCTTGTGCGTTGCCGCTCTTTTGAATCCAGTCCCTGAACATCTGTGTTGGGTCGTATTGGTTCTCATTACCGCTCATTGGTAAGGGGAGGGATACCCAGATCTATCTCCTCAATTCCAAATCATGGCGCCGATGACATGGCAGCAAGCAGGGATGCCAAATGTTTGGGGGAGGGATACCCTCATGATTAGGGATGCCCCCTCAAAAAGGTGCCTCTGACTTGGGAATTGTTTTTGCTGCATGCCTTATTCTTCAGAAACGCCGGTCTGCACGGGTATCATCAGGACATGTTTTATTGTGTTTTTCCTGATCAGCGTTGGGCTCCCCGCGTCAGTATCTGGGATGGGCGGATTGTTTGTACCGGTGTATCAGGCTCATTTGGCAGCACTTACCATGTCACGCAGCCGCCTTAATCAGGCCAGACGATGCGTTGTGCATGAATTCTCAGGCATCGTCTCCGTCAAAAAATCTGAGAACCGATGCCACAAATGCGTCAGAATCATGCACGTATGGGGTGTGGCCGGATCCATTCATTACAAGAAGCCGGCAGTCTGGAATTGCAGAGGCAAAATCATCTATGAATCTGATCGGGATAACCGGATCATTGGAACCCCAGACCAGCATTGTGGGGGCGGAGATTGTCGCCAGGTCCGAACTGGTCAGTTTTGAATTCTGCAGCCCCAACAGGGCAGACATGAAGGCAAATTTGGAGTTGTGCATCATCATCCTAGAGACAAAGCCATCAACAATGTCCGGGTCGGCATGGGCATCAGAACCACTCATCATCTCAAATGCCTTTGTGGCATTGTCATGGTTTGGGTATAATGCAGCCATGACATACGCGTCCAGGGCGGCAGTGGATCTTTTCATAAAGCCTGAAGGCGATACCAGTACAAGCCTTTCAACGTTTTTGGGATGGGATATGGCATACGCCGCAACAATCTGCCCCCCCATTGAAGATCCAATCAGGCATGGGTTGGAGATGCCGATGCGTGCGAAAAAACCATTCAAAAAGTCTGAAAAAAAGTCAAGCGTATAATCCAAGGAGGGCCTGTCGCTGTGCCCGAATCCAAGGAGATCAGGGACCACCACACGGAAGGTCTTTGCAAAGAGGGGGGTTACACGGTTCCACCGGTCAGCAGAAGCGCCTAGACCGTGCACCAGAACCAGGGTTCTTTTGGAACTACCAGAGTCTAGATAGCGAACCCTGTGTCCGTCGACAGTGACGAATTTTTCCTTCACTATATCTAACATCGTGTTTCATGACTAGATAAACCTTGATTCATATCGGTTCGTGGTGGCATACAGTGGACTTTCAGGCAGATGTCGTTTACGATACAGGCAGGCAGGCATGCATAGTACCGGACATAATGATCCGCTCATTATCCAGCAAAATCAGGCATGAATTCAAAGGAAAATTAGCGAAACATTATGTCCCCGACTATGCATGCATGGTCGCGCACAGTCACGCCTGCTGCAAGCAGGATGCGGCTACATCATGCCATGACACCGGGCACAGAGACAATGCCTCAAGGACAGAGGTTAATAGTCACCGGGCCTGAACAAGGTTGAAGATATTTTTGGTCTCAATAAATCCTCTCGATGTCTTTCTATGGACCCTCCGTAGGAATGAAAGGGATGTCATAAACCTCTATGACGCGCTGTCGCCCATGATGCAGATTGCCACGGGGGGGAACATGCTTAACTTTGGATACTGGGATGACGGACATCCGGATCCGGTCTCGGCACAGAGAAACCTGTGCAGGCACGTTGCCGTGATGGCAGAGATGGGGCATGCCGGAACTGTTCTTGATGTTGGAAGCGGGTTGGCTGCCCCGGCATCATACTGGAAGGAGACGTATGAAGATTTACAGATATGCTGCGTAAACATCAACTATTCCCAGCTGCGCAGGGGCCTGCACACGAATCTCATATGCGTCAATGCATCATCTACCAGGCTGCCATTCAGGAACAACTCCGTGGATCGAATCATAGCCCTGGAATCTGCGCAGCATTTCAGGCCGTTTTCGGATTTTATAGCACACGCCGGCAGGATTCTGTCAGATTCCGGGCTGCTTGTGCTGGCGGTTCCCGTAACAATGGGCAGGCAGTCTGCCATGAAGCTGGGAATCCTGAAATTTACATGGTCATCAGAGCACTACTCCCTGGAGCAGATCCGGAAGGATGTGACATCGGGGGGATTTGTGGTGGATGAGGAGGAGATGGTAGGCCGGTCAGTGTATGATCCGCTTGCAGATTATTACATCAAAAACCGCAGCACGTTAAGGGAGATCATACTGCAGCAGTATCCGTCATACGCTGAGGCAATTCTCTTCAAATCAGTACAAAAGATGAAAAAGGCATCAGAGGACGGAGTGATTGATTATGCGCTGCTGAAGTGCCATTTGCAGGACACCTGCCGGGATGCATGAAGGCGATGCCGCGCAAGGCGCGACCCTATTTTACATCAGGCTGCCTTGACAGAATGCACGGGTAGTCCAAGGAATCACTGGAGTATCTTTCGGAGTCCTGCACACCGGTTTCTTATGGTGACCTCGGTGACTCCGGATGCAATTGATATGTCCTTTTGGGACTTTACCTCTCCGGTACTGTTGCACGCAAGGTATAGCGCAGCAGCTGCCATCCCCATCGGATCCTTGCCTGCCACCATGCCCACTTTTTTGGCCTCGTTTAGAATCGAGGCTGCCTTGCGCTTGCTTTTTTCGGTTAATTCGGCAACGCTTGCAATTCTTGAAATTCCCCTCACGGGATCGACTACGGGCATCTTCAGATCAAGTTCCCTATAGATCAGCCGGTAGCACCTTGCAACATCCTTTCTTCTGATGTTGATTCCGTTTGCAATATCATCCAGCGTCCTTGGCGTCTCGGTGTTTCGGCATGAGGCATAAATGCACGCTGCGACAAGTCCCTGAATGGAACGGCCCCGGACCAGTTTTTTTTCCATGGCCTTTCTGTAAATGTATGCGGCCTTTTCTATAACCGCATCGGTTAATGCAACCTTGTCCTTTAGCTTGTCCATCTCGCTGAGGGCATGGCGCAGGTTTCGGTCTGCAGACGTATGTGCCTGCGTCCTGCTGTCCCATGTTCTCAGTCTCTCGATGGTGGTCTTTACACTTGCAGACAGGGGCTTTCCGGTGGAGTCCTTGTTGGCCACGCCGATAATTGTCGACAGTCCCATATCGTGCATCTTCAACGATGAGCCTGCGCCAACGCGCGTCCTGCTGGCATCGTCGCTTGAAAATGAGCGCCATTCGGCGCCCGTATCAATGATCTTGTCAGTGACGACGATTCCGCACCTTCCACAGAGCATCTCTCCGGTATTGTCGTCAGTAACGATCCTCTTGTTGCCGCATGCAGGACACCGCAATCCAGAGATCATGGAGTTTGCAAGCATGGCATTGTGAACTCCTATTCCTTATTATCAGTTTTACATACTTTCTAAAGGTTAACTGTGTGTAGGTTAAGCTAAGCAGCCAAATGTTTCCCTACTCCATTACCGCAATCATGGCATCGTACCATGGAATTATTCGTGCAAGTCAGGCATCGCATGCATTGCACGTAATATCATTAAAGCATCTACCGCAAAATATTCGGCCGCAATTTTGGCATTTCAGGCCATCATGGTTAACTCCGCACCAGTTGCACCACATGTTACCGCATTCGCTGCATTGACCTGAATGCTTCCCCGTTGAAGCATGACCGCAAGTATGGCATTCCATGAAATGGTAACGTGGGCTTGCTAGAAAAGGTTATTCATGCTCTTCCAGGAATTTGCAGGTATGGCATATGCCGTGCCTGCCGCAAAACACGCTGTCGTGACTCCTGCACGACATTCGCCGTCCGCGCAGGTTCTGCGCCGGATTGCACAACGCCTCCGACTGTCTCTGTGAGCCTCCCAGGAGGAGGGATCAGTCAACAAATAGACTGAATGGGCGACGACGAGCCCACAAGGCAATCCGCGTTTCAAGAATACGGGGGCAGGCGTTGCAAACCCCCAGTCGCCTGCATGAGTACGATGTCTCATTCTGGGATGTGAACACGCCGCACTATGAGAATACTTAATTTGCTTGAAGTGGATAATTCTGTATTGGTTGAAGGCAATACGGGCAAGACAATCTCCGAGCTGCGGCAAAGGATTCGACGGATTCAAGAAGAGCTGGACCAGGTGGACGGTCCGGTATCGGATATTCCCGAACTGATAAACTCGACAAACATACTGCGTGCAAACGAGCAGCTCACAACGGTCGGCAATAAGAAGTCAGAGCTGCTGGAAGTCTATGGGCAGTACACGCAGGTTCTGACAGATGCCATAATGACGATCATCAGGACGCAGAACAAAATAGCGGCGATTCGAAAAAAACAGGCGTCAGCAACCCGGGCAAAAAGGGCAGGATCAAAAACCGGGCGCCGCAAAAATACCACCTCAAAAAAATAATTTTCGGCAGAGACCAGTTTGTCGTTGTAGTGCCACATGCAGGTATGGCGTGATGGTCTATTGCAAACGCCGACAGGGGAGGAAGGCTGTAGTGTATGGCTTGCCGACAAATGACGGTGCACGGTTTGCCAATACATGTCCTGGATGAATAATAGTAATAGTAATGCGTATTTTTTCACATTTTGAGCATGTTTTGGCATCCACTCCAGGACATCAGGGTGCATCCCGGACGACAGACGATGGATCCGGGGATCGTTTTACTGGGCACCTGGTCTTGGGTTCATGCTGGCTACCATCTGAGTTTCTGGATCGGATCACATGTGGTTAATTTTATTAGCAAGATCGTGTAATAATGGGCATGTCCGAGCCAGGTAACGCCAACAGGTCTGCCATCGTACTTGCAAGGTGGTCAGACAGGTTCATCGCGTGGCTGATTGACGCCGTGATTCTGACGGTTCTTGCATCAGCACTGCTGATTGGCATGTCAGGGGTGCCGGATTATAGCGAAGGGAGCGGCGATACGTCGGACATATCGAGTTATGCCATATCGGGCACCATATTTTTTGCATACTTTATCGCCCTAGAATACAGGACAGGCCAGACCATAGGAAAAAAGGCTCTCAACATAAGGCTAGTCGGAATAGACGGCGGGAGGCCTGGCTTGGCCGGAGTCGCAATCAGCAGCCTGGGAAAGGCGTTCATCCTGCCAATCGACGTCATCGTTGGATTAATTGTCAGCAACGACAAGAGGCAGAGAATATGCAACAAGCTCGGAGACACCATTGTAGTCAAAATCAAGGAATCGGAACGTTCTGATCTAAGATACGTAAAGGACTAGCGCGCTCGCAGGGACATTGGGTACAAATTCGCAAAAGTCTGCAAAAAGATTCCTTGCGGCGGCGGCGGCGGCCGTGCGGCCGCATCCAGAGATGCATTCCGCCGCAGTTGCCAAGCTGCAGACAGGAATGCATAGCATCCGCTAGCCTGTGATTTAAAAATAAAATCATCGTACAAGTCGTGTATATGTTCCACTTTATGAATCGAAGATGATTCATCGTGCATAGTCTCTATGTAAGTGGCTGAACCGATGTGTTGGTCTATTAGTAAAGGCTGGCTCACCACTCGCCGAAGCTTGTGATCTACACCACCTTCCTATCAACGCAGTCTTCTGCTGCCGACCTTCATCTTATGAAAGAATAACTTGTCTCGGGATAGGATTCGTGCTTAGATGCTTTCAGCACTTAGCCTAAATGGCTTAGCTGCCCGGCCTGCCTTGTCAGACAACCGGTAGACCAGTGGCCACGCTGCTCTGTTCCTCTCGTACTAGGAGCAACTTCCCCTCAGTTATTCACGCTTCCATCAGGCAGAGACCGACCTGTCTCACGACGGTCTAAACCCAGCTCATGTTCCCTTTTAATAGGCGAGCAGCCTCACCCTTGGCCCCTGCTGCAGGACCAGGATAGGAAAAGCCGACATCGAGGTACCAAACCGCGGGGTCGATAGGAGCTCTCGCCCGCGACGAGCCTGTTATCCCTGGGGTAATTTTTCTGTCACCTCCGGGCCCCAATAGTAGGCACACGAAGGATCGCTAAGCCAGACTTTCGTCTATGGATTCCGTGCGTTTGGAAACCCATTCAGTCGAGTTTTTGGCTTTGCCCTCTTCAACGGATTTCTGCCCCGTTTGAACTCAACTTTGGGCCCCTTTGATATCTTTTCAAAGGGGTGCCGCCCCAGCCGAACTGCCCACAAGCACGTGTCTCCAGTCTTCACTGGATAAGTGGTACTGCAAAAAGAGTCTGGTGTTACATCGTTGCTTCCCAACGTCCCGGAGAACGTTAAGCATGGCTCCCAGATACCCTGTGCAATTCTTACTATACCACAGGCACAAGCTGCAGTAAAACTCCACGGGGTCTTCTCTCCCCGATGGAAGTTGATGGACTGTTCGTCCACCTTATGTGGCTTCACCGGGTTGTAGGCGGGGACAGTGGGGCTCTCGTTGTTCCATTCATGCGCGTCGGAACTTACCCGACAAGGCATTTGGCTACCTTAAGAGAGTCAGAGTTACTCCCGGCGTTAACCGGTCCTTAGCTCGGTTGAACCCAAGTTTCAGATACCGGCACCGGCCAGGATTCAGCGACTATACAAATCCTTTCGGACTAGCAGTCGCCTGTGTTTTTATTAAACAGTCGAAACCCCCTTGTCATTGCAACCTGCGGTCCCCATTCCTCATGAAGATCGCAGGCATCCCTTATACCTAAGCTACAGGACTAATTTGCCGAATTCCCTCGCCATACGGTATACCCGTAGCACCTTAGCTTTCTAAGCCAGCGCACCTGTGTCGGTTCTGGGTACGAACTTGTACGGTCCTAACTACACGGTCTTTCACGGTCTCCTGGAATCGAGAAAACTCCGCTAACGCGAAGCCATTTCTGCCTCGGGCGGGTTCTCGTCATTACGACACTCCCTCGCCCTCGAACAGTTAGATACAACGACGGTTGTACAACCCCTATCCGGAAGCAAACCATATAGCTCAAACGCACCGTACAAGGTACTAGAATATTAACTAGTTTCCCATTCGATTTACTCTGTTGAGGTAAACCTTAGGATCGACTACCTCCAGGCTGATAACGCATTGCCTGGAAACCCTTACGCTTGCGGTGGCATGGATTCTCACCATACTATGCTGTTACTGCCGCCAGGATCTGCAATAGAAACCGGTCCACAGGACGTCACCGCCCTGCTTCGACCCAATCACTACGCCAACCTACCATGAATCATCCTTTGATAATTATCTAAAGTATCGGTACTTTGCTTTAGCCCCGTCCGTTTTTGAGGCATTTCCCCTCGGCAGGTAAGTTGTTACACACTTTTTAAAGGATAGCTACTTCTGAGCTTACCTCCCTGCTGTCTTGGCGAAAACACGCTCTTTAGCTTGACACTTAGCAAAAATTTGGGGACCTTAACTTCAGTCTGGGTTAAACCCCTTTCGGTCGTGAGCCTTACGCCACACGAACCCGTGTCCTTGCTTCTACGATGTGTATCCGTTCGGAGTTTGAATGAGCGGTGAGGGATCTCTCCCCCGCGCCGCTCTATCAGTGCTCTACCGGAAACACTATCTCCACAAAGCACGCCCTGCGAGACGCTTCGGTTGGAACTAGCGAGCGCCAGTCTAGATTGGTTTTTGACCCCTATTCCCAAGTCACAACAACGATTTGCACGTCAGTACGTCTTAAGACCTCCAGCGGGCTTTCGCCCGCCTTCATCTAGCTCAGGAATAGATCGACTGGCTTCTAGCCTAGCTGCCATGACTCTACGCACTTTCACACGCTTCTCCTCACAATTGCTGCGAGAACTCGGTTTCCCTTCGCCTTCACCTTTTTGGGTTTAAGCTTGCCATAACAGTTAGCTCCCTGGCCCGTGTTTCGAGACGGAACGCGTGACACTGATGATCTGATGATCAGGGATTCAACTCTATTGCTAGAATCTCCATCCTGAAAAAATCACCTTTCATGCCACGCACGTCTGTAAGCAGTAGGTTTCATGCACTTTTCACCCCCCTTCCGGGGTACTTTTCAGTTTTCCCTCACGGTACTAGTCCACTATCGGTCTTGAGAGATATTTAGCCTCGGATGCTACTTTCACCCATATTCATTGCCCACTACCAAGGACAACTACTCGGGTGCAGCTAGGACCATTCACACTTCGCTTACGGGGGTATCACCCTCTGTACCAGAACTTTTCAGATCACTTCAGCTGTGATCCAGGATTCCATATTGCTGCACCATACACCACATCTCCCGGAGGATTCAGTTTGGGCTAATTCCTTTTCGATCGCCTCTACTTGGGAAATCTCTATTGATTTCTTTTCCACGTGGTACTAAGATGCTTCAATTCCCACGGTTCGACTTCCAGTACTTGCGTCTGGAATACACAAATGTGTAAGATTCTCATTCGGACATCTCGGGATCATAGGATGCGTGCGCCTACCCCGAGCTTATCGCAGCTTGCCACGTCCTTCGTCTCTCCTCAAGCCTAGCAATCCACCTACTGCCGTCTTTACACCGGCAAATTCAGCCACATATTACACGACTATGCACGATGATCATCGCAAGTCCCCCGGTGGAGAACCTGCTACATCCTTCATACACCACTTTCATGATGCATTGCATCTGATGCTTCGATGTGAAGATTTGTGCATCCGTACACATTCCTTGTCTAAGGAGGTGATCCGACCGCAGGTTCCCCTACGGTCACCTTGTTACGACTTTTCCCTTGTCACGAACCTCAAGTTCGATAACGCCAATTAGACGTCACCTCGCTAAAAGCTCACTTCAATGAAACGACGGGCGGTGTGTGCAAGGAGCAGGGACGTATTCACCGCGCGATAATGACACGCAGTTACTAGGGATTCCATATTCGTGAGGGCGAGTTGCAGCCCTCAGTCATAACTGTGGTAATGTTTGAGGATTGCCTCCTCCTTTCGGATTCGGAACCCATTGTCATTACCATTGCAGCCCGCGTGTGGCCCCAGAGTTTCGGGGCATACTGACCTGCCGTGGCCCCTTCCTTCCTCCGTATTAACTACGGCGGTCCCGCTAATTCGCCCCACTACTCCTGAGAGTAATGGTGGCAACTAGAGGCAGGGATCTCGCTCGTTACCTGACTTAACAGGACATCTCACGGCACGAGCTGGCGACGGCCATGCACCACCTCTCAGCTTGTCTGGTAAGGTCTTCAGCCTGACCTTCATCCTGCTGTCTCTCCGGGTAAGATTTCTGGCGTTGACTCCAATTGAACCGCAGGCTTCACCCCTTGTGGTGCTCCCCCGCCAATTCCTTTAAGTTTCATACTTGCGTACGTACTTCCCAGGCGGCAAACTTAACGGCTTCCCTGCAGCACTGCATTGGCCACAAGCCAACGCATCACTGAGTTTGCATAGTTTACAGCTGGGACTACCCGGGTATCTAATCCGGTTTGCTCCCCCAGCTTTCATCCCTCACCGTCGGACGTGTTCTGGTAGACCGCCTTCGCCACAGGTGGTCATCGATAGATCAAAGGATTTTACCCCTTCCTACCGAGTACCGTCTACCTCTCCCACTCCCTAGCTCTGCAGTATTTCCGGCAGCCTGTACGTTGAGCGTACAGATTTAACCGAAAACTAACAGAGCCGGCTACGGATGCTTTAGGCCCAATAATCATCCTGACCACTTGAGGTGCTGGTTTTACCGCGGCGGCTGACACCAGAACTTGCCCACCCCTTATTCAACAGTGTTTTTAGGACTGTCAAAAGGTTTCTTTAGCAGAAACCACTCGGATTAACCTTGTCGTGCTTTCGCACATTGCAAAGTTTTCTCGCCTGCTGCGCCCCATAGGGCCTGGGTCCGTGTCTCAGTACCCATCTCCGGGCTACTCCTCTCAGAGCCCGTACCTGTAATAGTCTTGGTGGGCCATTACCTCACCAACAAACTGATAGGCCGCAGTCCCATCCTACGGCGATAAATCATTTGGAACACAAACCGTTCCAGGCATTGTGTTCTATCGGGCATTATACTCAGTTTCCCGAGGTTATTCCCGTCCATAGGGTAGGTTGACTACGCGTTACTGAGCCGTCTGCCTTGTATTACTACAATGACTCGCATGGCTTAGTATCAATCCGATAGCAGTCAGGTCCGGCAGGATCAACCGGATTCTGAATTATTTTTATTAGTACAAATGTACCATATTGGAATTGACGGATGCACATAATCTTCACTTCTCAGATATTGATCGCTTGATCAAATCCTCATTTCTGTATGCGTAACTGGAGGCCCGCGAATCACAAATTGGCATAATGCCAAACTTCATCACAAGCGCCGCCTATTGCGTTACGTATGCAGAAGTATGGAACTTTGAAATCCATATAAACCATGCGTAGAACCTGTCCTGGCCAGCACAAAACCCAAAAAAATGCAGCATTCCACATGGTACACCGTCCCTGCACCCCAGGACGCGTTGCGGGCATGCCAATTTGGACAACAGTTAAAATGATAGTGTCATTTACCGGGTGGTATTGCAAGATTACGTCTCTGAGTACAGGGAAAAGACGAGAGAATCTGCCAAGCTGTTTGCAGCTGTTTGCAAAATCGGCCGAGCTTCACGTAAACGGCGTATCCCACAACATCAGGTATTATGATCCGTATCCGTTTGTAGTCAGATCGTCTGCAGGTGCCAGTCTTGAGGATGTGGACGGCAACAGGTACACTGACTACTGGATGGGTCACTGGGTTCTGATTCTGGGACATGCCAGCGACAGGATTGCCGAAGCGCTAGGCGAGCAGATTTCCCAAGGCTGGATGTACGGGACGGTAAACGAGCAGACCATAAGACTCTCGGAACTGATCTCAAAGGCGGTTCCCGTGTCTGAGAAGATTCGTTACGTGCCGTCAGGAGCCGAGGCTGCCATGTATGCAGTCAGGCTTGCGCGCTCGGTAACTGGAAGAGGCGTGATTGCAAAGGTTGACGGCGGATGGCACGGGTACTCCTCGGATCTGCTCAAGAGCGTGAATTGGCCGTTTGCAGAACCGGAGAGTGCCGGGATGGTCAACGGGACAAAGATTGTGTCCATCCCATACAACAACCTGGAAGAATCACTGAGTATCCTGAGGGAATGCGCAGGGGATCTGGCAGGAGTCATAATCGAACCAATACTTGGAAGCGGGGGATGCATTCCCGCAACCAGGGAGTATCTTGCAGGGATTGAGGAGTTTGCCCACAAAAACGGCTCGCTGTTCATACTGGACGAGGTTGTCACCGGTTTCAGGTTAAGGTACGGATGCCTGTATCCGACGATGGGGCTTGATCCGGACATTGTGACTCTGGGAAAGATTGTAGGGGGCGGGATGCCGATAGGCGCCATATGCGGCAAGGATGAGATCATGAGGCATGCAGACACCACGGGGAAGAAAAAGTCTGAGAGAAGCTATGTGGGGGGCGGCACGTTCTCTGCAAACCCCATGTCCATGACTGCAGGGTACGAGACGCTAAACCATCTGAGAACAAAAAGATCAGTATATTCAAGGATCAACGCCCTCGGCGAAACGGCCAGGACGGAGCTTGCAAGGATATTTGATGGCAGGGCGGTGGTAACCGGAGAGGGGTCCATGTTCATTACACACTTTCCAAGGGACGGCGCGGCCACGATTACAGACGGGTTGCAGGCTGCCAGATGCGACCGGCAGATGCATCAGAATTATCACTTTAAGATGATTGCGCATGACGGGATATTTTTCCTGCCAGGAATGATGGGTGCGATATCGGATGCGCATACCAAAGACGACATCAAAAGAATGGTTCTTGCATCAGAAGACTTTGTGTGCGAACTGCCTGCATCCTGACTGATTATTATTATTATTATTATTATTATTATTATTATTATTATTATTATTATTATTTACGTCCCGGAAACCTGGAGGCGGGTTCAGGCCCATGCGTGTTTCCTAGACTATGCCCGAAACCACACTCTCAAAGTCAGACTCGTACCATACAGTCTCATACGCGGCGTTTTTTCCAGGCAGGATGTTTATCGCAATGTGGGAGAACGTCTCCCCGGGGTTCTCTGAGCCGTGCGTATGGAGTGCCTGCTTTGGAATCCGCACCACGTCGCCTTCCCGGAGTTCAATCCTCTGGGTTCTCTGGATTCCAAAGCTGTCCGTGCCGCCGCCGGCTCCATCGCGTTCAAAGATCTCAAGGCTGCCAATGCCGGCAGTTGCAATCAGCACCTGTGGCCCGTTGTGCACATGGAGTTTTGTCTTGGAGCCGTCCTCAAAGTGTACATGGTAGATGTCCTGTTCCTCGGACTCGATCCTCTCTGAGAGGACCTTCATCCAAGTTTTGGCAGTAAACCAGTCCGGATTTATCTCCCTCCGGTCTCCGGTTCCATGTATGCTTGATTTGTTCATATTCGATCTAGAATCTTTTTCTTCTTTTCATTAAACTCGTCATCGGTGAGTATTCCGGCATCCCGCAGGCCGGCCAGCCTTTCAAGCATGTCCAGATCGTTTGCCGGATCGGACCCCGCATCACTTACGCGTGACACCCCGGCGTTGATCTTTTGGATTCCCCTCTTTTGTAGTTCAGTTCCCTCTTTTTTTGCCCGGCTGTGAATCTCCTTGGATGCCTTGGATGCCTGCCGGGCAGTCATCGATCCCATCTCGACTGCATCCTCAAGAATCTTGTCGGCAGACTTGACGCCGTTCTGCAGTGCCGAATCCGCCTTTTTCAGAAACTTGTCAATGTATCCGCCTTTTTTTGTTGACATGTGCGTGTTGATCCCCCTTTGTTCTATTATTTCTTTCTGCATGGAGGAGGAGGAGGAGGGGATGTTTGGGATGCCGGTATCTGCGGGAATGGCTGCTCTGTGCACCAGACAGGACAGGGGCCAGTCGTCATCACCACATACTGGGATTGCCCGGATGGCATGGTATGGTATGGTATGGCGGCTGAACCGGCAGTACGCTCTTGTCAGATGCCGCGCGGCGTCTGAAAAATCTCAGAAAAATTCGATGGTGCCAGGTCGCACAGCAAAACATGTTTAATAGTCAGGATTGCATCATTTTGTCGTACTTGGAAGAATCCCCCGGCACAAAGACAGTCGTATTGAGAATGAGCATCAATGAGACAGAAGCAATGGAAATAGTGGAACAAAAAAAGGCAGGCCAGTTTGGCTCAATGCTTTCAAGAGTCAAAAAAGAGGAGATTGTCGTAGGTCTGCCGGAGGTATACTACGAATGCATGCTGAGAGTTGCAGGAAGGTATGCGGCCAACTACTACGTAAAGAAGGTTCACACTATTACCGTGACCTCAAATGTGAGGGATGTGGTACTGGGAGACACGACGTTTCCCATCAACACAAAATCAAAATTCGGGAAGATCATCTCGGGAAAGCACGGAAAGAGCAAGGTTGATCTGGAACTAGACGAGCACGTCTTCATCGAGGAGAAGGACGAGCTGACATTTGATCACCATGGGATGGAGGCAGAATTCCCGTTCAAGATAGACTCCAATACCGTTGAGAGCTATCCAGACAGCATACTTGAAGACGGCAAGACGGCCGTCAGGGATGCCGGGATGACGCATGATGAGGCGGTCCAGAGACTTGAGCAGTCACTCAAGGGGGGCATGGACGATGATGCCAAGAACATTCAGGAGGAGTTTGTCATGGACGGCATTACCAGGGTGTACGTCCCAATCTTTGAGGTCAGGCTGAGCGGATCGGACAAGAGGGAGAAGATAATTCGGATTGACGCCGTACGAAAAAAGATAGTGTGACTGGCACCATCATCACATCTTTACAAGCTTTCTGAACTGCTCGTTGTCGTAAAACCTTTGAAATATCTTCTCCTCCTTTGCCCAGGCGCGAATCGTCTTGGGGTTCTTTGATACGGCCTGCCTCAGCAGATTCATCGATTCAGAGTACCGGCCAATCTCTGCCAGGCTTCTGGACTTTGCATAGATGATGTTTACGTTGTTGCCATACTTTGAGAGGATCCGATCAAAGATGTCTACTGCCTTTGCGTGCTTTCCAAGCTCTGCAAGCTCGATGCCCACATGGAAGAATGCATCCATGTGGGACGGGTTCTTCTTGTGAACCCTCTCAAAGCAGTTCAGCGCCTCCTCGTGCCTCTTGAGCTTGCCCAGGATGATCCCCTTGTAGAACAGCGCGTTTGTCTTTCTTGGGGCGATGGATATTGCCTTTTCCAGCACGGTTATCGCCTCCTCGTGCAGCCGCAGCTTGTCAAGCAGTACCCCCTTGTTGAAGTATGATGCAGCATGCCTGGGGTCTGCGGCAATCGCACGATCATAGTACTCTGCAGCGCCCTGGGTATCGCCCAGTTCTGCCAGTGCGATTCCCTTGTTGTTTAGGGCCTGGGCGTCGTCGGGGTTGATCCTCAAAAGTAGGTCAAAACACGTAACGGCATCGCTGTACTTTTTAATCTGGTTTAGCGCAAGGCCCTTGTTGTACAGTGCCGCAGTATTCTCGGGATCCTGTTTTAGAATCTTGCTAAAGAGCGGGATGGCGCCCTTTGGGTGGTTCTGATCCAGCAATGACATTGCAGTGTGCATCAGATCCTCAGGATGCTCTTTTGAGCCAAACAGCCCCATAACCTTACACCGCCATACAATGGCTAATGAAAGTTTGGTTTACTGTAATGACTTGAATCTCTTGATTGCCTCTTTTGCCATATCCTCCTGCTCCTCTGCAGTCGTATCGGTGGGGTCTTCAGTCGCATATGCTTCTCGGTCTTCCATGGGTATTGACACAATCTGCACGATAAAAACATGTTTCTTGCCACTCGGGGCGTGGGGTGATTGCGCGTCTTTCAGGACAATGCCTGAAAGTGGGATCAGACATGGCCTGATTGGACAGCCAAGTGTCCGGAGATATAGATAATTATTTTTAACGTAGAGTGTGCCTGTACCAGTAGTGAACACAAACCAGGCCCTCAGACTGCTGAATGTGGACAAGGACTCTTCAGACGAGGAGATCAAGTCGGCATACAGAAGGATGGCACTAGAGTTTCATCCGGACAGAAACGGGAACGACAACGAGGGTGCCAAATTTAAAAAGATTACAGAGGCGTACACCTTTCTAAAAAAGAACCACCGTGCAGGCTCGACGCCGGGCACAAGGCCCAAGACAAAGGGTCCAAGAGCCAGATGGGGGGCGACAGCCCAGGAGGATCAAAAGATTCCCGAGCAGGACTGGGGCAAGCACACGAGGGGGTTTGAGGAGGCAGAACCGGATGTCTGGAAAGAGTACGAGAGGAACTTTTGGAAGGAGTACAACGCCAAGGTACGGCCCGACGGCAGAAACGGCGAGTATGAGAAGGCCAGGGAACCCAGCGCACAGCCGAATCTCTTTGTGGATGTTGACAAGAGCAAGTGCATAGGCTGCTGCAGCTGCGAGACCATAGCGCCCAGCGTCTTTGAGATAGACAAGGAGAGCACGATGAATCCCAAGTCACGGGTGATCAACCAGCGCGGGGCGGGCGTAAACAAGATAATGAGCGCCGCCCAGACGTGTCCGACAAAGGCGATCATCGTGGAGAACTGCGACACCAGGGAGAGGATGTTCCCCTATTGATTATTCTGTAGCATCCTGCATATGCCATCGGATTCTGACTCGGGAATACTCAACGGCGGTCCAAACATGCTGTGTATGGGACCTGCAGAGTCGTCGGCGCTCCTGGGGACCAGATGGACGTGCACGTGCGGTATCTCCTGGCCGGCATCCCTGCCGTTATGGATTGCGACCAGGGTGGAGCCGGATATCGAGTCAACCCTGGATGCCATCTTGCGCACCAGCAGGAACAGATCGGTAGTCTCCCGGATACTCATGTCCTGAATCCTCTGCCTGTGCGCCCTTGGCATCACGAGCACGTGGCCCCTGGCAAGCGGGAACGCGTCCAGCATGGATACAGAGTCTTCAGTCTCCAGTATGACCTTGGCCGGAATTTCCCCGGATGCTATCCTACAGAAGATGCAGCCCATCAAGCCAGGTACGGGTTATTAAGATATTAAACCACCGGTTACGGCTCGACTATGCTGGCCCAGGCAAGGCCCTGGCCGTACTTTACAGTCGCGTCATCCCCGGGCGCAAGGGTGCAGTCCTCGATGGTCTTTGGAATGTCGTCGCTGGTCTCGACATAGCAGGTGCCGCCGTCGTTTGTCAGTATCGTGACATCCTCGTACACGTCCTCGCGAATCAGATTCCAGAAGGGAAACACCGCAGTCGCAAGGACGATCCCTGCAGCCACAAGCGCGCCGCCAAACACAAGGCCGCCCTTTTGGCCGGATGTCAGCTCCATCCCGTTACCACGTACCGCCTTCGCCCAGATTGTTGTCCATCTTCTTGGCAGGGACGTTCCCGTGTGCCTTTTTCATGTGCCTCTTGAGGCGCTCCGGGTTGTAAAGCTCCGTGCCGCATGTGCCGCACTTTGTCTGACTCTGATCCTTTTCACGCTTGAACAGGCCCATGACATTGTGAATACTTGGGATACATTATAAAGGATACCTTGCTCGCAGGATGGTATGGCAATTAGGAACATCACGGTTCTCGGATCCGGGGTCATGGGGCACGGAATCGCCCAGGTCTCGGCGGCTGCAGGATACGACATAGTGCTGCGGGACATCAAGGAGGAATTCCTGGACAGGGCCATGGGAAAGATAAGGTGGAGCCTGGACAAGATGGTCTCCAAGGGGAGAATCTCAAGGGAGGAGGGGGACGCCATCCTTGGCAGGATCACCCCCGTAGTGGACTTGGACGAGGCGGTAGGCAACGCAGAGATGGTAATCGAGGTGGTTCCAGAGATTATGGATTTAAAGAAAAAGGTATACGCGGAGCTTGACAGGGCAGCCTCGCCGGAGGTGGTCTTTGCATCAAACACAAGCACGCTGCCAATCACCGAGATTGCAGCCACCACGTCACGCCAGGACAGGTTCATCGGCATTCACTTCTTCAACCCGCCGCAGCTGATGAAGCTGGTAGAGGTGATTCCGGGTGAAAAGACATCCGATGCAGTCACAAAGATGACCCTGGAGTATGTAAAGTCTGTAAACAAGCAGGCAGTGCTGTGCAGAAGGGACGTTCCCGGGTTCATAGTCAACAGGCTGTTCATTCCGATGGTACACGAGGCATGCTACCTGATGGACAGGACCGGGGCCACGCTTGAAGAGATCGACTCGGCAGTCAAGTTCAAAATGGGATTCCCGATGGGGATATTCGAGCTTGCCGACTTTACGGGAATGGACGTAATCCACAAGGCGACCACGGAGATGCACATGCGCGACAAGAAGGTGATCAACCCGCACCCGCTGGTCAAAAGGATGTTTGAGGAGAAGAGGCTGGGACAAAAGTCAGGAGAGGGATACTACAAGCATTCCGAGGACAACTACGAGCGCGTCGCGCTCTCAGAGGAATTGGCAGGCAGGTGCAATCCGATCCAGCTGGTGGCAAACATCCTAAACAACGCCGCATGGCTTGTCACAAACGGCGCAAGCGACATAGAGGAGATTGAAAAGGCCGCGCGGCTCGGGCTGGGGCTGAAGAAACCCCTCTTTGAGACTGCAAGGGAGATAGGAATCAACGCCATCGTAGACGAGCTGAACAGGCTTGCCGGCAAGCACGGCGAATTTTACAGGCCGGATCCGCTGCTTGTATCTATGATGGTGTGATCATGCCAAGGATCAGCCGTACCGCGTCAGCCGGGGTGTCGGCGCCGACGATCCGAACGTGCCTCCTGTGATCCAAAAACCCGTCAATGTACCGCTCGGCAGGACCGCCAAGATTCCGTATCGCCACCATCGGCTTTCTGTTCATGTCGGCTGCGCACATCTCGGAGAGTGTTCCGGTACCGCCGCCGACTATGATGATGCCGTCAGCTGACAGGGCCGTCAGAAAGTCACGGGTCATCCCCATGCCGGTGGGAACCACGATGTCGCAAAACTCGTTGGCGTGCGAAAAATCGTCCTGGGGGATTATGCCGACTGTGATGCCGCCTGCCTCCCTTGCGCCCCGCGAGGCGGCGCTCATCACGCCGTCCAGGCCGCCGGTGACCAGTACGGAGCCGGACCTGGCAATCTCGGCACCCACCCCGTATGCGGCCTTTTCATGCTCCGGGGTGCATCCGTTCTTTCCGTGCCCTATGACAGTTATCTGGCGCATTCGTGCCATGACGGGGATTACAGTTATTCTTTTAAATATTTTTTAGATGCCGGGGCAGGCATGAGGCAGACGGATCAGGCTTCCTCCTCCCCCCCCCCATCCACCTACTCCACTATTATCGTGCCTTGCATCCAGGGGCCGGGAATCCCCGCGTATTCGTACACGCCGGCCGCCTCGAACCTGTGCAAGAATTCGGCACCCGGCAGGAGTCCATGAAAACCAAAGGCGGCGGCCAATCCATCCTCCGTTTGTACCATGCCGGCGACGCCGTGCGCCGTCTCGTCCATGTTTTTCCACACAACCGTATCGCCCACACCAATTGTAATCACGCGCGGCACAAAGTAACATTCGCTTGTCTCTTCACATACAGAAACGTGGGACCCGGGCGAGATGACGATGACGGCGTTCACCATATCACCTGCCATCCCCGTCATACCCGTCAACGAGGGATCCGCCACCGTCTCGGGCACCACGGCAGGCGGCCTGATCACCAACGCGAATCCTCTCTCCAGCAACATCTCTGTCGACTCTGCAAAGACGCAGGCAGGCATGCCGGAAGGCGTCGTCATCAGCACGCGCTCTCCGGCACACGTTACCTCGCTTGCCTGGACGCCGTTTTGCGTCTGCTGTAGCGGCGTCAGGGCCTCTGTCGCGTACGCGGTGCCAGAAGCTGCAAGCACGGCCAGCACCAACCCCAGCGTCATGATTCCCAGCATTCATGTGAAGTTAAATCGGACGGTACCAAAGGGATCTGCGGCGTAATTTGTAGAATCGTGAAACTTTGTTTCCTAATTATCGCCAGTCACACCCAACAGGTTCAGAATTAGGCCAGATCAGTTGAATTTGAACATCATATCAAACATCTTCAATAGAAAACCGTATTGATCAGAGAGGTGTGCAGGCAGTCAGGTAACAGCCATGACTGAAAACACATCCTCTCCAGACAAAACGGGCACGCATGAGGCTAAAAAATCTTTCAAATCCAAAGAACGCCGGTTCCAGTACGATGACCGCAGGTACATAGACCGCGGCCAGTTGTGGACGCTCCAGATAAGCCCGGAGATCCTGACTCAGGGAGTCGAGAAGCTAAACTGCGGGAAGGTAGGCCGCCCGTACGTATTTTCAAACGCGTGCTTTGCAGCAGCATCCCTGTTCAAAAACGCCACCGGCATAAGGTACAGGCAGCTCCAGGGTCTGGCAGAGACGATAGTCGGCAAGGAAAACGCGCCCACGTACTCGGCGTTCCAGAAGAGGATGGCCAAGCTTGGCTGCACTGTTGCAGACAATGATGATGGTAGCGGCACGGCTTCTGCGTGGTTCTCAGACGGCGGCACCCGGGCCGAGATCAAGCTGTTTGCCTTCGACTCCACTGGACTCAAGCCCACAAACCGCGGCGACTGGATGACAGAAAAGTGGGGGACCAGGCGGGGCTTCATAAAGCTGCACGTCGGGGTGGATGCCAAAACCAAAAAGATCTACGCCGTGGCCATAACCGACGACAAGTGCGGGGACTCTCCGCAGTTTGAGGAACTGGTGGGGCAGGCCCTTGCAAATGCAAAAAAATCACCAAACTCAGACACTTCTGCAGGCACCAAGGCGGCAGCCGACGGCGCGTACGACACCCAGAAGATCCGCAGGTACTGCGACGAGCAGGGAATCGAGCCGCTGATTCCCGTCCGCATCGACTTTGCCGGAAAGGCGAACGGGTGCATGCCCCGCAAGGAGGCAGGATTCAGGCAGCTGGGGGACCTGGACTGCATGGACAAGACGGCAGAACGCAAGTTTGCAGGCCTCACGCGCGAACAAAAGAGGGAATTCCAGAAGGCGTGGCGCAGGGAGTCAGGGTACAACGACCGGTGGTCAGTCGAGATTGTATTTTCCACGTTCAAGCGGGTGTTGGGCGAGTGCATAAGCGCGCGCAAGTGGGAGAACGTCAAGGCCGAGATATACGGAAAGGTGCAGCTGTACAACCAGATGATCGATACTGCAATCGACAACGGGTACGGCACGCCAAGGATCGTGCAAGCCTACAAGCCCGGCCCAAGGACTGCAAGGGAAGGGGGCAAGACGACGACGTAGGCAGAATTGCACAGACGAGTATCTGTGTCGAGCGTAATTAGGAAACAGAGTTGAATCGTGAGTAAAGGATATAGATGATGCCACAACACACACACCATGGAACGTTCAATGCCGGTGTGTTTTACCAAGAAACAGCACCAGATGATCGAAGAGTTTGCCAAAAGGAACGGAATGCTCAATACGAGCCAGGCCCTTGAGAAGCTCCTCGGCGCATAGGATCAGGCTTTACATCACTATTTTATTTACATTCACAGCAGGAACGTTCTGCGTGAAATTCTGGAAAATGCAATAGCGCAATTGTTTTCACGGCTTATGCTGGCATTGCGTAGTTCTTAGACATTGGCGGACCGGATGGCTTGACGCCGTTGTCAAGCAGGCACGACTGGAATGGTCAGGATTATCTGAACGATTCCAGTTCCCGGTGCATGGTCTCGCGGTGCCGCCCCACGGATTCCCCGTCGTACCCCATCGCGCGCGCAATCGAGCGTCCCATCATCCCAAAGTCGGCCATGCGAGTACTGGGGGACCTGAGAACGTCCAACAATATAATCTATATACACCACTACATATCTATATAAATCCATGTAAATGTCTATATCAATGAGAAACGGGTATGTTCATCGTTGAACAAAGTGTTGGATTTTGTATCCGTAGTTTCGCATCAGGGAAAAATGAGAGTGATCGTTGTCCCAAAACGATTCCACGAAAACGTGGACGGGCTTAATGGCAGGCAGATTCGAATCATCGTGGAAGACATCCTGACAGATCTGTAAGAAGAGACATGATTCCCGCCCCGAATGCCCCGTTTTTGTTAGACCCAATGTGGTGGCAAACTGTTGTTTGTCTTTCTTTTCATGCCCGGTCCAAGCGCGCGGTTGCATTTATTGGAATGCACGTGTACCTGGCGGGTTTATACCCGAATCCCTCAAATGTCCCATCCAATATATCACGGTAGGGAGTGAGCCCATCTAGGATATAATCCGGGGGGCCATTCCTGCCATCGTCCTTCAGATTGTGATTTCCTGCCAAAGGGCGGGAAGCCTTCCCTCCGCCTACATTTATAGAATAAGCCATGCTAAAATTATCAATGGGACTGTTTGGCAGGGCGCCGTCGTTTTGCACCGTATGCAACAAGCAGCTGACCCACAAGCACAAGCCAAAGAGGGAGTGGAACATCAAGGGGCCGCTGTGCGGGGACTGCCATTTTGAAAAATCAAGGGATTACTACGAGGGAAAGATGAGGCAGCCCTGCGCCACGTGCAACAAGACAAGAAGGATTACAGACCTGTGGGAGCCCCGGTGGCAGTGGGACATGGAGGGCCTGCTGTGCAAGGAGTGCTTTGACAAAAAGGAGAAGGCATTCGGTGTGAAGAAGAATTTCTGTTCCCTGTGCGGTGAAAAGATGGGACTCATACGGTACAACCCCAAGAGCGGATGGAAGATTGAAGGCCAGCTGTGCAGGATGTGCTGGGACAAAAAGAAGGCGGAGATGGGGTAGTAGTAGTAGATGGGACTCTTCAAAAGACTCAGGTGCGATGCCTGCGGGATCAGATTCTCAAAGGAGGAGGAACTGATGAACCACAGGCAGATAGTGCACGGGAATCCAGAGTACGACTGCAAGGAATGCAACGCGTTCTTTTCAAACATGGAGGACATGAGGACGCACCTCCAGAGGAACCACAGTTACAAGAAAGACAGGTGACTATACGGCCTTTACGGTCTTGACCACGGGGGGCCTTACCTTTACAAACACCCTGAACCCGCAGATGCATTTGATCTCAGGCAGCCTGGCCAGTTCCGCGTTTGAGACGTTGGTGCCGCAGCGAAGGCACGAATAGTTTACATCAAAGAGCTCGGCTGGTTTTTCGGATATCGGATTCTCTTCTGCCATCGGATTCTCTTCTGCCATACGAGTCATCAAGACATCCATAATTTAAGGATAGATCATGTGAGGGACATCTCAATGTAGACATCGTCAGGGATCTTTAGCCTCATAAGCTGCCGGATTGCCTTGTCGTCTGCATTGATGTTGATGATTCTCCGGTGTATTCTCATCTCCCATTTCTCGTAGGTCTCGGTGCCGTTCCCGCACGGTGATTTTCGCGTAGCGACGTGGAGCCTCTTGACGGGGAGCGGTGTCGGTCCCTTTACCTTGACGCCGGTCTTCTTGCTGATGCCCATTATTTCGCTGCATACGCCATCAAGTTTTATCAGATTGGTCGATGTGAGTTTTACGCGGGCAGTCTGTGGCATGAGAATCCACTTATGGTTTGTACTCTTCGGTGATTTCCTTTACGATTCCTGCGGCAATGGTTGCACCCATGTCTCTCAGGGCGAACCTGCCCATCTCAGGGAAGTCCTTGAATGTTTCAATGCAGGTCGGCCTCACCGGTCTGATCTTGACGATGGCAGAGTCTCCCACCTTGAGGAACTTGGGGCTCTCCTCGTCTACTGCCCCTGTTGCAGGGTTGATCTTTTGGAGGAATTCGGTAACGGTCGCGGCCACCTGTGAAGTGTGCGCGTGCATCACGGGGGTGTAACCTGGCGCGATTGCCGTCGGATGGTGAATAACGATTATCTGCGCCTTGAATTCCTTTGCGACCTTTGGTGGCGCATCCGGGGTTCCAAGCACGTCGCCCCTCTTGATGTCCTTCTTTTCAATGCCTCGCAGGTTAAAGCCGATGTTGTCGCCTGCCTCTGCGGACGGCATCATCTGGTGGTGGGTCTCAATGGACTTGACCTCGCCTACCGAACCGGACGGCATGACGACAATCTTGCCGCCGGTAGTCATGGTGCCTGTCTCGACCCTGCCGACGGGGACCGTGCCTACGCCAGTAATCGTATAAACGTCCTGGATTGGGACGCGCAGGGGCTTGCCGATGGGCTTTTCTGCCACCAGAAAGCCGTCAAATGCCTCAAGCAGGGTCTTGCCCTTGTACCAAGGCATGTTGTCAGATTTCTTGACCAGATTGTCGCCCTTCCATCCGGATACCGGGATGAATGGCACGTTCTCCAGTTTGTATCCTACGGACCGAACCAGTTTTTGGCCTTTCTCCTTGGCTGCATTGTAGGACTCCTCGGAATAGTTGTTGCTGTCCATCTTGTTGATTGCGACGATCAGCTGGCTTACTCCCAGTGTCTTGAGCAGGAATGCATGCTCCCTTGCCTGTCCGCCTGCAGCGATTGCAGTGTCTGTCTCGCCCTCCTTTGCAGAGAGTACCAGAACTGCCGCGTCAGCCTCTGAGGCTCCGGTGATCATGTTCTTGATAAAGTCCCGGTGTCCGGGTGCGTCAATCAAGGTGAAAAAGTACTTTGAGGACTCAAATTTCTGGAAAGCTAGATCGATGGTAATGCCTCTCTCCCGCTCATCTTTGATATTATCCATAACCCATGCATACTTGAAGGTGTCACCCTTTCCGGTCTTTTCTGACTCGGTTGCATGTGATGCGATGGTTCTCTCGTCTACAACTCCGAGATCCATCAAGAAATGGCCCATGGTTGTGGATTTTCCGTTATCGATATGACCTGTAATAATCAGGTTCAGGTGGGGTTTGTCTGCCATGTAATGAGCCACTTCGAGGGGATTTATTACTGTTATGTATTGGGATTTTGCCAGGCCGCGCGCTTGCACGGGCTTGCCATGCCCCCGTAGATTGTTTGAAGAGACTCGCGCACCGGGCCTGCCAGGTATGGCAGGCGGTAATTACATAAAATCTGTCAAAAATCATGAATAACTTCAGAATATGTCCGGAATTTTTTACAACAACAGTCCGAACCGGCGTACTCTTGGAAAAATATGGCATGTTCAAAACCGTGTATTATTCATGTCTTGTATGCGCAGAACGGTATCACAACACAGGTTCATCAGGCCCGATCAAACCAGTCACGCAGTGTTTGGTACCATGCGGACAAATTCTGTCTGCAGGGATGGGGGCCACGCGGAGTTACACCCGGCCGCACACGTATCATACACCACACCGGCCCGCAGGCAGACGCCAGGATGGACGGCGTCTTAAAAGCACATAAATCAAAGGTGTAAAAATGAAGAGCATGAGGATTACAGTCTCTGCCATCAAGGCCGATGTGGGCGGGATCGGGGGCCACACCAAGCCCAGCGACGGCCTGATAGACGCGGTAAGAAAGACCATCAAGGGTTCAGAAAGCCTGCTTATCGATTATTACATAGGATACTGCGGGGATGACGTGCACATCATAATGTCCCACACGCACGGGGCAGACAGCCAGCAGATCCACAAGCTTGCATGGGACGCGTTCATGGCCGGAACCGCAGTCGCAAAGGAAGAGGGACTTTACGGTGCCGGACAGGATCTTCTCAAGGATTCATTTTCAGGAAACGTAAAGGGGATGGGTCCCGGCGTGGCGGAGATGGAGTTTGAGGAGAGGCAGAACGAGGCGTTTACCGTCTTTGCCGCAGACAAGACGGAGCCCGGCGCATTCAACTATCCCATATACAGGATGTTCGTAGACGCGCTGAGCAACACGGGACTGATTGTAAACAAGAGTTTGGCAGGCGGAGTAAAGATGAAGATCATGGACGTGGAGAAGGGCAGGATTGCAGAGCTGGAGCTGTGGCAGGACAAGCCAACCATAGAGGCAGCACTCATGTATCCCGGGAGATACGTCGTTGATTCTGTAACCACCAAGGAGGGGGAGCCCATCCTTGCAGCATCCACCGACAGGCTGCACAACATTGCCGGAACCTACGTTGGAAAGGACGATCCCATCTGCATGGTCAGGACGCAAAAGATGTTCCCTGCCACCGAAGAGGTGGGAAGCGTCTTTAACAACCCCCACTATGTCGCAGGAAACACCCGGGGAAGCCACAACATGCCGCTCATGCCGGTAAAACTGAACTCCGCTGCAACGATCAACTTTTGCATTCCGATAGTCGAGGCGCTGGTATTTAGCATGCACAACGGAAGGTTTACCGGCCCGTTTGACGGGTTCTCGACTCCTGACTGGGATCTCATCAGGGAGATTGCAACAAAGAAGGCAATGGCAATCAGAAGCCAGGGGTTCATCCATCCGGCCACCCTTGTTCCGTCGGAACTAGAGTATGCAGAGGGGTACAATGCAAGAATGGGTATCCTGGAAGAAAAGATGGTGCAGATGGATGGTGCAGCCACATCATCCGGCGGCAAGAAGAAGGAAGGATACGAGGATCCGGACTAGTAGCATGCCTTTTGCGGCATTGCACAACACCGCGGCGGCAGGTTCCCTGCCAAACATGGAAGAAAAACAGATTAATGCATTCCCCAAAAAACGGTCATGAACCTGCTGTCAATCGGAGGCACAGACCCCTCGTCGGGTGCGGGAATCCAAAGCGACATCAAGACGTTTTTGGTGCTGGGCGCATACGGGCTGACTGCAGTCACGGCAGTCACTTCCCAGAACACGTCGGGTTTTGGGAGGGTCAGGCCCCTCCCTGGCAGCGCCCTGAAGGAGCAGCTGGAGGCAGTCATGTCGGATTTCAGGATTGATGGGATAAAGATTGGAATGGTGTATGACACGCGAATAATAAGGACGCTGCACCGCATGCTTGGGGGGCTGGAGGTTCCCATAGTGGTGGATCCTGTCATCGTCTCAACTACCGGCGGAAGGCTGCTAAAAGAGTCTGCCGTGGAGGACTTTCGGAGGCTCGTGGTTCCCCTTGCCACAGTCATCACCCCAAACGTCGCAGAGGCAGAGACGCTTGCAGGAGTCAGGATCGGTCCGGAGAACACGCCGGAGAGGGTGGCAGGAATCATCTGCGGCATGGGCGCCAAAGGCGTCGTAATCACCGGGATCAAGACCGGCGGCAACACCATGTCGGATCTTGTCATGGACGACGGCACCAAGAGTCACCTTGTTCCGGGGCGCATGATTACCGGGACAAACCACGGCAGCGGATGCAACTATTCTGCAGCCATGCTGGTGTCGCTTGCAGAGGGGAATAACATTGCAGAGTCTGCAAGGCGGGCCAAAAAGTTTGCCACGGACTCTATCAGAAACGCAATGCACACAGAAGGGACAATCCCGGTGACCGTTCAGGCAGAGGATGCGATCCGCAGCAGCCTGTCAGGCGCAATCCAGGAGTTTGTCAGGATCAGGGGCATCTGCAAAAGCATCCCCGAGTGCCAGACAAACTTTGTGTACGCCAAAAAAAACCCAAAGGCCACGGATGACATCCTGGGCATCTCGGGAAGGATCGTCAGGGCCGGGGACAGGGCAATTCTTGCAGGACACCTCAAGTACGGCGGCTCAAAGCACGTGGCAACTGCACTCTACACGGCAGGTCAAAAGTTTCCGCAGATCCGCTCCGCGATAAACCTGAGGTACCGCGACTCTGCCATACTCGGGGCCAAGAGGGCGGGCATGGCAGTGTCCCACTACGACAGGAGCCAGGAGCCCGAAGGCGTGAGCGCCGCGGGATCCAGCGTGGCATGGGGGGTCAGGCGCGCCATCAGGGACCTTGACGGCCCGCCTGACGTGGTATATCACAAGGGCGGGTACGGAAAGGAGCCCATGATCATAGTCTTTGGAACGGACCCGGACGACGTCCTGAAGAAGATTCGCAGCATCGTCTAGGCGTGCCGGAGTCCGCCCTTGAACATAAATAAATACACACGTTGCCAAAGCATAATCTGTGAAGGCAGTAATTCTGGCAGGCGGTCTGGGCACAAGGCTGCAGCCGTACACCACGTTTCTTCCAAAGCCGATGCTTCCGCTTGGGGAGAAGCCGATCCTGGAGCACATAATAGACTGGGTCGCAGGGCACGACATAAGATCAATCGTATTGTGCGTAAGCTATCTCAAGAAGACCATTCAGGACTACTTTGAGGACGGGCAGAGGTTTGGGGTGGAGATCAAGTATGCATCATCGAATCGACCGCTTGCCACTGCAGGCCAGCTAAAGACTGCCGAGAACCTCGTGGATGAGACGTTCGTGTGCATGTACGGCGACTCGATCTTTGACTTTAACCTGGGGGACATGGTGTCCCACCACAACACGAGGAAGGCGTTTGTGACCATGGGCCTGAGCGAGTTCAGGACCAACCTGCCGTACGGGGTAATCAGGACCTCAGATACGGGAGGCGTGCTCGGGTGGGATGAAAAGCCCGAGATCAGCGCGACGGTAAACATGGGATGCTACGTAATGGAGCCAGAAGTGTTTGGGATGATACCTGGGGACGCGCCGTGCGGAATGGACGATGTCATCAGGAGGGCCATCGGGGAGAAGAGGCAGGTCGAGGGCTTTATGGCCAAGGACGGATTCACGGACATTGGGGACAGGGCCTCGTACAAGAGGATACACAGGGAGTACATTGCAAGACTTGGCAGAATCTGATGACATACGCATAAGGGAGCTGGAGGCAAAAGACATCACGCATGGGTTTCTTGCCACGCTTGACGCGCTGAGGCCGGCAAGCAGCAGCATGGACGTGGACAAGGCCCGGAAGATCCTCGGGAGAATTGACCGGAATCAGGACCACGTCATAGTGGTCGCAGAGAAAGAAGGGGCAGTGGTGGGTGCGGCCACGCTTTTAATCGAGCCAAAGTTCATCCATGACGGCGGGCTGGCAGGGCACATCGAGGATGTCGCAGTTCACAGTGATTTTCAGGGACGCGGGATAGGCAGGATGATCATACTGCACCTTCTCAAGACTGCGAGGGACAGGGGATGCTACAAGACCGTCCTTGACTGTACCGAGGATGTCAGGCCGTTCTACGAGGAACTCGGGTTCAGACGCGCAGCAGACCAGCTAAGGGTGGATCACCCCTAAAAGTACTCTTTTTTGGGACGGACCTTCTTGTGCTTTAACAGGTAGGCACCAAAGATCATCACCGGTATGGACAGCGCCATGAACAGCAACGGGACATACACCACGGAGTCTGTCTTGTGTGTGTCGCCTATTCTGCCAGTCAGTATGCTGCACGCGTACATTCCCACAAGCAGCACGGCCCCGCCTGCAATTATCAGGGTGCCTATCTGCCTTGAGCCGTAGTGCCTTGCCATGATGAACGATACCGCTGCAAGTATTCCTGCTGGGGCGGCACCGATGGATGCAAACTGGATAAGCTTTGGATCCGCCTCAAAGAACTGTACAAGCTCTAGATCCCGCGGGATGTCGGCCATAAAGTTGTAGATTGAGATCATCTCGCCGGCAAACATTCCAAACAGTGCAAGGCTGCCTATGGCAAGCCATTTCTCAAGAGCCATGGCTTTCACGTACAGTGATTGATAAATAAACCATTCAAAACAGGTTCTGGACGGGCCTTTTAAGGCGTGCACCTAGTACTTGTTCCCGACTATCTTGTTCCTAGTCAGATTCATACGTATTAGTGCGCGTGGAAACCCAGAAAAGATCTGTAAACATAGTGGGCCGGATGGGATGTGTAGCGATAACATGACATTTTTAGGTTCCGCCGTGCCTGCAAAACCGTCCCGTGCCATTCCAGGTGCGGGTACTTTCCCCGGAAGACAGCATTATGCAGGAATTACAAATCAACAGGATTCCCGAACAGACCTGCCGGTGCGACACGTCAGACACCCCTTGCCAGCATGTCGTTTATGGCATCAGAGTATCTGTATGCCTTGTTGGTATCCAGCATCATCTTGGCCTGATACTCCTTTATCCTGCGGTCCAGAACGTCATCAATCGTGAACGTGACGCGTTTGGCCATGCTACCCCAGCAGCTCCTGCCCTTCCAGATATGCCTAGATGACCCCTTAACTAGATCTTTTCGATCATGCAGTATCAGGGATCAACCGTCACGCTAAGCGTGGGTTGGTGAGGGTCATGGGTTCAATCACCTAAACCATTTTCTTGCATCGTCTCTGTCATGTACCATTAAACCAACACCTGATCCTATAAGGGTGGGAGATTTGATTACAACGCCAGCCGCAGTCATCAGCATGCCAGCTTCGCCATGATGGGTTTTGATATAATTTTCCCATTTTTTCTTCTGCTGTGGCGTGGCATATTTTTTGTATGCTTCTGCAAGCAAATAGCTTCCTGCAGTACCGACAAGAATTAAAAATATCATACGTTTTGGTATTGCGCTCCAGCATTTAAACGTTGTATGTTAATTTGCATGCAGCAAGAGTATATATTTAACACGAATGGTCATAAAAACATCATGAAAAAATCTAAGCCAAAATACGTCAGCATGAGAATCCCAAAAACAGAATATGACAAACTGAGAAAAGCAAGAGAAGAAATGCAGCATAAGCCAGAGTATTCCTGGGTGGGTAGCTTAGCCTTGGGAGCATTTGTTGGATTGGTTGCAGGATTGGCAATCAAAAAATTAGCAGAATCAGATGAAGATTCTCTATAATGTTTGATCCTGATCGTATCACACTATCTGGATAGGAACCAAGTCTTAGTTCAGCAGCCCCGCCCCCTAGGTATGTCAGGGCGCGTATGAGATCCTGCCTGTCCAGCGTGTCGTCTATGAACCACTTTGCTATGTACTTGAAATAGTCAGGAACTGTGATCCCCTCGAATCCAAACACGCTGAGAAACTCCGCATCATCGACGTACTCAGATAAGTAGCCGCTCCACGCCTTGATGGTCTGAAGCTCGGATTCGCTAAAGCCTCCCGTAGTATCGGCGTGCCGGGCTCCGGATCCACTATAGCGGATATTGTGTCCGACTCCGGATCCACATGGATTCAGCCTATAATGATGCCATTCAAGTTACCTTGCTGCTGACACGGTGCCCCAGGATTGGACATGTTGGAGTCCATCATCCTCATGATATTCCCACCAGCGCAGAAAACTCCTCCCTGCATGCGGCACCAAGACGCTTTGCTGCATCCTCAGGCGAGACATCATTCAGGAAGATGCCGTACCCCCTCTCCAGTCCGGTCCACTGCCGGGTAACAGGATACACCTCGATATGCCAGTGGATCTGCCGGGTGTTCTTTTTTTCAGGCGAGAGGTGAAACACCATGTTAAACGAGACGTCCTTGACCACGCGCGTCAGCCCCCCCAACGTGGATCGAATTATCAGGGAGAGATCGTTGATCTCCTTTTGCGTGATCTTGGAGAAGAGCGTGGTGTGTTTTTTGGGGGATATCCAGAACTCGTACGGGTATGACGACGACCACGGGCAGTACGCGATGAACCCGTCTGTCCGCAGTATCTGCCGCGGGCCGCCGGTCTCATCGGTGATTATCTTGCACATCGGGCAGACGCCGTTCTCGTTTTGCATCCGGTGGTATGACTCGGTCTCGCCCCCGATCACGGGGGGGATGGTGGAAAATGTAAGCATGTTCAGGTACGGGTGCGGGTTGTGGCTCCCGGAGAGCGGTCCGTGATCCGCGTAGATTGCGACATACCGTACCCCCTTTTGGGCATACAGCCACTTCAGCCTGTCCTGCACCACCACCAGTATGTTCGACCACTGGTCCACGTCGATGGTCGCAAACGTCTCATCGGGATTCGGGGACGCGACCACGATATAGTGGTACCCGTATGCAGGCTCGCTGTAGAACGCCCCGTCGCCGTACAGGTTCTCGGCATCCACGGACATGATGGGGTTGCTGCTCGGAACGACCCTGACGGACCAGCCCTGAACGTATTCGCCCTCGCTGTCCTGAAGGCGCCGCAGCATCCCGTCCTTTGCGACAAGGGACAGAACGGACGGGTTCGTGGCAGTCTCGTTTCCAGGCGAGTATACAGAGCCGTCCTGACTGGCACTGTATGAACTGGAAATTATCATAAAGCGCTCAGATACGTAATCCTTGCGCATGCTTCCCATGGTGGTACTGCAATCTGAAACAGTAAAAATGTTTGCGAGGCCGCATCCTGTGATAAACCGCACAATGCACGAAAGGGGCGTACGGACCGGCAGCAAGCCGCCCCGGGCAGGCCCCGCCACGAATGGAACCCGAATGACCGCGCTGGAAGATTTAAAGTAGAGCGGCAATCCGGGACAGGCAGGGGTATTCATGGATAACTCGGGCGTTCATATGGTTTACGTTCTGCTAGACGGGGTCGGGGATCTCCCGCACCCGGATCTTGACGGAAGAACGCCGCTGGAGGCTGCGCACACCCCGGTCCTTGACAGGATTGCCTCCAACGGCTCAATAGGCCAGGTAATCTCAGTCGGGAAGGGGATTGCCCCAGAATCAGACATTGCAGTCTTTAACATGCTGGGATACAAGTTCAACCACTCAGACTATGTCGGGCGGGGCGTAATCGAGGCGATAGGAATCGGGATCAACTTCAAGGACGGGGACCTTGCGCTGCGGGGAAACTATTCCACGCTGGATGAAGACGGAATAATCACAGACCGGAGGGCAGGAAGGCACATCAACAGGGAGGACGCAGACGGAATCGCAAGGGAGATTGAAAAGGGGGTGGAATTTTCAGAGCCCGGAATCTCGGTGGCAGTCGCCCCCACAATAGGGTACAGGGTGACAGTCAGGATAAGGGGGGAGTCGCGCATGCTGTCCTCAAAGATTACCAACACGGATCCGGCCTACAGCAACATCGGGGGCATGGGAGTGGCAAAGGCCGTCGGGGATTTTTTAAAGGTCGAAAGGTGCCTGCCCCTTGACGAGACGGAATCTGCCAGGTCGACTGCCGGGATCGTAAACGAGTTTTCTGAAAAGTCAACTGGCATCATGAGGAATAGCCAGATAAACAGGAACAGGCAGGCACAGGACAGAAAACAGCTCAGCTGCATCCTTCTCAGGGACGCCGGGAACAGGTATCCCAGCGTCGCGCCCATCAACGAAAAATACGGCATGAACTTTTCGTGCATAGTGGACATGCCAGTGGAGATTGGGATCTCCAAGGTTCTCAAGATGAAGGCCTTTGAGGCCGGAGGGCTGACAGACTATGAGGAGAAGGCAAGGGTCGCAGCAGAGGCCATGAAGACCCAGAATGCAATATACGTGCACCTCAAGGGTCCCGACGAGTTTGGCCATGACGGGGACGCAGTCGGCAAGACCAGGAACATCGAGGAGATCGACCGGAGGTTCTTCAAGACGCTTGTAGAGGAAATAGACACAGGCAGGGTCACCATAGTGATATCTGCAGACCACTCGACGCCGTGCATCAACAAGGGGCACAGCGACGACCCGGTTCCGGTACTCGTCTCAGGGGATCACATCAGAAACGACGGAACCACGAGAATGACTGAAAGGCAGGCCAAAGAAGGAAGCATCGGCCTTCTCCAGGGGGCCGACGTGCTAGGGACGGCCCTGAAACTTGTCAAATCTCAAAGAGGGTAAGGCGGTTTGCATGCTGCATGTCAAGTGCGTTTTTTCGCATGCGGTCGATGTCTATGGAGTGGTACGTTGACGGGGAGGTGCCCAGCTTCTCCAGCACCCTGCGCAGCATCCCGATTCCAATGCGGTGCTCGTCTTTTTGGCCGTGCGCAAACGCGACTGCCATCAGGATGATTCCCTGAACCAGCTCCTTCTCCCGGCCAAAGCACTTCTTCCAGACGCCCTCAAAGGCCTCGTGGCTCTCCCAGAACCTTTCGCTGTTAAAGTAGAATATGCCGTCGCTGATTCCCTGCTCCTTGTCAATCTCCTCCTCAAGGACATGCCGGATGTTGTCCACGGGGCCTATCGGGGACAGCTTTTCAACCAGTGTGTCAAGGTTGTCCTCATCGACTGAAACGTCCAGCTCTACAAACCTGTTGGCAACTCTTGCAACCCGTACGGATGCGTCCATCCCGGAGGCCAGATCCCGGGCCAGGTATACCACCTTGCGGGAGTCATCTGAGGAATACCCGGTGTTCTTCAGGTGAAGCATGTAGCGTTCCATGCGTACTGTGGTGTGGTGATTTCTTAAATTTCTTACCAAGCATTGATGCATGTTCCTCGGGTCACGGACTCACAAGTGCAGGCATGCCTCCATCCGGGGAGTGTGCCGACTTTTTCAATCAAGGTTTATATGAAATAGGCAGAGACCTTGGATACATGTCCATCGTGGAGTCCGTTGCAGATGTCAACAACACGTTCCTCTCCAGGAGGGAGATTACATGCAGTTTTACGGGGCTCGCAGGCAAGCTCAAAAAGCTCGAGGCAACAGAGATGGTTACCAAAAAGTTCAGCCTGGACGGAAAGGTGGTGATTCCACTGAGGCTAAAGACCCATATAGGAAAGCCCACGATCACTGGAATCTTTCACGTGTACGACGACGAGGAGCTCGCAAAGAGATACGCCAACCCAAAGATTCTGGCAAGGCTGGATAAGATCAAGGCAGGGGAATCCAAGGAGTCAGAATAATGGCAGGAAAAAAGGGCATCAGTCCAAGCGTTTCATCGTACTATAAGATAGAAAACGACGCCATAACAAGGACGAGGAAGAACTGCTCCAGGTGCGGAAGGGGCATATTCATGTCCGAGCACAAGGACAGGCACACCTGCGGAAAGTGCGGCCTGACTGAATTCAAGCAAGAGTATACCAAGAATGATAAATTCGTAGACATGTAATCCTTCAAACCCTGCCTAAAATTATCCAGAAGATCTTACGAACTTTACGTCTTTGGTATAGCAGCAGTCAGTAGAGCCTCTTCTTTGTACGCATCTTGGAACTCTTCTCTTCAAGCTGCTGTATCTTTGAGAGGAGGTCGGGATTGATGCTGATGCTGGAGATGGACTCGGCGGACAGCTTTACGTTGTTTTCATCCAGTGAGACGTTGAACTTTGGAAGATCCTTGTCAATCCAGAACTTGGTCACCTTGTCTTCAAGCTTGTAGTCGCGAAAGCCTGCGGGGAACTTCTTTGTGATGTGGTTGAGCAGCGTCCTGTCCTCAAAGATCGCCCTGGGCTCGATGAGCCTCGTCTCGTCGCCATACACGTTCTCAAACAGGTTTCCGGAGACCTCGTCGGAGAGCAGCCGCATCTTTGAGATCCTCTGCATCAGTTCAAGGTAGTGCAGGAACTCGTGTGCCAGGACGGCATGGACGGTACCCCGCAGGCCGTATGCGACAAGCGGGGCGGATATCTGGATGACCACCTCAAATTGCTCCTTGTACATTATGGGGATCGTCCTTGCAAACAGGATCCCGTACTCGAACTGGTTCAGGCCCGGGGAGGACACCACCAGGGACGGCTCCACGTATGCAATGGGGTACTTTATCCCGGAGGATTTTTCAATGCGGTTTATTCCGGCAACCACTATCGGAAAGCGTTCGGTCACGCGCCGGAAGACCCTGTATGGGATGACCCCCTTGGAATGTGCATCTTTGAGGCGTATTAGCGGATCCAATATTCATCACTTGGCAATCATAGCTGTGCGGGTGTTATCATCATGTCCTGTCAGGATCTGGGCTTTCCTGCAGTCTTTCTCTTGCGGGTAGCAGCACTTTGGTCCGCACGTCTTTGATGCTTGTTCTTTTTTCTCAGTGGCATGCCATTTGGGGCACAGGGTGTTAGTTAATTGTTATCATTGGGTAGCAGCATGACGTCAAGAAAGTCAAACGTGTCGCACCTGCACGGAGTCTCCAGTGTTTGGGAGACGCCCGGGGACACGTCGTCGCCCAGGACGAACCGCTTGACGGGCAGCCCCCCCTCTGCCCGGACAGTCATGGTAAAGCCGGTCGCAGAGGTCTTCCGGTACCGCAGGGACGTAATTTTTTTCTCGGAGCGTTTTCCGGACTTGTCGTAGACTACCACGGGACGCCTTGGAATCTCCCGGAGTCTTCTGAGGAGTCTCGAGTCGACGTGGCCTGCCGTCACCCTTATCCTGATTACCGACTCGAATGAGACCGGTTTTGCCGGCGGCCTGCCGACCATTCTGAACCCGTCCACGGACACGGAATCGGACCGCACCAGGACAGACTCGGGGCTCCGCCGGAGGGGGTTCTTTACCCGTATGAAGAACGGCCTCCCGCCCCCCAGCACCAGACTGGACTTGTCCTCCCCGCCTATCCACGTAAACTTGGCAGTGGCGCCCCCGATGCCCTCAAAGACGCCTTTGGATATTATCCCCTCTACGCTGTCAAACTCGGATATTCCGTGGAGGCTGCAGGTCCGGCATCCCCGCCCGGAGCAGTTCTGGCACGGCTTCTGTTTCTGGGGAATCCCCCTGACCCTCTTGACGTATCGCCCGTACAGCGTGACCGGCCTTGAGCGTATGTTGCACGACTCGTCCCTCAGGTTCAGCGTGACGGTGACCTCCGGATTCAGACACTCGGATCCCTTCTGCGTCATTCTGGAGAAGGCCTTTGAGAGGTTCCGGGTGATGCCCGTCTTTATGCCGTCTGCCCCCTTTAGCCGGTACCGGGACCGGATGTGGTCATCCCTGTCCATCATGGACGGCCTGAGAATCGCGCCCAGGCAGAACGTTGAAAACGAGTAACGCGACGAGGCATCTGCCATCATGCCCAAAAGGCCGTCCACGTGATCAAACAGGCCCCGGCAGATGTGGCACCGGGAGCCCGAGTCCCGGTTTAGCCTCCTTCCAAGAAGCCGGTCAGAGGATAAGCGCATCTGTTTTGCAAAGAGCCTTCCCAGGCAGTAGTCGCACAGGTCGTACTCCTCCAGTATCATGCCGGCAGTGGCGGCTGCCTGCTGATAGTCAGGTGTCATCATGGTGCCGCGGGGGTTATCCCAGCCCCATCCGCCTGAGCGTGCCCTGCATCTGGCGCCCCTTGGAGGCCTTCATCAGGTTCTTGGAGAGTCTGTAGTTTTTGAGGAGGCTGTTGACGTCCCCTTCGGGCCATCCGGAGCCGCGGGAGATCCTCTTGAGCCGGGATCGCTTGATGATGTCCGGGTTGGCCTTTTCCGGTTCAGTCATGCTCTGAATGATATAGCGCCATTTTACAACGTTGGTCTCCATCTGGCTCACGCGGTCGCCCTTTGCCATCTCTGCAAATCCCGGCATGTTCTCAACGATCCCCTTCAGGGAGCCGGCCTTGGTAACCTCCTCCAGCTGGTAAAAAAAGTCGTCCATGTTCATCTTTCCGCTGGTGATCCTCTTCATCCTCACGTCATCCCCTTCAGACTCCAGCCGCTTTGCCAGGTCCAGGATTGCCTTGATGTCCCCCATTCCAAGAAGGCGCCCGATGAATCTGGTGGGGGAGAACTTTTGGAGATCGTCTATCTTTTCTCCGGTACCTATGTACATCACGCGCGCGCCGGTCGCAGCAGAGGCTGCAAGCGCCCCTCCGCCCTTTGCAGAGCTGTCCAGTTTTGTGACGATCACGCCGCCCACGGGAATCGTCTTGTGGAACGCCTCTGCCTGGCTGTAGCACCGCCGTCCGATGGTGCCGTCTATTACAAGCAGCGCCAGATCCGGATCGGCTGCATTCTTGATTCGGACCATCTCGTCAAGCAGATCCTGCTCCTCCTTGTGGCGGCCTGCAGTGTCGATAAGAATGATCTCCAGCGGCTGTCCGGCAAAATGCTTCAGCCCCTTCCGGACGATATCCGGGGAGTCCTTGTTTTTTTCATCCCCGTACACCTCCACGTTGGATTTTTCGCACATCGCCCGAAGCTGGGCCAGCGCGCCCGGCCTGTAGGTGTCGGCCCCGATCACCCCGACCTTGTATCCCTGCCGGGTCAGGAACCGGGCAAGTTTTGAGGCGGTGGTGGTCTTGCCGCTGCCTTGGATTCCAAGCAGGATTATCTTGTTCTGCCTTCCCGGCTTGAAATCAAACTCAGAGTCGTTTCCCAGCAGGCTTGATAGCTCGTCATAGAGAATCTTGACTATGTGATCCTTTCGCGACAGGCCCGGGGGCGGGGTCTCATGCAGCGCGCGATCCTCAAGGCGCGCCGTAACATCCAGGACCAGCTTGTAGTCCACATCCGAGAGTATCAGCGCCCTTTGCACGTCCATTGCAAGATCCTTTATGAGGGCATCGTCTATGCCGGATGAGCGCACGACCTTCCGGATTGCAGCACCCAGGCTGTCCCTTAGTCCGTCAAGCATCATAGTTCAATTCCGCATCAGCTATTTCAAACCTTCCTCGGTACCCGTCCCATACCTTTCGTGCACGGTTGATTCGGACGGGGTGTGAAAACAGCGGGCAGTCCGTCACAAACGTCTCTGCCTCCCCCCCCTCAAAGTTCATGTTGAAGCCAAACCGCCGGGAGAGATCCTCCAGTAGTGTGATGTCGGGGCCTGATATGGTCCTGCCCAGCCAGCCGTCATCCAGCCCGTCAGATGATACTGCAGTTATGATAAAGACGAGGTTTGAGTCCAGCAGGCTGCGCATGTATCTCCCCGGGGGAATCCCCCACACCGGCGAGACAAGGCTCAGGTTGTGGCTCCCGCAGAGCGACTCAAACTTCTCCCTTTGAAACCTGCTCATTATTCCCCCATGGACCACACCCTGTATGCCAAACCTCGCCTTGGCATTCTCCAGCAGGTCCCCCAGCACCTCCAGCTCCGCATCCGTCCGGACAGACGCGGAGCGGGCACGCATCTGCGGCGTGTCCATGGACTCTGCCTGCAGCCGCGTCCACGACAGGTTGGGATGGTGCAGCAGGTGGCTGTCTTCGGATTCTGGAAGGACAGTCAGCAGGCATGCCACGTCGTGCCCCTGCTCTTGTGCCAGGCATATGGCGTAGACGCTGTCCTTTCCTCCGGTAAACAGGGACGCCAGTTTCATGATCCCAGGATCATTCCGTATTGAATGGGTGCCTCATCACTCATAATCCTCATCAACACTCAGATGGCTTTTCCGCTCATCATCAGCACCCGTTCTAGTTTTTAATGCGCATGATTTTAGTCTTGTCCATTACAACCCAGTACTCTACATTCTGGCCGTTCTCCAGGTTCCCCCGCACGTCTACATCCACCAGGGTCACGTCGATGGTCTCAAAGGTCTCAGAGTCCATCACCTGCACGGTATCGCCGTTAATCGAGATTATCTGGCCCAGCCTCTTGTTGATCATCGGGACGTGTATCTGCATGCTGACCGGGCCCACATGGGGTCGCTTCTGGCCGTCAAATATGCCCTCCCCCACAATCCTGGCCTTGGCCGCACCGTGCTTGCCGGGTTTTGAGGTGTCATACTCTACTATTCTGCATGGTTCTCCGCTTGGCTGATCAGAGTGCGGCAGCAGTATGTAGGATCCAATCTTCAGGGAGCCCAGGTCAGAAGGCTTACTCATAAAGAGAACAGTTTTGAGCCGAATATTTAACCTTTCTACTTTAGCTGTTCAAGGATCGAGAGGCTCAGCATGTTGGTCATCAGCACCCCCTTCCTGTTGGCATCCCTTCTCGTATGCTCGCAGTACTTTTTGAGGCTCTGATGGCTCTTCTCGCTTGCAACCTCTACTACCACTATATTTTCAGAGTATGGAAACGTAAACTTTGAGGGGACCAAACAAAACGTCTCCATGCTTCCAAGTGCGGCCGCCGTGATCTTCTCCCTCTTGAGCAGAATGTTTGCAACGTCCTGAATGCCGTCATAATCATTGCCGTACTCTAGGTAGTAGACGGAGATAAAACCGGTGTCGCCTTCGGCATCCCTCTGGAAGAGATCCTCGTTGACGTTGAATACGAATGATGTCTTGCTCTGGTTGTGCCTTGCCATGTCGATTGAGATCTGCTGGCTGTCCTTGAATTTGGCCAAAAGGTAGTGGTTGGTCGAATCAGAAAAGTAGGGCTTGCTTTCGCTGGAGAATGTGGATGTGACAAAGAACAGTTTCTCGATGTTTGGCGAGTTGATCCAGGATTCGCTGAGTTCAGTTGATCGGCGGGTGTGAAGGTACGGGGCGCAGACGTATCCAAAATGGGCCAGCTTTAGTTCAGACGCCATGTAGTTTGGGAATTTTGAAGCTATTTATGCTTATTTGTAGAGTGAGAAATACTGTATTATACGGAAATTATGTCCGCTAGTCATTGGTATCCTCCTCCATCCAATTTGAGTTCTCATTCCTGATCTCCTCGGTCGCTTTCTTGGCATGGAATGCCATGAGTGGGGTCTCGCGGTTGGCAATGTCCAGCGAAAAGTGCAGGCGTCTCTCGTTATAGTATTCGACGTACTCTGCCAGGCTCCTGCGGTGACATATTTCATCTTCAAGCGTCCTGTGAAACCGCTCAAGCTTGCCGTTGGTCTGGGGGTGGTACGGCCTGGAGTTTATCAGCCCTATGCTCAGGTCCAGCAGCTCTGCCTCAAAGGTGGTGGGCTGCCATGATCCGGAAGGCGCCTTCATTCTCTTGCCGTCCTTCCCCTTCACGTACCTGCCTGTAGCGCCCACAAAGCATGAGCCGTTGTCTGACAGGATGGTGGCAGGAACGCCGAACTGCCTGACTGCATCCCGGAGAACCTTCACAACGTTCTCGGACGTGGCCTCAGTAAACAGACCCACCCCGGTCACGCATCTTGACGCGTCGTCCAGAAAGGTCACCAGATTGAGCCCTTTCATGCGCGGATCCTTCATGACATGCCAGTCTGTGTGCCACATGGAGTTGGAATGCCTTCGTTCGTAGCGAACCCACTTTCGTTTTTTGGACTTTGCCGCAGACGAAACCACCAGGCCGTTCTCCTTCATTATCCGGTATACCCTCTGGTAACCTATATCATGATTTACCTGCAGGTTCATGGCAGTGCGCAGCACGCCTTGCGGTTCCCGTCTGCATTCATCCAGCACAAGTCGTACTTCCTCTGGGGATGGTGGCCGTGCAGGCCGGCCGGGACGCTGCGGAGTGCCGGCAGTACGGAACACGGCCCGCAGCCTGCGGACATGTCTTGGCGTCACGCCGATCTCTGTTGCCACTTCCGTCGTGCCCCTGCCCTTGCCGAGCTGTGCCATCGCGTATCTGATGGACTTTGCCGTCAGTCGTTTTGCCATCGTTTTTCTTGATCGGTAAAGGACAAAGTAATCCTTTACGTAACGCTTGATCTTAGGCGGACCTAATTTTCGTACAACAGAGTAGAGTGAGAAATACGTACAAAAGCACGCACGGCCCGAATCGGCCGCATCTGACTGCCTTTTTTGGAGGCTCCGGCAGCAGTAACAACCCTCATGGGCGTGGTTCCCGTCGGATCCCCCTTCATGGCAGGGTGGTGCCGCCCGGCGGCCCGAATCCCCGCGCCCTTTGACGGGGTTTCCCGGAGCCATGCATTCCGGAGGATGTTGCGCAAGCCGGAGCGTGTCTGGGGATGCCAGTCTGCATTCTCTCCGAATCCGCATGGAGCCATGCCTGCGCGTGCCAGATGAGGACATACGCGGCGGCGGCGGCGGATTCTGCCAGTCCGGGACTTTGCAGACAAAAGTAGATAGTTTTTTAATAGCATTGATTCTTGTAAATTTGTCCCAAGCTAGCTCAGCCTGGTAGAGCTTCCGGCTGTAGTTGTCGGCTTCAGATGGCTGACCAGATAACAGCATGTCAGGCATACAGAAACCGGGTTGTCGAAGGTTCAATTCCTTCGCTTGGGACTCACATATTTGGATTAACGGGTAGTACGGCCATCCCACGGAATGCCGTCTCCCGGCACAACATGTGTGCGTGCTGGAATATACATGAAAATAATAAAAAGATAGACTGAATTAAGAGATTCTAAAAATTTGTCGCCTATTCTGATTTTTTGACTTGTTGTGCTGCAGGTCCTTTTCTGCCTTCGCCTACTTCAAACTCGACTTTATCGCCTTCGTTGATAAATCCGTCAACGTCTGATTTGTGAACAAACAAATCGTCGCCGGATTCTCTCTCGATAAAACCAAAGCCCTTAGTACGGTTAAACCACTTTACGGTGCCTTGTTCCATTTGATTTAGGAGAAAATCATGCTACATATTAAGTAGCTCATCAGGATCGGATTCAAGTCCGATATGGGCACAAACATGGGATTGGCAGCGTTTACACCTATCCCTGACTGGACCAGAGGCATTTACAGGCCAGACGGTGACTTGCATGACCGGTTCGGAGAGCGGCAGGCAGATACCCGGGCCAAAACCCGAAAGGGCGTCCATGCCTGCAGCCTGCCTTGGTGGTTTTGAGACGACATGCCCTGATTTACCTACTTTCCCAATGGGATATCTTCAAGCATCCTGTTTTGGGATGCATCAAAAGTCCTTGGGGATGTGGTTGTTTGCCTTCAGCCACTCCACCTGCGGGAGCGTGAACCGCCAGACGATGTCGCCCTTCTCGGCCTCGTTAAAGTCCCAAGGCGCGATAATCACAATGTCGTTGTCCCTTATCCAGACCCGCCTCTTGAGCTTGCCCCTTATCCTGCCGCGGCGGGTGATATTGTCAGTACACTTGATTAGAACATTCTCTCCTCCAAGCATCTTCAAAACCCTTCCAAACATCTCGCCCTCCTCGGGAAGACGAATCTCCTTTAAGGCACTCTCGCTTTTTACCTGTCTCTTACCCATAACATTCAACATGGCAGTAAGCATATAACTTGTGGTATTCCGGCGCGGCCTGCATGCAAGGGGTTTTATCCCATTATCAGGATGACTGACTTGTGGAATTCAGATGCGTGCAGGAATGCTCGCAGTGCTGTATCGAAAGGGAGTACTATCCAAGCAGAAGGTTTGGAAAGATAGGCGTCCTGATACTCCCAGAGGAGAAGGAGAGAATCCATAGCCTGGCAGCCGAGATGGGGACTGAGATCAGCATCCTGCCAAGGATCGGAATCTCACATACAGATGATCCGGCAACGATAGAGGTTCTGGCATACCAGCTGATGGGAAGGCACGATGACGGCAACATGTGTCCGTTTCTGGATACGGAGAGCGGGGCAAAGTCGCCCCACATGGGGTATCCGTGCAGGATCTACGCCCGCAGGCCGCTTGCATGCATGGCCTACCCGCTAAACGAACCGGAACCCATAGCGCTTGACGAAAAGTGCAAGTTCTGCAAGGAGCACGGGGCCGCGGATCGGAACCTGGAATCCGAGATGGAGGCGCTCCTGAAG
Organism: Candidatus Nitrosopumilus sp.; assembly: GCA_965238275.1. Classification (GTDB taxonomy): domain Archaea; phylum Thermoproteota; class Nitrososphaeria; order Nitrososphaerales; family Nitrosopumilaceae; genus Nitrosopumilus. The sequence continues at coordinate 2,087,409 of OZ250186.1, forward strand.
ATAAGGAGCGGCATGGAGACGCGTGCGCCGTTTGTCTGGCGGTTTGCCACAGGAGTCGGGGAGCCGGGTGTAGGGCTACTGAAGCCGGGCTGGGTCATGGAGAGATGATGATGATGACTGCAGGCTGTGCGGTTGGGCAGCAGCAGACGCCTCCGTACCGGCAGACAGATGTCCATGCCATCATGCAGATATGTCACAGGTTGGACTTTTTCACGGCCTAAAGCCTCCGGCTATGAGTGCCTCCTTGCACCACACGCCCGTGCAGTCAGGATGCAGGATTGATTACGGCACGGCCGATGATGTTTCGGGCCTTGAGGTCATTCATGGCATCGTTGACATCATCAAGGGAGTACCGCCTAGAGATGACAGGATTGATCACCCCCTTTCTTGCAAGATCAAGAAGTTCCACCATGTCGTTGTAGTTTCCAGTGTATGCCCCCTGGATGGTGATTGATTTTAGCGGAATCGTCACAAGGGACAGCTCGATGGAGCCACCAAACAGCCCAACCAGGACAAGGTTGCCCCTCTTGCGCAACACAGACAGGGACATCTTTACGGTGGAAGGGGCATTGACAAAGTCAACGACGCCGTCTGCGCCCTTTTCATTGCATATTGAGATGATCTCCTTGGAGACGTCCGTATTCTTGGAGTTCAGGGTGTAGTCTGCACCCAGTTTCCTGGCCAGTTCCAGTTTCTTATCGCCATAATCGACACATATGATCTTGGCATCGGTGATGGCCTTTGCAATCTGTACCCCCATCAGCCCGAGTCCGCCTATTCCAACAAGCACCAGAAACTCAAGGGGTTTCTGGTTCACCTTCTTTATGGCAGTGTATGCCGTAAGCGCAGAACATGCAAGGGAGGTTGCAGAGTCAGGATCAACGCCGTCAAGCCTTGCAAGATACTTGTAGTCTGGAACCAGAACATGATCAGAGTATCCCCCGTCCTGAAACACCCCCATTGATCTTGGCGTATCGCACAGGTTTTCATTGCCGGCAAGGCACGCAGGACACTGCAGGCATCCCATCCACGGAAATACCAGAACCAGATCCCCGTTTGATATGCCAGAGACGTCACTGCCCACGGCATCAACTGTTCCGACTACCTCATGGCCCGGCGTTACAGGATACTTTACGCCCCTGTCAGTAACCTTCATAAACTGACCGTCCCCGAGATCGTATCCCCCCTCCCACAGATGCAGGTCGCTGTGGCAGACGCCTACCGACTTGACTTTGAGCAGAACCTGACGGCCCTTGGGCTGCGGGGTCTCGGATTCAGAAAGCGTGAGAGGCTCCTGGGGAGCCATGATCCGGGCGGATTTCATAGGATTACCTTTTGCAGCAACAATATAAGAGTTGACTGAAGATTGGAAAAAAATAGAGCAGCTACATATTATTGAGTATCTGCCAGCGTATGGTGTGAGCAAACCCGGGATCCCCAGCAACATATCGCAGGATCCAGTCAACGTACTGTTCAGCCCGTCATCAGTTGCCAGAAAGGACGTCTGGGAGATTGACCTGATTCAGATACTGAACATGCTGGTAAAGATCCTTGAAAGGACGGGAAGGAAGGACCTGAAGGTTGCAGGAATGGCCGCCCTGTCCTCGTCACTCATCTACAGGATGAAGGTTGAGAGCATCTTTGCGCTGCAAAAGGCGGCGATGGAAAAAAAGCCCATGCGCCAGAGGACGGATGTGGACATAGAACTCATAGACATGCCATACAGGCACGAGTCGACCTACCCGGTCTCGCTTGATGATCTGCTGGGCCTTCTCCAGAACCTCATCGGCACGATTGCAAATCCGCAGTCAAGGAGGAGGCTGAACGTGGAGCCGGCAGAGCCGCCTGACTTTCAGGAATACTTTATTCCGCTTGAGAACATCATTGAAAAGTACGAGGACATGGTGATGAGGAAGATCGGGTCTGTCGGATCTGCAATGCTGCAGGATATCATTGCAGACCTTGACGGGATCGATTCCATCAGATGCTTCTTTGCCATACTGTTTCTGGCAAGGGACAAAAAGGCGGATCTGGAGCAGGTGGGCGACGACATCAAGATTACGGCGGCAATGGAGGAGGCTGCCGGATGACGGCATGCAGGTTCGAGGGGCAGGATAGAAATTGGTAAGGGTTGAGGATGCAGTCACGGCCACGGCAAGGATAGAGGCGGCCCTGTACTCTGCAGGAAGGCCCCTGAAGGTGGAGGAGATTGTCAGGGCGTCAGGCACGGAGTCCAAGACAAGAACGCTGGATCTGCTAAACAAGATCATAAAAAAGACAAGAACCGCATTCAAGGCGCTTGAGATAGTCATGCTTCCTGACGGATCATACGTGTTTCAGCTAAAGCCCGAGTACAGTTCCACCGTAAAGAGATATGCATCAAAGCCCATCCTTCCAAATGCCACGCTAAAGACGCTGTCATACATTGCCTACAGCCAGCCGATCTCCTCCAAGCAGCTGACAGAGACGAGGGGGACCGGGGTGTATGCGCACCTCAAGGAGCTGCGGCAGCTGAATTTTGTCGACAGCCAGAAGGTCGGCAGGCTGAGAATCTATACGACGACGACAAAGTTCCAAAAATACTTTGGGATTCAGGGCGATGTCGAGAGCCTAAAGCAGCGGCTTTTCTCCAAGGTAAAAGATACGGCAAGCATGATGCAGCAGACAAAACCCGCCGAGATCTCCCGGAACTAGGCCGCCGCCTCCTCCTCATCCTCCTCCTTCGTCTGCCCAAGACATGCCACGTCCCCGAATCCTACCGGGAGTCTGGATGCGGAATGGCCGCTGCCTGACATGTTCATACTGGGGCATGCGCCAGTCAGATTCGTCGTCTACGTTTTGTATAAATTAGAGTGACTGGGATGTGCAATCGTGAGAAAGTCAGTAGAGAACCTAGCAACCAGCAAGACCACGGGTGGCAGAAGGCATCCGCTCCGAATCAGGAGAAAGTACGAGATAGACAGGTATCCAAACGAGGCAGTCAACGGGGCCCAGACGACAATAACGCGAAGGGTTCGCGGAAACAACAGAAAGACGGCCCTGAAGTCAATCGACTTTGTCAATCTGGCAACAGGCGATGCCAAGGTAATAAAGACAAAAATTCTCAAGGTCTTGGACAATTCCACTAACAACGATTACAAGAGAAGGGGCATCATTACAAAGGGCGCCGTATTAGAGACGCGGGAAGGCAGATGCAGGGTGGTCTCCAAGCCGGGCCAGAACGGCATAGTCAATGCGGTTCTGATGAAGGAATAAGATGAAGAGCTACGAGCACGTCGTAGTGTGGTTGGATTATTTTAACAAGAACTTCAAGAGATCAAGGGGAAGAAAGATGGGACTGGGCAAATGCGTGTTTGATCCCTCGCTGAAGGAGCTTATGGACGCGGCAGCGTCTGCAGGGTTTGAGATAACAGAGCAAAACGAGAAGGCAAGGTTTCCCAGAAGGCCGTTTGTCAGATCGGGGTACGTGGTGGTGCCAAAGCAGCAGTCCGCCAAGACAGTAATTCTTGACAAGATTGCAAAAAAAATGGTTGCCAAGAGGGCCAAACGTTCAAAATAATTCAGATCTAGCTTTTTGCTAAAGAAAAGCTGATCGAGCCATATGATAAGACAGTAGCGGTTAATATCTTAAATTGCAGGAGATAGGTGAGGTATTGCACTTGGCCGGGAGCGGCAGGGTGATAATCCAGCTCACAGGGAAGGTTTCTGAAGGACAGATACTCTGTGACAGGAGCGGAACCAAGGTTGCAAAGGTGATGGAGATGATTGGTCCGGTGGACAAGCCACTTGCATCGGCAACCCCGCTTACAAACAACATCAAAAAGTACAACGGCAAGAGCGTCTATGCATCCGCCATATCCCCTGACAATACTCAAAACAGGAGAAGAAGATGAACATACTGGAAAAACAAAATTGTCCCGAATGCCAGTCGACATTAATTGACGACATGCAAAACGGCGAGATAATCTGTTCAGGTTGCGGCGTGGTAGTCGACGACCAGATGGCAGATTACGGACCAGAGACAGTCAGTGCAAATCTGGAAGACAAGATGAGGCTTGCAAGGGCCACAGGCCAGACAACGTACTCCCAGCACGATCTCGGAATATCAACTGCCATCTCGATCAGTCCAAAGGACTTTAGCGGCAAGTCAATCGACTACAAGGTCGCATCCCAGATGCACACCCTTAGAAAATGGCAGCAGAGGGTAAGGGTATCATCACCCAGGGAGAGAAGGCTTGCAAACGTCCTGGCCAAGATGAGCGAGATCTGCGACAGCATCAACCTTTCAAAGAATGTGCTGGAGACGGCCTCGATGATCTACAGGAACATGGACGGGCGCATAGAGGTAAAGGGCAAGTCGATAATCAGCATCTCGGCTGCCACCATCTACATGGCATGCAAGCAGTGCGACGTGGTACGATCGCTTGGGGAGATCTGCAGAGGGATATGCACCCCAAAGGATGTCAAATCAAAGACAAAGCTTGCAGCAAGGTACTACAGGACCATGGTGATGGAGATGGGACAGGTAACGGCCCCGGTCGTATCCATGGACAAGTACATCTCAAAGATAGCCAACATGACGCGAACCGAGGTAAGGGTCGTGAGGCTTGCACTGGAGATCTCAGAAAAGACCAGGAACAGCAGCATCACAGACGGAAAGGACCCAAACGGAATTGCCGCAGCATACCTGTACGTGTCCTCGGTACTGCTTGGGCAGAACATACTTCAAAAGGATGTCTCGACCATTGCAGGGGTTACAGAAGTCACCATCAGGAACAGATGCAAGGAGATTCTTACAAACCACAAACTCAAGATTTCCCTGAGGCCATCGCTGACAAAATACTGACACTCACCCACACCCCTTTTTTTTCTCGTTAGGATCAGCTAAATTTCGTCTGTATTATATATAGACGCAAAACAATGCCGGATATGGCGGTTTTAGAGATAAGGGATCTTCACGTAAAGAGGGACGGAAAGGAGATTCTGAAGGGAGTCAACCTGAAGACAGGTCCCGGAGAAGTACACGCCATAATGGGGCCAAACGGCTCAGGAAAGAGCACGCTGGCATACACGCTGCTTGCGCACCCAAAATACGAAGTCACCAGGGGCGACATTCTGCTGGACGGGCAGAGCATTCTGGGCATGACAGCAGACAAGAGGGCCAAAAAGGGTCTCTTTTTAGGATTCCAGTATCCGACAGAGGTCTCGGGGGTAGGGTTCTCGCACTTTTTGAGAACCGCATACAACTCACTGAGCAAGGCGCTGGAGGGGGACGACAGGGAGGTCTTCATAACAGTCAGGGAGTTTCAAAAATACCTCAAGGAAAACCTGGAGAAGGTGGGACTAAAGGAGGAGTTTCTCTCAAGGTATCTCAACGAAGGATTTTCAGGCGGCGAGAAGAAGCGTGCAGAGGTTCTGCAGATGGCAGTCCTAAAGCCAAAGATATCCCTGCTTGACGAGCCTGACTCGGGTCTTGACATTGACGCAGTCCAGGCAGTGGCAAAGGCAATCAGCCAGGTATCCGGAAAGGATGCAACGATCATAGTCATCACGCACTATGCCAGGATTCTAAGGTTCCTTGACAAGCTGGATTATGTACACGTGTTTGCAAACGGACAGGTGCTCAAGACAGGCGATGCCTCCCTTGCCGACAAGCTCGAGATTGACGGCTACGACTGGGTCATAGAACAGGCAGCAGCATAATCAAACATCCACAGGGCCGGTTTTTGTTTAAATAGGGTCATTTAATCTGATGAATACATGTCAGGCCAAAGACAGTACTATTTCAGCTTTTCATTCTTCAAGATCGACCCCAAGTGGAGGTGGATGGCGGACCTTGCCAAGGAGGAGTCTGCAAAGGAGGTCCAAAACACACTGAGGAACTCCGGCATAAGGTACAGGACGTACTCGAATCTTGGGATGAGGGACGACGCGGACATCCTGTTCTGGTTCATGGCAGAGTCAGTCGCAGAGATCCAGTCTGCCGTGGAGAGGCTGTACAAGACGGTGTTTGGAAAGTACATCATCCCGTCAAGGACGTACCTGTCATGTACCAGGCCTTCAATCTACGCAAGCGGCGAGGCTGCGCACGGCTTTGTTGCAGGGGACGAGGCAAGGAGCCATGTCATAGTGTACCCGTTTACCAAGACCAGGGAGTGGTACCTGCTGCCACAGCAGAAGAGGCAGGAGATCATGGACGAGCACATTGCAGTAAGCAGAAAGTATCCGCAGGTGGTGCTGAACACGACGTACTCTTTTGGAATCCACGACGAGGACTTTATGCTGGCATTTGAGATGGACAACATCAGGGACTTTCAGGACCTGATCATGGAGCTGAGGGAGACGCAGGTCTCAAGGTACGTCCAAAACGACATCCCCATGATCGTGTGCGTCAAAAAGGAGATAGTGCCGCTGATCTCCAGTCTCGGGTAGGGCCGGAACATATTCGGAAGCCGGAAGGTCATGGCTTTGCAGTCCGTCCTGCGGATCAGGCACGCCGATTTGTAACAACGGTTCAAATGCAGTTTTGGCAGACATGATGATGATGATGGTTCTATCAGGTGAATGCGCGGCATGAGATACAACAGGCTGGGCAGGACCGACATCAGGGTATCGGAGATTGGATTTGGCGCATGGGCCATCGCCCTTGACTGGTGGGGCAAAAAGATAGAGGAGGACGAGGCAGAAAGAATGCTCAAAAAGGCGTACGACGTCGGAATCAACCTCTTTGAGACAGGGGACATGTACGGGAGCGGAAAGAGCGAGAGGATAATCGGCCGGGTCTTTAAGGGCATGAGGGACGAGGTCGTAATATCTACAAAGTATGGCTATGACTTCGAGGGCGTAAAGCAGATAGGGCACAGCGAGCTTCCCCAAAAGTTTGACGAGGGCTTTACCAGGAAGGCGCTGAGGGGCAGCCTTGAGAGGCTGCAGACGGATCACCTTGACATGTACGGGCTGCACAATCCAAAGATGAACCACATAAGGGACGACTCCATATTCAACGTGCTTGACGGCCTTGTTGCAGACGGGACCATCAGGACGTATCAGGCGGCCCTTGGCCCTGCAATCGGCTGGACGCAGGAGGGCATGGAGGCAATGGACAGGCCAAACCTCGGCGCGGTCCAGACAGTCTACAACATTCTCGAGCAGATGCCGGGAAACGAGCTGATGAAAAAGGCCGCAGAAAAGGACATCGGAATCCTGGTCAGGGTTCCGGAGGCGTCAGGGATACTTACCGGCAAGGTGAATGCAGATACTAAGATTGACGAGAAGGACCACAGGTCAGTCAGGAAGGGGGAGTGGATCAAGGCATCGCTGGAGAAGGTGGAACAGATCAGGCTGATTGCCAGAAGAAACGGACTGGGCATAATGGAGCTTGCAATCAAGTTCATCATGACAAAGAAGGGATTCACGTCGGTGTTTCCAACCATGGTGAGCGAGGAGGAGGTCATCGCGTATGCGGCTATGGCAGACGGCCGGTACATACCGGAGCAGGACATGGCAGAGATTGACAGGATTTACAATACGTGGCCCCCGTACGAGCTAAAGGCTACGCAGGCAGTCTGACTGGCAGGCTGCAAAAAGGGCGTGCGAATTCTGCAGGGGGATGGCGTTTGGGCGGTGCCTGCATCCGGATTCAGACAGACGACAGCGGCCGGGGGATGATGCCTTCAGGTTGCTGCTGCTGCTGCTGCTGTTCCAGACAGAAGGACTCCTCAACAAAGTATTCAACGCGCGTCTTTTTGAATTCGCGCGAGCTGAACAGGATTCGGTAGTCATCCACATGAATCTGCTTCTGGATTGTCCTTGCCATCTCGTTTGCCTCTTCATGGGTCTTGCAGTGGATCATTGAAAATACGTTGTATGGCCAGTCGGGATACGTGGGCCTCTGGTAGCAGTGGCTGACCTGCGGAAACGCGCCAAGGTTCTCGCCCACATCAGATATGCGGGATTCTGGAACCTTCCAGACTATCATCCCGTTTGCGGTAAATCCGATCTGCCTGTGCCTGAGGATTGCTGCAAACCTGCGCATTACGCCTATGCCCTCATAGTATCGCATCTGCTCGAACAGTTCATCCTCGGTAATCCCAAGGACTGCTGCAGACTTTACAAACGGCTCGTCAACTATATCCATGTCCTTTTGCATCTCGCGCACGAAATTCTTGTCCTCCTCGGTGGGCTCAAACGGCATGTCATTTACCTCCTTTTTGTTTTCGCTGGGGGCCACCTCGTGCTTCTTTTCATCAACCATGTCCAGCTTGACTCCGATCTTGAACAGCTTCAGCGTCGGGAGCATTCTTATCTTTTTTATCCCCTCCAGGACGCTGAATTGTTCGACCTCGGATTTCAGATCAGAGCCCGGAGGAACCGCAAGCGTAAACCACAGGTTGAACTGATGGTCCCGCTCATAGTTGTGGCTCACGCCAGGATGCGTGTTGATCATGGATGCGACATGCTCCAGCCTGTCAGGGGCGATCTCCATTGCGACTAGCGAACTGGTGTATCCCAGCTTCCTTGTGTCAAATATGGCGCTCAGCTGGCGCAGTACGCCGACCTGCTTGAGGCGTATGAGCCGCTCCTTGACATTTTTGGGGGTCGTGTCAAACTTGCGGGCGATTGCATCAAACGGCCTGGTAACAAGGGGAAATGTCCATTGAATCTCGTTGAGCAGTTCCCGGTCAAGGTCGTCCATGGATGTCATCAAATCAGTGACATGGATGTTCAATTAAAAATGTAGTGGGGCCGGGAAATTGTTTTTTGTACGCAGCGCCGGAGCGCGCACCAGTTCAATACATAAATAGAAATCCAAGCCCTGTTGATCGATGATAGTGGATCTTGATCTGCGCGACAGGACGATCCTTGTAGTCGGCGGCGGAAGGCAGGCGCAGAAGAGGCTGAGGCATCTTCTAGGCGAGGAATGCAACATCATACTGGTCAGCGCCGATGTCACCCCCCAGATAGGCAGGTGGGGGGAGTCAAAAAAGATCACGATCAAAAAACAGCAAGTCACGGACACAAAATTCATCTCGGATATAAGACCGGACATCATAATCACCACCACGGACAGCACGGAGACAAACCAGATGATCATCAGATATGCCAAAAGGAACGGGATCACCGCATACAGTTCTGACAATCCGGAGGAGAGCGACTTTGCAAATCCGGCCATAATCGACTTTGAGGGGGCAGTCCAGGTTGCCATATTCACTGGAGGCCAGAGTCCGGCAATGTCAAAGAGGATCAGGGCAAGGCTTGAGGAGGCACTACTACTCGGGGGAATGATCAAAAAGGAGGACGTCGCGCAGATAAGGCTCCAAAAGACCATGCGGGCAATGGCCAGGGATGCAATACCGGACCAGGCCCGGAGGAGGGAGTGCCTGAAGGAGATCATGGACGATGATGCCATCGGGCAGCTGATAAAAGACGGCCAAACCAAAAGGGCCGAAGAGAGGGCGGCGGCGATGATGCTGGGGAGCGGCGGCGGCCTGAAATGAGCCAAAACATAATCAATGCGCGGGTAACCTTTCGCAACTCCCCAATACACGTTCTTGAGCAGTTTACAATCACGGACATTGAAGATGCGTACAAGCAGTTCAGGGCACACTCTGGACTGGAGGAATGCGTGATCATTCAGACGTGCAACAGGATAGAGCTGTTTGCAAAGTCAGGATCATACGATCCCGAGGCCATCAAGAGCACATGGGCCACGATTGCAGGACTGGAAAGGGAGATCTTCGAGGAGAACATGGAGTGTGTTGAGAATCAGGAGGCCATCCACCACCTGCTAAAGCTGACATCCGGACTTGACTCCATGGTGCTAGGCGAGGAGCAGATACTGGGCCAGGTAAAGAATGCAATCACCACCGCAAGGGAGATGAAGGCATCGGGCCAGCACCTCAACACCCTGTTTGACAAGGCAATCAGAGTCGGCACCAGGATCAGAAACTCCAGCGGAATCGGAAGGGGCGGCATCTCGGTGGGCTCCATGGCAGTAAGGCTTGCAGAGGAGAACATTGACGAGATGAAGACAAAGAGGATTCTGCTCATAGGTACAGGCGAGGTCTCAACCCTTGTCGCAAAGTCGCTGAACAGGCGCGGGTATGCCTTTAATGTTACAAGCAGGACCGTCAAAAGATCCGAGACGTTCTGCAAGACGATGGGCGGGGTGCCTGCAAGGTTCGAGGACGTGCTTGCAGGATTTGACAGGTATGACGTGCTGTTTGTTGCAACGACTGCGCCGTACCTTCTTGTAACGCACCAGAGAATCGCGCAGGCGATGGCAGACTGCAACGGGGGGATGATGATCCTGGACCTGTCAAACCCCAGGACAGTCGACGAGAAGGTGGCCACCATACGGGGAGTGAAACTGATGAACCTGGATCAGATTGCAGAGATGATTGAAAAGAACCTGAATGCAAGGACGAACAAGGCAAAGGCAGTAGAGGACATAATCAGCGGCGAGGTGCCCGTACTTGAGGCCAGCATGAAACGGCTGGAGGCAGAACCGCTGGTAAAGGACGTCTTCAAAAGCATAGACGGGCTGAGGGAGAAGGAGCTGCAAAAGGCGCTTCAGATCCTCAATGAAAAGGACGAGGAGCGGATAAGGGTCATAGACGAGCTTACAAGGTCCATAGTAGAAAGCATCGTCTCAGCCCCGATGAACAACATCAGAAGGGCCTCAGAGCAGGGCCGGTCAGAGATGGTAAGGGTGGCAGGCAGGCTGTTTGACTACAAGGCCGGAGAACAGCAGTCCGATTAGGATTTATATCTTGGCGAAGGGTTGTTTCGGCATGTCATTTCCCGTCAGACGCCTCCACCGGCTGCGTACATCCGAAAGGATGAGGGAGCTGGTTCGGCAGACGACGCTCTCCCCGAGGAACCTGATCTGTCCAGTGTTTGTCCAGGAGGATCTAAAGGCCAGAGCCAGCATAAAGTCCATGCCGGACATACAGAGGCTTCCCCTAGATGAGGTAAGCGACGAGGTTGGCATCATCAGGGATCTGGGAATTCCCGCAATCATGCTCTTCGGGGTGCCAAAACAAAAAGACGATGCAGGTTCATCTGCCTTTGACGACGACGGAATTGTCCAAAAGGCGATATCCCGGATCAGGGAGAACTTTGGGGATAAAATGGTCATAATGACAGATGTATGCCTCTGCCAGTTTACATCCACAGGACACTGCGGGATAATACGGGAAAACCGGATAGACAACGATTCAAGCATCGATACCCTTGCAAGAATAGCCGTCAGCCAGGGCATGGCGGGGGCAGATACGGTCTCGCCTTCTGCCATGATGGACGGGCAGGTTGCCGCAATAAGGACGGCCCTCGAGGACGAGGGACTCAAGGATGTCTCAATAATGTCGCATGCAGCCAAGCACCGTTCAAACTTTTATTCGCCGTTCAGGGAGGCTGCAGAGTGTGCGCCAAAGTTCGGGGACAGAAGAACGTACCAGGTGCCATACACCAACGCCAGGGAGGCAATGATGGAGATTGAGTCAGACATAGACGAGGGGGCAGACATTGTAATGATAAAACCGGCAATGGTCTATCTGGATCTGATTGCAGAGACCAGAAGAAGGTTTGATGTTCCGGTATCGGCATACAGCGTATCAGGCGAGTATGCGATGGTCAAGGCCGCATCACACATGGGGTACATGGATGAGAAAAGCATTACAGAGGAGATTCTGTACTCGATAAGAAGGGCCGGCGCGGACATGATAGTAACATACTTTGCAAAGTCGGCTGCATCATTCCTTCAGGAACCATGAGAAACGACGAGCGCTTTGAGATAGAGCGGGCCCTTGACATCCTGCCGCATGCAGTAGGCTCAAGCTGGGCCGTAATATGGTTTAGAATGAAGGGGATCAAAAAGCCCACAAGGGAAGAGTACAGGGAGAGAACCGTCGGTTATTTAAAAAAAATGGAGCCCGTCTTTGAGGCCTACCCCGATGATGAGGAGTTTGTCGACATACTCGGGTACATCAGGTTCAGAAAGAAGGCAGAATACGACAAAATACTGGGGGGCAAAAACAAAGAGGTTGAAAAGAGGTACGACAGGTATGTCGACTATGGGTGAATCTCCCCGTCCAGATGTCCAAGGTACTCCCGGAGCAGTCCGGTTCTCTTTTGGGCCTCTGTCTGGCCGGATTCGGTGTTCATCAGGGACTCCAGTTTGAGCAGTTTTTGAAAAAAGTGATCAACTGTCCATGCCGCATCATCTGGGGTGCGCTCCCTGCAGAAGGGATCGTCGGCATTGTACAACATCCTTCCAAGCGCGCCCCCTGTGGAAAAGACCCTGGCAATTCCGATGGCCCCGAGCGCGTCCAACCGGTCTGCATCCTGGAGTATCATCGCCTCACGGGTCCGGGGGGGGGGGGGTGCGCCCCGCGAAAAGCTGTGATCACGGACTGCCTCCGAGACTGTTCGGGCATCCTCAGCAGAAAAGCCGTGTCGCAGCAGCAGTGCCTCAGATACCCGGGCACTCTCCAGGGAAGATGACTCTGAACGCCTGTCAGACTTGGGATGCGAGACCACGTCGTGCAGCAGCGCAGCACACAGCGCCAGCCGGTCATCGGCACCCTCCATCCTGCAGATCATGCTGGCATTCCTGCAGACCCTCATGACATGCTCAAAATCGTGTGCCGGATCATGCCCGGCCATCATCCCCCTTACCTCGTCGATCATCTTCCCGGGAATACTCATTTAGAACCTCCAGATTCGGGGTTTGACAAACTTTAGCTGCCTCTGGGTCAGCAGGACGGTCCAGTTTATCGAGGCAAACAGTACAATCATGCAGATTCCGACCCCGTCGATCAGCAGTATTCCGACAAGCCTGTCCTCAAATATCTCCAGAAACGGTTTCAGGACGGCATTTCCAAAGTATATCATTATGATATAGGACAGCGTGCGCCCAAACCAGAACCCTATGTATATCCCCATGTTCCGTGCGCGCATCAGGCCGTACGTAATGAACAGCATGTTGCTTGGGAGCGGGGTTGCGCCAAACAGAAAGGATGCAGTCAGGTAGCCGAACCTTTTCGAGTTGAGAACCCCTCCGATGACATCAAGGTTGGTCTTTTGTTCCTGGCCTACGAACCTCCTAAAGAGGCCGCTGAGCCTCATCAGGGCCAGTCGCCCTATTGTGGCACCTGTCGCACCCACCATGGCAAGAACCACAATGTCCAGACCCGGGTCAAGAAGGTAAAAGGACGTCAGCACTATCCAGCTTGGAGGCATCAGGATCGGCGAGACGTTGACTCCGATCAGAACCAGGAATATGCCAAGATATGAAAATTCTCCAAAGATCTCAAAGATGTCAGTCATCTGCATTCATGTGTGGCTTTTTGTTTCTAAACCCTTGGTTTGCATCCAATATGAAAAAATCACCATGCCGTCTAAAAAATTAAAAAAATTGCATTTTCCAACCGATGGCGGATCGCATATTGTGGTAAATGGATCAGTTGTACATCATACTTATAAGAAGTCAGGCAGAATCCCAAAACATGTCTGAGATTGTCTGGAAATGTTTTAGGTGCGGCTTAGCGTTCAAGGCCGTGGATCTTGCCGAGGTGCACGAAAGAATCGCCAGACACCACATAACCAGAGTAAAGAGGATTGCTGCCTGAATAGTTCCGGCGTAAAAGGTGCAGAGAGTGGGATTTGAACCCACGAACTCCTGAGAGAAGGGATTTCCTATTGAAGATCTTGAGTCCCTCTCGGTTGACCGGGCTTCGATATCTCTGCAAGGGGGATGAGATGCAGCCGGTATTTTTTAATTGCTATTCAGGACTGGAGCCAAACGGCCAGGATGGGGATTCATGTCCGGGCCGGAAGCGGTATGCCGTGTCTCCCATGTTGCAGGCATCCAAACTTGCTGATGCTCTGTGCCGGCGATGCGTCTAGCTGATGCCTCACAAAAGCTTATAATCGCATGAATAACACCCGAAACATGACAGAATTCACACCAATTTCACAAGCAAAAAAGATGCGAAATGGAATCAATACCAAAGCCACGGTGAAAAGCAAGGGAGACTCAAGGACGGTAAACCTTAGAGCCGGAGGAACAATTGATGTCTGCGATGCAATAATATCTGACGGCGAGGGTGAAGACAACCAGATGAAACTCACGTTGTGGGGCGACGACATCAAGGCTGTAAATGCCGGCGATACCGTTGTCATTACAAACGGGTATATCAACGAGTTCAGAGGAGACGTTTCCCTGACAAAAGGAAAGTTCGGTCAGATGGATATTAATCCTCAATAGCTTTTATTAGCACCTTGATTATTTTTCCAATCAACCAGTGTTATGGCTACCCCGGCCACCGAGACAATCAGGCCCAGTATTAGCATGATTCCGGCATAGGCAATGGGAAACAGAACTGTTGTTAGGGGGGAGTCAGGGTCGGAGAATGCGGAATTTTCAGGATCCTCAGAAAACATTGCCATGACATGCACGCTCCTATCCCCAAGATTTTGAATCTCAAAGTCGAGAGTGTCAGACTGGTCGATTTCCAGCGCCTCAAACAGGACAAACTCGTTTTGGGCAAATGTGCCATAGTCATCATCAAAGATGTTAGAGACTTCGATTGACAGCCTGTCACCAGGCTGGTAATCGGTTATCTGTATGCCCCACAGCAAAATCACATCAGAGGAACGCATGCTGTATGACGTACGAGCCGAATCACCCGGATTGATCTGAATCTCGTCAGAAACCTTGTCAAATATGTCCTCATACATCAGTGAAATTGACTGGACACCGGGTCCGGTCATGACTGAAGACGCAATGGACATGAGAACAAGAAGGGTGATTCCGATCACGGTCAGACCGGCTGCAAGTATTATCGGACCTCGTCTTCGCATTACAAAGCCGACATGGTTGACCCACATTAATGTTATAGATACTCAACGGGCACAAAGACGTAGGTCATTTTTTCTTGCCAGATGTGGTTTTGGCCGCCTTAGACGCAGAAGCTGGTTTGGTGGTTTTTTTGGATTTTACTTTTGTGGTTTTTTTGGCCGGTTTAGACGCAGAAGCTGGTTTGGTGGTTTTTTTGGCCGGTTTAGACTCTGGTTTGCCAGGAGTTTTTGCAGTTATCTTGGGCTTAGGAACCGGCTTAGTGGGATTTTTAATTTTTTTGGATTTTGCCAGCTTTTTTACAGGTTTTTTGGCGGGCTTGGATGCCGATGGCTTTTTGGCGGGTTTTTTGGCGGGCTTGGATGCCGATGGCTTTTTGGCGGGTTTTTTGGCGGGCTTGGATGCCGATGGCTTTTTGGCGGGTTTTTTGGCGGGCTTGGATGCCGATGGCTTTTTGGCGGGTTTTTTGGCGGGCTTGGATGCCGATGGCTTTTTGGCGGGTTTTTTGGCGGGCTTGGATGCCGATGGCTTTTTGGCGGGTTTTTTGGCGGGCTTGGATGCCGATGGCTTTTTGGCGGGTTTTTTGGCGGGCTTGGATGCCGATGGCTTTTTGGCGGGCTTGGATGCCGATGGTTTTTTTTTGGCGGGCTTGGATGCCGATGGCTTTTTGGCGGGCTTGGATGCCGATGGCTTTTTTTGGCGGGCTTGGCGGGTTTTTTGGCGGGCTTGGATGCCGATGGCTTTTTGGCTGGCTTGGCCGGTTTTTTCTTGGATGATGCCATCTTGGCTCTTTTGGCAAGAGCATTCTGAAGTCTCAGCGTTTCCTGTTTCGATGCCTGTTCTGCAGATGCCACTGCCTGGACCTGCTTTTTCAGTTCTCCTGCAAGATTTTTTGCCATGCTGCGGGAATTGGCCATGGTCTTTTTCAGGGAATTCTTCAGCTGTGCATGTTTTTGAATTTTAGAGAAGGATTCGGATTTCATTTTGGAATATTGCGCTATTTCCCGTACCACTTTTCCTGCAGTCTTTTCCCGGCTATTAATCTCAGAGACAAGATCCTGAACATGCCTGGTAAGCTGCTGCAGTCTGTAGTCGGCATCCTGCCTTCCGTCAGAATCATCAGCAGGTGCCGCCTTTTGTTCAACCGTAATGATCTCGTTTTTTTCCATGGACAATCGCTGCTTGGCACCGTCTATCAGCCGTCCAATGCTGTCCATCTGGGAGTTTCTTTGAACAAGAGTAGCGGAGATGTCAGACGTGTGTTCGCCTTCTGCATCCATCTTCCTCTCAAGCAGTGCAATACGGGCAGACAGTCTTTTTTCAACAGAACGAATCTTCTTTAGATCATTGCGGGCTTTCATCTCCAAAGCTACCGATTCCTTTGTTCTTTGATACAATTTTGCTAGTTTATCCAGGGATGCCATTCACCATACCAACGATGCAGAGTATAAGGCGGTTTATATAGTTATAAATTAATTTTTTATATAGACCCCGTTTGGTTTTAGGCACGGATTTGCAAACAGTTCTGTATTTTCACGCCTACGCCGGTGGTAGACTAGCATGTACGACTTTTTAGTTAGGAAAAATAGCAGGACACGATCCACCGATATGCCTTTTGAGGCTAAAATCCGCGCATCAGTGTTTAATTATGAAAAATTATAAAAATCACAACGGCGGGTTTGAGACAGCCTGCATGACATTATGCTGCAAATTACCTATGGATACCTGTTTTCTGCTAAATTTCAGACATCCTGCACGCCTTGGACTGCAACGGGAGTTGGGTTATTTTCGGAGGGGTCGTTGTCATTCCAGGCATGTATTTTCTGACTAACCGGTAAAACCCACGCCGCGCATTTCACGCATCATGCCCGTCACCAAAACCCCTTCCCCCAGCGTCCCCCTCAGTCAGGCTCCCCTACTGGATCCTGCGTGTCTCTGCAGGCACCCCAGATGCCATCCTGCAGGCATTATCATGACAGTCAACATCACGCATGATGGTGGCAGGCAGAACCCCCGTTGCCCATTCCCAGCGGTTTTACAAGCAGGATACGGTTTTTCCCATCCGGATGTCTCCTGTCCACCAGACTGCAATCTGCCTCGCATGCCATCGTCCCCGTTACGAGACCCGGCTGTTTTTGAAAGAATATTAGTCAATGTATTCCAGCAGGATCATGGATTTTCATCCAAGGGATCTCCCCATATCAAAGGCATACGACATAACAGACGAAAGGGGCGTTCCCGACGCGGTAGATGACATGGTAAGATTGGGATTCAGCGGCAGGAAGGACGGATTCAGGGTTTTGATGCCAAAGGAATCAAAGACTGCAAAAAGAATCGGATACATGGTAACGACCGGGGTGACACACGGACTAAGAAAGAAAAACGAGATCAGGGATGTCAGGTACTGGACATACCACCACGACGAGGATCATTACGCAATAGTCCTGATAAGCGGTTCTGTCCTGGAATCATTGGGTTTTTGATCTCTCGAAGATTTTGTACAGCTTTGTCCTGTGGGCCAGTACGCCTGCCAGCATGATGCCAATGACGGTTCCGCCAATAACGTCCATCGGGTAGTGCTGCAGGACGTAAATTCTGCTGACAGATACCATTGCAGGGTACAGGAACATCAGGTATGCCCCGCGCGGAAACCGCTCAGACAAGGCATATCCGAGAATTATCGCAAATATCATGGATCTTGCCGCATGTCCGGACGGGTACGAGGCGTCATACCCGCCCTCGCAAAACAGGGAAAACGTATCACGGCTGATATCCACAGGGAACGGCACGCCCTCAAAGTCATAGTCTGGTCGGTCCCGGTCAATGCCGCACTTGATGTATCCGGTAAGCAGCGTGGATATCACTATCAGAATCATCAGGGTGATGCCTATCCTGCGGGTCTTTGGAATTATCAGCACCAGAATTCCAAACATCAGCATGTTAAAGACGTCCCCGCTCTCGGTAATGGACTGCATGACGATGTCAGCTGTGGGATCTCCGACATTCTGAGAGAAGAACAAGGCCACGCTGTGATCAAAGCCGTCAGTTGCTCCCGAATATACCGTGACGGCAAGAATCAGGGACAGTACTGCCAATAGTACGAAGGAGCGCGACCTGACTTCAAAGATCCAATCTTGCAATCAGTTACTCATCAGGCGGGTGCTGTTTTTAGTTTTTCCAATCATTTCCTGAACTGTTTTGGCAGTCCCGTCACAGGCTCCAACGCAAGCATGTCAGGAATTTTGCCTGCGGTAAAATTTTGTGAGCACCGATGATGGAACACGCCATGCGTGTGATCTTTTGGGCTGTCACATCCTCATAATGCCGTCCCCGGAATTTGGGTGACATTGCACATCCGGGATGTGCATGTCCAGAGATCCCAAAGGCAGGCACTGCCATTTGCAGAATTAATCACGCCCATGCATGGGCAAGTCTGGTATCAGGGCACATGCCTTTGGGGACGGCTCAACGAATTTATCCGAGTGAATGGTACGATCGCTGTGAAGATTCTCACGCTGGACGACTTTGACCTAAAATCCAAGACCGTCTTTCTGAGAGTGGATATGAACTGCCCAATTGATCCCATAACGATGGAGATTCTGGGCACCAAAAGAATCGAGGAGACCACAGAGACGATCAAGGCGCTCAAGGACTCCAAGGTGGTTGTCGCATCACACCAGGGCAGGGTTGGAAACAAGGACTACTGCGGAATGGCCATGCATGCAAAGGTTCTAGAAGGGATGATGGGCAGGAAGATAAAATATGTAGAGGACGTGATTGGCCAGGCTGCGCAAGATGCCATAAAGAACATGCAGGACGGCGACATCATGTTTTTGGACAACCTCAGGCTGTGCGCCGAGGAAAATTACGAGTTTTTGCCAAAGAACGCGGCCAAGACGATCATGGTCTCCAGGCTCTCCAAGCTCTTTGATCTCTGCATACTGGATTCATTTCCCAGCGCGCACCGCTCCCATCCGTCGATCGTGGGATTTCCGCAGGTTCTGCCTGCATGCGCAGGACGGATAGTCGAAAAAGAGGTCAGAAACCTCGACGAGATAATGACTGTGGCCAAGGCGCCGCACGTGATTGTTCTTGGCGGATCCAAGGTGATGGACAGGCTTGAGGCGATCAAGCTGCTGATTCAGAACGGCCGGGCAGACTACATCCTGCTGACAGGACTCATAGGAAACGTCTTCATGCGCGCGCAGGCAAGAATCAAGTCGCCGCTTGGAATCGGAAAGGAAGACGAGGTTGTCGCAAAGGCGCATGTCCTGATTGGCGAGTATCCGGACGTGTTTGTGACCCCGGTGGATGTCGCAGTGGACAAGGACGGCGACAGGATGGAGATGGATGTCAGGGAGATGGGCAAGGATGACAAGATATATGATCTTGGTCCAAAGACTGTGGAGTATTATTCAAAGTTGATTGCAGGCGCAGGAACCGTGTTTATCAGCGGACCGGCAGGATTCTTTGAAAGGGAGAACTTTAGTTACGGCACGAGGGCGCTGCTCAGCGCGGTTGCAAACTCGATGGCCACGACCATTGTCAGCGGGGGACACCTGACCACCGCGCTAAAGCGGTACGGACTGGCCGACAGGATCAACCACACAAGTACTGCAGGCGGGGCGCTGGTGCTCTACCTTACGGGAAGAAAGCTGCCAATGATCAGGGCGCTTGAGGATGCGGCCGCAAGATACAGGTCTAAATAGGTGCCCCGCAGGCCGGATTCGGGCATGTACTGTCCTCGGAGCCGCCCATATGGACATCAAGGTTGCAGGAATTGCAGTGGACGCTCTCAACGGGATCAAAGAGTTTCATCCAGATCGTCGTAAAGTTCTGCGCAATGTTTCTGGCAAGCCCGGAGTCGCACATGTCATTAAACATGTACTCCACATCATCAATCATCCATGACGGATCCATGTCGCCATTCTTTACAAGTATCTCAAAGATTTCGTCGTTGGTAAACCTGGCCTCAACGTCGTTGAACCGCTCAAAGATTATCTTCCTTATCTGCAGCGGGATGGGGGTTGAGGGGGTAAATCCGCTCATATCAGTACAGGTTGGCGGCCTCTTCCTTGAGCCTGTCTGCATCATCGACATGCTCCCCAAGATACGTGTAGAGGGCAGATTTTAGCACCTTGAGTGAGAGCAGGGCGCATTTTATCCGCACGGCCTGCAGGTGTTCAAGTCCAAGCTCGCCTAGCACGTCGCTCTTGTCGATCTTTCGCACATCCTCGATGCTCTTGCCTTTTGTTATCTCAGTGAGTACCGATGAGCAGGCCATGCATATTGCGCAGCCCTTTCCGTGGAATTTGATATCAGATACGGTCTGGCCGTCAATCTTCATATCAATGTCAATGCTGTCGCCGCACAGCGGGTTTGAGTCATGGAAGGTGACGTCATGATCCTCTATCTTGCCATAGTTTACAGGGTTCCTAGAGTAGTCAATTATCATCTCATGGTATATGTCGGCGTTGCTGCTCATAGCTTGAAGAGCCTCGCTACAGTGTTTAACGACCTTATCAGGGCATCGACGTCCTCCCTGGTATTGTATATGTAAAAGCTGGCACGGGATGTAGCTGCAACATTCATCCTCTCCATGAGGACCTGGGCGCAGTGGTGCCCGGAACGGATTGCGATTCCCTCTGCGTCCATTATCTGGGCCACATCATGCGGATGCACGTCGGCAAAGTTAAACGAGATGACGCCTCCGCGCTTTGATATGTCCGTGGTGCCGTAGATGTGGAGCCCCTTTACCTCGGAGAGCTTCTCCAGGGCGTATCCGGTCAGTTCGACTTCGTGTCTTCTCACGTTTGCCATTCCCACTCCGGCAAGATAGTCGACTGCGGCCCCAAGCCCTACGACGTCGGCAATGTTTGGCGTGCCTGCCTCGAACTTGTATGGGAGATCGTTCCAGGTGGTCTCGTACTTGTGTACCTCGCGTATCATGTCCCCCCCTCCATGGAACGGACTCATGGTCTCGAGTACGGATCTTCTGACCCACAGCACCCCGATTCCCGTGGGCCCGAGCATCTTGTGGCCTGAGAAGGCGAAAAAATCGCACCCTATCTTCTGCAAGTCGACTGGCATGTGCGGTACTGCCTGCGCTCCGTCTACCAGCGTCAGGACGTTGGAGTCTTGGCACCTCTTGATTATTCCCTGTGCGTCAGTTATTGTTCCAAGTACGTTGGACATCAGGCTAAACGCTACAATCTTGACCTTTCCGGTGGCAAGATACCGGTCAAGATCATCAAGGATTAGTTCCCCGTCATCATCCGTCCGGATATACTCTAGCTTTGCGCCCTTCTCCTGTGCAAGAAGCTGCCAGGGGACGATGTTGCTGTGATGCTCGTATTCGGTGGTGACAATTACATCCCCCTTGCCCACATGGCTTCTGCCCCATGCGTATGCAACCAGGTTGATGGCCTCGGTGGTCCCACGTACAAAGATGATCTCCTCCCGGTTTTTGACGTTGACAAAGTCTGCCACCTTGTCCCGGGCCGCCTCGTATGCCTGGGTCGCCTCCTCGGCCAGGGCGTATACGGCACGGTGAATGTTTGCGTTGTAGTTTTGGTAGTAGTCGGTTATGGCATCAATGACCTGCCTGGGCTTTTGCGTGGTGGATGCATTGTCCAGATAGACAAGGGGCTTGCCTTCCCTGACGGTGCGCTGCAGTATTGGAAAGTCCTTTCTCAAATTCTCAAACAACTGTGCCCTCTGCATTTCAAACCTCCACGTAAATCGAGTCGCCGTCTATTTTAACATTGTATACCCTGAGGGAGTCCTCTGCAGGCGGGTTCTGCGGCTCCCCGGTATCCAGATTAAACACGGAAAGGTGCAGCGGGCACCGCACTCCCTCATCGCTGAGAAAGCCCGTCGAGAGATCCGCGTCTGCATGCGTGCATATAAGGTTAGTTGCATGCATGTTCCCGCGTACATTGGCAAGCAGTATTCTCTTCTCATCGTGCACAAACCCGAAGAGCTGGCCCTCAGGAACATCCTTGATGCCGCAGGCTCTAATCCATTCGGCCACATGAATCACCGGTACTTGTAGTGCTGCTCAACTTCTGCATCCTCGTTGTAGCGCGTCTCCTCGACTTCTACGAATTTTGCAAGCTCCTCGTCTGTATTGATGCCAAGCTCCCGGCTCTCCCATTTGGACTCTATAAGGTAGGCAATCCATGCCCTTACCTGAAAGGACATCTTTCTTGAGAGGGGCTCTAAGAATCCCTCCACGATGGTTCTTTCTGCCTCCTCGTGGCTAAGGCACCTGGTCTTGAGATAGAAGATCTGCTCCTCGTCAATCTGCGCAACGGATGCAGAGTGTGTCGCCTTTACGTCGTTTGTGAATATCTCAAGTCCTGGAATCGCGTCTGACTTTGCATCCTTGTCCAGAAGGATGGATCGTCCGGACAGGAACGAGTTTGACTTTGCGGCATTCTCCATTATTCTTATCATTCCCTTGAAGAGCGACTTTGAGCTGTCCCTTAGGATTGACTTTTCGACCACCCTTGCCTCGGTTGCCTGACTCCGATGGTTCACGCTGGTCTGAATGTCAAAGGACTGCTCCTGGTTGCCAAATACTACCTCAGAGTCGTTGGCAGAAGAGCCGGCCCCGTTGAGATAGTAGTCGATCTTGTATCTGGACAGCATTGAGCCAAAGAGGCCCGAATACCAGTTTACAGTGGAATCCCTTGCAAGGTCTGTCCGCCGTGTTGAAAAGTTTACAGAGTGCTGGTCCATCATCTGCAGGGTGGTAAAGTCCAGGTGTGAGTTTTCTCCGGCAGTGATGCTTAGCATCTCAAGGTATGCCTGCTGGGTGTCTGATTTTGGGGAGTAGATCTCCTGGACTATTGTGGCCTTGCTGCTCTGGCCTGCAAGGATGACGTTTCTGGAGATTGTCGAGCGGCCGTCTTCTGACAGGCATACCAAAAGATGGATGGGTTCTGCCAGGACAAGGTTGCGCGGAATGTGTATGAACATTCCAGAGTTGAATGCGGCGTTGTTGAGTGCCGTAAACTTGTCCTCCCCGGAATTTAGAGAGTCCAAGGCGGTCCTCACAAGATCAGGGTGGTTCTGGATGGCATCGGATATGGAGGAGATTATCAGCCCCTTGGATTTTAGATCCTCGGGAATGTTTATCCGGTGGATGTTTGTCCCGATCTGAATTATGCACATCTTGTCTTCGAGTTCTCCCAGCCGCCTGTCAAGGAATCCCGGAACCGTTCTGGCAGTGGACGTCGAGAGGAACACCTGGTCGGGATCCATCTTTTTTGCATCGGTGTACTTGTTGTAGAGGGGGGACATCTCAAGTGGCAGGCTGTTGTAGAGGGACAGGGAGTTTCTCCTGTAGTCGTTGAGCCATTCGGGCTCATGGCCAGACGAGGAGATCTCATCAATATGGCTGGTATTGATTCTTGAAAGGGTTTCTTGGGACATTGCCGATCAAAATGCCACTACTAACCGACGGAGTCATCCATCTCTAGTTTTATGAGTCTGTTCAGTTCCACTGCGTACTCCATGGGCAGTTCCTTTGTGAATGGCTCCATGAACCCGTTGACTATCAGTGACAGCGCCTCTTCCTCGTTGAACCCCCTGCTCATCAGATAGAATATCTGCTCATCGCCGATCTTTCCAACCGTTGCCTCGTGGGTGACTGTGGCATCCTCCTGGTTGATCTCCATGTATGGGTATGTGTCAGTCTTGGAGGTGTCATCCAGCAGCAACGCATCGCACCTTACAGTGGACTTTACGCCGGTTGCCCCCTTTGCGACACTGAGGAGTCCCCTGTATGTGGATCTTCCGTCCATTCTGCTTACAGACTTGGATGTGATCTTGGAGGTCGTGTTTGGCGCAAGATGAACCATCTTGGCACCGGTATCCTGGTGCTGTCCCTTGCCGGCAAATGCAATTGAGAGTGTCTCGCCGTATGCCCTCTCGCCCATGAGATAGACTCCCGGATACTTCATTGTAAGCTTGCTTCCGATGTTTCCGTCAATCCACTCCACTGTGGCGCCCTCGTATGCATACGCACGCTTTGTGACCAGGTTGTAGACGTCGTTACTCCAGTTCTGGATGGTGGTATACCTCAGACGCGCGTCCTTGTGTGCCACCAGTTCGACTACTGCAGAGTGCAGCGACTCTGAAGAGTATACCGGGGCCGTGCACCCTTCGATATAGTGGACTTCTGCGCCTTCGTCGACTATTATCAGGGTTCGCTCAAACTGGCCGATGTTCTCGGCATTGATTCTAAAGTACGCCTGCAGGGGCATGTCGACTTTCACGCCGGGCGGAACGTAGATGAACGAGCCTCCGCTCCAGACTGCGCTGTTTAGTGCCGCAAACTTGTTGTCCTCCGGAGGAATGATCTTTGCAAAGTATTTTTTAAATATCTCAGGCTGCTCTTTCAGGGCAGAGTCAGTATCTAAAAAGAGAACTCCCTGCTTTTGGAGGTCTTCTCTCAGATTGTGGTATACCACCTCGGATTCGTACTGTGCGCCGACGCCTGCGAGAAACTTTTTTTCAGCCTCTGGAATTCCAAGCTTGTCAAACGTACTCTTGACATTATCCGGAACGTCGTCCCAGCTCTTTTCTGTCTTTTCAGAGGCCTTTGCATAATAGTAGATGTTTTGAAAGTCAATGACGCTCAGATTTCCGCCCCATGTAGGCATTGGCTTCTTCATGAAGATCTCATATGAGCGCAGCCTGAAATCAAGCATCCATTGTGGCTCATCCTTCATCTTGCTGATGCCGATTACAGTCTCCTTGGTCAGGCCCTTCTTGCTGAGGTGGACGTACATCTCAGTCGAGTCCTTGAAATCATACTTTGAATAATCCATGTCGAGATTTTCTGTAGCCATGTTCAGGATAACTCCGTTATATTATAAATAGATGAGGAAAAATAGGCATAGCTAAATAGCTGAAGCTAAAACCCTCCAGTCACATATTCTGCGGATGCGGTACGGTTCGGATGCAAATTCGCACGCCCCCCTGCGTGCTGCTGCAGGAGACGATCGCAGGCGTCTGACAAAACATGCCAAAATGGCCGGTTTTGCCGATGCCGTCCCCTCATGGCATGCAACAGCCGGTACACGCTGCTGCTCATGACGCCTTGGAGAGATAGAGGTTAATCTGTTCCTCCAATGCCATGTTGAGCTGCTCGATTGTGCGGTTTCCGTCGATCACGTTCAGGTCGTATCTTTGTTTGAGAATCCTAAACTCTCCTGCAAGCTTTTGCTGGTATTTGATAAACGACTCAAACATGTCATCAGATATTCCAAGATCCGCGCCGGATTCGTAGTGATCCAGATACTGCCTCTTTGCAAATACGCGGTGAACCAGAACGTACGGGTCCACGTCAACATAAAAGATCAGATCCGGCACAAGTGCAAAGCTGTACAGATCACTTGACCACTTTCGCGCAATTCCCCGGACCGTGTTTCTGGCCATCAGGGTGTAGATGTACCTGTCTGCCATGACTACGTGCCCCGACTGGAGCGCGGGAATAATCTTGTGCTCCAGCTGATCTGCAAAGTCGGCTGCATAAAACAGGGCAAGTGTCCGTTTTCCCAGGGAGACGTTGCGCTTGGCCTCCAGGATTCCCTCGCTGATAATCTCGGAGCGGTTTAGCCCCGTGTTTAGCACCGCGTATCCTTCCGCCTCAAGCTTTGCAGTAAGCAGCTCAATCTGCGTGCTCCGGCCCGATGCATCCGGCCCCTCAATGACAATCAGCCGTCCGGAGATCTCCAGATCCTTCAGGTATGGAATGCCGCCGGATCTCTTTGTGCCGTACCATTCTGGCATCCTGTTTGTTACCACGCCTGTCGGATCTGCCAATCAGGTAACCTCCTTGTGTGTCGGTCTCTCTGTCTTATCTGGCAGAAGCCGTCGCACCTCATTCCTCATTAGCTGCTGCTGTTTCGGGATAGGGGCGGTGGCATCCATGATGCAAAAGTTCTCCCGCTGGCTCATCGCCTCGTACTGGGCGATTATCCTGCTTTGGAACATCCGAAAGCTCTCGTAAGAGTCCTTGGCAAGATGCAGATCCATTCCTGCCTCGTAAAATTTTATCTTCGGCCTGCCGGAAAGAATTCTGTCCATCGCAACATCAAGGGGCACCCGAAAGTAGAATGTAATGTCCGGCTTTATTGCAAAATTGTAGACGTGCCTTACCCAGTTGGGGTCGCACCCGCGTGTGGCGTCCCTTGCATACGCGGTGTAGACGTATCGGTCTGCAAGGACAAAGTATCCTGCATGCAGCAACGGCAGGATGTTCCTCTCAAACCGGTCGGCAAAATCAGTCGCGTGAAGAAGGCTGAACGTGGTAGGGACAAGCAGTTCCTTCTTTTTTCCCTTGGAGGTAATGGAGCGGACCATGTCCGATGAGTTCCACTCGGTTCTAAACCAGTAGTTGGAAATGTGTCTAATTGCACATGCCCAACAGTCTTTACCAAACCCATGATTAGCAACTAACTGTCCACAAATCCCGAAGATCATCACAATTGACTGTCCTGCGCACATTCCGTTGGCACCCCGGCACCGGTTGCTGCATGTCCGCGCAGCCTTGCGGCCGGCACTTGCGTGTCAATGCGTCAAGAAACACAATTCACGTGGGTGGTTCGGCCAGGCCCAACTCTTTCATGAACCTGAGAAACAGCCTGAGCATCTTTATGAGCGTCATGTGCCTGCCGTGGAATGAGATCCGGAGCAGGTGGCGGACCAGCGCCCAGGCGTTGTAAATGAATATCGGGAAGAACAGCAGCAGCATGCGCACCGACTCGTTCCTGCTCGTGGTGCGGGGCCTGAGGGACTCGTAGTTGCTGTACGCAGTCTCCACTCCCCAGCGGAGGCGGTACTGTTCTGCGAATCCGTGTGCGCCTGTCAGGCCGCCGCCAGACTCGAACCCCAGCACCTGCGGCACCGTGGCGTTGGTGGCAAGCGTAAAGTGGCCGTTCTTCCTCTTTTGGATTATCAGTGTAAACTCGGCAGTATCGCGTCCCGAATCTATGGAATGCCGCGACACCGCCTTCCTCCTGCCGTCTTTGAACTCCTCTACGGCTTTTTTGACGCCCTTGGTCTTGATTGCAGGCACCATGAACGGGATCCCTTCACGCTCCAGCATGTTAATGATGTCCACAGAAAAGAACTCCCGGTCTATCTTTAGTGACTTGATCATTATCCCCCGCCTTCTGCAGTCTGCTATCAGTCCTGAGACCACCTCGAGGTCTGTATCTCCCCTTCTGACCAGCCGGGCTGCCAGAAACGCCCTGGAGTCTGCCACGATGCAGTTTGCAGTCGCCAGGCAGTTAAAGTTGTACGTTCCCTTTTTTGGTTTTGACTTTATGGTGTTGACGATCCTCCGGAACCTGTCGTACCTGCAGACCAGGTGTTTGTCGATTGCAATGTCCACCGGCTCCCTGAACATGCCGTGCCGCCTCATCCTGCGCACGGTGCGGTCTGTCACCGCCTGGCACCGCTTTAACATGTAGTCGTACCGGATATGGCGTATCCTGTCAAGCAGCCACCTGCCCGTGGGAATGCCCGTCCCGCCGTCCGGGTCGCTGGACCATGCAGTCTCTGCGTATTCGGTGTGCCTGCACATGCCAAACAAGCGTTCAAAAAAGTGGACCGGTCCGTACAGGGCGTTGTACCTGTCTGAGAACTTGATCTGCAACAGGGAAAACAGTACGGGACCGATGATCTTATATGCAGATTCGGCGGACTGTATTTGGAGTGATTGCTTGTTTTTCATTTGAACGTGTAAGACTCGCGCGCTCCATTTTTAACACCCAGAGTCTAATAATGGCGAACGCCTAGTGATCATAAGGAACGCGGCAAGATTAGGTGATCCTAAAAAAACACATTTCCATCTACTGTAAACACCTCAAACTTGTTATACCGCAGCCACTGCTCAAGCAGGCGAAGCTGGGTGGACTTGCCGGAGCCGTCAATGCCCTCAACCACTATGAGTTTTCCGGGGGCGGCACTGTTTTTGGATGATCTTGTAACAGCAGACAATTTCAGATTTTAAGAGAGGGCAGGGCATCTATAAGTTTTTGAACCATTCCATTTCCGAGTAACATGGACAGGGCGTATCTCACGTTTCCACGGCATCAGAATAATGGGCGGATTCGGGGGTTCTGCAAAGTTACGGTGGCCCGCGACTTGACTGATCCGCATCGACTGAAGTATTCGAATCCGGCGCGACAGAACTCACGATATCCGCATGTATCCGTGATTGTGCGCTGGTATTGGATTGGGTCACTAACTTTACAGTCCCGATTCAGGATAATGCACGTCTGATTCAAGTGATATCCCAAGCGTGCCTTCCAGCCTCCGGCACATCTGGTGTAGCAGCATCTCCGGAAAGATGCGCGTCTTTGGACGGATTGAGAGCGTGATGGAGTCAGGTGCATCGGATGCAGCATCCACCCTTGCAGACGTCTTGTGGAATATGTCGCATATGGAGACGACAGATGATATCTTTTTGATCAGTTTCTTGTCGCTTGATTCCAGTATATTCTCAAACCTGAGTATGAGCGGATCTATCTTGTTCTTCTTTTTGGAATAGATGAGTGCCAGGGCCACTGTGAGCTGGTCCTTGTGGCTCAGGTGGCTGTCATTATCCATGACCGAGTACAGGACATTTTCAACATCCCTAAAGGCCCCGAGGTTGTCTATCTCGGTTAATGCATAGGAGAGCAGATCCCTTTCATGACCCGACATGAGGTTCATGGAGAACATCAGGTGTACAAGATTGCCTGCCGATTCTGCCGGATCGCTGGGACGGGCGCAGACCACGTCCCGGATATCCGAAGGGGTCAGGGATTCGTCGCCAAACTTCTTTGGGTACTGGAGCGACAGGGCAAGTGTCCCCTCCCGAAGCCCGTGGGCGCTCACCGTAAGGCTGTCAAATCCCAGCGTCTTCATAAGCTGCAGAATCACAAGATTGCCTGCCTTGACAATGTCTGCCCGCCCCTTTCCGATTGCATGTATGCTGGCAATCTTGTCTACGGGCAGGGAGTGAATGCGTTTGTAGATCTCTGCCAGCGAATCATAACCGAGCCGGTAGTTGTGCACTTTTGAGAGGCTGTATCCCCGGCGATACTGGTCGTACCTTGCCAGTGCCCGCAGGATTCCGCCCACGCCGACTAGCACCGGTCTGTCCGAATTGGGCATGCCAAGATCGTCCCGGCTTGGAAGAATCTTGCGGACGTGGCTGGTCATTCTGTCAAGATCAGTCGTCTCGTATGTGGGCCCGTCAGAAAACATCTTAGTCAGCCTCAGCGCACCAAGCGGCAGTGACAGAACCTTCTTGATCTCATAGTTTTTGGCAAGCACCATCTCAAGGCTGCCCCCGCCAATATCAAAGAACAGTACGGATGGAATACGGAGGGCCCGGAGGGCTCCGGTGTATGAAAATACCGCCTCGTCATGATCTGAAAGTATCCTAAAGTCAAAGCCGGCTTCCCTGTGGATTCTTTGTACTATCTCGTCCCTGTTCTTGGCGTCCCTTATGGCGCTTGTGGCAACGGATATCACATAGGATATGTTCTCAAAATCAACAATATTTCTAAAGAGCTTGAGGGACTCTACGGTTTTGTCTACATATTCCTCCCTGAGAATCTCGTCTTCCATGCCGTCAAAGAGCTTGAGGCGTACGGATTCCTGGTGGTATGGCTTGTAGGTACCGTAGCGGTTAATGGCATAGTTTGCAAGCTTGACAGAGTTTGAACCGAGATCCAGGACGGATGCGACCTTGATTTTCATGGGATTCCGGGCTTGTGCCGGTTTTGTTTCTGCACTGTCGCCCAATTGATTCACACCCCTATCTGCATAGTTTTATTTGCCGAGGGGTAATGAGACTGCGCAGCGTCCCGGTAATTTTGGAGTTGTGTGTATTGCCATCCAGGATTGCAAGTCCCCCTTTTTTGAGATTTATCGCAGCAGTAGCACCAGCCTGCGATATTATTGATGAGACCAAACAGGAAAGATGGGGCTCATGGCCGACAAGAAGTATCCGGGTATCCGGGGGCAGTTTGGCAAGCAGCCTGTGCACGTCTGTCACGCTGGATTCGGGTTTCATCTCGTTCCACACGGTTACTGTCATGTCATCCCCATGGAGGGATCTTGCCACGATATCGGCAGTCTCCCTGGCCCGGGCAAGCGGACTTGACACCACATAATCAAAGGGGATGTTGATGTTCCTTATTCCGTCGGCTATCAGTTCCATCTCATGACGGCCGGCAGGTGTCAGTCTTCTTTTGGCATCTCTCTGGACCCCGGCTGCAAAGCCCTCTGCCTTTCCGTGCCTCAGTATGTAGATCTTCATTTGAGTTTAGGTTGAATATGGTTTCAAATAAGTTCATGCATTTGGCCGGATGGCCGATGCCGTCCAGAAAGCGGTTTGCGTCAGTTGACGCAGGAATAATGGCAATTTAATGCACGGCTGGACAATGCGTATTCAGGCATCTGCGTTGAAAGTACCAAACAAGACGACATCATGTGTTGTGGGATATGGTGTGCCGTATGGCAGAACGCAGCGGGGCTCCGGACATTCCGGTACGCCACTTGCCGTCCCTGCCAACTCCTGCAACAGGCGTCATGGAGCCGGGAGCAGGTCCTTGAGGGTGTCAAATGCGCCTGAAACCGTATGGACCTGGGATATTTTGTTTGGCACGCCAAACTTTTTCAGCTCGTCTGCAGTGAACGGCCCGATTGCAACCACGGCTGTCTTCTGCAGGTACGAGGACAGGGCTGCAGCATCGTGATCACGGGACATTATATCAAAGAACCCGCGCACAGACGACGCGCTGGTAAACACGACTCCGTCCACTGCACCCTCGGAGAACGCCTTGCGGAACCCGTTCCATTCCGTGGTGTCCTGGAAGGCGCACACGTCATAAAGATGAACCTCCAGCACGTCCAGGCCTATCTTGTTTAGGAGTTCCTTGAGGAACGGGGTTGACGCCCCGCTTCTGGGAATGATGACTTTTTTGCCCACGGCGTTGAGTCCTGTAAACACCTCCCCCACGCCCACAGACGAGTATGTCTTGGGAGGCATCTGGTTGACGCGTATTCCCTGCTCTTTGAGGGCCTCCCCCGTCTTTGGGCCCACTGCAACCACCGCGGTGTTGGCCACTGCAAGCCGCAGCTCATCAAGCTTGGAGTTTTGTCTGGCAGTCTCAAACAGCAGCCTTACTGCCTTGGAGCTCATAAAGACGGAATAGTCCGGAGAGTATTCTGCGGCATGCCCCAGAAACTCGTCTACTATCTGCAGGCCCCTGCTGACCAGCTGTATTGTGGGCAGCGCGTACGTCATTATGCCCTCCCCCTCGGCAAGACTGACAAACTCGGCTGCATCGTCAGGGGAGCGCGTTATCGCAATGGTCCGGTTCATGGCCTCCATCCGATCGTCTTGTGCAGGTCAACGACCCTGCCAATTATGATGTTGGCAGGCGGTGCAATCCCATTTTCCTCTACCAGCCTTGCAATATCAGAGATTGTTCCGGTGATCATTTTTTGTCCCGGCGCGGTGCCGTCCTGAATCACTGCAACAGGCATGTCCTTGTTCATTCCCCCGGCTGCCAGCTGCCCGCAGATGGTACCAATTCGGGACAGTCCCATCATGATTACAATCGTGTCAACAGAACCTGCAAGATTCATCCATTTGACGGATTCTGCCTCCTTTTGCGGATCCTCGTGGCCGGTTACAAACACCACAGACGAGGAGTGCCTCCGGTGCGTGAGCGGAATGCCGCAATATGCCGCAGAGCCCATCCCGGAGGTAATGCCGGGAACTATCTCATACCGGACTCCGTGTTTTTGGAGAAACTCGGCCTCCTCGCCCCCCCTGCCAAAGATGAACGGATCCCCTCCCTTGAGCCTGACGACTGTTTTTTTGAGTCGGGCATGCCTCACCATCAGATCGTTTGTGGCATCCTGATGGGTCGTCTCATCGCCGACTGCGCGGCCGACGTACACCTTTTCTGCGGATGCAGGTATCATTGCAATTATCTTCTCGCCTACAAGCCGGTCATACAGCACCACGTCTGCGTCCCGTATAAGCTCGGCTGCGCGCAGCGTGATCAGCTTGTGATCACCGGGGCCTGCACCCACAAGGTAGACTGTACCTGTCATTTCGTGTTCCACTCCTCCACCTTTGCCCTCCAATTTAATGCAAGTCTGCCGATGCCCCTCCTTTGCATCTCCATTCCCGCGTCTGCTCCCAGTCTGCCCGGATCAGTCTTTCGGCCCCTCTCTTCAACCACAATGGAGTCGCTCCCGTCCACAGAGTATGCATGGGCCTTGATGCTCATCATGTCCCCGTCTGGTCTTGCATATGCGCCTATGGGAAACCTGCATCCGGATTCTATCATGCTGGACAGGGCGCGTTCTGCATCGGCTGCAAGCCTGGAATCGGGATCCTCAATGCTCCCAAGCATCCGTATCGTGGCCTCGTCATCCTCCCGGGCAACCATGGCAAGGGCGCCCTGGCCTGGAGACGGGGAAAAGTCATCAGTATGAAGCGTCTCATACCGGACATCCAGGCCCAGCCTGCGGATTCCGGCCGCTGCAAGGACCACCCCGTCAAAGGAGCCGTCTGTCTTTCGTATCCTGGTCTCAATGTTTCCGCGGATTGGCCTTACCTGTACATCGGGCCTCATCCGGCGCACCTGGACTGCCCGTCGCAGGCTGCTGGTGCCGATAACCGAGTCTTTTGGTAGTGATTCCATGGAATGGCCGTCTGGCGTAACCAGCACGTCATTGACCTGCTCCCTTTTGGGAACAGACGCCAGAACCAGCCCCCCAGGCAGTCCTGACGGCACGTCCTTCATGCTGTGGACGGCAAAATGCACCCTGCCCTCGAACACGGCCCTGTCCACGTCCTTTTCAAATATCCCCCTTTGGTCTATTGCAAAGAGCGGCCTGGGATCGGTATCCCCCTTTGTGGCTATCGGGACCATCTCGTAATCGCAGTCAGGATTGGCATCCTTCAGCATGTCTATGACCCAGCGCGTCTGGGCCAGGGACAGCCTGCTGCCGCGCGTTCCGATAAGATACTTCAATTTATCACCGCTTTAAGGCCGGACCTGTACGCCTCAACGGCGCGATTCAGGTCAGAGATGGTATGCGCGTTGGACAAAAAGACCACCTCAAACTGCGACGGTGCAACAAAGACGCCGCCCTTGAGTAGCTCATCAAAGAGCCGCTTGAACCTGCAGGCATCGGCACCCATGGCAGTGGCATAGTCGGTTACGGGTTCCTCTGAAAAGAATATCTGCATCATGGATGATGCGGAGTTGATTTGATGGGGGATTCGGTAGTCGGTTGCAATGTCACCAATCTCCCTTGAGAACCGCTGGCAGTTTCTCTCCAGTTTGGAGTACAGCCGGCCCTTGAGCCGGTTGATCACCCGGAGGGACGCAATGGCTGCACTGACGGCTACGGGGTTTCCTGCAAACGTGCTTGCCTGGTACACCCTGCCGGAGGGGGCAAGCTGTTCCATTATGTCCCGTCTTCCCCCCACGGCGGCAATGGCAAATCCGTTGCCAAGCGCCTTGGCCATCGTGGTAATGTCGGGCCTGACGCCAAAGTACTCCTGCGCCCCGCCCGGCGAGACCCGGAACCCGGTAACCACCTCGTCAAATATCAGCACGATGCCGTTCTGCCGGGTTATTCTTCTTACCTTTTCTAGAAAGTTTTTCTCAGGCATGATCAGTCCCATGTTTGCGATAATCGGCTCAATTATTACGGCTGCAATGTCGTCATCCCCGTTTATGATACCCTCAAGATCGGCATAGTTGTTGTACTGTGCGACAAGGGTGTTCCTTGATACCTCCTCCAGCCCCCCCTCGGATACGGATATTCCGTTGTGTGCGGCCCCCGAGCCTGCCCTGACCAGAACCGAATCGTGCGCCCCGTGGTAGCAGCCTTCAAACTTTACTATCTTGTTCTTCTTGGTGTATCCCCTTGCAAGCCGGATTGCAGTCATTGTAGCCTCGCCGCCGGTGTTTACCAGCCGCACCATCTCGATTGACGGATAGTTTTCCATAATCATATCAGACAGGGTTATCTCCTGTTCTGTCGGGGCGCAGTACAGCGTTCCAAGATCCAGCTGCGCGGCAACGGCCCTGATGATCTCCGGCCTGCGGTGGCCCAGCAGCAGCGCCCCGTACCCGTTGCAGAAATCGGCAAGCCGCCTCCCGTCTGCGTCCCATATGTGGCATCTGTCAGACCGCCTTACAAAAAACGGGTACGGCTCAAAATACCTCACAGGGCTGTTGACGCCGGACGGAATAACCCCCCTTGCCTTCTCAAAGAGTCTCTCTGACTTTGACAACGCCGGATGTAGTGTTCGGGCATTATTAATTCATAAGACAGCATGTTGTGCCTTCCCCGCACGGGCATCCACGGATACGGCCGGCTGGTATGCAGCCACGCCATCACCATCATTCACATGCAGGTACGAACGCCAATCCTGCACATCTATGACTCCCGCCTCTGCCGTTCAAACCGTCCCCGAAACAGGACAGCGACGATCACGGTTCCCACAAAGGGCGCGCTCCAGTACAGCCAGAGATAATCAAGCACTCCTGAGAACAGCGCAGGCGCCAGCGCCCTTGCAGGATTCATCGATGCCCCGGATATGAAAGACAGGAAGAGTATGTCCAGCCCCACTATCCCGCCGATTGCAATCCCGCTGAATCCCCTCAGCCCCTTCGTATACACCACTGCAAATATCACCGCCATGAGCAGTGCAGATGCCAGTACCTCCACTGGAAATATCAAGGACAGTGGATAGTCCGGACTTGGCGCGTTTGCCCCAAGGTCAGCCTCTCTGCCAATCACGCCCATCACGAACAATGATCCCAGCAGGGCCCCGATCATCTCTGCTGCAAAATACCACGCTATCTGTATCCTCGTGATGTGCCCTGTGATGTAGTACCCGATAGTCACTGCGGGGTTGAAGTGGGCCATTGAGATCCGTCCAAACGAGTACACCCCGATTATCAGTGCCACAAACGGTGCAGCAGCCGCAATCCAGACCCCGTACAGTCCCCCGACCTGGACATCATGCACTATCGAGCCGGTTGCAAATACCACAAGGACAAACGTCCCCACCAGTTCCACTGCAAACATTTGAAGGTTGGAGTACGCCATCATGCATCGAGTTCTTCAATCAGGCGCAGAACCCGCCCCCTTATCTCATCACGAATCCTCCTGGCCTGCCCAATGTCTGCATCCCTGGGATCCGTTATCTTCCAGTCGGCCATGCCCTTGACAAGTGTTACAGGGCATGACTCCTCATCGATGCATCCCATGCTGATTGGGACTGATTCGCCGAGCATCCTGTCTGTCAGTACCTTGGGCTTCTGCTGCGTAATGTCTATTCCAACCTCCCCCATCACCTGCACCACAATAGGATTCAGCCCGGATCCGGGTTCTGTGCCTGCGCTCATTACATCAAGGTGCGGAGCAAGATTCCGGATGAACCCCTCTGCCATCTGGCTGCGTCCCGCATTCTCCCTGCAGATGAAAAGGATTTTTCTTGCCATGCCATCATATAAATATTAGTTTATATAAATTTACATTTATATGAATGGAATCGGACTTTTAAGATGCATCTGCGATGAGGCGCGTTTTGAGATTCTAACGATGCTTCAGGACGGGGAGTCGTCGGTGGGCGAGCTGGTCTACAAAACTGGAAAGGACCAGCCGCTGGTCTCGCACCACCTGAGAACCCTGAAGAGGTGCGGGATTGTCAGGTCAAGGGACGAGGGAAAGAGGGCCATGTACAGCATATCAAGCCCGCAGCTCTCCGCGCTGATTGCAGATATCACGGCTGCCAGCAAAAAGATTCCGGTGCTGTGTGATGGGACGACGTGCTGCTAGTCTGCAGGGGACGGCTGGACATTCTTCGGGTCGTACTCCCCGGTCACGATATAGTTGACTGCCTTGCTCATAAACAGGGCGTGGTCTGCAATCCTTTCAAGATATTTTAGCAAAAGCGCCTCGGCCAGCGCGCAGCGGGTATCATCGGAGTTAATCAGCATCGGGATCCTCTCCAGGTACAGCTTGTCGACGTACTCTTCGTTCATCTGGATCAGGTTTGCCTTTCCGGTATCAAGCAGTGCAAAGGACTGCATGGCATCCTTGGTCATCCGGAGCGTCTCGTTTGAGACCTGGTACAGCCATTCTGTCTTGCACGATGAGATGTCGCCAAACTTGTCGCGTACAAGCGTGATATCATAGGCATAGCGGCCAAACCGGTGGAATGTGTAGGAGATCTCGATTGCAGAACGGATGAATCTGAAATCAGATGCCACCGGCTGGAACTTTAGAATCGTGTCGAATATCAGGTTTCCCACATCATGATACCTGTCAGTTATGCGTGCCGAGAGATCCCGGACCTGATTGATGGTGTTGGTCCCCTTGATGTATGAGTCTATTGCAAGCTCAACGCACTGGATTGCAAGATCCCCCATCTCGGACAGCGAGGCGGAGAGCTGCCCAAGGTTTGGATCCATCAACCTGGTCATACAGGCTTAAGCGTGATTCTGATACTTTAATTATACTGACGCGCAAAAGTTTTTGAGCAGATACCCTAGCCAACCGCAAAGTTTCTAGATCAGGCTCCCTTCAGTGAGACATGAACGACACCAAACTGGAAGAACTCGAAAAGGTGTACAAAAAGGAAAAGGACCACAAGGTCCGAGCCAGAATGGTTGTGGTGCGCATGGTGCGCGTGCGCAACATGACCGTGGAGGAAACTGCTGACATTCAAGGACGTAGCCCAAACTGGGTCCGTAACTGGTTGCGCCGCTTCGACGACGGGGGCCTGCAAGGCCTCCGTGATCTTCCACGATGCGGACGGCCCAGAAGGATTCCGCGAGATGTCATCGATGGAATAATTGCAAAGGCATCCTGCTGTAAAATCACACCCTCGGAGTTGCAGCAGAAGATACGCAAGGACACGGGCGTAAAACTTCACATCACGTACGTCAGGAAAATCATGCACCAGCACAACCTGTCTCCGAAGGCACCACGAAAGGTCCACGTCAATCGGGCCAACAAGAAGGCCGTGCAGAACTGGAAATATCGCTTCAACAAGCGGGTTTCACGCCTAGAAAAGGATGGTTTCACCGTATTAATGGAGGACGAGGCAATTTTCATACACGACGTGATAGTCGGCTGCAAATACTGGTCCCCGGTGGGCCGTTCCATAAGCGTGCCGTATACTGGCAGTCACAAGAGGATCGCAGCGTACGGTTCAATTGCCAAGGACGGCAGGCAGTTCTTCCGGACGTATGAGAAATTTGACGGGCCCACGTTTGTCAGATACCTCAAGGATCTGCACAGGCACTTTGGCAAGGTGGTGGTGACCGCAGACAGGGCACCGCAGCACCGCTCAAAACTGGTAAAGGAATTTCTGCGAAATAACAAGGACGTCAAGATGATCTATTTGCCAAAGGGCTCGCCGTACCTCAACGCGATGGAAGAGTGCTGGCACCAGGGAAAGCGCGTCCTGCTAGTCTCCGAATATTACAGGACATTCCAAGACATGCACCGGGCAGTTTCGCTGTATTATCGAACCATCAGATTCAAGCTTGACCTTCTCAAATTTACCAGCCGAAAATATGAGATGCTGTGCAAGGACTTTTGATCGTCAGTATAGCTATCCGAACTGGCCTTCTACGTATCTTGTAGTGAGTTCGTTTTTGGGGTTTTGGAATATCTGTGCCGTGTCCCCATGCTCAACCAGATCACCCAGATACATGAATGCCGTATAGTCAGAACATCGGATTGCCTGCTGCATGTTGTGGGTTACAATGATGATGCAGTACTCTTTTGCCAGCTCCCTTATCATCTCCTCAATCTTCTGTGTCGCGATTGGGTCAAGGGCCGATGCAGGCTCGTCCATCAACAGCACCTCGGGCTGTATTGCCAGTGCACGTGCAATGCAGAGTCGCTGCTGCTGGCCGCCGGAGAGGTTCATTGCAGGCTTTTTTAGATCGTCTTTGACCTCGTCCCATAGATAGGACATCTTCAGGCAGTCCTCCACGATTTCATCAAGAATGGCACGATCCTTTACCCCGTTGAGTTTTACGCCGGAGACGACGTTGTCGTATATGGACATTGTCGGGAACGGGTTGGGTTTTTGAAATACCATGCCGACCTTTCGCCTGTGGTATATCGGATCTATGCTGCCATCATACAGATCAGCCGAGTCAATCATCACCTTCCCCTCCACCCGGGAACCCGGGGTCATGTCATGCATCCTGTTCAGGCATCTGAGAAACGTCGTCTTGCCGCATCCGGACGGGCCGATCAGCGCGGTGACGGAGTTTTCAGGAAACTTCAGACTGATGTCCTTGACTGCAAGGTAGTCGCCATAGTACACATTTACGCCATCGGCAACCATCTTGTAACGGATTTCAGGTTTTGCAGAGAGCGGTGCTTGGGGTTCGACATTGCCATCCCGTGATAGTATAGCAGTCATCCCTTGTTTGCTCCTGCCACGCTCTTTGGCAATAAACCTTTACTCCCCCGCCGTCCCTGAAAGTAGTACCTGACGCCTACATGTATTGCAAGGATTATGATCACCAGTACGAGCGCGGCCCCCCAGCCTGCCAGACGTGCATCCTCGTACGGGAGCAGCGAGAACCGCCATATTCTCAGCGGCAGCGCGTCCATGGGCGCATCCAGGCTTGCGAAGAACTGGCTGCTGCCCAGAATGGTCATTATGAGGGGGGCAGTCTCGCCGCCAATGCGCGATACGGACAATAATATTCCAGTCAGCATGCCACGTTTTGCAGTCGCAAGCACTATTCGAAATGCAATGGTGACCTTTTTCATTCCCAGTGCAACTCCTGCCTCCCTGTATGTCCATGGGACCATCTTGAGCTGCTCCTCGGTGGAGCGTGCAACGATCGGGAACATGATCAGCGACAGCGCAAAGGCGCCGGCCCAGATTGAAAAGTGTCCCAAAAGCAGGACGACTGCCAGAAACGCAAACAGGCCAAGAACGATGGAGGGAATCTGCATGAACACGTCCAGAAAGAGCCTGATCTGCTTGGTGATTCTGTTGTTTCCCACCTCGGAGAGATAGATTCCGGCACAAACCCCCAGCGGAATTCCTATGAGGGACGAGAGCCCGATTATTATCAGGGTTCCCTGGATGGCAGGCCCGATGTTGATGGCTCCGGCCCCGATCGCCCCCGGCGTCTGGGTAAAGAAGTCAAGCGTGAGTGCCGGCGCTCCCCCCACCACAAGCTGCCCCAGTATCCAGAACAGCGGAATAATTGCAATAAACGCACAGCAGGTGATGCCGCCGATCATGACCTTGTCGACTGTAAGCCTCCTGCCTACGTTTGACTTGAACATCGCACGAATCTCTGCGCGCCGCCGGCTCCTGGGAGTCACGCTCAATGGACGCTCCCCTCCTGGACCTTTATCATCCTTGTAACGATATAGTGGGCAAACACGCTTACTGCCATTGCAACCAGCAGCAGCACGAGTCCCACCCCGATCAGCGCAGGCAGGTGCAGGGACGCGGGGGATGCCTCGATGAACTCGTTGGCAATGATGCTGGACATGGTCTGGCTTGGATGAAAGAGCGACTGCGGTATTGCCGAGAATCCGATGGTGTTTCCAATCAGCATGGTGACTGCCATGGTCTCCCCGATGGCACGTCCCAGTCCAAGGATTGAGGCGCCCATCAGCCCGGCCTTGGAGTACGGGAATACTGCCAGCCGGAACATCTCCCAGGTGGTGGAGCCGAGCATGTATGCTGCCTCCTTTTGCTGGTGCGGGACTGCCATCATCACCTCCCGGGACACGGCAGATATGGTCGGAATTATCATTATTGCAAGTATGATGCTTGCAGAGAGGACGTCTAGCCCGAACGGCGTTCCCGAGAACAGGAATATCGAGTCGCCAAACATGTCATGGAGGGGCTTTTCAATTATGTCCCTAAAGTAGATTCTAAAGATGAACAGTCCCCACAGCCCGTAGACTACGCTTGGCACTGCCTCAAGCAGCTCGATGAGATACCCCATGGGCTGGCCGATCCGTTTTGGGACTATCATTACAAACATTGCTATGCCGATGCTGAGCGGCAGGGCAATCACCATTGCAATCGCAGAGGTTACCAGCGTGCCCACTATGTATGGCAGGGCGCCAAACGACTCCCTCCCCTCCACGGGGTTCCAGTCGGTTCCCCCGATGAAGCCTGCGACGCCCTCCTCCTCCCAGATCGGTCCGGACTCCCAGCCAAGCTGCAGGACCATGATGGCAATTATGGCAAGCACGTAGATTCCTGCGATGGTCGTTCCCACCTTGAAGATCTTGTCGGCAAGCGGGGATCTGCCCTCCTTTCTTATCCGGCCTGCAAGATGATCCCTTGGCATACTGTATAGGCAGGATCATACTAAATCTCAAATGCGAATATAGTTTATGTTGTCAATAGATCTACATTATGTCTATATAGAACATCAAACATATCAGTATATTCCATAAAATACAAGTCATTCCATGGCACTGGTCAAACCCCACACGCAGACTTTGGATCAGCGGCGGCCCCACTCACACACGTCGTCTCGCCCCCAAAGACGCGGGTTGAAGACCAGAGACTGGGGGGGTCTGCCGGCCGTATTCAGCTGTATTCGGTCTGTACCTGCGATGAAAGAAGGATATAAAAAAAAGCAGTTGCTTTTATTCCAGTTTGATGATGCCCTGATTTATCAGGTAGGTGATTGCACTGATCAGCTCGTCATCAGATATCAGTCCGTCTCCGTAGAATTTGAATACTTGTTGTACCCATGCAGGAATCTTGTCCTCTTCTGGCTCCTGAACTTCAACGCTGACAGGGCCGGCGTATACTGGCTGGCCGTCATAGGTGATATTGGAGAGTCCCTCCAGTCCGATGTTGGCTACGGGTGCTGCGATTGGCACGTATAGCAGATCATCGTTGAACTCTTGGCCGTCAGTTATGATCCAGGCGACGAGGTTTACAACCTCCACTGCATGATCAAGGTCCCTTACTGATCCCTTCAGATCAGGGTGCAGCAGTATGTATGAGAAGCTGGTGATTGGGTACGAGTTATCCCCGGGTGCTGCCAGCAGGTCAACACTTCTCCAGCTCTCCTGCGCGGCAGGCAGAGTGGCTGCTGCCCCCTCGGATGCATCAGATGCGCTCTCCAAGGTTGGCAGTACAAAGTTTGTTTCGTCACCATTCTCAATGGCTGCAGTTGTAAGATCATTCTGGAAGGCATAGGCAAGGGTGACATAGCCGATTGAGCCTTCTGTCGTGGTTACGATGCCTGCGACTCCCTCGTTTCCTGGAGAGCCGATGCCGATGGGCCATGGAACGCTCTTGCCTGCACCTACCCGCTCATCCCACTCAGGACAGACCTTGGTAAGATAACTGGTAAATGCAAACGTCGTGCCGGATCCGTCAGACCTGTGCACTATAATGACATCCTGATCAGGTATCTCCAGGTCGGGATTGGCCTCGGCAATCAGGGGATCATTCCAAGATTTAATCTTGCCCAGATGCATGTCACACAGCGCCTCTGGCGTGATCCTGATTCCCGTATCCACTCCCGGAATGTTGTACACCAGGGATATGGCACCGATCATCACAGGGATCGTAAGTGTATCGGGCGCCCGCTCATATTCGGAATCCCGGAGCGGGACATCAGATGCTGCAAAGTTTACCGTCTTTTGGATGTGCTGCGTGACGCCGCCGCCGCTGCCAATTGACTGGTAGTTCATCTGCACGTCGGGGCGTACCTCGGCATACTTTACCCTCCACAAGTCCATCAGGGGGAACGCAAACGATGCGCCGGCCCCGTCAATTCTTGTCTGGTCTCCCTGTGCATCTGCATGGTATGGCGGAACAGCAGAGATCAAGAGTACTGCGATCAACACCATAGAAGTCGCTTTCTTCATTATTGGGATGGGTGTTATGTGGTATATAGAAATACCAGACATGGATTACGATACTGCCATACATGCTATATAGAGTGGATGCCGTCCCGGGCTACAGGCCGGTCCGTCACGACTCGCAGTTTGCCAGAAGATCATTGCTGCCTACATGTGCATGGCAGTCGTCTGAATCAGAACCGCCGTTAATTATATCGTCTCCTTCCCCGCCGTCAATCGCATCATCACCAGATTCCCCCTTGATGATATCGTCGCCTGCATTGCCATATATTGCATCATCGCCAGACCCGCCAAATATGATGTCGGCCCCGTCCCCGCCAAAGATGCAGTCGCTGCCTGATGCCCCGTTGATGTGATCATCGCCGCCCAGTCCGAATATCAGATCCCTCTCTTCGGTGCCAATGAGGGCGTCGTCGATGGTGGTTCCGCGAATCATGCTAAATTCAGAGTGTGATTCCCCGCACGCCAGAACCGTGATGTACTGGTATCCCTCAGACGTGTTCCGGGCGTTGTCAGATGCTATCCACGTAATCTTTGTCACTCCCAGCGGAAACTTGTCTGGGGCGTTGTTCAGGATTGTGTGTATGCCGCCTTCATCTGTTGCGACTGCCTGGCCAACGGAGATATTGGTATAGAGATCATCTGCATTCACGACCATGTCCGAGGGAAGAGTCAGCACTGGACGGATCACGTCTGTTGAGTCCACTTCAGGCTCGTCCGTATCAACTGGCAGCTCCGGAGTCACCGGGGGTGCCACATATGAGGGGGTCGTGTAGGCATGGATTGCGTGGTTGAACGAGTCAACTGCATACAGCTCGCCGTTTATGCCTATTGCAACATCAGCATAGCGTGCAGACGATGACTCGGTTATACTGTAGTCTGAAGGCGATATGGCCGAATCGGAATCAGACTCAAAGTAGTACAGCATCCCCTGGCCGGCATCGGTCACATACAGTCCGCCTGCGCCATCTGCATGAATTCCGCCGGGCAGAAAGTTGCTGT
Organism: Candidatus Nitrosopumilus sp.; assembly: GCA_965238275.1. Taxonomy (GTDB): domain Archaea; phylum Thermoproteota; class Nitrososphaeria; order Nitrososphaerales; family Nitrosopumilaceae; genus Nitrosopumilus. Next base: position 2,130,220 of record OZ250186.1, read on the forward strand.
ATTCTGTAAATGACAAAAGGCGCAGATGGCTGCCATCCGAATCAAACACCTCTATCTTTTGGTTTCCCTTGTCAGTCACGTATATGGTTCCGTTGCCACCGATATGGATTCCGTTGGGGGTAAGAAACTGGCCTGCACCTGTCCCGCTTGAACCAATGGACAGTACAAACTCGCCGTCTGCAGTAAACTTTTGCACCCGGTAGTTTCCAGTATCCACCACATATACAGATCCGTTATACGTGGCGATGTCGTCAGGCAGCAGCAGCATGCCGTCGGATCTGCCGCGCTCGCCCCACTCGGACACGTATGTTCCGTTGTGGGCAAATTTTTGTATACGGTTCAGGTTACGATCGGCGACATAGACAAACGAGTCATCGGATGCGATGCCTGTTGGATAATGAAACTGGCCGTCTCCGCGTCCGCTGGAGCCCCATTCAAGGACAAACTCCCCGCCTGCGTCAAACTTTTGAATCCGCTTGTTTCCATAATCACTCACATAGACGTTGCCGGATTCGTCAACGTCAACAAACTGCGGGTGTGAGAACAATCCGGGGTCTGATATTCCAAACGAGCCCCATTCATACAGGCTTTCATGCTCAAATGCGTATGAATACTGGACTCCGACAAGTATGACAGCAGACAGTGCCAGTACGGCCAGATGTATCATTGCCAATGCCAGAATGTTGCCAAGTTTGGCAAATATTGCACATGTAAGAAAACATTGTTGTTTTGGTCAAAATAGATACTGTTGACCTATCGGGACCCCAAATTAAAGTCAGAACGGCTTGTTTACCTCGCGCGTAAAGACGTAGCTTGTCAGGACGACCATCGCAAGCACGAATACAAGGATTATTCCAAGACTGAGCAGCACCGAAACCCCTTCCTCTGATACTCCAGTCATCATCTCCCTTACCAGCAGGACAGTATAGGTCACGGGGTTCAGTTTTGCAATTGCAGCCAGCCAGTCAGGGAGAAGCGACAGCGGGAAGAGGGCCGGACTGAGCATGAACAGGGGCATTCCAAGAAAGTTGATCATTCCCCAGAACGTCTCCTGGGATTTTGCAGTCGCGGCAATCGCCACAGAGATTCCAGAGAATCCCAGCGAGAACAGAATCACGATTGCCATGATTGGTATGATCATTATCGGGTTGGGAAACTCTACCCCTATCGCCAGAACGATTCCCAGGATCAGGCTGGCCTGCAGGGCCGCAATCATGGCTATTGCAGACATCTTTCCGACGGCTATTGCAGAACGCGAGATTGGCGAGGTCAGCGCCTTGTTCATAAAGCCGTAGCGCCGATCCCACAGCGTGTTGACGCCTCCAAAGATGCTGGTAAAGATGGCAGTGAGGATGATGACGCCGGGGGCCATAAACTCGATGTACTCTCCGTCAAACCCGGCTGACTGTAAAAGTGGCTGGGTCTCTGCAAAGGTGTTTCCAATTACCAGAATCCATACTGCGGGCTGGATCAGCCTGATCAGTACTCCGCTCCGGGACTTTTTGTACCTCTTCATCTCCCGCCAGAATATCGTGTATGTGTCACGAATTATGGTGCTCATGGCCGCAGCCTCGTCATCTTTGCGTGTTCGCGCTGCCGGTTGAACGTGGTATCGTCATCCCGAATCTTGTGGCCCGTGTATGATATGAAGACATCATCAAGGGTGGGCCGGGTAAGCGTAATGGATGTAATTTTGATGCCGTGCTCAGAGGCGATTTGAAATATCCTTGGAATTATCTTGGAGCCGTCGGATGTAAAGAGCGTGATTCGTGAATCTTTCCGGGTAACCTTGGTCAGCAGATCCGTCTTTTCCAGACCGGATATGAGTTCCTGGTGCCCCCCTGAGACGACGATGGACACTATCTCGCTTCCCATTGCATTCTTCATGTTCTCAGGCTTGTCAATCACCTGGATCTTTCCGCCGTCGATTATCCCAATCCGGTCACACAGCTTATCTGCCTCCTCCATATAGTGGGTGGTGAGAAATATGGTCATATCGTACTCGTCATGAATCTTTTTTATGTACTCCCAGATCTTCCTGCGGGTCTGGATGTCCAGTCCCACGGTGGGCTCGTCAAGGAACAGTACCTTTGGCATGTGCAGCAGGCCGCCGGCAATATCCAGCCGCTTTCGCATCCCGCCAGAGTACGTGGTTACGGCGTCATCCTGCCTGCCTGCAAGTTCTATGAGATCCAGGACCTGATCAATTCTTGCATTGACCTTGTCCTTGGGGATGTGGTTGAGTCTTGCATGGAGCAGCAGGTTCTCCCGCCCCGTCAGGTATTCGTCTGCAGTGGTCTCCTGCTGCACGTATCCTATGCTGTACCTGACCTGTTTTGGATTCTTTGTCACATCAAACCCGCAGATGAGGGCCTGTCCTGACGTAGGTTTTAGCAGGGTGGTCAGAATCATCATGGTGGTGCTCTTTCCGGCACCGTTGGGGCCCAGAAATCCGAAGATCTCCCCGGTGTTCACTGAAAAGGAGATGTCATCGACTGCCACAACATCTCCAAACGATTTGGTAAGGGAGCGCGTCTCAATGGAGGGTACGCCTGGTGCATCCTTGGGTGTCGTCATTCACACCATATGGCATCCAGAGTATCTTATACTCTACGCAGGAATCGCTGCATGTTTCCGGATCCGGGATGTGTTTGGGTATGAGTGTGAACGGTTTGGCAAGTAATCGTGCCGGGTTTTGGGCGGAACCAGACGATGTCTTCAAAAAAATTTAAAGGGTGACTGACAGGGAATTTTGTGAAAGGACTTTGTCAGAAGTGTCATAGGTCAAATCTGGAGACAACCATCAACGGGGGGGTTCCCACGTGTGCGGCATGCCTCAAAAGCGGTAAAGAGCCGGCAGGATGATGGGCGCTGCCGTCAGCGCACAGCCGCCATCAGGTTTGGATCCAAATACGGCATGGGATAACCACACGTGCATGAATCATGATGAGAGGGCTGATGGATGCAGTCAGTTCGTCTTCCTAAAGTGATCCCGGGTCATATTCAGGATGACCTTCTCGCCTATGCCCCAGATCTCGGATTTGGAGAGGATTTTTGAGTGGGCCAGGCCGTATGAGACCTCGATGGATTCCAGTTCGTTGCTTTCAGGATTCCTGTGCAGGCTTTTTACCTTGCCAATCTTGCGGCGGTCTATGTCAATTACGGGAATTCCGATGCGGACGGGGGGCCTGCTCAGAAACAGCGTCTTGTCAGAAAACTTGTCGATATAGTCGGCTGCAAGAAAATAGTCCTTGTGAAATCCCTGATGAATTGTCACGCCTGAAACTACTAGGGTGTCCGGATTGATGTGAATGTGTTTGACCTTTCCGTATTCTATTCCCTCCCGGTCCATGACCTTCCTGCCGGTAAAGGCGTCTGCGGTGACCAGATTCTCAGACATTCCGTACATTTTTGCAGCCATGGTTCAATATCTGCAGGTTTCGCTTATCACTTCAGATATCAGAAATTCCTATCAATGAGGTTAAATTACTTGACACAAAAGGCCACTCATGCAGGATGTGTTCGCGGCAGTACTGGCCACAACCGGAAGAAGGACCGGAAGAGAACACCGGGTGATGCTCCGCGCGGTGGGGTACAACGGAAAAATATACCTTTCCAGGCACAGGCCCGATGGTGATTGGTTCTTGAACGCGCTGGCAAATCCAGAGGTAAGGATACAGCACGGGCAGCAGACGTTTTTGGGAAACGCAAGACGTGTCACGGACGAAGAATTGGCAAAAAAGATCTCCGAGTTAAAGTACCATGGTGAAGAGAGGGCAAAGGAGAAGAGGGCCGTAATCGAGATAACGCTTGCAAATAACTAGGATCTTTTCAGGTATTTGGCAAGATAAAATATGGTCAGTCCGCCCAGAACGGCAGTAACGGCGACTAGCGGAAGGAACAGTTCGGGGAAAGGACTTGACGGGAACAACGCAGCAGACGACGACGCAGTATCGCTCAAGGTTTCGATGGCATCCAGGCCAGCAGAGAGACCATCCTGCGTTTCAAGAGAAGATGACAACTCCGCGTACTCTGGCGGCACGGGCTCTGACGGTGCAGCGGACTCGAGCGCATGGGATGGATCACTGTCAAGGTCTGCCGACTCCATCTCAACGGCAGCAGGGTCGTCAGCAGCCATGGAGTCTGTTTCGGATGTCCCTGCTGTTATCGCCTGCTCTTGTGGTGCATCCTCCATTTTCGCCATGGATTGATCCTGTACTTGTGGCGCATCATCTTGCGGCATTGATTCTTCGGGAGGCATGTCCTGCTGCCGGGGTTCTTTCTGCGATGCATCCTGCTGTTGTGTGGCTGGTTGCGTTGCCTGCAGGGTGTCTTCCCCTCCTCCTCCTTCCCCAGCGATCCCCTCTTGTTCCACGTCGGGTACAGGAGAGACGGTAGAGGCAAAGTCCTGCGTGAGCCGACTGCCTTGTTGTAGCTGCAACGCAGAGAACATGCCGGATATTCCGGTCGCAACTCCCAACCCTGCAACCTTGTAAATGTGCCGAAATGAGTGGATGAGCAGCCTGCTGCTCTTTGTCTTTTCAGAGAGTTTTGGCGGGACAACCACTACGCTGAAGCTCTTGGCAGTGTAATGCTTCATGTCATGTGATTTTGAGTTCTTGCTGGTTTTGGATATTTGAACTACTCCCAGTTCCTGCAGTTTTTGAAGGTGGTACTTGACTAGTTGGAGGGAGATGTCTGTCCTCTGGGATATCCGGGCTGCAGTCATTTCCTCGTTGAACAGCAGTTGAAGAATCTTGCGGGCCGAGTCGTTGGCAAACAGCTGTCCAAACGATTTTAACCGCTCATCATCTGTGGCAAGAATCTTTATGCTCTCAGCAAGATCATCTTGTTCTTCATCAATCGGCATTAAACATACTTGCCGAACCGAAATATCTAAGTTGTTTGGTAAAGGCTGAATTTCACTAATCCTTTTATCCAAAAGTGTCGGAGAAATACCATCACATCGAACCAAACCGGCTCGGATGTGGTAAAAGGAAAAGAGAAAATGAACACAAAAAAAACAATTGCAATGGTCGCGCTAGTGATTGGCGCAGGAGGAATCATGTACTTGGTGGGGCTTGGGATGCAGATAGGGAACGACAGGGGGACAGACGTTATTCAGGTAACCGACATAGTCTACGTCGAGGATTCTGCCAGGCTGTTTAGCGGAGGAAACAGCGTCATAAAGATTACATCCCAAGAGGCACTAGTCGAGATTCTTCATGCATCGCAGATGCTCGAAGACCGCTTTTGCCAGGCTGTTTAGCGGAGGAAACAGCGTCATAAAGATTACATCCCAAGAGGCACAGGGCTTTTACAGGGATTTGGGGTCTCAGAGATTCGCAGAGTTTGAACCAGTGATTGTGATGGAATCCGCCGACATGATGGTGGCAGACCAAGACGCGTCATTCCAATCGACGTCCGCGCCGTCGTCTGCAGTAAAGGCGCAGGTCGCCCAGGATTACTCCACAACCAACGTGCAGGTAAAGGGAGTCGATGAGCCGGATTATCTTAAAACCGACGGAAAGTACGTCTACATCGTAGCAGACAACACGCTTTCGATAATTGACGCATACCCGGCACAGGACGCAAGGCTGGTCCTAAAGACTGCCATCGACGTGGACTCGAGTTACATTGAGGACATGTTCCTGAATGGGGACAGGCTGGTAATATTTTACAACGGAGAGAGTTTTGAAGAGACAATTCCAGAGTTTGGCTTTGCCCCGCAGTCAACTTACGTCCCGGCTACCCACGCGCTGGTTGTTGATATTGCAGACAGGGGAAATCCAACCATCCTCAAGGACTACTCGATAGGAGGACATTTCACTGATGCCAGAATGATAGGCAACCACGCATACTTTGTGACAAACAGCCATGTGGACTACCAAAATCCCAGGCTACCAACAATCCACGAGGGTTCCAGGCATGTCATGACCCCTGACGCGTTCTATTTTGACAACCCCGAGAGGCTCTCAAACTTTAACACGCTTACTGCGATCGATGTCTTTGGAGACGACATCAGCTCAAAGTCATACCTGATGGGATACTCTGGGACGCACTATGTGTCTGAGGACAACTTTTACCTGACATACCAGCAGAGCAACAACCTGCCCGAACTGTTTGAGGACGCCCAGGAAGACGGGTTCTATGATGTAGTCGTGCCGCTGCTCCCCGACAGTACACTCCAAGAAGAGATAATGGCCGTACGCGATGACGCCTCGCTGAGCCCGCCTGAACGGTGGGCCAAGATATCAGGCATGCTGCAGGAGTTCTATGATGGCATCGACAAGAACAACAGACGGGAACTGTTCCAAAACATAGAGAGGGCGCTCATCGAATACGACCTGGCGGTGCTCGAAGACGGCGGATCGGCGACCCAGAAGGTGGTGATCCACAAGATTGCAATCAACGGGACAGACATAGAGCATACTGCAAGTGGCTCTGTGCCGGGCAGGCTCCTCAACCAGTTTTCAATGGACGAGCACGGGGACAGGTTCAGGATAGCGACCACGACTGACCGTTACACCCAGCACTCCGGAACCCTCCGGGAAAACGCAGTCTATATCCTGGATGAGGAGCTGAGCATTGTGGGAGGGCTGGACAATATCGCCCCAGACGAGAGCATATTCTCTGCAAGATTCATCGATGACAGGCTGTACCTGGTCACCTTCCAGCAGATCGATCCGTTCTTTGTGATCGACCTCTCAGAGGACACGCCAAAGATACTCGGAGAGTTGAAGATTCCGGGATTCTCAAACTATCTGCATCCGTATGACGATGAGCACGTCATCGGGATAGGCAGGGATACGAAAACAAACCAGTGGGGAGGCGCCACCACACTTGGCGTAAAGATAGCGCTGTTCAACGTGGCAGACGTGAGCAACCCCAAGGTCGCAGACGAGGTGGTGATAGGGGACAGGGGGACCCAGTCAGAGGCACTGCACAACCACAAGGCATTCTTCCTTGGAAGGGGAGCAGCAGACGGGGAAGGCAGGATCCTGTCAGTTCCGATCACCGGCAACATAAAGAACCTAGACGGGCCGGCGGCTCAAAAGAAGATAAGCGGGATACAGGACAACGACGAGATAAGCTGGAGTGGATTCTACGTGTTTGATCTGGACCCGGCTAACGGATTCGATCTAAAGGGGACCATAAAGCATTGGGAGGGCGTCAGGTATAGTCCAGGATACCTCGGGCTAGACTACCATGCCAGAACGTTCTACATCGAAGACGTGTTGTATACGGCATCGGAGAGGTTCCTGAAGATGAACTCGCTTGACACCCTTGGTGGGGAAAACTCCATCATGCTCAAGAACACTGGAGGATTCATAGGGTTCCTCGACGATCGTTCCAGAATCGTCCCAGAAGGCTAAACTATGTGGACGATAGTCGTCAATCCCCGCCTGTCAAACTCGTTTCCGGCTTTGTCAACCTCGCAGACGGTGACGGTAAACGAGATCACGTCGCGCCGTTTTGCGTCTTGGGCGTCAAGGTGCAGGGTTACGTCCATCAGATCAAACTCGCCTGCAGGCAGCGCTGCCTCGTCCAGGAACGCCCCGCACGTAGACTCTATTCTGAACCGGTTGTTCTTGAAATGAAACCCCAGCTTTGTCTTTCTTTTGTTCCTTCCGCTTGCCTTTACGTTGAGATCGATTATCCCGGGCTTTGATTCGGTATAGCCTGATTGCTTGTTGACAAAGACGCCAAACTCAAAGGGTTTCCCGGCAGTCGACTCGGCCATCTTTTGGATACCGTCGTTCATTACAACGTCGACTGCCTTGATCGACTGCGCCACCTTGGCAATCCACTGGTTGGTCCGGGGGATTATTGTCTTGATTCCTGTTCGCCTGCGTTTGTCTTCGTCTGCGGGAAGTTTGTAATAGTCAACCCATGCCTCATAGTCGTGTGAGATGTCCTCGATAAAGTCGATGCACGTGCGCCGGTACTCGTCTACGTTGTCGGTTCTCTCGGATGCATCGTCTGTCCTCATTCCGTCGTAGCCCATCGGCATTGCCATGCAGTGGATGCATTGTGGTTCTAAAAAAACCAATCTTAGTTATTTCCCGGATATGCCCCGCATTCAGGGCAACAGGCATTTTTTGTACCGGGGGAGACTCGGACCGACATTAATGATTATATCTGGAATCCTGCCACCAGACGTTGTGATATTTTCAGAGATAGTTTTGGCCCTGCAGGACGACCTGAAGAGGAATATGGCGCAGATACGGTTTCTCCTAAACAAGAATCCCGGGATGGGCTACACCAGAATAGTCGAGATTGGCAGGGAGGTGGGCAAGAGATACGGCATAAAGCTGATCGTAAACTTTCCAAAGGAGGGAAGGATTGAGGAGTTTGAGATGTATGGAAGAAGGGATCTGAGCCTGATAGTGGACTATGAAAAGAAACGGTTCCCCGTGGACAGGGAGGTAATCAAGAAAAAGGCGACAGAGACGCTTGGCAACGTGAGGACGCAGGATGCATACATGTATGAGAACAAGGAGGGCGTCAGGGTATACACGGATGACTGGAAGATCGACATCCTGCCCCATTCGTTGCACATCTGGACCGAGTTTGACGACGGTGTCACTGCGTTTTGTGACTGGTTGATGGAGGAGGTGTACCAGGTTAGGAGGAGATAGTAGCCCTACAGGTCCTCAAGGGTCTCTAGCAGATCCCTGGCCTCGGAATTTTTTGGCTGCAGTTCCACTACGCGTCTGCAGCACCTGAGGGCCTCGTCCTTCTGATTCAGGGCCAGATGAACGTTGGTCTTGAGGCTAAGTGTCTCCACATCATCAGGGCTTATCCCTACGGCCTTTTCAAAGTAGGGCAACGCCCTGTCTGGATCATCGACTATAAAGTATATGCTTCCCATGATGAACATGAAATCGTGATCGTCTGAGAATCCAGACTCGATGCTCCTTCCAAACTCAATTGCCTGGATGTACTCGCCGTCCTTGATCAGTTTTCGCAGCTTGCGTTTCGGATACCTAAAGAGGGTTACCATACAGCATCATGGATCGGTCTGGGATTTTAACTAATGGTGTCATGACGGGACGGTTATGATTCCCTCTACAACCAGGTACTGGATTACCTCTATGAAGGTGGCGTCATCTATTACATCGTCTGCCCACAGTCCTGCATTGCGCTTTACCCAGGACGGAATCTCACTATAGCGGCGAGCGAAAGTTCGTGCAAACAGATCTCTCTGTAGCATGTCCTGATGCTCTTTCCGGCGCTCTGTCAGACCTTCCAATATTGTCGTCGTTGCCGGATCCAAGCCGACCTGTCGAATTGTTCATTCCAGAACCATCCGATCCGTGATCCTCGCGCCTTGTGACGACCTCGACACCTGCAATGGTGCCTCCACGATTCCCGTGGGCTTGGCCGCCAGTCTCCTCCGTATGGAGACAGTCATTATCCAAAATGTTTTTTGCCGCGTTCTTGTCGGCATGGTGGCACCATCCGCATGAGACGCAGACAAATGATTCGCCGTTCCTGGATTTCTTGTCCACTACCCCGCAGGCAGCGCACCTCTGGCTTGTATGTGCGGATTCCACGCGTCTTGAAATTCCGCCTTTCTTTTTCATCTGCCATTCAAGCTGGATCCTGAACTCGCCCATTCTGGAATAGGCCATCTCGCGGTTCAACCCCGTCTTTGAAGCCGCCCCGCAGGATCGCCTCATCTTGGTCAAATCCAGGTCTTCCAGGAACAATACGGACAGTCCTTTTGTTATCCGCCTGGCAATGTCGGCCTCGTTGTGTTTTTGCCTGTTTGATATCTTTTTCAATTCATGCGTTACCTTGCGGCCGATCTCTTTCCATCTTCTGGAGCCTGCCTGGCATCTTGATCTAAGTGATTTCAGCTGATCAATCCTGTCGCCGTCATGCCTCTTGCAGCCTCCGGGGACATTGTGCAGTTTTTCGTTCCCATGCTCGTCTGCGACTGCCGCAAGGTGCCTGACTCCAAGATCCAGCCCTGCCTTGCATCCGCCGCCGCCACCGCCTGTCGCGGGTTCGGGGTCTGGGACTTCTATCTGCAAATGCAGTTTGAATTCGCGATCACCATCCTTGGTCTTACGCGTGACCTTGCCCGTGGTGTCAATCATCTGGAATGACACGAGCCTGCCTTCTGGAACCTTCGTGCGTGGCCTTGCTTCCCCGAGTCCGGGCAGAAACACGGCTCCACTGTCTCGCAGTTTTGGCTTTGCGCGTGAATTCAGCGAGCGCAGCCTGGTTGTTTTCCTGCCGCGCCTCATCAGGCTGGACGGCTCGGTCCACCGATTGTGCCTGTACGTCTTCTTTTTCCCCAGCTTGATCTGCTTCTTGCGCCAGATGCGCTTGTTGTGCTTGAGCCGGTTTGCCTTGCGGAATTTGACTGCCGCCTGGAAAGCCTGTTTTGAGGCGGCCTCGTGCATGCGGACGCTGCTGGCCAGGTTGAATTCCCTGCGCCATCCTGTTATCAGGTTGTTGATGTCAAACTGTGTGATCCCCGGGTGTGCAAGTTTCATCATGATTGTCATGTCGTAAACGATGTCTGTTTCCCGGGAGCATTTCACGATCTTGCGTGACAGTTCCCGGGATTGTGTTATCTTGATGATTTTGCTGACAATCATACCTGTAGTTGGGATTTATTTTCTTAAAAAGGATCTCAAAAAATTGCACGAACTTTCGCTTTTCACTATAGAATCGGAAGCGTCATCGGACTCGGTGGGGGGAAGGTCTATGACGCCCTCTGTTATCAGGAACTGGATTGCCTCTATGAAGGTGGCGTCATCTATTACATCGCCTGCCCACAGTCCTGCATTGCGCTTTACCCAGGACGGGATGCTTACGGGTTCGTCGCTCACGGGTTCGTCGCCTGGAAATATCGTTATTGGAACGAGCAGATAATCAGCGGGTCCCTCTGGAACAATATTTTCCTTAGCTTGGCCGTATATCCACACTGCATAGTCGACAGTGCCAGCATCCTCATCTACAGTCATTTCAAGAGAGTATTGGCCCGAGGTCGTATAGAGAACTCGCACACCTTCATCCTGTGCAAGTGATCTTATTGGCACACCAGAGTCATCCAGCACCAGAACATCAAACTGAACCTGGTTCAGGAACTCCGTGTCGTCCTCCTTTTTGATAAACTTGATAAGCCACTCCATCTCGCAGCCCTCGGCGGGATCCTCTGGCCCGTAGGAGACGTGTACCTGGTAGTGGTGGTGTTCGGTTGCCTTTTTGACCACGACTGTTCTTTGAACATCATCATCGCACCACGGCGGCAACAGATCACTCCCCGTGGGGACTATGCCCGCAAACGGATTCTCCTGTACATACTGTTCATAGTCACGAAGTTCAAATTCATACTCTGTCGGAGGAATGCCTTCAGACACATGGACAAGTGTTGCAGCCTTAATCGGGAATGGGAAATCATCCACCACCCACACGTTGCTGACATATCCGCCCGTCTTCCAGGATATCCGAACAGTCTTCCATGTTCCTGCCGGAACAGTGACATCCTCGATCTCTTTTGGACGTATCTGCTCGCCGCCGATGTTTGCAATCTTGCCCCAGGATATATCAGTGAATGCCTTTGGGCCCTTCTGGCTCTCATCGATATTTGCAGTTGCATATGCAGACAGCCATGACACAGATGAGCCGAATGCACGCCTGTATTTATCCAGTTCAGGACTGCTGCCTGTCGGCTCAGGGATGAGTTTTCCCAGAGTCATATTTCCCACAATCACCTTGTTGCCGTCACGCACCACAACCTCTGCAAGCAGCTGTGTCTCACTGCCGACTGTAACATCCCCCTTTATCCACATCTCAAAACTAAAATCCCTGCACTCCCTGTAGTCAAAATGACACATGGTATAATGAAAATAGTCGCCCTGCGCTAGTCCCTAGCCGACATACCATTCCCCCTCCTTGTCTACGCCGCCTGACTCGTACTGGGCAAATGCATCAGAAGAGTACGTCGCCAATAAAAGTACCGTAATAGACAAGAGATCCTATGCAGAATGTGCCTGACGTGGCAAATCATAAAATCATGTCAGAACTGCGCTAGCCGTGGCCATATTTGAAAATCTCGTCTGCCGTATATTTTACAAATTTGTCTTGCACGTCCATGTGAAAAATCCAGTTTCCAGTATTGGATAATAAGGCACGTCCTGTGGATGTGCGGCATCCGTCCCCGGGGCGGCAGGTTGTTTCATGGGGAATGGTGGGGGAATTTGCACAAATATTGGATGCCGTGCGCGACATTCCTGCACTGCCTGATGCCACCTGCCTTTCACTCCGTCAGGCGGCTCGTGCCGCCCTGTCTCAGAGGCGCGCCCTTTTTTCGGCCAGCCTTTTGAGAAGGTCCGCGTCCCTGAGTTTTATTTCGTCCCACATCAGATCCTGGTTTACCATTCCCGCAATCGCGTTGAGCTCGTCGTTGTACTCCTCCTCGGTGCCGTCGTACGGGTCAGTCAGCCTCTTGTACTGTTTCAGGCTTCCGATAACGTGCTCTATGGCCACACGGGAGCTGTTTACCCTCTTGTTGTAGGCGCGCTGCTTCTTTGTCAGGCCGCCGGTCTTTTTGTCGGCTCCACGCTTTTTCTTGTGCGGGTGCCTGATGTGCCATCCGGGATATTCCTCTCTTGTCCCTTGGTAGCCCTTGTCCATCAGGACGTCAGGCTTTTCCTTTTCGGGCACGTCCTTCTGGCCCATCCTTGCCGTAATGATTCCAAGGTTTGGCGGATCCTCGTTGAGCAGGGTCTTGTCGTGGACGCTGCCCGGAACGGTCTTGCTTATCGCCACTATCACGCGGCGCTTGTTGATCACGATGTTGGTATTGTACGTGTGCGCCTTCTTCTTGCCAGAGTACGTCTTTTTGCGCCTCTCCTTGTCCGCGGACCTTCTGACCCGGTTGTGCGTGCCGTCCACCATCAGTTCTCCTCCCCTCCTGCCGGGTATTATCTTCTTGCTCTCCTCGAGTGTCTTGGCCTTTTGTACAGCCTCGCTGATTTTGCGCGGCGCCGTGCCTGTCTCGCCTAGCAGCCTGGTCATCAACGGGAGATACCTGGAGACGGTGGCCTGGTCGACGCCAAACATCGCGGCAAGGGCTTCCTGCGGTATGCTCAGCCTTGTCCGAAGCAGCCACGGCAGGTACGCGTGCCTCAGGGGCAGGATGCGCCTGCTCCCGGAGTTTTTCGATCTGTTCTCGATTTCCCGGAAGAGCGCAGTCTCCCCGTTCCGCTCCAAAAGCTCCTCGAGGCGGTTCAGCGTGTGGCCAAACTTTTCCGGGGTGCGCAGCGTCATGGCGTGCAGGAATTCCGGATATTTTATGATGTCGTCGAGAACCCTCGACGTGACGGTCCAGTGATCAGTCAGGCGTTCCTTGAGCGCCTCGCACTTCTGTCGGTCTGTCCTGCGTGCTTCCCTGAGGGCCCTGATCCTCTGCCGGCAGGATTCATCCGACTCCCTGAGCGCCTCGTTTTCCTGCCGTAATCTCTGCACCGTTGGATCGACTAGCATTGCCATCACGGTGTGGCGTAAAAATCACCGATCTTAACGTTTCGGTTATCCTTCTTGGATTGGCATGCTTTACGATTCTGTGGATATTCGGCCGCATGTGGTGCCGCACGTGGGAATAACCCAATTTAATTCAGTTTTTTAAATCAGGCACATTCTGCATGAGATCTAAGGCTACAATTAGCACATTCAATATGTAAAATAGTAAACACGGATAATTAAAAGTTAGTTTAAAGGGTTGGGTGCCTGCAGAAGTAAGCGTTCACGTCCCCCCTAGATACTGCGCCCACCCCATGCCAGTCATCCCCATGCACAGGCGTCAAACAACACAAACCAATGAATGAGTTTTTTCCAAATCTGTGCTTAAAATGACAACGCATGAGTCAGTAAACAACGAATCCACATGAAACATGCGCGTCAATATCCATACACGAAATCAATATTTAAAAAAACCGATCCGGCATCCGCGGGATGCCCCGGGCAGGTGTCCCTTTAGGCATGGCTCCTTCTCCTCCTCCAAAATCCGAAAAGCTGATCCTGCAGGCGGAGCTGCGCCGCGCATGGGGCGTGGCCGACTGCCTGATCGGAGTGGTTGCGACGTGTTTGGGACTGGTGGATTCGCTGAGGGGCAGGCTGGCACAAAAAACCAGGGAGAATGACGACTTGAAAAAAGAGATAGTCAAGCTCAAAAGGATGCTGTCGGTCCACGAGAGTTGGAACCACTCGTCCAGGGAGGCAGTCCTGTTTGCCAAGAAGCGAAAAGAGTTCCAGAGGAGGGCCGGCGCCGGGACCGGCGGGGACGGTGGTGAGGAAGACGGTCAATATCCATCCAGAGGAGGGCCGGCGCCGGGACCGGCAGTGCCAGTCCTGACGGAAAACGGTGCGGACACCAGCCCGGGACAGAGGGCGTCTCCCACGGCCACAAGCCGACTGAAACCAAGACATATCGGGCAGACATGTGCAAAAACTGCAGCAGCACGGACACGCAGCCCGAAGGGATGTATTGGAAGATTGTACTTGATTTGACCCGATGTGATGGCAACAACAACATGGTCTGCCATGTGGAGGAGACCGTGCCGGCATACTGCACCAGGTGCGGCACCGTCACGCACCCCGAGACTGGCACCATTGCGGGATCATCACTTGGGCCCGGCCTGAGGAGAATAATCGCCAACATACACGAAGTCGTGCCATCCGTAAGGTCCATCCAAAGGCTCCTGGCATCAAACCACGGCGTCACGTTATCGACGGGGTGCATATCCAACTGCCTGTCGGGGGTGACCAAACGCGCAAAAGGGAACTGTCCGGAAACGACTCCCGGCCATGCAGAAACCCCGTTGGTCTCCAAGGGGCCGTTGTCGCTGCTGCCGCCGTCGCCTGCAGACTGCGGGCCGTATGACCCGAGCCGGGATGCCGTCTGGTCCGGCATGGCAACACAGCCGCTTGTCAGACAGATAGAGGAAAAGATCAGCATGGCCCCATGCGTGCAGATAGACGAGTCGCGAAAAAACATCGGGGGCAGGCAGGCACAGGCCCTGGTGCTGGACACAGAGCATGCTGTCCTCATACGCATAGAGAAGGACAAGTCCAGGAAGACCATGGAGGGTGCCTTTTGGATGGCGCTGAACAGGCCGTTTGTGGCAGACATGTACCGCGGCGGCTGCGCCTTTGCAGGAGAGTTCCAGTCGTGCTTTGTGCACGTGAACCGCAAGAGCGAGGGCCTGGCCATTCGCCACGGCATCGACTCGTTCGAGTACGTCCTGTACGTCATGATGCGCGGCATATACCATGACGCCAAGGCAGCAGCTGCCAGGACCCTCGAGATGGCCGGGGGGCAAGCAGTGCAGTCTGCCTGCGACATCGGCGCCGCCGTCAGGACAGTTCCAGGACTGGCAGAACACGTCGAATCAAGCCGGTCTGACCTGCTCAAGCGCCTCGGAAAGGTGGCCCACGCATACCGGAACGGCGCAGTCTCTGATGATGCCAGCCGCGAGTTTGCAGGCACGCTTGAAAACGCAATGCCGTACCTCCTCACGTTCATCGGACATCCGGGAATGGAGGGCAGCACCAACGCCTGTGAGAGAACCATACGCGGGTATGTCGTGAGGCCGCGCAACATACAGCGCATACTTCCGAACCGGCGCGCCGCAGACAACCTTGCCACGCTCCAGACGATTCACGCCACGTGCGCAAAACGCGGAATATTCTCAGGCGATGCAGTCACCGCGTGCGACTCGTGGAACATGTTCGAGGCCGGGACGCCGCCGCCGATACTTCCGAATCTCAAATGACCGCGCCACGGCATCCGGCAGATCAGGGTTGTTGCCGCACCATTTTGGTTTAGACAGGACACGTTGCAGAACATGCCACAAAAAGCCGCAGGCATGTCTGCATGATGACATCTTATTCTTGCTATGCATTTTCACACACTGGCATATCTCTGATGGATGCTTCCATAATGGAGTCAGAATCACATACCCATGTATGACATCCCAGCTAGCGTGGAATTGGCAAGGGGGGACGTGAACGCTTACCCTGCAGAATGCCCCAATGCGTAAGCGGCTGGGTTTACGCCTAATTCCACAATGTTGCAGACATCAAGCCCAAACAGTTTGCCTCCAATGCCTCAAATAGGCAAATATAGAGGAAGAACGGCACAGATCTCAGATATGTGTGAATGCTCAAAGGTTCACCTGTACGAGGTTGAATTCAAGCTTGATGGCATGACAGTCGTCCCCACCCACAAGAACTGCGGATTCGCCCTGGATCAAAAGCAGTCCGACAAGTTTCAGAAGGATCTTGTAAGATCATGGGGCATGGAAGACGAAGAGGACTAAAAAATAAAAGGAATGTAAGTTTTTCTAGTGTTCAGTGTTCTTGCATATATCTTGATTGCAATCGCAAGAAGCGTCACAATAACACTCACTCTGCATTGCGCAGTCACATTCGGTGCCGTTCTCGGCCTGTGCTGCACATCCACATGCTGCATCTGACATACTATACCTCACATGCACTTGTTTTAAAAGGTTATAGCGGCGAGCGAAAATTCGTGCAAACAGATCTCTCTGTAGCATGTCCTGATGCTCTTTCCGGCGCTCTGTCAGACCTTCCAATATTGTCGTCGTTGTCGGATCCAAGCCGACCTGTCGAATTGTTCATTCCAGAACCATCCGATCCGTGATCCTCGCGCCTTGTGACGACCTCGACACCTGCAATGGTGCCTCCACGATTCCCGTGGGCTTGGCCGCCAGTCTCCTCCGTATGGAGACAGTCATTATCCAAAATGTTTTTTGCCGCGTTCTTGTCGGCATGGTGGCACCATCCGCATGAGACGCAGACAAATGATTCGCCGTTCCTGGACTTTTTGTCCACTACCCCGCAGGCAGCGCACCTCTGGCTTGTATGTGCGTGTTCCACGCGTCTTGAAATTCCGCCTTTCTTTTTCATCTGCCATTCAAGCTGGATCCTGAACTCGCCCATTCTGGAATAGGCCATCTCGCGGTTCAACCCCGTCTTTGAAGCAGCCCCGTTGGATCGCCTCATCTTGGTCAAATCCAGATCTTCC
Source organism: Candidatus Nitrosopumilus sp. (assembly GCA_965238275.1). Lineage (GTDB taxonomy): Archaea > Thermoproteota > Nitrososphaeria > Nitrososphaerales > Nitrosopumilaceae > Nitrosopumilus. The sequence continues at coordinate 2,147,291 of OZ250186.1, forward strand.
AGGAACAATACGGACAGTCCTTTTGTTATCCGTCTGGCAATGTCGGCCTCGTTGTGTTTTTGCCTGTTTGATGTCTTTTTCAATTCATGTGCTATCTTGCGCCCGATCTCTTTCCATCTTCTGGAGCCTGCCTGGCATCTTGATCTAAGTGATTTCAGCTGATCAATCCTGTCGCCGTCATGCCTCTTGCAGCCTCCGGGGACATTGTGCAGTTTTTCGTTCCCATGCTCGTCTGCGACTGCCGCAAGGTGCCTGACTCCAAGATCTAGCCCTGCCTTGCATCCGCCGCCACCGCCTGTCGCGGGTTCGGGGTCTGGGACTTCTATCTGCAAATGCAGTTTGAATTCGCGATCACCATCCTTGGTCTTGCGCGTGGCCTTGCCTGTGATATCGATCATCTGGAATGACACGAACCTGCCTTCCGGGATCTTTACGCGCGGCCTTACTTCCCCGAATCCGGGCAGAAATACGGCTCCACTGTCTCGCAGTTTTGGCTTTGCGCGTGAATTCAGCGAGCGCAGCCTGGTTGTTTTCCTGCCGCGCCTCATCAGGCCAGACGGCTCGGTCCACCGATTGTGCTTGTACGTTTTCTTTTTCCCCACCAGCTTGATCTGTTTCTTGCGCCAGATGCGCTTGTTGTGCTTGAGCCGGTTTGCCTTGCGGAATTTGACTGCCGCCTGGAAAGCCTGTTTTGAGGCGGCCTCATGCATGCGGACGCTGTTGGTCAGGTTGAATTCCCTGCGCCATCCTGTTATCAGGTTGTTGACATCAAACTGCGTGATCCGTGAGTGTGCAAGTTTCATCATGATTGTCATGTCGTAAATGATGTCTGTTTCCCGGGAGCATTTCACGATCTTGCGTGACAGTTCCCGAGATTGTGTTATCTTGATGATTTTACTGACAATCATACCTGTGGTTGGGATTTATTTTCTTAAAAAGGATCTCAAAAAATTGCACGAACTCCCATGTGTTACGGGCATCCAAACCCGTTGATGTTGTGTGTTGACAATGCGTCTGGTCCAGTCCGGTTTGGGTTGGTCGGGCAGTTTTTTAAAGATTTGTGGATCAATTGGGTAATTTTAGGCATGTCCGTGTCCGAACCGGCAGGCACTGCGTGCGTATCCAGAAGAATGGTGCACAGCTGCCGCTAGGAATCCCCTCCCCCGTATCCGGAGGAAATGGTAGGCCAAACTCCTACAGTCAATATCATTTTCGGCAAGCCGGGGGGACGGAAGGGGGCGTTGAGTCGCCCTCCGCTTGTGCAGGGGCGGCGAAACGCACCCCGGGTTCTCCAGTTTCCCCCAGGACGCCTAGACCTTGGATTCGGCAATGCGTTTTATTCTCTGGAATTTTCGTCTTACAAGATCCCTGTCCTGGGTCCTGTACTCGGTGCTGTGCTCAAGCATCTCCCAGACCCATTCGAGCATCTGCCTGGCCACGGCGACCCTTGCCTTCATGGGTCCTATGCGGGTTGCCAGTCTTTGGTAGCGCGCCCCTATCCGGACATCGTGCTGGACGGCAACTAACGCGGCCTCGACCATGGCGCGGCGCAGCCAGACGGAGCCGCGTTTTGTGATGCCGCCGGTCCTGACGGTCTCCCCGCTGTTGTGGTGTTTTGGCACCAGGCCGGCGTATGAGGCCATCTTTTCGGCGTCAGCAAACCTGCTGTGGTCGACTATTTCGGCAAGTATGGTTACTGCCGTAATGTAGCCTATTCCGGGTATGGTCATGATCAGCTGTGCCCTCCTGTCGCTCATTGCAATCCCGGCTACCTTTTTTTCAAATTTTGCCACCTGCTTTAGTACGGTATCGATGGTGGCCAGATGCGACTGCACCGCCATGCGGTCAACCTCCCTCAGGGGCACGGCCTGCAGCCACTCGAGTCCAGGTCCCGTAAAGTCCTCCCTTGGGCTGCTCGTGCGGGTATTTGGCCAGGATCGCGTGGATGCGGTTCTTTGGGGCGGTGGCGTACATCTTCATGCCCAGGCGGGTGCGGGTCAGTTCGCGCAGGTCCCGCGCGGGCTTGTCGGCCACGAACGACTCCGGGATCATGTCCAGCCTGCACAGGTCTGCCAGCTTTGCCGAGTCTGCCTTGTCGTTTTTGTAGACGGTTTCGGTTATGATCTTCGTGTTGTGTGGGTGGGCCAGCAGGGTGTTGATGCCGACATCCTCGAGCATGTCGTGCACGACTATCCAGTAGTTGGCCGTGGATTCGCAGACGGCCGTAGCCGGCACGTATCCTTCCTTGCGGATCATCTTGACGAATTCGGTTATTCCCCGGACATTATTGTCAAATTCAGCCTGCCTTAGTATCTTGTTGGTTTTGCCCTTGATGGTTGAAACGCATTTCTTTTTGTGAACGTCTATTCCAATGTAATACGTGCTATCACCTCCTTTGCAGCATATCGGACCCGACCAGCGGAAAACTCCCATTCACCGTCAAAGCGGTATTTGACCATCCGCATACCTTGAGTCACTCTTTCGCACGCCATCATAAGTGGCAAGTTCGTGTCGACTCTCAGGTCCAACAGGGTAAATGCCATGATCACCGTTACAACGGCAACACATGGCGTCTTTCGCTTTTCACTATAGTACAGGAACATGGTTTATACAAATAGGATCAACTCCCCCCATACATGGCAGTCGACTGTGATTTCCTGTGCGGTGTCCGGGCAGAACCGGGCTATACGCCTGATACTGTCTCGAGTATGGAGTTGCACGAGGTTTTGATGAGGCCGGCCTGCTCCTCCAGCAGGCCAGAGTCGGCCCCCGTGTCAAAGGCGGTTCTCAGTACATGGAAGAGATCCCGCCTCTCATCCAGGGTGCCCTTGATTCTTTCAAAGTTCTGCCTGTTGACATACCCCAGATAAAAATAACAGTCAGTAGGCATGGAGTTTCCTAGGAAGAAATCATATTTTGACCGGATGGTCCCAGAAACGCCTGCCCGGACCATGTCAGAGAATCCGATCGTTGATTTGAGCATCCGCTCAAGGAGGGTGGTAGTCGCCCTCTCCATTCCTATCGTCTGGGTCACAGACGAGATGTGCTCGTTGATGGGATTCTTGGGAAGCAGCCGAAGCGTCTCAAGCATGTGGGAGGGACTTGGTTTCCGATGGTTCAGGAGACATATCGCGTCTGCCAGGCAGTATGAGGCACATTTTTGCCAGAACGGGGCAAATGCGTCGGATGCTTGGATCCCCTTCATGGTTCTCTGAATGCAGAACAGCGCCTCGATCAGATTGTTCCGGGCAAGATTGGTAAAGAGTGCCGGCTTTTTTGCCTGGACCCTTGATACAAGCATTCTCAAATCCCACGACTCGTCCTGGATTATGTGCATCCCGTCATATCCGAGGAGAACCTTTGGGTCATTCCAGGACAGGGAGGCATGGCGGATGACGGCATACGAATCCCCGTACCGGACCGTCTCATGCCCGGATCTTTCGTCAAAGACAAAGACGTCATACCCGCATGATTCAAAATGGGTGCCGGCGGCCCTGCATCCCCCCAGTCCGGCCGGAAACGAGTCCAACCCCCTCCCCTCAAGAAGTCTTTTCAGATCCACACCATGACAAATAGCAAAATTCCCTTAAAGGGTGTCAGCCCACAAAATTTTACAAACCGCACAAAGTCAGAGTCCCCCCTGCTGTCAGTCCGGAATGGGTTCCGGCCGTGCCGCGTGCAAGGGCAGGTTCCAAGCATTTCCTTTAAATTGAGAAACAGCCCGCCTTTTATCAAGCTCCTATAGTGTAGTCCGGTTAAGCATACTGCCCTCTCAAGGCAGTGACTCGGGTTCAAATCCCGATGGGAGCATTGCATTACTAAAATAGTTAGGCTGCGTACACGTAGTGTTGAGCCTGAAAGAGATCAAACTCAAAGACGAATACCGGTCTGACACGAGCAACATCACAGAGGACTTTTTCATCCCGTGCCTTGAAAACTGCACGGAGTATCACAGGTGTACAGAGACGCTCTCAATCAAGGCGCTAATCATGATGGCTACAAGACTTGACAACATTACAGACGGCACCACGGTGCTGAGAATGGTCATAGGCCACAGGCTCAGAGTCAGTGACCTGAACATGCTCATAAGGCTGTTCTCTGAAGGAGCCAGACTTCCCAGGGGAAAGCACGCAAAGACCATTCAACGGATAAAGGATGCAGTCAGACAGGGCAGCATTCAGGTCAGGATTGCAGTACCAAACTCAGATCACATCATAGATTCCGTATCAGAAAGGGTTGGGATATTCAGGGACGGCGAGAACAACATGGTGGCATTTACCGGAACTTTTAGGGAGGCCATCGCATCCCCGACAAAGGAGTTTGAGGCAATAGATGTCTTTACGTCATGGAATGACATGTCAAGGGTGAAAAGAAAGATGGAGCACTTTGAGCAGCTGTGGCAGAACAAGGCAAAACATCTGGACGTGTATGACTTTGTGCATGCAGAAAAAAAAAGCCTTCTCAAATACTCCTCGGACTGGCTGATGCAGTGCTAGGCCTCAAACGGCTCCTCTGGCGTGGCGGACTTGTTTTCATAAAAATTCATCCTGTTAATCTTGTAGTATATGACCTCGCCGCGGCGCTCAATGACTGCAATTATCGGCTCCTTTCCCATCTGCGTAATCTCGTCAATCTTTTTTTGCAGGGCGCCCATCCTCTCCTGCCGGCCTTCGCTGAGGCCAAATATGAGAAACTTGGCACCCTTTTGTCCATAGTCCCCCCTCTCATAAACCCTAAAATCAGAACCGAACCCAAAGCCGTCCTTTACCACATAGCCGCGATTGCGAAGGTCGCGATATATCAGGAATCTTGTCAGTATCTCAGGATCGGTCTTTTGGCATGTGCTGACAAAGGAGTCAAAGTCAGTCTGCCGTCCTCCCTTGGTCAGGGTAAGGCGGTTGGTGTACAGCAGGTAGAGCGTTTCAAACTGCTTTAAGACAAGTCTCTTTCCTTCGGCGTCTCCAAACCCCTTCTGTTCAAGCTCGTGGATCATCTCCCGGTCGGATATGTATACGCGTGAGGAGATCAGCTTACCGGTAACCAGCGGGGTCTCATCCATGATATGATGGGTGCCTGATGGTTTCCATATAAGCATTGGAATGGCGGCGGTTTGGGGGACCGGTCGGTTCAGGGGGAGGCGTTATAGGGTTCGTATCCGGGCAGGCAGGCAGGCAGGCAGCAGCAGCAGCAGCAGCAGCAGCACCCCACAAATGCGCGGCAGGCGTTGAAGGGATTGGAACCGGCACGGGCCGGTCCGGCGGTTTGGTCACATGCGCAGTAAACACTCAGGTCCCCCCAATCCACCTTGTTAATTCAGACTGCGACTGTCATTGCAGGTACTTCGCATGGAGGAGGCTTGAATATTTTCCAGCCAGGATCCCTGATGAGCGATTCCACTGCGATGCGTGGCAGTATTCCCTGCTTGTGGCAGGTGCGCGCAACTGAAACAAGTACAGAAAAGACCTTCATTCCCTCCGCCACTGACAGCTTGTGGCGCACGTTCCTCTGTAGCACGACGGCGTCGCGTATGTCCCGTTCTGCATCGTTATTGTGTGGAGGCATGCCGGGGTACTGCAGATACGTAAACAGGTCGGGGGCCGCACCCTCAAGGGTGGTCTTGAAGGGGTGGGATTCCCCGTAGGAGGCGGCAATTCCAAGCACGCGTTTTTCCAGGTCCCGACGCTTCGCGGCATCAGCCGTGTCCAGATCCTTAATGTCATGATACATTTTGAGCAGCCTTTCGTACTGGAGCAGATCATTGCCGCCGTTCCTGATTGCCAGCTTTTCAGCCTCGCGGAGCAGGTGTACCCAGCACCGCTGTTTGATTGGAAACACGCTGTATCCGGCATACCCGTCCACCACGACAGGAATGCCCAAAAGCCCGGCAAAGTGAAGTTCCAGTACGGCAGCGGCCCTGGTGTGGGCCACCACCACGTATGTTGCGTCTTTTATGGTGACAAGCCACGCATAGCCCCTCTTGCCGTTGATCTTGATGTATGATTCGTCCATCTGGATGTAGGGCGCGTCTGCCATCCTGTCCATGATCTCCTTGTATGCGCCCTCCAGGAGGCGCTTTAGCGCCACGCGCGCATTCCATATGGTGTTGGACGAGATCTCAAACTTGTATAATGCGTTGAAATAGTATGCGACGGTCTGGTCCGTGCTTCTCTTGTTGTAGTATTCCAGCACGAATCCCAGCGCCTTGGGGCCCAGTGACGTGCCGCACAGCGTGGGATCCGGGGCGGCAGTTATTGTGCCGCATTTGCAGCATGCTGCCTTTTCCATCACGTATGCGATACATTTGATCCCAATCGCGTCGTCGTCGGGAAAGTCATAGACCATCTTCACTTTTGGAGCCGTATGCTGGAGCGTCTTGCTTCCGCAGCTGCCGCACCTGCTTACGCCCAGGGTAATCGTTCTGCCTGCCTTGTTCTTGTGCGAAACTCCGACATGGCCCATGGGCGGTCCGCGGCCGGTATTGTTGTTTTTTGATTCTGCATCGCCTGCTTCCGGTTTTGTGCCATCTTCTTCGGGTTCTGCATCACCCCCTTTTGGTTCTGCATCCTTTTCACGCTCCTTCCGGAAGGCATCGCGCTCTGCATTGTACATGGAAATGGTGGATGATGACATGTGCTCGCTTTCGTATGCTGCAAGCTTTCTGTCACGTTCTGCCAGATCAGATCTCAATGAATCTATTTCACGTACAAGCCTGATTGTCTCCTTGGCCAACGTGTCCTCCATCTCTTTTACCTTGGTTCTGAACATTTCATTCTCTCCGGCCAGTTTTCTGAATTCCTCGCGCAGGAGCGTAAGATCGGATTTACTCATGTGGTGGTTTTTAGACGCTACGATCTAAATTGTGATGGTCTAAATGGATGCATGTTCTGGTCAATGTTTAGGCAGGGACCTGAGTGTTTACCATGCGCATTGTGAACCGTTAAAATATGGGCGTCACGGCTTGAGGGCATCATGCATGGTGCCAACTACAGGAACGGAACAGGCCAGCCATTTACGCGAAAGCAGTACATCAAGGGAAAACCGCAGATAAAGATCGCCAAGTTTCAGGGCGGCAAGAGGGGAACATACCAGTACTGCGTCCAGCTTCTCATTAATGAAAAGATTCAGATCAGGCACATGGCCATCGAGTCGACCAGACTTGCGGCAAACAAGACCCTGGAGAAGACAGTCGGGGAGACTGGCTACTATTCCAGACTCAGGATATACCCGCACAATCTCCTCAGGGAGAACAAGATGATTGCCGCCGCAGGCGCAGACAGGCTTCAGGAGGGAATGAGGCGTGCATGGGGCAAGGCAACAAGCCTCGGGGCAAGGGTCAGACAGGGCCAGTGCATCATAGACCCCGACATTATGTCAACGGGAGTGAACACCTGGAGGCTTCGAAAAAGGCACTCAGGGGATCGTGCGTAAAGCTGCCCGGAACCCCGACAATCAAGGTAATCGAGTGGAACAAGCCATCACCATAGGCCCTCCAGCTGCTGCTTTTTGCCCCTTACAAACGCCAAGAATTCCTCAAACTCTTCTTTTGTCGGTTCGCGCCCAAGCACCCTCCTTGACTGATAGTAGAATGCGTTATAGAGCCTCCCCATCGCTATCCCCAGTACAAACGACCGGGAATAGTCTGCCTCAGAAAGGGATCTGGCCAGCTGCAGTATCTCATCCCTGTTTGAGACAGTCTCCTGAATCTTCTGTTCCAGCCGCTCAAGGATCACCCCATTCACGACTAATGTTGGTCTTTACTGTTAAAAACAGTTTAATATTCAAATCCGGATTCTAGAACTGTCGCAGTTATAGTATAGTTTGGTTATTATGCGAGCTTGCCAAGTTCGTGACCCGGGTTCAAATCCCGGTAACTGCACCATCGGGTTCCAGGGGCGTCAGGGCCTTCCTGATTATTGCCAGGGCATCCTGTGCCCTTGCAGGATTGGGCAGCTGAATCATAAAGACGTTATCCCTGCCGTAGTGGGATCTTGGGGAGGATAGTGCAAGCATCGTGGCATCTGCAAGGGACTCGAAGAATGCCAGATCGGTTTTTGCATTGACCATGAATCTTTCAACCATGCCGCCCTTTGAGAACTCTAGAACAACATCCACAAAGACATGCCCCAGCCCGTCCTGCAGGATGTTCAGATTGGTGTCGATCGAGAGCGGCCTGCCTGCAATCTCAGACAGCAGATCGTCATACCGGCTCGCCTCAATAACAATGCACGGGACCCTCCTGCCGTCAAAGTCAAAGGTGGTGACTCCGTCATGCACCCGGCTGAGCAGTCTCTTTAATTCGTCAGGCATCGTCGTCCTGCTCGTCCATTGAAAGTACCTTGTCTCCGGCCCGTACCATGTATGGTGTAAGAAACGAGGTGATTATCGCGATCATTCCCATCAGCGGAAAGAGAAAGGCGCTGACTGCGCCTATGTCCACGCCGGTCTTAATAATTACGATTGAGAATTCGCCTCTTGGCGCAGCCAGGGTAAATGCGGAGCGAAACACGCCTCCGCGCCGCTGGCGGAATATCAGGCTGGCAATCGTGTTTCCCCCAAACTTTGTACCGATGGCCACTGCAATCAGTGCGACGGCTATGAGCATATAGTCGCCAATATTGGTAATGTCCATCAGGGCGCCTATGGATATGAAAAATATTGCCACGAACATGTCCTTGATCGGGCTTGAGAGCAGCTTGGCCACTTCGGCCGACTTTGATTCGGCCACAAGCACCCCTGCCAAAAACGCCCCGATTGCAACAGAGAGCCCCACGACGTTTGTCAGCAGGGCGTATCCAAAGCAGATTCCAAGAATGGTAAGCAGTAGGATTTCACGATGCTCGGTTGCAGCAACCCTGTCGATCAGGGGCGTGATCAGGCGGGTGCCGACTGCAAACGTTCCAAAGATCAGTGCGGCGGCGACTGCCACAACAGTTGCAACCGACTCTGGAGATACGGTTCCAATCAGGGCAACGGACTGCAGCGAGCTGAGCAGTATTACGGCAATTACATCCTCCACAATCAGGATTCCCAGAACCCGGATGGACGACTTTTGTTGGATCTTCCCTGCATCCTCCAGAATCTTGACGATTACAGCAGTGCTGGAGATGGACAGGGCCGCTGCAATAAACAGGGCGTCCATGAACTCCAGGCCAAGCGCAGTCGCCACGTAAAATATGGCCCCCAGCGACATGAGCAGCCCCATCGTGCCCACGCCTATGGTGGCCCGGCCTATGCTTCGAATCTTTGCGTACGGGAACTCGATTCCAATGACAAACAGTAGCAGTATGACTCCGATATCGGCAAAGAGGTGCAGGGCAGAGATGTCAGCCAGCAGCCCCACCTCGCCGAAGATGCTGGGATCCCTCCCGTCAGGCAGAATCCATGACCAGAACGGCGAGAGAGGGCCTATCAGCATTCCCGCAAAGAGATATCCGATGATCAGCGGCTGCCGTATCTTAAAGAATGCAAGGGCGACTACGGCCCCAATAATCATGATAAAAGCCAGATCAGTGATAAAGTTGGTATGGTAAAATCCAGGAGTGACCTGGTCAATAATGGTGGTTACGGTACTGTTGAACGAGTCTTGGATTGTTGACGGATCCAGCTGGAGTAAGAAGTTCTGCATACTAACAGTTTGTACAGTATGCTTAAAAATAGATGCCATGGCAGATGGCACCCATACCCCGGAACTGACGCGGATCCGGCATCACATAGCCTGCAGGCCAAACCGCACCATGCCGTAGGACGTATTGGACTCACGGATTCGTGCGATCCGGAGATACGGCGCATGCCAAATCCCTTTATTGTCATGGAACCGCACACACACATAGAGACAGTCACATGACCAAGTGCGGGGTGATGAGTAGGTCGACTGAAACGGGATGTGGAGACATGACCTGGGGTATTTGACTGCATTAGGTTATGCCGTGTTTGGGTTCTGTAGTGAAAAGCGAAAGTTCGTGCAATTTTTTGGATCCCTTTTTAAGAAAACAAATTCTATCCACATACATGATTGTCAGCAAACGCGTTACGATAATGCAGTCTCGGGAATTGTCACGCAAGATTGTAAAATGTTCCCTGGAAACAGACGTCGTTTACGACATGACCATACTGATGAAACTGGCCCATCCCAAAATGACCCAGTTTGACGTGAACAACCTGATAACTGGCTGGCGCAAAGAATTCAACCTGACCAACAGCGTCCGCATGCATGAGGCCGCGTCCAAGCAGGCCCTCCAGTCGGTAATCAAATTTAAGAAATCAAATGTGAAAAAACACGCAAAACGGATCTGGCGCAAGAAGCAGATAAAGCTCGGCAAGGCCAGAACGTACAGGCACAACAGGTGGACGGATCCGTCCAGCCTGATGAGGCGCGGCAAGAAGACAACCAGGCTGCGTTCGCTGAATTCGCGCGGAAAGCCAAAACTGCGAGACGACGGCACGGTGTTCCTGCCCGGACTCGGAGGGGTAAGGCCGCGCACGGAGATCCCCGAAGGCAGGTTTGTGTCGTTCCAGATGATCGACATTACAAACAAGGTCACGCGCAAGACCAATGACGGTGATCGCAGGTTCAAACTGCATTTGCAGGTAGAAGTTCCAGACCCCGAACCAGCTGCAGGCTGCAAGGCAGGGATCGATCTGGGCGTCAGGCACCTTGCGGCAGTCGCAGACGAGGACGGGAACGAAAAACTGTACAATGTTCCTGGCGGGTGCAGGCGTCACGACGGCGACAAGATTGACCGGTTGAAGTCACGCCGGTCAAAATGCGTGCGCGGTTCGCGCAAATGGGGAAAGGTCGGCCGCATGATACAACGTGAATTGAAAAAGATATCCGACAGGCAGAAACACAACGAAACGGGCATTGCCAGGCGGATAACAAAAGGCCTGTCTGCGGTATTTTTGGAAGACATGGATTTGACCAGGATGAGGAGATCCAACGGAAAGGCACCAAAGACCGGGTTGAACCGCGAGATGGCATACTCTAGGATGGGGGAGTTTCGGAGCCAGGTTGAATGGCAGATGAAAAAGAAAGGCGGAGTTTCAAAACGCGTGGAATACAAGAATACCAGCCAGAGGTGTGCTGTTTGCGGAACTGTGGACAAAAAGTCCAGAAACGGCGAATCCTTTGCCTGCACTGCATGCGGGTGGTACCACCACGCCGACAAGAACGCGGCAAAAAATATTTTGGATAATGACTGCCTCCACATGGGGGCTGGCGGCCAAGCCCACAAAAACAGTGGAGGCACCATTGCAGGTGTCAAGGTCGTCACAAGGCGCGAGGATCACGGTTCAGGCAGTCCTGCAAGGGACAGCTTGACAAGTCGGCTTGGACCCGACAACGATGATTTTGGAAGATCTGACAGAGCGCCGGAAAGGGCATCAGGGCATGCTACGGAGAAATCTGTTTGCACAAACTTTCGCTCGCCGCTATGGTACCAGTCACACTGCAGAGCCAGAACCCAGACGGCCCGCATAAGGAACCGCCAATAGTCATCACATGCAGCAGTGGCAGATGCCAAGACATGGTTCTGATGAACGGTGCATAAAAGCAGTCGAGTGTCACATCAGGCAGATTCTGCACAAGGCAGGCATGCTGCAGGGGATACAGCATCAGGCCACAGGCATGGCATTACAGGAATGGAAGGGGCAGACGCCTCTAACACGTGGCGGCAGGCCGTGCAATTTGGATCCACAAAGTATTAGTAGTACCGTACTATACAGTACCATATGATTCGATGCCAGCACTGCACCATGCCATTCACGGCAACTGCAGACGGGATGGCCGAAAAGACATTTCATGAGATTCTCCACGGTCCCAAAGTAGTCAACTAGCCCAACTCTTTTATGATAATTTTTTTAATGGAATGCATGGCAAGTGCCGCAAAAAAGACTACTGGGACTGCAAAGAAGAGGGAGCCGAGTCCGGCCGCACTTTTAAAGAAGGTCGCATCAGTCTCGGACTCTACAAAGGCGCTGCAAAAGGAGATCAAGGCAATGTCAAAGATCTTTGCGGGCAACCAAAAGATACTTGTCTCGATGAAGGGTATGATGGATGCGCTGGCATCAACGCTGGAGCATGTCCAAAAGCACTCAAGGCAGATCAGCATAATGGAGGAGGATACGCAAAAGCTGTATGCCGGCCTGAATCGCGCAAAGTCCCAGTCGGACATTATAGGCAGGCTCAACGATCAGACTGCAAGGCTGCAGGAGGAGGTGAACAGGGTCCAGAAGATACAGGAGGCATCAAACACCGGGGAGCTTGCACGGCAGGTCGAGGACAGCATGCATTCAATCCAGAACAACTCCAAGATGATCATCAGGATTGCACAGAGAATCGACGAGATAAGGGACGAGCTCAGGGATGTCTCGGGAAGGACAGACTCGCTTTTGGAGATTGGCAGCGACATTGACAGGCTCAAAAACAGCATGGATGACATATCAGAAAAGACCACAAGGCTGGATGCAGGGACGCATGTGATTGAAGACATCAAGGGCGAGCTTGGAAGGATTGCCGAGAAGGTCTCGTCAGATTCCAATCTTGGCTCCGAACTGGACGCAATCAGGTCGACGATTGACGCCATATCGGCAAAGGCCTCAAGGATCGACTCGCTGGGCGGCGTCATAGAGAATCTTCAGAACCAGTTTGAGGCAGTTGCCGCAGATGCCACGGACACAAACAGCATGTGCGCAAGGTCAGTCAGTGATCTTGCAGGCAAGATAGACAGGATAGAGACCGATATCGGGACACTGTCACGCAGGGCAGACTCGACGGCGTTTGTAGGGGAGGGACTCAAGTCGGTCCAGTCGGATCTGAACAACCTCAAGGAAGGCATGCTTGAGAGGACCGACGGCATAGAGCAGAAGATTGCATCTGCCTCGGAGATGATAAGGAGGCAGGATGCAGGAAACGCAGAATTTCACAAAAAAACGGAGAGCATATTCAAGGATATTCAGGCGATCAAGAGCGCGGCAAGCAAGGCATCAGGGGACTCTTCAAGGGAGATGATGGCGCTGCTAAGGCTCTCAGAGTACCAGTCGGGCATCAGGATGAATGCAGAATCCAAGTACGGGGATTCGGTGGATCTGGAGAAGATGGCGCAGCAGACTGTGCAGATTATCAACTTGTTTGACAGAATCTCAATTGAGGCAGGTGAGGAGATCCCGCTTCCCCGCGAGGTAAGGCAGTGGGCCATAAGCAAGATTCTGGACTGTGCTGACAGGTGGGAGATTCGGTTTGAGGAGGTCTATTCCATGCTGAAAAATACGATGGGCAAAAAAACCCTCAACGAGTCCCTGAGAATTCAGCAGGTAAGGGACATTTACGGAATCAGGGCAGTAGACAAGATCAGGCGGGAACTGGACATATCCTAGACGCCGACCTCGTCGATCCTGTTGAGTTGTTCCTTCTTCCTCTTCAGGGCCGCAAATATTCCCAGAATTACGGCAATCCACATGGTGGCAAGGAGTATGTTGGTGATGCTGACGTACATGTATGGCATTGCATCAGTGACGTTGGACTGCAGCAGCAACGCCCTGCTGTTGATGTCCATCATTCCGGTATGGTACGCAGAACTGTCCTTTGGGACGGTTGCAATCTTTTGAATGCTCTCAGATATGGTGTTGATGTCAGTCTGGATTCTAAGGAAGTTTGTAGACTCTGTGGCAAAGAGCCATACGGGGTTTTTGGCAACAAGCTCGCCGCCCGTGTCGGTCGTTTCAGGCAGCTTTGTAAGCACGATCGTCATGTCATTATTGATTGCAGCCAGATGGGCCTGGATGACTGCAGGATCAGATGAGCCGACTGTCAAGGTTACCCCTTATCCTGTCAAGCGGGTATATGTCAGAGTTGTACCCGTAGAGTGCCATAAATCCGCCAAACATGATAACTGCAACTATTCCCACCATCGAAAGCTTGTAAACCCTGTTAGCCATCTTCTCCTTCTCAGTCATTACAGGATTGGGGTTTGATTTATTTCTTTTATACCGGGTGTGCGACAGGCTCATGTAGGCGATATAAAAGAACCCGACCACCTGCAGTCCGATGATCGGTGCAAAGATTGGATTGTTTGAGAATATGGCAATGAATATCCCGGCCACGCCGTACACTCCAAAGAATATCTCCAGGAGGGTGGTCTGGGTAAAGGGCAGGTTGTATGCCTTGTTCTTCCAGCCGTCATCGTTTTTGATTATGCCGTACTTGGGAGTTCGAAGAAACTCGTTCTTTCTTCCAACCACGGCATCAAAGACTGCGACGGTATTGTTGACTGACATTCCGGCGTTATACACCAGCAGGGCCGGAAGTATCTTTGCCTTTGACTTCCACGACTTGTTGTACATCTTTTGTATTATCATGATGTATGCGCCCGGCCCCATCGCAAGGTATGTTGCAATCGTCAGTGCCGGAAGAAGGCTGATTATGTAGAGGTCCACCCTCCCTGCCAGCAGTACAGGCAGTGCCAGAAACTGTATGAGCATCAGCGGGTACACGATGTGGCGCGTCAGCTGAATGAATGCCTGGATCTTGGTCTCCACTGCAACTGTGCGCTTGATGACAATGTCAGAGAGCAGCTTTATTGCACACTGTATGGAGCCCTTTGCCCAGCGAAACTGCTGGCGTTTTGCCGCATTCATCTGGACTGGAAGCTCTGCATCCACCACAACGTCAGGCAAAAAGATACACTTCCATCCCTTCATCTGCGCCCTGTAGCTCAGGTCCAGATCCTCTACCAGCGTGGCCGTATGCCAGCCCCCGGAATCCTCAATGCAGTCCCGCTTCCAGATTCCGGCGGTTCCGTTAAAGTTCATAAAGAGACTGGAGTTGCTTTTTGCCTTTTGTTCTATCAGAAAATGAAAGTCAAGGCTCAGCGCCTGCGCCTGGGTTATTGCAGAGTAGTTCTCGTTGACGTGCCCCCAGCGGCACTGTACCAGGCCTATGCCCGGCTCTGAAAAGTACGGGATTGCCTTCCTGAGAAACCACTCAGGCGGGATAAAGTCTGCATCAAATATGGCAACAAGCTCCGTGTCTGTCGTCTCCATTGCATGCTTGAGGGCGCCGGCCTTGTATCCCCTCCTTGTTCCGCGCCGGACATGCTCTATTTGAAATCCCTGCTTTTGGTAGTCACGGACGGTGTCCCTGAGCAGGTCCACGGTGTCATCATCAGAGTCGTCCAGCACCATTATCCTCATCTCGTCCTTGGGGTAGTCCAGGCTGCACACTGCACTGACAAGCCTCCTTGCGACGTACTTTTCATTGTATATTGGAAGCTGGATGGTAATTGACGGGGTGCCCAGATCAGCAGTGGGCAGAACGTCATTTCTCCTGCTGGACAGGTATGCCAGATAGTAAAAGTTGCAGGTGTACGCAGTGATTATAACCGCAGATATCATGAAGATGCTGAGCATAAAGCTTACAAACGGAGTATAGTCCATGTTCCCTAATGCCTGAGAGGCGCCATTCACTATTTATAGTTGCAAGCGCTATTTCGGCTCGAATATCTTGATTGCCTGGGGCGGACAGACCCCCTCGCAGGCAAGACAGAATATGCAGTCAGGCTCCTTTGACATCAGCGGCTTCTTCTCGGATCCGGGGTTTCCCGGGGTGTCAAACCACTCGTAGACGCTGACCGGACAGGCCTCGATGCAGCCGCCGTCGGCAATACAGATGTCATAGTCTACAGATACAAACTCGCCCCACACGCCCATGATTCCGTTGCTGGTGCCTCTTCGGCCCCAGGTCTTGATGGTGTGTTCTGCAGCATCATACGAGAGGGACGGCTTGAGTTTTGATTTGAATTCGATGTCGATTGGGCCATCTTTTGCGCCGTCTGGAATCTCGATTGCGCCGTCGTCTTCCTCGTCCAATTCCTCGGTAGCCTCTATCGGCTTTGGCTTTGCGCCAAGGACGATCTTGGCCAGCGGGGTCAGATCCTCAAGTTTTTGAAGTGCCACCACCTCGGAGATCTTTTCAGATTTTACATAATATGCGACAAGCTTGTCTGCAAGGATGGTGTTGCGCAGTATCGTATCGATGATCATCTTGGCAAAGTGATCGGCTTTTTTGCGGTAGTCCTGAACCCAGTTGGGATCACCGAACTTTTCAATCGGGAATATCTGGTATATGATATCAACTACTTCCCCGGTTACAATCTCCACCGTAATTGACAGGTTCACCTCCTCGTAGCCTTTAGCGTCAGGATCATTCATGTTTCGCTCCGTCCACCTGTACGTGGCAAAGATCCTGTCAGCGTACATGTCCATCTCAAATGACTTTTTGAGGCCGTCATGAACCGACTTTAATTCCACAGGATCCTCAAGTTTGACTGGCAGTCTGTAAAGGCCAAGCTTGAAGCCGTGCAGCGGATAGACGCCGCGTTTGGCAGTGGGTGCTTCCATCGACCATACGCGATCCTTTAGGAGCAGTGACATTCAATATTGATTGTCCGGATTTAGTTAAAAAGGTTGTCAAATGTAATTTGCGGTGTAGTATCCAAGAATCATGTCGCCTCTGATCTTGATTGTCAATCATTGATATCTGCCTCCATCCATTTGGGGTTCTGCTGTCTTATCTCGTCAGTCACACGCTTGTTGCGGAATGCCATCATGGGAGTCTCGTAGTTGTCAATGTCCAGAGAAAAGTGCAACCTGTCGGCGTTATAGTATTCGACGTAATCGTCCAGATCCTTGTAGTGCCATATCTCATCTTCGATCGTTCTGTGGAACCTTTCCAGTTTTCCGTTGGTCTGCGGGTGATATGGCCGTGAATTGATCAGTCCTACGTTGAGGTTCAGCAGCTCGTTTTCAAAGAATGTTGGGATCCAGGTTCCGGTCTGCTTCTTGCGGCCACCCCTGCCGACGAAGCACGAACCGTTGTCAGACAGGATTGTCGCCGGCGTCCCGAACCTGCTGACTGCCTGACGGAGTACTGTTACCGCGTTCTCCGAAGTGGCCTCCCTGAACAGCGCAGCGCCTGTGATGCACCTGGAGGCGTCGTCAAGGTACGTAATCAGGTTCAGATTCCTCATGCGCTGATCAGGATTGTCGCCGGCGTCCCGAACCTGCTGACTGCCTGACGGAGTACTGTTACCGCGTTCTCCGAAGTGGCCTCCCTGAACAGCGCAGCGCCTGTGATGCACCTGGAGGCGTCGTCAAGGTACGTAATCAGGTTCAGATTCCTCATGCGCTGATCATTCATGACGTGCCAGTCCGTGTGCCACATAGCATTGGAGTAGATGCGTTCGTACCTGATCCACTTGCGTTTTTTGGATTTTGCAGGAGGGTCGACCACGAGGCCGTTGGATTTCATAATTTGGTATACCCTAGAGCGGCTCATATTGTGTCCATCACCCTTGAGTCTCCTGGCAGTCCTGGGCCGGACCCCGCTAGAATGAGACCGATCAAATCCGAATGCCTTTTGGAGCAGGGGGTCGAGGGAAGGACATGAGCAAGAGACGTAGTCCCCAGGACAAGGCCAGGATAGTGATGGAGTTTTTTACCACCAATGTGCCAGCTGCCGAATTGTGCCGAAAGCACAACGTGTCGCCTGCAACCTTCCAAGACTGGAAGGACAAGTTCCTGCAGGGAGACAAGCAGGCTCTCATAAACAGGGGGGATGCAGCCAAAAACCATTTGGCAGAGGTGGAAAACCTCAAGCGCATAATAGAAGATATGCGTAATCCGGAACTTTTTCAAACTCCGCGCTGACATGTTAGCCCTGCTGTCAAAAATTTATGATCCATCCAATTAAAACCAGAATATGCCGGTTCATACTGTTGTCGAATCAGGAAACAAGTGACCTGCAAAAAGAGAACAAGGCTCTCAGAGACATGATCAAGCGCCAGGACGCTGACATCAAGCGCTTGGAGGCAGCCGCCAAGCACGAGCAAAGCCTGTGGGGTACGCGAGACGGCTCCGAGTCTGGAGCCGCAGGAGAGCCCGCCCTGCTGCATCGCGTGGAGGTCTTTGATGAGATCATCAGAGTCGAGAAAAATCTTCATGACGCGACGCTGAAGTGCAGGGAACAGTTCCAATACATGCTTGACAGGGTCGAGGCATGGATAAGGCAAAGCGGCAAATCCCCGCTCTTCAGGAACGACGAGACGAGGGCGTCGGATCCCGGGAACCGCTGCAAGCTGTACCCCAGGCACGCGCTGCTCATGGCGCTGATGTACAAAAAGGGCAACCCCACGCAGGGCGCACTTGCGGCATTCTTTGGAATAGACCAGGCAACCGTGTCCCGGTATATCGATGTACTAGACGGGGTGCTTGAGGCGGTGCTGCCCACCGCTGCCAACATCTCAAAGGAGATAGCAGGCACGGAGACAAAAGAGGATCTCAAAAAAATAATTTCCGGGCCGGACGGGGGCATCATGATGATCGACGGCACGCACTGCCCCATAAGAAAATATGCGTAATCCCCCTGTTCACATCGATAAATTTAGATCAGGCACGATCGCGTCTCACATCAAATGCCAGACTCGCCTGATCAGATCATGCACAGATTGGAACAGGAAAACAGAAGCCTAAAAAATATTCTAAAGCAGAAAGACAAAAAGCTGGAACAGAAAGACAAAAAGCTGGAACAGAAAGACAAAAAGCTGGAACAGAAAGACAAAACCCTAAAAAATATTCTAAAGCAGAAAGACAAAAAGCTGGAACAGAAAGACAGAAGCCTAAAAAATATTCTAAAGCAGAAAGACAAAAAGCTGGAACAGAAAGACAGGGAGTTGGGCCTTGAACGCGGCCTGTGGAAGAGCAGGAACGATGGCTGGAACCCCGGCAAGGGGCCCGCGTTGCACCTGCTAGAGGTGCTAGACGGCATAATACGCGACGGGGACAAGCTCCGCCATGTCACGCTGGCAGACGGGGAACAGTTCCGGTACATGCTGGAGCGGGCCAAGGTGTTTCTGACGCATTCGGGCCAGATGCCGCTGTTCCGCGATAACGCATCCCGGGTCTCCGATCCCGGAAACCGGTGCAAACTGTACCTGAGACACGCACTGCTCCTAGCACTTATCCGCAAAAAGGACAACCCCGCCCAAGGCGTGCTTGCCGCATTCTTCGGGATAGACCAGACCACCGTGTCCCGGTACATTCCGGTGATGGATGCGATGCTGACAGGAATACTTCCGACGGCAGACAACATATCCGAGGAGGTAGCTGCTGCCCCGACCAAGGAGGATTTCAAGAAGATCGTGCCCGGGTCCGACGGGGGCGAGATATTCATAGACGGCACGCACTGCCCCGTGCAGCGCCCGTCTGTAAAGTCAGTCCGGCGCATGGGATACTCCGGCAAGAAGAAAAAGTTCACCAACAATACCAACGTGTACACCAACCGGGACGGGGTGGTGATCGGCATATCAAAAAGCACCGTCGGGTCAGTCGGCGACATCACGTTGCTCAAGGAACGCCCCATGCCGTTTGGAAAGTGGGAGGAGGCGATGCACGATCCGGACCTGCCAGAATCAGACAGGTGCCACCCCTTCGTCGACCGCGGCTACCAGGGAATCGCAGATCACCTGCCCGGCACCACGCCGGAGATCCCGTACAAGAAGACCAGGGACACGCCGCTGACGCCGGAGCAAAAAAAGCACAACCACAGGATCAACTCCACCAGGGTGTTGGTGGAGCACACGATAGGCAGGCTCAAGCGCTACGCGCGTCTTGCCGACCCGTACGACGGCAACGCGGCCCAGTTCAACAGGGAGTTCAACGTGATCACCGGGCTGGTAAACCTGAACCTTTTGTGGGACTGCATGGAAAAGGGTCCGCCACCACCGGGGCAGTGGAAGACGTCAGTAGACTGGGACAGGGCCTGCTCCGAAGCTCCGGTCAAGTAGAATTCAGGGCACGATGAAGTGCTGCAAGGCTGCGCACGTCATTTTGGATTTTGGGGTGAACAGACTTGCCACATACACGACACGAGCAGTTTTAGGCCGTATTTTTCCGGTTTTTTATGGCCGGGTTGGCAAAATGGGTGGATTACGCATATCTTCTAATAGGCGAGATCACCGTAGCCAACGACATTTTAAAAAAAACTTTGGAGGGAACAAAGTGATGAGGATGCAGGCCGTAAGTGACGTAAGCAAGTGCATGAGCCTGAACAGGGCCCTGCAATACTGCGGCATGTCCAAACACTCCTGGTACTACACCAAGAAGCCAAGAGACATGGCCATCATCTGGCCGCATGAGTTTGCGCGCTTTCAAGATGCAGAGGTCGTACTTGCAAAGGCCTTTGAGGACTACAACAAGGACAGGATCCACTCGGCTCTGGGGTATCTCACACCCGACGAGTTTATCGGCAAGATGGAGGTTGAGAATAGATGAGAGACATGATTATTCGGAAAAAGATGCAAAAAGTGGTACCAAAAACAAGGGTCCAGATCAGTCCGTACTGCACCCTCCGGCCTGCGGCGGTGGGCGTCCAGTAACGCTTGGATCTCCAGATCAGACGGCACGGGATTTCTCGGTCTCCCTGCAAGGATCTGTTGGTGTGCTGTTCCCGTCTTGAGGTACTCTGCCCACAACCACTGGATGTGCCGCTGCGTCACGTGCATCTCCTTTGCCACGGTATCGGTGTCCTTGCCATTTTTCATCTGGTTGATGATGTATTAGAAGCCATGCGTAATCCCTCCATTTCGTTGGGTTAAACCAGAAAAACCCAGAAAATATTAAAAATTCTGATTTAATTCCCGTCATGTCAAGCGTGTGGAAACCCGTCCTGCCAGAAATACAAAATAACGTGCGCAACCTTGCAGCACCACGATGTGCACGGAATTAATTGTTTGAAACGGCGCTGCCGGGGACGTTTGCCTCTTCCCAGTTTATTACCGGCCCCAGCGTGCTACCTGAAGGAGGTCCTTTCTTCATCTGGTTCCACAGGAGGTCCAGGTTTACGAGTCCGGTTATTATGTTAAATTCCCTGTTAAAGTCGCCAATCTTTCCTTTGTATGGCGCGGTAAGCCGGCCGTACCGCTTCAGCCTGCCGATGGAGTGCTCCACCTTTACCCTGGCCGAGTTGACGGCGTGGTTGTGCTCCTTTTCCTCCTTTGTAAAGCGCTTGTGGTTCTTGGTCTTCTTGTGCGGCTGCAGGGTGTTTGTGCCGGGCAGATCCTTTGCGATTCCCTTGTAGCCGCGGTCAGTAAGGGTGTGGATCCTGTCTTCTTCGGGGGTGTCCTCGTCGCACATCCTGTCCCACCATCTTCCAAATGGCAGCGGGCTCTCCCTGAGCAGCGTGATGTCGTGGACGGATCCCACGGTGCTGCCGGATATGGCGACTATCACCCCGTTTTCATTTATGCACACGGTGGTGTTGAGCGTGAATTTCTTCTTCTTGCCAGAATACATCATGCTCCTCATCTGTTTTTCGTCTGGCCGCTGCAGCGGACAGTGCGTGCCGTCGATCATCATGATGCCCCCGTCAGGCCCGGAAATTATTTTTTTGAGATCCTCTTTTGTCTCCGTGCCTGCTATCTCCTTTGAGATGTTGGTAGCGGTGGGCAGCACCGCCTCAAGCACCTCGTCTAGCACATCGATATACCGGGACACGGTCGCCTGGTCTATTCCAAAGAATGCCGCAAGCACGCCCTGCGTGGGGTTGCCCTTTTTGTACATCAGCGCCATGAGCAGCGCGTGCCTTGGGTACAGCTTGCAGCGGTTCCCGGGATCCGACGCCCTCGTCTCGTCACTCCTGAAGAGCGGGGATTTGCCGCTTTGCCTTATCCACGCCTCGGCCCTGTCAAGCATGTATTGGAACTGTTCCCTGCACTTCAGCGTCGCGTCATGAAGATTTTTCCCGACTCTGATGATCTCATCAAGGACCTCCACGCGATGCAGCAGGGCGGGCTCTCCTGCGGCTCCGGACTCGGAGCCGTCCCGTGTGCGCCACAGGCTTTGCTCGTGCCTGGCAGCTGCGTCCTGGCGCTTGATCATGTCTCTGAGAGCCTTGTTCTCTTTTTGCAGGTCACTTGTTTTCTGATTCGACAACAGTATGAACCGGCATATTTTGGTTTTAATTGAATGGATCATAAATTTTTGACAGCAGGGCTAACATGTCAACGCGGAGTTTGAAAAAGTTCTGGATTACGCATATTTTCTATTGTATGGACTTGGCCGTTAGTTTCGGCCTCATTGCCTCACTGGATTTGTGTAGCTTAAAGTAGTCTCGGAATGTGCGCTTGACTACACCCAAGCGACATGATTTTTGGACAATAGAAAATGTAATTTGCGGATCATCAGGCCCAACCAGTTGGATGTGGGGTATGCAAATGCCTTGCGTGCGGTGCTAGCCTGCCGCGTACGTTATTTGACAGGCGAACCACGTATTATCCTACGACTATGATTCCCTCTTTTATGAGGAACTGTATGGCAGATACAAACGAGGCATCATCTATGTCTCCATTTACCCAGTGTCCTGCGGTACCCTTTATCCAGTCTGGGATTGGCTTTTCCCCCGGATCCTTCTCAGACAAAGTCGGCGGAATCTGTAGTATCCCTTCGTTTACCAGAAACTGCATGGCAGATACAAACGAGGCATCATCTATGTCTCCATTTACCCAGTGTCCTGCGGTACCCTTTATCCAGTCTGGGATTTTTTGGACAGAAACGGTGCTTTCCTTGGCAAATATTTGGACGGGGATTTCCACATAATCCGCAGTGGCGGATGGGACGATGTGCTCAGGCGACAATCCGTAAACCCAGACGACATAATTTGCGATCCCGGGTTCCTCTTTAACGATAAAATCAATCATGGCCTGTCCGGATGGGGAGTAAAGAAAGTCTCTGCCCTCCTCCTGTGCCAGTGATCTCAGCGGTTTCAGGTCGTCATCCACTACAAGAAAGTCGTACTGAACCTGGTTTAGAAACTCGGTATCGTCAAACTTGCTGATGAATTTTATGAGCCACTGCATCTCACAGCCTTCCACGGGGTCTTCAGGTCCGTAGAAAGCGTGGATTTGGTAGTCGGAGTTGCTCGTAGGCTTTTTGACACTTACCGCTTTTTCTATACTAGTGTCACAGCCGGATGTGGCAAGCAGATCTGCCGTGGACTCAATCCCGGCAAAGGGAGTCTCCAGGACGTTTTCCCTGTATTCCCGTAACTCGAATATGTATTCCGGGGGAGGAATGCCTTCAGATACGTGTGTATACGTTTGCGCCTTTATCGGAAAGGGAAAATCGTCAACTATCCAAACCTTACTTACGGCACCGCCCGTCTTCCAGCCAACTTGGACCGTTTCCCATGTGCCAGCTCGAACTGTGACCGTCTCAATTGCCACGGGGACTACTTGCTGGCCGCCAATGTTACCAATTTTTCCCCAAGACACCGCTGAGAATTCTTTTGGTCCCTTGCCGCCGGAGCTTCCGTCGGCTGTCGCAAATGCGGACAGCCAGACAATCGAGGATTTGAAGGCCCCCCTGTAAGTACTCAGGTTCTCAGTGCCGCCTGTCGGCTCGGGAGCGATTTTTCCCAGCTCCATTTCGCCCCTGATGACCTTGTTGCCGTCATAGACGACGACCTCTGATAGCCACTTGATTTCGCTTCCTACCTGCTTGTCCCCCTTTATCCAGATGTCCATTTCAAATTTGACGCATTCTTTGTAATCCACATGGCACATTGAATAGGAGAAGTAGTCGCCCTGTTTGAGACCCTCGCCTGCAAACCAAGTGCCCTCTTTGTCAACGCCGCCTGCCTCAATTTGTGCAAAGGTGGTAGCCGGTATGAATAACGCCAAAAGAAGCATGGGAATAATCGAAAACAGCAAAGTTTGTTTCAAACCTGATAAAAATTGTCAAATCGGATAGTTAAACATTTTGCAACTGTTTGGCGTTGTCCACGTCTTCGTCAAAAACCATCAATTAGCTTAAAGATCATTGGCATCAGGCATCAGAAAGGTTTTGGATCACCGATCCCGCCCACAATTAATGAATCCCAATAGAAAAAAGAGGAAGGCAAAGAACATTCCGCGAGACCAAGAAAATAAGAAGAAATGGACATGTCCGGGTGCCAGAATCAGAATAACGCCAGACTGCATCTTGGAGACGCACTAGTCATCCGGACAGGTAAGAGCCCTGAGATCCGTATACCTCTTCTCCATGGCGTTGGCATGGGCCTGAACCTGTGGCAGTCCGTAGCATTCCTTGGAAAAGTACCACCGGATCGGAACCCAGTGTCCTATACCATCCATGTCATGTATCATGCCCTTGTCGGCATTGACGTTTAGTTTTTCGTCAACAGACGTGTCCCGGATGGAGAGTCCCCTCTTGGTTTTATCCTCCATGACAAGATCCGCATCGCTTTCCTTGATTAGATAAAAGGAACCCTCTTTGAGAACAGGAAGGTCCAGTAGCAATTTACCGTTCCACGGGATTTCCTATCATGTTGCCCCATTCAGTCCACGAGCCATCGTAGTTTCTAACCCTGGGGTATCCCAGCAGGTACTTGAGCACAAACCAGCTGTGAGAGGATCTCTCGCCAATTCTGCAGTAGCAGATTACATCCTTGTCTGCAGTGACACCCAGAGGTTCGTAATTCTGCCTCAGTTCCTCGACAGACTTGAATGTCCCGTCAGCATCGTTGACTGCCGTGGCCCACGGAATGTTGTTTGCGTCAGGAATGTGTCCGCCCCTCTGTGCATGCTCCGTCGGGTATTCCGGGGGTGCGGTGATCTTGCCTGAAAATTCCGCAGGAGAACGTACATCGACCATCACCGTATCTTCCCGGTCCAGTGCGCGCCGAACATCAAACAGGTACGCCCTCAGTCCCTCATCGGGTGGTTGGGCGCTATACCCGACAGGCTCCAGATTGGGCTCGCCAGTCGTGTATTTGCGATCCTCCAGCTCCCACTTTTTCCGTCCGCCGTTCATAATCCGGACGTCATCATGACCGTAATACTTGAACACCCAGAAGACGAATGCGGCAAACCAGTTGTTAAAGTCGCCGTACAAAACAACGGCAGTGTCAGAACCGATTCCATTCCTTGACATTAATTCTTCAAACTGTTTTTTGTTGATAATGTCCCGTGTTACCGGATCGTTAATGTCGCGCTTCCACCAGATCAGGCTTGCGCCATCGATGTGGCCCTTTTGGTACGCGTTTACAGGATCATAATCGACTTCCACCAGTCGCCGGTTTTTGCCGGGGGGGTTCTGTGAGACCCACTGGGTATCCACCAGCACGTCAGGATCCGCATAACTCATGATGCCGGTATGGCTTGTTCATAATTAACTGTTTACTGAAAGGCGGAAACCAATTCCATAAGCCGCATACAGCAGGCATGGGGGCGATGCAGGGCACGGCTTTTGACAGGACGGGTCGTCGGATTGTGCGGGACTGCCGACAAAAGATGACTTTTATGTAAATGCAAACAAGGTAGGGTGGTTGAATCTTCAAAGGGTCGCAGTAGTCAGCAAGGTTGGATCAAAAGAGTCAGAGCAGGCTGCAAGGGATGTTGCAGGGAAGCTTCTGGCAAAGGGGATCATAGTGTATACGATATCGCCAATCAGCGTGGAGTCGGCAAAGGAGATGGAGTCCCTTGAGGAACTAAAGAAGATCAGGCTGGACCTTGTCATAACCCTTGGAGGGGACGGCACCACCCTGAGGGTCTTTAGAAACCTGGACAACGAGGCCCCCATTCTGACAATAAACGTGGGGGGGAACAGGGGAATACTCTCGGAGATAACCATTGGGGAGATCGACGACGCGATAGAACAGATTCTTGCAGGCAAGTTTTTTCTGGACAGGAGGATCAGGGTGGTCGCATCCTGCGGAGGCGAGGAGTTTCCGCCCGCCCTCAACGAGATCTACATCAGCAGGACAAACCTGACAAGAACCTCAGAGATTGAGATAAAGTTTCAAAACGACACCGTGCAGCAAAAGATGGACGGGGTGATCGTTGCGACGCCTAGCGGCTCCACCGGGCATTCGTTTTCGCTGGGCGGTCCGATCCTGCACGAGAGCCTGGATGTCCTCATCATAACCCCGGTCGCCCCGGTATACAGGCTGGAGTCAATCGTAGTCCCCGACGAGAAGATTGAGATCGTATCGTCGCACGACAGCAGCATTGTGATGGATGCGCAGGTGGTAAAGGCGGCAGGGTACGGAGAGCCCATCATCATCAAAAAGTACAGAAAGCACGCAGTCTTTGTAAGACTCAAAAAGCGCGGACTCAGGCAGATGGGCAAGCTTGGGTACTAGAATTCTGGATGCAAGTGCATTTTATGCAGGGGTTCCGTTTGGATCCCCCGTACGCTCCCACACGTCCCGGCTGGTCTACGAGGAGATCAAGCACATAAAGAAGAGCCACGACGCGCTGGGCATCCTGCTGGACACCGGAAGGCTGCAGGTCAGGGAGCCGGACGGTGCGTCAGTCGATGCAGCGCTCAGGGCTGCAAGAAGAACCGGGGACATCCTGCAGCTTTCAAGGCAGGACATATCAATTATTGCCATGGGCATTGAGATGAAAGGCGAGATTGTTACTGACGATTTTGCAGTCTCAAACGTGGCAAGGAGTCTGGGCCTGAAGGTCTCGCCCGTGATGACCCGCGGGATAACTGATGTAGGCAGGTGGGTTCATTACTGTCCGGGATGCAGGACAAACCACACAGGCACGTCAGAGTGTCCTGCATGCGGAACGCGTCTCAAAAGGAAGCTTCTCAAGGGTCGTGCAGGGTCTTCTGGCTAGACTCCTTTGAGAAGCTGCTTTTGGTGCACAGCGTCCTTTTGATCTTCTTTGATCTGGCCTGGCCGAATCCCTCAATCTTGGCAATCTCCGTGCTGCTTGCAGAGAATGCCTTGAGCGGCGTCTCAAACCTCTCAAGCATTCTTACTGCAAACTTTTCACCGACCCCCGGAAGGCTGCAGAGGACGGACAGCTGCTGCTTTTCAAGATCGGCGGACTTTTTGATCTTCTTGAGGTATGGCCCCTTGGCAGACTCCTTTCTGGAGCACATGGAGACTAGCAGCTTGGCTGTGTGGGCGGCGCTGGGGGTCGGAATTACTGGAATTTTAAAATCAAGCGCGACAGTGGACAGGGCACCGTAGAATATCATCGGGTTGTCTGTGATCTCATCAATCTCATCTACGTTTCCCTCCATGAGGACGACAGGGTATTCAAAGTGCTCCTTGAGCCGGGAGCATTGATCAAACAGCCTTCCGTCAAATACGGACGACATCAGATCACGGATGCTCTTTCGCTCCACGACAGTCTCGGATGCGACGATGTAGTCCCCTACCAGAAGCGTCTTTGTCTCGACGCTCAGGCCAATCGACTTGAGAAGATCAGGAATTCCGCTCTTCTTCTCCCTCTCATCTGCGACTATCCGAAGGCCTGCCAGGTTCATTACTGGTACATGCCAGACTGCGGGTATATCAAGCCATGCGCACACCCAGGCTACTACTACTACCGCCTGGAACTATCAGAAGGCGGCGCACCCGGGGGGCCGCCACCGCTCTTCATCATCTGGGTAATGTGTGCCTCCTGTTCCTTGAGGGTCTCCTTGAGGCGCGTCTCCTGCTTTTCAAGCACGGTCATGCGCGTCTTTGCCATGACCTGCCTCTCCTCTAGATCATCGATTAGATCCTTCCTCGTTGATCGTATCATGACAGTTCCCACGTGTTTAAAGACGGCATCGTCATCGCCTGCCCTTTGCAGCTCCTCTAGCGCCTTTGTCGTTTCAGCCCTTTCCATCTCAAGGTGTTGTCTCTGGGTCATGACCGACTGCAGGTTCTGCTGGGACTGCTGCATCTTGGTTATCTGTTCCTGAAGCCACGGCGGCATCTGTCTTGATGACATGGCTACCCTGAAACTTTGTTTCGTTATATCTTTACCGATTCTATCGAGTCATGGCAGGCCCGGATGAGGCGCAGCGTGGAGTTGAGGTTTGCCCTCAGGTGTGCAAGATTCTCGGACTCTACGCGGATAAGGATTGCATCATCATCATCATCATCACCCATCTGGATGCTGGTTTTGACAGTGTTGTCAATCCCAATGGAGTCAAAAATGGCTTTTGTCTTGTCCCCTGCATCGACGGTAATTCTTGCGCTAAAGCTTGATGTCATATGCGGTTCCGGCTATCTTGAGGTTGCATTTTTTGCAGGACCATATCCCCACGGCATCCCGGCCAAACGTCTTGGAACCGCATTCAGGGCAGGTTCTCTTCTCTTTTAGCTGGAGATGGATCTTTGTGTACTGTTTTCTCAACTTGATGCCATACCTTGCACCAAGGCCCTTGAGTGATTTCTTTGCCTTTGCCATTTCAGGCCCCCTGTGCGGATTCCTTGATCTGCTCGCGTATCTTTGCCCCAATCCGGACAGATATCTCTCCGCATCGGACTACCTCGTCCTGGGTGAATCCGTCGGCTCCGCCCTTTTGGAGTGCACAGATGTTTCCGTCAGAGTTGCTGGCAATGGTTATCCTGGCATCCATGCAGCTCCACTCGTCTGCGTTTGGATCGACTATGATGTGACTTCCAATCTTGCCCATGGTTACAGAGACAGGTATGGTCGTGACAGGCACAGGCAACTCCTCGCCCTCTACCAGCGTGGGGATGTCATTTACCATGCTCCACGTGGGCATTTTGGATGTGAGCAGGGCCGCAGTGGCAGCATAAGAGCATGCATCAAACAGGTTTCCGTCATAGTCTACTACCACGTTGTCTGCAAAGACGCCCACTACGGACTTGTTGGCCTCAATTACCAGCTGGGAGACGTCCACCATGTGGCTCTCCCGTATTCCCCGGTCTACCACCCTTGCCAGCTCGATTACGGCAGGTCCCGGCGGTCCGGTCTCTACGGTGGGGTGTGAAAGTGGCAACAGTTCTGCAGTACAGATGAAGATTCCCTTGTCGCCCGTGTCAGGAAATGGCCTGTCCGGTTGAATCTTTATTCCGCAAACCACCTCGGTCTCTCCGAGCAGTACGCGGGCCGAGCCGTTTGCCTTGGGAATTGCGTTTACCTGTATGGTTATCTTTCTTGGCTCCTCAAGGGCCCTTCCGTCGGTTCTCTTGCCCTGTGCCAGAAGCTCGAGAATCTGCACCCGTTTCAGATCGTTGATTATTGCAGATGATGTCATTTCCTGTCGCCTTCAAAGTATTTGTTGTGGAGTGCCTTCTTTTGCAGGTCATATACTATCTTGCATCCCTCGATTCCCACTTCCACGCACTTTTTGTACTCTTCGGGAGTCATGATGCCGTCCAGTTGCAGGAGGGTAATCTTTTTCATGTTTGGCATGTAGCCGATTGGCATGTCAGCCTGTCCGGCCTGGTCTTCTTCATTATTGACATCAAGGATTACAGTGTCTGCCACCTTGCCTGCAGCGCACGCAGCCACCATGTCCCTCATCGGAATTCCGGCATCTGCCAGCGCGACGGAGGCTGCAGAGAGAGCCGCGCACCTTGTTCCGCCGTCTGCCTGAAGTACCTCAATAAACACATCGACTGCGGTTCGTGGGAATTTTTCCAGAATTACCGCAGGCTCCAGGGCCTCCTTGATCACCTTTGATATCTCAATTTCACGTCTGGAGGGGGCTGGATTCTTTCGCTCGTCTACCGAGAACGGTTCCATGTGATACCTGACGCGCAGTATTCCCGTATCCGTATTGGACATGTGTTTTGGATGCACGTCTCGTGGACCAAAGACGCCCACTACAATCTTGTTGTCGCCAAATTCAATGTACGCCGAACCGTCTGCATTCTTTAGTCCGCCGGCCTTTATCATTATTGGCCTGGGCTCGTCAACCTTTCTGCCGTCACAACGAATGCCGTTCTTGTCTAACAGTACTAACTTTGCATCTCTTCCACCCATTATGATTCACCTTTTGATTCCAGCATTTCTTTTACCTGATCAGCCAAATTGGCAACATGTGCGTTTTCATCTACCATTTGGATGGCCTTTTTAGCCTTTAATAAGCCATGGGGAGTATCACAGGATACGACAACCCAGCCGTTCTGGCCTATCGTGACTGCCGCGTCGGTTGCAAGCTCTATGGCCTGAATCATGGCGCCCTTCTTTCCGATTAGTCTTGGAATCTTGCTGGGGGATATCTTGACCAAGTCACCAGAGTCAATCTTGCCCAGATCCCGGTCAGACACTGTCACCAGCGGATCCCGGGTCCTGTCAAAGTTTGCTATCCTGGCAGCCACCAGATCCCCGGCACTGAGTTTCGAGGAGAGCTCGTCGGCATGTGCAGAAAAGTCCCGTCCAAAAACATCCTGTGCAGGCAGAAATCCCACATAGCACGAGTTGATGTCAAGCTCCCATGACAGCGATGTGTGGGAGATTACCTTGCCGATAACAAGATCATTAATCTTTGGAATATACTTGCCAGTCAGCGGGATGACCTTTGCAGAGTCGTCATAAATCTCGGAGATTCCGACTGCGGTGGAGATTATGTTTTTTCCGTCAAGTATTACGTTCTGCTCGGGCCTGAACGGTCCGGTGGTAACAACATCGCCTGGAATCACGTATCTTCGCCGGTTCATTGGATTACCTCGACTGCAGCGGATCCTCTGGTTATGGAACCCAATCTATCTATCACGTTTGGCCTTGCTCCAGCGGGTATTTCAAGTATTGCTTTTAGCGAACCGTTGTTCTGCCATTCCTCCTTTTGCAGGGATCCCACGGATTTTAGTACCGCATACGACTGGGCCGCATACTGTGCTGGAATGAGGATCTCCAGCCGCAGGCTTTCAGACTTTAGTGCGATTATCGAGCGCAGTTTCTCAACGATATCCTTTACCTGCTCGTCGACGCTCCGCTGCGGATCAATCGAGATGCGGCCGTCCTTCATGGCCTGCTCGATTCTCAATGCGGGGTGCGGAAAATGTGTCCTGGGATCCACATACGTCTTGGCAATGAATCCTATGATCTGCCTCCTCTTTTCATCGATCATCTTACGCCGTTGATCGGTTGTAAGATTCAGATCACCTTTTTGGAGGATTATTTTTGCTATTTCAGAGGCGTCCTCCGTCTTGAAGGCGTTTAGGAGTTTCTCCATCGAGGGCTTTGTTCCCTTTCCGGAGTCAGAATAGATCTCATCGGAGACCAGGACAGAGGAGATCTCCTTCTTCCGGCCCAGCCGGTAGTCAAGGGCCGGATCGGGCTTCACCAGGATCTCAAACTTTTCACCTTCAAAGGAATACCTAACCACTGTAATGTCTGCCATTTCTAAGACACGTAGGATTGCTGGGTATTTATTTATTGGAATCAGACAGGGGAGAGGGCCTTCCCGCTAGCTTTTTATTTGGACTGAGGAGAACTTTTTCGAGACTTGTCGTCCTTGGAGATAGTTAAAAAAGATAGCCATAAAATTTCTGTAAAGTTCAGCGGAGTTCCCCTCCAATACGCAAATGCCCTAAGACGCATATGCCTCAACGGCATTCCGGTGTTTGCAATCGGCGATGTGGACGTAATAGAGAACTCATCGGTGCTCCCAGACGAGGGTCTCGCACACAGGCTTGGGCTTGTGCCGATAAGGACCGATCTGCATAGATTCAATGAGCGATCAGAGTGCGACTGCAACAGTGAAAAGGGATGCTCCAACTGCTCAGTCATGCTGTATCTGGATTCTGGAGAATCCGATGTTACAAGAACCATCTTCTCAAACGAGCTGTCCTCTGAGGACGATGTCATAAAGCCAACCTCAGACAAAATCCCCATAGTGGATCTTGCCCCGGGTCAGAAGATAAAAATCGAGTGCCATGCCATGCTGGGACGCGGAACAGAGCACGCCAAGTGGAACTCGGCAAACATCTCGACTTTGATCGATGCTGACAATGCAGGCGAAAAGATCCTCACAGTAGAGTCTACAGGGTCACTCGACCCCGAACAGATCATCCTTGCGGGAATAGACGAGGTCAAGGACAAGCTGGGCGAGTTCAGAGAGATGCTGGACAGGATTGAGGCGTAATCCGGGCAATACAAATCATACACGTTATATTTGGGTTATAAACCGCTTATTCACATGACAAATCAAGTAGTGGTGCACATGGCCAGAAATTTAAGAAAGGCCTCGGCTGCCAACGATGCCCCAATCTGGGCAAAACTGGCAGAGTACGCGCTAAAGCCATCCATAGCAAGAAGGGACATCAACGTCAACAGGATTGGCCAGCTTACAAAAAAGGGCGACACCGTGGTGTTTCCGGGAAAGGTTCTCGGCACAGGCAGCATACCCCACGACATTACGCTGTTCTCGTTTGCCATATCGCGCACTGCAGCAGACAAGATAACAGGCAGCGGCGGGAAGTTGATCGGATATTCGGAACTCATCGAGCAGAATCCCACAGGCAAGGGGGTGGTACTGCTTGGCTAGTAGCAGCCAGGAGCAGGTAGTAAGAACCGACAGGCCCATAGTCGTTGATGCGACGGATCACATCGCAGGAAGGCTTGCATCGCATGTCGCAAAACTGCTCCTCAAGGGCAACAGGGTTTCTCTGGTAAACTGTGAAAAGATCATGATCAGCGGAACCAGGACAAACATCATTCAGGAGTACAGGGAGTTTTTGGAGATCAACAGCATAATCAACCCAAAACACGGTCCGGTCCATTATCGCAGGCCGGACACGATAATCAGCAAGATGGTTCGTGGAATGCTCCCCCATGACAGAAAGCCTTCAGGCAAGGAGGCACACAAGAGGCTGAGGGCATACATTGGATCTCCAAAGGATGTAAAGTCTCTCAAGAAGATCCAGTTTGAAAAGGCAAAAATTAAAAGAACCGCATCACAGTATGTCACAATGGCGCAGCTGTGCAGGGTGATAGGGTGGACTGAATGACCGTTCCAAAGACTGAGATTTATTTTGCAACCAGAAAGGCTGCCAGTGCACGGGTATACATTACAAAAGGACAGGGAAGAGTCCGCATCAACAATGTCCCAGTGGAGATGATTCCGCAGGAGACTGCCCGCGAGGTCGTCATGGCTCCGCTGGAGATACTAGGCGACCTGAGAAACAGGGTTGACGTATCAGTGAGGGTCAGGGGCGGAGGCTTCATGGGGCAGGCAGGTGCAATCGCGACAGGAATCTCAAGGGCGCTTGTAGGCTGGACAAAGTCTAAAAAGGATCCAAGGGATCATCCGTTCCCAAAATCCATCAGGGAGGATCTAAGAAGAAGAATAACTGATTTTGACAAGTATCTGATCAGCGGGGATGCCAGGCAGAAGGAACCAAAGAAGTTTGGCGGGCCCGGGGCCAGAAGAAGAAAGCAGAAATCATACCGTTAGGCCGTGAAGAGCGTAATTCTGGCAGGCGGCAGTGGTTCCAGGGGAAGGCCGTATACTGACTACTTTCCAAAGGCCATGACGCCAATCAACGACAGGCCGCTGATCGATTATATCGTAAGATATCTGGAGTCATTTGATCTTATCGAGGAGATCATCATAGTGTCTGACTTTAACGGCCTCGGGGGCCAGATTAAAAACTACTTTGGGGACAGCAGGAGGGGCCTTGTATACATCCAGGACTCCGGGAACGGAACTGCAGGAGATCTGCTGCATGCAGGAAGCATGCTGGACGGCCAGCCGGAGTTCCTTTTGTGGTTTGCAGACAACCTGTGCGCTGTCAGCCCGGAGGGGATGAGGGATGTCCTCAGGGAGAAGGAGAGCATGGCAGTAATTGCCACCAGGACAAGCAGGAGGGAGGAGACAGGGTTTGCAGTAGTGCAGGATGGAATAATCAAGCGGTTCATGGAAAAGCCCGTAATGCAGCTGCCGGCCTCCGAATGCCTTGGAATATACATGCTCAGGGGCGACATCATGGACAGAATCGGCCAGACTCAGAAGAAGGAGATCAACCTGTCCTATGACATCCTGCAGCCGCTCTCAGGGGAGGACAGGATCAGCGCCTTTGACATAGGGGACAGGGAATGGATTGACGTCGAGTCCCCGACCGTCATTGACAGAAACAAGGATACCGTGGAAAGAATCATAGCACAGATGGGACTGTAGAGGCCTTCTCAAACCTGGATATCTCATCTTCAAACTGGAACGTTCTGGCAATCTCGTCTAGGCCCTCGAGCAGTATCTGCTTCCGGTGGGACTCCATCTCAAAGGGTATCTCCTCAGACGGGGTGGTGATTGTCTGCTTTTCCAGATCCACGTCCACCGTGCCAGTCTCCGAATAAAGCCGCCCAACCGTCTCAGGGTCCAGCTGTACAGGCAGGATGCCGTTCTTGAAGCAGTTGCTCAAAAAGATGTCTGCAAAGGACGGTGCAACCACCACGGAGAATCCGTAGTCCATCAGCGCCCACACGGCATGCTCGCGGCTGGACCCGCAGCCAAAGTTTTCTCCGGTTACAAGTATCTTGGAACCGCCGTACTCTGGGTTGTTCAGGACAAAGTCAGTCTCCCTTCCTTCCTGGTCGTACCGCCAGTTGTAGAACAGGTACCTTCCAAAGCCGGATCTCTGGATCAGTTTTAGAAACTGTTTTGGGACGATCTGATCCGTATCCACGTTTATCTTCTCAAGGGGCGTGATGATGCCTGACACCCGGGAGAAAGGCTCCACCCTAGATCATCTCCCGGACATCTGTAAAATGCCCCCGGATTGCAGCTGCTGCTGCCATTACCGGACTCACCAGATGCGTGCGTCCGCCGGCGCCCTGCCTGCCTTCAAAGTTCCGGTTGGACGTGCTTGCGCACCGCTCGCCCGGGGCCAGGATGTCAGGATTCATTCCAAGGCACATGCTGCATCCGGCCTCCCTCCATTCAAAACCGGCATCGGTAAAGATTCTGTCGAGTCCCATCTCCTCTGCCTGCCTTCGGACCATCTGTGAGCCTGGAACCACCATGGCCCGTACGTGCGGGGATACGCGGTTCCCCTGAACGATGCAGGATGCCTCTATCAGATCCTCGAGCCTTGCGTTGGTGCACGAGCCGATAAAGACGCGGTCGATGCGTATGTCCCGGATTGGTGTTCCGGGCTTGAGATCCATGTAGTCAAGGGCATTCTGGGCGCCATCCTCCCGGTTTGGATCGCCGCAGGCAAACTCGCCTGGGGGCGGAACGGCGTCAGTCACATCGCATGTCATCTCCGGGTTGGTGCCCCAGCTGACCTGGGGCGCCATGTCGTCAATATTCATGACAAACCTCCTCTCAAAGGCTGCATCTGCGTCACTTTTGAGATCCTCCCTCCACGAGTCCACAAGCGATTCGTAGTTTTCCGGCGTGTACTGCCGTCCCCGGAGATAGTCAAATGTCTTCGAGTCCGGCGCGACAAGGCCCGCACGCGCGCCTGCCTCGATGGACATGTTGCATACAGTCATCCGCTGCTCCATGGAGAGATCCGAGATTCCCCGGCCGCAGTACTCGATTACCGTGCCCGTGCCGCCGCCGGTTCCGATGTTTTTAATGATCGAAAGTATGATGTCCTTTGCAGTCACGGCCCTTGGGTTCTTGGGCGACCCTTCCACCCTGATCTCAAAGGAATCCGGCTTCTCAAGCCACAGCGTCTGGGATGCCAGGACGTGTTCCACCTCGCTTGTGCCGATTCCAAATGCCAGCGCCCCAAAGGCGCCATGCGTCGAGGTATGGCTGTCACCACAGACAATGGTGGAACCTGGCAGGGTAATTCCAAGCTGGGGGCCGATAACGTGGACTATGCCCTGGTTGGGGCTGTCCATGTCAAAGAGTTTGATTCCAAAGTCCTGGCAGTTTTTTGCAAGCGTCTGGATCTGGACTGCCGATGTCTGGTCCAGCATTGGAAGGGTCCTGTTGCTGGTGGTGGGGACGTTGTGATCCATTGTTGCAATTGTAAGGTCCGGCCGCCTGACTCCCCTCCCATTCACCCGCAGTCCCTCAAAGGCCTGCGGCGATGTCACCTCGTGTACCAGGTGTCTGTCAACATACAGCAGATCCCGGCCGTCCTGCCGGGCCACCACATGGGCATCCCAGATCTTCTCAAAGAGGGTCCTTCCCATCTAATCGCCCGGTTTGTACTTGAAGAGGCCGCCTGCGGCAATTATCTGGCCGATAATCTTTGAGAATGGCTTCATGGGATATGTCTGGTTTTTGGTAACGTTTCGTATCTGGTTGGCATCCGTGTCAATCTCGACTGTGTCGCCTTCGGATATGCCCTCATACGCATCCTGTTCGATCTCGATTGGCAGCAGGAACGCGCCATCCACCGCGTTTCGATAAAAGATTCTTGCAAAGGAGAGTGCGAGGACGGCCGTTATCCCCGAGTGCGACAGGGCGATTGGCGCATGCTCCCGAGACGAGCCGCACCCAAAGTTTTTCCCTGCCAGTATCAGGCTTCCATTCTTGGCCTTGGAGTGAAAGTCGGGATCCAGCCCCTCCATGGCATGCGTTGCAAGCTCCGCATAGTCATGAATCTTGAGGTACTGGCCGGGAACGATTACGTCCGTATCGATGTTGTCCCGTGCGTACTTTATTATGCTGCCCCTCATCATTATAGATCCCTCGGGTCCGTGATTCTTCCGGTAACGGCAGACGCGGCTGCAACGAGCGGGGATGACAGGTATGTCTGGGATTCCACATGGCCCATTCTTCCCGGGAAGTTTCTGTTTGTGGTGCTGATGCAGATCTCGTCCTTTGCAAGCACCCCCATGTGAGCACCGCAGCACGCGCCGCAGGTTGGCGGCCCGACTGTCGCGCCCGCATCAAGAAATATCTTTAACAGCCCGTTCTCCATGGCGCGCCGGTATATCGATATTGCCGCAGGAAGTATCTCGGTTCTTATCCGCACTTTCCTGCCCTTGAGAATGCGCGCCGCAGCCTCCAGATCCTCGTACTTTGCGCCGGTGCATGAGCCGATGTATGACTTGTCCAGGTCCACTGACGGGGCATCCCTGACCGCCGAGACGTTTTCAGGCGAGAACGGTTTTGCGACCACCGGCTCCACCTCGGCACCCTCAATCTCAAACACCTGGGCGTACTCTGCGTCATCATCGCCCCTCACCAGACGAGCATCCGGTGCTGCTGCTCCCCTCTGTGCGAGATAGTCTGCCACCTTTTGATCCGGCTCGACGATTCCATTCTTTGCCCCGGCCTCGGTAGTCATGTTGCACAGGGTAAGCCTGCCCTCCACGGACATGGCATCAACGCCGGTTCCGCCAAACTGCATGGTTCTGTATGCGCCGCCGTCTGTTCCTATCTGCCCGATTATCTTCAGAATCAGATCCTTTGCCATTACGTGATCAGGCAGCCTGCCGTTGATCTTAAAGTAGAGCGTCTCTGGAACCTTGAACCAGATCCTTCCGTTGAGCAGCACGTATGCCACGTCGGTGTGCCCCAGCCCGCATGCAAATGCCCCCAGGGCGCCAGTAGTGTTGGTGTGCGAGTCTCCCCCCACATACACGTCGCCGGGCATGACCAGCGCCTCCTCATGGGAGAGGGTATGGCATATTCCGTACTGGCCCATGCCGTACTTGAAGTGCTTCTTGATGCCGTATTCCCGTGTAAATCTGGATAATTTCACAATGTTTTCTGCAGAGATCTTCTCGGCAGAAGGGACAAAGTGATCCTCGGCAACCCAGACCCTGTCCGGATTCCACAGCCTGTCTGTCCGGATTCCCTGCGCCTTCAGCCTCTCAAAGACCTTGAGTACGCCGGGTCCGGATACGTCATGAACCATGACCTGGTCAACATCTGCAAAGACCACGTCGTCAGGGGATACGCTGGATCTTCCGGACGCCCGTGCAAGAATCTTCTCAACAATATTCATAACCGACAGACCCCGTCTTACAGATTAAAATCTTTTCAGGGATGACGGGGATGCGGGGGGCAATCCACGCATGCAGCTGAAATATTTTGGGCCTGAACGGTGCGTATGTTCCCCGCAGCACCATATGAACGGTAAAATGGCAGAACAGTAAAAAAGAAAAAAAACCCCCAGACATCATCATGCACCTAAGCGTCCTACCCCTTCTGGCAGACAGAATGAGGGGAGTCTTTGACATATTTGAGATGCTCTCAAGGACGCTGGAGAAGAACGGCGCAAGACTGCAGGACGGCGATGTTCTGGTGATCTCTACAAAATACGTATCAAACTCTCAGGGAAGAATTGTGGATGCCCAGAAGATCAGGGTATCAGGCAGGGGAAGACAAGTCTCAGAGAGGTTCAGGATGGAACCGGAGACTGCAGAGATCATCATCAGGGAGTCTGATGAGATTATTGGGGGCATTGCAGGATTTGTCATCACGTCATCAGAGAGCATAATGGCGCCAAACGCCGGAATCGACAGATCCAACGCGGGGGGGGAAGTGATCCTCTATCCTGCAGAGTCGCATCTGACTGCAGAACAGATTCGCAGAAAGATCTTCCTGGGGTTTGGCATACACGTGGGGATAATTCTGGCAGACAGCAGACTGATGCCTGCAAGGGTCGGAACCTCCGGGGTTGCAGTAGCGTGTGCAGGGATCGAGCCGGTGCTGGACATGAGAGGCAGCAGGGATCTTGACGGAAACCCGTTAAAGGTGACATTCCAGGCAGTGGCTGACAACCTGGCAACGATTGCAAACCACAAGATGGGCGAGGGCTCAGAGTCAAGGCCGTTTGCAATAGTCAGGGATTCGGGGGCAATACTGACAGACAGGAGGATCACGCCCTCAGAGACGACAGTGTCGCCTGACCTGTGCCTGTACGTCAGAGGACTCTCAGGCATGCACGCAGGCAGCAGGAGCAGCAACAGCAACAACAGCTAGAAGGGCCGTTCTGTTCTGAATGGATTGGTTTGAAGAATCCCGAGCATGCTGTGTGCTCATCGATGACCCGGATTGGCTGTTCCCGCATGACTAAAAACACGCCTGTCATCCCATGACGTTTGGATAGCAGGCATACGTGTCTGCCAATTCCTGCTGGCGTTCCACCAGCATGTTATGCCATTCTATCACGGACGCATGTTTTTCTGCCAGTTCGTTGTACTTGTCGGTATTCCACCCGTACTGTTCTACCGCCTCGTCGTACTCTGCAAATATCACGCTGTATTCTTCTACCATTTCGTCATACCCTGCACCGCTCACGGCTGTCATCTCCACCCCAATACGGTCAAGATCGGCACCCATGCCATCCAAGGCCGCGTCTAGATTGGCAAATATGGTGTCAAACTCGGCAAACGCGGAGTCAAATGCCTCCAAATTCTCGTCGTGCATGGTAATCTCGCTGGCAATCTCGCCCATGTCCGTGTATAGTATTTCCTGCCCCACGAACCACTCGGCGCGTTTTTCCGGCACGGCATAACCGTTCCAATCAGACGTGGGCACACCGCCATTCCCGTACATCAGGTGTGACGTGTCATCGGTGTGGCCGAGCCCGAGGGAATGACCTATCTCATGCATTATGACATTTGTCACAAAATCATGGTCCCTCTGGACGAATTTTCCATTGCAGTCATAGTCGCCCAACCCGATATGGATATCGCAGTCGATGTAAGGGACGTTCAGCGGGCATTTGACCTCGCCGGCGCGCCCGTTTAACAACTTGTGCGTCCATATTATGTCGATCGCGCGTCAACGAACCTCAATCCGGGGTTTGACATTTCCCACGTGCCCAGCGCGTCCTCAAGTGCCGCAATCGGGATCTCCTTGTCCGGGATCATGTCCAGCCAGCCGCTTACGGAATAACTCACCGTCTGGTTATGCGCCAGAAAGCCAAGGCTTTGCATGTATTCCAGCGCAGCCCACATTTCAGTCTCTTCAATAAGGCCGTCTTCCTCGTATTCGAATAACACGTCGATCCACGCGTCGGCCGAACCTGGAACGAATAACAACATTACAAGGAATGCATATGTGGCTTTCGTTACTTACAATAGGCATTCATTGCTTAAAACTGATCACTGGAAAGTGGGTGTGTCCTAGTAATAAAAAATGCCATCCCATGTGCCAAGATGTCAAAGACACGATTGGTGCCAGAACCCGTCGGCATCAACAGTGCAGCACCGTCGATCCCCCACAACCCATAAAATCCCCCAAATCCAAGACGCTGTGCGGAGGCTCCGCTAGGAGGCGCGTGTCAAGACGCGCCGGTTACGCTGCAAGTATCGCGATTTGATCCTGTGTGAGCCTACCGTCTTTTGCCTGCAATCTGGCCACGAGCTCGACGTTGTAGCACATGATGCGGATCGCAACCTCATTTGCCCGGTTCTCGTGTTTTCGGCATCTGGTGCCATCCCCGTACATCTTCTTGAGGGCGGCAAAGACTGCCTCGATGATGCTCCGCTGGTGGTACTGCGAATCAAATTTGTCCCGATCATCCATGTACAGGCTCACCATCTCGCGCCACGACTGGCTTCCCTTGGCGTTGCGTACGGTGTTGGACTTTGGCTTGATGCGGGGCACCATTCCCATGGCAGATATCATGTTGCACATGAGCCTTGCCAGGTACGCAGAATCCAGGCAAAAGTCGCCGGTGCCCCGGCTTAGCCTGCAGAGCATCACATACAACCCGTTTATGTCTGCCACCGCGCTGTCTGTCACCATGCAGTCGATTATCACCCTGGTGCGGATATCCACGATTGCGTGCAGTTTGACCCATCCCTTCCTGGTGCGAAAACTGTCGGTCCTGACGTCAAGCCACCTGACAAACCGCAGGTACGAGTATCCGGTGCTGTCTGCTGCCAGGGAGCCTGCCTCCACCTCCCTGATGGCAATCCGGTGTGCCTCTGCCAGATACCATTCCGGGATCAGGCCGTAGGCGTGCGCTATCGTGCTCTTGGAGGGAATCCGGTCCAGGCCCATCTTGGCTGCCATGGTGCCGTTATTCCGGAGAATGCCGACCATCTTACGGTAGGTCGTGCGCTGTGCCTCAAGCATGATGCAGACAGCTGCCATGGCGCCAGGCGGATATGCAGTCATGCCGCCCAGGCCGGGCCTGACGGCGTACGGATTCCCAAGCTCCTTGATTATTCCCAGCACGGTATTCAGCATGAGACCAGACAGGTACTGCTGAACCAAATCGTATTGTCGTTGATCGCGTTTCTTTGTAGTCATTAGGCGATGCCGTGATCTGCCGATCCATATCTTTTGTCATCCGGGGGTATATGTCTCTAGGACACACCCCTGGAAAGTTGTGTACGCGTCTTGGCTCAGCGGCGTAAAGATCCATAATGATCAGGATCGGTGGGCCATGCACCGGATTCATGCCAAGCCGAAACTGTGCCATCGGAACGAGTTTTTGCTTTAAATATCCCATTATGGATCACAATAACATGGAGTACATGACCAGATACCCCAAGACCATATCATTCCTTGACGGACTGAAGCACCAGATTAATGCAGACAGCAAGGAGGGCGTCGAGCAGCTCCACATAGTAGTCAGAAAGAGCTTTGAGGAGATCACCAAGATCTTTGCAAAGGAGGGATTTACCAAGGTAAAGCTTGAGCACAAGCAGCCGGACCAGATAGGCAGCGGAATGAATCTGAAGCTGAAAAAGCCATGGGAGATACACGTAAGAATGGTCGACTTGAAGAAGGGGCTGATTGGAATCCAGGCAGAGGTAGAGGTCTCAAGGGACTATCTCCAGCACCTGTTCTCCCAGAGGACGCCAGTCGTCTACGAGATCGAGGAGATTCTAAAAAAATACCAGGTGGAGTACAGCGTATGGCACAACAGAATCAGAAAGAACATACACACCATCATAGACAACTACAAGGTCAAGCTTGCAACGCCCAGCATACCCGTATTTGCATGGAAACCCATGCTGTTTGTAATCGGAACGATAGGCGCCTTTTACGGCTGGAAGTACTTTAACACCATCTAGATGCCAAGCATCTCGGCCTTGGTCAGTTCCAGAAACACCTTGTCCCCCACTGAAAGACCCATCTCCTTGTACTCGTGCATCTCAAGCTTCAACTGGGTGACTCCGGCCTGCGCCCCCATTCCGCCGCCGCCCATTCCGGAGAGCATCTTGTTGAGATCCTTCATCATGTCGTTCATGTTTGTGAATCCCATTACCTTTGGGGTGCCAAACGGCGACGGCGGGTTCTGTGCCCCTTCCTGAAAGTCCTTTATCGAGGACAGCGAGACTACCACGTATGGTGCCCCGTCAGGCGAGGCATCAATACTTCGCACTACAAACTCTTTCTTCATGTTATGGAATGGCGGTCTCTTGCCATATAATCTTAATTTTGGCAAAAGGCCGTTTGGACGGTATGTGGCGGCTTTGCAGCTCATCTGAGGGCAGAATGCGTGCTATTCTGGCCTGTAAGTATTCTGAGATATCCTCTGGCCGCATGTGGGGCCCGGTTCTGTCCGAGGCAGGAAATGGAACCGTGTAGAATCCGTCAAAAAATGCCTGCACGCCTCAGATCGGGGCGTGGATTTGTGAACGGGCGGCAGACTGCATATCAATTCTGGCCGGATCCCATCAGGCATGCCTGCATTCATTTTCAGGCAATCCAGCGTGTTATGGAGTAGTAGTTTTTGTCATATTCAAAGATCCAAGACAGGTCGTATTTTTCGCGCCACCGATCAATTTGGCTAATGTCTGACCGGCTCAGGGCAACTGACACGTCAATGTTTTCCTGAATCATTCCTGTGGCGTTTATTGCCGACTGTACAGTCGGGAGTTGTGCCAAGTCCGTATCAGTCAGATCCACAAATTGGGACTGTGCGCGTTGTAACATGTATACCCCAACGAACGGTGGGTCAGGACCTCCGACCAGGACGTATTCATCAGAAAAGACGTAAAACGTCCCATCATGCCTGAAGAATTTTGAATCGGTGCGATACTCATAGCTGCCCGGATACATCGACTTGGTGTCCGGGTCAGGCTCGGATATTGTAAAATAGTCATCTACATTACCGCCATACTTTGCGACATGCTTTTGTGCGACATACCGGTGGTTTGCAAACATGTCATCATAGGTTGCAGACACCCGGCCTTCCGGACTCAGTGGAAAGTCTTCTGCAAGGGATTGCTCAATCAGGTCTCTGACTATGGGTGCCTCCCTCAGGGCATCATCACTCAGATGTTTAATTTCCAGATGCTCCAGTCCCTCCGCAGCGTCTGCCGCTTTTTGAAACTCGTAGTCAGAGTAACGTATGAGCCCGACCCCCTCATGGTAGGGCGAGACGCCGAGGGCAGACAGATAAAGCACGGCAAA
Source organism: Candidatus Nitrosopumilus sp. (assembly GCA_965238275.1). GTDB lineage: Archaea > Thermoproteota > Nitrososphaeria > Nitrososphaerales > Nitrosopumilaceae > Nitrosopumilus. Next base: position 2,190,338 of record OZ250186.1, read on the forward strand.
GACGGCGGCAGATATTCCGACACTTCCGGTTATTTGCAGAATTCTCCCAGTCCTCATCCCCTGTTACCCCTTCCAGACACCATAACGATCAACTGTTTTGCCCAGGTTCTCTATTAAACAATTCATGCATGCCCGGCGTTGTCCACATTTTGATAATCCCGCTCTATTTCACACTATTTTTGGTTTATTTTGGCACCCCAAATCTGGACTCCGAAGGGAGTTTTGGTGTTGACAGGTTTACTATTAGTCGCTTTTGAGCCGTTTTCATCATGTGGTGTATAGCATCTGCTGGAACCGGAAACCGGCATTCTGCCCCTACAGGAGCCCTATGCTACCAGATTGTAACAGATGTTTCGCAGAATTACCTGGAGCCTCTGCATGGGGAGCGTCTTTGCGGCCACTACGGAGCCGAACCTTTCCTTCATGGATGAAAACACCGACTCGACAGGGCTGCGTTGGTGATACACCTTCTCGAATCCGTCCTGATCCCGCCTGAACCAGCGGAGCATCTCTGCCCGGGGGTTGAAACCCTTTGCGGTGTGGTTCTTGCGGGGCCATATCACCGGCTTCCTGCCGCTGTCGTAGATCATCTTGCAGTTGGCGCGTGCGTCATATGCCGAATCCAGCATGACGTGCCCGTCACCGTCTGGCACGCGGGCAATCATCTTTCGGAATATCGGCGAGTCGTGGGTGCGTCCGGGCGTCACCATGCATGCGACGATCTTTCCATGGGGGGCCACCAGTATATGCAGCTTGACGAACTGACGCCTAGACACGATGCCCTTCTTGGCATCCTCCCAGTCGGCGTAGACGTTGATTGAGAATCCGGTTGCGTCCCCGAGGAGAGGACCGTGTGCATCACTGCCTGCCTGTCTTAGGATCGTCTCTGCCAGAACCTCCTGCTTTTCTGCCAACCTCTTGGCTGCCGCATGCAGGCACGATTTGGACGGAACAGCTTTTAAGCCGCATACGTGCAGTGAACCTGGGTTTGCCTCTAGGTACGAGACGTGTTCCCGGTATGAGTTGCCGCGAAACTCCTTGCCCATGAGGCAGATCAAGTAGGAGATCTCACGCCGGTCCTTATCAGATTTTGGTTTGAAGATCTCGTACAGGGTGGTGGCAAGGAATCGGATTCTGATTGATACTCGTTTCCCCTCTCCACTCCTTCTCACCTCGTATTCTTTGCTGTAGCCTTTCGGCCGCACCCATTTCTCCTTGTTTTCCTTGTCTTTGTCTTCCTTGGCTCTGTTCTTTGCCTTCCTCTTTTTTCTATTGGAATTCATTAATTGTGAGCGGGATCGGTGATCCAAAACTTTTCTGGTGTCTGACGCTAATGATCTTTAAGCGTAACGTTACTTTTTTGAGGAAGATGTGGACAACGCCATGCATGCCCGACCAGCCTGTATGCGATGGCAAAGGCGGCATTACGGATGCGCAAGGGGCAGCATGCCTCCATAATGGATGTCGGTGGTTGAAACTTTAATTACAAATTTTTATCAAACCATAACGTTGACTGAGCCGTTAAGAACCACGCTTCGATACTATGGGATCTCGCCGTGGGAGATCGAGGTGCTGTACGGATTCCTCAACTCCCATTTTGTAGTGATCCAGGACGAGATCGAGCCCGATGATGAAAACTTTGTGAGTCTTTTGGACATGACCATTCCGCTCCAGTTCAGCGAGACGTTCTTCCAGTGGTTCGGATTCAAGCGCTGGGAGAAGATCAAGGGCATCTTCAAGGAGATGAAGCGGAGGAGGGGCAGTGGCAACGCATTAAAGATTGTCATCAGGTTTCTGGGAAGGCCGGGGATCATATTTACCGTCGATGTCAATGACAGGCAGTGGTTTGACAACGCAATGGAGAAGATTGATTTTGTGCTGGAGCTGCTGCCGCACCATCTTGATCCGGGCAAGACGCCCCCGGACATCTCAGAGATCACATACAGGTTTGACCAGGAGACGATAAGGTGGCGCCTTGATGCTGCCTCGTCAGGGGGCAGGAGGTATTCCTTCAGAGGCGGCTCGTGGGTAGGGGCTACCTGAGATCATCCTGTAGCGGTTCTAGCAGCCTGTAAAGCTCCTTGTACTTGGATTCAAGAAACTCAAGGGCGTCTCCAAGCTTTTTGGATTTTGCATACTTGAAGCGAATCAGTTCGCGGTGGTGCCAGTATGTGCTGCCCTGGCCAGAGGAGATTGTGGTGAAATAGTCCACCCCCTTTATGGCATCGGGCAGCCTTACATCGTACGGAAACAGCATATCCACAATGAACCATTCATCCCCGTCAGGGTAGTCAGAGCCGGTCTCCACATCAAAGAATATGTGAAGCAGGTCTGACTGCATGAGGCCGTCGCCGTCCAGCAGCGGATGTCTTGCAGACGATCTCTTAAAGTCCAGATTTACAAGTTCGGGTTCAAAGAACCCCCGGATTATGGATCGACGAAATATCTGGTTTGCCTTGCTGATATTCAAATATTAGTATTTAACGAAACTTGGCTATAACCTCTTAGGTCGACCATTTAAAACAGATCCACGCCCACAAAATAAGAATACACGTAACTGTGTAGTTTTTTGATCAAATGGTGAATTCCATGCCTACAAAAAACTATGTATTTTTTTTAACATGGAACCAGATTCTCGCGCAGGACCGTGCAAAAATCATCTCCCCTTGCCTTGCATGTCTGCTTGATGCTCATCAGCACGGCAATCGCGTCTGCGCCCTTCTTTGACCTGCTCCCGTTGCTGTTCTTGCGAAGAATGACGTACGGCCTGATGGCCCGCTCTGCCCGGTTGTTGTGGTATTCGACATCGTCTGTCTCCAGAAACGCAAACAGGTGATCCCTTTCCCGCACCAGCCTCTTGCGCATCCTGTTGCAGTGCTTGCAGTCGCGGTCCTTCTCGAGCCTGCCTATCAGGAACGCGATGCGACGGTCCAGCCTCTTCTTTGTGGCAAGCGCGTCTGCTCCTCCCGGAATGGCACCGTCGACGTGCGAGTCCCACAGTATGCTGCGCAGCGTCCTTGCGTGCCGCCGGTAGTCCTGGCCGGGATTTTTGTATCTCAGGGTGTCCTTGATGTCCCGGGCGTAATGCAGGTGGCACTTTTGGTGCATGGTTCCTATGACGTTCCACGCTCCCCACGAGTCAGACGTCACGCATCCCGAATAGTCCTTGCCAAGCATCTTTTTTGGAACCTTCGAGTTCCTGCGGCGGTGTACCTCGTAGATTACGGCGTACTTTGTTACCACCGCCCACAGCCAATAGTTGGTGCCGTTGACGCGCCAGACAGACTCGTCCCCATTTATCGCAGGCGAGCGCCTCACCTCCTCCTTGATCTTCTCGTACAGCGGCCCAAGCTCCCGTGCCATCCTGCACACCATGCGGTTTATGGCAGATTCGGTGATCCTTGCAGAGTACGTTAGCAGGACAATCTGGCATATCCTGAGGTCTGACATGCCGTGCAGCCTGAGGATGACCATCATTATCATAAAGTTGATCCCGTACCTGGAGTTTGGCAGTGCCAGCGGGGTCCTGCCGGACACGGTCTTCTTGCAGTTCCTGCAGCGCCTTCTCTTTACTGTCACCTTGATGTGCTCTAGTTCCACCCTGGCAGCCTCCCTTACGACCTTTGTGTACGTGGATACGCACTCGGAGAGGTCGGAGCTGCCGCAGTTGTCGCACGTGTGGGGATCTGCCGTCTCCTCCGCGTCTATTCTTTCAGGACGCCTGAGGCCGGTACGTCTGTGGTCGCTTGACTTGCCCTTGGCCTTTGTGCGGCGTCTGGCACCGCCGGTCTTTTTGTCAGGTTTTGCGCCGATGCTCCTTGCAACGGCAGCCGATATGACGCCCTTTGCTTCCTGCAACTCTGCCGTGAGGTCCCGGATCTGTCGGAGGGCGGCAGCGTAAAGATCAGCGAGATTGGCCAGCTGACGGTCTTTTTTGGCCAGCTGCCCTGCCATCATCTCCACTTTTTCCTCCAGTTCTGCAATCCTTGACTCGGAATTATCATCAGGCATAATGCAAACCGTGGGAACTGATGATCTAAAAATTGGAATGGAGAGAAAAACTCGATCAAGTGATTAAAAATAGTTTCAAAAAAAACTACACAGACGTTTGTAGGCATGGAATTCAACGTTTGATCAAAAAACTACACAGTTACGAATACACCAGATGCCATGCTTTGGACCAGTTTTCCAAACCCATCAAGACACGCATGGGGCCACAGGCCAGGCGTCATCAGACAACATGCAAAAGGCCGGCGCCTATCAGGAATTTTCCGGCTCAGATCTCCATGGAGTCAAGCATTGAGGAGATATCGGTGGTCGGAAAACCGTCTCTGGAGATCTGCTGCTTTGCAGGCGAGTTTTCAATGTAGTTTGGAATGGTCCCCTGGAGTCGTCTGTCGTACGGCGTAATGCCGTCATTCCTGTAAAAGACGCCTATTGGTATCCGGTCCCCCCATTCCAGGGACTTTACCAGTGCCTGGCTCAGCTTGTGGTTTAGGTCGCCCTCGGTGGCATGGCGGACCATCGGGTTGTAGCCAGTATCCTCCAGCTTGTAGATTCTAGAGTGCCTCTTCTGTGCCTCATCAACCAGGTCCACGCCGGCGTACCAGTCCCTTGTGTTGATGTCGTTGTACGTGGGGCACGGCTGCAGCACATCCAGAAATGACAGCCCCTTGTGTTCGACTGACTGGATTATCAGATCCTTCAGATGCCGGACGTCATACGAGTATCCCCGTGCAACAAACGTAAAGCCGCTTGTCACTGCCAGCCCTATCGGGTTTACATTGTAGTTGGTGTTGGGAGAGGGGAGCGACTTTGTCTGCTCGCCAAGCTTCATGGTGGGCGATGCCTGTCCCTTTGTCAGGCCGTACACCCCGTTGTCAAATATGATGTACGTCATGTCGACATTGCGTCTTCCGGCTGCAACAAAATGACCGGCGCCGATTCCCAGTCCGTCCCCGTCGCCACCCACTGCAACAACGTTCAGATCATTGTTTGCTATCTTTGCGCCCTGGGCAAATGTCAGTACCCTGCCGTGTAGCGTGTGGACGCCATACGTGTTGATAAAGTGCGAGGTCTTGCCGGAACATCCGATGCCGGAGAATATCACGGTCCTGTCCCTCCGGATTCCTATCTCCGCCAGGGCCATCTGGATGGCGTTTACTATCCCAAAGTCGCCACATCCGGGACACCAGTCGTTGTGCACGTCGGTCTTAAAGTCGGCAATCTTAAGCGCCATGTGTCAGGATCTCCTTCTTGTCGGCCTTGTTCTGGACGATTCTCTTAAGCGAGTCATAAATCTCGGTGCATGTCATGGATCTGCCGGTATATTTTAGGATGTAGTAGTCAGGATCCCGTCCGGTGTTCATCTTGAATAGTTTTCCCATCTGTGCAGAATAGTTGGCCTCCACATCAATTATTGTTTTGACATTGCCAATTAATGATTGTATGTACGCGGCAGGGAACGGGTGCAGCAGCTTCATCTCGATGAGCCCCACAGTGATTCCCTCTTTTTTGAGCATCCTGATTGCATCAAGTATGGGCCCCTTGGCCGAGCCCCACGAGATCACAGTATGCTCATGGATTCCGTACGAGACTGCCTGCTCGGATTCCGGAATGCTCTTCAGTATAAGGTCAAGGCGGGACATTCTCTTGTCCATCATGGCTATGCGCATCTCGGGATCCTCGGTAATGTGACCGTGCTCGTCGGATTCGTCCCCGGTGTTCCAGAATATTCCGTCGTCTGCGCCCAGATACGAGCGCGGGGATATGCCGTCATAGGTAAACCTGAACCTTTGATAGTCATCATCATCAACACGCTCCAGCAGCTTGCCGCGATCGATTGATATCCTTGCGGGTTCAAACCGCCTGCATGTGACTACCGAGCTTGCAAGGAACTTGTCCATCATGTGGATTACCGGAACCTGAAAGACATCGGCATAGTTGAAACACCTTCCGGTGTCGTAAAAGCTCTCCTCGATGGTGCCAGACGCGTAGACGATCTTTGGAAAATCCCCGTGTCCGGCGTGGACTGCAAAGAGCAAGTCATCCTGCCCGTGCCTCGTTGGAAGTCCGGTGGAGGGTCCGCTTCTCTGATAGTTGGTAATGACGATTGGGACCTCGTTGATTCCCGCCCATCCCAGGGATTCGGCCATCAGCGAGAATCCCGGACCGGACGTGCATGTTGCAGAACGGGTCCCGGTCAGCGCGCCTCCGATGGTCATCCCGATTGCACACATCTCGTCCTCAGTCTGCATCACTACAGTGGAACCTGCCTGGGAGCCGTCCACATCCAGAACTGCATTTGACTCCAGATAGGACGACTCGTCAGAGGCAGGGGTAATCGGATAGTAGGGCTGGAATCTGCACCCGCACGCCATCTTTCCCAGCGCGGTGCCCTGGAATCCCTGCACCAGTATGGTATGGGACCGTTTTTTCACCGGGTGTAGTTTGTGGGGGAATTCTACAGGCTGCCTGCTCATGTAGTCATAGGAGTGTGTGGCTGCCTGCTTGTTTAGCATGGCAATTGCAGGCTTTTTTGCAAATATCACACCAATGGAGTCAAGCAGTAACTTGGACGGTACCCTGAGCAGCCCCAGCGACAGCGAGACGGCAATCACATTGTACATCCTCACCAGGCCCCGCAGCCTTGGGTTGCCTGTCTCCTCTGCAAGACGTGCAAGCAGTCCCTTGAAGGACACAGGATACAGGTGGACGCCATTGTCTTTTGCGACCTCCAGTGCCCCGGATATGGTAAACGGCTTTCCCTTGGACTCAAGAAACGCATGCAGTCGGTTCCGGAACGACTCGTCAAGGGTCATGACTCTGCTGGTATCAACACCGTCCAGATCCGAATCATAGATAATTCCGCCGCCTGGCAGTACGTCGTTAAAATGTCGAAATATGGTCTCTGCGTCAAACGAGGCCATCAGGGTTATGCTGTTGGTACTGGATGAAATCTCCTCGTCTGATATCCGGACTGCAAAGTAGCTGTGCTCCCCCTTGATGTTTGAATAGAACTCCCTCTTGCCAAACACGGCATACCCTTCCTCTGCACAGACACGCGTGAATATGTTTGCGCCGGATTCGACTCCACTGCCCTGTGGGCCTCCGACAAGCCAAGTAAAATCAGTCAAATCCATAACACAACACGTCAGTTCTAGCGCATAAATGAGTTTTTCTAACCACCGGTGGCAGCATCAAACAGGGCACATTCGCATTTGTCGCGCTCTCCACAGTACGGACACACGCACATGCACATCTCAATGGAGTTGCCACACAGCATGCATGTTTCGAATTCCTCCTTCTCGTCGGCGCTAGGCATGCTGGCTTTAGACAAGAATCGTATAAATGGTTTAAGCCATGAATTCAGGATATGAAAAGAAAGGTGTTCATAACAAGAAAAATTCAGGACGCTGCACTGGCAGAACTGAACAGCAAGTATCAGGTGGATGTGCATTCGGGGGAGCGGCCTGCCACCCGTGAAGAGTTGCAGTCAGGAACAAGGGATGCAGACGGGCTGATCTGCTTTCCATACGACAGGATTGACCAGAAGATCATCGATTCTGCAAGGAATCTAAGGGTCATCAGTACGTACAGCGTCGGATTTGAGCACATAGACGTAGGGCATGCCAGGAACAGGGGAATCAGAATAGGGTACACCCCAAACGTGCTGACTGATGCGACTGCCGATATGACGTTTGCGCTCCTGCTTGACCTGTTCAGAAGGGTGTCAGCAGGGGACAGGGTTATGCGGGAGGACAGATGGGTGTCAGTCTATGCGCCAACTGAGTATCTTGGGACTGATCCCCAGGGCAAGACGCTCGGGATTCTGGGCATGGGCAGGATTGGCCGGGCAGTAGCCAAAAGGGCAGACGCATTTGGCATGAAGACAGTATACCACAACAGGCAACGCCTGCAGGACCCGCAAGAGAGGTCGCTGGGAATAGAATACGTATCCTTTGATGAGCTGGTCACACGGAGTGATGTCATCTCAATCCACACGCCGCACACTGCAGAGACTGAACACCTGTTTGATGCGGATGTCTTTGCCAGAATGAAGAGGACTGCATACCTCATCAACACTGCAAGGGGGAGAATAGTCAACGAAAGGGATCTGGCAGCTGCCCTGAGGGACGGGATCATTGCAGGTGCGGGACTGGATGTCTTTGAGACTGAGCCCATCAACGGAGAAAACCCCCTGCTAAAGCTGCAAAACGTGGTGCTGTCCCCCCACATGGGTAGCGCCACAACGGAGACAAGGGCAAGAATGGTCGAGATCGTAATCAGGAATCTGGATCTTGGGATGGACGGCAGGAAGCCTGCATACTCTGTGGAATATTAGAATTCGGCCATGGCAGACGTACGGACAAGATTGTGCAGGACAGGACTTGTGCAGGACAATCAAACACGGCGGGAACCCACGCCGGACTGGTCATACATGCGCAGTTTTTATATCCATGGCACGATGTATAATCATATTGAAGAAGTTCAAGCACACCAATGAAGAATTAGAGTTAGCCAAGATACAGTCTGAGAAAGAGAAGAAGCGGAAATCCCAGAACTAGTGTCTTTCACCCACCTGCCTGTACGGCAGGGGTTTTTTTTAAAATTGAATCTTTGAAGGATACCTCTGATGCAGCCCGTCATACAGTTCCATTCGCTCTGGAATCAGCACGCCGGACTGGTCATACATGCGCGTAAAGAATGCTGCCAGGACCCGCTGTCCGTCCCTGTTAAAGAACCGCACACTGAAGCTTGTTCGCCCGGGCCGCGGTTCCTTGACAAACTCGGCGGATTCTATGGACTCGGAGTTAATATGCATGTGTGCCGGATCGTCGTTTTCCCCCAGCGTGATCCACTTGTCCTTCTGCCGTATTCCCAGATGGTTGCTTCTTACCTCGCTTACGGCACCATCACTCTTTACGATAAACAGCACATCGTCAATTCCCACAATCTCAGATAGCAGTTCCAAAAGCATGCATGGGTATTTCATCAAAGTTATTTCAGTTTTTGGGATCCGGGGTGTCAATCTGCACAAGATCGTCCGGATCTCCGCGGATGCAGTCAGTGCCGACTGCCTTGACCGGGGAAAACGTCATCACGCCCCGCGGAATCTTTCCGCCGTCCTGAAGTATGGTAATCCTGTCGGATATGTCCTGTCGGTGCCTCTCGCAGGCAAGCCCCACCATGTATTCGTCGGCACCTGCAACTATCGAGACGATGAATCTGGGGGGATTCACACACTGCCTTTTCTTGCTTACCACAGAGCACCTGTCAGGCATCATAAGGCCAGTCGGCGCCTGTTTGATATTAATCTTGGTCGGACGGTGGAAAACGATGCGGCCCCAAACGATGCGGCCCCAAACGATGCGGCCCCAAACGATGCGGTGGCAAAAATTCACCCCATGCAGGATGAATTCGTCTGAGGAATACGGAGTTTATTACAGAGACAGGCCAAATATGAATACTGTTGAACAGCGAGTTTGATGTTGCAATCATAGGAGGGGGAATCCTTGGAACCTCGATATCATATTTTGTATCGGCCCTGAACGAATCAAAAAGGATAGCAGTGATAGAGCAGGCCGGGAGCGTCGCATTTCATACAAGCGGAAGAAACACCGGAAAGGTTCATGCGCCATACCTGTACGACCCGGCAAGGAAGCGGCTTCTTGCAAGGGCCGCCTTTGACGGGTACGGCATGTGGGAGGAGTACTCCAGGATGAAAGGCCTGCCGTTCAGAAGGGATGGGGTGCTTGAAGTCGCACTGGACAGGGATGACGTGCAGGTGCTTGAAAAGTATCTCAGATGGGGAAGGCAGAACGGACTGGAGGATTCGGACATTGAGATTCTGGACGGGGGCGATTTGAAGAGAACCGAGCCGGAGATACGGTGCGAGGCGGCGCTCAGGGTGCGCAGGGATGCATCCACAGACTATGCTGCACTGTCCGGTGCGCTGATGACGGACAGCCAGGAAAACGGCACGAAGTTTCTTATGAACTCGACTGTCACCGGGATAAAAAAGGGCGGCGCCAAGTGGGAGATCACGTTAAACAACGAGAACGTGATTCTTGCAGATCTGTTGATTAATGCAGCCGGCGGCAGGGCAGTGGATATCGCGCACGATGCAGGAGTTGCACACAACCTTACGGATGTGCATTTCAGGGGGGAGTACTGGAAGGCCCCTGAGGAGTACTCCGGACTGACCAAGACCAGCGTGTATTCGGTTCCGGAATTTCCAGAATATCCGTTTCTGGATCCCCACTGGATCATCAGGGCCGACGGCAGCTGTGAGATCGGTCCGAATGCGGTTCCCGTGTTCAGTCCATACGGGTATGACACAATGGAGAACATCAAGGAGTTTGTGCCAAAGATGCTTGAGATGCTCGGCTCCGGCGCAAGAAAGGCAGTCTTTAACAGGCAGTTTCAGGAACTTGCAATCAGCGAGATTCAGTCATCCATGTCAAAGACGGCGATGGTCGACAGGGTAAGAAGATTCCTGCCTAGAATCAATCCGAACAGGATCACCGAGAGGGGGACGGCCGGCATCCGATCGTCAGTGATTGACGAGAACGGGACGTTCATCCCTGATGCAGTCTGCATCGAGGGCGACTCGTCATTTCACATTCTCAACTACAACTCCCCGGGTGCCACAGGCGCGCTTCCGTTTTCGGCATACGTGGTCAGCACGCTCGATGAGAAGGGACTCATCAGCAACGAGCATCAAGATGCAAGATGCGGACCGTGGCAGTTCTCAGAGATTGTAGGGGGCATGGCGTGAATCGGTATGCGGCGGAATTGCCATGCGTACAACAGGCCTGCATCAGTGGCCGAACCACCGCAGGGCATCCCCTAAAGACGGCATGGGATGAATGGCGCCGGGAGGGAGATTTGAACTCCCGATCCCTTGCGAGAACGCGCTTTATGGTGTATCATTTCCAGGCGCGCGCCCTACCAGGCTAGGCGACCCCGGCACAAGTCTTACGACAGGGGTGCTTGGGGGAATCTGATTATAAATTGTGTCATGCCTTCGGCCTACAGGATTGTGACTGTAGTTGATGCGGCGACATCGTGCCCTGCGTGTATCTTGTAGATGCCGGAGATGATCGGCGTTCCATCATACTGGATCGGAGTCCATGATATGTACCACTCGTCTCCGGGATTGAGCGTTTGTTCCACCTCCCCTGCAAGGGGAGCAAATATGGCGACGCCTGCAAGACCGGTAACACGTAATCCATACGAGTCATCAGGAAAACTCAGCGGAAGCGTCCCGGAGTTTATGACGCGGATCTCAATCTTCTCGCCCGGCGCATAAACGGACTTGTCTGTAACGACAGACAGCGAATGCCCCTCCACATACGTCACCTGGTTGGTATCCTTCAGACCTGCAAGATACACGCCAAAGAGCAGTCCGGAGACGACGCCGACTGCGATAAAGACGACGAGGGTTCTTGCTAACAACGGTTACGGTGTGTCGTATCTGTTTTAATCCTTTGGCATAACAGGCTTGGTACGCCATTTCTTGGGATATGTGTTGGGGGGCATTATGATTCGTTTTGTCTCAAAGGCATGCCCCTTCGCAGCCTCGTCGATCTCCTCGGCAGACATTGTCGACTCTGCCAGTGCAACTGCCTCCCCCTTTTGGGTATACACGCCGACCAGATCCCCCTGTTTCAGTCCTCTGGAGACCTGCAGGATTCCGGGCACCGCCAGCTGTGCGCCGTGACACATCGCATCAACTGCCGAGTCACGAATAACCACAGACTTTATCTCGCTGAGTGCAGTCTCCACGGGTTTTATCATCCTCATCAGCTTGCTGCCATCCCCGTCATCATTCCATGTGGCAAACGCGTCTGCCAGTTCGTGCATCGTCACCAGGCCGTCAGTCTCCCGGAACTGGCCCACCCTGGTCCGTCTCAGTTCCACCATGGTCGAGCCGGGCCCCAGCACCTCGCCCACATCATAGTACAGTTTTCTTATGTAGGTGCCTGCCTCGCACAGGATGCGGGTCAGCAGCAGCCTCTCCTTCTGCTCAAGCACCTCAAACTCGTAGATGTGCCTGATTCGGGTCTGCCTGAGTACGGCAGAGCGCTGCGGGGGCTTTTGGAAGATTGGCCCTTTGAACATCCCAATCACCTGTGCAAGCTTTTCAGGCGACGGCAGGGAGTGGATCCGGCCCAGCGCATGATACTCCTTTGGGCCAAGCAGCAGGACCCCCAGTGCCTTTGTAGCCTCTCCCAGTCCGAGCGGCAGGACCCCGGACACCTGTGGATCAAGCGTTCCGCTGTGGCCAATCTTGGGTAGGTTCAGTATCCTCTTTGTCCATGCCACAGTCTCATGGCTTGTAGGACCAGGCGGCTTGTCCAGCAGTATTATTCCATAGCTGAGCAGCTGCTCGACTGTTCTCTTGTCGTAGTATGTGCCATATGCATCGTCTGTGATATCCTGATCAATTTCAACCAGATTCTCAAGCTGTCTGAGCGTCATAGCAGTCTCTTCACCGTATCCCTTGCAATATCAATTACCTGTTGCGCGGTAAGATGGTCAGTGTCAATCTTCAAATCAAAGACGGACTCGTCATATCCAAACTCAAATCTGTACAGGTTCTTGTACAGCGCCCTGTTCTTGTCAAAGCGGTTCTTTGTGACTGCAGATGCCTCGACGGGGCTCATATTGTCCCGGGATTGCATTCTTTTGGTGCTGCTTGCATGGGAGCCGTCAAGCCATATCTTTATGCCGCTGCCTACCAGCCACGGCAGCGTGTAGCTTGTGATTACCCTGCCTCCATCATTGAACAGACCCATCAGTTTCTGGTCCAGCTGCCTGTCAAACGTAGAGTCGCCCTCGCGCTGGTTGAGAAACTGCATTCCCTGCTGCGTGTCCCACCAGTCATCACCGTCAGGTTCAAACCCCTGCGTCCTAGCCATCTCCTTTAGGACGTCCCCGCCGCTGAGATACTCCATTCCAAACTCCGTTGCAAGGCCCTTTCCAACAGTAGTCTTGCCCACCGCCGGGGGTCCGGAGATTACAACAGATTTTGTCAACTGAGATCCATGGATGTTCTGGTCAGTTTCATGATAATTCCACTAAACGCAATGGATGAAAGAAAGTACCATGCCCACAGAAAGAGCGCGTTCTCCGCGGTACAGACATGCTCCGGGTCTGCGGCCTGTTCGGCAGTACACGTAAGCTGCAGCCAGTCGCCTGGAATCACGTTGAGCGGTATGGGGGATATTGCAACGGTATACGAGAAGAGTTGTGGCAGGACCAGATAGAATATCAGAATCAGGGGAACAAATGTAATCATCATCGGCCTCATGTTCATCTGCATCATCTCCATGGACATCTTGTTCATGTAAGAGGACTTTTTGCTCAGCTCGTTTATCCTGGCCTGATCCTTTGAGCGCATTGCGGCCATCCTCTCCTTCTGCCATGAGCGGGTCTCCTTCATGATCCGCTTCAGCTTTGTCTGATCAACCATCTTCTTTCGGACTGCCGCATTGAATATGTTGAGCAGTATTCCAAATCCGGACACGGCAAACATTGAAACAATCAGGCCCTTGACTATCGGATCATCGCTTCCCAGCGCGCCCCGCTGCTCTGTAAAGAATTCAAACTGGAGAAACACAGAATCAACAAAGAGAAACACAAAGCCGAGATCCATTTCTACAGCCCCATCATGTTGATTATTTCATCCGCTACTTCATCAACCTTTCCCTCTGAGTTCAGTACATGCATCACCGGGGAGCCGGTAATTACAGAACATGCAGAGATCATTCCGGACTGGACATCCAGATCCCCCTTGACTGCGGCGATGGTAACACGATCCCTGTTTCGGCTGGTATCCCTCATCCGCCTGTTGTAGATCTCCTCGGGACGCGCAGAGACTGAGATAAAGTTGGTTGGACGGATGATACTCAGGACCTGCCCCGGCAGCCCTGGATAGTAGCCTTCCGGCGAGCTGATAAATGCATGGGTGTCGACAAGTATCATGCCCTCATAGGTTGCAATCCGTTGGGCGGCAATATTCTGAAGGCGTCTCTGCTCGGATATGGGAAGCTTTCTGAGATGATCCCGATCACGCACGCCGTTCTCCTGCCCCACTTCCAGCATCAGCGTTCCAAAGCTTACCACGATACAGTCCGGGTTGTTGGCCTTTAGACGCTGGATCATCTTGGAGAGCAGCGTGGTCTTTCCGACTCCGGGAATCCCGGTGATTACTATCCGCTTATTTCCTGCCAAGCAGAGCCCCCAAACGCGGCATGACGACTTCGACTTGTTCCCTTACCAGTTGCGTATAGTAGTTAATTAGAATGTCAACCATGAGCAGGATTCCGATTCCGGATCCAAACACTCCAAGAACATCAGAGACTCCGGCCAGCAGGCCCAGTATCATCGAACCGATGAGGGTGACAGACGGGATGTACTTGTTTAATAGCGCCTCAACAGGCTTGTTTGATCTTCGAAATCCCGGAATCTGTACATCGGCATCGAGAAGGTTTTGGGCTGCGCTCTTTGGGGAAAGGCCTCCAAGCTCCACCCAGAGCTTTCCAAACACCACCACAATCCCAATCATAAATATGACATAGCCTACTGCCCTCATCGGATCCAGGGTGGCCGCCTCCAGGCCCCTGGGCGGCGTGATAAAGTATATGAGGCCGCCTATCGGGGTGGACGGGCTTGTCGGGTCAAACTGTGCTATGAAATTCATAAAGAAGTTGTTGTTCCGCGGGTTCGTGTTGGCCCATAACATCTGGAATACGAATACAGCATTTGCCGTAAGGGCAGAGGCCAGGATCACAGGAATGTTGGAGACGTACATCAGCTTGATCGGGTATACGGCAGAGAACCCCCTGTACTTTGTCGATACGATCGGGATCTCAATCTTCATGCCCTGTGTAAAGACAAGTATCAGCAGGATTCCGGCGGTAAGACACAGTCCGAAGATGCTCGGCAGCTGGTTTGAACGGAACAGTATGTCTGCGAAGTCGCCGGCTATTATTGATTCGCCGATAAACGGGAATATGCCGATCATTCCGCCGTCGCCGGCACGCAACGGGCTGAACAGGCTCCAGAGGATCTGCTGGGCCACGCCTGCCATGATAAACAGGCTGATCCCGCTTCCCAAGCCCCATCCCTTCTGGATCAGCTCGTCAAGGAACATGATTATGATCGACGCTGCCATCAGCTGCCCGACCATGATATACAGGACAGACGGTTCCGTGATATTAGGACCGTACACTGCGATTCCGTACACGACTGACTCTACAACGATTATGATGTAGGTTACCAGCTTGGTCGCCGTCTGGAATATGCCTCGCTCCTCGGGCTTTTTAAAGTCAAACTTGAGGATCTCCGAGCCCCTGAGCAGCTGCATCAGCAGCCCGGCAGTCACGATCGGCCCTATCCCCAGTTCCACGAGGGTGCCCTGCTGGGATGCAAAGATTACACGCGCAAACTGTAGAAAATCAAATTCGGGCGTGGTTGCGCCAAACAGCGGGGTCTGCCCCATCACCATATAGATGAGCAGGGCCATTCCACACCAGAGGAGGCGTATTTGGAGAGAGATCTTCTTTTTCGGCTTTGGGACCTGCGGGAGGTAGGGTTCGACCTTGAAGACAATCCTTCGTAGGATGGTAGTTAAGCTACCTTCAGCCATCGCGGGGCAACACCTCTCCACCAGCTGCCTCTAGTTTTTCTTGTGCGGACTTTGTAAACTGCCGTACCTTGACAGAGTAGGGGCTGGACAGGCTTCCGCCGCCAAGGAGCTTGTCGTATCCTGCGCCTTGAAGATCCACTGTTTTTTTGCCCCCTTCCTCGGTACCGAATGCTGCAAACAGGTCGTCTAGGTCACGAATGCTGGCCCATCTTCGGATGATGTTTGGGTGGGGCGGTTTAGTTGAATCATGGCCGTAATGATCAGGATCATCCTTCAACATGGTACTGTAATGGTGCTTCATCATGCCGGTAATTCCCAGACCGCCCTGATGTCCGCTTGCACGGTGCTGGCCGACCTGGCCCCATCCCATGTGCCTGCCTCCCCGGAGCCTTCTGGTCTTTCTCAGTCTTGTTGCCATGTCAGATCATATTCCTAACAAGCGTGCCCAGTTCCTTGTTCTGTCCCAGTATGCCCTTTTGTCCGTACAGTTTCTTGGTGCTTCTCTTGAATCCGTATCTTGGGGGTGCCAGGGCAAACCACGGCTTGAGCGGCTTGAGCTTGGACAGGGTCACCTTTCCCTCGCTCAGGGCAGATGCCAGATCATCAGAACTTGCAAAGCCAAGATCCTTGAGATCCTCTGAAGTGACCTTTTGATAGCCTGACTTTCTTGCCTTCTTGTCTATGAGTTCCTTTGCCAGGGCAGCGTCAGCATCAAACCACGAGACATAGTGCTTTATCTTGTTTAGCATGCCCAGCGTGTTCTCCTTGGCAGGCAGTATGGTGGCGCGGTATTTTTTATCGAGCTTGAGCAGGGTCATGGTGCGGACTGCCCAGTACGGAACGTCTGCCTGGCCCTTTATTCTAACAACGAGATATGCCTTGACCATTCCCATCAACCCTGACTGAACGTCTGCCTGAGGCAGTTCAGTATAGCCTTTGATGTCGAGTTCATGGTGGGCGTGGAGCCCTTTGCGGTGGTCCACGCATCCTTTAGTCCTGCCAATTCCAATAATCGCTTTATCTTGCCTCCTGCTACAAGCCCCAGCCCTCTGGGAGCAGGAATTATCTCGATCGTGACGCTTCCTCCCTTCCCTTTGACCTTGAACGGGACCGAATGCTTTTGATCACACCTGCACTCCCAGCTGCCGCATCCGATCTTGATTGGGCTCACGTTCAGAAAGGCCTGGCTGGTCGCCTTTTCTATTGCAATTCTCATCTGTTTGGATTTTCCCTGACCGATTCCCAGATATCCTGCCTCGTTTCCCGTTGCGACGATCGCCTTGAATCTGGTGGACTGGCCGTTTGAAGTCATCTTTTGGATAATCCCCACGTCAATCACCTCGCTCTTCAGATCGGGAAGTAGTTTTTTGATTATTCCGGCCTCTTGGATTCGCAGGCCCGTCTCAATTATCTCCTCAAGGGATGTGATCTCGCCGGATGCGACCTTGTGACCAAGTATGGTCTTTGGTAGCCAGACCTCTTCCTCAGGCTCCCTTCTGGGTCTTTTGGGACGGTTGCCGCCGCCCCCTCCTCGGTACTGGGATCTCTGACTCAACTATCCAACACCGCCGTCGATGGTAGATTTAACCTGTAAAACCTCGTTCTTTACAGTCAGGTGATCCCCGTTGATTCTCTCTGTGGGTGGAAACGTCTCTGCGTCGGCAGGCACCTCAAGGCCTGCGTCAATCACGCCCTTTAGGGCCGCAGCCATTCTCTGGGTGTATCTTCGGGTTCCAGTGTAAAGAATGGCGTTCTTTGCGCCCAAGAGTAGCGCCTTCTTGCCTGCAAGATACCCTGTCAGGTATGCTGCAGGTATGTTCTTTCTGGAGCCCTTCCATCCCCTCTCCAGCAGGGATCTAGAGTGTGCAGATGCAATAACCGTGTCACCTGCGATTCCTGGCTTGAGAATCTGGACCTGGGTGTTTTGATTGGTAATGTTTACAGTGATGAAATCGCGCTTGCCCATGAGCATGGTGCCGCGTTTTTTATAGTTGGTTTTTTGATTTCTGAGTCTTCTCAGTATCTTTGAATAGGTCATCTATAGAAACCGATTTTGAACCAGCTCTTATATACGTTAAGCGTCGGTAGAACTCTGTTTCCTAATTATCGCCAGTCACACCCAACAGGTTCAGAATTAGGCCAGATCAGTTGAATTTGAACATAATATCAAACATCTTCAATAGAAAACCGTATTGATCAGAGAGGTGTGCAGACAGTCAGGTTACCGCCATGACTGAAAACACATCCTCTCCAGACAAAACGGGCACGCATGAGGCTAAAAAATCTTTCAAATCCAAAGAACGCCGGTTCCAGTACGATGACCGCAGGTACATAGACCGCGGCCAGTTGTGGACGCTCCAGATAAGCCCGGAGATCCTGACTCAGGGAGTCGAGAAGCTAAACTGCGGGAAGGTAGGCCGCCCGTACGTATTTTCAAACGCGTGCTTTGCAGCAGCATCCCTGTTCAAAAACGCCACCGGCATAAGGTACAGGCAGCTCCAGGGTCTGGCAGAGACGATAGTCGGCAAGGAAAACGCGCCCACGTACTCGGCGTTCCAGAAGAGGATGGCCAAGCTTGGCTGCACTGTTGCAGACAATGATGATGGTAGCGGCACGGCTTCTGCGTGGTTCTCAGACGGCGGCACCCGGGCCGAGATCAAGCTGTTTGCCTTCGACTCCACTGGACTCAAGCCCACAAACCGCGGCGACTGGATGACAGAAAAGTGGGGGACCGGGCGGGGCTTCATAAAGCTGCATGTCGGGGTGGATGCCAAAACCAAAAAGATCTACGCCGTGGCCATAACCGACGACAAGTGCGGGGACTCTCCGCAGTTTGAGGAACTGGTGGGGCAGGCCCTTGCAAATGCAAAAAAATCACCAAACTCAGACACTTCTGCAGGCACCAAGGCGGCAGCCGACGGCGCGTACGACGCCCAGAAGATCCGCAGGTACTGCGACGAGCAGGGAATCGAGCCGCTGATTCCCGTCCGCATCGACTTTGCCGGAAAGGCGAACGGGTGCATGCCCCGCAAGGAGGCAGGATTCAGGCAGCTGGGGGACCTGGACTGCATGGACAAGACGGCAGAACGCAAGTTTGCAGGCCTCACGCGCGAACAAAAGAGGGAATTCCAGAAGGCGTGGCGCAGGGAGTCAGGGTACAACGACCGGTGGTCAGTCGAGATTGTATTTTCCACGTTCAAGCGGGTGTTGGGCGAGTGCATAAGCGCGCGCAAGTGGGAGAACGTCAAGGCCGAGATATACGGAAAGGTGCAGCTGTACAACCAGATGATCGATACTGCAATCGACAACGGGTACGGCACGCCAAGGATCGTGCAAGCCTACAAGCCCGGCCCAAGGACTGCAAGGGAAGGGGGCAAGACGACGACGTAGGCAGAATTGCACAGACGAGTATCTGTGTCGAGCGTAATTAGGAAACAGAGTTGTCGGTAGCGATGCCGATTTCATGCAGGAAGCATGCCATTGGATCTGAACCGGCCTTCAACTCCCTGCCCCCAACATGGAACAGAGCAGGGCATTCTGTGTATGAAGGCGGTTCTCGGCCTCATCCCATACTGCCGACTGCGGGCCGTCAATCACCTCAGATGTCACCTCCTGTCCCCTCTTGGCAGGAAGGCAGTGCATGAAGATTGCATCGGGTTCTGCCGAATCCATCAGTCTGGAGTCTACCTGATACTTGGGAAAGAATTTTTTGATTCGCTCAGAATCACGGTTGTGGATGGATGACCACGTGTCGGTTACAACGACATCGGCATCCCGGACTGCGGCAAACGGGTCACAGGTGAGCGTGATATCGGTGGATTTTGCAGATTCGGCCACAACCGACTGGCTGGGCTCGAACCCCTGCGGGGTTGCAATGGACATAGAGATTCCAGACAGCGCGGCTCCGTAAATCATGGAGTTGCAGACATTGCTGCCATCGCCAATCCAGGCAATCTTCAGTCCCTTGAGCTTCTTCTTTCTCTCCATAATGGTCATAAGGTCAGCCAGGATTTGGCATGGATGGAAGGAATCAGACAGTCCGTTGATTACTGGAATCTCTGCATTCTCAGACAGCGTTTTGATCTGCTCGTGCTCATAAACGCGTGCCATGATGCAGTCGGCATATCGTGAAATGGTCCTGGCAGTGTCCTCGACGGATTCGCCGCGGGACAGCTGCATCTCGCCTAGCGAGAGGTTTATTGCATGTCCGCCCAGATGATACATTCCTGTTTCAAAGCTTATGCGTGTTCTAGTAGAGGGCTTTTGAAAGATCATGGCCAGTGTCTTGCCCTTTAGGACCGGCTTGAGCCGGCCGTCCTTCAGTTCTTTCTTAATCCGGATGGAATGTGCCAGTAGCGATGAAAGCTCCTCGGGGGTCAGTTCTGCCAGAGTAAGCAGATCCTTTGTTTTGAGATTCATTTTTTAAACAACCCAAACATGCCTTGCTTCTTTTTAGATTTTTCCCTCTTGGCGTCATTTTGTGCAGGATCCTGCGTCTCGTCCCGAATCTGATCGCGTTTTTCATCAATTTGTGATTCTGCAGGATCTGTTCTGCCGTTTTTGATCCATGCGCGAATACGTCCTGCCAAGATGGCAGCCTCGTCGTCGTTTTCAGGCGGAGGCGTATCAAACAGATCAGAGTAGGATGCAATATCGTCATCAGAAATTCCCACAAATGGATCTGCGGGTTCGGGTTGTGGGATTGGTTCTGCTGGCTCGGGCTCGACTGGCTCCGGTTTGACTACTGGCTCAAGGGGTTCCTGTGCGGGATCGGGTTCGGGTGTGAGATCAGGCGTAACGGCTGGCTCAATGGGTTCCGGCGTGGGTTCGGGTTCGGGTTCTGGCTCAGGTGCGGGTTCGGGTTCGGGTTCGGGTGTAAGCTCAGGTGTAACGGCTGGCTCAAGCGGTTCTGGCTCAGGCGCGGGTTCAGGTGCAGATTCTGAGTGTGTAGGCGTATCCATCGCAACGTCATCAATTGAGCCAAAAACAGTCTCTAGAAAAGTTTTCTTGTCAAAGGGTTTTAGATCAGGATACTCTTGGCCCACCCCCACATACATGACAGGTGTTGAAGTGACCTTTACAATGGATAACGCGGCACCGCCGCGCGCATCTGCGTCACTCTTGGTCAGAATTGAGCCGTTGAATTTTGTGTGACCGAAGAATTCACGTGCCTGATTGACAGTATCGTTGCCGGCTAGCGAATCGCCTACAAAGATCTTCATGTCAGGGTTCACGACATTGGTGATTTTTGTAATCTGCTCCATCAGGTTTTTGTTTGTCTGCATTCTTCCTGCAGTATCAATCAGTACGCAATCAGTCTTGTGTGACTTGGCATACAATACTGCGTCCCTTGCCACAGCTGCAGGATCTGAATTGTAATTCTGTGCGACAAGTTTTATGTTAAGGCGATTCGTATGCCCGCGCAGCTGCTCGATCGCACCGGCCCTGAAGGTGTCAGATGCTGCAACAACTACTGAGTATTTTGCCTGCTGCAAGAGGTATGCTACTTTGGCCAGGGAGGTGGTCTTTCCAGTACCGTTAATCCCAACAAAGAGAATCAGAAACGGTTGATTCTGTCTCTTTTTTTCATTGATCTGTTCAAAGAGGTCAATGCATCCGGCAGCGTCAAACAGTTCAGATATGCTGGAGATCAGGCTGTCCTTGACAAATTTTTCAATACTGCTCTTCTCAATTGACGAGCCTACCAGACTTTTCTTCAGATCCAGTTTTAGTGCGTCAATTACCTCAATGGCCACATCAGATTCCATAAGGGCTATCTCCAGATCAAACAGGACGTTTTCAATGTCCTTTTCATTGAGTTCCTTTTCACTCAGATTCTTTGCTACGCTGGAAAATGCACCGCGGAGTTTATCAAACATGGTTATTCAGAGCCAGGCGCGGGTGCCTGCATTAGTTGGTTGATCTGCGCCTTTCCCTGCTCTAGTTGTGAGGCCACATTCTGTTTTGCAGCAACAGTCTCCTGTAGCACGACCTCCATCTCCTTGATACGGGCTTCAAGATAGTTTACCGTGGAATCCACGTCCTTTTCCATTGTGATGCCTGCACCAATACTCAGAACGGTTTTGACATCAGATGAAACCTTTGCCGGAATAAAGACACCCATTCCAATCGGAAGAAGCGCATCAGACTCTGGCTTCTCAGACAGGGATCTGACGGATTTGATTGCATTTGCAGCTTCCTGCAACACGTTTAGAAACGTTCTCTCCCTCTGGGTCAGATCCGCAAAATATGTCTCAAGTGCCTGTATCTGTTGTATCATATGCTGCGCCTGTTCCTCGCTCATTGACAGCAAACCTGTCTTGGATAGTTATAAATCAATGACCGACAATTTGTGTTCCAATGTCTGGACGCTTGCCCCACCCATACTTGTACATGGCTTGCAAGGTGCCGCCGCCCGCTTGTGCCTGCACAGGACAGGGCAAGGATACGTTTCGAGTGCATAAAGGCTGTCGTCCAGTAATCCTAGGACTACCCAGCAGACAATCTAAACCGAAAAAGCTGTAGAACATGAATTCAGGCATCCGGTTGAAGACGGACAACGAAAAATACATCAGGTGTGTCACTCAAAGGCATGCCGCATGTTATTATCAAGTTCTATATAATAATACGATATGTCCTTAACAATGACTATGACAAAAACAAAAATACCCGAGATGTACAGTTCTACCAACACGAACAGGATAATAAGTGCAAAAATACCCGTGATGCACCGTTCGGTCGACATGAATGGGATAATTCTAGAATGCGGCCAGAGATATGCAGACAAACTAGGATACACCATGAGTGAGATTATCGGCACGTCGTTCTTTGCTCACACGCCGGCAAAAACCCGCAAAGATCTGAAAGCGTCGTTTGCCGCATGGAAGAAGACGGGCAACACAAATGTTGCTAAAAAAATCCAGCTGGAAACAAAGGACGGCAAGGCCATCGACGTAATACTCACAGTAACAAACAGACATGAAAATGGTCAGCTAACCGGAAGGGACGCAACCATGTTTGAAGTATCGGACATCAAAGATCTTCAGGATACATACAATGTCGGCGTAAGAAGCGACTACGAGAATCCCTATGTTATGCGCAGGTCAATAGACTATCAGGGCATAATAGTAGACTGCAATCAGTCGTACTTGGACAATCTTGGCTACACAAAAGACGAGGTTGTCGGAATCAGTCTTTACAAGCACACGGCAGCTAGAAGTAAAGGTCTCCTGAAATCAAACATGGAAAACTGGAGAGCAGGATATCGCTACAATCCCAAAATATACATGCAAAGAAAGGACGGCAGCGAGTTCCCAGTTGAACTTACCGCTATTGACGAGACAGACAGCGAAGGCAAAATACTCGGTAGAACAGTATCTCTCAAACTATAGGATACAACACACACTCCATTTTTTTTTATTTATGCTGACCTCGTGGTGGCTGGTGCGCATCCATGTCAATGACAAACAATTTTAGTGCTGTTTTAGTTTCTGGACGCTTGTCCTAGATTTTTGACTTGACAAAATCATGATCATAGCATGTAAGCTCCAACTTGTTGCCGTCAGGATCGTCAAAATATATCGAGTATGACAAATCATGATCAAGCAGATTTCTCTTCGTAACCCTGTCTTTCAGAAAAAATACTCTCATTCTATTCAAGCGGCCGACAAAATCCACGAATTTTTCCCCGGAGGTTCTAAAGGCTACCCGGTTGATAGAGCCGTCGTTGTCTTTTGCGCCATTCATCATGGCAAGGATGACAGATCGGTTAGTGTTTCCAATAAACAGGGGACCGTTCTTAGACCACATCTCAAGTTCTTCGATTGGATGTAGTCCAAAAACCTCCCCATACCACTCGGCAGCTTTCAGCCTGTCTGTTACGAACATCTCAATATGATCAACGTCCTCGATTGAAAAATCAGTCAACACCGACAGTCTGGGATTCAGGTTATTATAATTAGCCATATGTGAAGAAATCAGCAGGAAAGACAGAAGGCATCTCCATCAACCCTCGCAAGGCAATCAAAACCGGCTTGCCCATCTGTTGGATCAAGATGCGACCGGACAGACTAGTTCGTGAATCAGATACTGTTACAGTAATCCCAGATGTGCCATCTAGCACCTGATGCAAACAGATCAATGGGGGCACGCCCAGACGATCCTTATGTACCACCAAAAAGATCGCCTGAGACGCGATATGATGAACAATGGCAAAATATATGAATCTGTTGAGAAGGTGCTGAGAGAAAGCATCGTGCCGTCCGCCGAGGTCTCCAAAAGGTACAACGCGACATATGGCGCAAGCTGAGAGAAAGCATCGTGCCGTCCGCCGAGGTCTCCAAAAGGTACAACGCGACATATGGCGCAAGCGACTTTAACGTGCTGCATGCCGCGATGCTTGACACTTCGGTCGGCGGATGCAGCTTCGCCATGAGAGAAATCACGGCGCAGTCCATCGAGAATCCAAGATATTCACGTCATTCTCCAAGCGACGAGTGGTTTCGCGATATCCTGTCCAAGACGGACGAGGGTAAGGCGCTTGAGACTTTTAACCAGGCGGTAAGGGCACAGCTGGATGAGCTTTACCTGTTTGGCAGGCTGCCTGATGTGCTTGATGTGGCCATCGACATGCACCTGATACCGTGCCACAGCAAGAAACTTGGCTCTGACCTGAGAGGCGGAGAGCGCAAGAGCGGCACCAACAGATTCGAGGCGTACATCACGGCGCAGTGCGTCAACTCCAAATCGCGGCTTATCCTTGCGGCCCTATACGTGGACAAGTCCTCATCCGTGCACGAATCCCTGCGTGAAATCCTCAATTCGTGCCTAGAAAACGTCTCCGCCGTCGGATCCAGGCTGGGACTGATCCTGGTTGACAGGGGCTTCTTTTCAGTGAACTCAATATCCGAGATTGAGCGTCTTAGCCTTGAGTACCTGATGCCGTGCACCAGAACCAGTAGGGTGAAAGACTCGCTGCGCAAGTTCGTGGCCAAAACGCTCGGCCCCATCTCAAAATCCGACATGACGAATTCTGACAAGGCAGCGGTTCAGTACCACATGATCATAGCAGAGAAGAAGAGAGTAAGGAAGGAAAGTGAGGGGGCGAAGAACGGGGACAAGAAGGCAGGTGCGCCGGAAGATCGATACATTGCGTTTGCCACCAATGCCCCGTGGTGGATGTAGAGGAATATTCCAAAAGGTGGACCATCGAGACATGCTACAGACTGGTAGAGAATGCCAGGGCGAAATCGTTCGGCAGCAGTAGGCCTGCCCGGCTTTTCTGCTTTCTGTACTCGCTGATGCTATTCAATGCGTGGGTGCTGGTAAACGCGCAGCTGGCCAGCTTTCTGAAGCTGCGTGACGGAGTCCTTCCGGTGACGCAGCTGTATATGAAAATTGTCACGCTAATAGCAATCTATCGGAATATTACGATTCAGCCCGAGCCACCGCCAGATCCCGTGGCTCCGTGAGCACATCTGGGATTACTGTGTTAAACTCCATATCCCTTTTCTTCCAAGTTCACTTCATGATCTGAATGTACTCAAACCCCTCGTCTTGGTGGGGTGATTCTAGTTCTTTGTGTTTGCCGTCAAGAATATAGTCCTCTAGTGCGTCCGGCCTGCATCTGTTTTGCTCGTATGCACGGGAGATGTTCTGGAAGAACACGACGTTTATCGTGGCGCCGTACTTTCGGCCCAGTTCCACGTGGCGGCGGCGTATTTCGTGGGTTAGGTTGGTGTCGTCCACGACTATGTTTTTGCCCTCATCCAGCGCTTCGGTTATCAGAACATGCTCAATCTTT
Source organism: Candidatus Nitrosopumilus sp. (assembly GCA_965238275.1). Lineage (GTDB taxonomy): Archaea > Thermoproteota > Nitrososphaeria > Nitrososphaerales > Nitrosopumilaceae > Nitrosopumilus. Next base: position 2,215,798 of record OZ250186.1, read on the forward strand.
CTTCCTCTGCTGAGAGCACCACTAGGGAATTCGGAATACGTGTCAAGTATTTTTTGTTGGCGGACACGGCTCCACTTCTTGATGATATCCAAGGATACGTGGACGTGGCTTGAGAAGAGTTTTCTAGACAGCGTGGACTTGCCGCTTCCAGGAATGCCGACCATGAGGATTATTTCCATTGGTGAGTAGGTGGACTTGTCGCTAATCATTGTTTTGCGTGATACATACGTAGATTCTGCTACGTTATCGTTATTTGCGCCCCACCATTGACATGGCTTCCATAGATGCATTTGTGTTTTATTTCTCAAATTCTTTCCAATATTTTTCCATCAAATCTCGATATTCTTTCAACGTGATTCTTGTCATTTCTCTTTTGTGGACTCCAAATTTTTTAAATGAAATTGTTCTGTTAGAACAAATTTTCCCATTATTCCAATCTTCCATATCAAAATACCAAGTTGTTGATTCGGGATTCTTAAAATCAACATCGTCTTCAAAGCCAAAAATAAGAAAATGGCATCTACCATCTGCATTTAATTTCTTGTACAATTGTTCAAAAGCAATCATTTGGCCGACGGGAAGTCTAATCCAATCTTTTGAAAAAGTTTTGTTTTCCATCACAATAAATCCACCTCTATGCTCAACTACCCAATCAATGTCAGTTCCACCAGTTGTTTTCATACCCACTTGCGCTAATCCCCCAAGTTTTGATCTTTCATCTGCAAATTTTTCTTTATCAAAAATAGTATGTTTTGGATTATAATCTGACAATGATCATTCCATGTAATTTTAAAATTTAAGCATAGCTGATTTCCACTCTGTTAACTCATCAACACCTGCACGCAACTGCGGCAAAGTCATGGCTCTGGTA